>CBDBJS010000002.1:1387500-3693898 GCA_965206455.1 Longimicrobiales bacterium | reverse complement strand
AGCCTGGACATCGTGGACGGCGACTATCTGGTGTTCACGGTGGGCAAGCTGGACGAGTCAAGGTCCTGGTATCCCTTCAAGGAACTCGACGTGTCGGTGGAGGGCTACGATCGCCATATGGGCGAGAAGCTGTTCGAGAACGTGCCGTTGCCGGATGGTTCGAAGGTGCTGGGCGGAGGCAGGTATCTCTATGTGTTGCTGAATCCGGACATTCCACCGTGGCGAATCGCCAAGTACGAGATCTTGCCGGGACCATAGGGCCTCGCACGTTTCAGGTGAAACGTCCCATTGTCCGCCACTTTGCCCCCGAAATGGCGGACAAACTGTCTCGGTCGGAGGCAGTGTTCGTCGGCCGATCGCAAGCGGGCCCTACGCACGCTCAAGCTGGTGGCTTCACCTGTGCCTTGCGGCATTCACCTGGTGGACGATCTCGCCGTCTCGCCTGACCAGTAGCCCCTGAAACGCCTCCGCAAGGCCGGTCCACTCGTGACCGGCGGGCGCGCTGCGCCTGCCGATGTTCGGATCGGGCACCGGATCCCCGAGGACGAGGCGATCAAACCAGTCCTCGCTGAGGATCAGCAGCCCGTTGGTTTCGTGGCTATAGCCTTGGTAGTAGCCCATGTAGCCGTCGGCGTCCGGGTACCGGGATGCCCAGACCTCCTGCACTCGGGCTTCATCGGTACGAACACGGTTGGCGGCCTCGGGGACCGGGGCGCCGATTAGGATTCTCTCGCGCCCGGCCTCGTCTTCGATGATCAGCCCGCGTGCTCTGAGTACACCGTCCGCAGGCGTCCCGCTCCTGACGAACAGCACGGCAAGTGCGACGGTCATCAGTGCGGCATAGACCTGAAGCCAACGAATCGTGCGTTTGAGTTGCTCGGCACTCGTACTCACTGAATTCTCCTTGCGAACCGGAGTTCTACGCCTGGGGTTGCGTCTCGACTTCTCACGGCTTGGGACACCGGTGGTGGCCGCATGGTTGCACACCGCGATGTTACCGCAGGCCCCCCTATCCCCCTTGCCTTAGATTAACATGTGGACATTTACCGCGCGATCGCTGACCGAACCAGGCGAGCCATCCTGGATGAGCTCGTCGATCGGTCAGGTCAATCGCTCTTCGAACTCTGCTCACGTCTGACTATGAAGCATGGCATCAACTCCTCGCGGCAGGCGATCTCGCAACACTTGGACGTCTTGGAAGCCGCCGGGCTGATTCGCACGAGGCGCGAGGGGAGGTCGAAGCTCCACTGGTTCGTGGGCGCCCCGCTGAAGGCTATCGGGGAGCGGTGGCCGATCTCGACAGAAAAGAGCATTTCAAACCAAACAGAGGAGGGCATCCAGAAATGAGAATTCACCTAACCAGTGTCTTCGTAGACGACCAACAGAAGGCACTTCGTTTCTACACAGAAACCCTGGGTTTCCGTGTAAAGCACAACATCCCTCTGGGAGATCACGCCTGGATCACCGTCGTATCCGAGGAAGCTCCAGAGGGGACGGAGTTGCTGCTGGAGCCCGATGAACACCCCGCAGTCGGTCCGTTCAGGAGGGCGATGGTGGAGGACGGGATCCCCAGCACCTCCTTCGCGGTCGACGATGTCGGAGCCGAGCACGAGCGTCTCGTGGCAAGAGGTGTGCGATTCGTGCAGCCGCCAACAGATCTCGGGAGTGTCATTACCGCAGTTTTCGACGATTCGTGCGGCAACTTGATCCAGATCACGGAGGAGAAGCGTCAACCGTGACGATCGCAACCGCGCCCGTCGACCGCCTTTGAGATTGTCCGCCACTTTGCCCCCGAAATGGCGGACAAACTGTTTCGGTCGGCACCCTCCACCAACCCCCGCACCTGAACCCGCTGAACGTCCAGTTCATCAACTGTTCGCACGAGCACCCAGTCGGGGCCGATGTCCAGCAGGCGGGTGCGAGGGGGCAGCACCAGGGAGCGGACCCATCGGCCGTCCGGGTCGAAGGCGAACCACTCGCTCCGCTCCCCGGGCCGGATGTAGTCCTGCACCCACAGCACGCCGTCGTCCCCCACCAGAAGCCTTTGGTACGCGGGGAACACGTCGGGCACGATCTCGCTTTCCCAATCCCAGGTGCTCTCGAAGCGCGCACGCCAGTTGGGATCGTCGTCGTCGCGGTAGCGTTCCTCGAGGGCGTCCCGGTATCGGTCGACATCCTGCCGGGTCACGGCCAGATCCGGCCCCTCCCAGCGGATGCGCCGAATCGTCGCTCCCGTCCAGTCGATCAACTCGACCTCGTAGTCCTCGCTGGTTCCGAGCCACACTCCGTCGTCGGTCGCGGCAAACACCACGTCGTGTGGCCAGGTGCTTCCAGGCATCGCGTCGCCTGGGCCGAGAAGCCTTTGTTCCGAGTGCGGGATCCTCTCACGCAGCGTCGTCGTGGCCGTGTCGCCCAATTCCGCGGAGCCCAGCGAGACGAGTTCCCGGTAGAGTTCCCCGGGCTCGACGCCCTCCTCGCCCATCCGCACACTGGACCCCATGAAGGCCAGGCGACCGCTGGGGGCACACCCGAAATCGCGCAGCGGCAGCCCGTTGTACAGGAAGCGGTACTCGTTCACGAGATTCCCTTCCCCGTCGAACACGTAGACCCGGTCGGTCCAGATGTCGTACACGACGATCGATTCCTCGCTCGCGCACCCCTCCGCGATCCGGACATACTCGAACTCGCCCGGGCCCTCGCCCTCGCGCCCGCGGCTCCACAGGTGCTCCCCCTCGGCGCTGAACCTCTGGACCCGGTACTGCTGCCGATCGGACACGACCACGCTGCCGTCGGCCAGCCGGGCGCCGGCGTTGATCCCGGCGAAGAGGTACTCGTCCGGCCCGTCGAGCCTCCCGATGGAGAGGACGGGTTCGGCCGAAAGGCGCACCTCGGTGGCCGGTCTCGGCTGGGCCGACTGGGCGCGAGCGGAATGGTGTGCGGCAGCCAGGGCGAGGGCTGACATGGTGGCGGCTTGAATCCAGAGCTTCATCGGAGTGGCCTCCTGGTGGGACCGGAAACTGTGGGGGTTGTCCCTTGTCTTGTGGACATTGCCTATCCGGATAGGGTTGCTACCTCCTGCCCGGTAATTTCCGTCATCCGGGTGGTGCGGACAACTCATACACCACCACCGTCTGCACATCCAGCTCGTCCCTCTCGACGAACGCGACCAGACCGTCCGGGCCGAAAGCGCTCGGCATCGCCGTTGCATCCGCCGCGAAGGTGCCCAGGTAACGCCCGTCCGGGGTGAGCACGTCGATGGGGCCGTCGCTGACCGGCTCTTCGCCGCGGCGCTGGACCCAGATGTTCCCCTCCCAACTCGTGCGGAGGCTGCGCACGACCGGTATCACGGGGTGGAACTCCATCGACTCGGCGTTCCGGCGCCTCATATCGGTCATCGTGCTCATCATGGCGCCTCTCACTCCTCCCGACCTGTCCGCTCCCAGCGGGTCGCCCTCCAGTCCTTTCAAGCGGCGCTCCCTCTCCTCTTCCCGGATGCGGTCCGTTACAGGTTCGGGCTGAAACGGCCTTGTGAGGATCCGCTCAAGCGTCCCATCGGCGCTGGTCACCTTGATCGCATAGGCGGTCGAATCGGTGTAGGCCACGCCACCGTCCGGAAGTGTGCCGGCAACCAGCGGAGGTATGAAGCCAGCCGCGTCTCCAGGCGGCTTCCAGGCGTACACAACCGTGTCCGGGGTGGCCTCGTCGCCGTCCAGATCCAGGCGGACGATATGGCGAAACTCCGGTTCGGCGGGGGTGCCATCGGCCCGGCTGCGCAGCATTGCAAACTCGATCACTCGGAGGGCTCCGGTCGCAAGGACACCCCTTCCCCGCCGATCCACATCCAGACGCGGCATGAAGATGAGCGCGCCGTCGCCCCCCACGCGTACCGTACGCTCGAACTCGCCGTCCGGGCCGAACACGCTGAACCGTTGGTCGAATGCCACGGTCCGCCCGTCAGACAACACCGCGATCTGGATCAAAGAGGTGTTGTGTTGACTGAATTCTCCGGGTCCCTCGCCGGCTCCCCCGAGTTGCCGGACGAATCCTCCCTCCGTGTTCACCACCACGATCCTTGCGGCCCCGCTGTCGACCACGTACAAGTTGCCGGACCGGTCGAACGCTACACCGTACACATTGCCGAAGGTCTCCCAATCTTCACCCGTCAACGCCCCCACACGGTACACCTCCTCGAAGTCCGCATCGAGAAAGCGGTCCTCCCCGGGCAACTCGATCACCTCCTGGGCGGCAAGCGGGACGGCGCCCGCTACCAGGACCAACGCGGATAACGACCGTGCGACGACCGCCGTCGAGCGCCTCATGACATCTCCCGGGCGGTGTTGAACCATTGATCGGGTTGCATGCGTCATCACAGGGTCACCCTTCCGGTCATAATGGCGTGTGCCGGCTGAGCAGGTCAGCCCTCGGCCCGTACTTGTGACACCCTCACGTAACGTCAGGGTTGCCACCATGCTCTCCCTCCAGCGGGCAACTTCGCGACCTTGCGTCAGGCCGAAATCTCAGCGACCCGGGCCCCACGAATCGAAGGCCCGGCCGAGATCGTACCAGTCGATTCCCCGATCAGCGACTGCGTCGGCGGGTGCGGGCCGGTCCACCAGCGTGACCAGGACGGAACCCGTGACATCGAATCCGACAACCCGATCTCTGACGCGCACAGTACCCAGCAGCTCGGTCCCTTCGTACACATCCAGATAAGACAAGCGATCCCGATCCCGCTGGGTAGCCGCCCACAGCCAGCCGCGGGCGTCGTAGACTAAAGACCGACCCAGAATGAGGTACTTCTTCGGTGTCTCGGCGAACACCGCCAACGCCACTTCCGATGGTTCGAGACCTCCGAACCCTCGCAGCCCATCCCTGTAGGCTTGGATATCGCGCCGGTTCGGCGCCTCATCCACGTACGTGGGCGCGTGGATGACGGTCATCGTCCCACTGGCGTCGCGAAACACCAATTCGCTCTGGCAGGTCCCGAATGCCGTTTCGCCATCGGGTCCGCGGGCGCCCTGGGAAAACCCTACATCGCACTCGGTTTCCGTCCCGAAGGCACTCGGGTGGTGCATCGGCTGCTCGCTGACGATGGCGCCAGAGGAGACATCAACGACACCAAGCACCAACGCCTCGGAGAGCGACCTCGGGTTGAAGCGAATCGCTTCGCTAAGGTCCCGACCCGAGATCGGAGTGTAGGTCCCGGCGATCATGTCGCCGAACGGGCCCAATGGCCGAAAGAGGCCGGGTGGAATCGCGAAAATGGCGAGCGGGTCGCCATCTCCCGGCCGAAAGACCGTCAGGCGGGCCAAGCGCGAATCGCGCAGCCCCACGACCCCGCCGGGTCCCCGGACGAGCTCAATCATGGACTGAAACTCGCCCGGCCCGTCTCCTTCACGCCCGAACCGGCCGACGACGATGCCTGCACGCTCTACGCAGTGGGCCTGCACCTCATAGGAGACGATGACGCAGGCGGTGTTTTGGTCGGCGAGCGCAATCGACGTATTCCGGCTGAGCGGAACCCCCGACTCGGCAACACGATCCAGAACAACGATCGGATACTCGATCTCCGCTCCCCCGCACGACGCTGCGAGCACCGGAAGGGTACACCCGAGAGCGACGAGCCTGACCCACCCACGTGCCAGCGCTCCGAGACGCACTCCTCCCCAAAGGGCCTGCGCTTGTGCATCGCCGGGGCCAAGGGCGTGCTGGATCCGCAACCATCTCATCATCAACCACCTCAGTTCGTAACGGTTCGCAGCACCTCGCCGCAGGCCGTGAGAAGGACCGGGAGGGTCGCGACGATGGTGTAGGTGTCATTCCAGTCTAACCCTACTCCCCCGCCAGAAGCCGGGCGGCTTCGAGCCGGCCCGCAGGTGAGACCGCCGCCGCCCGAAGCTCAGCTACCCACCAACTCACGCACCTCGATCCGGGGGTACGGATCGTTCCAGCCTGCAACGAAGTGTTCGGGAGTCATCCTCATGATGCGCGGGAAGTCCTCCGAGATGAGCGCCCCTTGCCCCGTCGCACCGTCGATGAGATACGTGCGAACGCGCTCGGAGAACAGGCGCCGGTAGTAGGTCTGCCAGACGATATGGCGCCCCGCAAGCACGTGTGGCTTGTCGGTGAACTCGGCGTTGCCGCTTACCATCCTGATCGAAGCTCGGCCCCCGCTGCTCCCCGCCCATAGCGGCTGCGCGTAGTCCTGCAGCGCCGCGGTCCAGACCGGATCGTCTTCGCCGGGTCGGTGCGCCCGGAGGATCGGATGTTCACTCGTCGCGAAGAGGATCCGCAGGGGATCGTCCGCACACGCAATCGTCCCGTCCGAGAGCTGGTTTCGGAAGAGCCACTCTTCATCGAGGTACCCGTGCCCGAAGCTCTGTGTGACACTGTCGTCCGCCAGGTCCACCTCGTGAAGCACCCTCTCGTTTCTGCGCGTGTGGTGGACGGTGACGAACACCCGTTCGGCGGCGGTGACACACATGTGCCGCGCCGGTACCGATATCAGATCCAGGTACTCGTACCCGCCCGAAACGGGAGCGAAGACCTTCATCCCCATGCGCATCCCCACAAGGAGTCTGCCGTCCTCGAGCACCTCGAGGCTGTGCAAGTTGCTGGGAAACTCCATGGGACCTTCGCCATGGCGTCCAAGACTCCGGAGGTGGCGTCCTTCGGGGCCGAAGGTGCGGACCTCGTAGTTGACGGCATCCAGGACCAGAACGTTGCCATCGCGGTCGAAGGCCACGTCGTCGATCCTGCCGAAGAGTTCCGGTCCCTCGGCTGCATCGGTTCCAAGTGCCAAGGTGACGCGGGCGCCGAGAAGCATGTCGCGAGCCGAGCGCCACTGATCGAGCGCATCCGCCGACAGTCCCGTGGGCTCGTTGTCGGTGGTGATGAGTGCCGCGTCCGCCGGGGGCGCGTTTTCGGGTGTGGGGTGGAGCGTCTCGCCTGCCTCCAGATTGATGTCCGAGTCACAGGCGGAGAGCGCGACCAGGGCCAGGAGGGGGAGAAGGAGGCGTCGGGTGCTCAATACCTGCTGATTCACGAGGAATGCCTCCTGAAGGGACTTCTAAGGCCGGTCGCCGACGCGATCATTACGGGCCGGGACGTGGCCGGCGGGCTCGAATGCAAAAGGTACCGAGCGGTTGTCGGGATTCCAGAGGTCGACGTGGGTCTGCACCTGGAGATGAAGGTGCGGCATGGTCGTGTTCCCTGAGTTTCCGACCAGGGCCAGCGGATCGCCCTTCCGAACCCGGTCGCCTTCGCTGACCCGGAACGTCCCGTGCCGGAGGTGCGCCAGGACGACGAACAGACCGGAGTCGAGCTCGATGACGATGACGTTCCCCGCGGCGTCCGCGGCATCGGTCACGAAGTTGGCGCCGTCGGCATCCTCCATCTCGTCGCGCGCGACTACTATCTTGCCGTCCGCGGGCGACAGGAGCGGCTGTTCCCAGCTATGGACACCCGCGTTGCCGGTGTCGTCGGTGTCGGTGAAGATGTGCCCGTTGCCCAGCCGGACGAGATCGAGCGCGAACCGCTGATTGTAAGCGGCGAGATGGTGGTTCTGAAGCGGACTGCGACCTCCCTGCAGCACGAGCCACTCCCCCTCGAACGGCGGGGCGATCTGCTCGGCGGCGGCGGGGCCTCCGATGAAGGCGCGACCGAGATCGAATGCCAGCACAAACGCTGCTGCCACCATGACGAGGGTGGGACCGGTGTTGGTCCGTTGCGAGGTGAGGAACGAGGCCGCTATTCGGACTGCGCAGATCCCGGCCAGCGTGAGGATCAGGGGCGTCATCTCCGCCGACCGCGGAAACACCGCCAGGCACGCGGCCGAGGCCGCCACCCAGAAGCTCGCACGCCCCACCGCCTCGAGCAGTTGAGGCCGACTGTCGCGCCCACGGAATCCGCGAAACGGCCGCGGATACAGACGCCCCTTCCACGCCAGCCAAGCGCGGCTCACGACCGCCCAACCGCACCCGAGCAACAACACGACCGCCAGCGCCTGGTGGCTGTAGAAGCCGACGAAACGCAGGGAGAACAGGCCCACGAGGCCCAGCAGCGTGAGCAGGGTCGTGACGATCGCGTAGCGGTTGATCTGCATCTTCGCAACGTATGACAGGGGCGAAGCATCGGCCACCTGCGCGCCCGATCAGGCGGGTGATCCGAGAGACCCTGCGGCCGCGACTGCCGCCGCGCGCTCGTTTCGGTCCTCTCGTTTCACATACAGCGCGGCCGCGATGCCTCCCCCGATTGCGTAGAGCATCGTCGAGACGGACGGTACCGGACCGGCGGTATCGGTCGCTGCCAGAAAAAAGACGATCGTTGCCGCGGTGACCAGCGCGGCGGACATCGTGAGATCCCTCCACCGTAGAGTCTTCTCCAGCTGCGCTGCTCTCAGGGCGACCCTGGCAATCACCCGTTCGTTCAGGTCGGCCCGGACCTCTATCCGGGGGTCCAGCACGTGGCGCAAGCCATGCTGAATCTGCCAGTCAAGCCAGCACGAAGGGCACGTCTTCAGGTGCTCGACCACCGCCGGGTCGGCATCCGGTCTGTCCGTGCGGTCAAGGGCCGTCGGGTCAGGGCAAGTCATCTTCTCCATGTTCCAGTGTCCTCCGAAGACTTTGTTGGGCGTGCCGATGATGGGAACGTACCGTTGCCGCCTTCAACTTCAGGATCTCCGCCACCTCGGTAATACTGTACTCGCTAAGGTGGATCAAGATCATCACATCCGCTTGTCGTTCCGGAAGGCGGGCGAAGGCGCGCCCCAAGCCTCCCAGGAACTCCTTGTAGTCCAAGAGTTTCGATGGGTTGTCGGTCAAAGATTCAGCGAGGTCGATCGGTAGCGTCTCCGCAGCGTATCGCTCCAGTAGCGACTGGCGGACTTTGCGTGCCCTAAGCCAATTCCTGGCGAAACGATGCGCCAGCCTTTGGATCCATCCGCCCAGCGCGCCGCGGCCTCCGTACTGGTGTATTCGCTTCAGGACGTGGATGCAGATCTCCTGGTATAGATCGTCCTGGTCATCGCCATCAATGGCATATTGCGCGGCGACACTCTCGATGAGGGGACCAAAGCGCTGCAACAGTTCCCGGAAACTGTCGAAGTTGGGCGGAGTCGAATCACCCATGGGAATCTGCCGACTCCTCCGTTGCCAGACTCACATCGGTCATCTCCGGAGGTACGTGGGCGATCGTGGTTTGGGTCGGCGGTGCTCCCGCCGGCGAACCAGGTGCAGGAGGACGAACGCCTCGGCCAACGGGAAGACGAGCGGCCCCCAGGCGCCGACAATGCCTGATCGCATGGTTCCATCGCGCAGGAACGGTTCGAAGGGAGATGCGACGACGAGACATCCGAAGAAGGCGATTCCACCGATCACACCGATTGCCAGGCGAGAGTTCCGTTGTGCCCGACGGTTGAGATCGACGGTCAGTCTTGCGGCCAGCACACCCAGGAGCACGTTGATGACGCCGAACACCGCCATGGCTGGGGGGCCATGTAGCTCCCAACGGAGCACGTTCGGGGGGGATAGGTGCGGAGCACTTACGTTCAGGGAGTATTCCATGGGAGGATTCCCCTCCGCATAGCGAAGGTTTTCAAGGACGCCGACCGGTGTTCGCGGCCCGAACCGACGGATATCGACCGTTTCGGCTTCCCGGCTGGCCAGTACCTGATCGTGGACTACCGGCGCGGCCCACGCGCCCAGACCGTAGGCAACCGCGCTGACCGAGATACCGATGCCGAGAGCGACTTGCATGAGGCGACGGGTGTGCCACCGGACGCTCCCCAAGGCCACGCCAGCCCCGAAAAGAAGGAACGGAAGCACGAGAGCTGTGTCCTCGGTGACACGCCAGAGCAACCGCGTGAAGAAACCGGACCAAGCATGCGGAGGCCATCCGAAATCCAACAGGAGCATGCCGACGACGAAGAGCAGATACCATGGGAGCACTGCCCTCCCTATGGCACCCATCCAAGCCCGGGATCCGGTCAGAGTTTTTGGCATTGCTCCCGTCGAGTTCCTCCGAAGAGCTGCGGGTCTCTATTCTGCGTCACCGCAGTCGCTGTTGATGTCGCAAGACGGGGGCCACCAGCAGCAATTGCGACAGCAGTACGCTTCAGGGCCGTCGCCCCGGCAGCAGGAAGCCCATCCCCGGGTCGATCGTGCTGCGCTCGCCCGCGTCGTCAGAGCCGCTGCCAGGACGAGGTTGAGCAGGATAAGAACCACCTTGGTCTTTCGCAACTTTCGTTCTCCCATTTGGGGACTGACGGGTCCCCGTGTGGTGGAGGGGAAACTGACTGGTCTATTAATTGACAGTTCACACGAGAGGAGACCCCGGGAAAGGAACGCCGTCTCATGAAGGAAGCTACGCAGGGAAGCAGGTGGAAGTCTGATCTGTGGGAGACGCTGGAGCAGATGGTGGGGGGAGGGTCGCTGACCGAACTCTCGATACTGTGCGGAACGGTCCCCGACGTCCGCAGTGAGCCTCCCGTCCGAACCGGGGCCGAGCTGGTGGTGCAGCTGTACCTGCGGCCTGGCCGAGGGGGACTTCGAGTTGGCCCTGCGGGGTCTGCTGGGCGACGGGGCGCCGCTGTCGAAGTCCACGGTGCGCCGCCTGCGGGAGCGGTGGGTCGCGGAGCACGCCGCGTGGGAGCGCCGCTCGCTCGCGGGCCGGGAGCTGGTCTACGCCTGGGCCGACGGGATCTATGTGAACGGGCCTGGACAAGGCGGCCCTGCTGGTCGTGATCGGAGCCATGGCCGACGGCACCAAGGAAGTCCTCGCCGTGGCGCCGGGCTTCCGCGAGTCGGCCGAGTCGTGGGCCGCGGTGCTGCGGGGCCTCAAGGCCCGGGGGCTGGCGTCCGAAGCTGCTGGTGGCCGAATCTGGGCGGCGGCCCGGCAGGTGTGGCCGGAGGCCGGGGAATGGAACCACAAGATGGCCTCGGTAAGTCGACCCGGGATTCGACCTGGATCATTTGGAGCTGGGACCGGATGACCGCGTTCTTCGACTTCCCCGGCCGCGCACGACGAACGTGGTCGAAAGTTCGCGGCGGTGCGGCTGCGCACCGCTGGCCGCGAAGCGGTTCCGACGAATCTGTGCGAGATGACCAACTGACGCAAAGACTGCGGCGCGTCGAAGTACTGGCGTATCGCTTCAGCGAGATGCTGGATCTAAATCTCATCGCTCCCACGCATGTCGCAACCTCTCGCTCACCTTGATTGTCGCTCGATAGCGGACACCGGCTCCACAACGAAGAAGAAAGACTATCCTGAACAGACTACCAAACGTCACCGAACGGGGTCACGCCCGCCGACGTTTACACACTTTTTGCCCCAACCTCGAGCTTCGCGCACTCAGACCGACGAGATCCGGCAACTGATCCGGGGAACGCCTCGCGGTCGCCCTTGAGGTGTGGACGGCGCGTCGAAGTACTCAACGAGATGCTGGATCTACTCATCCTGGTCACGCTCACACCCGCCCGACGAGTTCGCGCACTCAGGGACGAGATCCGGCAACTGATCCGGGGACGCCTCGCGGTCGCCCTTGAGGTGTGGACGTGAATCAACATGACCTGGAACGAGATCGGAGTTCGTGACTCGTGGGCCGATGGTTCGCGTGTGGGCGAGCTTGGCGGAACAGCGCGGTCGTAACGGTGTTGGCCGTATCGGCGATTGCTCAGGCGGTGGTCCTCGGCGCCCCGACGCTCGATGCCGACTCGCAAGTTCAACTGATTCCGGTCGGGTACGATCTGTCGTCCGTAACCGCAAGGCATGGCGACGGCACCGTAGCCAAGCTGGGGGCGGGCCGGGCCACCCTGCTGCTCATTTTCGATCCCGACTGCGCCCACACGCATCGGGTCGCGCCAGCATGGTCGTCCTGGCTTGCTGGGAGAGAGTCTGAAGGATATCGCATTCTGGCGATTTCGGCGGGGGCCCTGGCCGACGCGATTGATTTCGCGAACGAGCACCATTGGCCCATTGAGGTGGTGTCAGTGGAGGCAGGCCCGCCTGGCGCCAGCGACCTCACTAGACGGACGCCCTGGGTAATCGCGTTGGACCAGGAGGGCCGGGTCGTGACCGATGGTCATGGCAACGGCCTTCCCGAGGTGGCTCGAGCGCTCAGCCGGGGGACGACCTGATATGCTGCGATCTGGAGCCGGTCGCAACGGATTGCACATTTCGGCTGTGAGAACTGTCAAGTATATGGAGTGGCGAAAGTCGCCACTTGCCGCCTGGAGGATGGCTCACTTCCCTGACCGCGTGCGGGTCACCGCATCCTTGGCAATGACGCTGTCGTCCAAACCGTGCCAGACTCGGCGCAGTGGGTAGCGAGTCACAAGTTGCCACCGCGGAAGATCTTGCGGCGGTTGCCGAGGCGGAGTACGAACGACTGTTTGCCCTGGCGTCGCGCTACGCGAGTCCGAGCGCGGGAGCCGAGGACATCGTGCAGGAAGCAGTACTGATAGCCATCCGCAACATCGGCGGACTTGACAAGAAAGGCTCGGCAGGTGCCTGGCTAGTAGGAATTGTCATCCGCGTAGGTGCGCAAATGATCCGCAAGCATGCTCGCAGGGGCGGCATCCTCTCTGCGCTTTCAGTGAAGGAACCGGCCGAAGGGTTTCCTCCTACGCTTGCCGATGCTCAACGGACGCGCCAGCTGTGGAAGGCTATCGAGTCACTGCCGGAACGGGCTCGAGAAATAGTGATGCAGCGCGTGGTCCGCGGGAGGACGGTAAGTGAAACAGCCAATGCCTTGGGAATCGCCGAAGGCACGGTCAAGTCCTCTCTCCACCGGAGTCTGCGGCGGCTGAAGCAGGAGCTAGTCGGCCTTGAGCTGTTTTCCGGCTACGTGCGGGTTCCGCAGGAGGACGCGGTGTCAACGGCAAAGATGTGACACATGGGCGTGTGAAGACGTACACCCGGCCGGAATGCGACATGGAACCCTTCGGTCGGGTCGTGACGACTATCTATTAGCTGGAGAGTCACGCGCGACGTGGCCCGGCGTATTTCACCCTTGGGAGGTGCCTCATGGTGGGAACAATCAAGAACTGCGACAGAACTGGGCCAGCTTCCTGTACGAGCAGTTTCTGCTTTTGAGGAATCGTCCACGTTCCTCCTGGAGCGTTGCCGTCTATTGTATGTTGATGCTCATGGCCTCGTCGTGCGAGAGGCTCGACGTAGTCCGTCACCCTACCCCCGAGAACGCTCCACCGACCGACGCCTTGCGACTCACACGTGACACGTGGAGTGAGATGGGGGAAGCGGAGCTGTCGAGTTGGAAGCGCGTTCGTGATCGCATTCATGCTACGCGAATCGATTGGTCGATCGGGTCCGATGCGACTGGCCATGACCTCTTTGGCGAGATACTCGCGGTCGGCATCGACACACTGGGTCGTGTCGTGGTTCTGGACGATCAACGAGGCATTGTCCGGATATTTGATGAGTCGGGCACTCTCGTGGACCAGTTCGGTGACCTCGGGGACGGGCCTGCAGGATTGCGCACCAGCTGGGGGTTTGGTCTGCAGCGGGACGGAAGTATCGCTGTCTACCTGGACGCACGGCGAGTGAAGTACTTTGCGTACGATGGCGGAGAGTGGAGCCTGACCCATGCAGCCGTCTTGCCGATGACGGTAGAATCCGTGTGCGAGATGTACGACGGGCGCGTGTTTGTGCATGGTGCGCATGACAGGAGTGATGACAGGAGTCCGGCGCTATTCTACGAGGCGATCAGTGTATCCGATGGCGATTTCAGGGGTTTTGGGCGGCGATACCTTGGTAACTGGTTCGCCGCGGACGACATGTCACTCGGCAGGCTTGCCTGCCTTGACGTGTCCAACCAGATCGTCTTCGCGCATGAAATGCTTCCCACGATTGAGGCGTTTTCTGCTGAAACGGGAGCCATGCAGTGGGTGTCTCGCCCAGCGGATTACATTCAAATGGACGTGATCGAGCATCCACAAGGTAGCGTAGAATACCACTGGGGGCATGGCGACGCGCTGGTCGCCGCCTTGGCGACTCCATCTCAACATGTACTGGTGCAATACGCAAGGGCCATCAGGGGAGTGGACGTCCGATCCATCCGGTCCTATTTGATCAATCCCGTTAGCGGTCTCGGTGCGTTCATAGGCGACACGTTGCCGATCATCAAGGCTTTCCATGAGAACGGCTATATTGCCGTCTTGCAGGATCCGTTTCTGCGACTAGAGGCCCGTAGGTTTACTACCGGCCGTTAGTCTGACGGAAAGCCCTCAGCTCGATGCGCGGGTAACGTGCCTCGAACGAAGCGACATATCCGTCTGAATGGAATGATTCGATCTCCGGCAGATCGTCGGCGATCAGCGACCCCTGACCCGTCTCAGGATCCAAAAGGTAGGTGCGCACCGCCTGAAGGTTCAACTGGTCGCCATAGCGCCGGTACTGCAGCACCACATGGCCCGATGACATTGTCAGCGCGGTGGTGAGGAAGTCATGTGGCAAGCCATGGTAGGTCTTCATGTCTGTGGACGTAGTCTCGATACGCTGCTGGATGTAGGCGTCAACATTGGCTGACCAGACCAAATCGCCAGTGTCCACGGAGTAGGCCCGAACCATGGGAAACGACTGAAAGGCGAATATCACCAGGTTGTGGCTGGGCACGCACGCGATTTCTCCAATCGACAGAACGTCGTCGAACTGCTTCACATCGCTCTGGTAGCCGTTGCCGTAGCGGGCCGGAGACGTATCGCCCAACTCGCGCGTCCCATAGAAGAGCGTTTGGTCGACCCGCCCAATGACTCCGTGCAAGAACAACCGATCGGGGTACGAACAGTTGTCCTTCATGCTGACGGGTAGAGTGACAATCTGCTCAAGTCGCCACCCCGTGGGGCCGTGGTCAAACACCTTGGCCTGTCTCCGTGCGGTGAACACGACGATGCGGTCTCCTCCCAGCAATTGCAGACCATGAGTATTCCGCATCTCAAGGGGACCATCGCCCACAGCCCCAAACCCGTCAATATAGGCTCCATCGCCCGCAAAGATCCTGACGGCCGAGGCTTGGCCGTCAAGCACCCAGAGCCTGCCCTGTCCATCAACTCTAGCGTCCTGGATTTCGCCGAACAGTTCCGGCCCTGCGTCGTCGGAGCCGATCGTCGCAACGGGCTGCGCACGCCGCAGACGGTCGCGAGCTTCCAGCCACTGCGCCAGCCGTTCACCTCCCAGACCGGGCGGCACCGAGTCATTGGTTAGCACCGCCGCATCCGGCGGGGGGCTGTTCGACGGGGTCGGGTGGATCACCTCATCACGGGTAGCGGTGTCAGTCCCGCAAGCACCGAAAAAGCCCAGGACAAAAAGACACCCACGTCTACGCCGATGGCGAGAAGTCACGGAGGCGCCTACGGCATGCAAATCGACGAAAAGCAGTATGCCAACTCCTGATCGCAGTTCATGCCGGTGAAGCCATCGTGCTCGCACACTCCCCCCGGACCGCACTCGTCTTCCTCGCAGTAAGGTGCCTGCACGGCCTCGACAGGCCTCGCCAGGGTACCGAGAACACTTCCCAGCACCACGCCTCCCGCAGCCAACGGCGCGAACACGCCCACGACAGCCCAGATACTCGTCCTGGTCCTCTTCACAATTCCCTCCTCTAGTAGCTTGTGCCGCCCACTCACCGACTCTTGTGAGCCTCGGGTCCGACACGTCAGTAGTACTACATAGTCGTCACGAGCCTCGTGTCCGGTTCCCTTCTCTGCCAACACGCGCGAGACAGGAATGGAGAAGGGAGGACGCCAAGGCGTACGGGCGCGGAGAGTATCGGCGGCTTTGACCGGCGAACGGAAACCAATGATGTGGAGCGTCTCTTCGGCCAGGCGGACGTGTCCCGTTTTCACCCGGTATTGGCACGGGTGACGGGGGACCATGAGGTATTCGGGCCTCGCCGAGGAATGCGACATGGAACCCTTCGGTCGGGTCGTGACAACTACCCATTAGCTGGAGAGATCACGCACGACGTGATCCCAGTTCACTTCACCCCAGGAGGTGCCTCATGGTGGGAGCAATCAAGACTTGTGGTCGAAGGATGAACATGCTGTTCGTGATGGCAGCATTGTTCGCGGCTGGATCGACGCTCGGTGGAGTTGCCGGCTCAGTCTTGGGTGTGGCGGAAGCGGCACCGATTGCGCCGTACTGCGAGAACGACAGGTGCTCGGGGGGCAGGTGTAAGCCCTCTGTGGGTAACAACAAGAATTGCGACAGAACTGGGCCCGCTTCCTGTACGAGCAGTTTCTGCTTTTGACAGGAAGGAGAGAGGCGTGTGGAGAACAAAGAGAGTGTGACGAACGCTGGTCACCGACGCAACTGGACCACGTTGTCGCTCATCACAGGGGTCGCGGTTGGCTTCGTGCTCGGTCTCCTTGGGTTCATTCCAATACCTGAGGTGGCAGTCGACTGGCGCTTGCCGGCACGGGCGGCAAGCGAATACGCACCGGCTCTTTCCGTGAACGCCGGCCAGGAAGTTGCGTTCGTCTTCGTAGGGTCGTCGAATTGTGGCTGGTCCAACGTTCCGGAGTTGCCGAACATGGTCAAGGGCCTCAAGCTGGAGCTGCGCAAGAGGGCGGAGAATCTGGGAATGTCGTTTGCGGCGGTGGGCATCGCTCGCGACGTCATCGCAAGGAACGGAATTCGGCATCTTGAGAAGTTTGGTGATTTCGATGAGGTCATGAGTGGCCGGGGCTGGGTAAACATCGGCGTGCTGAAGTACGTTTATGGTGATCAGCTGTCAGGGCCAGCCGCGACACCGCAGGTGCTCGTCATTGAGCGCTCGTTGGACGACACGGCCGGTCACATCGCGCTCACTGCTGAGCGGGTCGTTGCACGGAAAACGGGGCTGGATGAGATTACGCAGTGGGTGCAGTCGGGAGCGCCGACGCCGCTGCTAGGCAGGGGCCTTGATCTAGTCGACAGGCGTTGAGGCGGCCGATGCTATCTCGAAGACGATTGGCTTGGGTCATGGTGGCCGTGTTGATGTTGGCGGCGGTGCGGCTGTTCGGTCTTCAACCCTTGGTCGTACGAGCGTCCTCCATGGAGCCTACATTGCTTGCGGGAGACCGGCTGCTTGCCAATAGGCTCGTCGCGGGTACTCGCATCCCGGGAACCTCGCTGCGGTTCCGTGGGTTCGGTGGCCCTGGACGCGGTGAGGTGTGGGTTCTGCGCGGCCGAGGACGTAACGGCAGCAGCATGATCAAGCGTGTGATCGGTCTACCAGGTGATGTCATCGAGATGTACGGTCGTCAGCTATACGTCAATGGCGAGCGTCAGGGGGAGCAATATGCCAACTGGGACGGGACAGCCATCGAGTCGCGTGATCCTTTCGATTGGCAGCTCGAGCACCTTGCCCCCGGGACGAAAGAATCTTCCTATTCGCCGACTGGCGCTACTTGGGGCCCGCTGTTGGTGTCGGACGATTCTTATTTCGTGATGGGCGACAACCGGAATGCCAGCTTTGATTCTCGGCACTGGGGTATGGTGGACGCGCACAGGATGGAAGCACGAGCATTACTGATCTATTTCTCTCAGGGGATCTCCCCCGGCCATGAACTCAGCGCGTTGGTGGAGGTTCGGTGGGATCGTTTGGGGAAGTGGCTGCGGTAGTGGGAACCTGGGGCCTTCCTCGTGGCAACTATATGACTGAAAGGTCGTCGGCCCCTGCCGGCTGTTCGCGAAAGACGCGGAGAGGTCGGCGGGCAACTGAGAAGGAGTCATCGCATGACGGACACGAAGCGGAAGGGGATCAGGGCGGCTGGAGCAGCCGTGTTTTTTCTGGCAACGATGGGAGTTGGCGTGGCGGGTGGCGGCGTTCTCGGCACTCTGTTGACCGGGCCAGCCGAAACGATGCAGCTGCCGCCCTACTGCGAAGACGACATATGTAGAGGGTTCGAGTGCACGTATGACTTTCCAGGAATGAACTGTGACCAGGAATTCTCGTACTGCGTCTCATCAGTATGCATGCCATAGTCACGAACCGCGTGCTGGGGTGGGTACATGACGGCTAGACCGCCCATTCTCCTTCTCCTGTTTGCAGTCGCTTGTGAGACCGAGACGGTCAACTCTGGCGAGCAGCTTCACCCAACAGAGCAGAACGCCTCGCCATCAGACGCCATCGCGCTTACGAGCGACTCGGTGCCGCCCGGCCTCACACGCGAACGACGGGAACACTGGCTGGGTGCTCGAGAGCGCCTGATGCGGGCGCGCACGATCGCGCACTTCGGATCCGAGGACGAGGGTCCCGAGCTTTTTGGCAAGGTCAGGGACGCCCGTGTCGACCAGGAGGGGCGGCTCGTGGTGCTGGACGAGCAAACATCGGCAGTGCGTGTTTTTGCGCCGGACGGCACCTATCTCCACGGCTTCGGGAAGTTCGGTGACGGCCCGCTCGAGATGCGACAGACTCGTGGTCTTGAACTGCTCGGTCCAAACCGACTGGCCGTATACTACACGCTTGGCAAGGCCAAGGTATTCGCTCGCACTGCGGGCCAATGGCAGCTCGAGAGTATCGTGACCCTGCCCGTCACCGTGGAAGACAATTGTACTTTCCCCGACCGCATCTTCCTTCACGGAATTATCCTGCGTCCCCGCGGCGATCCAACGCTTTTCTACGAGATGCGCCAGCTCGGTGATACGGCCCACGCCCGCTACGGTAGAGGTTACCAGGACGACCTCTGGATGGTCCGGGACATCCTGTCGTTTGGCGAGATCGCGTGCGTGCCCGCGCTAAACCAGGTGGTCTTCGCATTTCAACTGCTTCCCCTGGTGCGGTCGTATTCGGCCGAGACCGGCGATCTGCTCTGGTCGGCATACGTTGAGGACTACATTCAACGGCGGCTTGTCGAGGTGCCGGAGCAGGGCGCATTGAGGAATTACCACGGCCTTCCCAACGACCTTCTTGCAACCGCTTTGACCATGCCATCGGGCCACGTTGTCCTGCAGTACCGGCGTCACGGCGATCAGCTGCGGATTGAGGCGGTGCGCACGTACCTTCTGGACCCCGAAACTGGGCACGGCTCGTTGATCAGTGACGAGCTGCCCGAAATCGAGTCGTTCTACGAGGGCGGATACGTCGCCTTGTTCGAGGACCCCTATCCTCGCATCGAGGTGAGGGCGTTCCCAGCCAGTAAAGCCAGCGGGAGAGGATCATGAGTCACAGTCATCGCACGCGGTTGGGCCACATCGTCCGAGCCGCCCCTTGGCTTGCGCTCGGCGTCATATTCGGAAGCGTGGCTGGAGCGCGGTTCCCGGCTGGGCCGGTCCACGCGACCGGGCTACACGGCTACTGCGAATACAACGTCTGTACGGGCACCCGATGCCGGCCCTCCGGCCGGGTCAGGTCGAACTGTGACCTGACCGGCAGCTTCTCGTGCACCAACTACCCCTGTCCGCCGGAGCGCCCTTTTTCCGAGCTGGTGGACTTTATCGACCCCGAGAGCGGGCGCATGCTTGTGGAGTCCGGCCCATATGGTCTGCGCGCGTTGGTGGAACGCATACGCGCCGGTCGGCCATACCCACGGATCAACCTGGCTCTGGCAACTCTCGGTGAAATGGCCGACAGGCGATGGATGTGGCGGGACCATACCGAAGCAGACGACTGGGAGCGCCTGCGGGGCGTTGCGAGTACGTACCTGAACCGGTCGCCACTCTCCCTGGACGCCCCGCTGCGTGCCCAAACGGTGATGGCGGCCGTGACGCTCGCCGTGAAGCTGCGCGACTCCTCATCAACGGAGCAAGCGGAGTCATTGACGCAGCAGGTCGAGCAACTGGTGTCCGACCCGGAAGCGCTTCGTGCGCGCCTCGGCGGGGACGCAGCCCTGGCCGATCAGGTGATCGCGCACGCGACTGAGCTCTTGCGCAGCTAGCCCGCACAGCGACCTGAGGCCCGATACTCTGTTGGCATTCGGGAGGTACTGGGTCGGTCAAATGCTTCCCTATGGACGCGACGTCGTCTTCCTGGGGGCCGGGCGTGATTCGGAGAGATCCGTAGTTGACGAACGGGACGGTTACCTTCATCGGCTGGTCGATGGGCGTGTCGCGTGGAGCAGCTGGGCATCGCCGTATACGCGGGAGATTCGGTCGGAACAATAGGCACGCCGCCGCCGTTGCCCGATGGCGCCAAGGTCCTGGGTGGAGGCCGGTATCTGTACGTTCTACAGAACGCCGTCATCCCTCCGTGGCGGATCGCGAAGTACAGGCTGCGGGCGACGGGCCGGTAACCACTACCCACCGATCAATTCGTACACGACAACCCTCTCCACATCCATGTCGTCCCGCGCCACGCCGAGGACAAGCCCGGCGGCTACGTCGAGGATGCGGAACCCGGGTGGAGCCTCCACCGTGCCCAGCCATTGGCCGTCGGGCGCGATGACGGTGTAGGGTGGCACGCTATTGCGCTCGGCGCCCGGCCTGTAGGAGGGCAGCCATACCCTTCCTTTGGCGTCGGCGAACGGGGAACCGAAGAGCGGCAGCGGCCAGCCGATGCTGGCGTGATAGGCGGCCATGTCACTCCGGGTTCTTTCCGCGATCCCGGCATCGGAAAGGTCGGGGTAGTGCATGCGAACGCTCATCCGGTGCTCGGCCTCGCTGGGTGCCAGCCATTCCTCGGTCAGAAGAGCCGGCTCGGCCTGCCACCGGACGATCTGCGTTGCGCTGCCGTCGGGCAGGCGCCAGGTGACCTCCGCCCTGTCGGACCTGGTGTAGACGAAGTGCCCGGTGGCGACCATGACCTCGCCAGCAGCTCCGATCGGGTTCCACTCCAGCCCCGGCGGCATGCGCGGCCAGAAATCGTACGACGCGACCGTGTCGAGGGCGCCGGTCTCCATATCGAACCGGGCCATGCGCCCGGAGAGCCACTCCCCTTCAAAGCCCCACGCACCCCCGGAAGTGGCCAGCAGCAACTCGCCGGATGAACCGATTCCCTCAACGCGGAGGCGGGCGCCGCGCGGGAGGGCCATGGTGCGCGCGACCGAACCGCCGACGAAGAGGGTCAGGCGGGCGAGGCCGGGGTCGGCGATCAGGACGCTGTCCCGCTCAAGCGGGAGTATGGCGTCGACGTAGCTGACTTCTCCTGGTCCCTCTCCCTCCGTGGCAAGCACCTCGTACGTCGCGCCATCGGGGCCGAACACGACCAGTTCGGCGTTCCACGGGTCGTAGACGCCCGCGCTGCCGTCTGGTAAGAGGCGACCGCCGCTTACCTCCTGAAAGGAATAGTCACCCGGGTTGGCGCCGTGGCGGTAGCGGGGTTCAGCGGCGAGCTGGAAGGGGGCGGTGGCGGTTGGGGTGCCCTCGTACGCGACGATCCGCACGCCTGCGCTGTCCGTGATCCGGGGCGCTGTGTGGGCGGGGGTGGAGGGGTCGTCCCCGCAGGCGGCGGCTGGTGCCAGGAGCAGGAGGATTAGGTGGGTTCGGCTTGGCAATCTCATTCTACCTTGAGAACAGTTGGGCATGGGTGCCGACCCGGGCAAAATAGACGGAACCGCTCGGCCCGTCTGGGTCAGTTCAAGCGGGAACGCCTGATCGACGGCAATGCGATGGAACAGCAGCCGCACGGCCTGCGAGGCCGTCAGCCCCATCGCCGCGAGCGCCGCGATGGCCTTTCGCTTCATCTCGGTGTCCATGTGGACGTGGAGCATCGAGCTCCGTGTCTTCATCCGAGATCATCAACGATCAGAAGGCTTGACGATCCGAGCTCGCACAACGTACAGCACCCCGATCTCATCACTCGTGACGCCGTAAAGGACGCCGTTCCGCACGATCGGCTCGGGAATCGACCGTCGTAGCGAAAAGGGGAGGCGGAGCATACCGAGATAGCGACCCTCGGCATCGAAGAGGTCGAAGAGGCGGCCCTCATCGTTCCTCGTCAGCGAACGCGACCTGTCGTTCGACCCACAGGTTCCGCTCGTCGTCGATAAAGAAGGAAGCCGTGGCAGGCTTGGTATTGGGAAACTTCGACCGATCGATCTGCCCCCCCTGGCTGGTGAACCACTCGAGGTTCTCGATGGCCTCCTCCCGTTCCTCGTTCGTTACCGGGATCGATTCATGATCCTTCGTAACGGTACGGAGCACCTCGCCGCCGGCCGTCATCTCCGAGAGTTCGTAGCGACCGGTGAGGAGCGTCCACACGGTGGCTGTCGGCGAGAAGCGCCAGGCCATGAATCCCTGGAAGGGTACGGCCGCGCTCATCCTCGACCTGCCGTCATCGCCGACCATGCGGAAGGACTCGCCTTCCTCCGGATTCTCGGGAAGGGAGATTGTATCGATCGGGGTGAAGGACTGGTCGAAGCGGGCCATCCCTCTCATGCCCGCGGACCGGATCACGACGTTGTAACGACCCATCGGATCGAATCCTCCACGGTACGGTCTTAAGATCATGCCGCCGGCGTTGGTCCGCTCCCCTCTCAGGTAGGTGCCGGCCGTGTCGAAGATCGAGACGCGCCCCTGGCCCATTCCCATCACCCAGATCTCTCCGTTCCGGGAGAGGTCGACCGAACCGGCCTGGGTGAACTCCCCCGGTCCCTCGCCCCTCCTCCCGACCGTTCGGACGAAGGCGCCTCCCGAGTCGAAGATGCGGACCTCCTGCGCCTGATTGTCGAGGACGAAGATCCGGCCCCACGCATCGACGTCGAAGGAGTAGATGCCCCCGAACAGAGCCGGTCCCTCGCTCATTGCTTCACCGATCCTCAGATCCTCGACCACCCGCCACGCCTCCTCCGGCGCCCAGAGCGGATCGTCGGTATTGCGCACGACGATCTCGCCGGAAGGAAGGGTGTCCACCGTGCCGGACCATTCGCCCACCGCGTCGGAGCCGGAGCCGCAGGCCGTGAGAAGGACCGGGAGGGTCGCGGCCAGAGTGAGGTGACGGATCGTGCGTTCGAACCAGGGGGCCGTTGTTGGCATGACGATGGTACCGTGGGTTGAGTGAAACGAAGACGGGAATACCCCTTGGACGCTCGTAGCGTCGCCTCCGTTTACCATGCGGAGAATGGCGCGGTGCTGCGGGCGCCCCCCGACAGCGAGCGCCCGTGCTTCCATGGCTTGCGCGGGCGTCGAACGAACTCCGGCCCTAGATTGATGGCCCTGGCGGGTGGGATGATCCACGCCGCGCCCGAGAGCGCTTGAGGAGGTTGCCATGCGACTTGCAATGATCGGAACGAGCGTCGGGATCACCGCTTTGGCCTGCGCGTGCTCGCCTACGCCAGCGTCGGAGCAGGCTGCCGGCAACGATTCCACCGCCGGGGTGTACTCATCGGCCCGCCACGACTTCCGGGTGACGACCGTCGCGGACGGGCTGGACCATCCCTGGTCGATGGCTTGGCTGCCGGGCGGCGAGATGCTGATCGTGGAACGTCCGGGAAGAGTCCGGGTGGTGCTCGACGGCGCCCTACACCCCGACCCGGTCGCGGGGCTGCCCGCGGTCTATCGCGAACGAGGGCAGGGCGGCTTCATGGACGTTCTTCCTCACCCCGATTTTGCGCGGAATGGGTGGCTGTACCTGAGCTACGGCAAGCCCAACGACGACGGGTCGGATGGGGTCACCACGGTGGTCCGGGGACGGTGGGAAGGGGATCGGGTGACGGACGTGGAAGAGATCTTCGAAGCCGACGCCTGGGGCGACAACAACAACCACTTCGCCGGTCGCATGGCGTTCGGTCCGGACGGCTATCTGTATGTCGCGGTGGGCGACCGGATGGTGACACCGAACGCTCTGGCCGATCACCCGGCGCTGGACCTGAGCAATCACATGGGGACCATCGTGCGCCTTCACGACGACGGGAGCGTGCCCTCCGACAACCCGTTTGTCGGACGGGGCGATGCCCTCCCCGAGGTCTGGAGCTACGGCCACCGGAACATCCAGGGGCTCGCGGTCGACCCGCTCACCGGAGATGTCTGGTCGAACGAGCACGGCCCCCGGGGCGGGGACGAACTCAACCTGATCGTGGGCGGCGCCAACTACGGCTGGCCGGTGGTCTCCCACGGCATCAACTACGACGGCACCGTGTTCACCAACGAGACGCAACGTTCCGGCCTCGAGTCGCCCAGGTTCGCATGGATCCCTTCTATCGGTACCTCGGGCATGATGATCTACCGCGGTGACGCCTTTCCCTGGTGGCGCGGCAGCGCATTCGTGGGCGGGATGGTCGGCCAGCAGCTCGGCCGCGTGACGCTGGAGGGCCACGACGCCGTTAGCCTGGAGACCCTCCTCGAAGGAGAGCTGGGCCGGATCCGTGACGTCCGCGAGGGCCCGGACGGATTCATCTACCTGGCCCTGGAGCACGCCGAGGAGTTGACCGCAGTCGTGCGGCTGGAGCCGGTTCCCAACGACATCGAGTCGTTGTTCAACACCTTTTCGATCGTGGCGATCGATCCCTCTACCGGTGAATCGGGCGTGGCGGTCACGACGCGAAACCCCTGTGTGGGCAACGCGGTTCCCTGGGTCCGTGCGGGTGTGGGTGCCGTGGCCACCCAGGGGGGCACCCGGCTGGAGTACGGCAACGACCTGCTCGATCTCCTGGAACAGGGGGTGGCGCCGCAGGAAGCCATGGACAGGGTGGTGGCGGCGGACGAGGGTCGCGACCGCAGGCAGGTGGGTGTGATCGGTGCGGCCGGACGGTCGGCGCAGTGGACGGGATCGGGGCAGTACGGGGCCGAAGAGCAGGGCGACTGGGTTGCCGAGCGGTCGGGCTTGCACTACGCCGTTCAGGGCAACTCGCTGGTCGGCACGGCGGTGGTGGATTCCGTGGCTGTCGCCTTCGAGAGAAGTGAGGGATCGGGGCGCCACCTCGCCGACAGGCTGATCGAGGCGCTCCGGGCGGGCCAGCTTCTGGGCGGCGACGGCCGTCACGGGGAGACCCAGTCCGCGGCAGTGCTGGTGGCGGATCCTCGGCCCGGAATGTCCAGGCACCCCGACGGGGTCACGACCGACATCAACGTCTGCGAGCATCCGGAGCCGGTCGACGAACTGCGCCGCATCTATGACGTAGCGTCCGAGACGCTGGGCTTCCGCAGCCTCGAGCAGTTCGTCGGGCGCGATGTGTTCCAGCTGAAGGTGATGCTCCACGCGCTCGGCTACTACCGCCCCGCCTCGCCCTCCCCATCCATCGATTCTCCCGGTGTGCTCGTCTACGACCAGGAGGCGGTGGACGCCGTGGACCGGTTCCGCGCGGATCAGCACTGGCAGACGACCGTGCCCGGCAATGTCGACTCCCGGACGATCGAACGGCTCTGGAGCCTGCTGGAGGAAGCGGATCGGGCCGAAGAGGTGCGCGACCTGGTTCGCGACGTGGTGCGCGTGAGGCGGTAGCGGCAACCCTCTTGCGACAGGTACCATATGTAGCTACAGTGGAGCTACACCAGGGAGGCGATCCAAGATGAGTAACGACACTGTTGTGCGCGCGAGAATCGACAGCGACACCAAAGCACGGGCCACCGAGGCGCTTGATGCCATGGGCTTGTCCGTGTCGGACGTCATCCGCATGGTGCTGCTGCGGATTGCGGACGAGAAGCGACTGCCCTTCACCGTCCAGGTACCAAACCCGACCACCGTCAGGGCCATGAAGGAACTCGACGATGGCAAGGGTCACCGTTTCGACAGCGCCGAGGAGCTGTTCCGCGACCTCGACATCTGACATGCTGATCCCCGTTCGTTCGTCGCAGTTCAAGCGTGACGTCAGAAGAGCCAGTCATATACCGCGTGAAGGGTGACGAATTGCGCTTGGTCCGCACTGGCACCCATTCCGATCTGTTCAAGGAATGAGCCCGCACCACCATGCCTGAACAACCCCTCCGCAACCAGGTGGCCGTCGTCGCCGGCGCGACGCGCGGCGCCGGCCGTGGCGTCGCTCGCATGCTGGGAGCGGCGGGCGCCACCGTCTACTGCACCGGGCGCAGCGTGCGGGGGCGGCCCGCCACGCCCGGGCGTCCCGAAACCATCGAGGAGACGGCGGAGCTGGTCACCGCGGAGGGGGGCCGGGGCGTCGCCGTCCGTACCGACCACACGGTCGAGTCCGAAGTGGAGGAGCTCTTCGCGCGGGTTCGTGCCGAAGCGGGCCGGCTCGACGTCCTCGTAAACGACATCTGGGGCGGCGACGCGCTGACGGAGTGGGGAAAACCGTTCTGGGAACTCTCGATCCCCCAGGGGCAGCAGATGCTGGAGCGGGCGGTCCACAGCCACGTCATCACCAGCCGGCACGGCGCGCCGTTGATGATCGAGCGGAACGCCGGACTCATCGTCGAGGTCACCGACGGCGACACGCTCGGCTATCGCGGGAACCTTTTCTACGACCTGGCGAAGAACGCGGTCATACGGCTCGCCTACGGGATGGCCGCCGACCTCCATGCCCACCATGTGACGGCGCTGGCGATCACCCCCGGATTCCTGCGGTCCGAGGCCGTCCTCGACTTCTTCGGGGTCACGGAGGCGAACTGGCGCGACGCCATCGAGGAGGACCCCTACTTCGCGGAGTCCGAGACGCCCTGCCTGGTCGGGCGGGCCGTGGCAGCGCTGGCCGCCGACCCGAACGTCGGCGCGAAGAGCGGCGGTCTGTTCTCCACCTGGGCCCTCTCGAAGGAGTACGGCCTGACCGATGTGGACGGTCGCCGGCCGGACTGGGGCACCTTCTTCCCGTGCAAGGTGCAGGAGATCGTCGACGGGGGCGAGGTGACGGAGATGAACCTCTTCATCGTCCGCTCTCGGCTCTACCAGGCGGAGCTCGATCCGGCCGCGGGCGAGGAAGTGGGGCGGCTTCGCAGCTGGCTCGCGGGTCTCGATTGAACTCTTGTCAGGGCCATGAACGAACTCGACGATGGCAATGAGATACCTGCTTGAGCAAAAACGCTCAATCACATATCTTCATCACCATGCGATACCCGCCCCCCTTCCGCCGTCCCCATGTGGCTCGCCTGATCGATCTCCTCACGGAGGACGGGCCGATGCGCATTGTCGCCATCACCGGCCCGAGACAGACCGGCAAGACCACGCTCGTCCTGCAGGCCCTCGCGAAACTCAAAGCGGACGGCATTCCTACCTGGTACGTGCCCGTCGACGACCCCACCCCTGACGAGCCGCCATTCGAGTCCGCACCTCTCGCCGCAGAAGTCGTAATACCTGGACGCACACCCGGGCCGGAATGGCTCGTCTCGACCTGGGAGCGTGCCCGCGCCGCCGCGGACCATTCTCCTCTCGGGGTCGTCTTGGTGCTCGACGAGATCCAGCGCATTGCGAACTGGTCGGGCATCGTCAAGGGGCTTTGGGACAGAGATCGGCGTACCGGGTGCCTGCTGCGCGTGGTGATCCTGGGGTCTGCCCCCTGGGCGATGCTGACCGGCATCCACGAGAGCCTGGCTGGGCGGTTCGAACCGTTCCCGGTCATGCATTGGTCGTTGACCGAGATGCAACGGGCGTTCGGAGTCACACTCGACGAGTACATCTTCTTCGGCGGCTATCCGGGTGCCGCCGTGCACATCCGCGATTCCCGCCGGTGGCGAGCGTACGTCAAGCACGCGGTGATGGGCCCGGTCATCGACCGCGACATCCTCTCCCTGACCCGTGTTGAGAAACCGTCGCTGATGCGCTCCCTGATGGGCCTCGCTCCTGACTACTCCGGGCAGGTCATCTCCTACCGAAAGTTGCAGGGGCAGCTTGATGATGCGGGCAACACCACGACGCTCGCCCGCTATCTCGACCTGCTGGCGGACGCCGGACTGGTCGCCGGGCTGGAGAAGCACAGCGCCAAGCCGTACCTGTCCAAGCGGTCGAGCCCAAAGCTCAACGTGCTCAACACGGCGATCATGACGGCAGGCTATGCCTATCCCTTCAAGTATGTCCGCGACGATGGCGCTTTCTGGGGGCGCTTGTGCGAAAGCGCAGTGGGCGCGCATCTCCACAATACCCTCCCGCCGGACGGGATCACCCGGCTCCGATACTGGCGGGACGGAAACCGGGAGGTCGATTTCGTACTCGCATTCGGCCGGCGCCCGGTGGCAATCGAGGTGAAGAGCGGTCGCCGGCAGGGTGGGCTCGCCGGCCTGAAGGCCTTCCGGGACCGTTTCCCCGGGTCAAGGCGGCTGCTGGTGGGTACCGGCGGTGTTCCGTTCAACGAGTTCCTGTCCGAGCCCGCTGAATTCTGGCTTGAGGAGGCGCACCGTGATCGTTGAGCGCACGGTGTCGCGGTGGCGGGGCGACGGATGGGAGTCGCTGGGCGAAAAGCTGTCGGATTTCCGTTCGGCGCGCGCCTATGTGCTGCTCGGCGAGGCGGGATCGGGAAAGACCACGGCGTTTGATGGAGAGGCGGAGAACCACGGGAATGGACCCCCCGTCACAGCTGGCCGGTTCATCGGCCGACACCTCGATAGTCATCCGGAATGGAGGAACAAGACCCTGTTCATTGATGGACTCGATGAAGTGCGCGCCGGTGGCGGGGATCCGCGGGAGCCACTGAATGAACTCCTAAGCCGGATCGAGCAGCTCGGACAGCCGCCCTTCAGACTCTCCTGCCGTGACGAATCCTGGTTGGAACCAAATGACCTCCGGGAGCTGTCATCAGTGACCAAGGGGCATGAGCTCCACCTCCTGGGCCTTGATCCGCTGACCCGGGAGGACGCACGCCGCATTCTTTTGGCTGCGGGAGTCGGAGATCCCGATGACTTCATGTGGCAGGCTATCGACCGCGGGTTGGATGTCTTCCTCCAGAACCCCCTTCTTCTCAATGTGCTGGCCAGAGCCGTGTCTTCAGGATCCTGGCCGGTCGGGCAGCTGGATGCGTTCGAGCGCGCGTGCAAGGAATTGGCCAAAGAGACCAACCAGGAGCACTTGGACGCCTGGGACGGCGTTCCATTCGCGAGCGATGAGGTGGTCCTCGCCGCAGGCCGGTTGTGCGCAATCCTTCTGCTGTCCGGCATGTCGGGCTGGTCTCGGCGGGGTCCGGGGGATGAGGACCATCCTGCGCTGAGCGAAGCCGGGCAGGGGCAGCGCCTGTTGAAATGGGCCCTCGATACAAAGCTCTTTGAAGGGAGTGCCGAGACCGGCAGAAGACCACGCCACCGCCGCATCGCTGAGTTCCTGGCCGCTGAGTACCTGGACCATGCAATTCGGAGGGAGCGCGTTTCCGCTGGTCGAGTACTGGCGTTGATGAAGGGAGTGGACGGCGTCGTGATGCCCGACCTTCGCGGCGTGTCTGTGTGGCTGGCCGCCAGAAACTCCGACGTACGAGGCCCTCTGATCGCAGCCGACCCGATCGGCGTGGCGTTCTACGGCGACGCCCGGGGGTTCAGTCGCCCGCACACTGCGCTTCTTCTGCGCGGTCTGGAGACCCGGCTGAACCATGAATGGGATTGGCCGTCGTCGGCTTCTCTCGGCGCGCTGATGGCTGGCCCGGCTCGGGAAATGTTGTGGGACATGCTTCAAGCCACGGATCGCTCGTGTGCCCGGCAGATGTTGGTCGAACTGCTGCTTCACGGTATGGCCGCGACTCCGTTGGGTGGCGCTCTGCCGGATGCGACCAGATCGTCTGGAACAACAGACCGGCCGAGAGAGATTCTGCTGGCCGCAGTGCGTGACTCCACATGGCGGTCGACCGTCAGACAACCGGCGCTGGCCGCGCTCATCCATGTGCTGGAGGAAGAGACGGAGGGCCCGCCGGTACTGCTGGGGCTATTGAGCGACATCGAAGACGGCAAGGTGCCCGAGGACGAACGGGGTGAGTTGCGCGGCGCACTGCTGGCCCATCTGTATCCACAACACCTCGCGGCGGAGAACATCTGGGAATACTTGCCGTCAAGCACGGTGCCGCAGGGCAAGGGGAAGACGTTCTGGACCAGGCATCTGGTGGACGAGTCCTCGCCAGCGGATGTAAGGACGCTGCTCGACACGCTCGCTTCCAGGGCCAAGGAGTTGATCTTCCTCCTTGCGCAACACGATGTCGAGTCGGTTGTTCTGCGCCTGCTGGCCCGGGGGCTGGAATTGTTGGGCGAGCAGATGAAGGTCGCCGATCTGTACGCCTGGTTCGAACTGGTGGAAGCCGACTACGAGCGCACGGGATTGGTCCCGGCCCATTGCCAGGAAGTAGTCCTGAGAGGCCGCGACGTCGAAGAACAAGACAGGATCTACCGCTGGCTTCGTGATCGTCGCAAAGTCCAGCTGGCGCTGGTGTTGGAGGGACTGAAACGCAACGCATCGATGCAGCGGGAGCGAGTTCTCAGTCAGTCGATTGGCGGGAAGTTCCTGGGCGACGAGGCGCCGCCGGGTTTTCGCGGGTGGTGCTTGGACAAGGCTATCGAACTGGCGGTCACAGCGCGGCCGGTGTCCATCGAACTGGCTTTCTGGACCGTGACGAAGCGAGAAGAATGGGGACCTCCGCTACGTGATGACGAGATCGCGGCCGCCGTACGGCGTGCCCCGTTGCTGCAGGATTGGAACGAGCGGCGCGTCGCCGCCGAGGCTCAGGAGGCGGTGAACCACGGGCAACGACTTGAGTCCCCGCAGTACACCCAAGTCCGGGAACGCCGCGCGGCGTATGTCGCGTCGGTTCGGGAGCAGCTGGAGACGCTGGGGGCGGGCGAAGGACCCCCGGCCATGCTTCATGAACTTGGCCGCGTGTACGTGAACGGCCTCGAAGCAGGCGGTCCGGAACAGGCGCGGGCGGATCTGGAACTCCGTCTCGGCTCTGATCAGGATCTTTGCGAAGCCGTCATCCGCGGTTTCCGCCACTTGGTGGGCCGAACGGATCTTCCAGGTCCGGATGACATCGTGCGGCTTGCCGAGGATGGCAAGATGTCGTACTTCGCGCTCCCCTATTTGGCCGGTCTCACCGAGGACGAGCGAGCGGGTGCTGACTCACTTGAGCGTCTCGATGCAGAAGGGCTCCGCCGAGCCTTGGGCTTCTATCTGCTCTCGGGACTGCCGACCACGCGCCATCCGATTCCTGGGCTCTACAGCCATCGGGTGGATTGTCGGCCGGGGTGGTATCGCCAAGCCGTCCACGCTCACCCGAAGGCCGTAGCGGACGCTTTCGTTGCTGTGCACAGGGTTCGCGTCGACCGGAAGGAACCGCCCGACCAGCATCTCTACGACATGGCGGCGGCCGAGGAATACGCGGAAGTGGCAGCGTTGGCATTGCCGAGGATGTTCACACCTTTCCCCAGCCGTTGTGCGGGGGAAGCCCAACGGGCCGCGTTGCGGCAAGTGTTGCTGGCGGCCATCAAGTACATGCAGCCCGACGAGCTACGCGAACTCGTCCAGAGGAGACTGGCCCGAAGCAAGATGGATGGGGGCCAGCGGGCTCAATGGCTGGCGGCGGGCATGTTCGTTGCCCCGAGCGGGTGCTTGCCGAAGTTGATTGACTTCGTGTCAGCGGAGGGAGAGCAGGGAGTGCACCAGGTGGTTGATCTCCTGGTACCGGACGCGGATCGGAAGCCACTGCCAAATCAGGAATGGCCAACCGCCCATCTGGCAGCGCTCGTCAAGGCTGTGGGGGAGAAGATCTACTCGCCATGGGACGACCGCCACGGGTCATCTGACCAGTTCTTCGCCGGCGACGGCTTTGCCGCTGGTCTCAAGGCGGATCCCCTCATGAACGCCTGGGTCAAGACAATGGCGGATCGGGTCGACGCGGACGCCATCGCCGCGCTTGCCGAACTCGCCGACGACCCGGCGTTGACGAACTGGCGCTGGATGCTCCTTCGAGCACGCGACCAGCAGGCCGAAAAGCACCGGATCTCGACATACCAGGCGCCCACGGTGAGTCAGATACAGGAAGCATTGCGGGACGGTGCGCCGGCCAGTGCGGCGGACCTTCAAGCCCTGCTCACCGACAAGCTGGACAAGCTCGCCGACAGAATTCGCAACGGAAACACGGAAGACTGGCAACAGTATTGGCACACTGACCCGGAGGATCCCAAAGGCAGGAAGGTCATCAAACCGAAGCCGGAAGACCCCTGCCGGGATGCGCTCCTCTCGAACCTGCAGCTCATGCTGGGACCGCATGACGTTGACGCCCAGCCCGAAGGACACCACGCGGAGGACGCCCGTTCCGACATCATCGCGGTGTCCGGCGTCCATGCCGTGCTCGTTGAGGTCAAGAAGACGGACAGCAGGGATCTCTGGAGCGCTATTTCCGACCAACTGATCGCCAAGTACCTGCGTGACCCACGCTCGGGCGGGTACGGGATCTACCTGGTCTTCTGGTTCGGCCCGAACTATTTGAGAGTATCGCCTCCCGCCGGGGCTCGCCCTGGGTCCGCTGAGGAGCTTCGAGACAGGTTGGAAAGGCTTGTTCCTCGGGACAAGCGCCACACAATTGCCGTCATGGTGGTGGACGTCAGCGCGCCGGCAGGGCGGCTTCGGGCCTGGCTCGCCGGGCGCGATTGACCGTGGGGAGGTGCCCCAGGACCCCCCCCCGGCGGAGATGTCGGGGCGGTACCTGTACGACGTGGATCCCGTGGACGGGGAGGAAGCCTGGGCCCTCTTCGAGGCGTGCCGGGACGGTGACCTCGCGCGGGTAAGCGCGCTCGGGGACTTCTACGAGTTCCGCGTGTGACGGGAGCTGAAGGGGATCTCACACGCGATCTCCCGCCCGCGCCGCCGCTCGCCCGGGCGCGGTCCGCCGGCCACGAGGAGATCGTGACGATTCTGGGGCGAGTAATTGGCTAGAGGTGGGGTGAGCGCACGGCTCGGCGCACGGTTTCCCATCCGGTTGGATCAGACCGTGGGGGGCGTGGCCATTTCGTCACAATGGACAGCGCTTCACTGGCACGAACAGCATGATCCTCTGTCTTGCAGCCGACGAGTTGCGTTACACGACTGCTGGGCGCTTGCTGCCACAGCGCGGGGAGCTGGATATGCAGCGCGCGGCTGTGTATCGGTTGGTGGAACGGGCGTCGTACCCGATAGCTTAGGGTCGGTTGATGTAACCAAACCCGACCACTGGAAAGGCACGGCCAACGCATGGCGACCTGGAAGACTGGACTTGCGACTTTGGGTCGCCCGGCAGCATGCACGGCGGTCACGGCCGCCACGGCCATCCTCACGGCGTGCGACGGTTCCCCGCCCCTGGACGACACCTTCCTCACCCGCGCCGAGCGCACCGACTACCACGAAACCAGCTCCTACGCCGATGTCGTGGACTTCCTGGAGCGCGCGGCGGCCAGCTCGCCGTCGGTCCACTACACCACCTACGGCTACACGAACGAGGGACGGGCGCTTCCACTGGCCGTAGTGGGCGACGTCGCAGATCCGAGTCCGGCGTCCGTCAGAGCTTCCGGCAAGACGGTCGTCTACCTGCAGGGCAACATCCACGGCGGCGAGGTGTGCGGGAAGGAGGCGCTCCAGATGCTGCTCCGCGACCTCCTGGCCGGCCGCCACCGCGAATGGCGGGAGTCGATGGTACTGCTGATCGCGCCCATCTACAACGCGGACGGCAATGAACGGGTGACCCTCACCAATCGTGGCCGTCAGCACGGGCCGATCGGAGGGATGGGTCAGCGGCCGAACGCTCAGGGCTACGACCTGAACCGCGATCACATGAAGCTCGACTCGCCCGAAGCGCGGTCGGTGGCGCGGTTGTTGAGCGAATACGATCCGCACGTGGCCATCGACCTGCATACGACGAACGGGACGCGGCATGCCTACCACATCACCTACTCGCCCCCGCTCCACCCCAACACGCCGGCCGGGATCGACGGTTTTCTCCGCGGGCGGACTCCTTCCCCACGTGACCGGGGAGATCCGGGACAAGCACGGCTGGGAGTACTACTACTACGGGAACGCGTCCGCGCGCGGTGGGGGCGAACGCGGTTGGTACACCTTCGACCACCGCCCGCGGTTCAACAACAACTACCTCGGTCTGCGCAACAGAATCGGAATCCTGAGCGAGGCCTACTCCTACGCGAGCTTCGAGGAGCGCGTGCTCTCGACGCTGTACTTCGTCGAAGAGATCCTGGACTACGTCCATGAGCACGCGGACGAGGTCCGGCGAATCGTCGCGGACGCCGATGCCGCCCCAGTGGTGGGTGATTCGCTTGCGTTGCGCGCCGTGCCCGAACGCTCGGCCGCACAAGTCGACATCCTCATGGGCGCCACGGTCGAGGAGGTGCACCCGCTCACCGGGCGCCCGCTGCTCTTGCGCGCTGATACGCAGTACGTCGAGTCCATGTACGAATACGGCACGTTTGCGCCGACGCTCAGGGAGCGCGTGCCGCAAGCCTACCTCATTCCCGCCGATCTGGGGGAAGTCCTGATCCGCCTCGCGGCACACGGCATCGCGCTCGAGCCGGCGGACGCGACGCCCATGGATGTGGAGGCGTACCGCATCGATTCGGTACGGACGGCCGAGCGGCCGTTCCAGGGGCACAACGAGCAAACGCTCTTCGGGCGCTACGAGAGGACCCAAGTCACCCCGGCCCCCGGAGACATGCTGGCGCGGGCCGGTCAGCCGTTGGGACGTCTGCTGTTCAGCCTGCTGGAGCCGCAGTCCGACGATGGCTTCGCGAACTGGGGGTTTCTTGCGGACCGGCTGGGTGATGGGGAGCTGTATCCGATTCTGCGGGTGCCGGGTGGCTGACGCGCGTTGGTGGGCGGTAGCGAGTTGTGGTAGACGGCTTTAGCCACGATTATTCATCAGTGGATAATTATCCATTCATGGCTAAACCTGGATAAAGACAGCGGCAAGCCGTTCGTAGACCACGTTGTGGCCGTGTTTCGAAAAACGTCGAAACGAGACCTGGATCCCGACGGAATGCTTGATGCTTTCGACCGCCTGCATCGCAATCCTTACTTCTTCCGCTTGCTGGTCCAGACAATATTGTACGACGCGGAGCATACGATCAGCTCGGCCCTCGATCACGTCCGGGAGCGTATTGCCGCAGAACTCGGCTACCCGAAGACATGGTTGGCCCTCACGCCGATTCAGCGCGAGACAGCACGCGCCTTGGCGATGGGTGCTCCCAGGCCGTTCAGCCGAGTCTTTCGCGAGGCGCTCGGTGCTGCGCTGGGCGGCGAGGCTCCAAGCGCGGCGCGCGTACAGGCGGCGCTGCGGAGGCTGGAACGCCACGGGATTGTCGACACCGCGAGAGGAGAGTGGGAACTCGCGGACCCGGGGTTTGGCGGTTGGTTGACCGCGGGGGACGAAGGATCAGAGGGGGGATGAGTGGCCCGCGCTGTCGCTAACGCGGCATCTCCACCTCATATACCTCGATGAACTCCCCTGCGAGCTCACTCCGGCGGAGGATGGCGATGCGGCCAGCGGTCACGTCCAGCAACTCGTGCCTCGGTTTCGGGAGAGAGGTCGTGACCTCGACCGAACCGGTACCCATGGCACTCAACCCCTCTCTGAAGCGGTACCACTCAGGACGAAAGACCGGAAGGCTCAGGGCGCCAATCGGCCTCCCGTCAGATCCGAGAACGGTCCACCGCCGCTGCGGCTCTGCGAGCCTGGCGAAGTCTCCGATCCAAATCCTCCCATCGGCATCGACGCTGAGCGTCCCGAAGGCCGGATATGTCTCTCGCACTGTCGACTGCTCCAGCTGTCTGCGCTGATCTGCCCGCCACCCTTCCGGGAACATTGCCAGGTAGAGTTCGGTCCAGGCTTCCTTTTCCTGAGCCGTGACCTGGCGAGGGGAATGTCCACCGCGAATCCGGGTGAGCGGGGACAGCCCCTGGTAGAGGGTCACGTCCAGGGAATCGTTCGTGCCCACAACCGTGTGGAGCCCACGCCCATCAAAGAGTGCGGTGGCGCCGAACCCAACCACGATCTCCCCGCTTTCGCGCGAAAGATGACGTTCCTTCCCAACCCACCGGCCCAAGGTATCGACAACCTGCCATGAGTCGTCACCGAGCACGAGAAACAGCGGACCCCGCTGCAACCCCGAGGGGAGGGGCGGCCGCGGCTCAAACAGGGCGAGAGACTGTCCACTCTGCAGGCGAACGAGAGGCAGCACCTCCCCGCTTCGCTCGACACGCTGGACACCGGTCACCGTCCCCTGTGGGTCCAGGAAGGTGAATCGCCGCTGACGTCGATCATAGACGAAGAGCGTTCCATCCGCGCCGACCCCGATGCGCGCGATCCAGAGGTATTCTCCCGGCCCCTCCCCCTCTCGACCTGTGCGCGCTCGAACGTTTCCATCTCGATCGAGGAAGATGAGTTGGGATGACCCCCGGTCAGCGACTACCAGCGATGAGTCCGGAAGGAAAACCGCTCCCACGACGTGGTCGAGCTCGAAATCTGCGGCGGTGGAATAGATCAGCCTCTTCTCGACTTGAGGAAGGTCCACGGCGTGCAGGTTGGAGATCCGGACGATATCCACGGACGCGGAATCGGACAGGAATACGGTCGCGGAATCGGCCGGAACATCGGGATTCCGCGTGTTTTGGGAATCCTCTCGGCAACCGAAACCGGCAATGGCCAGGACCGCTACGATGAGACACCGGGAGGCCGCCCCACGCCTCGGCAACAGCTCCCCTGGGCCCGAGCCTCGCTTCGGCACGTCGTGGCAGCGGCGGCAGCGCGCCTCGTAGGACTCGGCGCCTCCCACCTGGATCGTCGGGCCCTCTGCGGGCGCCGGCTTCCCGTCGATGAGGCGCTGATTCCTCGTCGCCGGATCACCGCACACGACGCAGATCGCGTGCAGCTTGTCGATCCGCTCCGCGCGCGCCAGGAGCAGCCCCATGGGACCGAAGGGCTCCCCGCGGAAGTCCATGTCGGTGCCGGCCACGATGACGCGCATCCCGGCGTCCGCCAGCGCATCGGCGACCTCGCAGATGCCATCGTCCAGGAACTGGGCCTCGTCGATGGCGACGACCTGCGTCGCCGGGCGAACCTTTTCGGCGAGCTGCACGGAGTTGGACACGGGCTCGGCGTCGATCTGCCGGCCGTCGTGGGACGAGATACTGAACTGGCCGCCGTAGCGGTCGTCGAGGTGGGACTTGAAGAGCTGAACCCGCCGGCCGGCGATGAGGGTGCGCCGTACGCGCCGGATCAGCTCCTCGGACTTTCCGCTGAACATGACGCCAGCGACGACCTCGACCCACCCGTGTCTCGCCCTGTGCAGCATGGTTTATCCTTGTTCCTTGATGCGGATTCACCCGATCGTTTTGCCGAAAAGTAAACAAAACCGACGCGAGCGGCGCGGGCAACATGGCCTGGCGGATGCAGTCCTCCTATGACATTGCCCGTACCAGAACTCGCGAAGGAGAGATCACGGTTGAGCCCTATCGTCTCCCCGCTCAATAGACCTTGGATCCTCGGCCGTTGCACCAGCACGCAACCTCTCCTTCCCCCCCAACACCCCCACCCGCTACTCTCCCCGCTGCAAGTTGTCCGGAACGCGACCAACTCGGTTGGAGGCAATGAAGTGACCAAATCCACAACCGCACTGTTCGCCGCGCTTCTGCTCACGGGCTGTACACGCACCGACGCTGAAGCGGGGGCCGACACCGGGCCCGAGCGCATCGAGGCCTGGCAGACGGTCGAGAGCTACAAGATCGACCAGAGGGTGAACATTGTGGGCTCCAGCCAGTGGCTCCGGGAGCCGGGCAACGAGGGCAAGTCGCTGGAGGAAGCGGCGAAGGCACTGGAGCTGGAAGAGCTCGACCCGCATCCGGCCGTGGAAGCCGCGCTACGGATCGCAAATGCCAATCCTGTGGATGATCTGGGCTTCCTGGCCCTGAGTTTCGCCTTCTACGAGCACCGATCGCTGGACGGTCCTGAGCGCCAGGAGTCCCAGGAGTCCGTATACAGTCTCCTCGAGGCGCACTATGTCAACGACCTGCGACTCAATCGTCTGCTTCTGAGCCTGATCCGTTTCGGCGGCGAGCCCGGCGTGGATCTGGTCGACAAGGTCGTCGCCGGCAGCGACCACCGCGTACTCCGCGCTCGAGGAGCCTTCTGGTCCGCCATGGAGCGGTTGATGGAGGTCGACGACCTGAACGCCTCGCCGGACGAGCGTGCGGAGGTGCGCGCCGAGGTCACCCGTATGGCACGGCTGGTTGCCGACGAGTACAGCGATGTGGAGGTCTTCCGGGGTGAGCCGGGTGGCGAGGCGATCAAGCCTGTCCTGTACGCCTTGGAGAATCTGGCGATCGGCAGTGTGCTCCCCGAAGCCGGTGCGCAGCGCGTCGGCGGGGACCGGGAGTCGCTGAGCCAGTACCGGGGAAGCGTATTGCTCCTCGACTTCTGGGCGACCTGGTGCGCGCCATGCATCGCCAGCTTGCCCGAGGTCACGAAGCTCCAGGAGTTGCTCGGGGACCGGGGCTTTGAAGTCATCACGATCAGCATCGACGAAACCATGGAGCTGGTTGAGGGCTTCATGGATCGTCGCATGGACCTGCCCTTCGTCAACTGGTTTGTCGGGGAGCAGTCCCAGCTGTACGAAGACTGGTCGATCCAGGGTGTGCCGACGTATATCGCTGTGGATCGGGACGGCGTGGTTCTCGGCAGGTCGCACGAAGTCGAATCGCTCTACGACGTGATCCTGGAGGCCACGGGCGCCGATGGTGAAACGCGGGCAGAGTTGGTCGGGGACGGGGCCACCACTGGTGCGCGCTCATCCACTGGCGGCTCGCCGCAACCCTAGCTTTCCCGCATGCCAACCCACTGGGCCATCGACCTCGGCACGTCCAACACGACGATCTGCGAAGACCGGTCCGGCCGGCCGCACATCGTCAACCTGCCGGACCTCGCGAAGATCGAGCCCCTCACGCAGACCCCGGTCATGCCCACGTGCGTCTGCGTCATGGACTCACGCAGCGAGCAGGTCCTGATCGGGCAGGAAGCCGTCACCTACAACTGGGACGGCCGGGCCACCGGCTTTGCGCGCGGCTTCAAGCGCTACCTCGGCACGGAGAGCGGCCGGGTCATGGCGCGCGTGGGCGGGCGGACGCTTACCGCCCAGGACGTCGCTTCACTCTTCCTCCGAGAGGTTATCCGCACCCTCGAGGCGCGATTCGGCGAAGAGGTGACCGATGTCACCATCGCCACGCCGAGCGGTTTCTTCGAGACGTACCGGGCCGAGCTGCAGGCGATCATCCGGCGTGTGAAGCACCGTGGCTGGTGGGATCGCATGTGGGCGCGTGTCCGGGGGAAGCCGACCGGGATCGTGTTTCGCACGCTCGACGAGCCCGTCGCGGCCGCGCTCGGCTACGGCGTGGATGTCGGACGCCCCACCACCCTCGTCGCCTTCGATTTCGGCGGTGGATCGATGGAAGCCGCGGCGGTAAGGACCCACGGCGCACGGACGATGGAGACCGGCCAGGCGGAGGTGCTGGCGAAGCAGGCCGTGGAGCTCGGCGGTGACGACGTCGACCGCTGGATTCTGGGACGGTTCGTCCCGGCAGCCCTGCACGATTGGCCCGAATGGGAGGTCGCGCTCCGGTGGGAGGCCGAGCGCGTGAAGCTGCTCGCGAGCGCGGGGAGCGAGGGCGACTTCACCTTCCGGAGCGAGTCATTCGGGAAGCTGGACTACAACGTCCTGCGCGACATTCTCGCCGAGAACGGCCTGTACGAGCGGATGCGGGAGCTCCTGGGCGCCTTGCTCACCGAGCTGCAGACCCGGCATGGCGTGTCCCCCGGCGACATCGACGACGTGATCCTCGAGGGCGGGTCCACCCTCCTTCCCGAAGTGCGCAACGTCGTGGGCGACGTGCTCGGCCGGGACAAGGTGCGGGAGTGGCTCCCCTTCGAGAGCGTCGCGCGAGGTGCGTGCATCTTCGCGGGGGGCGCGCACGTCGAGGACTTCATCTACCACGACTACGCGCTTCGCGTCCTGCCCGACGACGATGACGATGCCGAGTACGAGCTCCTCATCCCAGGTGGAACGTCCTTCCCGACGGTGGACAACTTCGTGACGCGCTACTACGCTCCCGGCTTCGATGGCCAACAACGGATCAACCTCTTCATCTGCGAGGTGGGGCGCGTCGCCGGGCGTCCGGTCGACTGGACCGAGCGAGCCAACGGCTCCCGCTATTTCGTGCCCGGGACCGCGGGCGAACGGGCGTTCTGCCTGTGCCTCAACGAGGCGGACCCGGCGCTGCCGCTGAGTCCGGCCGGCAAGGGGTCGGCGCCCCGGCTGCGCGTAACCTACTCGGTTGACCAGAACCGCTGGCTGTGCGTTACCGTTCACGACCTGCACCGGAAGACCGACCTGAAGGTCAATCACCCGGTGGTACGACTGCGATGAGACGCCGGAGACATGATGGGCGCCGAAGATACCATGAACGCCGGGGAGTCCGCCGAATGAGCTTGCTCAAAGCCCTCTTCGGGCCGAGCCAGAAGGAGATCTGGCGGCAGCTCTCCAGCGAGGTGGGTGGGGACTTTCACGAAGGAGGCCTCCTCACCGCATCTGCGGTCCAGGGCCGTGCCGACGACTGGATCATCACGCTCGACACGTACACGCAGAGCACCGGCAACACGCACCAGACCTACACGAGGCTCCGCGCCCCCTATTTCAATCCGGAAGGCTTCAGGTTCGAAATCTACCGGTCGAGCATCTTCACAGAGATGGGGAAGGCGCTGGGCATGAAGGATATCGAGGTCGGCCATCCTCGCTTTGATGGGGACTTCGTGATCAAGGGGAATGCGCCGCGGCGCGTGCGGCGGCTCTTCGACAACGAGAAGATCCGTCATCTCATCGATGCCCAGCGCAGGATTCACCTGTCCGTCAAGGGGCACGACGGGTGGTTCGGCAAGTTCCCCGCCGGCGTGGACGAGCTCCACTTCCAGTCGGCCGGGGTCATCAAGGATCTCGAGCAGCTCCGGACACTGTTCGACCTCTTCACCGAGGTCCTGCAGCAGGTCTGTCACGAGGGAAAGGCGTATGAGGACGATGTCCGGATCCACATCCGGCGTCTGCGCGCGCCCGGAGGCGAGATCAAGGACAAGCACGTCCTCTGGGAAAGCTACGGACCCCGCCGCGACGCAGCCGCCGCACTCGGACGGCTGGGGGATCCCGCAGCCATTCCGGCTCTGGCGTCCGTTCTTTGGGACGAAGACTCCCGGCTCAGAGCCCGCGCGATCGACGCGCTCGCCGAGATTGGGCACCGAGACGGGATCGGCCCGCTGATTCGCCTGCTCGGCGACATCCGGGAGGCCGGCGGTCGGCGAATTCGTGACAGGGTCGCCGAGGCGTTGAGGCAGCTGGGCGAAGGCGAGCTGGTCGACGCCGTGCTCGCGGCGCTCGGCGGCGATTTCGGGCGTCTCAAGGCGTTGGACGGTGGATACCGGGCAGAAATCATCGCGGCACTCGGCGAGGCGCTCGAGGGGCCCTCCGGCACGCACGCGGCGAACGCGCTTGCCGAGATCCACGCCGTGGAAGCGCTGCCCCGGCTCCGCGAAGTCCTGAGGCGCGTGGGCGAGCAAGGCCCCAGGGGTCAGGCGATCTCCGCTGCGGTCAAGAAGCTCGAGGCGCGAGCTTCACTTCCACGCGCGGCCGCCGCGGCCGATGTCGAAGTTGACACGCTGCCAAGGCCCGCGCGGGAACCGGGGCCCGACGCAGCGACGCTGCCGCGGGGGTCCCGAGGGCCGTCCGAATAGGGTTTCGGGATCCGAGCTGACTTGCGAGTCGGGCAGCGCCGAATGTCGTCAACCGACACCGCCCTCCGCCCACCATGTGGCGACAAGCGTAGCCCCGCCGGCGACGGCAAAGGCTCCAATCTGCGCGTACATCGTTCCGTCGAAGCTCTGCCCCACGAGTGCGCCGAGCGGCACCCCGATGAACGTGGAGAGCGAGGCGACCACTGCCGCTCCCACCCCCGCGATATGGCCGAGGGGTTTCATCGCGAGCGCATTGAGATTCCCGAAGACGAGTCCGATGCAGAAAAAGGCGGCGAGCAGGTAGGCCATGAAGAGCCAGAATGGAGGAAGTCCTTCAAACGCGAAGGCCAGCGCCCACGCGAAGGCCGAACCCAGTGTGACGCACACCGTCGCCGCCCTCGAGAGCCGGCGCATCCCATGCTTCATCACCAGTCGGCCGTTCACGAGCGAGGCACACCCGAAGGCGAGTGCCAGCAATCCGAACCAGAGCGGAAAGAACGCGCCGGTCAGGTAGGCATCCTGGAAGATCTGCTGGGCCGAGCTCAGATAGGCGAGGAACGGCGCGAACACGCATCCGGTGGCCAGGGTGTATCCGAGCGCGGACCGGGTTCTCAGGACTTCCAGGACGGCCCCGCCGATGTCCCGTGGGGAGAAGGGCCGGCGGCGGGCGGGGGGCAGCGTTTCGGGCTGGCGAAGCGTAAACCACGTCAATGCGATCGCGCCGATGGCGAAGATGGCGGCGAATATCGCGCGCCAGCCTCCGAGCCACAGGATCCCCTGGCCGAGCGCCGGAGCGACGGTGGGAACGAGGATGAACACGGACATTGCGAACGACATGAGGCGGGCCATTCGGCGGCCTTCGTACTGATCGCGCACCATCGCGATGGTCACGATGCGCGGCGCCGCAGCCCCGATGCCCTGAAGGACGCGGCCCGCGATCATCACTTCGAAGGTGGGCGCGAAGATGCTCACGAGGCATCCGGCCATGAACAGGGCGAGGCCGGCGTGTATGGCGGGCCGGCGCCCGATACGGTCGGAGAGCGGGCCGAAGAGGATCTGGCCGACGCCGAGCCCCACGAACACAGCCGTGATGACGAACTGGACGTCGTTGCGGCGCACTGCCCCGAGGTCGCGGCCGATCTCGGGCAGCGCCGGCAACATCGCGTCGATCGAGAGCGCGACGAGCGATATCAGCAGCGCGACGAGAGCAATGAATTCGCCGGGACGCAGGGCGGGCTTGGTCCGGCTCATCCGCCCGTCTTGGCGCGGTGACCGCGGTACTTCAGGCGCCAGGCAACCGGTACGGGACAGCCTTCGCCACTGCTGCGTCCACGGTCTCCGGGGTGAGCAGAACGGTCACGGTTACCGTCAGCGCACCCGCAGCGGCGATGTTCAGGGAGAGCGCCGTCGCCGTCGCTTCGTCGGGAAGGTCGGCGATCAGATAGAGGTCGCAATCGCCGAAGGCGTAGTAGAATCCCTCAAGCGTACCGCCCGCGCCCTCGATTGTCTGACGCAGGGCAGCCTCCCGACCGGTGCCGCCCTCGGCGAGCAGCCCCTTCAGACCGGATTGCGTGTAGCTGGTGCGGAACATGTACTTGGCCATGCTATTCTCGTTGCCCGGGGTGGCCCGGTGTTGGAATGGTGCAGGTGTTGGCATAGTGCAATGTAGTCATTCCGTGGCCCACTTCCGCAATGGCGCGCTTGACATGCTATGACGTAGTCTATATAGTTACTATATCATTATTGTCATAGTAACATGAGCCTCGACCACAGCTGACATGAGCCTCGACCACATCCTCCTCGGCCTGCTGCGCGAGCCGGCCACCGGGTACGACCTGAAGAACGCGTTCAGCGAGAGCGTGCGGCACTTCTGGTCCGCCGAGCTGAGCCAGATCTACCCGACCCTCAAGCGTCTCGAGCAGCGACGGATGCTCCGCAGCCGGGTCGAGCCGTCTCCCAGAGGGCCGAACCGCCGGATCTACTCGTTGACGGACGAGGGCCGGACCGAGTTGCTGCACTGGCTGCGCGGCGGGCCGGCCGTCGGCACCGAGCGATTCGCGTACCTCGCTCAGCTCTACTTCATGGACGCGATCGGTGATCTCCACCATACCCGCGCGTTCATGACGACTCTGCGGGACAACCTGTCGCGCTGGCTCGCCCAGCTGCGGGCGATCGAACGAGATATCATCGCCACCTACGGCGACGCACCGGAGCATTACAGCGACGCCGGCTTCCACCAGTTCGCGACGCTCCGAATGGGCATTCACTCCATCGGGTCGAAGGTGGCCTGGTGCGACGAGACACTGGCGGCTATCGACCGGCGGCTCGCGTCCATGCACCAGTGCGAGGCAGCGGAGGGCGCCGAGTCGAACGAGCGGGGGGGCTTTCCGTCATGACGACCATCGTGCCCATGCTGTTCGACGCTCTCGTCTGGACGCACGTCGCCACCGGGTTCGTCGGCCTCGCGGCGTTCTGGGTCCCCGTGTTTGCCCGCAAGGGGGGACGGGTGCATGTGCAGGCCGGTCGGGTGTTCACCTACAGCGCCTACGTCGTGACGCTGTCGGCGGTCACCGCGTCGGCCGGACGGATCATCTCCTACCAGATTCAAGGCATCGGCTTCGCGGATCGGCCCGACCTCTACGGCATCGCCCTATTCCTGGGCTATCTCGGGTTGGTCACCTTCGCCACGGTGCGGCAGGCGATTCGGGTCGTGGCCACGCGCAGGGCGCCGGAGATGCTGCGAACCCCGTTCCACGAGGCGCTCGCGTGGGCGTCCATCGCCGGCAGCGTAACCGTCATCGCGTTCGCGCTGGGGGTGTGGTCCGACGTCTCGCCGATCCTGCTCGGACTGAGCCCGATCGGCCTCTTGACCGGGCGGGGCATGCTGTGGCTGATGCGCAGGCCCGGTGCACAACACATGGGCTGGTTCTACAGCCACATGGGGTCGATGCTCGGGGGCGGCACAGCCTTCCACACCGCCTTCATCGTCTTCGGGGCGCAGCGGCTGTGGGCCTACGAACTCGCGGGGCCGCTGGCGGTCGTACCGTGGCTTCTGCCGACGGTCATCGGCATTCCGGCCATCGTCATCTGGACCGGGTACTACCGGCGGAAGTTCGCGCCTGCGGCCCAACGTTCCGTCCTTGACCAGCCCGAAGTGCCACGGATAGGATGACGTAGCGAGAAATGACGCATATGGAGTCAAAAAAATGTCGCATCCTCACTTTGTTGGCCGACTCACCATCCCTGCTTTGCTGCTCTCGCTCTTGACCGCGGCAACGGCGACCGCCCAGACAAGTGGAACGATCGAGGGCACGGTTGCGGACGAGAACGGCATACCTTTGCCCGGTGTCACGGTGACGGTGACCGGTTCCGGCGTGTACGAGGAAGTCGTCACGGCCGCCGGCGGTTCGTACGAATTCACCGATCTGGCTGCCGGCGAGTATCGCGTAGCAGCCTTCCTTGCGGGTTTCGCGCCCTGGGAGTACCCGGTCTCCGTCGAGGCAGGTACCGTCGAAACAGTACCGATCGTTCTACGCATCGCCTGGATGCTCGATACGCTCAGCGTCGTCCCCGAGGAGCCCCGGGTCTTCGCGCGCAATTTCGTCGCGGAGCCGATGATGAGGCAGCAGTCGAACATTTCCAGCGTGGCGGCGGTGGTGGACAACCTCCCCGGAATATCCGTCCAGGAGGGGGACGCCTACGGCTTTGACGACTGGTCGAGCAATGTCGCGGTGCGGGGTTTCCAGGTGACCATCAGCGAGTCGCAGATCGGCACCACGATCGACGGTTTTCCGAACGGCACGTCCGACTACTTCAGCGGTGCCAAGGCGAGCCGGTTCATCGACCCGATGCACCTCGGCGGCGTCGAGGTGTCGCAGGGGACGGCTGACATCGCCTCCCGATCGGTCGAGGCGCTGGGCGGCACCTTCAACTACCTGACGAACGCGCCGGCGGCGGAGCGGAGCTACACCGCGTCAGCCACGATCGGCGAGCATGGTGGCCAGCGCTTCGCCGCGCGCGTCGAGACCGGATCGTTGTTCGGCGGTAGCACGCGGGCCTGGGTTGGCGCGGTTCGGCAGGAGGCGACCGACTGGGTGCAGGGCTCGGCAAGGAACGAGCGGGAGCACCTCGCCGCCAAGCTCGTGTCGTCGCACGGTCGCCTCGATCTCACCAGCTACATCTCGGTCGACGACATCCACGAGGATACCTACCAGCGGCTCTACAGCGACGCCGACTTCAGGGCGAACCCGCGCTGGGACCGGCTGGTCGGCGACTGGCCCGGCGTGCCGTACCTGAACCAGTTCTATCGGCCCGGCTGGCAGACGAGACGCACCAACACGCTTGCCTACCTGAAGGCCGACTGGTCGTTCAGCGAACTCAGCTCCCTGAGCGCCGGCGCGTACTACCACCGCAACAGGGGCCGTGGCGACTGGTTGCCCCCTTACATCGTCGACGTGGTCGACGACGGGGACGGACCGGAGTCGGAGTTGGCAGGCCGCCAGCCGGTGCGCGGGGGCAGCCAGCTTGGGGTTATCCGCTTCGTGGACCACAATGGCGTCGCCGTCGCACCGACGCCCGGGTGCACGTCGTCCTACATCTTCAACTACTATGGCTCGGGCGGACCGGGGGTGGACCCGGCGTGCCACCCGGGGGCCACGGCCGTACAGTCGTACCGTCATAGCCACTACGGGAAGGACCGTCTCGGCGTGACCCTCGACTGGGACTGGTCCGTTGTCTTTGGCAGGGGTGGAAGCGCGCTGCGCGCCGGCATCTGGTACGAGGACTCGCGGCGCGACCTCGGCCGGGACTGGCACCGGATGCTGGATCCGACGCTCAGCTTCAAGTGGGACGAGCAAGCCTACTGGCACCAGTATGAGTGGGACTTCCCGCAGGACGTCTTCAAGTGGTACGTGGAGGAGACGCTTTACGTCGGCTCGTTTGCCCTGACGGGCGGCGTCAAGCACTTCCTGATCGGCGTGTCGCGCGAGGACCAGTTCCACGCCAATCCGGCAATTGGCGTCGATTCCGATTCGAATCTGCTCTTTTCCGGGGGCGTCACATACGAGACGCCGGTCAGGGGCCTCGACCTGTTCGCCGGCTACGCCGAGAACTTCAAGGCGATCAGCAGCACTCTGCTCGAGGTGCCGGGCCGTAGTCTGGATCTCCTGGAGCCCGAGACCGCCTCGAACATCGATGTCGGGCTGCAGTTTGCCAGGGAGCGGGTTGCGTTGAGCGCCACCTGGTACACCATCGATTTCCAGAACCGGATCTTCTACCTCGGCCCGCAGACGCCCGCCGGTCCCAACTATCTGATTCCGGGCGGCGGCGCCTACTTCAACGCGGGCGGCATCGAGACGAGCGGTTTGGAGTTGTCCGCGACGGTGCGCATGCCGGGTCGGACATCGCTCTACACCGCCTTCACCTTCAACGACTCGGAATACGTCGGGTCCGGTGATGCTCTCGTTGACGCGAACCAGGGCATCGTGGCAGGGACGGACGTCACCGGCGTACCGCCTCGTCTGTGGGTCCTCTCGCTCGACCGCACCGGACCCCTCGGCGTGGGGCTGTCCACCAAGTACACGTCATCGCGCCGCGTCAGTCTGACGGCGGACTGGTACACCGACGCCTACTGGCTGGTGGACGCCTACATCAGTCTAAGGGGCGAAGCGTTGAGCGATCGGTTCCGGTCGACGGAGTTCGCGATCGTGGCGAACAACCTGTTCGACAGGTCTTTCCTGTCCGCGATCACCGAGAACGCGGCCTGGCTGGGCGCACCCCGGACGGTTTCGGCGACCGCGACCGTCTCGTGGGACTGACCAGCCTGGCGGTATAGGCGGCGCGCTAGCGGTTCGCGATCCTCTCCTCGATCAGACGCGCTGTGCGCTCGGTGCGCGCGTCTGAAACCTGCCTCGCGATCTCCAGCGACTTGCCCAGATCGGCGATGGAGACCCCATTGATGACCGCTTGGCCGGTCTTCACCCGTTCGGCCCATCGCACCGAAGCCGGATCGTCGAGCATCATGTTCAGGGTGATGCCCGGGCTGTCGTGCAGCCCGTCGCTGGGCATGTCGTCGGCGACGATGCCCAGGTCGCGCAGCACGTTCGGCGTTCCCGGCGGGGTCCGGTAGTATTCCGGGATGAAGATGACGGTGGCCTCGCCGTCCCATGCCTCGGTCAGCGCGTTGGCCACGTTCTCCATGCCGCTCTGGTTCCCGCCGCTGTCGCCGATCAGGACGATGTTCTCGAAGCCGTGCACCTTCAGGCTGTGCGCGACATCCGTCAGCACCGCCTCGAAGGTTTCCTGGCGCAGGCTGATGGTGCCCGGGCTGGTCATGTGTCCGCTGGGCGGATCGATGTTGCCTTCGGGGACGGTCTCGATCACGGGTGCGCAGAGCGCGTTGCCGAGCTTTCGCGCGATCGCGGGGCAGTTGGCGCGCAGCACGTAGTTGTGCTTGCCGGTGACCAGCCAGGGGCCGTTGGGCTCCACGCCGCCGGTCGAGATGATGGCGGTCGTCTTGCCGTCGGCGAGCGCGTCGCGGACGTCCATCCAGGTCATCTCTTCGATCCAGACGGTGTTGACCTTCGGGCAACGGGTTCGGGGTGTCCGCGCAGTTGTAGGTGTTGGCGCTGCAGTTTCCGCCTCCCATCGAGCGGGGATCCGGGGCGGGGCGCTGACCACCGCCCGGACGTTGCGGCTGGCCACCGCCCGCTGGCCGCCTGGCCGCGAACTGGGCGGACCGGTCGGGCGCCGGCAGCGTGCCGCGGTTCGCTATCGCGATGCGGATCGCGTCGGCCGTATGCTCGGCACGGAACGCCACGATCTCGCGGGCCAGCTCCATCGACTGAACCCGGTCCTCGATCGAGACGCCGTTGATGGTCGCCTTGGCCCGCCGCGACCCGCTCCTCGTAGCGCACCGAGAATGGGTCGTCGTGGAACATGTTCAAGGTGATGATCGGGTCGTCGTGGAGGCCGTCGCCCTCACCACCCTCCAGCCCGCGGAAGGCCATGTAGCGGGTCACGGAGTTGTAGTCGTAGTACTCCTGCACGTGCGCCACGATGGCCGCGCCCGCGAACTTCTCGTTCAGCCTCTCGGCCACGGCGCGCTGTCCGCCCTGATTGCCGCCGCTGTCGCCTATGAAGATGATGTTGCGAAAGCCGTGCATCTTCAGGCTGTGGGCGACATCGGTCAGCAGCGCTTCGAAGGTTTCCTGGCGCAGGCTGAGGGTACCGGGGCTGGCCATGTGGCCGCTGGGCGGCTCGATGTTGCCTTCGGGCACCAGCTTGATGATCGGAGCGCAGAGGGCGTCGCCCAGCTCGCGCGCGATGGCGTCACAGTTGGAGCGCAGCACATGGTTGTGCTTGCCGGTGGCGAGCCAGGGGCCGTTGGGTTCGACACCGCCGGTGGGGATGATGGCCGTGGTCTTGCCGTCCGCCAGGGCGTCGCGGACGTCCATCCAGGTCATCTCCTCGATCCAGACCGTGGTCGCGGCGGGAAGCGGGTTGGGCGTGTCGCGGCAGTTGTAGACGTTGGCCGCGCAATTGCCGCCTCCCATGCTGTTCGGGTCGCGCTCCGGGCGCTGCTGAGCCTGGGCGACAGGCGAGGTGACGAGCAGGGCTCCGATGAGCAGGGCGGTCTTCATGGTGCTTCCTCCGGGTTTCGGTAGGTGAGAGCTGAACGCATCGTACGTTGTGGGCGGTGTGGTGTCGAGTGCGCTGCCGTTGTCACTCCGCCCCCTCTACTCGTGCAGCGCTTCGATCCGCTCGACCATCTCCCTGGACTCCTGCGGCCCGAGCAGCCCACCCAGGATCATGGCCGCCGCGCTGGCCAGGAGGGCGACGACCACCGGCGCCACGCCGATGTCGATCAGGCCCAGCTGCACCACCATGTAGACGGTCGCACCCGACACGACGGCTCCGACTCCACCGGCCAGGTTGGCCTTCTTCCACCAGAGCCCGGCGATGGTGGGAACGAACAGGCTGGCGCTGAGCACTCCGACGCCCGCCGTGTAGAACTCGGTGATCAGTTCGGGCGGCGAAAACGCCCAGAGGAGGGCGGCGATCCCGATCACCCAGGTCGAGCCGATGCGCACGAGGCTGAGCGTGCGATTGCTGGCGCGGCCTTGCAGAACGCCGCCGAGAATGTCGTGTGAGATCGCCGAGCTGCAGGCGAGAAGAAGCGCATCCGTGGTCGACATGACGGCCGCGAGTACGGCCGCAACAGCAATCCCCCGGATCAGGGGTGGGAACCGGGTCTCCATGACTCGCAGGAACAGTTCGTCCGCATCCTGGAGCCCCGGAAAGTCGATTCTGCCGACCGGCACGATGGCGAGCACAGCCGCGAGGATCATCACGCTGTACACGAGCATCGACAGATTCAGCGACAGGCGTGCGCTGTCGGCGTCCTTTGCGGTGAACACCCGCATGACGATGTGGGGGATCACGGGGATGGCCGTGGCCCAGATGACGAAGTAGCCGAGGTAGCCGGACACGGGACGGTGCGCGACCTGTCCGAGTTCGGGCGCCACAGCCGCGGCCTGGCTCATGATTTCGAAAGGCGATCCGACGCGCCAAATCAGCACGCAGGCCGTGCCCACGACGACCAGCACCATGAGGAATCCCTGAATCACATCCGTCCAGGTGATCGCGACCATGCCCCCGAACGAGACGTAGATGACGAACACCACCGTGGCCAGGGCCAGGGCCGTGTTGTACGGGATCCCGAGCAGCGCCTCGGCGGCGATGCCGGCCGCCTTGAGCTGCGCCACGATGTAGATCGTGAAGGCTATGACGATCAGAGTCGGGACCAGGTACCGGACCAGCGCGTGGGGGTACCGAAAGCTCAGGAAGTCGGTGATCGTGAACTTGCCGAAGTTTCGGAGCGGCTTCGCGACAAGGATGGACGCGAGAGGAAAGCCGAGCACTGCCCCGCCGAAGAGCGCCAGCGTCGCGGGGATGCCCTGGGCGTACGCCAGGCCCATGACCCCGATGATGGAGCCCCCGCTCGCCAGGGCCGCCATGATCGCCATCGAGTTCACGACCGTGCCGATGCGCCTTCCCGCGACCCAATACTCGCTGCGAGAGCCCATGACCTTCTTCGACGCCGCGATCCCGATCCCGATGCAGACGGCTAGGTAGACCCCGACGAGGATGCGCTCGAGGAGCATCAGTGGACGCCGCCGTCCGCGTCCGCGCCGGCGCCAGAGACATCTTTCCCGCTCCCTTCAGGCGCAGCGCCTCCGCTACCACCGCGCCGCAGGAACGTGACGAGGGTCACTGCTGGCGAGATCAACATCAACGCGGCGATGAGCCATCCGAATGCAACCATCCCGCCGAGCTCGATAGTCCGCCATGCGGGGATGAACGCGAACGCGGCGAAGGCAATGAGGAAGACGAGTGTCGCGCCCTCCCGTCGCACCATCGGAAAAAAGGATTTCATGGACGGCATCGTGCACGGTGCGGACGGATGGCGCAACCAGGGCGCGAGGCCCCGGCTCACCGACGATCACCCTCGATGAATCTCCATCGTGGCCCGCAGCCCCGACTCGAGCGCGCCGTTCATCCATCCCCGGGCTCCCGAGACGTGCTCACCGGCAAAATGCAGGGGTCCTTCGGACCGGGCGAGCGCGCTGGCGAGTTCGGCGTCCTGGGTCGGCGTGGGCTCTGCCCAGGCGGCGCGGCTCCAGGGGTCCCGTTGCCACGAGTGTGACGTGCCGGACGCGAAGTAGCTGGAGGCACCCGGCAGGAAGTCCTCCCAGTGGGCGAGTACGCGTGCCACGCGCGCATCGTCATCGAGTCCATCGAGTTCGTTTGCGCGGGTGCCGCGCACGTACGTGAGCAGGACGCCTTCGGGGCCCGGGGTGTCCCAGGTGGGATGCCAGAGTTCTTCGGGCCAGTCGGTCGTCCCCCAGCCGTTCAGGTCTTCAGCCTCCCAGAACCGCATCCGAAAGCGGACGAATACGCGCGTGGCACTCTGGTACCGGAAGCCCCCGTTCATCGCCTCCGTCTTTGCGGAGGAGAGTGCCGGGGAGAAGCGGATGCTGGAGAGAAGAGGCACCGGCACGGTTACCAGAACCCTGTCCGATTCGTGGCTCCGGCCATCGCGACTCGTGGTGCGGACCGTGCTCCCGGCAACGATGTCGGTCACGGGCGATGCCGTGACCACACGGGCGCCCAGCGCGTCTGCAAAGGCGGCGGGCAAGCGGTCGCTCCCGCCTCGGATCTTCACGAAGTCCGGCACTTCGGAAAGGAAGGAACTCGGCGGTATCGTCGCCCGCGCTCCGTTCTGGAACCGGAGGAAGAACCTGGTGTCCGGGTAGAAGCGGTCCAGTTCCAGTCCGAAGTGGCGTGCGTATCCCAAGGTGAGGTCATGCTCCGGGGGAATGCGGGCGGCGCCAGCCTCGACGGAGTGTCCGGTGGCAAACGGGGAGCGCAGGGTCAGGACGCGCCCTCCCACGCGTTCGCGGGCCTCCAGTACGGTCACCTCGTGCCCGGCCCGGAAGAGCTCGTAGGCAGCGACCAGACCGGACATGCCGGCACCGACCACGACAATCCGCAGCGCCCGGTCGGCTGGGGTCAGCACTCCGGGAGTGTCTTCGGGGTCGAGCGGGCTCGAACAGGAGATCAGGCCGAGCCCAGCCAGGCCGCCCACGCGGCGAACGAAGTCGCGTCGATTGATGGATTGCAACGGAGTCTCAAGCCTCGGTGGGCCGGGCAATGGCGTTCCAGCTCCCTGCCCGTGGATGGTGCGCCCGCCAGTCAACATAGCGGGCGTGCTGTTCTACCCAGCCTCGCTCTTTGAGTTCATTGTCGCCGCCGACCGGGTCCCGTCGCCCCAGGCGCTCTCCCCGACGCCATTTGCCCGCCATTTCGGCCCGGAAGTGGCGGACAACGCGCCCACTCCCTCCGTTTCCATTACCGCCAAGCCTCCCTACCTTTCCCCTCACCTGCCCATCCATCCAAAAAGCGAAGTTGGCACCATGAACAACACCACACTCAAGAACCTCGCCGCCGCGACAACGACTGCCGTCATCATCGCAGCCTGGTCCACCTCCGTCACCGAGGCCCACGCCCAGGCGACTCCCCAACCTGGCCAGCAGGTTGCCCTCGTCACGGGCTCCACCTCCGGGCTTGGCCGCGAACTTGCCCTCCGCCTCGGCGCACGGGGCGACCACGTCATCGTCCACGGGCGGAGCGAGGAGCGGGGCGCGGAGGTGGTGGACGCCATCAATGCGGCGGGACCCGGGAGCGCCCGCTTCTACCGTGCCGATTTCGCGTCGCTGGACGAGGTCCGGCAGCTTGCCGAGACGCTGCTGGCCGACTACGACCGGCTGGATGTCCTCATCAACAACGCGGGCTTCGGCTCGGCGCCGGACGAGCGGTGCTCACCGAGGACGGGCACGAGTACCGCTTCCAGGTGAACTACCTCTCCACCTTTCTGCTCACGCACATGCTCATGCCGCGCCTCCTCGCCAGCGCGCCGGCGCGCATCGTTAACGTGTCATCCGGTGCGCAGACGCCGATCGACTTCGACGACGTGATGATCGAGAACGACTTCAGCGGGCGCCGCGCCTACGCCCAGAGCAAGCTCGCCCAGGTCATGTTCACCCTCGACCTGGCCGAGGAGCTGGCCGGAACCGGCATCATCGTCGGCTCTCTCCATCCGGCTACCTACATGCCGACCGAGATGGTGCGGCGGGCAGGCGCGACACCGCGCTCCACCATCGCCGAAGGTGCCGACGCGACGATGCAGGTGGTCGACTCCGACGACTTCGAGAGCGGGCAGTACTTCAGCGGCCTCCGGCCCACCCGCGGCAACGACCAGGCTTACGACTCGGAGGCGCGTGCCCGACTCAAGCGGCTGAGCCAGGAGCTGACCGGCATCCGTTGCCGGATGGGGCGGTGCCGGATGACGAATCCTCCCCGGCCCATCGAGGGCATCAACTCGATCTGGATCGACGAACTCACCTGGATGGAGGTGCGTGACGAGATCGCTTCGGGGAAGACGATCGGCATCATCGCGACCGGCGGGGTCGAGCAGAACGGCCCCTACGTGGCGGGCGGCAAGCACAACTACGTGCTCGAGGCGATGTGCGACGCGATCGCGCGCGAGCTGGGCAACGCGCTGTGCGCGCCGGTCATGAAGTACGTTCCCGAGGGGGATCCGGAGAACATCCGCTATCCGGGAACCCTGAGCGTCCGCCAGGAAACCTTCCGCATGGTGCTCGAGGACGTGGCCAACAGCCTGAAGAGCCAGGGATTCAACGATGTCGTTTTCATCGGCGACAGCGGGGGCAATCAGAACGGGATGTCCGAGACCGCGGCCAAGCTCAACGATCACTGGGGCGGCACGGCGCGAGCCCACTACATCGAGGAGTATTATCGGGAGGACATCTGGAGTTGCGAGTATCTGAAGGAAGAACTGCAGATCTTCCAGAAGCCGGACAACTGTTCCGCGACACGGGACCTCTATCACGATGACGTCCACTACTCGTCGATCGTGGCGACCACCGATCCGGAGCGCATCCGCGCGCGTCAGCGGATCGAGGCGGGACTCTACTCGATCAACGAAGTAGAGCTGGGCCCCCTGGAAAGAACCCTGGAAATCGGCCGGGAGCTCATTGCGCACCGCACCGGGATCACTGTGCGCGCGATACGGGAGAGCCTGGGGCGATAGAGGATTCCCGACCCTGTATCTCCCCGACATGAACCACACGGTCGGCGAGATAGGGATGTCTACGCACCTTGTCGTAGAAGCGAGTGTCGGCCGTGACGACGGGGTAGTTTTCGTGAATGGCCAACGCGAGGTAGAAGCAGTCGTAGACCGGGTGCCGCAGGTCTCGTGCAAGGCGTGCGCTGGACGCGGCCAGCCGGCGCATTGAGAGCGGTGTGGCCACCGGGGCGATGCGAAGCAGGTCCACCGCGTTCGCGAACTGGTCGGCGTCCAACTCACCGTGCCGGTGCTTGGCGGCCAACGCGCTTGTCGCTTCGGCAAAGAGCAGATCCGGTGCCAGAAGCGTGACATCCGAATCGAGCAGCGTTGCCGACTCTTCGGAGAGGTTTTCGGCGACCAGCCACTTCACGGCCACGCTCGCATCGACCACATACCCGGTCATGGAGTGTAGGCAATGACATCACAAGTTATGTTGTGATGTCATTGCCGTCAATCACCAAAGAGTTGACCCTAACGTTACGTCAGGGTTCACCTTTGAGTCCGCGCACCCGGACCCCCGGGCCCGATGCCGAGGGCGTTATCTTGGCTTCACGGCTTCCCTCCCGCGCCTCACTGCGACAGGCACCCAGACCATGATCCCGAAATCACCCTCGCACCACTCCACCCGATCCTCCCTCCTCACCGTGGCGACCACCCTGTCCCTCCTCATCGCCACCACCGCCGCGACGCTGCCAACGCCCTCCTCGGCCCAACAACCCGCCAACCCTGCCGACGTCGAGTCCATCGGCGCGATCATGACGGCCGTCTACGATGTCATTTCCGGCGACGCCGGCGAGGCCCGCGACTGGGACCGCTTCCGCTCCCTGTTCGTCCCCGGCGCCACCCTGAGCCCGGTCGGCCGCCCGCAAGGCTCATCCACATACATGCGTCGCGTCATGACGACCGACCAGTACGTCGAGGGCGCCGGTCAATCCCTGGAAGCGAACGGATTCCACGAGGTGGAGATCAACCGCGTGGTCGAGCAGTACGGCGTGATCGCGCACGTGTTCAGCACCTACGAGTCACGCAGACTCGCCTCGGACCCCGAGCCCTTCGCGCGCGGGATCAACTCCTTCCAGCTGATGAACGACGGATCGCGCTGGTGGGTCGTGTCGATCTTCTGGCTGGGCGAGGGCCCGGACCACCCGATTCCTGCGAAGTATCTGCCTGGGGGTGGCGACTAAGCCACCACACCCGTCGAGGGACCGACCCTCACGTAACGTCAGGGTTGTGCGATTTCCGTTGTCGACCGCAGTGTATTACCGTTGTATGACATTGAAACGAAGCCGACGCTCACGGAGACCGCCGGATGGGCACACGCACAGTTAGACTGGACGCCGCCGCCGAAGCGACGCTGGCGGATCTGCAGCGCCGGACCGGCCTGTCGATCTCGGATGTGATGAGACGGTCCTTGCGCGCCTATCGGCATGAGTTGGATACGGACATCACACGTCGCCCCTATGAGGTATACAAGAGCCTCGATCTGCCGAGAGAGGGGGAGCGCGCGGTCGCTCCTGCCAGGCAGGCCAAGGAGGTGATAGCAGATGTCATCCGGAAGAGGCACGAGCAGTGATTCTGGTCGACACGGGGCCCTTGGTGGCCTTGTTCGATGCCAAGGACCAGGACCACGGACACTGTCGTCGGGTTCTGGGTACGCTGGACGGAGAACTTGTCACCACCACCCCGGTTCTTACCGAGGCGTTTCACTTGCTGCGCCCCGAGAGGCATCGTATCTCGGGCCTCATGGATTTCGTCCGGCATGGCGGCGTTGGAGTGCTCCCGCTGGACGACCAAAACTTGCGACGCTGCTTCGAACTCATGATCCAGTACCCGGACATCCCGATGGACTTCGCCGACGCGTCGATCGTAAGCGCGGCAGAGCACTCCAAAACCGACCAGGTCTTCACGCTCGACTATAAGCACTTCACCACTTACCGAATCAGGCGTGGATACCATCAGATCCCGTTCACAATCATCGGGGATGCATCCGGGCCTCACATCGTGCGCGAAGGAGTTGCCGAGTCGGCCTCGGAGCCCGGCGACGATCCGGCACCCTCCAATCCCCCATCCCCTTGACCCTGACGTAACGTCAGGCTCTACCTTCCCTCCCATGATTGCTCAAACCCTCCACACGGTCGGCCAGGTCGCGGTCCTGGCCGGCGTCACCGTGCGCACCCTGCACCACTACGACCGTGTCGGCCTGCTGGTCCCGTCGGAGCGGTCGGAGCAGGGGTACCGGCTGTACGACTACGGCGACCTCGAGCGGCTGCGGCAGATCCGGCTCCTGCGCGAACTTCGGTTCAGCCTGGACGCGATCGGCCAGATGCTCGACGCCACGGCCTACGACCGGCGAAGCGCGCTGGTCGGACAGCGGGAGTTGCTGAGGGAGCGGCAAGAGAGAACGGAGAAGATCATCCTCGGGGTGGACCGCGCCCTGTCGGCAATGGAAGAGGAGAAGGAAATGGACAAGACCGAGATGTTCGAAGGGCTGGAGGAGTTCGACCACGCCCAGTACCAGGAAGAGGCCGAGCAGCGCTGGGGCGACACCGACGCCTACAAGGAGTCGATGCGCCGCACCCGCCGGTACGGCAAGAACGACTGGGCCCGGATCAAGGAGGAAGGCGAAGAGGTGATGGCCAGGCTGGCCGACCTTCTCGCCGACGGTGCCCAGGCGGCCGGGCGCGCGGCCATGGACCTCGCGGAAGAGCACCGGTGCCACATCGACCGCTGGTTCTACCCGTGCAGCCACGGAATGCACCGGGGACTGGCCGAGATGTACACCGCGGACCCGCGCTTCATGGAGCACTTCGAAAAGCGGGGTGCAGGGCTGGCCACCTTCTTCCAGGACGCGATCAAGGCCAACGCTGCCCGCCGGCGGAACCGTTCGTGACACCCCGGGACGACGAACACGCCGGCCAGGGCACCCGGCCCGGCACACAGAATCAGGACACCCGCTTCCGCACGACGCTGTTGCGGGTGCTCCTGGTCCAGGTCGTGACTCTGCTGCTGCTCTGGATCCTCCAGGCCACCTACCACGGATAGGCGTCCGGCATGCACCCCATCAACTGGCTGATCGTCGTCGCCTACCTGGCCTACGTCGTCGTCGACGGCATCCGCCGGGCGAAGGGCACCAAGGAGATCGAAGGCTACTTCCTCGCCAACCGCTCCCTGCCGTGGTGGGCGGTCGGCCTCTCGGTGATGGCGACCCAACTGTCCGCGGTCACGATGATCGGCACGACGGGACAGGGAGCCACCGACGGGCTCCGCTTCGTGCAGTTCTACTTCGGTTTGCCGCTGGCGATGGTCATCCTGGGGGTGACCCTGGTGCCGTTTCTGCGCGGCGCCGGGGTCTTCACGGCATACGAGTACCTGGAACGGCGCTTCGACGCCCGGACCCGCACGCTCACCGCGCTCCTCTTCCTGCTTTCACGCGGGATGTCGTGCGGCGTGATCATCGCCGCGCCGGCGGTGGTCTTCTCGGCCCTCTTCGGCTGGCCGCTCATGTGGGGCGTGGCCCTGATCGGGATCCCGACGGTCGCGTACACCATGCTGGGCGGCATCCAGGCGGTCACCTGGGCCGACGTCAAGCAGATGGTCCTGATCGTCTTCGCACTTCTGGCGATGATCGTGGTCCTCATCGTCCAGATGCCGGTCTCGCCGGGCGAGGCTCTTCAGATCGCGGGCGCGACGGGCCGCCTCAAGGTCTTCGACTTCTCCTTCAACTTGAGCGAGACGTACACCTTCTGGTCCGGGCTGATCGGCGGGACCTTCCTCATGCTGTCCTACTTCGGCACCGACCAGAGCCAGGTGCAGCGCTACCTGGCCGCGAAATCCGTCGACGCCGCCCGCAGCTCGCTGCTGATGAGCGCGTACTGGAAGATTCCGCTCCAGGCGCTCGTGCTCCTGGTCGGCGTGATGGTCTTCGTCTACTACCAGTTCCAGGCGCCGCCCCTGCTGTACAATCCGGCCCACGAGAACGCGGTCGTGGAGGCGCGGGGAGCCGAGTACGAGGTGCTGCAGGACCGTTATGGGGAGGCGTTGGAGGTGAGAGAGGGCGCTGCTCGCCGTGCGGCGGGGCTGGCCGGCGAAGGTGCTGCCGAGGCCTCCACGACGGCCGCGAGCGATCCCGTACAGGACGTAGCCAGCCGAGCCATGGACGAATTCCTCGCCGGTGAAGCCTCGGTCCAGGAGATCCGCGCCGAAGCGTTGGCAATGGCGGAAGAGGTCACCGGCGAGCCCTCGCGGGACGTCAACTACATCATCCCGCGCTTCGTGCTCAGCGAACTGCCGATCGGCCTCTCGGGGCTCTTCATCGCGGCGGTGATCGCGGCGGCGATGTCGAGCATCTCGTCCGAGCTGAACTCGCTGTCCACCGCCAGCGTGATCGACTTCTACCGCCGCCGGTTCCGCCCGGAGGCGAGCGATGCCCACTACCTCGCCGTGTCAAAGGCCGCGACCGCGTTTTGGGGCGTCTTCGCCTGCTTCGTCGCCCTCTACGCGGTGAGCCTTGGGTCGCTGATCGAGGTCGTCAACCGCTTCGGGTCGTTCTTCTATGGCTCGATCCTGGGGGTCTTCCTGCTGGCGATGATGCCGCGGGCGCGCGGGATCGGGGCGTTCTTCGGGCTGATCGCGGGCATGGGCGTCGTGGCGGCGGTCACCTTCGGGGCGCCCGACATCTCGTTCCTGTGGCACAACGTGATCGGTGCGCTGACGGTGCTGCTGGTGGGAGTGTTGCTGTCCTTGGCAGGGCGGGCGTCTACATAGGTCTATTGGCCACGTAGTAGAGACGAATCGTCTCGTTAATGGAATCCATGGTCACGGCGTTCACCAGGCCCGCGTTCTCCAAGACGTCAGCGGGTGATTTGTCCTCAAGTATGGCCTCCGCATACATGCTATGGGATACCATCCCGATCATCACTGTATCCGACAGGACCGCTCCTTCGCTGTTCATCGTCCCTTTGCGAACGACGATGGGACCGCCGCTGTTGCCCGCGAACGCAGATCCATCTACCAAGAAACCCTTGTAGTCCGCATCGCCATCAAGATACCCCTGGATTTGAGCTATTGCTCCAGTTCGAACAGCCGGGTAGTTCTTCCTGCCACCCTCTATCATGCCAACCGGAAACCCGATCATTACCACGGGCGTGGACTCGTAGAACCCTGTTCTCTTCATTTCCAGCCTGGTCGCAGTGTCTTTCTGGTTAACCCTGCCATATTGCAATGTTCGAAATGCATCGGCTACGACTTCCTCGGGGATCTCGTCGGCGTCGCTGTCCAGTCCAAAGGGAGTCACAGCCACATCTTCTTCCGGGTGCATCCACCACTTGGCCGAGCGGATGGTGTACACTCGTGTGCCATCGCTCGTGTCGACTCTGACTGCCACTACCGGCGTGTCCTGGACGCAATGTTTGCAGGTCACAATCCACACGTTGGCCCAGTAGTAGACGGCTCCCGTTTTCGGATCCGGATCAGATTTGACCGCCGCGAACTCGATAGGCGTGTACGCGTAGATGAAGCCCGTTCCATGAACGGTAAAGTCCACCAAGCTGCCATCGTAGAAGAGCTGACTACTCGGAGAGCCGGCGGACCCGGCATGGCGCCAATTGCGACAATAGATTGCTTTATCCCCCGCAAGGGATCCTCGGCCGTTTGACCAGGCGTTGTTCTATTGGTCATCTGTCGACTCGATTCCGGGAGCGAAAGCCTCCGGTTCGTTTGTGGCGACCCGCTCCAGCCGCCCGCTGAACCAGGTCGCGAGTTCTTCATAGTTCATCTTGCCTCGTGCCACATCCGTCATGACGTCCGCGAGCACCAGATCGTCCACCCTCAGCCGAAATCCGCTTCTCACCGCCAGCAATTCCACCAGGTAGACAGCAGTGCGCTTATTCCCGTCCACAAAGCCATGATTGGAGACGATGCCGTGAACGAGGGCGGCTGCCTTCTCATAGTATGTGCCGATGGTAGCCGTGGTATGGTCGGGCGAGAGTAGACGCAACAACTGAAGGGTTCAGAATCCCAGGAGCGCCGCCATCGCAAAGTGCTTCGTCATGGGCGCGGATTGCGTCCGCCCAGGTAACGCGGTAGTGGCGGTCAGCGATTAGCCAGGACCTTCATGGCAGTCCGGCGCCGAGCCGAGACCTCCTTGATGATGGCCTCGGATTTCCTGGATACAGGACGCGTGACGTGCTGAGGGGCAGTACCGTCCCGAGGGGCCCGCTGTCCTTCCGATCCCGAGGGGAGTGTACGGGAGGATCCTGTGTCCATACGGTCTTTCGTCATCATGTCCTCCTTCCCTGCACGGTTGGGCGTTGCATCAATACCGGGGCTATAGGCTATTGGATGTGGCGGTGCCTGACAAGCTCATGGGCGTCGTACCCGAGCAGTATGAAAGCGCATCCCCGGGCTGTAGCTTCACAGTGATCCGTTCCATTTCTCGAAACCGAGTATCTGTCAGGGAGGCCCAATGACGTGCGCCCACTGCAAGGGCGTCGAGCAGATGTTCGATGACAAGATGGCTCGCCGGCAGCTGCGGCACTACCGCCGCAAGGGCCCGGCGAAGGCCACGCGGCAGCTGCTCGAAGCAGTCGCTGCCGGCGGCGTCGGAGGCCGCACGTTCATCGATGTCGGCGGCGGCATCGGAGCGATCCAGCACGACTTCATGGACCGGGGCGCTGCGAGCGGTACCAGCGCCGACGCATCGCCCGCCTACCTGACAGCGGCGCGCACCGAAGCGGAGGCCCGGGGTTTCGCGGGCCGGATGCGCTACATCGAAGGGGATTTCGTGGAGCGGGCCGACGAACTCGAGCCGGCCGACATCGTCACCCTCGACCGCGTGGTCTGCTGCTATCCGGACATGCCCGCGATGCTCGGTGCGGCCGCCTCGCTCGCCCGCGGCACGCTGGCGCTCATCATCCCGCGCGGGACCCGCTTCATCCGCGCGGGCGTCGGTCTGGTCAACTTCATCCAGCGGCTTCGGCGCCACTCCTTCCGGGTCTTCGTCCACGATCCAGCTGAGGTCGAAGCGGTGCTGGAGGGGCACGGCATGTCACGGCGCTACCTGCGCGAGGGCATGGTCTGGCGGGTGATGGTGTTTCGGCGACGCACCCTGACGTTACGTCAGGGTTAGCGGAAACGAACCTACCGCCGCGGCCCGAACCGGAAGTTGACGCCTCTCGTAGGTCCAACCCACCTTACACCATGCGCCGCCCTGTAGCTTTTCTCGCCTTCTTGGCCCTGTCGTGGTCCCAACTGGTCGCTCTGCGTTGCGACATGGGGGCGGGCGGGCACGCCGGCACGCACCACCAGGCAATGTCGGCTGATCCGGGCACCACGCATCGGCTGAGCAGGAAGCCGGCCACGGCGGCGGCCAGGGCGCCAACCACGGCTGTCTCATGATCCTGGCGTGCGGTACTGCCTCGATCCGCGCCACGCGCTCCGTCGCCATGATCCGCGTACCCGCCCTCTTCGTGCGGGCGGAATTCCTCGCCAATCCCATTCCAGCCGCCGCCGATCTGGCGGTCGAGACTCCGCCGCCTCGCCACTCGGTCTGACCGTCCGCGCCTGCACCAGGGCGCACCACGCTTGACCCATCCATGGCGAGGCAACCATGTCGTACCTGCGATTCATGGCGGTCGCATTCGCGATCGCCGTCCCGGAATACATCATTGCGGGGAGCGCCGCGGCGCAGACCCCGAACTATGCCACCAACGGCGACCCGACGCTCGCGGCGCTCATCAACGAAGCGCTCAGAGGCAACCCGCGCGTGCGCGGAGCGTTCCATGAGTATCAGGCCGCGCAGTCCCGGGTCCCCCAGGCGGCGTCGTTGCCGAATCCGACGCTTTCCTTCACCCAACACGTCCGCGGACCGGAGACCCGGGTCGGCCCGCAGTCGTCCAGCGTCTCGCTCAGCCAGGCACTGCCCTGGTTCGGGATGCTGTCGGACCGCAGGGAGATCGCCGCGGCCGAGTCGGCAATCCGGAGCGAGTCCTACGAGGAGCAAAGGGATGAAGTGGTCCGCCAGGTCAAGCTGGCCTACTACGACCTCGCCTACCTGGATCGGGCGCTCCGGATCACCGAAGAGGAAGAGCAGCTTCTCCTCCACTACGAGGCCCTGGCCCAGGCCCGCTATTCGCAGGGCTTCGGCCAGCAGCAGGGGGTCGTCAAGCTCCAGGCGGAGGTAACGCGGGTCCTGAGCCGGCGGCAGCAGCTTCTAGGTCAGCGAACCGACTTCGAAGCCGCGCTGAACGTGTTGGCCAACCGGCCTGTATACACCCCGATCCCACCGGTCGAGATCGGTGAACGACCGGCGGCAGACGTGGATGGCGAGCTGCTCCATGCGGCCGGGCTCGACGAGAGGTCGGAGGTCCGGTCGGCCCGCCTGCGGATCGAGAGCGACGGGCACGCGGTGCGTCTGGCGCAGCGCCGCTACCAGCCCGACTTCACCATCGGGGTCGCCTGGGGGAACGTTCTCGGTCGCCGCGACGACCCGGGTCGCGCGAATCCGCCGCCGGACAACGGCCGGGACACCTACAGCCTCACCTTCGGGGCCAGCATTCCGGTGTTCCGGTCGAGTTACCAAGCGGGCGTCCAGGAGGCCACCGCGCGGCTGTCGGCCGCCGAAGAGGCTTACCGCGACGCGGTCAACCGCGTGGCCTTCGCCGTCCGCTCGACCGGGTTCCGGATCACGACGATCGAGGGGCAGCTGGCCCTCTTCGAGCGGGCATTGCTGCCGCAGGCCGAACAGGCGCTCCGCACGACCGAGGAAGCGTATTCGGGCGGAGTGACCGGGGTGCTGGAACTCCTGGACAGCGAAGAAGTCCTGCTCGATGTCCGGCTGGGGCTTGCGCGTCTGCAGGCCGACTACATGAAGGCGCTCGCCGACATGGAACGAGCCATCGGCTCGGCGTTTCCGGAGGAGGGATCATGAACAAGAGACTGCGTGGGGCCGCGTTGGTGGCCATGGGGGTCGTGATTGGTGCCGGCGGAGCCGCGTTGCTGCTTCGGAGTCAGCCGGAGGGCGACATGGCGGACGGCATGCCGATGTCGGGCGAAGCCGGCGCCCGCCCCGGGATCACCGGGGACGAACGCGAGGTCCTCTACTGGCGTGCGCCGATGGACCCGAACTACACCTCCGACCGGCCGGGCAAGTCGCCCATGGGGATGGACCTTGTCCCGGTCTACACGGACGAGGCCCTCGCGGACGGCGCCGTCAGGGTAAGCCGGAGCTTCCTCCAGAACTTTGCGGTGCGAACCGTCGAGGCGCACCGCGGCACGCTGCCTGTCTCGATCCGCACCGTTGGCATCCTGGCCCACAACGAAGAGCGGGTCGTTTCGGTGCAGACCAAGTACGAAGGCTGGATCGAGCAGGCCCGCGTCAACAACGTGGGCGAGACGGTCGACAGGGGTGACGTGCTCTTCGAGATCTACAGCCCGCAGCTGGTCACGACACAGCGCGAATTCCTCGCGGCGATGGACTACGTCGGGCGCCTGCAGGACAGCGGCGCCTACCCCGAAGCCGTCGAGCGGGCGCAGTCCCTCCTCGAAGCGGCCAGGGAGCGGCTTCTCTACTGGGACATGACCGAAGAGCAGATCGAAGCGCTCGCCGAGTCGCAGTCGGTTGCCCGCACGGTGCGGGTATTTTCGCCCGCGACGGGTTTCATCGTCGACAAGATGGGAGACTCGATGGAGGGGATGAAGCTCAGCCCGGGCATGACGGTCCTGAAGATCGCCGATCACTCGACGCTGTGGGCCGAGACCGACTTCTACGAGGACGATCTTCGGCACGTGCGCGAGGGGCAGGCCGTGGTGATCGAAGCGGACGCTTTCCCAGGGCGGCAGTGGAGCGGCCGGGTCCTGTTCTTCCGTCCCGCCGTGAATGCGGAGACGAGGACCCTGACCGCGTTTGTGGAGGTCGCCAATCCCGACCTCCTGCTCCGGCCGATGATGTACGTCAACGTGATGGCTGAGGCCAGCGGTGCGGCCGACGCGGTGATGGTGCCGTCCGAGGCGATCCTGCACAGCGGGACGCGCACGGTTGTGATCGTGGCCAGGGCGGGCGGGGTCTTCGAACCCCGGCAAGTGATGCTCGGCACCGAGAGCGGGGGGATGCAGGAGGTGGCCTCCGGGCTCGCCTCGGGCGAATCCGTCGTGGTCTCGTCGCAGTTTCTGATCGACTCCGACGCGAACCTCCGGGCGGCGATGTCGCAGCTGCTTGGCAGTGCGGGCGCCGACGATTCGGCGCACCTCCGCGAGCCGATGCCCGCCGCGCACCCCGCGACGACCGGGGATTCCGCGGCCGCCGCCGCCACGTCGCATCGCCACTAGGGAGGCCCGGCCATGTTCGCACGCATCATCGACTGGTCGATCGGCAATCGTCTCCTGGTCGTTCTCGGCACGTTGGCGATCGTCGTCGCGGGGGCGTTCTCTCTCTCCCGCACACCCATCGACGCCATCCCGGACCTCTCCGACGTCCAGGTCATCATCCAGACGGAATACCCCGGGCAGGCGCCGCGCATCGTCGAGGACCAGGTCACCTATCCCCTCACGACGCAGATGCTGTCGGCGCCGTTCGCGCAGGTGGTGCGCGGGTACTCGTACTTCGGCGTGTCGTTCGTGTACGTGATCTTCGAGGACGGGACCGACCTCTACTGGGCCAGGAGCCGCGTCCTCGAGTATCTGAGCTCCATCTCCGAGCAGCTTCCGGCGGGCGTCACGCCCAAGCTCGGACCCGACGCGACCGGCGTCGGCTGGGCCTTCATGTACGCGCTCAGCTCCGACCGCCACGACCTCGGCGAGCTGCGCTCGATCCAGGACTGGTTCCTGAAGTACGAGCTGACGACCGTCCCCGGGGTCTCCGAAGTTGCCAGCGTGGGGGGCTTCGTGCGGCAGTACCAGGTCACCGTCGACCCGAACAGGCTGCGTGCGTACAACCTTCCGATCTCCGTTATCCGCACCGCCATTCAGGACAGCAACAGCGATGTCGGCGGCGGCCTGATCGAGGTCGCCGAGAAGGAGTTCATGATCCGGGGACTCGGGTACATCAGGTCGGTCGACGACCTGCGCCGGATCGGTCTCGGGGTGGGCCCCGACGGCACCCCGATTCTGCTGCAGGACGTGGCCAGGGTGAGCATGGGACCCGAGAGCCGCCGCGGATTGGCGGAATGGAACGGGGAAGGCGAGACGGTCGGCGGCATCGTCGTAGTGCGCCCCGGCGCGGACACCCGCCGCGTGATCCGCGACGTGAAGGCCAGGCTGGAAGAGGTCGGGCCGGGACTTCCGGAGGGTGTGGAGATCGAGGTCGCCTACGACCGTACGTCGCTGATCGACCGCGCTGTCGGGAGCATTCGGATGAGCCTTGCCCAGCAGTTGCTGATCGTGGGACTGGTGTGCCTCGTCTTCCTGTTCCACCTGCGGAGCGGCCTCGTGGCCGTGATCGCGCTGCCGGTGGGTATTCTGCTGGCGATGATCGTGGTGCGGCTTCAGGGACTGACCCTCAACATCATGTCGCTGGGCGGGATCGCCGTCGCGATCGGGACGATGGTCGACGCCGGGATCGTGATGGTCGAGAACGCGCACAAGCACCTCGCGAGACACGGGGGCCGCAAGCCGCACTGGGAGATCATCGGCAATGCGGCAAGGGAAGTCGGCCCGTCGCTCTTCTTCGCGCTGCTGGTGATCACGGTGTCGTTCATGCCGGTCTTCACCCTGGAGGCGCAGGAGGGGCGGCTGTTCAAACCGCTCGCGTTCACGAAGACCTATGCGATGGCCGCCGCGGCGCTGCTCTCGGTGACGCTGGTGCCCGTGCTGGTGGGCTATTGGGTGCGAGGGAAGGTCCGTCCGGCGGGGAGCACGCCGGTGGGGCGGCTGCTGGCCGGCGTGTATTGGCCCGTGCTGGGGTTCGCGCTGAAGCGGCGCGGGTGGGTGCTGGTGGGCGCGGTGGTGGGACTGGCCGCGACGGCGGTGCCCCTGTCCCGACTGGGGTCGGAGTTCATGCCGCCGCTCTGGGAGGGCGACCTGCTCTACATGCCCACGACGCTGCCGGGCGTCTCGATCACCGAGGCGCGAGAGATCCTGCAACAGACCGACCGCATCATCTACACCTTCCCCGAAGTCCGGCACGTCTTCGGGAAGGTCGGGCGGGCGGACTCGGCGACCGATCCCGCGCCGCTGTCGATGATCGAGACCACGATCGCGCTCAAGCCGCGGAGCGAGTGGCGGCAGGGAATGACGCCGGACAGGCTGATCCGGGAGCTGGACGCCGCCCTGCGCATTCCCGGCCTGACCAACGCCTGGACCATGCCGATCCGGAGCCGGATCGACATGCTTTCGACGGGCATCCGCACCCCGGTAGGGATCAAGATCGCAGGGCCCGATCTGGCCGTTCTGGAACGGCTGGGGCTCGAGGTCGAGGCGGTCGTGCGGGATGTCCCGGGTACCGCCAGCGTCTACGCGGACCGGGTGATGGGCGGCAACTACCTCGACTTCGCGATCGACCGCATTGCGATCGCGCGGCACGGCCTCAGCGTGCGCGACGTGCAGGAAGTGATCCAGACCGCGATCGGCGGCATGAACGTCACGACCACTGTCGAGGGTCTCGAGCGCTACCCGGTGAACCTGCGCTACAGCCGCGAGTTGCGTGACGATCTGCCCGCGCTGCGCTCGGTCCTGGTCGCGACACCGGAGGGGCATCAGGTGCCGCTGGGCCGACTGGTGAGCATGGACTACGTGCTCGGCCCGCCGAGCATCAAGAGCGAGAACGCGAAGCCCAACGCCTGGGTGTACATCGATATCCGCGACATCGATATCGGCAGCTACGTGCAGGCCGCCCGGGAGGCGGTCGCCGAAGGGGTGGCGCTCCCGCCCGGTTACACGGTCTCGTGGAGCGGGCAGTACGAATACCTGGAGCGCGCCCAGCGGCGCCTCGGGTACGTGGTCCCCCTCACCCTGTTCCTGATCTTCATCCTGATCTACCTGACCACCCGGTCCGTGCCCGAGACGATGCTGGTGCTTCTGGGTGTGCCCTTCGCGGTCGCCGGGTCGTTCTGGCTGTTGCACATCCTGAACTACGACCTCAGCATAGCGGTCTGGGTCGGGATCATCGCGCTGGCCGGCCTCTACGCCGAGACCGCGATCGTCTTCCTGCTCTACCTGAACGTCTCCTGCAAGGACTACCGTGACCGTGGCCTGCTGACGGATCGCGGCGCGCTCGTGCAGGCGATCCGGCGCGGGTCGGTCAAACGCGTCCGCCCGATCATGATGACGATCGCGACCGACGTGATCGGGCTGCTGCCGATCATGTGGAGCGCGGGTGCGGGCGCAGATGTGATGAAGCGCATCGCAGCGCCGCTGGTCGGAGGGGTGGTTACGTCGGGGGTCGTGGTCCTGGTGCTGTTCCCGGTGGCCTTCTACATGTGGAAGGCGCGGGGGCTGCCGGAAGACCCGCTCACCCCGGCAACCTGAGCGCCACCAACCTCCCCGGCCGCCCCACCTGCACGACCACGTGCTGCTGCCCCTGGTGGCGGTACGTCATCATCCCGTACTGTCCGGCGCCCGGCATCTCCACCGAGCCCACAGGTTCACCCGTCGTCTTGTGGTACGCATTCAGCACCGGCGGCCCGTTCGCGCCTTCGGTCGTATACAGCAGATCCCCCGCGACCATTTGAATCGACAGCCCGCCGCCGCCCGCACGCGACAGATCGACGCCCTGAGTGGCCGCGTGGTTGCGGATCGCGTCGTCCACGTCGCCGATCGGAATCCACCACAGCCGCTCGCCGGTGTTCATGTCATACGCGGAGAGGCGGTTGTAAGGGGGTTTCGGGATCGGCAAACCCTGCACCCGCGGCAGTCCGCCGCCGGCCCCCGCGACCCATTGGGATATGGTGATGCCCGTGGTCTTGGGATCGTCGGGCTCGTCCGCGTCCGCGCCTGAACCGACCCGCCCGCCGCTGCAGTTGCGCCGATGCGACGCGTACAGGATGCCGGTGGTGGGATCGAGGGTGGCCGGGTGTGTGATGTTGAGTCCGCCGTAGCAGCGGATGTTTTCGGCAACGGGACCATCGTAGCCCTCGTACAGCCGGGGCACGAACGGGCCGCCGATCCGGTATCGCTGCATGATCTCCAGCGCCTCCGCCCGCAACTCGGGGGTGAAGTCGATCACATCGTCGTCCGAGAGCCCTATCGGCTCCATCGGCTCCGGCCACGTGGGCACGGGCTGGGTCGCGGCGGTCCAGTTGCCGGGCACCTCGGTCTGCGGCACATCGACTTCCTCGATGGGCCAGATCGGCTCGCCGGTCTCGCGGTTGAAGGCGAAGATCAGGCCGGTCTTGGTCGTTTGGACCACCGCCGGAACGGCCGCACCGTCGACGGTCAGGTCGACGACGATCGGCACGTTGGGCAGGTCGTAGTTCCACTGGTCGTTGTGGACGGTCTGGTAGTGCCAGACGCGCTCGCCGGTCGAGGCGTCGAGGGCGATCACGCTGGTCCCGAACAGGTTGTGACCCGGACGGAAGCCGCCAAAATAGTCTACGGTGGGCGGGTTGGTGGGGATGTACACGATCCCGCGCTCGTAGTCGGCGGACATGGGGGCCCAGGAGGACACGTCACCCGTGTACTCCCACGCGTCGTTTTCCCAGGTCTCGTGCCCGACCTCGCCGGGGCGCGGAATGACGTGGAACTTCCACCTGTGTTCGCCTGTGCGCGCGTTGAAGCCCAGGATGTCGCCCGGCACGTTCTCGATGCGCGTCTGGTAGTACCCCTGCTCGGCCGAGTTGCCGACCACGACCGTGCCGTTGATCACGATCGGCGGCGACGACGTCGTGATGTACCCGAGTTCGCGCGGGATGCCGTACTCCGGGTCGTAGTCCTCTTCGGCGCCCTCCCAGGGGCGCCACCCGTCGAGCAGCGGCGGCAGCATGTCGACCACACCGGTCTCGGGGAATCCCTCGATGGGCACGGGCTGGCCGAAGCCCTCGATGTGCCGTCCGGTCTTGGCGTCCAACGCGTGCAGGAAGAAGGCGGGCGACGTGTAGTAGATCACCCCGCGCCCGTCGAGTTCCCCGTACGCTACGCCCTTGCCGTAGTTCTGGCGCATGGACCGTTCCCAGCGGGTCGTGTGGGGCTCGCGGAAGGCCCAGATCGTCTCGCCGGTCGCCGGATCGATGGCTGCCACGGTGCGCCTTTGTCCCGCCACCGTGTACAGGATCCCGTCCACGTACGTGGGGGTCGACTTCATCTGCTGGTCGACTTCGGGGCCGAAGTTGTCGGCGCGCCACACCCAGGCCACCTCGAGGTCGCCGAAGTTGCTCGCGTTGATCTGGTCGACGGGCGAGTACCGGGTGCCCCACGCGTCGGCGCTCTGGTAGCGCCACTCGCCATCGGGGTTGCGGCGGTCCTGCGCGGCTGAGGGGGATGGCAGGGCGAGGAGGAGGGCGGGGACGAGTGCCAGAACGCGCCGCATTGTTCGTTCTCCTGTCAGGGGGATGAGGTTGTCACCAATGATGCGAGACTCACCCCAACTCCGCCAGCACCCGCTCCGGCCGCAGCGGCAGTCGCCGCATACGAACCCCCGTCGCGTCGAAGATCGCGTTCGCGATCGCCGCGGGGACCGTACGGTGAGAGGGCTCGCCCGCGCCGTAGGGAAGCAGGTCCGCGCGCCCCGGGTTCGGGTCGCCGTTCACGATGACGACATTGATCCGCTCGGGCGTGTCGGCGTGCGTGAGCGTAGGGTGCGTGCGCCAATCGACGCTCGTGACCTTCTCGTTGTCGAACTGGACCTCCTCGTACAAGGTGCGGCTGATCCCGTGCAGCAGGTTGCCCTGGACGGTGCTCTCAAGACCGTCCGGGTTGATCACGAGGCCACAGTCGTGCCCGCACACCATGCGCTTCACCCACACCTGCCCGGTCTCGCGGTCGACCTCGACGTCGACGATCGTGGCGACGGTCGTTCGGGCACGGTACGCGTACGCGATGCCCCGTCCCGTGAGGATTTGCTCGTCGCCCAACGTCCTTGGCGATGGCCGCGGGTCCCAGCCGTATGCTTCGGCAGCCGCTTCGACCACCGCGATCGATCGGGCACGGCGGTGAGCCTCGTCGTCCCCGGTGGCCCCGCGGAGGAGCCCCAACCGGAACTCGACCGGGTCGGCGTTCGCGGCCGCGGCCATCTCGTCGATGAACGACTCCCCTGCAAAGGTCGTCTGCGGGCCGTTGGGGTCGCGCAGGTTGCCGGTGCGAAGCGGCGTCTCGAAAGCCAGCGGGAAGCGGACCGGCCGGGTGTCCTGGCGCCGGTTCGGGATGTGGTACATGTCGTCGGGGCCTCGCCCGCCTCCGGGCGATGGCCGCTCGGGCCGGATCCCCATGAGCTGGGCGATCAGCACGGTGTTGGCCTGGTTGTACCCGAGGTGCGCGTAGTTGGCGATGCGGGCGCGGTAGTCCAGCGCGACCAGGTTGCCTTCGGCGTCGAGCCCTCCGCGGAGGTCGATCGCGAACGCGGGCCCCTTGGTGTCCCAGGCCGTCTCCTCGTGTCTCATCCACTGCACCCGGACGGGCCGCCCGAGCTCCCTGGCCAGGTAGGCGGCTTCGAAACCCGCGTCGTCGGCCGCCGTGCGTCCGTACAGCTGCGGACCGTCCATCCAGATGACGCGCACCTGTTCCGGCGGCATGCCCAGGAATTCGGCGATCCCGGTCCGGTGGCTGTAGGGTTTCATGTCGTTCGTGTAGATCGTCATCTGGTCGTCCGAGGGATCGGCCAGGCCGTGGGCGGGACCGATCGCCGTGTGTCCCTGGAACGGGATGTCGTATGCGGCTTCGACCGTCGTCGCGGCGGTGGCGAGCGCGGCATCGGGGTCGCCGGCTACCTGCGCGGAGGAGCGACCTGAGCCCGACCCCGCCGTGGGGGTCGCCCCGTTTGCAGGGGTCGCACTCCGCATGTAGTCGAACAGGTCCTCCGACGTCGGGAACGGTGGCGTCGCGGGCTTCTCCCACTGCGCTACGAGTCGGTCGGCGGCCTCGATGGCCTGCTCTTCACGCTCGCATACGACCGCGACGTAGTTGCCCTTGCTGACGACGCGGATGAACCCGGGGAGGTCACGCACCGACGACTCGTCGATCCCGGCCAGCGTGGCGCCCGCGAACGGTGGCCGCACATGTCGCGCGTGGACCATGTCCGGAAGCTTGACGTCGACCGCCCACTCGAGCGATCCGTCGACCTTGGCGGGGATGTCGTAGCGGGGAAGCGACTGTCCGACGAGCTTGAGGTCCTGAACCGCTTTGACGCTCGCGACGCCCGTCGTCGCGTTGACGTTCGCCCCGATCAGCGCGACATCGAAGCGTTTTCCGCCGATCAGCTCTCCGTAGGTGACCGTCCGCGAGCGATCGGTTTGCGACGAGATCACCCCATCGCTCACGACGAGCTCCTCCACCGGGACGTCGAAGCGCTCAGCGGCCATCTCCAGCAGCACCCGCCTCGCCTCGGCCGCTACCCGGCGCGCAGCCATGGCGTCGCGCTCGATCGCGTCGGACCCGCCCGATCCGCCCTGGTCCACGGTCATGTCGGTTCGGCCCATGACGAGCGTGGCCTGGTCGTAGGCGATGTCGAGTTCGTCGCACATGATCTGCCGCGTGGCGGTCCCGGTGCCCTGTCCGCCGTCGGTCTTGCCGACATAGAAGGTCGCCGTGCCGTCCTCGTGCACGACCAGCCACGAGTCGAGCTGGAGGAAGTCGGGCTCGGGGTAGAGGGGGGTCCCGCCGGGGTCGGGCGTTGGCGCGGCGCCCGGTGCTTCCGCGGAGCCACGGGGCCTGATGCCGGCCACGCCGGCGGTCCCGACCACGCCGGCGCCGCTGAAGCCGAGGACGAACAGCCCCGAGGTCCTGAGGAAGTCCCGTCGGGACGTGGAGCCGTCCCAGGGAGCCATGGCGTGGACGATCTCGGTGGGGAGTTCGCGGTCCCCGCCTGTGGCTATTCGCCCTTCTCGGGCATCGCGGCCGGGGCTCGGCTCTCCCCGCCCTCTTCGAGCATCGGCGTGGGCTTTCATCGTCCCATCTCCCCGCCCGCCATCGTCACCGCAGCGCGCTTCACCGCCGCCTGAATCCGGTAGTACGTCATGCAGCGACAGAGAACACGGTTCATTCCCTCCCGGATCTCGTCGCCGCTGGGGCTGGGGTTCTCGTCGAGCAGCGCCTTGGCCGTGAGGATCTGCCCGTTCTGGCAGAACCCGCATTGCGGCACCTGCTCGTCGATCCAGGCGCGCTGAACGGGGTGCAGTTCGCCGTCGGCAGCCAGTCCCTCGAGCGTTGTGATTTCGGTTCCTTCGGCTCGCGACACAGGACGCGTGCAGGAGCGGACCGCGGTGCCGTTCATCAGGACCGTGCACGTCCCGCATTGGCCGAGGCCGCATCCGAAGCGGGGTCCGCGCAATCCGAGGTCGTTGCGGAGGACATACAGCAGCGGCGTCGACGGATCGACGTCGAGCGTGTGCGTCTCGCTGTTCACCCTGAGCGTGATCTGGCTCATCGATTCATCCCTCCTCAGGCGGAGCCTCGCATTCGAAGCTCTCCGCGCGCTTCGGGTCACCGGACCCGTCGTAGACCGCCCGCGCCGGCCAGGCGCAGAGGGGCCGCTGCATTTCAACCTCGCCCTGATCCGCTTTGGTGGCGACAAGCCGCTGCGGCGCCGTGCCATCCTCGACCCACTCCTGAATGACGTCGATCCAGTCGACCTGGTCCGGACCCGGACCACCGGCGCAGTGAAGCACGCCGGGGAGCATGAACATCCTCAGGTAGTCGTCCACGTCCCCGTCGCCTGCCGCCACGCCCTCGTAGTACCGGATCGTGCCGGTGGCCGGGATCGCCGCATCGGACCAGCCGTTCCAGAGGATGAGCTTGCCGCCCGCCGTCTTGAACCCGGTCAGGTCGGTATCGGTCGCGTTGAGAAGCTTCCCGGCCCGGCGGGTCTGTTCCTCCCAGACCCCGTAGTCGCTGAAGTCGAAAGTGGAGTAGTCGAACTCCGGATCGTCGAAGATGATGTACTTGTGCATCTGGGTTCCGAACGCGTAGTGAAGGTTTGGCGCGGCGCCCCTACCGCCACCGGTGATCCACTGCTTCCACCCCGCCACTGCCGTCTCACCCCCGAACGGGAAGCCGGGGTAGACCAGGCGGCCGCCCACGAATGCGCCCTTGTAGATGACCTCGGCGGCCCGGCGCTGATCGTCGGTGAGCCCCGCAATCGACGCCGGGTCGATGTCGCACGCGAGCGGGTCCGTCATGATCCCGTCCTTCACGCCGTCGTTCTCGTCGCATGCCTCGAGGATCGCCGTCTCGAGCGTCCGCGCGGCTTCGTCGGTGATCACGGGTACCGCGAGATGAGTCGGGTCGGGGAACAGGACCTGCTGGGTCTGAAGGAAGAGCGCGCCCAGAGCGGTCCAGTTGTGAGCTGGCGCGCCGGCAACGATCCCGTCGAAATCGTCCGGATAGCGCTGCGACGACATCATGCCCTGGCCTCCCCCCCGCGAGCAGCCCAGGAAGTATGAGTAGTCGATATCGCGGCCGTAGTAGAGGCGGATGATCGTCTTCGCGGTCTCGGCGGTCACGTGGACCGCGCGGTGGCCGAAGTTGACCTCCCGGTCGGGCCGGTTGAGGGCCCAGCTCGCGTCGGTGCCGGAGCCGCGATGACCCGTGTCCGTCCCGACCGTGGCGAATCCGCGACTCAGCACCGACTCCGATCCCGCGAACTGGAGTGCCTGGTTCTGCACGCTTCCCACGTACCCGCCACCGCCCCCCATGAGAAACCTGCCGTTCCAGTCGGCGGCCTGCGGGAGGAGGAGTTCGAAGTGGATCTCGTCGTCGATCGTGCCGCGCACGCGGCAGTGCGCGGGGTCGTTCGTGTTGGCCGGGATCTCCGACGCCTCCTCGAGGACGAAGCCAGCCCAGGATACGGCGGTCAAGTCGTCGCAGGGGAGATTGAGGGCGGGTGCCGGGGTGAGGGCGGCGAGGGCAGCGACTTGCGCGAGGGTGGCGACTGGGCCGAGGGTCGCGACCGTGCCGAGGGTCGCGATCAAGGGGCCGGAGGCCGTTTTGGGGCGTCGCGAAGGCATGTTCCTTCCATGTTTTCGAGACTTCAGTGTCAAGGGAACGTTCGGACTCGCCGCGGTGGACGCTGCCCGAACCTCCGATACTTGGGCCAACGGGGCTATTGTGTGCCACGAGAAGCCTCGAGGCAACCTGAGAGCCGTCCAATGGGTTGTCCGCCAAAGGAGCTGCGAGGTGGCGCCAGATGTGGCCCGGGCTCCCCGCCGACCACCGGCAGGCCCAGTTTCAAGAGGTTGTCCGCCAAATCAGGGACGAAGTGGCGGACAAGGCCCAGTGGACAGGTGTGCCGCATTCGACCGCTGTCCCAACCGAGCATGCGGATGTCCCTTGTTTTGCCGCGGAAACGTGGGGGGTGCGTCGTTCACGGCGAGCTGCGGCGTTCAGGGCCAGATGTGTTCCTTCAGGGCCAGGTGTGTTCCTTCAGGGCCAGATGTGTTTCTTCAGGGCCAGGTGTGTTGCTCAGGGCGGTGTCCCAAATGGCCGAAAAACAGTCCCATCCAGCCATGTACAGGTCTGAGATCGCGGCTTTGGCGAGGTGCGGGATGCTGTGCTGGAAGGGCGCCAGGGGCCGTCAGTGGGCCTGTGTGGGGCGAACGCGGCCGGGTCACCCTTCAAAGCCGTCTCGACCCGGGTTTTCGCGTCCAGGGCCACTACAGAAGGTCGCAAACACGCCCGTTATCTTTAGGGGTAACTCTTTGCTGGTTTTGACTTTAGGAGGACCCCATGAACGACGACCTCTTCCGGCTCGGCGAGCGCATCGCCGAACTCGCCGCCCGGATCAACATCGCCACGTACGGGATGCTCACCCTCATCGCCGAGTTCGACCGTCGCTCCTAGGGCTGGGCGGAGGAGTTCACCTCGTGCGTCGCGACCCCCGACACCGAAGAGACGCTGCTCGAATACGCGCGCACAGGCTCGGCCGCGAAGCTCGAACAGATCGTGCGGGGATGGAAACATCTGTCGCGGGACGGCGAGCTCACGGCGGAGGAGGCCCGCCACCAGAGCCGCGCCTTCTCGGTCGTGATCGACGGGGACGGGATGTACGTGATGCGGGGGCGGCTCGAGCCCGAGGTCGGGGCCGTGCTGATGCGTGCGATCGAGGCCGCGAGCGACGCGCTGTACAGGGAGGAACGCCCCGATGCGCGGCCAAGGAGCCGCCAGCGCAGGGCGGACGCGGCGGGACTCGTCGCCGAGCGAGCGCTGGCGGCGGGGTTCGGGAACGCGGTGGACGGGAGGGCGGCGGCGGAGAACGACGCCCCAGTGAGCGGTGCCCGTGCCGAGCGGTTCCAGGTGACGGTCCACACCGAGATGGCCACGCTGGAGAAGGACGGGGAACCGGGCCGTTCCGAGGTCGACGGGGTGCGAGTCAGCGCCGAGAGCTCGCGCCGGATGGCGTGCGACGCGGCGGTCGTGCCGATGACGCACTTGGGCGGGGAGGTGATGGGGGTGGGGCGGAAGACGCGCACCATCCCCCCGCACATCCGCCGCGCGCTGGAAGAGCGTGACCGGGGCTGCCGCTATCCGGGATGCGGGAGCCGGTTCACCGAGGCGCATCATGTCACCCACTGGGCCGACGGGGGCGAGACGAGCCTGGCGAACACGGTGCTGCTGTGCAGACGGCATCACCGAGTGGTCCACGAGGGCCGCACGCGGATGTCGCTGAACCGCGTGGGTCAGGCGGTGTTCTTCACGAAGAACGGGAAGATGATCGCGAGTGCGCCGCCGATGAGGCGGCCGGGGTGGCAGCCGTCGCCGCTTCCGCCCGCTCCACCGCTACCGCCCGGTGAGCTGTACAACGGGGCGGCGCGGCTGGTGGACTCGGCGATCCCGTGGGAGCTGGAAGCAGCCGCGCGAGAGGCGGTCGAGGAGGCGCTGGACTCGGCGCGTGAGGTGGCGCGGAATCCCGCCGAGGATGCGTCCGGCGATCCCGCCGGGGATGTGGCTGGCGAGCCCGCCGAGGAAGCCGTTTGGGAAGCCGCCCGAAAGCCCGGTCGGGAAGCAAGCGATGAGCACGCGCCGCACCACCCGCAAACGGACTCCGCCAGGGATGCGGCGGCTTAGTGGCGTCGCGCCGACATCGGCCCCCGGTCGCCCCGACGTAGGGCCAGCGGCGTCGCCCGGACGTTTCCGCGGCAAAACCAGGGACGCCGGCATGTCTGGATGGGACAGCGTTGCGACCCGAAGGACGGACACTGCCTATGAGCCCGCCTCGAAACACGCTCAAGAGTTTCGGCCAGAACCGTGGGGCGAGGAACGGGCTCCGCTTCCCCGGAAGAAGTGGCGGTTGGGGGACCTATACCGCAGACTCTCACATGTCTTCCAATGGGGTACTCGCATGAAACGCGCATTTGCATTGATCCCGGCCGCAGCCGGGGCCGTGAGCCGTGTTGGCCCGGCAGCTCTCACCCTGCCTGTCCTCGCCGTCGGGCTCCTCATCGCCTGCGACGCCCCGACGGGCGACGATCGCTCGGCGGCCGGACCCTCCGTCACCCTCGCCGTCGTGGGCCAGGCCCTGATCGAGCACGATCCGCGGCAATATCTTGACGCCCCGCTGGCGACCGTCGCTCCGATCCTCGCTGATGCCGACGCGGTTTTCACCAACCTTGAAGTCGCGATCGCCGGCCCGGACTGCGCCTGCACACCTACCCGTGACGATGTCTTCTTTCACGGCGCCGGACCCGAAGTGCTCGACTATCTGAACGAGATCGGCGTCTCGCTCCTGTCGCTCGCCAACAACCACTCGTGGGACTACGGGGACGAGGGGATCGTGTCCACGGTCGCGGAGGCATCGAAGCGCGGATTCACGTACGCGGGCACGGGCGGCACAATGGCCGAGGCGGTGGCGCCCGCGTACCGCGACGTGGGCGCCGTGCGCGTCGGGCTGGTGGCTCTGGCGACGGTCAGTTCACTCGAAGGCGCGGAGGCGACAGAGATCAGCGCGGGCGTCAACATGCTCGAGCCCGACGACGACGCCGCCTGGGACCGAAACATCGCCGCGATCGAAGAGGCCGCCGAAAACGCCGACTTCGTCATCACCTACCAACACTACCAGGTCGACGCGGGCCCCGGCTGGCAGGAGCGATGGGCGCACGCGGCCGTGGACGCTGGCGCGGACCTGTACGTCAGCCACGGCGAACCGCAGCTCGCAGGAGTCGAGGAGTACCGCGGCGGGCTGATCCTCCATGGCCTCGGCAACTTCATCTTCCACAGCAGGACGGAAATCGGGAACTATCCGCCGGAGGTGTGGGAAAGTGTGGTGGTGTCCCTTTCCCTCGGCACCGATGGGGTCCGCGAGGCGACATTCACACCGGTGACGCTCGACGAGGGCACACCGGGCGACCTGTTCTTCGAGACGCGGGGCTACCCCGAGGTTGCGGCGGGCGAGGCCGCCGAGGGAATCCTGGCACGCCTGGCCAGGATGTCGGCGGCGTACGGGACGACTCTGGAGCTGCGGGACGGCCAGGCGCACTGGGGTGCGGAACGGCCCGGCGGGGCACTCCGCACGGCGGCGGACTTCATCGAAACGGTCGAGGGCGTTCAGGACCCGGACTCCGACGGATTGGAAGGGCACACCATCGAGAGCATGATGGACGAGTTGGGCGTGCCGGGAGTCAGCGTGGCGGTGATCCGGGACTTCGACATCCACTGGGCGAAGGGCTACGGGGTGGCCGACGTGGAGACGGGCGCGGCGGTGGACATCGAGACGCTCTTTCAGGCGGCTTCGATCAGCAAGCCGGTGGCGGCCATGGCGGTGCTCAAGGCCGTGCAGGACGGCAGCTTCTCAATGGACGAGGACATCAACGGGATCCTCACAAGCTGGCAGCTGGACGGCGGCGAGTTCACCCGCGAGCATCCCGTTACTCCACGGATGCTGACCAGCCACACGTCCGGGCTCGGCGACGGCTTCGGATTCCCCGGCTACGATCCCGACGACCCGCTCCCGACCACGGTGCAGATCCTGAACGGCGAAGAGCCCTCCAACGTCGGTGACGTCTTCATGGAGCGGGCGCCGATGACGGCCATGAAGTACTCGGGAGGAGGGGTTACGGTCATGCAGCTGGCACTGTCCGACGTTCTCGGCCGGCCCTTTGGCGACGTCCTGCAGGAGTATGTCCTCGACCCGGTCGGCATGGAACACAGCACCTTCGAGCAGCCCCTTCCGCCCGATCGGGACCTGAACGCGACACGGGGCCACGACCGGAACGGCCGGGCCAGAGGACCGAAGTGGCACGTCTACCCCGAGTTGGCGGCTGCCGGCCTGTGGACCACACCGACCGATCTGGCCCGCTTCGCGATCGAGGTGCAGAAGACGGCGCGGGGCGACCCGGGCCGGGTGCTCACGCGATCGTCGGTCGTCGAGATGCTGAGTCCCGTGGGGGTCGGTGAATTCGCGGTTGGGTTCGTAATCGAGCAGGAGGGCGAGGGCTGGTACTTCAGCCACACGGGAGGAAACTGGGGCTTCCGGGCGCTCCTCAAAGCCCACCGCGCCAAGGGCTACGGCGTCGCCGTGATGACCAATGCGGACCGGGGCGGGGAAGTGATGGGGGAGATCCGGGCACGGGTGGCGAAGGCTTACGGGTGGGACTCGCTGGACCAGCCGGTGCCTCGCTGAGGTAGGGCGAGCGGTGGGTTGCAGGAGCGGGTAGAGGTCGGACGGACTTGCCATTGGGCGGGTGGCATTGTTTATTACGAGCATCTTCGTATTGTATGCCGGCATCTTCGCCGTGACTCGAAGCCGTGACTCCGGGTCACCGTTGCGACACTCGGGTCAGGCGAACTGACGCAAGGAACCCAGCCATGACCCTCCGACACCTCGCCATCGCGGGCCTCGTCGCCCTGACCTTCACCCCGCCTCTCCCGGCCCAGGAAATCGTTGAAGTCACCGGCCGGGACCGGCCGATCGACGCCGACCTCGAGGAAGTCTTCCGGGTAGGCGTGCTGGAAGGCGAGTCCTGGGAAATGCTCGGCACCGTGCGCAAGGCAGCCTTCGACGCACGCGGGAACCTCTACCTGTTCGACGGCTCGGGGGGAGTCACCGGACCGTGGCTGGACCCTCGCGTCCTGGTGTTCGACGCCGACGGATCGTTCGTGCACACGTTCGGCCGTTCGGGACAGGGCCCGGGAGAGTTCAACATGCCTCTCAACCTGGCGGTCATGAGAGACGGCACCGCCGTCGTCGGCGACCTGGGCCATCGGGCCTACCAGCTGTTCGACGAGTCAGGTGCTTTCGCGCGCATGGTTCGGATGGAGATGTCGGGCCTTGCCGTGGCCCAGTCCGACATGCACACCGACCCGGGCGGCAACGGGGTGTATGCCGTGCCTGCGCTCGGAGGTGCGATGGGCCGTCCGGGGACGGATCCGCCGGCGTCCCGACCGATCATCCGGCTGGGCCTCGAAGGCGACATTGTGCGACTCGACACCGTGGCCGAGGGATGGTTGCCGCCTCCTCCGGAAACTCCCGACACGAGAATACCCGGGGTCGAGGTGGAGGGCCGTCCCGTCACTCTGAGGGACCTCGGCATGGGCCAGTCGTCCGTCTTCGAACCGCAGGTCCTGATCGGCGTCCTCCCCGGGGGCCGGGTTGTCTACTCGGATTCGTCGGCCTACGCGATCAAGGTCATGGATGCCGGCAGCGCGCAGGTCGAGCGCGTCATTGTGCGGCCCTTCGACCCGGTGCCTGTCACGCCGGCGATCGAGGAGGCGGAGAAGGAGCGGATGCAGGCTCGGCAAGCGGCCATGGGAGGCGGAAGAACAAAGATGCTCGAGATTCGTGGGCCTGACGGAAGTAGTCAGAGCACGACCTTCCAGAGGCCCGAGCCTGCCTTCTTCCCGGAACTTCCGGTCATCCACGCGGTGTCCGGGACCTGGGAGGGGCGCATCTGGGTGCAGCGCCGGGGGGAGGATCCCAACAGCGGCGGAGCGATCGACGTGCTGACCGCGGAGGGTGACTACCTCGGCACCTTCCCGGCCGGCACGACCGCGCTCCCGGACGCCTTCGGCCCCGATGGCCTGGCCGCGTTCATCGAACTCGACGAATTCGATGTGGCCACGGTGGTGGTGCGGAGATTGCCCGCAGCGGTGCGCTGAAGCGCGGAACGGCTTCGGCTAGGCGGCGGCCGCCTCGCACCACTTGCGCGCCGCGTCCACGACCCGGTCGATGTCCGCCTGATCGTTGTACACCCCCACCGAAAACCGCAGGGCACCGCTGCGGATCGAGTGGACGATCCCCGCCGCGGTGAGGTGCTCGTGGAGCGAATTCATGGCCGGATCGTCGGCCGTGTAGTGCCGCCCGCCGCCGCTTTGGCCAACCGAGACGATGTGCGCCAGGTGCGGTCCGGGCCGCCCACCGACCACCGGAAGGCCCAAATCGAGGAGTTTGTCCGCCAAATCTGCCGCCAAGTGGCGGACAAACGCTTCCACGCGCTCAATTCCCCACCCATTGAGCAGCTCCAGCGCCGCGCCGCCCGCCGCCGCGCCCATGTAGTTGTAGTTGCCGACATCGAACCGTAGCGCCCCGGGCTGGTAACGCAGCTCGCCTTCCGAGTACGCGGTCTCGTGTGCGCCGTCAAGGTCGACGCCGAAGCGGGCCAGGTGGATCGGTACGAGCGTGTCCGCAAGCTCGCGCCGGATGTACAGGAAGCCGAAGCCGTACTCCGCGAGCAGGCACTTCTGCGTGGCGACGGCGAGGGCGTCGATGCCCAGTTCGCGGACGTCGGTGCGCATGGCCCCGACGGATTGGGCCGCGTCGACCAGGGTGAGGGCGCCGACCTCTCGGGCCGCCGCCGCGATGCCCCCGACGTCGGTGATGAACCCGGGCGCGAACGAGATGCTGGGGACGGTCACGAGCCGGGTGCGTTCATCCATTGCGGCGCCCATCGCCGCGACGGAAACGTGGCCGTCCACGGGCGCCACCGACCTGACCTCGATGCCCTTCAACCGCGCAAGGTTGTGCCACAGGTAGATGTTGTTGGGGTGCTCCAGCGCGGGACAGAGCACCACGTTGTCGCCGGCCTCCCACGGCAGGCTCGCGCCGAAGAGATTCAACCCCTCGGACACGTTCTTGGTGATTGCGATTTCCTCCGGCGCGGCCCCGATCAGGGCCGCGAATGCGGACCTTGTGCGGTCCGCGGTCGCTCGCATCGCGTCCTTGTCACCGCCGTGCATCATCCGGGTACGCATGTGGTCGGCGACCGCCGCCCGCACAGCTTCCGGGATCAGTGCGCGCGCGGAGAGATCCAGGTAGACCTGTTCGTCGGCACCGGGGAAGAGCGCACGGATTCCGGGATTCATGTCCGTCTCGCCTCCGAGCGGGCGACCAGCGAGGTGCCGACCATGTCGCCCATGATGTTCACGGTTGTGTTGCCGATGTCCACCAGCCGGTAGATACCCCCGACAATGGCCGCCACCTCGATGGGCAGGTTGAATGCCTGCACGTAGATGAGCGCGATCACGAAGCCGCCGCCGGGAATGCCGCCCGAGGCTTCCGAAAGGAGGAGCCCCAGGAAGAGTATCGTGACGAAGTCGGCCGGTGTGAAGGAAACGCCCGCGGCCTGCGCGGTGAAGATCAGGACAGCGCCGAGCATCGCCGACGTCCCGTCCTTGTTGAGTTGGGCGCCCAGCGGCAGCGTGAAGGAGTAGACGGTGCGGGGCAGGCCGATCCGCCGTGCCGTCTCCATTCCGACCGAGAGGGACGCCAGGCTGGACGTGGTCGCGGCGGTCGTCGCCCAGAGGGAGCCGGTGTCGCGCAGGAATCGGCCCGGGCGGAAGTCGCTGAAGAAGCGGAGCAGCACCATGTACCCGGCCACGATCACCAGCTGCGCCGCCCACACGCCCGCGAGGAACCGCGCCATCGGGCCGAGCAGCTCGGTGCCGTAGCGCCCCACAGTCACCGCGATGAGGGCGCCGATCCCGACCGGCGCCGTCCACAGGATCAGGTGGACAAGGCGCCGGAAGAGCCCGGCCAGGTCCTCGTACGCGGTAGCGAGACGTTCCCGTGCGCCACCCCGCAGGGCCATCGTCGCGACGCCGAGGAGCATGGCGAGGACGACCAGCTGCACCACGTTCCCGTCGCTGAACGCGCGGAACACGTTCGTGGGGATCATGCCGAGCAGGATGTCCCCGAACGCCGGCACCGTGCCCACCTCCCCCGCGACCTGCTCCGTGAGCTGTATCCCGTCACCCGGGCGCAGCAGCGTGGCCGCACCCAGTCCCAGCGAAAGCGCCACCAGGTCGGTGGTCAGGTAGTAGCCGACCGTCTTGCTTGCAAGGCGCCCCAGGGTGCGCACGTCGGCCAGCGCGGTGAGGCCCGCGAGCAGGTTGAAGAAGACCAGCGGCACCGCCGCCAGGACGAGCAGGTTGATGAAGAGGTCGCCGACCGGCTGGAGCACCGTGACGCGCTCGCCCATCACCGCGCCCAGCGCGACCCCCACGAGCATGCCGATGAGGATGCGCATGCCGGGGCCGGGGGTCCGGGGGCTGCGGGCGGGCCCTGCTTCGGGCGGGCGCTGGCTTACCAGGAGTCAGCTCTCGGGGACCTGACGTCGGGAACCGCCCCGAGGGACTCCTGTGATCGCGCCCCGCTCACCACTACTCCGCCCACTCTTCCATCAGCTCCAGTACCCGCGCCAGCATGTCCGAGTAGTAGGTAGTCACATTGTCAGCGGTCAGCGGGATCCACGCGTCGACGTCCACCGGGTTCCCCTCCGCGATCTCGCCGTTCGGGCGGATCGTGTGGCCGATGTTCCACATGAACCCGACCACCGGCTGGTCCGTGCCCGGGAAGGTGAGCACATCTTCCCACTCCCAGGTGTTGGAATAGCCGCCGGGCGGCATGCCGACCACCGGCCCCAGCCCGTTGTCGACCACGATCGACACGAACTGATCGAGGTGCGAGCCGCCGCTCGGCCCCGAGATGATGCCGAAGGGCCCCCGGAAGTGCACATCGGCGGGTTCCAGGATCCCGTCCGAGTCGCGGGGGGCGTGTGCCAGCTTGAAGGGGACGTTGTTGCTGTACTCGTCACCGCGTTGGAGCGCTGCCAGGACATCGTCCTCCAGCCACTCCATCAGCCAGCTGCCGTCGTCGATCGTCTCCGGGACGCCGCCGTCGTTGATGTCGCGGGCCGCGAAGTCGCGGCGTTTGTCCTCGACGAACGGGAGGGTGACATCGCTGAGGCGCAGGTTGCCGAAGGTGGTCATGAAGGGGCGGGGTTGCAGCCGCTGCATCGCATACGCGCCGAGCGAGCCGCCCCGGCTGCGGGTGACGTCCATGACGAGCGCGTGATCGAGCAGGTCCCGCTCGGCCGCGTAGGCCATGAGGTCGTCCACGTCCGCGACCATCGAGTCGCGGAAGCCGCGCCAGACGAGCACCATGAAGCGGCGTCCATCGTCCGGGGTCAGCAGGTCGTAGGTCGCGGTGTGGAGCGCGAGGGACAGTCCCGGGTAGTTCGGCTCACCGACGCCGTTCCAGACGAGGTCGCCGGGGGAGAGGAAGGGAAGCCGGTCCAGGGTCTCGCCGCCGCCGGGCGAGACGGTGCCCAGGGTGAGGGAGTCGCCGCGCAGGTGAGGTGGGAACGAGGCCGTCGCGAGCGTCATGGCTTCGGCGAGCTTCCAACGCAGCGCGGCGCGGGTGGAGTGCCGCATGAAGACCGTTGCCGAGTCGTGCCAGGCCGCGACGGGCATGCCGTTGACGCTGACGACCCGGTCGCCGATGGAGAGACCCTCCGCCCAGCCTTCGTCCGGGGCGTTTCCCGGGCCGAATCCCTCCCGTGCCACATCGCCGACGAAGTAGTCCGCGTCGTCGGCGCCGTCGGAGTAGTCGGGGAAGACGCGGACCGGGGCCACCCTGGGTGGTTCGGGATCGGGTCCGCCCGAAACGTCCAGCCCCGCGCTGTCGGCGAGTTCAAGGCCGCCCGGCACGAGGAAGAGGTCGAGGTGGCGGTCGCGGCGGGCGTGGCTCGGGCGGGCGAGCGCGTAGTAGAGCGCCATCTCGGTGTCGGCCGTGACGACGTCCTCGCGCAGTGACCTCATCGCGGCCAGCGGATCGAACCCGAGGCGCTCGTTCTTGACGGGCGAGAAGGCTTCGCGCCGCTCGGTGCGCGCGACGATCGTGTCGAAGAGCGCGCCGCGCAGGGCGGGGGTGCCGGCGGGGTGGGGGGGGCCGTCCGCGGCTGAACATGCGACGACCCCCGCGAGACCAAGGGCGGTGGCCCCGAAGCGGAACAGCGACTGGTATTGTTTCATCCCTGTAACTTGCGTCCACGCATTGGAGCTAGCCAAGCCCCTCCGTCACCCTTGCGACTCCTGGCGATTCGGGCGAGCGTGCGGAATTCGTGTGGACGCGCATAACCACGTGTGGGCGCGCACAACCGGCGCGCACAACCAAAAGGGGGCCGAGATGACCTTTTGCAGATTTGCCGGACTCATCGCGGTTGGCAGCCTCGCTCTGCCCGCCGCCGACGCGAGTGCACAGTCGATCGGTGACGCAGAGGTGGCCTTCACGGAGGGCCGCTTTCTCGAAGCGGCGGATATTGCCGAAGCACTTGGGACCTCCGATGGCTACGCCCTGGCGGCGAAATCACTCGCCGTGTACGGCCACTATGTGGCAACCGAGGAGGACGACCGCGACGAAGTCATCGACCGCGCGATTCGGATGGGCGAGGAGGCCGTGCGCGCCGACTCTACCAACGCCGAGGCGCACCTGGCCCTCGCCGGTTGGCACGCCGATGTCGCCGCTGCCGGCCGGGTTGCCCGATGGATGTAAGGGGGGAACCGGGAGGATGCCATCGCCCACTACGAGCGTACCATGGAACTTGAACCGGACCATAAGGTCGTGCTGCACGGATACGCGACCAGGCTACCCTACCTTGATGAAGAAGCAGGCGTGGAACGGGCCGGAGATGCTGTCGAGGGCGCTTGATCTACCGGTGCGGGATGTCTACGAAGAATACGTCCATCTGGAGATATTGGACGCACTGGACGCGCTGAAGGACGGGTAGGGACCCGGCCCTACTTCGTTACGATCGTCGCCTTCCGCACAAAGTCGAGTTCGGGAAACCCCTGGTTCAGGTAGTCGTTGCCACGGTACTGGATCTGGCCCTGGTTCGGCCCGCGGCCGCTCGGCGCCCCCTCGCCGTACCCGGAGTACAGCTGGTCGACGACCTCCATCCCTTTGATCACCTGCCCGAAGGGCGAGAATCCCATGCCGTCGAGCCCGCTGTTGTCGCCGAAGTTGATGAAGATCTGGGTCGTGCGCGTGTTCGGGCCGGCCATGGCATAGCTGACGAAACCGCGCGTGTTGCTCGCTTTGACCGGGTCGTCGTCGATCTTCTGTGCCCGCCACGCGGCCGACACCGCCGAGTCGCCGTGGATCCCGAACTGTGCCATGAATCCGCCGATCACGCGAAAGAAGCGAACGTCGTCGTAGTAGCCGTTGGAAACGAGGTTGTAGAAGCGGTCGGCGCCGTTGGGCGACCAGTCGCGGTGGACTTCGATCACGAAGTCGCCCCTGCTGGTTTCGAAGCGGGCGCGAAAAACGTCGGGAGCGGTGGCGGTCAGGGATTCGGGGGTGAGAAGCATGGGTCGTATTTGGTCCTGAGTCGCTGGGCGAAGGGGGGGACGGTTGCCGCAGGTGTGAGGGCGGAACAATTTACCGGGTTCGGCTGGTGCCGGACAACCGAACGGACTGGTAGTGGCGTCTAAATCGCTGGTAGTTCATCACCTTGGCCAAGGAGCGACACCCGTGCATCCCATTCGCCTCCGCGCAGTCCCCGCGACACTTCTTGCAGCCGCCCTCGCCGCGGCGCTCCCCCTGGTGGCCCAGGAGGTGGTCGAGCTCCCCGGCAGGGACCGGCAACTCGACGCCGGCTTCGAGGAGGTCTTCCGGGTCGGCGTGCTCAACGGCGAGTCCTGGGAGATGTTCGGCACGGTGCGCGAGGTGGGCTTTGATGCCCGCGGCAACCTGTACATCTTCGACGGGCTGGGGGAAGGAGTCCTCGGGGAGGGTCTGCGCGTCCTGGTGTTCGACCCCTCCGGCAATTTCGTGCGCGAATTCGGTTCTTCGGGCGAAGGGCCCGGCGAGTTCAACAATCCGGCCGGATACGCGGTCATGCGGGACGGCACTGCGGTCGTGAGCGACCTGGGCCACCGCGCGTACCAGATCTTCGACGAATCGGGGAACTTCGTGCGCATGGTGAGTACATCCGACGGACCTGAACGCGTCTCGATTTCGACCGGCATCATGGCCGACCCGAGAGGCGGCGCCGTCATTGCCGCGAACCCTGGCATAAGCATCAGCTCCGTGGGGAGCAGCGCGCCTTCGACTCCGCCGACATCCCGTCCGGTGCTGCGAGTCGGGTTGGGGGGCGAGGTCATCGAAACCGATACGGTGGCCGACGGGTGGCTTCCGCCCCGGGGCGAGCCCGGCGAAGGCCTTTCGGGGAATATCAAGGTTGGGGGTCGCACGGTGGATCTCGGCAGCATGTTCGGAGGCCTGGTCATGCCGAGCATCTTCGAGCCGACGCTCCTGGCGGGCGTTCTGCCGGACGGCGGACTCGTCTATTCCGACTCTTCGGCGTACGCGTTGAAGGTCACGCCGCCGGACTCCAGGGACGTCACACGCATCGTGAGTCGGCCGTTCCGGCCTGAGCCGGTGACGGACGCGATCAAGGAGGAATACGAGGAGCAGCGGGAAGCGAGGATGCAGGAAGCGGGGAGGGCAGGGTTTAGCGCGGGCGCGAACGTCATGATCCGAAGTAGCAGTTCCAGTGGCGGCGGCGGCTCACAACCGGCATCCATGAGCTTCGCGCTGCCCGAACCGACCTACTATCCCGAGCTTCCCGTCCTGCGTGCCCTCTTCACCTCCTGGGAAGGCCGCATCTGGGTGCGGCGGCGGGGTGACGAACCACAAAGCGACGGCCCGATCGATGTCCTGACCTCAGAGGGTGACTACCTGGGCACGTTCCCGGAGGACACGATTGAGATGCCCGACGCCTTCGGGCCGGACGGAATGGCGGCGTTCATCGAACTGGACGACTTCGACGTGGCCAGGGTGGTGGTGCGGAGGCTGCCTGCGGCCATTCGCTGAACGGCAGGGGCGCCGGGCCGCCGCGCCGCATACATTGGCTGTCGCCCGCACGGCCCCGGTCGCCCGGCAGATCCTCCGCCGCACGAGCGGCGAGACCTCCGGTGCCAGGGTGCGGGCCTGCGACCGCCACGTCCCTGCCTGGAGAGTCACGCATGTCACGCGCCCCGTCCCCCGTCACGTTCACGTCGCGCATTGTCCTCGTCTGCGCGGCGCTCGTCCTCGCCACCCCCCTCCTCTCCGCCCAGTCGTACTTCCCCGGTCGTCATCCCGACTGGGAGCGCCGCACCCCGGAAGAGGCCGGCTTCGACCCGGCGGCCATCCAGCGCGCCATGGAGCTCGCGATCGCGGGCGAGTCCCAGTCCCCCCGCGACCTCGCCTTCAACCACCTCGGCACCTTCGGCCGCGAGCCGCTCGGCGACGCCGTCGGCCCCTTCACGGTGCGCGGTCCCCAGTCGGGCCTGATCGTGCACGAGGGCTACATCATCGCCGAGTGGGGCGAGCCCGGGAAGGCCGACAACACCTTCAGCGTCTCGAAGAGCTTCCTCTCGACCACGGTCGGCCTGGCGTACGACCGCGGCCTGATCGGCGACGTTCACGATCGGGTGCGCGACTACATCCCCCCCATCGTCCTCGAAACCGGCGACGGTGAGCCCGGCGACGAGCACGGGCGCCGCGCGAAGCTGCTCTTCGAGTCCGAGCACAACCGCAAGATCACGTGGGACCACATGCTCAGGCAGACGAGTGACTGGGAGGGAACGCTGTGGGGCAAGCCCGAGTGGGCGGACCGCCCCGACCAGGACCGCTCGACGTGGGGGACTCGCCCGCGCAACGAGCCCGGCACCGTCTACGAGTACAACGACACGCGCGTCAACCTCCTGGCGCTTGCGGCGACGGCGGTGTGGCGGCGGCCGCTTCCCGAAGTCCTGCGCGACAACGTCATGGACCCCATCGGCGCGTCCACCACATGGGGCTGGCACGGCTACGACAACTCGTGGATCACGCTGGACGGGCGCTCGGTACAGGCGCCCAGCGGCGGCGCGCATTGGGGCGGCGGCATGATCCTCAGCGCCTACGACCAGGCCCGCTTCGGGCTCCTCACCATGCACAAGGGGAAGTGGAACGGCGAGCAACTCGTCTCCGAGGCCTGGATCGACATGGCCACGACTCCGGGCGAGGTGAACGCGGGCTACGGCTTCATGAACTTCTCGCTGAACACGGATCAGGGGCGCTACGCCAACGCCCCCGAATACACCTGGACGCACACCGGCGCCGGTTCGAACCTGATCTACGTGGACCCGGCCAACGACCTCGTGATCGTGTGCCGCTGGATCCAGGGTGGCGCGTTCAGGGACGTGGTGCACACGGTGCTGGAAGCGATGGGGGCGGCTGCGGGGAGCTGAGATGTGGTCACCCCACTCGCAGCGCCACCCCGGTCGCCGTCCTCACGATCGTCGGCTGCACCCGCGTGATCGCGCGGGCCCGGTAGTGCAGCAGCAACTCCTCGACGGTCGCGAAGTCGCCGAGATCCTCTAGCGTGCGAATCGTCGGGAAGATCATCGGCAGTCGGCCGTGCCGGTGTCGGTCCAGCGCCGCGCAGGGGGTCAGCCACACCGCATCGGTCATCTCGCGCCGGTCGTGGACGGCCTTTGACCCTGCCGGGACCCGGGCCGCGAAGAAGCGCGTGTCGTAGCGGCGGGGTTCGATGGTGGGGGTGACCCAATGGGCGATGTATTCGATCGCGGCGCCATCCAGACGGGCGCCCAGGCGGCGCAGCACGCGCGCGAAGGGGACCCCTTCGCCCAGCAGGGCTTCCCGGGCCTCGCGAACGGCCTTCCCGGAGAGCTCGCCGCCCCCCTCAGCCCCCGCCCCCCCGCCCACCACGCCCGGCAACAGCCCCGTCTCCTCCACCGCCTCCCGCACGGCGGCCCCGTAGTACGCGATCGCGGGGGGATCCGCATCCGGCCCCAAGCCCAACCGCCGCTCCGCCCCGTCGCGCGTCAGGCCGTCCCAGCACCGTGCGAGCGCGTCCTCCCCGTCCGCCGCGTCCACCCGTCCACCCGGGAACACGTAGGCCCCCGGCACGAACCCGGTCGCGCGGTTGCGGCGCAGCAGCAGCACCTCCGGCCCGGCGGCGCCCTCGCGCATCAGCACCACCGTCGCCGCGGGAACGGGCACGGCCACCACATCCGGCACCTTCGTCACCGTCTCCACAAAACCGGGCGGCAATCGCTCCTCCGGAATCTCGTAATCGGGCGGACCTTCGCGGCCCGCCTCGCCGCCAGCCGGCCGCTCGCGCCCCCCGCCCACGCCCCGCCCCGGCGCGTCGCGGCCCGCCTCGTCCCCCTCAGCTCCCCGCCGCATGCCCGTCCTTGCGGGGCTCCGACGCAGCAGCCCACCCCCTCGGCAGCCTCAGGATCACCTGCGCGCCCCCGAAGTCGGTGCGGCGCCAGTCCGCCAGCTCATGCCCACGCGCCTCCAGGTCGGCCGCGACCTCGTCGCCCACCCGCTCGATCGCAACGCGCCGCCCCGACAGGTGCCGGAATCGCGCCGCGTCCACCGCTTCCTGCGGGTCCATCCCGAAGACCAGCATGTTGAGCAGCAGCTGCGTGTGACCTTGCGGCTGCATCGACCCGCCCATGAGCCCGAAGGCCAGGAGGGGCTCGCCGTCCTGGGTGACGAAGCCCGGGATAATCGTGTGGAAGGGGCGTTTGCGCGGGGCGACCTGGTTCGGGTGCCCGTCGTCGATCACGAATCCGGCGCCCCGGTTCTGCAGCGCGAAGCCCAGTCCCGGAATGACGACTCCCGACCCGAACCCCGAGAACACCGAGTTGATGAACGAGACCATGTTGCCGTCGGCGTCGGCGACCGTGAGGTAGATTGTCTCGGAGTCGGTGACCGCGCGGCCGGGATTCACTCGATCGGCGGCGACGCGGGGGTCGATCAGGCGGCGGCGCGCGTCCACGAAGCCGGGGCTCAGCAGCGACATCGGGTCGATCTCCATGTGCTCGGCGTCCGAGACGTACCGGTGCAGGTCGGCGAAGGCCAGCTTCTTCACCTCGATCAGGTGGTGGAGGTAGTCGGCGGAGTTGTGCCCCATCTCCTCGAGGTCCATCGGCTCCAGCAGCTCGAGCATCTCCAGCGCCGCGATCCCCTGCCCCGCCGGCGGCAGCTCCCAAACCGTGTAGCCCCGGAAGTCCGTGCTCAGCGGCTCGACCCAGCGCGGCTCGTGCGTGGCCAGGTCTTCCAGCGTGAGGAACCCGCCCAGCGCCGTCAGCCCGTCCACCAGCTCGCGTCCCAGCGACCCGCCGTAGAGCACGCCGGGGCCCTCGTCGGCGATCCGCTGGAAGGAGCGCGCCAGGTCCGGGTTCGAGAACCACTCACCCGCATGGGGGGCCCGTTCTCCGTCGATCAGGTAGGTCGCGCGGGCCCCCTCGTCACGGGCCAGCTTTTCGGTCGCGCCCGCCCACTGGCGCGCGATCACCGGCGTCACGGGAAAGCCTTCGCGCGCGATCCGGATCGCGGGTGCCAGCACCTGCGCCAGATCCAGCTTGCCGTAGCGGGTCACCAGCGCGTTCCACCCGGAGACCGCACCCGGCACCGTGACGGCTTCGGCCCCGCTCCCCGGCACTCGGTCATGACCTCTGGCGCGGAGCGCCTCCACCGACATCCCGCTGCCGCTCCTGCCGCTGGCGTCGATGCCCATCAGCTCGCCGGACTCCGCCAGCCACACGATCGAGAAGGCGTCGCCGCCCATACCGGTCATGTGCGGTTCCACGACGTTCAGCACCGCTGCCGCCGCGACCGCGCCGTCGATCGCGTTTCCGCCTTGCCGCATGATCTCGAGGGCGGCGGAGGTGGCGAGTGGCTGGCTCGTCGCCGCGACCATCCGGGGCGCGTAGACGGTGGAACGGCGACCCATGTCGTCCTGCTGCGCGTGAGCGTTCACCGGAACCGTGGCTGCGGCGAGGAATAGAAGGAGGTGGCGGGCCGACATCGCATTCGTCCTTATGTCCTGTGAGGGAGGGCACGTGGCTGGAGATTGGAAACGTAGGTTGTCGGGACGCGTTGGGCCAACCGTCTGCCAGAATGGCCGGTTTTGGCCCGGTTTCCTGCCAAAATGGCCGGTTTGATGATCAAACGCTGCCAAAATGGCAGTATCGTGAACGGTAACCCGCGGTGGCCCTGTATCGTAGGACTCTGGCAAGGTTCTGGCATGAAGTCGTAGTTTCTCCCACACACGTCTTCGGCGAAATGAGGAAACAGACATGAGCCGACGTTTCTCACTACCGGTGCTGCCCCTCCGCGACACGGTCGTCTATCCGGGTGTGGCCGTGCCGATATCCGCCGGCCGCCCCGGTACGGTGGAGGCTGTCCAGGAAGCGCTCGAGGGTGACCGGCGTCTCTTCGCGGTCGCGCAAAACGAAAATCAGGACGACCCGGATCCGCAGATCCTCTACGCGGTCGGAACCGTCGTTCGAATCATCCAGACGCACCGGGTTCGAGGAGGCATCCAGCTTCTCGTGCAGGGCGAGTCGCGCGCGCGGGCAATGGCGTATGCCGACGATGGCGAGGCCATGTTGCGCGCCACGCTGGTTCCCATCGAGCGCGCGGCCATCCCGAACGCGAAGGACCCGGCCATCAAGGCGCTCGACGCGGAGCTCCGTGAACGCGCCGCCGAACTCGGCACCCGCCGCGGCGTTTCGGCGGAGGCGCTCAACCAGCTGATCCAGGGGGTGGACGACCCCGGGTCGTTCGCGGACCTCGTCGCGTTCTACCTGGACCTGCCCACCTCCGAGAAGCAGGCGCTGCTGGAGACGCTTTCGGACGAGGACCGGATGCGGGGGGCGCTGGTGGCCGTCGAGCGCGAGCTGGTCAGGATCGACGCCCAGGAGGAGATCCAGGCCAAGGTCCAGGAGGAACTGGGGGAGCGGCAGCGCGAAATGCTCCTGCGGGAGCAGATGAAGCAGATCCGGAAGGAGCTGGGCGAAGAAGGGGAGCGGGACGACGTCGAAGAGTTGCGTGAGCGGATCGGGAACCTCGAACTGTCCGAGACCGCCCGCACCGAGGTGGATCGCGAACTGCGACGCCTCGACCGCACGGCGCCCCAGGCGGCCGAATACCAGGTCATCCGCACCTTCCTGGAGTGGATCACCGAGCTGCCGTGGAGCGATCGCACGGATGACAAGATCGACCTTCACCGGGCGGAGGAGATCCTTGAAGAAGACCACTACGGTCTGGAGGACGTGAAGGACCGGGTTCTGGAGTTCCTGGCGGTGCGCAAGCTCCAGCAGGAGCGCTTCGGCGACGACGAGAAGGCCGAGAGCACGGCTGACGGTGCGGACGCTGCCGGGGAGGAGATCCCGCATGCTGCCGTCGAAGCGGGGGACGACGCGCGTGCCGACGACCCGCCTGCCGACGACGATCCGCTCGCCGGCGACCTGTATGCGGCCAACGGCGGCAAGGGCCCCATCCTCCTTTTCGCGGGGCCGCCGGGAGTGGGCAAGACCAGCATCGCGCGCTCGATCGCGAGGTCGGTGGGACGCAAGTACGTCCGCATCTCGCTCGGCGGGGCGCGCGACGAAGCCGACATCCGGGGGCACCGCCGGACGTACGTGGGCGCGCTCCCCGGACGGATCATTCAGGGAATGAAGGAAGCTAAGAGCAAGAATCCGGTCTTCCTGCTGGACGAGGTGGACAAGCTCGGCGTCTCCTTCCAGGGCGATCCGAGCGCCGCCCTCCTGGAGGTGCTCGACCCGGCGCAGAACTCGACCTTCATCGACCACTACCTGGGGATTCCGTTCGACCTCTCGGAGGTGCTGTTCATCGCGACGGCCAACTACGAGGACCGGATCCCGGCACCGCTGCTCGATCGGATGGAGACGGTCGGGTTCCGCGGCTACACCGAGAAGGAGAAGCTGGAGATCGCCCGCCGCTACCTGCTGCCTCGCCAGATGCGCGAGTCGGGGCTGCGCGAGCACGAACTCACCATCGGCGACGACGCGATCCTGAACGTGATCCAGAAGTACACGCGCGAGGCGGGCGTACGGCAGCTGGAGCGTGAGCTGGGCAAGCTCGCACGCAAGGTGGCGCGGAAGATCGCGTCAGCCGAGAGCGAGGGCCTGGAGATCACGCCGGTGATCGGGCAGGAGCTGCTGGGCCGCCCGCGCGTGCACCCGGAGCACAGGGCCGCGGAGGACACCGTCGGCGTGGCCACGGGCATGTTCTACACGCCCATGGGGGGCGACATCATGTTCGTGGAGGCCAGCGTCATGCCGGGCGAAGGCGGGCTGGTGCTCACCGGACAGCTGGGCGACGTGATGAAGGAATCGGCCCGGGCCGCGCTTTCCTACGCGAAGAGCAACTACTCGACGCTGAACATCGCCGAGGCCGCGCTGGAAAGTCGCGAAATCCACATTCACGTGCCCGCGGGCGCGGTCCCCAAGGACGGGCCGTCGGCGGGAATCACGATGGCGACCGCCCTGATCTCGGCCGTATCGGGGAGAAAGGTGCGTGCCGACGTGGCGATGACCGGAGAGCTCACGCTGACGGGACGCGTGCTGCCGATCGGCGGGGTGAAGGAAAAGGTCCTGGGCGCGGTGCGCGCCGGGATCCAGGAGGTGATCCTGCCGCACGACAACGAAGCCCATCTGGAGGACCTGCCGGAAGCGGTGCGCAACTCGCTCACCGTGCACCTGGTACAGGACCTGGACAGGGTGGTGGAGCTGGCCTTGCTCAACCCGAAGAAGAAGGCGGTCGCGGGGGCCCGGCCGGTGGTGGGCACCGAGGAGGTGGGGGCGCCGATTCGGGCGTAGGGGGCGAGCTTGGGTTCGGGCCCGCCGGGCGGTGCATCTACCCGATGACGATGTCCCCGGGCGGACCGTCCGTGATCTCGCCCACCACGGCGGCAACCTCTCCTCGGGCCCGCAGCTCACCGACCAGCGTTGCCGTCCGGTCTTTTGCGCACGCGATCAGCAGGCCACCCGATGTCTGGGCGTCGGCCAGGATCAGCCTGGTCGTGTCGGAGACCTCGCCTTCGTAGGAGACGCTGCCGGCCCCGTCCGCCAGGTTGCGCCGGGTGCCCCCCGGCACATGGCCGGCTTCGACCAGCGCCCCGACACCGTCCAGCACCGGGACCTTTGCCGAATCGATCCGCGCCGACACGCCGGACGCGCGAACCATGTTGCCGAGATGACCGGTCAGGCCGTAGCCGGTGACATCGGTGGCCGCGCGGGCCCCGGCAGCGACGGCCGCTTCGGCGGCGCCCCGGTTGAGCCGGGCCATGGACTCGACCGCTGCCGCGAGCAGGTCGGACGGACATTCCCCCGCCTTGATCGCGGTGGCGACGATCCCCGTGCCGAGCGGCTTGGTCAGCACCAGGTCGTCCCCGGGCCGGGCCCCGTCGTTGGCGAGCATCGAATCGGGGTCGACCTCGCCGACGGCGACCATCCCGTACTTGGGCTCGGCGTCGTCGATGGAGTGACCGCCCACCACCGGAATCCCGGCTTCCCGGGCCTTTTCGGCCCCGCCCCGAATGATCTCTTCGGCCAGCCCCTCGCCGAGGAGGTCGCGCGGGAAGGAGAGCAGGTTCAGGGCGAAGAGCGGCCGCCCGCCCATGGCGTAGACGTCCGACAGGGCATTCGCCGCGGCGATGCGGCCGAAGTCGTAGGGATCGTCGACGATCGGGGTGAAGAAGTCGAGGGTCACAACCAGCGCGCGGCCGTCGGAGATCTGGTACACCGCGGCATCGTCACCCGTGGTAGCATCCACGAGGACTCGGGGGTCGTCCACCGGGAGAAGGTGACGCAGAACCTGCGCCAGCTCGGCCTGGCCGAGCTTACACGCTCACCCGGCGCCGTGGGACAGGGTGCTGAGCCTGATCCGGGGTCGCTGGTCGTGGGGTTCGCTGGGCATGGGGAAAGGTACCGCGCCGCGCTTGACAGGCAACCGTTCGGCGGGCAGGATTCGGCTCTGGAGCAGCACCCTTCGGAGGGTCGCGTACCACCCGCTGGAGGGTCCCTGGACCCCTTGATCAGAGGACGAACCGTGAACGTTGGCAGCAGGTGCCCCGGGAGGCCGCGATGACCGCGCCTGCCTGGTCGTCGCGCCACGAGTTCGCCCGCGAGGTGGACCGTCCCGAAGAGGACCTGAACCTCGCGCGGGCGGCGCTTCTGGTGGCCCGGGAGGAATACCTCCAGCTCCCCGTCGACCGCTACCTGGTCCGGCTCGACGTCCTGGCGGAAGAGGCGCGCGACCGGCTCGGCATCGAGCGGGCCCCCGCGGTCGTGCTGGCCGAAGTGAACAACCACCTCTTTCTGACACGCAAGCTGCGCGGCAACCGCCAGCACTACCATGACCCGCGCAACTCCTTCCTGAACGATGTCCTGGACCGGGGACTGGGGATCCCGCTCACCCTGGGCATGGTGCTGCTCGAGGTGGGGTGGCGGCTCGGGCTGCCCCTGGAAGGGGTCAACTTCCCGGGCCACTTCATGATCCGCTACCGCGGGGACGCGATGACCTTCCTGATCGACCCCTTCCACGGCGGGATGATCCGTTCCCGCAAGGAAGTGGGCCAGATCATGAGCCGGCAGCGAGGCGGCCGCCCCCGGCTCGAACGGCGCCACTTCAAGACCGCATCCAAGCGCGACATGGTTGTGCGGCTTCTGCTCAACCTGAAGGGCATCTATCATCGGGCCGGCGACGACACGCGCGCGCTGGCGGCGGTGGAGCGCATCCTCGTCGTGCGCCCGACCGCACGGGTACAGATCCGGGACCGTGGCTACCTGCTCGCCCGCCTGGGCCGCCCCGACGAGGCGGTCATGCAGCTGGAGACCTATCTCGCCTTCGCGCCGAACGCCGACGATGTCGGACGCGTGGAGGCCCTGGTGCAGGAGCTGCGAGCAGGAGGGAAACCCTTGCCCGGGTCGTCCTGATCGCGAGACGGGGTCGTTAGCGTGTCGGAAATCCTGGAGCTGCTCGGCGAGAGGGGAGCCGTGTTCGCTGCGCAGGGTGACGGTGGCGAGCGCGTCGCGCGCCACTTCGGTGACCCTCGCGGCGAGTACCGCGCGGCGGTGGAGGGTTGCGGGGTCGTGTACCGCGCCGACAGGAGGCTGCTCAGGGTGCACGGAAGGGCGCCGCGGCAGATGCTGCACGGCATCGTGACGAACCGGGTGCCGGATCCGCCCGCGGCGGATGGGCACGGGGGCGAGGTGGTCTACGGGACGATCCTCACGCCCAAGGGCCGGATGGTCACCGACCTGAAGACCCTCTGGTTGGGGGCTGGCGAAGGGGAGGGGCTGGGGCTGGATGTCGCCACGCATGGGCACGAGGCCGTGCTCAGGCACTTCACCCGCTTCATGCCACCCCGCTTTGCCCGCGTCGACGATCTCGGCGGCCAAGTGGGCCTGCTCACTGTGGTCGGTCCCGGGGCGGAGGACGCCATGACAGCGGCGCTTGGGCGAGCGCCTGCGGAGGGGTACGCGCTGCTTGACGGGGGACCGCGGGAGGGCGGCGTGCTGGTGGCGCGCGCGGTCGAGCAGGTGCCGTCGTGGGACGTGTGGGCTCCGGCGGAAAGGTTGCCGGGCGTGTGGCGGGCGCTGGAGGACGGCGGCGCGGTGCCGGTCGGTTGGGGCGCCTGGGAGACGCTGCGGATCGAGGCGGGGTTCCCCGCGTTCGGCGTCGACATGGACGAGACCACGATCCCGGTCGAGGCGGGGCTCGTGGACCGCGCGTTCGATCACGGGAAGGGGTGCTACACGGGGCAGGAAGTGATCGTGCGCATCCGGCATCGCGGGCGCGTCAACTGGCATTTTCGCGCGCTGCGCTTCGGGGACGCGCCGGCCAGGCCGGGCGGACAGCTTTTCGAGGCGGGCGGCACGAAGGTGCGCGGGCGTGTGACGTCGGTGGCGGAGTCGCCCCGGTTTGCGCAGGCGATCGGGCTGGGGTACGTGCGGCGCGAGGTGGAGCCGCCGGGCACGCTGCGGCTGGGGAGCGGGGAGGGGGCGGAGGTGGGGGTGGAGGTGGTGGGGGGCTGACGCGAGGCTAACCCGGGGGAGGCCGCCGGTCCCAGTAGTCGTCAGCCCGCACATCCGTCCGCGTAATGTCGTCGTTCGTCCAGGGCCGTGGTCCGTAAGGACGGTCGATCGGCCAGGTCTGCCGCAGGGTCCGCGCGTCGAAGAGGTTGCCGCCCACCATGACCAGGCTGACTTCGGACGACAGGCGGATATCCTCGAGCGGATTGCCGTCGAGCACCGCCAGATCCGCGAGCTTGCCCACCTCGATCGAGCCGATATCCTGCTCGAGACCGATGAAGCGCGCGCCGCTGATGGTTCCGGCCCGTAGAGCTTCCATCGGAGTCATGGCTTCGGCCAGCGCCCACATCTCCCAGTGCGCGCCCAGCCCGTCGACCTCGCCGTGCGCGCCGACCGCGATGTGGCCGCCCGCGCGGGCGATGTCGGCGGCACCCTCGGCGACGAGCGGGAAGATGAACTCGCGGGCCGGCTTCTTCACGAAGCTCCGCCGCACCGCGATCTCCTGCCACGGCGACCACGCCAGCTGCAGGGGGTCCTGCCACAGGTCGCGCTCGCCCAGCCAGAACTCGAGCCCGACCCCCTTCGGGTAGTCGGACAGGGTGATCTGCGGTGAGTAGGTCGCCCCGGCCTGTCCCATGAAGGTCGTCACGTCGCTGTAGGTGGGAACGGTCTGGATGGGGTGCTCCCATCCGGTGTGGCCCCCCATCACGAGGCCCAGCAGGTAGAGGAAATCGCCGTTCTCGGCGGTCAGGGTGATGCCGCGCTCACGCGCCGCCTGCGCGAGCATCTGACGCTGGACGCGCGTGCACTGCTTGTAGTCCTTGAGAGACAGCGCGCCCTGGTCGGCGAGGCGGTTGACGTGGTTGCGGGCGTCGTCCAGCGAGGCGATGGCGCGCACGAGGCCGTGCGGCGGGCAGACCAGCGTCAGTCCGGTGGAGTAGGTGCGCGGGCCGATCACGCGCCCGGCCTCGGTCATCTCGGAGATCACGAACGAGGGGTCGGGCTCCGCCGAGGGGTCGTGGGTGGTCGTGACGCCGTAGACGAGGTAGCGGGCCGATTCGTGGCGGCGCTGGGGCGGGATGAAAGAAGGGCCCGCGAAGACGAGGTGGTGGGCGTGGACGTCCAGAAGGCCGGGGATGATGGTCTTGCCGGAGACGTCGACCACGCGGTCCGCGCCCGAGGTGTCGCAGTCGCCTACGCAGACGATGCGGCTGCCTTCGATAACGATCGTGCCGCGCTCGATGACGTCGGGGAGGGTGGCGCTGGTGGGGGAGCCGGACTGGGTGGCCGCCGACTCCGCCATGGTGACAAGGCGCGCTCCCTCCAGAGCCAGCGTGCCGGTGGGGCGGGGCCGGGGGATGCGGAGGCCAAGGTCGCGGAGGGTGGAAGAGACCTCGCCGCCGGACAGGGTCACGGTAGCGTGGTGGCCGGCGACCGCATACTCCAGCGTCCCGTCGTCCCTCCAGTGGGGATAGGTGCCGCCCTCGTCGAGCCGCACGACGCCGGGGCCGGCGGGATCGATGGTGAGCGGGCCGGACGCGGTCAGGCCGGGCGGGGCCGGGGCGACGTGCATCGCCTGGAGGTGCTTGAAGGCGACGTGGCGGCCGTCGGGGGACAGCGCGGCCTGCTCGGTGGCGGGCGGGAGCCGCAGGTGGGCCCTCTGGTCGCCGCCATCGGGCGCGAGGGAGAGGATCGCGGGTGCGCCGCCGTCGTTCCCGGCGAAGTAGAGGCGGCCATCGTCGCCGACCGTGATGTCGCGCTGGGGGCCGGTAGCCGTGAGCTCGCGCGCGCCGCCGCCATCGGCAGGGATCTCGACGAGTTGCCAGCCGAGCCCTCTGGTGGCCCATGTCAGCGCGGGGTCCCACCGGTTGACGACCAGCGCGCCGTCGTCGGGGCGCCAGGCGAGCTGTGCGTAGCGGCCGGGGGTGGTGGTGAGGCGGGTGGGGGTGCCCCCTCGCGCCGGGACCTTCCAGACGTGACCGCCGTGCACGTCGTCCCAGGAGGTGTAGGCGACCCAGCGTCCGTCACGGGACCAGGCCGGGCCGGTTTCGAGGGGCTGATCGGCGGGATGCGGGTCGGCCGTTGGGGCCGAAGTGTCGGTGAGGCGGCGGGGACTGCCGTCGGGAAGCTCCTGTAGCCACAGCCAACCGGCGGCCTCGTAGGCGACGAGATGGCCATCGGGCGAGGTCACGGGAGTACGGGCAAAACGCACCGCGAAGTCGTCGTCGGCAATCCGGCGCGAGGCGCGCGCCATCTCGGAGATGCTGCGCTGCACGCGGGCGCGAAAGGGGATGGTTTCGACGTCGCCGGTTTCCACCCACACGCGGCGGATGCGGCCGCCCTGGGTGAGCACCAGCGAGCGGCCGTCGGGAGCCCAGCTGTAGCCGGGGAGCACGCCGATGTTCCAGCTCGGGTGATGGTCGGTGGCAGCGGGCGTGATCGGGTCCATCAGGATGCGCTCGTCGCCGGTCTCGAGGTCGCGGATCCAGAGCGCGGTGCGGCCCATGTACTCGTGGCCGCGGTACGAGGTGACGCCGCCCGGCAGCTTGCGGGCGTAGGTCAGCCAGCGGCCGTCGGGCGAGAGTTCGGCGGCGACTTCGCCCAGGCGCAGGGGATAGGCGGGACGCCCGCAGCAGCTGAGGTAGCCGCCGGTGCGCTCGGTGACGTCGTCGACGGTGCCGGTTTCCAGGTCGAGGCGGCGGATGCGCCGCTCCTCTCCGGTGAAGATTGCGGAGTGGAAGAAGAGGGTGCGGCCGTCGGGGGTAAAGGATGGGCTCTGCGCCCGGTCGGCGCCTTCCCAGAAGCCGGAGCGGGCCGGAGCCGTGGCGCCCGAGGCGCCGAGGACGACCAGGTCGGTCGGAGGACCGCCCTCGGCGGGGAAGACGGAGATGACGTCCGTGGTTCGGTAGAAGGCAACGGGACCCTTGAGCTTGCGGGTGACCGCGATCTGACGGCCATCCGGCGTCCACTCGGGCTCCTGCACTCGGTAGTTCAAGTCCAGGTGAATGGCGCGCGGGTGCGAGCCGTCGGCGTCCATGACCCAGAGGTTGTCCTGCCCGCCGCGGTCCGAGACGAAGGCGATGCGCGTGCCGTCGGGCGAGTAGCTCGGGTGGTAGTTGACCGCGATGCCGCTGTCCTGCGTGAGGGACTCGGCGTCGCCGCCCTCCGCCGGGACGCGGTAGATGTGCCCGACGAGGTCGAAAACGATCCAGCGGCCGTCGGGCGAGATGTCGAGGGACATCCAGGTGCCCTGCTCGGTGGTGAAATCGATCTCGCGGGGCTCGCCGCGGGCCAGGGTGGCGTCCCAGTCGGCGACGCTCTGGGCGTGGGCGGCGGTGGTGGGGAGGAGGAGGGCGGCGGTGAAGGCGGCCGCGGCCCGGGTGAGCGCGCGGCGTCCGACGGGCGCGGGGGCCGGTGTGACCCGCGCCAGGGATGTCTTACGGCACGTTGACGTCGAGGACTTTGGTCGAGACCACATGATTCATGAGCTCCGCGGGGTCGAAGTAGGTCGGCTTGAGGCGCCGCTCGCTGGAGAGGCGGGCCTGGTCGATGTAGTGTGGCGAGTCGGGGTTCTCGCTCTGACCGTAGTTGTGGAGCGTGAACGAGCGGATTGGATCGGTGAACTGCACGAGACGCAGGAGCCGCGAGCCGATCTCGACATGGCGCAGTCCCAGCGAGTCGGGCCGGCTGAACGAGGTCATGGCGCGGAGGGTGAAGACGCAGCTGAGCGCCAGCGCGCAGGCCACCTGGTCGGTGGGGTGCAGGATCGACATCCCGCCGAGTGGCCAGGTGCGGCCGCCGCGTCCGATGCGGAAGACGTCGCCGAGGGTGCGGTCGATCGAGCCGTAGGTGTCCAGCATGAAGGCGGCGGTGGCGTCGAGGGCGTCCAGGAGGCGCGAGAGGTAGGCCGCAGGGACACCGTCCTTCTCCCAGAGCGGATCGCTGAGGGCCGCGCGGCCCTCAGCGTCGAGGTCGGGGAGGGTGAAGACATGTTCGCGCCAGACCGCGTAGGCGTGCGCGGCCCGGGACCCTTGGCGGGCGTGGCCGTCAAAGGAGAGGATCCTGCCTGCGAGGGTTCGGACGTGGGGGGCGGCGGCGCGCGTCCGGTCAAGGTCGGCGTTGAGGGCCTCCCGGAGCGCGTCCTGCCAAGCCGCGGTGCCGACCCACATCTCGTCGAGGGCGAGTTCGACGGCGTCGTCGAAGGTGAAGTCCCAGGCAGCAGAGAGGACATCGACGGTGCGCACGCCGCGCGTGTTCCGGCGGTTGGGCGTGTCGTTGTAGATGTACGAGGGGTAGTGGTCGGCGGTGAGCGGGCTGTCCTCCAGCATGACGTCGGGCGAGATGTTGTTGTTCTGCATGTAGCCCGCGGCGGGGGTCTCGAGCTGGACGAGGTCTTCCAGGGGATGGGTGCCGAGCCACGCGGTGGCCGAGGTGTTCCCGGGGACGGGGCGGTTCCAGTCGAAGCCGTCGGGCCGGGCCGGGGTGCGCCCCGCGCGGATGTACCACGAGTCGCCGTGGCGGTCGCCGAACATGAGGTTCTGGGGGAACATGCCGAGCCGGCGCATGGCCTGCTTCACCTCGGCGATGCTGGTCGCCTGGTTGATCTCGTAGACTTCCTGGTCGAAGTCGCCTGCGGTGTGCATGTAGGACGTGCTCACCACGTAGGCCTTGCCGTCCTGCCGCGCGACGACGGGGGAGAGGACGTCGTTGTGATTCGTGTAGGCGAAGGTGCGTGTGACCGGGTCGCCTTCGCGTACCTGGATCGCGACGTCATGCGTCTCCATCCGGCGCCACTCACCGTCGTAGCGATAGCGGAGGGAGTCGGCGGGGTCGACCTCGACCTCGTAGCAGTCGGCGACATCGGGGGCGCCGGTGGTCATCCCCCAGGACACGTCGCGGGTGTGCGTGAGGATGAGCATGGGGCCGAGAGAATACCCGGCCGCGTGGAGATCGCCGGCGTGAATGCGCGATTCGTAGGTGAAGGCGCCATCGATCCCGCCGTGCGGGTCGCTGAGCACGATCTGGGCGCCCGCCCGGGTGCGCCACGGGGCAAGGATCCACTCGTTGGAGGCGTTCCGGCTGGCCCGGGCGATCGACGCGCGGTCGGCAGCCGCGAGTTGGACGCCGCCGCGGGCGCAGTCCTGCATGCCTTGCCCGGCCTGATACCCCGGCCACAGCACGAAGCGGGACAGCACCACCGGGTCCCAGGGCTCGAGGTCGGGCGCCCAGCCGGGCGTGCGGTCGGGGTGCTCGGCCATCCAGGCCTCCATCCCCGCGATGTAGTGGGTGTAGTTCGCCTGCAGTTGGGGAGCGAGTCTGTCCCAGCCCGCCTGCGACTCCTCGACGTGTCGCCACATGCGCGACTGGATGTCCGTGGGGATGGCGTTCGCGCTGCCCGGCCCCGCGACGCCGCTGGCGGTCCCGTCCCCGAATGCCGCCGCCATTTCACCGCGCCCCGCAAGGAACATGCTGAGGATGAATTCGAGCTGATCTTGGGCCTGCGCGTACCCGAGACCGTAGAAACCGGCCTCCTCGACATCGGCGATGATGTGCGGGACGCCCCAGGGGTCGCGGTGGATGGTGACCTGGGCGGCGGATGCCGCGATGACGGCCCGGTCGGCGGCGGGATTGCCCGGTTGGGACTCGGGCTGCCCAGCGCCGACCGGCAGGAGCGCCGCGCCGATCGTGAGAGTGCGGATGGGGTTCATGGGACGCTCTCCTCGTGAGGTGTCGCTCCGGCCGTCGGCGTCTGGGCAGGGGTGCGCAACGCTACCCCGGGAACCTGATCAGCTGATTTCGCATCGGGGTCTCGTACTGCCGCAGTTCCGGCTCGCTCATCTCACACGGACCCCCTGGCCCCTCGTGGCACATCCCCACCAACTCGAAGGCATCGTGGACGAACGGCAGCCCCTCCGCCCCCAGCGGCACGTTGTCGTCGATGATATGGAAATGAAGGTGGGGGCCTCCCGAGTTGCCGGAGTTGCCCACGCGGCCAAGCACGTCGCCGCGGCGCACCTGCTGCCCCACCCGTACCTGCGGGCTTCCCGGGAGCAGGTGCGCGTACAGCACATAGCGCCCGTTCCCGAGGTCCAGGATGACGTGGTTCCCGATCGCGGTGGACAGGTTGAAGACCTCGGGGCGCGAGGTTACCCCGGGTGTATTTTCGGGGACGCCGTCAAAGACGGTCGAGATCACCCCATCCGCCACCGCGATCACCTCCTCGCCGTAGCCGGGATAGGTGTCGTTGTCGCCGTCTTCGACGGGCATGGCGCGCCCCGCCGCGTCGACGAGCATGTAGTCGATCGCGTACCGCTGCGCGAACGCCGACCGCCCGAAGAGCTGGAGCGGCATGCGTCGGTGGCCGGAGTCGTTGGAGGGACCGTTGAACACCGCCCAGGGTCCACCCTTGAGCGGCGGCCCGATCTCGATCACCGAGGATGCCTGGATTGGTGTCTCGAAGTCGACGTAGTCGGCGACCGTGGAGTCGCCCGACGGGAGATCGAACCAGACGCGGTGGAAGAGCTGGCGCGGCATCGTCACCGAGCCGGATATCGGAAGCATGACGTAGACCACGCCGTGCGACAATGCGCCGATGGTCCTCCGCTTGACGGGATCTTCCTCCTGCGAGGTCGGGGGAAGCATGTTCTCGCCCAGCTCCTCGCCGGCGTACTCCAGCAGGCGCCGCCCGGCGGGCGATTCCGCGAAGACCTCGACGCGGCCGACCTCGGCCGGGGCGGGCATGAAGCTCTTGATCAGGAGTTCATAGACGAGATAGTGGTCGCCGCCGGAGGCCAGGGGGCCGGGCGGGACGGGAACGCGGATCTCGAAGGGGGGCGGGAACGCGCGCAGGGATTGGGCCGCTGCCGGCAACGCGATAAACGCAGGCACAACGGCGAGACCGAGCGCGGCGCGCAGGCGTGCGGAAAGCGGTCCCGCACTCCAACCGGCCGCCCTCATCCCTCAGACCCCTGCGCCGGGAAGTAGTAGGTCATGTTGTCGAAGTCGATCGTCCAGGATCCGAGCGGCCAGAGGTACTGATGGGACATGAGGGCGTCCATCATGAAGCCGCTCTGCCAGAAGGGGTCCTCTTCGACGAAGACGTTCCCCATCGCCTGCGTGGCGCCCTGCATGAGGCCGTTCAGGCCGTGCGACTCGATCGAGGTCCAGAAGTAGTCGGTGCCTTCGATGACGTTGGTTTGGAGCCCCAGAAGCTCGACGGTTTCGTCGACGACGATCATGGGCATGCTCATCGCGAGCCCCGAATCCATGAAGTAGTTGATCCCCTCGTGGCCGTTCAGGCTGCCTTTCGCGAACATGAGGTGCGTCGCCGTCATGAAGAAGGGCACTTCGACCGGCGGGGTGTCTCCGAAGGTTTCCATGACCTGCCCTAGGGCCTCCGGGGTGCGTTCGCGCAAGGTGATCCGGCGGTTGTCGTAATCCATGGTGCTCAGGAACTGCTTGAGCATCTGTGTGGTCAGCACCCCGTCGCTGGTCTGGCCAAGCGCCTTCCAGGTGGCGCCGACCACCGGGACGTTGGTGAAGGTCACGTCGCCCATCGTCACCGTCTCGGCCACCCCGAGCGGCTCTTCGACCGTCTGGCCTCCGGTGTAGGCGTAGCGTGCCTCACGGTTGGCCAGGGTGGAGAGGCCCAGGCTCGCGTAGATGTCCTTGTCGAGGTAGAGCCGGTCGCCGCCCGTGTCGAGGATCAGCGATACGGTCTGGCTGTTGACCTCCAGGTCGACGAGGGGAAGGGCGCCGGGCTGGGTGATGTTGTTGGTCATCTCCAGGTGCGCGATTCCGTCGTCGGTCGCCCACTCGATCCCATAGGGCTCGCCCTTGAAGGCCTGCATGAAGGTGAGGAGGCTGGACGCCGGGTCCATTTCCTCCGGCGCGGGAAGTTCGCGCGCCCTGGCGAACTGGTTGGTCTGATAGAATGTCAGAGTAAGGCCGCGCATCGCCGTGTCGTGGTCCTCGGAACCCGCCTCAGTGAGTTCCACCAGCCTGCTGAAGAGGGTTTCGGCCCGCCCGTAGTCTCCGAGCAGATACGCCATCCTGGCGGCGAGCTGCAGGTTGCCCACATGCGACGACGAGGCGCTGCCCAGCGGCGCGATGACATCGTCCGCCTCCCAGACGTTACCCAGCTTGTAGAGGATGTCCGCGTAGGCTCGCCGGGCATCGTCGTCGTCCGGATCGGCCGCGAATGCCTCTGCTCGTGCCGGCAGGGCAGCTTCGACATCCGACCTGAGCCGGAAATCGTCCTCTTCCGTGGCGGGTGGTTCGCTCTCGGTGTCGGCCTGGCAACTCCAGATGGCGAGGCTCACCGGGAAAACTGCGAGGGTGATTGCCACTGATCGCAGGGTGCGCGTCATAATTGGCTCCGTCTTCGATGATCAATGGCTGGGAGGGACGAGTTGCTCCCCCCGGGTTGCGCGGTAAGAATGCCCGTGACGCACCGTCTTCCGAAAGAGGCAACAGATGCGACGACCACGATTCGTTTTGGGAAGCTGGCATGCTCATTTGCCCATTTGCTCATCCCCGCTCCTCGCCGCCGCCGCGCTCCTGGCCATCGCCCCGCCCGCCATCGCCCAGGAGCGCATGACGCGCTACCCCTACGAAAACCGTGTCGACATCGACCTCGCGGCCATCTTCGAACCCAGGTGGGACGTCATGGTCCCCATGCGAGACGGCGTGCGGCTGCACACTGAGATCTACATCCCGCAGGGTCAGACCGAGCCGCTCCCCATCATGCTCGAGCGCACCCCCTACTACGCCAATCCGCAGGAGCAGGAGTACTCGATCCGGCTGGACTGGTACGAGGAGTTCTTCGACGAGGGGTACATCTTCGTCCTGCAGGATCTGCGCGGACGCTACGACTCCGAGGGCGACTTCCTCACCCTGCGCCCGAATCGCCTTCCCGAAGACGTCGACGGCACCGACGAGTCCACCGACTTCTACGACACGATCGACTGGCTGGTGAACAACCTGCCCGGCAACAACGGCCGCGTCGGCACCTGGGGGATCTCGTACGGCGGCTTCCTCTCCACGCGGGCAATGGTCGACCCCCACCCCGCACTTGCCGCCGTCTCACCGCAGGCGACCTGCGCCGACATGTTCATCGGCGACGACTTCCACCACAACGGTGCTTTCCGGCTCAGCTACGCCTACGAGGCCGCGGTGCGGTTCGAAATGCCCCCCGAGCTGTGGCCTCCCGAGGGTGCCTGGGACAAGTACACGCGCTACCTGGAGATGGGCCCGCTCTCCCAGGTCAGCGAGATCCTGCGCGGCCAATCGCGCATGTGGAACGATTTCGTGGCGCATCCCAACATGGACGAGTACTGGGAGACGGAGATGTGCGGCGTCTTCCCGTATCTGCAGGGCGTCACCGTCCCCGCGCTCCACGTCACCGGCTGGTACGACGCCGAGGACTTCTACGGCCCCATCGAGGTCTACAAGCAGCTGGAGGCCGACGACGAGAACAACGAGAACTTCCTCGTGCTCGGTCCCTGGCGCCACGGCGGCTGGACATTCGACGAGGTCGGCCGGATGGTCCACGACATCGACCTGGGCAGCGCAACTGCCCGCTACTTCCGCGAGGAGATCCACGCCCCCTGGTTCGCCTACTGGCTGAAGGACAAGGGTGAGCTGCCCGCGGCCGAGGCGATCACCTTCCAGACCGGCTCCAACGAGTGGAAGCAGTACGATAGCTGGCCCGCCGAGGGCATGGTCCCGCGCAACGTCTACCTTCGCGGAGACGGCGCCGTCTCCTTCGACCCGCCGCCCGCGTCCGATGGCGACGCCTACGACGAGTACGTCTCCGACCCCGACAACCCGGTGCCGTTCCAGTACCGGCCGATCCACTACGATCGCTGGCACCTGTGGCAGGCCGAGGATCAGCGCTTCGTCGACGGCCGTCCCGACGTGCTGACCTGGGAGTCCGAGCCCCTCGAGGAGGAGTTCTCTGTCACCGGCGACATCGTCGCACACCTCTTCGCCTCGACCAGCGGCGGCGGCGCCGACTGGATCGTGAAGCTGATCGACGTCTACCCCGACGATCACCCCGACCCCGCGCTCCGCGGCTACCAATACATGGTCGCCGGCGAGGTCTTCCGCGCGCGCTTCCGCAACAGCTACCGCGAGCCCGAGCCCGTCGTCCCGAACGAAGTCACGCCCTACACGATCAGCCTGCGCGACCGCGACCACCGCTTCCTGGCCGGCCACAGGATCATGGTGCAGGTTCAGAGCACCTGGTTCCCGATCATCGACAGGAACCCGCAGACGTGGGTGCCGAATATTTTCGAGGCCGTGGAAGAGGACTTCCAGAAGGCGACGAAGAGGGTGTACCGCTCGGCGGAGTACCCCACGCACATCACGTTGCTGGTGAATCCGGGGGGGTAGGGGCTCGAACCGAAACGCTGTCCTTCCCGGGGCCTCCAAAGAGGCGCTCTTGCACGTCTTGCGGGTGAGAACTGTTTGTGAGGATAGGGACAAGCAGACCGGACACGCGCGTGTTACCAAGCCGAGTTGGGCAAAGGACGGGTTGGTGTCAACTTGGCGGCAGTCGGGACGCGGGGTGGCGTTACCGAGCGTCGTTCAACCCATACCGAAGAGGATTACAGTGACCGAGAGCAACGGCCGACCAGGAGACTTGCTCTTCCCGGACGCCGTCGAGCCCTTCATTCGGACCTGTCCCGGCCCGGCTCCGGCTGTCAAGGCGCTGCGTCTGGTGGCGTACCAGCCGATCAGGGGGATCCCCGGGCTGGAACCGGACGACTTTGCACACTCGGGACCGAGCAAGAACCACGATGGGGGGAAGTCGTCCCCGATTCGCACTCTGAAAGATGTCGCGGACACTGTCTTCTGTACCGCCGACCATCTGTCCAAGGTGGCCAGGCGGTACGGCTACTCCATCTTGCTGGCGATTCGATGGGTCACCTTTCTGCAGGGGTACGCGCTCCACGAACAAGGAGCGAGTCAAACGCTGATCGCGCGCCGGTTGGGGTTCTCGGACGCTTCGTCCTGGAGCCGGTTCGTCAAGAACCTTACCGGAAAGACGCCCACTCAGCTGCCGCGCCTGCCGCTGAGCGACTGGGCTATCGAGGCCCGGCGGCGGGTGTCTCTCGTCTCGCATCGGTGACCGGCGGGCGAAAACGGCGGTTCCCACGCCGGAAGCCGGATATTGTCAAGGATTGGCCGGGTTGGAACATGGCGGACCGGCGACTCGGGGGCACAGACTACTTGGGTACGGTGGATGGAATGCGCCATTCGCCGTGTGAGGGGATCCATCCCAGACTGAATCCGGGAAGCAGAGTTGGTCGCATGGCCAATTCAAGGATCCGTCACTCTTTCTTGAGGAGGAGATCGTGACAGTATTGAAGAGGTTCCCAGTTCTTTGCCTGGTGCTCGCCAACTTGGTTGCGCTCGGGGTTCTTGCCTCGACACAACCGGCGGTGGCGGGAAGCGTAGACGGGTGCGACGAAGCTACAGCCTCAGGATGTGCCTGTCTCGACGCAGCGGTGTGGTACCCCAGCGGATGCTACAGCCACGCTGGCCTGCTCATGGCGTGCCAGACCGCCGGCGAGTGTTAAGACAGTTGACGAAGTAGATGTCCCAGCATAGGACTCAGTCACGAACGCTCCGCGGGGATCCCACTCTGGCTGCTTTGGACCACAGGAAAGATCGTTGACCATGAAAGGCGTGTCGGCTTCAGCGAAGGGCATGTCCGGCTCGGCCAGGCGCCGGTTAGTGTCGGTATTGGGGTGCCTGCTGGCAGTGCAGTTGACCGCGATCACGATTCGGATGACACAGCAAGTTAGCTATCGGCCCTTGATGGTCGACGAGCCGCTGCCCTTCATGGTGTCCGGTTGGCAGGCGTACTCCGCTGCCAACCGGACGACCGCGAGTACGAGTTGCCACTTGGCCTTCATTTGCGACACCGACTGCGGGTACTGCAACGCATTGGCCGACCGTTATGTAGACGAGACGAGGTCGAACGCGCGTGGTGCGCGACCGCTTTGGCTCGTGGCTAGTGGAGCTCCTTGGTGGGGATGGGTAAACACTTGATGATCCGACGCGGACGAGTCATGACGCAACTTGGTGCGGCCCTCACGTTCTTGATGGCCGCGTGCGGTGGTGACCCGGGCCGACGTGTGATGGCGGAGGTGGACACAGTCGGGGGGGTCGTGGTGGTGCGAAACGGGGCCGCCGGTCTTTGGCGCAGATCCGAGGAATGGCGGGTCGTCGAGGAATTCAGGGTGGGAAACGTGCAGGGAAACCCGGACGAGGAACTCGCGACCTCCAGGAACAACAGCGTGACCCTCGGGCCGAACGGTCAGATCTTCGTCCTCGAGTACTCGACCGACCGCATCGTGGTGTTCAGCGGTGACGGTGAGTTCGTGAGGAGTTTCGGGGGCTCCGGTGAGGGTCCCGGCGAATTCCGTAGCCCGATGGCCCTGGCTTGGGATGGTACGGGTCGGCTCTGGGTAGCGGACGGACTGAACGGACGGCATCACGTCTTCGACTCGACAGGCACGTTCCAGAAGTCTGTGCCAAGACCGGTTCGCGGCGTCATGCGTATTCAGCATCCCCTCGTGTTCGAGGGCACCCGCACCCTCATTGACGAGGGCTTCGCAGTGCGCGGACCCCCAATGGTTCTATTCCTGCGCGTGGACACGGTGGGACACGTCGTGGACACGGTGGCGATGCTTCCGATTCCTCCGCTTGCAGTTGGTTTTCAGAACTCCATCATTCGGCCGAGTCAGGAATCGGCTCGCTTTCTCGCCAATCACTACATACCGCGACTGCGATGGAGCCTGGCTCCCGACGGCACGATCTGGACAGCGTCGACCGGTCGCCTTCGCCTGGTCCAGACTACTCCGAGCGGCGACACGATCAGGGTAGTCGAGACCACGCACCGGACCCCGACGTTTGATCGGGCGGACCAGAAAGCAATTGCGGACGGCCTCGCGGAAGGGGGCATTTCGAGACAGGATGCCGGGTTGGTCCGGCCAGTGGTCAACGAGATCTATGTGACGGACGATGGCCACGTCCTGGTCGGGATCATCGAAAAGGTGGGAGACGCTCCCAGCCTCCTCGACGTATTCAGCTCGGAGGGGTACTTCCTGGGCAGCGTCGACCTGGGTTTTGGCCTTCCCCGTCGCAACCTACCCGCGCTCGTCGGGGACACGATCGTCGCGGTCACACCCGGGATTTTCGATGTGCCGTTCCTCGTGCGCGCCACGATAAAGCGCCCTGGGTAGGGCTTCCCGGGCCGATCACCGAGGGTCGCGCGGGCCCGGGACGGGACCGGCTTCGAGGGCGAACTCGGGACATGGCCGCATTTTATGATTATGTACATATGTTGTGTACATATATGTCAAGGTGTGACCTCGGATTCCTACGGTGGGCTGGCCGCCGCAGGCGACAGCGTGTTCCTCTACGACCAGTTGCGGCCGCGCATCGTCCATGTGGCCTTCGATGGGCGTCACCTGGTCGTCTACGACCGCCATGAACTGGCGTCTTTCGACGCCGAAGGGGAGTTCCGGTGGCCTGCCCAGGTGGGGCGCTTCAGTCTATCGGCAGCAGGGGTGCGGTTCGTAGGTCCGGTGGAGGAAGAGGAAATGATCTTCGGGGTGGACTCGCTGGATGCCGGGAGCCGGCGCGTTCAGCTGTGGAGGGTGCAACGCCCGAACCCGAACCACCACGAGCTCCTCTGGGAACCACACCTGGCGCGCGCGCCCGCGCGGTTGCCTGCGGGGTTAGTGGAATTGGCTGGGTGTATCTCGGCAAGAGGGAGGCACGCTCCTACTGGGCGCGACATCAGGACTGCGTGGTCGTTTCGGATGGCGGAAGGGCGGGTGGACGCGGAACGGCGGTGTCCACAGCGGCGTGGCCACCTCGCAGGAGCTCGTACAGCTGACGAAGCACTAGTTCGGCGGCGGTATCCTGGCCCGCGGTGGGATCAACCGGGCCGCCCCGCCCCGAGTGGCAGGCGCTGCCGGCTATGACGAATCAGCTCGGAATGTTCGGGTTGTTGTTCTTCTCGACGTCGGGTAGCGGGAAACACCGCATCGAGCCGTAGGCGCCGCCCTTGGGGTAGGGGGCCCCGGGAGGAGGATCGAGCGGTATCTCGAATGACCGGTGGTCCCAGAAGCGGTGGCCTTCCAGGAAGAGCTCCCGGGAGCGCTCCTGAATGATCATGTTGAGCAGGTTGTCGCCGGTGGGGCCCTCGACCATGTCCGTGGCGGGGTCGTAGCCGGGTAGCCCGGCCGCGTCGTGGAAGGCGTTGATGATGTCGACGGCCCGCTGCCCGCCGGCCGCCTCGGCGATGATGAGCTGGGCCTCGTCCCAGGTGGCGATCGGGATGGGGCCGTCCAGCGACAGGTACTTGAGCTGCTCCCACACCTGATAGACACGGCCGAATCCGAGCTGGCCGGTGTTGCGGGTCGGCACCCGGGGATCTGGCACGCCCTTCCACTCCAGCTCGCGAAACCTCGGGTCCACCGACTCGAAATGGCTCTGGTTGTTGGTCCGGTACACGGTGTTCATCGAGCGCTGACTGAGGCTCGAATAGTTCCCGTTCATGACGAAGCCCTCGGGCACCGCTTCGGCGTCGGACATGGCACCGGTCATATCGCCGAGGCCGCGGCGCGCCCTCGCCCTGCCCAACCGGGCCATGGCCGCGATCTGTGTGTTGCCCACCTGCATCGACCCTGACAGCGCCTCGCCGAAGCGGCCCTCGGCGTCGGCCAGAATCGCATTCGAAGACAGCTCGGGGCTCAGGTTGATCGCGGCGGAGCAGAACGACTCGCCGAGGAGGACGCGGGCGTAGGCCGTGTACGCGAGGGTGGTCGCGATGAGGTCGTCGCGGTTCGGCACGTCCGCAGCGTTCCAGCCCTGAAGGTTCTCCAGCGTCTCTTCGCCCTGAGAGATGGCGATGCTCAGGGGAAGGTAGATCGCGTTGTACTGGCCGCAGTCGAAGAGTGAGTAGTTCTCCTGGTCCGACGTGATCCGCCGCGCGTCGAAGTCGAAGGCCTGGGAGCTCCTCAGGTTGGAGTTCACGAACTCGTCGGACACTTCGCCCGTGGTGCCGATGTACTCGGCGAGCGCGCACTCGAAGCTCGCGATCACCGAGCCGACCTGCAGGTCTGCCGTGGTGGGGTCTTCGAGGACGGCGTCGCCAACCCGGTCGGGTGGCTGCACGTCCAGCAGCGATTCACAGCCGGCCAGGAGGAGCATCGGTCCCAGGGCCGACGACGCAGCCCTCAATCCCCCGCCGAACCGAAATACCATGCGGCTCGGTGAGGCCTCTCTCACAGTGACAGTTTCTCGAATCTTCATTTCCATAATCCCTTTTCCCCGCGTCAGAAACTCACGCGGACCGCCACCTTCACCCGGCGCGGCATGGGCGTGAACGACTGGCTCGACTTGTCGAAGAGCGGAGAGGTGGAAGTGGGCTCGGTGAAGTAGGTCTCGGGGTCGAGGCTCGGCCAATCGGTCCACGTTATCAGGTTGTAGGCCGCGAGCGTGACAGTGGCGCTTCCCGCCCCGAAGCCTTCGGCCCACTGCCTCGGCAGGCCGTAGGACAGCGACAACTGCCGCAACTTCGTGAAGCCGGCGTCGGCCACGGCGAAGGAGCTGTAGAAGCCGGAGTCGTACTCGGCGATCGTGATGGGATCGTAGTCCATCGGCGCCAGGTTCTCGCGGCAGATCCGGAAGAGCTGGCAGCGCACGATCGCGTCGTTGTCGCCGTGCCGCTGACCGTACTTGAAGTCGATCAGACCGCTCAGCGTCAGGTTGCCGAAGACCGTCAGGGAGGTGCTTACGCTGCCGTGCCACTCGGGTTCGGTGGGACCGAGGTAGATCGCCGGTGCCTGGTCGCAGGGTACGGGGCTGCGGCCGGAGCCTCCGTCGCACATCACGTTGATGGCGTTGCCGTTCGCGTCGAAGGCGGCCGAGACCACCTTCTGGCCGAACCAGGATCCGGGGGGCAGCCCTACCTGGTGACGGATGTGCAGCCCCGGAGTGTCGAGCATCGTGTCGAGGATCAGGTAGTCCTTACCGTCCGAGGTGGTCCCGGACTGGACGCCGCCGAGGTCGAGGACCTTGTTCCAGTTGCGCGAGATCTGGAAGCCGGCGTCCCAGCTCACGTTCCGGCTCCGGATCGGAGCGGCGTCGAGGCTGAGCTCGACGCCGCGGCTTTCCACCTCGCCCACATTCACCCACTGCACGCCGGGGAACCCGCTCGACGGCGCAAGCAGCCGCTGCAGGAGAACGTCCCGGATGTTCTGGTGGTAGTAGGTGAGGTCGATCCCGACGCGGTCGCCCAGAAACCCGCCCTCGAGGCCGGTTTCGTATTCGATTCCCCGCTCGGGGGCCAGTTCGGAGTTGCCGGGCGATGAGGGTGCAAGCCCCGGACTGCCCAGCCCCGTCGTGATGGGCAGGAAGAACCGCAGCGCCGAGAAGCTCTCGGGCTGCTGCCCCGTCTGTCCGAAGGCCGCGCGCACCTTGAGCGAGTTCACGAAGTCGAGGTTCCAGAAGGGTTCCTCCGAGATCACCCAGCTGGCGCTGACCTTGGGGTAGGCCACGAAATCGAAGTCGTCGCCAAAGGCGCTGTTGTTGTCGACGCGGACCGCCCCGGTGACGAAGAGCCGGTCCCGCCATCCGATGTGCTCCTGGACGAAGGTGCCCACGGTCACATTGCGGACGAACACCTCGCCGGCGAACCTGCGTGCGGTGCTCGACACCGTGGTCAGCCCGGGCGCCGCAAACTCCTGACCCGTGGTCTGGGCGGCGCGAAGCTCCCGCGAGTAGTACTGGAGTCCCACGGAGGTCTCGGATGTCAGGTCGTCGCTGATGGCAAGACTCGCGGTTCCCGCATAGTCGGCGGTGATGAAGGTGGCGGACAGCTTCTCGAACTCCCGGCCCCCGCGGGCACCCGACGGTCCGTAGAAGAGCTCACCGGTGGGGCCGAGGAAGGGCCGCTGCACGATGTTGTCCTCGGCAGTCTCATCCAGACCGACGACGAGCCTTTGCTGGAGCCACTCGAAGGGCGTGTGCTGTACACGGAAAGAGCCCGTGAAGCGGTCGAGCTCCTGCCGGTTCTGCTCGCGCTCGAAAAGGACTTCGGGCGGAGCGATGAGCCAGCCGCGGTTGGGCGTGTCTATGAGCGACGGGAACGAGTACATTCCGCTCAGCAGGGGGCCGGACCCGATGTCGTCGGCGAGTTCGATGTTCGACCGGACGTAGCCCGCACTCGCGCCGAAGTTCCAGATCTCGGACGGAGAGAAGTCGATGTTGGCCCGTCCGTTGAAGCGCGTGACGTTGTTGGTGGTGTAGACGCCCTGCCCAGTGTCGTACGAACCGCTCACGAAGTACGAGATGTTGGCCTCGCCGCCGGTGACGCTGAGGCTGTAGGACTGCTCGTGCCCGGTGCGGAAGACGTTGTTGCCGGCGTCGGTCTCCCGCTGGAAGAGGTTCCAGCTGGCGATCGCCCCGGAAGAATCAAGACCCCAGATGGCCGGTATCGTGCCCTCCGGATCGTGGATCCAGTTCGCTCCCTGTTCGACCTTGAGGCTCCAGCGTGCGGGCGCGCCGCGAGCGCCGCGCTTGGTGAAGATCTGGATGACGCCGTTGCTGGCTTCGGTGCCGTAGAGTGTCGCCGCCGCCGGACCCTTGACCACCTCGATGCGCTCGATCTCGTCGGGCGCGAAGTCGCCCAGCCGCGAGATTACGCCCGCACCGTACCCCTGGCTGTTGGGGCCGGCGCCGATGTCGTTGTTCACCCGGACGCCGTCAACGTAAATCAGCGGCTGGTCGTCGAGAGCGAGGCTGGCGGTGCCGCGGATCTTCAGCCGGGGCCCGGCGCCGAGCACTCCGGTTCCCGCCATCGCCACCAGGCCGCTGACGCGACCGTTGAGGAGTTCCGGCACCGAGGTGACCGCGGAAGTCGCTACGATCTGTTCGATGTCGAGGCTGGTGACGGCGTTCCCGAGCTCCCTGCGCCGGGCTGCAACCGGGGTCCCGGTCGCGACGATCTCCTCCAGTTCGACCGCGGAGACGGCGAGCGAGAAGTCAACCGTTACGCCCTGGTTGGCCGTGACCGTCGTCGTGACGGTCTGGCGGCCATATCCGAGGCTCCGGGCCTCGACCTCGACCTCGCCGACGGGGACGCCGACGATGAGGTAGCGGCCATCGGCGCCGGTGAGGGTGCCGAGCGACGTTCCCGCGATGGTGACCTGGACCGCCGTAATGGGGCGCTGATCGTGCGCAGCCACCACCGTGCCGGTGACGGACCCCGTCTGCTGTGCCAAGGTGGGAGTCGGGGCGGCCAACGTGGCGGCCGCCGTGAGGACAAGGACGGGCGACGCTCGATTCTCAGAAAGGATCGTCCTCCGAATCGAGGACCAGAGGGAAGCCACACCGGTGAAGCGCACCGCATCCATACCCAACCTCCTACCTCTTGGGACCTGACCACGCCCCAAGGGACATTTCCCTCGGGGCGTGCCGCGGAAGATGGAATATCCTATACCATGTAGGATGCGGTAGCAAATGCAGCAAATGCATGCGCACACACGCCAGATCCTGTGAGACCGCCCATACCTTGGCTGTCGAGCCCGGCGACGCCAGGCCGAAGCCCGGTTGAAGACCGTCCTGCCGGTGCCTATTGTGCCATGGGGACCCAATCCGCGCTGAGGAGACACGTCATGAGACGTCCCGACCATTTCACCGTTGGTTCCGTGTTGCCTGCCCTGCCCCCCGGCCTCGCCGCCATGGTGCTTGGTATCGCCTTTGCCCTGGTACCTGCCGCCACCTCCCCGGCATCCGCCCAAACGGATGGTGTCAAGCGCATCTTCGACATCCGCACGCCCACGCGCGATGGCGTCGAACTCTCGGGCGATGTCTGGATGCCGTCCGAGGGCGGCCCCTTCCCCACCATCATCATCCGCACGCCATACCTGAAGACCATGGCGATCGGCGACTTCACCCTGGCAGGGTGGGCGACCTACTTCGCCGAACGCGGCTACGCCGTGGTCATGCAGGACGTGCGCGGCCGCGGCGATTCGGACGGGGACTTCGACTTCTTCTTCCAGGAAGGCGAGGACGGCTACGACACGATCGAGTGGATGGCGGCCCAGCCCTGGTCGAACGGCGACGTGTGCACGGCGGGCGTGTCCTACCTGGGCACCGATCAGTGGCTGGCTGCGCGCGAGCATCCGCCCGCGCTGAAATGCATGGTGGCGACCGCCGCGGCCGGGCGCTGGATGCACGAGCTGCCCTACTACGGTGGCGCGTGGATGATGTCGTGGGCGCTGGACTGGATCAACGGCACCTCGGGACGCAACATGCAAACCGCCAACGCCGCCGGGATCGACATGGATTCGGTGTACTGGCACCGGCCGCTCATCACCCAGGACGACGCGATGGGCCGTGACATGCCGCTCTTCAACGACTTCCTCCAGAACTCGACGATGAACGAGTACTGGCAACGGCTGCATTTCACCGCGGATGACTTCCAGGGGCTCGACCTGCCCGTGCTCCACGTCACGGGGTGGTTCGACGGTGACCAGCCGGGCGCGATGTTCTACTGGGACGGGATGATGGCCCATTCGCCGGCCGCCGACGAGCAGTACTTGCTGTCGGGCCCCTGGGGCCACGCGGAGACGTTCATCGGTGGCACGCTGGAGGTCGGGGAAATGACGTTCAAGCCCGAGTCGATCGTCGACAACATGGCCGAGCATCTTGCCTTCTTCGACCACTACCTGAAGGGCAGCGCGGACAGCTACGATCAGCCTCGTGCGCGGGTGTATGTGATGGGTGCCGAGGAGTGGCGGGAGTTCGACGCGTATCCGCCGACGGATGCCCAGCCCACGGATCTGTTCCTGTCCAGCGGTGGACGGGCGAACTCCATCGCCGGTGATGGTGCCCTCGCCTGGTCGGCCCCGGAGGGCGACTCGCCCCCGGACCGGTTCACCTTCGACCCGCAGAGGCCGGTGCCGGCCGCTCTGGGTGTCCTGCCCGCGGGCGAAGACCGCACCCCGCTGCAACGCCGTGACGATGTCCTGGTGTACACGAGCGAAGTCATCAAAGAGGCGGTGGAGATCGTCGGCAAGGTCGTCGTCGAGTTCCATGCGGCCACCGATGCGCGCGACACCGACTTCGTCGCCAACATCATGGACGTCTATCCGGACGGCAGGGCGGTCAAGCTCGGGCCCATCACCGGGGTCGTGCGGGCCCGGTACAGGAACGGCTTCGACCGCGAGGAGCTGCTCACGCCCGGCGAAGTCGCACGCTACGAGATCGACCTGGGACACATCGCGCACTCCTTCGAACCGGGACACAGGATCCGGATCGACCTCACGAGCAGCGCCTACCCGCACGTCGCCCCGAATCAAAACACGGGGAACCCGGTGGCGACCGACACGGAGTGGAACACCGCGCGGCAGATCATCCACCACAGCCGGGAGTACCCGTCGCGGATCATTCTGCCGGTGCGGGCGCGGCGGAGGGCGACGGAGTAGGGGGGACGGAGCCGGGCGAACTCGGGGGTTGGCCGCACTTCGTTGTGATTATGTACATAAATTATGTACACATTCCCTCAGGAGCCCCGAAACTGGAACGTTCGCAAGTGTGAGTTTGTAGGAAGTGTGGGCAAGGGATTCCCGCGTCACGATAGGAGCATGATGAGAACCGTCCTTCTTGCAGCTTTCGTACTGAGCGCCTGTCAGAGCGGCGATACAGATCGAGTCAATGGCCGAAGGAGCGGTGGCGATCGTGTCTTCGAGGCGGTTTCCTTCGACACTCTGTGGTCGCTCGGCGAACAGGCCGACAGCAGCTTTGCTCTTCTGTGGTCCCCGCGAAGCGCGCCCGGCGGCGGCATGTACGTTGCGGACATAGGCAACGCAAAGCTCCACTACGTGAATGCCGCCGGGGAGCTTGTCTGGTCGTACGGAAGCAGGGGACAAGGGCCGGGCGAGCTTCTCGAGGTTCGTGTATTTGATGTTGACGCGCAGGGAAACGCAGTCATCATCGACAACGTGAACCGGCGCATTGTTACAGTTGGCCGCGACGGAAGCCTGGTCAGCGAATTCTCACTGCCGAAAGAAGTAGGATTCACGTCGGCAGTCGCCGCCCTGGATAACGGCAATCTGGCGGTGGCCTACCTTGGTGGCCCATGGGCCCTGCTGTCGAACGACGGGGAATTGCTGGAGCTGATCGAACCTCCATGGGAAGAATTTGCCGATAAGCATTTCCTGGAACTTGTCGGCCAAGCGATTCCTGTGCGGGGGACGGACCGGTGGGTGTACAGCTTCGATACAGCGGGCGAATGGATCGTTTTTGACGGTGGCGAGGTTCAGGGGCGGTATCCCCACATCGAACACGTGCCGTTCTCCAACGTCACGGTTACCAATACCCAATACGGGGGTTTCCGAGCCAGTTACGAAGGCGCACCGACCCACACGACTCTCGATCTGGCGGCGCGAGAAGACACGCTGTTCGTTCTGTTTTTTGGAACCACCGAATACGGCGGAAGGGTAGCGGACAAATACGACATCAACACGGGAGACTACATCGGGTCGGTACTGTTCCCGGCTAGAATCACCGGTGTCGCGGTCGGGGACGATGGCATCGTTTTCGCCGTGGGCGATTCACGGCTGTTCCCCACCGTCACCGCATTGCGGCACAAAGGAGACGTGCAGCGATGAGGTCGGTCGCCCCTCACCTCTCCCGCTGAAAGTACAACGCCCCCGCCTCCACCGGCCCCGGATAGACCCGCGCCCCATCCTCCCCGCTATACACCACCCCGTTCTTCAGCACATACACGACCTGCTGCGTGTTGCGAATATCGTCCAGCGGGTTCGCGCCCAGCACCACCAGATCCGCCAGCTTCCCGGCCTCGATCGACCCCAGATCCGCGCCCAGGCCGTGATAGACGGCCGAGTTACGCGTCGCGGTCTGCAGCGCGTCCATCGGCGAAAAGCCTCCCTGCACGAACAGCTCCATCTCCCAGTGCATGTCGCGTCCCAGCATCTGTCCGTGGCCGCCCGCGTTCACCAGCACGCCCGCGTCGAAGAGGCGCTTCATCGCGGCAGCCATCTCGGGCGCGTAGAGATCGTCGTCCCAGAAGTGGGTGACTCTGCGGAACTGGCGCAAACGGTCCGCCGTGCTGAAGCGCAGGAGCTTCTCGTCCTCCCAGTAGCGCTGTGACTGGTCGAAGAACGCCTGCCCGACGGGGCCGTTGTAGACGACCAGCAGCGTGGGCGTGACCCCGGTCCCGCCGGCCTTGAAGAGCTCGATCACATCCTGGTACAGCGGTGTCAGCCCCATCGAGTGCTCCAGCCCGGTGACCCCGTCGATGATCTGCGTGAAGTTCATCTGCGGGATCGCCGCCGTCTCGGACACGACGTTCAGTCCCTGCTCGCGCGCCGCCGTGATCAGCTGGTGCCTGTCGGCCCGTGTGAAGTTGACATAGTCCTTCAGCGCGGTGATTCCCTGGTCGCGGCTGTAGCGGGCGTGCTCGTCCGCATCCGCGTAGGAATCGACCGGGCGATAGGTCCGCGGGCGGTACTCGCGAATGCCGTACATGGGCGCACCCACCGACAGCATCCGCGGGCCGTCCAAGCGACCGGCCCGGATCATGTCGCGGACCCAGGGCTCCTTTTCCTCGGAGCCGTACAGCTCGTAGAGGGTGGTGACGCCGTGTGCGAGAGCGCCGGTGATGCCGGGAAGCCGCTGCTCGATCAGGTGCGTCGCCGAGAGCTGCCCCACCGCGTGGGCGTGCGCGTCCACGAGGCCGGGTATGACGGTGTGGCCCGCGAGGTCGAACACGCGCGCTTCCGCAGGCACGACGACATCGGGTCCCACCTCGGCGATGCGGTGTCCCCGCACGAGGATCGTCGCGCTTTCGAAAACACTTCGCTCTTCGTCCATCGTGATCACGCGGGCGTTGGTCAGCGCGACCGTCGTGGTCGGCAATGCCACCGGGAAGCGCACCGTGATGTCGGTGGTTTCGGCGCCTTCGGTCCCGGCCAGGATGTCCTCCAGGGCCTTCTCGTGGAGCTTGCCGTCGCGCGACCACGACACCGTGTTCGCGTCGGACCAGGCCAGCCCGGCGCCGTCGGATGGGTCGACGCGCTTTGCGAACCCGACGCCGTCGTATGCGGACACCGTCACCGGCTTGCCGATCCACTCGAACGGCGTCACGAAACTGCGGTGATACTCGCGGAACGCGATCCAGCGGCCATCGGGGGAGAGGACCGCGCGTTCCCCGTGCGGGAAGCGGTAGAGGGTCGCCTTCTCCGTGCCTTCAGGGCGGATGCGACGCAGTGTCAGTGTGTCCGAGAGGAACTCCGTGTAGTAGATCCACCTGCCGGTTTCGTCGAAGTGGACGGTATGCGGCGCGCGCCCCTGCGCGTTGGGCGTGCCGGACACGCGGGTCACCGTGCGTTCCGCGCCGTCTTCGACCATCACGAGTTCGAAGTTGGTTTCCTCCTCGATTCGCAGGGCGTTGATGAGGCCGCCATCGCCACGGATGAAGGCGAGGACGCCGTCCGGGCCCAACGCAAGCGACATGTGCTGCGACGGAAGCGACGACACCCGGGTCGCCGCACCGCCTGTCAGCGGACGACGGTGGACGGCGCCGAGCTCCGCATCGGTCCAGCTCGCGTAGTAGAGCCAGTCGCCGTCCGCGTCGATCATGGGGCCGGCCTCGTGTGAGGCCGATTGCGTGAGGTTGCGCACGCCGTCCCCGTCCGCCAGCCAGATGTCCCCCAGCGCCTCGAAGACGATTCCCGCGGGGGTCCGGTGGGCGAATCGATAGGCCCAGGCGCGGGTTTCACCCTCCGGAAACTCGAAGGGGAAGCGGATGGTCTCGTCCAGCTCACGGTCGACCGGCGCGCGAAAGGGTACCTCGCGGATCGTGCCCGACGAAACCTCGACCGCACGGATCGAGCCGCCGAAGGCCAGGTAGAGATGCGTGCCGTCCGGATGCCAGTCCATGTTGGGCGCGGCACCGTAGTAGTACGGCCCCGATTCCTGGTGATCCCGGTCGAGCCCCCGCACCAGCACTCGCTCCGACCGCGTCCACAGGTCGTGCAGGACAACGATCACCTCTTGGTCGTCCCGGTGGGCGTACGCGAGGTAGCGACCATCGGGGGAAAGCGCGGGGTTGAAGGCTCCGCCGGGCCGCTCCCTGTAGACCCTGATCTCGCCGGTCCGGAGGTCGTAGGTCTTGATCCGGGCGCCGCTCGCGGGGGGCTGCTGATCCAGCATCTCGTAATAGAGGACGTCACGCACCGGGTGTTCCTCGAAATGCGTGATCGGCTGAAAGGTCGTGCCCGAGGTGATCTCCTGCCGCGTGCCGAAGAGGTTGAAACGGTAGGCCGTGGTGGCCCCGTTCTGCTCCAGCGCCGAGGCGTAGATGGCCCGCCCGTCGGCCGACCAGGACCCCTGTACCACCGGCAGCGCCATCTTCGTGACGTTCTCGGTCGAATCGGTGCCCGGCCCGTCCCCCGTGCCGCGATGGAGGATCCAGACATCCTCGCTGCCGCTCCGGTCCGAGGTGAACGCGATCCGCATCCCGTCGGGGCTGTAGCGCGGGAAGCTGTTCCAGGAGCGGCCGCTGGTGAGGGCCTGCGCATCACCGCCGTCGATCGGCATCTCGTAGAGGTGCCCGAGCAGCCCGAAGGCGAGGTGACGCCCGTCCGGCGAGACGTCAACGCTGATCCAGGTGCCTTCCGTAGCGGTGAATCGGAGGGGGGTGGTGGAAGGAGCCCGCGATTCCTCGATGCTCCACTCGCCGGTGTCCTGGGCGACGGCCTGGGTGGTGAGGGCGGCGATCAGGACGAGGGAAAGTAGGGGAGCCCGCGGAAGAAATCCCCGCTGCATTCGAGCGCCGATGCATCCCGGCTGGACGCTCCGCTCTGCGTTGCTTTCTCGGTCGAATAGCGCTGCTATTCTCCCTCGTCGCGCCTTGCCAGCCGGGCGCCTCGGCGCTCTCGATGCTGACGCGGGGTTTCTCCACGGGCTCCTGGGCACTGATCTTGGCATGTGTGTCTCCATTGCTGCGGAACACGGGTTCCGGGCCTGCCGGGGCGGCGGCGGCCGTTCTCTTCCGGGGCCGGTTGGAACATCCGGCCTCTCATGACCACTATATGACGTACACGTGTGTCGCGCAGGCCAGGAGATGGAGCCCATGAAGAAACCCACGATCCTCGCGGCTCTTGCACTCGTGGCGGTTTCTTTCGCGGCGTGTGATCAGGTTGCGCCAACTGCGTCGGTTTGCTCGATCGTGGGCCAGGTTTCGATCGAGGGGACGGGGATCGACGGCGTGACGGTCACCCTGAGCAACGGCAACTCCACTACCACTGCCGGGGGCGGCAAGTTCCGCTTCGACAACGTCGAGGGCGCGGTTACACTCACGATCAGTGGGTTCCCCTCGGACGCAACGTTCGATGCCACCTCGGTTGCAGTGATCAATTCGTGCGACGGGACCGTCACGATCAACTTCTCCGGGTCGTTCACGTAATCGGCATCTCGACCGCTTCGCCCCAGATGTGGCGCGCGAACCACTCCCAGTTGTGCCACATCGCCGCAAGCCGCTCGCGTGGCTTGGTGATTCCGTGTCCAAACCCCTTGTAGATGATCAACCGGGTCTCGACCCCGACATCCTGGAGCCCCTGATACAACTCGTAGGCGTTGGGCGTGGGAACCCGCGCGTCGAACTCGCCGTGCTGGATCAGCGTCGGGGTGACGGCCTGCTCGATGTAGGTCATGGGTGACGTCTTCGCGTAGACCTCGGGGTCGTCCCACGGGGTCCCCTTCAGGTACTCGCGGGTGAAGCCGTGGATGTCGGTGTTCACATAGTAGGTCATCCAGTTCGAGATGCCGGCGCCCACGGAGATCGCCCGGAAGCGGTCGCTGGTGGTGGTAAGGAAGGCCGAGATGTAGCCGCCCTGGCTCCACCCCATCGCCGCGACGCGATCGGGATCCGCGACGCCACGCTCCACGAGCGCCTCGACCCCGGAGAGCACGTCCCACGCGTCGCCAACGCCCAGGTTGCGCACGTTGAGGGCGCGGAAGTCGGCGCCGTATCCCGCCGAACCGCGATAGTTGGGCATCAGCACCGCGGCGCCCTTCTTCAGCCACTCCAGGATGGGGTACACGTAGCCGCCGGCCAGTTGCGGCCTGGATGTGCCGGTCGGGCCACCGTGGATGACCACCATGAGCGGGTAGGCGCGATCGGGGTCGTAGCCGGGAGGCTTCATGAGCACCCCCTCGATCTCGGCGCCGTCCTGGCTATCCCACCGCACCACTTCGCGGCTCCCCAGGTCCCCCCAGTCGGCGACCTGGGCCGTCATGTCGGTGATCCGGCGCTGCGCGCCCCCGCGACGCGACACCCGGAAGATCTCGCCGACCGTCGTGCGGTCCTCGCCCTGCAACGCCATCACGGACCCGTCGCGCGCGAGATCCACAGTCATGATCATCTCGGGAGTGTCGGCCTCGCGGGTCACGTTGCCCGTTTCGGGGTCCAGCAGGAACAGGTGGCGCGCGGTGCGCTGGGACGCGACGAAGAACACGCCCTCGTCCGTCCACGCCACCGGCGAGGGGTTCTCGTCGAAGTCGGCGGTCAGGATGCGGGATGCGCCGCCCGCCGAAGGGATTACCGCGAGTTCGGTGTTGCCGTAGTACGGATTCGCGCCCGCGGGGGTGGAGTAGAGGATGAGCGCGCCGTCCGGGGACCACCTCGGCCCGCGTTCGGGGCCGGCGTCGGCGACGAGCGTGCGGACGGTTGCGGTGGCCGCATCCACGACCGAGATGTCGGCGTCCGGAAAGGAGTTCACTTGCGGCGTGGGGGTGTGGTCGAAGGCGACCTCGCGGCCGTCGGGTGACCACTCGAAGGCGCCGACGGTGAAGCTATCGCCCCCGGTGAGGCGGTGGGGCTCGGTACCGTCGCGCACCTCGGTCACCCACAGGTGTGACATGCGGAAGTCCGTGTCTTCGACGCCGTAGTCGCCGTAGCGTTCCTCACGCTCCTCGAAGTCGTCGGGCGCGGGGTCGGTGGCCGTGAACGCGATCCTCTTGCCGTCGGGCGAGAAGCGGAAAGCGCTGATGCCGCCGTCGTGGGATGTGAGCTGCTCGGCCTCGCCCCCTGCCGGGCGGATCAGGTAGATCTGCGCGCCGTCACCGCGATCCGCGATGAAGCCCAGCCCTGATCCGTCCGGGGACCACCGATGCCCGGTGCTGCTACCCGGTTCGGTGCGGGTGAGCTGGAAGGGTTCGCCGTCGCCCACCGCCAACCAGATTTCCTGGTCGAATCGGTTGTCCTCCCAGTCCGCGCTCGTCACCGAAAACGCGATCATGCTTCCGTCAGGCGAGATCCGAGGGCTGCCCACCGACTTCAGGGCGATCTGGGCCCGGAAGGACTCCAGCGCCGACGACTGAGCGGTCGCGGGTGCGGTGATGGCACCGGTCAGCAGGGCCGTGAACAGCAGGGGCACCAGCGCAGGGGCAACGAGGGACTTCAACGCGGTAACAACAGGTCGCATGATCTCCTCACTCGTGACGGGGACGTGATGCGTGTTGCCCCCATCGTAGCCGTCTACATGCCGTAGACGCGAGCGCGGCCCGATCTGGAAATCGTCCGCGAGTTGCTGGCCCAACTTGGCGGCGAGAAGGGATCCGCAGATCCCAAAACCCCGCCCTGAACAGCGTGAGACGCGATTTGTCCGCCAAGAACCGCTTGAAGTGGCGGACAAATCGCGATCAAGCGCGCCTAAGCCTTCGCATCCGGGCCAGGAGCTCCGCGAAGCTCGGCCCACGTTGGAAAGCATGGGGTGGGAGGTGCGGGGGTGGCTGGATGAGCTTAGTCTGACTCCTTGAGGCCGCACTGCCAGCGACGAGGAGGAACAGGATGAAGCGCTTCACACAATTCGATGCAGGTCTTATTGCCGGGGCGTTGCTCATGCTGGCTGCGCATTGGGGCAATTGGCTCATTACTCCCGCAAGCCATCCGGACAGCACACCGCTCGATTCCTGGTTGACCGTGGCCGGAATGGTGGTCTGCGTCACGGTAGCGGTCGTGTTCATCAGGAAGCACCGAAACGAATCGGGTCCCTCGTGACCACTATACAATGGGAGTGCATGTGGGCCGACGAATGTTGATGCCTTACCTCCCCCCGCGCCCACCGCCACCCATCCCGTCGACCTGCGCCTGATACAATCTCCTGCCTTCCTCGAAGGTCGCCAGCACCTCCGCCTTGTGCGCGGGGTCGTCCCAGCGGTCCATCGCGCGGAGTTCGCCCAGCGTTTGATCGATCCAGCGTACGAAAAACGCCGCGTCCTCACGGGAACGGATCGCCTCGCCATCGGCAATGACGAAGACCGGATTGGTGTGCGCGAAGAGATAGCTGTCCATGGCCCCGTGCTGCGGCGGACCCAGCACCCGCGCGGCGATCCAGCCTGACCCCTCGATCGGGATCTCCAACTCGGCATCGATCGACTTCATGTCGCCCGTGGCATCGACCGTGTGGACGATCCGGCCATTCTGCACGATCTCGAGCCGGTGCATCGTGAAGAGAGACCGCGCGGTGGCGGTGACCTTGACCACATCGCCGCGTGAGACGGCCAGTTCTTCGCCCATCCCCATGCCGGAAGCGGCTCCGGGGCCCGCCACGTCCAGCGTGAGGATCGGGCCGCTGGTCACAAACGCGCGCCCGGCTGCCATGGAGTCGGCCCAGGCGTCGTAGTGGAGGTGGTCCTCGCCGGTGTACACGTAGGTGCGCGTGGTGCCGACCGCGGGGTGTCGCCAAATGTCCGACATGACGTCCGTGCCGGCGGTTGCGGGTATCCGCGAGCCCGTGTTGAGCAGGCGGTACCAGATCTCGGCCGTGCCGAGTTCGTCGCTCCAGATGCATGCGACGTCCACGAAGTCCGCCACGCCGAGAATCGCGTCGACGGGCAACTCCCGCGCTGAGCCGGCGCCGGCCTCGTCGGGTTCGCGATGCCTGAGTCCGAACGGGTGCACGTAGCCGCCGATTCCGCCCTGCTCATGAACCCGGCGGAGGATGTGGGCATTGTCGGGATAGAGCGCGTGGTGCGCGGTGCCGATCGAGCCGATATAGAACGGGGTGATGAGCTCGACCAGGTTCAGCAGCGACAGGTGCGCAAAGTAGCTCGGCCGGTACTCCTCGTTGTAGTAGACGACGGTGCGGGGTCCCGTATGCGGATGCGGGTGCCCGAGGAAGTGCTCGAGATCCTCCACCCGGCTGTTGCCCCAGTAATTGGCAATCATCCCGTTCGCGACGTTGAGATCCTCGGCGTGGGCCTTGTTCCGCAGGTCCTCGGGGGTGACGAAGTAGTGGCCGCCGTAGTTGGGGTGGATGTGGTTGTCACCGGAATACCAGCCGTCCGCGGCCATGTCGATCCAGCGGTCCAGCTGGATCTCGACGGTCGTGAATTCGCCGGCACGCACCTCGACGGTGCGCGAAACCGGCTCGTATTCGAAGCCACGCCAGCCTTCGAGTTGCGCCTCGCCGACCGGAAGCGTCACCGAGAAGCTGCCGTCGGTGTGGAAGTAGTAGTCCTCGGTCACGCTCACGACGCGCGGGTAGCTGGTGTCCGGGAAATGGCTGCGTCCGTCGGACCCCTGCAGATAGATGCGTGACGGCAGGAGTTCGCCGTCGGAGTCGGTGACCCGCACGCGCAGCTGCCCGGTCGGTTCCGACCATGCGAAGTCGTCGATTCTGACCCGTTTCGGCTCGCCCCCTCCGCGCGTGACGGTGTACAGCGCAAAGCCCATCCCGTTGTCGATGGTGCGCGGCTGGTCGTCGGTCCCGCCGTTGCGCGCGTACACAAGGTGCTCCCCGTCAGGGGACCAGGAGGGGAAGTATTCGTCGGTGCGGGAATGCGTCAGGCGAACCGGCTGGATCCCGCGGGGCGATTTCTGGCTGGGCACCGCGTAGAGGTCGTTGTTCCCGGAAGCGTCGGTGATGTAGGCGACCACCCCCCCGTGCGGCGCCACCACCGGAGCCGCCTGGTAGTTGGTCTCGATACGGATGAGAAGCTCCACCTCGCCGGTCTCCGCCCGCCACCGCCACAGCGACCCCGAGCCGAGCGCCGCCTCGCCCCGTCGCGACACGAACACGATGTCGCCGCTGTCTCCAACCCAGTCGCCGGCCATGTCGTTGGCCTGCGGATCGGCCACGATGGGCTCGGCGGCGCCGCGCTCCATGTCATAGGCCCAGAGGTCGAAGTTCCCGTTGCGCTCCGTGGTGAAGAGGATCCTCGACCCGTCGGGCGACCAGCGCGGCCTGAGGTCCAGGAACGGGCTGCTCGTGAGTTGCCGCGACTCTCCGGTCGCCACGTCCACCATGTGAATGTCGAAGTTGCGGTCCACATCGGCCGCGTAGGCGATGCGGCTTCCGTCGGGCGACCACGTCGGCTGGGAATGGTATCCGGGACCGGTGGTCACCTGTCGCGCCGTCCCGCCCTCGACCGGCACGACCCAGATCCGCCCCTGGTAGGCGAACGCGAACGACTCGCCGTCGGGCGACCACGCCGGGTAGGTGGGCGACGCGGTGACGGGGGGCGGGAAGTAGCTCTCCATGTACATCCGGCCCGCGCCGCTGCCCCCGGACAGGGACGGGTAGCCACCCGGGAAGGGATCGGGGTACTCGTACTGCTGCTGGGCGGAGACGGGGCCGGGGAGGGAAGGGATGGCGGCGAAGGCAAGGAGGCAGAGGGTGGAGGTGAGGTGCGGGGGGGTGGGGGCGGTCCGCTTCATGGCAATTTTCGTTTCCTGGGGCCAAGGGTACGGTTATCGGGGATGTCATCGGCATGGTAACGCCCGGAACCAGCCGTTGCGAGCAGCAGCAGGACCGTTGACAGCAAGGGTCGCCGTCCACAGAATGATGAAGTCCGGCGTGAACTACTCGATTCGGATTAAGCGGAGTGCGGCCAAGGAACTGGCCCGGATTCCGCGGAAGGATCGCATTCGAGTCGTAAGGTCCATCGACCGGCTGAGCGAACAGCCTCTCGCTGGAAGCGCGCTGAAGGGTGAATTGCGGGGCCTTCGGCGAATTCGCGTCGGTCAGTATCGGGTTGTCTACGAAGTCCTGGACGGTGCGCTGGTGATTCTCGCGGTTCCAGCAACAGGCATTAATGCGACCTTGCATTGCACGTTTTGACGTCGAGAACTGTTAACTCAATAAATGACCGCTGCCAAGAGTCGAATGACCGTCCGCACGACCATCGGCACCGCGGTTGCTCCCGTAGTCGCGGCAGTAACGTTCGGGTGCGGCCCACACTCGGATTCCACGCAGCCCGCGGTCCCCCTCGCTCTTGTCGCATCAACAGAGGTGCCCTTGAGCGATAGCGAGAGTATCGCGCTTGTCCGGGAAGGTACTGCGTGCGTGGATGATTCGTTCGAGTTCCAGGTTCATTGCGTCACCCGAAACGGACGTGTAGTGGGCGTGTTCGGCCGGGAGGGTGAAGGGCCTGGGGAATTCAGGAGCCTCTGGGTGGCGCGTGGCCCGGACGGCGATGTAGTGGTTATTGACCCTACACTGAGTCGGTTGACGATCTTCCGGCTTGACGGTGCACTGCTGTCGGAAACGCCATTGCCCGCAGTATTCCTCGGCCTCCACATGGTGGATGACAGAATCGTGGGTAGCAGGCCGGACAGGTCGGCTGAGACCGACCGGAATGACCAGTATTCCGTGCTGACGCGTCACGTCCCCATGGAACTGAGCGCACTCACGGGAGAGGTGCTGTGGTCGCGTACGAGCATGACCAACGCGGCGAGCAGCGACTGCCTCATGCTGGGCGAAGTGGGCATGAGCTCGGCGGGAGGACTGGTCGTTCGTGACTGCGCCACCCCTGGCGGCCTGGCGTTCTTTGAAGACAGGGACGGCGAGGGCACGTTGGTTCTCTCACCAGCCTACGTCGAGGAATTTCCCAACGAGCGCGATGTGGACGCCTACGTCTCCGGCTTGGCACGCCTCGGGGGCGGGAGTGGGTCGGTTCCCACATCGCTGAGAGAGGCCTGGTCGCAGGCTATCGGGACAAGCCCAAAGGATGGTACAGGGGCCCATTCAAATTCGACGGCCAGGGCCACACCTGGATTGCCACCAACCGTGATCGGGACGCGTGGTCATTCATCGAGGTATGGGCCGGTTCGAACTACCTCCGCACCGTGGTGGTCCGCGACCGGTTGATCAGCTATGACCTGCTCGGCAAGACCCTCGTCGTTCTCGTGGAGCGGTCGCCGGGCCCGGACGGCATCGCCAAGCAAGCCATCGACTGGTACGAAATGCCTGACTGGGCGGCCCAGTGAGCGACGCGGCTCCGTCGCTGGGTTGGCTCGGTTACCGCGACGCCGTCCTTGCGGTCCCGCTCGCGGCTCAGCTCACTCCGTGCTTCGAGAAATGCGGCAAGGCGATGGAATACATCAACGCAGGGGGTGGCCAGACGTTCGCGGAGCACGGCATCTTCTGGCCGTGCATGGAGGAAGAGTGCTAGGCGTAGTGCGGGGTTCCCGAAACACCATCAGCGCGGCGGTGGCCGCCGCCTTCTTGGCGGCGGCCACCGCCGGGTGCACCATCGAGCGGATCCGGTCGTGTTGAAACCCGTTGCATCGACAATGGCGCCGTATAGCCGATTGGACGTCGCTCTTGTCTCGGCAGACATCGCCTGCGTCATCGAATTCCGGGTCCATTGCGGAGACCGGGCGGGGGATGTCCTCGGGGTCTTCGGTCGGAAAGGCGATGGTCCTGGAGAGTCTCGTACCCTTTCCGCGCTGGAGCGGGGAGCGGATGGGTCGGTGGGGATCATCGATCTCGGGTTGAACCGGCTGAGCTTCTACGCGACGAGCGGCAAGCTGGTCTCGCAGGTGTCCATGCCGCGTGGATTCCTCCCGCACAAGATCTTTGACCAGCGGGTATTGGGCATCAGGGTGGAATGGACGGACCAAGCGACTGGTGACGGGGGCACGTGGATTCCCAGGGAAGTTGACCTTCTATCCGGAGACGTACTTTGGGAGCGGTCCGACCTTGAGGATGTGGCAGACACCGAGTGCGGAAAGGTCCGGAAAGGATGGCCCGATGGCCGAGGAGGTTTTGTCTTTTGGGCTTGTCAGGATGAACTGGTGTTCCTTCAACACAGGGACGCCAAGGGCGCCTCGGTAGTGGCGTCGCCGACCTACTTCGAGGAGCTGCCCAACCAACGCGATGTCGATGGCTACCTGACCGGAATATTCGCCATGGGCAGCGAGGACTACGTGGCGGAGTACCGCCCCGAAGCGCTGGTTTCTCACTCCGGAACCGATCAACTTCGATTTCGAAGGACGTCTCTGGGTGGCGACCACGCGGGATCGGGACACCTATTCCCATATCGATGTATGGAACGGGCAGCAGTACCTCGGAACGTTGCGTATCCGGGATCGGCTGATGGGCTACGATCTCCTGGGCACCACGTTCGCCGCTCTGGTCGAACGGACTCCAGGGCCCAACGGCATCGCCAGGCGCGCCATCGACTGGTACGACATTTCGGCGCTCGATTTCGGTTCATAGGTCTGTAGCGGCCGCCCCCCCGGTTGCCGGAAGGTCGAACCCGACGGAAGTTGCAGGGTCTTGTCCCGTGCCCGCACCGCAGGTCCGAACATCTGGAGAACCTCATGAACATCGCCGTCTCCGCACGGCCGGGCGGCCCTGGAGCCGTCCTCGCCCGGACGGGAAGCTTCCGGGCCGCCCTCGGCCTGTCCGCCGCGCTGGTGGCCACCACCTTCGCCCAGCCCGCCGAGGCCCAGTCCCGTTTCGAGTCCATGGACGTCTTCCAGCTGGAATACGCCGCGGACCCGCAGATCTCCCCCGATGGCAGCCAGGTCGTCTACGTCCGCACCGCGATGGACATCATGCGCGATCGCAAGCGCTCCGAACTGTGGGTCATCAACGCCGACGGCTCCGGCCATAGACGCCTCGCGGCCGGCGGGTCGCCGCGCTGGTCACCGGACGGCACCCGAGTCGCCTACACGGCGGACGGCCAGATTCACCTCCGCTGGATGGACACCGGCGAGACGGCCACCCTCACGCAGCTGACCGAGTCCCCGAGCGGGCTCCGGTGGTCGCCGGATGGCCGCGAGATCGCCTTCAACATGCTGGTGCCCTATCCGCCGCCGAGCCTGGTAGCGCCGCCAAAGGCGCCGCCGGGGGCCGAGTGGGCCGATCCGCCGATCATGGAGGACCGCTTCAAGAGCCGTCAGGACGGGGTTGGCTACCTCGACTTCGGCTACAACCACATCTTCGTCATCCCCGTTGACGGCGGGACGCCGATGCAGGTCACATCCGGCGACTTCCAGCACTCCAGCCCGGCCGCGTGGCTACCAGACGGCACCCACCTCGTCTTCCAGTCGAACCGCAACCCGGACTGGGTGCACGACTACCGCAACTCGGAGCTGTACATCGCTTCCGTACTCGCGGGCGAGATCCGCGCCCTCACCGACCGGCCCGGCCCCGACGGCAGCCCCGCCGTCTCACCCGATGGGAGACAAATCGCTTTCATCGGCTACGAGGACCGCACCCGCACCTACCAGGTCAGCCAGCTGCAGGTCATGAACCTCGACGGCAGCGGCGTGCGCGTGGTCACCGGCGACCTCGACCGCAGCGTTTCCAACCCGGTCTGGGCCGGTGACGCTAGCGGCCTCTACTTCCAGTACGACGACGAGGGCAATTCGAAGGTCGCCTTCGCCACCCTCGACGGCGAGATCGAGGTATTGGCGAACGACCTCGGCGGCACCTCGTACGGCCGGCCCTACGGCGGCGGTTCCTTCTCGGTCGCGAACAACGGGGCCATCGCGCTCAACCAGACCCGTCCGGACATGCCGGGTGAGTTGGCGGTGGGCAGCCGGGGCAGCGGCAACGCCCCGCGCATCGTGACCTCTCTCAACGCCGACCTGCTCGCCAACAAGACCCTCGGCGAGGTCGAGGAGATCTGGTGGGATTCCTCCTTCGATGGTCGCCCCGTCCAGGGCTGGATCGTCAAGCCGCCCGACTTCGATCCGAATCGACGGTATCCGTTCATCCTGGAGATCCACGGTGGGCCGGTTTCCAACTACGGTGACCGATTCTCGGCCGAGATGCAGCTTCTGGCTTCCGCAGGCTACGTCGTGCTGTACGCGAACCCGAGGGGGAGCACGAGTTACGGGGAAGAGTTCGCCGATCTGCTCTTCCACAACTACCCCGGCCAGGACTACGACGACCTGATTTCGGGGGTCGACGCGGTGATCGAACGGGGATACGTCGACGAGGCCAACCTGTTCGTGACCGGCGGCAGTGCGGGCGGGATCATGACCGCGTGGATCGTCGGCAAGACGGACCGGTTCCGCGCCGCCGTGGCCCAGAAGCCCGTGGTCAACTGGATCAGCAAGACCCTGACGGCCGACAACTGGTACGGCTACTACTTCGGCCGCTACGAGGGGCTCCCGTGGGAGAATCCGGACGCCTACTGGAAGTTCTCGCCGCTGTCGCTCGCCGGCGAGGTGGAGACGCCAACGATGATCATCACCGGAGAGGAGGATCTGCGGACGCCGCTGTCCGAGTCCTACCAGCTGTATCACGCCCTGAAGATGCGGGGGATCGACACCGCCGTGATCCGCCTTCCCGGCGCTTCCCACGACATGAGCCGCCGGCCGAGCCAGCTGATGGCCAAGATCGCGAACATCGTGGCCTGGTTCGAGAAGTATCGAGCCATGCCGACGGCGAGCTGAGGGCGGGTGACCAGGTCGCCATTCGCTAAAAGGTTATCTTAAGTTTACCTTCTGGCGGTCATGGGCACCGCGAGCGCGCTACCTGCAGCCTGGACCGGGGGACAACCGACCATGTCGAGCACAATCAACGTCAAGACGCTCCGGCACGAAATGGGGCGGATCATTGCGCGGGTGAGGAGGGGAGAGCACTTCACGGTGCTGTACCGGAGCCGTCCGGCGTTTCGGATCGTGCCGCTGCACGGCTTGGTGGCTGTCGGCCGCGCGGAAGACGACTCGCTCTATCAGGCCGGGGCGGTTGGCCGGTCGACCGACGGGCTGAGCTCCACGGACCACGACCGGATTCTGTATGGCGGATCGGGGGAGTAGCCGGGCACTCTTCGTCGATACCGCCGGCTGGATGGCGATGGCGGACGCCGGTGATCCGGCGCACGAAGCCAGCTGTCGGGAACGCGATTCGTACCTGCAGGGTGGAGGGATCCTGGTTTCGACCGACTACGTGACCGACGAGACGCTGACTCTGATACGGTTCCGGTTGGGGCTACGCGCGTCTGCCCGATGGTGGGCCCAAGTCGACGCGAGTTCGCGGATCCGCTGGGAACGCATCGATGCATCGCGGGCCGAGAAGGCCCGGACGTGGTTCTTCGACTGGATCGACAAGGAGTTTTCGCTCACAGACTGCACCAGCTTCGTCGTCATGGAGGAGTTGAGCCTCCGGAGGGCCTTGACTACCGATCGTCACTTTTCGCAGGCCGGGTTCGAAACGGTGCCCCGGGCACCGAAAGGATGTCGGCGTACAAGCATGGGGGAGTAACCGAAATGAAGAACTTCTCGCGAAGGATTGTCGCCGCTCTCGCGGCTGGACCGATGCTGGTGGTCGTCGCCGCGCGCCGGACCCGCGCTCTCCTCGTTGTCCTCGCCGCCCCTGCGGTCCTCACGCTCCAGGCACCCCTCCCGGCGCAAGCGCAGGAATCCGCCGACGCCAGCGACTCCCTCGCCACCGCCGCACTCCCGCTGGAGCCCACTCGCGAGGTCCGCTTCACCACCAGCGAAGGCTCCTGGATGTCGGTCGATGTCAGTCCGGACGGAACGACTCTGGTGTTCGACCTGCTGGGCGACCTCTACGCCCTGCCGATCGAGGGCGGGACCGCGACACCGCTCCTGACCGGCCCGGCCTTCGACAGCCAGCCGCGCTTCAGCCCCGATGGCTCGGAGATCGTCTTCGTCTCGGACCGCAGCGGGGGGCACAACCTGTGGGTGATGGGCCTGGACGGCTCCGACACGACCCAGATCACGAAGGGCAACGACAACCTCTACACCTCGCCCGCCTGGTCGCCGGACGGCGAGTATCTGGTCGCGTCGCGCACCTTCAGCCCGCTCGGGGGTGCCGCCAAACCCTGGCTCTTCCACCGCGACGGCGGGAGCGGAATCGCGCTGATCAGCGAACCCGAACAGCTGAAGGCCATCGGCCCCGCCTTCGACCCGACGGGCCGCTACATCTACCTGGCCCAGGGGACGCGGGACTGGACCTACGACGCGGCCTTCCCCAAGTACCAGCTCGTGCGCTACGACCGCGAGACAGGGCGGAGTGCGACGGTCACCGGCCGCTACGGGTCGGGGTTCCGCCCGGCGGTGTCGCCCGACGGCGCGACCCTGGTGTACGGCTCCCGGCACGAGGACGCTACCGGTCTCCGTGCCCGCGACCTCGCCACGGGCGACGAGCGCTGGCTGGTCTACCCGGTGCAGCGCGACGACATGGAAAGCCGGGCCACCCTCGACCTGCTCCCCGGCTACGCTTTCACGCCCGACGGCGGGGCGCTCATCGCCTCGTACGGCGGGCGGCTGTGGCGCGTGCCGCTCGATGGCAGCGAGCCGGATGGCACCGAGCCCACCGAAATCCCCTTCTCGGCCGACGTGACGATCCACGCGGGCCCCCGCCTCGACTTCGACTATCCGGTCGAGGACACGCCCACCTTCCGCGTGCGCCAGATCCGGGACGTGGCGCTGTCGCCGGACGGGAGCGAGATCGCGTTCTCGGCACTCGGACGACTCCATGTGATGGACGCGGGCGGCGGCGAGCCGCGGCGTTTAGGGGAAGAGATCGACGGCGCACTCCATCATCCTGCCTGGTCGCCCGACGGTGGGACGATCGCGGCGGTGAGCTGGCATGAGCCGGACGGCGGCCATCTATGGGCGATCTCACGCGATGGCGACGACGCCCGACGGCTGTCGCAGGCGCCCCACTACCTGCAGTCCCCGGCGTGGTCTCCCGGCGGCGACCGGATCGTGGTGCTGCAGGCCCCGGTCCGCAGCCGCCTCACCGGTGCCGGCGGGGGAAGCCAGACCGAGATCGTCTGGTACGCGTCGGACGGTGGCGGCGCGGGCGCGGCGACGGTGGTCGCGGAGTCTCTGGGACGCTCGCAACCCCACTTCCGCGCCGACCAGGCCGACCGTATCTATCTGCACGCGGGCGCGCGCGGGCTGGTCTCGGTGCGCTGGGACGGCACCGACGAGAAGGAGCACCTGAAGGTCACCGGGTTCACTGCCAACCGGGGCGGCCCACCGGCCAACGCCTCGTCGATCCGGATGTCGCCCGCAGGCGGTCGCGCACTGGCCAAGGTGGGGAACGATCTGTACGTGATCACGGTCCCGCTCGTCGGTGCCGAAGCACCCACCGTCTCGGTGCGCAACCCGTCGGGGGCGTCGGTTCCGGTGACGCGGATCACCGATATCGGCGGTGAGTTCCAGTCATGGAGCAGCGACGGCGGGACAGTGGTGTCGGCGCTCGGCAATGCCTACTTCCGGTACAATCTCGAAGACGCCGAGGCATTTGCGGACAGCGTAGAGGCTGCGGAAGCGGAGGAGGACGAGGACGCCGCCCGGGACGCCCCCGACACGGGCGCCGACGAGGCGGAGGCGGGTGCCGACGAGACGGACGCCACGTCCACCGACGACCCCCCCCGCTACCGCCCCACCGAGGTACGGGCCGCTCTCGACGCCGACCGCGACCTCCCCACCGGAACACTCCTGCTCAGCGGCGCCCGCGTCGTCACCATGCGCGGCGACGAGATCATCGAACGGGGCGACATCCTCATCGACGGCAACCGCATCGCCGCGGTGGGCCCTTCCGGCTCCCTCACCGTGCCCGATGGCGCCGAAGTTCGCGACGTCAGCGGCATGACCATCACACCCGGCTTCGTCGACACCCACGCCCACCTCCGTCCGCCTGCCGGCGTCCACACCACGCAGCCGTGGGGCTACCTCGCGAACCTGGCCTTCGGCGTCACGACCACACGCGACCCCCAGACCGGCGTCTCGGATGTCCTCACCTACGCCGACCGGGTGCGGTCAGGCGACATCCTCGGGCCGCGCATCTACTCCACCGGTCCGGGGGTCCTCGCGAACTATCAGGCCAACGAAGGCATCCGCGACCTGGACCACGCTCGCGATGTCCTGAAACGCTACTCGGACTACTACGACACCAAGACCTTCAAGATGTACCTTGCGGGCAACCGCCAGCAGCGCCAGTGGCTGATCATGGCGGCCCGCGAGCTGGAGCTGATGCCCACCACGGAAGCCGGCCTGGACTTCCAGCTCGACCTCACCCACGCGATGGACGGCTACCCGGGCATCGAGCACAACCTGCCCGTCTACCCTCTCTACCATGACGTCGTCCGCCTCTTCTCCGAGACGAAGGTCGTCAACACGCCGACCCTGATCGTCTCCTTCGGCGGCCCGATGGGCGAGATCTACTGGTTCACCAACGAGAACGTCCACGGCAACGAGCGCCTGGCCCGCTTCACGCCGCACGAGACCCTCGATTCGCGCACCCGGCGCCGGGCCGGCGCGGCGGGCTCGGTCGCGTGGGCCATGGACGAGGAGTACGTCTTCGCGGACCACGCTCGCTTCCTGGCCGACATCGTAGCCGATGGCGGCTTCGCGGGCGTCGGAAGCCACGGCCAGCTGCAGGGCCTGGGCTTCCACTGGGAGCTGTGGATGGTCGCCTCGGGCGGCATGTCCAACCACGACGCGCTCAGGGCAGCCACCATCTTCGGAGCCAACGGGATCGGCCTGGAAAACGAAATCGGCTCGCTCGAACCCGGGAAGCTTGCCGACCTGCTGATCATGTCACGCAATCCGCTTGACGACCTGCGCAACACGATATCGGTCGAACAGGTGATGATGAACGGGCGACTCTTCGAAGCCGAGACGCTGGACGAGGTGTGGCCGCGCCAGCGGGCGCTGGGGTATCGGGGGTTTGTGGTGGACGAGCCGGGTCAGCGCTAGAAGTGAGCCCGCCTCGCCGTCCTCGGTGCGACGCGGGGATTGTCCACGGCGCTAGCGCTCCCCGCCACAATCCGTCTATTAGTGAAAATCCACCCACCTACCTGCCAGCCGTCACCGGAGAACCATCATGAAGTCGCCCCGCAGCCCATTCCGGCTTGCTCTCGCACTCTTCGCGCCGCTTGCGGCCACACCGGGCCACGCCCAGGACGCCGAGGCGATCTCGGCCGCGTTGGGCGACATCGAGTGGCGTCACATCGGTCCCGTGAATATGGGCGGACGCGTATCCGCCATCCTCGGCGTTCCAGGTGATCCACGCACCTTCTGGGTTGGGGGTGCCGACGGGGGCGTCTGGAAGACCAGCAACGGCGGTGTGACTTTCGAGCCCCAATGGCAGGACGAGAACACGTATTCGGTCGGTGCCCTGGCACTTGCCCCCTCCGACCACAACGTCGTCTGGCTCGGTTCCGGCGAGGGCGATCCCCGCAACTCGGTCTCGTACGGCGACGGCGTGTACCGCTCGACCGACGGCGGCGCCACCTGGACCCATGTCGGCCTCGATGACAGCGAGCGCATCAAGCGCATCGTCGTCGACCCGCGCGACCCCGACGTAGCACTCGTCTGTGCCATGGGCCACGAGTGGGGGCCCAACCGGGAGCGTGGCGTCTTCCGGACGACGGACGGCGGGCAGTCGTGGGAACACGTGCTCTTCGTCGACGAAGACACGGGGTGCTCGGACATCGACATCGACCTGACGAACCCCCGGAACGTCTACGCCGGCATGTGGACCTTCCGCCGCAAGCCGTGGCGCTTCGACGACGGGGGCAAGGAGACCGCGCTCTACCTCTCCCGCGACGGCGGCGCCTCGTGGAAGAAGGTCACGACCACGCCGGATGAACCCATGGCCCGGATCGGCATCAGCGTGGCGCAGTCGCGCCCGAACATCGTCTACCTGATCACCGAGTATCCCACCGCTGGTACGCTCTTCCGGTCCGATGACCATGGCGAGACGTGGACGATGGTCAACGACAACAGGAATCAGCTCAACTTCCGGGCCTTCTACTACTCCGATGTCTACGTCGACCCTTCCGACCACGAGACGGTGTATACGCTCTCGGGTGGGCTGTCGAAGTCGACCGACGGGGGTCGAACCTTCCAACGAATCGCCAACGACGTGCACGGAGACCACCAGGCGTACTGGATCGACCCGTCCGACGGTGAGCGCGTGCTCTCCGGCTCGGACGGCGGCATGCAGGTGTCGTACGACGGCGGCGCCAACTTCCACATCTTCCGCAACTTCAGCCTCGCGCAGTACTACCACATCTTCGTGGACGACCGCGATCCGTATTACGTGTGCGGCGGGTTGCAGGACAACGGAAACTGGTGCGGTCCGAGCCGGCTCAACGACCGGCGAGGCATATTGCCCGGCTACTTCTACACCGTGTCCGGCGGTGACGGCTTCTACACGGTGCCGGTGCCCGGTCAGCCGAACCTGGTCTATTCGAACGCCCAGGGCGGCTACTTCCGCATTACGGACACCAACTCGGGGCAGACGCGGTCGATCGAGCCGTGGCCGCTCATGGTCGGTTCGCAGGGGCAGGGCATGTTCCAGGCGAGGTACCGCTTCAACTGGGACGCGCCGATCGTCATATCGCCGCACGACCCGGGTACCGTGTACTGGGGCGGCAACGTCGTCTTCCGCAGCCGGGACTACGGCCACTCGTGGGATGTCATCAGCCCCGACCTCACCACGGACGATCCGGCGAAGCAACTCGATTCCGGTGGCGAGATCTACAACGACAACACAGCAGCCGAATTCCACACCACGATCCTCACGATCGCCGAGTCCGAGGTCGAGCCGGGCGTGATCTGGGTCGGTACCGACGATGGCAACGTGCAGATTACACGCGACGACGGCGCGAACTGGACGAACGTCCGCGACCGCGTTCCCGGTCTACCCGCCGAGACCTGGATCGGCAACATCGAGGCGTCGCCTACAGAGGCCGGCACGGCAATAATGGCCGTTGACAACCATCGCCTCGACGACTTCACGCCGCACCTGTACGAGACGCGCGACTACGGGCAGTCATGGCGCGATATCTCCGCCGGGCTCCCCGAGGACGACTACGTGAAGGTCGTCCGGCAGCACCCCTCGAACCCGGGACTGCTCTTCGTCGGCATGGACCGGGGCATCTTCGCCTCGTGGGACCGGGGCGACACGTGGGTGGATATCCGCGGGAACCTTCCGCGCGTGTCGGTGCGGGGGATCAGGATCCAGCGCCAGTACAACGACCTCGTCATCGGCACGCACGGCCGCGGCGCGTGGATCCTGGACGACGTCCAACCCATGGTCGAGCTGACGGAGGCGACCGGCGAGGACGCACATCTCTTCGACATCCGCATGGCTACGGAGTGGGAGATGTGGGGCCGCACGAGCAACTTCGGCCAAAGCCGCTTTGCCGGCGATAATCCCGACCCCGGCGCGTGGATCCACTTCCATCTCTCGGAAGACGCTGCCGAGACAGCAGGAAGCTCCATCGACGTGCGCATCACGGACAGTAGCGGCGCGCTGGTGCGCGAGTTCCAGCACCGCGATGTCAGACCGGGTGTGAACCGTGCGATCTGGGACCTCCGCTGGAACGGTGCGGAGCCGATTCCGGGACAGGGCCCTCCAGGTGGCGGGTTCTTCTTCTTCGGACCGACGGGCCCGCCCGCGATGCCGGGCACCTACACGGCGACGGTCGACGTGGGCGAGCGCGAGATGTCGAAGGACTTCCAGCTACGCGGCGACCCGAACGTGGCGGCGTCGCAGTCCGTGTACGAGGAGCGCTTCACCGCGGCCATGCGTGCGCGTGACCTCGAGACGCAGCTCAACCGGATGGTGGGGACGATCCTCGACCTGGACGGACAGATCGACGGGCTCCTCGAGTCCATAGAGGGCAAGAACCTGTCCAACGAGGAACAGGTGAGGACCGTCGCCGGCGACGCGCAGGGTCAGCTGACAGCTGTGGGGAGCGAAGTTCGTCGTCCGCCGGGATCGATGAGCTATCGCGATTGGCCTCGTCTCATCGAGCAGCTTCGGAACATCTCCCGTGCTGTCTCGGGCCCGCAGGCGCGACCGACCGTTGGGCAGATGGAGGTGCTCACGGAGATCGAAGCCGGCGCCGCTCAGCGGGCGCAGGAGCTCTCCGTCATCGTGAACGGCGTGATCGCCGACCTCAACGAACTCCTGGAGGACGCGCCGAAGATCATTACCAACTGGAGGCGTGCGATCAGCTGATATAACACGCAACCGAAACAGACGAATCGGTGGCCGGCAGGTGTGCTATTCACGAGCGTCGGCCCGCCAAATGCCTCGCAATCAAGTCCCCATGCTCGCGCCCATTCTCGATGAAGATCTTGTTCGCATTGAAGCCCGCGGCGATCACCCCCGCGATATGGACCCCGGGGACATTCGTCTCCATGGTCGCCGGGTCGTGCGCCGGGATGCCCGTGTCGGCATCGGTGGCCACGCCCAGCGAAGTGAGCAGGGTACGGTCGGGCAGCCACCCGGTCATCGCGATCACCCAGTCGCTCGCGACCTCCGTAGTCGCGCCGGTGTCCGCGCGCACGATCGTCGCCGTGCCGGGACCGAGCCGTGCCACCCGCGATCCCCAGTGCATCGGGATCTCGCCGCTCGCGATGCGGTTGTCGATGTCCGGGCGGACCCACGGCTTGACACCCCGGTCGAAGACGTCGAGGAAGTGCACCATGCGCACCCGCACCCCGTTGCGGTACAGCTCCAGCGTAGCTTCCACCGCCGAATTGCCGCCGCCGACCACGGTGACGTCCTGGTCGAAGAACGGATACGGCTCCTTGTAGTAGTGGATCACGCGGCCCTCGGGCTCGCCATCCTCCAGTTCCAGCCGGTTCGGCTCGCCGAACCCGCCTGTGGCGATCACGACGGCGCGCGTAAGCAGCCGATCCTCGTCCCCCTCGAGGGTGCGCGTATGGACGGTGAAGCCCGCTCCGGGAGGCCCGCCAGCCCCGCTCACCTCGGATTTGTCCGCCACTTTGGCCTCATTGTGGCGGACAATCGCTCCAGGATCGCGTTTGTCCGCCACTTCGTCCCCAATGTGGCCGACAATCCCCGTCACCTCTTCATACTGCCGCACCCTCAGCCCGTGATGCGCCACCACGTGCCGGTAGTACGCCAGCGCCTCCCGGCGTGTCGGCTTCGCGTCCGGGATCGTGAACGGCACGCCCCCGATCTCCAGCCTCTCGGCCGTGGAGAAGAAGGTCATGTAGTAGGGGTAGTGGGTGAGCGACTCGGTGATGCAGCCCCGGTCGAGCACGACATACCTCAGCCCGTGTTCCCTGGCGGCCACCGCCGCCGCCAGGCCGCACGGCCCGGACCCGACGATGACGAGATCAAGCGGCTCGGCCTCGGCCGTCGCTGCACTGGTGGTCATCGGCTCGCGTCAGTCCGCATCGGGGCGCCTCGTGGTCGGTGGCGGACCCGGGCGTACCGCCATCGCTGCCTCAGCTCACCGGCCGCCCGCCCCGCAGAACAACCTCGCCGGGCAGTTCGTCCGTGAACTCGCCGTTGTCGATGGTCAGTACCCCGTTCACCATCACGTATTCCACGCCCTCGCTGTACAGGTCGGGCTCCAGCACGGTCGCACGGTCCCGCAGCGTCTCGTAGTCGAAGATCACCACATCGGCCTTGTACCCCTCGCGCAGCATCCCGCGGTCCTCGAGCCCGATGATCCGTGCCGGCAGCCCGGTCATCGAACGGATCGCGAAGGGCAGCGAAATGGCCTTCAGGTCCTTCACGTAGTGGGCGATCTTGCGGGTGAAGGCGCCGAAGTGGCGCGGATGCGCACCCGGCCGCGATTCGAACTGCGGTACGCCCGCGACCCCGCTCACACCGGCGTCCGACGCCGTCGCCGTGTACTCCTGTTTGTAGTAGTTGACGACGTCGACGTCGTGAATGCCGTATCCCCGGGTCCAGGCCCCGCCGAGCACGTCCGGGTACCCGTTGAGGGCCATGTGGACCACGACCTCCTGGAAGGTCACACCCATCTCCCCGGCCAGCTCGGTGAGCGTCTTCCCGACGAAGCTGGAGTCGGGATAGTCCACGACCACCACCCGGTCCGCGCCGCCGTTGTGGTCCACGATCCACGCGATGTCGCGCGCTATTCGGGCCCGGGTTTCGGGGTGGTTCCACCGCCGCGTCAGGTGCATACTGGCGTCGTCGAACATGCCTTGAGTGTTGTACACGGGGCTGTCGCGGCCGCCGCTCGTGTCCACCCCGTCGGCCACCAGGCTCCAGCGCGGGATCATCGGGCGGGCGCCCCCGCCGAAGGTCTCGTAGGGGTAGACGTCCAGATACACTTCCAGCCCCTCGGTCCGGGCCGCGTTCACCACCAGCGTATCGTGGCCCGAACGGCCGAAGCTGGAACGGCCGCGTGCCTTGTGATGGCTCGCCACCACCCGGATCCCCGTCTCACGCGCGATATTGATGGTCTCTTCGAGCCCCTGCAGCCCGTCCACCGGCCAGTCATCCACCGTGCTGGGGAGCTGCCAGAGCGGCATGGTGGCTTCGCTGCGCTGGTGCGCGACATAGAATCCGTCGTAGGGCGCCACTTCGGACGCCAGGGCGACCACCTCTTCGGGCCGGCTGAAACGGGCGGGCCTGTACTCGATTCCGGCGCCGAGCCCCCATGCTCCGGCTTCCATGCCCTGCCGGACCAACTCCTGCATGCTCGCGATCTCGCGGGCCGTGGCGGGGCGTTCGTAGTCGTTCCCCATCACCGTATTCCGCACGGTACTGTGACCCACCATGGGTACGAAATTCATGGCGTGGCCCTGATCCTGCAGCGCCGCGATCTCGGAGCTGAGCGGCCATCTCGCGTTGCGCCCGTCCGCCCCGCCTACCACCGTCGTGAGCCCCTGGCTGTTCAGGCTCCTGGCTCGGCGGGCTTCGACGAACTCGGAGGTCATCGCCTGGTCGGAGTGCGAGTGCAGGTCGATGAACCCCGGGCTGACGTACATGCCGGTGGCGTCGATCTCGCGGCTTGCCGTGGCGTTCGGCATCCGGCCGATGCGCACGATCCGGTCGCCGTTGATGGCGATGTCGGCGCGGAACCAGTCGTTGCCGGTGCCGTCGATCACCCGCCCATTGCGAATCAGGACATCGTAGTCCTGGGCGAGGGCGGTCTCGGTCGGGGCCGCGAGAGCGAGGAGGAGAACTGCCGGTGCGAGAATGCGGACTGTCGGCGGCGGCATGGGGGCCGCCCGCCCGGTCGCCGCGCGACGGGAAACCGCGCCCGCAAGCATGGTGGATAGAGCTCTGAAAGTCGTCATTTTGCGCTCACCCTTCCGATGATGGCCTGTCCGGGCATGGCGCCCGCGACGTTCTCCCCGTCCCGCACGACGAATTCGCCGTTGACCAGGACGTGCGCGACCCCCGCCGAAAAGGACAGGTCGTCCTCGAAGGTCGCAGTGTCGATAACGGTCTCCGGGTCGAACACGGTCACGTCGGCGTCGGCTCCCACCTGGACGCGACCCTTTCGCCTGCCCTGGTCCGTCATCCCCTCCAGCCTTTTCGCCGGCATGATCGTGATCCTGGCGAGCCCGTCCATCAGCGGCATGAGCCCTTCGTCCCGCACGTAACGGCCCAGAAAGCGCGAGAAGGTACCGGCGCTGCGGGGATGCGCCCCCGGCGCGTACGGCATGCCGTCGGAGGCGACCATGACGAAGTCTTGCGACAGCGCCGCGCGGATCCACTCGTCCTTCATCATGTGGATGATCACCGTGCCACCCTTGGCGCGATAGCTCCGGAAGGTCTCTTCCGTCAGCCGTTCGCCGCTGTCCTGCCACTGAACATCCCCGTAGCTGATCCGGAGCTTGTCCTGCCAGCCGGGGTCGAAGATGGCGGATTGCAGCGACGTCGAGGCGGCCGTGTAGGGGTAGACCTCGGTCGTCACGTCGAAGCCGCGGTTCTGCACCCCGTCGACGAGCTCCATGACCGGGCCGATGTTCCACAGGCTCGAGCTGTTGGCGTGCACGATGTGGAGCGACGCGCCCGTCGCGACCGCGTTCGCGATCACCTCCTGCATGGCGCTGATCGCCATGTCGCGGACGTGCGTGTAGATCGTGACGTCCTCTTCGGCGGCGAAGCTGAACACCTCGAGGATCTCGTCCAGGGAGGCGCCCGGATAGTACTGATGCGCCATCCCGATCCCGAGTGCCCCCTCGGCGAGCCCCTGTGCGAGTGCGTCGCGCATCGCCCCGTAGCGATCACGTCCCACGGGGTCGTACTTGGCGGCCGAGCCGACGGACTCGAGTGCGAGCAGGCCGGCTTCGGCGTCGTCTTCGGTGAGCATCAGGGCGCGATGCACCGCGTCGACCCGTTCCGGCATCGCCCACGTCCTGACCGACATGTGCGACACGGTCGCGCCGAAGTTCAGGATCGCACCCGTGCTTCTCTCCGCCAGAAAGGCCGCGGGCCTGCCCACTCCGCTCTCCAGCTCCAGCGCGGTGGTGACCCCGTCACGGGCCTGGAACTCGTTGGCGCGGTTGGTCTGGCCGTGCGAGTGCAGATCGATGAACCCCGGCGCCACGACGAGGCCGGAGACGTCCAGCTCCACGTCGCCGGACAGGGGCTCCTCCGAGATTGCGGCGATCTCCGATCCGCGTATGCCGACGTTGCGCACCGCGTCCAGTCCCGTCTCGGGGTCCATGACGCGGCCGCCCGTCAGCACGATGTCGTAGCGCTCCTGGGCATGTGCGGAGGTGTGCGGGGCCAAGACGATCGCGAAGGCGGCGAGCGCGATGACGGCGCCGGCGCGGAGCGGGTTCGGCGCGGCGAAGTGCCGGAGCCTGCGGCGGGGCCCCGGATGCACGCGTGAGAGGTATTGGGCCGGCATCGGTATCCGATCAGGCTGCTTCAAGTGGTCTCCTCCGTCGTTTGCATACAAGCATGGGTGTTCGACCAGCCGGGCGGGTCGCCGATTTCGCTGTGACGTGCCGCCTGGCGCGGATTTCCACGGGCTGCCTAGAAGTAAGCGGGAGGTCCGGGGGCCGCAACCGGTTTTGCCGTCACACCCTTGTCCGGCAGCTCGTGGACCCGATCCTCCCGGCATTCGCGCGGACTCAACCGCGGGCCGATATTCGTGTCCGGTGGACTATGCCCAATGAATCTGTCCCGTTCAGCCGTTGCTCCGCCCCGGGCCCGGGTACATCCTTGATGGCATGAAGACACTTGAAGGAGAAACGCGCCGGGCGCTGAGCAGGCTCCGCCGGGCGGTGGAAAAGGCCCGGCGCGAAGTCCGGACGCTGCGGCAACTGCTGGAGCAGTCCGAGGCCGACGGCTTCCCCGGGGACGACTATGCGGAGATGGACGAACACCTGGGCACAGTGACCGAGCTGGTCAACCGGGAGCAGGCGCGCCAACAGGCGAAGATCCTGCGGAGTGGGGGGATCAGCCCCGGGAAGCTGCGAGGATCGGCTGGCGGAGCGAGTCGCGGTCCCGGGATGCGGGGAGAGGATTCATGAAGCGACGGGACTTCCTGATCGGCGGGATGGCGGGGTTCGCGGGGTTGGGAGGACGCGCCGCGCACCTGCAAGCGGACGCCGCCCCGTCACGCGGATTCGGGCGCCGACCGGCGGGTGCAGCCGGCAGGGCGGACCTCGTCGTTCGCGGCGGCACGATCTTCGACGGAACCGGAGCGTCGCCGCGCACCGGTGACGTCGCCATCTCGGGGGGCCGCATCACGGCGGTGGGGCAAGTCACCGCAACCGGTGCCGTCGAGGTCGATGCCCGCGGCATGGCCGTCGCCCCCGGGTTCATCGACATCCATTCCCATGCGGACCTTTCCCTGCTGGTCAACCCGCGTGCGGAGAGCAGGGTCCGCCAGGGAGTGACCCTGGAGGTCGTCGGGCAGGACGGCAGCTCCATCGGACCCTGGAGCGACGGCGCCTTCGAGGCCACCCGTGACCGTTACAGGCGCAACTTCGACGTCGAGATCGACTTCCGTGACATTGCCGGCTTCCTCGACCGGATCGACCGGGAGCGCCCCGCCGTGTCGGTCGCGTCGATGGTCGGCCACGGGACGGTGCGCAGCTACGTCATCGGAGGCGCCGACCGGCCGGCGACGCCAGCGGAGATCGACCGGATGCGGGCCCTCGTGCGCGAGGGGCTGGCCGGTGGTGCGGTGGGACTGTCGACCGGGCTCGAGTACACGCCGGGCAGCTTCGCCGACCGGGCTGAACTGGTCGCGGTCGCGGAGGAGCTTCGGGGGACCGGCTACCCCTATGCGTCCCACATGCGAAACGAAGACGACCGCCTCCTCGCGGCGTTGGAAGAGGCGCTGCATGTGGGGCGGGTGGCGCGGGTGCCCGTTCAGGTGTCGCACCTGAAAGCACAGGGAGAACGCAATTACTGGAAGGCCGAAGCCGCTCTCGCGGCGATCGAGGCCGCGCGTAACGGCGGGGTCGATGTCCACTTCGACCGCTACCCGTACGTTGCCTACGCGACGGGCCTCTCGAACCTCTTCCCGGCCTCTGCGCGAGCCGGCGGCACGGCGAGCTTTCTGGCACGCCTCGCCGATCCGGGCAGCGGCCCGGTTCTGGAGCAGGCCTGCCGGGACAAGATCGCGCTGCTGGGGTCGTGGGACGCGGTCCAGATCACCCGGATCGGCGGCGCCAATACCTTCGCGCGGGGGCGGCGGCTCGGTGAGCTGGCCACCGAACTCGGCGAGGACCCCTACGACCTCACGGTACGTCTCCTGCGGGAAGCGGGCGGCAGCGTGGGGATGATCGGGTTCGGCATGTCCGAAGACAACACGGCTCGCATCCTTTCCCATCCTCTCGCAATGGTGTGCTCCGATGGCGGCGCCTACGCCCCGTACGGTCCCCTCTCGGACTCGTCGCCTCATCCGCGCGGCTACGGGAGCTTCCCGCGGGTGCTGGGCCATTACGTGCGGGATCGGAGGTCGATGCCGCTGGAAGTTGCCGTCCACAAGATTTCGGGACTCCCGGCGAGCAAACTCGGGCTCGCGGACCGGGGCGTGCTCAGGGAGGGCGGCGTTGCTGATATCGTCGTGTTCAATCCGGCTATTGTCGCTGACAACGCCACCTTCGAAGCCCCGCACCAGTACCCGGAGGGCATCCCCCACGTGATCGTCTCCGGTGTGCACACGATCCGGGAGGGCGAGCAAACGGGCGAGATGGGCGGTCGTGCGGTGCGGGGGAACGGCGTCGGGCGATGACCGCCCAGCCGATCGGGCGACTACGACCCTGCCGATCGGGTGATGACGGCCCTGCCGATCGGGTGATGACGGCCCTGCCCGGCGGGCGATGACCGCCCTGCTGGAAGGGCTCGCCGCGACCCTTCGCGGATGGTCCCGGGAATCCCGCGACTTCAACCGCCTGGCCCTCGGGGTCCACGAGGCCCAGCGCGCCGCCAACCCGGTGCTGCGCCGGTTCTGGGACGCCACCGGGACAGGCGACCCCGCGTCCTGGGAAGAGATCCCTCCCGTTCCGGTTGCCGCCTTCAGGGACGTGCCGATCGCGTCGGGCGTGCCCGAAGTCATCTTCCGGACCAGCGGGACGACCGGTGGCGAGCGGCGCCGCGGCGAGCACCATGTCGTTAGCCTGGATCTCTACTTTGCCGCCGCACGCGGGAACTACCGCCGCCACCTTGTGGGCGGTCTCGAAGCGGTGACGGTCGTCTCGCTGATTCCCTGTCCCGAAGACGCTCCCGATTCGTCCCTTTCGGTCATGGCGGGCTTCATTTCCCGGGAGCCGGAGGTGTCGTCCGCGACGTGGGCCTTCAACCCCGAACACGGGGTGGATGCGCGTGCGGTCCGGGAGGCCGTTCGGGACGCTGTCCGGATCGGCAACCCCGTCCTCCTCCTGACGACCGCCTTCGCCCTGGTGCACCTTCTCGACGAGTTGGCCCGGGAGGGTGCGGGCGGCCGGTCCGGGGACGACGAACACGCGCCCGCAGACGGGCGTCTCCGGCTTCCCGCCGGTTCCCGCGTCATGGAGACCGGGGGCTTCAAGGGCCGCGCCGCCGCAGTGGACCGGGGTGCCCTCTACGGACGGGTTGAGCGTGTCCTGGGCGTACCGGAATCCCACATCGTGAACGAATACGGGATGACCGAGCTCCTGTCGCAGGCATACGACCGGGTCGCCGGCACGGGATCACCCTGCGAGTCGCCCGCACGCGTGCTTCGCTTTCCGCCCTGGGTGCGAACCCGCGCACTGGATCCGGCGACCCTGGCCCCCCTCCCTCCCGGCGAGCCCGGTCTCCTGGCCCACTTCGACCTCGCCAACGCGGGATCGGCGTGCCATGTGCTGACCGAAGACTTCGGATACACCACGGACGACGGAGGTCTCCATCTTCTCGGCCGGGCACCAGGCGCGAGTCTGCGCGGATGCTCTCTCGTGGCAGAGTCGTTCCTGAGGGCGACGGAGGGCGTCGCAAAACGATAGCCATGCCACAGGACCGCCCCACCGACGCATGGATCCTGCCCCCGGCGATCCCCGCTCCCTCCACCTTTCAGAGCGGCCGCGCGGGCGCTCTGATGATTCGTTATCCCAAGTCGGGCCATGACCTGGCTGGTGTCATCATTTCCTCGCTGCGTGACGCCCAGCGTGCTCTGGCCACGTTTGCAACGAAGGAACTGGTGGCGATTCTGGGTGCGGTCGGGGAGCGGTTTGCCCGCGGTCCGGACGACCGGTGCCTCGGAGAGGTCGCGGCCAACTCCGAGCTGTCGCCGGCCATGGCCGAAGCGGCGCTCGGCGGAATGGCGCAATCGTGGACGACGAGCGCGCTCGACCGCCTTGTCCGCGCCGAGTTCCGGGATCCCGGGGTTCTGGACGGTTTTGTCGCCCAACACGGCAGGGCTATCCGCGCGGCTTCCCCGGGGGTCAGCGTCCACTTCGGCGCGGGTTCCGTACCCGGCGTCACCGTCACGTCGATGATCCGGGCACTGTTGGTGCGGTCACCGGTACTGGTCAAGCCCGGCGCGGGGGATGTGGCCCTCACCGTGCGCTTCGCCCGGGCTCTGCACCACGCCGACCAGCGCCTCGCGGCGGCGGTGGCGGTGCTCTACTGGCCCGGCGGTGCGGCCGCGTCGGCCGACTGGGAGCGGGAGGTGCTCACGCGAGCCGACCAGATCGTCGTGTACGGCGGCACGGGCACGATCGAGTCCATTCGCGCACGCGCTCCCGCGACCACGCGGCTGGTCGAGCACCCCCACAGCGTGGGCGTCGCCATCGTCGACCCCGGCGCGGCTCCCGCCTCGCCCGAGAACGCCGCGCGGGCCGTCGCGATGTTCGATCAGAAGGGGTGCGTCAGCACCCACCTCATCCTGTTGCTGGGCGGTGGCCGGGAGGCGCGACGCTGGTGTGGCCAATTGGCGGATCGCCTGGCCGCGCTGGAGACCAGCCTTCCCTCCGCTCCCGCCTCACCCGGCGAGATGTCGGCGATTCACCAATTCAGGGGGCGCCTCGCGGTCAGGAGCGCGGCGTCGGAAGACATTGATATCTGGTCTCCTGAGGGACCGGGCTGGACAGTTGCCCTCGCCGGCGGTGACGTGTTCGAACCGGTCGGCAGCCGGACCGCATGGGTGGTTCCGGTCCGTGACAGGGCCGCGTGCCTGGATGTTCTCGCGCCCCTGTCACCGGTGCTTCAGACGGTCGGGCTGGCCGGCCCCCGGACAGACGACTCGGAACTGGTTGAGGAACTGGTCGCCCTCGGGGCCACCCGTATCGTCCCTCTGGACCAGGTCCCTTTCCCCGACCCGGAGTGGCTGCACGACGGTCGTCGCCCGCTCGGAGAACTGGTCCGCTGGACCGAGCTCCGCCGAAGCCTTCCTGTGTAGGCGTGGTGCCCGCTCAGTCCTCGGGCTCGGGGTCGGTCCGCCACATGACAAGCTGGCGGATTCCAGTCGGGTTCTCCTCTACGCGGATCGTCAGGGTATCTCCTTCGCGAATGCCGCACCGCTCCCGCATGCTCAGGGGAATCGTCATGCGCCCTCCGGTTCCCACGGTCACGTCCCCGTAGAAGATCGTTCGGTAGATTGCCACACAGACTCCTTGGTGTTCGTGGTCATACGCCCATAAAATAATCTAAAGTGCCCGAACGGGGGCGGGGCGCTCACAAGAACAAGTACCCGCCAGTGACCTCCGGGTGCCCCGGATCCGGCCAGTCGCCTCAAGGCTTTGCTGAACACTCTCGCGGCTTCCGGCGTACCTTTTGCTGGGCTTCGAAGTCGCTGCCCCCCGCCCCCGGGGAGGATCCCGGACCGGCGATGCTCCTCCAACAAGGATGGAATCCGTGACGGATCCAGTGGTTCGACTGTCGGGCGTGACGAAGAGCTTCGGCGCGCACACGGCGGTCTCCGAATTCGACCTCACCATCCCCCGCGGCACGATCCTCGGCCTGCTGGGGCCGAACGGATCCGGGAAGACCACCACCATCCGGATGATGATGGCCATTCTTCTCCCCGACCGCGGCACCGTCGAACTGCTCGGGGGCTTTCCCGACTTCTCCCGCCGCGCCCGGGTGGGCTACCTGCCGGAGGAACGCGGCGTGTACGTCAAGATGAAGGTGCTGGATCAGCTGGTCTTTCTCGGCGAGCTCAGGGGAATGAAGAGACAGGTTGCGCGAAAGCGGGCGATGGAATGGCTGGAACGGCTCGGACTCGGGGAGTGGGCGACCAAGAAGGTCCAGGAACTGTCCAAGGGGATGCAGCAGAAGGTGCAGTTCATCGGCACCGTACTCCACGACCCCGATCTGCTGATCCTCGACGAGCCCTTCAGCGGCCTGGACCCGATCAACCAGGACGTGCTCGAATCCATCGTCCGGGAGGAGCGTGACCGGGGGAAGACGATTCTCTTCTCCACCCACCTCATGGAGCAGGCGGAGCGGATGTGTGAGCGGGTGTGTCTCATCTCGAAATCCCGAAAGGTGCTGGACGGGAACCTGAAGGAGTTGAAGCGGCATGAGCGGTCGGGGGTGGTCGCGATCGAGTTCGAGGGCGATGACCGGTGGCTCCTGCGACTGGGATTCACGGATCCCGAGAGGGTCGGCGACGCCTATCACCTCGCCGTGAGCGATACGGCCGCACAGAATCGGCTCCTCGCCGGAGCGGTGGCGGAAGGGGTGAGTGTGCGCCGCTTCGAGGTCCTTGAACCGAGTCTCCACGAGATCTTCGTGAGGCACGCGGGAGAACAGTCGACCGAGTCGCCCTTGAGGGCTGCGGGAGGTGTACGATGAGACAGGTATGGGTGGTCTTGCGGCGTGAGTACCTCGAGCGGGTGAAGACCAAGGGGTTCGTCATCGGGACGCTGGCGATGCCCGTCCTCCTGATCGGATTTATCGGGCTGACTGCGTTCATGAGCGTGCAGGCCGAGCGGTCCGAGCGGGAAATCTCCCTGGTCGACTTCACCGGCCGGATCGGCGACGCGGTCGCCAGCGGCATGGCCGAGGTGGGGTACGACATCCAGGTGGTCGGCACCGACGTGGGGCTGGAGGAGCTGGATCGTCGGGTTCTCGACGAAGAGATCGCAGGCTATGTCATTCTCGACGACCTGACCTTGAACGAGGGTGCGTTCGCCTACCGGGGCCTGGATTCTCCGGGAACCGTGCGGAGGAAACTGTTGGAAAATGTTGTTGTGGAGACGGTGCTGAAAATCCACCTCTCCTCGATCGGGACCGAGTCCGCGGTGCGGCAGCTGCTGAACGGAGGCCGAATGACCTTCGAGCCCCTGGGAGAGGAGCAGGCCGAGATGGAACGGATCACGGGGATTGCCACCGGGATCGCCGGGGCGATGGTCCTCTACATCACGATGCTCCTTTACGGCGCGTATGTGCTGCGCGCCGTGCTCGACGAGAAGCGGAACCGGGTCGTCGAGGTGGTGCTCTCCGCGCTCAGCCCCTGGCGACTCATGCTCGGCAAGATCCTCGGTGTCGGACTCATGGGGTTGACTCAGGTGGGGATATGGGCTGCCTGCGCGGCTCTCATCGGCCTGCTGGGTGTTCCCATGGTCGCCGCCGCGCTGCCGGCGGCAGACCTGAGCGAGATCGCCGAGTTTCTCCCCGGGATCGGATCGCTCCTGCTCCTCCTGGTCTTCTTCGTTCTGGGATACTTCCTCTATTCATCCCTGTTTGCGGCCGTCGGGGCGATGTGCAGCACCGAGGAGGAGGCGCAGCAGGCTCAGTTTCCGGTGATCACCCTGCTGATCGCGCCTTTCATGATGCAGATGATGACCCTTGGCGGGCGCGGTCCCGAGTGGATGGACTGGGCCGCGCTCTTCCCCTTCTTTGCCCCGGTCATGATGTACCCGCGTGCGGTTGCCGGGAGCGTGCCCTGGTGGATGGTGGCGCTGTCCCTGGTGCTGATGGCGGCGGCGGTGGTCGGCACGGCCTGGGTGGCGGGAAGGATCTACCGCGTTGGAATCCTCATGCAGGGGAAGAGGCCGACACTTCGCGAGCTGGTCCGTTGGGTCAGGGTGGCTTAGGACCGTCCGCGCGCTTCGCCGGGCCCGGTGCTTGCGGGCTGCGGGATCAGCGCTTCACGACCGCGTCCACGAATCGCCGGAGCAGGCCGTTGGCGCCGGGCGTCTCCTCGATCCGGGCGACCAGATCCTCAAAGGTGGTGCCGGCCACCTCGGCGACGTACTTGGGGTAGGCCGAGAGGCGCGTGAGGATGCCGTCCGCGTCCAGCTCGGGGTGGAACTGGGTGCAGTAGACCGGCGCATCTTCAAACCGGTAGGCCTGATTCACGACCCTCGACGTCGAAGCCAGCAGGGTAGTGCGGGGTGGCAGGGTTTCCACCAGATCCTCGTGGCCCATCTGCGCCTTGAAGGACGAAGGCAGGTGCGCGAAGACGGGATCCTCCCTGCCCGCGGGGGTCAGCACGACTTCGTGTGTCCCCACCTCGGCGCGGCCGAGGTCGTGGACGACCCGTCCGCCCATGGCAGCGGCCATCGCCTGGAAGCCCCAGCACGACGCGAACGCGGGTACGCCCGAGGCGTGTACGGCTCGCAGCGAATCCAGCGCGGCGTCGAGCCATGGACCCCCCCTGGCGGCGGAGTAGTCGCCGCTTCCGCCGAGCAGCACGAAGTCCACGCCCTCGAGGTCCCGGGGGCGCAGCAATCCTCCGAGCAGGTCGATGATCTCGATGCGGGCTGCCCGAGGGGACAAGGCGTGCTCGAAGGACCGGATCTCGTGACTCGCCATGGAATCCCCAGGGTCGCGAACCTGGAGGAGGAGGCAACGGAGGGGGTTGGAAGTGGAGATCATTCTGCGTGTGGCTTCAAGCCGGCGTGGGGCTGGAGAGGCGCGCTCCCGACAGGACCTCAGATGGCGGAACGCAGCAGGGCGGCCAAGTGATGCCGGTCCAGGGCGCCGGCTGCTCGCAGGGCTTCGTCACGGGTCGGCTCGATGATGATCACCGCCGTACGAACAGGGACCTCGTGGTCGGCCTGGTCGGTCGGGACGTAACACAGCCGGGCCCGGCTGGGATCGAGATCCCGGGCCTCTTCGACGAACTCGAGGTGCACGTCCCAGAATCTGCCCTCGTGAATGAAGGTGGTGATGTGCATTCCCATGGACATGCTGGGGTTCACGTCGTCGGACGGATCGTCGAACGGATCGGACCGACCCGGGGGAATGGAACTCGGCTCCATGAAATGTAGTCTAGCGAACGAAGTGCCTCGCGGGGTAGTCCGGAGGTGGCTTGCGGAGTGGTCGGATGGCGAACGGACCGGGCTCGCGGTCTTGCCCGTTGATGTGCTACCCTCCTGTGATGTGCTACCCTCCTGCTCGTTGACATCATCGCGACCGATTCCTACCTTCCGTCGGCCTTTCAGAGGCCGCACGAGACTCCCAATGAACCCTCAACCCGACCCACCTAACGGGTCATAGATGCCTACCGCTCTAATGAAAAGGTTGTGGCTGGCGACTGGGGTGGGAGCTGTTCCGGCTCTCCTGGCCGTCGTTCTTATCGGCAGCCGGCAAGCGCCGGAAGATGGCTCGCCGATTGAGATGGCGGAGGCAGGGTCGGAGTCCCAACCGATTCAATTCCCCCACGACACGCATGCGGGTCAGTTCCTGATCAACTGCCAGTACTGCCACTTCTCGGCGGAGCGGTCGGTCGATGCCGGGATACCGCCGGTCGAGACCTGCATTGGGTGTCACCGGGAAGGGATCGTCGACGGGAGGAACAACCCGGAAGAGGTCGCAAAGATCCGCGACTACTACGACTCCGGCACACCCATTCCGTGGAGGCGCATCTACAAGGTGTCCGACCACGCCAAGTTCCCCCATATGCGCCATGTCGCGGCGGGTGTCTCGTGCCAGACCTGCCACGGCCAGGTGCAGGAAATGGGGGTGCTCGAAGAGATGGCACCGGAATCGGGTGCGCTCAGGATGGGTTGGTGTGTCTCCTGCCACCTCGAGCGCGGGGCTTCCCGCGACTGCACGGTATGTCACTACTAGCCCGCGGCGGGAATTCATGAGCGACGGTCTCAAGCGGCGTGACTTTCTCAAGGTCGTTGGCGTCAGTGGCGCGGGGGTGGCTGCCACGGGTTGTTCGACCGACAAGGTCGAGCGCCTGATCCCCTACGTGACTCCCCCGGAGGAGATCACCCCGGGGGTCGCGACGTGGTATGCCTCGGCGTGCGGCGAATGCGCGAGCGGGTGCGGCATCCGCGTCCGGACCCGCGAGGGTCGCGCGGTCATGATCGAGGGCAACCCGGACCACCCCGTCTCGCAGGGCGGGCTTTGTTCTCGCGGCGTCTCGGCGTTGCAGGGACTGTACAACCCCGATCGTGTGGCCACGCCCCTTCGCGCCGGAGCCAATGGCTTCGAAGCGATCACGTGGGACGAAGCCATGGAGCTGCTCGCGCGCGAAGTGGAAACCGGTGGCCGTTCGCTGTTCCTGACCGGCCGGAAGGGACCGACGGAAGGCGCCCTTCTGGATGACTTCGTCAGTGCGGTGGGTGGTCGGCGCATCATTCACGACGCTCTGGACGATTCCGCGCTACGCGAGGCCACGAACATCGCGTTCGGCGTGAACACCCTGCCCCGCTACGACATCGCTGCCGCCGACTTCCTGTTGTCGTTCGGGGCCGATTTCCTGGAAACCTGGCTTTCGCCCGTGAAATTCGCTGCGGACTTCGCCGCAATGCACGGCGTGGACCATGGGGAAGGTGTGGACCGTGAGACCAAGGGTCAGTTCGTGTTTGTCGGGCCGCGCCTGTCGCTGACGGGCCAGAACGCCGACGAATGGATCCCGGCCCGGGCCGGTTCGGAGGCGCGGATTGCGCTGGCTCTCGCCGGGGAGCTGGTACGTCGTGGGGCCGATGCCGGGCCCTACACCGAGATGGTCGCCGGGTTCGGCCTGGAAGACGCGGCGGAAGCTGCGGGAGTCGAGGCCGAGGCGTTGGCCGGACTCGCGGATCGCTTTGCCGAGCGTACGTCGCTCGCGGTGGGGCCCGGGCTGGCGGGGCACCACGAGGGTGCCACGGCTGCCAACCTCGCGGTCCTCATTCTGAACACCGCTGCCGGGAGCATCGGCCAGACGGTGCATATCGATGCCGTTGCCGACACCGAGGCGTCGTCGTACGGAGACTTGACCGGGGCAATCGCCGAGATGAGTTCGGGGGCGTACGGTGTCGCCGTTGTGGCCGGAACGAATCCCGCCTATTCGCTTCCACAGGCTTCAGGCTTCCGTGACGCCTTCTCCACGGTCCCCTTCAAGGTCGCGTTCGCCGCCGCGCTGGACGAAACCGCGGCGATGGCCGATCTGGTTCTTCCGGACGCCCACCCGCTCGAGTCCTGGGGGGACAGCCTGCCCGCGCCGGGTGCCTATTCGGTCAGGCAGCCGGTCATGCGGCCCGTACCCCTCTACGATTCCCGCCCGATGAGCGATGTGCTCCTCGACGCGGGCCGGCGGATGGGCCATGACTTCGGCGCTGCAACCTTCCACGAGTACCTGCGCTCGGCGCACGACGCCTGGCTCGCCCGGAACGGGGAGAGTGCCGGTGTCGTCGGCGACCCGAACGCGTTGTGGCGGGAGCTTCTCAGGACCGGCTCCGTATCCTACGCGGATCTTTCGCCGAAGGTCGCGTTTCTCCAAGCGCCCACGACCGCCGTCGACTTCGGTCTGCCCGCCCTTGCAGGCGAAGGCGACCTCACGCTGCTGGTCTACCCCTCGCCGCGGTTCGGTGACGGCACCCACTCGAACCGGCCCTGGCTGCAGGAGCTGCCCGATCCGGTCTCGAAGGTGATGTGGCAGTCGTGGCTGGAAATGAATCCGGCGACGGCCGAGCGGCTCGGTCTCCGGTCGGGACACCTGGTCAACGTCGCGTCGGCGGAAGGCTCGGTGGAGCTGCAGGTGTGGGTCTACCCGGGAATCCGTGAGGACGCCGTAGCCATCGCGATGGGCGGGGGCCACACCGACTATGGCCAATTCGCCAACGGCAACGGGGTCAACCCGATGGCGCTGCTTCCGGCGACCACCGACGCGGGATCCGGGACGCTGGCGCTCGTTTCCACACGGGTTACCGTCGATGCGACCGGGGCGTGGAAGCGACTGGCCTCGACGGAGGGATCCAGCGTTCAGGACGACCGCAACGTGACCCCGGCGGTGGCGCTCTCGGCGCTTGGCCACAGTGCCGAGGAGGGTGCCGAGGACGCGCACGATCAGCTGCGCGAGCTGCAGGAAGTCGGCGGCTTCCGGCCCGTCACCACCGAAGGGCGCGCGCAGGACTACCCGCTACCGGGCTCGGACTTCGGGCCGTACGGCGAAGACCACCCGCGTTGGGCGATGACCGTGGACCTCGACAAGTGCACGGGCTGCGGTGCGTGCATCACGGCGTGCCAGGCGGAGAACAACATCCCTTGGGTCGGCGAGATTCAGGCCACCAACGGGCGGGAGATGCACTGGCTGCGGTTGGAGCGGTACTACGAGACCGTGGACGCCTCCCACTCCGGTACGGTGGACATTCGTTACCTGCCGATGCTGTGCCAGCACTGCAACAACGCCCCCTGCGAGCCGGTCTGTCCGGTGTTCGCAACCTACCACACGCCGGACGGGCTGAACGCGCAGGCGTACAACCGCTGCGTGGGGACGCGCTACTGCGCCAACAACTGTCCGTACAAGGTCCGCGTCTTCAACTGGTACCGGTACACGTCCGAGAACATCCCGGAGCCGATGAACTGGCAGTTCAACCCCGACGTGACCGTCCGGGACAACGGGGTCATGGAGAAGTGCAGCTTCTGCGTCCAGCGGATCCGCGAAGCGGGAAACCGCGCCGCGGTGGAAGGGCGGGAGGTGCGCGACGGTGAGGTGAGGCCCGCTTGCCAGAGCGTGTGCCCGGCAGAAGTCATCACCTTCGGCAACATCAAGGACCCGCAGTCGCGCGTCGCCGCCGCCGCCGGGAACGAGCGGGCCTACCGGGTGCTGGACGAGGTCATCAACACGCAGCCGGCGGTCTACTACCTCAAGAAGGTTACCCATCACGACGTGGACGAGGGCGGACACTAGGCGATGGCCACCGCTGACCTGACCAGCAGGGGGGCGCTCCCGAACCCCGACGTGAAGACGTACGAGGACGTCAACCGCGATGTCCTCAAGGTCCTCTCCAGGCCCGGCAAGGGATGGTGGGTACTCTTCTCGATGGCGGTCGCGGGGGTGGGGCTGTTCTTCACCTCCTGGTTCTTCCAGATCTACAAGGGACTCGGCGTCACCGGGCTGAACGCGCCCGTGGGGTGGGGCGTCTACATCACAACGTTCGTCTTCTGGGTGGGTATCGCGCACTCGGGCACGCTGATTTCGGCGATCCTGTTCCTGTTCCGCGCTCCATGGCGGCAGGCGATCTACCGTGCCTCGGAGGCGATGACCGTCTTCGCGGTCATGACGGCCGGCCTCTTCCCGTTGATCCACGTGGGCCGGGTGTGGCACGCCTACTGGCTGGTCCCCTACCCCAACTCGCGCTTCCTGTGGCCGAACTTCAGGTCACCGCTGGTGTGGGACGTGTTTGCGATCACGACCTACTTCACGGTGTCCGCGGTGTTCTTCTACCTGGGCACGATCCCCGATCTGGCGGCGGCGCGGGACCATGCGCGCGGTCTCAGGAAGAAGTTCTACCAGATCATCTCGCTGGGCTGGCGGGGGACCGACCGCGAGTGGCACCACTTCTCGAAGGCGTATATCTACCTGGCCGCGCTCGCCACGCCCCTGGTGCTGTCGGTGCACTCCGTGGTGTCGTGGGACTTCGCCATGGCGATCGTTCCCGGGTGGCACACGACGATTTTCGCGCCCTACTTCGTGGCCGGAGCGATCTTCTCGGGGGTGGGCCTCGTGATCACGCTGGCGGTTCCCATGAGGAAGTTCTTCGGGCTGGAGAAGTACCTCACGGTCAAGCACTTCGAGGCGATGGCCAAGCTGTGCATGCTGACCAGTGCGATTGTCCTCTACGCGTATCTGATCGAGTTTTTCCTGGCGTGGTACTCGGGCGAACCGCCGGAACGCGGCTCGTTCTGGAACCGGGCGTTCGGCCACTACTGGTGGGCGGCCTGGATCATGCTGACGTGCAACGGACTGGTGCCGCTGATGCTGTGGTTCAAGCGGGTGCGAACGTCGATCGCGGCGTTGTTCGTGATCTCGATCTTCATCAACATCGGGATGTGGTTCGAACGCTACGTGATCATCGTGACATCGCTGTCGCACGAGTATGAACCCTGGGCGTGGGGTCTGTACCGGCCGTCGGTCGTCGAGATGGGCATCCTGTTCGGGAGCTTCGCGTGGTTCGGCTTCTGGTTCCTTCTCTTCACGCGACTACTGCCGCCGGTGGCGATCGCCGAGATGAAAGAGGTGGTCCCGCCCCCGTTGCGGCGCCGCAAGGAGGCCGTGCCATGATCGGACCGAAACGGCGCCAGGGACATCGCGGCTTCTTCGCCCTGTTCGAGCACCTCGATTCAACAATCGAGGCCTGCAAGGCGCTTAGGGGGGCGGGGTACAAGGGCTTCCGTGCCTACGCGCCGTTGCCGGAGCACGAGCTGCTGGAGGAGGGCCTGGCGCTGAAGCACAGTCCCGTGCGGGTGTTTACGCTTGCAGGGGGGCTGACCGGAGCGGCAACCGGCTTCGCCTTCACCTCCTGGACCTCAATGGACTGGCCTCTCGTGACCGGCGGCAAGCCGATCCTGTCGATGCCGGCCTACGTGGTCATCGCCTTCGAGTGTGCAATCCTCTTCGGGGCGCTGTCGACGGTGATCGGCCTGTTCATCAACGCGGGGCTGCCGAATTTCCGGCGGATGGTCGCCTATCACCCGGAGTGCTCAAACGGCTCGTTCGGCGTGTATGTCACCGCGCCGCATGCGAAGGCGGAACAGGTCAGGGAACTCCTGAACGGTTTCGAGCCCTCTGAACTGCGCGAAGATCCGGAGGGGTTCGATGTCTAGGCGGTGTGCGTTGCGCGGTGCGCGGCCGCCGCCTGATCATGCGCGGCGGGCGAGTGCCGTCGGGTGGCGCCACGCCCGGGCGATCGTGGCCCTGGCGCTGGCCGGTCTGGGGGCCGGAGCCTGCGTGCCCCTCGACGACTTCATGGGCGAGGTCTTCGGGCGCAACATGCGGGACCAGCCGTCCTTCGACCCCTACGAGAACACGTTGCTGCCGCCGGAGGGGACCGTGCCGATGTCGGCCGGCAACTATCCGGCGGGACCCTACGAAGTGAATGTGGGCCAGCCGGAGGGCAGCACGGACGTGCCGCCGCCCTTCACCCAGCTGGACATGACCAACAATCCGGAGGTTGTGGACAGTCTCACCAACCCCGTGCCCGCCACGCCCGAGTCGCTGGCCCGCGGGGAACAGATGTACGAGCGCGTCTGCATCGTCTGCCACGGGCCCGACGGCTCTGGAACGACCGGCTACATCTACGAGGTGCACCCGGCGATGGCCGCGCACCCGCTCAGGGGCGACGTGGCAAGGGCTCGAAGCGACGGCTACATCTACGGAATGATCCGGGTCGGGCGCGTCCTGATGCCTCCGTACGGGCACCAGATCAGCCACTACGACAGGTGGCACATCGTCAACTACGTGCGCCAACTGCAGGGGATGGGGGCAGGCGTCGCCGACGGCGAGGCTGCGAACTGACATGGCCCGCCACTCGATCCCCCGCGAGGTCCCGCTCCGCTATCTGGCGCGTGGCACCATGGCCACGATGGTTCTGCGGCTCATGGTGTTCGTCGGCGTGCTGTCGTTCTTCGTCACCCTGTCGAGGGACTCGGCGCTGGCCTGGAAGTCCTACGTCGTTCACTGGAACTACTTCGCCTCGATCGCCATGGGCGCTGTGATCGTCGCGGCGGTCACCTGGATCACGAAGGCGAAGTGGAACTGGTCCGTGCGACGCATCCACCACTCCTTCGCGGCCTATCTGCCCATTGCCTTCATCCTCTTCGTCCCCATGCTGCTCAACCTGCGGGAGGACTACTTCCCGTGGATCGAGATGATGGCCGACGATCCGATCGTGCAGAAGAAGGCGGCCTATCTGAACGTCCCCTTCCTGGTGAGCCGGAATCTCGTGGGGGTGGCGGCACTCTTTTCCATGGCTTGCGGCTTCGTGTACCTGGCGCTGCGGCCCGACCTTGGGCGTGCGGGGGCGGCGCGGACGGCGGCCGAGCGCGAGAAGAAGCGCAGTTGGTGGCACCAGCAGTTCACGCGCGGATGGGCGGGGCAAGGGGCCGAAGAGGACCGTAGCTATCATCGCATGACGCGCATGGCACCCCTCCTGGTCATCGTATACGTGACCGTGATGACCATGCTGGTTTTCGACTGGGCCATGTCGCTGGAGCCGCACTGGTTCTCGACCATCTTCGGTGTCTGGTTCTTCATGGGCGCCCTCTGGGGCGGTTTTGCGGCGACGGCGGTCGCGGCGGTGTGGCTGAAGCGGCGGGACCGGGTCTTCAAGGAGCATGTGGGCCGGTCCGCGCTGTGGGATCTGGGCAAGCTCACCTTCGCCTTCGCGGTCTTCTGGACCTACCTGTTCTGGTCGCAGTACATCGTGATCTGGTACGGGAAGCTCCCGTGGGAGCAGGCGTGGATCAACACGCGGGCGGGCGATCCGTGGGGCGGTCTCTCCGCGCTGGTGATCGTCCTGTGCTTCGTGGTGCCGTTTGCGGGGCTGCTGGGTGCGCGTCCGAAGAAGACGCCGCTGATCTTGCAGGGCTTTGCCACGGTGGTCCTGACCGGGCTGTGGCTGTGGCACTACATGCTGATCTTCCCGTCGCTGCACCATGAGGGGGACGCGGTGTTCTCGGTGTGGACGCCGGCGATCGGGCTGATGTTCCTGGGCCTGTTCCTGATGGCGGTGCGGTGGTTCCTGGGGACGTTCCCGGCGGTGCAGATGTGGCAGCCGCAGGTGGATCCGGAGCCGCTGGAGGCGGAGGGGTAGGGTCGGGGGACCGGTTTCAGGTGTCGGATGACTCCCGGTCGATCCGGTTCCGCACTTCGTACCCCATCGATCGGATCAGCCGTGCCTCGTGCGCGTCCAGGGTCGTGCGACCGAAGACGGTACGAATCGTCCTCATCACGCTCTCGGCCTTCCGCGCCTTGAAGAAGTCGACACGGTCCAGTCCCTGCTCGAGCGCGCCGAACATCTCTTCCATTTCGGCATGGGTGGCGGGGCCCAGCGAGCGCTTGCCCACAGGCAGGCTCTCGGCCTCTCCGGCGCCGGCGAGAAAGATCTCGTATGCGATCAGGAGCACGGCCTGGGCCAGATTCAGGGACGAGTACTCCTGTGCGGTGGGAATGACCGCGACCTCGTCGCAGCGGTCGAGCGCTTCGTTGGAGAGCCCGCGGTCCTCCCGTCCGAATACGATGGCGACGTTCCCTTCCCTGGCCCGGCGGAGGATGCGCGGCGCGAGATCGCGCGGCCGCCGGTAATTCCGCTGCGCGGTGCGCGGGCGGGCGGACGTACCGACGACGTAGGTGGCATCGGCGAGCGCCTCTTCCAGCGATCCGGCCTGCTGGACGGATTCGACGATGTGCTCGGTGCGGTGCGCGATCCCCGTGATCCGCCAGGGGTCGAACTCGGCCGGGTTCACCACGATCAGCCGCCGGAGCCCCATGTTGGCCATCGCCCGGACGGCCGCCGCGATGTTCACCAGGTCCTGGGGCTCGTGGAGGACGATGCTCACCCTCATGCGGGGGCGTCCTCCGGTTGGACGAGGCCCGCCGTCACCACCGTCGCGATGGCGATCAGGAGCGCGCCCGCAAGATACGGGAAGGCGAGGCGCACATCGAATAGAGCTCCGGCCATGGTTGGCCCCAACACCCTGGCCAGCGACCCGACGCTCTGGCCGATGCCCAGGACCGCGCCCTGCCGCTTGGGGTCCGCCGCGCGCGAGAGGAGGCCCAGCGCGCTCGGCACCGCTCCGCCGTAGCCGATGCCGATCAGGATGAGACCGGCCAGCAGGACGGGTGTGGTGGAGGACAGGCCCACGAGGATGAGGCCGAGGGCGAACGGGAACGCACTCGTCCTGAGGAGCCGGCGTTCGCCGAGGCGCGGGACGAGTCTCCGCACGAGGCCGCCCTGCACGATCACCGACACGATGCCGAGGAGGGCGAAGAGGTAGCCGGCCTGACGCGTCCCCATCGCGAACCGCTCCGACGACAGCAGCGACAGGGTCGGTTGCAGGGTGGAGAAGGCCATGGTGATGCACAGGTAGCCGACAAGGGTGATCCGGATCTGCCGGGACGACCGGACCTGGTCGAGGGCAGCACGAAAGTCGAAGCGGGAGGTGGTGCCGGCGGAGCCGCGCGGCCGCGATTCGGGAAGGAAGACGAGCGCCGCCAGGGCGTTGACGAGGCACAGTGCGGCGGCCGTGTACCCGGGGGCGGTCGGGAGGCCCGGCGACACCCCTGACAGGAACCCGCCGAGGGCCGGTCCGATCACGAAGCCAAGTCCGAACGCGGCGCCGATCAGTCCCATGTTCCCGGCCCTCCGGGAAGGGGGTGTCACATCGGCGATGTACGCCTGGGCCACGGGGATGGTCGAGCCGCCGATCCCCCCCACGATCCGGGACAGGAAGAGCATGGCCAGCGAATCGGCGCGCGCGAAGACGACGTACGCGAGCGCGCTTCCGAGCAGCCCCAGAATGAGCACCGGACGGCGCCCCAGGCGGTCGGAGACCCGTCCCCAGAGCGGGGCCATGACGAACTGGACAGCCGAGTACACCGTGACGAGGAGCCCGACCTGGAGGCCGTCGGCGCCGAAGTCCCGCGCGTAGAAGGGGAGCAGCAGCAGGACGATCCCGAAGCCGATGAGATCGACGAGTACGGCAAGGAACAGGACGCCGAGACGACCCCGCCCGGATGCGTCGCCGGTCGGGTGCAGCGGGGTTTCTGCCACAGACCGCTATGCGTCCCTGTCGTCAACGTCTCCGGAATCGTCCTCGCGCCCCGCTCGGAGCGATCCCTTGAAGTTGCGAATCCCGGAGCCCAGTCCCCTTGCGATCTGCGGAAGGCGCTTGGCGCCGAAGAAGAATGCGAGAACCAACAGCACGAAGAGGAGTTCTCGGATGCCTAGCCCAGGCACGGTGCCTCCTTGCGCGGGCCCGTGCCCGCCGTATCCGGGGAAAGGATGCTCGCGGCCCGTGGGCTGCCGGATTCGGGGCCGCGGGCCCCGATCAGGCCCGGGGCTGCCCTACCCACGCAGCAGATCCTTTGCGATGGTCTGAAGTTGCATGTTGCTGGTTCCTTCGTAGATCGTGCCGATCTTCGCGTCGCGGTAGTATTTCTCCACGGGGTATTCCCTGGTGAAGCCGTAGCCCCCATGGAGATCGATGCATAGGGAAGATACCTCCTGAGCCATCCGGGACGCGAACAGCTTGGCCATCGCCCCCTCTCGGAGGAACCGGGAGCCCTGATCCTTCAGGCGGGCGGCGTTGTATACCATGAGCCGGGCCGCCTCGATTTCGGTGGCGATCTCGGCGAGCTGAAACTGCACCGCCTGAAACTCGGCGATGGGTCGGCCGAACTGCTCCCTCTCCTGCACGTACCTCGCCGTATGGTCGAAGGCCCCCTGGGCAAGCCCCACCATCTGCGCGCCGATCCCGATCCGTCCCTCGTTCAGGGTCTCGATCGCGACCTTGTAGCCCTTGCCAGGCTCTCCCAGCACGTTCTCGCCGGCCACGCGCACATCGTCGAGCACCAGCTCGGTGGTCGACGAAGCGCGGATCCCGAGTTTGTCTTCCTTCTTCCCGACCGAGAAGCCGGGCATGTCCCGCTCGACGATGAAGGCGGTGATTCCCTTGTAGCCCATCTCCGGCTCGACGTTCGCGAAGATGATGAAGAGACCTGCCTCGGCGCCGTTGGTGATCCACATCTTGCGCCCGTTGAGGACCCAGTCGGTCCCGTCGGGGACGGCCCGCAGAGCGAGAGCGAAGGCGTCGGACCCGCTTCCGGCCTCCGAGAGTGCGTAGGCACCGACGGTACCCGCGGTCAGACGGGGGAGGTGGCGGCTCAGTTGTTCCGGGGTGCCCCAACTGAGAAGAGCATTGTTGACGAGGGTATTCTGTACATCGACCAGCACTCCCACCGATGGGTCCACGCGCGACAACTCCTCCACCACCAGCACCGCCGTGAAGAACGAGCCTGCGGTGCCCCCGAAGTGCTCGGGGATTTCCATTCCCATGAAGCCGAGTTCGAACAGGAGGGAGATGAGGTCGGAATCGATCTGCCCGGCAGCTTCCATGCGAGACACGCGGGGTGCTACCTCCGACTCGGCGAAGTCGCGGGTGGCCTCGCGAAACATGGCCTCTTCTTCGGTGAGCACAGTAAGCGCTGGTGGGTGGGTCAGCGTCGTCATCCCCTCTCCAAAGTCGCGGTAGCCACTGGGCAGTGCCGGGCTACGGTGTCGAGCATATCGGATCACTCAAAGCATGATAATCTAACGCGGGGCGAATCGTTCCGCATTGCATCTTGCGGGCGCAACCTTGACGCCTTCGCCTCCTGCGGCTTTTTTTCTGGCGCCCATGACCGGTTGAGACCGATCCTACAAGCGGAGACGGCAATGTCCGATATTCCCGAAGGACTCTGGTACACCACGGAGCACGAATACCTGCGAGAGTCCGACGAGCCCAACGTGTACTATGTCGGGATTACCGATTACGCCCAAGGTGAATTGGGTGACGTGGTGTACGTGGAGCTTCCCGAACCCGGGGAATCGTTCGCGCCCATGGAAACATTCGGGACCATCGAAGCGGTGAAAGCCGTCAGCGACCTGTATTGCCCTCTGGCCGGGGAGATCGTCGGCGTCAACGAGGCGCTTGACGACGGCCCGGAACTCGTCAATACGGACCCTTACGGAGAGGGATGGATGATCCGGCTGCGCCCCGACGATCCCGAGGAAGTGGAAACCCTGATGGACGGTGCCGGCTATGGAGCGCACATCGGCTAATAGAAAGGCCGGAAGTTCTACCGGAGTCTGACAGCCCATGCCCACCCCGATTAATCACTCGCCCGACTTCGCCGCCAGGCATCTGGGCCCCACGCCTGGCGATGTCGCCGAAATGCTCGAAGTCGTGGGTTGCGAGAGTCTCGACCAGCTCATGGGAGAGACCGTACCGGATCCCATCCGGTTCCAGGGACCGCTCCGTATTCCAGCGGGAGTCCCGGAAGCGGAGCTGCTTGCGCAGGTCCGCGAGATCGCTTCGGCGAACGACGTCTGGCGAAGCTACCTGGGGATGGGGTATTCCGGAACGATCACCCCCGGCGTGATCCAGCGGAACATCCTCGAGAATCCTGGCTGGTACACCCAGTACACTCCCTATCAGGCCGAGATCGCACAGGGTCGGCTGGAGGCGCTTCTCAACTTCCAGACGGCGATCATCGACCTGACCGGAATGGAGATCGCCAACGCGTCGCTCCTGGACGAGGGAACGGCGGCTGCCGAGGCCATGTCCATGCTCTTCGGCCAGGGACGGAAGCGCCGGGGACACGTCTTCCTCGTGGCCGAGGACTGTCACCCGCAGACGATTGCGGTCGTGCGGACCCGCGCGGAATCCCTGGGCATCCTGGTTCGGGTGGGGCCCAGCCGGGACTTCGCCTTTGACGAGACCGTCTTCGGGGCGCTCGTGCAGTATCCGGCAACGGACGGTGGCGTACACGACTACCGGGACCTTTGCCAGGCCGCCCGCGCCGCAAACAGCCACGTGGTCGTGGCCGCGGACCTCCTGTCGCTCGTCGTGCTCACTCCGCCGGGAGAATTCGGCGCTGACGTGGCCGTTGGGAACACGCAGAGACTCGGTGTCCCGATGGGCTACGGCGGACCACACGCCGCCTACATCTCCTGCCGGGAAGCGTTCAAGCGGCGGCTTCCCGGACGGATTATCGGGGTCGCGGTCGACGTGCACGGAGAGCCGGCGCTGAGAATGGCCCTCCAGACGCGGGAGCAGCATATCAGGCGCGAGCGGGCGACCTCCAATATCTGCACGGCACAGGTGCTGCTGGCCATCATGGCGGGAATGTACGCGGTGTACCACGGGCCGGAGGGGCTCGCGCGCATCGCCGGGCGCATCCGCAAGCAGACGGCGACCCTCGCCCGTGGTCTGGAGGCAGCGGGCCACGAGATGGTCCACCAGGACTTCTTCGACACGCTCCGGGTGCGGCCGGCAAAGGGGGCCGAGGCCGTTCTCGGGGCCGCGAGGGAGGCGCGCATGAACTTGCGTGACTTCGGGGACGAAACGATCGGCGTCGCTCTCGACGAGACCGTGACTCCGGCCGACCTTGACGATCTCCTCGCCGTGTTTGGTGCCGGAGGATCCGCCACCGAGCTGGCCGCCTCGTTCGAGCCCGCCGGCTATCCGGCCCACATTGTGCGCTGCAGTCCGTTCCTCACCCATCCGGTCTTCAATTCGTACCACTCGGAGACCGAGATGCTGCGGTACATCCACCGGCTGGAGTCGCGCGACCTCTCGCTCAACACGAGCATGATCGCCCTCGGCTCGTGCACCATGAAGTTGAACGCCACCACCCAGATGACGCCGGTGACGTGGCCCGAGTTCGGGGGACTCCACCCCTTTGCTCCAGTTGAGCAGGCCAGGGGCTACGCGCGGATCATGGGCGATCTGGAGGGTTGGCTTGCCGAAATCACGGGGTTGCCGGCGGTCTCGCTGCAGCCGAACTCGGGGGCACAGGGGGAATACACGGGTCTCCTGGTGATCCGGGCACGCCACCGCGCGCTGGGTGACCTGCACCGCGATGTCTGTCTGATCCCGTCTTCCGCACACGGAACCAACCCTGCGAGCGCAGTGCTGGCGGGGATGAAGGTGATCGTCGTCCGCTGTGACGAGCGCGGCAACGTGGACGTCGCGGACCTCGAGGCGAAGGCTGTCCGGTACGCCGAGCGGCTGGCAGCGGTCATGGTCACGTATCCGTCCACCCACGGCGTCTTCGAGCAGGAGATCCGCCAGATCTGCGACATCGTCCACCGCAACGGCGGCTACGTGTACCTCGACGGCGCCAACCTCAACGCGCAGGTGGGGCTGTGCCGCCCCGGCGACTACGGCGCGGACGTCATTCACATCAACCTGCACAAGACCTTCGCGATTCCGCACGGCGGCGGCGGCCCCGGCATGGGCCCGATCTGCACGACCGCCGAACTGGCTCCCTACCTGCCCGGCCACCCTGTCGTACCTGTCGGCGGGAAGGCGGCGATAGGCGCGGTCGCGGCGGCGCCCTGGGGGAGCGCGAGCATCCTGCTCATCTCGTGGGCGTACATCGCGCTGCTCGGGCGGGACGGCGTCACCGACGCGACCAGGACCGCGATCCTCAATGCCAACTACATGGCGATGCGTCTGGAGGACCACTTCGACATCCTGTACTGGTGGGGAAGCGGGAGCGGCCGCGTGGCCCACGAGTTCATCATCGATCTTCGCCCGCTCAAGAAGGCCACCGGGATCACCGAGGAGGACGTCGCGAAGCGTCTCATGGACTACGGTTTCCATGCGCCCACGATGGCGTTCCCGGTCCCGGGGACGATCATGATCGAGCCCACCGAGAGTGAATCCAGGGCCGAGCTGGACCGGTTCTGCCAGGCCCTGATCTCGATTCGGGCCGAGATCGAGCAGGTCGAACTGGGACTTCAGGACCGCGTCGACAATGTGCTGAAGAACGCGCCGCACACGGCCCGGGTGGTCACGGCGGACGACTGGGACCACGGCTACACCCGTGCGCAGGCCGCGTTTCCCGCACCGTGGCTGAGGGAGCACAAGTTCTGGCCCCATGTCGGTCGTGTGAACAACGCCTGGGGGGACAGGAACCTGATCTGTGCCTGCCCGCCCATCGAATCGTACCAGACCCCCGAGACGGCCCGCCGATGAGGCGGCCCGCGCGCGCATACCCCCTCGATATTCCCCGGGAGGCGACCCCTTGGCGAAACTGACATTCCACGGCCAGTCCACCTTCACCGTCGACATGGAGGACGGGACCCGTCTGGTGATCGATCCATTCTTCGACGACAACCCCGTCGCTGACATCAAGCGCGCGGAGGTGGGTGCCGTCGACTACATCCTCTGTACCCACGGCCACTACGACCATTTCGTCGACGCCATTCCCCTGGCCCGGGAGACGGACGCCACCCTGGTGTCCACCTTCGAGATCATCTCGTTCGCCGAAACCCAGGGGATCACCGGGGGGCACCCGCTCCACATCGGGGGCGGCTGGGACTTCCCCTTCGGCCGCGCGAAGATGACCGCGGCGCTCCACGGGGGGCAGGTTCACGGCGACACCACGGGGCAGTTCACGACCGTCCCCGGCGGGTTCCTGCTGCACCTCGACGGCAAACGGATCTACCATGCGGGGGACACGGCCCTGCTCATGGACATGCAGCTCCTCCGCGGGAAGGTGGACGTGGCGATCCTGCCCATCGGCGACAACTTCACCATGGGACCGGAGGACGCCGCCGAGGCCGTCGGCTTCATCGATCCGGAGGTTGTGATCCCGATGCACTACAACACGTGGCCCCTGATCGAGCAGGATCCCGAGCGGTTCCGCGACCTGGTGGGTGATCGCGCAAAGGTTGAAGTCATGAACCCGGGAGACGTGTTTGCTCCCTGAACGGGGCCGCATCCGCGCCCCCTCCCCGAACGGCTCAGGCTCGCTGACGTGGCGAGTCATCGTCGACGAGGCGCTCTCCGGGTCGGCCAACATGGCACGTGACCACGCGCTCGCCGCCTGCGTACGTCCCGGTGTCGGGACCGTGCGCTTCTACCGGTGGGCTCCGGCGACGCTGTCGTTCGGCCGCAACGAGCCCGTCACGGCGGGTTACCGGGAACTCCTGCGCCGCCATCCGGTGATGGGGGTGGTGCGCCGCCCCACCGGTGGGCGCGCGGTCATCCACGACCGGGAACTGACCTACTCGATCGTGGCACCGGTCCGGACCTTCGGGGGCCTGCGGCTGGCCTATCGGAAGATCAACGAGGGCCTGATGGAGGGGCTGCGCCACCTTGGCGTCGACGCGACGGGGGCGACCGGCCGGTCTCTGGCGCCCGATGCCGGGCCGTGCTTTCTGGAGCCCGCAGAGGGTGAGGTGGTGGTCGCCGGGCGCAAGCTGGTCGGTAGCGCGCAGGCGCGGATAGGCCGAGCGCTGCTGCAGCATGGCTCCCTCCTGCTGACCGCTGACCAGGAGGCGCTCTTTGCTGCTGCCAATGGTGAGAGAAGGGGCGCCAACGGTCGCGGGGGATCTTCCGTGGCGCCCCGCGCCCGGCCCGTGACTCTCGCCGAGGTGCTGGGCGACATTCCCCCGTGGGAGCACCTGGTCGAAACCTTGAACGCCGGGTTTTCGAGTGTTTTCGGCGGGCAGTGGGTCCGATCCGCGATGACTGAACGTGAGGTTGCCCTAGCGGCAGAACTCGAAAAGCGGTACGGTTCGCAGGGTTGGACATGGCGGCGTTGACGAGCAATCGGCGGGGCTTCCGCTCCATGCCGGGAGTTCCGGTCGGGCCGTAGCGTTCGAAAAGATTTGACAGCCCCGCTTTCGGGGTACATAATGGCAAGCCTTGCAGAACGGGCCTTCGGGCCCGAGACTCCATTGTCGTCGCGCTGGAGAGCGCGGCGCCCTCCGTCCACTAACACAGCAACAAAAGCGGGAGGAACCGTTGGCCACCTTGATGACCATCTTCGACGCACTGCTTCAGCTTCCCGGGCTGGAAGCTCCGGATCTCACCTTCTCCGAGTGGATGCTACAGACTTGGGACGATGCCGGCATCATGCGCTGGCCGCTTGGCGCCTGTGTCCTGATCGGAGCCGTGGTGATCATCTGGAAGTTCGCCGACGTCTTCATGAAGAGCACTGCTACGAGGAAGATTCTCCGCGAGGTGGACGAACTCCTGGCCCAGAACCAGCTCAAGGATGCCCTTGAACTAACGCGCGAATCCAACGCGCCGGCCGCCAATATCCTCCACGCCGGTCTTGAGCGCCGTGACGAGGGGACCGACCGTGTGATGAAGGCGATCGAGAACCAGGGACTGATCGAGCTTTCCAAGCTGGAGAGCGGGCTGGTCGTCCTCGCCACCCTGACCAATGTGGCCCCGCTCCTCGGCTTCCTTGGAACGGTGATGGGCATGATCGAAGCCTTCCAGGCTATCGAGTTGGCGGGAGAGGTGGACGCCACCACGGTTGCGGGCGGGATCAAGATTGCTCTCACGACCACGGCGGCCGGGCTTGCCATCGCGATTCCGGTGAGCATCGCCCACAACTACTTCGTGTCGAGGATCGACAGCCTGATCATCGACATGGAGGAGTCGGCGCAGAAGATGATCGACGCCGTCTTCTCGATGCAGGTAGGCCGGGCGACCGGGGACTGATTCCCGCAGGCTCAACAGGCTGACAGAGGGTTGGAGAGGCCCGTCGTACTGCTGCTGGTAGTCGTCGGGCTCTCCGCCGTCTGGGCCACCCCGAATGCCGGGCTGACAGGCTCCTCGTACCAGCAGGAGCCGCAAGTCCCGGACTCGATCCGGCGAGATCTTGCTCACGGCCGCTTCTGGAAGGCCAGCCGGGCTCTCCGGACACACCTGAATCCCGTTGAGTCGGCGTCGTTGCAGGACCGCATGGTGCTGGCGGAAGCCGAAGCCGGATGGAAGAACTGGGAGGGTGCCGTCGCCGCGCTCTCCGTAGCCGGATCTGACACCGCGGGGGTGCCCGCCCGACTCTGGTACAAGCTTGGGGTCGCGCTGCAGGAATCGGGTGACGATCAGGGAGCTGCCGTCGCGTTGGCCCGGTTTGTGGAGTCGGTGCCTCGTGAATCGTCGACGGGACTGGCGGCACGCTCGCGTCTCTCCCGCGCGTTGGCGGCGACGGGTGCCGGCGGCGAAGCGGTGGACGCTACGGGAGAGTTGCGCGCACTGTCACCCCTGCTGGGGGACTGGACCGCGCTCGCGACCGCGCGGAAACTCTCGCCTGCGGGCGAAGCGGAGGCGGTCGGAGAGCTGCTCGCAATGGTTGCCGACCCGTCCATCCGCCGCGCCGGGTGGCGCCTGGAGGTGGACGCATGGGCGGCTTCGGGGGACACGGCCCGGGCGTTGGAAGCGCTCGCCGCGGTGGACCGTACCGGTGACGCGCCGCCAACAAGGGCCGACGTCCTCGCCACCGAGTGGCCGTTGAGGCTCGCGTTGGGGGACTCGGTGGGGGCGGTCGCCGCGATGGAGGAGTTGCTGCGCCTGACCACCCGGGGGAGCGCGGCCACGGACGCCGCGATGGCCCACTGGGAGGTCGCGGTGGACTCGGGGCCCGAGATCCTGCGCCTTGTCGCGGCTGCCATGGGGAGCGGGGGCGAGTTCGGTCCCGCAGTCCGGGCGTGGAGACTGGCGGAGCGGAGAGGGGCGGGTCTTTCCGAGCGGGAGCGAATGGCACGGGCCCGCGCCTTCAACGGAAGCGGCGACCGGAACGGAGCGGTCGAGGTGTACCGGGAGCTGTCCGCTTCCGGTGATCCCTCGATCGGGGGGCCTGCCCTGCAGGCCTGGGCCGGCATTCGTACCCGTCAGGGCCGGTACGGGGACGCCCGCACCCTCCAGAACCGGCTGGTGGAGCGCTTCCCGTCCCGTCCCGAGGCGCTGGACGTGGTCTTTTTCCGGGGCGACGATCATCAGGACGCCGGTCGTCTCGGCGAGGCGGTCTCACACTACCGGAGCGTCGTGTCGATGTCCTCCTCTGCGGATCGAGCCGGGCTCGCCAGAATGCGCTGGGCCCAGATTCACCTGGCTCGAGGCGAAGTGGAAGCCGCGAGGGAGGTCTTCCGGGCCTATCTGGACGAGTTCCCCGACGGACGTCGCTGGGAGGAGGCGAGCTACTGGGGCGCGCGAACCGCCGACCTGGCCGATGACACCGAGGAAGCCCGCGTCCTTCTGGCCCGTCTCCGGGAGGAGAGCCCGCTGTCGTACTACACCTTCCTGACGGATGCGCAGGACGGAGGCAGCTTTTCACCCGATCTCGCGGAGAGCGCGCCCCCGCCGGATCTGTTGTGGCTGCCCGGCGAACTGGAGGTGCTCGCGCTTCTGGAAGAGGCCGGTCTCGACGACGGCGCCGCCGCGCAGGTCTCCGCCATGCGGGCCGCGGCCGGCGACTCGGAGGCGTCGCTCCTGCGTCTCGCACTGGAGCTCCACGAGGCGGGTCGTACCCTGGACGGAATTCGCCTCGGTTTGGAGGTGCGCCGCCAGGGCCGGGCCTGGGACCTCACGCTGGCGCGCGTCGTCTACCCCTTCCCGTACCGCGAACTCGTGACCGCACGGGCGGAGGAGCTGGGGCTCGATCCGTTCCTCCTGGCGGGCATCATTCGCCAGGAGAGTGCCTTCGTGCCGGCGATCGTGTCGGCGGCGGGGGCCATCGGCCTGATGCAGGTGATGCCGGCGACCGGGAGACAGCTCGCCGGGCGGATCGGGCCAAGGGGTTTCCGTACGGAGACGCTGGAGACGCCGGAGCTGAACGTGCACCTTGGAACCCGCTTCCTCGCCGACATGATCAAACGGTACGACGGGGACATCCCCCTGGTCCTGTCGGCCTACAACGCCGGTCCCACCCGCGCCAACCGGTGGAGGCTGCTGCCGGAGGCCGAAGACCCCCTGCGTTTCACGGAAAGGATCCCGTTTGCGGAAACGCGGGGATACGTGAAGAATGTGACGCGGAATTGGGCGCTGTATCGGTGGCTCTATGGAGAAGGTGTGGGGGGATGATCGAGACGAAGGAGCTTAGCCGGTACTTCGGAGACAAGGCTGCGGTGCAGGATCTCGACCTCGGGGTCGAACCTGGCGAGATCCTCGGCTTCCTCGGCCCCAACGGCGCCGGCAAGTCCACGACGGTGAAGATCCTGACGTGCATGATCCGGCCGTCGCGGGGATCTGCCCGGGTCGCGGGCTACGATGTCGAGCAGGATCCCATGGAGGTGAAGAAGCGCCTGGGCTACGTCCCCGAGGCGGGGGCGCTGTACGAGGCGCTCACCGCGCGCGAGTACCTGACGATGGTGGCCAATCTGCGCGGTATCGAGGGCAAATACGCCAACCGCAAGGTTACTGAACTGCTCGACCTCTTCGGTATGCTCGACGCGCTGGACCAGCTCCTGTCCGAGCACTCCAAGGGGATGAAGCAGAAGGTGCTCATCAGCGCGGCGCTGATGGGGAACCCCGAAGTACTATTCCTTGACGAGCCCCTGAACGGGATCGACGCCAACGCCGCCCTCGTGGTCAAGGAACTGCTGCGCGAGTTGGCGGCCAAGGGGCGGACGATCCTGTTCTGCTCCCACATCCTCGAGGTGGTGGAGCGCATCTGCACCCGGATCGTGATCATCGACCAGGGCCGCAAGGTCGCCGAGGGGACGGCCGCGCAAATCGCCGCCGAGACGGGCGCGGCGACCCTGGAGCAGGCGTTCGCGCGCCTCACCGGGGTCCGTGACACGGCGGAGGTGACGCGCGGGATGCTCTCTGCGCTCGACGCGCCCGAACGCGGCGCGGCAGACGGCCCGCGATGATCCTGCGGCGAGCGGTCGAGGCACTCGGGGCCGACTACTCCCAGTGGCGCGTGCTGACCGGGGTGATGCTCAAGTGCGATCTGCGTTCCTCGAAAGCCCTGCAGATGGGGTCGCCGCAGAAGAAGGGGGGCGTGAAGCTCCCATGGGTGACGTTGGTCATGTACGCCGTCTTCGGGATCATGATCGCCTTGACCATCATGGCCCTCATCGAAGCCACGGGAGGCGGGAACTCGTCCCTTCCGTCAGTACCGGCCGTGCACTTTTCCGGGTCCGTTGCCCTGCTTCTGATTTCGGCCCTGGTCGGCATGATCATTCTGGTCGACTTCAACTCGGTGGTTGTCTCGCCGGACGACTACCAGGTCCTCGCGCACCAGCCGGTCTCGTCGCGCACCTACTTCCTCGTCAAGGTCACCAACGTCCTGCTGTACACCGGCCTGATGGGCGCACTCATGGGGGCTCCCGCCGCGATCCTGTTTCTCTTTTGGGCGGGTCCGTTGCTCACGGCGGCCTGGGTGCTGGCGGTAGCCGGGGCCGTGGTGTGGACGTCGCTGGCAATCGTGTGCGTGTATGCCGTGCTCGTGCATCTGATCCGCCCGCAACGATTGCGGCGCGTGCTCTCCTACGTGCAACTCCTGATGTCGTTTGCCGTGCTTGGGCCCATGTTGCTCATGCAAACGTCCGACTGGGTGCCCTCGGTGGAAACAGGTCCGCCGGCCGCGCTCATGTTCCTGCCGCCGACATGGTTCGCGAGCCTGCTCCCGCTTGCCGCCGGAGAGGGAAGCGCGACCACCGTGCTCGCCGTGTTCGCCGCATTCGGCACCATCGGCGTCCTTGTGCGCTACGCAGGCGGGAGGCTTTCTCTCTCATATGCCGAACGCCTGGGCGCCATCGCTTCCGCGAGTGAAACCAGAAGGGTGCCGGGACGGGCGGGTGGTGTGCCGATGCGGTGGCTGTCGGCCGAGCAACGGGTCATAGCGACGCTGGTGCGGGGCCAGTTCCGGCACGACATGAACTTCAGGATGGCCGTGCTGAGCCTTTTGCCAATTACGGTGATCTACGTCCTGATGGGAATGGGTGACGGAGGTCTCGGCGACCCCTTTGTCGAACTGGGCTTCGCGGCCGACGGCCTCGGGTTGATCCACTTTGCGGTGCTCGGGATGCCGCTGGTCCTCATGGAGAATCTGTACAGGAGCGAGTCATACAGGGCTTCGTGGATCTTCTTCGCGTCGCCGGTGGACCGTGCCCAACTGATCAGCAGCACCGGCACCTGCGTGACGATTCTGTTCCTCGTCCCGTACCTCTCGGCGGTTGCGGGGATGTTCGTCTGGTCCTTCGGCAACCTCTGGCACGGGGTTGGTCACGCCCTGGTCCTCGGACTACTTGCCCACCTGGGCGTTCAACTTCGCCTGCTCGTGGCTCCCCTCCTGCCCTTCTCCCAGCCTCTGCGCAAGGGCAGCCGCGTGGGCTCGATGATGGGATTGATGCTTCTGGCAATGTTGGCCATCGGGTTGTTGCCACTTGTGCTGTGGGTGGCGTACGCGCGTACGGCGTGGACGATTGCGACGATGGTGCTGCTGGCTGGTGCCGGTGCTTTGATGCCGCGGCTCGTCACGTTGCGGATCCGTCCCCGTGTGGGGCGGCACGAGTTCAGCGGCTGAGGCCGGACCGACGGGGGCGCCACCCTGACGTTACGTAAGGGTTGGGGGAGCGCGCGGGTCGTCCCCGTTTGGTGCTCGCTTGACGCCCCGAGCCGCGCATCCCCATGATGGTTGCCGTGAGACGGCGGCGCGATCCCGTGGGGGTCGTCCCGCGGAGCAGTGTTCTTCACCAGGAGGTTTGCGGGAATGGCGAGAGGGACGGTCAAGTGGTTCAACGACGCAAAGGGCTACGGGTTCATCGCCCGGTCGTCCGGAGACGATGTCTTCGTGCACTTCAGCTCGATTCAGGGCGATGGGTTCCGTACCCTGGCTGAAGGCGACGAGGTGGAGTTTGAACTGCAGGAGACGGATCGTGGCCTGCAAGCGGCGAATGTGATGCGCGCCTGACGGGGTACCTCGCCACTCTCGGCGCTGTCGCGGGAATTCGCGCGACGATGCAGCCCGCCTGATCCCCTACCACCCCTGGCAGCCCGCGGCTGTTAGTGGAGGATGTTGCGGGACCTGAGGTGGGCGACCACCGCCCCGAGCATGAGGGGGCGTATCCTGTACCGCACTCCCGGTCCGCGCACGCGTTCCCCCTTCGTGCTTTCGTCGCCGGCGAGGACGATCACCTGCTGGTCCTGCAGTGACCCGAAGGTGTGCAGGCTTTCGGCTGCGGAGGCGCGCGTGACCGCGCGATACTCGTCGGCCGAAAGCGTTCCGTGGTCCAGCATCGCCTTCAGGGCGAAGCTCTGGGTGAGGTCCAGCATCTCCATGGGAGGGCTGAGCGCTTCCAGCGGCTGCACCATCAGACTCCCTTCCAACGTCGTGAAGTCCGCCGATCGCAGCCAGTGGAAGAGGGCCAGGCGGATCGAACCCAGAGACGCGCGGTGTAGCCGCTCGAAGTAGTCCTTCTCGATGAGCTGCTGCTGCTTGTCGCTTCGGTGCATCCGGCGGGCCCGGTTGCGGAGTGCGTCACGTCCGGCGCGCGGTTGCGCGTATTGGAGGGGGAGACCGCTCCGCAGATGACGGGCGATGACCGCCCGCCTCAGTTGGTCGGCGGTCAACGGAGCGAGCGCGAGACGCTTGATGTCGCTGACGAAGGCGGGGGCACGCCGTCGCACCAGCTGCCAGGCGGAAGACGTCAGAGAGACCATCCAGAAGACCTTGGACTCGGTGCGCGACATGAACGTCAGGAGCCGTTCGAAGAGCTGGGCACCGCCGGGTGTGCGGATGTGAAGGTGCTCCGCGCTCTCGATGATCACGAGGCGCGGAATCGTCGCGCCGGGTGCCGCCAGCACCCGTTCGGCGAGGGTGCGCAGATCGTTGGCCGCGCCGAGGCCGAGCCAGGAGGCGAGGAGCGCCGCGAGCTCACCCTCTTCCTGAATGCGGTCGTGCAGGATGCGTCTGACGCCGTCAGGGGCTTCGTCCGGAAGGTGGGTCGCGACGATGTTGAGGAAGCTGGTGACACCCGAGCCGGGAGGCGCGATCACGATCAACGGGCCGGGGCCACCTGTCCGCCAGCGTTTCCACAAGGCGGTGACTTCGGCCAGGGCGGCGTCCCGGCCCGCGAGGAGCTGCGGGTCGGTCAGGGGCTCGAATGCGAACAGCCGCTGATAGACGACGGGGAGGGTACGAACGAACTCCGCGGCGGATGCCAGCGTGTGCTCGCTCAGGTCGGTCACCGCACCGGGTGCAGGGCGGATGCCCAGGGTGGTTGCTACCGGACGCAAGCGCGCCGCGACCTCCCGCACAAAGCCCGACACACGGCGTCCCTGCTGGGCCACGCGCTCCCGCCACCGCCGCCAGTCCCCGCCGACTTCGGTCACCAGGTAGGAGCGTGCGTCCAGGTAGCCCGCGGTCAGCCGGTCGGCGGTGCCCCGGCGGATCAATCGTGCAACGCCTTCTTCGACGTCGTTGGTCACCCGCGCCCCTGCGGCCTCCAGCGCGTCACGCAGCAGCGTACGGGCGACACCGGCCTTGTGGCCTGCCCGGGTGAGACCGTCCGTCACCAGCCCGAGGGTGCGGCCGGCGTCGTGATCGTCGCTATCCGTCAACTCGCCGATCGCGGCCTCGTAGCCGTAGTCGGAGACTTCGCAAAGCTCTGCTACCTCGGAGCGGACTCGGTCCATCGCGTCGGCGATGACCGATGGCGCGGTGCGGATGCGTTCCATCCGGAGTGTGTCGAAGGCCTGGACGGCCACCTCGCGGATTTCCACATCCCTCGCCTCGCCCCGGGGCCTGCGGATCGCTTCGCCGGCCTCGAGGATGTCGTGTACCCCGAGACGCTCAGGCAGCTGCCGGCTCATCGCCTCGATATCCTCGACCGCTTCGTCGGCGTCGGCGGTCAGGGCACGGGCAAAGCGCGCAGGATCCCGGAGGGTGTCGGCGGGAGAGCTCAGCGCTTCGTCGGTTCGGGCCCGCTCGTGTTGGAGAGCTTCGCGGAAGCCGGCTGCGTCCGTGGGAAGGCGCCCCGCGTGTGCCACAGACTCTCCCAGCCGGGTCTCCACGTCTGCGAGCACGGACTCCACCTCGCGGGCGGTCTTGCTCCATCTGCCGACAAGCGTCCGGCAGATCGCCTCCGTGCCACTCTTCACCGCGAGCAGCACCCGGTACAGCTCGAGACGGGCCGCTGCTTCGCTCGCCCACCGGTCCCAGCGGCCGGCGAGCGCCACGAGGTCCGTGACCGGAGCCTCTCCGGACGGGCTTCCTCCCACAACGGTCCCCGCCACCGCGACCGTCGCGGCCAAGGTATCGGTCAGGCGTCCGAAATCGTCCCCTGTTTCCCGCCCCGACACCCTCGTGATGTCGTCGCGGAGCGCATCGAGCTCGGCCTGCAGGGTCGCGCCGGCGTCACGGTGCAGCGGCGGCGGTGCGTCCGCCTCGCGCTCCGGTCCCTGGCCCGGCTCACGGTGCGGTGCCGCGAGCACGACATCGATCCACCCGGACCACGCCCGCTCCAGACGCGCGAGCCACACCGCCCGGCGCCGCTGGCTCCCGCGAAAGGCGCTGACCTGGTGCGGGAGCACGGCGCGGTCGAGGTGCTCGCTCGCGATCCGCACCACAGCAACGTCGTGGACCTCATGTCGCCATACGACCGGCCGCAGCGCCCGCGCCCAGAGCCGCTTGATGGCCGTCCGCGTTCCCTGCCCGGCGTGCGGGTCGAGCGCCGTGGGAGATACCGGGGCACGGGCCACCGCGGGCAACCGTGCAAGCGCCTCGCGCGCCTCGGCAGCGGCTGAATCGAGGGACCGCTGCAGGAGCGCGGCCAGGGGGGCGTGGCGAAGCGCGATGTGGACCGGCTTGAGCACGTCCCGCGCGACCCGGTTGCGATAGCGCGCCAGTGCCTGCTCGCCGGCTTTCCCGTCGCCGACCTCCGAGTCCTCCTGCGGGAGCTCGGCCAGGGCCTTTGCGTGGGTTGCCGCCGCCTGTTCCAGAGTGCGCCGCAGCGAGCGCCACGCCCTGGTTTCGTGGTCCGGCCACACCGTGCGGAAGGGTGCGTGGACCGCGGCGGCAATGAGGGCCGCGATCTCGTCGTCGGTCAGCCGGGCGGGAGCCTCGGCGTCCGTGCGTCCCTGGGCCGACCCGCTCACGGCGCGACCGTACCTTCCGGATCCGATGGGCCTGCCGGGGCCGCCACCGGATACCAGTCGTGCTCGAGGACGAGCCCGGCGGTGCGAAAGCCGTCCCGCGCGCGCTCCGTGATGTCACTCCGCAGAAGGAATTCGAAGCGCGGGTCCAGCACGTAGGCCCTCACCTTCACATGGGTGACGAAGGTCGTGCGGAACTGATCCTCGATGAACACCTCGATGGGCTTTTCGAGGAAGACATACTTGGAGGTCACGGCGGCGTCGAAGGCGATCTCCCTCACCCGTCGCTCGTCCACGCGACCGGGCAGGTAGAGGTCCGTCACGACCTGGCAGTTCAGCTGGCCGGCGTTGGCGTTGGCAACCTGCTCCTGGACGACCTGCGAGTTCGGCACCGTCACCAGGTCGTCGTCGGCCGTGACGATGCGGGTGGAGCGGAGGCCGATCGAGACCACCTCGCCGTAGGTGCCTCCCACCAGGATCTTGTCGCCCACCTGAAAGGGCTTGTCGAAGACGACGATCAAACCCCCGAAGACATTCTTCAGCAGGTCCTGCGCCGCGAATCCGAGCGCCACCCCCAGGGCCGCGCTCGCGGCCAGAAGCCCCTGGGCGGTGACCTGGAAGATGGTGCGCACGATCAGGTAGGCCGCGATCGCCCACAGCAGCATGCGCGTGATGGGGATCAGCCATTTGAAGGTGAGGCGGCGCGCGACGCTGCGCTCGGCGAGGGTCTCCAGGATCCAGATCAGGAGGCGGATCGCGAAGTGGAAGACGATCACAACCACGATTGACCAGAAGATTCCGACCCCGAGGTTGCGCACCTGGTCGCGCGCATCCTCCAGGTCCAGGGTGCCGGGTCCGTCGCCGCCGCCCGCTGCAGCGGTGCTGTCCCCGGGCGTGGTCGCTCCGGCCGGGTCGGCTGCCCCGGTCGCCCTCCCGGCTTCCATCGAGTCGAGGCGGGCCAGGATGCGCTCCTGGGCCGCCATGATCCCGTCCAGCCACCGGGCCAGCGAGTCGCCGGGGGTCGGGGAGGTCTGCGGGGTGGCGGACGGCGGCAGGGAGTCCGCCTGGGGCGCTGTTGTCGTCGCCGAAAGAGAGTCCGGCCGGGCCGCCGCACCGGTGACCAGCAGGGTGTCGGGCCGTGCCGCGGTTGTCGTCACCGACCCGGAATCGGGGGTTGGTGCGGAGTCGGTGGCGGGCGCGGTGACGTCCCCGGGCGCGCTCGCCTCGTCGAGTTCGCCGTCCTGCGGGGAGTCCCGCCCGCAGCCCGCCGCCAACAGCACGGGGAAGAGGACAAGCAGTCCGTGGATAAATCCGCACGAGCACCGAGAGCGGCGAGGCGCCGGGCTGGCAAGGCGCTTTGAAGGGGGAATAGCAGCGCTATTCGCCCGAAAAGCAACGCAGAGCGCAGCGATCCAGCGCGGATGCATCGCCGCTCGAATGCCGAGGGGATTTTGTCCACGGGCTGCTACCAGGCATCCCGGCCCCCTCCGTTTGCTGTGGGGGCGGTTTCGCGTCATTGGTTGAATCATCACAGGTCTCGTTCGGTCGCGAACTCGTTATATTGCCCTGCTGGCCCGGCTGCAAGTGGCCTGGCCTCTCTGACGCGCCGGATCGTGACGGCCCGGACGGGGACCCTAACGTAACGTCAGGGTTGTCGGCGCCGGTGCGCGCCGCGCCCCCGGCGGCGTAACCGACTCATGGACATCCCACCCAAGACCGCCCCGCGCCTGTTCCTGATCGACGCCTACGCGCTGATCTATCGGGCCTTTTTCGCCTTTCTGCGACGCCCCCTCACGAACGCCCGCGGCGAGAACACGTCGGCTCCCTTCGGTTTCGCCAACTTCCTTCACGGCATCCGCGACGACCACCAGCCCGACTACATCGCCGTGGTCTTCGATGCGGGGCGCAGCCACCGGGAGGAGCTGTACCCGGACTACAAGGCGACCCGGGCAAAGATGCCGGAGGAGCTGCGCGACAGTCTGCCCCGGGTGCGAGAGCTGGTGGAGGCGTTCGGCGACAAGGTGATCGAGATCGAGGGATGGGAGGCCGACGATGTGATCGGCACCCTTGCAGCGCGGGCTGTCGAGGAGGGGCTGGAAGCGGTGATCGTCTCGGGGGACAAGGATTTCTTCCAGCTGGTGGGCCCCGGTGTTCACCTCCTGAATCCGGGACGTGGCGGACCGCACGGTGTGGCGGCACACTGGGTCGACGAGCGGAGCGCGGCGGACAAGTTCGGCGTCCCCGCGGGACAGGTCGTGGATTACCTGGCGCTGGTGGGTGACAGCTCGGACAACGTCCCCGGTGCGCCCGGCATCGGGCCGAAGACCGCACTCACCCTGCTGAAGGCGTACAGTACGGTCGAGGAGGTCCTGGACCATGCCGAGGAGGTCAAGGCGAAACGGGCGCGCGAGTCACTTCTTGCCAACCGGGAGCAGGTCCTGCTCTCCAGAGAACTGGTGACGATCCGGAAGGACGTGGAGCTGCACACGAAGCTGGAGGAGTTGCGCGTCTCCCGGCCCGACAACGAGCGGCTGCGCGCGCTGTACGTCGACCTGGAGTTCCGCACCCTGCTGGACCGTCTGGACCGCGAGCGCGGCGACGATCAGGCCGGCGTCCCCGCGTCCCGGGCGTCGGACCACGTGCTCGTCACCGATCCCGAAATGTTGGCGGGGATCGCGAGCGCCTGCCGGGAAGCCGGGTCGATGGCGGTCACGGTGATGAACCGCAATCTGCAGCCCACGCGCGGCCTCGTCGCCGGGCTGGCGATCGCCACGGATCCGGACACGGCCTACTACCTGCCGGTGACACACGAGGCCGCGATGGCTCTCCCGTTGGGGGAAGCCGACGACGGACGCCCGCCCAACCTGCCCGCGCTGGCAAGCGATGCGTTCGCACCGATCCGCGATGTTCTCGCCGATCCGGGCATCACCAAGATCGGGCATGACCTGAAGCGCTCCCTGATCGCCTGCCGCCGCGCCGGACTGACGTTGGCGGGACCGTTCAAGGACGTGATGGTGGCGTCCTACGTGCTGGATCCGGGTCGGCGCCGACAGGATCTGGGGGCGCTGGCCACGGACTTTCTCGACCGCGATGTAACGGCGCCGGCCAAGGTGCTGGGAACGGGGAAGAAGCGGCGAGTCTTTGGAGATATTGCCGCCGGTGAAGCACTCGCCTTCGCGTGCGAACAGGTGGAGTTGCCGCTGCGGCTGTGGGCCGGTTTCGCCGACAGGCTAGCCGGCGGGCCGGTGGCGGTTTCCGGTGGCCCGGACAACGGAGCGGGGTCTGCAGGGGCGGGAGGTGAGGGCCTGGAGAAGCTCTTCAACGAACTGGAGACGCCGCTGATCCCCGTCCTTGCCGACATGGAGCTGAACGGCGTCGGGATCGACGCTCCCTTCTTTGCGGAAATGAGCGAGCGCCTGGGCGAAGAGCTCCGGCTGATCCGCGAGGACATCCATCGGGTCGCGGGGACCGAGTTCAACATCAACTCCACCCCGCAGCTGCGGGAGATCCTCTTCGAGCGTCTGGGACTCCCGGTGCTCAAGCGGACCAAGACGGGACCCTCGACCGACTCCTCCGTGCTGGAGGAGCTGGCGGTCCGCGGACACGAACTGCCCCGCATGATGATGGACTACCGACAGCTGGAGAAGCTGCGGGGCACGTACGTGGATGCGCTCCCCGTGCTGGTGAATCCCGAGACACGGCGGATTCACACCACCTTCAACCAGACGGTGGCTGCGACCGGCCGTCTCTCGTCCTCCGACCCCAACCTCCAGAACATCCCGATACGCACCACGATCGGCCGGGAAATCCGGCGCGGCTTCGTCGCCCCCCCGGGTTCGCTGTTGCTGACTGCCGACTATTCCCAGGTCGAGCTTCGCATTCTCGCGCACTATTCGGGCGACGACGTGTTCGTGAGGGCCTTCAGAGAGGGCAAGGACGTCCACCGCGAGACCGCCGCGGTGATCTTCGACGTCCCCGTGGAGGACGTCACGGGAGGGATGCGGGACCAGGCCAAGACGGTCAACTTCGCCACGCTGTACGGACAGGGACCGTTCGGGCTCGCGCGCCAGCTGGGCATCCCCATGAACGAGGCCAAGCGTTTTATCGCGCAGTACTTCGAACGCTTTGCGGGGGTGCGGCGCTTCCTTGACGAGCAGGTCGAGCAGGCCAGGGAGCTGGGCTACGTGGCCACGCTGATGGGACGTCGCCGCTTCATTCCGGAACTTCGCGCGCGTGCCTGGAATGTGCGGCAATTCGGTGAGCGCGTGGCGCAGAACACGCCGATCCAGGGGACTGCCGCGGACCTCATCAAGGTGGCGATGATCCGGCTGCGGGATGTCCTGCGCGGGGTTCCCGATGTGCGCATGGTGCTCCAGGTGCACGACGAGCTGGTGTTCGAGGTCGCGCGGGACCGCGTCGACGAGGTCACGGGTACGGTGGTGGGGGTGATGGAGTCCGCCATGGAGCTGAACGTGCCGCTGCGGGTGGATGCGGGGGCCGGAGAGAGCTGGTACGACTGCAAGGGTTGAGGGTTCAGCCCCGAATCGGGGGCTGCAGGGGAAATTGGTCCCATCCAGCCATGTATGCGCCCCGCGGCAGGGCCGATCTTCATCGCGAGACACGTCACCTGGGGTGGCCGGCGCACCGCCATGAGGAGGTCCCGGTCGCCCGTCCCGCAATCGAAAACGGAGGATCGACCCGTGAGCCGTTCGGTAAACAAGATCATTCTGGTGGGCAACGTGGGGAATGATCCCGACGTGCGTATTACGAGTGCCGGCGTGAAGATCGCCCGCATCTCACTCGCCACGAACTGGAGGACGGGAGGAGAGGACCCCGAGGAGCGTACCGACTGGCACAGGGTGAACCTGTGGGGGAGGCTGGCTCAGGTGGCCGAGGAGTATGTCTCCAAGGGGGACAAGCTCTTCGTGGAGGGGTACCTGCAGTACGACTCCTACGAGCGTGACGGGGTGACGATACCGACCGCGGAAGTCAGGGCGCGCGAAATGGTGATGCTGACGCCCCGCAGTGACGGATAGGAGTCCGTGGTCAGCGTGGCAGCCGGATCGTCAGTTGGCAGTCCAGAAGCCCGAGAGAGAGTCGCCCTGGGGGCTGTCCCGGAGCTTTTCGAAGGCTCGGTTACGGATCTGGCGAATGCGTTCCCGGGTGACGCCCAGGAGGGACCCGATCTCCTCGAGCGTACGCTCCTCGCCATCGTCGAGCCCGTAGTACAGGTAGAGGATCTTCCGCTCGCGCTCCGTCAGGTAGCTGTCGAACATGGTCTCGAGGTAGTTGCGGCGAGCAAGCGCCTCCACGTCCTCCTCGATCTCGCCCGCGTCGGCACCGGCGAAGCGCTCGCCGAAGGAGGCGCTGTCCCGGTCGCCCCGGTCGAGGGGGGCGTCGAGACTGAGCTCGGCGGCGGCCACGCGCCGGAGCGCACGAACCGTGTCGAGGGGTTCGCTCATCTCCCTGGCGAGTTCCTGATCCGTCGGCGTACGTCCCAACTGCTGTGTCAGGGCGGTGTTGGTTCTTGCCAGCCGCGCCAGATTGGAGTTCTGGTTGAGAGGGATCCGAACCGAGCGGGTTTGCTCGGCGAGTGCCTGGAGCACGGTCTGGCGGATCCACCAGACGGCGTAGGAGATGAACTTGACACCCTTTTCGGGATCGAACTTCTTGACGGCCTTGAGGAGCCCTTCGTTCCCGATGCAGACCAGTTCCGCGAGTCCCAGTCCACGGCCCTGGTACTTCTTCACGTAGGAGATCACAAAGCGGAGGTTGGCGGTCACGAGACGTTCGGCCGCCTCCTTGTCACCTGTTCGAGCTCTTCGCGCCAGTGCCCTTTCTTCTTCCGGGTCCGAAATCAGAGGGTAACGTTCTACGTCCTGGAGATACTGATCAAAGGAATCGAGACCGCGCGAGGCTGCGAACAATGCCGTCCTCCGGTTGGGAGTGAGTCCAACGTCAACTCCTCCCCGGGTACTCTGGGGCCACAGCGCCTCGCGAAGGTCGCAACCCTCTTGACGACGGCCCTTGGCATCCGGGGGAAAGTGGGAACATTTTACCGCTTCGGGTGTCTCAAGTCAAATGTTTTTTTTCTTCCTGGCTGGATACTACGGGGCTCAGCGCCGGACAATTAGCGGCTCGGCGCCGGACAATAGGCGGCTCGGCGCCGGACAATAGGCGCGGCTCGGCGCCGGATGCTTCGGGGCTCAGCGGTTGAACTGTCCCCCCAGAATCGCGGTGGCGGGGTTCGCCCCACGGCTTCTCCGAACCTGGCGGTCTCCAAAGCCGGTGAGGAGGCTTACTGCATCGTAACCGATGCGAAACTGCATGGATTTGAACGGGCTTTCTCTCATGGGCACGGCCACGTCCAGGCGCACGATCTGGCGGGTGCCGGCGGGGAATCCCAGGCGCAGTCCGGCCCCGGCGGTCCCCTGCAGCCCCGAGTCCGCCCCGAAGGGCACCGTGCCGTGCCAACCGGCTCCGGCGTCCACGAAGAGAGTGAGGCCGAGGTCGAACAGGTCGCGCAGCGGCCCCGACAGGGCGATGCGGTCCTCGAGGTGTGCAACAACCCGTTGTCCAGCGGGGAACTCTTCCCTGTCGTATCCGCGCACCCCGGAGGGCCCCCCCAAAGTGAGTTGAAAGGGGAGGGAGGTGTTCCAGCCGCCGGCCCCGGACACCCCGACGACGAAGACGTGATCGGGCGTCGCCGGGGGCTGCCAGTAGAAGTAGGCGCCCGCTTCGCCCAGGATGTCGCGGAATGTCCCCTCGGAGAATGTTTCCTCGGAGAATGTTCCGGCAACGAGGCGGGCCGCTTCGATGGTGAGCTCGGAGTTGAAGATCCAGTTTTCCCCGGCCGCGCCGCCGAAGAGCGATATCCTGCCTCGCATCTCGTGTGAACGGTTCCCCGGAGCGGCAGAGGGGCTTCCCACGGTGGTGCCGATGGTGACCAGCGCCTGGGTGCCCACCCGAATGTCCTGCTCGCCCCGGATCGCGTCGAGGCCGCTGCGTCTGATGAAACGGATGTTGCGCTTTCCCGCCACGAGGTGGATGCGAGCCATCCTTCTGGGATTGACGTGGCGGCGGACGGACTCGACGGTGGCCGAGTCGGCCGGGTCGGGGTTCGAGAAGTCGAATCCGGTGACGACCGTGACGTCCCCGGGGAATTCCTCGAAGCGGACATCTTCCCACGACAGACCGGCACCGAGCACCGTGAGGTTGCCGGGAGTTCCGTAGCGTCGCCCCAGGGTTGTCGCCGCGCGACGAGTTTGCACCGGCAGGCTGACGTTCGTGAAGGGAGAGCCCGCGGCGGCGGCGTAGCGGAAGAGGTCCTCACGCAGCGAGTACGACTCGACGAACGCCCATTGACCGACCTCCCCAACGAACGGATAGGTGATCGACTCGTGGAAGAAGACCCCGGTGCGGGTTCTGCCGCCGCCGATCCGACCGTCGGCCCGCGTGCCGACTAAGCGCGGCGTGCTGAGCTCCAGCCCCAGATCACGCTTCTCGTCACGTTCCACCAGATAGAAACCCAGCAGCGTTCCCGTGCCTCCAAGGTTCTCCTCGGTGAATCCGACCCGCGTGATCTTCAGACCGTCGTCGAACTCGGGACGCACGTCCAGCTTGAGCGTCCAGTCGTCCCGCGTGTCGACGACGACGTGGACCTCGTCCCCGCTGATGTGGATCGGGTAGACATCGGCGTCGGCGATGAAGGGCAATGATCGCAGAATGCGAGCGGACTCGTCGATGAGCAGCGAGTCGTAGCAGTCGCCGATCGCGAAGAGCAGCTCGTCCTCGATGAAGCTCCGCCTGGTCCGGCGATGCGCCCGGTTGGCAATGACGCGGGCGCTTGCAGCCGCGCTTCTGATCCAGCCATCGGATCCGCTGGAATCCGTGGGCGCGCCATAAATGCTGTGGTTGTCCACGAACACATGGCTGACCACCGGGCCCCGGCACTCCGCTTCAGAAAACGAAACCGGGAGTTCCTGAGCCGACACCGGGGAATGCACTCCGGCCACGGCACACACCAGCATCGCGCGCATGGTCAAACGGAGGGAGGCGCCTGTCATGGTCTCATCGCAAGTGCGAGCCGAAACGCGGGAATGGGAGCGGGGCGGTCAGTGAATGATGGTTGGAACACACGTGAATGATGGTTGGACCAAAGGGGGGATCAAAGGGTTGGCTGTCGACGCTGCCCCGTGGACCGGGCCGGCTTCCGGGGGAGGCGGTGAGGTCGGCGATTGACGGAGCTTCGGGGATTCCGGTAGGATCACAGCCGGCGACGGGTCGGCGACAGGCCCCCGGCGACCGCAACTACATATAGGGAGACAAACGTTGTCGGCATTCGAGAGCGACGCGCTCAGGTACCACGCGGAGGGCCGCCCGGGGAAGATAGAAGTCGTCCCCACGAAGGCGGTCGCGACCCAGAGAGACCTGACCCTTGCATACAGCCCGGGCGTGGCCGAGCCCTGCATGGCCATCCATCACGACCCGGAGGCGGCATTCCGCTACACGGCCCGGGGGAATCTGGTCGCCGTGGTGTCCAACGGAACGGCGGTGCTGGGGCTCGGGAACATCGGCGCGTTGGCGGCCAAGCCGGTGATGGAGGGCAAGGGGGTCCTCTTCAAGAAGTTTGCGGGGATCGACGTCTTCGACATCGAGATCGACACCGAGGATCCCCACGAAGTCATTCGCTTCTGCCAGTTGCTCGAGCCGACCGTCGGCGGCATCAACCTGGAGGACATCCGGGCGCCGGAGTGCTTCCTCATCGAGCAGACGCTGAGGGAGACCATGCGGGTGCCCGTCTTCCACGACGACCAGGACGGCACCGCGATCATCGTAGGGGCGGCCCTCGTGAACGCGCTGGAGATCACGGGCCGGGACATCGCCGATGTCCATGTGGTCTTCGTCGGGGCCGGGGCGTCCGCGGTGGCCACCGCCCGCCACTGCCTGCGCCTGGGGGTGAATTCGGAGAATCTGATGATGGTGGATCGAACCGGCGTGATCTACCAGGGGCGCGAGGAGGGAATGAACGAATACAAGGCAACTTTCGCGACGTCCCGCCCGGCCCGCACCCTGGCGGAGGCGATGGAGGGTGTCGATGTCGTGGTCGGTCTGGCGGCCAAGGGCGCGATCACTGCCGAGATGGTGGCGTCGATGGCGCCGCGGCCGATTATCTTCGCCCTGGCCAACCCCGATCCCGAGGTGACGCCCGAAGAGGTGGCACGGATACGGGACGACGCGATCATGGCCACGGGCCGGTCGGACTATCCGAACCAGGTCAACAACGTGCTCGGCTTCCCCTTCCTGTTCCGCGGTGCGCTGGACGTGAGGGCGCGGCAGATCGACGAGGGGATGATGCTCGCGGCCACACGCGCGCTCGCCGAACTGGCCCGCGACGAAGTGCCCGAGTCGGTGGTGAAGGCGTACGGCGACGACGGCTTTGAATTCGGCCCTGAATACCTGATCCCCAAGCCGTTCGACCCCAGGGTGCTTCTCCATGTCTCTCCGGCCGTCGCGAAGGCGGCGATGGAATCGGGCGTCGCCCGGGTCAGCCTCGATCTCGAGGAGTACCGGGACCGTCTCGAGGCCAGCCTCGGCCCTGGAAGGGAGGCGATGCAGAGGATCATGGGGAGGGCCCGGAAGGAGCCCGCCCGCATCGTACTGGCCGACGGCTACAATGAGCGGGTGCTCAGGGCGGCCGCGCAGGTGCTGGAGGAAAGGACCGCCCGCATCGTTCTCATCGGGAAGAGCGAGAAGATCCAGCGTTTCGCTTCCGAGCTGGGCATCGACCTGGACGGCGCGGAATGCATCCATCCCCCTGCCGCCGAAGAGATTCGCTACGCCTATGCGGACGCCTTCCACAAACGTCGGGAGCGCAAGGGCCTGACCCTTGCCGAAGCCCGCGCCCGAGCCTATCAGCCGGTCTACTTCGCCGCGATGATGGTGGGCGCCGGCGACGCCGACGCGATGGTCGCGGGGATCGACTCCAACTACCCGCAGATCCTCAGACCGTCCCTGGAGGTCATCGGCACTTCCGACTCCGTGCGGCGTGTTTCCGGCCTCCACATGGTCGCATTCCGCGACCGCGACCCGCTCTTTTTCGCAGACACGACCGTCAACATCGATCCGGACCCGGAGACGCTGGCGGAGATCGCAATCTCGGCTGCGGGGTTCGTGCGCGACCTGGGGATCGAGCCGCGTATCGGCATGTTGTCCTTCTCCAACTTCGGCTCGGTGCGGCACCCCGAAGCGACGAAGGTTCGCGAGGCGGTGGGGTGGATCAAGCGTCTGGCGCCCGAGTTGGCCGTCGACGGAGAGATGCAGGCCGATGTGGCCGTGGACCCGCACATCATTGCGACGAAATACCCTTTCAGCGACCTGACGGGACCCGCGAACGTGCTCGTGTTCCCGACCCTTGGAGCCTCCAACTCTTCGTACAAGCTGCTCGCCCAGTTGGGCAATGCCGACGTGATCGGCCCGATCCTGCTGGGCATGAGGAAGCCGGTTCACATCCTTCAGAGGGGGTGCAGCGTTCTCGATGTCGTGCACCTCATCGGCATTGCATCGGTGGACGCCCGGAGCTGACGCGATCAGATTACCGGGTTGTGCGGCGCACTTGCCGACCGGCGGATCATCATCAGATGAGCACACAGAGCAGTATGGAGGACCTGAAACGGTGGACCTTACAAAACAGGGGCTGACACCCGCGCGCCGCGTTCGGCGCAACCTGTCGCCCGCACACCTCTACGAAGAGACGCTTCGCCTCGGGACGGGGAGGATCGCCCATGGGGGTGGACTCGTCACCTTGACATCCCCGCACACCGGCCGGTCGCCCAACGACCGGTTCATCGTACGCGAGGCCGCAACGGCCGACATCATCGACTGGGGTGACGTCAATGTACCCATCGCCGAGAAGCATTACGCGCGCCTGAAGGCGGACATCATCGAGCGGCTGAACGACAGTGAACTTTACGTCCGCGACGCCAGGGCCGGAGCCGACCCCCGCTACGGAATCAACGTGCGCGTGATCTCGGAGAGCCCGTGGCACGACCTCTTCGCCTACAACATGTTCCTGCGGCTTGCGCCCGGCGAAGAAGACGGCTTCCAGCCCGGCTTCGTCGTCTACCACGCGCCCTCCATGCAGGCCGAACCGGAGCGTCACGGCACCAACTCCGGCGCCTTCATCGTGGTCAACTTGAGCGAACGGGTGGTGCTGGTCGGCGGGACCGCGTACGCCGGCGAGATCAAGAAGTCCATCTTCTCGGCGCTGAACTTCATGCTGCCGGCCCGGGGCGTCCTCCCCATGCACTGTTCGGCCAACATCGGCGAGCGTGGCGACACGGCTCTCTTCTTTGGCCTCTCGGGCACCGGGAAGACCACGTTGTCGGCGAATCCGGAACGCCTGCTGATCGGCGACGACGAGCACGGCTGGAGCGACACCGGCGTTTTCAACTTCGAGGGCGGTTGCTACGCCAAGACGATTCGGCTGTCGCCGGAGGGGGAGCCCGACATCTACCGCGCAACACGCATGTTCGGGACGATCCTCGAGAACGTCATTCTCGACGAACGCACCCGGGAGATCGACTACGATTCGGGTGAGATCACCGAGAACACCCGCGCCTCGTACCCGATCCATTACATCTCCAACTCGGTGCCCTCGGGTAGCGGCGGCCACCCGGAGAACGTGGTTTTCCTCACGGCCGACGCATTCGGGGTGCTGCCTCCGATTTCACGGCTGGGTCCCGAGCAGGCCATGTACCACTTCCTGTCCGGGTACACGGCGAAGGTGGCGGGCACGGAGCGCGGAGTGACCGAGCCCAGGGCCGCCTTCAGCGAGTGTTTCGGCGCGCCCTTCCTGCCGCAGCACGCGACGGTGTATGCCGACCTGCTCGGCGAGAAGATCCGCGCTCACGGTTCCCGCGCGTGGCTTGTCAACACGGGGTGGACGGGAGGCCGCTACGGCGTGGGCTCCAGAATGAAGCTGGCGTACACGAGGGCGATGGTGGCCGCGGTACTGAACGGTGACCTCGACGGTGTGGGCCAAACCGTCGATCCGGCCTTCGGCCTGAGCATTCCCGCGAGCGTTCCCGGGGTGCCCGCCGATGTGCTCTTGCCCCGGGGTACCTGGGCCGACGGAAGCGAGTACGATGCCGCTGCCGGGGAGCTTGCTGCTATGTTCAAGGGAAATTTTCAACGCTTCGCTGGGCAGGTGTCGGGCGGGGTAAGGGCCGCCGGGCCCGCGTAGGGGCGAACAGCGCACATCCGGGGGAACATGGATCGACGACTGCGACGCCGGTTCTGGCCACTCGTGGGCGCCACCGTACTCGGTGCCTGCGAGCAGGCGGAGCAGTTGCAGGACAGGCTCCGTGATTTGACACCCCATGAGGCCTACCAGGCGTCGCTGGCGGACGCCGGGCTGGCCGGGACGGCGCTCGGCAGGGACTGGACCCGGGTCGGCGGCGAGGTGCTCCAGGATCCCACGACCGTCACCCTCCCGTTCCTGGAGGAGGGTCACATCACGCCGGAGCACCCCTCGGCGGTGGCGTACCGGGTCAGCATCCCAAGGGGACGCAAGCTGGAGTTCGAGGTGTCGCTTGACTCGGACGAGGGCACGCGCCTCTTCATCGACCTGTTTCGCGTGCCTGAGGACGAGGGCGACCCCATGAGGCCCGTGGTGTCGTCGGATTCGTTGTCGCAAACCTTCATCTACGAACCCTGGAGGGGTGGGGACTTCATTCTGCGCGTCCAGCCAGAGCTGCTCAGGGGCGGGAACTACCGCGTGACCGTCAGGGAGGAATCGCAGCTGGGATTCCCGGTCGAGGGGCGCGGGATGCGCGCGATCCAGAGCGTCTTCGGAGACGCGCGCGACGGCGGGCGGCGCAATCATCACGGCGTCGACATCTTCGCCCCCCGCGGGACTCCCGTGCTGGCCGCGGCCGCGGGGCGCGTGCGGCGCGTGAGGGTCACGAACATCGGCGGCAAGGTCGTGTGGGTCCGCGACCCGGTTCACGAAGCCAACCAGTACTACGCTCACCTCGACAGCCAGCACGTCAGCGATGGCCAGCAGGTGGAGCGCGGCGACACGATCGGCTTTGTGGGCAACACCGGGAACGCGCGCACCACACCGCCGCACCTGCACTTCGGGCTGTACGCTCGCGGGCCGGTGGATCCGTATCCGTTCCTGGACCCGCCGCGGCGAACACTCCCGGAAGTGACGGCCGACCTGGCGTTGCTGGGAGCCCGGGTGCGGCCCCGCAACGACGGGATCCGGCTGCGGGCGGCTCCAGGGACCCGGGCCGAGGTGGTTCGGGAACTCGGCGCCGGGGAGCCGGTGCGAGTGCTCGGCGCGGCTGGGGACTGGTTCAGAGTGCGCCTCCCGGACGGGTCGGACGGTTTTGTCGCGGCGCGGCTCATGGAGCGGGTCGAGGTCGTCGCCGACGCCGACGGCGGGGACAGGGAGTAGGCCATGGCCCGCCGGTACTGGCTCATGAAGAGCGAGCCCTACGTCTACTCCATCGACGACCTGAAGCGGGACGGCACCACCTATTGGGACGGCGTGCGCAACTACTCGGCCCGGAACCTGATGCGCGACAGGATGCGGATCGGTGATCGCGTGCTCTACTACCACTCGAACGCCAAGCCGCCTGGAGTCGCGGGGGTGGCGGAGGTGTGCCGCGAGTCCTATCCGGACCACACGCAGTTCGAGCCGGCCAGCAAGTACCATGACCCGAAGGCGACCAGGGAGAACCCGCGCTGGTTCATGGTGGACATCCGGTTCGTGGAGAAGTTCCCGCGAGAGGTGGGTCTCCCCGAGATCAGGGCGACGCCCGAATTGGCGGAGATGGTCCTGGTCAACCGGAGCCGGCTCTCGGTGCAGCCGGTGACCGAGGCCGAGTTCGAGCATATCCTCGGCATGGCGAAAGGCAGGTAGCACGATGGCGACGGACGCGCACGGCCTCTCGGCCAACTACGTGGCGGGGGAGTGGGTGGCACCGGAGACCGGGGGACGGGTTGCCATCGAGGACCCGGCGACCGGCGAGACTCTTGGTGCGGTCCCCGACTCGTCAAGGGCCGACGTCGACCGCGCCGTCGCGGCGGCCCGCGCCGCCTTCCCGGATTGGCGGCGCACGCCGGTGGCCGAGCGCGCGAGGGTGTTCTTCCGCCTGAAGGCGCTGTTGGACGAACACCACGACGACCTGGCGGTGCGCCTCTCGCGCGAACACGGCAAGAACGTCCCCGAGACGTGGGGCGAAGTGCAGCGCGGCATTGAGAACGTGGAGCACGCCGCCGGGATGCCGACCCACATGATGGGCGACACCCTGGAGGACATCGCCCGCGGCGTGGACTGCGAGACGGTGCGCCAGCCCCTTGGCGTCTTCGCGGTGATCACCCCGTACAACTTCCCCGTAATGATCCCGCTCTGGTTCTGGCCGTATGCGGTCGCCGCGGGCAACACGGTCGTGCTCAAGCCGAGCGAGCAGGATCCGCTCACTCACCAGCGCGTGGTGGAACTCGCCGCTCGGGCGGGCCTTCCCCCGGGCGTGCTGAACGTGGTGCACGGCCGCCGCGAAACGGTGGAAGCCCTGATCGACCACCCGGACGTGTCGGGGGTTTCGTTCGTGGGGTCGAGCCGGGTGGCGAAGATCGTGTACCAGCGCGCCGGGATGGCCGGGAAGCGGGTGCAGGCGCTGGGTGGCGCCAAGAACCACATGATCGTGTTGCCGGACGCCGATCCGGCCATGGTGGCCGACGCGGTGGTCGCCTCGGTCTTCGGCTCGGCGGGGCAGAGGTGCCTGGCCGGGTCGGTGGTGGTGGGGGTCGGGGACGTGTACGAGCCGATGCGCGAGGGCATCCTGGACGGCGCGGCGTCGCTGAAGGTGGGGCGGGGTCTCGACGAGGGCGTGGACATGGGGCCCGTGATTTCGGGGGCCCACAGGGACCGGGTGAATGCCTTCATCGACGAGGGGGAGCGGGACGGGGCGCGCCTGCTCATGGATGGGCGCCGCATGGAAGTACCGGGGTACCCGCGCGGCCACTGGGTCGGCCCCACCGTCTTCGAGGACGTGACCCCCGAGATGCCGATCGGCCGCGAAGAGGTGTTCGGTCCGGTCGCCGGGCTGACGCGGGCAGCGTCCCTGGAGGCCGCGCTCGAGATGCTGGGGAAGAGCCCATACGGCAACGCCGCCTCGATCTTCACGCAGTCGGGCCGCGCCGCGCGGGAGTTCCGCTACCGCGCGGGGATCTCGATGATCGGGGTCAACATCGGGGTCGCCGCGCCAATGGCCTTCTTCCCGTTCGGCGGAACGCGGAACTCCTTCTACGGAGACCTGAAGGCGCAGGGGCGGGACGCGGTGTCGTTCTTCACCGACCAGCGGGTGGTGATTTCGCGCTGGTAAAGCCGGAATCGACCCGACCATCGAACATGGAATGGAGAATATGGAAACGGTAGCGAGCCGTGGCGCCGAGGTCTTCGCCGAGCAGCGCAAGTACATCTTCGACTGCGTGAAGCCGCTCTATGAAGAACCGGTGGCGATCGCCGAAGGGTCGGGGTGCTGGGTCAGGGACTTCGACGGGCGCGAATACCTGGACGCCTTCGCGGGGATCCTCACGACGTCGCTGGGCCACTGCCACCCCGAGTTGGTGGCGGCCGTGCAGGAACAGGCGGCCCGGGTGGGCCATCTGTCGACGTTGTACGTCAACGACCGCCAAGTCGAGGCGGGGAGGGCCCTCGCCGGGATCGCGCCGGGCGACCTGAGCCGCACCTTCTTCCTGAACAGCGGCACCGAGGCGATCGAGACGGCCCTGGCGGCGGCGCGCCTGCACACGAGCCGCACGGAGATCGTCGCGCTGCGCCAGGCGTACCACGGCCGCACCAGCTTGGCGGCCGCGGTTACCGCGCACGCCTCGTGGCGGGTACTGCCCAGCACCGTGACGGGGATCACCCACGCGCTCTCGCCGTACCCGTACCGCGCGCCCTTCGGCGACGTCAGCGAAGAGCAGCTGGTCGAGATCTACGCCCGTGACCTGATCGAGGTGATCGAAACGACCACCAACGGGCAGCCGGCCGCGTTCATCGCCGAAACCATCCAGGGGGTCGGCGGCTATATCGTGCCGCCGCGGGGCTACTTCCAGCGGATGGCGGAGATCATCCGCTCGTACGGTGGCCTCTTCATCTCGGACGAAGTCCAGGCCGGCTTCGGGCGCACGGGGGAGAAGTGGTTCGGGATCGAGCACTGGGGGGTGGTGCCGGACATCATGGTCATGGCGAAGGGGATTGCAGGGGGGATGCCCGTGGCCGCGACGATCACGACCGACGAGATCGCGGCGAGCTGGCGCGGCAAGACCATCTCCACCTTCGGCGGCAACCCGGTGTGCATGGCGGCGATGGTGGCCACGCTGGGGGTCATGCAGAGGGAGGACGTGAGGGCCCGCGCCCGTGACAGGGGCGCGCAGCTGCGCAGGGGCCTTGAAAACCTCGCCGCAACCTTCCACTGGATAGGAGAGGCGCGGGGCATGGGTCTGATGCAGGCGCTGGAGCTGGTGGAGGATCCGGTCACCAAGGAACCCGCCCCCCGCCTGGCGGGCATGCTGCTCAACGCGGCCAGGGACGAGGGGCTCCTTATCGGGGTCAGCGGCCTGAACGGACACGTGATCCGCCTGGGACCGTCACTGTTGATTTCGACGGACGAGGTGGACGAGTTGATGACGAGACTGACGCGGGCCTGCGCCGCAGTGGAGGCCGCCAGGTGATCGCCGGGCTGCCCATCGACACCTGGCTGCTGATGCTGGTGAGCACCGTGCCGGGAGTGGTCCTGGTCGTGGCCGCCTATCGGGTCCATCGCGGGGCGGACATCGGGAAGAGAGGTTCCCGTGGGTGACGCAGGCGCCAGCGGCGCGATCGTCGGCGTCCTCGTCTTCTACTTCGCGGTCCTGATCGGGATCGGGTGGTGGGCCAGCCGCGAAAGCCGGTCGGTCAAGGGCTTCTACGTCGCGGGCAAGAAGCTCCCGTCGTGGGTGATCGCGTTTTCGTCGAACACCACCGGCGAGAGCGGGTGGCTGCTGCTGGGGCTGACCGGGATGGGGTACCTGGTCGGCTTCCACGCCCTCTGGATCGTGCTGGGCGAGGTGATTGGCGTGGCCCTCGCCTGGTCGCTGGTGGCGCGCCCCTTCAAGGAGTTCACCGACCGCTACGACGCGATCACGGTTCCCGACTACCTGGCCGACCGCTTTGCGGACCGCACCCACGTCATCCGGATCGTAAGCGCGGTCATCATCTTCAGCATGGTGGGGGCCTACACGGCCGCACAGCTCACCGCATCGGGGAAGGCGTTCTCGTCCTTCATGGGCATGAGCTACGAGGCTGGCGTGCTGATCGGCGCGGGCGTGATCCTGCTGTACACCAGCATCGGCGGCTTCAAGGCCGTGGCGTACAGCGACGTGCTGCAGGGTGTCCTCATGTTCCTGTGCCTCCTCGCGCTGCCGATCGTGGGAATCGTCCAGGCGGGTGGCTGGGGTGAAGTGATGGCGGCGATCGGCGCGATCGACCCGGCCCTGCTCCGCCCCATGGGTGAACATGGACTGACGGTGACCGGGGTGATGAGCGCCGTGAGCTTTGTCGGCATCGGCCTCGCCTTCCTCGGTGCGCCCCAGCTCCTGACCCGCTTCATGTCGGCACGCAACCGGGGGCAGATTCTCGAGGGCGGGGTCATCGCGGTGTTGTGCATCATCGTCTTCGACATCGGGGCGGTGCTGACGGGGGTCGCCGGACGCGTGCTCTTCCCGGGGCTTGCCGATCACGAGACCATCCTGCCGGTCATGTCGACGGAGCTGTTCCCCGCGATCGTCGCGGGCCTGATCCTGGTGGTGGTGCTGGCCGCGATCATGTCGACCGTCGATTCGCTCCTGATCCTCGCGTCGTCGGCCGTGGTCCGGGACGTCTTCCAGAAGGTCTTCAAACCGGACTTTTCGGACAGGCAGCTGTCGCTGATCGGCCGGGGCCTCACCGTGGTGATCGGGGCCGGAGGACTGGCGGTGGCCCTGCCGGAAAGTCGCATGATCTTCTGGTTCGTGCTCTTCGCCTGGTCGGGGCTGGCATCCGCCTTCACGCCGGTCGTGCTGTGCTCGCTGTTCTGGCGCCGGACGACCCGCGCCGGGGCGATCTGGGGCATGATCACGGGGTTCCTGACGGCGGTGGGCTGGGTGCTCTTCGTCAAGGAGCACGTCTACGACCTCTACGAGATGATCCCGGGCTTCGCCGCGGGCTTCGTCGTGACGATCGGGGTGAGTCTCTTCACCGAGCCGCCTCCGGGCGCCGACGCCGAGCTCGACGAGGTCAGGCGGGTAGTCGGGGGACCGTTCTCGGCGGGCGAGGGGGACCGGTGACGAGGGGTGGCGCCGACAGGCCTGCGATGGGCAAAAAGGGTCCGAAAACGAAGGCGAAGAACTCGACATCCTCCGCTGGCAAAGCGCAAGACAGTGGGGGGTTGGGCGCGTGGGTCAGGTCGTTGGTGGGGGCACTGGTCATCTTCCTGTTCATTCGTGTCCTTCTGATCGAGACCTACTTCATCGATTCCGGGTCCATGGAAAGCACCCTTCTGGTGGGTGACTTCCTGGTCGTCAACAAGTTGGCGATCGGTCCGGGCATCCCGTTCACCGACATCCGTCTTCCCGGCTATTCGGAACCCCGGCGCGGGGACGTCCTGGTCTTCGATCCTCATCACGAAGAGGACATGATCATCGTCAAGCGGCTGATCGGCATGCCCGGGGACACGCTGGAGATGCGCGACAAGGTGCTGTACCTGAACGGTGAAAGCTTCGAGGAGCCCTACGTGGTGACCTTGGGCGCACGCGACCAGACCGAGCCGCAGATGCGGTGGCAGGACGAGTTCGTGGTGGGCGGGGCCAGCGACGACTATCGTCCCACGTGGGACAACTGGGGGCCCCTGGCGATCCCTGCGGACCGCTACTTAATGCTCGGAGACAACCGCGACGACAGCTTGGATTCGCGGCTCTGGGGCTTTCTCGAAGGCTGGCGATTCAGAGGCCGAGCGGCCCTTGTCTACTTCTCCTACGACCGCGATTCGTTTCGACCCTTTCCCTGGATCACGGAGATCCGCGGAAGCCGTATCGGGGACAGGGTTCGCTAATTCATGACACCCGCCGACGTGCGGGACACAGCCTGGAGGACGAGATGAAGTCATTGACACGGGGCCAGTTTCTCGGGATGGCCGCAGGCACGGCGAGCGCGGGGTTCCTGACGGGTTGCGAGACGGGGTCGGGCGGGGGAGCGGGCGGCGCAGCGGACGGCGCAGCGGGCGGCGCAGCGGGCGGCGGTCTCGCTGCCGACCTGATTGTCCACGGCCGCGTTGTCCACACGATGGACGGCGACAACCCCACCGCCGAGTCGCTCGCGGTGAGGGACGGCCGCTTCGTGGCGGTTGGTTCCCGGGCCGATGTGGAGCAGCTGCGCGGCGCGGGCACCCAGGTCTTCGACCACGGGGACGCGGTGATCACACCCGGCTTCATCGACGCGCACACCCACCCGGCGGGCGCCGGGGTGCGCGAGCTGAAGGACGTGAACGTGGATGTGCGGAGCATTGCCGAGATCAAGGAACGCATGGCGGCCCGCGCCCGCGAGACATCGCCCGGCGAGTGGATCCGCGGCTTCAAGTACGACGACACCAAGCTGGCCGAGGGGCGGCCCCTGAACCGGCTCGACCTGGACGAGGCCGTGCCGGACCACCCGGCGGTGGTCGGTCACCGCGGGGGGCACACCAGCGTCTACAACTCGCGGGCGTTCGCGGCGGCGGGCGTCACGGCCGAGACCCCCGATCCCCGTGGCGGCAAGTTCTACCGCGAAGGCGGCGAGCTGACCGGGTTGGTGGCGGAGCGGGCGAACGCGGCGTTCTCAGGGCTGATCCCCAGCACTCACACGGACGAGGACCGCCAGGCGGGGGTCAAGCTGATCACCGAACTGATGGCCATGGCCGGGCTCACCTCCTTCCACGACGCGGGCACGTCGTCGAACAGCGTCGAGGCCTACAGCGCCGCCTACCGCAACGGCGAGCTGAGCTGCCGCGTCTACATGATGATGCGCGGACCCTACAACAGCCTGCGCCAGGCCGGCGTGTCCACCGGGTTCGGGGACGAGTGGCTGCGCGTCGGCGGGGTGAAGTACGGCGCCGACGGCTCGGCGTCCGAGCGGACCATGCGCATGAGCACGCCGTACGTGGGCCGGCCCGACGACTACGGCATCCTCACCATGAGCCAGGAAGAGATCCACGAGGCGGTCGAGGTGGCCCACCGCGCCAACTGGCAGGTCGGAATCCATGCCAACGGCGACGTCACGATCGACATGGTCCTGAACGCGTACGAGCGCGTCCAGGAGCTATGGCCGCGGCCGAACCCCAGGCACCGGATTGAACACTGTTCGCTGGTGAACCCCGACCTGCTCGCGCGGATCAAGGCCGCCGGGGCCATCCCGACGCCCTTCTACACCTACGCCCACTACCACGGCAACAAGTGGGTCGAATACGGCCCCGAGAAGATGGAGTGGATGTTCCCGCACCGATCGTTCCTCGACTACGACATCCCGGTCGCGCCCGCGTCGGACTACACGCCGGGCCCCTACGAGCCGCTGATGGCCATCCAGAGCATGGTGACCCGGAAGGACTTCGAGGGCCGCGTCTGGGGTCCGAGTCAGCGGATCAGCGTGGCGGAGGCGATGCGGATCTGCACGATGGGCGGCGCCTACGCGTCCTTCGAGGAGGACACCAAGGGGTCGGTGACGGTGGGCAAGCTGGCGGACTTCGTGGTGCTGGCGGCGGACCCGCACGACACGGATCCGGACGCGATCAAGGAGATTCCGGTGCTGCGGACGGTGGCGGGGGGGCGGGTGACGTGGGAGGGGTGAGGGGGCGGGATTCTGGAGACAAGACCTCATTCTGTCTTCAGCCTCAGCCCGAAGCGCGAGGAGACGCGCCTCAGACGGGATCAAGAATCCTTCGGTCGTTGAAGAATATTCTCCGTTCCACTATCATGGAATCATGAAGACCACCGTTGATATTCCCGATCAAGAGTTGGCGGACGCAATCAGGTTCACCAACGCAAGGACGAAGCGCGAAGCCATCGTCGGCGCGATCATGTACTTCAACCAGCGGATGCGAATGGCGGAACTCACCAGGTTCGCCGGAACCTGTCCCGACCTGATCACGCCGGAGGAGGTTCAGGCGGATCGCCGACGGGGTTGAACAGTTGGTCCTCGTTGACACTTCGTCCTGGATACACCTGCTTCGCCCGCAGGGTGACCACGATGTCCGGGCGCGTGTCGAAGCCGCTCTGAAGAACGGGGAGGCCTGTTGGTGCCCGTTGGTTCAGCTCGAACTCTGGAACGGCGCCCGCGGGGCACGCGAACAGAAGGTCCTGCGTGAGTTTGCTGGCGTGCTGCCCGAGCTGTCGATCGATCGCGAGGTCTGGACCATGGCGTACGAACTGGCAGCCCGGGCCCGGACCCGGGGAGTGACGATCCCGGCGACCGATGTCCTGATTGCCGCCTGCGCTCTTCGACACCGCGCCGATCTCGAGTCCGCCGATTCGGACTTCGATCACCTGGCGGCTATCGGGGGGCCGATGCGCTTGGCGCGGACAGGTTCCCTCGGATCTTCTTCACGAGCCTTGCCAAACGGGCCATAGAGAGGTTCGGGTCAGTTTGTCCGCCACTTTGGCCATGAAATGGCGGACAACACGCCAAAACCGTCTCAATTGCCCCCGGAACTGTCGCCCCCTACCCCCTTCAACTGCACCACGATCACCTCGACCGGCTCGGTCCCCTCGTTGACGTCGCCATGGAGCTTCCCCGGCGGGTCCGCGTCCAGCCAGTAGGCGCTGCCCGTCTCCCAGGTCATCTCGCGCCGGTCGCCGGCGTCGTTCACCACCGTCAGGGTGCCGCCCTTGAGCGCGATGATCGCACGGGGGTTGTCGTGGCGGTGCATCGCGAGGGGCTGGTTCGGGACGATCACGCTCTTCCACACCTCGACGTGCTCGTTCTCGAACTGGGGCGTGCGGCCGGTGGCCTGCTCCGGCTCCTCATTCTGCTCCGCGGGTTGGCCGCAGGCGAGAAGGAAGAAGACGAAGACGGGCATGACTCGCGTGGCGATCTTCATGAAAGGCTCCGTGAACTGGGACGCGGGCGCGGCGTCAATACCGGGCGGTTCGCCGCGCCCGCCCCGTGTTGGTACCCGAGCTAGTACTTGATCATGGAGAAGATGATCGACGGCACAAGGGGCTCGCCTTCCGGCTGAATCGCCTCGATGCACATGTTCGCCTCGGGGTTGCCGGCCGACATCATGACTTCCACCACGTCACCCGCCTCGAGCGGGACGATTCCCTGCGAGATGATGACATCCTTGGCCATGCTCCCTTCGTCCTGGCAGAGCTGGACGTTGGAGTTGCCGACATCGGTCCCGTTGACGCGCAGCCAGAGGTCGAAGCAGCCGTAGGGACCCGCACCTTCCCGCCCCACCTGGGGCGCGGCGACGATCAGATAGGCTCCGGACTCCTCAACGGTGATCTGGCTGGCCGCCATGGCAACGCCGCTGGCCGCGTCCGTGATGTCCATCCGGACCATCTCGGGCGCCGTTCCCGGGCACTGGGTGATCGTCGAGGAAGCCTGGAGATACTGATCGGCACTGACCATGCCGTCGTCGTCCATGCCGTCGTCGTCCATGCCCTCTTCGCAGGCTGCCGAACTCAGGGAGACCAGAAGCGCGATGGAAACCGCGGTGAACTTTCTCATGATTCCTTTTTCCTCCTTTGACGGGGATCTTCATCAGGGTACGGCGCCTCCCGATTTTGACGCAAGCGTGTCCTGTCGTGACGCATCCGAACCGGATTACCTTCCCCACAGTTTGCGCATCAGTTGCCAAGCGCCACGCCAACTTCACCCGGAGGTCTCCTCGAATGCCGGATCGTAACCACCTGCTCGTCGTTCTCGCCCTGGGAATCATCCTCGCCGTGCCGGCGACCGCCCGGGCACAGACCGGGCCCACCCCCGTCACCCTCACCGCCCCGGGCCTCTCGGCACCCGTCGAGATCATCCGCGACCGCTGGGGGATCAACCACATCTACGCCGAGAACGAGTACGACCTCTTCTTCGCGCAGGGATACGCGGCCGCTCGTGACCGCCTCTTCCAGTTCGAGGTATGGCGTGCACAGGCCACGGGGACCGTCGCCGAGATGCTGGGCGAGGGCGAGCTGGAGCGCGACATCGGCTTCCGCCTCTTCAAGTACCGGGGCGACATGACGCAGGAGATGAACCACTACCACGACCGCGGATCGGTGATCATTCCCGCGTACGCGGACGGGGTGAACGCGTACATCGCGGAGACCGAGGCCGACCCCTCGCTGCTTTCCGTCGAATTCGAACTGCTCGGTATCCGGCCGAAGCGCTGGACCCCCGAAGTCGTGATCTCGCGCCATCAGGGCCTGCTCGGGAACATCGGCGCCGAGCTGAACTACGGACGGGCGGTCGCGGCGCTCGGCGACGAGGCCGTCAAGCGCGTGGCCAACTTCCACCCGGGCGAGCCGGACATCGCGCTCGATCCCGCGATCGATGGCGCGCTCCTCGGCCAGGACATCCTGGCGCGCTACAACGCCTTCCGAGGCCGGGTCCGGTTCCGCCCCGAGCACGTCGTCGCGGAACACCGGGGCGACGAGGAGGCGTTTGCGCGGCTGGAGGCGGTGGTGCCGGGGGCCCGCGGGCAGGAGGCGGGACCGATGGAACGGCAGGGCGGGGTGCCCGGGTGGCCGGACGCCCCCAGCTGGCGCGACGCGCTCGCCTGGCAGGATCTGGAGGACATCGGCTCCAACAACTGGGTGGTGAGCGGCCGCCTCAGCGAGAGCGGCTTCCCCCTCATGGCAAACGATCCCCACCGCGCCCAGTCGTCACCGTCGCTACGCTACTGGGTCCACCTGGTCGCGCCCGGCTGGAATGTGATCGGCGGGGGGGAGCCCGAGATTCCCGGTGTCAGCATCGGTCACAACGAGTACGGGGCCTGGGGCCTGACCGTATACCGCACCGACGGAGAGGACCTGTACGTCTACGAGACCGACCCGGACGACCCCGGCCGGTACCGGTACAGGGACGGCTGGGATGAGATGACCGTCATCACCGAGGAGATCCCGGTGAAGGGACAGGCTCCGCACCGCGCCCAATTCAAGTACACGCGCCACGGCCCGGTCGTTTTCGAGGACACCGACAACAACGTCGCATACGCGGTGCGCGCGGCGTGGCTGGAACCCGGGGGCGCTCCCTATCTGGCGAGCCTGCGCATGGACCAGGCGAAGACGTGGGAAGAGTTCGTCGAGGCCTGCAACTACTCCAACATCCCGGGCGAGAACATGATCTGGGCGGACAGGGAGGGGAACATCGGCTGGCAGGCGGTCGGCATCGCGCCGGTTCGCCGCAACTGGTCCGGCCTGGTCCCCGTTCCCGGCGATGGCCGCTACGAGTGGGACGGCTACCTGCCCATCAAGGCCAAGCCCAGCGTGTTCAACCCGGGAGAGGGCTTCTTCGCCACGGCGAACAACCACGTCACGCCGCCGGACTACCCCTACCGGGACGCGATCGGCTGGGAGTGGTCCGACCCCTACCGCTGGGCGCGCGCTTCCGAGGTCCTCGGCTCGGGACGCCGCCACACGATGGCCGACATGATGGCCCTGCAGACCGACTACCTCTCCATCCCGGCGCGCACCATCGTCCCCATGCTTCGCCACGTCGCGGCCACGGACCGGGACACCGAACGGGCGCGCGAGCTCCTCCTGGCCTGGGATTTCGTGCTGGCTCCCGAATCGGTCGCGGCGGGGATCTACGCCGCTTTCGAGAGCCGGGTGCGCAGCAACGTGCGCGACGTCTTCGTCCCGGCCGACCAGCGGCGCTACCTTGGCGGCATGGCGATGGTCAAGATCGTCGCCCGCCTGACCACTCCCGGCGGCGAATTCGGCGCCGACCCCGTCGCGGGGCGCGATGCGGTGCTGCTCCGCAGCCTGGAAGAGGCGGTCGCCGGGCTGCGCGGCAAGCTCGGCACCGACATGGAGGGGTGGCGGTACGGCCAGGCCGACTACAAGCACGCCACGATCTTCCACCCCCTCTCGCGGGCCGTGTCCGGCGAATGGGCCGACCGCTTCACCGTCGGTCCGCTTCCGCGCGGCGGCAACAGCTACACCCTCAACAACTCGGGAAGCGGCGACAACCAGACATCGGGCGCGTCGTTCCGGATCATCGTGGACACGGGGGACTGGGACCGCGCCGTCGGCGCCAACACGCCCGGACAGTCGGGCGACCCGGATTCGCCCTTCTACGAGAATCTCTTCGAGCTCTGGGCCAACGACCGCTACTTCCCGGTGTTCTACTCGCGGGAACGGGTGGAGTCGGTTGCCGCCGAGCGCCTGATGCTCACGCCGGGTGGCTGAGGCGGGGGGCGTGACGGGCGCGGGGGACGGCAAGAGCCGGCGAGTGGCCGAGCAGCGCGGGGACCGAAGCGCGGGGCAGCGCCTGGGCCGTGGCCTGCTCTTCTTCCCCGCCCCGGACGACCTGCGCGCATGGTTCAATGAGAACCACGACAGGTGCGACGAAGTGTGGGTGGGCTACTACAAGAAGGCGACGGGACTGCCCAGTGTGACCTGGCCGGAATCGGTGGACGAGGCTCTCTGCTTCGGCTGGATCGACGGGATCCGCAAGTCCATCGACGAGAAGAGCTACAAGATCCGCTTCACCCCCCGCCGCCGGGGCAGCCACTGGAGTGCACGCAATCTGGGGCGCATGGAGCATCTGATCGCGGAGGGGCGGGTCACCGGGGCCGGGCTGTCCGCCTACCGCAAGCGCGATCCCGGCAACCAGAAGAAGGCGGCGTACGAGCAGCGGGACGTGACGCTCCCGCCCGAATACGAGCGCAGGTTCAGGGCCGAACCGGAAGCATGGAGCTACTTCCAGGGCGCGCGGCCGTCCTACCGCAAACAGGTGACATGGTGGGTCGTGAGCGCAAAGCGCGAGGAGACCCGCCTGCGACGGCTGGGCATCCTTATCGAATCGTCGGCGAGGGGGGATGTGATTCCGGCGATGCGGCGGCGGTGAGGTTGGCGGGCGGCAGAATCCGCGGTGCGCACGTTCGCCACGGGGACCCCGCGGCACTCGGGCGCCCTGTTGACCTGAAGCAAGCGATGAACTAAGGTTAGTTGACTAAGTTCAGGAGACCGCCATGCGCACCGTCAACATGCACGAAGCCAAGACGCACCTCTCCCGTCTCGTTCGGGCTGCCGTCGATGGGGAGCCGTTCATCATTGCCCGTGCCGGCAAGCCGATGGTAAAGGTCGTGTCGTTGGAGGAAGCGGATTCGAAGACGGTGCGACGGACGGGTTTCCTCTCCGGCAGGATCTCGGTGCCGCGTGATTTTGACCGCATGGGCTCCCCTGAAATCACGGCGATGTTTGCGGACGAAGAGTGACCGTCCTTCTTGACACGCATGTCCTGCTCTGGGCAGCCGGGCTCCCCGACCGCTTGTCGCCCGAGGCCCGCGAGCTGATCGAAAACCCGGCGACGGATCTGGCCTACAGTGCTGCCTCGCTGTGGGAGGTCGCAATCAAGACGGGGCTGGGTCGCGCCGATTTCGATGTCGACCCGCGAATTCTACGCCGCGGGTTGCTGGAGAACGGATACACCGAACTGCCGGTGACGGGAGCCCACGCGGTGGAGGTGGCTCTGCTGCCGCCGATTCACAAGGACCCCTTTGACCGCATACTTGTGGCCCAGGCCCGGGTCGAAGGCACGACCCTCCTGACCGCCGATCAACGGCTCGGAGACTACCCGGGTCCGATCCGGGTGGTCTGACTCTTCCCCGCAAGCCACCTCTCAGGCGCGACCGCCCTCTCCCGCTCCCCGGGCCGCTTGTTGAACCAGGCGACTGCCAGCAGCACCTCGGCCGCCGCGTCCGCCTCGAGCTCGCCGTGACGGTCGGCGGGGACGGGGCGGAACACCTCCTCCACCACCGCGTTGGCGCGCAGCCGGGCCTCGTCGGACTTCGGCCACGGCAGCTCGGCGCACAGACGCCCCCGGCGGATGAGGTAGATGCGGTCGTCACCCCCGAAGCCGGGCACGGAATACACGAAGTTGAAGTGGTCGACCTGGCCCCGGAACCCGGAGAGGTGGTTCCACAGCTTCTCCAGCGTTTCCATGCGGTCGCGGATGGTGGCCGCGTACTCGAACTGAAGCTGCGCGGCTGCCTCCTGCACGCAGCGTGCGAGTTCGTCCAGCGGGGCCCGGCTGCGCGCCTCGAGAAACGCGCAGGCCAGACGTAGCCGGCGATCGTAGTCGGCGGTCGCGCAGCGGCCGGCACAGGGCGCGAGACAGGTCCCCGTGTCGGCCCGGATGCACCGCGGAACCCGCCCGGCTGCGAAGATCTCCAGCTGGTCGCCGAAGTGGATCGGGGTGTGTGCCGGGCAGTCGCGCAGCCCGGTCGCCAGCGCCAGGTCGTGGACGGCATGTGCCAGCCAGCCGGTCTGCGCGAAGGGGCCGTAGTAGCGGGCCCCATCGGTCCGGATCCGGGACACGGGGATGAGCCGGGGCGCGGGCTCCCGCGTGACCTTGATGAAGCCGTACCGCCGGTCTCGCCTGTGCTGCACGTTGTACTCCGGTTGCCACGCCCGTATGAGGCGCATTTCCCGCACCACCGCCGCGAACTCGTTGGGGATGTAGTCCCAGCTCACGGACTCGGCCCCGGCAACCATTCGGGCCGCTTTGCCCGTCTCTACCCGGAAGTAGGAGAGAAGTCGCGACTTCACGCGGACCGACTTGCCCACGTAGAGGATCCTCCCGTCGGCACCGAGCCAGCGGTAGACCCCGGGGCGGTCCTCGGCGTGGGTACGCACGTGTTCTCGGAGAGGGGTGCTGGCCATGACGGCTCAACTTCGCGATTTATTCGGTACTCGTCAATCGGTCCCATCCGCGTATTGCCGAGTCCCGCCAAGGTCGCTATTGTGGCGCTCCATGGTCAGGCATGGACGTTCTCTCGTCATCCGCGATCCGGTTTGGAACACGATCAGGCTCGATCCCGTCGCCGCGGCGATCATGGATACAGCCGCGTTTCAGCGCCTGCGCTACATCCGCCAACTGGGTCTGGCGCACCTGGTCTACCCCGGCGCCACCCACACCCGTTTCGATCACGCGCTGGGCGTCTACCACCTCGCCGTCCGGGCGCTGCGGATCCTGCGTGCGGGACCTCGCGTACCCGAAGAGGTGTGGCGAGGCGCCAGCCTGATCCCCTACGCGGCGCTGCTTCACGACATCGGCCACTACGCCTTCTCGCACGCGCTGGAGGAGCTGGAACCGGAGCGCATCGCCGGCGACCACGAGGAGATGAGCGCGCGTTTCTTCGAGTCGGCCCCGCTCAAGGCGGTGCTGGCGCCCCTCGGTCCGAATGCCGCCGAAGACATCTTCCGGATCATCAAGGGGGAGGGTGACAACGCGCTGCGCGGCCTCGTGAGCGGCAGCCTCGATCTCGACAAGATGGAGTACCTGCGCCGCGACGCGCGCTTTTGTGGCGTGCCGTACGGCGAGGTCGACGTGGAGCGGCTCCTTCAGGGCCTGACCATGCTGCGGGATCCCGTCACGGGCGCCTGGGAGGTGGGTGTGCACCAGAAGGCCCTGAGCACCATGGAGACGCTGCTCTTTTCCAAGTACCAGATGTTCCGGACCGTGTACTGGCACCACGCGGTGAGGGCGGGCACCGGACTGTACAAGCGCATCGTCGAGACGGCGGTGGCGGCCGGGTTGCTGTCGCCATTGGATCTGATCGGCCCCACGGACGAGGAACTGCTCTACGAACTGGGGCGGAAGGCGCGCGCGGGGTCGGGTGCGGTTGCCGCTCGCCTGGCCCAGCGCTGGCTGCCGGCGCTCAGGGAACGCAGGCTGCCGAAGCGGGCGGCCGAGGTGCCCGCCTGGCAGCTCGAGGGGAGGACGGTGCCGGAATGGGTCAGCGGCGACACGCCGGAGAAGCGGCGATGGGAAGACGAGATCGCGGCGGAACTGGGGCTCGCGCCCGGCGAAGTTATCCTCGACTTCCCCGTCAAGAAGGCGATGTTCCAGCTCGATCTGCTGGTGGAGCGTTCGGGTCGGGTGGTCCGCCTCGGACGCGAAGGAATCCCGGGGCTGATCGATCTGCCGAAACTGGCGGAGGAGCTCTACCGTACCGCCCGTGTGCTGCGTCTGTTCACCTTCGAGCGGCGCCATGTGGAGCCGGATTGGTTGCTGGATCGGTTGGCGGGAACCCGGATGGTTGGTGGGAACGTAAGAGGCCGGGCGGCAGTAGACCTAGGTGGAGGCGGGGGTGATCCCGGATGACCTCCAGAACAATTATTGACACAAGGCATTTGCAGCCATACGGTTAAAGGCTGTACATGCTGCGTTTTCGACCGAACGGGCTTTTCCGTTCGGAACGGAGAATAGAGAGAGACAAATGGCCAGGACAACTCGGCGCAAGAAAGGGCGGATCGGGAAGAAGGGGCGTGTCAATCCTCTCACGGGATTCGATGCCAGCCTGGACGAACAGTCAGCGCTGGATCAATACCTGCGGGACGTGAGCCGTCACGAGCTCATCACCCCGGATATGGAAAAGATCCTCGGGGCGCGTGCGCAGAAGGGTGACGAGGAAGCGATTCAGGCGCTCGCCAAGGCGAACCTGCGCTTCGTCATCAGCGTTGCGAAGAAATACCAGAACCGGGGCGTGTCCCTCACGGACCTGATCCAGGAGGGGAACGTCGGCCTGGTTACCGCGGCCCGAAAGTTCGATCCCGAGCAGGGGGTCAAGTTCATCTCCTACGCGGTCTGGTGGATTCGGCAGGCCATCCTGGCATCGCTGGCCAATCACGGCCGGCCGGTGCGGGTGCCGCTGAACCGGGCGTCGGACCTTGCCCGGATCTTCCGCGAGAAGGAGCGGCTCAAGCAGGAGCTGGGGCGGGACCCGACCAGCGAGGAGCTGGGCAAGGCGACGTTCCTCACGCCGGCGTTGGTGGAATCGCTGCAGACCCTCAACGCCGCGGAGATCCGGCTCGACGCGCCGATCGGCGACAGTGAGGACTCCCAGTTGGTGGAGCGCTTCATCACCGAGGAGGCGGCGGAGCCCGAGCTGGAGGTCGAGAACCGGCTTCTGACGGAGGCCGTGACCAACGCACTGGGTTCGCTGGAGGCGCGCGACGCGCGGGTCCTGAGGCTGTACTTCGGACTCGAGGGCGAGCGCGAGCACACTCTGGAGGAGATCGGCAACCTTCTGGGCGTCACTCGGGAGCGTATCCGACAGCTCAGGGACCGGGCGCTGCGGCGTCTTCGCGAGGGGGATCGGGGCAAGGCCTTGAAGTCGTTCGCGGCGTAGGCTCCCGACCAACGCGTTGACGATCGGGCAGATCGTCGAGACCGTGGGCGGCGTGTACACGGTCCGCACCGCCGCCGGCACGGTGGAGGCGTCGCTGAGGGGCAGGCTCAAGCACTCGGGGACGGTTCGGGGCAAGGTGGTCGTCGGGGACCGGGTCGGGGTCGAGGCCGTGTATGGGGGCGGACACGTGATCGAGTCCGTGCTGCCAAGGGAGACGCATCTGGCCAGGCGGGCGATGAGGGGCCGGATGACCAAGGTGGTGGCGGCCAACCTCGACCGTCTCCTGGTGGTGGCGTCGGTTGCGGATCCGCCCCCGTCTCGCAGCGTGATCGACCGCATGCTGGTGATGGGCGACTCCGGCGGTATGGAGAGCTGTCTCGTCCTCAACAAGGTGGACCTGACTTCGGGCCGCGCCGTGGCGGCCGAACTGTCGAGGGAGTACCGCACGGCGGGCTATGCCGTGTTGCCGACGTCGGTGGTGAGCGGCGAAGGGATCGACGCCTTCCGCGAAGTGATCCACGCCGGGTCGTCGGCGCTGGCGGGGCCGTCGGGGGTGGGGAAGTCGTCACTCCTCAACGCGGTGGAACCCGCGCTCGCACTCAGGACGCGGCAGGTCGGGAGACGATCGAAGGCGGGTAAGCACACAACGGTTTCCAGCCGCCTGATTCCCCTGGCCGCGGGTGGCCATGTGGCAGACACCCCGGGGTTTTCCGATGTCGGGCTCGGGGATGTCGCCCCGGAGGCACTCGATCGATGCTTCGTGGACTTCCGTCCCTTCCTGGGCCGGTGTCATTTCAAGGACTGCAAGCACATTCACGAACCCGTCTGCGCTGTTCGGACGGCGGTTGCGGAGGGACGTATCCAGAGGGTCCGCTACCGCAGCTATCGGACGATCCTCTCGGAGTTGTAGCATTCGAGCAGATCCATCAGCGGGGTGCGGGCAGCCCATGGACAAAACCCTCCCGGCATTCGAGCGGCGATGCATCCGCGCTGGACCGCTTCGCTCACCCGTTCACGATGTAATGACAACGTGACATTGTGTCATGTATAGTACACATCGTACCTCTCCGGGGCTTCGCTCCGCGTTGCTCCTCGGACGAATAGCGCTGCTATTCCCCCTTCGGAGCGCCTTGCCAGCCCGGCGCCTCACCGCTCTCTGTGCTCAGGCGGGTTTATCCACGGACTGCTAGACTCCAGCATGAACCACGAACCCCCAATGTCCGGCGAACCGAGGGCGGCCGGCACACCCCCGCATCGCCCGGTGGTCGAGGATCCGCGGCACACGTCGCTGGACTCCACCCGCTTCCGTGCGATCATGGGTCACTACCCCACCGGTGTGACTGTCGTGACCGCGGTGGATCGGGACGGCACTCCCATGGGGCTCACGGCGAACTCGGTGACCTCCGTGTCGCTGGATCCGCCGCTCGTGCTCGTGTGCGTGTCGGAGCAGTCGGCCTCCCTGCGCGCCATCCTCGCCAGCGGTACGTTCGCCGTGAACATCCTCGGCGGCGGCGCGGCGGAGACGGCCGTGCGCTTTGCCGGGATGGACCGGGAGGACCGCTTTAACGGCATCGCCTACTCCATGAAGGAGGGTGGCGGTCCGATCCTCGAAGGTGTGGTGGCCTGGATCGCGTGCGGCCTCTACCGGACGTTCGAAGCCGGTGACCACCTCATCCTGGTCGGGAAGGTGCTTGACGGCGCCGGCGCCGGAGGTGATCCCCTCCTCTTCTTCCGGAGCCGATATGAGAGCCTCGACGCGGCGCTCGCCACCACGAGCGGGGAGGCGAAAGGCCGGTGAGTGCACGGCGGACCATCTGGATTCCTTCGCTGCTGGTCGGAATAGCCGTGGCGACCGCGCTGGGGACCGCGGCCGGTGTCCTCCTCTACGATGACCAGGGCCTGTTGCGGGAGGTCCGTCAGGTCCTGAGCACCGAGGGCGATTCGGGGTCCCTGCCGGGTCTTCTGCTGGGCGACTCCCAGGGCTTGTTGCGGGCGTTCGGAGTGCTGCTCGGCGTGTCGGCAGCTTCGCTTGTTGCGGGACTTTGGGTGGGCACGGTCTCCCGGGACGATGAGACCGTTACGTCGGCGGCTCGCGGATGGATGGGGCTCCTGGTCGCACTCCTCCTCGGCGCCGGCTATACGGCTCTGTGGGAAGCGATGGACGGATTCGGCGGGACGGCAGCCGCTCAGGGGGCGGGACTCGCCCTGACCGCCGCATTGCCCGCGTACTTCGCCGGCGGCGTATGGGCCGGCCTCGGCAGCTTCGCCGAGTCTCTGGGAATCCGCGTAAAGCGGCAGGTGGGTGTAGGCGGTATCCTGGGTGTCGTCATCGGCTGTGCACTGGTCGACGCCTTTCTCGGCCAGCCGTTGTTGGCGGTCACCGCCTTCCTGGGGGCGACGGTACTGGCGTCGGCCGGCGCACGCTGCCAGGGCTGGATCTTTGATCGGGTGCCTCGGCGGCGCCTGGTGTTCCGGGAGCCCGCACGTCCCGAGCTTCGTTTCGAAGTGTGGCACACGGCGGTTCCCGAGGGGGCGGTACGGTTGCTCGTCGAATCCGGACGCGACCTTGCGGTCGATCCACCTCCCGACGGAGACTGGAGGCGAGCCGTGGCTGGTACGCTGAGGCCCGGCGAGCCCGTGTTGTTCATCGGCGCCGGGAGCTGGTTTGTTCCCGGGGAAGACCGGGAGTGGAGCGTGTACGAGACGGACACCGGAGTGGCGGACCTGGCCGCAAAGGGCTTCCGCTGGGACGAGGGTGCCCTGGTCCGGGCACCCGTTCCCGAGGTTCCCGGCCATACGGTGATCGCCGAGTGGGGGGCGCTGGGAGATTCGCTGGCACACACCCTTCCCCTCGGGGAGTTGCTGGCCGCGCTGCGCGAAGCGGAGGTATTCCGGGTGTGGATCCGCCGGCGCCGTGGCGGCAATCCCGACATGCTGGTGGAAGCGGGCCGGAAGGCGGGCTTCGATGTCTCGCGCTACCTCGGCGCAGTACCCGAGGTGGCAGGTCCTCCCCGCCTGGCGGCGCGGGGGGATGAACTCTGGTGCTTCAGCCAGCCGTCGCAGTCGCCGGGACCCCTTGCCGGGATGACGATGGCCCCGGTACCGGGTGATGCTTCCGGAGACGGGAGCGTCTCGTGAAGGTGGCTCACCTCTCGGACCTGCACCTGGGTTACGACGGCCAGGGGCCGGAGCGCGGCACGGATGTGCTCCGTATCTTCGAATCGGCCCTCGAGGGAGTCGCCGAGCTCGGCCCGGAGCTGGTGGTCATTGCGGGGGACGTGTTCGACCATCCCGACGTTACGGCTTCCCCCATCGCCACCTTCTCAAAGGCGGTCCGCAGACTTCGCGACAGCCTTCCCGAGGTTGTCGTCGCGGTCGTTGCGGGAGTGCGCGACACACCCCTGGATCCGCAGCGGCACGGGCCGTTGACGGTGATCGGCGCCCAGGACCGTGTGGAGGTCGCGTCCACGAGGGTGAGGCGCCTCGGCCTCCGGGACGGCAAGGTCAGCGTCACGCTCGTCCCCCACGCGGCGCTGAAGACCTCGCGCACGTTGAAGCTGGCCCCCGACCCCGCGGCCAGGTGGAATGTCCTGGTGATCCACGCGGCCCTGGCCTCCGAAGCCTCTCATGCACACGGGATCCGGACCCAGGGCTGGGACTACGTGGCGCTCGGCTCCAATCATGCCCACGCCCGGGTCGCGGAACGCATCAGCTACTCGGGGTCTCTGGAGCGCGTAGGTCACGATCCCTGGGAAGAGGCGGCCACGGACAAGGGCTTCATCACCGTACGGCTGGATTCGGGTGAGGTTCGTTTCTGGCCGGTACAGGCGCGGCCGGCCGTGAGCCTCGCGCCCGTAGAGGCGACGGGAGGGGGGACCGCGACGGTGGCCCGGCGGCTGAACGAGGCTCTGGCAGGCGTCCCCGGGGGGATAGACGGGAAACTCCTGAGGGTGCCGGTCCGGGGCCTTTCGGCCGATGACATGGCCGCGCTGGACCGGGAGCTGCTGGCCCAGGTGCGTCGGCGTGTCGCGGAACTGAGGGTCGACGCGCTCCCCGGACAGGGTACGTCGCACGGCAAGGGCGGCCTGGGGGCGTGGCGCGCCGCCCCGCCGCGCGACGAGGCCGTCGGTGACCTGCTGATTCCGGCGGGACGCCTGTCCCCGGGTGGTGAACCGGCGCGGGCATGAGGATCACGACGCTCCGGACCGGATCGCGCGGCCCCCAGCTGGATCTGCGGCACGCCCGGGGACTGGTGGCATTCGTCTCCGGCGGCGATCCGCTCTGGAGCGAATTCATGTCGGCACTCGAAGACGCGTACGCAAGCCACGGCCGTTACCGCGGTGCCGGACCGCTCGTCCATGCCGGGGAGGGGCCACTCCAGGTTGGCTCGGACGGCTTCGAATCGCTGCTGCAACCGATCCTCGGGGCGCACGCGCTCACAGGGGAGGAGTACGCCGCCATCTGGTTCGGCGCCGGCCCGGCGAAGGTGTGGCTTGCGGCTGCGGGGGCCCTGCTGCAGGGGCCCGAGGCGACCCGTATGACCCGGGAACCGGGCCGCGCGCCGGTGGGTGAAAGGGACGCGGCCACGCCGGACACCGCGTCGCTCGCGGGGTGGGTGCGGCGCCTGGTCCGGGAAGCCCGTCAGGAGGCCGCGCGGCTGCGGCGCTCCCGCGCAGGGACGGAGAAGACCGAGGCGCGGCTGCGTGAGCTGCGCGAGGAGCTGACCGAGGTGCGGGGGGAGGTCGAGGCCGGGATGATGAAGTGGGTCCGCGAACGGCAGGATGCCGAGACGCGCCTGCACCTCTACCGGGACCGGGAGCGGGAGCTGCGCGCACAACTCGCGGCAATCGACGAGGCGGGGGAGGAAGCCGTGTGCGGGAGTTGCGGCCGGGGGCTGGGTGATCGTGCGGCTGCGGTGCGGGAAGCCCGCAGCGAGGAATGGGAGGCCGTGGTACAGGATGGACGCTGGTGGCGCCGCCGGCGGGACCAGCTCGAGTACAAACCCGACGACCTCAAGGCGATGGAGAGCCGTGCCCTGGCGCTGGACGCCGAGGTGGAAGACCTCTCGGAAGAGCTGGAACGGCGCAGTGTGCAGGCCCTCCAGCTGGAAGCAGCGAACGCTCGGCTGGAGCAGCTTGCGGAAACGGAGGCCGTGCTGGGGGAGATGGGGGGTGGTGCGGGGGGGCGCGGGGTCGTGGGGGAGGGCGGGGAGGTTGCGGGCAAGGTCGAGGTTGTCCGCGCCCGACAGCGTGCCGCGACGGGGAAGGCCGTCAGGGACAGGATTCACGGGAAGTTCGTATCCCTGACGGGGGGCCGGCTTCTGGGCGTGTTTCCGACGATCTTCGCGGCCTGGGCCGAAGACGGGCGAAGGGGGGGAGAGGAATTCGCGGTACTGGAGTTGGCCGCGCGGATCACGCTGGCCGAGTTGGCGGTGAGCGTCGGGATGGCTCCGGGCTCGGTGATTTTCCCCGCCGCGCTCGACCGGGTGAACCGTGAGGACCGTCCGCGCGTGCTCGCCGATCTGGTTCGCCTTTCGCGCCGCATCCCCTTGCTGGTGGTCAAGGCGACTGCGCGTGTGGCGGCCGCCGCACCCGAGTGCTTCGATTTCCTCTACCGGATCGACGATCCGGCGGGAGGAGCTCGGATCCGCCGCCAGGAATCGGGACTGGGGACGATCTGGCTGCAGGGCGGCTGAGGCCGCGGAGTTTCGCCGCGGACTGCTAGCCGCCGCCGGCCACGTCCGTGCCGGGCACCGTTCCGAGGCGTCTCCAGGCGGCGTAGCGGGACCGGAGCTCTTCCACCCGGTCGATGGGGGCTCCTTCGCGTGCCGCGTGCTGGTACAGTGCGTAGTAGGCCCAGGCGTAGTAGTTCGGGATGCCGATCGTGGACCTGTCCGGCCAATGTTCCCAATCGTCCGGAATGCCGGATCTGTGTATGTACACCCGGTCAGCCAGGGCGGCGGTGCGTTCGATGTCCAGCCAGGGGCCCAGAATCCCCGCCAGGGGGGACGTGTCCATGTTGCGCACGACGCCGCGAGGCTCCAGCTCGACGGGATCGCCCGGCCACACCATGAACGCCAGCCCTTGCCGGACTACGTGCGGCCCCAGCCCGAACGTGCTCGCCGCACTTCCGCTTGAAGCGAAGTAGACCGGCCTGTCGCCCAGCGAATTGGCGATGGCCGCGAGCGTGAACTGATGCCAGGGATACATGTACTGGCCGCTGGACATCGTAGCGGTGATCGGTCCCAGGTCCACCGCCTGATCCGCTTCGATGGGCACATAGCTGCGCACGACCTGGTCTATCGTGGCATCGTCCAGGTCAGCGCGGAAGATCGGCCGGGTGGGAAGCCGGATCGGTTCGTCCAGCACGAGGGGCACCTTCCCGGCAGCTTCCGCTTCGGCGGCGGCGTGGGTGTACATCGCGTCCGTGTTTGCTGCCGTGTACGGGCGTTGGCAAATGATGAGCGTGGGGTCGGCGTCCGGGTCTTCCCCGGCTTCACAGGGACGAGTCAGACCGCGAAGCTGCTGCACGTACCACGGGGTGTTCAGGTAGGACGTCACCGCGACCGTTACGTCGCGCCTTATGCCTTCGACCTCCTGCAGGTACCACAGCGGGAAGGTGTCGTTGTCGCCATTGGTGAAGAGAAGACCGTACGGCTCCACGCTCATGAGGAGGTTGTACGCCCAGTCCCGGGCCGAATAGTCGTGAGACCTGGCGGCCCGGCTGAAGTTGAGGACGAACGGGATCAGAGCCAAAGCCAATACGGGCGACGCCACGGCCAGCGAGCGTCCCGACGCGCGGACCACCCGGTCCCACAGGCTGGCGATGCCGATTCCGGCGATGAGTCCCCACACCGAAAAGCCCACGACGAAGAAGTAGTCCCGCTCCCTGACTTCCTTGATGCCCTGTGCGGTGGAAGCATTCGTCAATTCCATCGCCCGGCGCAGCGCCTCTCCCTCCCGGGGGGCTTCCATCGAGTAGCCGTACTTGAAGTTGAGGTAGTACACGAGTCCGGCGGACAGGACTGCGAAGAGGGAGACGATGTAGGCCCAGCTCGCCCTGTCGCGCCGGTAGTGTTCGACCATGCCCAACACGCCGAGTCCGATGAAGAGCGCCGTGAGCGCGATGCGGCCTCTGCCGAAGACCATGTCCTCGGAATCCATACCACGTGCCCACTGCCAGTCGAAGTATTGGAGCCAGTTTCCCACCTGCGACGAAAGGGGAGCTAAACGGGGCAGGAGCGGAGGCTTGTCGTACTGGTCCCTCTGCAGCGCCGACGAGAGGTCGTCGCATCCCGCGTTGCCGTAGGTGACGATGCTCCCCAGCGCTTCGCCGATATTCTCGCACGTCGGCTGGGCTTCGTTGATCACGGGGCCGAGTTCCGAACGCACCGGGAGAAAGAGGTGGATGGTCAGGCCCAGGATGATGGCGGGAATGCCGACGAGGTACAGACGGAAGTTGAGGAGCCGTCTCGGGCGCACGAGGGCCACGAAGAGGAAGAGCGCCGGGGCCGCGAGGAACGCCATGAGGTGATTACCGACCGACAGTGCCAGGACGAACATGATCAGGACGAGGATGTTGTCGTTGCCGTCCTGGCCGAGGCGCTCGCGCCACCGGAAGGCGAGCCATGAGAGGAGGGCGATGGTGAGAAGCGAAACCGTGTAGACCTTCTCGTTCACGTTCGACTGGTTCCAGACGGTGAACGCGGTTGCGCTGACGAGAACCGCGGCGAACGCACCGATGAGCCGGAAGCGACGGTCGGGTGAGAAGTGCCTGAGAATGTGGTGCACCACCAGGAACCAGAGCCCGTGCGAGAGAGCGCCCATCAGCGCCGAGAAGAGGTTGATCCTGACCGCGGTGGAGAGGCCGAAGATACCCAGGAAGATTTCCCAGGTACGGGCCAGGACCACGAAGAGCGGGTTCCCGGGGGGGTGCGGGATGCCCAGGATGTGCGCGGTCGCGATGTATTCGCTCGTATCCCAGAAGGCCGTTGTGGGAGCGAGGGTTGCCGCGTACAGGAATCCCACCGCGGCGGCCGCGGCTGCGGCCCACCGATAAGGGGGAGGCCCGTCGGGCGTGACCCCCGTAGCTGTCGGCTGTCGAGGCATCGGCGCTTCTCCTTCGTTATCGTTCGCGGGCAGCCCGCCCGCCATTCTTCCGTGATCCCTCCAAAGGTATCCGGTATCCCTTCACCTCGCCGCCGTCACCGTTGAACGCCAACCCCTCACTCGAATCCTTCCGCGAGGGCGTCGCCCCCGGGTCCCGCATTCCCGTCTGGTGCGAGCTGCTCTTCGACTCGGATACCGCGGTCACCGCCTACCACAAACTGCACAACGGAACCTTCGGCTTTCTTCTGGAGTCGGTGGTGGGGGGTGAACAGTGGGCCCGTTACAGCTTCCTGGGAAGCCGTCCGCGCGAGGTGTGGATGCTTGAAGGTAGCGCCCTTTCCATCTGGAGCCCCGGGGAGGGCTGGTGCCGGCGCGAGTCGGCCGATCCCCTGGAGGAATTGCGGGTGCGGCTGGCCGACGCGATACCCCGGCCCGATCCCCGCCTTCCCCGGTTCTGGGGTGGAGCCGTCGGCTACTTCGGCTACGACCTGGTGCGGCGAATCGAGCGGCTGGGACCGGGGCCTGCCGACGATCAGGGACTGCCGACGGCCGTGGTCATGTTCTCCGACGTCGTGGTTGCGGTGGACAACCTCTACGGTCGCGCCAAGGCGATCACCACGGTGGAGATCGGAGACGACGACGATCCTGCCACCGTCGAGCGTCGCTACGGGGACGCCGTGGCCCGTCTGGAAGCGACCGTCGAGCGCCTCCGCTCCGGAGCCGGCCCCGACCCCCTCGAGCTGGCGTTCGAACGGGTGGCGGCTCCGGTCGCCTACACCAGCAACTTCGCCTCCGCCGCTTTCAAGGACGGGGTGCGGAGAATCAAGGATTACATCGTCGCCGGCGACGCCTTCCAGGTCGTGCTGAGCCAACGGCTGTCGACCCCCTTCAGCGAGCCGGCGTTTCAGCTGTACCGGGCGCTTCGAAGCATCAATCCATCGCCATACCTGTATTTTCTCGACCTGGACGGCTTCAGCGTCGTGGGCTCGTCGCCGGAAGTCCTGGTCAGGCTGGAGGACGGCATCGTTACGGTGCGCCCCATTGCGGGAACACGCAGACGGGGCAGGACACCGGCGGAGGATCGTGCCCTCGCGGGCGATCTCGCCCGGGACGAGAAGGAGCTCGCGGAGCACCGCATGCTGGTCGATCTGGGCCGGAACGACGTGGGGCGCGTCTCGGAGTACGGCACGGTCACCGTGCCCGAGCTGATGGAGGTTGAGCGGTACTCCCACGTGATGCACCTGTGCAGTCAGGTCGAGGGCCGCGCGCGCCCCGGCCTCTCCGCAATCGACGTCCTCGGCGCCTGCTTCCCGGCGGGAACCGTTTCCGGTGCCCCGAAGATCCGGGCGATGGAGATCATCGACGAGCTCGAGCCCACCGCCCGAGGAATCTACGCGGGTGCGGTCGGCCACATCGGCTGGGGCGCGACACAGATGGACACCGCCATCGCCATCCGCACCATGATCGTCCGGGACGGTGAGGCCCACGTTCAGGCTGGAGCTGGAATCGTCGCGGACTCGGAGCCGGAAGCGGAGTTCGAAGAGACGCTGAACAAGGCCAGGGCTCTTTTGCGAGCGGCGGCGATGGTCACACGGTCGGCTCGGTAGCGCCGGCGCCATCGAGCCTGACGTTACGTCAGGGTTGGGCGTCGGGATTGGAGCTACAGTGCGGCGAGTTCGTCGTACAGATGGATCAGGGTGTCGATGCCCCTTTCGAAGCAGTCCGTCGCGAACCACTCGTTGGGAGCGTGCATGTTGGCGCCGGGGAGCGCGAAACCGAGCAGCAGGGAGTTGGCGCCCAGGATCTCTTCGAGCTCCACGACGATGGGGATGCTCCCTCCCTCGCCGGTCAACACGGGGGTCGCACCGAACGACCGTTCCAGCGCCCGGGTCGCCGCAGTGAAGAGCGGTCCTTCCAGCCGGGCACTCCAGGGGCGGCCGCCGTGGAGTTCGACCACCTCGATCGTGACGCCCGCCGGCGTCACCCGGGCGAGGTGCTCCTCCAGCAGCTCCTTGACCCTCTCGGGCGACTGATCGGGCACCAGACGGAAGCTTACCTTGGCCATCGCCTTGCCGGGCAGCACCGTCTTCGCGCCCTCGCCCGTGTAGCCGGACAGCATGCCGTTGACGTCACAGGAAGGGCGTATCCACAGCCGCTCCAGCGGCGAAAACGCCGTCTCTCCCCCGGTGGGGATGGTGCCTACCTGGCTGGCGTATTCGTCGGCGTCGAAGGGAAGAGCCCGGATCCCGGCAAGCGTCTCGTCGGAGGGCGTCAGCACGTCGTCGTAGAAGCCGGGGATCGTGATCCTGCCGGACTCGTCGTGCAGGTCGGCGATGACCTTCGCCAAGGCGTTGGCGGGGTTGAGCACGGCTCCGCCATAGGCGCCGGAGTGCAGGTCCGAAGCGGGCCCGGTCGCGTGGATCTCGAAGTAGGCCAGCCCGCGCAGGGAGAACAGCAGAGATGGCAGGCCGGGTGCAAACATGGCCGAGTCGGAAATGACCACGGTCTGTGCGGCCAGCCGGTCCCGGTACTCCTTCACGAAGGGGACCAGATTGGGTGAGCCGACCTCCTCTTCCCCCTCGGCAAGCACGATGACGTTCACCGGCAGGCGGCCCCGTGTGGCGAGGTGGGCCTCCAGAGCCTTGATATGCAGGAAGAGCTGCCCCTTGTCGTCAGCCGAGCCGCGTGCGTAGATCCGCCCGTCCCGCACATCCGGTTCGAAGGGGGGCGAGTCCCAGAGTTCGAGCGGCTCCGCGGGCTGCACATCGTAGTGCCCGTAGATGAGAACGGTGGGCGCATCGGCCCCCGCGCCCCGCCACTCCCCGACCACAACCGGATGCCCGGGTGTCGCGATGGTCTCGGCTTCCAGCCCCGCCCGGGCAAGCTGTTCCCTCACCCACTCGGCCGCCCGCTCGGTATCACCATCGTGCTCCGACTTGGCCGACACGGACGGAATGCGCAGAAACGCCCCGAGTTCCTCGTAGAACCGGGCGCGTTGCCGGAGAGCGAAGTCGATGGGATTGGTCACGGTGTCGGCCATGTCGGTCTCCGCGTGTTCAGGTGAGACCCTTCACTCCCCACCGGTAGATCCAGGTCATGAGCGTGGCCAATGCGGCCGCCCCCGCCATGCCTCCCAGGCTTAGAGCCACCGGATTGTCGAACTCCAGGATGCCCACGCCCAGCATCCCTCCGATGACGGCGGCGAACGCGCCCAGGATGAAGAGCAGTCGGCTGTGCCCGGGGGTCGTATCGGGACGTTTGACCACCAGCTTCATGGCGAGGCCGATGACCCCGCCCATGACAATCCAGATTCCTACACCGATCCAGTTTTCCATGGCCTCAATCTACCGCTTTCCCATGCGTCGCTTCAACTCGTCCAGGCGAGCGTCGATCACTTCTTCCCGGCGAGATTCTTCCAGCGCCTCATCAAAGTTGCCGGCGTCGTCGAAGAGATCTTCCGCCGCGTCGGCGAAGGCTTCCCGGTCCCCCATCTTCTCCGCCATGCGGTCCAGTTCGCCGAACAGGTCGTCCGCGCCGTGGAGCGATTCCCGCGCCTGGGTCCGTCCGGCACTGGCCGCGAGCTTGCTCCGGTTCGCGCGCGCTTCCTTGATCTGCCCCAACATCTCGGAGTATTCGGATTCCTGCAAACGGATTTCGGCCTCGATCGCGCCGGCTTTCCCGAGGAGGACCCTGGCTCGCTCCGCGTGCTTGCCGGCAAACTTCGCGGCTACGTCGGCCGTATCCTCGTCGCCTATCCCGCGGGCCAGCGCTTGGCGGCGCTGGCAGACCTCGGCCTCCCGCAGCTCGGCACGTGAACGCTTCTGCGCCGCGGCGAGCTCCTCCTTGAGGGCTTCCAGCCCCGCCCTGGTCCCGACGGCCTCGCGCTCCATGCTCTTCAGGAGTCCGTCGACGGCCTCCGGCACGGCGTCCCGGTCCAGTTCGGTGTGAAAGTTGTCTACGGCTTCCTTGAAAGCCCGGCGAAGATTCTCGAACATGGGTATCAATGTAACCGGCTGGCCAGCCCGTGGAGCACACCACCCTCCGAAATACCATCGAACAGGGCGTTCTCCGGCGCGGGGAGGTCGTCGCGCGACGCCAGGGCCCGCTGCGCCGCCGCCTCCACCTCCGCGGTTGCGGCCGCCTCCACCTCCGCGATCTCTCCCGGCGAGACTCCGGCGCCCGCCAGGTAGGCTTCGAACAGGCCGACCGGATCACGCCGCCCCCAGCTGTCGAAGAGCTCCCGCGGGAACGTCTCGCGGGCCTCCCTCTCGTCGTGGGTTGCGTGCCCGCCCATCCGGAAGGTCTCGGCGACGATGACGACCGGGCCGTGCCCCTCGACACACTGTCTGCGGGCCAGGACGGTGGCGGCGTATACGTCCAGGACGTTGTTGCCGTCGCACTCGAGCCCGGTGATGCCGTGTGCGGCGGGGATGTCTTCGGGCCGTCCGGCGCCGTGTTGGTCCAGCCTGGTACCGAGCGCCACCTGGTTGTTCTGGATGACGAAGATCGCGGGCACGCCGAGACGGGAGGCGAGGACGAGCCCTTCGTGGCAGGCCGCGGTGCGCGTCGCGCCATCGCCGGTCCAGGTGAGCGCCACGCGCGCCTCCGCCCGGTTCTTGAAGGCCAGGCCAGCGCCGGCGACAACCGGTACGCTGGTGCCCATGTGGCTGACCGGCTGGATCACGCCCTTGCCGATGTCGCCGTAGTGGAAGTCGCGCCCACCGCTGGGGCCGTCGGCGGTCGCGAGGTAGCAGCTGAAGCCATGTTCCAGCGGAAGGCCCATCATGTGACAGGCACCTGCGTTGCGGATCATCGGAATCACCACGTCCCGCCCGCGGTCCAGAGCGGTCACGCATCCAACGGTCACGGCCTCTTCGCCGACGCCGAGCCAGGCCTTGCTGATGATGCCCTGTCGCACCCAGCGCTTGAGGCCGATATCCTGGAGTCTGGTGACGACGAGGTCTCGGTAGAGGGAGAGAAGGCGAGTGGTTCCGAGATCGGCCACACAGGCCGCGCGTTCAGGATTGCTCTCCAGCCGGCGGCTGTACTCCCGAACGAGTTCGGGATCCGGTTGCCAGTTCCGGTACTCGGGCGGGTCGAAAGCCGGGTATCGCTTCAAGGGGACCGCGTTGCTGGCGTCTTGGGGGCAGGCCGGGCTCGGGTGAGAAAAACCCGGCGGAGGGACCGGAAGGTAGGAAACCGGAGCCCGGTGAGGCAAACGGGCACGGAAGCATCGCCAATCCGGGACTACGTTGCTCGCGTACACACGGTCACGCCAGATTCCCGGTAGGATGAAGGTGTAATGAAACTCATGTTCGAATCGCATCCAGCGAGGGAGAAACCGTGACAGCTGTCCAGAAGCCTCGGATCAGTGCCGGGGTGGCTCTCGCGCTGCTTGAAGCGCTGCAAGCGATGGACCGTCCCGGGGAACGGCTCGATGATGAGGTGCTCTCGCGGACCATGCCCCGGCGGCTCGGCTTGAGCACGGTCGTCGAACGGCAGGTCCAGCTGTATCGGGAATACACCCGGCAGGGGCAAAAGCTCGGCACCGACGAACTGGGAGAGTTCATGCGGCTGGTGGGCAAACGGCCCGATTCGCGAAAAGTCTTCCTGGTCATGGGGGCTCGTCTGGCCGAAGCGGAAGGTGGATTTCGAGGTAGTCTCCTGCCCCGGCGGATGCGGCTCGCTCTGGTGCGGCGATCGGTACGGCGGGGACTGGAGCGGTTGTTCGGCCGGCAAGTGGGGGGGTTCCTGTCCGGGCCGTTTACCCTGGAGGTGTCCGCCTCGCCCCTGGTGCAGCTCGACTCCAGCGGTGACGCGTGCGAGGTGGTCACCGGATTCTGCCTGCACCTGCTGCAAGAGGCGCTGGGTGAGGGTGCCCAGGTCGTCAAGGGGTCGTGCGAGACGCGGGGCGACCGGACGTGCAGGTGGACGCTGAAGTCTTAGCGGCCCGTGGATAAATCCGCGCGCCTTAGCCGTACGCGTGGTAGAGCATGTAGTAGACGAACAGACCGGTCAGGGACGTGTACACCCAGGCGGGGAAGGTCCATCGCGCGAGACGGCGGTGTTCCGTGAACCTTTCGCGCCGCGCGAGCTGGATCAGCCGGATCACCATGGGAACGATCACGACTGCCAGGATCATGTGGCTGAACAGGATCGCGAGGTAGATGGGGCGGACTGAATCGGGCCCCGCGAAGGTGTGGGTTCCGGTGAGCGAGAAGCGCAGGACGTAGAAGACCAGGAAGAGTCCGGAGGCGATCACCGCTCCGATCATGCACCGCATGTGCTTCCCGATCTCCCTGCGCCGGATGTAGCGGAAGCCCGCCAGCAGGAGGAGGGCGCTGGTCAGGTTCAGCCCGGCGTTCAGGTGCGCGAGCGCACCGCCAACGGTTTCTGCGGTCACGACGGAGCGCGCTCCCATGAATGGGCGGCCATGGCGACACCAAGCGCGAGCAGGGTCGCGGCCAGCAGGGTGTGCGTGGACACGTAGGGTGCTTCAAGCCGGAAGAGGACCGAGGCGAAGCCCAGGAGCACCTGCGCCACGACCCCGGCGGCAAGCGCCGCCGCCAGCCGCCTCGGGAAGGGATCCCGGGTTCGCACCCACGCCAGGCGGCTGTGATGGAGCACGACGACCGCCACGACGAGACCGAGAACCCGGTGCAGGAAGTGAAGCCCCACCAGCGGATACTGCAGGGGCGGGACCACGCGGCCGAGACACAGGGGTACATCCGGGCACGCCATCCCGGCGTCGGTGTGGCGGACCAGCGCGCCGACCACCGACTGGGCAAACACGAGGCCCGCAGCCCACACCCCGGCCCTTCGCACCACCCGCCGGCCGCGCCGGTTGCCGTGGTGATCATGTCCCGGTCCGGTCCGCACCACCATCACCGTGACCAGCGCCAGAAACGCGAAGGCCAGCGCCAGGTGCGAGGTGGAGATCGCGTCCGGGAGCAGAAAGATCACGGTGAGGCCTCCCAGGACCGACTGGACGATCAGCAGCCCGAGCCCGGCCAGTCCCATGCGAAAGAGGTCGTTCCGGTCCGGGTAGGCCCGCCGCGTAAGGATCACGGCGACGAAAAAGAGCACGACCAGCGCGCCGGCCCACAGCCTGTGAAGGTGTTCCCAGAAAACGCCTCCGGTCATCTCCGGCATCATCGTGCCGAAGCAGGTCGGCCAGTCCGGACACGCGAGGCTCGACTCGGTCGCATGCACAACGCTGCCCAGGAAGAGCAGCACAAGAGTCCACAGCAGGACGAAGAAGAGGAGTGGACGGGCCATCAGACGCCGGCGGTCTCCCTCACGGTGGACGGCTCGTGCCGGACCGGCGGGGACGCTGAGGCGATGCCCTCTTCGAGCCACTCGTAGCGGTCCGCCATTGCGCCCCGCGCCACCTTGTACATCTTCCGGTCGTCGTTGCGGAAGACCGCGCGGAAGCGCGCACTGTTCCTCCGGCGAGCCAGCCTGCATGCTGCGTCCGCCAGCTCGAAGGGCGTCGGGTCCGCGGGGTTCTCCCCGACGAGCTTCATGGCCCGTACGCAGGCGGCGGTCATCACGAACAGGTCGCCGCCGATGTCGACGAGCCTGCCCAGCACGGCCTGTCGCTGTTCCAGCTTTGGTCCGAAGCGCAACATGGCGTGGAAGAGGGTGCGCGCGAGCCTGCGCGATGTCCGGTCCACGTAGCGCATGTGTCCGGCCAGGGGCCCAAAGGTGCGGTGGCGCGGCCACAGCCCCCACCCCAGCCACTTGCCCGGGTACCAAACCGCGTAGTGCAGCGCGGCCCTCAGGAAGGCCGCCGCGCGCTTGGCCACCGGCACTCGAGGATCAATCGCGGCACCGGCCACCGCCAGGTGTTCATCGACGGCCTCGCGAGCGATGAAGAGGCGCATGATCTCGCTGGAACCCTCGAAGATCAGGTTGATCCGCGAATCCCGCATGCAGCGCTCGACCGGCAACGGGTCCTCTCCGCGGGCCTTCAGCGAATCGGCGGTCTCGTACCCGCGTCCGCCCCGGATCTGAAGGGCATCGTCCACCAGATCCCACGCCTTCTCGCTGTGCCAGAGCTTGGCCGTGGCTGCCTCCAGGCGGAGATCGAGCGTCCCGAGCCCGGACATCGCCGCCGCCAGCTCGACCGCGGCTTCCATCGCGTAGGTCTCGGCCGCCATCCGGCCCAGCTTCTGGGCAACGGCGTCGTGCTTCCCGATCGGTGCACCCCACTGGACCCGTTCGGCCGCCCACATGCGGCAGCCGCGCAGGAGGGCTTTGCCCGCAGCCGCGCAGAAGGCGGGAAGCGCCAGCCGTCCCGTGTTGAGCGTGATCAGGGCCAGCTTCAGCCCGAGTCCCTCCCCCCACAGGAGGTTTTCCCTCGGGACCTTCACGTCGCGGAAGTGAAGGACTCCGTTCGAGATGCCGTGGAGTCCCATGAAGCGGCAGATGTGGCCGACTTCCACGCCGGGCCACGCGGTCTCGACGATGAACGCGCTGATCGGGCGCTTACCCTTGACGCCCTTGCGCGCGGGCGTGCGCGCCATGACCACCAGCAGATCGGAGCGGGGACCGTTCGTGGTCCAGAGCTTCTCTCCGTTGAGGATGTAGTGCGTCCCGTCCTCGGACAGCTCGGCGACGGTGGACATGTTGGCCGGATCCGAACCCACCATCTGCTCCGTCAGCGCGAAGGCGGACAGTTCGCCGCCGGCCAAGCGGGGCAGGTACTTGCGCTTCTGCTCTTCGGTACCGAAAAGGACGAGCGGCGTCGGAACGCCGATGGACTGGTGCGCGGAAAGGAAGGCGGCCGTCGAGGCGCAGCGGCTGGCCACCAGCGCGAGGGCACGGTTGTACGACGTCTGCGACAGCCCGAGGCCGCCGTACTCCCGTGGAATCTTGATCCCGAAGGCGCCCAGATCCGCCAGGCCCTGCAGCACGGAGTCCGGTACCCAGCCGTCCCGGTCGAAGGCGTCGCCGTCCACATGCTCTTCGGCGAAACGCCGGATTCGGTCGAGGAAGGGGGCCGCCCGTGCGGCTTCCTCGGGGTCCTGGGCGGGATGGGGATGGACAAGGTCGAGGGACAGGCGTCCTCCGAAGAGCTCCTTCATGAAGCTTCGCTTTGTCCACCCCGCCTCGCGTGCGTCTTCGGCGACGTCGCGGGATTGCCGAGCGTCGCTGAGGTCGTGGCTCTGCCCGTTCGCAGTGCTGCTCATGGTTCTCCCTCCAGGAGGATCGCGAGGTCGTCTTCCCGGGCTTCGGCGTCGGCCTCGCCCACGCGGATGAGCTCTGCCAGGTAGTCCGGTTGAAACATGATCAGGCTCAGAAAATCCGGCGCTTCGGTGTCCCTGGTACCAAGCCCCCGGGTCAGGAAGCGGAACGCGCGCGGCAGCTGGGGCTCGTATTCGTTCGCGAGCCTCCCCAGGTCGAGGGTGGGCCGAATGATCAATCGACGGACCGGCCGCATCCCCATCCGCTCTTCGGGCTTCAGCGCCGTCAGGAGCTGGTTGATCCGCTCCATACGCTGTCCGTCGTCTTCGATGAGGTCGAGGAAGACCGAGTTCATCATCACGCCGACCACCTGTGCGGGCGGCGGATACCCCGTCACCGAGGGCTTGTCCGCCTCGGGGATCGAGCGGTCGCGGCGGGTGCTGATGGCCAGGATGCGTTCGGCGCCGAGGTGCAGGGCGGGCGAAAGAGGCGCCGTGAGCCGGATCCCGCCGTCTCCGAACCAGTGCTGCCCGATCTTCACCGCCGGGAAGACGATGGGGAGCGCGGCGGAAGCCATGACATGCTCGACGGAAAGTGTCGTGAGCCTCGACCGTCGGTTCGGCCTCTCCCACTCCTTCACCCCTTGCCCCTGGACCCAGAGGATCGATTGTCCCGTCGAATAGTTGGTGGTGCTCAGCGCCACGGCCTTGAGCCTTCCCATGCGCAGGTTGTAGCGGACCCCTGTAAGCTCGCCGTCGACGGCGTGCATCGTATCCGTCAGGTACTCCCGCAGGGGCTGGGCGTCGAGCAGCCCCCGCACCTGCGGAGGCCCGCTCCTGCCTCCCGAAATCAGCTGCCGTCCCCAACGGAACAGGTGCTGTCTCAGCGACCGCATGTCGGTGCGGAAGACCTTGTCTACGCTGAGATCGGACCAGAGGTGGGTGAGCTCTTCCGTGGCCTGCTCGAAGGTACCGTGATGGGCCGCGAGGTGAGCAGCGTTGATCGCCCCGGCGCTGACGCCGGTGACAATGGGGATTTCCAGCCGGGGGAAGCGGCGGCCGAGGAAGCGTAGAACACCGACCTGGTAGGCGGCCCTGGCTCCGCCCCCGCCCATGACGAATGCCAGGGGCCCTTGGCCGAAATCCCCGCTGCACCCAACCGGCGCTGCATCCCGGACGGGCGCAGCGCTTTTTCCATATTCCGATGAATCTGCCATGTTTATCCGGGAATCTTCGTGGCCTGGACGGCGCATCGTCAACCTGAGGGAGGGGTCCATGTCCGCGTTGCGGGGGTTGGGCATCGCGGGGGCGGGTGTTCTCGCGGCCTCGGTGCTGGCTCTGGTACGCGGTGGAGTGGAGCCGGGGACCTCAAGGTATCAGGGCGCCGAGCAGAGTGCGCCCGGCTTTGCCGGTTCGGAGGCTTGCCGAAGCTGTCACGAGAAGCAGTTCACGGCGTGGGCGGGTTCCACGCACGGTACCGCCGGAGGAGTCCCTGGCCCCGAGACCGTCGTCGCGCCCTTCGGTGGTCCCCCGATCCGATTCGCGGACGCCGTGGTGTCGCCGGTCGTCGACGGGGACGGGCGGTACGTCTTCGTGGTCGAGCGCGCCGGGCGGCCTCCGATGGAGCTGGTCGTCTCGGGGGTGATCGGGCGCGGCCACATGGTGGGGGGAGGGACGCAGGGGTTCGTGTCACGGTTCCCCGACGGCACGGAGCGCTTCCTTCCCTTCGACTACTCGGAAGGTGCGGACACCTGGTTCTGCAACACCGCATTCGTGGGAGGCTTCTGGGTGCCGGGCGCGGACCGGGCCCGGCTGCGTGCCGATGCGGGCTGGCTGCCGGTCACGGAGGAGATGCGTCTGACCGACTGCGGCGACTGGCCCCCGGTACGGATCCTGGGGACCAACCGCCGCTTCGCGAACTGCCAGAACTGCCACGGCAGCCAGATCGAGGTGGAGTACCGGCCCGAAGTGGAGCGCTACGAGACGCGCGTGGCCACGCTGCAGATCAACTGCGAGTCCTGTCACGGGCCGGCCCTGGCCCATGTGGAGCGTGCGAGCGCGGCCGGACCGGCGCGCGAGCGCGGCGAGTCCGCTCCGGCCACCGGCCCCACCCCACCCTCCCTCGCCACCCTGGACGTCGACGCCTCCCTCGAAGTCTGCTTCCAGTGCCACGCACTCAAGCGTGCGGTCGGCGACCTCCCGCCACGCACGATGGCGGACTACAGCCTCGGCCTCCCCCTCATCGGCGACTCGCCGTACCTGCCCGACGGCAGGATCGCGACCTTCGGCTACCAGCAGACCCACCGCTCCAGCGCGTGCTACCTCTTCGGATCCATGACGTGCGTGGACTGTCACGACCCGCACTCGCAGGACTACCGCGACGTCTTCGGCAACCCGCTGAACGGCCGCTTCGACGACCGCCAGTGCACGGCCTGCCACGCCAGCAAGGTGGCCGACCCGGAAGCGCACACCTTCCACCCGGCCGGGTCGTCCGGAGCCGCGTGCACCTCGTGCCATATGCCGTACATCCAGCACCCGGAGCTTTCGGACGCCGTGCCCTACGCGCGCTCCGATCACACGATCTCGATCCCGCGCCCCGGATTCGACGAGGAAGCCGGGCTCGGGTCGGCGTGCGCGGGGTGTCACCGGGACATGTCCGCCGCCGCTCTGGCCCGTCAGGCGGTCGCGTGGTGGGGTGACATCGCACCGCACCGGACCGAGGTGGCCGCGCTGGTCGCCGCGACGGATCCCGGCGCCCCGCGCGGCGACCTCGACCGCGCTCTGGCGGCGGCTGCCGCGCAGGGGAGCCGGCACGGCGTGGCCAAGCTGATGGCGGTGGACGCATGGGTGCGGGGGCGGGTGCTCGGGGGCGAGGGCGCCCCGGGCGGGCTCGACGACGTCCCGGGACGCGCGCTGGCCACCATGGCCGCCGACGACGACGAGGACGTGCGCGCCACGGCCGCTGCCGCGCTGCACGCGTCCCGCGGCGGCGACCCGGATGTGCGCGCCCTCCTGGATGCCGCTTCGCGCGGGGCCCCCGATCCGGAGCGGCTGCGCGCGCTGTGGGCCGCCGCCCTGGTGCAGTGGGCTGCCGCCGCGGAAAAGGCGGGGGGCCCCGCGGCGGCGTTGCCGTTGCTCAGGCGGGCGCAGGAGGCGCGGCCCGGGTCGCCGGAGGTGCTGGTGGCGCTGGGGGCGGGGTTGGCGGCCGCGGGAGACATCGCGCAGGCCGTGCAGGTGTACCTGGAGGCGCTGACGCGGCGGCCCGGCGATCCGGTCGCCCTCGTGAACCTGGGACTGGGGCTGGAAGCGCTCGGCCGCGAAGACGACGCGGAGGGCGTCTACGAGGAGGCCGTGCGGGTGCGGCCCACCGAAGCGCTGGCCCACTTCAACCTGGGCAACGTCCGCTTCCGTCGCGGCGACTTCGCGGGTGCGATCGAGTCCTACCGGGCCGCGGTCGCGAATGACCCGGGCCTTGCACGCGCCCATTTCTACCTGGCCGTGTCGTTGATCAACACCGGTCGTGCCGCGGACGCCCTGCCGTCGCTCCATGACGCGCTGGAGTTCGCTCCCGGGGACACGGAGATCCAGGATGTGATCCGCCAGGTGGAGGCGGCGCTGCGGGGCGGCGGGGCTTGACGTCGCGCAGCGTCCGCCCGCTCCTGCCGGACATGCCGCCGGAACCCCCGCCGGGATGTTACGTTATAGGTCGCCATGAGTCGAAGCCGAACCGCCGCCGTCCTGTTTCTGCCCCTCCTTCTCGGTGGGTGCCACGCCTATGCGCCCTCCAGCCTGACGCAGCTTCACCCCGGTGACCGGGTGCGGACGCTGCTCACGCAGGAGCAGTTCGAGGAGTTCGACGAACATCTGTTCGGCGGCGACCGTCTCATCGAGGGCACGGTGGTCGAGGCGGACCCCGGCGGGATGCTCCTCGAGGTCCCCGTCGTTACCGTCACCGAGGGGATTCGCGTCGAGTCGTTCAGCCAACGGCTTCGGATCCCCGCCCCCGGAATGGCCGACGTGGAGATCCGGTCCCTCGCGCGCGGCAAAACCTATACGCTGGTGGGTGCCATCGGCGTCGTCCTCGGGGCGATCGCCTGGGACCAGTTGCGGGGTTCGCGGAGAGGCGACTCGACCGCTCCGCCGGTGCCCGAAGAGGATATCGCCGTCGTGATCCGCATCCCGTTCACGGTTCGGTAGGCGGCCGATGAAGCCTCACACCTCTCGGGCGCCCCGCAAGCATGTGGGATCGGGTACGGCCGTGCGGATGCCGGCGACCCGCTGTCGCCTGGCCACCGCAGCGTCGCTTCTGGTGCTGGCGCTTGCCGCCTGCTGGAGCGACGACGAAATCGGCACGCCCCTTTCCGTCGAACTGATCGGACCGGAGACCGGGCTGGTGGGAGACGAACTTTCGGTTCTCTACAACGTCAGCGGCCGCCGTATCGAGGGCATCGTGTTCACCTGGGGCGACGGGGCGACGGATTCGCTGCCCACCGTCGGTGCCCAGACCGCGGCGGGGTCCATGCGGCACACCTACGAGTCTTCCGGGATGTTCATCGTCAGGGCCAGGGTGGTCGATGCCCTGGAAGGGGTGGCGAGCGCACAGGTTTCCATCAATGTTCAGAGTCGATGACGTGTTCGCTGCCGGAGGTTTCGCCGGTGGCGCGGCCCGAATCGGATATACTATCTTCAACACCAGCCGGATTCTCCCGCGACACGTGTCGCGGGCCGGGCGGACCGGGAAATCCCCGTCGCCCAGGCCGGCAGCTTCAATCAGGTCTGGAAGGAGATGCAGCATGACAAGACGTTTGTTCGCAGTCCGTTCGCAGTGGGGCGCTGTGGCCACGGCGGCGGCGGTGCTCCTCGCGGTGACGCTGGCAATGCCGGCTCCGGTCAGCGCGCAGGACGCCACGGTCACCGGTACGGTCACGGATGCCGTGAGCCAGCGCCCCGTAGGCTCGGTGCAGGTGTTCCTGGTCGGTACCGGCCTCGGAACGCTGTCCCGTGACAATGGCCGCTTCGTCATCCTGAACGTGCCGGCGGGTGACTACACGTTGCGCGCCGAGCGCATCGGGTACACCACGTCGGAGGCGCAGATCACGGTGGCGGGAGGCACTGTCCAGCAGGACTTCGCCATCGGTGCGCAGGCTTTGGGCCTCGACGAGATCGTGGTGACCGGGACGGCCGGATCAGCACGCCGGCGCGAGATCGGCAACACGGTCTCCCTGCTCGACGTGGGCAAGGACGTGGTGGCGCCCCCGGCAAATGTGGACGCCCTGCTTCAGGCACGCGTGCCTGGGATGTCCGTCACGCAGAGTTCGGCCAGCGTGGGGGGCGGAGCCATGATCCGCCTTCGCGGCAACGTCTCCATGACCCAGTCCAACCAGCCGCTGATCTACATCGACGGGGTGCGGGTTCGCAGCGCGGGCTTCGCCAAGAACGTGCCGCCGGTCGGGTACTCGGGGCGGAGCAACAACGATGTGTCCAGCCCGCTCAACAGCGTCAATCCGCAGGACATCGAGCGGGTGGAGGTCATCAAGGGTGCGGCCGCGACGACGCTGTTCGGTACGGAAGCATCCGCCGGCGTGATCCAGATCTTCACCAAGCGGGGAAGCGTCGGCGACGCCACCTGGACGGGTCAGACCACTCAGGGAGTGGCGCGCAACCTGACGTTCGGCCCCGATCCGTCGCTCAGGCCCCCGTCGGAGAATCCCACCTCGCTGTCCGGCGGGCGCTCCGACTTCCTCTTCATCAACCCCTGGCTGCGCGGCCACAAGCCGAAGTGCGGCGACGCGATCGTCGTTGACGGCCAGCCATGCGACAGCGGGCTCTTCAGCGACATCGGCGCGCACCAGCAGGACTACGCCATGAGCGTCGGCGGCGGTGCGGAGAACATCAGGTACTTCGTTTCGGCTTCATTCGAGAACGACGATGGCGTGCTGCCCAACGACCATGAGCAGAAGGTTATCCTCCGGGGGAATTTCACCTTCAACCCCTTGGACGATCTCCAGCTTCAGTGGAACACGTCATATACGAACGACCAGCTCGCTCACACGGCGGCCGGGAACAACGCTCACGGCATGACGCTGAACACCTTCCGACGGGACCGGAACTACCTCAACGACGAGTCCTTCAACGCCATCGACCCCTTCCTCGACCAGGACATCACCACCCAGATCGATCACCTGATCACCGGGATGACGGCCACCTACTCTCCCATGGCGAACTTTTCCAACAAGTTCAGCGTGGGGTACGATCTGGCCCAACAGGACAACCGCAACCTCAGGCCGTTCGGCTTCATCCGCGCGCCTTCCGGGATCCTGGCCACGTCGCGCTACGAGTTCAACACGCTCACGGTGGACTATGTGGGTTCGCTGGACTTCCAACTGCCCGCGGGCATCCGCTCCGCCTTCTCCTTCGGGGGACAGAGCGTCACAACCCGCAGCGAGCGGACGACGGCCTACGGCGACAACTTCCCCGGCCCGGGTGACCCGGACGTGGACAACGCGGGCAACACCCTGGGCTTCGAGGACCGGACGAGGATCGTGAACGCCGGACTGTTCGTTCAGAACGTCTTCGACTTCTCCAACAAGTACTTCGTCACGGTCGGCGCCCGCGTGGACGGCAACTCGGCCTTCGGTGCCGACTTCGGTCTTCAGGCGTACCCGAAGATCTCGGGGTCCTACGTGATCTCCGACGAAGACTTCTGGGACGAGGGCTGGGGCACCATGAAACTCCGGGCCGCCTGGGGCCAGGCAGGACGTGCCCCTGGCGCCTTCGACGCGGTGAGGACCTTTGCCGCGGCGGGTTGGGGCGGCGTGCCGGCCTTCCTTCCCAGCAACGTCGGCAACGCCGAAATCGGTCCCGAGACGACCTCGGAACTGGAAGCGGGCTTCGAGGCATCGCTGATCAACGACCGTCTTTCGCTCGACTTCACCTACTTCGCCCAGACGACCCAGGATGCGCTCTTCAGCGTGCGCCAGGTCCCGTCCCTGGGTTTCACCAGTTCACAGCTCGCCAACGTCGGCGAACTCGTCAACAACGGCTTCGAACTCGGACTCAACTACAGCATCATACGCAACGACACGTGGAGTTGGGACGTGAACGCCAGCCTGGCATTCAACGACTCGGAGATCACCTCGCTGGGCGACGTTCCGTCGTTCTCGATCGGCGGCTACGGCTGGGTGATCGAAGGCGAGACGGCACCGGTGATCCGCGCCGACTGCGTAACCAACCCCGAGGCCCGGGCGGACCCGATTATCGAGCAGGACTGCCTCCACGGTCCCAACCAGGCGCCCACCATTGCGGGCTTCGGGACCACCTTCGGCCTGCCGTACGGCATTCTCGTCACCGCCCGGGGGGAATACCAGGGCGGGGCCTACATGTCGAACGGACCGCAAGCGGCCGCTACCCGCCGGTCCGTCCGCTGGGCGGGGTGCTTCGAAGCCTACAATACGTGGGAGACGCAGGGGTACGAGGCCCTCACCGCGGAAGAGCGCGCGCGCTGCGACGTGAAGCACTATCAGGGCGACTTCTCGATCCAGCCGGCTGATTTCTTCAAGATCCGGGAAGTGAGCGCCCAGGCGCCGCTCCCGGACGCGTGGGCTGCCACGGTCGGTGCATCGCGGGCCACCGTGACCTTGTCCGGGCGGAACTTCTTCCGCTGGGTGGACCCGCTCATGCGTACGATGGATCCCGAGGTAGGCGGCAACGTCGGCTTCAACACCCGGGTACGCAGCATGTCCGAGCACGTTCCACCGCCGGCGTTCTACACCTTCGCACTGCAACTGGTCTTCTAAGGGAGGGTGAGACGAATGAAAATCAAATCAATGGTTACATCGTGCATGACAAGGCGTGGTGCCCTCCTCCCCGCCGCCCTGATCGGGTTCCTGGCTGCGTGTGACACCGACGTTGTCAACCCCGGACGGGTGCAGGAGGTCTTCCTCTTCGAAACGGAGGCCCAGGAGGCGATCGTCAGCGGGATCGGCCGGGCCGTCGCGGAGGCGCAGAATTACATCGGATACACGGGCGCCGCGGTCACCCGCGAGATCCACCCGTCCGGTTCGACGGGGAGCTTCGGAATCACGGTCGAGTGGCAGAACGGCGAACTCGACTACGAAACGGTCAACGCCCATTGGAACCTCTCCCAGCGTGCGCGCTGGTGGGGTGACGACGGGATCGCGAAGATCAAGGAGACGGGAGCCGAGAACCAGGCGACACTGGCGGAGGCCTACCTGTGGACCGGCTACGCGTACCGGATTCTGGGCGAGAACTTCTGCCGTTCCGTCATCGACGGCGGGCCGGCTGGCGATCGGAGCGTCTATTACGACCGGGCCATCGCCCGCTTCGACCAGGCGGCTTCGCTGGGGTCGGGCGACATGGCCATGGCGGCCGTCGCGGCCCGTGCGTCGGTGAAGGCGTTCATGGGAGACTGGTCGGGGGCGGCCTCCGACGCGGCCGGAGTGCCGGAAGGCTTCGTCTTCAACATGCCGTACTTCGCCACCGAGGGTAATCCCACCCGGAACCGGATCCAGTTTGCCAGCCAGAACGAGCCCTACAAGGCTCATACCCAGAGGTACACGAAGTACGAGGACTACAGCATGAGCGAAAACAACCCCGACGGCGACCCCCGGGTTGGGTACCGGGTGACGGACGAGACCGGCGACGCCGCGGTGCTGTGCTGCGGGCAGGTTCCGTGGTGGCCCCAGACGAAGTATGCCGACTCGGGGTCGGATATCCCGCTGTCCAAGGGGACCGAGATGCGACTGATCGAGGCCGAAGGGATGCTGACGTCAGGGGACTGGCAGGGAGCCATGGGGAAGATCAACGCCCTGCGGACCGCAGCTGGCGTGGAGCCGGCCGTGGCGGCGAGCGCGGCGGAGGCGTGGACGGCGCTCAAGTTCGAGCGCGGCGTGGTCCTGTGGCTGGAAGGACGCCGCCTGGGCGACTTCTTCCGCTGGAACGCGAACAACACGCCCGGTGACCTGCACCCGCTCGAGCAGCCCTCGGGGAGCCAGGAGGAGGGCTCGCACCTGGTGCAGCAGGACCTGTGCTTCCCCATCTCGCGCGGCGAGGTGGACACCAACACCAACATCAGCGGTCCTACGGGGTGAGTGGCGTGTAGCGTCATCGTGTGACCGAGGTGTTGCAGGCCCGCGCCGTTACGGCGGGCCGGACATGACAAGGGAGGGTCCCCTTCGCGGGGGGCCCTTTCTTTGTTGGGGTATGCGGACGTTGGGGGCCATGACAGGCGGGGCCCGCGGGCGAGCATGGCGGCTGGCCCATTGCCGGTTGGCCAGAGACGGTACGCTGTGTTACTTGTCATACAGACGGTCTATATGTAATATACACCTATGATACAGCGTCCGCTTTGGTTGAGCCTGGTGAAACACGCATGGTCGCGTCGTTCCGTCGTTTGGCTGTCCGGTGTGCGCCGGGTGGGGAAGACGACCCTCGCCCGAATGCTGCCGGGCACCGTCTACATGAACTGTGACCTGCCTTCCGTCGCGCGGGCTCTCGAAGACCCCGAGTTGTTCCTCGGAGGCCAGCGGCCCGGAACCGTTGTCGTCCTCGACGAGGTGCACCAGCTGCGGGATCCGAGCCGTCTGCTGAAGATCGCAGCGGACGAGTACCCGCATCTGAAGGTCCTGGCCACCGGATCCTCGACCCTCGCCGCCACCGGGAAGTTCCGCGACTCGCTGGCCGGCCGTAAGGCGACGATCCATCTCTATCCCGTCCTGTGGGAGGAGTGCGCGGAGCCATTCGGCGTGCCCGGTCTGGACCGCCGACTTCTCCACGGAGGCCTGCCGGATGCACTGCTGAACGAGGAAAAGCCCGAAGGCTTCTTCGCCGAATGGATCGACAGCTTCTACGCGCGTGACATCCTCGAGCTGTTCTCCATCCGTAACCGCCAGGGGTTCCTGTCGCTGCTTCGGCTGCTGTTGCGGTGGAGTGGCGGCCAAGTCGACTACACCCGTCTCTCCCGCCTCGCCGAATTGAGCCGGCCAACGGTGAAGTCCTACCTGGAAGCCCTTCAGATCGCTCACGCGGTCCACCTGCTGCGGCCGTTCCACAGCGGAGGCTCCCGGGAGATCGTCAGCCGGCCCAAGTGCTACGCCTTCGACACGGGATTCGTGGCCTTCGAGAGGGGCTGGAACCGGATCAGGGAGGATGACCGCGGCGTCCTCTGGGAGCATCTCGTGTTCGACGCCCTGCGGCTGCGCCACCTCGATGACAGGATCTTCTACTGGCGGGACAAGTCGGGACGGGAGATCGACTTCGTGGTTCGCCGCGGGCGGGACCGGGTCGACGTGTTCGAATGCAAGATCAATCCGGACAAGCTGGATCCGTCACGGGTGAATGCCTTTCGCGCCCGGTACCCGGAGGGGGACAACTACGTGGTCAGCCCCCGTGCGGGTCAGCCGTACCGCATCCGCCGCGGGGAACGTGTCTTCACGGTGTGTACGACCAGGGACCTCCGCTGACTGAGCAGCCGGCGGACGGGGCCCCGCTCCCCGGCCCGGCGCCTACATCGTGCTCTGCAGCACCCCCCGCCCGATCGCGACGATCCCGGCCCATATAAGGCCCAGCGCCAGCACGCCGGCCACCAGATGAGGGCCGTACGACTTCTTCTCCGGCGGGCGCCGCTTCATCGTCGTGTTGACGAACTGAACGACACCCGCCGCCATGACCATCATGAAGAGGTGGCCGATCAGCTGGGTGTAGAACGGGCGGGCGAAGAGCACCGCGACACCGCTGAGCACCTGCAGGTGGAGGAGCCCGGCGAACACGGTCGCCAGCCGCGCCATCGCGGTCGAATACTCACGCTTGCCGAAGAAGCCTGCCAGCGCGTAGAGCACCACGAAGAGACCGGCGAGGAGGACCAGGAAGCGCAGTCCGGAGTGGGCGGCGAAAAGCATGGGGAAGAGCTCCTGAAGTGGGAAGTCACGGTGCCCTGAGTCTGCGGGATACGCGCCCGCCTTGCAATGCGGGCGGCCAACCGGGCCGGCCGCGGGGGGGCCGGGGGAGCGGCGGCACATGCCCGCTCCCGCCCTGCGGGGACATTGCTCGCCGCCGGGTCCGCGCATACCGTCAAGCCATGTTCAGGACCGGCTACATCCTCAGTCCCCGTGCCGACTCGGTCTGGTTCCTGGGGCTACCCTTCGCGGCGGTTGCGCTCGCCCTGGGCTTTCAGGCGTGGCTCCCGTACGTGGCGGTCGCCTCGATCAACCTCTGGATCACGACGCCCCACCACTACGCCACCTGGGTCCGCAGCTACGGCATGCCCGAGGTGTGGCAGCGCTTCAAGGCGCGCCTCATCGTCGGCCCCGTCGCCATCTTCTCCCTGACGGCGGCCGGTCTGATCTGGGCCCCGATCACGCTGCTGCTGCTGGTGTCGGCGTGGGACCATCAGCACAGCATCATGCAGCAGCACGGCTTCAGCCGGGTCTACGACTTCAAGGCGAAGACCGGGCTCGAAAGCACCCGCAAGTACGACCTCGCGCTGCACTGGATCCTTTACGGCAACATGTTCCTGCAGGCGCCGATGTTCCGGTTTCTCTGGATCCGGGAGCTGCACCGGATGCACGTCCCGATCTCGGCGGGTTTCGTCGAGGGACTGCTGACCGTGAGCTGGATCGTCACGTTCGGCTACCTGGTCGTCTACCTCCTGCACCTTCGGAGGACCGTCCAGGCAGGCCGTCCGATCAATCCGATCAAGTACGGGTTTATCGCGGCGAGCTACTTCCTCTGGTATTTCGTCGCCTGGCACACGAACTCGATCCTGCTGTACGCGGTCGCGCACAGGGTGATGCACGGGGTGCAGTACATCGTCATGGTGTACGCCTTCATGCAACGCTCCGCCGCCACCGGCGCGTCCCGGCCCGGTTTCTGGAGCCGTCTGGTAGGGAGCGGTCGCCTGCGATGGTTCCTCGTCCTCGGCGGGGCCTACGCGGTTGTCTTCCAGCTCCTCATCAACCGCCCGCTCGACGAGTTCGGCTTCGGCGTCGTGAACTTCGCGCCCTACCCCGCAATACCGCAGTTCAACATCCCGGCGCTGGACTACGCGGGCGGGTACGAGCTCTGGTCGCAGATGATGCTCTACGCCTACGCCTTGCTGCACTACTATGTCGATTCCTTCATCTGGAAGGTGAGGGACAAGCAGGTGCAGGGAGGGCTGTAGCGATGGCGAAGAAACGAGCGGGGAAAGCTGCGCGGCGGCGGCGGAGGGAGCCGCGGGGACGGACCCGGCCATCGCCGGCTGGCGCAAGCACGACCCGGGGCACCGCGGGGACGCCCGGAGGATACGGGGAAACGCCCCGGGGCCCGGCCCGGCCCGCGGCCGATACCCCGCTGGCTCGTGCTCGGGACATCTTCCAGCGCTACCGGATCCTCTTCGTGATCTATGGCGTCGGCGCACTTGCGGGGCTCAGGGAATTCCATCTCGCGCGCACTGCCGATCCCGTGGATTGGGGCAGCGAACCGTGGGCGGAAATGACCGAGGTGGTCTCCCGGGTCAACCCGGAGGACCCGGACACCGACTTCCTGGAGGGCGTCCAATCGATCGTCCGGGGCGACCAGCCCGGCTTCGTGACCCACTTCGAGGACGCGCTGGAAGCCGACGTGAAGCACAACGAGTTCCTGCTGCGCGACTACGCCCAGCACATGCTGGAGTCCGGAGCGGGCTGGCGCGAGGTCAACGACGCCGTGAATCGGTGGCGGGAGAACCACCCGTTCTCGGATGAAACGCTGACGCTGCAACTCGGAGCCGGGCCGCGCAGCCAGGCCGATGTGTCTGTGCTTCAGCGCGAACTGCGTGCCGTGCCGTGGATCGGGGACGCCGCACTGGAGAGCTACGAGGCGGACGGACGGCGGGGCTGGCGCGTGCACCTCACCTTTCGCCCTCCGCGTAGCGTCGACGTGCGGGAGGCCGTGGCGGCCGTGTCGATCCTGTCGGTGCCCGAGGCGGACCGGATGCGCCTGGGAGTGACGTGCAGCACCCTCACGGACTGTGTTGTGGCGCCCAGGACTGCGAACTAACCAGAAACTTGCTTGCGTGGTCACGAATCGACCCTTACCGTGACAGTTGGTCTCAAGGGGACGGCCAGACGTGTCCCCCACTAGCAAAGGAGGTCCTTATGCGGACTCTTCGACTGAATGGCACCCGGCGTTTGGCCGCACTTGGTGTCGCATTCGCCCTCGCCGCCGGAAGCGCGGAATTGGCCGCGCAAGGTGGTACGGTGACGGGCAGCGTCCGGGACGCGGTGAGCCAGGCACCCCTTCCCGGGGCCCAGGTCTCCATTGCCGGAACGACCCTGGGCACCCTGGCCAACAACGTCGGACGCTACGTCATCCTCAATGTCCCGGCCGGCACGCACACCGTGCAGGTCAACCTTATCGGGTACAGCACCCAGGACATCGAGGTGACGGTGCCGGCAGGAGGTGCGGCCACGGCCGACTTCACCATTCGCCATGACGCGATCTCGCTTGAAGGCGTCGTGGTGACCGGGACGGCAGGACAGGCCCGGCGCCGCGAAGTCGGCAACAGCATCAGCGCAATCGTCGCCGAGGACATCCAGTACACGGCCGTGACCGACTTCGGTGATGTCCTCCAGGGGCGTACCTCCGGCATCCAGGTCAACGACCACAGCGGCCAGGTGGGCGCCGCCAGCCAGATCCGGCTGAGGGGCAACAACTCCCTCACGCAGGGAAACAATCCCCTCATCTACGTCGACGGCGTGCGGATCGAGAGCAATCCGATCGGCTCGGACGACGAAGGGGCACAGACGCCGTCGACCCTGGACATGATCAACCCGGCGGACATCGAACGCATGGAGGTGATCAAGGGGCCCGCGGCCACGACCCTGTACGGGACGGAGGCGTCGGGCGGGGTGATCCAGATCTTCACCAAGCGGGGCGTCGCGGGCGCGCCGGCGTGGGTGTTTTCCATGGAACAGGGCATGAGCGTGATGCCCCACCAGGGCCCGGCGGCCGACGTGAACCCCTCGGGACTGTTCCTCAACACCTGCCGGGACTCGGGTATCCTCAACCACCAGACCGGTGAAATGGGGGTGGACGAGCCGGGCTGCCCGGAAAGCGGAAGCTGGTTCCGGAACGCTCGTCACCAGGTGTTCAACATGAGTGTGCGAGGCGGCGGCGAGACGGCGACCTACTTCGTTTCCGGTCAGTATGGTGACCGTCAAGGCGTGGTCGATCCGCAGGGCGCGGACAACTACAGCGTCCGTGCGAACATTTCCTTCCAGCCGCTCGATGGCCTGAATATCTCGCTGAACAACACGTATGCACGTCGAAACATCACCTGGATCCCCAACGGCAACAACGCATCGGGACTCTACCTGAATGTGCTTCGCGGGACCGCGGGCTACACCCCGGGCAACGACGACTCCCTGGTTCTGGAGAACGAGATCTTCACGCATCTTGACCAGTATATCACCGGGGTGGCCGTAAACTGGAGCCCCAACGCCTTGTTCTCCCACCGCATGAACGTGGGGATCGACTACACGTCGTCCGACTTCATCGACTTCAAGGGCTGGGGCTTCTACGAGGACCATGCCGGGAACCGCGAGATCGACCAGCAGTTCGATCGCAACCTCACCTTCGACTACAGCGGCGTCTTCGACTACAGCCCTCTCGACAACATCTCTTCCAACTTCTCCTGGGGCGGGCAGCTCTACGAAGAGTACAGCTGGTCTCTCAACGGCTTTGACGAACTCTTCGCCGGACCCGGCGAACAGGTGCTCGGCGGCGGCAATCTTCCGCAGGTGTTCGAGAACCGCCTCACCGTCCGCAGCGGCGGGTTCTTCCTTCAGGAAATGGTGGGATTGAACGATAAACTGTTCGTGACCGGAGGCATTCGCTGGGACGGCTTCAGCACCTTCGGCGAGGGCTTCGGCATCGCCGCGTATCCCAAGCTTCAAGGGGCCTACACGATCTCCGACGAAAGCTTCTTCCCCTTCGACTGGGCCGAAACCGTCAAGCTGCGGGCGGCCTGGGGTGAATCGGGAAAGGCACCGGGGGCCTTCGCCGCCAAGCGGATCTACGAAGCGATTTCAGCCGACGAGCAGGTGCCTGGTGTCATTATCGACAACCTTGGGAACGCCGATCTGGGTCCGGAAATTTCCTCCGAGATCGAATATGGCGTGGACGCGTCTTTCTTCGGCGGACGCGTGAGTGTTGAATTCACGGCATACGATCAGACCACGCGGGATGCCCTGATCGGGGTCCAGGAGGCTCCGTCGGGCGGCACCGAGGAGGCCACGACGCGCAACCTCGGCGAGGTCAAGAACTGGGGAACGGAGACGCTCGTACACTTCGTTCCGGTTCGGACCGACGACATCGAGTGGGATATCGGCTTCAATTTCAGCACCAACAACAGCGAGATCACGGATCTGGGGCCGCTCGAGGATCTGGGCACCAGCAGGCAGCTGGGACTTCCTCTGTGGATCCGCTGGGACGACATCCTGCAGAACCCGGACGCGGTCGGTGAGTTGCCCGACTACGAAAAGGGTTACATCGGCAACCTGTTCCCCACCGAGACCGTCGGTCTGAACACCCGCTTGACGCTTTGGCGTTCTCTGACCCTCGACGTTGTGGGGGAGGGCCAGTACGGAATGGTGCGGCCGGTCGGCATCGCCTATCAGAACGTGCGCCGGCGGGTGTGGCCGGGTGGTGGGTGCCCCGCGATCCAGGACATGTACTACTCGCTTCGTGGTTCGGGATCGTCCCGGGTCGCGCAGATGGGGTTGCCGGCGTCCGACATCGCCCGTTGTATCGGACCCTACTCGGACCAGGGCATGTGGACCGACGCGGCGGACTTCTTCAAGGTCCGCTCGGCCTCGCTGACCTACCGCCTGCCGGACAACCTGGTGCCGGGCGCCCGCAGCGCTCAGATCGGGATCGCCGGAAAGAACCTGTGGACCAGGACCGACTATCGCGGCCTGGACCCCGAAGCCAACGACAACGGCTTCGGCGACTCGACGCCGAACGAGTACTACAACATGGCGCCGCCCAGGATCTTCATGCTGAACTTCTCCGTGAACTTCTAGGGGAGGAGGAAAAGACATGACCAGACAAAAGAGATTCGGCCGGCTTACCGTGGCGGGCTTTGTTACTGCCCTTTCGCTGTCGGCCTGTGACCTGGAGGTTATCAACCCCGGGTCGATCCTGGACGAAGACCTCACCACCCGCGACCTCATGCCGATCCTCGTGTCCGGGGTATCGGCCGAGTTCAACGACATCGCCGACGGGTACGCCTTCACCGGGGCGCGTCTCACTGACGACCTATCCGGTACGGGGAGCTACTTCAGCACCGGCAAATACCGGCGTGGGGCCTTCGACAATGAAGATTCGGAGGGATTCTGGGAGCAGACCCACGAAGCGGCCTGGGCGGCAGGGGGAGCCTGGGAACGCCTCCAGGAGGTGCTGGAGGGCGAGGCGAACAGCTTCGACGGATCGGCGCGGTTGTTCCTGCTAATGGGACTTGCGCACAGGATTCTCGGCGACAACTTCTGCGACGTGGTCTACGACATCGGGCCGCTGCAGCCCAGGACGGCGGCGTTCGACAGCGCCATCGTCGCGCTCAACCAGGCCATCACCATCGGCTCGGCCGCAGGCGCTAGCGCGTTTGTTACGGCTGCGCACGGGGGCATCGCTCAGGCCAATGTGGGTCTGGGCAACTGGTCGGCTGCGGTCCAGGCGGCGTCCATGGTGCCCACGGATTTCGTCCACAACGCGATCTATCACCAGACGGCCAACAGCAACCAGGTCTGGAACGAGACCTGGGGCCGGGCGGAGGTGGGCGTGTGGGCGACACCCGTCCAGCGGGTCTATGACGGCGACCCGCGGGCACCGTATACGATCTGTGGAGAGTGGAACGACCCCAACGATCCCACCGCGGGCGTGACTCCGACCGGGACGTGTACGGGCCAGGGGAGCGGCGCGCACCAGGGTGCTGGCGGGCTGACCGCCCACTACAGGCAGGACAAGTACCCGGAGCAGGGCAGCGATGTCCCGATCGTGTCGGGGACCGAGATGCGCCTCATCGAGGCCGAAGCCGCGCTACTGGGCGGCGATCTGGCGACGTTCACGGCCAAGGTCAACGAAGTCCGCGCCTTCCACGGAGCAGAACCGATTGAGCAGCCGGCCACCGTCGGAACGATGGAATTCCCCAACGCGGAGGACGACGCCATGTCGATTCTTGACCGCGAGCGGTACCTGACCCTCTGGATCGAAGGCCGCCGTTTGAATGATCTGGACCGTTGGCAGCACCCCTTCCTGCAGGGCGGAACGCTTATCGGTCCTGGAGAAGAGCCGCGCGTGTCATGCATGCCTGTTCCCGAGATCGAATGCACCCTCAACCCGGAGATTCAGAACTCCAAGGTGTGTACGTAGAGATTGCGGATATGTAAAGGCGAGTTTACTTCGTGTAAGCTCGTCTTTACAGTATTGTGCGGACTAGCACCCCCGTCGGCCGCTTGGCCGGCGGGGGTCGCTTTCATGTGTGCCGGAAGCTGCGCGACAATCCCGTAGTCGCGCTTCTCGGTGCCCGGCAAGTGGGGAAGACGACCCTCGCAAGGGAACTGGCCGCGCGCCGACAGCACGTCAGTCACTTCGACCTTGAGGATCCTCGCGACCTGGCCAGGCTGGATGAACCCACGCTCTCGCTGGAATCCCTCCGTGGACTCATAGTCATCGACGAGGTCCAGCATCGTCCGAACCTGTTTCCGGTTCTCCGGGTCCTGGCGGATCGCAGCCCGCTTCCGGCTCGCTTCCTGGTGCTTGGAAGCGCGTCACCGGAGCTGTTGCGGCAAGGGTCGGAGTCCTTGGCGGGTCGAATCGGATATCACGAATTGCCGGGCTTCGACCTGGTCGAGGTCGGGGTGGAAAGACTACCACGGCCAGACCTGGTACACGGCGGACCGGAGCTGGACCTTCTCGTCGTTCGGGGACAGGAACGTCGCGGCTACGAATTCAAGCGCACCGACGCGCCCCGGGTCACGAAATCCGTGGTTGCCGTCACAAGGCTGCTGGGCTTGAGCGGCCTCGACGTCGTCCATGTCAGCCGCGACACCTACCCCATGGCGGACGGCGTTCGCGCGGTCGCCGGCCGGGACATTCTGGCCGAGATCCAGCCGTTGTAAAGCTCGCTCCTCGCGACCGGCCCCGTCGGCCGCAAGGCTGGCGGGTGCGCTTTTCGCGTGGGGGGAGAACAGCGACGCCTGGCCGAGGCCTCCCCGACGCCCGCTACCGCGCCCTCCCGATGGGGACGCCGTCCTTGCTCTTGCCGGTGATCGCGAAAGTGATCGCAGCGGCGGCGCTCATGATCACGCCCGCCACGATGATCGAGGCCCGGGTCCCGTCCATCTTTCTGACCAGCACGTCGCTCACGTCCTCGAGGGGGAAGGAGACGGTGCTGGTCTGACCGTGCTCAGCCTTACCCGGAGCGTTAACCACGCCGGTGATCACCAGAGCCGACTCCGTCCACCGGGTGTCGACTACCTCGGAGAACTCGAACGTTTCGCGGTCGGGGCCCTCGCCCAGGACGACTCCGCGGATGTCCATATCCGCCCTGGAGTCGGGGTCCGGCACCGGCTGAACCATGACCGAGTAGCAACTCGACAACAGAAACGAGGCGGTCACGATGGCGGCGGAAGCGGCGCTGGGCTTTCTCATTGGGGTATCTGCCTCCTATTATGTCCGTACGGTTCGTCAACGGTGCGATGCCGGGAAGTGTCCAAGGGAAGTGTCCCAGGGAAGTGTCCCAGGGAAGTAACGAAGTAATCGGATTGGGTGTTCCTCCGCAATTGCAGTGGTCGGGTGCCTGCTCCATGACGGCGAGAGGTGCTCCATGTCGAGGCGATCCATCCTGCCCCTGGCAATAGTGTTTGTTGTGTTCTCGGCCGCGTGCCGGACTATCGAGTCCGGAGGCCTGAGCCGGGATCGAAATCTGATCACCGCGGAAGAACTCATGGCTGTGCCTCACAGCTCGGTGTTCGAGGCGGTGAGGGCACTCCGGCCCCGCTGGATGCAGGCGCGGGCCGGGTTGTCGCTCACCAACCCTGAGCAGCAGACCGCGAGGGTGTACATTGACGGGCAACTCCGCGGCGAACTCGACGAGATGTGGGCGATTCTGCCAGGCGAGGTGGGGGAGATCCGCTTCATGAGCGCCTCGGACGCGACCACCCGTTTCGGCACCAATCACATAGCCGGGGCGATTGTGATCACCACGAGGCGCCGCTGAATGCAGGCACCGGTTTGGCGGTCTCCGGCGTGGTGAGCCGGACCGCGGAGGTTCGCCGAGGGCTGCTGGTGCTCGTCGTCGCCGCCGGAGTCGCGACCGGCCAGCCGCTCGCCGCCCAGCAGGGTCAGGGCGTGAACGGCGACCGGCCCAGCGTCTTCCTGGACTGCGCGAGCCGCAACTGCAACCTCAACTACTTCCGTACCGAGCTGCCGTGGGTGAACTGGGTTCGCATACCCGAGAGTTCGGACGTCCATGTCATCATGACCAGCCAGACGACGGGCGCGGGTGGCCAGGAGTACCAGCTCGACTTCATGGGCAACGATGACTTCGAGTACGAGCACCAGCTCTTCCATCAGGCACCGCCCACGAACACGGATCGGGAAACGCTCGACGAACTTGCCCATACCATCGGGGTGGGGCTCCTCCACTTCGCCACCTTGAACGGCTTCTTCGAGACGGTGGACGCGTTCCACGAGATCGCCGACATCCTGGAGGTCGACAGTGAAACGCTCGATCCCAGGGAGCGCGTGGTCACCCGGGAAGAGGTGGACGACCCGTGGAACTTCTGGGTCTTTCGCCTGGGGGGACGCACCGAGATCGATGGCGAGCAGACCCGCCGCACCAAGAGCGTCAACGGGAACGTGAGCGCGTCGCGCGTCACCCCCACCTGGAAGATGAACTTCCGCAGCAACGTCAGCTTCAACCGGCGGGAAATCGACCTGGTGGACGACCCCACCTTCATCGACCAGAGGACCGACTGGGGACTCAGCGAACTGATCGCCTACTCCCTGGCCGGCCATTGGTCGGTGGGGATTCAGGGGGAGATGCGGAGGATCACCCGCTTCAACCAGGACTTCCGGGCCGAGATCACACCCGCGCTGGAGTACAGCTTCTTCCCCTATGAGGAGGCGACCCGGCGCGCGCTGACGGTGTTCTACAAGATCGGGCCCGCCCACCGGCGCTACATCGAGAGGACCGTCTTCGGCCATATGAGGGAGACCCGCTGGGAGCAGTCCCTCGAGATCGAGCTGTCGCAGCGCCAGCAGTGGGGCGACGCCTCCATCCGCATGCTGGGGTCGCACTTCCTCCATGACACGGACCTGTACAACGTCTCCCTGAGGGGGGACCTGGACTTTCGCATCGCCCGGGGCGTGAGCATCAACGGCGAGGCCAACATCTCGTGGGTCAACGACCAGATCTACCTTCCCGCCGAAGGCGTCACGGACGCCGAAGCCCTGCTCAACCTCCAGCAGCGCAGCCAGGACTTCAACTACGGCGTCGAGATCGGCTTCTCCATCCAGTTCGGCTCGATCTACAACAACGTGGTCAACAACCGGTTCGGCGGAGGTGGACGCGGCTTCTACGGCTTCCGGTAGCAGCGCGCCTGGCCCGCGGGCGGTGTCCGGCTACGCCACAAGCCCCTGCCGCCGCAGCGCCCGCTTGATCCGTTCCAGCTGTTCCCGCTGTGTGGTCGTCGGTGGATGCAGCGTGCCTTGCCGCACACCCCCGCCGTTGATCGCGCTGTACAGCTGCATGAGCTGGCGGCGGTGGGATCCCGCAGCCTCGCCCGCGTCGGAGAGTTGCTCGCGCAGGTCGAGGATTTCGAGCAGGAACGCTTCGCGCTCGCGGTAGTCCTCCGCCGTAAGGGGGAGGTCGGGGTCCCCGCCGATCGTCAGGTTTTCGGTGCGGACTTCACCCCGCGCGGAGAACTCCAGCGAGTAGACCCCGGGTGACACGAACGGGCCTCGCTCGTCCAGGGTGCGCGGCACCACGGCGGGGTCGTGAGGCGCCCACTGGGCGTCCTCGGCGCTCGGGAGCGCGTGGCGCAGGTCCCAATCGACGCGGTGAACGCCGGGACCGGAGGGCAACTCCATGGTGCGCACCACCTCGCCGGCGGCGTTGCGGACGGTCAGCCGGGCCGGACCCGAACCGGGCCCGAGGCGGTAGGTCACGATGGTTCCGTCGACGGGATTCTCGCCCATGAAGACGGCCTGGCCACGGTACGAGGTGTCCTTCCAGTAGTTCATTAGCGTGCCGGGAGGGGCTTCGTACAGTGTGACGGGGTCGTCGGCCGACGCGGAGTAGCGGGCCAGGGGTCCGACATCGTCGATGATGATGATGGAGCGGCCGTGGGTGCCGAGGACCAGGTCCTTCTCGCGGGGGTGGATGATCATGTCGTCGTATGCCGTGGTCGGGAGGCCGGGGAAGCGGGCCCAGGTGGTGCCCCGGTCCGTGCTGGCGAAGACGTGATGCTCGGTGCCGAGGAAGAGCACGGCCGGGTTGTCCGGGTGCTCTGCGATCACGTTCACCGAGCCGGACGGAAGGTCGCCGTGCAGCGCTGTCCAGCGAGCGCCGTAGTCTTCGGTGCGGTAGACCCAGGGCTGGAAGTCGCCGTCGCGGTGCGCGTCGAAGGTGACGTACGCGGTGCCGGGCCCGTCCGGCGACGCGAGCACGCGGCTGACGTAGGTGCCGTCCGGGAGGCCGGGTGCGCCGCCCGAGACCTCGTTCCAGCTGCGGCCTCCGTCCCGCGATACCTGCACGTTGCCGTCGTCGGTGCCCACCCAGAGCACGGCCGGGTCGACGGGTGACTCGGTGATGGTCACGATCTCGCCGTACGACGAGGTCCCGTCGTTGCGGGAAAGGCGGGTGTCCGCGCCGCGCACGCCCATGATCTCGAGGTCGTCGCGGTCCTCCTGACGGGTCAGATCCTCGGTGCGGGTGAAGCTGTCGCCCCGGTCCCGGGAGATGAACAGGCGGTTGCCGCCGAGGTAGACCACGTTGGGGTCGTGCCGTGAGATGAGGCTGGGCGAGGCCCAGTCCCACCGGTAGGGCTCTTCACCCTCGGGGGCGGTCAGCCGCAGGCTCATCATGTCGCCGGTCACGTTGTCGAAGCGGGTCCAGGTCCCGTTCTGGGCGTTGACGTAGATGGTGCGGCCGTCCGGGTCGGACTGCTGGTACATGCCGTCTCCGAAGCCGGACTGCCGCCATTCGTCGTCCACGATCCCCTCCCAGGACCGCGTCTCCGACGGCCCCATCCAGGAGTGGTTGTCCTGCATGCCGCCGTAGATCCGGTAGGGGTCGTTGTTGTCCACGGTGATGCCGTAGAACTGGCCGATGGGGAGATTGTTGATCCGCCGGAAGGTGATGCCCCGGTCGTAGGTTTCGTGGAGCCCCGCGTCTCCGGCCAGGTAGAAGTGTTCAGGGTCGCCGGGATCGATCCACATGGTGTGGTGGTCGGCGTGGACCCCCACGTCGTAGGTGGGGCGCGGGGCGATCTCTTCGAAGGTGCGCCCGCCATCCTCGCTGCGATGCGACGAGGTCGCCAGCGTGTACACCCGGTCGGAATCGGTCGGATCGATGAAGATGTGGGAGTAGTACATGGGCCGGATGTTCTGGTCGCTGACCTTCTCCCAGCTCTCGCCGCCGTCCTCGCTACGGTACCCGCCGGACTCCGTGGAATGCTGAACGAGAATGTTCAGTATTCGCGGATTCGTTTGCGAAAGGGCGATTCCGATCCGGCCCTTGTCGCCGTCGGGAATCCCGTTGGTGAGCTCGCGCCAGCTGTCGCCGCCGTCGGTGGTCTTGTAGACGCCGCTGCCGGGTCCGCCGCCGTTGAATCCCCATGTCCGCCGCTGCCGCTGGTACATGGCCGCGTAGAGGATGTCGGGATCGGAAGGGTCGATGGCGAGATCGACCGCGCCCGTGTGATCGTCGACAAAGAGGACCTTGTCCCAGCTTCGCCCTCCGTTGCGGGAACGGTAGACGCCCCGGTCGGGGGTGGAGCGCCACAGGTTCCCCAGCGCCGCCACGTAGACGATGTCGGGGTTGGAGGGGTGGACCCGTACGCGTCCCGTGTGGTGTGTCTCGTCCAGCCCCAGGTGCTCCCAGGTGGCGCCGGCGTCGTTGGACCGGTACACCCCGTTGCCCCAGGAGGTGCTCTGCCGGTTCTGCTGCTCGCCGGTTCCCGCGTAGAGGATGCTCGGATCGGACGGCGCGATCGCGAGGTCGCCGAATGTGCTGACCGGCATGTGCTCCCACAGATTGGTCCAGGAGATGCCCCGGTTGACGCTCTTCCACAGCCCGCCGGACGCGGACGCCACGTACATGGTCGAGGGGTCGTGGGGGAGCGCTTCGACATCGTGAATGCGGCCGCCGGCGACTGCGGGGCCCACGTGACGGGGTTGGAACGCGGCCAGCTCGGCTTCCGTGATCGCCTGCTGGGCGACGAGCGCCGGAGCAGCCATCGTGGCGGCCAGGGCGGCGAGGAGGATGGTGGGGGTCCGGATTGTCATGGCGTGGGTCTCTCCTGGCCAAGTCTGCCTGGGGTCATATTTCGATGTCCTGCCCGAATAGCAGATCGGTGAATGTCATTGCGCGTGTCCGGGTGCAAGTGCACTGCGGACGACTTCCAGCACCTCTTGGGGCATGTCGTCGGCCTTGAGCATCCACTCCAGATAATCGGGAGCCTTGCTCGCCACCTCGGTCAAAGCCGTGCCCTTGTGCTTGCCGCGGTCGAACACCAGGCCGGCCGGCTTCTCCGAGAACCAGCGGTCGAACTCGGTGCGGAAGGGGCCCATTTCGTCGCAGTAGCTGTGCAGCCCGTCCATGTCCCGGGGCAGGTGGCGGTACCGGCCGAGCTGGGCCGTCAACACGGCGGCGGTCGTGCGTATGTCACTGAGTGCGGTGTGGGCGTCCTGGTGATCGCGACCCAGGTAGAAGCGTGCCGCGGCCGAGAGGTCGCGCGGTTCCTCCCGGTGGAAGATCATCTTCATGTCGATGAGCCGGCGGCCCGTCACGTTGAAGGCGACCCCCGCCCGGCCGAACTCGGCGAGCAGGATGGGGAGGTCGAAGCGCCGGATGTTGAATCCCGCCAGATCGCAGGGCTCCAGCAGCTGTGCCAGGGACTTGGCGGTCGCGCGAAACGGCGGTTCGTCGGTGACCACATCGTCGGTGATGCCGTGTATGGCCGCGGCCTCGGCAGGAATCGGGATCCCGGGGTTGTAGCGGCGAACCCGTTCGAAGACGTCACCCTGGGGCGACACCCGGATGACGGCGAGTTCGACGATACGGTCGCGGGACAGGCTGAGGCCGGTGGTTTCCAGGTCGAAGAAGATGACCGGCCGGTCGAGGTCGAGGGGCAGTTTCATGGGGGCGTATCTTAACAGATCCGTTGGCCGGGCACACCCGCCGGGCGGCGCGACGCCGGTTCGCCTTCGACAGCGATCTCCCGGAGCGTGCTGCTACATTTCACCGATGCGCGCCGTCGTGATCCCCCAGTTCGGAGAACCCGAAGTCCTGAGGCTCGACTCCGTGCGCGACCCCGAGCCATCGCCCCGCGAGATCCTGGTGAAGGTCCATGCTTCCGGGGTCAACCGGGCCGACCTGCTGCAGCGCCGGGGGCTGTACCCACCGCCGCCGGGCGAATCGGAGGTGCCGGGCCTCGAGTTCGCGGGTGTGGTCGAGGAGGTGGGCGCGGGCGTCACCCACTGGAGACCCGGCGACCGCGTGATGGGGATCGTCGGGGGAGGGGGCTACGCCGAACGGGTTGTCGTCGACGAGAGGGTGGCCGTCGGTGTGCCGCCGCGCACGGACCTGACGGTGGCGGGGGCGATCCCTGAAGTGTACATGACCGCCTATGACGCGGTCTTCCGCCAGGCCGGGCTGACGCCGGGTGAGACCTTGCTGGTCCACGCGGTGGGAAGCGGCGTGGGAACCGCGGCCGTACAGCTGGCGCGGCGGGCGGGAGCGCGCACGATCGGGACTTCGCGCACGCCGGCCAAGCTGGAACGAGCCGCCGGCATGGGCCTCGACGTGGGGCTGAGCGGTGGAGACACGTGGGACGAGGGGGTGATGGATGCGACCGGCGGCAGGGGGGCCGATGTCATCCTGGACCTGGTGGGGGCTCCGTATCTGGCGAAGAACCAGGCCGCGATCGCGGTGGGGGGGCGCCATGTGGTGGTCGGTGTGCCGGGAGGTAGCCGTGCGGGGATCGACCTGCGGGCCCTGATGGCGCGGCGCGCGCGGCTGTTCGGGACCGTGCTGAGGGCGCGCAGCGTCGATGAGAAGGCCGCGCTGGCGAGGGAGTTCGGCGCCGAGGTGGTACCCGGGTTCGTGGACGGGTCGCTGGTTCCCGTGATCGACCGGGTCTTCGCCGTGACCGAGGCGGCCGACGCGCACCGCCGCATGGAAGCGAACGAGAACTTCGGCAAGATCGTGATGGTGTGGGGTGCGGCGGGGTAGCGGCAATTGGCATAGATGGCAACGAAAGTGTCGTAGCGTTCCCCGGTGGCCGGATTCGGCGGCGTTAATCCGGTGGTTTCGTTTGATCGGGGAGCGTTTGCAACCTAGTTTTCATAGGCTGTAGTCCGCGCAAAACTGACGCGCAAGACTGAAAAGGGAGAACGCCGAGTGGACGCTCGCATTTCCGAACGGGATACCGCGACACTCCGGAACCCGACACCGTGTTGACCCGTCGGTCGCTACTGCATTCGGGACTGGGCGCGCTCCTGGCGGCACCCTTGGCGAAGCTTGCTCGAGCCGGGATCGCTCCTGAACCGTTCGCCGGCTCCGGGGGCCCTGCGAGCAAGCCGAAACAGGACGATGAGATCGTGCTGGGTGTGTCCGCGGCATTCTCGGGTCCGTCGCGGGGGCTCGGTACCGAGCTCTACCGCGGTGCGATGGCCTATTTCAACCAGGTCAACGACGACGGCGGGGTCAACGGCCGCAGAATCGTCCTCAAACTCTACGACGACGGGTATCAGCCGGACCCGTGCGTGGCCAACACGATCAAGCTCATGCAGGATGACAGCGTCTTCCTGCTTTTCGGATACGTGGGCACACCGACCGTCACTCGTGTGCTTCCCCTGCTGAAGAAGTTCCGGGATCAACAGGTCTACCTCTTCTTCCCGTTTACCGGGGCTGAACCGCAAAGGGAGCCTCCTTACGGCGAGTTCGCCTTCAACTTGCGCTCCTCCTACCGTCAGGAGACCGCCGGACTGGTCGACAACTTCGTTCGGATCGGGCGTCGGCAGGTCGCAGTGTTCTATCAGAACGACGCGTACGGCCGCAGCGGTTGGGCGGGGGTGCGAGAAGCCCTGGCGGCGCACGGAGAGACGATGGCCGGCGAGGCGACCTATACGCGGGGAACCCAGTTCGGCGCGAGCATGAGGCGACAGGTGGAGATTCTGCAGGCCCGCTCTCCGGATGCGGTCATCTGTATCGGCGCGTACCAGGCGTGCGCGGCCTTCGCGCGGGACGCCGCCGACCTGGGACTTCACATACCGGTTGCCAACGTATCCTTCGTGGGGAGCGAAAACCTCCTGGCCCTGATGCGCGAGGGTCGCGCGGACCCGGACGAACACACACGATTCCTGGTGAACTCGCAGGTCGTCCCCAGCTACGAGGACACGTCTCTGCCGGCCGTGCGCGAGTATCGCGAATTGATGAGTCGCTACAATCCGGCGCCTCCCGAAGACGTGGAGAGGATCACCGAGGGTGAGCCCTACGATCCGCTGCCCCAGAGCTTCGTGAGCCTGGAGGGGTTTGTGAACGCGAAGCTGATCACGGAGATCCTGCGGGGACTCGGGGGAGAGCCGGACAGATCGCGGCTGGAGGAGGCGGTCTTCGCGGTTCGCAACTACGACCTCGGCGTGGGCGAGCGGGTGTCGTTCGCCCCCGACCGGCGGCAGGGGATGCAGAGGGTCTACTACACGGTCCCGGAAGGGGACCGCTTCGTGCCGCTCGAGGACTGGGAAACCAGGTTCGGCCCGGCATGAAGAATCCAGGACCAACGAGCAGTCAACGGATCGTGCAGGTTCGGAAACTCTTTCGAAAGACGCGCTTCGGGATTTTCGCGTTGTTCGCCCTGGTCGTTCTTTCGATCTCCATCCTGTCGATCTCGACCGTCTCCCGGGAGCTGTCGGACGAGTACGTCAGCAACAGCCGCAGCATCGCCAAGAACATTGCCGATTCCAGCGTGGACATCCTGCTCAACCGGAACCTGGCCACCCTGCAGTCGCTGATCGACCAGTTCGTCGAGATTCAGAGCATCCGGTACATCTACATCACCAGCGACACGGGCGAATTCCTCGCCCATACCTTCGTCCCGGGGATACCGGAAGAGATTCTGGCGAGCGATCCGAACGCCACCGAGCCGGTCGACCGCAGCCTTCCGGGCCTGGGTGACTTCATCGAGGTGGGGAGCCCGATTCTGTCGGGGGTGGCGGGCACCGTTCACGTGGGCATGGACCTGGAGCTCCTGGCCCTGACGATCCAGCGCGCGGTCGGCCAGCAGATCTATCTCTTGTGCATCATCCTGGTTGTTGGCGTACTTGTTTCGATCTGGCTGGTGAACCTGGCGTCGAAGCCGCTGGGAGAGCTTCTCGACTACGTGGCGCAGCTGGCCCGCGAACGCGGAGGCAGCGACGGGCCGCCCGACGGCGACGGTATCCTGGTCAGGGACGACGAGATCGGAGACATGGCCCGCCTGATGCAGTACGTCGCGCGTGGCGCGGATGACTCGCGCGAGTCACAAGCCCGGCGGGGCGGCTAGGTGACGGCACGCGCAACGCGGGTCCCGAGGAGTGTCATTGCGCTCTTCTGTACCATTCTGCAGGTGTGCCTGGGGACGGTCTACGCGTGGAGCTTCTTCCAGACGATGCTGGTGAGGGATTCCGGCTGGACCTTCAGCCAGACGGCTGCCGCCTTCAGCATCACGATCTTCTCCCTCGGGGTGTCGGCGGCGGTGGCGGGGCAGATGCTCCCGAAGGTGGGGCCGCGGTGGCTGGCCGTGACGGGCAGCGCGATGTTTTCCGGCGGCTACCTGATCGCCAGCCTGGCGCTATCGATAGACTCGATATGGCTCTTCTACCTGGGCTATGGCGTCATCGGAGGCGCGGGAATAGGCATGGGGTACGTCACACCGGTGGCTACCGTGGCCAAGTGGTTTCCTGATCGCAAAGGGTTGGCAACGGGCATCGTGGTAATGGGATTCGGCGTGGGCGCGTTCCTCCTGAGCAAGGGCCTGGCGCCCCTTCTGGTGGTACGGGCGCAGGGAGAACTGCACCTGGTCTTCCTTTGGCTCGGGATCGTTTTCGCCTGCATCCTGATTCCGTGCAGCCTGTTCCTGAGCGATCCACCGGAGTCCGCGCTCCCTGGTCGCCAGCCATCCGCCGGGCAGGCACCCCCCGAAAAGCTGGAGCCGGCGGCCCCCTACCTGCGCACGACGCAGTTCGCGATCATGTGGATCGTGTTCTTCTTCAACATCGCAGCCGGTATTTCCGTGATCAGCTTTCAGTCCGAGCTGTTGCAGGAGGTCTGGGGGCTGGCCGATCCGTCGGTCGGGCCCGCGCAGCTCGCCGAGTACGGAGCCACTCTCATCGCGGTGAGTTCGGTTTGCAATGGCGTGGGACGCCTCTTCTGGGGCCTGCTGTCCGACCGATTGGGGAGGGTTATGGTCTTCCGCGTGCTCCTGGCCAGCCAGATGGTCGTGTTCGGCATTCTGATGACCGAGACCAACCCGTTGATCTTCTCGGCGCTGGTCTGCTACGTGCTGCTCTGCTTCGGGGGCGGCTTCGCGACCATGCCTTCGTTCATCGTCGATGTCTTCGGCTCGAAGAACATGTCCAGGATCTACGGGACGGTTCTCACGGCGTGGGCCGCGGCGGGGATCATCGGCCCGATGTACGTGGGATACCTGAAGGATAACTACCCCGACCGTGCCGTGATGTACTGCTTCCTCATCGGAATCATGATGCTCGGCGCGGGATTCGTCTTCTCGTATCTGCTGGACGACAGCCGGGTCCGGCTGGGCCGTCCGACGCTGAAGTCCACGCTCCTGCGGTACGGGATCCCGGCTGCACAGAGGGGCTGCTAGACCACCTCCTCCACGTGGTGCCCGAGTTCGCGCAGTTTGGCCACGATGGCCACCACGTGCTCGCGACCGCGGCTCTCGATCTTCATCTCGATCCCGACCTTCCCCACGGAGATGTCGCCGAAGGCGCGGGTGTGCTCGATGTGGAGCACGTTGGCCCCCTCGATCGCGACGACGCCGGTGACCTCGTTCAGGTAGCCGGGCCGGTCGCGCACGACCACCGACAGGCTGGCGAGGCGGCCATCGGCCCAGAGGCCGCGGTCGATGATCCGGGACACCATGTTCATGTCGATGTTGCCGCCCGAGAGGACGCAGACCACGGCGTCGGCGGGGCCCACCCGGATCTTCCCTTCGAGGATCGCGGCCACCCCCACCGCACCCGCGCCCTCCACCACCAGCTTCTCGCGTTCGAGCAGGAAGAAGATGGCGCGGATGATCTCCTCTTCGCTCACCAGGACCACATCGTCGGCGAGCGTCTCCAGATGCGGATAGGTCAGGTCGCCGATCCGCTTCACCGCGATCCCGTCCGCGACCGTGTCGGACATTTCCACATGCGCCGGCGCCCCTGCCTCCAGCGACCGCACCGCACCCGGTGAGGCCTCCGCCTCGACGCCGATGATCCGGACGCCGGGCCGCTGCGCTTTGACCGCCGTCGCGACCCCCGAGATCATCCCGCCGCCGCCGACCGGAACCACGATCGTCGTGACTTCGGGAACCTGCTCCAAGATCTCGAGCCCCATCGTGCCCTGCCCGGCCATCACGGCGAGGTCGTCGAAGGCGTGCACCAGCGTGAGCCCCTCCTCGGCGATGAGCCGCTCGACCAGCGCCATGCCGTCGGAGAGCGTCTCCCCGGTCTGGATGACGCGGGCACCGCTGGCACGGGTGTTGCTGACCTTGATCAGCGGCGCGTTGTTGGGCATGACGATCGTGCACGGCACACGCAACCGCGAGGCATGGCGCGCGAGCGCCTGGGCGTGGTTGCCGGCGCTGGCCGCGATTACGCCGGCATCCCGCTGCGCTTGAGTGAGGAGCAGGAGCTTGTTGAGCGATCCCCGGTCCTTGAACGACCCCGTGCGCTGCCTCAGCTCGGCCTTGAGGTGCACCCGGCAGCCAGCGGTTGTGCCCAGGGGGAACGACTCGGGGCACCCCGTCCGCACGACCTCCGCCCCGATGCGGTTGCGGGCCGCGGCGACGTCAGCGGCGGTCAGCATTACTTCCTGCCGACTCGTCACCCCCCCAGCGCCTTCTCCACGATATGGCGCTGCGCCCCCGCGTGGTTGCGCGGATTCCCCTCGGCGGGGCTCGCGCGCTCGGGTCGCGAGATGTGCCGCAGGCGGACGCCGCCGGGGAGCACCTTCTGCAGACGCGGGAGCATGTAGGTCAGCGCCCCCATGTTCTTCGGTTCTTCCTGAGTCCAGAACACCGCTTCCAGATTCGGATAGCGATCCACCAGAGCGCCGATTTCCTCGTCGGGGAAGGGGTAGAGTGACTCGACCCTGACGATCGCGGTGTCCGTTGCCGCGGCACGCTCCTCCGCTCCGGCGAGGTCGTAGTAGACCTTGCCGCTGCAAAGGACCAGGCGCCGCACCCGCTCCGCGTCCTCCGGTTCCTCGATCGCAGGGTCGTCGATCACCTTCCGGAAGCCGCCCTCGGCGAGGTCGCGCACCGGTGAAACCGCCCTGGGGAGCCGCAGGAGGCTCTTCGGCGTCATGACGATCAGCGGCCGCTCCGGCTCGCTGAAGCCCTGCAGGCGCAGCAGGTGGAAGTACTGCGCCGGGGTGGTGGGATAGACGACCCGCATGTTGTCTTCGGCGCAGAGCTGGAGGAAGCGCTCCAGACGCGCGCTGGAGTGCTCGGGTCCCTGGCCCTCGTATCCGTGCGGCAGCAGGAGGGTGAGGCGGGAGCGCTGTCCCCACTTCGACCACCCCGCCGAGAGGAATTGGTCGATCATCACCTGGGCGACGTTGACGAAGTCGCCGAACTGGCCCTCCCAGAGGACGAGGTCGCGGTCGGCCGCCACCGTGACGCCGTATTCGAAGCCGATCGTGGCCGCCTCGGTGAGCGGCGAGTTGTAGATCTCGAAACGCGTGTCCGAAACCTGCGCCAAGGGGGTGTGGCGCGCCCCGGTGGTGGCGTCGTTGAGGACCAGATGGCGGTGGCTGAACGTGCCCCGTTCCGAATCCTGGCCGGAAAGCCGCACCGGGACCCCTTCATCGAGGAGCGATCCGATGGCCAGTGCCTCGGCGTGCCCCCAGGCTACCCGGAAATCAGGTCGGAAGTCCTTGCCGCGACGGTTGAGCTGGCCGGCGAGCTTCGGGTGCAGCGTGAATCCGTCCGGAGCCGTCAGCAGCGCCCGGTTGATCCGGTCCAGCCTGCCGAAGGGGACGCCGGTGTCCATCGCGAAATCCTGGTCCACGGCGCTGTAGCTGGGCACCGTCCAGAGTGGGGGAGACTCGCTCTCGGCCTGCGTGCGCCCATCCTTGACGGCCCGGAGTTCCCGGGCCAGAGCGTTGACCCTCTCGTCCACCTGTGCCCGGGTGACGAGTCCGCGTCCGACCAGCTCCCCGGCCCACTGCATCCGCGTCGTGGGGTGCGTGGCGATCCACTTGTAGAGGATCGGCTGCGTGTAGGCCGGCTCGTCAGCCTCGTTGTGACCGTGGCGACGGTATCCCATCAGGTCGATCACCGCGTCGGCACGGAACCGGTCCCGGTACGCCATCGTGAGCCGCACCGCGGCCAGGCATTCCTCGGGGGCGTCCCCGTTGGCGTGAATCACGGGGATGTCGTACCCCTTGGCGAGGTCGCTCGCGTAGCGGGTGGAGCGGCCGTCGCCCGGGTCGGTCGTGAAGCCGACCTGGTTGTTGCCGATGATGTGGATGGTGCCGCCCACCTCGTAGCCGCGCAAGCGAGCGAGGTTGAGGGTCTCGGCGACGACGCCCTCGGCCGCGAAGGCGGCGTCGCCGTGGATCAGGATCGGCACGACGAGAGAAGGATCGCGCTCGGCGCCACCGTTCCGTTTCACGTACTGCTGCGTACGCGCCATGCCCAGGACGACCGGGTTCACAAACTCCAGGTGGCTCGGATTTGGGGCAAGGGTGACCCGGATGGTCTTTCCCGAGCGGAGCGGGTAGTCCCCCGCCGCACCGTGGTGGTACTTCACGTCACCGGTGCCGGGGTCGGGCACCCACAGCGCGCTCCCCGGGGAGGCCCCCTCCTCAAACTCGGCCAGGATTTCCGCGTACGGGACTCCCATAATGTGCCTCAGCACATTGAGGCGGCCGCGGTGGGCCATCCCGATGACGATTTCGGTCGCGCCGCCCGCCGCCGCGAGTTCGATGGCCTCGTCGAGCATGGGGATCATCATGTCGATCCCCTCGATCGAAAAGCGCTTCTGACCGAGGTAGGCGCGGTGCAGGAACTGCTCCAGCCCCTCCACCTGGGTGAGCCGGTCGAGCGTGCGGATCCGGTCTTCGTCGGTGTATCCGGCGAAGTGGGCGCCCCCCTCCACCTGCTCCCACAGCCACGCGACCTTTTCGGGGTCTTCGAGATGCTCGAATTCGTAACCGAGGTCGCCGCCGTAGATGGCCTTGAGGCGGTCGAGGGTGAAGGTGAGCGGGGCATCGCCGCCCTCGGGGAAGAGCACCGAGGTGGGGATCTCCTCCAGCTCCTCCATGGTGGTGCCGAAGTATGCGGGGTCGAGCTGGGGGTGACCGGGCGGCACGCTCCCCAGCGGATCGATGCGGGCCGCCTGGTGGCCGTGCTCGCGGAACGCCTGCAGGAGACGCGCCGCGCGCGCGACGAGGGAGAGGAGCCGGGGGTCGGGTCTGGTGGGGGCGGCGGCGGCGGTCGGGGCGGGTTGGGCGGATGCTGCGGGGGCGCTGGCCGGGGTTGCGGACGAGGCCGCGCGCGACCGGCCTTCCCGCACGAAACCGTCCGCGACGAAGAGGCCGGCGTCGAGAAGTTCGTGCCGGTTCCGGCGGAAGAACTCCTGCCACTCCGGATGGACCGCATCCGGATTCCGAGTGAACTCCTCGTAGAGGGCCTGAACGTAGGCCGCATTCTGACTATCGAAATACGTGCTGGTCATCGTGGACAGAAAGCTAGTTATTTTTGACGCCGGGGTAAGAACCGATGCCGACCACGTTACAGGGATACCATGGATGCAACCTCCGTCCTGACGACGCCCGTCCCGGGCTGGGAGACGCTCTTTCCATGGCTGCGCGCGGGAACGACGAGGCGAACTGCCGACATTGTCGACCGGGCGCTCGCCAGCCGCTGGCGCTCCGTGGTCAGGAGCCGGCAGGTGCATGGGGCCCGCTGCCGGGTGCATGCGGACGTGACCCCGGGAGTGTGCAGGCCGGGCGACGGGGACGGACACGTCACCGGGTCGTCCGGGGTGCTGCTCACCGTCACACTGGCCGACTGCGTGCCCGTGTTCATTGTGGATCCGGGCACGAGAGCGGTCGCGCTGCTCCACGCGGGGTGGCGAGGCACGGCCGCGGGCGTGGTTGAATCGGGCGTGGGCGCGCTGGCCGGCGCCTTCGGGAGCGACCCGGGCGAGCTCGTGGTGCACCTCGGGCCCGCCATCTGCGGGGGCTGCTACGAAGTCGGCCCGGAGGTCTTCGCGGCGCTGGGAGAGGTGCCGCCTCCCGGGCCCGCCCCAATCGATCTTCGCGGCGTGATCCGGAAGCGCGCGGTGGCGCTGGGCGTGCCGGATGGCCAGGTGACCGTGAGCGACGAATGCACCCTGTGCGGGGACGGCCGGTACTTCTCGCACCGACGGGGAGACAGGGGGCGACACCTCGGTTTCATCGGGATTCTGCCGCGATCGGGCGGGTTGTGGGGGGGCTAGTGGGTGGACACTCCGGACGGCGCGATAACATCGGTCTGTGCGGCCGTTGCGCGTGGATGCGCACGGTAGAGTCGCGCCGCGGCTCGGTCTTCTACCTTTGTGGCCGCCACCGCGGTGACCCTACCTTCCGCAAGTACCCGCCGCTCCCGGTGCTGCGGTGCCGCGGATTCGACCCGAACCCCCAGGACGAGCCTGAATGACCGATCTGCTCAGCGTCGTCGCAGTGTCGCTGTACGGCGTCATCCTGGCGCTCCTGCTCCCCTTTGCGGGGCACAGGATCAGCCTGATCGTGCTCGCGGGGCGGAAGGCCCCCGGGGGGACCGGGGAGGCCCCCGGGGGGACCGGGACACGGCCCGGGGAGGTCGCGTCTCCGAGCGCCCCGTCGCGCTGCGTCGCCGCTCCTCGCGTTACCGTGCAGCTCCCGGTCTACAACGAGAAGCACGTGGTCGGGCGGCTCATCGACGCTGCGTGCCGGCTGCGGCATCCCCCGGAGCTTCTTCAGGTCCAGGTCCTCGACGACTCCACCGACGAGACCACGGCCCTTGCCGAACGGCGTGCACGGGAGTGGCGGCGCAGGGGCGTGGACGTCGCGGTACACCACCGAAGTGTGCGGACCGGTTACAAGGCCGGCGCGCTGGCGGCGGGTCTGGAATCGGCGACGGGCGACTTCATCCTGATCCTCGACGCGGACTTCGTTCCCGGCGCGTCCCTCCTGGAAGAGCTTCTCCCGTCGATGGCCGACCCGCGTGTCGGGATGGTGCAGGCGAGGTGGGATCACCTGAACGAGAACGACTCATGGCTGACCCGCGCCCAGGCTCTCCTCCTTGACGGGCACTTCTTCATCGAGCAGAAGGCGCGCTACCTCGCACGACGGTTCTTCAACTTCAACGGGACCGCGGGGCTGTGGCGCCGGCAAGCCCTGGACGACGCGGGCGGCTGGCAACACGACACCCTGACCGAGGACCTGGACATCAGCTACCGCGCCCAGATGGCGGGATGGCGCTTCGTCTTCCGCGACGATGTGAGCGTTCCCGCCGAATTGCCGCGCACCCCCGCCTCGCTGCTCGTGCAGCAGCGGCGATGGGCCCAGGGCGGGATCCAGACCGCGCGCAAGGTGCTGCCGCGACTGTTGCGGGGACGCTTCCGCCCCGCCGTCAAGCTGGAGGCCCTGGTGCACCTGTGCGGTCACCTGGCGCACCCGCTCACCTTCGCCCTGGCGCTCCTCATCGTGCCGTCGGCGATGGCCCGGCGGGAACTGGGCATCGACCGGCTCTGGTGGCTCGATCTGGCCGTGTTCGCGAGCGCGACGGTACCGTTCATCGCGTTCTATGTGACGGCCGCCCGGAAGCGGGGCCGCCGCGTTGGGGTCGCGATCAGACGCGCGACGGGAACCCTTGTGCTGGGCGCGGGGATGTCGGTGCTCCTGAGCCGCGCCGTGTTGCGCGGCCTGGGCCGGTTCCGGGATCCGTTCGAGCGGACGCCCAAGGCGGGTGCGTCGGGCCGATCGAGCTACGAGGCGTCCGGCGGGCATTTCAGCGGTCGTGCGCTCGCCGTCGGTGCGGGGGCCGCCATGGTGCTGTTGGGCGTCGTGGCGCTCGCGGGGGGGTACTGGGCGTCAGTGCCGTTCGTTGTCCTCTTCGCGTCGGGGTATCTGTCGCTGGGGTTGGGGGTTTGTCCGCCATTTCGGGGGCAAAGTGGCGGACAAAGACAATCGGTTGGCACCTTTCCCGGGGAAAGCGCTCAGAACCAGCAGCAGCCACACGGGGAGCCAGATGGCCAGCCGGCTCCAGCCCGGCTGAGGCCAGACACCGGTGGCCTGGTAGGACGCAAGCCCCCAGTACGCGAGGAACACGAGGCCGCTCAGCAGGAGGAAGGGTCGGTTGCCGCGTAGCGCGGCCATCGGAAGCACCCAGAGCACGTACCAGGGATGAACCGTGGGCGACAGGAGCAGGCCCGTAGCAATGATCCACAGAAGGGCCCGCTCGATGGAGAACCGGCGCCAGGTCGTGTAGGCGACGACGCCGATGACCATGGCCGCCGCGGCTGTGCGCGCCCGGAGTGGGTCGCCGGCAAGCAGTGCAATCAGGGAGAAGGCACCCTCGTGCGCCGACCAGTGTTCGGCGTAGGTGCGCAGCCCTTCGGTGAGAGCGAGGGGGCCGACCCCCGCGAAGGGGAGGTAGAAGGCGGCGCAGACGACCGCGAATGCGAGGGCGACGGGGCCGCCGTGACGTCGCGCGAGGGGGGGAAGGGCGGCGGCGGGAGCGAACTTGACCAGGGTGGCCAGGCCGAGGAGGGAGCCGAGAGCGAATGGACGACCCCATCGGCGGGCCGCAAGCAGGATGAGAGCTGCCAGCAAGAACAAACCGACCGCGTCGAAGTGGGCGCTCCACGCTGTTTCCACGATCAGAAGCGGTGACCAGAGATACCAGATCATGACGGTGCCGGGCGGTCGGCCCGTCCGAATGGCGATGCGCTGCAGCAGGAGCCCGCACCCCAGGTCGAAGCAGAGCCAGACGACCTTCGCCGCCGCGACCGTCCCGCCGGCCAGCGCCACCAGGCCGAAGAGGAGCTGGCTCAGCGGTGGATAGATGGTGGGGATCTCGGGGTGGTTGATCTCGCCGTGCCAGGGCGTCCGGATGGTCGCCAGGGCCTCGTGGTCGGGCGGGTAGGCGTACGGGTTCACGCCCTCCAGGAGCACATGGCCGTCCCACAGGTAGCGGTAGATGTCGTCGGACAGCTCGGGTGTGAGGGGCAGGAGGACCAGCCGCGCGAGGATGGCGACTCCCCAGATGACGAGGAGGGAGGGGGCCCCGCGCCCGGCCGCGAGGCCCGCGGCGCCGTAACAGAGGAAGGCGGCTGCGGGGAGGAGGAGGCGGGGGAGGGGCATCGCGAGCCCGTCCAGCCAACCGAAGGCGGCGAGGAATGCAACGACGAGGAGGCCCGGAAGCAGGAGGCTTGTCCCTGCGTCACCACGATGGTCCCCGTCCTGCCGTCCCAAGTCCGCTCCTCTCGTTGGGTCTGCGCCTGGTTGCGCCGGCTTCGTGCCGTGTCGCAACTTGGCCGACCCTTGGGGACCAGGGCAACGGGCTGAACGCGTGTTGAACGGGAGCGACGCCCGCTGGAGGTCCCCTACCCCCGCACATTGGCTCGACACACGCCGCACGCATCCTTTGAACACCGCCTCCCTGCTCTCCCGCACCGCGGTCCTGATCCCCGCGCTGAATGAAGAGGACGCGCTGCCTGCGGTTCTCTCCGCGCTGCCCATGGACCAGTTGCACGCGGTCGTCGTGGCCGACAACGGCTCCACAGACGGCACGGCACGGATTGCACGCCAGGCGGGGGCGGTGGTCGTGCGGGAAGAGGAGCGCGGCTACGGTGCCGCCTGCTTGGCCGGTATCGCGTACCTGACGGCCATGGCTGCCCGGCCCGAAGCGGTCGTTTTCCTCGACGCCGACCACCCGGAAGACGCGGCTCGCCTTCCCGTCGTGCTGGAACCGATGGCCCACGGCGCGGATCTGGTGCTCGGCGTACGGGTCGGGAGCAGGGGCACCGGCAACCTTCACACGCATGCGCGCTGGGGAAATCGCGTGGTGCTGGCGGCCGCGCACCTCCTGTTCGGGCGGCGCTTCCAGGACCTGCCCCCTTTCCGCGCCATTCGCTTCAGTGCGCTGGAGCGGCTAGGCATGGACGACCGCAACTGGGGATGGACGCTGCAAATGCAGCTGCGGGCCGTCCGTCAGGATCGCTTCATCGCGGAAGTCCACGCACCCCACCTGCCTCGCACCCGCGGCCGTTCGAAGATTTCCGGCCGCCTGGGGATGTCGGTCAGAGTGGGCGCGAAGATGTTCTACACGCTGGCGCGGGAGTGGCTACGGAGTCCCTAGGACGATGATCCTGCCGCCGCGGTCTTCCATCTCGGCCGCCATGGCGGGGTGGCAGGTGAAGAGGAAGACCTGCCGCCGCTCCGCCACCCTTTCCAGCAGCCCGAATGCTCGGTCCCGGCGCCACGCGTCCCAGTTCACGAGGGCTTCGTCCATGCAGAGCGGGAGCCGCTCGTCGTCGGCGTCCAGATGGTCGATGATCGCGAGGCGCAACGCCAGGTAGACCTGCTCCTTCGTCCCCTGGGAGAGCGGCTCACCCAGCTTCCTGGGCTGTGGTGCGGCCGGTCCGCGCAGGTAGAAGGATTGGTCGTCCCCTTCGCCCAGTTCGATCCGGTCGTAACGGCCGGCGGTGATGTGGCGCAGGTACCCTCCGGCCCGCAACAGCAGGTCGGGCTGGTGCTCTTCCCGAAAGCGGCGGTCCGCCTCGCGCACGAGACGGGCCAGCACGAAGGCACGATCACGGTTCTCCTTCGCTTCCCGGATCCTCTCCTTGACCGACGCGATGTGCCCGTCGACCCGGTCCGGGGTTTCTCCCTCCCGCAGGTGCCCGATTTCGGACTCCAGCCGGCCGATCGTGCCCTGCAGATCCTCGACCTGCTGAATCAACTCGTCGCGTTCGACCGACGCCGTCTCCAGCGTCTCGGCCAGCGACTCCCACTGCTCCCCACGTGCTTCGGCGTCACGAATCCCGGCGACGAGCTCGTCCAGGTCGGGATGCTCTCGCTCCAGCTCGCTCCTGAGCTGATCGGCCCGGCGCCGGGCATCGGTGCGGCGCGCGGCCTCCCCGGCGCCACGGTCGATGTCTCCGTCGCCCAACTCCCGCAGCTGCTCTTCGAGCACGCCGAGCCGCCTGCCGGCATCGTCCCGTTCGCCGCCGATCCTGTCGAGGTCGCTCTCGACCCGAGCGAGATCACGCTCGGCGATGGCCGCCAGCGCTCGAGCCCGGAGCGCTCCCTGCAGGGATCTGATCAGGGCCTTGGCCTTTTCGCCGGAATTCCCCTGAAGCGGGATCGGGGCCACGTCGCCCACGCTACGCACCTCGTCCAGCGCGGCTGCCAGCTTCCCGCGCCGGACCTCCAGCTCCCGGTGGCGAGCACTGCGGTCGGTCAGCAGCTCCGTCATGCGCTCGAGTCCGGCCGGCAGGTCGAGGCTCGGTGCTTCGAGCTGGGTGTCCTGGACCGGGAGCGTCCCCACAACTTCGGCGACGGCAAGCCGTGCGTCCTTTTCCTGGTCCCTGAGCCTTGCAATCTGGAAGGAGGTGCGCTTCTTCGCCTCTCTCGTGGCTTTCTCGTAGACTCCGGCCCGTCGATTGGCGTCGGACCACATGATCAGCAGGACGAAGCCGGCGACCGCGGCGATTACCCCGATCCGCAGCGCCAGCGCGTCGTCCAGAGGAAGGGTGAGGCCCACCGCGGGCAGCGTCACCGTCGCCAACAGAAGCCCGGCCACCAGCAGAATCATCCCCAGAGCCATGCGGCCGCGACCGGGACGCATCGTCTCCGAGAGCTTCGCGGAGCGGTCGCCCCGCTCCCACTCCTGGGCGATGCGGCGCTGGTCTCGAACGGCCTGGTATTCCTGCACGGCCTTCCGGAGTTCGCCGGCCGGAACCGCGGCGAGATCGTCGAGCTCGACGTCGCTCCCGGGGACCGGGAAGAGGCCTTCACCCCGTTTCCGGCACGAGATGTCCGCGTCTTCGGCAGCGCTCTCCGCCTCGCTCACCGCCTCTTCCAGTTCGTCGAGGCCCTCAAGGCGGTTCGCGGCACTCCGGATCTCCGATTCGGCCTCCACCATGTCACGCTGCGCCCGTCCGAATCTCTCGATGGCGTCCCGGCACCCCGCTGCCTCGTGCTCGAGCTCCTCGATCCGTGCCCCCGCCTGTTCGTGACGGTGCCTGAGCGTGCGCAGCTGTCCCTTCGCGTCGCCGGGCAGCCCGTCCAGTTCGTACGCTGCTCCCGCTTCGGCGCGCAACTCCCGGATCCGCGCGAGCGTCCGCCGCACGGGAAGCAGCCGGTTCAGACGGTGTTCGATCGCACCTCGGCGCTCCTGCTCCCGCGCCCGATCCTCGCGCAGCGCGCCAAGTCTCTCCTCGGCAAATGCCTTCTCCGCCACCTTCTCGCGCAGCATCCGGTCACGGTTCAATGCCTCGCTCCGCAGCTCGTTCAGCGCGGCGAGCTCCGCCAGCAGCACGCGTGTCCGGGGACGCCCCCGCCGGTCCGGGCGCCAGAGCCGCTTGGCCTCGTCCTCGAATTCGGCCGCTACCAGGCGGGCGGGCCGCAGGTCCGGCGCGGCCATGGCGCCCACCAGACGGTCCTGCACCAGGTCCCAGCTCTCGCCCTCGAGGCCGGCCAGCTCGGCCAGGGTCAGCGCGTACACCTGGCGGTAGACGACACGGCTGACATGGTCTGCCGCCGACAGAGGCCGGTTGCCGATGTCCTCCACATGACCGTTGGTACGCAACCGTGCCCAGCCGGTCGACATGAGGCGCCGGTGCACGCCGAGGACATCGCCGCCGGCGAGGCGGATACGGGCCTGGCCCTCCGCGTCGCCCCCCGACCATGGGGTGTAGGGGTGCTGGGACCGTGTCGCCGGGCGAAAGCCGTAAAGCATGGTTGACACAAAGTCAAAGAAAGTTGACTTCCCGCTCTCGTTCGGGCCGAGTACGACGACGATCGAAGGCAGCGGCACGTCTCCCGTGGAGAGATCGGCCAGGCACCCGTAGCGGGTGATGTCGATCGATTCGAACCTCACGCTGCGCCTTCCCCCTCCGGCGATTCGGTGATACGCGGGACGTCGGCCCGGGGCACGAGCATCCGGGTCATGATCTCTTCGGCTCCGCCCACGAGCAGCCGCCGGAGGTAGGCGTCGAGCGTGCCGTCGCGCCCGGGATCGAATCCGGCGAGGTCGGTGTCCGCCAACCCGAGCCGGTCCTTTCCGGACACCACGTCCCCGCAGAGACGCAGACCCGCGCCCAGCACGTCTTCGCGGCCGGCGTGGTCGTCGATCTGCGCCGCAGGATGAAGCCTCCCGGCACGGACCTCGGCGCCAAGGGCACCCAGCCGCGCCGCTACCTCGTCCTCGATCGTTGCGACTTCTTCCGCCTCGCGCAGCTTGCGCCACATCGGCGACGGTCCCACAAGATCGACGGCCACCATCCATTCCGTGTCGTCGGTCCCCGGATCGGAAGCACGCATCGCGTCCCATGCCACCGCGACCTCGTTCACCAGCGCATCCAGCGAGCGCACCTCTTCCAGTCCGGAGACCGTGACCTTCTCCCACCGCACCGGCGAGAACTCCCTGAAGTCGGTCACCGGATGCACCGGATCGCTCAGATCGACGAGCAGGCCACCCTTCGGGCCGCTCTCGCGGGGGTCACGCCCCTGCAGGTTGCCGCAGTAGAGGACCGGGGGGTCGGCGGAGAGTTCCTGGCGCAGATGGACGTGTCCCAGCGCCCAGTAGTGGAAGCCCGCGGCGCGCAGGTTCTCGATGCCGGACGGAGCGTAGGGGCGGTGAACGTCCCTGCCGTTCGCCGAGGTGACCTGCGTGTGCAGGATCGCCACCTGGGGGAGCGCGGTGTCGGGCACGGGCGCGAGCCGTAGCGAAAGGTCCGCCGTCTCGCGGGCATCGGCGTGTCCCGCGCCGGTGACGTGGCCGACGATGTCCCCCGCGCGACCCTTGACCGAAACCGTCACCGGATCTGCGCCGGCGATCACCGTGACGTTGCCGGGCCAGTCCAGGCCGTTGGCGCGGAGCCCGCGCCCCGGGTCGTGATTCCCGGTGGCGTAGACGACCTGGATGCCCGCCTCGGCCAGCCTGCCGAGCTGGGCCAGCAGGAATCGCTCGCTTTCGAAGGAAAGGCTGCCTCCGTCGAAGAGGTCGCCGGCGATCAGCACCGCGTCCACCTGCTCGCCGACGGCGGTGTCCACGCACCGGGCAAAGGCCTCGCGTGCAGCATGCCGCAGGCGACTGCGCATCTCGTCCGACCGGCCGGCGAAGGCGGTGTCGAGGTGGACATCCGCGATGTGGATGAAACGCAACGGGCGACTCGGGGGTACGGGTGAAATTGACGGTAGCTGCCCGCCTGAAAGGTAACGTCTGGTGGCGGTGGGGGTGGCCGGTTTACTCTTTGTTTCCGCGCGATGCACTCCTCCCGGATCGGAGATTGACATGCGACTCCCTTCACGGTCCCGCGCCCCCGCTTCCGGGTGGTTGCAGACTGGCCTGGCGATCGCCGTACCGTTGCTTGCCGCGTCCGGCTGCGATGGAGTCCCGGGCTCGACCGGAGCGGGTGGCGGCGGCACTTCCTCCGACACCGTCACCGCCGTCGTTGCCGCCACCATCGGGAGCACGGGCGTGGAGGGCACCGACGAGTACATCTTCGCCGATGTTCGGTCGGTGGCTGCAGACGAGGCCGGATTGATTTACGTTGCCGACCGGATACCGCCGTCGGTTCGGGTCTACGGGCCGGAGGGCGACTTCATCGCCTGGGTCGGGCGCGAAGGCGAAGGCCCCGGCGAGTTCACGGCCTGGCCGAGCGACATTCTTGCCGATGATGGCAGGATCCATGTGCGGGGGGAGCGAGTCACGGTCTTTGGGGCGAGCGCGGCCTCGGAGTACCCGGATTCGGTTCTGACGACATGGAGGATTCCGCCCTACAGCAATTTGGATTCCCGGAGGGCCCGATTCGATGCGGGCATCTACTACTATCCGCAATACACGTTCCGCCAGGACGAACCCGGACAGTACTATTACATGAAGTTCGGCGCGGAGGGGTTCCTGGGGGACACCGTGCATGTCCCGGCTTTCGAGAACGTTACCGGAGGTCGTGCTGCGTTCTACATGGTGAGTGGGGGCAGTGGCCGAATGGTCCCCGGCCTGAACATCGCCCCCTTTGCTCCCCGCGCCGCGTGGGACATGACCGGCCGGGGCACGATCATCGCCAGCGACGGCAGCGCCTATCAGTTGGAAGAGTATGACCAGGAGGGTCAGGTCATCAGGACCATCGATGGCCCCGGTTTGAATCGCCGACCGGTGCCAGCGGCCGAACGCTCCGACAGCATGGCCGCGCTCGAGCTGCGCATTGATTCCCTGCCGGTACCCCTGGACGAGGTCGAGAATGTCGCTCCCGAGATTCTCAGTGGAGAGATTCCGGACTCGCTGCCCCACTTCCTCTCGATCCATGTGGGCGCGTCGGACCGCATCTGGGTCCGAAGGTGGTCTCCGGAGGGCATGGGATCATCCCGCTACTACGACGTAATCGATTACGACGGAAGCTACGCCGGCACCGTCGTCGTGCCGTTCCCGCTCCTGGCGGATCCGCCGCCCTTCTTCGGCGACTCGGTCATCGCCGGTGTAGTCATGGATCCGGCAACGGATGTACATTCGGTCGTTGTGGTTCGCTTCACCTTGCCCTCAGCCAACCCGTGACGAAATGAAACAGCCAGGTGGCGCCCGCCAGTCTCCGGCCAACTCTGAAGTCATCCGCGATGTTCTAACCGCCCTCCGGGGCGCGGTGGACGACGGCCGCTATCCCCTGCTGGAGAAGTTCGTGCCGCTCTTCCTCGGCAAGGCGCCGGTCGAGCTGTTCGAGGAGCGGGGGACGGAGGACCTTGCCCGGTTGTGCGCCGACTCGCTCCTGTTCCTGGACCGGAGCCGCCCCGACCGGGTCGACGTCGAGGTTTTGAACCCGGATCAGGAGGGGACCGGGTGGTCCGCTCCGGTGACGGTCGTGCAAACCAACGTCGCCGAGCGGCCCTTCATCGTGGACACGATCCGCGAGTTCCTGTCCTCCGAGGATCTCCAGATCGCGCACCTGGTCTACCCGATCATGACCGTGGAGCGGAATGAGGACGGGTGGATCACGGACCTTCATCCGCCGGACGAGAGCGCCCAAACCGAGTCCATGGTGTACGCGGAGGTCTCCCGGGTCGCCGATTCCGAGGCCCGCGACTCGCTCCGCCACGAGACGGCGCGCCGCCTCGAAGATGTGGTCAAGGCCACCGACGACTTCGGCCTGATGATCGACAAGATCGGGGACGTGGTCGCGGAGCTGGGATTCCGGATGCGCGATGTCCGCCAGCACCGCGACGAGTTCCGTGAGGTCCAGGCCTTCCTGCGCTGGCTGCGTGACGGGGGCTTCGTCTTCCTCGGCTATCGCTCCTATTCGTTCCAGCCGGTCGAGCCGGGGGGCGAAGATGCGGTCATGGTCGACCCCGGTTCGGGACTGGGCGTGCTCCAGGCGGACGACACGTCGGCCTTTGCCCGCCCCCTTCCGATTAGCCAGCTATCCAGCCAGATGCGGGAGAGGGCGCTGTCGGGCCCGCTTCTGATCATCAGCAAGACAAACGCCGAGTCCACGGTCCACCGCCGCGCGCGCATGGACTATGTCGGTGTCAAGAAGCTCCGTCGCGACGGTTCGGTCGCGGGTGAACACCGTTTCCTCGGCCTCTTCACGTCGCAGGCCTACACCGAGCCCGCCCAGGACATCCCGATCCTGCGCCAGAAGCTCGGGACCATCCTCGAAGGCGTGTCGGAGGGGTCGCACGACTACAAGGAGATCATCACGATCTTCGACTCTCTGCCGAAGGAGGAGCTTTTCCTTGCCTCGGCCGAGGAGATCACGAAGGACATCCGCACGATCCTGACCCGCTACAACACCGCCGAGGTCTTCGTGACGGTGCGGCGCGACGCGCTGGGACGCGGTGTCTCCATCATGGTCGTGCTGCCGCGCAGCCGCTTTTCGGGCGCATTCCGCAAGGAGTTCGAGACGGCGCTGGTGTCGCGCTACAAGGCCGAGATCCTGAACTATCACCTGGCCATGGGCGCGGGGGACCAGGCACGCCTGCACTTCTATCTGGGCGGCCCTCCCGATCGGCTCGCCGAAATCGAGTGGCGGGACCTCAAGGCCACCGTCACGAGCCTCACCCGGTCGTGGCTCGACGAGGTGGGGGACCTCCTCGCCGAGACGCGGCCAGCCGACGAGGCCCACCGCATTGCGAAGCACTACGCGAGCGCCTTCGCGCCGGAATACAAGGCTGCGACCGATCCTGATTCCGCGGTCACGGACATCGCCGAGCTGGAGGCGATGAAGGCCGAAGGGCGGATGGAGTCGGTCCGCTTCTTCGACGATTCGAAGAGCAGGAGCAAGTGCGACCTCAAGGTGTACATCCGAGAACACCAGATCGTCCTGTCGGACTTCATGCCGGTGCTTGAAAACTGCGGACTCCGGGTGATCGCCGTGTCGCTCTTCGAACTGCGCGAAGGCAGCGGCAGGAACGACTCTGCCATCTACAGCTTCGATGTACAGACGTCGGACGGGGACAGGGTGGATGTGGAAGCGAGGGGTTCCGTCCTGTCGGAGGCGATCCTGGCCGCACGGGCCGGGGACGCGACCAACGACGGCTTCAACCGCCTGATGCAGCCCACCGGGATGGCATGGCGGGAGGTGGAAGTCCTGCGGGCGTACTCGCACTACGCGTTCCAGATCGGGGCCGTGCCCAGCCGGCAGGTGCTTCGGGCCGCGCTCGACAGCCACCCCGCGATCGGGCTGCTCCTCTTCCAGCTCTTCGAAGCCCGCTTCGACCCGGGCTCCCCGGACGCGGAGTCGGGCGTGGAGGCGCGCGAGGTCAGCGCTGCCGAACTCAGGAGCCGGATCAGCGATGAGCTGGTCGGCGTGAGCTCCCTCGCCCACGACCGGGCGCTGCGCTCGTTTCAGGCCGTGATCGACTCGACGGTGCGGACGAACTACTACCGGACCGGGGGACGCACCCCGACGGTCCGGTCGGGGGGTGTGCCGTACGCCTCCTTCAAGTTCGACAGCGAGCGGTTGCAGAGTGTGTCGAAGAGCCGTCTCAAGTACGAAATCTGGGTCCGTTCGTCGAGGATGGAGGGGATCCACCTGCGGGGTGCGTCGGTGGCGCGAGGAGGCATCCGCCACTCGGATCGCCCGGACGACTTCCGCACCGAGGTCATGGGACTGGTGCTCACCCAGATGGTGAAAAACGCGGTCATCGTGCCCAGCGGGTCGAAGGGCGGGTTCGTCTGCCTCAGGTCGTTCCCCGACCGGGAAACCATGGGACATGAGGCCCGCGAGCAGTACTGCACCCTCATGCGCGGGCTCCTGGACATCACCGACAACCTCGACGGTGCGACCAAACCTCCGGAGGGAGTGCTCCGCTACGACGGCTTCGACCCCTACCTGGTCGTCGCGGCCGACAAGGGCACCGCGCCCTTCTCCGACACCGCCAACGCCGTCGCGGCCGAGTACGGCTTCTGGCTCGACGACGCCTTCGCCTCGGGCGGCTCCAACGGGTACGACCACAAGGCCGTGGGGATCACCGCCGGCGGTGCGTGGGAGTCGGTGAAGCGGCACTTCCGCGAGATGGGCAGGAACATCCAGGAGGATCCCTTCACGGTGGCGGGCATCGGCGACATGAGCGGGGACGTCTTCGGGAACGGGATGCTCCTGTCGCGCTGGACCCGCCTCGTGGCGGCGTTCGACCACCGCCACGTCTTCATCGATCCCGACCCCGATCCCGAGACCTCCTTCCGGGAGCGTGAGCGGATCTTCCACCTCGGCCGCTCGTCCTGGGACGACTACGACCGGAGCAAGCTGTCGCCGGGCGGGATGCTCGTGCCCCGGGGCGCAAAGTCGGTCGACCTCACCGAGGAGGCTCGCGTCGCGCTCGGCCTCGATGCGGACATGGTGACGCTCGACGGCGAGAGCCTCATCCGGGCCGTTCTGTCGGCGCCCGTCGACCTGCTCTGGAACGGCGGGATCGGCACCTACGTGAAGTCGGGCGCGGAAAACCATGCCGACGCGGGCGACGCCTCGAACGACGCCGTGCGCATCAACGTGAGCGACCTCCGCGCCAAGGTGGTGGGGGAAGGCGGCAACCTCGGGTTCACGCAGGCCGCGCGGATCGAGTACGCGCTGGGGGGCGGGCGCATCAACACGGATGCGCTGGACAACTCCGGCGGCGTCAACCTCTCCGACCGGGAAGTGAACCTCAAGATCGTCCTCAACGAGGCCTTGAACGCGGGCCTCGTGACGCGTGACGAGCGCAACCAGTTGCTGGAGCGCCTGACCGACCGCGTCGCCAACCTCGTCCTGGCCGACAACGAGTCCGGATGCCAGGCGGTGTCGCTCGACGAATACCGCGCGCGCAGGGGCATGGACCACTACTGGGCGCTCATGGGCGACCTGATCCGGAAGGGTCTGCTCGACCGCGACGCCGAGGGGCTTCCATCCTGGGACGAGCTGTCGGCGCGCAAGGAGTCCAATCAGTCGCTGACGCGGCCCGAGCTGTGCGTCCTCATGGCGTACGCCAAACTGCATCTCAAATCGGCGCTGCTGGCTTCCGACCTGCCCGACGATCCTTCCACCGAGGACTACTTTCACCGGTACTTCCCGGCCGAGGCCATGGAGCTGGTGGGGAAGGAGCGGGCGGCGAACCACCGTCTCCGACGCGAGATCGTCGCCTGCCAGATGACCAACGACCTCGTCGACCTGATGGGGTCCGCGTTCATCGGTCGGCTGGTGCGCGAGACGGGCCGGGAGTCGGCGGAGATCGCGCGGGCGTGGCTGGTGGCCGCCAGACTGACTCGGCACGATGCGCTGCTGGAGGAAATCCGCTCCCGCGAGGGGAGGGCGTCGGCCGCCGTGACCTACCGCTGGATGATGGGGCTGGCCCGGGTACTGGAGCGCACCACCCGCTGGGTGCTGAACAATTGCGATCCCGAGGAATCAACCACGGCAATCATCGAGGGGAGTCTGGACGGACTCGAGGCCCTGCGCGAAAAGTTCCACGACATTGTGGCCGGCCGCGATCGCGAGAACTTCCTGGCCCGGGTGAAGGCGGCCATGCCCCAGGCCGGGGACGAGTCCTTCGTCCGCACCCTGGTGACGTTGCGCTTCCTGGACCACCTCCTGGAGATCCTCCGCCTCGCGCGGAGCACCGGCACCGATCCGGTGAGCGCGGCGAGGGTGTACTACTGGGTCACCGAGGAGCTGCGCATCCCGTGGCTGGCCGGCTGCATCGAGAAGGCGAGCGGAGAAGGCAAGTGGCAGCAGCGCTGGGCACTGGGACTCGTCAACGACCTGGGCGCGATCAGGCGAAACCTGACCGAAGGCGCGTTGGCCGGCGAGGGTACCCTGGAGGGCGCGCTCGGCTTCGGCGGCAACGACGCGCAGCTGACCCGCTTTCACGAGGTGCTGGCCGAGGTTGAGGCCGAGGATCCGATCAGCCTGGCCGGGCTGTCGGTGGCGATCCAGGAGATTCGGTATCTGGCGGCGAGAAGGTAGCGGTGGAGAGGGGTGAGCCATGAACTCGCCGCCGATCCGGCCGAAAATATACCATATTGTCCAGGGGATGGTCACCTATGGTCCGATGCGGAGATGGTGGACCGGTCCAACCGGGGGACATCGATCGGCATGCCCACGATCAAACAGCGGCGCGCACGCAAACGTCTGAGCAGTCACGACGGTCTTCATGTCGGAGAGTGCGTCCCGTTCTACTTCTGTCCACGTTCCGTCATGCTATACGTGATCTATCGAGCCAATCATGTGGAACTCTCGTACCGGGGCGGCGAGACGCAGATCGTTCACCTGGAAGCCGACCTTCGTGAGGTGGTGGAATGGGCAGATCGAACCAGCCGACGATGGGCATTCACTCTGTCCAATGCCGGATCGCACTACTTCGAAGAGCGGTGTGACTTGGCACACTTGGATGCTATCGACTGGCAGGCCATAGCCGCTAGGCATTGGCAACAACATAAAGAGAACAAGCAAGCGGAGTTCCTCGTTGAGAACTCGTTCTCGAGGCAATGCGTGGTGCTGCCCATCGGCCGAGTGTCGAGATTCTGCCGAATTGGTACTACGGCAAAGGAGAGAGAGCCCAATGATACGGTTCAAGACTGGTGACATGTTCTTGGAAGAGGTCGACGCATTGGTCAACACGGTAAACTGCGTTGGGGTGATGGGGCGCGGAGTCGCACTGCAATTCAAACGTGCTTTTCCAGAGAACTTCCGGGCCTATGCCGCGCAATGTAAGCGCGGCGAGATGCGACCGGGTCGTGTTTTCGTCTTCGAAACAGGAGGGATGCTCTCGCCGAGGTACATCGTGAACTTCCCGAGCAAGCGTCACTGGCGAGGAAAGAGCCGCATGGAGGACATAGAATCTGGCCTAGCTTCGCTCACGAAGGAAATACAATCCCGAGGCATCCGCTCGATCGCCATCCCTCCGCTCGGCAGCGGATTAGGTGGACTGGATTGGACGCAGGTGCGCGTTCGGATTCAATCGGCTTTGGAGGAACTCCAGGGGGTTGACGTGGTCGTTTTCGAGCCCGGTGGTGCACCACGGGACGACCGCGCCAATCGTTCTAGCGATGTTCCCAAGATGACGGCTGGTAGGGCCGCGCTGGTCGGGCTCCTGGATCTGTATCTTCGTGCCATGCTGGATCCGTTTGTGACGCTACTGGAAGCCCACAAGCTGATGTATTTCCTACAGGCGGCAGGCGAGCCGCTCAGGCTGAAGATCGCCAAGGGGCCTTTTGGACCTTACGCCGAGAACCTTCGGCATGTGCTCCACGCAATTGAGGGACACATGGTCTCCGGCTATGCGGACGGAGGCGATGGACCTGACAAGCGTCTGAGACTGGTTCCCGGAGCTCTTGAGGACGCGAGGGAGTTCCTTGAGCTAAAGGTTGATACAAAGGCGCGATTGGCACGGGTCGCCGAACTGGTCGATGGATTTGAGTCACCATTCGGTCTCGAACTACTATCGTCCGTGCATTGGGTTGTTAACGAAGAAGGTGCGCAGGTCATGGAGGATATCGTAGACCGAACGTACGCGTGGAACGTGAGGAAAAAGCGGTTCACGCGCCGTCAAATTGAGCTTGCCGCCGGCCTGTTGGCGGAGAAGCGCTGGCTCAAGGATGCCAATCCATTGGACCGCGGCGAAGGGACAGGGGCGGTCGGAGTCGATTAGGCGGCTCTGGTGGTCGCTCGGGAGGTCGTACCAGTCGATGGCCTGCCCAGAGATCCCTCTGCGATCGGGCGGACATCGTACGACATCACGCTCGTTCGGAACGTGGCGGGGACCGCCACCAGCCCGGCGATCACCACACGGGACAACGATCCGGATGCAAACATGACTGACCTGCGAGGTTTCGTTTCAGGGTGATGACAGATTCTGCATGGAATCTGTCGCGGAATCTGTCACGCCTCGCGGCCCGACGGTCTGCTCCTGGTCAGGAATCGCGCCACCACCGCCTACTCGCCCCCCGCCACCTCCTGCAGCACGCCTTCCTTCACCCCCACACTCGGCACCACGATCTGCTCGGCGCCGACCGCTTCCGCGAGGTGCTTGTAGACCAACGCGGCCGGGAGGATCACGTCCGCCCGGTCAGGGCGCAGCCGTAGTTCGTGGATCCGTTCCGCGATGGTCATGGACGACAGCAGGTGGATCACGGCGTCGAGGCGGCTGGTGGGCAAGATGGCCAGCTTGAGGGGATCCGGATAGCTGAGGGCAAGCGTGGCGATGGCCTCGATGTTGCCGCCGGTGGCCGCGAACGCCGTCGGTCCCCGGTAGACCTGCGGGGCAGGGATGGTCAGGGCCTGGAGCTGGCGGCGCACCCAGGCTCGCAGCGAGTCGTGGCACCCTTCGGGCGCAGCCAGGGATTCCAGGAGGCGGACCGTGCCCACCTGATACGACTCGCTCCAGAGGATCCCCGTCTCGTCGACCAGCGCGATCTCGACGCTTCCACCGCCCAGGTCGACCAGAATCCAGCGTCCCCGGGACAGGTCGACCCGGCTTCGGACGGCCCGGTGGACCAGGCGGGCCTCCTCGTCGCCGCTGATCGGTTCCAGGGCGATGCCGGATTCCGCATGGATTCTGTCCAGGAATCTGTCACGGTTCGAAGCCTCCCGGGTTGCGCTGGTGGCGACGGCCCGGAAGCGCTCCACGCCCAGCCTGTCGATCTCCCGCCGGAACAGGCGGAAGGCCGCGACGGCGCGCGCCATCGTCTCGTCGTCGAGGTCGCCGTCGGTGAAGACGCGGTGCCCGAGGCGGATGGGCTCGCGGAGCCTGTGGACGATGGTGTAGGAGTCGGGCGCGGCGAAATCGGCGACGACAAAGCGGATGGCGTTCGAACCGGCGTCGATGGCGGCGACACGTACGGGGAACGCCCGCCGGGCCGGTTCGGTCACCCCGGCTCGTCCGGAGACGGTTCGGGCGCCGGAGCGCAGTCCATGTAGGGGAGCGTGGCGTCGCGCTCGGGCCAGAACCGCCACAGATACCAGACCAGCACCGGGAGCGAGAGGACGATCAGGAGGAAGGCATACCAGCCATCGGTATCCTGCACCACGGCTGCGGCGTCCAGCGGCTCCTCGGATCTCGAGACGAACCCGCCCACGGTTGCGACCGCGTTGTTGGCGGCGTGGAAGGCGATCGGGACGATCAGGGTGCGGGTCCGGAAATAGAGGATGGTCGCAACCAGCCCGACGACCGTGATTCCGATCGCGTTCGCATGCAGGATCCCGAAACAGACCGCCGAGACCACGATTCCGGTTCTGATCCCCCACTTGACTCCCCAGCGACTCACCAGTATCCCGCGAAAGAGCACCTCTTCGAGAACGGGGGCCAGCAGCACGCCCACGACGATCCAGCCCAGGTCGTGCCCAAAGGTGCCCCCCGGAGGTGTCGCGAGCGCCTCCAGCAGCCAGGTGAGCAGACCGGGCGCCGCGTGGGACAGCGCGTATGCAACGACCTCCCAGGATCCGAGCGAGAACATCATCGTGACGGCCAGCAGGCCCGCCGTGGTGAGCCAATCGTGGCCCGTGGGGACGCGTCCGATCAGTCGCCGAAGGTCGACACCCGCCTGCCGGCCGGCCCACAGGAGCCAGGTGGCGAGGGCGCCGTAACCCGCGAACGTCCCAAGGATTTCGCGGGTGGCGAGGTTGCCCCAGAAGTTCCGTCCCAGCGCGAGGCCGACCACCCCGGTCACCGCGCCAAGCGCGAGCATGATGAGGATCGTGCCGGCGATCACCGACGGGATGAGCGACCGGGTACGCAACCGCTGGAACGGGTTTGTCTGCTCGGCGCCCTCGGGAGGCGCGGGAGGAACCGCGGTCTCGTTCACGTGACGTCCCGGTGAGGGGCGCTGGGCCTGGGCACCGTGCTTCCCGACACCGTGGTTCCCGACGCCGCGGCTGTCGCCACCCCCGGCCGCTGCTAGCTCACCGGACCCGGCCGCTTGGCCGCGCCGTAGTGGATGCCGTTGAAGAGCAGCGGGAAGGTGCCGTGGGGCTGCGACCTGAAGGTGATCTTGGGCCCGAAGAGGAAGAGCTTCCCGGCGCCGATGTCGGCCTCGATCATGCTCGTGCCGCCTTCCAGGTGCTGCTGTCCCCACGCCCACCCGCTCACCAGCGGTTCGGGGGAGTCGTACCACGCCAGCCGCCTCACGTTCGCGGCACCGTCCCCGATCCGGAACACGGGGCTGTGGCTGTGCAGGACGTTGACGCGCTCGCCCAGGCCGTGGGTGATCGGGCTGCCGTGCCCGACGCGGATGTCGTGGATCGACCCGGGGGTGAAGTAGTCGTCCCGGCTGAGCGGGTTGCCCTCGTCGTCCACCATGAAGTCTTCGAGCGGGAGGCCGAATTGGCTTCCCAGCGCGGTGGATGTCCCGACGGCGACCACTGCGCCGCCGTTCTCGACGAACTCGCGCAGCGCGGGGACGCTCGTCTCGGCCGAGAGGGAACCGACCCTGCCGCGCAGCGAGTCCGGCAGGCTGGCCAGGAAGTCTTCGTCGGGGCCGCCGAATCTGCCGCCGCCGCGCCCGCCGCTCATGGCGCCGTCGGGCAGGACGATCACGTCGAAGCGGTCGTTGAGGTTGCCGGCGTCGATGTCCCCCGGGTAGATCACCTCGAAGTTGAATTCGAAGTCTTCCAGGATGTAGCGGGTCCACCCTGACGGCATGGAGCCGCCGTAGCGGTCCCAGAGGCCGACCCGGGCGTGGGTCAACTCGAATGTCTCGGCGGGAGCCATCGCCACGCCGTGGAAGGAAATGCCCAGTTGGGCGGCCCATTCTTCCAGCTGGGACCGCGTGGCGGCCGCAGCCGGGATGTAGAACGCACCGGGGGCAAAGGACATGCCTGCCGCGTCGAACGTCTCTTCAACCCAATGCACCTCGCCGCCGCCGGCCAGCACGCGGTTGACCGCGGTGAAAGCCTCGTTCACATGGCCGACCATGTAGCCGGCCGGTGAATCGGCCCCCGCCACCGTGCCCGGCAGCGGTTCCGCCATCCAGGCGATCGGCTCGAAGGGGCCGCTGAAGCCGTCGAGGATGCGGTCGAACTCGACGCCCATCTGGAGCGCGAGCGTCCACCCGGCGTTGTCGTACGGCGCGATCGGCGGCCCGCCCGGGTACTGGAAGTCGTTCGGGTGGTTCTGCGGTTCTAACATGTCGATCACATGGGGCCGGAAGGCCTGGGCCGCGGTGACGACGTAGGAGCCGGCGGGGTAGTCCGTGCCCGCCACGGTGAAGTCGGCGGTCGCCTGGTGTACCGTGACGCCGTTCTTGAGCAGGGCGTTCACGAAGCGGGTGGCGGTGGGGAAGCTGCTCTGGTCGGCCGGGAGGATGTAGCCGCGGGCGTCGCGCATGTCGGGGTCGCGCAGGTGGGCGTCGTAGTCCTCCTGCGAGGCGCGCTGACCCACCTCGTCGGCAAGCCGGTCGATCCACTTCGGCAGGATGGTCCAGGAATCGCGGCCGCCGCGCTCGATCGAGTTCGTTCCCATGCGCCAGATGTTGAAGAGCAGGTGCTCGCGGTTGCGCGACGCATAGTCGAGCACGGCCCGGTTGGCGGTCTGAGAGTAGTCGATGGACTGCCTGAAGTGCCAGATGCCCGGCGTGACGGGCAGGGGCAGGTCGGCGCTGGAGATCTGCCGGTTGGGAAGGAAGGGGATCTCGACGGGCGTGGGGTTGCCGATGGTCTCGGTGAGCAGGCCGATCATGTTGTGGAAGTACGGCGTGGTGCGCAGGCCGCCGTTCCACCACGTCGAATAGCTGGCGCCTCGCCGCATGGTGGTGCCGCCCTTGCCCTCGACGACCATGCGGTGGTGCATGGCCGAGCCGACCTGGTCCAGGCTGGTGATGATGATGGGGTCGAGGTTGTGGTTCGGTGGATCCCGGAAGGGCGGGGCGAACATGACGGTGCCCTGGGGTCCGGTCTGATGGTGGTTGTACACGATGTGCGGGAACCACTCGCGGTACATGACCCGGTTCATGTTCTCGGTCTCGGAAAGCGAGGCCATGTAGAAGTCGCGGTTGTTGTCGTGGCCGGCGTACTTGTTGTAGAGGACCGGGACGCCCTGCGTGGTGCGCTCCATCGGGTCGTCGTGCCGCATGTACCAGTTGGCGACGAGGGCGTGGCCGTCCGGATTGGCGTGGGTGACCAGGAGGATGACGTCATCCAGGAAGCGCATCGTCTCGTCGTCGTCGCGGCTGACCATCTGCCACACGAGTTCCATGAGCTGCTGGGCGCCGAGGACCTCGGTGGCGTGGAGGCCGCCGTCGATCCAGACGACGGCCTTGCCCTCGGCGGCGAGCGCGCGGGCCTCGTCCTCGGTGACGCCCTCGGCGTGCGCCAGCCGCTGCGCGATCTCCTTGTAGCGGTCGAGGTTGGGCCGGCTGGCGGGTGACGTGATCGTCGCCATCCACTGTTCGCGGCCCTCCTCGGACTGGCCGATCGATTCCAGCGTCATGCGGTCCGACTGCCGGGCGAGGAGGTGCCAGTAGTCGGTGAGGCCCTCGTAGTTGACAAGCTGGTAGTCGGTGCCGATGCGGTAGCCGAACTGCTCCTCGGGGGTGGTGAGCTGGGCCTGGGTCGCCGCCGGGGCGAGCGCCAGGGCGGCGATGGCGGTAAAGGCCGCGGCGGTGGCCGCGAACTGGGAAGTCGAAAGAGTGTGACGGCCCGCAATCATGGGTTTCCTCGGTTCTGGGGTCGAATCTGGGGTCGGCTCCGGGTAGGTGTGCAGCCGCCTACATTAGCGCAGGGGGGTGGGGCGGGGAAAGACTGCGCTGCAAACGGGCAAGCCCCGTCACGGGCTGCGGGGCCCGCCCAGCGCCACGCTGCCCCCGACGTACAACCCGCGGCCCGGCGCCCGGAAGCCCCACACTTCCTCGTAGACCGCGTCGAAGAGGTTTTCCGCACGCACGGTCAGGGTGAGCCCGGGTCGGCCGGAGCCGCTCCCGGCCACCTCGAAGCTGGCCGACAGGTCCACCACGGTGTAGGCGGGGAGCTTCACCGGGATCGCCGGGTAGGTGGAGAAGTCACGGTCTTCCCGCTCTCCCGTGCGGCGGGCGCTCACATCGAGGCCGACCGCGCTCGCGACCTGCACGAAGGCCGTCGCCGCCGCGGTGTGCTTCGGGCGGCGCAGCAGGGGTCCGCCCTCCACGAACGTCGCTCCGGGGCGTCGGTTCCGCCCGAGAGGCTCTGTCGCCCCAGTACCTCTTGTAATATAGTCCGTAATACAATACAGTATAGCTATAACCGTACATAATACTGGTCGTTAATGATGATCACTCCCATTCGTGGCACCGTGCCGCTTCCGGTTCGCCGCCTCCTCAGGAAGCTCGGTGCCGACATTCGGGACGCCCGCCTTCGCCGCCGCATCCGGGCGACGACGATGGCTGAGCGCGCGCTGATCAGCCGAACCACCCTCCACAAGATCGAGCGGGGTGACACCGGCGTCTCGATGGGCACCTACGCGACGGTTCTGTTCGTGCTGGGCATGCACGACGGTATCTCGGGGCTGGCGGACCGCAGCCGGGACGGCGTGGGCCTCGATCTCCTCGAGGAACGCTTGCCGAAGCGCGTTCGGGCTCCCCGGCGGCCCCGGGCCGGCAGCCGGCCCGAGCGCGGCTGAGGCCGCTACCGTCATGGAGCGCGACGTTCTGGTCCACGTCGACCTTGATGGTACGCCCGTCCTCGCGGGACGCCTTTGGATGCGGACCCGTCGCGGTCGCGAGAGCGCGTCGTTCGAATACGACCGGGAGTGGCTGAACCACCCGCGGCGTTTCTCGCTCGATCCGGCGCTCACGGTCGGGCCGGGCTCCTTCCACACCGGTGGCGCGCTCTTCGGGTCGATCGGCGATTCGGCTCCGGATCGCTGGGGACGGGTCCTGCTGCGCCGAGCTGAAATCCGGCGGGCGAGGCTGGAGGGGCGGACGCCTCGCACGCTTTTCGAGTCCGACTTCCTTCTCCTGGTGGACGACGAGATCCGCTTGGGCGCGCTCCGGTTCTCTTCCAGTCACGGGGGGCCTTTTCTGGCCGAGTCGGGACACCGGCGCGTTCCTCCGCTGGTGAGCCTGAACCGGCTCCTGGCAGCGTCCACACGTGTCACGTGCCGGGAAGAGGGAGACGACGACCTCCAGCTGCTCATTGGACCGGGCTCGTCCCTGGGAGGCGCACGGCCGAAGGCTGCCGTCCGGGACCGCGACGGCGGGCTGGCAATCGCCAAGTTTCCCCACCGGGAGGACGACCGGGACATCGTGTTGTGGGAAGGGGTCACGCTGGGCTTGGCGGGGCACGCCGGAATCAGGGTGCCCGATTGGCGCATCGAGCATGTGGCCGGGCGCTGCGTCCTCATTGTGCGGCGGTTCGACCGCGACGGGAATCGGCGGGTACCCTTCCTCTCCGCCATGAGCATGTTGGGTTCCCGCGACAACGAGCCCCGGTCGTACCTGGAGATCGCCGACGGGCTTCGGTCTCATGGAGCGGCGCCGAAGCGCGACCTGGCCGAGCTCTGGAGGCGCGTGGCGTTCAACGTCCTGGTCTCGAACACCGACGATCACCTGCGCAACCACGGTTTTCTATACGAGGACGGCCTGGGTTGGCGCCTCTCGCCGGCGTACGACCTGAACCCCGCGCCGACGGACATCCGGCCCCGCGTGTTGGCTACGAACATTGACGAGCACGACGGGACGGCGTCGCTAGACCGCGTACTGGCGACCGCGGAGTACTACGGCATTGGTATGGGCCAGGCGCAGCGGATTGCAGGCGAGGTCGGGGTGGCGGTCGCTACCTGGCGGGAGGAGGCGGATCGGCTGGGGGCAACCGGGCGGGAGGTGGAGCGCATGGAGTCGGCGTTCCTGCACGAGGATCTGCGGAAGGCAGTCCAGATGGGGTGAGCCGAAAGGCGGCCGCAGGACTCGGAAGCTACTCGGAAGTCCACCGCTTCCGAGTTGACTTCAGGCATCGGCACTGCCGCCTGCCAGCGCCTCCTCCAACGCGTCGAACGGCAGGACTGCGCACCGGATCCGGCTCGGAAAACGCTTCACGCCCGCCATGGCGCGCAGATCTCCCAGTTCTTTCGGCAGCGGAGGCCCGTCGGGCGTGAGTCCCTCGGTGAACACCTGGCGAAGACTGTGGATCGCGTCGACCTCCCTTCCCTTCACCAGGGCGGTCAGCATCGACGCGGCGGCCTGCGAAATTGCGCAACCACGGCCGTCGAAGGTGACTTCGGCGATCCGCCCGTCCTCCACCCGAGTCCAGATCCGCACCGTGTCGCCGCAGAAGGGATTGTGGGCGTGGCCGGAGGTGGCCGGGGGGTCCAGCGAGCCGCGGTTGCGGGGCCGCCGGAAGTGATCCCGGATGAGGGCCTGGTGGAGTTCGTCGCTGAGATTTGCGGACAATGTTGCGCCCCGTGTGGGGAAGGGTAGACTACAAGTCCCATGGACTCGTCGAACAGAAGACACACGAACGCGGATCCGGTCCTCGCGCAAGCTGCCGAGTGGCTGGACGAAGGCCGCCGGATCGCGCTGGCCACGGTCACGCGCACCTGGGGATCGGCCCCCCGGCGCGCCGGTAGCCATATGGTGATCGCCGCGAACGGGGATTTCTCGGGGTCGGTCTCCGGTGGCTGCATCGAGGGGGCGGTGATCCGGACGGCGCTCGAGGTGATCGAGTCGGGCACGCCCCGGACGCTGGAATTCGGGGTCACGAACGAGATGGCGTGGGAGGTCGGGCTGGCGTGCGGGGGCAGGGTGCACCTCCTGGTCGAGCCCGTGGTCGAGGAGCCGGGGCGGACCGCCCGGTGAAGGGCGAGGTCCTGCGGGAGCTGGTCGAGGCGCAGAGGACCGGTCGGGACGTGGTTCTGGCGACTCGGCTGGCGGACGGGGTGCAGGCGTTGATCGAGTCGGGCAGCGGGCCGGACGGACTGGGGTTGGACGGACTGGGGTTGGACGCTGGCGTCGTGGCCGAGGTGCTCAGGATCGGCGAATCGCGAACGGTCGAGACGCCGCGGGGGGATGTCTTCCTTCGCCCCTACATCCGGGCGCCGCGGCTGATCGTCGTCGGTGCGGTCCACATCGCGCAGGCGCTGGTCCCGATGGCCACGCTGGCGGGCTTTCAGGTGACGGTGCTGGATCCGAGGGAGGGATTTGCCACGGCGGACCGATTCCCCGGCGCGACGCTGGTCCTGGAATGGCCCGACCAGGCGATGGCGGCGTTGGGGCTCGATGGCCGCACCGCCCTCGTCGCTCTCACCCACGACCCCAAGATCGACGACCCGGCGCTGGAGGCGGCGCTCGCAAGTGACGCGTTCTATGTGGGTGCGCTCGGGAGCCGCAAGACACAGGGGGCGCGGCGGGAACGGTTGGGCGCGGCGGGATTCTCGTCCGCGGATGTCGACCGGATCCACGGACCGATCGGGTTGCCGATCGGAGCGCGGACGCCGGAAGAGATTGCGGTGGCGGTGCTGGCGCAGGTGATCGGGGTGTTGCGGTTGTAGGGGGTCTTGGGCCCGGGTATTGGCAGGAGGGAGTGCTCGACGTGAAGAGGATCTCGTTGCGATTGCTTGCTCTGACCCCTCTCGGTGCAGGTGCGGTGGCCTGGCGCCGATGGCTGTATGTGGCCGACGCCGACCTCGTGTCGATCCGGGAGTTCGATTCGGAGGGGAGGGGCGGTTTGTGCGGGAAATCGGCCGCGAGGGCGAGGGTCCGGGCGAACTCCGGTCGATCGCCGGAGTGTCGGTTCTTCCCGACGGGCGTTTGGCGGCCTGGGACAGAGGCAACCGCCGAGTCACTGTGTACGGGATCGACGGCGACTACGATCATGCCATCCGGGTCGAGTCGGTCACCCCTCCCTATCCCTTTGTGGACAGGGCTTTTCTGACGGACTTCGCCGGCAATTACTACCTGAGGATCCTTGTGCGGTCGCCGTTTTCCGGTCCTGATCCGCTGGCAATGACCGATGTCCGGTACGGCTACGCGCGTGTCTCCCCGGATGGTGTCGTGCTGGATACACTGGCGGCGTCCGACGCGCCCGGCGCGTCCGGCGCGGAGACGGGGCAGTCGATCGCCATCCATGCTCCCGCGGGCGACCGCAGCCCGTTCCCGGTCGACATGCTGGACGCGCTCAGCCCCCTTGGCTACCTGGTTGCGGGTCTCAACGCGACCTATGCGTTCTCGATTCCGGACCCGGCAGGGTTGGTCCACGTGGAGCGGGAGGGATTCCAGCCGGTGGACGTGAAGGCCGGCGAACGCGCCGAGTGGCGCGCGCGGGTGGCGTACGCGGAGCGCAGATCCAAAACGTCCTTCCGGGAGGTCCCTGCCCGGAAGCCCGCGTACCGGGGGTTATGGGTCGACTCGGGGGCCGCGTCTGGGTTCATCGATACGTGGAGGCCGTCAAGCGGGATGAGCCGATCCCGGAGCTTTGGCTGGACGATCCCGAGGGAACCATCCCCCGGATAACCTGGGCCGAGCCTTCGCTTCACGACGTGTACGGACCGGATGGGCGGCTGTTGTATTGCGTCGTGGCGCCCGACGATGCCCAACTCGTGGCGAGCCGGGGATTGGTTGTGTGGGGAATCGTCCGGGGTGCGCTGGCGGAGGAGTACGTGGTGCGGTGGAGGATCGAGTAGGGGACGGTGTTGCGGCTAGCGTGCCACCCGCGGCGGCGCCCCCAGCCGCTCCAGGTTCGTCCCCAGCACGTATTCCACGGCGGCGGCGCGTGCGAGTAGGGCGTGGTCGCTTCCCGTGCGGCCGATGAGCTGAAGGCCGACCGGCATGCCGTGCTCGTCGAGGCCGGCCGGGAGGGTCACCGCGCACATGTTCAGCATGCTCGCCGGGCCGGTTCCCGAGAGCATGTCGCGGTTGGTGGCGCGATACACGTCCAGTTCGGCGAGCGCGGAGAGGGGTGGGGGGGTGATGGGAAGGGTGGGGGTGGCGAGGAGGTCGACCCGCTCGGTGTCCAGGCGCGCGTGGAGTGTTGCCGAGAGGCGGAGGCGGAGGCGGAGCACGGCGACGTAGTCGACGGCGCTCACGCCCCGGGCGGATTCCAGCCGCTTGCCCACGGTGGGGTCGAGGATGGCGGTCCACCCGGGCAGGTCGCGTTCCAGGGACTCGAAGCGCTCGGGCTGGACGAGCTCGCCTGCGAGGTAGTGCTCGCCGGCCTCGTCCAGCTCGGGGGCTTCGACTTCGACGACGTGTGCACCCGCGGCTTCCAGTTCGTGCAGCGCGTCCAGGACGACCGCTCCGATGGAGGGCGTGGCTCCAGCCCACAGGTTGGATCGTGGAATTCCGATGCGGAGGCCGGCTACGGACTGGGTGTCCGGTGCGGGAGCGGGTCCTGCTACGCCGGGCGTGGCCGTGGCTGGAGTGGGCGCCTGGGCGCGGGCCCCGTACCCCCCCGTGTCCCCCGCCAGCGGGTCGATCGCTCGGAAAGCATATCGCGAATTCTCCACCGTGTGGGTGAGCAGTCCCACCGTGTCCAGGGTCTCGCTCAGGGGGACGACGCCCGTGGTCGGCCACCTGCCCGTGGTGTGGCGGTGTCCAACGACGCCCGTCGCCGAAGCCGGGATCCGGACCGATCCGCCGGTGTCGCTCCCGAGCGCGATCATGGCCGATCCTTCCCACAGACTCACGCCCGCTCCGGCTGACGAACCGCCCGGAACGCGGTGCTGCGCGGCGTCCCAGGGGTTCACCGGGGTTCCCGTGTTCGGGTTCAGGCCGACGCCGCCGAAGGCCAGCTCGACGGTGTGGGTCTTGCCGACGATCACGGCGCCCAGTTGGCGAATCGCGCGGACGAGAAAGCCTTCGCGCTGCCACCGGGCGGGGAGTTCCCGCTTGGTGCCGGCCCGGATCGGGAGGCCCTCGACGCCGTACAGATCCTTCACCGAGACGGTGATCCCGGCCAGCGGGCCCGGATCCTGGCCGCGCGCGACGGTCGCGTCGATCGCGGTCGCCTGCGCCAGGGCGCCCTCGGCGTCGAAGACGATGTATGCGCCGAGGTCGCTGGCCTCGTGACGGCGGATCGCATCTTCCGCGAGCCGTCGGGCGGTGTCGTCGCCGCGGCGAACGCGGGCGGCTGTCTCCTGGATGGATTGTCGGGTCATGGGGTACCGGATGGGGAAGTCAGGGGGAATCGAGGGGTGAGCGCAGTCCAATATCGGATATGTTGACGCATGAGGACAGCAGCGATTCACCGAGTCCAGGTCTCGAAGAACCCGTCTCCGGTCCCGCTGACCGCCGAACCGCGCAACCGTCCCGCCAGCGCTGCCCGGCCGCGCATCTGGAAGAAGAGCGCGGAGGGACTGTCCACCCGGACCGGGACGGGCGTGACACGGGTGTGGCCCACCGTCACGGTGAGCTCCAGCGAATCGGTGCCGCTGGTGGCGAGGATCGAAATCGATTCCGGCCCGGTCTGGCCGTCGCCGTTCGGCCACCGCGTGGTGAGTCGCCGGATTGGGAAGATGCCCGCGTAGCCGTTCTCGTCCGCGAGGTACAGGATGCGGGGCCCCGAGGCGGTTCCGGCCTGGTCGTCACCCGCCGGTTCTTCCTCGTCCGCGTCAAGGCCCGCATGTGACGACACTCCCCCGTACAGCACCGAGTAGCCGCCAACGAGCGCCTGGCCCCAGTCCCAGGTGACGCCCGACCAGGTCCCCCAGTTGTGATCGTGGTATGTGCGGGCCCCATCGATTGCCTGACAGAGGGAACCCTCGCACAACAGCCCGGTGGCGCGCGCGTCGAGCAAGGGAACGGTGTAGCCCGAAACCATCCCTTCGCCGCTGATGTCGACCGGTGGGAGGTAGCGGCGTGAACGCGCGGAGACCGTGAGGTCGAGGCTCAGTGGTGTACCCCCTGTCTCGGACGGGATCCGTGCGACCAGCCGGTAGCTTCCGTCGGGCTCTACCGTGACGCTCGACGCGCCGATCTCGAGGTCGGGCCGGCCCTCGACGAAGGAGACTTCGTCCGGCCCGGTCTCTGCCAGAAAGGTGTGGTCGGTCGCGCCGGGCTGGACCAGGGTAGCCAGCATGCGACCTCCCCAGCGTCCGTCCGGAATCTCGCCGGCGATCATATATGTTAGATATAACCAACCTAAAGCCGGTAAATGTAGGTTAAAGTAGTGCCACTCGGCCCAGGTGGAGTCGCCAGCGGCCGAACCGCGCGGCATGTGGAGAGCGTCGAGAGAACGGTACAGTTCGGCGTCCGTGGGATCACGCCAGCGGCGATCAGCCTCGAGATCGGTCCACGTCCCCGCGATCAGCGCCGGAGCGACGTCCAGCCGTTCGGCGAGGCCGGGGATGGTTCCCCCCGCGGACACCGGAACGAGCCCGGAGTCGGCCTCGATGTAGAGAAGCTCGTCGTCGATCCATGGGGCGGCGGCCGCTACCCGGTCCTGGAACCGCGGACCCGCGAGCACCTCCCGGTATAGCAGGGACGCCTGCTCAATGGAGAAATACATGGAGCTGGCACCGCCGGTCTTGAGCGTTTCCAGGTCGATCCCGGCGGGCAGGACGACGAGGTCGCCGCCGCCCACGAGCTCCTTGTCTCGCGCCTGGTCGACGAGGGCGCGGCCGACCGAGAGCAGGACGATCGTGACGCCGACGCCGAGCGCGTAACCGCCTAGCAGCAGCAGGCTGCGCCCGGGGCGCTGGCGGAACGAGGCCCAGACAAGTCGCGCGATCATGTTTCGATGCGCCCGTCGACGACTTCGATGCGCCGGTGCGCACCGGCGGCGAAGTCGATGTCGTGGGTGGCGACGACGAGGGTGGTCCCGGAGGCGTTGAGTTCCTGGAAGAGCGCCAGGACTTGCCGGGAAGTCGCGCGGTCGAGCTCGCCGGTGGGCTCGTCGGCGAGGACGAGCGCGGGGTCGTTGGCCAGGGCCCGTGCGATGGCCACGCGCTGGAGCTGCCCGCCGGACAGCTCGCTCGGCCTGTGCCGCAGCCGGTCCGCCAGGCCGACCCGTTCGAGCACTTCGGCGGCTCGCTCACGGCGCTCCCTGCGCGGAACCCGCGCCCCCGCGAGGGGAAGCTCCACGTTCTCGATCGCGGTAAGCATGGGGAGCAGATGGAACCGCTGGAAGACGAGTCCCACCTCGCGCAGGCGGAGCGCGGCCCGCGCCTCGACGGTGAGCTCCGCCAGATTGCGGCCCAGGAAGTGCACATCGCCCGCCGTGGGGACGTCCACGCCGCCGAGGAGGTGCAGCAAGGTGGACTTCCCCGATCCGCTCGGTCCGGTCACGGCCAGGAAATCGCCCCTCCGAACCGTGAGCGAAACGCCCCGGAGCGCGCGGACGAGCGTCCGGCCCTGGCGGTAGTCGCGGGTGACGTGACGCGCCCGCACAACGGTGTCTCCCGGGTTGGTCCGGGGCCGGACAAGCCCTCCGGGCCCCGCTTCGGCTTGCGGCCTCACGGCTCCTCCCGGTGCAGCAGCGCGGTGACCTCGAGCCGGGTCGCGTTCAGAGCCGGAACCAGTCCGGCCACGGCGCCCGATGCGACCACGAGCCCGAATGCGGTCAGCAGGCTCTCCGGGCGCAGGACGAAGAAGCGAACAGCGGCCGGCAAGCCCGGGAAGCCGGCGAGGATGGACTCGAGGTAGCGGGCTACCACCAGGGAGAGGCCGACGCCGATCCCGCCACCGACGGCGCACAAAATCGCGCTTTCGGCTGTGAGGTCGCCGACGATCCTCCGACGCGAGATGCCTATGGCCCGGAGCGCCGCGATGATGCCGAGTCTCTCGCTCACGGAGACGGCGGTGATCGTCCCGATGAGGAGTGCGGCCACGAACAGGCTGACGCTCCCCAGAATCACCGCCATCTGCGTGAAATATGACAACCGTTCGTCCATCTTTTCGGTGATGCCCGCGAGGGTCACGACTTCGGCCCTTTGCACGGTGGCGGCGATCCGGGCTCGCACGGAGTCCGGATCTTCACCTTCAACGATCCGGATCATCGCGAAGGAGACCTGGTCCTCGAGCGCGGAGAGTGCCTGGAGGTCACCCAGGGGCACGGTCAGGGGCCGGTCCCGTGCGGTCGCAAAGACGAAGTCGCCGGTCCCCGACACCCGCACGGACACGGTGCGCCCCCACGCCCCGAGTCCACGTGCGGTGCTCAGCCGCAGGCGACCGCCCGGTCCCACCCCCAACCGTTCACCCAGGCCGGTGTCGATGAGGACTTCGTCCGGCCCGGGAGGGTCGCCCTCAACGAGGCGATAGAGGCTGGCGTCGCCCGCCTCCATGCCCAGAGCCAGCGTTTGCCGTGCCTCACCCGGGCCACCCTCGGGATCACCGTCATGCACTTCGGCAGTCACCGACATCGCCAGCACCGGCGAGATGCGGGCCACCCCGGCCACGCCCAGGGTGCTGTCGCGCAGGCTCGCGAAGCCCGGAATCGTTGCCTCGGTGTCGAACGGGAGGGTCCCCTTCGGTGACAGGCGCAGTTCATAGCCCCGGGACTCCAGCAGATCTCCGAAGCTCTTCTGGATTCCACCGCCCAGCATGAGCATGTCGGCGAGCATTGCCGTCGAGACCGCCACCCCGGCCACCGTGAGAAGAGTCCTGAGCGGACGGTGCCGAAGTTCGCGGACCGAATTGAGCGCGAGCATCCGTTCGGCCGCTAGGGTTCGAGCGAGGGGGATGCGAACAGCCTGATGCCGGCAACCAGTCCGGCCCCCAGGCCCAGCACCACCGCGAGCACGAGCGCCTGGGCCACCATCTCTCCCGTCACGATCGAGAACACCAGGCTCGTGTCGTACACACGCTGGTAGTACGCGTTCACGATCGCCGAGGCGGCGAAGCCGACGCCCAGCCCGCCGACCCCACCCAGCGCGGAGAGCAGCGCGGCCTCCGCCACGGTCCATCCGACGAGAATCCGTCGCGGGATGCCCGCCAGCCGCGCGGCCGTGACCGCGGCGCGCCGTTCCTGCACCTTCAGGACCATAATGCACGCCAGGAAGACCCCTCCGGCGACCAGGGTGATGCCCGCGATCGCCCCGTGAAAGCGGCTCACCACACGGAAGGTCGCCGAGGCCCGGTCGGCGACCTCGGTCGCGGGCAGCACCTGTGTGCCGACCAGAAGCGGCTCCATGTCCCGGGCCGCAGCGGTCGCGTCGACCCCCGGGTGAAGCGCAACCGTGAAGTAGTCCACCTCTCCGTCGCGTCCGGCGAGAGCCTGCAGGTGCGGCAGGTGCAGCAGCACGCGCGGCCGGGTGCCTACCAGCCGCGACGGATCGGGGGGCGGTTCGAACAGGCCCGCGACAACGGCACGGCAGGGCTCCGCCTCGGGCGCCGCACGCAACCGTATGGTGTCACCCGCTTCAATGCCGGCCCTCGCCCCGTAGGGCCGCTCGATCAGGAGTTCCAGGCCAGCCGGGCACGCGGTCGCGGGAGCCTGGGCATGCGCGGCCAGCCCGGCTTCCCCCGTGGCGGCGAGCGACGCATGAATCGCGAGGAGGAACGTCGCGAGTCCCGGCCGGGACGGACGGTTGGCGGATCGCTTCGGGGTGGGTGTGCGCAACGGTGTCCTCGTTGCAGGAGCCCGGACGCCGCGGGGGTTGCGGCGGGTAGCCGGTCCAATCTATTAGGATTCGGCTTGCGTCTGCCGATATGGTTACACGGATCGACGAAGAACCGATGGAAGGGGAGAGCCGGTGAGACACATCGGGGGGGCCACCAGCGCCGCTTTCCTGTTCGCGGGACACGGGTCGCAGTACGAGGGCATGGGCGAGGAGCTGTTCGCGACGCATTCGGTGTTTCGTGAGGCCCTCGAACGTTGCGATGGCGTCCTCGCCGACGAATTCGAGCCCCGGCTCCTGGACATCCTGTACGGACCTGCGGAGACCCGCTGTCTCGTCCATCAGGTCGAGTTCGGCAACGCCGTGTTCTTTGCCCTGGAGTGGGCACTGGTCCAGTTGTGGACATCGTGGGGAGTCACGCCCGCGTATGTGATCGGCCATAGCGTCGGCGAGTACGTGGCCGCCTGCGTCGCGGGCGTCTTCAGCATGGAAGACGGTTTGAGACTTGTTACGAGGCTGGGGAAGCTTCTGCAGTCGCTGCCGCCGGGCGGGGGCATGCTCGCCGTCGGAGCGACCCAGGAACGGGTCGAAGCCACCCTGGATGGCGGGAATCCAGGCGTTTGCATCGCCGCAATCAATGGACCGGCGTCCCTCGTGCTCGCGGCTGAACGTGCGGAGATCGACAGGCTTCGGACCAGGTTCGAGGCCGACGGTGTCCGCACCTCGGTGCTGAAGATTACGGTAGCCTTCCACTCCCCGCATGTAAGTCCGGTCCTCGACGATCTCCGCGCACTTGCAGATTCCGTCCGGCTCAGCTCACCCTCGATCCCCTACATCTCCTGCCTGACAGGGGCTCTTGCGCACCACGAGCTTCGCGACGGGGAATACTGGATCAGGCACCAGGCCAACCCGGTACGCTTCCTCGACGGCATGCGTGCACTCTTCGCCGAGGAGCCTACGCACCTCATCGAGATCGGTCCTGCTTCCTCATTGCTTCGCATGGGACGGCAGTGCGCTTCCCACGCCCGGAGAAGCAGAATCAAGTGGATTCCATCCATCGGGCCGGTTGGCTCGGACCGTGCCACGATGGCTGCCGGCCTGGCGACACTGACTGGCCAGCGGATCGTCGCGGCTCCGCCGTCTGCGGAGGAGAATATACCCTGCCGCGCAAAGACGGTCGCCATCGTGCGGGGTTGTGTGTCCCGGCTGACAAGAGTGCCCGAAGACGAGGTCAATCTCCATCAGCCCCTCGAAAGACTACGGGATGGACTCCCTGATGGCCGCCGAGCTGGCCGAGGCGCTCGAACGCGAAACCGCGGTTCGGTTGCCCGCGAATCTGATGGCCACCGACCTGACTGTTGCAAGAGCCTCTGCACATATCGACGTGCGTCTGCCCCGGGACGGCGGTGGGCCCTCGCCTGCCGCCGACCCGTTGCTGGTCCCCTTTCGCACGGGCGGCGCACGCGTGCCGCTCCATTTTGTGCCGGCCGGGGAAGGCGACCTCTTCGGGTTTCAGCGTGTTGTGGACCGGCTGTCCGACGACCAGCCGGTCTACGGACTCCAGCCGCTGCGTGTCAGCGATCTCCCCCGGTCCCACGGAGAGCTGACTCGTTGGCTCGTTGCCAGATACGTCGATGAAATCGAGAAGGTGCAGCCGGAATGCCCATACCGATTGGCGGGCTATTCAGCGGGAGGGATCATCGCCGTCGAGATGGCTCGTGAGCTCCAGCGACGGGGGGCAGCCGTCGAACTCCTGTTGCTCATGGACGCTCCGCCGCATGTACCCTCTTGGTGGGGGATGCTCTACCTGGGACTCCGCCGATTCTGCAATCTTCTGCGCTTGCCAGGCCTGGCGCACCGGCGAAACAGCCGCTGGCTGAAGCGCCGCTTGCACGCGGTGATGGATGAAGGCCTGCGTACCCACATCACGATCATCGGGAACCACAAGGTCGCACCATATCCGGGCCGGATCATCTACTTTCGGGCCAGCCGTTCCTGGATTCGGGCACTGGAACTTGCATCACCCGGCAAGTCGTGGCGCAGAATCGCCCGCGGAGGCCTTGATGTGATCAGGGTGGCCGGCACGCACTACGGAATGTTTCGCGGTCTGAACCTGGAGACGATTGCGACCGCGCTTGACGAGTGCCTGGTGTCGCGCGGTCCATGAGTCGACGCCTTGTCAGGCGAGAACAGCGCCGCTCCCGGCGCGCACCGGGGGTCCACCTCGTGCCGCTACCCATTCGCCGATCGCTGTCGCCCCGTGCTCGTAGCCGATGTCGACCGCGGTTTCCGCGATGCTGAAATCCAGGATCTTGAATTGCTCCACCGGGGGCCTGACATAGAGGTCGGCGAGCTCCGCGGCTAGCCGCAGCCGACGCGTGTGCAGGCTCGGGAGCTGCCCCGTGCGCTGAAGAATGGAGACGATGCCCGGGATGCTCATGGGCCTGGAGAAGGGATTGAGGCGGTTGAGCGCGAGGCGCCACCCGGACGGGCTGTAGAGTTGCGGCGCGTGAATGTTCAGATCCACCGGAGGCACGACATCGACGGCGATTACCGGCCCGTTCCGGATTTCCTCTCGCATGATGTCGATCGGCAGGTTGTTCATCAGGGCGCCGTCATACAGAAGGTCGCCGCCATCGACCACGGGCGGAACGAGGCCCGGGAGGCCGCTGCTCGCCCTTATCGCACTCCACATCGGCCCGGTGCGATGAACGACCGTATCCGCTTTGGTCAGGTTGCTGGACACGCAAAAGTACGGTGTCCACAGGTCCTCGATCTTCGCATCTTCGAAGAGGACCGACAGGCAGCGGTCAAACCGGCGGCCGCAGGCAAGAGATACGATCGGCAGCGTGTAGTCGGAGAAGGCCCGCGTCATTTGTTTTTTGAGCCTGGGGACCATCTGCTCGATGTCTCCGGACAGGGCCTGCCTTCCCCCGATGATTGCGCCCATGCTGACGCCAATGATGAAGTCGACGGACAGGCCGGCCTCGCGAATCGCTCGCAACACGCCGATGTGGGCGAATCCGCGAGCCCCCCCACCGCTGAGGACGAGCCCGAGCTCGCGCTGCAAGACGTAGCGGACGATCCGGTCGACCTCATCCCGGCCCAGGTCGCGCAGGTGCAAGTGCCGGTTCACCGTGCGCGGCTCCAGCCATCGGGCGGTGTCGCCGGGCATGGCTTTGCCGGGCCGGTGGAGCAGAATCAGGGACTTGCGCGTTCCGACGCGCCTGACCTGTTCTTCGCGAAGGACTGCCGCCTCTACCGCCGTCATCTCCGGAGAGGCTTCGGCGATGCCGCGTGCGATCACTTCGTCAGCCTGTCGAACGCAACGTTTGGTCCAATTGGTAACGTCGCAGTCGGCGAGGTAGATCACGTACCTGTAGCGCGTCTCCTGCTGGTCCAGCCATGCCCGCACGCTGAGATCGTCCGGACTGCCTCCTGCGGCTTGCGAGATGCCGGAGACGCCCAGAAGGTCGTCCGTCCTTGCGCTGGAGACGAGCAGGCACGTCGCCTCCCTGGACAAGGATTCGAAAAAGCGATCTGCGAATTCCTCCACGGGTGCGCCATCGTTGGCCGCGACGAGGAGGATGTTCGTGCATTGGTGCTGGACCGATGTTCCCCGAACAATGTCCTGCAGGCGCGTTGACAGGCGGCGCGCCAGCCATTCGTTCAGCTTCGGATATCGTCCCGCCAGCTCGCGAAAGTCACCGTACGGGAACTCCAGTACGACCGAATCGCGTATCGCGAACACGGACATCGCCTGTGTGCCGCCCGCGAATACGCCCGCCTCGCCCACCGCACCGCCCTGCACGATCTCCTCGACGGCCCTCTGCTCGCCGGCGTCCGATGTGGACAACACCTGAAGACGGCCGCTGATCACGACGAAGACTCTGTCCGACGGTTCGCCCTGCCAGAAGAGGATTCCCTCGCGCGGGATGTGGTGCCACGTAACGCGCTTCTCGATATCGGCGAGCATGTCCTGCGTCACCTGGCCAAACATGCCACCCAGCACCATGAGCATCTGCCGCCGGTATAGACGGGGCGTCAGGATGTCCGTCAACTGCCCGGCGACGGCCGGATGGGTGGTCAGGTAGTGGTCAAGGCCTTGTTTGGGCAACTTGACGAGGCGAGGTGGGAGTGATCGCCTTCGCGGTGGTCAGACGGCGGTCGTCCGTCGGAGTCTGCAGTTCGCCGACGACATCGCCGGTGGTGACTCTGGCTACGACCTGGGGCGCATCGTCCTGGGAAGGGCCGTTGCCGTCCCCCTCGGCATGGGAAATCTCGAGGTGGCCCCCGGCCACGAAGTACAGAGCGTCACCGTGTACTCCTGCCGGAGACAAGACCTCGTTTTCGGCCAGCTCGACCCACTCCAGAAGCGGTCCGAGTTCGTTCAGGCACGAACGGTTCGCGGAGCGCAGGAGTGAGCTTTCCGCAATGACCTGGACAGGATCGGGGGTACGCGGGGAGGCGCCTGGTGTCTTCTCCGCTACCATGGGGATGGATCGCTAGGTTTGCCCCCCACCGCCACCGCCACCGCGAATCGTTACCGCGTGCCCGTTGCCGTCATCCCGTCCGGGAAGATCTGGTTCCAGGCCGTCATGAAACGCTTCATCTCTTCCTCGGTCCCGATCGAGACCCGCAGGTAGTCCAGCATCGGCGGGAAGTTGCGGCCTACCGCGACATCGTGCTTGCGGAATTCGGCCCTGACTTCCGAAGCCGGGCGCCCGGTGTGCACCATGAAGAAGTTGGTCTCCGACGGGATGACCTCGAACCCCTGGTTCCTCAGCTCGGACACCGTGGCTTCCCTGAGCGCAATGGTCGTCTCCTTGACCCACTTCTCGGACTCATGATCCTGGAGCGCGGCCACGCCGCCCCACTTGACCAGCGCGTTGACGCTTCCGGTGCTGTATTCGCGCATCTGGGAGATCATGTCGGCGGGAGCGATCCCGTACCCGAGCCGGAGCCCTGCCATGCCGTAGATCTTGGAGAAGGTGCGGGTGACGAGGACCTTGCGGCCTTCCTTGATGTACGGAACCGCGGTCGCGTAGGACGGATCCTGGATGAAGTGGTGGTACGCCTCGTCGATCAGGACGGGAATGTCCTCGGGGATCCCGTCGAGCAGGCGCCGGATGTCGTCCGCGCTGACGATGACGCCTGTGGGGTTGTTGGGGTTGCAGATGTAGACCATGCCGACGTCGCGGTAGTTGCGCCGGGTGACCTGGATGAGGTCGTCGATGTCCTGGGTGTGGTCGGGCAGCAGCGGCCGCGCGATCACATCCGCGTCGATCCCCGATGCCACCTGGTAGACGGTCATGAACGTCGGTTCGACGCCGACGACTTTCTCGTCGTGACCGAGAAACGCGTGTCCGGCGACCCTGAGCGTCTCCCCCGACCCCGCATTCATGATGATGTTCTCGGTGCCGACGCCGTGATGCTCGGCGATCTTCTCAACGATGTCCCCGTCGGGGTAGCCGTACCGGTTGGAGTACTTCCAGGCGACGTTCATCGCCTCCATCATCTTGTCCGACGGGCCGTACGGGTTCTCGTTGGACGACAGCTTGGCGAGGTCGTCGTACGCGTCGAGGGGCGCGAGTCCCTTCGGGGGAGGCCGAAGCGCGACCCCGAGAGCCGAGTGGGGTCTGAGCCCGAGCGCGCCGAGAGCCGCTGCCGCGCCACCCACGAAATGCCGACGTGAAAACGTGGTGTTCATCGTTTTTGTCTCCTTCTGAACCGGGATCCAGCCCGCTTGCCGCCGCCGATCCGGTGTGACCGACGTACCTGCAGGCATGATAGGGGCCGGGCGGGTGGCGCGCCAGTGATTAGGCACTTCTGCCTCGGTTCCTTCCCCCACGACCGCTCAGCACATCGGCCAACTCCGCGAGGCTGTGCAGATTGTGCACGGGCCGGTGCTCATCCACCTCGGGCAGCAGCGCCCTGATTCCCGCTGCCCTGGGCGCGAAAGCCCGGTAGCGCAGCAGCGGGTTGAGCCAGATGAGATTCCGGCACGACATGCGCAACCTGCGCGCTTCGGCTCCGATCCCCGTACCCCCTTCGCGGTCCAGCCCGTCGGTGACCAGGAGTACGACTGCCCCCTGAGCCAGGAGCCGTCGCGACCACTGCACGTTGAAGGCCCGGAGCGCGCCGCCTATCCGGGTACCGCCGTACCAGTCCTGAACCGTGGTGCCGACACGGCCAAGCGCTCGGTCCACGTCCCGGTCGCGAAGGAGCCGGGTGATGTTGGTGAGGCGCGTGCCGAAGACGAAGGTGTGGACGCGGTCGCCCGCGTTGGTGAGGGCGTGGAAGAAGTGGAGGAGGATGCGCGAGTACGCCTCCATCGACCCGGAGATGTCGCAAAGGGCCACGATGGTGGGACGCCGCGTGCGCATCGACCTCCGCTCAAGGGGAAGCGGGCACCCGCCTGTGCGAACGCTGGTCCGCAGAGTACGCCGCAGATCGATGAAGCGTCCCCGCGGGTCGGGCTGATGGCGCCGAGTGAGCACTGTACGAAGGTCGAGGTTCAGTGACCGGATCGCTTCCCTGGTCTGCAGAAGTTCGGCCGGGGACATGTCCTTGAAATCCTTGGTGCGGAGGACTTCGGTGGGTGAAAAGGCCATGCGCAACGGGATTTGTTGCGTGGCTTCGCGGCTGTACCCGGTGCCGCGCCGGGCCGCGGACTCGTCCTCCGGGGATAGCCGCGCTGGAGCTCGTGATGGCGGCGTCTCGACCGGGATCTGCGAGCGCGACAACAGCGCAGACAGCGCCGCATCGGCCCCGAACGGGTCGCGCCAGAAGAGCCGGAAAGCGCTCTCGAAGATGTGCCTGTGCTCGCGCCTGGAAACGAGCGTGCCGTGCAGGGCCCAGAAGAACTGGCGTCTGGCAGTGACATCGATGGCCGCCAGCGCCCGCACCGCCGTGATCGTGTGTCCGGGGCCGACGGGAAGCCCGGCGGCGCGGAGAAGGCGCACGAAGTGGGCGACGTTCTCGGGGAGACGGCCGGGGTGGGTGGTGGAGGGGGTCATTTGGGTCTGGGGGTGGGCGACCTGCGGTCCACGGCTATCGACTGGACACTCGTACCTTTCGGTACGATATTGAAAGGGTGAATGGAGCGGGGTTTGTAAGGAGAGCCAGGCGCTACGCCAGGAAGGCGGGCTTGGAGTTGCGGTTTGAGCCGAGTCGCGGGAAGGGAAGCCACGGAATGCTGTTCGTCGGTAGCCGCCGCACCGTTGTCAAGCAGGGCGAACTCAAGCCGGGCACTCTTCGGGGAATGTTGAAGCAACTGGGAATCCGTGGGGAGGACTTCTGATGCGGTACGCCTATCCGTGCGTGTTGACTCCTGAGGAAGGCGGCGGCTACTCCGTCTCATTTCCGAATGTACCGGAAGCCCTGACCTGCGGCGACGATCTGGCTGAAGCCCTGGCGATGGCTGAAGACGCTTTGGCGGTAGCGCTTGGAGCCTACGTGCAGTGTCGGGAAGACATTCCGTTGCCGGGCCCGGCAACACGCGAGCAGGAAATGGTCGCGGTTCCGCTTGTCGTTGCGGCAAAGCTCGCTCTCTACACCGCGATGCGCGAGCAGGGGCTGACGAAGGTTGCTTTGGCACGGCTGATGGGGCTGAGCGAGGGTGCAGTGCGGAAGCTCCTCAATCCGGGTCATCGTTCACATATCCGGCAGGTCGAGAAGGCTCTGAGGACTGTGGGCCGGCGGCTGGTTGTCGAAGACGGGACGGTGTAGCCACCCCGGTCTTTGGCGCATGGCGACTCAGCCAGCCGCATGAACCGCGCCCTGGCTTTGCCCGTAGAACAAGTCGCCCCTTAAGTTCCCAACCTTCCGTCTCGTCCCCACGATTGGAGTCACTCGATGGATCCGCATGCTGTCCGCCGCCTTCGCCGCAACTTCCTGCCCCTGCTCTGCGCCGCACTCCCGATCTTGATCGCTGTGGCGCCGGTCTCGGCCCAGACGGAACTCCGCCGGGGTCGCACCCTCTCGGAGATGCTCGCTGCCGGTGACACCGCCCGCTACACGATCGAGGCGGACGAAAACGACTTCGTCCTCGGCGAGGTGAACCAGATCTCCGTCGACGTGACGATCCGTGTCCTGGGTCCCGACGGGACGCGACTGGGCCAGTTCGGAGGACTGGGCCGCGGCGCCGAGCGTTTCAGCGGTCGCACTTCGGCAGAGGGCACCCACACGGTGGAGCTGTTCGTTGCGGGGGACGACGACGAAGACGAAGGCGGCAGCTACGAGATCACCCTTCTGCGGCACGAATCGGTTGCGACCGACCCCAAGAAGCTCGCCGACCAGATGATGGCGCGTTTCGACGCGCCGACTTCGCCCGGAGCGGCCATCCGTGTTTGGCGGGACGGGCGCACGCTGTACTCGAAGACGTACGGGATGGCCAACCTGGCGTACGAGATCCCGTTCGAGGCCGACACGCGCACCAACATCGGCTCGACCTCGAAGCAGTTCACCGCCTTCGCGATCATGCTACAGGCGGAACGCGGGCTCCTGTCGCTGGATGACGACATCCGCACCCACATCCCCGAGCTGCCGGAATTCGACGAGACCATCCAGGTGCGGCACCTCATCACCCACACATCGGGCCTGCGTGAATTCCTGAACCTGCTGCGGATGACGGGACGCCGCCTTGACCACGGCGACTGGATCGACCGCTCGGAACTCGTCGACATCGTGCAGCGGCAGCCGGCGCTCCAGAACGCACCCGGCGCGGAGTGGAACTACAACAACACTGCGTTCGGGTTCGCCGCAGCCATCGTCGAACGCACCTCGGGACAGGACTTCCACGTCTTCATGCAGGAAAACGTCTTCGGCCCGCTGGGCATGACCGGGTCGATGGTCCGTCCTTCCAACCGCCACATCGTCCCCAACCAGTCCGAGGGCTATACCCCCGATGCCGACGGATACCGCCAGATTGGTGACCTCGGCGGGGCGGTCGGTGCCGGCGCGGTCTACAGCACGATCGGCGACCTCCAGACGTGGGTGGAGAACTACGCCGCCCCGCGCGTCGGCAGCCGCGAGAGCATCGATGAGATGATGACCTCCTTCGTGCTCACGGACGGGGAGGAAACGGGCTACGGGTACGGTCTGTCCGTCGATGAGCAGGGTGGGCTCAAGCGGGTCCACCACGGCGGCGCGGACGTGGCGCACCGTTCGATGCTTGTGTACTACCCCGAGATCAACGCCGGTCTCACGACGCAGAGCAACCACGCGCAGTTCAACAGCAGTGTCGCCTTCGAGCTGGCCGCAGCGTTCTTCAAGGACGATATGGAAGAGGAAGAAGGGGAGGACGAGGCCGCAGAGGGTGACTTCAACGCGGAAGACTATGACGCGGAGGATTTCGACGAATTCGCCGGGCGGTACTCGGTGGACGCGGCGCCCGACTTCATCCTCACCTTCACGCGAGAGGACGACACCCTTTACACGCAGGCGACGGGCCAGCAGCGGCTCGAGATCGTGCCCACGTCGGACTCGACCTTCCGCCTGCTCGCCGTCGAGGCTTCGGTCACCTTCCTGCGCGGAGAGGACGGAGAGGTCGAGGGACTGACGATGCACCAGAACGGGGACCGGCATGCCACGCGCCTGGGGGACGACGCCCCCGAGGAGTGGCAGCCGACGGCGGAAGACCTCGCCGACTTCGCGGGACGTTTCTTCAGCGACGAGCTGGAGACCTTCTTCACCTTCACGGCGGAGGACGGGAAGCTGGGCATGTACCAGCGACGGCTTGGCCGCAGGCCGCTGACGCCCGGGGAAGAGGACAACTTCTCTGGCGACGGCCTGTCGTTCGCCTTCGAGCGCGACCGCAACGGGCAGGTGATCGGCTTCTACGTGAGCAACGGCCGTACTCGCGACGTGAGGTTTGGGCGGGTGCGGTGACTGTTGGCGAGGCCTGGCGGCCCCCTCAACCCACCGCCTCCATCACCTCGTCCACCCCGCCTTCGGCCATCTGCGCCAGGTCGTCCTGGTACTTGAGCAGCACGCCCAGCGTCCGGTGGGCCGTGTCGCGGTCCAGGGTGTGGCGATCGAGCGCCATCAGCGCCCGGGTCCAGTCCAGCGTTTCCGCGACGCCGGGTTTCTTGAACAGCTCCAGCTCGCGAACCTTTTGCACAAAGGTGACGACCTGGACGCTCAGCTGCTCCGGCGCATCCGGAACCCGCGAAGCGAGGATCTCCAGCTCGCGCGCGGCGGTGGGATAGTCGATCCAGTGGTAGATGCAGCGGCGCTTCAGGGCGTCGTGGATCTCGCGCGTGCGGTTCGAGGTGATGACGACATGGGGCAGCTCGGCGGCGCTCACCGTTCCCAACTCGGGGATCGTGATCTGGAAGTCGGAGAGGACCTCCAGCAGGTAGGCCTCGAAGGGCTCGTCGGTCCGGTCGAGTTCGTCGATCAGGAGGACCGGGGCGACTCCATCGGGCGGATCGAGGGCGGAGAGCAGGGGGCGACGGATGAGGAAGTCCTCGGAGAAGACGTCGCGGGCGAGATCGGGGCCGCCCTCCTGCCCCCCCTCGGCCGCCCGGATATGGATCATCTGCTTCGCGTAGTTCCACTCGTACGCGGCCGACGCCAGATCCAGCCCCTCGTAGCACTGCAAGCGAATCAGCGGACGGCGGAGCCCGGCGGCCAGGGTCTTGGCCACCTCGGTCTTGCCGACACCGGCTTCACCCTCGAGGAGTAGGGGACGCCCCAGCTCCAGCGCAAGGAAGAGCGCGGTCCCCAGGCCCACGTCGGCCACGTAGCCCTGGCCCCGCAACATTGCGACCGCGTCCTCGACGGATCCTGGGCGCGTTGTGGGCGGCTGCGGGCGGGCAGTCACGTTACCGCCCGCCCGCAGCCCGATTCGGCATCGCCGGGGCCTCTATCCGCAAGCCTCCACGGCCCTCTTCGCCATCACGGTCACCAGGTGCGCCCTGTACTCGGGCCCGGCCGCCGTGTCCGACAGCATGTCGTCGGTCGACACCGCAATCCCGGCTACCGCGTCGGCGCTGAACGATGTCCCCAGCGCGGCTTCCATCTCGGCCACCCGGAAGACGCCGTCACCCGACGCGCCCGTCACGGCCACTCTCACCCCGGCAGGCCCGTCCGCCACCATGACCCCCGCCACCGCGTACTTCGAGGCGGGGTTTGCGAACTTGGCGTAGGCCGCGCGGGCAGGCACAGGGAATCGCACGGCGGTGATGACCTCGTCGTCCTCCAGCGCGGTCATGAACATGCCCTGGAAGTAGTCGTCCGACGAGATCTCGCGCCGGTCGGTCACGATGCTCGCGCCGAGGGCGACACACGCGGCCGGGTAGTCTGCCCCGGGGTCGTTGTGGGCCACCGAACCCCCGATCGTGCCCGCGTTCCTGACCTGCGCGTCCCGATCCCGTCGGCCATGTGGGCTAGCGCGGGTATGCGCCCCCGAACCACATCCGACCCGGCCACCTGCGCATGGGTACACATGGCCCCCACCTCGACCGAGTCGCCGTTGTCGGTGATGTCGGCCAGGCCAGGCACGCCCGCCAGCGACACGAGGTCACTCGGCATGGCCAGGTTCAGCTTCATGATCGGCAGCAGGCTCTGCCCGCCCGCGATCACCTTTCCGCCCTCGGCGCCGCGCAGGGCGTCAAGGGCCTCGTTCATCGATGTCGGTGCGTGATAGTTGAAGTCTTGCACGGTCTCGTCTCCGATCAGCCGTTTGCGTCCTGGATTGCCTGCCACACCCTCTGCGAGGTGGCGGGCATCGTCATGTCGTCTACGCCGAGGGGGCGCAGCGCGTCAATTACCGCGTTGATCACCGCCGGGGGCACCCCGATCGAGCCCACTTCGCCGACGCCCTTGGCACCGAGCGGGTTGTGGGTGCAGAGCGTCGTGTTGTGGTTGATGCTGAACAAGGGCAGGTCGGCCGCGCGGGGCATCGTGTAGTTCATGTACGACCCCGTCTCCAGCTGCCCGTCCTCCTGGTAGCGGCACTCTTCCAGCAGCGCCTGCCCGATCCCGTGGGCGAGGCCGCCGTGCAGCTGGCCCGCCACGATCATCGGGTTGATGATCCGCCCGACGTCGTCCGACCCGGTCACCGCGATCAGATCCACCTCGCCCGTCTCCGGGTCGACCTCGACCTCGACGATGTGGGTGCCCGCCGGGAAGGTGAAGTTGAGCGGGTCGTAGAACGCGGTTTCTTCCAGCCCGGGTTCCAGCCCCTCGGGGTAGTTGTGCGGCACGTATGCGGTCAGCGCGACGTCGCCGATCGACTTCGACCGATCCGTCCCGGCCACCGTGAAGGACCCGTTCTCGAACTCGATGTCCTCGACCGAAGCCTCCAGCAGGTGCGCGGCGATCTTCTTGCCCTTTTCGATGACCTTCTCGACGGCGAGGTAGATCGCCGTCCCGCCCACCGCGAGCGAGCGCGAACCGTACGTCCCCATCCCGAAGGGGATCCTGGCCGAGTCCCCGTGCACCACGTCGACCGCGTCGAAGTCGACCCCGAGCATGTCGGAGACGATCTGTGCGAAGGTGGTCTCGTGGCCCTGCCCGTGGCTGTGCGTCCCGGTGAAGACCGAGACCGAACCCGTGGGATGGACCCGTACGCTGCCCGATTCGTACAACCCGGCGCGGGCTCCCAGCGACCCCACCACCGCCGAGGGCGCGATCCCGCACGCCTCGATGAAGGTGGAGATGCCGATCCCGCGGCACTTTCCGCGGGCCGCCGCTTCCGCACGCCGGGCCTCGAAGCCGTCCCAGTCCGCGGCACCCAGCGCCAGGTCCAGGGTCGCGTCGTAGTCGCCCTGGTCGTACTGCAGCGCGACCGGCGTCTGATACGGGAACTCGCGGATGAAGTTCTGGCGGCGGATCTCGACGCGATCCATCCCGAGCTCGCGGGCGGCCTTTTCCACCAGCCGCTCGAGGAGGTAGGTCGCCTCGGGTCGCCCCGCGCCGCGCAGCGCGTCGACCGGCACCGTGTTGGTGAAGAACGACTTGACCTCGCAGTAGACCGCCGGCGTGGTGTACGGTCCCGCGAAGAGGATGCCGTACAGGTACGTCGGGACGCAGGGGGCGAAGGTGGAGAGGTACGCGCCCAGGTTGGCCTTGGTGGAGACGCGCAGCCCGAGGAAGGTGCCGTCCGCGTCCAGCGCCATCGAGGCCGTGCTGAGGTGGTCGCGGCCGTGCGTGTCCGACTTGAAGGCGTCGAGACGCTCGCAGGTCCACTTGACGGGCCGGCCGAGCTGACCGGCGGTCCAGGTCAGGATCGCTTCTTCCGCGTAGTGCGGGATCTTGGACCCGAAACCGCCGCCCACGTCGGGCGCCACGATCCGCAGCTTGTGCTCGGGAAGCCCGAGGACGAAGGCGCCGAGGAGCAGGCGAACCAGGTGGGGGTTCTGGCTCGTTGTGTATAGTGTGTATTCGTCCGTCGCCGGGTCGAAGTTGGCGATGGCGGCGCGAGGCTCGATTGCGTTCGGGATGAGGCGATTGTTCACCACATCGATCGAGACAACGTGGTCCGCGTCTTCAAAGGCCGCGTCGGTGGCTGCCTTGTCGCCGACCTCCCAGTCGTAGCAGACGTTGCCGGGCGCTTGGTCAAAGACCAGGGGTGCGCCGTCGGCTTCCGCTGCCCCGATCGAGGCCACCGCGGGGAGTTCCTGATAGTCCACGTCGACGAGATTGGCCGCGGTTTTGGCCTGCTCCATCGTGTCGGCGACGACGATCGCGACGCAGTCACCCACGTAACGCACCTTGCCCAGGGCGAGCGCCGGATGTGGCGGCTCGACCATCGGCGAGCCGTCCTTGCTGTGGATGAGCCACCCCGTCGGGATGCCGCCCACGCCTTCCATGTCCTTGCCGGAGTAGACGGCGTGCACGCCCGGCGCTGCCATGGCCGCGCTGGTGTCGATCCCGCCGATGGTCGCGTGCGCCACAGGCGACCTCAGGATGTACCCGTACAGCTGCCCGTGCAGGTTGATGTCGTCGGTGTAGCGGCCTCTTCCCGTGAGGAAGCGCTGGTCTTCCTTGCGCTTGACCGAGGCTCCGATTCCCGTGCCGTTCGCACTCATGACCCACCTCCCATGGCTTGGGCGCCCGCCTGGACGGCCTTGACGATGTTGTGGTAGCCGGTACAGCGACAGAGGTTGCCCTCCAGCCACTCCCGGACCTCATGCTCGCTCGGATTTGAATTCCTGTTGGCCAGGTCCACCGCGCTCAACACCATGCCCGGCGTGCAGAAGCCGCACTGGAGCCCGTGGTGCTCGCGGAAAGCCTCCTGCATGGGGTGAAGGGTGCCGCCGTTGGCGAGCCCTTCAATGGTGGTGACGGCCGAGCCGTCCGCCTGGACCGCCAGGCAGGTACAGCTCTTGACGGACGTGCCGTTCACATGGACCACGCAGGCTCCGCATTGGCTCGTGTCGCACCCGACATGGGTTCCGGTGAGACCGAGATGTTCGCGCAGGAATTCGACGAGGAGTGTTCGACCCTCGACCGTTCCCGACCGCTGCATCCCGTTCACGGTCATTGTGACGGTTGGCATGGCACCTCCGGGGGGTGTGGGGGAATTGTGTTGGGGAGGACAGAATGGTGAGGGGTGGGCGGGGGCGCAAGGAGGTTTCCTTGTGGCTAGATTCGGTCCCGACATCGGAACCATGCATCGGAGGCGGCATATGTACGGGAACCTCATCCAGCTGAGCGGTGACTTGACCGCCAGGACCACTTGGCGGCGCGTCCCGTTTGCGTCCGTCGGAGGTGAGGGTGCCATTGACGAAGCCCGCCTGCAGGAAGTCCTGTTCCGGCACGCGGACCTCCTGCCGCTCGGTGAGATCGACCCCGCGTACAACGACGAGGTTCCGGCGATCGCGTGGCCCGTAACCTCAAGCGCGGCGAGTTCCTGCTGCTGATCATCGGCGACGGGATCCGCGAGGGCGTCGAGGACATCGTTTCGTACGTGCAGGAGCACAGCGGTCTCCGGTTCGATCTTGCGCTTGTCGAAGCCGCCATCTTTCGTCGTGGGGACAGCGGGGACTTGATCATCCAGCCGCGGGTCCTGGCGCGGACCGCGCTCGTACGCCGGACAATCCTGGTTCGCAGGACGATTCTGGAGGAGACCGACGACGACCCAATTGAGGAGCACGAGCCATCGCCGATGGAGGACGAGAACGAGCAATTCTGGACGGCGGTGCTGGACAACTTCGCCTTCGACATCTCTGAACCGTTGGTGCCTCAACCTTCCAGATACGCAAGCGTTTGGGTGAAGGTCGAAGGATCGGGACACGGAGGCTGGGGTGTCTCGTTCGGTGCCTATCTGGATAGAAGGAGCTCCAGCATCGGAACCTATCTGACCTGGCGGAAGGGCTACCCAGAGAACGGGAGAATCTTTGCTGAGATCGTTGATGCTCTGAGCGGTAACGGGGAACTGGGAAGCGCGCTCGACGGATGGAAGCGGTGGTCTAACTCCACAGGACAACCGCGGGTGGGGTTCCATCGCAGCACGGAGTTCGGAGACGGAACGGAAATCCGCGACTTCGACGAAGTGGTCGAGTGGATGCGCGACCACTTCAATCGCCTGGTGACCACGCTGCACCCGGAGTGTCGGCGCAGGCTGCGTGCGCAGGGGTGACCGACGGGCTTCTACGACTGGGCCGGCTGGCCGACCCTGGCTCCTGACAAGCCCGGTCTTCCGTGGTCGACAGTGATTGGGACAGTGGTGACTACGTGGTCCACTTGGTCAGTGCCATGGTCAGTGACCAACTCGGTGCTTGGTCAGTGACCAAGTTGACAAGGCCATTACAATACTTGGTCACTGACCAAGTAACGGTGGGACCCAGATGAGGCGGGAGCAGATCAGAACAATGAACCGTGAAGCCCTGGTCGACCGGCTGAAACGGCCCGAGTGGTCGGACGCCGAGTTCAAGCAGGCACGCGCAGCAGTTCCGAAATCCGCGTACGAGGCTGCGTCGGCCTTCGCCAACACGGGGGGCGGTACGATCGTCTTCGGGGTTCGCGACCGCGACGGTGAAATCGAAGTTGTCGGCGTGGACCGGGTCGACAAGGTTCAGAACGAGTTCCTGAGCACGATCCGCTCGGGGCAGAAGCTGAGCCGCTCGATTGAGGTGGACGCGGATGCCATCGAGGTGGACGGCAAGACTCTTCTGGCCTTTTTCATTAGGGAGTCTCCTCGCGGCCGGAAACCTGTCTACCTGGACGGGAATCCGAACCGAACCTTCATCCGGCGCGGCGGTTGCAACGAGCGATGCCGCCGAACCGAACTGGAACGGTTCCTGCGGGACGCGGCCGAAGACCGGTACGACAACCGGGTCCTGGGCGAGTTGGAAGCCCACGAGTTCTTCGACCCTAATTCCGTGCGCTGGTACCGGTCGGTCTTCTTCGATCGCAACCCCGGAAGGCACCAGAGCTTCACCGATGTCGAGTTCCTGCACGAGTGGGGCTTCGTGGTGGAGTGCGGCGACCGGCTGGCGCCGACCCGGGCGGCCGTGCTGATCTTCGGTCGCCCCCGCTACCTGCGGCAGATTCTTCCCCGGCCGGTCATCGACTGCCAGTTTATCGGTGCCAGACTTGCCGAATGGTCGCCCGACCACCGCTGGGCCGACCGGATCGTCGTGGAGGAGAACCTGCTTCAGGCTTGGCTGATCCTGTCGGAACGATACCTGCGCCATGCGGACCGCCCCTCCAGCCTCGACATGCAGACGCTCCGGCGGAACGACCACGCTCCCGACTATGTGTCCTTTCGGGAAGCAATCATCAACCAATTGATCCACCAGGACTACGGGGACCACGGACGCACCGCGTTCATACGGTTCTATCAGGACCGAACGGTATTCTGGAATCCGGGGGACGCCCACGCCTCCACGGACGAGTTGCTGGATCCGACGGCGAAGGAAGTCCGGAATCCCTCGATCGTTGCCGCCTTTCGCAGAATTGGACTGAGCGAGCAGGCTGGCACCGGCGTGCGGGCCATCTTCAGGAACTGGCGCCGCCTCGGCAACGTTCCGCCCATCATCCGAAACGACAAGGCCCACAACAGCTTCGAACTCGCGCTGGTGCGGGATGAGCTGCTCAATGAGGAACAGCGGCTTTTCCAGGCGCGGCTTGGAGTTCGGTTGGACGAGTCGCAGGCGGCGCTGCTCGCCTTCGCCTGCCGCGAGGGCTGGCTCGCGGTGACCGATGCAACGGCGGTCACCGGACTCGCGGGACCGGACGTGCGGAAGGTCCTGAGCACCATGGTGGTCCAAGGTCTTTTTCGACCTCCGGAAACGGGCGACACATTCCGGCTCGCCGATCACCTCTCACACATGGGCGGTGCCTTGGCGGACGACAAGGCTACGAGTCCGTCCTCGGAGAATTCGAACGGCCGGAGTGCCACACCGGAGGGCGAGCCAGAGACCGACACCGGGAAGGCGCCCGACGGAGAGACCGGCACCGACAAGGAGAGTGACCATGGTGACCAAGTCGGCTCGGACTTGAGCAGTGACCATGTCCCTCTGCGCCTGACCAAACGCCAGCGGACCATCCTGGGCGCGTGCGATGTTCCGCGCAGCCTGACCGAACTGATGGAGCGCGCCGGTGTTTCCCATCGCACGCACTTTCGCAACAAGCATCTGAACCCCCTGCTGGGGGGTCGATTGATTCGCATGACCAATCCCGAGAATCCGCGAGCGTCCAATCAGAAGTACGTCCTCACCGAAACGGGAGCCGCTCTGAAGGCGGCGGGAGCGACGGCATGACCGGTCACCACCCACGTCCCAGCAGGAGCATATCGGATCAGCCAAGATATCGTCCGGGCATCCTCCTCATCGTCTGCCAGCTGGTACTGCCGCCGATCCCGATTCACGTCGGCGCGCGCCATCCGCCCTGCCTCACCCTCCAGGGCAAAGTGGACCACGTAGATGCAGTGGCCGGGTTTCCCAATCGGTGGGGCCAGCCGGTTTGGTGGTCATGCCTTCAGCTTGGCCTGCACAGCGGCCCGAAGCTTGTCGGCGAGATCCTCACCGGACAGGCGACCGTCAGCTGCGGACGTCACTAGGAGCGTCACAATCATTCGGGCCAGAAACATCGCTCAGCCCGCAAGATCGTCGATTACCCCTCGCACGTACTCGTCAAGCCACGGGACTGGCTCGGAGTGGGCTTCAAGAACCTGACGAAAACCCGGATCACCCCAGATCTCCGCAGCTTGCACAGCCGCGTCGCGCAGCTCCACATCGTCGGCTGCAAGTCCGTTGCGAACCAATTCAACCCGCCATGTGGCACTTCCAACTCCCGGCTGGCGAGCCAAACAAAGGAACACGGCTGCCGAAAACGCGGGACTCCGCGGGTCCAGGCAGATCCCTCGAATCCGCCCCAAAACGGCTTCCCGAGCTTCAGCATCCAATGCTACCGCTATCACCTGCTCGGCCGGGTGATCCATCCCGTCCTCAAGCGGTTCGGCTTCGAAGCATGCGTGGAGCCTGTCAAGGAAACGTCGTCGACGATCCTCTTCCGCCGCCGCCCCCAGCTTGCTCAGCTTCCTCCATTTTGTTGCCACGTACACTGCCAAAGTTCCGATGTCGGCCTGCAACCGCACAGCGTCACCTGAAATCGCCAAACCTTGCCCGTGATCCGTGGGTAGCCAGTGCCGGTTGGGACTGTCCGGTTCGTCGCCCTCCCAATTTCTGATACACCTGTGAGCCACCTCTGGGCGCTTCTCGCGAGCTGGCCCGAAAGCCGCCTCGTCACTGGCGATCGGCGCCTCCTTGACTATCCTCCCCGACCTGGCGCGGTTACTGACCCCTCGCGAAGTCGGCCCCTTGATTGGATTGTCTTGATCGACTGTACTGCGTAGCGCGTACTTGCGCCCCCGTCCGCAACTGCCAGCTTCCCCAGTCATCGCCCACGCCCCTCCACCAGCCCGGAGCCCAAGCCGATGTCTCGCCCCACCCACCCAGCCGCCCTCACCACCCTGCGGCGCCCGCCCGCCATCGCCCTCACGGTGCTGATCCTCGCCCTCGCCACCCCCACCCCCACCCAGGCCCAGGGCACCCGCTTCCTGCGCCAACCCGACGTCAGCGCCACGCACATCGTCTTCACCCACGCCAACGACCTGTGGAAGGTCGGGCGGGACGGAGGCAACGCGGTGCGGCTGACCAGCTCCGAGGGCGCCGAGACCGACGCTGCCTTCAGCCCCGACGGGCGCTGGATCGCCTTCTCCGGCCAGTACGACGGCAACACCGATGTCTACCTCATGCCGGCCGAGGGTGGGGAACCCGAGCGGCTCACCTGGCATCCGGCCGCGGACGTCGTGCAAGGCTGGACGCCCGAGGGCGACATCCTCTTCCAGTCAGGGCGCGACGGAGTGCCCACCCAGCTCTGGAAGTTCTACACGGTAGGGCCGGAGGGCGGGCTGCCGACTCCTCTTGCCCTGCCCCAGGCGTACCTGGGCGGGATGTCCGCCGACGGCGCCTACCTCGCCTACCAGGAGATCGGCTACTGGGACCCCGAGTGGCGCAACTACCGCGGGGGCCAGGCCCAACCTGTGGGCATCGTCTCCACTTCGACCTGGGAACGGGTCACGCCCCCGTGGGAGGGGGAGCGCCAGATGGACCCGGTGTGGATGGACGGTGTGGTCTACTACATGTCCGAGCGCGACTGGGCCAGCAACGTGTGGTCGTTCGACCCGAGCACCGGCACGGAGCGCCAGATCACGCGTCACGCCGATTTCGACGCAAAATCCCTCGGCGCGGGCGACGGGGTGGTGGTCTACGAGCAGGCCGGCTACCTGCACGAAGTCGATCCGGGCACCGGTGCCACGCGCCAGCTGGTCATCAACGTGACCGGCGACATGAACTGGTCGCGCGCGCGCTGGGAGGCCGTCCCGGCCGGACAGTTGCGGGACGCCCGCCTCTCCCCCAGCGGCAAGCGGGCGCTCTTCGAATGGCGCGGCGAGCTGTTCAGCGTGCCCGCCGAGGAGGGATCCTGGCGCAACCTGACCCGCAGCCCCGGGGTGGCCGACCGGCACGCCGTGTGGTCGCCGGACGGGTCGCGCATCGCCTGGTTCAACGACGACGGCGACGAGTACGGGCTGGTGATCGCCGATCAGGACGGGTCGAACCCGCGCCGGATCGAGATCCCCGAGCCGTCCTTCTACTTCCGCCCCGAGTGGTCGCCCGACGGATCCAGGCTGGCCTTCACCGACACGCACTACCGGGTATTGGTACTGGAGGCGGAGTCGGGTGAGGTGGAGCACGTCGACACCGATCGCTTCGCGCATCCGGAGCGCTCGATGAACCCCGTGTGGTCGCCGGACTCGCGCTGGATCGCGTACGCCCGCCGACTGGACAACCTGTTGCGCGCGATCTTCGTCCACGACACCGAATCGGGGGAGACGCGCCAGCTTACCGACGGCATGTCCGACGCGATCTCGCCGGTGTGGGACGCGTCGGGGAAGTACCTCTACTTCCTGGCCTCCACCGACTACGCGCTCAACACCGGCTGGCTGGACATGACCTCCTACGACCGTCCGGTGACCCGCGCCCTCTACCTCGCGCTGCTCAGCGCCGACGAGCCCTCCCCCTTCCTGCCCCGAAGCGACGAGGAAGAGAGCGACGACGGGGAGAGCGACGACGAGGATGGAGGGCAGGCCGAATCGGGTGAGTCAGGCCATTCCGGCCGCGGGGCCTCCAGCGAAGGTGCCTCCGGCGGCGGTGCCTCCGCAGACGACCCGCCCGAGGTGATCATCGACTTCGATGGACTGGCCGGACGCATCGTGGACGCCCCCGGGCTGGACATGGAGGACTATGCGGGGCTGGCGCCGGGACCGGACGGGACCGTGTTCGTCCTGGAGGGCGGCGGTTTCGGTGGCGGCGCGGTGCTCAAGTACTCCATCGAGGAGCAGGAGGGGGAGGACTTCCTGGAACGGGGCGGGCGTCTCGCGGTCTCCCACGACCGCAGCCGGCTGCTCTACTACAGCGGCGGCTGGCGCATCGTCGACACGGCCCGTCCGCCCTCGGGCGGCGATGGCGCGCTGGACCTGGGCGGCCTGCGCGTGCGGGTCGAACCCAGGGCCGAGTACGCCCAGATGCTCCGCGACGGCTGGCGCTTCATGCGCGACTTCCTGTATGTGGACAACCAGCACGGGGCGCCGTGGGACGACGTATGGGACTGGTACTCGGCGTGGCTGCCGGACGTGCGTCACCGCTCCGACTTCAACCACCTGCTGGACATGCTCTCGGGCGAGATCGCGGTCGGGCACTCCTACGTCCGCGGCGGCGACTACCCGGAGCTGGAAAGTCCGCGCACCGGTCTTCTGGGCGCCGACGTGCAGGAGGAGGACGGGTTCTACCGGATCACCCGCATCTACAACGGGGGCGACTGGACACCCGGGGTGGCGGGGCCGCTTTCCCACCCGGGGATGGACGTGCAGGAGGGCGACTATCTGCTGGCGGTGGACGGGGCCGAGCTGCGCGCCCCCACCAACCCCTACCGCCTCCTGGAGGGGACCGCCGGGCGCGTCATCACCCTGACGGTGGCCTCCTCCCCCTCCGCCGGGGACGCCCGCGACATCGTGGTCGAGCCCACAGGCAACGAGAGCGCGCTGCGACGCTGGGCCTGGGTCGACGCCAACCAGGCCCGGGTCGACGAGATGAGCGGAGGACGGCTCGCCTACGTCTGGCTTCCCAACACCGGACAGGGCGGCTACCAGTACTTCAACCGCATGTTCTACGCCCAGCAGGACCGCCAGGGCGCGGTCATCGACGAGCGCAACAACGGCGGCGGCTCGGCGGCAGACTACATCGTGGACATCCTCGACCGCGAGCTCACCGGCTACTTCAACTCGCGCGCCGGCGACCGCAAGCCGTGGACCCAGCCCATGGCCGGTCTCTTCGGACCCAAGGTCATGGTGATCAACGAACGTGCGGGATCGGGGGGCGACCTCCTCCCCTATCTGTTCCGTTTCCGGGGGGTCGGCCCGCTGGTGGGCACCAGGACGTGGGGCGGACTGGTGGGGACCTGGGACACCCCGCCCCTCATCGACGGGGGTGGCTTCGTGGCCCCCCGCGGCGGCTTCTTCGACGTGAACGGGGAGTGGGCGGTGGAGGCCGACGGGGTGGCCCCCGACATCGAGGTGCGGAACGACCCCGCCCCGGTGATCGGCGGGGGCGACCCGCAGCTGGAGGCGGCAGTACGGGAGGCGCTGCGCCTGCTGGAGACTGGAACGGTCATCTTCCAGGACGAGCCGCCGCCCCCGGTTCGTTGGAGGCGTCCGGGGGGTCGATGAGTCCCGGGAGAGCAGGGCACGAATGCGCACCGCTGGACGCCTCCGTCGGCAGGCCATAAGTCAGCAGTGCAGACGGACGAGACCGACACACCAACGAAAGGACGAATCATGAAACGCTGGGGACTGTTTCTTCTGCGGGTGACCACCGGCTGGCTGCTGGTTATGTGGGGCCTCGACAAGCTGGTAAACGTTGAGCACGGGCAGCGCGTCGCGGAGGCATTCTATCTCGGAATCGGCTCGCAGGCGGTCGTTCAGAACGTCTTCGGCGTCCTCCAAATTATCCTGGGTGCGCTGGTGGTCCTCGGCCTTTGGCGGAAGCGGGCCTACCCGGTGGCCTTCGTCATCCTCATGGTGACCGCTCTGGGGGTCTGGAAGTCCATCATCGATCCGTGGGGCTGGTTCCTGGAAGGCTCGAATGTGCTCTTCTACCCATCGGCGATCATCGCGGCGGCGGCGCTTCTGCTTTGGGGCACGATGGACGAGGACCGGATGACGCTGGACGCCAAGTTGGGGGTGGGTGGATAGCGCCACGGTCCCACGCAGGAATAGACATCATGATACGCTGATGTTATGATGCGTCATGAGAACTACGCTGACTCTGGATCCCGACATCTACCGCGTTGCACGGAGCCTCGCCGGGCAACGCGGGGAGAGCATGGGCGCCGTGGTGTCCGCTCTGGCCCGAGCCGGGTTACAGCCACGCGAGCCTGTGACCCGCGCCGACGGCTTTCCGGTCTTCGACGTGGCCAACGATGCGTCGCCGCTCACCCCCGAGATGGTGCGTGACGCCCTGGAGGACATCTGACCGGGCTCCTTGACGTCAACGTCCTCGTCGCGCTGGCCTGGCCCAATCACGTCCATCATGCGGACGCGCACGCCTGGTTCGGCGCGAACCGGGACGGCGGCTGGGCGACCTGCCCGCTCACCGAGTCGGGATTCGTGAGAGTATCGAGCAACCGGCGGGCCATCCCCAGCGCCTGCACCCCGATCGAGGCGATCACCCTGTTGCGGCGCATCCGGGAGATTCCCGGCCATGTGTTCTGGGAGGACGACACCTCGCCGGCAGATCCATGCTCGACGCCGTTTGCCCGAGTGGTCGGGTACCGGCAGGTGACAGACGCCCACCTGCTGTCGCTGGCGATCCGACACGGCGGACGCCTTGTAACATTCGACCGCGGGCTGGCCGGCCTGGCAGATCCACACAGTCGAGACGGGCTGGAATTGATCGAGTCCGGGTAGAGTCCTGGCGCCCGCTGTGGATGACGCGTGCCCTATTCGCGTGATTGCCTCGCGCATCATATAATGTCCGGCAGATTACCGGCCCGCCCTTCATAACCCAGTGAGGTGCAGATCGATGTTGGAGACCGAGGTCATTCAGTCGAGACGAGGCGGCTACACCCGCCGGAAGTTCATCAAGGGAGTGATCGCCGCGGGCGCGACCGCGTCTGCCGCGGGATACCTGTTCCGTGGCACCGGGGTACTCGCGCCGATGCTGTCCGCGCAGGGCGCGGTCGAGCGGCTCGTCACCCTGAGCATCAACGGACAGCAGCGCCGGGTGGACGTTCCCAAGCAGGAAACGCTCGCCATGACGCTCCGCTACCAGCTGGGCCTGACCGGCACCAAGCTGGGGTGCGACCGGGCCGAGTGCGGGGCGTGCACGGTGCTGCTCGACGGGGTCACGCACTACGGCTGCTCGATCCTGACACACTCCGTGCGGGGGCGCGCAGTCACCACCATCGAAGGGCTGGAACAGGACGGACAGCTTCACCCCGTCCAGCAGGCCGTCATCGACGAGGGCGGCTTCCAGTGCGCCTTCTGCGCTCCCGGCTTCACCATGAGCATGGTCGGGATGCTGACCAAGAACCCGGAACCGACCCGCGAGGAAGCGGCCCATCTCCTGTCGGGCAACCTCTGCCGGTGCGGCGACTACGACAAGATTCTGAACACGGCGATGCGGGCGGCCGAGCTGTCCCGCTCCCGCGCGTAAACATGGCAGGGGTTTCACCACGGACTGCCGGAGAAAGGTGAATCGACATGGCTGAGAACGTAATCGGCACCGATATCTCCCCACCGGATCTTCGGGCGAAGATCACGGGCCGGGCCCGTTACGCCGAGGACTTCCGCGCCGAGGGGATGGTCTTCGCGAAGCTCCTGCTGAGCCCGATGCCGCACGCGCGGGTCCGCAGTGTGGATACGAGCGCCGCCGAGGTGATGGAGGGGGTGCTGGGGATCCTGCGGGCGTCCGAGATGCCCGTCCAGTCGGAGGGACTGGGCGAAGGCGCGCTCACCGACGAGCCCCTGTACGAGGGCGAGCCGATTCTGGCGGTGGCGGCGGTCAACGAGACGATCGCGGCCGCGGCGGTGGAGGCGATCCGGGTGGACCTGGAGCCGCTCCCCTTCGTGCTGGACCCGCTCGAGAGCCTCCGCGAGGGGGGACCCGATGCGCGGCTGGACGGGAATGTGGGTGCCCGCGGCGAGGCGCTCACGATCAAGTGGCCCGATTCGGTCTTCGACGAAGCCGGGCCGGACAGGCTGCCCATGGGCGAGCCGGCGACCGAGTGGGCCATCGGAGACGTGGATGCGGCCTTCGCCGAGGCGGAAGTGATCGTCGAGGAGACGATCGTCCACCAGTCGGTCACGCACCATCCCATGGAACCCCGTTCCTGCATGGCGTACTGGCAGAACGGGAAGCTCTTCCTGCACGGCTCCACGCAGAGTACGGAACGGACCCGGGGCAGCGTCGCGCGCATGGCCGGTGTGGAGGTGGACGATGTGGTGTTCATCGGCGAGTACTGCGGCGGCGGCTTCGGCAGCAAGATCTCGGGGTCGCCGATCATGGCGGTGCCCGCGGTGATGTCGCGCAAGATCGGCCGTCCGGTAATGCTCCGGATCACCCGCTACGAAGAGAACTACATCGGGCGGGCACGGGCCGGGTTCCAGGGATGGGCGAAGATCGGCTTCCGCGCCGACGGACGCATGACCGCGCTCGACCTCTACCTGGTGCAGGATGGGGGCCCCTACGGGCGCGCCAGCGACTTCAGCACCGCGGGCACGGTCGCGACGGCAATCTACCAGCCCGAGAACATGCGCTTCCGCGGCGTGCCGGTCTACACCAACACGCCCCCGCGCTCGGCGCAACGAGCACCGGGCGGGGCGCAGATTGTCGCAATGCTCGAACCCGTGGTCGACAAGGCGGCGCGGGAACTCGGCGTCGACCGCCTCGAGATCCGCAAGATCAACGCTCCGGGACACGATGGCTGGCTCGGCGAGCGAAAGACGCCGTTCACCAGCGCGTACGTGCGCGAGGCGTTGGACCTGGGTGGCGAGCTCTTCAACTGGGAAGAGAAGAAGGAGCTTTCCGGACGGCGCGAGGGCACCAAGGTCACCGGGGTGGGGATGGGCCTCAGCCCGTTCACCGCAGGCAGCACCGGCCGGGATGGGCTGATGGTCATCCGCCCCGACGGCAAGCTTTACGTGCATCAGGGCATCGGGAACCTCGGCACCCACTCGATCGCCGACACCGCCCGCCCCGCGGCCGACGTCCTCGACCTCTCGTGGGATCAGGTCGTGATCGTCTGGGGTGACACCAGCAAGCACCTTCCCTTCAGCACGGTGCAGGCGGGCAGCCAGACGACGCACGCCCACACTCGTGCCAACCATGCGGCAGCGACCGCGCTGGTCGGGTTGCTTCAGGAGCTGGCGGCGGGTGAACTGGGAGGCTCGCCTTCGGACTACCGCGTGGCGGACGGCCGGGTCTTCCGGTCCGGAAACCGCGCGGCCGGCATGGACTTCGCCACGGCGGCGCACCGCGCGATGGCGCTGGGCGGCAAGTTCAGCGGCGAGGAGTTCCCGGAAGACCTCAACGACGCCACCAAGGCGGCCGTCGCCGGCCTGGCGGGCGAAGGCCTCATCGCCGCCGCAAGGGACAACTACCCGCAGGCAGGCGCCGTCTTCACCTGGGTGGCCTCCTTCGCACAGGTCGAACTCGACGTCGAGACGGGCGAGGTCGAGATCGTGGACCTCGCATCGACCACCGACTGCGGCACGGTGATGCACCCGCGCAGCCTGGCGGCCCAGACCAACGGCGGCGTCTTCCAGGGGATCGGCATGGCGAAGAGCCAGCGCTGGGTCTTCGATCCCAAGTGGGGCATCCCCTTCACCAAGCGCTTCTACACGGCGCGTCCGCCGGGCATCCTGGACGTTCCGAGGAGCCCCCGGTTCGCGGCCGTGAACCAGCCCGATCCGCATACGCCTGTGGGCGCGAAGGGAATCGGCGAGCCGCCGGTAGGTGCCGGGGAAGCCGCGTACGTTTGCGCAGTCGCGGATGCCATGGGCGGACTTTGCCTGTGTCGCACACCGCTCACCTCCGACATGATTCTGGCGGAGCTGGAAGGCCGGCCTCGGCCCTACGGCTTGCTGGACACGCACGTCTGACCCGTGCAGTCCATGGAAAAAACCTGTAAGGAGAAATAAAGTGGCTGTCATTCGTGACATGATCCCGCCGTTCGAGCTTTTCCAGCCGGCGGGTGTCGACGACGCGGTGCGCCTCATGGAGGAGCACGGCGACCAGGGCTGGGTGCTGGCCGGAGGACTCGACACCTTCGACTGGCTTAAGGACCGCATCAAGCGACCCTCGGCGGTGATCGACCTCGGAGGCGTGGACGAGCTCCAGGGCATCTCGGCGGGAGCGGACGGCGGATTCGCGATCGGGGCGATGACGAGCCTCACCGCGGTCGCCGAGAGCGCCGACATCATGAGCGCGTATCCCCTCCTGGCCACGGCGGCCGAGCTGGTGGCGACGCCGCAGATCCGCAACCAGGGCACCCTCGGCGGCAACATCGCGCAGGACACCCGCTGTTGGTACTACCGCAGCGGATGGCCCTGCTACCGTGCCGGGGGGAACATCTGCTACGCGGGGACGCCCCGTTCAATGAACCGGGAACACTGCATCATGGGCGCGAGCCGGTGCGTGGCGGTCAATCCGTCGGACACGGCTCCGGCCCTGATCGCGCTCGACGCCGAGATGGTCGTGGCCAGCACCTCGGGCGAACGGACGTACGGGGCGACGGACTTCTTCATCGGACCGGATCTCGACATCACGCGGATGACCGTGCTCGAGCCCGGCGACCTCCTCACGCAAATCCGGCTGCCCGCACCGTGGAGCGGAGCGCGGCACTACTTCGAGAAGATCTGCGACCGCAAGTCCTGGGACTTCTCCCTCGCGAGCGTCGCCTCGATGCTCAGCGTCGAGGGCGGCGTGATCCGGGACGTGCGGCTGGTGGTGAACGGCATCGCCCCGTACCCGGTCCGCATGGGTGCCGCCGAGGCGGCCGTGCGGGGACGGGAACCGAGCGACGAGACCGGCCGGATGGCGGGCGAGATCGCCGTCGAGGGCTCTCGCGCGCTTCGTCACAACGACTACAAGATCGCGCTCACCCGCAACCTCGTGAAAAGAGCGATCCGCGATGCGGCCTAGGAGACGATAACCCATGGAATTCCTTCGGCGTGCCCTGAACCCCTGGGGCGAAGATGTCCCCATCGGTGTCTCGTGGGACCTGATCTGGGCCGCGGTGATCATCGGGGCGATCTTCGTGGTGGGCCACGCGCTCATGGTCCCCAAGAAGGTCGCAGCCGGCGAGATCGACGAGAACGAGGCGAAGGGCCTGCCCGAAAAGCTCCAGCGTCACACGCCCGGAGCGCGCGTCTTCCACTGGTCGATGTCGGTCGCCATGTTCGTGCTCCTGATCACGGCCTTCTTCCCCCTGGTCGGGATCCGGTTTGCCTGGGTCACCATCCACTGGATCGCGGGCGTCGCGCTGATCCTGACGGTCATCTACCACATCTACCACGTCTTCGCGAACCAGGACTTCTGGGCGATGTGGATCGACCGCCGCGACATCGCCGAAGGGAAGCAGGGGCTTGAGGCCGCGCTGGGGAGGCCGGGGACCAAGCGGCCGCGATCCGGCAAGTATCCGATCGACCAGAAAATGTTCCACCACGCCGCCATGGTGGTGACGTTCGGTGCGGTCGTCACGGGCGTCCTCATGATGTTCAGGGTCGACAACTTCCTGTGGGCGCAGAACACGTACATGTTCAGCGACGCCGTGTGGGGCTGGGTCTACGTGATCCACGGCGTGTCCGGGATCGGCCTCATTTTCCTCGTGATGGCCCACGTCTACTTCGCAATCCGGCCAGAGAAGCGATGGATGACCTGGTCGATGATCAACGGCTGGATCGACCGCGACCGCTACCTGGAGAATCACGATCCCGGGCGTTGGGTGGTGACGGAGCAGGGATCGGTGGCGGAGTTGGAAGCGTCCGGGTCCGGGGGCGGCACCGGCCAGGCGGCCGTGAGCGACAAGGTCCGCGGGGAGGGCCCGTAGCCGCGTGCCCGGGGACGACCTGAAGGACCGTATCGACACCATCGAGGAAGGCTATGAGTTCTTCCTCGCCTACGCGGCTCAGGGGCTGACCAGCGACGCGGCAAGCAAGGTCGGTGCGCAGGTGCGCGACTACCTGAGCCGTTACGACAAGGTGCTCGATGGCCTGGACGCGGCGTTTCGTGCCCACTTGCCGGCCGGAGAGGCCACCGAGTCCGCCCTGGCGGTGCTCCGGCGCGACGCAGAGGCGTCACGCGCGTTCGTGCGGCTCGTGGCGGCCCAATCCGCCGTGTCCTCCCAGCTGATCGACAATCTGAACGCGTCGATCCACATTCGGGCGCTGCTGACTGACGTGTTCGTGCTGGGGGAGTTGGTGGGGGTGTAGGGTGGGGACGGCGGGCGCGGTGCCCCGTCCGGCCCCCCTCAGCCGATCGACAGCACCTCGATCCGGAAGACCAGGATCGAGTCGGGGGGGATCGCTCCGCGTGCCTGGCTCCCGTATCCGAGCGCGGGTGGAATGACGATTCGGCGCACGCCACCGACGCGCATCCCCTGGACACCCTCGTCGAAGCCGGCCACGACCCGTCCCGCTCCGAGAGTGAAGGTGAGCGAACCGCTGTCGAACTGGGTGCCGTCGCTCAGCCAGCCGGTATAGGCGACCTCCACGGCGTCCCCGCTGGTCGCCGGCTCGCCTTCGCCTGTCTCGATGTCCTGGTAGTAGAGTCCTGACGATGTCCGCGTCATGGCCGCCAGATTGATCCCGAGCGAAGCCGCGAACTCGGTATCTTCGATAGCGGTTATGCCGTCCCCGCATCCTCCGAGAACGGCCGTCGAGACGACCAGCCCCACGATTGCACGCCGGACAGAGCGCGCGCCGAGGATCAAGAGTGCGCCTCCGCCGTCTGCAGCCGCCGGTATTCCCGGAACGAGATCAGCCTGCGGCGTCCCTCATCCCAGAGAGACAGGTGCAGGGTCTTGAGTCCGTCCCACAGGGTCATGCGCGGGGCCTCCCACAGCTCCGGGTTTTCGTCGTGGCAACGCTGGAGCCGGTAGTTGGGGATGCGGGCGCTCAGGTGGTGGACATGGTGGAGGCCGATGTTGGCCGTGAACCACTGCAGCACCTTGGGGAGCTTCAGGAAGGACGAGCCGTGAAGACCGGCGTCGAAGTAGTTCCAGTCCTCGTGCCGGTGCCAGTACGCTTCCTCGAACTGGTGTTGCACGTAGAAGAGCCACACTCCGATCGCGCACGAAATGAGGGTGATCGGGAGCTGAATCATCAACAGGGGGCCGATGCCGATTGTGAACCAGGCTCCGCCGATGATGGTGACGAGGGCCGCGTTGGTCCACCACACGGACTTCCACTCACGCTTCCAGTCCTTGGGCACATCCCACGGGAATCGGTGCTTGACGATGAACTGAAACGCGGCGGCGAAGCCGAAGAGGAACACCGGGTTGCGGTAGAGCCGGTACCAGGAGCGTTGCTTGGAGGACATCGCCTCGTACTCCTTGACCGTGACCGTGGTAATGTCCCCGAAGGAGCGCAGATCGAGGTCGCCCGCATGCGCATGATGGAGTGCGTGGGTCTTCCGCCAGTAGTGGTACGGAGTAAGGGTGAGCACCCCGATCACGGAGCCCGCCACGCACGCCAGGCGGTGGGATTTGAAGTACGACCCGTGCCCGCAGTCGTGCTGGAACATGAAGAGCCGCATGAGCAGTCCGGCGGTGGGGAAGGCCAGGAAAAGGGTGAGCCAGTAGCCCACACCGAGGCTCCAGTACATGAGAGCCCACACGCCCATGAAGAGGACGGTGGTGTAGCCCATCTGCCAGGCACTTCGGCGGTCGTCGGGACCGAAGTACGGCGACAGGACTTTCTTCCAGTGTTGCACCTGTTCGCGGTCTAGTTTCATCGTGTTCGTCTTCGCCCTGTCATGGGTGGGGAGGCGTTGTTCGGTTCGGAGGGGCGATTCCGGTCTCGGACGAGATCGGATCCAGTCATGCTGGAATGATGCATGTTCCGAGGTTCGGGGGCAAGAATCAAGCCCGCGCGGCTTCGCCTGGGTCGCCGGGGGCCCGATGACCGGTCGTGAACCTGTCCTGGTGCGTGTGGGTATCGTATTGTGCTGCCGCCCCCGCGAACCCATGGAGAACCGCTCCCATGTCAGATCCTTCCGGCCGTTCCGACGTCGACCAGTCTCCTTCCGCAACCGGCAACGGCTCCTCCGCTGCCGCTCCGGGTGGCGGCCGGGTCCGCTGGCTCAGAGTCCTCGCTCCCGACGAGTTGCCCGAGGGCCGCGTGCAGGCCGTCAGCTGCGGCCGCAAGACCGTCTGCATGACACGCCACAAGGGCATCTATGCCGCGCTGGACAACAAGTGCCCGCACCAGGGCGGGCCCCTTGGTGAAGGCTCGATCGAGAACGGCTGGCTGCGCTGCCCCTGGCACGGCTGGGACTTCCATCCGCTGACGGGAAAGCCGCCGGGAGGGTACGACGACGGGGTCGCAACCTACAAGGTGGAGGTGCGGGAGGATGGGATCTACGTCGGGTTGCCCGAAGACGAACTGCATGTCGAGACGGTGTCCGATGTGATGGCGAAGTCCATGGTGAACTGGGGGGTGCGGTGGGTGTGGGGGATGGTGGGGCACTCCAACCTGGGGCTGGCCGACGCCATCCGACGGCGGGAAGAGGCGGGAGAGATGACCTTCGTGGGGATCCGTCACGAGGGCGCTGCGTCCTTTGCCGCGTCAGCGTACGGCAAGCTCACCGGGAGGCCGGCGGCCTGTCTGTCCATTGCGGGGCCCGGGGCGACGAATCTCCTGACCGGCCTCTGGGACGCCAACGTGGACCGCTCCCCCGTCCTCGCGCTGACCGGGCAGGTCGACACCCAGGTGCTGGGGCCCGGGGCGTTCCAGGAGGTGGACCTTCAGGCCGCCTTCGGCAAGGTCGCCCAGTGGAGCCAGCCGGTTCTTCACTCCAGCAAGCACGCCGAGCTGATCAACCTGGCGTGCAAGAGCGCGATCCTGAACCGGGGCGTGTCCCACCTCATCTTCCCCGACGAGGTTCAGGTGCTGCCGGCCGACGAGGGGAGCGGGCCGGGAGGACCTGCGGGCAGACTGACCCGAAGGACCATTGCGCCGCCTGCGGACGCCCTTGAAGAGGCGACGACCTTGCTCAAGGGCGCCGAGCGACCGGTGATCATCGTTGGCCACGGGGCCCGCTTCAACATGGACCGGATCACGGCGCTGGCGGAACGCCTCAACTGCCCGGTTGTGACCACATTCAAGGCAAAAGGGTTGATCTCGGACACGCATCCGCTCGGCTGCGGCGTCCTGGGAAGGAGCGGCACCCCGATCGCGAGCTGGTTCATGAACGAGAGCGATCTGCTGCTCGTGCTCGGTGCCAGCTTCTCCAATCACACGGGCATCACGGACAAGAAGCCCACGATCCAGGTCGACTTCGATCCGATGGCGCTGGGGAAATTCCACGCGGTGGACGTGCCCGTCTGGGGCGAGATCGGGATCACGGTGGACCTGCTCGCGCGGGCCGTGGCCGAAGATGGCGCGGCGTCGGCGGACCACCGCGGCGAGATCGCGGACCGGTGGCGTATCTGGCGGGCCGAGAAGGCGCGGCGCGTAGCGGACGACCGGGGGGAGGGCGTCAACTCGGCGGCGATCTTCGCGGCGCTGACCCGCGCGGTCGACGACAACGCGATCCTCACCATCGACGTCGGCAACAACGCCTATTCGTTCGGCCGCTACTTCGAATGCCGGCGCCAGGCGGTCCTCATGTCGGGGTATCTCGGCTCCATCGGCTTCGCCTACCCCGCGGCGCTCGGCGCCTGGGCGGCGACCCGGGAAGAGGGGACCCCCTTCACCGGACGTCAGGTGGTCGCAGTCTCCGGCGACGGGGGCTACGGGCAGTACCTGGCCGAGATCACCACAGCCGTCAAGTACGGCATGAACATCACCCACCTGGTCCTCAACAACGACGAGCTGGGCAAGATCTCCAAGGAGCAGCGCGCGGGCAGCCTGGACGTGTGGCAGACGTCGCTGCACAACCCGGATTTTTCCGAGTACGCGAAGCTGTGCGGGGCGTTCGGGGTCAGGGTGCGGGATGCGAGCGAGCTGGACGACGCGCTGGCGCAGGCGTTGGCGTACAACGGGCCTGCGACGGTGGAGGTGGTTGCGGACGGGATGTTGGTTTGAGGGGTAGGGAAAGCATCCGCCGGAAGTCCGAAAGGTCCCGGCAGATCCAGCCGCCTCCTTCCAGCGCGGACCGCTGGTCGAGCTCGAAGACGGGCGAGAACAGCGCGTATTCGGTGTGGGCGTCACGGAAGCGCCGACCGTGGTCCGTGTTGAGATATCGGTCCACATGGCCACGAAAGCGGTTCAGCGAGGCTTCGTCATGCGCGTGCGCATTGCGTTTGCAAGACCCGAAGCGAACCCTGACCTCGTCCGCGTTCCACGCGATGTAGTCGATCTCGATGTCGCCTCCGGCTTCCGGCCTGTTCCAGTAACCGCCTGCCAGTTCCGTAAGCGGGAAGTCGTCCGCACCCAGTCGCGAGGCCTGATGGCTCGCCTCCCGCACGATTTCTTCGAAGGCGTAGGCCTCCAGAGTGCGCAAGTCTCGAAGCAGTGCTTTGTCGATACCGTGCGCTTGGCGCACCTGCGCCCTGCCTGCGGCGGACTCGAAAACGTTCAGCCAGGCTCGTAGGAACGGATCGGAAACGACGTACCGGGCGGCCTGACGGTTGCCGCGAAACATCGGCATGCGTTGACCCACCAGGCGCAAGTCCAAGACCAGCGCTTCGAGGCGCTCTTCGAGATCCGCCAGGCCGGGGAAGACCCGCCGCAGACGGGGAAGGGTCGAGAAACGCCGCGTCGCGACCTCGCGCAGGATGCGCAGGCTGTCGCCCTGGAGCTCGCGTCCCAGGAGGACTTCCCCTTCGTCGCGCAGCAGGGCGTCCGGCGCGAGGAAGAGCCGGTTGGCCAAGTCCATGGTCCACCTGTCATTACCTTGCCCCGGGAGGCTGCCAGTAAGACCCGCGAAGTGCCGCCAATACTTCGGAACACCATCGAACAGCGTCCACAGTGTGAGGAAGCGGTGCGGGTCGGCACCGCGATGGCGACCGGCGACATTCAGTGTCGTGGCGATGCGCCAAGGCCGAAGGGTGAGCGAATAGGTGGCGCGCCCGAACAGGGGCGACCGCTGGCCGTGCAACAGTTCTTCCATCTCGGTTTGCACCGACCCCAGGAGAATCAGCGCGCCCCGGCGGTCGCGACGCTGCAGGTTGTCCACCTCGAACTGAAGCGAGGAAGCCAGGGGACGTAGCGGCCCCCGATGACACACCTGGAACTCGTCCAGAACCACGATCCCGTGCGCCGCGCAGATCCGGCCGACGGCGTTCGCGACGCCGTGATGGTCCCTGAGATCGTCGAGGTCGATCGTGGCGGGATCCAGGGAGGGCTCCGCAGCAATAGCCCGGCGGAAACGGGTTGCCATGCCCGACTCGGATTCGTCCACGAGCTGCAGGTACAGGATGGGGCGGCCGGGGTCTTCTGCCCGGACCGTGTCGAGAGCTCGGTGCGCGAGTTCGGTCTTGCCTACACGTCGGCGCCCGCGGATCGCGCCGAAGAACCAGCGATCGGCCCGGAGGGCGCGTACCAGACCTCCGAGTTCTTCGTGGCGCCCGTAGAATCCCCAGTGGCCGCTCATGACATGCAGGGGCAGCCGCTACGTCGCGATGGCTTCCACCGCCGAGTGCTTTCGCAGTCTGGTTTCATTTGAGTGCACCTACCATCGGAACCAGAAACGCCGCCACAGCTGCTCCTGTCGCTCCTGGAAAATGTCCTTGCGGTCGCCCGTGAGGTCAACGGGTCGAATCCAGAATCGGCAGCCCATCGGACCGAATGCCTCGGTTCGGGCCGTGCCCATAGAGTAGAACGGCAAGGCAAGGCGTAGAAACTCGGCAGGAGCGTAGATGCGTCCGTCCTCGATCGATGCCGCATACCTCATTGCCTCGGGATCGCTGTTGACGCGTCGCTCAGGCGCGATGTTGAACAGTCTCATGCCTCTGTCCATTAACTCGATGCGGAAGATGTACTCGGGACTGCCCTCTCCGTCCAGCCAGCACGGGGGAGGATCGATTCCGGACCCTTGCCGCAACTGTTGAAGTTGGGTTTCGCGGTACTCGGCCCGGCCTATTGCGTCATCGCGCTCCCGCTCGGCGTCTCTGATTCGGCCACGAAGCGTGTCTTCGCGGAAGCGGCTGTCGCTTAGGCTGGTCCGAAGTGAATCGACCGCAGCGGCAGTGTCACCGTGCAGCAACTGCTGGACCTCCCGCAGTTCGCGGTCCATGGCACCGATCGTTCGTCGGGCGCCCGACAAGGAATCTGCCAGGCGCTCCGCATGAGCAGCTTGCTCGACAACTTCCCACGCTTGTTCGGGACTAAGGTCTCTGCGCTCCGCGATGCCGTCGCGCACGAGTCGGCCGATCTGCTCCGCCTCGGCGAGACGCGTCTCAAGTGAATCCAGGCGGCTTGTCACTTCATTAAAACGGCGCTCGCTCCCAGAAACGGAGTCCTTCAGCGCATCAAGCTCGGCGGCCTGCTCCAGGGTGCGCTCCGCGAGATCATCGTTCGATGCCCTAGCGGCCAACAGTGCCTCTGCTTCCGAAGCGCGAGCCCTCTCGCGGACAAGGTCCCTTTCGGTCGTCTCGGCGCGGACTTGCTCAGCTTCCAACTCTTGGCGGAGCCGTCTGGCGTAGTCGAACCACGCGTCCGCATTCCCCCAGGAAATGCTGTCTGCGCGCAGCATCTCCTGAGTGATTGAGAGATCGATTCGCGCCGTGTCCCGCTGCGCTTGGGCCGTGTCTCGCTGCGCTTGGGCCGTGTCCCGCTGCGCTTGGGCCGTGTCCCGCTGCGCTTGGGCCGTGTCCCGTTGCGCTTGGGCCGTGTCCCGTTGCCTCTGCTCCTGCCGTAGCAGAACCGCGCACGCCAGTAGCAGGATGAAGACGACGATACTGAATGTCTCGGCCAGGGTTAGTCCCAGTGCCAAGCCCTTCCGGTAATGTGTCTTCTCGGCGGGGAGCATGGGCGCAATGCCGTCCGGTCAGCGTCTACGCCGGGAGGTTGGGTCGGCTTGGCTCCGACCCCGAGCCACGCGCCGGAATGCACGTGCGATCCAGGTGAAGGGGCTCACCGCCAGCGATCCGGGAACGCCGCTGGCGCGGGCTTGGCGAATGTCTTCGGACAAGCGCTGTGCCTGCCGCTCAACACGCGCAAGAGCGCCGGATAGTTTGACGGACTGATCCTCCATCGCATCCAGGTCCGCGTTCAAGCCTCGCGTATGCTTCTGAACCGTACTGACGCTGGACGAGAGGTCGTTGCGCGCTCCATCCATGTGCTCGCGGATCGATCGAGCGGTGTCCGAGACCGAGGCAATGCTGTCCTTAGCGTTCCTGGCGGACTCCCCCAAGCCCGCCAACTCGTCGTCCGTGGCGGCCGCTTGTACACCGACGCTCCGAAAATGCCGGCCTCCTTCGGCAACCTGAGCTGCAGCCTCTTCCAAGGCGGGCACCACACGGGTCGCATCGACGGAGTCGGCGACTCCGTCGAACGCCTTGCGCGCCTTCCCGGCGCTGTGCCGCAGACCAGCCAACGTCCTGCCGAGGGAAGATGCCTCGGCAGCTGCGTGTGACACTCCCTGCGAAGTGGCGGCGATTGCATCGGCGGACGGCCCTGCCACGCCGTTGATTCGGGCAAAAGCGGAGTGGATCTGCTCGATTTGTTCGCTGAGGGTCTCAAAGCGTGTTCCGAACACTTTGGTTTGATCCCCGATTCCCCCAAGAGATCGTTTCAAGCTGGCTGCGGCGTCTGCCCCTGCCCCCATGGCAGTGCGGAAGTCGCCCATTTCGCGAGTAAAGTCCTTGGCCGCTCCTGCGACTTCCGCCGAGCATTTGTCCAGAGACTCGGAGGTCTCGGCGGCCTTCTTGGCGCTGGCGGCAATCGTGGCGGTGGTCTTCCCGAGATCCTTTGTCGACTCCCGGAACTTGCCGGCCAACGTATCCAGGTCGTCACGTGCCCGGTCGAGGCTCCCCTTCATTGCGGACACGGCTTCTTCGAGTGCTGACTTGGCCGTGTGTGCTATGTCGCCTGGCGACTCCTGAGACATTGAAAACCAGACGCGCCCTGCAAGGCCGACGATTGTGGTCAGCAGGGCAATCCCGAAGTTGCGGATTGCTCCCGATGTGCTGCTCCCGGCAGCATCGGAAGTCTCCCAATCGAAAGCAATCAGTGCCGCGACGAGTGCCACGAATGTAAAAAGCAGGCCAAGGTAGTAAATGGAATCGCCCTTGGCGTCACCGGATACATCGACATCCCGGACGGAATAGGCAAAGCCGCCCATCGCAACGGAGACCGCGATGGCAAGCCACCAGGGTCCCAAGCCGAGAAGGTTGCCGATGATGATGATCACAAAGCCGATGCCCAGGACGATGAGCCATGACTCCCGGTGCTGCTTCCGGGCTTCCCTGGATGCCGCGGCGCTGAATTGTCCGGCCGTGCTGTTCATCCTTCCACGTTGATCCATCTGGGCCTGGCGCCCTGCTCGGCTCCCTGGTCGATGAAATAGTCCTCCCAGAAGCCGCGCAGGGGTCCAGCCTGAATCCGGCCGGCCTCACCCCGCCGCGCCAAGAGGAACACCGTGACGGCGACACCCGAGAGATCTACCCTGAGCGTTCCGTAGTTGGGGTCTCGAGAAAGGGGCCCAAAGCCTATGGGATCCGTGTAGAACGAGAGATCGGCGGAATTCTGAATCATGTCGGACACGATCAGGAGTTGGCGTGGGATGTTCGTGTTGCGTGGCCGGAAAGCGTTCACGGCAGCGGCCTGGATACCCTCCATGATCGGCGAGATGGTGTCACCCTCGACATCCAAAAGTGCGGCCAAGGTCCCTTCCAGAGGAGCTAGGAAACTCTCGTCGTACCGCCTGGCTGCCGTCCGGGGATTGCCCGTCAACGACGAGACGCTATCGGGATGGGATGGCTTGCAGAGGCGCAGCACGGTGGCGGTGTCGCCTCGGCCCGCTCTACCCACGGTGTACACACGGATCTCGGTCGTTTCGGTCGCCTCGCGCTCGATGGCTTCCAGGATTCGTGGAGCGGCCGAACCCTCCTGCACGCTGGTCAAGGTGTCGGATGGATCGACCAGAATCGCAATCTGTGCCGCGTACCGCCGGTCTTCCGGGCAGTTTGAGGAATCGAGGCGGCGGCCACCACGTTGGCCCCAAAGAAAAAGGACGACCAGTATCGCCACGGCGAACCCACCCACGATGACGCCGAGCCGGTCTTTGCGCTGTTTTGCCCGCTGGCGCGATTGCTTGCTCATGTCGGAACGGCCTTGTCATGTGGGTCGAGCTTTGTGAAGTCGTTCACAAGGGTTTGGCACTCGTCGTGACAGGATCGCAGCTTCTTCTCGCGTTCCTCCAAGGCTGTGTGGGCATCGAGGCTGCGCTGCGCGGCTTCCGCCTCGGTCATGAGATCCGAGTTGCTCGGCGGCTCCGGCCGAGGCCAGTCGGATACCCACGTTTCTTGCCACAGGCGCGGCTCGGGAGTGGACCGGGCCTCGCGGTTGGCCGTCCGGTAGATATCCAGAGCGCCACTACAGCTCTTTTCGAGGTCGTCGGCAAAGCTGCAAAGGTCGCCATGTCGCCTTAGAAGCTTGTCGAAGGCGCTCAGGGCGAGGCCCCGGGAGTCGACCGGATCGACGAAATCGCCGCGCTGTCTTCGCAGGGCGTCATCATGCATATCCCTGACCCGGCCCAGAAGTTCGCGCCGGTCGTCGGAAAGCGCTCCCTCGGTCCGCCTTCGGTTTCGTTCTCTCTTGCCGTAGCCTGGGTAGGGGTCATCCGTCTTGAACCAGTCCAAAGCTGCGAAAGCGCACATCGCAAGTCCGATCAGGAGAAGCATGTACGAGTAGAATCCGCCCAATCCAAATGGACTTGCCCGGAACAGACACAGAGCTTCCTGATCAGCCTCGGATTCGTCGGGCCCCCTCCAGCAGGCGGCTATCTCCTGCTCCGACGCCGACGACTCCGCGGTGACGGTCCCGGGCGCGGGTGGGTAGTCCTCCGCCAGGGCCTCGCGGTAGTGAGCTACGAAGAGATTCCAGAAGACTGCAACGACCACAACAACGCCCAGGATCGCCAACCCGCCGATCTTGCGACGGGAATCGCGGTGCTGGACATACCTGAACATGGTCGCTGCCAGGAAACCGAGCCCCAACACGTTGACGGCGCTGATCAGAACCGCGTAGCTCATGCCTCCGAAGAGCCCGCCGGCAACGTTCGCCCCAAAGAAGATGCCGTTTATCAACGTTTCCAATACCAACAAGGCCGCCAGGATCCCATAGTGCAGCCGATGGCTCTCAGGGAAGTCCGCGTCGGCCGTTCTCCCTTCTTCGCGCTTGAAACGATTGAGTTCACCGATGGCTTGTTGTGCATCTCGTGCCAGGCCTTCCAAATCTGGCCGCTCCTCCGCTACAGCATCCTTCAGTTCCTTGCAAGCCTGTTCCAACAACGCGTCCGCACCGCGACTCTCCGATGGCGGCCTCATTCTTTCCTCGAAGATGGGCCGGTGCTTGCTGTACTCGTCCCGCTTTTCCGCGAAGAGACCGTTGCAGTAGTCCACTACATCGGTTTCGACATCATCGAGTGTGGGCTGATGCTCCGAAGGCAGGTCGCTCCGGCCACGCTCGCGACCTCGCTCCTTCAGCTTGAAGCGCTCGACAAGAGATTTGGCGCTGGGGGCTTGGGTCATCGGTTTCTTCCGTTTAGGGGCGCCAACACTACCCGCACGGGGCTGCCGCCGCAAGCGCCGCCACCATCTCAGCAACCGTCCCCCCCACCTCACCGCCTCCCCGCCGGCACCCCATACGGGTACAGCTCACCCAGATCCACATGCTCGTACGGCAGCGCGTCCAGGAAGGTTGTGCCCACGAACGGCTCCGGTGCCTCCACGACCACGATGGACCGCGCATACCCCGTCTCGTCGAAGCCGCGCCGGAAGTGGACCCTCGACTTGACCACGAAGACGTCGTAGTCGTCGGGGTCGATCGGGCCGATCCGGAACGCGTCCGGGTAGAGCACCTGCTCGTAGGCCGGGGTGAGGAAGACCACGTTGCCGTCGCCGAACGAGACCACGGCGATCGCGTCGTAGCCGAAGCCTTCGCCGAAATATTCCACGGTGCCGGTGACGCGCCGGGGCATTCCCCCCGATGGCGTGAAGCCGCCGATCTCCATGTGGAAGGGGTCGCCGGGCCGGGCGCCGGCTGCCGCGAGCGCCTCCAGGGTGGCGGGTGAGGTGATCGTCCCGTACAGCACGTTGCCGATCCCGGCCGCCTCGAAGGCGCCCAGGATGTGGGTCGCGTCGCCGGGCCGGTCGCTGTGGTCGCCGACCGCGACGGGGGTCTCGCCGCTCGCGACCGCCGCCGCAACGATCCGCGCGGCCTCCTCGGGGCCGGGGTGGCCGCCGACGGCAAAGTCCTCCCGCACGCGCCACATGAAGTCGTCCATGTCGTCGGCGATCATGTCCGCGAGGGCCTGGTCGCCGTTGGTCATGACGTGCACGGTCAAGCCCACGTCGGGGACGTCGGACCAGGGATAGCCGTAGAAGATGCTCACGTACGCGTCGTCTTCCCGCGCCTCCCACCGCCGGGCCCGCTCCATGATGTCCATCGAAGGGGACTGCCCGGTCCACTGCAGGACGGTGGCCGTGATGATCCCGGGCTTCCGGGTCGCCGTGGTGGATTCGTATTCGCCCAGTGAGGCGAGCCGCAGCGCCCGGGCCGCGCGCTCGCCCTGGATGTAGGCGTCGTAGTGGGGGTAGCGCTTGGTCACGAACGCGAAGTCGGCGTGTTCGAGGAATTCGCCGTCCTCGTTGCCGTGAAGGTCGAAGGTGCCCGCGATGGGAACCCCCGGCCCGACCACTTCCCGGAAGCGCCGCGCGATCTCGGCCTCGGGGCGGGGGACGTCCCGTACGGCCATTGCGCCGTGCAGGGCCAGGTAGACCCCGTCGACGGGCATCTCCGCGCGCAGGTCGGAAATCATCGCGTCGAGGAAGTGGTCGAACGTCTCCCTGGTGTTCCAGCTCCTGGACGATCCGCCGAAGACCCCGACCGGCGAGGTGAGCGGCACCAGGTCCACGTCCCCGAATTCCAGCGCCCGCTTCACGAAGCCGCCGACGTAGCTACCGGAACTCAGAAGGTCTTCACCCGACAACGGCTCGCTGTACTGCAGCCAGTCCTCGACTTCGGTGTCGCCGCCCGGGCAGAAGGTGCAGGTCTCGTGCTGGAAGCGGGCGACCGCGAAACGCAGGGCCCCGTCGTCCCGGGGCTCGGGGGGAGTGCAGGCGGTCAGGGCAAGAAGGGCGGCGGCCAACCACCGCGCATTGGTTTCGGGGGTTCCAGGCATACCATGACCTCGGGGTGGGGGAGCGGCGAACGGCCGTAACACTATCCCACGACATCCCGCAACGCGACAAGGTGCTCGTCGGTGAGTCCGTGCATTTCGAACGTGGAAACCCCCGCTGCCCCGGCCGCCCGGGCCGTCGCAACCGCCTCGGCCAGTCCGGCCGGATCAAGCGACGGCAGATACAGCCCGGCGTTCAGCGGCGTCCCGCCCGCCGCACCGACCCCTTCGCGCACCCCCTCCCCGATCCACGCGATGTCTTCCAGGTAGAAGCTGTGGTAGAGCATCGGAAAGAAGCGGTCGAGGGGCCACTCGTCCCACGCCTGACGGACCAGCCGTCGCGCGATCGTCGGCGTCGGGAAGACAGCGGCGGAAATCGGCTTGCCGTGATCGTGCACCGCGCCGGCCAGGGCCCGCACCGCGCCGGTGACGTTGTCCCATCGAAAACGCCGCCACGCCTCGTCGGCCGGGGGATCGGGGATCTCCAGCGGGTCTCGCCCGTCGAGAGCGGCGAACTCCTCGCGGCACACGTCGCAGTAGCAGAAGTCGAACTCGGGATGCTCGGTGTCCTGCACGAGCCCGTAGGTGTCCCAGAGCCCCCGCGGCAGGATCACGTCGCAGTGGCGCACGTAGTCGAGGTGCACGCCGTTGACGGCCGGGTTGGCAGCCAGCTCGCCAACGCGTTGGCCGAGATAGTCCCGCACGGGCCCGCGCGACGGACAGACCCACTTGTAGTAGCCGACGTAGGGCGGCTGGTCGAGCGACGATTCGAGGTTGCGGCTGACCGTGAACCACTCGGGGTGGTTGGACCGGACCCATTCGTCGCCGTTGCGGTTCATTGTCCAGAACCAGCGGTGGTACTCGAGCCCTTCCGCATGGGCGGCGCCCGACACCAGGCCGATGTCGCCGCCCCCGACGAGCACCGCGCCGAAACCGGCTTCCCGCAGCCGCGCGAAGCGGCGGCCCCACTCGGCTGCGTCGTAGTCGCGGTTGCCGTGGACCCATGTCCACAGAGTGAAGGGTGCGGGAGGGTCTGTCCGGGGTGCCTGGCCGGTGTCGGCGACGCACCCGGGAAGCGCACCCAGTGCGGCGGCGCCCCCCGCGGCGAGGAGGAAGTCCCGGCGCCTCATCGGCGAGCCTCCTTCAGCCTGACAAACCGCCCACGCATCAGCGGCGTGCTCCCTCCGTGAAGCGCACGATCCCCCACATCTCGGGGATGTGCATGTCGATTTCGCCCTGTGGGGACCAAACCCAGTTGTGTTCGGGGTGACGGTTCTCCCGGGTCGGCACCTGTGCCCTGCGATACCCTCCGGCGACCACCTCGACCGGCCACTGCACCCGGGAGAAGTTCACGCGCCAGCTGTCACCGGGGCTCGGTGGAGCGCCGGGGAGCTGGGGGCTGGACCGGCCCGCGGCACCGACCGTTGGCGTGTCCGGCCCCGCGGATCCCGGTGGCCGCAGCGCCGTCCACGGAATCGCGATCTCCACCGTCCAGCCGCGGTCTTCGTCAGCCGGGTCGTTCAGCGTCCCGTCGAGCCCGACCGCCGTGCGCAGCCTGACCATGTCCCACGCCACGTTGGCCTTGCCCTTGCGCCGGTACGGCCGATCAAGGAAGAGGTCGAACTCGGTCCCCAGGGCGTTGATCTCGAGCTCATAGTAGTCGAGCCCGTCGCCGTCGGGATCGAGGAAGACCTCGAAGTCGTGCTCGCGGTAAAGGATAGCGTCCCTCTCGGCGAGTGTGGCCCACAGGTGAGGCTCCTCCAGCTCGGACGCGATGTAGAGGTGATCCTCGTCCCAGACGACCTTGGCACGGGTCGCCCGGGATGGATCGGGCCAGTCCTCTCCGCGGATGTCGACGAACGGCTCGGTCCAGGGAGCGGTCAGCCACGCCGCATCGCCGAGGGCACCATCGATTGCCGGCGGAGCAGCGACCCGGGGGGCGTCATACTCCCGCACGCCGGAGGGAAGCTGGGTCCCGCAGCCTACTTTCCGGGCCCTCAAGCCCGCTCTCCGGGCCGGGAGGAGGGCAATTGATGACATCGGATGAGGTTTGTCCGCCACTTTCGGGCAAATATGGCGGACAAACGGGGTGAGGGGGCCGGCGGCGGTGTTTGGGGCGGCGACACCCGCGGCACCCATCGCGGCCCCAACCGCCCCAGCGAGAAGAGCCGCCACCACGAGCACCGGGCCGGTAACACCCCTGCCGGTTGGCGCCCTCGCTATATCGTCCATCCGTGTCCTCCGCATCTCCCTCGGGCCTCCGGGCTCACGATTGCAACGGTCGCTGGCTGACAGAGACTCAAACTTGACGGCTCCGGCAGCTGGCCACCACCTTGAACCCGTTCCGGACCCCCGTCCATACCCCTTCCCTCCGAAGAGAGACCCCATGGAATACAACCCCGACCTCCCCTGGTACAGACGTCTCCATTGGCAGGTACTCAGCGCGATGGTCATCGGCATCAGCATCGGGTATTCTCCGGCCGGGAGCTTCTTCGCGGAATACTTCGGATGGCTCGGTGATCTGTTCATGCGTCTCCTGCGCATGATCATCGTTCCGCTGGTGTTGACCTCCATCATCTCGGGGGTGGCGTCCGCCGGAGGCGGGCGGACGGTGGGCCGGATGTTCGGCAAGACGCTTTCCTACTACATGGTGTCGAGCTTCCTGGCCGCGCTCACCGGGCTGATCCTCTTCAACCTCATCAACCCGGGCCGGGGATACCCGGTTCCCCAAGACGTAGTGACCCCGGAGCTCGCGACCCCCGATTCGGCCGTCGACCTGATCCTCAACATCGTCCCCACGAACTTCTTTTCGGCCGCTTCGGGGGGCGACATGCTGGGCATCATCTTCTTCTGCATCCTCTTCGGCGTGGCCGTGACGACCTTGCCGGAGGGTCCCCGCACCAAGATCACGGGCCTGGTCGACGCCCTCTTCAAGGCGATGATGTCCCTCACGTCGGGCATCATCAAGCTGCTCCCGATCGGTGTCTTCGGGCTGATGGTCACGCTGGTCGCCGGGACGGGCCTCCAGTCCTTCGGCAACCTCTTTCAGTACGTCGCAACCCTGGGTTCGGGCCTCATGATCCACTTCTTCATCACGCTGCCGCTTCTGCTGTACTTCTGGGGGCGCGTGTCTCCGTGGAAGCACGCGATGAACATGCGTGAGCCCCTGTTGGTGGCGTTCTCCACGAGTTCCTCCGCCGCCACCCTGCCGGTCACCCTCAAGACCGTGAGAGAGAAGGTGGGGGTTTCCAATCGCGTGTCTTCGTTCACGTTGCCCATGGGCGCCACCATCAACATGGACGGCACGGCGGTCATGGAGTGCGCGGGCGCGCTGTTCATTGCGCAGGCCCTTGGAGCCGAGATCGGGTTCATGACCCAGGTCGTCGTCGTGTTCACGGCCCTGCTCGCGTCCATCGGTGCCGCGGCGGTGCCGTCCGCCGGTCTGGTGGTGATCTTCATCATCCTCAACGTGATCGGAATCGGGAACAACCCGGAGGCGCTTCTGATTGTGGGCGCGATGCTTTCGATCGACCGGCCCCTCGACATGGCCCGGACGGCCGTCAACGTCTACAGCGACTCGTGCGCGGCTGCGGTCGTTGCGAAATGGGAAGGCGAGGAGGGAATCGACGCGGAGATACGCGGGTAGGGGAGCGCTGGCGGACGGGTTCGCGGGTCGCCTCCCAACTCGGCCTGTTCAACTTCCCGCACCCCCGGACGGGTGCGTATCGCTGAAGAGAATTTCTCCAACCACGACCACCCCGGTTTCACGCCCCACCTTGACTTGATAATACCCGCTAGTCACGAAGCCCGCCCCGTGATCCCACACGCCAAACAGGATGCGCCAACCGCCATCAATGGGCTCAATGGCCTTGATTTCAATATGTCCGTGGACTTGCCTTGGTTCGGCCAGCCGCCCGCGGACCGCCCGCGCCAAACGGTCGCGTAGCGAGGCGTTCGGCGTTCCTCTGTTGCCGATGCTGAGAATCTCAGCACCCTCGGGAAAGCCGCTCACAAGCCGCACGGACGCCACCATGCGCGAGCGTTCCCCGCCGATCGCTGCGAACCGGGCCAGGACGGCCTCCGCCGCGGAGCTCAACCATTCCTGCCCGTTCGCTTCTGCCATGAGTCTGTCCGCCGCCGCCCCGACCTCGACGACAGCAACGGAAGACTCCGCCGCCGGGCTCTCGGAGGGCACGCCGCAGCCCGCTACCAGCAACACGGTTGCCGCTAGCAGTCCGGGCCAAGTCGTTCTCTTCGTCATTTTCCGTCCGTTCGGGGGAAGGGCACGTTTCATACCCCCACCATACTTCCTGTGTTTGAGATGACCCTGACCCGCTGCGCCTGGGTGAACGACGATCCCCTCTACATCTCCTATCACGACGAGGAGTGGGGTGTTCCGATCCGCGACGATCGCGAACTTTTCGAACTGCTCCTGCTCGAAGGCGCGGAAGCCGGCTTGAGCTGGTACACGATCCTGAAGAAGCGCGAGGCCTACCGGCGCGCGTTCGACGGATTCGATCCGGAGCGGGTCGCTCGCTACGGCGACGAGAAGATCGCGGCCCTGCTCGCGAACGCAGGGATCGTCCGGAACCGGCTCAAGGTGCATGCCGCCGTCGGCAACGCCCGGGCGTTTCTGGATCTGCGCGAGTCGGGGACCGGCTTCGGGGACTTCCTGTGGACCTTCACAGGGGGAAAGACAATCACCAACGTCTGGGGCCGCCTGGAAGACCTGCCCGGATCCACGCCGGCTTCCCACGCGATGAGCAAGGAGCTCAAGCGGCGCGGGTTCCGCTTTGTCGGCCCGACGATCTGCTACGCCTTCATGCAAGCGGCGGGAATGGTGAACGATCACGTCGTCACGTGCTTTCGCTGGAAGGAGTGTGGAGAGTGACCGCGGGTCTCTAACGCCCCGCCCCCGCCATCACCACCACCAGCGGCCGTAGCGTGTGGAGCACCCTGACCGTTGCTCCCTGGGCCGCGAGCACATCCGGCAGCCGCCGGTACACGTGGGGACTCTCGTCCGTCCCGCCCCCGCGGAGCACCACGCCCTTGCGGTCCACCCAGTCGGTCATCATCCGGCGCGACACCTTGCCGCGCTTGATCACCTTGCCGGTTCGGCGGTGTCGCTTCCCCCTGGCCGCGGTGCGGCTCATCACGCGCCCCGCGCCGTGCACGGTCGAGTAGAGCGCGCGGGCCTGGAGTACGGCGGCGGGTGAGTCCGGCGCGGCATGAGCCGTTCCCTCGAGAATCACCGAGTCGTCTCCCATCGAACCGCCCACGAACCCCTTCTGCTCGGGGAAGGCCGGGGTCGCGCCCTTCCGCACCACCACTAATTTCCGCCCGTAGTGCTCCTCCTCCCAGGCGAAGTTGTGGTGGTTGTGCACGAGTTCCACTTCCCGCCCGCCGATGATCTCCACCGCCTTCCGCGCGGCCCACTCCCGCCCCGCGTACGCGTAGCGACCCGCGAGGTTCATCAGGCGCCAGTAGTCGTGGCCGGCGGGCGCATCGAGGTCGAGGATGACCTCTGCTACGGGCACGCGCTGGCCCCATTCGGCCCCCTGCCCGATCGCCAGGAACGAGGACGCGACCGTGTGGCCGAAGCCCCGGGAGCCGAAATGGACCCCCACCCAGATTCGTTCTCCCTCGTCGGCGAAGACATCCACATAGTGGTTGCCCGATCCCACCGTGCCGAGTTGCTTGCGTGCCTTGCCCAGCAGGGCCGACCGATGGCGCGTGGGGACGGCCTCCCAGTCCGGGTCCGCGAACAGGGGATGGTCCGAAGGTGCGTCCCGAGAAGGATTGGTACCCCCGATGCCGAACGTGATACCGTGCCGGATCTCGTCGCCCAGCTGCTCCATGTGGCGCCGCAGTCCGCCGGGTCGGCCGGCGAGGTCGTGAAGGTGCAGATCGGTGCGGATCGCCGCGTTCCCGCAAGCGATGTCGAACCCGACGCCCGCTACACTCACCTGGTCTTGGTACGCGGCCACTCCCCCGATCGGCATGACGTACCCCAAGTGGCCATCGGCCATCAGGGCGGCGTGTTCTGCCCGCGCCGCGACCCGGCTCAGTTGCTCCAGCGTCTGCTTTTCGTGTTGTCCGAATATCTGCATGGGTTCGGCGGTGGCTTGGGTGGCGCTTGAGTGATCCTTGCCTGCGACCACCCGGAAGTCTAGTATCCCAAGCAACTAAATGCTTAGGAACATGGCTCCTTCAATGAGGAGCATGGCCTCCTTCATGGAAACACGACACGCCGGGCACCACCGAAAAACGCGCCGCGCCGGGCACCGCCGAACGGTGTACCAATGGCATGCGACTGCAGCCTTCCTGTTCTTTCATGTCGCAGCTGGTTGCGACGGGCCCGGTCACGTGGCCTCTCGGGTATCCGCAGCGGCGAACTCTTCCCCGTTGCGCCCCTCAAACGCGTCGATCTTCGATTCGTCGCTGCATCCGGATCTCTCCGAGCTGCCGAATGTCGTTGCCGGCTTCTTCCTCCCGGACACCGGCCTCGCCCTGGTGGACCGCGGCGAGATCCACCTGGTCGACCTTGCGTCCGGTGCGACCCGCGTGGTCGGCCGAAAGGGCGAGGGACCACGGGAGTTCGGCCACATCGGACGTGCAACCCGCACTCCGCAGGGTATCCTGGTCTGGGACGTTTCTCGCCGTCGCGCAGCGTTGATTGCTCACGACGGCGAGTTTCTGCGCTCGGAGGGCTATGCTCACGCGCCGTTGCAGGACTTCATGAGCGCGTATCCGGTGGCCGTTCATCCAGACGGCCGCATCATCTTCCGTGACGGAATCTACAGGCGGACCAGGGATTACGATGGCCGGACCTGGAATCCGGCAACGTATGTAGCCGTGCAGGACGGTGACGAGCTTCCGATCGTCGCACAGGCCAAGGGGGATGAAGCGTACTACGGAGCGAGACGAAGCGGCAGCGTCGTGTTCGGGCACCGTACCTTCGAGGCCGCATCGGAAGACCGTCTCATCATCGCCGAAACCGACCGCGGATCCATTGCGGTGCTGGACTGGAGCGGCAGAGAGGTTGCGAAAATCCCGATGCCGGCGGGCGTACGGCTGTCCGCGGCCCAGGAGATGGGGCGCCAGGTGCTTGTGTCGACATGGGAGCGGTTCGAGGAGTTCATGAAAAGGGCCGCAGAGTCAGGTCGGGTACCGTACGAGCCCGGGAATGCGTTCGACGCGTCCGACCCGGATTTCAAGGATTGGCCGATAAACGAAGTGGCCCCCGCAATCGACACCCTCCTTATTGACTTCGACGCGAGGCTTTGGGCCAGAGACTACCGTCTACCGGGCCAGGACAGTGTAACCTGGCGGGTGTGGGACACCGACCAGGCGCAGCTGCTCTTCACAGCGAGAATGGATGGCGAGGACGTATTGCTGGATGCGCGGGGCGACCTCGTCTTGCTGCGGCGGGTGGACGAATTCGATGTTCCCCGAGCCGTGGTCAGCCAGCTCACGGCCGCGCCCGGCCCGAGCTGAAGCCCCACGCCTTCGGCCGCGGACTGGTGCCGCCGTCCTGACGCAGCGTCTTCCCGGCCGTTGGCGGTACCGCGCCTCAAGTGCCGGATCCCATCCGGGGCACTAGCTTACTCGCGCCCCCAAAACGTCGTGTTCGCCTCAGGAGTAGCCGGATGTCTTGTCACCGTTCAGTAGCCCTGGCCATGGGAACATTTGTCGCCGCCGCGCTGGCTCCGGCGACCGCCTCACCCCAGGCCACCCCCGGCGCCCCCGCCCTCGACCAGATCCACGCCTTCCAGGGATCATCCCTCGCGCCGGTGGTGGAGCGCTTCCGCGGCGACCTGTCCGCACTGGAGCGACGCTGGCAGGACATCCCCTATTCGGCTGCGCGACAGGCGCGGATGGGCGAATTCCTCACGGGCTGGTCCGACGCCCTGGACGCGCTCACGCTCGCACCGGACGACCTGGAAGGCGGCATCGATCACGTCCTCCTCGGCAACGAGGTGCGGTACCGCCGGGAGCTGCTGGCGCGGGAAGGGCGCCTCGTCGCCGAGGTGTTGCCGCTGCTGCCCTTCGCGGACGAGATCGTCGCGCTGCTCGACATCCGCCACTTCCGCGAACGGTGGACGGTCAGGAGATCGCGGGGGATATGGCGGCGCTGGCCGGCGCTGTGGACGACGCCGACCGCGCGCTGAAGTCCCGCGCGCCCGCCGGGGGGGCTGGGGCGGACGTTGCGGGGCAGCCAACCGCGACGCCCATCACCGGGTTGCGGGCCGTGCGGCTCCTTCAGTCCTACCAACGGGCGCTGGGCGCGTGGTACCGCCACTACGAGGGCTACGATCCCCTCTTCACCTGGTGGGCGAAGCAGCCCTTTCAGCAGGCGGACGACGCCATCGGCCGCTATCTGATGACGCTACGGGGGCGGATCGTGGGCTGGCCGGAGGGCGCGGAGGAGCCGATCGTGGGCGATCCCATTGGAGCCGACGGAATGACCGCGGACCTGATCCGCGACATGATCCCGTACACGCCCGCCGAGTTGGTCGCGATCGCCGAGCGGGAGTTCGCGTGGTGCGACGAGCGGATGCTGGAGGCCTCGCGCGAGCTGGGGTACGGGGACGACTGGCGGGCGGCGTTGGAGTACGTGAAGACGCTGCACGCGGACCCCGGCGGACAGCCCCGGGTGGTTATGGATCTGGCCCAGGAAGCCATTGACTTCGTCGAGTCACGGGATCTGGTGACCGTGCCGCCGCTGGCGAAGGAGATCTGGGGTCTGGAGATGATGTCGCCGGAGCGCCAGCGGGTGAACCCGTTCTTCCTGGGCGGCGAAGTGATCCGGGTCTCGTTCCCGACCGACGAGATGACTCACGAAGAGAAGCGCATGAGCATGCGCGGGAACAACATCCACTTCTCGCGCGCGACCGTGCACCACGAGCTCATCCCGGGACACCACCTGCAGGGCTTCATGACCGACCGCTACAACTCGCACCGCAGCCTCTTCCGCACCCCCTTCTGGGGCGAGGGCTGGGCGCTCTACTGGGAGATGCGGCTCTGGGACCTGGGCTTCCCGACGACGGCCGAGGACCGCGTCGGGATGCTCTTCTGGCGGATGCACCGGGCTGCCCGGATCATCTTTTCGCTGAGCTTCCATCTGGGCGAAATGACGCCGGACGAGGCGATCGCCTTCCTGGTCGACCGCGTCGGGCACGAGCCCGCCAACGCCACCGCCGAGGTGCGCCGGTCATTCAACGGGAGCTATTCGCCGCTCTACCAGGCCGCGTACATGCTGGGCGGCCTGCAGATCCGGGCGCTGCACGAGCAGCTGGTCGTGGGCGGCGAGATGTCCGAACGGGACTTCCACGACACGATCCTGAAGGGTGGCCGGATGCCGATCGAGATGGTGCGGGCGCGGCTGCTCGGCGAGGTGCCGGCGAGGGACTTCCGCGCGGCGTGGCGGTTCTATGGAGATCCGTCGTAAGGGCCTCGGGCACGCGGCTCGTGGCACCCCGAGCCCTCGGGACCGGCCGATATGTAAACGACGCATAACATAATGTCAGGTACAGTTTACATTTGGTATCAGCTTTACCGGGCCTTCCACGCCTCCAGCACTTGCCTGTCCCGCTCCAGGTTGAGCTCGAAGCCGTTCCGGCGCTCCTCGGGGAGTGACTTGAACCACTCCAGCGTATCGAACGCCGTCTCGGCCAGCGGCCGGAACTTGAGTCCCGCCGCGACGCCCTTGTGTGACCGGACCCGTGACAGCCCCCGGATCGCGCCCTCCGTGGGCGGATACCACAGCTGGAAGCGGGCTTCCTGTTCCACCAGGAACTGCTCGTCGATCCAGGTGAAGGACAGGTTTGTGCTGGTGGTGGCGCGAATGCCGTAGAGGAACTCCGCCATTGAAGTCGGGTCAAGCGCGGGTCCCGCGGCGTTGTAGGTGCCGCCGATGTCCCGCTCGAGGAGCAGCACCATGAATTCGGCCAGGTCGCGCACGTCGATGAACTGTACAGGGGTGGACTGGCTGCCCGGCGCGATGATCTCGCCGCCATGGTCGATTCGGACGGGCCAATAGGTGAATCGGTCGGTGGGATCGCCGGGCCCGGCCACGACGTGGAGCCGCACCACGGTGCCGCGCTCCCGGTACGTGTCGGTGACCGCGTTTTCGCAGAGCACCTTGAGGGGCCCGTAGTAGCGGTCGACGTCTTCGCTGGTGGGGTCTTCGAGGGGGAGAAGCTCGGCGTCCTCGGTGAGCTCGTCCTGGTCGAAGTTGTAGACCGATCCGGTCGACGTGAACAGGTACCGGCCGACGTTGTCGCGCAGAAGTTCCGCCGAGTCGCGCACATGGCGGGGGACGTAGCCGCTGTTGTCGATCACGGCGTCCCAGGTGCCGCCGCGCAGCGAGTCCAGCTGGTCGTCGCGGTCGCCGATCAGCGTCTCCACGCCGGGGAAGAGCTCGGGGGCTGTGCGGCCGCGGTTGAAGAGCGTGACCTCGTGCCCCCTGTACATGGCGTAGCGTACCATGTGGGGGCCGATGAACCCGGTGCCTCCCAGGAAGAGGATCCTGAGGGGGCGGGGGGTTGGGGAGGGAGCTGGGTGGGGGGCGGGGGCGCGGGTGCCGAAAGGTGAGCCGGCCCGGGAGGCTGAGGCGGAAAGCGCCTTGCCGGGCGTGAGGGCGGCGGCTCCGGCGGCGGCGGCGGATGTGGCGAGGAAGCGGCGGCGCGTGTGGGTCATGTTTTCTTTCCTGATTGCACGTTTCTGGGCCGGGAACTGTTTATCAAGAGTCGGGGCCAGTGTCGGCCGGGGGCAAGAGGGGGCTGCCGAGGCTGATCGAGATCAAAGGCTTGCCCGATCCGGCGGCGGGACCGTACTTCTGACTCCGAATGAGCAGCGGGTGGTCCAGGACAGGAGAGATTGCCGTTGGCTGCAGCACTACTACCTTACGGTCGATGCTCTGAAGAAGCGGATGTCGGTTCGCGAAGGAACCCGGAGGCGTGGAGATGGCTGAAGTGACGGGTACGGTGGATCAAGCCGTGCTGGACAAGGTGATTCGGCGCGTCGTCGAGGTGGCGCAGCCGGAGAAGATCATCCTGTTCGGGTCGGCGGCGCGGGGGCGGATGGGGCCGCACAGCGATCTTGATCTGCTGGTCGTCCGGGCCGGGGTCGACGCCTTGGATCTCATGGGCGACATCTATCTCAACCTGCGCGGCGTCGGGACCCCGGTCGACGCGATCGTGGCATCTCCCGACGATCTGGAGCGCTACCGTGACAGCTACGGCATGGTGATTCGGGAGGCCTTGCGAGAGGGGCGGGTGGTCTATGAGGCCGCCTGAGCGATTTCCGCATGACGATCCGCGGGAGTGGCTGAACCGCGCGCACAGCGCGCACAGGAAGTGGAAGTTCCGGCCGAAAATTTCGACGCCGCAGTCCTGACCCGGTACGCGGCGGTGACCCGGTATCCGGGGCACACGAGGCCGGTCACGGACGAGGACCACCACGAAGCCGTCGAGCTGGCTAGCCGGGTCGTTCGGTGGGTTGAGGGCATACTTTAGATCGCGTGGGAGTGTAAGCGGCGGCGCGTGTGGGTCATGTCGTTTTTCCTGATTGCACTTTTCTGGGCTGGGAACTGTTTCTCAAGAGTTGGGGCGAGTGTCGGCCCGGGGCAAGAGCCGCCTGCTGCGTCCAGACACGGGCTTGGGTGGATCCGGGCTGGCAGCACCTGAGCGAATTGCACGTTTTCAGCCTGATAGCTGTTCTTAGAGTAGATGGCAGGAAACTGCGAAAGAACTAGGCCTCGTCCCCAAGACGCAAGGAGTCTCGGCATGGCGCCGACACCGAGTGCGGCAACACTGGTCGTGGCCGCCGGGCTCCTTGCGTCTTGCGAAGAACCGAATACAACGGTCGCGTCACTGCCTTTCGACGAGGTCTTCCAACTGGCAGAGGTCGTTGAACTCGGAGAAGATCCAAGCGACTCAGTCGCTGAAGTCGGCGTGTTCCTGGAGCGTCGCAACGGCGGCTTCATTGTCGCGGACCGACTCTTGCCGCGTGTACGGACCTACTTGGAGACAGGTGAGTTGGAGGCGGCTTTCGGCCGATTCGGTAGCGGGCCTTGGGAATTCCAGGGAATCGACGGAGTGACAGAGATGGCGTCAGGCCGAATCGTGGTCACGAGCTGGCGCAACCCGTGGTTGACCTACCTGTCCAGCGGATTGATGCCGGACACCCTGTTGCCGATTCGAGATCAAGCGATCTTTGACGTGATCGCACTTGGACCAGATATCGTGTTGTATGGGCCTGGCCGGGAACGACTGGCGACCGGAGAGGGTGACGAAGGAGGGCTCTATCACCGGTTTGTTGATGGCCGTATTGCCTGGAGCAGGTGGACATCTCCGATCTCTGACAAGCCATATTGGGGCGGTTTGACCGGTGGGGCCGGCGGAGTAGCTGTTGCTGGCGATTCACTCTTCATCATGACCGCGCTGCTCTATCCGGCGACGATCCTGAACGGGGCGGGAGACTCGGTGGGGACGATCGGTACTCCCTCTCCTTCTTTTCGAAGGATTCCCGAGATCGAGCGTGGAGCGTTTGCCGGAACACAGGGCGGCGCGAGAGTCCGGGAGCTGATTGCAACTTTCGACCTGGTTCCTCGAATCGATGTCGTGGATAGCGATTACCTGGCCTTCACGTTGGGTCGGCTCGATGAGGCGATGCCGTTTTCGCCCTTCCGAGTGATCCACACTGCCTTGGAAATCTACGATCGCCACTCTGGCGCCAAACTATACGAAGACGTGGCGTTGCCCGAGGGAGCGAAGGTCCTTGGCGGCGGCCGGTATCTCTATGTGCTTATGAATCCCGACATGCCTCCGTGGCGAATCGCGAAGTACAGGTTGGTGGTCGGCGGCTAAGCGCATCACACCTCCCACCCCGCCCGGTACTCCCGGGTCAGGTATTGGTTGGCCTCTTCCACGTTCGTCACGCGCATCGCGTCCCCGTCGTAGTAGATCTTCTTCCCCTGGCCGGTCCGCAGCGCCACGACCCCCAGCAGCATGACCTCGGTCAGCCGCGACGCGTAGTCGAAGGGGCTGGAAGCCGTGCCGCCCTCCTTGCACGCCTTGACCCAGTTCATCTGGTGGTTTTCTTCGATGCGCGGGTAGGTCTGGGTCACCGCTTCCGCTTCGGCGGTCAGCGACTCGGGGAAGAGCCGCGGGTTCCGCCCATACGTGCCGTGCATGAGAATCCCGCGGTCCCCGATGAACATCACGCCGCCTGTGCGGTTCAGGTCTACGTCGTCGGGGAGTCCCGCCGGCCGCGGCGGCATCAGACCGCCGTCGTACCAGTGGAGGTCGAGCGCCGGCATGGAACCCCGTGCGGGGAACTCGTAGCGCGCACGCATGGCGAGCGGGTAGGAAGCCGGGTCGTCCTGCGGGCCGCCCCAGGGTGTGGATGTGGCCTCGATGCTCGTGGGGTAGGTCAGGCCGAGGGCCCAGTACGGATGGTCCACCAGGTGCGCGCCCATGTCGCCCAGCGCGCTGACCCCGAAGTCGACCCAGCCTCGCCAGTTGAAGGGGTGGTAGACGGGGTGGAAGGGGATGTCCTTCGTCGTCGGACCCAGGTACAGGTCCCAGTCCATGCCCTTGGGCAGGGAGTAACCCGCATCCATGACGTCGGCCGCGAGCGACAGGATCGCACCCTGGTGCCACTGCTGGTACCACCCGGCGTTGAGCCCTTCCTCCCAGCGCTCGGGCCGTTGGATCCCCTGCGGCCAGATCGGCCGGTTCGTCCAGATGTGCACCTCGGTCACGTCGCCAAGGACCCCTGCTTCCACCCATTCGTTGATCAGGCGTGCGCTGTCCCCCGAATGTCCCTGGTTGCCCATCTGGGTCACCACCCCCGTCCGCTCGGCGATCTCGGCCAGGGCGCGTGCCTCGTGGACGGTGTACGTGAGCGGCTTCTCCACAAACACGTGCTTGCCCGCCTCCATGGCAGCCTTGGCGATCGACGCGTGCAGGTGGTCGGGGGTCGCGATCAGTACGGCGTCCAGGTCGTCTTCACGGTCGAGAAGCTCGCGAAAGTCGGTGTACTGCCGCGCCTGGAGGAACTGCTCGCGCCAGCGGTGTCCCTTTTCACGGGGCTCCCCGTCGCCGTCGACCAGCCGCTCCTGCACACGCCGGTGGACCACGCCGAAGTCCACGTCGCAAATCGCGGCAATGTGCTCGGTGCCGAATTCCTGGGCGTCTTCAGTGCCCTGCCCGCCCACTCCGATGATCGCCAGGTTCAGCCGGTCGGACGGTGCCTGGTACCCGGCGCCGCCAAGGACATGGCGCGGGACGATCATCGCCCCCATGGCAAGTTTCGAACTGCGGTCCACGAAATCTCTGCGGCTCAGCTTGTCGGACACGATCGGCCTCTCCACGTTGATGGTTGCACGATCACGTTGGTGGCTCACCACCCGAAACCGTCACTTCTGCACAACGGAGCTTACGATGACCCGCTTCTCCCCTGCCCGGCAAGCCCGCCGCCTTCTGGCCTCGCTTCTGTTGCTGGCGCTTCTTCCTGCCCTCGTGTCGGCCACCTGGTCCGTGGTCGCCATCGACACGCGCACCGGCCAGGTGATCATAGCGTCCGCGACATGCGTGCCACAGGGCCGCTTCGCGGGATTCCCGGCGAAAGGGCTCATGGACATCCAGGCGATCGTCGTGCCGGGCGTGGCGGTCGCGGCGGCCCAGGCGGGGGTGGACGACACGCGAGAGAACCAGCGCCTTATCTACCGCGAGCTGAATGCGGGGACCGCGCCGGAGGAGATCATCGACATGCTTTCGGCCGATTCGCTTTTCGAGCGGCGGCAGTTCGGGATCGTGGACCTGCAGGGACGCTGCGCGGGCCACTCCGGGAGCGGAAACGGCGAGGCTTCGCTGGCGGTGGCCGACAGCATTCCGGACGCCGGAATCTTCTTCTCGGTCCAGGGTAACATCCTGACTTCGGACGATGTCGTGAACCTGGCCGTCGAGGCATTCAAGACCGAGGGCGGCACAATGGCCGACCGGGTCATGGCCGCCATGGAGGCCGCCGATGACGCGGGCGGGGACAGCCGCTGCACCTGCGAGTCGGAGCCCGTGCTCGACCATGTGCCCTGCGACGGGAAGACGTCGTTCGTTGCCTACATCCTCGTCGCAGACGCAGACGACCCCGAGGGGGAGTCGTTCAACGACGGCGAATACTCGCTCTACATCGACGTGACCGACGAAAACATCCAGACGGGCGAGAACGCCAATCCGGTGAAGACGCTCAGGATGCGCTACGACGCCTGGAAGGCGGGCAATGGCGGTGAGGTCTTGCGGCCTGGCGGTTAGGCCTGCCGGGGGTCGCTGTCCGGTGCTACCGGTCTGGAGCCATCGCCGTCTTCTCCGGTGATTGCGGCGACCGCCGCGGCTTCCGACTCGTACACCGGGACAACCCTGTCGAAGCCGCTGGCGGCGAGGACCTTCCGGACCTTGCGGGGGAGCTGGCAGATCCCGAATGCGTGACCGGGTCCTGCGAATCTCTTCGCAGTCGTCATCAGGACCCGGAGGCCGGCGCTGCTCAGGTACGGAACCTGCGTGAAGTCGACGACCAACGCGCGGCTGTGCGGTTCGATGCCGGACTCCAGCGCGCTTTGCCATTCCAGGTAGTTGGAACTGAAGATGCGGCCCACGGGCCTCGCGATGAGCACCCCGTTGTTCCGCGACCAGTTGATCTGAATCTCCATGACGATATCTGCCTTTCCGCACCCCTACCCGCGGGCCGCCCACGCCTCCAGCAACGCCGCTTCGGCCTCCATCATGGCCTCCATCGTGGCCTCCATCGTGGCGGGCCCGCCGCCCAGATCCGGCGGCTTCCGCAATCCGCTCCGCATCGCGCCGCCGGGCCGGTCCTCCTCGCCCAGCGTGTTCCACCACTCCAGGGTGTCACGGATCGTCTCGGCAATCGGCCGGCTGGTGTACCCGGTTTCGATCGAGCGGGAAAGGTCCACCTGGTGGGCCCCGCCGAAATCTCCGGTCATCAAATCCCAGATCGGGAACCGCGCGCCCTGTTCGGCAACGAACCCCGCATCGATCCAGTGGAAGACGGCGTCTGAACCGCTCACCTCGCGGCACGCCTCCAACATCTCGCGCATGTTCACCGGCTCGGCCGGTCCCACCCCGTTGAAGACGCCCCCGACCCCGTTCTCGACCATGTGGATCATCCAGCCCCCGAGGTCGCGCGCGTCAATGAACTGTACCGGGTCTTCCGGAACGCCCGGTACCGCCATGTCCCCGCCCGCCGCTACCCGCACCGGCCAGTACGTCCACCGGTCAGTGTTGTCCCCGGGGCCGACGATGTAGCCGGGACGTACGATGTTCGCGCGCTCGCCGAAGATTTCCTGGACCGCCTCTTCGCAAAGCGCCTTGAGGGGACCGTAGGTCGCGCCGGTCACTTCCTCCACGGTGGGGTCCTCCAGCCGGCCCACCTCGTAGTCCACGGTGATTCCGGGAGGAGTCAGGTCCTTGTAGGCGGAGATGGAGGACACGAACACGTAGCGGCCGGAGTCGGCCAGCAGCGTCGCCGAGTCACGCACATGGCGCGGTACAAACCCCGAGTTGTCGATGACCGCGTCAAAGCGTCGGCCCTCCAGGGCTGACAGGTTGCCATCGCGGTCGCCCACCAGCTTTTCCAGATCGGGGAAGAGGTGCGTGTTGGTCTGTCCCCGGTTGAAGAGGGTGACCGTGTGGCCGCGCGAAACGGCGTACCGCACCATGTGGGGGCCGATGAATCCGGTGCCGCCCAGTACGAGGATGGACATGGGCGCCGGGGCGTCGTCTCCCTGGTCCCCGTACGGTCCGCACGCGACCCCGAGGCCCAGTGCCCCGGCCGCGGCTGCGGAGGTCTTCAGGAAGTCCCGCCGGCTCTGCCACATCAACCTGGTCTGTCCCGACATTTGTGCTCATCTCCGTTGGTTGGGGTTCTGTGGCAACGTACGGATTTGCAACCTGCCCGGAAACAGTTACGTCACTGGGGGTTGGCCCCGGACGCGCGGATCGCCACTGTGGTAGTCCGCGAACCACCGCGCCCCACCCACCCGGCTCGAGATCATGAACATGACCATTGCCCGCCGCGCATTCCTCACGAAACTCGCTACCGCCAGTGGGGGTGTCATGCTGACGCCGTCTCTGGCGGGACTCGCCGCGTTCAACGGCGTTCGCGCTCGCGGTCACTCCGCCTCGAAGGTCGCGGGCCTGGCCGATCGTGGGGAAGCCGTCCTCCGGGGCGACGGCAGCCCGTTCATCGAACCCTACGGTGCTTTGGTGACGAGCGCCGACTGCCCCGAGATCGAGATCCCGGAGGCGTTCCGGTGCGTGCGGATCAGCACCGGCGGAGTACCGTCGTCGGTGCGTGACGGGCTGATCGTGCCCAACGCCTTCGACGGGATGGCCGCGTTTCCCCTTCCGAACGGCAACGTCCGTCTGATCCGCAACCACGAGATGGTGGATGAGCCGGACTCGGCACGGCCGATCGGCGAGCCCTACTATGACGCGAAAGCCAGCGGGGGCACGACCTCGCTGGAGGTGCGAATCTCGGAGCAGGGTGGCGAGCTGAGCTTCGAACTCGTGGACGAGTTCGTGTCGCTTGCAGGCACCTGGGTGAACTGCGCCGGGGGTCCCACTCCGTGGGGGAGCTGGTTGTCGTGCGAGGAAATCACCGCCGGTCCCGAGTCGGGCTTCGACGAGGCGCACGGCTACATCTTCGAAGTTGCCGCGTCCGCCACCGGTCCGGTGGATCCGGTACCCCTGCGCGCCATGGGCCGCTTCATCCACGAGGCGATTGCGGTGGATCCCGAGACGGGCATCGTCTACGAGACCGAAGACGCCTGGTACGTACCGGACCGGCTTCCCGGGGCGGGGCTCTACCGTTTCATCCCGGATGAGCCCGGGGTGCTTGCCGCCGGCGGCAGGCTGCAGATGATGGCGGTGACCGGAGAGCCCGGCTACCTGACGGCGCGCGGCCAGTCGCCCGGCACGGTTCTGTCCGCGCACTGGGTGGACATCAACGATCCCGACCCGGTGTCCGCGGGCGAAGATCGGCTGGCGGTCTTCAAGCAGGGGGTCGCGAAGGGCGCCGCTCGGTTCGCACGTCTGGAGGGCGCTTTCCACGGCGATGGCGGGATCTATGTCGTCTCGACGAACGGAGGGGAGGCGACTGCCGGACAGGTCTTCCACTACAGGCCGACATCCGCCGACACCGGAGAACTGACGCTGGTCTTCGAGTCGCCGTCCAAGGAGGTTCTGGACAGTCCGGACAACATCGTGCTGAGTTCGCGCGGGGGACTGGTGATGTGCGAGGACGGAGCCGGCGACCAGTTCGTGCGCGGGCTGGACCGCGAAGGGAGGATCGTGAACCTGGTGAGGGTGGCGCATGAGGAGGGTGGACGGCAGCCGGGCGAGTTCGCGGGGTCGTGCTTCAGCCCCGATGGCCGGGTGCTATTCTTCAACCAGCAGGGTGGCCGCAAGGCCGGCGAAGGGGCCGCGAGCGCGACCTACGCTCTCTGGGGACCCTGGGAGGACGGCCCGCTGTAGGCGGACCCAACCATGAGCGACGACAAGCTGCCGAGGATTCCATCCTTCGCGGAATTGGGGATCAGCGAAGAAGAGATCGAGGAGCTGGAGCGCGATATCGCGAAGGAAGCGGCTGCGAAGGAGGGAGCGGAGGACGGTGGTGCGGGGGAGCCGTCCGGGGACCCGGCGACGGTTGGGGAGCGGGCTTCTCCGGCGGGTCGGGCACCGGCGACGGGTCGGGCGCCAACCACGGGGCGGGCATCGCCCGGGGACCGCTCGAAGCGCGGGGGTGATCCGTCAGCCGCCGGCCGCAAGCCTCCTGCCGGGGAGCCTGGGCGTGGCAAGCGTTCGTTCTTGGGGAGACTGAAGCGCAAGAAGGTTGCTCGGGCGGCAGCGCCGGCCACGGCGGGGAGTCATCCGCGCGTTGGACGAACGACCGAAGCTGGCCCCGGGACGCAGGCCGGCCCCACGACCGAAGCAGCCGCGCCCGCCGCCGCCGCGCCCGAAGAGGCGGCGCTGGCGCCTCCGCCCTGGAGAGGCATGCGCGGGCCCGTCTCCCTGGTCCTCCTTGTCGTTGCGGCCTGGTTCTCGAGCTCCTTCAGGGTGGCCCCGGCGCCGGTTCCGGCCAGCGCCCCGGATTCGGTGTTCTCTTCGGCGCGGGCGATGACGCACCTCGTGCGGATCGCCTCGGACCCCCATCCCCCCGGATCCCCCGCGCACGGCCGGGTACGCGAATACCTGCTGGAACAGCTGCGCGGCCTCGGGCACGACCCCACCGTGCAGACCACCACTTCGTTCGCGGGAGGCAGCTTTGCCCCTCGCGCGGCGACGGTCCGGAACGTGGTGGCAAGGATCCCCGGCTCCGATCCCGGCGGCCGTGCCGTACTCGTCACCGCGCACTACGACAGCCGCGAGATCGCGCGCGGCGCCGGCGACGACGGCTCGGGTGTGGTCACCATCCTGGAAGGGGTGAGAGCCCTGGGCGAGCGCGGCCAGCTCCGCAACGATCTGATCGTCCTGATTACCGACGCGGAGGAGCCGGGACTGCTGGGTGCCCGCGCGTTCGTCGACGAGCACCCGTGGATGGATGATGTGGCGCTTGTCGTGTCGATTGAAATGCGGGGCGGCGGCGGCCCGTCCATGATGTTCGAGACGGGTGCCGAAAACGGCTGGGTGATCGAGGCGCTGCGCCAGGCGGATCCCTATCCGTCCGCGAATTCGGTGAGCTACGAGATCTACAAGCGGATGCCCAACGACACGGATTTCTCGCCCTTCAAGGAAGCCGGGAAGCAGGGGTTGAACTTTGCCGGGCTGGGCCGGGCGCACGTCTACCACCAGGTCTACGATTCGCCCGACAACTTCGACGAGCGGACGCTGCAGCACCACGGCGAGCACGCGGTGGCCATGCTGCAACACTTCGGCAACGCCGATCTGAGCATGGTCGACGGGCCCGACGTCAGCTACATCTCGATCCCGTTTCTGGGGTTGGTGACCTACGGCGCACTGTGGATTTGGGTGTTGGGTGTGCTCGCGGTTGTAGCATGGGTCCTCGCGCTCCTGGTGGGGAAGCGAAGCGGGTTCCGGACGAAGTGTATTGTCGCGGGCTTCGGGGCCACGGTCGTACTGACCGGAGCAGCGGGCGCGGCAGCGTTCTACCTCTACGCCTGGCGCAGCGGCGCGCATCCGGAAGCCGGCGCCCTTCAGGCGGGAGCGTTCCACAGCGAAGGCTGGTACGTCCTAGCCATTGTGAGTACCGCGTTCGCCCTCGCGGCAGCGATCCTGTCACTGCTCAGAAGGTGGTTCTCGCTGGCCGAGCTGGCCGTCGGCGCTCTTTTCGTCCCCGTGGCGCTCGCCGCCGTGGCGACCGTGATGTTCCCGATGGCCGCCATGAACTTCCAGTGGCCGGCGCTGGCAGGCTGCATCGGGGCGATGGCGGTCGCGGGGCTCCCACGGGATGGGCGGATCGGGCTCCTGCGCTGGTTGGTGGCGGTGGTGGCGGCCGTGCCCGTCGTGGTGGTGCTGACGCCGTTGATCGAGAGTGTGTGGCTCGCGATGGGCCTTGCGCTGGCGCCTGTGGTGGCCGTTCTGGCCGCGCTCGTCTTCCTTCAGCTGCTGCCGCTGCTCGACACACTGCGGGAGCCGAACGGGTGGTGGGCACCCCTCGCGGGGCTGGCTATCGCAGGGGTGTTTCTCGCGGTGGGAATGTCGACCGCCTCTCCCTCGGCCGACCGGCCCGCTCCCTCGACGCTCGTCTACGCCCTGGACCGGGAGACCGGTTCCGCATACTGGGGCACCGACCCCACCCGGGACGACTCGGACCCGGGCGCCCAGTGGGCGGTTGAGGTAGCCGGGCCCTTTGGCGCCACCCCCGAGGCCCCCGGACCCCTCGCCGACTTCAGTCCCCGGAGCGTTCGCTATGCCCTCGCCGCCGGAGATCCGATCGACGTGCCTCCGCCGACCGTGTCCATCGTGGCGGACAGCACCGTTCCTTCGGGCCTGCTCCGCGTGATCGTGGCCTCCGAAATCGGCGCGGAGATGATGCTCTTTCGATTCGGCGAAGACGGTCCCCGACTCGCCGCGCTGAACGGCAAGTCTGTTCCCGGCGACCGGCGCGGGTCACAGATCGAGCACTGGGGGACGGCGGACGGCGACGGCGTTATCCTCGACTTCGAGCACGAGGAGGGCGCGGGAGAAATCCGCTTCGCCGTGGTGGAGCACCACCTTCGCCCCGGCGAGCTTGTGGGGAATGACCGCTTCGCCCGTCCCCCCGAGCTTGCGCCCAACATCCGCATGCTTTCCGACCGGGCGATGATCCGCACCGTGTTTTCCGTGGACGTGGGGAGCGGTGCGGTGCGGATGGAGACGGCTTCGGAGCCGGCTGGCGCGGAGGAGGATCCGGGCACTGAGGAAGAATCTGTGGTGGCGGAGACCGACACTGTGGCTGGCCCCGGGGACGAGGGAGCCGATACTGACGCCGCTCTGGACTCTGCTGCCGCCGACACCGCGACCGCCGCCCGCGACTCCACGGAGGTCGTTCAGCCCGACACGGTCCAGCCGGATACGATCCGGCCCGACACCATCCCGGCCTGAGGCCATCCCCACCTGACACCAGCCGGCCGACCACCCCGCCGAGCGAACCGAAGCGTCAGCGCCCTCATTCGTCGGCAGAATGTAATGACAGCATTACATTATGTAATGTAAAGTTTACAGTCTGTACCACCGCGACCTGCTGACCGGTAACTCGGAGTTACCATTGGCTATGACCACACAACACCGCCTGGCTTCACGGACACTACTCGTGTTGGGAACTGCCGCAGCGCTTTCCAGCTGCGATCTTCTTATTGTCACTTGCACAGATGAGTTGCGTCCGAGTGTGGTCGTGGAAGTCCGTGATCCCGTGACCGGGATGCCTGCCGCTCGCGGTGTGACGGGCAGATCCGAGCATGAGAGCGGAACTCTCACCGAACTCTCCGCGACCGATGACCTGCGTCTTACCGGCAATTGGAGCAGCGAGCTTCCTGGAAACCACACAATCCTCGTCCGTAAGCCCGGGTTCCTGACGGACATCGTTCATGTTGACGTCGGCGGTGACAGATGCCATGTGGAGCGTAGAACTGTGCAGGTCCACATCGCCCCTGACCCCCGAGCGGTGCCCGAGTACCCCGTTTCCTTCATCGAGGGACCGGAAGTCGATGCTGGGCCCCCTGCAAGTGCGGAAGTGCAAGTCTACGCTGACACGTTGGAGATCAGGGGCTTCGCCCATACCGAGTGCACGGAGCTTCGAGTCGTGGCGTTTCGCTTGGGCATTGGACTCCACGTGCAGGTTGAGCCATCCGACATCCCGCTGGACCGTTGTGTCAACTCGCGACAGTTCGAAGCGAGATTCACACTGCCATCTGAACGGACCCATCTCCTCGTGACGAATGCCTTCTTTTTTCCCGTCGAGCTCTTCGACGGGCAAGTACGACCGATTGAAACTGGTTGAACCGACAGCGCGGGAAGAGCCTCCGGCGTATAGGCCTGTCCGAGGTGCGGGTTCCTCGGTTTGCAAGTGGTCCGACCGGACCCTAGTGTCGTGTAGATGGGAGTCGCGCTGCTCCACAAGTAGGGAGAGTCGAAATGCCAAGCCGAAGCCAGCTCATGATCGTGGTGGCGGTGGCCCTCGCGGCGTGCCAGACCGAAACGGGCTCGACTGCCGGCATCCCCCTCCAAATCGAAGACAGCGCCGGTGTGCGGATCGTGGAGTACATGGGGACCCCGGTCATCAATGCTCCCTTCCAGTTTCCTGCGGAGCCACTGTACCGCCACGGCGCCAACCCGGGCGACTACGCCTTCCAGGGAATCCACCCCGGTAGCCTCCTGCCGGACGGCAGCGCCGTGGTGTCGGACGTGTTCAACGAAGAGCTGGTCGTGTTGAGCCCGGACGGCACGACGCACGAGGTGCTGGCCGGGCCGGGGGAGGGACCGGGTGACGTCAGTTACGTTGGAGCCGTTTTCGCGCTGGGGCAGGACAGGGTGCTGGCGGCCGACCTCGACCTGTACCGGGTGACCGTCTTTGCCGGCGGTTCGGTCGAGCGCACGGTGGACATCCGGCGCATGGCCGGTCTGGGTGTCCAGGGAATCGGCTCATCCGGACAGCTGCTGATGGCCACGAATTCGTTCAGGTCCGGCTTTGAAGGGGAGTGGCTCCCCGGGCACATGGCCAGGTTCGACATGGGGACCGGCGCTCTCGACACGGTCGCGTCCTACGACTTCATCTCGCGTCCTCCGCAGGCGCTGCGGTGGAACCCGATCGGAGCGGTCGGTACGGTTGCCGTCGCCTCCGGTCAGTTCGTCTACGGGCGTTCCGACAGGCCGGAGGTCACCTGGCGTCTGCCCGATGGCACCGTAACCCAGATCGTGCGCTGGCAGGCCGAGCCGGCTCCGCTGACCGAGGAGTTGCTTGACGGGATCGAGGCCGGACTCCGGGCGGGCAACCGGATGGCCAACCCGGGCGCGCCGGATGCCGACATCGATCGCATGACCGATGATGACATGGCCGTTTATCGGGCGGTCATCGGCGGGCCGATGCCCCTCTTCACCATTCCTTTCGGCGACGCGGAGGGCCGGGTGTGGTTGCCTTCGTACCGGCCGGGAGGAGCTCGCGAGGGCGCGTCCGACTACACGGTCGTCTCCGCCGACGGGGAGTGGCTGGGCACGGTGGAGGCCCCACCGAGGTTCCGCATTCTCGACGTGGCCGGTGGGCTGGTTCTCGGCGTACACACGGACGACATGGACGTGGAGAGCGTGGCGGTGTATGAGTTGGAAGGCGATACGACGGGGCAGAGGGATGCGGTGGAACTACCCGAGGCGACATCCGCCGAAAGTGCCGTTGCGGAGACGGATGGGGCCGCCGCGGACCAGGAGCCGACTAAATGGTGGGTGGAGATCGACGCTGACGAGGGCAACCCGATCGACACCATGGGCAATGCCTATTCGCCCCCCGCAGGCCCGCCCGAGGCGCTGGCCGACGTCGAGGGCGACTTCCGAAGTATGATCCGGTATCTATGCCTCAACGCCAACGAGAGAGAAATGGGTAACGTCGCCCCCGCCCTACTTGGGTTCTGGGAACAGCCCCGCCCAACCGCGCCGGCAGTTCCAGGGTCAATAGTCACGGGACCCCTGCAACTGCGGACTATTTGGGGCGAAGAAGCGGTCGTATTGCAAGCCCACGCGATCCCCCCCCGCTACCGGATCTTCCTTGACCGGGAGGACGCCCAGGACAGGGGCACGGGCGAGAGTTCGGATGCCGAATTCGTCAGGCGCCTCCTGGAGAGTCCTTCCACGGCGAGCGACTCCCTGGTGATCGAACTGGACTGGGAGGAAGTGGGCGCCGTCCGCTACACCTACTCGCTGGAAGGTGCAGCCGACGCGATACGAGAGGCCGGTCGGCCCTGCGGAATGAGGTAGGAGCGCACCGACCCACGAGGGCAATGGCTTGCCCAGCGAGGGCGGATCAGAAGATCGACTTCGGCATTGAGTTGCTCGTGATGTTGTAACTCGTTTCTAAATATGGATATATGGGAATCGCGACGATGGATGTATCACTTTTGGTACGCAGAAACGAAGGAAGCTGGATCGAATGGCGGGCGGGCAGACTCGAGGCGTCGCATGAGACCGGGTCCGCTGCGTCCCCTAAACCTCCGTGCCGATCCCATTGAAGAGCCCGCTTCACGCTGTGTCAAGCACGAAGGGCAAGGGGGATGTCCCAAGGGTTCCGACTGAGTCCGCGAGCCAGACCATCCCCCGGCACGGACGCTCGATCTGCTCCCCGAGGGCCTGACCGCAGTGCAGTCGCAGAGCGTTTATCGGCGGCAGCTCACCCGGCGGGGGGCACGGCCTCGGAAGCGAGAGTGGTCCGGATCTCACGAGGCTAGCCACCCAGTCTCACCCCAACACCTTGCCCAAGTTATCATGATATGATAACCAATCTTGATGACGACACCCGACCGGGATCCCGGGCTTGACACACTGCTCGACCTTCACGGCGAGACGCTGTTCGTGGACGACACGGGGCACTGGGTGAAGTTCGTCGTGGTGCAGACCGAGGCGACCCCGGAGCGGCCGCACGGCCTCAGCTATTCGTTGACGCTGCACACGCCGGAAGTGGACCAAGTGCTTCGAGAAAGAGGATTGATTCCATGAAGACATTGAAGATCGGCATCGCCGGCTACGACCAGATGAAGGCGCGCACTATGGCGAACGCCCGTGGGGAGCACTCGCCTGCGAAAGCTGAGCCGAAGGTTTGGTTCACCTCGATCGAGAGCTTCGCCAAGTTGCTGTCCGAGCACAACAGGCATCTCTTGGAACTGATCGCCCGTGAGCGACCGCGCTCGCTCACGGAGCTCGCAACGCTGGCCGGGCGAAGCAAGTCGAACCTTTCACGAACCCTGAAAACGATGTCGCATTACGGACTTGTGGAATTGCAGCGGGGAGAGCGCGGCAGGCTGGTGCCGCGGGTGCCATACGACCAGGTGAGGCTCAATATCTCGTTGAAGGGAACGAGTAGTGGATCGGTCGGTGCCAGCCCGTGAAGCTTGAGCGGTTCCGGCTGGGTCCTATGTTGAACCCCCCGCACCTGGGCGAAATGATCCGCGAGAGCATGGACGAGGTCGGCTGGAACGTGACCGAGACGGCGACCCGCCTTGGGTGCGAGCGGGGGACCATGTCGCGACTGCTGAACGGCAAGGCGGGTGTCTCGGCCAACATGGCGCTCGCGTTGGAGGCCCTCGGCTGGGGTACGGCCGATCACTGGATGCGAATGCAGGCGAGCTATGAGCTTGCACAGGCCCGAAGGGCACGCGGATGGCGGGAAGACATGAGGGCACGCGATGCGGTCCCGCAGTAGCGCATTGAAGTTAGGGTACGATCCGGCGGTCGCTGGCGATTCGGCCTGCGGGCGGTCGCGTCCCGTGATCGGTACACGGGCGGAGTAGCCGGATGCGCCTGTCCTGGAACGAGGTGCGCGTGCGCGCCGCATCCTTCGCCGAAGAATGGCGGGACGCGGCATACGAGAAGGGCGAGACGCAGAGCTTCTACAATGACTTCTTCGAGGTGTTCGATGTCCGCCGCCGATCCGTCGCACGCTACGAGGAGCATGTCGCCAAGCTCGATAACCGGTCGGGCTTCATCGACCTGTTCTGGCCGGGCGTCCTCATCGTCGAGCAGAAGAGCGCCGGGCGCGATCTCGGCAAGGCCTATGGACAGGCCGGAGAGTATTTCGACGCGCTGTCCGAGCGCGACCGCCCGCGCTACATCCTGGTGAGCGACTTCCAGACCTTCGAGCTTCACGATCTGGACGAGCGGGAGGTCGTCGTCTTCCCCCTCGCGGACCTGCCCGCGCATGTCGAGGCGTTCGGTTTCATCCTCGGCGTCCAGCGCCGGAAGTTCCGCGATCAGGACCCGGCGAACATCGAGGCCGCCGAGCTGGTCGGGCGGCTCCACGACGCGCTCGACGACGCGGGCTACCAAGGCCACGACCTGGAACGACTTCTTGTGCGGATCGTGTTCTGCCTGTTCGCCGACGACACGGGCATCTTCGAGCCGCGCGACATCCTGTTTGACTTCTTGGAGTCCCGCACTCGCGCGGACGGCATGGACCTCGGACCGATGCTTGCCCAACTCTTCCAGGTCCTCAACACTCCGGATCATGACCGGACGGCGACCCTCGACGAGGACCTGGCCCGGTTTCCGTACGTCAACGGTGACCTGTTTCAAGAGCCGCTGCGCATCCCGGCGTTCGACGCGTCCATGCGGAACAAGCTTCTCGACGCCTGCCGTTTCGACTGGTCGAACATCTCGCCCGCAATCTTCGGTGCGCTATTCCAATCGGTCATGAACCCGGCGGACCGCCGCAAACAGGGCGCGCACTACACGACCGAGAAGAATATCCTGAAGGTGATCGAGCCGCTGTTTCTGGACGACCTTCGCGCCAAGTTCGAGCGCCTGAAGGTCCGCAAGGACAGCCGCCGCCGCGCCGATCTGCGGCGGTTTCAAGAGAGACTCGGCCGGATGACCTTCTTCGATCCCGCGTGCGGGTGTGGAAACTTTCTCATCATCGCCTACCGCGAGTTGCGGGGGCTGGAGATCGAGGTTCTGAAGGAGATCTATCCCGAGAAGCAGCTCGACGCACTGGCCGAGACCTTGTCCGTTGTGGACGTGGACCAGTTCTACGGGATCGAAATCGGCGAGTTTCCCGTCCGCATCGCGGAGACCGCGCTGTGGATGATGGACCACATCATGAACAACCGGCTGAGCCTCGAGTTCGGCCAGACGTATGCGCGGATTCCACTTGAGACTTCGCCGCACATCCTCCACGCGGACGCGCTGGAAACAGACTGGTCGGAACTGCTGAGGCCAGAAGACTGCGCCTTCGTGTTCGGCAATCCGCCCTTCGGAGGTGCGAAGTTCCAGAGCAAAGCCCACCGCGCCCAGGTGCGGAGGATCGCGGACCTTGGCGGGTCGGGAGGTACGCTCGACTACGTGACCGCGTGGTTCATGAAGGCGGGAGAGTACGCGCGCGGCACCGGGACCCGGATCGGCTTCGTCGCCACCAATTCGATCACCCAGGGAGAGCAAGTAGCGCAGCTCTGGCCTATCCTGTTCAACCGCTGCGGGCTTGAGATCGCCTTTGCCCACCGGACCTTCGCGTGGGGATCGGACGCGCGTGGAAAGGCCCACGTGCATGTGGTCATCCTCGGACTCGATGGCCGCGATGCGGTGCCCGGCAGGAAGCGCCTGTTCAGCTATCCCGACATCAACGGCGATCCAGAGGAATCCCAGCACTCCGTGCTCTCGCCGTACCTGTTCGAGGCCGGCGGGCTGGCCGACCCGAATCTTACAGTTTGTGAGGAAAGCGCCCCGCTGAATGGGCTGCCGAAGCTGATCAGTGGGTCCCAGCCAATCGACAACGGTCAGTACATCTTCCCGTCCGAGGAAGCCCGCGACGAGTTCTTGTCGGCGGAACCCGCGGCGGAGCCTTTCATTCGGCCCTATGTTGGCGCGCTGGATTACCTCAGGAATCGTCACCGCTGGATTCTCGCGCTGCATGAAGCCCCCCCGAATGTGTTGGCGGGCATGCCCCGCGTTCGGGAACGGATCGCCCGCGTTCGCGAGTTCCGGTCCCGCAGCAAGCGGAAGCAGACGCTTCAGCTTGCCCACTACCCGACCCGATACAATGTCGAGGTTATCCCCACCACACCCTTCTTGGTGATCCCCGAGGTCAGCTCGGAACGGCGGGAGTATGTCCCGATTGGCTGGCTGGAACCCCCGGTGATCCCGAGCAACCTCGTTCGCGTTCTGAACGACGCAACGCTGACAGACTTTGCGCTGTTGACCTCGGCCATGCACATGGCCTGGCTACGCCACATCGGCGGACGCCTCAAGAGCGACTACCGGTACTCCATCGGCCTCGTCTACAACACCTTCCCAACGCCACCCGCTGACGCCAACACGTCCAAACTCGAGTCATTGGCGCAGGCTGTCCTCGACGGTCGCACCGCCTATCCCGATGCTACGTTGGCGGACCTCTACGACCCGGACCTGATGCCGCCTACCCTCCGCCGCGCCCACCAAACCATCGACCGCGCCGTGGACCGGCTCTATCGTCGGACGGGGTTCACCTCGGAACGCGAACGCGCCGAGCATCTGTTCATGCTCTACGAGAAGATGCGAGCACCCCTGGGCATCGGGATCAAGAAACCGAAGCGACGCCGTCGATAGGTCCGGACCAGCCCTCGAACTGAAAGACCTCCCGGCGCGAGCCTAGCCCTGCGTCTGGAAGGATCGCCGCCGGATGAACTCGCATTCCAGCGGCGCGCTGGAGGGTTCAACGGTCCAATCCCTCTTCGGATTCATCGTGAGGTTCCTCAGTGGTTGGTGTGGCCAACGGGCGATCTTTCTCTGAGGCGAGGCACTTGGCGAAAAATATGCACATCAGGCCCGAAAAAGAAGACCCACCCTCGTCAGATACGTCTATCCTCTGAACATGATCCGACCTGATCCAGTAGACTGCGCTCGAATCACGAACCAGTAGCCATCCCTGGAAGCTCCGCAAGACACCAGCCTTCGTGGTTACCGGGCAGGTCTCAACACTGCCCTCGCAAGATTGGATGTGTGCTATCACAGGAGAATCATGAGACATTGCTGACCTAGCGTCTTCAGATCCTGTCGAAAAGAAGTACATCAGTACCGGAGGTCCGAGGAACGCGAATAGCCAGAACATAGGGGAGCGCCGAGCCGTTACGAGGGGGTGCTTCATCACCCACATGATGAACCACATCCAGCAGATCGTGGCAGGCAACCATGGAGTCCGACCAAAACCTGTGATGAGCCACACAATGAGAATCGCTAGCGAGGTGTACGCTATGACCTTGCGTGGCGAGTTCATTTTCTTCCTGGCTCGCTCAGGGTCTGGAGATGCCTCAATGATTTCTTCCTCGGTAGACGCCGCCGGGCACACTCCGCCCTGCCTCCACCCCTCGGGAAATCCGGTCCTCATCCGCCGCCCCGCCCCGGCTCGCTACGCTCGCCGCGCCGGGGCGGCGGATGACCCGCGAACCCACCCGGCAAACCCCACCCTTGATCCCGATCGTGCCGCTTGCAGCCCGGCCCCTCTCTTGCCCCATTTCCGCGAACTCACCATCGTTCCCCACTCGAAGCGTCGCGACCTCACTCGCTCATCTTGATTGTCGCAAGCCGCTCACCTTGATTGTCGCTGGACAGCCATCGAGCGCCGCTGGGGCCGCGACGGATCACCGGATCTGATCGGCTTCCGGCCACGACCCTCGTCGGAAAAGGGTCGGTCCATGCTTCGGCCTAAGCAGCCTTCCAGGAAGCCGGCCGCGATTGTCCCCTACTCATCCTCATCCTCAAGCACGGTGACCTCGCGAGGATTTCGAAGGTGCCACCGTTGCCCCTCCCGGTGAAGGTCACCTTCAAGCGACACGCTCAGGCGCGCTTCGTGCGCACGCGTGATCTCCCTATAGTCCGCCGAATCGAAGACGGCTTGGACGGAAGCTACCTTCCCGTCGACAAATGCCTTGATGGTAGCCGTCCCCGTCGGGTCCGTTTTGTCCCGAGTCAGCCGCGAGACATACCCCTCAATCTCCTCGTCGGTACGCTCTTGGCGATCGGAAAGAACGCGGGCGGCTTCGTCAAGGACAGCCACATCTGGCGGCCGAAAAGCGACTGCCACCCGTTGTCCGACCTCCAGCAGGTCCGGTCTCGTCATGGCCCAGCTGACGGACACCGCAAGACCTTTCCCCGTCTCGGTGAGCCTCGCGACAGACCGGCATAGATTTGCACTGATGCCCTCGCCCAACCGACTCTCGAACTCGTCAATGTCTGCGACACCCCGGTTGACTCGGTCCATCGCCTCTCTCGATGCCTGCAAACCGGAGGCGAGCTTTCGCGTGACCCTGCGCTCAAATGGCTCTTCGGGCAGTAGCGTGCCCTGGAGCGAAGGAGCCACTGGCGAAAGCAGGTTGATCACGTAGCTGCCCGGCTCTGTGTGGCCTAAGCGTACCCGGTCTAGGTACTCCGCCGCCGCCTTGTTGCGTCCCGACCGATACATGCGCTGAGGCCGGTCCGCCGAGCACGCCGCAGCCAGCAGGAGTTTCTTCGCCTCTTCAAGCACTGCTGCGCCATCAGTGAGTCGGACGGTGTTGTCCGCGTGGGCATTGGGGAGCCGCACGCGCACGAGATCCGAGTCGGCGATGGAGAGATCGGCGAGTACGGCCAACCTCCTCCGCCCTTCGATCCGGCCGATCTGTTCCGCGATCTGGTAGATCCGGGTGCCGAAATCGGCATACTCCTCCGACGCGGGCACGATCGCGGCCTCCCTGTCGTCCTCCGGCCACAGGTAGATGTCGGCCGTGTCCCGGCATGCCGAGTCGGCTCGGACCCAGCCGTTGGTGCGCAGATAGGCATGGACGGCGCGAAGGCCGACAGTCTTGGCCAGCGTGACTTCGTTCGTCAATCTGTTCATGCCGACACCTCCCGGACCTGCGCGAACAGCGGTGCGAGCCCCGAGCCACCGATGCGCTGAGAAGAAGGTATCACGATGGTCCTGGATCCCGCATCCATCGGGTCTTGCCCGGCGAGCGAGACCCACCACCCGCACTTCCTGATGATCAGCCGCTCGGGTGTGCAATCCACCCACTCCGATTCCTTGGTCGGGAGTTCAAGGACGATCAGTAGCAAGGGTACTGCGCGGAGGCTCACCAGATCGTTGTAGTTTTTCCGCTTCAGAGGAAAGTGGAGTCCGTCCTCCCTCTCGTCGAGGGTCGCCGTCGCCTTCAACTGGACGTCGATCACGTCCCGGTGTGGAGTTCCACTCCGAATCGTTGCGTCGATGCTGTCCACGTCGGGGTCTGGACCCCGCTGCATGGAGTACCCGTCCCTCGCCGCAAGTGCAGCGAGGAAGGCGTGGGAGATTTCCGCTTTGCGGTGGTTGTCCGAACAACAGTGCGTCGGTCACGGGCTTGGGTTCCTTTCGAGCTACGGGTTGCCTTGGCAACATGACGGACCAATATCGCGGTCCCGGTCAATGGGTGGTCCTACTGCGGTGGACGGCAGCGGGAATCATTTGTTCCGAACGTAGTCGGTCCACGCCTGCATAACGATCCTCCGTCTCTCCAGCAGGTCGCTGCGCTGGTAGGCCCCCTCGACACCCCTCACGGCATGCGCGAGCGCCATTTCCGCGTCCTGTCGGTCCACACCCTCTTCCGCAGCCCAGCTCCTGAACGACGTTCGGAATCCGTGGACCGTGCCGTCGACACCGCAACGCGGGAGGACGTTCAGCAACACGGCGTTGGTTACCGCCTGCCCGCGAGCCGACCGGAACACGAGGTCTGAATCGCCGAAACGTCCTCGGGCTTCCGCGAGGACATCGAGCGCCCGATCTGACAACGGAACTCGGTGCGGCTTGCCCGCCTTCATCCGTTCTGCGGGAATCTCCCACATCGCGGCGTCGAAATCGAGTTCGCTCGAGCTTGCGCCTCGAACTTCGGCCGAGCGCCGCCGTGAGTACGAGAAACTCGATGGCGAGTCGGGGACCAATGGCCCCGGCGGACACACGCATCTTGGCGAGCGCCGATCCGACTTCGCTGTGCGGGAGCGCTCGATAGTGCTTGGGCCCGCCGTTCCTCGGGAGCGCCGCACTGATGGCGTCACCCGCCGGGTTATCCAGTCGGAAGCCCTTCGCGATCGCTCACTTCATGACGCTGCCGATCCGTCCGCTCGGGCGTTCCCACTCAGAAGATCGACTTCGGCATGTGCATGCTCACCAGCATGTGCGGCACGTCCACGGTCTCCGAGATCTTCAGGTCTCCCGCCAGCGAACAAAGCACGTACGCCTCGTCCGGCGTGAGCCCGTGCTCGGCGACCAGGTAGGCGATCATGTAGCGCGTCGCTTTGCGAGCCGCTTCGTCGATCGTCGTCCCGAAGCCGGTCACCCCGTAGTACTCGTCGGTTTCGTACTGCGGCTCGACCATCCCGCGCGTGTTCTCCATGACCTCGACGCTGAGCACGATCCGCATCGGGGCCTCGATTGCCGTGCCGGAGACTTCGCCGTCGCCCTGAGCGGCGTGGGTGTCGCCGATCGAAAACAGCGCTCCCTCGACCTGTACGGGGAAGTAGACGGTCGTCCCCGCGGTCATGTGGCGGTTGTCCATGTTGCCGCCGTTGGTCCGCGGCGGGATCGTCACCAGCATGGAATCGGTGTCCGGGGCGACCCCCATGACGCCGGCGAACGGGGCGAGCGGGATCGTGATGTTGTCGTTGAAGCGGGCTTCGGTGGCTCCCGGCTCCATGGGGAAACCGCGGATCCAGGGCTCCGTGAACTCGTCCGCGAGGAAGCCGAAGCCGGGCAGGATGGTCGCCCACCCCCATCCTTCGACCTCGATCTCATGAAGGGTGACGGCCAGGAGATCGCCGGGACTGGCGCCCTCGACGTAGATCGGTCCCGTCAAGGCATGGATGAGGCCGAAATCGACATCCGCCAGCTCATCCACGGTCGTGGACTCGATGATCTGCCCGTCCGACGCCTCCTTGGTCCGCACCTCGACCACGGCTCCCGAGGGCACCGTCAGCACCGGCGGGATCGTCGCGCTCCAGCGGTTGTGCGTGTTCTCCGAGCCCAGGGTGAAGTCGGGCGTCGGCCCCGGGTCGGCGGCCTCGTCCGGGATGGGTTGGACTGTGCACGACGCCAGGGCGAGGGGGATGACGAGGGCAAGCGCGGCTACGTGTGTCCCCTTGCCGTTGCGGATGGCCGGGCGATGCAATGGCCGGACGGGCGCGGTCCGCGGGGCCTGCGTGGTCTGCACGGCTTGCGCGAACACGCGTGATTTGGGCGTGACGAACATCATGACAACTCCTTGCTCGGGTGATGGGGCGGCCGCGGCGGCTGTTACGCCGGCAGCCCTTTCAGCACATTGGCCAACCGGTCGATTTCGGCGGTCGTGTTGTATACGTGGGTCGATATCCTGATCGCGTTGTGCCCGTCCCGCTGGTGCTCGTCAATGTGGATGCTGGCGCGCTCCGCGACGAGAGTCACCGCTTCGATCGCGTCGACCCCTTCCTGCTCGAAGATGGTGGATCCGGGGCAGGAGGTGGCGGGGGTTGGCCCGCTCAGGATCGTGACGCCCGGCATGGACGCCAGCCGCGTCTTCAGGTAGTCGGAAAGGTAGCGAGTGCGTGCGGCGACATTGTCAGGTCCTACGGCTTCGACAAAGTCGAGGGAAGCGGCCAGGGCGGCCCGCGTTGGAAGGCTCGACGTGCCGGGAGGCTGGTAGTCGAGCGTCCCGCCGCTGCCATCGGGGGCGAAGGCAGACCGGACCCGCTCGCGAGCGTCCGCGCGCACATAGAAAACGCCGGTTCCCATCGGCCCCAGCAGCCACTTGTGCAGGCTCGCGGAGTAGGTGTCGCACCCCAGGTCGTGCAGGTCGACGGGGAACATCCCCACGGCCTGGGCGCCGTCAACGTGACTTACGATCCCCCGCTCGCGGGCCATGGCGCAAAGTTGCCGGACCGGGTACAGATGACCGCCCCGGGTGACGTGGCAGAACGCGATCACCCGGGTCGCGGGGGTGATGGCGTCCTCCACGAGCCCGACCACCTGTGCCTCGCTCTCGAAGGGGCTCGGGATGAAGACGGTGTTGATCTTCACGCCGTCGTGCGTGGCCCGGTAGTCCCAGGGACGCTGGCCGGCCGGGTGTTCCTGGCTGGTTACCAGGACCTCGTCGCCGGCTTCCAGGCGAACGCCGACCGCGCCCATGTGCAGCGCCTCGCTGGCGTTGCGGGTCAGCACCACCTCATCCGGGTCCGCCCCGAGCAGGGCCGCGAGTCCGGGAACCACCCGGCTGGCGACGACCTCGCCCAGGTCGTGTTTCCCGTGCAGCGGCTCTTGCGACAAGGCCTCGTAGCCGGCGCCCACAGCCTCCGCGACGGACGCCGGAGGCATCCCCAGGCTCGCGTTGTTCATGTATGCGGTGCCCGGTTCCAGGATGAAGCGGGCACGTACATGGGCCCAGGCGTCGTCTTCGACTCCCGCGGGCGTGGCAATGGCCGATTGCCCGCCCGCCGCGCCGCCGGGTTCGGCTTCGGCGTCGCACCCGGACAGCGATGCACCCGCAAGCCCCGCCGCGCCGACCGTCAGGAAGCCCCGGCGGGAGATGTCCGAACCCGCGCTCCGTTCAGCCCTCAAGTTCTCTGACATCCGAACGTTCCTCGTAGGTTGCGTCTGCGCGGGGTTCCACCTCGCGCCGTGCGATGCAACGTTTCAGCACTACAGCCCACTCGCAAGCGGACGGACATAGATGAGATTCGGCCTCGCCGGTTTTGCCGGCTCCGGGAAGACCACCCTGTTCAACGCCATGACCGGTCTGAACGTACCGGTCGGATACGGCGGAGAGATCCGCGTGGGTACGGTCCGCGTGCCCGATCCGCGTGTCGATTTCCTGTCCGGGGTCTTCTCGCCCAGGAAGACCACCCATGCGACCATCAACCTCCGCGACGTCCCTGGCGAGCATGGCGCCGGCTCACGGGTGCTTTCGGCCCGAAGCCTGCAGGAGATCAGGGACCGGGAGGCGCTCTGCCTCGTCTTGCGCGACTTCTTCAACCCCGCGCTCGACGGCGACGCCGATCCGCTCGGCGACCTGCGGGCTTTCCACGACGAGTGCGTCCTGGCGGACCTGGCCGTCGTGGAGCGGCGTCTCGACCGCGCCCGCAAGGAGCGCGCGGACGTGCGCGAAATCGACGCCTTCGAGACGATGACCGCCGCACTCGAGGAGGGAAGGGCGCTACGGCTACTCTCGGGGACCGAGCTGCACCGGGGGTTCACGAAGGGCTACGGGCTGCTCACCGACATGCCGCTGCTGGCCGCGGTGAACGTTGAAGAGGTGCGGGCCGGCGAGGAACTCGATGCGGAGCTGGCTAGCGAGGTAGCGGCAATGGGGGGCGCGGCAATGGTTCTATCGGCCAGTGTCGAGGCCGAGATCGCAGGTCTCGACCCCGAAGAGCAACCGGAGTTTCTGGAGGACCTGGGACTGTCCGATCCCGTGCTTGCGCGGTTCATCCGCACCGCCTACAGCTTGATGGACCTGGTGTCGTTCTTCACCATCGGGCCGGACGAAGTGCGAGCCTGGACGATCCGTCGGGGCACGGTCGCACGTGCGGCCGCCGGGTGCATCCACAGCGACCTGGAGCGCGGCTTCATCCGCGCGGAAGTCATCCCGTACGAGGTGTTCGCGGAATACGGCTCGGAGCAGGCGGTCAAGGAAGCGGGGCTGTTGCGGGTGGAGGGGAAGGACTACGTCGTGGCCGACGGGGAGTTGATCCACGTGCTGTTCAACGTGTAGGGAGGGAGCCGAACGTCGACCATTGCCGGCGGGATAGACCGGATCCCTGGGCGCCTTGGGAGCTTGTAGCGGGGACGACCTGCTCATCGAAAAAACCGCTGTCGCGTTCCAGGCTCATGTGCCGTTGGACAAGACGCTTGCTTGACAAGCTGACGGGTCGTACACTCAGAAGGTGTAGTCCGCGATGGCACGGGGTCTCCACTCCCGTCGTGTCCATACTCGGGGTGCGCGATCTGCGTATGAGCCCGGTCCGAGCGGGCTCGGTCCTAGTCCGGTATCCGCACGACAGGAGGACGTGATGATGAAGAGTATGGTGAGAACACTTGGCCTGGGAGTCCTCCCACTGATTGTGGCTTCGACCCTCGTAGCCCAGCAGACCGGCACCGTGACGGGGGCCGTCACGAACGCCGTTAACGATGCGCCGCTCTCTGGTGCGCAGGTCAGCATCGACGGGACCAACCGCGGTTCCCTGACCAACGCGGATGGTCGTTTCGTCATCCTGAACGTCCCGGCAGGCACCTACACGGTGCGGGTGCAGTCCCTGGGCTATGCCGCCGCCGAGCAATCGGTGACGGTCACTGCGGGCGGCACGGTGGCACTGGACTTCGAACTCGCTCAGCAGGCGATCGAGGTCGAGGGGGTTGTGGTCACCGCGCTCGGCATCGAGCGAGAACAGCGCGCCCTCACCTACTCGGTCCAGAAGGTGAGCGCGGAGGTCCTGGAACGGACTCCGGAAGTCAACCTGGTGCAGGCGCTGCAGGGCCAGTCTGCGGGCATTCAGGTCGTTCAGTCGAGCGGCCGTCCAGGAGCTTCCTCGACCATCCAGATCCGTGGACAGTCCACATTCACGGGTTCGGGCCAGCCGCTGTTCATCATCGACGGCGTACCCGTCAGCATCGACCTGGACTCGGAGCGCGGCGGGAGCATCTTCGGGCGGGGCCAGGCCGGCAACCGAGGCATAGACTTCGACATGTCCAACGTCGAGGAGATCTCGGTGCTGCGCGGTGCCGCCGCCACGGCGCTCTACGGATCGCGGGCCGCCGCGGGCGCGGTGGTGATCACGACGAAGCGGGGGCGGCCGGGCATGCCCGTCCGCTTCGAGTTCTCGAGCTCCGCGCGCTTTGACGAGCCGATCATAGCGGGCTACGTGACCGACTGGGCCGCCGGGCGTGACCGGTTCTTTTGCAACGGCATGCGGGAGGCGGAGGGTGGCTACTGTCAGCCGGGATACCCGACGTCCACCGGCTTCGAGACTCGCACGATTACGAGTTCGGGCTATCCGAATTGGGGCCCCCACAAGGACAGCATTCCGGCGGAGGTCGTCGCCGCTCTGGGCGACATCCTCTTTGAGGACACGCGCTCCCAGTTCTACCAGAGGGCGCAATCGATGGACAACTCCCTCCGCGCTACCGGCAGCCTGGGAGACGCGGGGTCGTACACGTTCGGTGTCTCGTACCTGAACCAGGGCGACATCACTCCGACGGGGAAGCTCGAGCGACTCAACCTGAGCGCGAACGTCAACCTGCAGATGTCCGACAGGCTGATGTCGACCACGAGCGTCCAGCGGATCAACACTCAGAACCCCTGGCCTGCCGACTCCTGGGGCGGCGTTCATCACGGCCTGCTCCACATCCCCGCCAACGTCGACATCCGGACGGCGTGGAACGAGGATGGCACCCCGGTGCTATGGGGCTCGAACAACCCACACTTCCAGTGGATAATGGAGAACGAGTACAGAGACAGCAACGTGAACCGCTGGATCGTCTCGCAGCGCTTTGCGGCCACGATCGTGCCAGGGCTCAGGCTGACGAACACCTGGGGCCTTGACACGTACCTCGACGAGCGGCGCACCTATCAGAACGAGCGACCCTGGCGCACCGCGGACGGGCTCTCGTCCGGCTTGACCCGTCAGGAGAAGCTGAACCGCACGCAGATGAACAACGATCTGGTGCTCAGCCTGGAGCAGATCCGGATCGCCCCGGACTTCAACATCAGCGGGTTGGTCGGCGGCAACATCTGGATGACCGATAACAGCCGTATCACCGGTCAGGGCAGCACCATCGTCATCCCGGACTACTACAACGTCGAGAACTTCGAGAATCAGGATGTCTACGCCGAACTGCCGGAGAAAAGGCGCCTGCTGGGGGCGTACGGCCAGATCACCATGGACTACAAGAGCTGGTCGTACCTCACGTTGACGGGGCGAAACGACTGGAGTTCAACGCTTCCCAAGGACGCGAACAACTACTTCTACCCGTCCGCAAGCCTGGGGATCATCTTCACGGACGCTCTCGACTGGCATCCCGGATGGTTGCAGTACGGCAAGGTACGCCTTTCGTACGCGAGGGTGGGGAATGACGCACCCCCTTACAGCCTCTCGTCGCGCTACGACGCCGCGAGTGTGCCGGGCGTGCACCAGGGGAGCTACCAATTCGACCCGACGACGATCAGCTTCCCGTTCAGGGGGCAGGTCGGATTCGTTCAGGGCAGGCAGCTCGGCAATCCGACCATCAGGCCGGAGTCGACCTCGGAGATCGAGTTCGGCCTCGAGATGCGCGGATTGAACAACCGCGCCAGCATCGATGTCTCGTACTACAACAAGAAGAGTTACGACCAGATCTTCCGGGTCCCGGCCTCGGCTTCCAGCGGGTACACGTCGATCGTCCGGAATGCCGGAGACCTCCGCAACCAGGGTTGGGAGGTGTCGGCTCGCGGAAGACCGGTGCAGACCGGAGACTTCACCTGGGATGTGGCCGCAAACTGGACGCGAAACCGGAACTCGGTCATCGAGCTGGCACCGGGCATCGACAACCTCCATCTCGCCGGCTACTCCTGGCCGAGCATCCGCATCATGGAGAGCCTTCCCTACGGCGTGATCTGGGGCTACGGCTACCAGCGAAACTGCGTGGCGGCGACGGGCGACTACTGCTTCCCCGATCAGCCCACGGGTGCGCTCATCCTCGGTGACGAGAACTGCGCGAGCGTGCGGTACAACCGGGCCGGCGACTGCTACGGCCTTCCCATCCGGACCCAGAGCCAGATACCGCTGGGCAGTGCGCTGCCGGACTGGCTTGCCAACCTCAGAAGCAGCTTCCGCTACAAGGGGGTCGGGCTTTCGAGTCTCTGGGACATGCGCAAGGGCAGCCAGATCCTCAACTTCGAGATCCAGTACACAACGGGCCGGAACGGACGTCACATCCTCACCAACGATCGGTACTCGAAAGTGACCCTCGAGGGGATCAACCAGTCGACCGGCCAAACCAACACGAAGGAAGTCGTCAAGGACCCGACGTACTATGAACTCATGTACGGCTACGACAAGCACGAGGGCCAGATAGAGCCCGGTGGCTTCATCAAGTTGCGCGAGGTCACGCTGTCGTACGACATCCCGCGGAGCCTGTTGGCCGGGGTGGGTATCGACCGCGGGACCCTATACGTGACCGGGCGAAATCTGGGCGTGTGGTCGGACTTCTCGATGGGCGATCCGGAAGGTGATATCTCTGGTGGCGCAAACAGCGCGTGGCAGTACTACCGTCACTTCCCGGCGCCACAAACGAGGGGTTTGAGCTTCGGTTTCCGGACGAGCTTCTGACCATTGGCATCAGGAGAAAGGAGAATAGCCATGTTTGACAAGGTTAGATCGACGATGGCTCGGACGGTGTCGGTGGTGCTCCTGGCCGGGCTCGCGGGTGGCTGCGAAAGCTTCCTCGACGTCAATACGGACCCCAACGCCCCTGTGACCGCCCGCGTGGATGTGCGCATCCCGGCGGTCGTCACGGGCATGGTGCACACCGTCTACTACGGAGACCCGGGGCAGTGGACCGTCGAGTGGATGCAGCAGACCTCGTACAACCGGGACTCCCGTTCCTACGACGAGCTCCAGCGCTACGAGGTGCAGGACAACTCCGCAAACGGGGCCTGGAGCTTCCACTACGCGACGATGCTGAACGAGCTCCAGCTCATGATGGAGGAGCTCGACCCCGAGCAGGATCCCGCCTACTACGGACTTGCCCAGTTCCTTTCGGCATGGGTATGGGCCCACACGACCGACTTGTGGGGCCCCGTGCCGTTCACGGAAGCGCTCGACCCGACCATACCGACGCCGACTTACGACGACCAACTTCCGACCGTCTACGTGCAACTGCTCGCGGACATGGACGCGGCGGTTGCCGCAATGAAGCAAACGAGCCGGAGGACCCCCGGCGCGAACGACCTGCTCTTTGGCGGTGACATGTCTCGCTGGGTCAAGCTGGCACGCGTGGTCCAGGCCCGGCATTACCTCCGACTGGCGTATGCGCCCGGTGAAAACGCTCAGGAGCGTGCACAAGCGGCGCTGTCCGCGCTCAGCGAAGGTTTCACCAGCAACCTCGACGACGCCGTCTTCGAATACCCGGGGGGAGAGGGTGCCCGGAACCCGCTGTGGCGGTACGTCGACCGTAGCCTGCTCTTCACTGCGAGCGGATTGACGGTCGACATGCTGAAGGAGCGCAACGACCCGAGGATTTCGATCATGTTGGAGCCGGCCATACGGGATATGGAAAACGGGGAGACGGTGTATCGCGGCCACTACAACGCGGATGGGCCTGCCCCGGATTCGACAATATCCGAGGTCGGCCGCTTCTTCACGGCCGAGGACGCGCCTCTGCACGTCGCCAGCTTCGCCGACGCGAAGTTCACCGAGGCGGAAGCGAGGCTCATCCTGAGCGGCCCCGGCGCGGCCGACGCGCCCTACCGGGAAGGCATCCGGGCCATCATGGAGAAGTGGGGCGTGGACGGGGCGGACATTGATGCCTATCTGGCCGAGCGGCCGATGCTGGCGTCGATGGCCAACCCGCTGGAGGAGATTATCAGGGAGAAGTGGATTGCCAACTACCTGACGGTCGAGCCGTGGAACGACTGGCGGCGTACCGGCTATCCCGAGATCGACCCCGTGCCGGATGCATTCCTTCCATCCATCCCGGTGCGGATCCGGACGCCGGAATCGGAGCTGGCCAGCAACTCCGCGAACGTGATGGCCACAGGCATAGACCCCGGCCTCCAGGGGATGCTGTTCACGGGACCCTCGGTGTGGTGGGGCGGGTCGCCGCCGGCCGCCGTGACAGGAGGAAACTAGGACACCCGGGTCCATTCGGTGGCGCTTGGTGGAGTGGTGTGCCGGCGACCTGGAGGAGGGCGCGGGATCGTGCGGCGGGGAGTGGGCTTGGCGCTGCTGCTCGGGACCTCCCTCTCGTCGACGGCATGTGTGACCTACATAGAGGTCGACGCGGTCCTTGTACCGGAGGCAGAGGAAGTGCGCGTTCGGCTCACCGACGAAGGGGCCGTCCGTGCGGCCCGGCACCTGGGACGGTTCAGGACCGAGCTCGACGCGGCTGTCGCCCTGCGGCCCCCGGATTCCGTGGCGGTGATTGTGTGGCTCGGCAAGAACTACCCCGGCACACAGTTCGAGAACGTGCGGGAGACTATCGTCCTCCCCCGGCACGAGGTCAGCGACATCCACCTGAGACGGCTGTCCGCCAAACGCACGGCTGTCGCATTGGTCGGAGCGGCGGGTTTGTTCGCGCTTCTCGTGGATCAGATCTTCCTCCAGGAAGACCCGAACCGTCCCCCTGAGGTTGACGACGAGAATCCTCCACCCGCGGGCTTCAGGCTTTTCCGCATCCCCATCGGGTAGACCCCGAAAGGTGGCAACATGAAGACCAGATCTCTTCCCGTCGCCGGGCTCGCCGTGATTGCGGTCGCCTCGGTCACGGCGTGCGCCACGGCCGGTGCTCCCGGCTCCGGATCAGCGCGGAACGTGGTCAGCGGCGACGAACTCGCTGCAACCAACAGCCCCAGCGTGTACGAGGCTCTGCAGTTGATCAGACCCCAGTGGCTGACCGGACGCGGCCCCGTATCCATGACGAATTCGACCGAAGCGCGTCCCAACGTGTACATGTTCGGCTCGCGCGTGGGTGACCTGGACTACCTCAAGGACGTGTATGTCATGGACGTGGCCGAACTCCGCTACTGGCCGACCGGGGAAGCCGGTGCCCGGTTCGGCATGGGGAATCCCAGAGGCGTGATCGAAATCGTGCCCCGGTAGTCGGGCTGGTCAGGACGGGGGGGACCTGACCGGACGTACGTGAAGCGCCTCTCCAGCTGCGACGCCGGCCAGGAGGGTCGGCTCACGGTCCCGCCCCACGCGCAGCAGCGCGAGTTCGCGAACGACTCCCTCCAGCCAGAGCCCGCTCATGCTCGGCTGCACCGGAACGAAACCACCTGCTCCGTCGCCGCGGAGGAAGAGGCCGACGCCGCCGTCGAGCCTGGGAACGCTGTGATCGAAGGCGTGCAGGTTACCTGCAAGGACCAGGTCGATTGCGCCGTCACCGTCGAAGTCGGCGGGGACGGCGCCCGCCACGGTCGAGATCTGGGCAGCCCGCGGCAGCGGGCGCGGCAACAGCCGCCCGTCTCCGGTGTTTTCCAGGTATGTAGTGGCCAGCGTGCGGATCGCGAAGCGCCGCGCCGAACGCATCCCCTCAGGCCTCAGGATTTCGGGCAGCGTGGCAACCGCGAACTTGTCGAGTGTGGGGTAGAGTTCCGGGACCCAGGGGAGCATGGAAGCCATACGGGCCCGACCGAACCAGGGGTAGAGCTTGCCCGCTTCGTGGTACGCCGGCACGCCCTCGTCTTCCCCGTCTCGGTCGAAGTCCCCCACATAAAGCTCGAAGGGCCCATTGGCCGACGGGCGGTATGGGTAGTTGAGGCCTACGTTGCCGACCACGATGTCGGGGTCCCCGTCGCCGTCGAAATCCGCCGCGGCCAACGTCTGCCACCAACCGGTCAGTCCGTCCAGGCCGGCCGCGACCGTGGCGTCACGGAGTCGCCCGCCGTCGTTGAGCAGCAGGGTCGGGGGCATCCACTCCCCGGTTACGATCAGGTCGACCGCGCCGTCTCCATCCATGTCCGCCCACGCGGCGTCCGTCACGGTTTCGAGTCGTGCAAGTGCGGGCGCCACCTCACCGGTAACGTCCAAAAACGCGCCTCCCTCGTTCCTGAGGAGGCGACTGCCTGTCGCTCGGCCGCTGCCCGGCACGGTGTGTCCCCCCACGAACAGGTCCACGCGACCGTCGCCATCGTAATCTCCGGGTGCGAGTGTCGTTCCCTGCCCGGCCTGTGCCGTGGCCGTCTCGGGTGACGCTCGGAAGCTTTGTCCCCCGGTATTGAGGAACAGGCGATGCCGGTGTTCGGGCCGGTTCAAGGCGGCCGGGTAGCTTGTGACCGTCCAGATGTCGTCCATGCCGTCGCCGTCCGCGTCGAATATCGCGGCGGCCGTGGTCTCGGACCTGGCCGCGCTGACGGGGAGCCGGGCCACGGCATGGAAAGTCCCGTCCTCTTGCTGGAAATACACCAGGGAGGGCTCGCCCCGGCTGCCACCGAAGACGAAGTCGTCCAGTCCGTCGCCATCGAGATCCCCCACGGCCAGGGCGACCTGTTCCCGTCTGGATGGATAAGGTGCCAGCGTAGCGTCCAGTGCGGACAAGCTCGCCGTGTGCCTGGGTACGGGAAGCACCGAGATGCGAGCGTCGGTGAAGAGGGGTGTTGGTGTGGGTGGCAACGGTGCAGGCTGCCGTGCGTCTGCGTGATCGAGAACGAGGGTGACATCCACCGCGACCCCGGTGCGGGTCTCCACGGATCCGTCTTGCCAGCGAATCTCCACGGTGTCCGCAGCGGTGGTTTCCCCGAGACCGAAGTGCAGCACGGGTTCCACGGACGACTGGTATCCGCGGGTGAGCTGCATCTCCTGCAGCTGCCGGGTGTCACCTGTCGTCAGTCGCACGCGCGCGCCGATGCCGAACGGGTTCCCCGAGGGGCCCCGGAGGCGGATCCTGAGGAAGTGGGCTCCGTTCGTCTCGCGGATGTTGTTGCGGTAGACGAACGCCTCTTCCTGCACGTTGCTCACCACCAGGTCGAGATCGCCGTCCCGGTCGAGGTCGGCGTACGCGGCTCCGGTGGAGTACGCCGGCTGGTCCAGTCCCCATTCCTCCGCCAGGTCGGTGAAGGCCAGATGTCCCTCGTTCCGGAAGGCGTAGTTCGCTGCCCTGCGGCGGGGCATGTTGTCGATGAGCTCGAGGATCAGCGCCTCCGTGGTCCTCCCCACGGCTGCCTGGACCTCGGCGATGCGGCGGCCCATGTATGCGTCGAAGTCGGGATTGATGCTCACACCGGCCATCCCGTTGGTCACGAACATGTCCTGCCGGCCATCGTTGTCCAGATCCGCGAGCAGTGTCGCCCAGCTCCAGTCGGTTCGGGCGACGCCGGCGAGGTGTGCGACATCGGAGAAGACGGGCACGTGGCCGTCCGGCGTCCCACGGTTCCACTGAAGGGCGTTCGCCATGTACTGGTAGTGCAGGCCCTCGCGAGCCATGAGTGCGAAGCGCTCCTGTTCCGTGCCCAGCTCCATGGTCTTGCGACCATAGTGTGTGGGGAGATCCATCTCGACAACGGCCAGGTCCAGCCACCCGTCGCCGTCCAGGTCGGCGATGTCCGAGCCCATCGAGGAGAGCGGGATGTGCCCCATGGAGCGTTCGATCACGTTGCGTAGGGTACCGTCCGACTGGCCAAGGTAGAGATAGTCCGGACCGGAGTAGTCGTTGGCGACATAAATGTCGGGCAGACCGTCATTGTTCAGGTCGCCCACGCTCAAGCCGAGACCGAAGCCGAGGTTGGAGTCGATGAGCCCCACTTCGGAAGACACGTCGACGAAGCGTTCCCCATCGTTGCGGTACAGCTTGTCGACCTCGAGGGGTGACCGCTCGGACCCGAGCTGGAAAAGCGTCCGGTATGCGGGGATCCCGTGGTTCATGAGGTACATGTCCAGGTCGCCGTCGCCGTCGCTGTCGAAGAACGCCGCCTGGGTCGAGTAGGCGGGATCGTCGAGAGCGTAGGGGGAGGCCTCTTCCGTGAAGACCGGAATCCCGTCCTCCCCCGGGTGGTTGATGTACAGTACGTTGCGCCGCAGGTCGTCCTCTCCGAAAGGCCCCGATTGGCTGATGTAGATGTCGAGCCGCCCGTCTGCGTTGATGTCCACAAAGGTCACGCCGGTGGCCCATCCGTCGCTCGGGCCCGCGACCCCGGCGCGATCGGTTACATCCTCGAACCGCAGCCCGCCCCGGTTCAGATACAGGCGGTTCGGGCTGATATTGGCCGTGAAGTAGAGGTCGGGAAGGTCGTCGCCGTTGACGTCTCCCACGGCGACCCCGGCGCCGTTGTAGTAGTACTGGTAGGCCAGGCCGTTCCTCGCCGCGGTCTCGGGCAGTCGGTTTGTGAAGGTGACACCAGTGTGCGACGCGGGCATGAGGGTGAAGAGCGGCTCTGACTCGCGACCGTCTTCGTCCAGGTCCGTTGAGGTGCAGCCGCCCAGCGCGAGAGTGAGCAGCAACGGGAGTGCAGGAAGGTGACGCGGACGAAGCATGGGATCGCCTGCCGATGCGGAGATGGTGGCACTCGACGTATAGTATATCAGGAACGGGCTGCGGCGAAGCCGCGGCTCCCGAAGGTCGGACGGGGTCCGTGGGGGTAGTCGCTCGTCCGAACACTCCCGGAGAAGGGGACTATCGTGCCAAGATTGATACACGCCCGGCCAAGATGGATGCTCGCCTGCTCGTCAGCCCTTCTCATCCTTGGTAGTGCGGCGGACGCTACCCTGGCCCAGGAGCAGCGGCAACGTACCGAGGCGGAGGCGCGGGCCGCGGCCGAACGCAACCGGGCGGAACGAGCCAGGCAGGTGGCGGAAACCGGCCAGCCGGTCGCGCTGATCCACGACTATGTGCGGGCCACGGTCGGATCGGTTCCGGAAGCGCTCGGGGTCGATCCGTTCTACCAGAAGTACGTGGACGCGATCGGCATTCCGGTGCTCGCGTCGACCAAGGTCCCCGACATCGCGTTGCTGGTCGTACGTGACATCATCAACACGATGCTGGCGGCGCGCCCCGACCTGCGTGCGTCGATGATCGAGAGGAACTGGCGCACGGGAGTCATCGCCGAGGTCGAAATGACGATGGACATCCCGGAGTACGGATCACGCAAGCGCCCCGGAGCGCCGCGCGACGAGCCGATCATGCAGGCGGACCGGGACTATCACGCCAACCGGTCGCGTGGCCTGGGCGGGAACCCGACGACCGGGGCCGAGGAGAACGTGCTCGGCTATCCCGGGACCCGGTACTTCGGGGAGCACATCTTCGTGCACGAGTTCGCCCACGCCATCCACCGCGCGGTCCGGGACGTCGACCCGGGAATGACGCAGGAGATCGCCGACGCGTACGATGGCGCGATGGCCGCGGGCAGGTACCAATACGAGGACGGCCGGAAGCACTACGCGACCACCAACGCGAACGAGTACTGGGCCGAAGGCGTCCAGTGGTGGTTCTTCTCCAACTATGGGGAGTGCTTTGCCGGGGATGTTCTGGTGGAATCGCCGGACGAATTCGAGGTCTACGATCCCGTGCTCAGCGAACTCATCGGCCGGGTCTTCGACACCCATCGCATCCCCATGGATGTCTTCCATGGAAAACGCATCCGGCCAGTGGCGTGCCCTGCGCAATCGGGTGGCTGAAGGGAGGGCTCCGATCCGTCGCCCTGTTCCGCTTGCCATGTGCGCAGTCGTCGCGTGTGGCGGCGGAGCTGGCGGAGCCGTGGAACCGGTCCCGGAAGGGCCTGTCTGTAATACGCCGTTGTGTGACCGGGCGGCCCTGGACTCCCTTGGCGTCGACCCGTTCTACAGGAAGTACGTCGACGCGAGCGGAATCCCCGTGATCGGCTCCGAAAAGGTCGAGGACCGGGCACTCCTGGTCGCGAAAGAGATCGTGGAAGAGATGCTGGCCCACCGGGAGGACGTACACGCGGCCATGGAGACCCGGGGAGCATATGTCGGGATCATGTCCCGGGACGAGGTGACGACGGACATTCCCGAACACCGTCATCTGGCGAACGACCCCAACGTCGATTGGAACCAGCGTGCCCGGGGACTGGGTGGCACTCCCGCGAGCCCTATCACGACGGCCGGTGAGGAGAACCTCCTCTGCCTGGCCGTCGACCGCTACCGGGGCGAGAACATCCTGGTTCACGAATTCGCGCACACCGTTCACCTCATCGGCATCGACATGGTCGAGCCCACGATCCACGACGAGTTGCAGGAGCTCTACGATGCCGCGTTGGGCCAGAGCCTCTGGTCCGACACGTACGCAGCCGCCAATCGCGGGGAGTACTGGGCCGAGGGTGTGCAGTCGTGGTTCGACGTGAATCAGGATCCACAGGAAGGCGTGCACAACCATGTGGATACGAGGACAGAGTTGAAAGACTACGACCCGCTGCTCGCCGCGCTCATCGAGCGGTTCCTGGGAGACGGGAGCTGGCGGCCGGGGTGCCCGGCCGGCTAGTCGACGATGGTGGCGCGCATGATCCGGTCGAGGAGCGGGAAATCCCGATCGAGGTACTCGTTTCCGCCCTCGACGATCGGGCCCTGGCGGCCTTGGCGCACGCCGCTGCCCGACTGCTCCCCGTAACCCGAGTAGAGGCGATCCAGCACATCCATTCCTTCAACGACCCGTCCGAAGATCGCGAAGGGTTCCGCGTCGTTGCGCGTGTTGTCGCCGAGGTTGATGTAGATCTGGGTGTTGCGGGTGTTCGGGTCGGGGGACATCGCAAAGGCCAGCGTCCCGCGTGTGTTGCTGCCTTGCGCCGGGTCGTCGGGGATCTGGCGGTGAAGCCACGCAGCGTTCACGTCGGGATCGCCGTGGAGCCCGAACTGCACGATGTAACCCTCGCTGACGCGGTGGAATCGGGTGTCGTCATAGTACCCCAGCCGCACCAGGTTGTAGAAGCGGTCCGCTCCGATGGGGGCGAGTGCACGGACCGCCTCCAGGACGAAGTAGCCCTGGCTTGTCTCGAAGCGGGCGTGCCATACGGGTGGTGAAGGTTGTGTCCACTCCGGGCTTGCCGGATCGAGCAGGAGGGCCGACCGACCGGCTTCGGACCTGTCTCCGGCGCATCCGACAGCAAGCGACATGAGCAGCAGCATACTCGTGGCGACCATGTAGCTCGGTGCTGATCGCCTCAAACTGGTATCGGCCATTCCTTTTCTCCGCGTTGTGTCTCGAAGCGCCCGTTTCAACGTGTCTGCCGGTCTTCGGCTTCTCACAGTATGCGGCGGGACGCGCTCAGTTGCCATCTCCGGCGTGGTCATTTGCCGTTCTCTGCGGCGCGTCCCACGTTGCTGAACGCACTTCCGGCCGTGGAGAGATCAGAATACCATGCGAGCCCGCTCGATCATTTCCGGCATCGTTCTAGCATCGGCCATTCTCCTCATGCCCCGGCCGGCCGTCGCCCAGGGCACGCTCGAGGATTACCGGCGCGCCGCGACTGTCCGCCAGCGTCTGGAGGGCCTCACCGTGAGTGTGGCCGAAGCGCCGACCTGGATCGACGGAACGAACCGCTTCTGGTACCGGCGCTCGGTGACCGGCGGGAACGACTTCGTCCTGGTCGACGCGGCGACGCAGCAGAAGCAGCCGGCCTTCGACCACGCCGGGCTGGCCACGGGCCTCTCCCAGGCCGTCGACCAGGAGTACACGGCCCTGACGCTGCCCTTTCGGACCTTCGATTACGTCCTGGACGGCCAGGCCATCGAGGTCGATGTCGGTGGCGTCCGCTGGCACTGTTCGCTGACCGACTTCGACTGTGACGGCATGGGCGAGGTCCGGGCTGGAGGGTTCGGCGGTGGCGGTTTCGGAAGGTTTCCCGGGAACCGGAACACCGGCGAGCCCCGAGTGTCGCCCGACGGTCGCACCGAGGCCTTTATCCACAACTACAACGTCGCGATCCGTCCCGCCGGAAGCGGGCCGCCCGCGGGCGGAGGCCGGGGGGGATTCGGCGGAGGTGGCGGTGCGGAGTCGGCTCATACCATGCTCAGCTACGACGGGTCCGAGGGTGATTCGTACCAGCTCGGATCGATCCAGTGGTCGCCCGACTCGAAGAAACTGGTCGCCTATCGCAGACGGCCGGGATACCAGCGCACGGTCTACTTCGTACTGTCCGCTCCCGAGGACCAGCTCCAGCCCAGGCTGGACTCGATGTTCTACCGCAAGCCCGGCGACGTGCTCGACCTCGACCGGCCCGTGCTCTTCGATGTCGAGAGGGGGACCGGCATCACGATCGACGACGGACTGTTTCCGAACGCCTACCGCATTTCGTCCGCGCAGTGGAGGGAGGACGGGCGCGCGTTCACCTTCGAGTACAACCAGCGCGGCCATCAGGTCTACCGCATCATCGAGGTGGACGCCGGGAGCGGCGAGGCCCGTGCCGCAATATCCGAGGAGGTCCCCACCTTCTTCAACTACCGCAGGATCCGTCCCAACGCGAGGGACTCGGGCAGGCAGTTCCGCCACGACATCGACGATGGGCGGGAGGTCATCTGGATGTCGGAACGGGACGGGTGGAACCACCTCTACCTGTACGACGGAGTCACGGGCGAGGTGAAGAACCGGATCACGAACGGCGAGTGAGCGACCGGCTGATGCTGGCCGAGATCGAGAGGGGAGACATGTCCGCGCAGCTCACCACCGGCTGGCGGCCCCTCGAGGTCTTCGTCGCCAAGGGTCGAGACGGGACGACAGACATCTGGGGCGTGATCGTGCGACCGACCAACTTCGACCCGACCCGAACGTATCCGGTCATCGAAAACATCTACGCGGGCCCCCAGGGCTCGTTCGTGCCCAAGGACTGGAGCCCGATATCGAACATGCTGTCGATGGCCGAGTTGGGTTTTATCGTGGTCCAGATCGACGGAATGGGCACGAGCAACCGGTCGAAGGCGTTCCATGACGTTGCCTGGAAGGACCTGGGCGATGCCGGCTTCCCCGACCGCATCCTGTGGCACGAGGCCGTCGCAGAGAAATACCCGTGGTACGACATTTCGCGCGTGGGCATCACCGGAGGGTCCGCCGGAGGCCAGAACTCAACGGGGGGTGTCCTCTTTCACGGAGACTTTTACAAGGTCGCCGTGTCGCGAGCGGGGTGCCACGACAACCGCATGGACAAGATCTGGTGGAATGAGCACTGGATGGGCTGGCCGCTCGGGCCCCATTACGAGGCGTCTTCCAACGTGGTCAATGCGCACCGGCTCACGGGCCGGTTGCTTCTCGCGGTGGGTGAGCACGACACCAACGTCGATCCGTCTTCGACCATGCAGCTCGTCAATGCGCTGATCGATGCGGACAAGCGGTTCGATCTCTACGTGCAGCCGGGTGGGGGCCACGGTGTGGGCGGTCAGGCCAACCAGCGCCGCGACGACTTCTTCGTGAAGTGGCTGCTGAGCGTCGAGCCGCCGGACTGGAACAGCGGCGTGACGCTAGGGCCGGACGAGACGACGGGCGAGCCTCTCGACTACCCGTCCGACGACCTGGAGCCGGCGCCGGGATTCTTCGAGAGTGAGGACGAGACACCGCCCTACATGTGGTAGCCGCGATCGGGCGAATCAGCCGACCCGGGTCACTGTGACCACGCCGGACCCCGAGATCCCGTTCACGGGGACGTCGAAAATGGTCGTCGAACCGTCGGCGATGTCGAACGACGCAATAACCTCGTCTCCACGCATCGCTCGGTACGCGCCCGACGGGAGCCCGGCCACGCGCATTGTGTTGCCGTGCGTGTCAGGGTTCCGGCTCTCGAGCTCGAACCGGAGCTCCGAGAAATCCTCCCTCAGGAAGATGGGCTCGCCCGTGGCGAAGCGGTCGACGTCTGTCTCGAGGTGGAGGCGCGCACCCGTCAGCATCGCGTGGAAGCGTCGTCGCAGGCCGTCCCGCGGGACTACCTCGAAGCCGCCTTCCGCATCTCGCCAGGCGCCGCCGAAGCAGAAGCGGCCGAACACCGGGTCGTCGGCGATGACAGTGCGGGCGCAGCGGAGACCCCCGCAGAAGCCCAGGTCGATCTCGCAGGAGTAGTACCACGACCCGCGTGAATGCGGCTGGTCGAGCCAGGTCTCCCCGTACGGGGCGGGTTCGAAGCCGCCGCCGGCGCCCCCGTCGTTCTCGGGGCCCGGATACCAGTAGCCGTAGTCGGACTCGGGAGTGCCGGTGTTCATCAGGGCCCAGGCGCTCAGGAAGGATGCGTACCCCAGCCGGAGGTACGGCCACGGGTCCTCCGCGTGGTGCAGCGCGTAGTCCAGCACGCTCCAGCCCCCCATCTGGGACATGTAGCTGAGCGTGTAGGAGTTCCCTCCCGACCCGCGAATGTCGCTCCCGAGGAGGTAGTACGCGTTCTCCAGCCAGCCGCGACAGAAGACGTTCGCGGCCATCTGGATCTTCATGAACTCCTCCGCGGCCTCGACTGGAATGCGCGTCGAGGGGGGGTAGTCGACCCATCCCACCCGGACCTCGCGCGCCTCCTCCGGGCCGCCGGGGTCGGCAACCCGCAGGGCGTGCTTTGCCAGGGCGTGCGTCGCCTCGAAGCCCGTGGTGTCGAAGGCGTATTCCGAGCGGAAGAGGTCAGGGCGGTCGTTGACGAAGGTCCGTACCTTGCGCTCCCAGTGCGGGCGCAGGCGCTCGGCCTCCTCGCGCATCCCTTCGGTGTATAGCGCACTGATGACGTCCTCTACGACCAGCCCGTTCATCAGCCCCGTCTGGTACGCCGACCAGCGCTCGATCTCCCAGGGGATGGTGAACAGGGCCAGAGCGGTGCCGTAGGCGCGCAACAAATAGTGTTGCGCGGTCAGTTCCGTCCGGATGTAGGGATGGTGCTTCGCCACCCGGTACATGCTCAGGTACATGAGCGTGACGTGAGGGTAGTCGTAGATCCGCCACAGGTGTTGCCTGCCCGTACGCCCGGCGTCGTCGCTCTCGCGGTTTGTCTTCCAGTCCGGGATACCATAGATGCCGTAGGAGAAGGTTTCTTCGGTGGTCCGCTGCAGTCCGCCCCAAACGAAGTTCTCGATGTAGTAGTCGAGGGCCTCGACCTCTTCCTGGACCGGGGATTCCGCATTCTTGGAGGCAAGGAAGGCCGGCTTGCTCAGCCCGGGGTCGTCGCAGGTGACCTCGTAGATCCGCCAGCCCACGATACGGTCGTAGTTGTCGGGCCCGAGCATGACGTGCGTGTCCATGGCCCACTCTGCCAGGAGGCCGTCGTACCAGAGCGAGGGATCGCGGTGCTGGTGGGCGGCGATGAAGGCCGCGCGCTTCGCGATGAGCGTCTCCAGCGGCTCGGTGGAGAAGAACTCGAGGTGCATGTGCCGGTTGTCGCCGAAACGGACCGTGAGACGGTTCTCGCCGAGCTTGGAGAAGCTCGCTTCATAGATCTCGGCGTCGCCGTTCCGCCCCACGCGGCGAAGGTCGGTCTCCTCCGGGTATTCCGCGTCCACCCCGTGGATCGGCTCGCTCGAGCGCAACGCGAATCGGGCCGGGAGATCCGTGGGAACGGTCATGCCGGGCACCACGTGCACATCGACCAGCCCCTGCTCGACCAGAACGTCCCGGGCGTGATCGTAGTCGTCCACCCAGCGCAACGTGAACGAATAGGACTGCTCGTCGCCGGGTGCGAGCGTCAGGCTCGTGTTGGGCTGCCGCCAGGTGCATCCGCGCCCCGCGGCCGCTGCCCCCGCCGCCGCGGAGTGGATGAACACCCGGTAGCCGCCCTGCGATTCCCAGTATTCGAGGCTGGTGTGCCCGTCGGGGGTGATCATGAGGTACGGGCCCACGCTGTTGGCGCGTGTCCATGCGAGATACGAACCGTGCCCCGCGACGAGGCTGTGCTTGAGCACCGGCGGCGACGGGTTCTCCTCCCCTCTGGTTGGGCGATTGCGGTTGATGGGGAGGGGGATCGCGAGGTCCCCGATCTCGAGGGTACGATCAGTCGGGTTCCGGACCTGGATGGACCAAGCGATCGAGCGCTCCCGCACCGTGAAGCGGACATCGAGCTCCGGTGCGGCCGATCCGGGCGCGCCGGTCACCCTGATGAGCTGCTCCGAGCCGTCTGCATTCGCCGTCGCGGTACGGCGGGGCTCCGCCTCCCCGGTCCCGAGCTCCTGCCATTCCCCGCTCCCCTGCCGGTAACGGAGGATGACGTCCCCGAGGCGGGCTCCGGGGGCCACGTACTCCGTGTCGACGGTGTCGCCCGCGTACCGCAGGCTGGTGATCGCCCCGTCCTCGAAGGTCACCGCGAACAGGGAGGCTGGGGCGGCGACATCCTGACCGCCCGGCGCCCCGGCATCCGAAGCCTCCGGCGTTTCCAGCGTCGCGCCCACCGCGGCCAGGCCCGCGGTCTGGAGGAACTGACGTCGGCTCGGATCGGTAGCCCTTCCGCCGCTCATGAGCCGGTCTCCCGGGCGCCCCAGATGTCGCCGACGGTGAAGCCCTCCGGGAATGGATCGTCCGGATCGACCACGTACTGTGCAAACCCGGTGATCCAGGCGTGACCGGTTATTGTGGGAACGACGGCGCGGTAGGGGCCCACACGAGCTTCCCTCACCAGGCGACCGGTGAAGATGGTCCCCAGAATGCCCTCGTGGTGAAAGTCCTCGTCGAGCGCGAGCTGACCCTTTGCATGAAGCGCGGCCATCTTCGCACATGTGCCGGTTCCACAGGGTGAGCGGTCCAGGACCCCCGTCCAGGAATCGGGCCGATCCCAGTCCAGCGTGCCCGTGGAGACGATCGCCGCGTTCTTGCGCGTCGCGTCCGGCCGGCTCGGTGGTCCCGAGATGACGCCGATCGTGACCCCGACGATCTCCGGATTTTCCGGGTGCACCGCGGGGAGCTGCTCGCGCGCCGCCGCCTTGACCATCTCACCGACGCGCGTGATCTCGCGGGCGCGCTCCGGGACGAGCTCGAGCCCCAGATGCTCCGCTTCGGCGATCACATAGAACATGCCTCCCCACGCGACATCCACGGTTACCCGACCGATGGTGGGCACCTCGATGATGGCGTCGGTGTGGACTGCAAAGGCGGGTACGTTCTCGAATGTGACCCGTTCGACCTTGCCCGCAGCCACGTCGGCCTGGACCTGGATCAGTCCGGCAGGCGTCTCGAGGGTGAGCGACGTTCGGGGCTCTTCCACCCTGACCATGCCAGTCTCGATGAGCGCGGTCACAACGCAGATGGTGTTTGTCCCGGACATCGGGGGGTACTCGGTCTGCTCCATGATAACGAATCCGGCATCCGCCTCCGGACGCGTCGGCGGCAGGATCAGGTTGCAGTTTGCGGCCGGGTATCCACGCGGTTCGCGAAGCATGCGCTTGCGGATGTCGTCCCGATGGGTCTGCAGGTACTGCATCTTCTCGAACATGCTGGCGCCGGGGACATCGAGCACACCCCCGACGATGACCCGCCCCGGCTCTCCGTCGGCGTGCAGATCGACCGCCTGGATCATCTCCGTCACGTGCATGGATTTCAGTCCCATGTGGTAGTCACGTCTGCCATGGCCGCCCGGCGTATCGAGATCACCGGTTGAGTCCAGGGAAGGTACGGGCTTCCGCCAGATAGCGGCTTGGTGCTCCAACTCCCTCCAGTCGCCGGAGTTCCCGTCGGGCCTCGGTCAAGCGACCGTCCTCTGCATGCAGCCGCACCAACGCGACGCCTGAGACAAAGTTGAACCGGAAGATCTCCACAGCTCGCTCGTGATGGGTAAGCGCCCGGGCCGAATCTCCGTCGCGTTCGGCGAGAATGCCGGCACGCGTGTGCACCCTGGACGCCGTGGACTCGTCAAAGACGCCCCGGGGAACGAAGTCGCCGTCCCGAACGACGAACTCGACCGGATCAGGCTCCGTGATCATCTCCATCCCGCGCTCGACGAGCGCCCGGGAGGTTTCTGGGTCCGCGGTGTCGAGCAGCTGGCTGAGCTTCACGATCGCCCGCAGACGTGACCCATCTTCCTCAAGCACCTGCTCGAGCAACAACCGCGCCTCCGCGCTGTCACCCTCGTGCGCGGCGAAGTCCGATTCGACCTCCAGCACTCGCGCTCCGTCCGGATCCAGCAGCTTGGCCGTCGCCAAGTCTTGGCCTCCGGGTCCGGCTCTTCCCGCTCGCAGCTGGACCAGCGCAAGCTCCGCCCACGCCGATGGATTCCGGCGGTTGATGTTCTCGAGGCTGAATCGGAAGGCCTCCTCAGCCCCTTCGTAGTCCTCCCTGAGCATCCTGCCACGTGCTCTCAGGATCCAGGGGTCGGCGACCCCGCCGTACGGATTGGGCGATCCCTCGATGCGTAGTGCCGAGTCCAGCGCCAACTCCATGCTGTCGAGCTTGCCGGCCGTGTAGTAGACGTCGGCCAGTCTGAGCTTCAGCTCCGCGGACTCCGGATGCCGCTGTGCCGCGGTGCCCAGAAGCGCAATGGCGTGCTCGTGATCGCGCCCCTCCAGAACAACGTCCTCGGCGAGCCCGGTGTATCCGATCGTGGCGTCGGGGAAGGCGTCGATGGACATGCCGTGCAGACGCTTGGCCTCCGCGTAGTCGCCCTCGAGTCGATAGGCGCGTGCGAGCAGGTCCAGGAGATCGGGGTGGTCGCCGTACCGCTCCAGCGCCTCTCTCGCGGCCGCGGCGGCCGCGGTCAGGTCGCCGCCTCGGATCAACGTGTTCCCCTTCTGCCGGTACGCCCGGACTTCGACATCTCCATAGTTGTCCCGCTCGTTCACGCGGCCGAGGAACTCGAAAAGCGCGGAGTCCCTGACGGCGAGCAGGTCTCGGGTGTGCTTCGACGTTCCTCGCTGATCCGTGAATTTGATCTCCGAGATGAATGCCTCGGCCGCCTGGGCGAAGTACTCCATCTCGTTGAAGTCGGCGTAGTAGTCGAGGGTACGACGTTCCGTCTTGGCGGTTTGGAAAAGGCGGGCGACCTCCGCACGCATACTGTCCGGGAACATTCCGTGCACTTGATGCGTGAATTCGTGCGTGACGACGTTCCATCGCTGGTAGCGCACATCCCGCACCCATTCCTCCCCGCCGACGGCGTGAAAGCCGCCTTGCCCTTTCACGTCGTCCCATAGCCGCAGATCGAAGGTGCGCGTCCCCTTGGTACGTTCCTTGTGGGGCGACTGCCAGAGCAGCTTGTGAAACGGCAGCAGATGGAAGGTGGCACCGGCCACCGCGAGGGCGGGCAGGTAGTTGCTGAAAGGAGCGACGGACAGGCGGACGATCTTCTGGAGCTCATCGTCGAGCCGCTCGTAGTCCGGGAACACCTCCCGCAGACCCGGAGGCTCGGGGGCATCGCGCTGCTCGAAGACCGTGCGCATCTCGTCCAGTCCAACGAGCACACGATCACGCATTCGGCGGAGCGCATAGCTGACGCCGTAGTGCGCAAGACCGTACCCGGGGTGATCGGCGAGGATCCGCGAAAACCAGCCCAGCGCGGTCTCGAACTCCCCCAGGTGATAGTAGGCCGTGCCGATGCCCATCATCGCCACGACGTTGCTGGGCTCCTCCGCGAGGACATCGCGGAAGGGTCCCATCGCCTCCCGATACCGGCGGGCCAGCAGGTGCGTGTCTCCCAGGGTCAGGAGCTCTCCGACACGGCCATCGAACTCGCTGGGATCCGCCGGTACCGAGTCGTAGCGGAAGAGCGATCCTCCATTCCCCAGATACGAATGCGCACTATGGTTGAAGGGATCAAGCTCGATCGCGATTTGGGCGTGCCGGTACGCTTCATCGAGTGCGCCGTCGCTTCTGAGCAGCGTGGCCAAAGTGGCGTGCCCGTCGGCGGACAGCGAATCGACTTCGACGGCACTGCGCACGGCCGCTTTCCATTCGGCGGTGGCCTGCGCCTCCCGGTGGATGCGCGCAGCCAGCAGATGGGCGGGCGCAAGGGTTGGATCGATGTCCAGCGCCTGATCCAGAAGCTCCTGGGCGTCTGCATGCTGGTCCGTCCAGAACGTGATCTCGGCCAGGCCCAGCCTCGCTGGCGCGGAGCCCGGGTTGCTCCGGAGGAGTTCCCTGTAGATCGTGTCCGCAGCGGCCAGATCCATCCTGTCGAGGGCGTGCCGGCCCTCGAGCAGGCGGACCTCGGGGCTCGCGGGCGCGAGCTCGGCGGCACGTGAGAGGGTCCGCGTTGCGTCACCGAAACTGTACTGGCGGCGCAGAAGGATCGCCTGTGTGATCAGGGCGTCGAGATGGTCCGGGTCGTCCGCGAGCAGCCGCTCCAGAATTGAATCGGCCTCCTCGTAGCGGCCGGCCTGCATGCGCAGCGCCGCCATCCGGCAACGAAGATCTCGCGACGCCGGCTGCTCTTCGAGCCGGTCCCGCGTCGCGATGATCGCGGAATCCAACTGGGCGACCGTCCTGACAGGCTGGACGCACCCCGCATCCTGTGCCGCAAGCGAGAGCGTGACCGCCGTGATGATGTTCATCCGTCGCCTACGCCGGCTCACCCACGCGTGACATCCAGCACGACGACCATCGCTTCTTCGCCCAGCGGCACCACGTAGGCGCCCCGCTCCAGCTCGTAGGAGTCGGCCGGCGCGATGCGCTCGACGCCTTCCACTGCCGCCGGCCGCTCGACGCGCAGGCGCGCGCTCCGAACCGCTGCCGACGCCGGCGAGAGCGTCACCCGGACCTTGTCACCGGACAGTTCGACGGCTTCGAACGTGCCCGCGTCGAGCGTCAGCCACAGACCAAGCGGCGCCAGGTACACGCGAGAGCGGGCCGCATCGAGCGGGGTCACGCGAACCGCGCCGTCGGCTGCATCGCCTTCCGTCTCGCTCAGGTTGCCCCCGAAGGAGATCCAGCCGAACTCCGGGTCGTCGACGACATACGTGCCGGTGTTGACCGCGTGCCCGAAAAACCCGGGCCCATAGTCGCCGGAGTACCCGTCGATCCGAAGCGTGGAGGGGTAGGCGTGGAAGGCGCTGGGGCCGAAGCCATCCTGAGTGACGTTCGCAATGCCGCCCGTCAGGCCTCCGTACCCGACGCGCAAGAGATGGAGGTCATCGGGGTGGTCGCGGTACTCCGAGAGCACGGGAATCGTGTTCAGCGCCGAGCCGTAGTGGTGAAGCTGGCGCTCGACCCTGCGGAGCTTGCCCGCGTACATGAAGTCCCAGTACCTGCGCGCGCTCCCGTTGTATCCCCAGTGCGGCACCGTCGGCGTGTAGGCGAGGATGGCGTTGAGCGTCACGAGCGCCTTCTCGTCGAAGCCGAAGTACTTGCACCAGGCGTAGACCTCTTCCTGCCCGGTCGAGTCCCACGGCATCTCGCTCCCGAAGGGGTAACCGAGGGCGCGCCACACTTCGGCTCGCGCCCGCATCGTCTCCTCGAGCGCCGCGGCCTGTTCCGTCCAGCCCTCACGCTGCAGGTCGAGCAGGATGAGAAGGAAGACCGTCCCGTCCATCTGGCCGAACTGCGAGTAGTGCCCGGCGTGCTCGACCATCGCCTGCCCGGTCCGCCAGGCACGCTCGAGGTACCAGTCCCAGGGGTGATTGGTGACCAGGCCCTCATGGTTGCGGGCCAGGCGGTACAGCACCCAGTGCAGCGCGGCGACGTGGGGATAGTTGTACGAGCGGCCGACCGTCATGGCGTGCTCGCGGTTCCAGCTCGACCAGCCGCCATAGCGGACATCCTCGCTATACGTGCCCTCGGGCATTTCGTCCGGCTGGTAGTAGAACATGCTTTTGCGGACGCCGTACTCGAGTTCGCCCTCGGCGTACTGGAGCCCGCCCCACACCACGTCGTCCACGAAGCGCTGCATTTTGGCGAGTTCGGCGGGGTCGGGCTGCACGAACTGCTTCATGATCGCGGCCAGCCACGAGCCGGATCCGCCCTCGTCGCCGATCCCCGCGATCCAGGCCCGGTTGTCCTCGGTGACCTGGCGGCGCTCGTCGTAGTCGTAGCTGATGACCGAAGGACTGCGTCCGAAGGGATCGTCCTGGTTCTCGAACCACTGCTCGGTGGTGAGGAAGCGGCCCAGGTCGGCGACCACCTCGGCGGCCGGCTTGATGACCTTGTAGTGGATGGTCTGCTCCAGCCCGTCCTCGTACGTCACCGTGAGGCGCGCCCGCCCCCACGACCTTCCGCGCACGTCGTAGGCGCGCCAGCCGGGATCCGCCGGCCGAATCGACCCGGTCGTCCCCGTCACCCCGGTCGGCGTGATCGTGAGCGCCCCGGCCGGCTCGACCTCGAGGGTCCGTGGGCCGGCCCGGTGCTTGATGAAGAGCCGGGCCTCGATGTCCATCGGCACCACGTAGCCGGGCACCCCCACGGCGACCGGCCGGCCGTTCGCAAGCAGAGTCGACTCGATCTTGCGGATCTCATCGGCCAGAAGGAACTCGACACCGTATGAGCGGGTCTCGCCCGGGGCCAAGGTGGCCGAGGTCGGCGGATTCCACGGATCGGCCTCGCTCCACTCGTCCTCGGAGTAGGCACGACTGTGGGCCATCCACTCGTAGAACCCTTCGAACGTAATGCCTCGCCGGGTCGGGTCGCTGAGTAGCGGGTTGTACGCCTCGAAGGGTGTGTTCCCGAGCGGCACCACGAGCAGGGCGGGGCCGTGACCGCTCAGGCGCGTGACCTGCAGATACCCTGCGTCCCGCCCGATGTAGGGGTCGTAGAACGAGGACACCGCGTGCGCTTCGTCGAGTGACCGCTCCGTCAGGATGTTGTTGAACACCATGGGAATGCCGAGCGCTCCGATCTCGACCGGCGTGTTGCCCGGGTTGTGCAGTTCGAAGCGGAGCGCCAGGTGGCCGTCACGGGACTCCCAGTAACGACGGACCCGGAGGGGGATGTCGGCGGCGAGCGTGGGGGCCAGGTCGGCGGCAGCGAGTACCGGTGCCCGAGCGGGGAGCGCTTCGACGGGGCGACGGGCTTCGGCGGTGGAGTAGTGTCTCCAGCCGTCCGACGCCTCCCAGCGCAAGCGTAGCGTCAGGTCGCCCAGGTGGAAGTACCCGTCACCCGCGCGGCGCTCCAGCCAGTCGTTCGGCGTGAAGTCGAAGCCGCCCTGGTCCTCGGGCTGGAGCGCGGCCACGGTTTGCGAGGCGCGAACGAGCTCCACACGCAACGGGCCCACCTCCAGGCTTTGCACTCCCCGATCGAGCCCGAGCGTGGGAACGGTATCCGCCGCGCGGTCGCGCTCCTGGGCAGATGCGTCTTGCGGCGCGGCTCCTGTGGATAGCGCGAGTAGCAGGACTGGCGCCGTACTGCACAGGTGCCACATGCGAGCGGCCAGTGACAAGGCCCCGCGTGGCACCGAAGCGCGCCGCGCGGGCGGCATGCATCGCAGCTCGAATGCGGCCGGGATTTCCGGCATGGGGTAGCCTCCCATCAGAGCATCCCAACATGGGACACGGGATCGAGGCGCACCAGCGTGAGCCTTGTCCAATGACAAACGGGCATCTGGGGTCGCCCTGGCCCGTGCGTGGGGTTCATGATGCGGAGTAGATTCCATCCTCGGCCCCAACTTCAACCAGGCAGCTGGAGACATCATCGATGATCCATCAACCGACCAGCGTGGACCAGTCCGACAGGATCGTCCCGATCAACCTTCGCCAGAGCGGCCGCACGCCGGCCGAGCTGCTCATCTCCACCCGTATCCGGAAGTCCCCCTACTGGCATCTGTCGCATGAAGCGGGCTGCTGGCGGGCCACCGTGTACAACCGCATCTACCACCCCCGCGGCTACGTGCGGCCCGAGGACGGCGGCGCGGCGGCGGAGCACCAAGCGCTGACCCGGGACGTCACCATGTGGAACGTCGCGGTGGAGCGGCAGATCCGGGTCAGGGGACCGGACGCGGAACGGTTTGCCGACTACGTGATCACCCGGGACGCGACCCGTATCGAGCCGATGCACGCGAAGTACGTCATCCTCTGCAACGAGAAGGGCGGCATCCTCAACGACCCGATCCTGCTGCGGCTCTCCGGGGACGAGTTCTGGTTCTCGCTTGCCGACTCCGACCTCCTGTTCTGGCTCGAGGGCGTGAACGTCGGGCTCCGGATGGAGGTGGAGATCGACGAGATCGACGTCTGTCCCGTGCAGATCCAGGGGCCGAAGTCGCTCGACCTCATGGTCGACCTGGTGGGCGCGGGCGTCCGGGACATCCCGTACTACGGGATCATGGAGGCGGAGATCGCGGGCTGTTCCGTGGTGGTCTCCCAGTCCGGTTTCTCGGGCGAGAAGGGGTACGAGATCTATCTTCGGGACGCCACCCTGCACGCCGAGAAGCTGTGGCGCGCGGTGCTTGACGCGGGGGAGGCGCACCGGCTGATGGTCATCGCGCCGGGCCACCAACGGCGGATCCAGGCCGGGATCCTGTCGTGGGGACAGGACATCGACCACGAGACGAGTCCGTTCCAGTGCAACCTGGCCTACCAGGTGCCGCGCGAGAAGGCGGGAAACTACATCGGGCGGTCGGCGCTGGAGCGCCAGCGCGCCGAGCTCGACGCCGGGCGCTGTCCGTTCGCGATGGTCATGGCGGGGATGACGCTGGGCGGGAAGCCCATCGACGACTACGCCCCGGACTTCTGGCTCGTGTCGGACGCGGACGGCGGCGACCCGATCGGCTACCTCACGTCGCCGTGGCACGCCCCCGAACTGGGCTGCAACATAGCGCTCGGGCACGTGCCCGCCGGGAAGTCGGCCATCGGCACGGGGCTCGCGGTGTGGCTGCCCGACGAATACGCGAGCGAGCCGGGCCGACCGGACCGCGCGCGGGTCTGCGAGGTTCCCTTCCGCCCCTCCGTGAACCCCAGCGCCCGCGAGGTGGCCCTCGCCCGGGGCCTGGACGCGACGGTTTAGGAGTCCTCGCGCTTCTGGCCGGGGTGGTCCTGCCGGGGTCAGCCGCGGTCATGCTCGTTTGCGGTTCCTCCCGGGTTGGCGGTGCGCAAGCTCGACAGCCATTCGGCGGCGTCCGCCAGGCCGCCGAAGGTGAACAGGTGAATGTCGACGGCAAGCGCGTTCTCGCGGACGGCCAGGTGCGAGGCCAGCGCCAGCGCAATGGGGGTCGGCGACCATCTGCCCGCCAACCGTGCGACGCCGGGCTTGCGCTTCAACGCCCGTGCGGACGCCCCGACGCCGCAGCGGACCGCGTATCCGATCAGCGTGCGTAGCGCGACGGGCCCAGGCACCCCGATGCGGACCGGCAGCGTGCAACCCGCCTCCCTCGTCCGCGCCAGCCAGGCGAGAGCAGGGGCGGGCGAGAACACGAACTGCGTCACCACCCAGAGCTCCGAACCCGTGGCCCGGGCGTACTGCGTTTTACGCCGAAGTGCATCATCCAGATCGGCCGGGCCGACGAGGGGATGCCCCTCCGGATACGAGGTGACGCCAAGCCTGCGGAGGCCGTGCTCAGCGAGCAGCCCGGAGTCCAGCAGGGCCGGCGTATCGGGGTACGGGCCAGCGGGCGCGGCGCGGTCTCCGGCCACCAGCATCAGGCAGTCCACTCCTGTCTCCACCAGCGCGGACAGCCAGTCGGAGAGCTCGTCCGGGCTCCGCACCGAGCGGGCCGGCAGGTGCGGCACCGGCTTCATGCCCGCCGCCAACACCCGCTCGCAGGCGGCGATCGTGTCCGCCCACCGGCCCTTCGGCGGGAACGGCACATAGACGGCGGTACCGGGCGGGAGGTAGCCGGCGAGGACTTCCGGAGGTGGCAGCTGACCCGGCAGGACCTCTACGGAGGCGCCGAGGGCCAGGTCGCGGAGCGTGGCCGACACGCTGTCCGTCCGGTGGCGCGGGTCTGCGGTCTTCAGATCCGGCCGCTACGGCGCAGCACCTTCAAGTGGGTGCGCACGTTGTCGTGCTCGAAGTAGGCGTCCTGCAGGTGGCGCCGCCCGTTCGAGCGCAGCGCGGTGCGGCCGTGCAGCACCCGGTGCCCGGCGCACAGCAGAACTTGCCCGCCCTCCAACCGGAAGGAAACCTGGGCGCCGGGGGAATTGACGCGCCGGGACAGCTCGTGATAGGCGGCGTAGAAGTCGCCCAGCCGAGGCTCCGACAGGGGAACGGCCTGCATCTGTGCGGTGTTGAAGCGCAACAGCCTGACATCGCCGTCGCTGTCCAGCTCGACCATGGGGTTGACCGCGTAGCACTCGTATTCTTCGCTGAAGATACGGAACGGCACCGGCACCGTGCACAGCACGTCGAACTTGTCGGGGTGATCGCTGCGTAGCTCGTTGAGCAGGCCGAAGCCGTCCACGACGGTGGATTCGCCGCCTTCGCACTCGTTCACGAGCATGTGCAGCGCCTGCACGTTCGGCGGCCAGTTGTAGCTGGTAAAGTCGTTATGCGCCGCGACCGCCAGACCCGTGTGCGCGATGTTGTAGCCCTTCGGATCGAGCATGACGTTGTGGATGCGCTCGAACAGCACCTCGCGGATCGGGCCCAGGCGGGTCGCGAGCTGCTCCGACGAATCCGGTTCGGTGGGGGCGTCGACCAGCACGCAGACCCCGGTCCGCAGAAACTCCTCGATCACCTCCGCCGCCGCGCGGTCGCTCGCGAGAAACCGCTGATAGTCGAACCTGCGCGGCTGGAACCCGCCATCCCAGTAGCGCAGGTCGAAACGAGGCCGGCTCAGGAGGCCGTGGATCTCGCTCGACCGGTAGCGGGTGCTGTGTCCGTCCGGCCAGGCGATGGAGATCGCCTCGTCCTCGGATCCGGCGCGGTCGATGCTGACCTGCAGCGGTCTCAGGTCCCTGGGGACGCGGAAGAGGTGGAACCGCTTCTCCGTGGTCTGCACAACGTGGCACTCGCTGCAACCGCAATTGTCGCGCAGCCAGAGGTAGGGAAGATCGGTCCGTTCGCCACCGCTCCAGACTGCGGCCAGTGCGTGGTCATTCCGGGTGACGCTGCTGATCGAGTGATGCATGGTCGATCCCCTCAGGTCCGTTGTGACCGGCGGAGCTTGAGTTGCCGCTGTGGCTCCGGGCATCCGTGCGTTGAGCCCCAGGGCGCAGCGCACGCGAACGCTACCGAGTATCAGGTGCGCTCATCCTGCGCGTGTCAAGCACCGAGCCCGGGTTGCCCGGCCCCGGCCCCATGCTCGGGGCGGGGCGCGAAGCAGCCGCACGCTCAGTCCCGTTTGACAACGCCCTCCGCTTCGACACACGCTGCGTTGCGACGAGCCCTCATTGCGGGAGAGTGACAAGCATGCCTGGTTTGCCAAAGCCCCGCGGTCCCACGGTGAGCTTCACCAGCATGGCGGACGGCACCCGCGAGGACTACGAGCTGCTCGATCACCTTGAGGAGGAGTTCGCCGCCGGCACCGCCGACCGGGTGTTGGCGCATCTCCGCGAGCTGTCCGGTTCGCTCGGCGGCTACCAGGTCGACCGGCTGGAGCATTCTCTGCAGACCGCGACCCGCGCCCATCGCGACGGCGCCGAAGAGGAGATGGTGGTGGCGGCGCTCCTGCACGACATCGACGACCTGCTGGCCCCGCACAGCCACGGCGAGCTGGCCGCGCTGCTGCTGCGCCCCTACGTGACCGAGCGAACGTACTGGATCGTCCGGCACCACGGCCTGTTCCAGTATTACTACTACGCCCACCACCTGGGCGGCGACCGCAACGCGCGCGACAAGTACCGCGACCATCCCTGGTATCAGGACGCCGTGGACTTCTGTCACCGCTGGGACCAGTGCGCATTCGATCCCGACTACGATTCGCTGCCGCTGGAGTTCTTCGAGCCGATGGTGCGCCGGGTGTTCGCGCGCGAATCGTTCAGCCTGGCGCCGAGGGAGCATTCATGACCCCAGCAGCTTCTCGAACGCCCCAGGCGGCAGGTGTGCAAGTGACGCCACCACTACGTCGGCCGCTCCGACGTTGCCGGTTCCGACTCCCACGCTCCTCATGCCGGCCCGGCTGGCCGCCTCGATCCCCGCCTCCGCGTCCTCGACGACGACACAGCGCCCGGGCGTCACACCCAGCCGGCTCGCGGCTACCAGGAAGACCTCCGGGCCGGGCTTTCCGGCGCGCACATCCTCGGCGCTGACGAGGGTCTCGATGAGCCCCTGGAAGGCGAGTGCCTCGTGCATGACCTCGACGTTGAGACGAGGAGCGGAGGACGCGATCGCCTGGCGCCATCCAGCCGCATGGAGCGAGCGCACCCACTCGGCGGCCCCGGGCAGCGGCGAGATGCCCTCGGCGGCCACGTAGCTCCGATACGCCACCTCTTTGGCGTCCCCGACGCGCTGGATCCGCGCCGCGTCGGCGGAAGGCCCGAGCCACCCGCGCAGGATCTCTTCGTTGCGCTGCCCGAAGGTGGCGAAGAAGTCGGCCCTTGTGATCGTCACCCCCTCGGGGCCCATGACTGCCTGCCAGGAGCGCCAGTGATACTCGCTGGAGTCGGCGAGGGTGCCGTCGAGGTCCCAGAGCACGGCCCGGGGCCGCGAGTCGTTACTGGGGGCCATGGCCCTCATTGCCGGCCCATCCGCCTCATTGTGGGCCAACCCCTCACCGCGGACCTCGATCCTTCACCCCTGCCCGTAATACGCGTCCCTCCCGTGCTTGCGGAGGAAGTGCTTGTCGACCAGGTGAGCTGCGGGACGGGGGGCGTCGGGCGCGATCGCGAGGATCGTGCACTCCATGCGCGCGAGCGATTCCAGCACCGCGGATCGCGCCACGGCCTCATGGGCGTCGGCGCCCCAGGTGAACGGTCCGTGGTTCGCGACCAGGACGGCTGCCACCTCTTCGGGCGATATGTCGCCGCTCTCGAACGCCTCGACAATGACGAGCCCGGTGTTGCGCTCGTACTCGCCCTCGACCTCGTCCCTGGACAGCGCGCGCGTCACTGGAACATCTCCCCGGAAGTAGTCGGCGTGCGTCGTCCCCATGCAGCGCACGGGGAGGCTCGCCTGTGCGAGTGCGGTCGCGAACTCCGAGTGCGTATGGGCAACGCCGCCGCACGGGAACGCCCGGTAGAGCTCGAGGTGCGTCGGGGTGTCGGAGGACGGCCGCAGATCGCCCTCGACCACACCTCCGGTCTCAAGGGAGACCAGCACCATGTGATCCGGCGTCAGCTGCCCGTACGGCACACCGCTGGGCTTGATCGCGAAGTGGCCCGCGCCGCGGTCGACGCCGGAGACGTTGCCGAAGGTTCCGGTAACGAGGCCGCTCGACGCGAGTACCAGGTTCGCCGCGCATACGGATTCCTTCAGGTCCACTGGACTCATGACTGCCGTCCTCCACAGCGCCACGATGTCGCGCTGGTGGCAACGTGACTGGAGCACCGTATCCATGGCCTCATGACACGACGTCTCCCGCGACCCGCTCGCGGAGCGCGAGGAGTCGCTTCATCAGGGAAGGGAAGTCGGCCCCGGCGGTTGAGACGCCCCCGAACGCGTCGTGCAGCTCGCGGTACATGGCGAAGAGTTCGTCGTAGACGGCGCGCGCCGCGGGGTCCGGGTCGAAGCGCTCATCGCGCAGCGACGTCATCCGCGCCTGGGCCTCTTCGAAGCTCGCGTATCCGCCCGCACCAGCACCCGCCGCAACCGCTGCGGCGATTGCTGCCCCAAGCGCCGGGGTCTGCGGCGAGCCGGCGAGGAGCATGGGGCGCCCCAGCACGTCGGCATAGATCTGCATGAAGAGGTCGTTCTTCGCGGCGATCCCCCCGCAACAGACGATCCGGTCGATGGGAACGCCCGAGTCGGCGAGCCGCTCGACGATCACGCGGGCCCCGAAGGCGGTCGACTCGATGAGAGCGCGGTACACTTCTCGGCGGCCCGTGCGCAGCGTTTGCCCCAGGAGGAGCCCCGTCAGGCGGGGGTCGACCAGCACCGTGCGGTTGCCGTTGTTCCAATCCAGGGCGAGGAGCCCGGACTCGCCGGGGCGGAGGGATGCGGCCTCGTCGGAGAGCCTGCCGTGAAGGCTGTCGTCACCCTCGCAAACGGAGTCGACCCACCAGTGGAGGAGGTCACCGACGGCGGACTGGCCGGCCTCGATGCCGTAGTAGCCGGGCATGACGGAGCCGTTCACGATTCCGCAGATTCCGGGCACATCGCCGAGCGGCTCGGTCGTGGGCGCGACGGTGATGTCGCACGTGGATGTCCCGATGATCTTCACCAGGGTGCCCGGCGCCACCCCCGCCCCCACCGCCCCGTAGTGGGCGTCGAATCCCCCCATGGCGATCGGGATACCGGCGCGGAGACCGAACTCCTCGGCCCAGGTCGGCGAGAGCGTGCCGGCGGGCAGGTGCGGCGAATGCGCCTCCTCGTAGAGACGGTCGCGCAACTCGGCCAGCTGCGGATCGAGGCGCGCGAGGAAGTTTCTCGCAGGCAGGCCGCCCCATGCGCGCGAGTACATCGCCTTGTGTCCAGCCGCGCACACGCAACGAAAAATGTTGCGCGGCTCGGTCACCGAAGCCAGGACGGCGGGCACATAGTCGGCGAGCTCCACCCAGGTGGCGGCCGCCGCGAAGACATCTGGCGCCACATTCAGGCAGCGCCAGACCTTCGACCAGAACCACTCGGACGAGTAGGTCCCGCCGATGGGCGCCAGGTACTCCGGGGCGTGCTGCTCGGCGACTTCGGTGATCGTCGCGGCCTCTTCGGCCGAGGTGTGGTCCTTCCACAGCCACGCATGCGCCGCCGGGTTCCCGCTCCACCTCGGGTCGAGCGCGAGGGGGCGGCACGCAGCGTCCAGGGGGATCGGCGTGGAGCCGGTCGTGTCGACCCCGATGCCGATCACCGCCTCCCGCGAGAAGCCCTCCTCCCCCTCGGCTTCGGCCAGAGCGCCCAGCGTCGCAGCGCGGAGCCCGTCCACGTAGTCGCCCGGATTCTGGCGGGCGAGGTGCGGGTCTCTCGCGTCCACGATGACCCCGCGCTCTCCCGATGGGTAGTCGAATACATGCGTTCCCACGGTGCGGCCGTCCGCGCAGTCGACCACGACCGCCCGAACCGAGTTCGTGCCGTAATCGAGGCCCAGGGTGTAGGCCGACTTCACCACGGACACCTCAGCCGCGGAAATACAGGTAGGCCATGATGATCATGAGCAGGACCAGGGCGGATCCGAGCACGTCGCGCCGGTCCCAACTCCTCCGCGATGCGGCCCGGTGCTCGTCGGTCACCGTGGCGTAGGTCAGCCCCGAGATCCGCTCGTACGCCGGTGGCTCGGTGAGGTAGCTCACAGCGATCATGACCACCACCGAGACGGCGAAGATGAAGAGGCTGTAGTACTGGAAGTAGACGTTGTTGACGATCCACAGGAACGATCCCGGATCATAGCCGGCTTCGAAGCCCTCCATCCCCATCGACACCGGTGTGTCGACGGCCAGCCGGAAGGCCCCCAGCGCGAAGCCGACAACGAGTGCGGCCAGACATCCCTTGGCGTTCAGCCGCTTCATGAAGACACCCAGGAAGAAGACCGTGAAGATCGGCGGAGCCAGGTAGCCCTGTACGCCCTGCAGATACTGGTACAGGCCGCGCGAGCCCTGGATGACCGGGATCCAGAGCAGGCCGATGACGACCATCGCCGAGGTGGCCACCCGCCCCACCCACACGAGGCGCTGCTTCGAGGCTTGCGGCCTCCACTTCTGATAGAGGTCCATCGTGAAGAGGGTGGACGACGCGTTGAACACACCCGCCAGCGAACTCATCAGCGCCGCGAGGAGCCCCGCGACGACCAGGCCGCGCACCCCCACCGGGAGGATGCTCATGACGAGCAGCGGGAAGGCTCCCTGCGCGGCCCCGGGGATCACGTTCCCGTCCGCATCGACCATCTGGTTCAGCGCGCCGTATTCGCCCGTCTGGGCGAGCGCCAGCGCGATCATCCCCGGGATGATGAAGATGAAGACCGGCAGCAGCTTGAGCAGTCCAGCGAAGATGCTACCCCGGCGGGCCTCGGTCTCGTTGCGGGCGCCCAGGGCGCGCTGCACGATGTACTGGTCGGTGCACCAGTACCACAACCCGATGATGGGCGCGCAGAGGAGCATGCCCGGCCAGGGGAAGTTGCCGTTGAAGTACCACGCGATCCGGTTCGGCTCCAGCACGGGTGCCCAGGTGCCGTCCATGCCGTCCGGGATGATCGGCTTCCACAGGTTGAAGAGATCCGGATCGAGCGCGGCCCTGAGTCCCCCCCAGCCTCCGAGGTGGGACAGCCCGAACCACGTGAGCAGCCCCGAGCCCACGATCAGGACCAGCGTCTGCAGCGCTTCGGTGTAGGCGACCGCGCGCATGCCTCCGGCGACCGTGTACATGCCGGTGAGCACGATCACGACCAGGGAACCGACCCAGAAGCTGTTGAGGGCCCAGGGGCCGAGTTGGAGCTGCACGTCGGGCAGCAGCGTCGCGAACACGATTCCACCCGCGAAGATCCCCACCGCAATCTTGGTGAGCACGTAGCTCACGAGCGAGATCAGAGAGAGCGCCCAGCGCGCGGCCGGCGAGAAGCGGCGCTCCAGGAACTCGGGCATCGTGTAGACGCGCGAGCGCATGAAGAACGGGACGAACACCCAAGCGAGGATGAGCAGGCACCACGCGTGCAGCTCGTAGTGAGCGAGGGCCACGCCGTCGGTCGCACCTGAACCGGCGAGGCCCACGAGGTGCTCGGAGCCGATGTTCGAAGCGAAGATCGAGGCGCCGACGATGAACCAGCCGAGGTTGCGGTTGGCGAGGAAGTAGTCGTCCGGCGTGCCCTTGCGCTTGCTGAACACCCACGCGGCGAGCCCACCCACCACACCCAGGTACGCGAGGATGATCAACCAGTCGAGGGTGGCCATGCGGTCCCTTTCGCGTGCGTCAGCCCGTCACGCCGAAGATGAGAACGGTGCGGGTGCTGTAGTCCTCTCCGGGACGAAGGATGGTGGAGGGGAACGTGGGTTGGTTGGGTGCATCCGGGTAGTGCTGCGTCTCGAGGCAGAAGCCGCTCCGGTGCCCGTACACGCGGCCGCCTTTGCCCGCGATCGTGCCGTCGAGGAAGTTCCCGGAGTAGAACTGGATCCCCGGCTCCTCGGTGAGAATCTCCAGCGTGCGGCCGGTGACCGGCTCGACCACCAGCGCCGCACGCCTCGGACCCTCCCGGACCGCCGGGGCCCCGCCGCTGGAATCCCGGTCGTCGCTTGTCGACCCTGACGTAACGTTAGGGTTGGCATCGAGCACGAAGTTGTGGTCGTAGCCCAGCCCGTGCCGAAGCTGGGGATCGTCCCCGTCGATACGCGCCCCGATGGCCGTGGAGGTGCGAAAATCGAAGGGCGTGCCCTCGACCGGCGCCAGTTCACCGGTGGGGATCAGCGTCGCGTCCACGGGGGTGAAGCGGCTCGCGTCGATCGTCAGTTCGTGTCCCAGGATGTTGTCGCTCGCGGCTCCGGCGAGGTTGAAGTAGCTGTGCTGCGTGAGGTTGACCGGCGTCGCGCGGTCGGTCGTCGCGTGGTACTCGAAGATGAGTTCGTCCGCGTCGGTCAGCGTGTATGTGACACGCACGTCCAGCGTCCCGGGATAGCCTTCCTCGCCGTCGGGGCTGGTGTAGGTGAATACCACGCCCACCGCGTCGTCGTCTTCGAACGGAGCCCCCGCCCAGACGACCTTGTCGAAGCCCCGCACGCCCCCGTGCAGATGGTTCGGCTCGTTGTTGGTGGCGAGCGTGAACGTCTCTCCGTCGAGGGAGAAGCGGCCTTGCGCGATCCGGTTCCCGTACCGGCCGATGATCGAGCCGAAGTAGGGCGATCCGGCGTCGTAGGGCTCCAGCGAGTCGAAGCCCAGGACGATGTCGTCCCAGCGACCGTCCCGATCCGGTGTCTTCAGGGAGACGATGATCCCCCCGTAGGTGATGGCTCGCACCTCGATCCCGTTCGGGTTGGTCATCGTGAAAAGCTCGACGACCTCTCCCGCGGAGGTCGTGCCGAACGGGGCGCTGGTGATGCTTCGCGGCATGGGGGAGTCCTGGCGGGTGCAGCTGACGAGGCAGAGCAGGGTGATCGAGAGGGATGCAGGCCGGCGGACGTGCCGGAAACGTAGGCGGGTCATTCTGAAGCGCTCTCCATCCCAGGGCTTGTCCGGAGCGGTCATCCCGGCCGCGTCGGCTCTGCTGGTGCCGACCGGGCCGAAATAGGCCGCAATGTTCCGGCTATCCAGTGCTTCATTCTACGTGCCACTGCTCCGCACGGCGACTGGAGGTTCGGGTGAAGCGAGGAGAGAGGGGCTGGACGGCTCTCCTGGAGTACGGAAGCTTCAGTCTCTTGCCAGCCGCTCGATCACGGCCTGCAGCGAATCCGACCAACGTGGGCGAGCAAGCGCGGCAGCCGGAAGCAAGTGCGGATGCTGCTGTGTTTCGACCCTCCAGCCGTCCACGAGACGAACCATGCGGATGGTCGCCGCCACATCGCCCAACTCCTCTTCGAAAGCGAAGAACCCGGCACCATCGGATTCAATGTACCCAAGCTGTCGATAGGTGACATAGGCAGTAGCCACCGGCCCCTGGCTGGCCACGGAGTCCACCGTAGCTTGCTCGACGAGCGTGGCCAAGTCCCATCCAGGCAAATGGCCAGGACAGTAGTGGGCCTCCTGAAGCCACCTGCTGGCACTTGCAAACTCTCCTGCTCCGTCGCGATCAACATACTCACGCGCGAGATCTGCCGGATCAGAATAGCCTGGCGTTGCCGATCTCAGGCACTCCTCACTATATTCAGTCGCTGGAGGTGTGTAGAACTGTTCATCGGTGTTGATCTGCGGCTCCTGTTTGCAGGACGACAGGACCAGTGCCATTACAAAGACAGTCCCCCCCATCCGTATACGCCGCCAATCGGAGCGACGCCTGACAAGCCTACAGATGCTGCCATACTGGTTCGACATGCGATCCGGGAATCCGCGCCTCGTTACCGAAACGGTGTGGGCTCCCGAATCCGCTCGTACTTCCGGTGAGGCACGATCATGTAGATGGCCTCCTCCCCGAAGTCGAAGCTCAAGTCCGGCAGCCCAGATACTTGTCCCTAAACCTCGATTACGACGCGCGCTTCGCTTCCCGTTCGGCGAAGAGAGCGAGGAATGCACACTAGAATCCCGATAAGTAGGGGTCGCAGCTCCTACCGGCCGCGTCGACTCGGTCCCGACATACTAAAGGTCAACACTCCGCTTGGCGACAGGGGTATCGCATGAAGGACGAAGCGAGCAGACAGGACATCACCCGGCGAGAGATGCTGGGCACCATGGGCAAGGCGGCGGTGGCGACTGTCGTGCTTCCTCCCCTCGCGTACAACCTGTCCCCGGGAGCACCTGCCAGGGCGGTGGGTGCACCCCTCGCCGCGGCCGCTGGACCCGACCGCGTGACGGTGCTGCCGGGCGTGACCTACATCAACGGCTGGGCCGGACACGGCGATCCTCCATGGCTGTTGCGCAGACGCCGCGAGGCTCCGGAACCGACCCCTTCCCCGGACGAACCCGAGGTAACCGTGACCTGGTCCAGGGAGTCCGGGCCGGGCGAGGTCACCTTCGCCGACGCCGCGGCCATCGTCACCACCGCTTCCTTTTCGGCTCCCGGTGCCTATGTGCTGAAGCTCAACGCGCGCAGCGGCGAGGAAGAGGTCACGTCGTCGTTCCATGTGACGGTGGAAGAGCCACCGGCGCCGGAGTACCTCGACGTGGTGCATACCAAGGGATATCGGATCGACGACCGGCTCTGGGGCGAGAAGGCCAGGGTGCTCATGGTCAACTGGATCCCCTGGTGCATCGATCAGATCAACCGCTCGGACCTGGAGCTGGGGCCGGGAGGCATCGACAACTTCGACGAGGCGGCCAAGGCCCTGGCAGGCGAGCCACACGGCCGGCACAAGGGCTACGTCTTCTCCAATGCCTGGGTCCATCAGACCGTGGAAGCCATGTGCATCGCGCTCATGGTCGACCCCCAGGACGATCCCGAGATCCTCGCCGCCCACGAGACGATGAGAGCGACGCTGGAGGACTGGATCCCCAGAATCCTGGTGGCGCGCGAGCCCGACGGATACCTGCACACTGCATTCACGCTGCGCGATCGCGAGGAGTGGGCCGAGCGCTGGACGCCCGAAGGCAGGCGCCATCACGAAGGGTACGTCGCCGGTTACTTCATCGAGTCGGCGATCAACCACTACGCGATGACGGAGGGGCGGGACACCCGGCTGTACGACGCGGCGAAGAATCTCGCCGACACCTGGTGCGACCATATCGGTCCGCCGCCCAAACAGGAATGGTTCGACGGCCACCAGGAGATGGAGCAGGCGCTGGTGCGCTTCGGCCGCTTCGTCAACGACGTGGAGGGAGATGGTCGCGGAGACCGGTACGTGGAGCTCGCCAAGTTCCTCCTTGACTGCCGCCGCGGTGGGGGCGAATACGACCAGAGCCACCTGCCGTCGGTGCAGCAGTACGAGGCCGTGGGGCACGCCGTGCGCGCCGTCTACAGCTACTCGGCCATGGCCGACGTGGCGCTCGAGACCGGGGACGTCGACTACCTCAGCGCGGTGCGCTCGCTCTGGGACAGCATCGTCCACAGGAAGTACTACGTGACCGGAGGGGTGGGGAGCGGAGAGACCTCGGAGGGCTTCGGCCCCGAATACTCCCTGAGGAACAATTCCTACTGCGAGTCCTGCTCGAGCTGCGGCGAGCTCTTCTTCCAGTCGAAGATGAACCGCCTCTACGGAGAAGCGAAGTACGCCGACCTCATCGAGGAGACGATGTACAACGCGCTGCTGGGGTCCACCGACCTCGAGGGGCGGCACTACTACTACGACAATCCCCTTGACGCCAACGTGCCGCGGTACGCCTGGCACAGCTGCCCGTGCTGCGTCGGCAACATCCCCAGGACGCTCCTCATGCTGCCCACCTGGATGTACGCGAAGGATGCGGACGGGCTCTTTGTGAACCTGTTCATCGGCAGCAGCGTGACCGTGGAGAATGTGGCTGGCACCGACGTTGAGATCGTCCAGGAGACCGAGTATCCCTGGGACGGAAAGGTGTCGATCACCGTCAACCCCGCGGCCGACAGGACCTTCAGCGTCCGGGTCCGGGTGCCCGACCGCGCGGTGAGCAGCCTCTACGAAGCGACGCCCGATGCGAACGGGATCGCGTCCATCGCGGTGAACGGCACGGCCGTCGATCCGACGGTCAGGAACGGGTACGCGGTGATCGAGCGAGCCTGGAAAGCCGGGGACCGGATCGATCTGGACCTTCCTCTACAGGTGCAGCGCGTGCATGCCGACGAGAGGATCGAGGCGAACCGGGGCAGGGTGGCGCTGAAGTACGGCCCGCTGGTCTACAACATCGAGCAGGAAGACCAGGACATCCACCAGGCGCTGGGGCCGGGCTCCCGGCTGACCCCCCGGTGGCGCGAGAACTTCCTCGGGGGTATGACGGTGATCGAGGGCACCTTCGCGAACGGTGCGCCTTTGCTGGCGATCCCGAACTACGCGCGGGACAATCGCGTGGACGGCACCTACGGGCCCCGGCGCCCCGAGCGGCTGGCGGATGGCTCGCGGCCGGAGCCGTTCCCGCCGACGTCGATTGTGTGGATCGAGGAGGGTTGGATAGACCGACGACGGGGCGAAGGCGTTCGTCACCAGGCGAGCCGTACGCCATGAAGATCGCCACGATGAGGAGACCGACCACCCTATCGGGCGCGGCCACCCTGTTCAGCGCCCTCCTCGCTTGCGGAACGGACGCCGACTTGGGCGGGCCGGAGCCGGATAAACAGCCGGCCCTCCAATACCAGATCCGTGACAGCGCCGGCATAAGAATCATCGAGAACGGCCGACCCGCGGAGGGTTCGCGACTCGCCTGGAGGATCGGGCCTGAGCCGTCTGTCACGATCGGCTCGGTGGAGGCAAACGCCGACTTCCAGCTGTTCCAGGTGGACGACGCACTCAAGCTCGGCGACGGGCGGCTGGTGGTTGCGAACGGCGGTTCGCACCAGCTGCTCGTGTTCGACGAGGCCGGCAACTATCTGACGGCTTGGGGACAGAAGGGTGAAGGTCCTGGTGATTTTGGCGGCGCCTGGGGCGGAAACGCGTTTGGATTCAGACTTTTCTGGGCGGAGCCATGGCCGGGTGACTCCGTCGCGGTCTGTCACGGGACCTTCTCGCTGGGGCTGGAGTTGCTCTCCGTCTTCGACTCGAATGGCAAGCATGGGCGTCAGGTCAATCTGGCGCGGGCCGGCTCGCGCACGGTGTGCCGCGACGTGCTGCCGGACGGAACGATCCTCGCCAGCCGCTCTCCCGGGTGGTCGGGCTATCCGCCTGCCGGCATCGACCGTCCGGAAATCGACTTCTTCCTCCTGGAGGGGGATGGCTCGCTCCGAGCCGAGCTCGGCACCCATCCCGGTGCTGAGGTGTTCCAATACAACGACGAAGTGGACTTCCCCCCGTTCAACTTCTCGATGCTCGATCCGCCGTTTGGGCAATCCATCGTCTGGGGTGCCTGGGACGGGCTGGCCATTGTCAGCAACACGGACCGCTACGAGATCAGGGCGTATGGCGCCGACGGCTCCCTCGCCCGCATCGTGCGGCGGGATCACCAGGTGCGGACCCCGACCGAAGCCGACCTCGAACGGTTCAAGGCCGGCCGCCTGGGTTCGATCACGGATGCCGACTTCAAGCAAAAAATGATCCCGGTCCTGGACGCGTTGCCGCTGCCGTCGTCTTTTCCCGCCTTTTTGCCCATCGAGATGCACGCGCTCGGCATCCAGGTCGATGCTTTCGACTACCTCTGGGTCCGGGAATTCAGGCTGCCGGGTGAAGAAGGCGATCCCCCTCTCTGGACCGTCTTCGACCCCGACGGGATCGTCCAGGGCTTCATCGAAACCCCCGCCGGGCTGGTCATCTACGAGATCGGCGAAGACTACATCCTCGGCAAGGTGCTCGATGAGCTGCGGGTGGAGTACGTGCAACTCTGGCCGCTCGACCGGTCCGGCTAACTGGCGGCGGCGATGAGGAGGGCAGGTTCAGACGAGCAGCGTCTCCCATAGAGCTCGTACACCCCCGGCGCCCCCAAGGGTCTGGACGCTGACGAAAACCTTTGCAGAGCTCGGGGAGTCCGCCGTATATTATGGATGTAGGGAAGAACGCCCCCCACGTCGGAAGGGGAAAGCCAATTGGAATCCACGACGTTACAGGTCACATGCGAACCGCACTGAAGATGTCGAAACTGCTGCTCGTGGTGGTGGTTATGGCAAGCGCCTGCACGGATGCATCGCCCCCAGTTTCGGTCGAGTTGGAACATGAACCGAAGCTTGAAGACATGGTTGCCGCGATGGTGCGAGAAGGCGAGATGAGCCAGACAACCGCACGGATTTTCCTCACAGCGGTCGCGCTCAAGCCCGGTCAGGTTCTGGTGGTGCGTGACGTGGGTGACGAGCCAGACGGCGAATTGCTTCGTAGTTTGGGTGTCATCGGCGATCCGCCAGTGGAGCTGTACCTCGTGAAGAGAGAGCCCAAATCGCAAGGAACCGGCTCATGAGGAAGTGCCTGCTTGGTTTAGCTACAGGTGCGTTCGGAGCACTCTTGTCATGGTCCGTGGCAGCGGAAGCACGGTGACCGTTGAGAAAGTGGCTGGCTCGGTGTCGGCGGATCAGGGAAATATGCGTGTCGGAGCGGTGACGGCGGGAGCGTGAAACGGCTGGTGTGGCCCGTGCTGGCTTTCAGCTGGGCGGCGTGCGGTCCGCCGGACCGGCCCGAGGGGTACGAACCGGTAAACCTGTTTGAGGAAGGCGCGGGCGAGCGGGTATTCGATGACCTGGCATTCGATACCCTTTGGACCTACGGGAAGGGAGATACGGTGCTGGGGAGCGCCACCCGGATCGAAGCCTTTCCGGAGGAGATGCGGTGGTTCTGGATGCCGGGAACAGTCGGCTTGTCTGGCTCTCGGGGGAGGGGAAGTGGGTACGGGCGGTCTCCTTGCCGCAGGGGAAGTGGGTACCCGCGGGAGAATGGGTGACTGGCACGGTCAACGGTATCGTCGCGCAGAACGGGAGTAGTTACATCCTCAATACCATGGATGATGTCCATTTGCTTCGGGTGTCAGACACCGGGGCTAGTGAGGGTCCCGTTCCCGTGCCGTGGACGGGGTTTCGGAACATGGACCCACTACAGACGTACGGCGAACTTGCAAGCGGCCCGGACGGACGGTGGGTGTTCGGCTTCGGGGTCGGCAACGGGTTTTTCATCTTCTCCGGCCCAGATCCGCAGGGGGCTTATCCTTACATCGAGCATGTGGATTTCCCTCCTCTTGTGAGGTCCAGCACTCCGGGCGGATTCAGGGTGACCTATCCGGAGCGCCCCACGCGTTCCGGGCAGGATATGGCGATAGGTGGGGACACCTTGCTCGTCTTGGCGCGCAACTGGGGATTGGACCGCTATAGCCTGAACACGGGCGAGTATGTCGAATCCACTGCCTTGCCTGGACCTGTCCGGCGATTCGCCTTCGCCGGTGATACCCTGCTGGTCATAGACGCGGTGGGGCTATTCCCCGCCATCACAGCGCTTCGTGCAAGAAAGGGAAGCGATGCCTTGCGATGACTCATGCACGGCCTCTCATTAGCTTAGCTTAGCTTAGCTAGCTAGCTAACTAACTAACAGAGACTACCCCGGGGCCGCGTCGTTCCACCGCAGCTCCCGGCGGAACCGGCGCATGTCGGTGTCGCCGTCGATGAACAGGCACTCGACGCCGGCCATGGTGGCGTAGTCCTCGAGGTGCTCGGCAGTGAGCGCCAGGGAGAAGCTCGTGTGATGGCTGCCTCCCGCGTGGATCCAGGCGGCTGCCGCGGTCTCCAGATCCGGCCGCGGCTTCCACAGCGCCCGCGCGACGGGAAGTCTGGGCAGCGCCTCGAGCGGCTCGATCACATCCACCTCGTTCACGACCATGCGAAAGCGGTCGCCCAGGTCCACAACCGTCGCGTTCACGGCGGGTCCGGTGGCGGCGTCGAACACGAGGCGCACCGGATCTTCCCTGCCTCCGATTCCCAGCGAGTGCACCTCGCACGACAGCGTTTCCGAGGCGATCGACGGGCAGATCTCGAGCATGTGCGAGCCGAGCACGGCGGGCCCGTCTGGATCGAGGTGATAGGTATAGTCCTCCATGAAGCTGGTGCCGCCCGGAAGGCCGTGGGCCATGACCTTCATGGACCGCACGAGCGCGGCGTGCTTCCAGTCGCCCTCGGCGCCGAACCCGTAGCCGTCCGCCATGAGGCGCTGCGCGGCGATGCCCGGGAGCTGCTTGAGGCCGTACAGGTTCTCGAAGGTGTCCGTGAAGGCGTGGAAGCCGCCCTCCTCCAGGAAGGACCGTAGTCCCAACTCGATCCGGGCGGCGTCTCTCAGCGATGCGTGCTTGGGCCGGCCGGGCAGCAGGGCTTCCATCATCGTGTACGACGAGGAGTACTCCTCGCACAGCGCATCGACCGCAGCCCCCGTCACCGCGCCAACATGCGCCACCAGGTCCCCGGGGCCGTACCCCTCGACGGCGTACCCGAAGCGGAGTTCGGCCTCGACCTTGTCGCCCTCGGTCACGGCCACGCCGCGCATGTTGTCCCCGATGCGAGCGATCCTCATGCCCTGACTGTCGTGCCACGCCGCCGCGGCGCGCAGCCAGGTCGCCACCCGCTCCTGGACGGTCGGCTCCTTCCAGTGCCCGACGACGACCTTCCGCTCGATCCCCAGCCGGGTGCAGATATACCCGAACTCGCGCCCGCCGTGCGCCGACTGGTTCAGGTTCATGAAGTCCATGTCGATGGTGGACCAGGGAATGTCGCGTCCCATCTGCGTATGCAGGTGGCACAGCGGCCGCCGCAGCCGGCTCAGCCCGCCGATCCACATCTTGCCGGGGCTGAAGGTGTGCATCCATGCGATGACGCCGACGCAGTTCGGTGCGGCGTCCGCCTCACGCAGGACCGCGGAGATTTCTTCACGGGTCGTGAGCGCGGGCTTGAAGACGACCCGGACGGGCAGCGCGCCGGATCGGTTGAGGCCGTCCACGATCGCCTCGGAGTCCGCCCTTACCTGCTCCAGCGTCTCAGGACCGTAGAGGTGCTGGCTCCCCGTGAGGAACCACGCCTCCAGAGGGGCGAAGTCGATCGCGCAACGTCCGCCCGGAACCGAACTCACCGCAGTTCGTCCGCGCGCACCATGCGAAGCCCGAAGACCGTGGCGATCTGGCTGTCCGGCTTCGCCTGCAGGCGCACGGTCACGCTTTCCTTGCCCTCGACCACCTCTGCCGGGATCGGATACTCGACGTCGAAGAAGCGGGGCGGCTCGCTGCGGTCGACCTCGGCCTCGGCCACGCGGGTCCCGTCGATGAGGATCTCGAACGACGCCGGAGTGCCCCGGCGGTCATCGCTGTAGTACGTCGCGATGAGGGTCATGGGGTGATCCGGCGCCACCGGAACGTCGAAGGAGAACCAGCTCCCACCCCTTCGCCCGGGGCGGCCCAGCATGCGCTGCGTCACCGCGTCCTCGGCGCCCTGGTAGTTGAACTCGTCCTCGAAGACGCGCTCGCCGGGCTCGAGATAGGCCACGGTGGCCCCTTCCAATCTGCGCAGGCGCTCCGCTTGGGCAGCGTATTCCGCTTTCCTCTCCTCCCACTCGCCCGGCGTGAAGAGGTCCCAATACGTCGAGTACGTGCGCCGGTGCAGGCGGAAGAAGGGCTGGAGGTCCATGTCCGTGGCGCTACCTGCGGCATCGGGCTCGCGGCCCACGCCGTCGGTGCGGAAGTGGCCGGGGCGGCCAGCGACCGGCTGCACCCACGATCCCACGGGCTGCTCGGCCGCGACGAAGACCGGCACCTTCGGGGGCTCTCGTCGCTCGTCGCCACCGCGCGCGGCTTCGGGGCCCAGATCCCCGGCGAGTACGAGCGGCCCCCACATGATGGATGCGCGGCGCGGATTGTCCGGCAGCGCCTCCAGGTGGAGCGACTTGGGCAGGGCGACCTCCACCACGTCGCCGCTCCGCCACGTCCGCCGGAGCTTCCTGAACGAGCTGGCGTCGTATTGGAGTCGTCCGTACTGGCTGCGGCCGGTGAATTCGAGTCCGCCGGGCTCGGCTGCGGGCGGGACCGTCTCGCCGTTGACCCTCACCGAGAAGCCCTCACCCGCCCAGTAGGGCTGGCGCAGCATCAATGCGAACTCCCGGGGCGCGCCCGTCTCCACCCGCAGCGTCGCAGTCTCCCCCTCGGGGAACCCCGTCTCCACCTGGAGGCGGACGCCGGCGTCGGACCAGTTGGCGGTGGAGGGCGCGTACAGATTCACCCACAGCCTGTCCCCGTCCTCGTAGTAGATTCCGTCGCCGTGGAGCGCGTGGCTTTCCATACCCGACCCCACGCAGCACGTGAAGCTGCGCTGCATGTTCTGGTACTCGCGCTGCACGCCGCGGCCCACCGGCACCATGTAGCAGGTGCGGCCGTCCTCGGGGTCGATGGACGCCATGATGTGGTTGAAGAGGGCGCGCTCGTGGAAGTCCGCGTAGTGGGCGTCGGGACGCAGCGAGAAGAGCTGCCGCGTGAGCTTGAGCATGTTGTAGATGTTGCACGTCTCGGCCGTGCGTCCGTCGATGCGCTCACTGAGCTGGCCGGCCGGGCCGAAGTACTCGTCCTTGCCGTGGCCGCCGCTCGAGAAGGTGTGATACTGGACCACCCGGTCCCAGAAGAAGCTCGCGGCCATCAGGTCGGCCGGGTTGCCGGTCAGGGCGAAGCGGTCCGCCGAGCCGATGAGCTTGGGCACCTGGGTGTTCCCGTGCTTGCCGGCGAGGATGTCCTGATGGCGCTGGAGCGGCTCGATGAAGGCGCGGTGCTCGAACTTGTACGAGAGGTCGAGCCAGCGCTCGTCACCCGTGTCGGCGAAGAGGTCGACCATGATCTCGTTCATGCCGCCGAACTCGGTGTTCATCATGTGCTGGAGCTGGGCGTCGGAGAGTCCGGAAAGGATTCCCTCGGCCCAGGTCGCGAAGGCGATCTCCATCTCCAGCGCGGTTTCGTTGCCGGTGAAGCGATAGGCGTCGCGGAGGCCGCCGAAGGTCTTGTGGAGGGTGTACCACGGCGCCCACTCGCCGTTCAGGTCGAAGGAGGCGGAGCGGATCTGGCCCCGGGCGAGTTCGCCAAAGGCCCGCCTTCCGCCCGCCAGCGCGCTGAGGTAGCCGTCCCCGTGGGCGTCCTGCACCTCCTCGAGCTCGGTGACCAGATAGTCGGCGCGGTCCTTGAATCGCTCGTCACCGGTCGCGGCCCACATCAGGCTCACCGCCGTCAGGTAGTGGCCTCCGATGTGGCCCGTGAGGTTGCGGCCATCCCCGTCCCAGCCGCCGTACCCCTCTGCCCTCGGCGTGAGACCGGCCCGGTCGCGGTAGTACGCGAGCATCCGGTCGGGCTCCAGCTCGAGCAGGTAGCGGGCGTTCAGGTCCTGCGCGTGCTTGAGCGGTCCGCCGGTGAGGCGGACGGCGCTCAGAGGGACCGGCCTTGCCTGGACGATATCGTCGAGGGTGGGTGCGACGGGAGTCGGAGCGTCCTGCCGGGCTGCGAGCGGTGAGCGCCCCAGCAATGGTAGCGCGCCAGCTCCGACGCCGAGCTTCAGAGCAGTGCGACGAGTGAGCTTCATCGGGGCCTCCACACCTCGGAGTTCGGTTTCCACATCGCGTACACATTACGTCCACTGTCAGCTCCCGGACAGATGGCGAGCACCGACGGGTTCTGCACTCGCGAGAGGCTCCACGCGACCCGGGCCTGTCGCCGGAGCACCCTGGCTGATATTTCTGGTGATCCATACCCGCGTTGGCGGCCGCGGGTGGGCCCATGGATGGATGAAAATGCCATGACGAGTTCCCGGCGAGCTTTCCTTGAGCAGGCCGGTGTGGGCGCGGTGGCGCTTGCTCTCTCGCGATGTGTGCCCGAAGCCACCCCCGGTTCCGAGTCCGACACCGGCGGAGCGACCCGGCAGGCCTTCGACCGGCCCAACGTCCTGCTGATCACCACCGACTACCAGAGCGCCCTGGACGTGCCCGCGATCGGCCATCGATTCCTGCAGATGCCCACGCTGGATCGGCTCTGCCGCGAGGGCGCGGTCTTTCGGCGGCACTATTCGACGGGGCCCATCTGCATTCCGGCGCGGAACACCTGGATCACCGGCCAGTATCCGCACACCCACGGCAAGTGGGAGAACATCGGGGGGTGGGTGCCCGAGACGAGTCCGGTGCTCATGGAAGAACTTGCCGGGTGGGGGTATCAGACCACGGCGGTCGGCAAGCTCCACCTCGGCTTCCCCGACGACAAACCGCTGGGCGGCTTCGACCGCTGGGTGTCGGCCGACCGGAAGGGCAACTTCGGGGCCGCCGGGCAGCAGGACGACTATGCCGCGTTCCTGGCTGCGCGGGGGCTCGTCCGGGACGACTATCTGAGGATGGGGGTCGAGGCCTCCATGCCGCACGTCTACGACTGGGCCTGGGACGAGTCCTGGCATATCGACGCCTACGTGGGTGAGCGCGCGCTCGAGATCGTCGAGCGGAGCGAGCTCGAGGAACCGTGGTTCTTCTGGGTGTCGTTCAACGGCCCCCACAATCCCTGGGATCCGCCGGCCCGCTGCTCGGCCAGGTACAAGGCGATGGACCTCCCGCTCGGGCACACGTTTCCCGGCGAACTCGACACCAAGCCGACCGATCACACCCGGTTGCGCTTCAACTACACGGGGGAGATCGCGCGGCTGATCGACTCCGACTACCGTCGCCGGGACCAGATCATCCATGCCATCCGAGCCGGCCACTACGGAAACCTGACCTTCATTGACGAGCAGATCGGGCGCGTCATCGAGGCCCTGGAGCGGCGTGGCGAGCTGGACGACACCGTCGTCCTCTGGACCAGCGATCACGGCTCCCACCTCGGCGACCACGACCTGATCCACAAGGGCACCCACTACGACGCCTCGGCGAGGGTGCCGCTCGTCGTGCGCCATCCCGACCGGGTCGATCCGGGGGTGCGGGACGGGTTCACGGCCCACGTCGATCTCATGCCGACGATCCTTTCCCTGGCCGGCGCTCCCCTTCCCGAAGCGATGGAGGGCCGTGACCTGACGCCGGTCCTCGAGGGCACCGCACCGTCCGTGCAGGACGAGGTCTTCATCGAGATCCGGGGCAGCACCTCGATCGTGACGGACCGGTGGAAGCTGGGACTCTATCCCCACGACGGCGAAGGCGATCTTTACGATCTGGAGGACGACCCCTACGAGCTGATCAACCGCTTCGAGGACGGTGACTACCGTGGTGTGCGCGACGATCTGTCCGAGCGTATTGTGGATTTTGCGCCCGAATGGCCGCCGGCGTTCTCGGTGGTGAACCGATGATGAACCGCCACCTCCTTCTCCGCTGGCCGCTCGCCGCCGCCGCGCTGGTCCTCATGCTGGCGATCCATGCCTGCGCCAGCCCCGACGAGCGCCCGACGGGCGGAGAAGCGGCGCGGCCGAACGTCCTCTTCATCGCCATCGACGACATGAACGACTGGATCAGCCCGCTGGGCGGCTATCCGGGGAAGGTTCACACGCCCAGCCTGGAGCGTTTGGCCCGGCAGGGAATGACCTTCACGAACGCGCACGTGCCCGCCGTCTCCTGCAACCCTTCCCGAATCGCGGTGCTGACCGGGGTGCGTCCGTCGACCTCGGGAGTCTACGACCTGAGGACACTCTGGTACGAAGAAGCGGCGCTACAGGGCGTGGCCACCCTGCCCGTGCACTTCCGCGCCAACGGTTACCGCACGCTGGGAACGGGGAAGATCTTCCACGCCCTGTCCTGGCTGAACGGCGACTACGGGGTGGACCAGAACGATGTGAACGCCTGGGACGAGTTCCATCCGTCCCTCGACCAGCAGATGCCCGACGCGCGCTTCCCCGAGGGCACGGTGCGGACGGTTGATGAACAGGGGTTCTGGCTGTACGAGTGGGAACGGGTGGCGGCGGGGACCGGGGAGCTCCCGGACATCAGCGTGCCGTACTACATGGATTGGGCGGCCTTCCCCGACGGCGAGCCCTTCCCGGACGAGAGAGTCACCGACTGGGCGGTTGATCAGTTGCGACGTGAGCACGAGCAGCCGTTCTTCCTGGCGGTGGGCATCTTCAGGCCGCACATCCCGTGGTTCGTTCCGGAACGCTTCTTCGACCTTTACCCGCTGGACGACATCCGGCTTCCCCAGCCCGGCAACTGGCGCGAGGGCCTGCCTGCCGCCGGCCAGAGAATGGGTGAGGAGCGCAGAGCATGGCACCGCTGGATCGAGGCCAACGGAGAGTGGGCCCGGGCGGTGCAGGGGTATCTCGCGTCGATCAGCTTCGCCGACGCGCAGGTCGGACGGCTCCTCGATGCGCTGGAGGCGAGCGGCCGGGCGGATGAGACGATCATCGTGCTCTGGTCCGACCACGGCTTCCACCTCGGCGAGCGCGAGACGTGGGAGAAGTTCACCCTCTGGGAGGAATCCACGCGGGTACCATTCATCGTGGTGGCGCCGAGTCAGGTGGAGCCGGGTACGCGCTCGGCGCGCGCAGTCGACCTGTTGGACATCTATCCCACGCTCGTGGAGCTTGCCGGCCTGCCCGCACCGGCCCACGAATTCGAAGGCGGCAGCCTGATCCCGTGGCTGCGGGATCCGACGCGGCCCAGGGATCGCCCGGCGATCTCGACGGCGGCCAGCGGTCAGCACACGGTTCGGACGGATCGGTGGCGCTACATCCGGTATCGGGACGGAAGCGGTGAGCTGTACGATCACGAGAGCGACCCGGAGGAGCGGGTCAACCTCGTGCACAACCCGATCTACGCCGACACGGTGGCGGAGCTCGCTGGCTGGCTGGAGCCGATTCTGGCGGCCGAGGCGGCGAGGGATCTGGACGGCTCCTGACCGCGCCTGACCAGGACCATCAGCCGTCGAGCTCCGCGATCAGGGCCGGGCCTGCCGGGTCGTAGGGGTGGGCCTCCGCCAGCGCTCGAGCGTAGCGTAGCGCCTCCTCCGTCCTGCCCGCGTCGCGGTGCAGCACGGCCAGCGCGACCAGTAGATCCCGGTCGCGCGGGTGTCGGGCCAGCGCCTGCTCCAGCACGGTCCGAGCCGTCGCGGTGTCTCCCGCCGACTGGAGAGCTACCGCGTACACGTAGGTGTAACGGGTGCCCCGCGAATCCAGCTCCGCGGCCCGCTGTAGCGACGCCGTCGCCTCGTCGGCGCGACCGTTGCGGACGAGGAGGAGCCCCAGCGCGTGATGTGCGTCCGCCGACCGAGGGGAGAGGTCGAGTGCGGACCTGAGAAGCGGTTCGCCTTCGGGGTCGCGTCCGGTGCGGAGGTGGAGGTCCGCCAGGTTGACGTACGCCGGCACGAAGGTGGGATCCTGGGCGATCGCCTTCTCCAGGGCCCTTTCAGCGTCTTCGAGCGCGCCTGCGAGTGTCGCCAGCCACGCCAGATTCAACTGCGCCTCGGGGTGCTCCTCGCGGGCGAGCTGGGCGTCGCGGTACTCGGCCAGGCCCTCGGCGAGCGCTGAACGGAGCTGCGGTGCGAGCGACCGGCCTTCGACCGCAGGTTGGCCGGCGAAGGGGGCCACCGCCTCGACGGCGGCCAGACGGACGGCACGCACGGGATCGTCCAGGAGAGGCGCCACCAACGCCGCGAACTCACGAGTGGGGGACAGCCGGATGCCCCGCAGGGCCCCCATGCGCACGATCGGGTCGGGATGGTTCGTCCCTCGCTGCACCGCGCCTGCGCGTTCCGGACTCGGGTCCGACCCCAGCAACGTCAGCGCCGTCGCTTTGGTGATGGAGGGAGTCTGCGGATCGCGCAGGAGCGCATACAAGCCGGGCAGGCTCTCCGGATCTCCTCTCCGGGCGGCTGCGATGGCCTCTGCGTAGTACCGCGTGCGCCTGACCGGGACACCCTCCAGCCGCTCGGCGATCTCGGCGGCCGCCGCCGCGCCCGTCATCCCCGTGTGGCAGCTCGTGCACGGGTCCGGCGCACCCACGGCCTCCGACACCTTCGGGTCCGGCACGCGGAAGGAATGGTCACGCCTCGGGTCGACACCCATGTAGGTGCGCGAGGGCATGTGGCAGGAGACGCAAAGGGCTCCCTTCGTCCCCTTCTCGTGGAAGTGGTGGTCGACGGTGTCGAACGAGGACGGGGCGTGACACTGCGCGCAGGTGGCGTTCCCTTCGTCCCGGAGGCGCAACGAGTGCGCGTCGTGACAGTCGTTGCAGGTGACGCCCGCGCGGTACATGGCGCTCTGCACGAACGAGCCCCACACGTAGACCTCGTCCCGAATCTGCCCGTCCGCGAAGTAGAGTCCCTCTTGCAGCAGCCCTGGCTCGTGCGAGCCGAGGAGGGATGCGCCGTGCCGGAACTGTGTGGAGATGGCGGAGCGGCGAGCGTGGCAGCGGCCGCAGGCGTCCAGCTGGCCGTCGGGATCGGGGCCCGTGAGGGGACGGGCGGTTCCCGTCCCGGGGTCCAGCGTCCATGCACCCGGATCGTGCGGCTCGAATCGGACGAGCAGCCGGGGATCCGTCTCGGCCGACGGCGCGGCGGGCCCGGGAGAGCCGCGGTCGAGAGATTCCGCCCAGGCCACATGCCCGGAGCCGGGCCCGTGGCAGGCCTCGCAGGCTACGTCCAGCTCGGCCCACTCGGTCGAAAAGCGATCCGATCCCGACGAGTAGTTCTTGCGCACACCGGTCGAGTGGCATTCGGCGCACATCGAGTTCCAGTTCAGCTCGGGTCCGGTCCAATGCGGGGCGTCGCGAGTGGCGGACCTGTCTGGGGCCTGTGCGGGGGTGCTCCCCGCGTCCTGTGCGGCGGCCCCGTCCTCGGTCCGCAGATCGAACCACCGCTGTCCGCCCTCGTCGGGGCGGCGCGAATCCCACGCGATCGGGAGCACCTGGTAACGCCCCCCCGGGAATTCGACCAGGTATTGCTGAAGGGGGATGGCCCCGAAGGTGTACGCGACGCGGTGCTCCCGCGGCGCCTCTTCGGGACCCTCCACCCGAGCGAGGAACACCGCGCCGCTGCGTGAGAACGTCCAGGCCGACTCCACACCTTCGAAGCGCGCTCCCGCGAAGTCGCCCAGGACGGACTCGGGGGTGGCCTCCTGCATTGCGAGGTCGTGATGCGACCCGGTCCACAGCTCCGCCTGGGCCGAATGGCAGGACACGCAGGCACCGCTTCCCGTGAAGGTCGGGTCGGGGGGAGCGTTCTCGGCGTCCCTCTCGGCGCTGCATGCAAGAAGCGACACCGTGACGCTGATGAGAAGCCGGACCATAGCGCAGCATAGGGCCGGGGGTGGGGGCCGGCAAGAGATGTGAATCGAAGGCGCAACTTGTCCATGGATGCTGCTGAACCTATATCGGAAGCAGCAGCGTGCGACCCCTTGCGTCATGCCGTCGGGGGACGGCGCCTCACCGGGCTGGAGCGCCCCGTGAGAAAAGCCCCCCGCTGGAGACCCGGATCGTGACGCGCTTCCGTACGAGCGGATCTTCTCGACGCCCGGCAGGGGTCACGCCTGGTGAGATGAGACGCCCGCGAACGGTCACGATCTGTGTGGCCGCTGCCACCGCGATAACGGCGTGCACGCGGGGCCAACCTGCGCCGACAAGCGTCGAGGCCGCGACCGAGGTGCGGTCCGAGCAGTGGCCGGCGCTCGGGATCGAGGTCCAGGAACTGGTGCTCGGCAACGGATTCCGGATCGTCATCGTCGAGGACCATCGCGTGCCGCGTGTGGCAGCCTCCCTTTGGTACCGCGTCGGCTCGCTTCAGGAGAACCTGGGAGAGCACGGATCCACGCACTTCCTCGAGCACGTCATCCACCAGGGCACGACCACGATCGGCGTCAGGGACCCGGTGCGTGACCGGCAGCTGCTGGAGGAGATCTACGCAGCCGAGCAGGCGCTGCTGGGGGAACGGAACGCACAGCGCAATCTGGTGCGCGAGCGCAGGATCTTCTTCGACGAGGCCGAGTGGGTCACGACCGACACGATGGACCGGCTGCGGCAGAGGCTGTACGAGCTGGAAGACCTGCAGTCCGGGAATCGCATCTTCTGGCAGGAGTACAACTGGTACCGCCGGCACGGCGGCCTCATGCGCCACACCGACCCGGTCCCCGCGAACACCGGCAACGAGCTCATGAGGATCGAGGTCGATCTGCCGAAGAGCCGTCTGGAGATGTATTTCCGACTCGAAGCGGACCGCATGGTCAACGCGATTCTGCGGGGGTTCGACGCGCAGCGGTACACGGTGCTGGAACAGTTCCTCAACTTCAACCGCACCGAAACGGGCCGGTTCCTGGAGGCGCTCAACGGCGTATCCGGTGTGGTGCACCCGATCTACCTGCACCCGGGTGGCCACATGCGCGACCACGACTACTGGAGCCGCGCGGGGGTGCTCCGCATGTACGACGCGTACATCGTCCCGAACAACGCGATCCTGACGCTCGTGGGTGCGGTGACCGTGGATGAGGTGCGGCCCCTCGCCGAGGAGTACTTCGGGCGGGTGCCGCGTGCGCCCGAGCCGCCGGCGGGGATGGACTTGGCTGCCGAGCCGCCGCCGGGGGGCGCGGTAAGGCTCGATTGGCTCGAACCGCTCGACCCGCGGGTCGTCGTGCGGCATCGGATCCCCGGCGTCGGCCATCCCGATCGTCCCGCATTCGACGTGATTGCAAGGCTCCTGAGCGGCCCCGACGGCCTCCTGGCCGCGGAGCAGCGTGCGTCGGGAAGCCCCGCGGCCAGTTGGGGAGCGAGCGCCTCACGGACGGGTTCGCCCTCCAGGCTGAGCATGCAGGCCGGGGCCGCGCGCGATGAGGACCTTCCCGCCCTGGAAGAGGTCGCACTGCGAGCGGTCGAGCGGCTTCGGCGGGGCGACGTTGCGGAGGCGAGTCTGTCGCGCGCGAAGCGGGAGCTCCGCTTCCAGTGGGAGCAGATCAGGTCGGACCGCGGAGATCTGGCTTCGCTCGTCGGCGACTTCTTCGTGGGCGACGACTGGCGTACCCTCTGGACCTTCATTGAGGCGCGACAAGCTACTACTGTCGAGGAGATCCAGCGTGTAGCCGAGCGATACCTCGTCCCTTGGAACCGAGTAGTCGGTACGACGCGCCGGAATCCACCTCTGCCGGCCCGCGACAACCTGGTTTCGACTCCCGGGACGGAGGGGCGATGAGGGCGTGCAAGGCCACCGGGCCGGGTGGGACGGCGAAGGCGCCCACGGCCACCGCCATGGCGCTGCTCGCGACGCTGGCGTGCGTGTCCTGCGCCCCGGAGGGAGGCGCGCCGGACATGCTTCCCGGACATTCGCGCCCCGTACTGGAGCACGACTGGCCGCATCCTGACGAGCTGGAGTTCGACGACAGCGGGTTCCGGCCTGCCGACCCCGCGTCTGCCCGGCTGACGACACCGTCCGGAGCACGCGCCTATGTCATCGCCGACCCGACCGACCCGCTGGTGGCGATCGTCGCGGCGGTGCCGCTCGGGAGCCACTTCGAGGAAGACGGCGAGATCGGTGCGGCGGAGGCGGTCTCGAGGGTCCTGGGGCGGGGGTTCAGGGAACGGCTCGGGCCGGGGCTGGTCGGCAGCACCGGAGTCTCACGGGAGCGAGACGTGACGGTCCTGAGCGTCGAGGTGCTGGCTGATGACTGGCGCGCTGCGCTCACGGCGCTGGTGGGCACGCTGCGGGAGCCTTCTCCGGGAGGCTCCGTTGGCGCCGCCGGCCGGGTCGGAGGGCCGGGTGCAGGCCAGGGAGAAGGCCGGGCGCGCGCCTTGGCCGAACTGACGAGGTTGGTGGCGCGTCATCCCATCGCTCCGCCGGATCCGGAGGTCCGCGTCCGGGAAGATGCCGTGCAGGCCCTGGGGCGGCGCACCTTGCGACCCGGCGCGGTCGTGTTCGGTGTCGGCGGCGGCGTCACTCGCGAGGAGGCGGAGGCCGCTCTGGTGGAGCTGACGGAGGGGTGGGAGGCTGACCCGGGTAGTGCGGTGAGGACTGTCGCGCGTCCTCCGACGGCCGCGGCGGCGCGCACGCCGTCGCAGCCGCTCCACACGATCGATCAGCCGGGGTTCATGTCGTGGACCGCGCTGGGGCACGTCATGCCCGCGATTTCCCCGGAGGACGAGGCGGCGGTGGCGGTGTTGGAGGAGGTCGTCAACATCCGCCTCAACATCGCCACGCGCGAGATCCGGGGGCTCACCAACCGGGCCATGCTCGTCCTCCCGGGCGCCGACGGACGGGGCCGGAGTGCTGCATGTGTGGACGGGCAGCCGCGCGGAGTCGGTGGCCCCGCTGATCCGCTACTCGGTCGAGGAGCTGACGCGAATCCGCACGGCCGCGGGCGCGCCCAGCCGTGAGGAGCTCGATCAGGCCAGGGGCGGCCTCGCGTTGGGGCGGTGGCAGGAGTCGCTCGACGGTGCCCGCCGCACCGCGGCGACGTATGCCATCGAGACCGTGAGGCGCGGATCGCTGGAGCACCTCACTGCCTGGCCAGCCGAGGTCCTGGCCGTGACGGCGGAAGAGGTGACTGCGGCGGCGGTCGAGTACATCGATCCCGGCGCCATGACCGCGGTGGTCGTGGGGCAGATCAACGACGTGCGGGCAGCGCGGCACCCGCGCTGGCCCGTGGCGTTGGACGAGGTGCCGTCCCTGCTGCGGCCGGCGGGGCCTGTATCCGGACAACGGCAAGAGGAGGAGTGATGAGAGTCGAGCGAACGTTGTTGATGGGGTTGACCGCCCTGGCGGGCCTGAGCGGACCCTCCGGAGCTGAGGCGCAGAGCCGGAGCCTCTTCGACGAGGAGCTCGTGCGGGCGTTCACGTACAGGAACATCGGCCCGTTCAGGGTGGGTGCGAGAACCTCCGACGTGGCCGTTCCCGCGTCTCCGGAGCGAGATCACCTCTACACCTTCTATCTGGGCTTCTGGAACGGTGGGCTGTGGAAGACGAGCGACAACGGCACGACGTTCCGGCCCGTCTTCGACGATCAGAGCAAGCTCTCGATCGGCGACGTTGCGATCGCCCCGGCGAACCCGGACATCGTGTGGGTGGGGACCGGAGACGGGTTCACGTCGCGCAGTTCGTACGCGGGAGACGGTGTCCACAAGTCCACCGATGCCGGCGAGACGTGGACCAACATGGGTCTAACCGACTCACATCACATCCCCAGGATCGTCATCCATCCGACCGATCCGGACATCGTCTACGTGGCGGCGATGGGCCACCTCTACTCGGAGAACGAGGAGAGGGGTGTCTTCAAGACCACCGACGGAGGAGAGAGCTGGGGGAAGGTCCTCTACATCGACGAGGGGATCGGCGTTATCGACCTGGTCCTCAATCCGCAGAACCCCGACATCCTCTACGCCGCCACCTACGACAAGGTCAGGTTGCCGTGGCAGTATGTGAACGGCGGGCCCGGGAGCGGCATCTACAAGACGTCCGACGGCGGGTCGACGTGGGCGAGGCTGAGCGGTGGGCTTCCCGAGGACCGGATCGGCCGGATCGGACTCGACATCTTCCTGCGTGATCCGGAGATCGTCTACGCGGTCATCGAAAACGCCAACCCGCCACCGGACTGGACGCCGGACGAGGGAGCGGAGCCGGGAGCGCGCCTGCCAACGATCGGCGGCGAGGTCTACCGCACCGAGGACGGCGGCCGCGAGTGGACCAGGATGAACTCCGACGAAGACAACGTCAGCGGCAAGGGTCCCTACTACTTCAGCCAGATCCGGGTCGACCCCAACGATGACCAGAAGCTCTTCGTGACGGGTGTGGCGGTCGCCAACTCGACGGACGGGGGGAGAACCTGGCACGACCTCGACTGGCCCCCGAGGAGGCTCTTCGCCGGGATCTTCGGGGACACGAGGACCCTGTGGATCGACCCGGAGGACTCCCGGCGCGTGATCATGGGAAGCGATGCGAGCTTCCACGTCTCCTACGACGGAGGCAAGACCGTCGACCACATCGACCACATACCGGTGGGAGAGGTCTACTTCGTCGGTGTGGACATGCAGGACCCCTACAACGTCTACCCGGGCCTGCAGGACCACGACAACTGGAAGGGGCCGTCGGCCGGCGCGACCGGTGAAGTCTCGATGCTCGACTGGAGGGTGGTGGCCGGTGGAGACGGCATGTACACGCTGGTCGACCCCGAAGAAGGTCGATGGGCCTACACGACGCGGCATTACGGGGGGCATTCGCGGTTCGACATGAAGCTCGGATATGGCACGGACATCCAGCCCCGCAGGGAAGAGGGCCTCCCGCCCTACCGGTTCATCTGGGCGACCCCGATCCACCTCTCCCCTCACGACAGCGACGTCATCTACACGGGTGGCCAGTACCTCCTCAAGTCGACGGATCGCGGGGACACCTGGACGGAGATCAGCCCGGACCTGAGCACAAACCCGAGCGACAGGATCATGCCGCTGTCGGAGGGCGGGGTTCCCGGAGGAATAACCTGGTTCGCGATGTCGTCGATCGCGGAGTCACCGATCACGCCGGGCGTGATCTGGACGGGGCTCAGCGACGGGAAGGTCCACGTCACGAGGGACGGAGGCGGGAGCTGGACGGACGTCACGTCCGCGATCGCGGACGCGGGCGGGCGGGAAGACGCCTACGTCAGCCGGGTTCGAGCGTCCCGGCACGCACCCGGGCGGGCCTACGTGTCCAAGCGGGGCTACAAGTTCGACGACTTCCGGCCGTTCCTGTACCGCACGGACGACTACGGCGCGACGTGGACGTCGATCGTCGGGGGCCTCCCCCACGAGCCGATCAACGTCGTCTTCGAGGACAGCGTGAATCCGGACCTTCTCTTCGTCGGGAACGACACGGGGGTGTTCGTCTCGATCGATGGCGGCAACAGCTGGGTGAAGATGAACAACAACATCCCCAACGTCCCCGTGCACGACCTGCTCGTGCATCCGCGGGAAGGGGACCTGGTGGTCGGCACCTACGGACGGGGCATCTTCATCACGAACGTGTCTCCGCTTCAGGAGATCGACGAGGCGGTTCTGGCCAAGGACGTCCACTTCTTGCGGATCAAGCCGGCGACCCAGAGGATCACATGGCAGATGGGGAACGACTACCTGTTCGGGAACGAGCACATCGTCACGCCCAACGAGCCGAGCGGGATGGCCATACGCTACTATCTCGGTCGCGCCGCGGGCGACTCGGCCAGCATCTCCATCACGGACTCCGGGGGAGCGGAGGTTGCCCGGCTCAGGGGCCAGGCTTCGTCCGGCATCAACACGGTCTACTGGGACATGCGCGTCCCCAGTGAGCAGGGGGCGGGCGGCGGGGGAGGAGGCCGCGTGGTTGATCCGCTCGATGAGTGGATGCCACTGGGCGACTACGAGGTCACACTGGAGGTCGCGGGCGAACGCCTTACGCAGCGTGCCACCATAGCCAAGACCCAGGGCTGGACCCTGGGCCCGACGCCGGTGGTCATCCGGTGAGACGCACCCGACGCAGGAATGGAGACTGGTCCATGATCCGCGAGATCTTCCGTACATCCGCCATGCTTGCCGCGGTTTTCGCCTTCGCTGCACCGGCGGCCACGGCCCAGGAGTCGCTCCTGGTACGCGGCGAGCCGTCCCAACTCGACGTCCGGGTCGCCGGGGAGCACAGCGTCCGCGTCACGCTGAAGCCGATCTCCTTCCAGGAGGAGCTGCCCTTCTCGCCGTCGCTGGCCGCCGGGCGAGCCTATCCGCAACCGGTCATCTCCCTGCGTGAGATCAGCGACCCCGTCACGCGGCGCGTCGGCAACCTCCAGGTGACCGTCCGCCCGCAGCCCCTTTCGGTCGAGGTGCGCACCGCAGCCGGCGAGCCGGTCCAGACGCTGGTGTTTGCGGAGGACGGGACGGTCTCCTTCGACGTCGGGCCGCACCCGGTGCTCGGCATGGGCGAGGGGGGCCCGGAGCCCGGCGACGACTGGCGCACCGACCATGTGGTGGAGTTCGACCGGCGCGGTCGCTTGCACCGGATGAGGCCGCGCTGGCAATCCAACGCCTACGGTTCGCGCAACCCGGTCGCGCTGCTCGTGGGTACCGAGGGCTGGGGGCTGTACGTCGCCACGCCGTGGGTCCAGGTCGATCTGTCGGAGGCGGGCAGGGGAACCTTCACCGCCTGGGAGCGTCCGGCGCCCCCTGCCGCGGGCGAGGAACAGGAGGGCCAGTCGTACGAGCGGCAGGTGCAGGGACGCCCGCCCGCGTCCCAGCCGACCGACGTCTTCGATGCTTTCGTCTTTGACGCGCACGACCCCGCGGCACTCATGCGGGATGTCTCCTACATCTCCGGGGCCGCGGTCATGCCTCCGAAGTGGGCGCTCGGGTACATGCAGTCACACCGGGAACTCCGGGACGACGCGCGCGATTCGGAGGCGCTGCTGACCTGGGTGGTCGACACCTTCCGCGAGAAGCGGATGCCGCTGGACGCGGTCATCTACCTGGGCACCGGGTTCACGCCGACGGGGTGGAACACGAGGCAGCCTTCCTTCGACTTCAACCCCGAGGTCTTCCAGCGGGAGCCGCCGGAGGTTCTCGCGGACCTGCACGCGCGCAACGTCAGGATCATCACCCACATCGTGCCGTGGCGCCGCGGCCGGCTTGCCACGCTCCACGGGACGGTGCCGCCTGCGATGGGCGACGATCTCGACCGGTCGCACGTCTTCTCCTACTGGCAGGAGCACATCCCGCTCGTGCACGCGGGGGTGGACGCCTGGTGGCCCGACGAAGGCGACTGGTTCGACCTCTACGAGCGCATCAAGCGCCACCAGCTCTACTACCAGGGGCCCCTGTGGTCGACGCCCAACGTCCGGCCCTGGAGCCTGCACCGCAACGGGCACCTCGGTGTCGCCCAGTGGGGTGGCTGGGTCTGGTCGGGAGATCCCCAGGCCACCTGGAAGACCCTCGAGGCCCAGGTCTCGGTGGGCATCAACCACTCTCTGAGCCTGAGCCCGTACTGGGGGTCCGACACGGGTGGCTTTTATACGACCTCGGAGCTCACCGGCGAACTCTACGCCCGATGGTTCCAGTTTTCCGCGTTCACACCGTCGTTCCGCTCCCACGGCCGAATTTGGCGGCTGCGGCTGCCGTGGGGCTGGGGGCTCAGCGACATGGGATTCCCGGAAGGGCAGACGGAGCGCCCGCCCCAGTCGGAGATGAACAACCAGGCGATCGAGCCGATCACGAGGAGGTACGCCGAGCTGCGCTACCAGCTGATCCCCTACACCTACACGCTGGCCCGCGAAGCGCGCGACACGGGTATGCCCCTGATGCGCGCGCTCTGGCTCCACTACCCGGAAGACGAGCGGGCCCGTGGGATCGGCAGCGAGTACCTCTGGGGCCGCGACCTGCTCGTCGCTCCGGTTTTCGAGCAGGGGCTCGAGACACGGGAGGTCTACCTGCCGGCGGGCGTTTGGTACGACTGGTGGAGCAACGAGCGGCATACGGGCGGGCAGACCGTCACGCGCGAGGTGGATCTCTCGATCATGCCGATCTATGCGCGGGCCGGGGCCGTCATTCCGTTCGACCCCGTGCGGCAGTACATGGAGCAGGAGGTCGACGAGCCCACGACGATCAAGGTGTTCGAGGGCGCCGACGGCGAGTTCACGATGTACGAGGACGATGGGAAGAGCCTCGACTATCTCCAGGGACGCGGCACGTGGACGCGCATGAGTTGGGACGACGGCCAGCGGCGCCTGACGATCGAGCCTGGCGCGCCGCCGGGGGCTGTCAACCTTATGCCGGAGGAGCGCACGTTTGTGGTGGAGCTGCTTCCGAGTGGGGAGACGAGGACGGTGCGGTACGCCGGCTCACGTGTCGTGGTGAGGTTCTGAACAACGGAGATCCAGCCTGCCTTCCCGCGTGGCCGGATCCCGCGCCTCGGTTAGGTCGAGGCCCGTATGTCTCGTCTCGTTTCCGTTACCGCCGGGACAGGTTGGCTGTCACGCTCTTCGGTGTCTGCATCGCATCTGCTGCTTGTGCAGCGGATCCGCCACCCAACACCGAAGCGCTACTGGTGGACACTCTCTCAGACGGCTCGATCCTTGTGACCAACTCATCGTCCGAGGCGTGGGATCTCGACGCGGGGTCCAGGTGGAAGGTCGTGGAGAGCGTACGGATTGGGATGGTTGAGGGAGACGGACCTCAGCAGATGTCCTAAAGTTCTACGAGCGCATTGGCGGCAGGCTGCGCCCCAGAGACCGAAGTTTCCCGCTGCCACAGCCGCGGATGCCACGGATGGTTTCCATTGAGTCCGGCGAGGGGAGCGCCGCGATGCAGGTGCCGCCTCCGTTTGTTGCCCTTCCCTGGATGGTTCTCGGCTCAGACCTCGATCTCTGGCTTGGCGACAGCAGCGGTGAGGATGGGTACTATGACATTCGCCGAATCGGGCTTGGCATGGGCCGCCCAACTCTCACGATTCGCCGTCGATATCGTGCGACCAATATTCCCGACTCGATTCGGATAGCGGCACTGGATTCGTTTCGGCAACAGTACATGACAGGTGATGTCTTGCCTGCGAGTATTGGACTCGGAATAATCCCACGCGAGTATCCGCCCTTGGTCGAATTCCACGTATCGACGGATGGCCATTTGTGGGTCCGCCGGACTCTTGCCGATGGCGTAAGCGGATTTGATGTCTTCGGACCGGATGGGCGCTACGTGGGCCAGCCGGAAATGCCTGTCGGCCTTTGGGCGGCTAGCATGGAGGTGGAATCGATCACGGACCATTCCATCTACGCGATCGATACCGACCATTTGGGCGTAGACTATGTGGTCCGGCTGGATATCGTTAGGTAGCTAAGCTAAGCTAAGCTAGAGAGCCAGACGGCCGCGGGAAGACCCGCACCCGATTCGCCCAGTCGTCCCACATGGCCGTGAGGCGATCCAGCTCACCGGGTTGGCGCGCAGCCAGATCCCGTGTCTCGGTCCGGTCGAGCTCCGTGTCGTAGAGCTCCCACGGGCCGGTGCCCCCTCGCGCCACGGCTTTCCACGAGCCGTCCATCACGGCCCGGCTCCCTTCGTGCTCCACGTAGATCGCTCCCCGGTCCAGGGGCCGGTCGTCCGCGAACGCCCGCACCAGGCTCACGCCTTCCATGGGCTGGATCTCTGCGCCGGCGTAATCGGTGGGATAGGCGGCCCCGCCGAGTTCCACGAGCGTCGGCATGATGTCGATGAGATGGCCGGGCTGATCCCTGAGTTCGCCGGTGGCGGGAATGCCCGCCGGCCAGTGTGCGATGAGCGGCGTCGCGACGCCCCCGGTGTGGGTCAAGGCCTTGTAGAGCCGGAAGGGCGTGTTCGAGACGTTGGCCCACGGCAGGCCGTAACTCTGGTACGTGTCGTCGGGGCCGGGCATCACACCCGGGTCGTTGCCCACCTGGATCGGCCTGCCGTCCAACGTGAACTCGCGGCTCACGCGCTCGCCCCCGCGGAGGATGTAGTCGTACCACCCCTGCGTGTTGATCTCCTCGGCGCACCCCCCGTTGTCGGACAGGAACAGGATCAGCGTGTCGTCCAGCACTCCCCGCCGCCGCAGCATATCGAGCAGGCGCCCGATCGCCCGGTCCATCGACTCGACCTGAGCCGCGTAGACTTCCATGCGGCGGAGATGCCAGGCCCGGTTCTCCGCCTCTTCCCAAGGAGGCGCGCCGGCCTCCCGCTCCGGCAGCGCCCAGCGGGGGTCGACGATTCCTGACGCCAGCATCCGCTCGTGGCGTTCGCGCCGGAGATTGTCCCAACCGGCGTCAAAGCGCCCCCGCGCCAGGGCGACATCCTCCTCCGGGGCGTGGAGCGGCCAGTGGGGCGCCGTGAACGACTGGTAAAGGAAGAACGGTGCGTCGGGTCTCCGGTCCAGATGGTCTTCGAGGAACTGCTCCGAGCGGTCGCCGATGGCGTCGGTGTAGTAGAAGCCTTCGCCCAACTCCTCGACGGGATCGTTGTCCAGGGTCAGGGTCTGTGGCTCGAAGTAGCTGCCCGCGCCCGTGATCGTTCCGAAGTAGCGGTCGAACCCGCGCTGAAGCGGCCAGTTGTGTTTCGGCCCGTCGGACTCGATGAAGCGCGTGACGTGCCACTTGCCGGTGGCGTAGGTGCCGTAGCCGGCATCCTTCAACACCTCCGCCAGCGTGACGCTGTCGCGGCTGAGATCTCCCCGGTAGCCCGGCACGCCGCGGTCGTTCATCATCCCGCCCACCCCGGCTTGGTGCGGGTAGAGACCGGTGAGAATGCACGCCCTGGAGGGGCAGCAGCGGGCCGCGTTGATGAAGTTGGTGAAGCGCAGCCCGCCCAGCCCCAGGAAGTCGATGTTGGGCGTACGACGCTCTCCACCGTAGCAGCCGAGGTCGGAATAGCCCAGGTCGTCTGCGTAGATCAGGACGACGTTGGGTTGCCGGGAATCCGGACGAGAAGGTTGCGCGCAGCCGGTCAGGCTCCCAAGCACGGAGGGGCCAGCGAGCGCGGCCGAGCCGGCGGAGACCCGGCGGACGAACTCCCGGCGGTCCATGGTCTCAGCAACCAGCCCCACCGCTCATGCGGTAGGCCGCCTCGACGATCGCGAGGGTCTCGAGGTTGTCCCTGGGCGAGGTCTCGAACATTCCACCATCCGCCAGCCGGTCGAGGAAGTGGGAGATCGCTCCAAGGTAGGACGCCTTGTAGTCGGCCGCGAGGTCGAGGGTCAGCGACTCCCGGCAGGCTCCCGAGAGCTGGAGCTCCGGACCGCGCAGGGTCACGGCGCCATCGGTACCCTGGATCTCCAGCCGATCCGACAGCGTTGCGGGATGGCCGTGCGCCATGAAGTCCCCGATCAGCGACACGGTGGCTCCGTCGGGGCCGCGGAGAAAGAGCGCGGCCCGGTCCTCGCCCCGGATCTCCGTGCACCTCTTGCCGAGACGCGCACCCTCGAGCACCAGCGGCCCGAGCAGGAAGCGGAGCACGTCCACATGGTGGATCATCACCTCCATCAGCAGCATCCGCTCGAGACCGGCCAGCATGGGCTGGCGCACCAGGGCCGGCAGGGCACCGTGCTCGTCGGGCAGCAGGCCGGAAGTCATGACCTCGAGCCTGGCCGTGCGCACAGCACCGACCCGGCCGTCGTCGATCCAGGAGCGGATCCGCCTGTAGTGTGGCCTGAACCGCCAGTTCTCGTGCACCATCAGGCGGATGCGCCCCCCGATCTCGTCCACGAGATCGCGCGCTTCCTCAAAGGTGGGCGCCAACGGCTTCTGGCAGAGGATGGCATGCCCGCGCGCGGCCGCCATCCAACAGATGTGAACGTGGTGTTCCCTTGGGGCTGCGATGTCGACCACATCGAGGCTGGTCTCGTTCAGCATCTTCTCGACCGACGTGTGTACGCCAGGAATGCCGTACCTCGCCGCTCGCTCCTCGGCCGCCTGGCGGCGCGGATCGGCCACGGCGACCACGGTGGCGCGATCCTTCAGGGTGTCCCAGGCGTCCAGGTGGTGCTCGGCGACCCATCCGGCTCCGGCCAACCCGACGCGGATCGGCTCGCCGCTCACGGGACAACCGCAGCCAGGACGTTCGGCATGGCTTCCCTCGGGATCCAGAGGATCAGCTCGGGGAGCAGCACCGCCACCGCCAGGACGCCCAGCGAGATCAGGTAGAAGGGCACGAGCGCGCGCATGGCGGAAGCGACGGAGATCCGGCCCAGGTCCGAGGCGATCAGCAGGCAGAGACCGTACGGCGGTGTGATGAGGCCGATCGCCAGGGTGAGGACGACGACGATCCCCATGTGGTAGGGATCGATGCCGCCGGCGGCACCGATCTCTCCGATGATCGGTTGCAGGATGATGATCGCGGGGATTGCGTCCATGAACGCGCCGGCGACAAGGAAGATGAGGATGACGAATGCGAAGATGGAGTAGCGCGAGGCGAGCAGGCCGGCGCCGTCGAGCCAGTTCACGAAGCCCTGCGGAACGGAGTAGAAGGCGAGAATCCATCCCCACAGGGAAGCGGCGGCGACGCACAGCAGCGAGAGCGAGAACAGACCGATGCTGTCCTCGGAGAGCCGAAAGAGGCGCCGGAGGCCGAACTGCCGATCGGGGATTGCGAGGATCAGCAGGTAGACGACGGCTACGACCGAAGCCTCCGTGGCAGTGAAGACGCCGCCCAAGATGCCGCCGATGACGATGACCGGGATCAGGAGCGCGAGCCAGGCGGACCGGCTGGTGGAAAGCATCCGGCGCGCGGAGAAGGCCGTCGTCTCACCGATTCCGAGACGGCGGGCGACCCGCCACGACCAAGTCATCTGGCCAACGCCGATCAGGATGCCGGGGACGATCCCGGCGAGGAACATGGCTCCGACCGACACGCCCGCGGTGGCGGAGTAGATGATCATCATCAGGCTGGGCGGAATGATGTTGCCCAGCGTCGAGGAGGCAGCCGTCACGCCCACCGTGAAGCCGCTCGGATACCCCTCCCGCTTCATCGCGGGGATCATGACCGAGCCGACGCCCATCGTGTCCGCGGAGGACACGCCCGAGATACCGGCGAAGATCATCGAGACTCCCACGTTCACATGGGCCAGGCCCCCGCGCAGGTGACCGACCAGCGAGCGGGTGAAGTCGACGAGCCGGTTCGACGTGCCGGTATCGTTCATGGCTTGGCCGACGAAGAGGAAGAACGGCACCGCCAGGAGGGGGAAGTTGTTGAGACCCACCCAGATTCGCTGCGGCACGATGGAGAGCGGCACGTCGCCCTGGAAACCGATGGCGAGCGTCGATGAGATCAGCATCGAAAACGCGATGGGGACGCGGAGCAGACAGAGCGCCACGAACGACCCGAACAAGAGCCAGAGAATCATTCGGCGCTTGGTGGCGGCGGCCGCTCGGGGGCCTCTCCGCGGGAGAACGCGTCGTAGTCGAGCAGGAGATTGGAGATGGAATAGACGACCGAAAGGGCCGCGAATACCGGAATCGCCGCGTACACGAAGACCATGTTGATCTGCGAGTTCGTGGCGACGCGCAGGAGTCCGACCTCGGCGTATGCGATCCCTTGCACAAGGAGAAACCCGGAGAAGGCGAGCACGCAAAGGTGCGGGACGGCATCAAGCAGGAATCGGGCCTTCGGACCCAATGCCCGCCGGTGCCCGATCGTGACGTCGATGACAAAGTGGCGGCGGCTCCTCACGCTCATGGCGGCGCCCAGCAGCACGACCCAGAAGAAGAGGAAGCGCGCGACCTCCTCGGACCATATCAGCGGTACCTGGATGACGAAGCGCGTGATCACCTGCAGGACGACCACCACCGTGAGTCCCGCGAACAGCACGTTGGCCACGACTTTGTTCACGACCGCCAGGCGGTCCGGGAAGGTGCGCGTCTCGTTCGCCGGGATTGCCACGGGCGTCAGCGCGCCGCGGTGCGGACCATTTCCAGAAGGTCCCGAAGGTCGAGGTTCTCGGCGACCTCGTCCTGGATGACGGTGCTCTGCTCGAGCAATTCCCTCTGAGCGATGCTCGACAGCTGGACGCCGTGGCGCTCCTGCATCTCGGCAAGCGCCCGGGCGTTCTGCTCGCGCATGAAGTCCCGCTGCCACACCGCCGCCCTCCGGGCCTCGTCGCGCAGGATCGGGCGGTACTCCTCGGGCAGCCTGTCCAGGCTCTGCTGGCTGATGAACAGCCCCATGGGCAGCACGAGGTGGTTCGTGGGCGCGAAGTACGGGGCGGCCTCGTAGAACTTGTTGGACAGGATGGAGACCGGTTCGTTCTCCGCCCCGTCGATGACACCAGCCTGGAGGGCCGAATAGACCTCCGAATAGGGCATCGGAACCGGGAGCGCGCCGAAGACCTGCCAGGTCAGAGCGTCCGCCTCACCGCCCATCACACGGATCTTGAGGCCCGCCAGATCGGACGCGTGTATGACGGGACGCCTGCCGTTGAAGAGCACCCGGTATCCGGAGGTCAGCGTCGCCAACAGACGCACGGAGTAGCGTTCGCGACAGGCTTCGTCCAGGAGCTCGCCGATCTCCCCGTCGAACACGGTGGCGAAGTGCGCCTCGTCCGCAAAGAGGAAAGGCGCGCCGAACAGGCCGAACTCGGGGCAGAACTGGCTGACGTGGCTGAAAGCGGCCAACGCGAGGTCGAGGGTACCGAGCCGGAGGCCTTCGATCTGCTCGGGCGAGTCTCCCAGCTGGGCCGCGGGGAAGACCTGGATGCGCACCGCGTCGCCGGTGGCTTCGGCGGTCCGCTGGGCGAACCTCTCGGCCGCCAGATGATACGGGTGCCCCACGGTCTGGTCGTGCCCCAGGCGCAGAACGTGCTCGGCACCCTCGCCGGCACACGCGGACATCGCCAAGGCGACTACCAGGACCCACACCCGGAGAGGGTCAGGACTCATCTGTTGCTCCGATCCGGAAACGTGTTCCCACAATGAATGCCGACGACGCGGGTGTCAAAGAACCATAGCTTCCGCCGTGGCACCGAGCGCCCGGGAGTATCGCGGCCGGCACTTGTCCCGCCACACGAGACCATCTATCGTGCGCCAAATGAACGCCCTCTTCTGGAGCCGGACCGCGGCCGTCGGGCGGGATGCGACGCCGTACACGATCCAATGACGAGCCGCCCTGCCTTGGTGGACCTGGACAGCGACATGAGCCGGGAGCGCGAAGGGCCGCGCGGACTTGCCCGGCGGCTCACCCGATACGGCGACGCCGAGTTCGCTCTCTTCCTGCGTCGGGCCTTCCTCCAGGCTCAGGGCCTCACCGGTGAGGCGCTCGACCGTCCCGTCGTGGGTATCGCCCAGACGGCCAGCGACTTCAATCCCTGCCACGCTTCCGCCCCCAGGCTGGTCTCCGCAATCAGGCGGGGCGTGACCATGGCCGGTGGCCTGCCCTTTACCTTTCCGACCATTTCGTTGCACGAGTCGTTCGCCTTCCCGAGCAGCATGCTGCTCAGGAACCTGATGGCGATGGATACCGAGGAGATGCTCCGCGCGTTGCCGCTGGACGCGGTCGTTCTGGTGGGAGGGTGCGACAAGACGCTGCCCGCCCAGATCATGGGTGCCGTGAGCGCCGGGGTGCCCGCCCTGGTCGCCCCGGTGGGGCCGATGCTCGCAGGGAGCCACGAGGGAGAGCGGCTCGGCTCGTCGACGGATTGTCGTAGGCTATGGGCGGCGTGGAGGGCCGGGGAGATCGACAAGGCGCAGCTGGGACAGGTGCATGAGCACCTCATGCCGTCCCATGGCACCTGCATGGTGATGGGCACCGCCAGCACGATGGCCTGCCTCGCTGAGGCTTTCGGCTTCGTCCTTCCCGGTGGGAGTTCGATCCCCGCGGTGCTTTCCGAGCGATTGCGGTTCGGGGAGAGGACCGGCCGGCAAGCGGTCGAGTTGGCGCTCGCGGGGATGCCGGCCCCGGAGTCCCGGATCACGCCGGCGTCGCTGCGCAACGCTGTGACCGTACTGCAGGCGCTCGGCGGGTCGACCAATGCCTTGATCCACCTCGCTGCGATCGCCGGACGGGCCGGTTTGACCCTCGATCTGGACGAGGTGGACCGCATCGGTCGCGAGACGCCGGTGCTCGCGGACCTGAAGCCGGTCGGACGAGGGTACATGGAGGACTTCCACCGCGCCGGCGGACTTCCGGCGCTCATGCGGCGCCTGGGCCCGCGTCTCGACCTCTCGGCGCTGGCCGCCGACGGTCGCACGCTCCATGAGGTTGTGGATTCGTGGCCGGAATGGACCGACGAGACGGTCATTCGCTCTTTGGACGAACCGGTCGCTCCGGGCGAGGCGCTGGCCGTCCTCCGTGGCTCGTTGGCCCCCGATGGGGCTGTCTTGAAGCGCGCGGCGGCGGATACCGGGCTCCTGCAGCACGAGGGGCCTGCGCTTGTGTTCGAGGGGCTCGACGACCTCGCGGCCCGCATTGACGACCCCGACCTGCCAGTGACGCCGGAGCACGTCCTCGTCCTGCGCGGGGCCGGCCCGATCGGTGGTCCGGGCATGCCCGAGGCCGGGTCGCTTCCGATCCCGCGGAAACTGGCGCGCTCAGGTGTGATGGACATGCTGCGCATCTCCGATGCCCGCATGAGCGGTACGGCGTACGGCACCGTGGTCGTCCACGTGTCACCCGAAGCCGCGGTGGGTGGCCCCCTGGCCTCGGTCCGTGACGGAGACCGCATCCGCCTCGATTTCGCGGGCCGGCGGCTCGATGTCCTGCCATCGGACGAGCAGATGGTGGAGCGCCGCGAGTCATACCGTCCTCCACACGCCCCCGAACGAGGCTACGCCCGGCTCTTCGCACAGCATGTGACGCAGGCCGACCGCGGCTGTGACTTCGACTTCCTGACCGCTGGGACGTCGCCCTGAGAGTCCTCAGAACGCCCTGATAGCTCTCACCCTCCGGGGAAAGTCCTTGTCGTCCCCGTGCACCCGGCCCAGGTCGGGGAAGTCGACGTGGGCCGCCATGTCGGCGCTGGTCTGGGACGAAGCCCAATAGGTGAAATTGTCACCCACGCCCAGGTCTCTGAAGTGGCCGAGCCCGTGGGCCCTGAGGTTCTCGTACATGAGGACCAGCTCGTCCGTGGACGGCAGGAACCAGCCCCCGATGCCGTTGAGCACGAAGTTGGCGCACAGATGCGCGGCCGAGCCCGGGTCGTCGCACGCGGCCAGGATGTCGGCCGTATTCTGCCTGCCCGTCCCCACGGCAGTGCCGCGCGCGCCCGGTACCTCTCGCCGGAAGCACCCCCACTTCGCTCCCCCGCTCTGGTCGAACGGGGCGGCCTCGAGGTAGCGCCACCCGTCGACCGCGTAGTTCGGGTTCACATGGAAGATCATACCCCCGGCAGGACCCGTGTCGCCCGGCGCGAGCTCCTCCCGGGAAAGCCAGACGGACATCTCTCCGGCCCCGCGGTTGGCCCACAGGTGGTATGGGACCAGCGTCACGGGCATCGTTGGGGCCGACGGGTCCGCAAGGCTCCGGGCCCGGGTGTCGATGACCGGGTGGCCACCGAGGAGGTCGGACTCGGAGCGGAGCTGCATCGCCTCGTCATCGTCGAAAAGAAGTTCCAGGACTTTTCCGCCCTCGACCTCCGGCCACTCGCAGCAGTACACGATGGGACCGCGCTCGACCGCGAACCGGCCCCGGTTCTCCCTGACGCGCGGGTCGGCTGCGACCTTGCGGACCGCAATCGGGAGCACCACCTCGATCACGTCTCCGTCCCGCCAGAGCCGGGTAAGGGACACATAGCCCATGCGGTCGGGCGTCGTGTCCACCGGGCGACCGTTCACCATGACCGCCGCCTCCCTCTCAAGCTGGTCCATGTAGCTGTACAGTCCCTCCGGGGTCGGCACGTTCCGGGCCCACCCGGGGATGCGCAGCTTGATGGTGCCTTCCAGATCGCGCTCCGCCGACACCGTGATCGACGACCGCCCACCCCAGGGCATCGCGCTCTCAACCGAGAGCCCCAGGGTGCCGCCGTCCACCTCGAACCCGGCTTCGCTGGAGACGTAGAGGTTCACGAAGACCACCCCGTCCGGGTCCTGTGCGTAGATGTAGCCCGGCATGCGGGCCATGAAGCGTACGAGGTTGGGTGGGCAGCACTCCAGCGAGGCATGTTGCCAGCGGAGATCGCGGCCGTCGCCGGCGCTCGCCAGCCGGTTGACGTAGAAGTAGTGGTCCCCCGAGACCGAGACGCCGCACACGGTATTGTTGTACATGCCGCGCTCCATGACGTCGATGTAGCGGCCATCTCCCGTCGCCATGAAGAGGTTGTGGCTCAGGGTGATCAGCATCAGCACCGCACAGGTCTCGGAGTAGGCGTCGATGTTCGGCAGGGAATAGGGCTCGCCGAAGCCCTCGTTGCCGGTCGTCCCGACACCGCCCGTGATGTACATCTTCCGGCTCACGGCATCGTGCCACATGCGCTGTGCGGCCTGGAGGTATTCGTCCATACCCGTCAGGATGCCCACGTCGGCCATCGAAACCATGAGGGTCACGCAGTTCACCGCGTGGCCCACGGCCTCGGCCTGCTCCAGGACGTGCCTGTAGGACTGATTGTGGCGGCTCCGGCCCACCGAATCTTCCCGGCCCCGGATGTCCAGGTAGTGCCTGGCCAGATCGAGGTGCTTCGGGTCTCCGGTGACCCGGTAGAGCCGGGAGCAGTTGAGGGAGTCCCGCTCTCCGCCCGAGAACGGGGGGTCGCTGGCCTGAAAGTCGTCGTAGAGCAACTCTGCCGATCGAATCGCCTTGTCCAGGAGGTCCCGCCGGCCCGTTGTGTGGTACCAGGTGGCCGCGATCCCGAACCCACGGTTGCTGGCCGGTGCCTCCTGGCTGGCCATCTCCCCGACCCTTCGCTCCATCCATGCTTGCAGCTGCGGATCGGGTTGGGTCTCGAGCGACAGCATCGCGGCCTCGAGGACGCCGCCCCTCGTGCGCCTCGTCGAACCCTCCAGCTTCCGGACCTCGAAAGGAATCGTGACCTCCGCGTTCGTCCGGACCCGCGGCCGCCAGAAGTCGTCGGCCAGCGCGACCTCGGAATGGAGCTTGGGACGTATCGGGTAGTCTTCGGCGGGCGCCCGCCTTGCCTTCCACAGATCGACGTCTGGTGGGCCATCGGTAGACGGGTCGGGCCTGTCGGGGACGGAGGCGCTCCCCGGCGCGACGTACGCCAACACGCCCGCCGCGGGAGCGGTCCGGAGGAACTGCCGGCGAGGGATGTGCCTCTTCATGTCTGTTCCTTTCAGCCTGCCTGCCACTCGATGACTCCGAACTCCCGCCATTCCACGTCTTCGTCGATGAACATGGCGGCGGGAGGCCCGATCTGTCCGGCCTTGTACGAGACGGTTCGGGGCTCGACCTCGAGCCTCAACGCGCGGGTCACGACCGGTTCGAACTCGACGGTGCTCCAGGCGTCCTGCTCGACCCTGAAGGCGCCATGCGTGGCCACCGGCCTCCACTCCTCACCGTCCCGGTAGAGCAACCGCCACGACTCGGGCAGGTTGCAGAAGCGCTTGTCGGCGAAGAAGTAGACGCGCGAGGAGGACACCGGCACGCGTGTTTCGAACTCGTACTCCAGCCATGCCCGCTCGCCCACCGGCGGCCGCATGCGGAAGAAGCGATGCGACTGGTCGGCCGAGTTGAGCGGCTCGCGTCCGTCGTGGATCGCGGCGAGGTCGTCGTTCTGGTCGTTGTATCCGGTCGGGCTCTTCTTGACGCCGCCCGATGTGCGCACGGAGGCGATCGGAGCCGGTGGTCGAGGCGGGAGCCACGCTTTGCCGGGTTCCCTCGCCATCCACACGGCCATCTCGCCCATGCCGCGATTGGCCCACGCGAAGTACGGGATGGCAGTGAGCCGGTGTGGGGCGGTGGGGGCACTCTCGCCGCGGCTGTCTTCCCGAATCACCTCCACATCGCCCTGGATCACCTGCACTCCGTCCAGCACGTCGGGTCGGAACTCGGACTCGAAGGACGCGTGGTCCGGCACAACAATATTGAGCGCGCCCCCACCGTTGTCCGGCCACTCGGCGCAGTAGACCAGCGGCCCCCGCTGAAGCGCGACCCGGCCGCGGTCGTCCTCCACCGCCGTGTGCGCCAACACCCTGCGGACCGGCATCGGGAGGTCCAGCTCGACGACGTCCCCGGTTCGCCACGTGCGCTCGATCCGCGCGTACCCACGCTCCAGATTGAGGGGCAGCTCGCGCCCGTCCACCCGGAGGGTCGGCTGCTCCGGATCCGCGTCCGCGAAGCGGTACAGCTCTCCCGGCATGACCTCGCCGCGCGCCCACCCCGGAATCCGCACGTACAACGGGAACGCAACCTCGCGCTCCGGTTCGACCACGAGACGGACGCGCCCCTCCCAGGGATAGCGCGTCTCCTGGCGCAGACGTACGGGAACGCCGGCGACCTCGACGCGGGCGTCGCTGCTTGTGAAAAGATTCACATATAGCGCACCCGATGGATCGGTCGCGTACAGGTAGTTGCCGATGGACGCGACCATGCGAATCACATTCGGCGGACAGCAAGGCACGTTGATCCATTCGAAGCGGGTGTAGTCCCCGAAAGACTTGAGCGGATTCTGGTAGAAGAAACGGTCTCCCCGGAGCGATACGCCCACGAGCAGGGCGTTGTAGAGCATGCGCTCCATCACATCCACGTAGCGCGCGTCCCGGTCGAGAAGGGCCAGCCGATGGCACCAGACCGCGCTGCCGTACGCCGCGCACGTCTCGTTCCAGGCGCTCAGGTTGGGCAGCTCGTATGGGTCGCCGTACTTCTCATGGAACCGCGTGGAGCCGATGCCTCCGGTCAGGTACGTCTTGAGGTGGGTCTGGTCCTCCCAGAGGCGGTGGACCGCCTCCACGTACGCCGCGTCCCCGGAGAGCGCCGCCATGTCGGTCATCGCGATGTACAGAAAGGTCGCTCGCACGGCGTGGCCGACGGCCTCGAACTGCTCCACGACCGGCTTGTGGTCCTGGGCGTAGGTGCGGTCCAGCGCGTACTCTCCGGTGCGAGGGTAGTCGTTCCTGCCCCGTTCGTCGGCGAAGAACTTGGCCAGCTTCCAGTAGCGGTCGTCGCCGGTGGCCCGGTAGAGCGCGACCAGACCGATCTTCAGCCCCTCATGGCCCGAAATGTAGGTCTCCTTGCCGGGCCCGTAGACCGAGTCCATCTGGTCGGCCAGCCGCACCGCGGCTTCGAGGAGCCTCGAACTGCCGGTTGCGTCGGCGTAGGCCGTCGCCGCCTCCAGCACATGGCCCGAGACGTGGACCGACTGCTCCGGTGTCTGGATGCGCTGTTCCAGGCCCGCGAGCAGCCCGTCGATGCGCTGTTCGACGTAGGCCTCGAGTTCGGGGTCCGGCCGCTCCTCGAGCATGTAGGCCGCTGCCTCGATCAGCTTCGAGAGGCTGAAGCCGCCATCCCCGAACCTGTCGAAGCAGTAGCGCAGCGAGACGTCGCGGTTGGCGTCCATTCGCGGCCGCCAGAACTCGTCCTGGATGTCGACCCGGTCGAAGCGGACCGCCCGTAGGGGGTAGTCATCGTCGGTGGCCGGAAGGGGGGACGCGTCGAACCCGGCGAGCAGGATGGCCTCGCCGCCCGGCGCTCCCGCCAGGCGCTCCAGGACGGAGGGGAGCGGGACCAGACCCGCGCCGGCCGCCGCCCTCAGGAAGTCACGACGGTCTATCGAGCACATGTGGTTTCTCCTTTGCCGCGCCTCACATCCCGCCGCGCCCGATCTTCCGCTCCAGCTCGGCCACCGCCTCCAGGATGGGCTCGAGCATTGCCCCGTACTCCTGGACCTGGCGGTCGTAACGCTCGATCCACTCGGACTGGGCGGCCGTGGGAGGGCCGCTGTAGTTGCCGACCTGGATGGTGAACCAGTTGATGCGCCCTGCGAGGTTCACATGCCCGGGATCCCTCACGTCCCCCGCGAAGCCCAGCAGAACCGGCCGCAACTCGCTGCGGGCAGCCGCGGCCTCGGCGCGCACCGACGGGTCTTCGTCGGTCTGCTCCACGTGCTCCAGGAAGCTGTCCAGAGGTCGCAGTCGGGCAAGCGCGACGCGGACCGTGCACTCGGCCCGCTCGATGGTGCTGGCCGCACGGTACCACGCCTCCATGTCGGCCGCCGACGCGTCCACGCGCGGATCCATGCGCACCACGACGGGTCGATCGCTGGTCTCGTCGGCCAGGGTGAGACGCGCCGTATACGTCCCGGGGATCGCGCGCACCCAGGTGCCTCCACCACCTCGTCCCCCGGCTCCGCGTCGGGCGGGCTCGGTCGCGCCATCAGCCTCTTCCGCAGCCTCGCACCACGAGCGCTCCGCCAGGTTCCACACGACCCGGTTGATCCCGGCCTCTGCCGGGCCCGTCAGCGATCGCACGGTGCGGCCTGCTGCGTCGGCGATGTCGACCTGCACCTGTTGCCCGGCGCCCACGCCGGGGTCGACCCAGTAGGTCAACAGGGCCCCGTACGGTTGATTCGGGGCCACCCAGACCCGGTTGCCGAGCGAGCTCACATCGGAGGCCCGCGTATAGCGCACGGCCGGCATCGGATCGAAGAGCTCGAGCGGGCCCAGTCCGTCGCCGTCTGCTTCGGCCTGTGCGAGCCGCTGAAGCGCGGTCACGTCGTCCAGGATGTAGAAGCCCCGGGAGTGGGTGCCGAGGACGAGGTCGTTGTCGCGGGGATGCAGCTCCAGGTCGCGCACCGCAACGGGGGGCAGGCCCAGCCGCAGGTCGGTCCAGTGATCTCCCCGGTCGAAGGAGGCGAAGATCCCGAGTTCGGTGCCCGCGTAGAGGAGGTTCGGCGAGCGGAGGTCCTCGTCGACCACATGCACGTAGCCGTGGAGTCCCTCGCTGATCCGCCGCCAGGTGACGCCGAAGTCCTCGGTCACGAATACATAGGAATCGAAGTCGTTCATGCGGTGCTGGTCGATCGCGACGTACGCCCTTCCCGGCTCGACGCTGGACGCCTGGACACCGCTCACCCACGAGTGCGGCGGAGCACCCGCGATGTTCGGCGCCACGTTGGTCCAGGCGCCGCCTCCGTCCCGGGTGACCTGGACGTTGCCGTCGTCGGTCCCCACCCAGATCACTTCGGCGTCGAGGGCGCTCTCGGAGATGGACAGGATGGTGCTGTGGTACTCCGCCCTGGTGTTGTCGGGGGTGATCGGCCCGCCGGAGAGCCGTTGCTTCTCGGGATCGTCGGTCGTGAGGTCGGGGCTGATGATGTCCCACGTCTCTCCGCCGTCCCGCGTGCGGAAGAGGACGTTGCCTCCGAAGTACAGGACGTCGGGGTTGGTAGGCGACATGTGGACCGGTGAGTTCCAGTTGAAGCGGTACTCCTCCAGCTCGGCTCCCCCGCCCGCCGGGCCGGGAGGATACGGCTGGATGTAGCGCTCCTCCCGGGTACGCATGTCGATGCGCGTGATGTCTCCGAAGTGGCCGTTGTAGTAGATGATCTCCGGGTCGCGCGGATCGGCGATCGTGTACATGCCGTCGGCCATGTAGCGCAGCCGCACCCAGTCGCCCTCCCGCACGCCCACGCGGTTCCAGTTCTCGTTCGGCCCGCGCCAGATCTCGTGGTCCTGAAAGCCTCCCAGAACGTTGTACGGCTCGGCCATGTCCAGTCCCAGATGGTACGCCTGGCCCATGGGCATGTTGTTCAGAAAGTCCCAGTTCGAGCCGAAGTCGTTGGAGATCCAGAAGCCGCCGTCCGTGCCCGAGAGGAGCCGCGCCGGATCGGTGGGATCGATCCACAGCGCATGGTGATCGCCGAACATGCTGCCGCCGTGGCCACCAAACGTGCGTCCTCCGTCCGTCGAGACGCTGAACGAGCCCGCCAGCGTGTAGACGCGGTCAGGATCCACCGGGTCGGCCCGCACCTGCGTGTAGTAGAAGGGCCGGTTGTTGAGGCGGCGGTCGGCGTTGACCATCTGCCAGGTGAGCCCCCTGTCGTCCGAGCGCCAGAGCTGCCCGTCCTCCTGGGACTCGATCAGCGCGTAGACGCGATTCGGATCCGCGGCGTGCACGCTGACCCCCACGCGGCCCACGAGCCCGGCGCCGGGCAACCCGTTATCCAGGGCGGGATCGGTGAGGCGCGTCCAGCTGTCGCCGCCGTCGGTCGACCTGAAGAGGCCGCTGCCCGGACCTCCACCGCGAAAGTGCCAGGGCCGGCGCAGGTAGTCGTACATCCCGGCGTAGACGATGTCGGGATCAAGCGGATCGACCGCCACGTCGCTGGCGCCCGTCGTCTCGTTCATGTAGAGGACCCGCTCCCAGGTCGCGCCCCCGTCCGTGCTGCGAAAGAGGCCGCGCTCCTCGTTCGGTCCCCATGCGTGGCCCATGGCTGCCGCGAAGATGATCTCGGGGCTCCCGGGATCGATGACAATCCGCGAAAAACGCTCCGTGTCGGTCAGCCCCAGGTGGCTCCACGTCTCGCCGCCGTCGGTAGTCTTGTAGATGCCGTCGCCGATGGAGATGCTGTTGCGGACGGCGCCCTCCCCGGTTCCCACGTAGACCACTTCGGGATTCTCCGGGTGCACGGCGATCGCGCCGATGGACAGGGTGCCGCCGTCCTCGAAGACCGGATCGAATGTGATTCCGCCGTTCGTGGACTTGAAAAGGCCCGACGACGCGGCGCCGACATAGAGAATGTTCCGGTTGCCGGGCACGCCGGCGACGTCCGCGACCCGTCCCGCAAACATGGCGGGGCCGATTTCACGCCAGGACAGGCCGGAAAGGAGCGCTCCATCGACGACGAGCGAGTTCGCGGCAGGCGTGTTCTCGGCGGTGGCGGCCGGTCCCTCGGGGGCGGCTTGGCACTCTGCCGAAGCAAGGGCCAGAACCGCCGCCAGAAGCGCTTCGGGTGCACGGATTCTTCGCATGTCGAGCTCCTTCAGTGGGACGCGTGCGCCGTCCCGCACACGGCGGTTCTCCGACTGCGCTGAGCTCGCCCGAGATGTGCCTGCAGCGGGCTCGGTTACCATGGGGCTGGCGCAGTCCTCCGGCAAGGCCTGTCAGACGAGTGGCGTCTCCGGGGGACGCCGCCGATGAGGGCCGGTGCCGAGGCCGTCCCAACGGGCTTCTCACCTCTTCGTCGCGCCCTCCCCGCCGAGCTTCGGGGACGGCGCGGGCTCACGGATGTGCCAGGCATCCGCGACTTCCGGATGCGGGTACGTCTCGTCGGAGCCGTACGGGTAGCGGGTCATCCTGTGGAAGGGCAGCGGATCGACCTTCCACCCTGTCGCGGTGTTGAGATCGGAGTCTTTCAGCCAACCCTCGGTATAGATCAGGAAGTCGCGCGTCCATCCCTCGGGAAGCCGCGGGACGCCGGTGGCGTCGAAACGGAGCGCGAGTTCGTCGCCCGGGGCCATGATCGGGTAGAGGTCGTCGGCCTCTTCCATGAGGGCGAGCACGTCCCCATAGCGGGTGAAGCGCCCGGCGAGAGGACGCCAGCGCGGCTCGTCCGACACCGAACCGTAGTCGAACCAGGGGGGCCCGTAGCGCCCGCCCTTCAGGAACTCTCTTGAAAAGCCCCGGTAGCGCAGATCGGCGGCGGAGGGCTCCAGCACGGTGAGACGCGTCGGTGCCTCGACCGCGCCCGCGGAGAAGAACGCCTCGTCCCAGTAGATGTTCATGTTGGTGCGGATGCGTACGCGGTGATCGGCGGTCGGAAAGAGCCCGGTAAGCTCCTGCACGATCGTCTTGTTCTTCCCCGACGGGAAGCTGAGCTCCGGTACCGCCGTGACCCACTCGCCGGCTTCTCCGATCACCTGCAGATACGGCGCCACGGTTGCGAGCGCACGGGACTGCGAGAGCGCGACGTTGATGCTCGCGTCGGTCGGAAAGATCCACCCGCGCAGGAATAGCCGGACGGGCTGGCCGGGCGCGAAGTCGCCAAGGTCGAGCACGAGGTCGTGCACCTCGCTCATCCCCTGGTAGCGGAGCGGTTCGAAGCCGTGTACGTACACGCCGTCCGACGCCGCGAGCGCCTGCAGCGCGTCGCCGCCGGTGTGGTCGATGGCAGACAGCGGCCGTCTGTGGTCCGAGATCTGATGGAGCGAGAGCCGGAAACCCGGCCCGGGAGGGACGAAACGCTCGTCGACAAAGACGTCTACGGAGTCCGGATGATCGACCACGACCAGGTCGACTTCGTCGACATAGAAGATCTCCCAGAGTTCATCGGTGATGCGCAGTTCGTAGCTTCCGTCCCGCTCCCGGAGCGCTTCACCCGGAATGCGAAGGTACTCCTGCGAGGCGGCCGGCGAAGCATAGCCGGCGTCTCCCCGGGCCATCAGTCCGACCGGCATCCCCAACGCGCTCTTCCACATGACGTCGGTCACGAATTCGAACCGTTCCCCATTCCAGGCGAAAAGCGTCGGGCACGAGCCCTTCAGGATCTGTTCCTCGACGATCGACTGGTTGGCACCGCTGTACAGGATGTTCTGGGGCACCCCGTTGGGCCACCGCACCCGCACGACATCGGCGCGCGGGCGCTGACCGAGGCCGATGTGGATCTCCGGCCCGCTGACCACCAGAGTCCGATAGAGGGCGCCCGCCCGTACTTCGATCTTCGCTCCAAGGCCGAAGTGGTTGTTCTTGCCACTGCCGTTGGAGAGCCCCACGAGCTGCATCTTGAGGTACCGATTCCCGTTGCCCCCATCGTTCCGCAGCAGCCTCACAGAGCCATCGGCGGTCGAGGCGAAGAGGTCGAGGTCGCCGTCGGCGCCGAAGTCGGCGGCAGCGATCCGGCGCAACGGGGGGACGGACGGCATGATGTGCGAGACATCGTCGAAGCGCCCGGCGGCGGCGTTGTGGTACAGCTTGATCTCACCCTGACCCTGGGTGGACTCGCCGGCGAGAACGATGTCCAGCCAGCCGTCGTTGTCGAAATCAATGAACACTCCGTCGTGGACAGCCAGGCCGGCCGCACCCGAGAGGAGAGCCTGCGGTCGGTCGTCGGGTTCGAAGCTGCCACCTCCCTGATTGAGCCAGAGAGTGATTCCGGCGCCGCCCCGCGGCGCGGTCAGAATGTCGAGCAAGCCGTCATTGTTGTAGTCGCCGACCGAAGCGATGCCCTGACCCCGGGCTGCCACGCCGCGCTCCGCGGCACGCTCGGCGAGGCCCCCCGAGCGCTCGTTGTCGTAGAGTCTGAACGCGCCGCCAGGGTCGGCCACAACAAAGTCGAGATCATCATCGTCGTCGAAGTCACCGAAAGCCGCCGACGCGCCGCTTGCCGATCGCCGCCCTGTGCCCGCCAGCGCGGTGACATCGGCGAAAGTGCCGTCGAGGTTGTTGCGAAGCATCGCCCCCGATGTCGGCGAGGCGATGGCAAGATCGAGATCCCCGTCGTGGTCGTAGTCGAGGAAAAGCGGCTCTCCGGCCGGAAGCGCCAGTCCCAGGGATGCGGTTACTTCGGTGAAGAAACCGTCGCCCCTGTTGCGAAAGAGCGCACCGCTCGCGCCGCGGGCCAGGTAAAGGTCGAGCAGGCCATCGTTGTCATAGTCGCCGAAGGCAGCGTCAGCAGCCGCTGGCCCTGCAAGCCCGGCGTCTTCGGTCACGTCGGCGAATCCGGCCGGGTCGTTACGCAGCAATCGGCCGCCCGCGAAGATGTCGTGATCCCCGTCACCGTCGAAGTCGGCGACCGCAAACCCGTCCCCGCTGCCCCCGGGTCCTCCCACGGGAATCCCGGCGGTCCGGGTAACGTCGGTGAAGCGAAGCGCTGCCAGCACCGTCCCGGCGTCCCGCTCGCCGGCCCCGATCATTTGGCTGAAGGTCACGACCGGAAAACCTGTCAGCACACCCCCTGGTCCGCGCAGGTCGCGCAAGCCTCGCTGGTAGCTCGGAGTCGTGCGCATGACGTTGTGAAAGGGCAACGCCTGGGTGAGCGCCCCTGCAGCATCGCCGTCCCTCGCTGCGCGCAAGGCTGCCGCGAAGAGGTCCTGGCCTTCCACCGGGAAGGTTGGCACAAGCTGGCGGAGCGTTTCCAGGCCCGCGGCAGCGGAGTCGGCGTGTCCGGCTGCCAGTAGCGCTTCCACATGCTCCACGCGTGCGGCAACGTTCCCCGGGTGGTGCGCGGCCAGGGTGCCCAGCGTCGAGGCACGGCGGGCGGCGGGCTCCGTCCCGGCCGAGTCGGCGTCCAGGGACGCGAGTGCGTACAGCGCCCTGGCATGTACGGAATCTGCCGACAATGCTCGCTCCAGCTCCGTGCGGGCCTCGCCCGGGCGCTCGGCCGCCAGCAGAATGCCGGCCAGGATCAAACGCACATCCGGATCGTCCGGGTCGAGATCGAGCGCTTGGCGCGATGCTCTCTCAGCGTCGTCCAGACGGCCCATCCTCAGGTAGGCGAGCCCCAGATTGGCGAAGCCGGACGCCTCGCGCGGGGCCAGCTCCACGAGACGCGCAAACTCGGCCGCGGCCTCGTCGAGCCGGTTCTCTTCGAGGTGCGCGAGCCCTACGGTCCGGATTGTCAGAAGCTCCGCAGGATCGGGCGGCGCGTCCCTGCAGGCGGTCAGCCCGGCGGCTGCCATCGCCACCGCAACAACGGATTTCAACGGCGTCATACCAGCTGCCTCGTCGCAGTCATCTCGGCGTTTCCCGGACCGTCACTACCGTGCCCGCCACTATCGGCCCAGTCCGCGTGACCGTCCCGCCCCGCGGCCAGCGCACCACGATACTATCGGCAACGGATGCGTCCCCGAGCCCGAAGAGGAGTGGCGAGAGCATCGACTGGGAAAGATACGACGAGCCCGTAGCGACGAAACGCCGCTGCGTCCGGCCGGCGGCGTACACCGTGACGAGCGCTCCCAGCGCATCCCGATTCGGTCCCGCCCCCACGAGGCGGACGCCGAACCCCGTCGCGCCGGCCAGATCGTTGCGAAAGAGCCGGGGCACACCCCCATTGGCGGTCAGGAGAAGGTCCAGATCGCCGTCACCGTCGATGTCTGCAGTAGCGACACCGCGCCCGACGACAGGCTCCTGGAAGTCGGCTCCCACCAGGTTGCTGGCGTCGATGAACCCTCCCGAGCCATCCCCCAGGAAGAGTTGCGGCCGCTGCGCGAAGGTCTGCTCCCGCCTGACCGCGTTGATCCCGGGCTCGATGTGGCCGTTGGCGGCCACGATGTCGAGGTTGCCGTCGAGGTCGAAGTCGGCGAACGCGACGCCGAAAGTGAGCGGGACCAGTGTGGGCCGGGAGAGGCGCGCGGCGCCCGCCCGGTCCTGGAAGAGATCGTCCCCGATCCTGGTGAAAAGGGCCAGCGGTTCGTGCGCGAAGTTACCGATCACGATCGACCACCGTCCCTGGCCGTCGAGATCGGCGACGTCGATGCCCATCCCCGCACGGGCGCGCCCGGCCTCGTCGAAGGCCACTCCGGCGCGTACCGCGATGTCGACGAAGGTGCCATCCCCTTCGTTGCGGTACAGAAAGTTGCGCTGCGTGTCGTTGGCGACCACGAGATCGGGCCAGCCATCGGTGTTGAAGTCGGTCACCGCGACGCCCAGCGACTTCCCGTCCGGGTTGAGGACCCCCGCGGCTTCGGAAACGTCGGCGAAGCGACCCCCGCTGCCCGCATTCCGGTACAGCCGACACGACTCTCCCTCGTAGTGCTGCGGCGTCGCGTACGACTTCGTCATTCCGTCCATGGTGGTGAAGAGATCGGTCTCGGGTGTCCAACGTACGTAGTTGCATACGTAGAGGTCGAGCCAGCCGTCGAGATCGACATCGACCCAGGCTGCCCCTGTCGACCACGCCGGAGGCCCCCCCGGAGGATCGCCGCTCACTCCGGTGATGGCGGTGACGTCGGTGAAGGTGCCCCCGTCGTTGCGCAGCAGGCGATTCGGGCCCACCGCGGTCAGGTAGATGTCAGGGTCGCCGTCACCGTCGTAGTCCGCCACGGCCGCGCCCATCCCGTAGAACGACAGGTCGAGGCCCGCCGCCGCCGTCCTGTCCGCGAACCGCCCATCCCCGAGGTTGCGGTAGAGGCGCTGGGTAGGGCGCTCGCCGGAGCCCTCCTGGCCAGGCCACCAGTCCGAATTGACCAGGAGCAGGTCGGGTGATCCGTCGCCGTCGTAGTCGAGAAACGCTGCCCCGCTGCCGAGCGTTTCGGGCATCCACTTCTCACCGAAGGCGCCGGTCGCGTGTTCGAAGTCGATGCCGGCCTCAGCGGCGATCCCGGTAAAGCGTAGCCGGGTCGCGACCACGCCACCGGGGCTCGTAGCGTAAGACGGCTCCGAATACGTCGGCGCGCCTTCCGCAGGTGGGTCCCCTCGGCCACATGCGGTGCACGCCAGCACGAGCGCACTCGACAGCGACGGCGCGAGGCGCCTCCGGCCGGCGGGGGTCCTCCGGCCGGCGGGGGTCCTGCCAGCCTTCACCTGATGACCTCAAGCCGGTGGACCGGGATCTGTTGCGCCATGACGTTGGCGCCCGGGTCGAGGGCTCGGTACTCCCTGGTCAGCTCTTGCGCAGTCTCATCAATCCCGTAGAAGAGGTATGCCGCCTCGGCCCTCGCAGCCTCGTCGTCACGCCCCAGCGCACGCAGCGACAGCATGCGATGATAGTGGGCGACACGGTCCTCGGGATCGATCTCGAGAACTCGGGCCAGGGCGCCGAGCGCATCCTGGTAGCGGCCGTCGAGGAAGAGCGTTCTGCCGAGCGCGCGCCACGTGGCGCGGTCGCCCGGAAAGACTTCGAGCACGCGGCGGTACGCGAGCGCGGCGTCCTCGTAGCCGCCATCTTCCTGAAGCACCTGTCCCCAAACCCAGGCGGCCCTCGGGTTTCCGGCATCGATTGCTTCAGAGCGTTCGAGCGCCGCATAGGCCAGCACGAGGTTCCCTTCCGCGAAGGCGGTGCGCGCGAGGTTCAGGGGACCGGCGATGCGGCCGGGCGCCAGCGCCTCCACGCGGGCGAACGCCTGAGCGGCCCGCCGCAGGTCACCCTCCATCAAAAGCGCGATCCCGTAGTCGTTGTTGTGGATCCAGTCGGACGCGTCCTCCACCGGCGCACCCATGCCGCGAGTGCCTGGCGCGGTTACCAGGATCCGCACGGAGTCGGCGGCGATCTCGGTGACCGGCAACTCGGGCGGCGAATCGAAGTCGCGAAAGCCTGCGGGGTTCGCCTCGAAAGCGAAGTCGCTGTACGCGCGATCGAACTTTCGCCAAAGCAGGCGTGCGCTCACCGTCAGCGTCGCCCCGGCCAACGCCGCCGGCAATGTGAGCTCGTAGTGCGCGAGATCGGCGGTTCCGGGTCCGATGACGTTCGCGTAGACCGTCGTGTGGATGTCCTGTGCGTTGCGCCTGTGGATCGCGTTGCCGTTCCGGTCGACCAGAATGGCCTTGAAGGTGTGCGCCATCGGGTCCAGGTGCCCGTCAGCCCCCACGAGACCGCTCGCCAGGACGCGCCGCCCCACCGAGTCGGTGACGGTGAACTCGATCCAACCCTCGTTGGAGTCGTTGGTGCCTCCGGGGAAGGCGTGCCCGACCCCCAGATTCCTGACCACGATGTCGAAGGTGACCGGTACGCCTGCCGGAACCGACGACCCTCGTGGTGCAAGCACCAGCAGCGAGCGCGGATCCGGAACTCGAACCGCGAATATGTCGATGCGCAGCTTCTCGGCCTGCAGGAAATCTTCGATTCGCCGCTGGGTCGCGGTGTCGCCTCTCAGGAAGGGAAGCGCGGTGTTGGCCGCGAGAAACCGATGCGAGCGCACCATCCCGTTTTCCGCCGCGAGGTCCCCTTGGGGGGCTGGCTCCGGTGGCATGTGGCAGTCCTGGCACACTCGCCTCGCCGCGGGCAGGTAGAAGGTCCGCGCCGCGTTCAGCGACACGCCGCTGTCGTCCCAACTGTCGAAGTCGTCCTGGCCGCGCAGCCAGCGGTAACCGTTCACCGCCTCGGCCAGGGCGACCTTGTGGCATGTCGCGCAATACGTACTTTTGCGAAAAAACGGCTTGAGCATACGCGCGGCATGCACTTCGGGCCGCGCCTTGAGCGCGGCGTCGTGCAGAAAACGGCCCACCGATCCTGGAGGCGATGACGCGAAGACGTAGGGGTCCGCCGAGTCGTCCCCGATGTTGTAGTTGCCGTTTCCGGTCCGGTCGTGTATGCGGTTGATCGCGTGGCATGCGAGGCACGTGAGTCCCGCCTGCGCCTCGACCGAACTCCGGTCGATCTCCTGTCCCATCGACCCCGCAAACAAGAGCACAGGGTCGTGGCACCCGCTACACCACTTGCTCTTGGCGCGCCCAACGCCATCAGTGGCGGTGCCGGGAGACGCCAGGTGGCGTTCGATCCAGCGATTGGGCTCCAGCGCTTCCGAGCGCATCGCAACGATTGTCGCTTCGTAGAACGGATTGTTGAACGATGCGAAGCGGTGCGCCGACGCGGCCCATTGGTCGACGATGTCCGCATGGCACGGTTCGCAGCCTTCGGTGCCGATGCGCGCTTGCTGGGCGAAACCACGGGCTCCGGATTCGGCTCGGACCGCCTCCGACCCCACGTCCGGACCCTCTCCCGTGAGGATGCGCGCATCGAGGAATCCCCCGGTCGTGGTCGTCGCCGGCGAGGGGAAGAACGGGCTCTCGGGCGGCACGGCTCCGGTGGGCACCCACCCGGATGGCCCGAAGTCTCCGCGGAGCATCGCTTCCGCGTCGCGGTCGACCCCACCCGGGCCTTCTGCCCCCGGGCTCCCGAGAACCCCCCGGGATGCGCCCCCGCCGCCCATCGCGTTGGCCCCATGTACGACAAAGAGCGCCAGGCTCGCCGCGGCGGCCGCCCCCAGAAAGCGGGCGAAGCGAACTGCGGGAGGCCGCGTGTGGCTCACCGCGCGATGTGCCGCGTAACCGGCGACTGCCAGCACCGCCGCTCCGGTGTGCAGCCACCAGGCCCACCTGTTCTCCTCGCTCGCCGCCGCCGAAAGGATGAAAAGTCCGGTCACGGTAAGTGCAATGCCAAGCGCGGCGTAGGGCACGCCGGTCCAGGCGGCCTTGCTGTGATATCGCCGCCACACCGCGGGAAGGTGCCAAACCAGGAAGGCCGCCATCAACGCGGCCAGGAGCAGCCCCGCGCCCGTGTGGGCGAGGAGTAGAGCCTGATAGAAATGTGGCAGGCTTGCCGCGCCCAACGCGAATGGATCAAGCCCGGCGCGGTCCGCGAGGCGCACCAACAGAAGATAGAGTGTGTCAGCGAGCATGAAGCCGGCCAGGACGAGCGCGAGCGCCAGGAGTCGCTTCTGGGCCGGTGACAGCAGTGTGGGCAGCTGCCGCCGCGTGGGCTTCCCGGCTCTAGCAATCACGAGGGTCCTCCGTGAATCCGCCCGGTGTCGAGACGTCCTGTAGCACTCTCCCACCCATCGTTTTCGGCTGCGAGGTCTCCCAGGTGGGTACAGTACCCGGCCCGCGGAAGTCTAGCTAGCCGTCATTGCACATTGACTCCCGCACCCGCCGGGTCCATTTTTTGAGGCTGAACCATCCATTCCCGCGTAGCTCAGCTGGTAGAGCAGACGGCTGTTAACCGTCTTGTCGCAGGTTCGAGTCCTGCCGCGGGAGCTATTCCTTTCGTGCGCTTTGGGTCGCCCTCGTTTCCGCACAGTGGCCGACCACCCCCGCGTCGCCCTATTCTGACGGGACCGCACCCTTCCTCCCGAATCCCGGAGGCACCCATGCAGCGCCCGTCCGCCCCTGGCCCCCTCGCCGCGCTCTTGCTCGCTCTCGCGGCCGCCGCCACCGCTACCCTCCCCGCCCACGCCCTCGCGCAGCAGGGCGACGATGACGCCCCCGAGTGGGACGTCACCCTCGCGCGGGGCGAGACCCGCGAGATCGACTTCGAGACCGACGAGGGTACGTGGATGTCCGTCGACATCTCGTCCGACGGCCGGTGGATCGTCTTCGACCTTCTTGCGCACGTCTACCGCATTCCCGCGGAGGGCGGCAGCGCCGAGAGCCTGACCCAGGAGAGCGGCGTCGCGATCAACTACCACCCCAGCTACTCCCCGGACGGCAGCACGATCGCGTTCGTGTCCGACCGTGGCGGCCAGAACAACCTCTGGGTGATGGACGCGGACGGGTCGAATCCGCGCCAGGTGCAATCCAGCCTGGACACGCGCGTGACGATGCCCGAGTGGACTGCCGACGGCGAGTACATCCTGGTTGCCCAGAGCGGGGGCATCTGGATGTACCATCGGGACGGGGGCACGGGGATCGAGGTCGTGACCAGCGACGGTGGCTCGGCGTCGTGGCCATCGGTGTCGGAAGACGGCCGGTACCTCTTCTACCATGTGCGCACTCCGGGGCAGACCGTGCCGTGGGCGGTGGATCACATCGAGGGCGAACTGGTGCGGGACGCCTTGCAGGGCACATTGAACGTGCGCCGCATGGAGTTGAAGACCGGAGAGATCACGAAGGTGACGAGCGGCGTGCCATCGCGGCAGTACCGCCTCTCGGGCGGCGGCGGATTCGCCGGCGAAGTCTCTCCCGACGGCGGCCGGATCGCCTTCGCGCGTCGCCTTCCCGACGCGACCATCGAGTGGAAGGGGCACGAGTTCGGGCCCAGCACGGCGCTCTGGCTGCGCGATCTGGACACCGGGACGGAGCGGATCGTCATGGACCCGATCTCGCAGGACATGAGCGAGGGGATGAAGACGATCCGCGTGCTCCCCGGGTACGCGTGGGCACCTGACGGGGTGTCCATCGTGATCGCGCAGGGAGGGAAGCTGCGGCGACTCGACGTGGCCAGCGGCGAGATCGCGACCATCCCCTTCACTGCTCGGGTCCATCGGGTGATCTCGGAGCAGGCGTACCAGGCCTTCCGGATAGACGACGGCGCGGTCCCCATCACGTACACGCGCTGGCAGACCGGCTCCCCCGACGGCGCCCGTCTCGCCTTCGCCGCGGCTGGCCGGGTCTGGGTCATGGATCTGCCCGACGGGACGCCCCGCCGCCTCACCTCCGACACCGGCAAGATCTTCGAGTACTCCCCTTCATGGTCGCCCGACAGCCGTTCGATTGCATACACCACGGTGGATGAGAACGGGGCAGGGCACGTCATGGCGATCAGCGCCGATGGCGGCAGCCCCCGGCAGGTGAGCGCGGAGCCCGCGGAATACGCTCACACGCAGTGGAGCCCGGACGGCTCGGAGATCCTGGTCAGTCGTGGATCGGGCGCCACGGCGCGCTACCGCACGATGGCGCACAACCCATGGTACGACCTCGTCCTCTTCCCGGCCGCAGGGGCCGCAGGCGGAGCGGAGACCGGGGACGGGGACGGCGCTGCCGGCCACCGGGTCGTGCGCGTCTCCGGCAACACGCTGTCCACCCGGACGCAGTTCGTCCGCGGCTCGTTCGGCCCGGGAGGGCGCATCTACTACCGGACGATGGGCGACTCCACCCGCCTGCGTTCCGTCGCCCGTGACGGGGGCGATCCGCGCACCCACCTCGTCCTCCCCTTCGCCGACGAGATCACCATCTCTCCCGATGGCCGCCACGCGGCGTTCAACGAAGGGGACAACACGTACCTGGTTCCGGTGCCGCGGGCGACCGGTGGCGAGTCGGTCCAGATCAACAAGAAGAACGGCAAGCTCCCCGTGCGGCAGCTGAGCACGCGGGGCGGCATCTTCCCCGGCTGGCGCGACGCGAACACGGTCGAATTCGGGAGCGCGGCGAGCTACTACACCCATGACGTCGCTGCCGAGACCACCGACACCTTCCGCTTGGCACTCGAGGTCCCGCGCGGCTCGCTCGGGATGGGCACCGTCGCGATCACCGGCGCGCGCATCGTCACGCTGGAGGACCGGCAGGTCATCGAAAACGGCGCCCTGGTCGCGACCGACGGACGCATCACCTGCGTCGGAACGGCGACCGATTGCGACACGTCGGCGGCCGATCACACTATTGACGGGACCGGCAAGACCGTGATCCCCGGCTTCATCGACATGCACTCGCACTTCTTCCGCGAATACCGGGGCATCATCCCGCCCAACGCCTTCGAAATGGCGGTCGCGCTGGCGTACGGCGTCACCACCAACCTCGACAACTCGCAGTGGTCGCAGGACATCTTTCCCGCGATGCAGATGATCGAGGCCGGCGTGCTGGTTGGGCCGCGCACCTACACCACGGGCGACCCGCTCTACCGCGGCGATGCCGCTCGTCAGAACGAGCTGACCAGCTACGAGGTCACCGAGGACAACATCGCGCGGTTGCAGTCCTGGGGCGCAGTGTCCCTCAAGCAGTACATGCAGCCCCGCCGCGACCAGCGCCAATGGGTGTCGGACGTCGCGCGCAAACGGGGACTCATGGTGACCTCCGAGGGGAGCGACCTCGGCTACAACCTGAGCATGATCATGGACGGCCAGACGGCGTGGGAACATCCGATCAGCTATGTGCCGATGTACTCCGACGCGGCGCGCTTCTTCGGACGTGCCGAAGCCGTCTACTCGCCGACGTTCGTGGTTGGCGGGCCCGGTCCGTGGAACGACGAATGGTTCTTCCAGGAGACCGAAGTCTGGCGGGATCCGAAGCTCCGGCTATGGATGCCCTGGAAGCAGCTCGTTCCGCACTCGCGCCGCGTCTTCAAGCGGCCGCGCACCGACTACAGCTTCCCCATGCTGGCCCAGGTTCTGGCCGACTGGATGGCGGAAGGCGCCCACGGAGCCATTGGCGCGCACGGCCAGCAGCATGGGTTGGCGTCACACTGGGAGGTGTGGATAGCCGCGGAGGCGATGGGACCGATGGGGGCGCTCGAGCTCGCCAGCAACGAGGGGGCCTACTTCCTCGGTGCGGAGGACGACGTGGGATCTCTGGCCGTCGGCAAGTTGGCGGACCTGATGATTCTCAACTCGAACCCGCTCGACAACATTCGGAGTACCACGGACATCATGCTCGTCATGAAGGGCGGGATCCTCTACGACGGGATGACCCTTGACGAACTCTGGCCCAACGAGCGTCCCTACGGCGCCCGGCCCTGGCTGCACGAGGAGGTGTGGCGTGGGGGTCCGCGGCCGGTGAACCGGTAGGACACAGCAATGCACTCATGGCGCCGCGCGCCGCCGAAATCCTCGCCCGCTAGCCATTCTGTCCGGAGACCAACCATGATTCGCATGACAGCCGCCCGTTTTCTCGCCTCGGTCGCCATTCTGGCCGCGACCGCGACCTCGCTGACTGCCCAGTCCGGATCCTTCGGCAATTCGGTCGTGATCGACGGGGACGAGATGTTCGTCGCCGAGCCCAACCCCACCTTCCGCTCCGGCGCGGTGTACGTCTACCGGGCGGCTGGTGGCCAGTGGCGCGAGTCCGCCGTCCTGCGTGCCCCGAACTCCGAACGGGCGGACGGGTTCGGGACCGTGCTCGCCAAGACCGGCACCACCCTGTTCGTCGGTCAGCGAAGCGGACCGCTGCATGTGTTCGAACGCGATGGCGACGGTGCTTGGCGGGCCACGGGCATGGTCGAAGGGGACGGAGTGAACGGCATCGATCCCGGATGTGGCCAGTACGGCTATTGCGGCACCGACTTCGGTTTGACACTTGGCGCGAGCGGCGATTGGCTCCTCGTGGGAGCCCCCGGCGCTGCTCCCGATGCCGGCAGACGCCGCCGAGACGAACCTGAGGAGCCTGCCGTGCGAGGCGCGGTCTACGCCTACCAGCGCGACGGAGGTGAGTGGGTAGAGCGCGCCACTCTCTGGCCCGCTGACGGGACGGAGGGCGACGGATTCGGCTCAGCGATCGCCTTCACGTCCCATGGCGTGTTGATCGGCGCGCCCCGTTGGAACGCCGGCGCGGGCGGGGCCACGGACGACCTCACCCAAGCCACGGGCCGCGTCTATCACTTCCGCATGGTTGACGGGCGCTGGGAGGAGGCCGGAGCCCTCGAATCGGCCCCCGAGGCCAACGCGAACTTCGGATCGGCCATCGCGGCGACGGGTGACAGGCTCATGATCGGTGCGCCGGGTGCCGACGAAAGTCGCGGCGCGGTCTTCGCGCATTCCTGGGACGCCGACCTCACCCGGTGGGTCCCCGGTGACGACCGGCTGGCCCTTTCCAGCGGCGAGAGCGGCGACCGCTTCGGCGCGGCCGTGGCCTTTGCCGGTGGCGACATCTGGGTCGGCGCGCCCACCCCGCGCGGTAACGAGATCGGATCGGTGTACGTGTACGAAGCCGGCAGCGACGGCTCCCTGCCCAGCGACCCGCGCCGCATCCATCTGGCCCAGGCGGAGACGGTCGAGCAGGACCATTTCGGCGCCCTCGTCGTCGCGAATGAGGACATCGTCGCGGTGGGCGCGCCCGGAATGCACCACCAGTCGGGCTCGGTCCACCTCTACCAGCGCGGGGACGCCGCCGCCGACCCCGCCTGGCACGACGCCGGCACCCTCGTCACAGCCCCCGACGCCCTCGCCCCTCTGCTGGGCGAGGAGCGCCGCTGCACCGACGGCATGGTCGGCCCCTTCGACTGCGACGACGTCGAGTTGCTGTCCTTCATCCCCAACTCGATCCTGCGGGCCGGCGTGCGCTCGCGCGGGGTGCGCACCAACGACAACTGGGGATGGACCGACCCGCTTACGGGACGCGAGTATGCTCTGGTGGGACGCAACGACGGCACGTCCTTCATCGACATCACCGATCCGTCGAATCCGGTGCTCGTGGGCGACCTGCCCAAGCCGTGGGGAACCCCGCCCTCGCAGCTATGGCGCGACATCAAGACGTACAAGGACCACGCCTTCATCGTCGCCGATGGCGCGGGCGACCACGGCATGCAGGTCTTTGACCTCACCCGCCTGCGCGATGTCGCGGCGGACGAGATGCCCGCGCTCTTCGACCCCGACACGCACTACAAGCGCATCGCCAGCTCGCACAACATCGTCATCAACGAGGAGACGGGATTCGCCTACGCGGTGGGCAACCGCGGCGGCGGGGATTCCTGCGGCGGCGGGCTCCATATGATGGACATCTCCGACCCCCGGAACCCCGAATTCGTGGGCTGCTTCGTGGAGGAACGCGGCACCCACGACTCCCAGTGCGTGACCTATCACGGCCCCGACGAACGGTACCAGGGCCGGGAACTCTGTCTGAACTCCAACGGCAGCTTCTTCGCGATCTCGGACGTGACCGACAAGGACAACCCGGTCGCCGTGTCGCGCGCCGCGTCACCGAACGCGGCCTACATGCACCAGGGTTGGCTGACGCCCGACCACCGCTACTTCTACCAGGACGACGAGAGCGACGTCATCCGGGGCAATGTATCCACCACGCGCACCCTGATCTGGGATCTGAGCGACGTGGAGGACCCCGCCCTGGTAACCGAATTCATGGGGTCTCTCCCCGCGAGCGCCCACAACCTGTACCTCAAGGACGGATTCGCCTACCAGGCCAACTACCGCTACGGCCTGCACGTGCTGGACATCTCCGACCCGGTGAGCCCGCGGGAGGTCGGTTTCTTCGACACGTCGCCGTACCAGGATGGGCCGGGCTTCAGCGGCGCGTGGAGCACATTCCCGTTCTTCGAGAGCGGGACCGTGATCGTGACCAGCCTGCAGGAGGGGCTGTTCGTGCTGAAAAAGAGGGATCGGCCGGTGAGCTGAGGGGGGCGGAGCTGGTGGTCGCGGAGGGGCCAACCGCGGTCTTCACGGAAGAAGCAGCGGCCCCAGCCGTTGGACCCACAGGAGGCCACCCAGAACCACACTGATCCAGCGGGCCGCCCTCGCGCATTGCCACCGCACAGAGTTCGACTACTATTGTCATGAACACACTGTTTGGACCCCATGCGAGAGCTACCCCTACGGCCAGCCACACAGTTGAATTCCTTCCTCAACTTCGCGTTAGCGTCTTTCGCGGTCCTCGCGCAATCTGAGCCGGGGCACACGGTTCCTGAATCGTATCCGTCCACCAAACAGGACACCCTTGTACTGGAAATAGGGGTGGTCCATGGGGACCCCAACCAGATCTTCGGCAGAATCAGCGACGTGGTAGTGGACGATCAAGGCAACATTCTGGTCTTGGATGAACAGAGTTACGCCGTGTCATGGTTCTCCCCGGACGGACAGCAGCGACATTTGCATTGACGGCGACGATGACGGCGACGATATTGTCGTCCTCGGCGAAGTGCCGGCCGAGGATTCCAGGGATCCTATTCTTCATGTGATGTCCCTTGACGGAGAACCAATCCGATCCTTCGGTGACCCTCTACCTTTTGACTTGGCTCCCGAGTTGAGTTCGCTTCGAGACCTGATGGCCGAAGCAAACAATTCGGGATTCGTGCACTGTTCGGGAGTGGGAACGGTGGTCGTCGGTAGTCAACGCCTCGGAGTCATCCGGTCGTTCTCTATCGAGGGGGAAGCGCTCTGGCATACCGAGCTGAGCAGTTTTAGCCCTGTCAGGTGGGTGGCAAAAGGTGCCGGGTTTCAAGTCGCCGTCGACCCGGAGACGGGGTTTGCAAGCACACTCGCGCACGTTGCAGGAGGATATGAGGGCCAGCTGGTAGTATCCGTGCATGAAGGATCGATGACGTCAAGCCGCCTTGCTATTGGTGCTATCGATGCCATGTCGGGAGCAGAGTCGATGAGGAAGCCGTTCGACATGGTGGTGACCGCACAGGTGGGCGACCGGCTATATGGATTCGTCAACGATCCATATCCCAGGGTGAAGGTGTTGAGAGTACATCCCGATTGGCTAAAGTGACATGAGCGCGTTGGGCCGCCGGAGTTGGCTGGGTGGTGGGGTTGGTTCTGGTAGCGGCTGGTGTTGGCGGCGAGGAACTGGTGGTTCGGAAAGCCGGTGCCCGTCAGATTGCAGATTGGAGCAGTCTGGCTTTCCCCGACCCCTTGAACCTGGCCGATACTACGGACGGCCGCTCGCCGTAGTGCTCATTCCGGTTTGCAAGCAACCCAGGGGCTGGTAACGGCCGCTCCTGTATCGCTGTCACTCCCGTACGTCGACCCGATCCAGCGGGCCGCCCCAATCGAGGATTCGCCGGTCCGCTGTCGCCAGGCGTTGTCCCTCCAGCGCAGTTGCCACGATCAGCCGGTCGGCCGGATCCCCATGGAAATCCGCGAGGCGCGCGGCCCGAATGCCAACCTGTCCGTCAACGGGAATCTCCACCAGGCCCTCAGCAAGGAGCGCCCCGCGCCAGGACTCGATATCGCGAAGGAGGGTGAGCCGTCGCCTGTCGTGAAGCATCGCGATTTCCCAGAATGAGATCGCTGAAACGGCGGCATCCCCGGCAAGCCATGCATCCTCGAGAATTCGGCGGGCCCGCTTACCCAGCCTTCCCTCGCCGTATCGCAGCCAGAGAAGGACGTGCGTGTCGAGAACGATCAACGTCCGTCATCCACCGGCTCACTGGTCTCGGCCTCCCAAACGAGCGGTATTGGTGCGATAAGGTCACCATGCACCTGGATGACATCCCTGTCCGCACCGAAGACCTTCTCGGGTCTGGCCCGATGGGGCACGAGGCGCGAGACCGGACGGCCGTATTTGGTGATGACGATCTCCTTGCCGGTCTCGGCAACCTCGTCCATGAGGCTGAGGCATCTGGCCTTGAATTCGGACGCTTTGATCCTTCTGGCGCGGGTCAGTTTGTTACTGGATTCTTCCACGGCGGGTTTCCTTGTTGCTGGGAGCCGATTCAATTATAACCATGGTCATAACCATGGTAACGTCGTCACCGATTGTCAATGTGGGTTGGGCCGGACCCGGTTCTTCGGGGCCGTCAACCACCGCGCCTCGGACGTCGGTCCCTCCTCGTGTCCCCCCTACCGCCCCGGCCCCAGCAAAACGGCGTTCATGAAGAGGAGTTGCGTCGCTTCGGTGTAGGCCCGGTAGTTCGGATCTTCGGCGAAGGCCACCAGCTGCCCGCGTCCGACGGGCTGGTGGATGAGGAAGGCCTTGTTGGCCAGCTGCGGCTTCGACTCCTCCCAAACGATCCCGCCGAGGACGAGATCATCGAGGTCCGCATAGCGACCGACGTTCGTGCCCTCGTCGAGCGTGACCGGGCGAAAGACGCGCGAGCCCTGCACGAGGGCGCCGATCTCGCCGTCGGTGCCGGCCGCGAGCCAGTGCTCCGTGTCGAGCAGTGTGCGCAGGATCGCGCCCGGCACGCCCTCGGGCGATTCATCCTCCGGGGAGATCGCGTCGAGGTATTCGATGGGCTGCTCCGGTGTGTCGGGGTCCGGCGGGTCGTCGCCCTCGGCCCGACCGCCCCGGCGCTCCGTCTCGGTGGCCAGCAGCCCCTCCCGCGACGCCCAGCGCGAGGACTCGGCCATCGTGATCACGGTGCCGCCGTCGCGCATCCACGCTCTCAGGCGATCGAGCAGCCCCTCGCCCACGGCCCCGCCGTAGTTTCCGCTCGGAAAGACGATGACGTCGTAGTCGGCCAGCCGCGCGCGGCCGAGGCTCGATGCCCGCACGGCCGTCGTGCGCTGCCCGTACCGTCGTTCCAGGACGTAGCGGGCCCAGCCCACGGAGTAGCCCTGACCGGGGGCGTCGTAGACGAGAAGCACCCGGGGCTCGATGAGCGCCCGTACGTCCCGGCTTCCCAGCGACATGCCTTCGCGCACATACGAGTCATCGATCGCGACGACTTCGGCGCGGTGCCGGACCGTGATCTCTGCCAGACGTTGGCGCAGGTCCGAACCGTTCTCGGCCGTGCGGACGATTGCGGTACCGACCCCGTAGCGGCGGCCGCCGAGCGTAAACTCCGCGCCCGCCGCCCGGACCCGAATGCCCTCGCGCAGCGCCTCTGCGACCATCGCGGCCCCGTTGGTGCCCCACGGGATGAGGTACCCGACGAGCGCCTCGGGTAGCGGGGCCACGTCCGCCTCCGGCATGTTTCCGCCCGCCGTGACGGCCTCCCCGCGCACGCCCGTCGCGGGCGTCTCGATCGCTTCCACGTCCCACAGCAGCGACTGGCTCCAGGCCGTGAGGTCGTAGATCTCGTCCGGCTGCCGGTTCGCGCGGCGCTCGATCTGCCGCCTCACGAAGTCTTCCTCCATCGGGACGTTTGCGTCGAGCAGGTTGTGGATGAAGCCGTGCGTCGGCTGGTCCAGCGGCACGATGAAGCTCGATCCGGCGGGCAGCGTCCGATCGCCGACCGCCACCGGGCCCGAGGCGTGGAAAACCTCGATCCCGTTCTCGACCAGCATCATGGCGAGCCGCTCCGCCATCCCCGGGTCGTGCGCCGAATGGAGGACGATTTCCGCCGGGCCGCGTCTCCCCCGGGCGACGCCCTCACGCCGGAACGCGAGATAGTCGCGCAGGATCCCTTCGCGGTGCCTCGCGGCCGTGAGGGCCGTCTCCAGCGCCGCCGTGAAGTGGTGCAGCACCCCGTCGCCGTAGGTGAGCAGGTCCCCGTCCGACCGTCTCAGCCGTAGTGCCCGGGCGCTCGCCTGCTCGTAGGTCATGCCGAGCGCGCCGTGTCCCATCGGCCACATGTCGACGTAGCCGGGATAGAAGAGGTCGTAGACGTCCCGGTTGAAGTACGCGAAGCCGCGCGAATCGAACCGCGCCGCGATCGCCTCCCCGAACACGTCCATGAGCGCGATCTGGCTGTCCCCGTACCAGGGGTTGGAGGGCGGTGCGGTGGGCGGGAAGAAGTAGGTGGCGTCCCCTCCCATCTCGTGCAGGTCCGCCACGATCTGGGGCCGGAATTCGAGGAAGACGTCCACCTTCCCGCGCGTCTCGGGCTGGCTCTGGATGAAGAGGTCCCGGTTCAGGTCGAACAGGTAGTGGTTCCCGCGCCCGCCCGGCCAGGGCTCGTCGTGTTCGGCGGAGACCCCCGCCTCGTCCGGCCAACGGGCCTGCGCGACCCCGTTCTGGTACACGAAGCGGTTCCGCCCGTCGGGATTCTCCATCGGGTCGATGAGCACCAGCGACTCGGACAGGATCAGGTCGACATCGGGGTCTCCTGTCGCCGCGAGCAGGTGATAGGCCTCCGCCATGGCGGCGCCGCTCGAACTGATCTCGTTGCCGTGGACCCCGTGCATGAGCGCGGTGACGACCGGAAGTTCGGCCAGCAGCGCTTCGGCATCGTCGCCGGAGAGCCCGCGCGGGTCGGCGAGCCGTGCGATCCCCGCCTTCACCTCGTCGAGACGCGTCATGCGCTCGGGCGACCCGATCACGAGGACAACGAGCGGACGGCCTTCCCAGCTCTCCGCGTAGCGCACGAGGCGCGTGCGGTCCGGAGCCGCGTCGGACAGCGCCTCCATGTACCGGATCACATCGTCCGGTGGCGTGACGGCCTCCCCGAAACCGTGTCCCGCCACCTCTTCGAGCGTGGGGATGGCCGGGTCGTAGCGGGTCCCCGGCACCAGCTCCTGCGGTTGGGCGGACAGTTGGACCATCGTGGCGAGCGCGAGCGTGGATAGCACGGAGAGGATCTCCCGGTTCGAGGATCAGAGGGACGGAGACATGAACAATTGCACGATCTTCGCGACGTTGCACGATCCGGCATCGGTTTGTCCGCCACATATGCCCGAAAATGGCGGACAACAATGCTCGCGCCGCCCTCACACCGTCTCGCTCAGCGCCTCCACGAACTCGTCCACCTCGTCCGCCGTGTTGTAGAAGTGCGGACTGGCCCTCACCACGCCCGGGCGATTGTCGACGATGATCCCGCGTTCGGCCAGGTGGCCCACGGCAGCTCCGGGCTCGTCATGACGCACCAGCACGATCGCCGAGCGGGTGTCGGGATTGCCGCTCACACGAAGCGAGAACCCGGCCGCCGTGCAGCCCTTCACCAGCCGCTCGGTAAGCATGACGTTCTGGGCCCGGATGTCCGCCATCCCGACCTCGTCCACGATCTCCTGGCCGCCGAGCGCGGTGTGAACCACGGCGAGCGCCGGGGTGCCCAGCTCGAAGCGCCGGGCGTCGCCATGATAGCGAAAGTCGCCGGCGTTGAAGAGGAACTGATCCTCGGTCGCGAACCAGCTGGTGATCCTGGGCTCCAGGTCGGTGATCAGCTCGTCGCGGACGTAGAGGTACGCGAGGCCCGGGCCGCCGCATAGCCACTTGAGAGGGCCCGCCGTGTAGAAGTCGACGCCGGACCCGGGAAGGTCGACCGGGACCTGCCCGGCTCCCTGATAGCCGTCGATCAGGCTGTACGCGCCCGCCTGCCGCGCGATGTCGGCGATGGCTCCCAGGTCCTGGATCGCGCCGGTCGTGAAGAAGACGTGGCTGGTGGCGATGGCGAGGGTTCGATCGTCGACCGCGTCCGCGAACTGCTGCGGGTCGATGTGGACGCCGTCGTGGCTCTCCAGCACGACCATCTCGGCCTCGGGGCGCACCTTCCATTGGTAGAGGAGGGTGGGGAAGTCCAGCTCGGTCGTGACGATGCGGTTGCGCTTCGACCAGTCGAAGCTGGTGGTGAGCGCGGCCAGGCAAGCCGAGGTGGAGGGCATGAGCGCGATCGTGCCGCTGGGAGCGCCGAACAGGTTCTCCACGCGCCCACGGAGCTCCCCGAGCCGTCCCCACCAGTGCTCGTACCATGCCGATGCGCCGAAATCGTGCCATTTTTCCACAAAATCCTTCAGTTGGTCTTCCGCGGGCGTGGACAGGGCGCCGAGCGAGCACGAATTGAGATAGTTGCGGCGCTGAAGGATCGGGAAGGCGCTGCGGATCTGGTCGAGGTTCATGAGCGGGAAGGTCTAGGTGGCGTGTCCGGTCCGGGAAGGAGTAAGAATAGTAGCATGACTATTGACACTGACTTGGCCGTCGCGGAAGCCCGCGCTCTCGGCTTCGATATGGCCGGCGTCGTCACCCGGGGAGCCAGCGGTCACATGGCCCACTTCCGGGAGTGGGTCGACTCCGGACTGCACGGCACGATGGCCTACCTCGCCCGCCCCGACGCGCTGCACCGGCGGGGCGCCCTCGACCGCAGCCTGCCCGGCTTCCGTAGCGCACTGGTCGTCGCCCATTCGTACGCGGACAGCGAGCCCGCCACCTCACCCGGTGACCCCTCCCGCGCCATCATCGCGCGCTACGCCCGGGGCCGCGACTACCACCACGTCATCAGCGACAAGCTGGATCTCCTCGCGGGCCGCCTGGAAGACCTCGCATGCCACCCCTTCCGGCGCCGCGCCTACGTCGACACGGGTCCCATCCTGGAGCGGGAACTGGCCATGCGCGCCGGCCTGGGCTGGTTCGGCAAGAACACCATGCTCATCCACCCGCGCCGGGGTTCGTACTTCTTCCTGGGCGTCCTGCTCACCGATCTGCCGCTGGAACCGTCCACGCCATTTCAGGAGGACCACTGCGGCAGCTGCCGGCGCTGCCTCGACGCCTGCCCCACCGGCGCCCTCCTCGGCCGCGACGAATCCGGCGCTCCCGTCATGGACGCCACCCGCTGCATCTCCTATCTCACCATCGAGCTGAAGGGACCCATCCCGCACGAACTGCGTCCCGAGATCGGCAACCGCGTCTTCGGCTGCGACATCTGCCAGGAAGTCTGCCCCTGGAACGAGAAGTTCTCGGTGCCCACCGACGAGCCCGCCTACTCGCCCCGCACCGAGCTGGACAACCCCTCGCTGATCGACCTTGCCACGCGTCTGCTGGACATGTCCGGCAAGGCCTTCCTGCGCGAGTTCCGCGACTCGCCGGTCTCGCGGGCCCGGCGCAGCGGCCTGCTGCGGAATGTTTGCGTCGCGTTGGGCAACTGGGGCGCGAAGGAGGCGGTTCCGGTGCTTGAACGGGCGGCCGAGGACCGCTCGGAGCTGGTGCGGGAGCACGCGAGGTGGGGACTGGAGCGGATTGGAACCGGCGGCGGGAGCTGAGCGCTACCCGGTCGGTGTGAGTCGATGTTGCTTGATGATGTACAGGTAGTTAGCTATCTTCATGTCCATGATAAAGATCAACATTGCCGACGCGAGAGCGAGTCTGTCCCGGTACCTGGCACGGGTTGAAGCCGGGGAGACGATCACGCTGTGCCGCCGCAATGTGCCCATCGCCGAGATCCGGCCGATAGACACGGCACCCATGAAGCAGCGGCCTATCGGGATCGACCGGGGCATGACCCTGCCGAGCAGCTTCTTCGAGCCGCTTCCCGACGAGGTGCTACGTGGCTTCGGGAGGACCGAGGGCAGCACGTGGCGCGGCGGTGACGAAGAATGAGGCTCCTGGTGGACACCTGCACTTTCCTGTGGTTGGCCGCAGCGGACCCGCAACTCACGGCGGCAGCCCGATCCGCCTGTCGCGACCCGAACAACCTGGTCTATTTCAGCGCGCTCTCAGCCTGGGAAATCGCCATCAAACACGGCATCGGGAGGTTGCCATTGCCGGAGCCGCCGATCGACTATGTGAGCAGTCGCCGCCATTGGCTGGGACTCGAGCCACTCCCATTTGATGAACGTGCGGCGGCTCACGACGCGCTTCTCCCCTCATTTCACAGCGACCCCTTCGACCGGGGATTGGTCTCACAAGCCATCTTGAACGGATTGACCATCGTGACGCCGGACGAGGCGATCTCACGCTATCCCGCTCCGGTCCTGTGGTAGTCGCGCCGACTGCTCTGAGGACCGCGCTCCAGGATTCCGAGAAGACCATGACTTCCTACCTCCATGCTTCCCCCGTTCGTGCCACGTGCACCGCCCTCCTCGCCCTCTCCCTCGCCCTCCTCCCCACCCCCGCCTCCGCCCAGCACTTCGACGTCCTCATCCGGGGCGGCCAGGTGCTCGACGGCTCGGGCAGCCCCGCCTACACCGCCGACGTCGGCATCAACGACGACCAGATCGTCGCCATCGGCAAACTCCCCGACGCCACCGCCACCCGCGTGATCGACGCGGCGGGGAAGTACGTCGTGCCCGGCTTCATCGACATGCACTCGCACGCCGACCGCGTCTTCGCGTCCGACGACGTCGAGGGACGGCGCGCCCACAACCTCGTCATGCAGGGGATCACGACGTCCGTTTTCGGTCCCGACGGGCGCAATCCCGTGTGGCCCATCGCGGACGAGATGGACGCGTACCGCGCGCCGGGCGTCGCCACGAACGTCGTCCCCATGGTCGGCCACGCCACCGTGCGCGGCATGGTCATGGGCGACGACTACGAGCGCCCCGCCACCGAGGCCGAGATCGCCGAGATGGCGGAATTGGTGCGCAGCGGCATGGAGGACGGCGCGTGGGGACTCGGCGCCGGCCCCGAGTACAGGCCGGGCCGCTTCAGCACCACCGAAGAACTCATCGCGCTGGCTCGCGAAGTCGCCCCGTACGACGGCTTCTACTACTCCCACCAGCGCAGCCAGTCCCCGCTTCCGCTCTGGCAGATCCCGTCCATCGTCGACGGACAGCCCCTCACCGGCACCGACGGCATGCGCGAGACCATCGAGATCGGCCGCGCCACCGGGATCCGGGTGGTCGGCACCCACATCAAGGCCAAGGGCACCGACACCTGGGGCCACTCCGCGACCGACGTGCTCCTGATCGAGGCCGCGCGGCGCGAGGGCGTGCAAGTCTACCTGGACCAGTACCCGTACGAGACCTTTGGCGGCGGCCCCGTCGATGTCATCCCCGACTGGGCCTACGCGCCCCCCGGGACCGACCGCTCCGGCGGACTCGACGCGCCGCTGTGGCGTGACGCCGACCTGATGAGCGATCCGAAGGGCAACCTGCGCGCCAACCTGGCCGACCCGGTGACGGCGCGGGAGCTGGAGCGGGACACCGGCTACATCCTGCGGCTTCAGGGCGGCGCGGGCCGCCACATCGTCGTCGAAGCGCCCGGCTACCCGGAGACCGTGGGCCGTCACCTGGCCGAGATCGCGTCCGACGCCGGCCGCACACCCTTCGAGCAACTCGTCCACTTCGCCCTCGCGTCCACCCGGCTTTCGCCGGCCGGCGTGCGGTTCCGGCCCGTCGCCGGCCACCGCTTCGATGTCGAGAACTACATGCGGCAGGAGTACACGGCCACCTCGACCGACGGCTTCGTCTCGCTCGAGACCCGGCCCGGCCAGCACCCCCGATCATACGGCGCTTTCACGCGCAAGATCGCGCACTACGTCAAGGAGCGCGGCGCGATCACGCTTCCCTTCGCCATCCGCTCCTCCACCGGCCTCCCCGCCCAGATCGTCGGCCTGAAGGACCGGGGATATGTGCGCGAGGGGTTCAAGGCGGACATCGTCGTCTTCGACTACGACGACATCACCTCCCCGGCGACGATCATGGAACCGGACCTGTACCCGGATGGTATTGAGTACGTCATGGTCAACGGCCGGTTCACTGTGGACGGCGGCGAGCTCACCGGCGCCCTCCCCGGAGCGGTTCTTGACCGTCGAGAGCGAGACGCGACGACGAGGGGAGTCAGCGAATGAAGTTGCGGACCATACGAAACAGATCGACAAGCATCGTCATCGCGGGAGCCGTTGCCCTCTTCGGCGCGGCACTGCCCGTCAACGCCATGGGGCAACAGAAACCCTTCCGAGGCGAGTTCTTCCTGTACGGAGATGTTGCGGTCCCGGTCGGTGAATTCCAGGACCATGTGAACCTGGGCGGGGGCGGCGGAATCGGCGGAGTGCTCTACCTGAACGACCAGGGTACCGCGGCCCTGCGCGCGGAAGGGAACTTCGTCATCTACGGCACCGACTCCAACAGCGTGCCCCTGAGCCCTACCGTGCCCTTCGTCGATGTCGATGTGCGGACGACCAACTCCATCCTTTCCGCTGGCCTGGGCCCCCAGGTCTACCTTGGGAGCGGATCGCTCAGGCCGTATGTCTTCGGCACTGTCGGCTTCTCCTACTTCGTCACCTCGACCGGGGTGAGCGGTACGAACTTCGACGAGGAGTTCGCGTCCACGACCAACTTCGACGACTTCAACCTTGCCCTCACGGGCGGTGGCGGACTGTCCTTGGAATTGCGGGCAGACGCGGAATCCTCGATATCCCTGGACCTTTCGGTGTCCTACCAGCACAACGGACTGACCGAGTACCTGACCGGCGGAAACCAGAATCTGCGCCGGCTGCCCCGCGGGGGCTGGTCGGCCAGCCCCATTCTGAGCGACGCGAACCTGATGACCTACCGGGCGGGGGTGTCGATCGCGCTCCGCTAACCCTCCTCCGCCAGGCGCCGCACCGCGTCGACCAGCTTCGCGGCCTTGTCCGGGTCCGCTGCACCGGCGGCCTGTTCACTCAGCATCTCGGCGAGCGAATTCAGCCCGTCCCGGCGCACGGACGAAGGTGCGCTCTCGGCCGCCGCCAGCGCATCTCGCGCGGCCGCGATCTGCGGGGCGGTCATGCCGTGCCAGCGTTCGAGCTGGTCCAGGTAGGCCCTCGCGAGCGCGAAGGTCGCCGGCCACTCGAAGATCGGCTGTCCCTGGGAGTTGAGCTGCGTCAGGTGGACCGAATTCGCGGCGTCGATCTCGTTCTGGGTGATGACGTCGCTGGCCACGAGCTCGAAGATGTCGAGCCCGCGGGCGATCTCCGAGTTGACGATCACGCCGTTGTACCAGTACACGGACCAGCTGCCGCCACGGCCCTGGCGGGTGCCGTCCGAGGGGCCACGGTCGTGGAAGGCGATCTCGACGGGGTTGGCCGGATCCGTCCAGTCGATCAGCGAAATTCCGCCCTGGTACCAGCCCTGGATCATGATGTCGCGGCCCGGAATCGGAATCAGCGATCCGTTGTGCGCGACGCAGTTTTCCAGACTCGTCTGCGGCGCGGGCATCTTGTAGTAGCTCTGGAAGACCATCTCCCCGTCTTCGATGGTGAAGATGGCGTTGGCGCCCCACTCCATCGGGTCCGAGGCCCGGCACTTGGGCGCGCCGCCGCCGCCCCACTCGTCGGTGAACATCACCGTGGAGCCGTCGTTGTTGAAGGTCGCCGAGTGCCAGTAGGAGAAGTTCGAGTCGGCGACCGCCGCGAGGCGCGTCGGATTGGCGGGGTCAGAGATGTCGAGCAGAAGCCCGTAGCCGCCGCAGGCGCCGCCCGCCAGGCCGATGGCCGGGTAGACGGTGATATCGTGACACTGGGTGGGGCCGGGGCCGGGGCCTTCGGCTTCCTGTGCGGCCCGCTCGGCCTGCATCCGGCCCTGCTCATCGAAGGCAGCCTGGAGTGCCGCGCGGTCGGCGGCGGTGGGCTCTCCTTCGCCTCCCCGCGCGGCCACGATGCTGTCGAGCAGCGGACGGATCATCCCGTCGGGCATGACGCGCGGCTGGCCACGCCGATACCCGATGAGGGTGCCCTCGGCGCGGGCCGCGTCGATCTCCTCGATGTCCGCGGGCGACAGGCCGTGTCGCGGCGGCGCGACCAGATCCTGGAAGATCCGCGGCGAACTCACGATCGCGGCGGCCTCGGGGTCGGCGAGGGGTACGCGGATCACCTCGATCCTGAAGAGCGCCGAGTTCGGATCCTCATCGGGCGTAGCAGCTGAACAGCCGGGCAACTCCTCGGGGGGCCGTACACGCGACGAGCCGGAGACGTAGATGTAGACGTTCTCGTCGTCGGCCGGGTGCTTGAGCACGGTGTGCGTGTGCGAGCCCCGGCAGGTCTGCACGTTCGCGACGTACTCCGGGTTGGCGATGTCCGAGATGTCGAAGATGCGGATGCCGCGCAGTCGATCGTGGCTGACCGCCTCCTCGACACCCTGGTCGCCGCAGTCCAGCCGCCCTCCGAGCCCCTCGCCCGACACGAACAGAAGGTTGTCGTACACCGACACGTCGCTCTGCGAGGCCGGGCACCGGTAGGTGATGACCGAAGACGGATTCGCCGGATCGGAGATGTCCCACACCTGGACGCCGTCGTAGTTGCCCTGGATCGCATGGTTGCCGGAGAAGGCGAGGTCGGAGTTGGTCCGGCCGACGAAGAGTTCCGTCGGAGGCGTCGTCGACAACATGCGGAGGTTCCAGATGGCTTCCTCGGCGTCGAACAGTCCCGGCGCCAGCCCGACGCGCGGGTCGGGTGTGGGCGGGTTGACGCGGAGCCCGGCGGGGTGCGAGAAGGTGGCCGCCGGCGCGGGCGCCATGTCGACGGTCATGGCGGTCATGGGATCTTCCGCCATCGGTTGTGAGGCGCAGCCCGACAGGCCGGCCGCGAGGGCTGTGATCGAGAGCAGCGCCGCGAGGCGCACGGGGGTCCGGGAACGGGAGTTCGCGGTGGAGATCGGGGTCATGTCTCTGTCCTAATCAGTTGTGCGGGTCGTTGGAGGTCAACGCCTCCAGCATCAGCTCCATGCGGACAACCTCGGAGGATTGGTCCGCCTGAATATCGGAAGCAAGCTTGAAGACGAAGTCGTCCTGGGCGGCTCCGTCGGTTGCGAACAGGTCGTGCACCATGGTGACGGCGCCGTTGTGGTGCATGATCATGTATTTCAGGAAGAGACGGTCGAAGTCCGCCCCGTGCGTTTCGCCCAGCTCGGCGAGCTGCTCCGGGGTCAGCATCCCGGGCATGTGCATGGCGTGCTCGGGACCGTGAATCATCAGCTTGCCGTCGGAGATGTGGATCTCGGGGACCACCTGGCCACGGTCCCGGAGCCAGGTCTGCATGATGTTGATCTCGTCCTTCTGCGCGTTGATGATCCTTGCGCAGAGCGTCTGGATCGTGGGGCTGGCGCCGTTCTCGGGCGCGAATCCGGACATGACCAGTGCCTGGGCGTGGTGCCCGATCATGCCGGTCATGAAGTGGACGTCGGCGTCGTGGTATCCCTCGAGGGCCGCAAGGGCCCGCGCCTCGTAGAGCGCCTCCAGCTCGGCGATGGTGGCCGCGTCGGGGCGGGTCGGGGGCGGGGCGGGATCGGCTGTGACGGTTGGCTCCGCCTCCGGGCCGGCCGGAGCCGGGAGCGCGGGCGAGGCGCCTGGCCCGCCCGCGCATCCATGGGTAGCCGCGGTAACGATCGTGAGCAGTACGATGTGCCGGGTTTTCATTCTGCGTTTTCTCCTTATCGCCCGTCCGCCAGACGCTGAACGGCGTCGACGAGCTTACCGACCTTCGCCGCATCCATCGCGCCGGAGGCCTGGCCGCCGAGCGTCCCGGCGAGCGAGCGCAGCGCGTCCCGGCGGGCAGAGCCGGATGCGGCCTCGGCTGCCGCCAGGGCGGCGCGCGCCGAGGCGATCTGCGGCGCGGTCATGCCGTGCCAACGCTCCAGCTGGTCCAGGTATGCCTTGGCCAGCGAGAAGGTCGCGGGCCACTCGTAGACGGGCTGGCCCTGTGAATTCAGGTGCGTCAACTGCACGGAATTGGCTGCGTCGATCTCGTTCTGCGTGAGGATGTCGCTGGGCGTGAGTTCGAAGATGTCCAGACCGCGCGCGATCTCCGAATTGACGATAAGGCCGTTGTACCAGTACACGGACCAGCTTCCGCCCATCACCATCTGATCGGGGTTGACCGGACCGCGGTCGTGGAACGCGATCTCGACGGGATTTGTCGGGTCGGTCCAGTCGATCAGTGAGACGCCGCCCTGATACCAGCCCTGGATCATGATGTCGCGGCCCGGGATCGGAATCAGCGATCCGTTGTGCGCGACGCAGTTCTCAAGGCTCGTCTGCGGCGCGGGCAGCTTGTAGTAGCTCTGGAAGACCATCTCCCCGTCTTCGATCGTGAAGATGGCGTTGGCGCCCCACTCCATCGGGTCGTCGACCCGGCACTTCGGCCCGCCGCCGCCGCCCCACTCGTCGGTGAACATGATCGCGGTGCCATCGTTGTTGAAGGTGGCCGAATGCCAGTACGCGAAGTTGGAGTCGGCCACGGCTGCAAGGCGCGTTGGGTTGGCGGGGTCGCTGATGTCGAGCAGGAGGCCGTAGCCGCCGCAGGCCCCGCCCGCCAAGCCGATCACGGGGTACACGGTGATGTCGTGGCACTGGGTGGGTCCCGGGGCCGGGCCGCCATCGTCGCCCGCTCCGCCGCCCATCATCTGTGCGAACATCTCGTCGATATACTCACGCAGGGCCGTGCTGTCGGCTGCGGTGGGCGGGCCCTCGCCTCCCCGTGCCTCGATGATGCTGTCAAGCTGCATGTTCACGAATTGGTCCGGCAGTACGATCGCTTGACCCGGCATCTCAATCACGAATGCCCCGCGCGCACGGGCCGCTTCGATTTCCGCCAGATCGGCCGGCGACACCCCATGCGTAGGCGGCGCAACCAGGTCCTGGAAGATCCGCGGCGAGCTGACGATCGCGGCAGCCTCGGGATTGGCAAGCGGAACGCGGATCACTTCGATCCGGAAAAGCGCCGAGTTCGGGTCCTCGCTGGGCATGGCGCCCGAGCAACCGGCCAGTTCCTCGGCAGGCCGCACCGGAGCCGAGCCGGACACGTAGATGTAGACGTTGTCGTCGTCACCGGGATGCTTCACCACGGTGTGGGTATGCGAGCCGCGGCAGGTCTGCACGTTGGCGACGTATTCCGGGTTGGCAATGTCCGAGATGTCGAAGATGCGAATGCCGCGGAGGCGTTCATGGCTCACCTGCTCCTGAACTCCTTCGCCGCTGCAATCCAGGCGTGCAGTGAAGTCCTCGCCGGACACGAATAGCAGGTTCCCGTACACCGACACATCACTCTGAGAGGCTGGGCACACGTAGGTGACCACCGACACCGGGTTCGCCGGATCGGAGATGTCCCACACCTGGATGCCGTCGAAGTTGCCTTGAATCGCATAGTTGCCGGTGAACGCGAGGTCCGAGTTGGTCTTCCCCACGAAAGGGCCGGTCGGAGGCGTTGCCGACACCAGCCGCAGGTTCCAGCTGGCTTCTCCGGCGTCGAACAGCCCGGGCGCCAGCCCCACCCGTGGATCCGGCGTGGGCGCGGTGACGTGAAGCCCTGCCGGTTGCGAGAAGGTGGCGGGCGGTACGGCGGCCATGTCGGCGGTCATGCCGGAGCTGCCTGACTGAGAGGCACAGCCCGAAAGTGTGGCCGATGCAGCCGTGAGTGTGAGCAGCGCCAGGAGGCGCGGAAGGGTCCGGGAACGGTCGTCCACGGTGGGAGTCGGGGTCATTGCGTTTTCCTGTATTTGGTGAGCATGGGCAAACCTATGGACAAGTCGGCGGCGCGCTTCGTTGGGAGACCACCGTTTCCTGAATCATACTAGGTATCGCGGCGGCTGGTTTCCAGTCGGCGGGGTTGCGGGGCGATGGGGCTGCGGACGGCAGAAGGAGGGCACGGTGCTGCTTTGGGTCTTGACCCGGTGGGGCGTTTTCGGGAAGCTCACTCGATGTTCGTACATCGAAGAGGACTACTTCGACTCTGAAAACTCTTGACGCCTCCGCGCCGGGCACCTGACGTGCACGGCACGGTAACCCCCGACGCCCGCCCCGCAGGCGTGCCCGCAGTGCGCATCGCCATCTTCATCGCGCTGGCGCACGGCATCAACGACGCATACGCCTCGTTCGTGCCTCCGTTGCTGCCGCGGATCATGGACGGGATGGGCATTTCGATCGCGCTGGCCGCGACGCTGGGGGCATCGTTCTCCATCGCGACCGCCCTTCCGCAGCCCTTCTTCGGCTACATCGCGGACCGCTTCGGGCGCAGGGCGCTCGCGGTCGGCGGGATGCTCGTGAGCGCGGTGTTCGTGTCGATCATGGGCTTCGCGTCGGCCTACTGGGGGCTCCTGCTTCTGCTTGTGTTGGGAGGCCTGGGCGGGGCAGCGTTCCACCCATCCGGGGCGTCGTACGCCGTGCGACTGACCGCCGGCAAAGGGAGTGGCGGACGCTATTCGATCTTCTCTTTCGGCGGCGCGATCGGGTACTCGGCGGGGCCTCTGGTGGCGGTGGGCCTGGTCGCATGGGGAGGGATGGAAGGACTGTGGGTCGCGATGATACCGGCGATCCTGTTCGCTCCCTTGCTATTCTTCGGCGTTCCCTGGAGGGAGGGAGGGCCCGGAGATGTGCTGCCTGCACCTCCGCCAACCGCCGTGATCCGGGAGCTTGCCGGGCCCCTGGGAATCATCTTCGGGGTGAGCGCGGCGATGGCCTTCGTCCAGCGCGCGTTTCTCACCATGGAGCCGATCATCGTCGCCGAAATGGGTGGCTCCGAGACACTGGGTGCGGCAGCACTCACGGTCTATCTGGGCGCGCAGGCATTCGGCACGCTGACGGGCGGGTTCCTGTCGGACCGCATCGACCGTCGCCTGCTGCTGTTCATGCTGTGCGCGCTGTCGCTTCCCGCGCACCTGCTTGCCGCCTGGCTCGGGCCCTGGAGCGGTCCCGGCTTCGCGGCGATCGCCATGGCCGGCTTCCTGGGGATGGCGACGCTTCCCCCGATCGTCGTCATGGCGCAGGAGATGCTGCCGCGGGCACCGGGCGCCAGCTCCGGCATCGTGATGGGCCTCGCATGGACGGTCGGGGCAGTCGGAGTGATGGGAACCGGCGCCGTTGCCGATGTGACCGGGCCGCAGGTCGCCACCCTGCTGTCGATGCCCGTTGCCGGTATCGCGGCTTTGCTGGCGCTTCACCCCCGGTTGAAGTGAATGCGGACGGGCGATCCGCGCTGATCCGACGTGCGCCCTTGCCCTGCCCGGGGCAGTGACGGCAGGATTCGGGGCAGAAAACTGCCAATTCGGGACGATCTGGTAGATAACGACACGGGAGAAGGAGCACGACGATGAGAAGAGGCCCTGGTAACGGCGGTTACTCCGGCGGACTCGACCGGCGGGACTTCCTCAAGGTCGGCGCGCTCGGCGTCGCGGCGGGCGCGATCTACGGCTGCGGTGAACCGGGCTCCGGCCAGGCCTCCCTGGCAGGCGCGGCGTCGGTTCCCGGCGGACTCGGCACCGCTCCGGCCCAGCCCTTTGCCGCTCCGCCCATCGACCAGGTGCGGATCGGCTTCGTCGGCGTGGGCGGGATGGGGACGGCGCACGTCCGCAACCTGGTGCGCATCGACGGCTGCGTCGTCAGCGCGGTGTGCGACATCCGCGAGGCCCATGCGGAGCGGGCGGCCGACATCATCGAGGAGGCGGGGCACCCCCGGCCGGCCCTCTACACCAATGGCGAGACGGACTTCGAGCGACTCTGCGCCGAAGCGGACGTCGACCTCGTCTACACGGCTACGCCCTGGCGCTGGCACGTGCCGGTGTGCGTCGCGGCCATGGAGAACGGGAAGCACGCGGCCACCGAAGTCCCCGCCGCGTACACTCTGGAAGACTGCTGGCGGCTGGTCGAGACCGCCGAGGGGACGAACCGGCATTGCCTCATGATGGAGAACGTCAACTACGGGCGGGCCGAACTCCTCTGCCTGAACCTCGTGCGGCAGGGACTCCTCGGCGAGATCCTCCACGCGGAGTGCGGCTATCTGCACGACTTGCGCGGGATCAAGTTTGCGGACGACGGTGAGGGGTTGTGGCGGCGCGACCACGCATGGACCCGGGACGGCAACCTGTACCCCACGCACGGCCTGGGCCCCGTGGCCAACTGCATGGACATCAACCGCGGCGACAAGTTCGACTACCTCGTCTCGATGAGCAGCCCGTCGCGCGGACTGCAGGAGTGGGCCGCCGAACACTACCCCGAGGGGCACCCCAAGCGCGCCGAGACCTACGCCCTGGGCGACGTGAACGGCAGCCTCATCAAGACGGCGCGCGGCGGGACCATCTACGTGTCCCACGACACGAACCTGCCGCGTCCCTACAGCCGCATCAATCAGGTGCAGGGCACGCGCGGGATCTTCCAGGGCTATCCGGACCGGGTGTACATCGAGGGCCGCAGCCCGGCGCATCGGTGGGAGGAAGCCGAAGGCTACTACGAGGAGTTCGAACACCCGCTCTGGACCGCGCTTCAGGACGCGTCGATCGGCGCGGGCCACGGCGGCATGGACTTCATGGAGGACTATCGGCTCATCAAGTGCCTGCGCGAAGGGCTGCCGACCGACATGAACGTGTACGACGCAGCGGCCCTGAGCGCGGTGTGCGAGCTGTCGGAGATCAGCGTGGCGAATGGGAGCGCGCCGGTGGAGTTTCCGGACTTTACGCGCGGGAAGTGGGAGAATTGGGCGCCCTGGCCGGTGGTTACGGCGTAGGGGCCGCGGTGAGACTCCGCGTCAGCACCGAGAGCGGCGAGGCGCCCGGATAGCAAGGCGCGACGGGCCGCCGCCTTCTACAGATCCCGGGGCCAGATTTCGGGTGCGCCCTTCAGGGTGACCGCTCCGAAATCCCGCAGATCGAGTGTCACGATTGCCCGTGCCTCCAGGCGCTCGGCCACGGCCATGACGATGCCATCGACCAGGCCCAGCGAGAGGTCCTGGTAGGTTCGGTCGAGTTCCAGGGCTCTCCGCAGGTCGTGGGCACCACCCCATTCGACGAGGTATCGGCCCTCTGCCAGATCGGCACGCAAGACCTCCGCTGCAGTGCGTCCCAATCGGTTGACCGCGAGATAATCCAACTCGGGAAGTACTGCCCATGGGATTACCCAGTCCTCGCGATCCGAACGCAAAGCCGATCGGAGCGGCATGTGGTGCGGGTTGTCGAGATCCATGAGTGCGAGGATTGCGCTCGTGTCCGCAACGATCACCGACCCGGCCCGCTACCTTGACGGCCCATCGGGCCCCTCACGGGGTCTTCGCAGAGATCCCCCGACCCTTTGGGCCCGTAGTAGTCCTCCAGGCCATCTTCGCCGAATCCTTCGAGGTAGTCTTCATGGTTCTCGGCGAAGTCCGGATCACCACTGTTTGCAATCCCAATAGACCTCGGCCAGGGACGCTCCGTCGCCCGCGCCGTGTACTCGGCCACCGCCTCTCGCACCAGCTCCGCCGCGGAGCGCCGCTGATCGGCCGCCAGCGACTTGAGCTTGCGGTAGTCCGCCGCGTTCAGGTACACCGTCGTCTTGACCGTCTTCATGGCATATATGGTATATGGTAACCATATATCGGACAAGGAAATCGTGCGGGGCCGGAGTGAAAACCCAGCGCCGTTGCGCCCGTTCGAGTGGAGCGGGTATCGTCAGGCTCCCATGGAGAGAGCGAGCCATATGAATCAAAGCGGCGGTAGCCGGGCAACAGAGACGAGTGAGCGAGCCGGACCGAGCAGGTTGAGAAGGCTGAAGCTGGAAGGCTACAAGTCGTTTCGGAATGAAGAGATCAGCTTCGGTGACGTGACCGTGCTTTTGGGGGCCAACGGCGCGGGCAAGAGCAACTTGGTGTCTTTCTTTCGAATGGTTGGTTTTCTCAGCACGGGTGCGCTGCAGGAATTCATCGGCCGGACCGGACGTTCCGACTCGATGTTGTTCGGCGGGCGAAGGAGGACCTCTCAGCTACGTGCCAAAATTGAGTTTGTCAGAAGCAACCAAGCCAAAAGTCATCGAACGACGACAACCTATGAGATGCGGCTCGGCGACGCGGCTCCCGACACGCTGATCTTCCTTTCGGAGCGGGCGATCTACCATAGTTCCGGTTACCTGAAGCCGCAGGACATCTTGCTGGGAGCCGGGCACCGGGAAAGCCGGCTGAGAGAAAAGGAACGTGAGGGGGAGGAGACCTGCGGCGTGCTGCTCAGGTTGTTGTGGGGCTGTCGTGGCTATCAGTTCCACGATACGTCTCGACAGGCCAGCGTCAGGAGTAGCCACTACATCGAAGACGCCCAATACCTTCGCGACGACGCGGGGAACCTGGCTGCTTATCTCTACGCCATGGAGCAGACCCGACCCGACTGCTACCGGCGCATTGTGGAGACCGTCCGATTGGTGTTTCCCGGGTTCGGGGACTTCGTTCTCGGCCCCAGCGCGGCCAATTCTCGCGACATTCTTCTCAACTGGCGAGAGAAGGATCGTTCGGACTACCTGTTCGGGCCGCATCAGCTGTCGGATGGAACCCTGCGGTTCATGGCCCTTGCGACCTTGTTGCTTCAGCGGCCGGAAAAACTGCCCAATGTGATCATTCTTGATGAGCCCGAGTTGGGGCTCCATCCGTTCGCGATCAGCGTGCTAGCGGGGATGGTGCGATCCGTGGCGACGCGAGTTCAAGTAGTGTTGGCGACGCAGTCGACCCGACTCGTGGACGAGTTTGACCCGCGGCACATCGTGATCATCGAGGCGGAGGGCGACGCGGGAACCAAGTGCCATCGGCCGAATCCGGCCGACCTCGCCGAGTGGCTGCAAGATTATTCCCTGGGCGAACTGTGGGAGAAGAACCACTTCGGAGGGCGGCCTTGACGGCTCGCGTGATCGCCCATCGTGGAGGGGCCGAAGAACCACTTCGGAGGGCGCGCCGCAATGTGACGACGATGCTTCGCCGCCGCACTACTACGGAATGCCGGCCAAATGGCCCGGTCGAGATGCCGCGTCGGGACAACCTCATTCCGAGAAGGCCAGTACTGTCGAACGCCGGATCAAAGAGAGGATAGCGGAGTCGATGGACGTTGATCCAGGTCAGATCCGGTTCATTCCGTACGTGCAGATGCACGAATTCGAGGCTCTGCTCTTCTCGGCACCCGGGATTCTCGCCGAAGTCGTCTCCCGGGACGGCAATCTGGCGGCAACCCGGATCGGCCTCGACATCATGAGAGAGAAGTGCCCCCACTTCAACGGATGGTTGAGTAAACTGGAGGCGCTGGGACAGAACTATCGGACAGGAAAGTGAGTCTTATGAAACCCGGATCAGCCACATTTGGACTGGCGGCGGCGGCGGTCGTCCTCGTCCTCACGGCCAGCACCAACCCCCTCGCCGCCCAGATCCCCACCCCCGAATCCGTGCTCGGCCACCGGGTCGGCGCCGACTTCCACCTCGCCACCTTCGAGGAGTCGATCGACTACTTCGCGCGCCTCGACGCGGCGACCGACCGCCTCGAACTGCGCGAAGTCGGGCGCAGCTCGTTCGGGCGCCCCGTCTACATCGCGCTCATCTCCAGCGCCGAGAATCTGCGCAACCTGGACCGGCATCGTGAGATCGCGATGCGGCTTGCGCACCCGGAGGGGCTGACCGACGCCGAGGCCCGCGCTCTGGCCGACGAGGGCCGCGCCCTGGTCCACATCGACGGCGGGCTGCACGCCACCGAGGTCGCGCACGCGCAGCACACGATCCAGCTGGCGTACGATCTCGTCACCGGGGACGACGACCCCGAAACCCGGGCCATCCTCGACAACGTGATCCTCATGCTGTGGCCATCGATCAACCCCGACGGACAGACGATGGTCGCCGAGTGGTACCGGTCCAACGTGGGCACGCCCTACGAAGTCGCCTCGACGCCCTTCCTCTACCAGAAGTACATCGGCCACGACAACAATCGCGACGGCTACATGATCAACCAGATCGAGTCGCGGATGGCGACCCGGGTAGTGCGGGAGTGGGAGCCTCAGATCCTGTACAACCACCACCAGAGTTCGCCCTTCCCGACGCGCATCTGGATTCCGCCGTTTGCGGAGCCGATCTCGCCGCACGTTCACCCGCTGATGTGGCGCACCGTGAACCTGATCGGCATGGCCATGTCACAGGCGCTGGAGGAGCGTGGGCAGAAGGGCGCCACACACATGGGCACCGGGTTCGACAACTGGTATCCCGGCTTCATCGACCACGCGAACAACTTCCACAACGTGGCGTCGTTCCTGACCGAGACGGGACTGTACCGCTACGCCACGCCCCACTTCTACACCATTCAGGACTTCCCCGCGCGCACCCGGGATTTGAGGCCGCAGTCCCTGTACAGCAGCCCCTGGGAAGGCGGCTGGTGGCGGCTGCGCGACGCGGTGGACTACATGCTGACCGCGTCCGTCTCCGTGCTGGACTTCGCCGCGAAGTACCGGCGGGACGTCCTCTACAATCGCTACCAGGCGGGGCGTGACGTGATCGCCGAGTACACGGAGGGGCCGCCATACGCGTACTTCGTGCCGGCCGATCAGGACGACCCGGTGGCGGCGGTGGAGATGCTGCGCAGGCTGGCCTTCAACGGGATCGAGGTCCACCAGCTCGACGAGGCGGTCACGTTCGAGGGAGTCTCGCACCCGGCCGGCACCTGGGTGATCGCGATGGACCAGCCCTTCGCGAACTTCGTGCGACAGCTCTTCGCCGTGCAGGACTACCCGGACCTGCGCCAGTACCCGGAAGGGCCGCCGGACCAGCCGTACGATGTGGCGGGCTGGACGTTGCCGTACCTGATGGGTGTGCGCGTCGTGGAGGCGGCGTCGCCGCTGGGTGACGAGGTCCGCGGCGCGATGAGCGAGCTGGGCGGAGAGAGCGGTGGCGGTGCGGGGGGCTCGGATCCCGGAGGAACGGGCGCTTCTCCCCAGAGCGCGGGCACCGCCATGCTCGCCTGGGACGCCGACGTCGACGACGCGGCCCCCTTCGATTCGCCCCCGGGTGTCGGCTTCAACAGCCACCCCGTGGCCGCCGCCATCGTTCCCCCGCCGGGAAGCGATGCGGGCGGCGGCGCCCTCGTCGTCGATCCAGCCCGGAACAACGCCTTCAAGGCGCTCAACCAGGCGTGGGCCGAGGGCGGCCAGGTCCGGTTCGCCCCGGGTGCGGCGGGCGCGGACGGTGCCGGTGGCACCTCCGGCAGCTATGCGATCACCGGGCTGTCGGGGAGTGCCCGTAGTGCGCTGGTGTCCCGCCTGCACCTCCAGTCGCCCGCGGGGACCACGGCGGCGGCGCGCGGCGAGGGCGGCGTTCGAGTGTCGCAGCCCCGGGTCGGTCTCTACCGGCCCTGGAATCCGTCGATGGACGAAGGGTGGACGCGCTGGGTGCTCGAGATGTTCGACTTCGACTTCACGAGCCTTTACAACGCCGACGTCCTGGCCGGCGGCCTGCGGGACCGGTACGACGTGATCATCGTGGCCGACATCGGGGCCAACCAGATCCTGAACGGCTTCGCCAAGGGATCGGTTCCGCCCCGGTACGAAGGCGGAATCGGCGCCGTGGGCGTCCGGGCGCTCGACGCGTTCGTGCGAAGCGGCGGCACCCTCGTCACCTTCAACAACGCGAGCATGTTCGCCGTCGACCAACTCCATCTGCCCGTCAGGAACGTCGTCGACGGGCTCGATGCCGCGGCCTACTTCATGAGTGGCTCGATCGTCGAGATGGAGGTTGACCCGTCCCACCCGGTCATGTCGGGGATGCCCGCGCGGGCCAAGGTGGTGGTGGGGCGCAGCCCGGTCTTCACCACCGAAGACGGCTTCGAGGGTGCGGTTCTCGCCAAATACCCCGAGGACGGCTCACCCCTGCTGTCCGGCTACCTCCTCGGCGAGGAGCACCTCCAGGGCTACGCCGCCGCGCTGGACGTTGCGCACGGGGACGGCCGCGTCGTGCTGCTCGGGATGAAGCCGCAGTGGCGCGGCCAGCCGTTCGGAAACTTCCGGATCGTCTTCAACGCGGTGATGTACACCGCGGAAGTCGCTGCCTCCGCGCCCGAAAACCCGGATTTCTGGGAAGCGCCGGAGGAAGACGAGGAAGGGGAAGGAAACGGGGGAAGCTAACGGAGTCCGCCCGGGGGGTGTCTCATGAGAACACGGGGTCGCAACACGTGTGCGACCTCAGGTGCCCTTGGTTCGATGAGACCAGCCCCGTGCAGTAGAGGGAACCCGATGCTTCACCGACTTGCCCTACCCCTCTGGCTTCTGCTCCCCGCGGCTATTGCCGCGCAGCAGGGGACCATCACCTATACCTACTCCGTCAAGTACGGATTCGAGATCCCGGAGCGCTGGGGCGCCCTGAGAGACCAGATTCCGTCCTCCCGGTCCGGCACGATGCTCCTCCACTTCGACCCGTCGGCGTCGCTCATGACCCCGGCTCCGGGAGAGGAAAAGGAAGCGGCTCCGGCCGTCGTCACCGACCGCCCGATTTTATCCGATCGTGCCATTGGCATGGTCATGCGGATGAGGATGGGCTCGACATCGAGGAGTGATTTGGAGGAAATCCGCGAGGCCCATGTCAGCTATGACGGGGGTGCGATCGTGGAGACTCGCGATTTCATGGGACGCACGTTCCGTATCGCCGGCCACCTGCCGGCCTTCGAGTGGAGGCTGACCAGCGAACAGGCCGAGCACCTGGGGCGCCTGGTTATCAAGGCGACCACGGAGCACGACGGACGCGCAATCGAGGCCTGGTTCACACCCGAGATTCCGGTCCAGGGCGGCCCTGCGTCGTTCGGGGGCCTGCCCGGGATGATTCTGGTGCTCTCCGTGGATGACGGGGACACCAAGTACTTCGCGACGGAGATCGACCTGGAGGGCGTCGAACAGGGTCTGATCCGCTTTCCCGAGGACGGCGACGAGGTCTCGTTGGAGGAATACGAAATGATTGTGGCGGAGAAGCTGGACGAACTCGAAAAGTTGAGGCGGCGCGGGCCCGGAGACGAACGATGAGTGCTCCCCGGCGTTTTCGGCAGCTGGCGCTCCCGGTCCTGGCTCTTCTGGCCATTGCGACGCCCGCGTTCGCGCAAGACGAAGGTCAAGAGTACCTGATTCGGGGCGTCGTGGTCGACTCGGCGGGCGTATCGCTGCGCAATGCCATGGTCGTGGCGCTGACCGTGCCCGATTCCGTGCTCGCGAAGTATGCGCTGACCGATGGCGACGGGCGTTTCACCCTCCGCGATCTTCCGCCCGCGGAGTACGTCCTCCAGGTGACGCTCATCGGTTACCAGACCGTGCGCCGGGACCTCGTGGTGGCCGATTCCGACGTTGACGCGGGTTCGGTGAATCTGTCCATCATGGCCGTGGAGATGGACCCGCTGGTCGTCAGCGTCGAGCAGGTTCCGTTCGTCAACCGCCGTGACACGCTCAGCTACAACGTCCTCGCCTTCGCAACGCCCCCGAACTCGATGGTCGAGGATCTGCTCCGCCGCCTTCCCGGGATCGAGGTCGACGAAACCGGCACGATTACGGCTCAGGGGGAGGAAGTTCAGAATGTTCTCGTGGACGGGAAGGAGTTCTTCGGTACCGATCCGACCATTGCAACGCGCAACCTTCCCGCGGACGCGATCAAGCAGGTCGACGTCTACGACAAACAGTCCGACATGGCCGAGTTCACCGGCATCCCGGACGGCGAGGACGAACGCACCATCGACCTCAGGCTCCGGGAGGACGCCAGACGGGGCTACTTCGGCCGCATGACGGGAGGCTTGGGGGGCGACGCCAATACTCGAGCCCGGATCGGTACTCTGCTCGACAACGATGTGCGCTATGACGGCAGACTCAACCTGAACCGCTTTTCCCCGACCTCCCAGTTTGCCCTGACCGCAAACACGAACAACGTGAACCAGGCGGGCTTTTCGTGGGGTGACGGGGGTGGTGGAGGACGGGGCGGTGGACGTGACGACGGCTTCACAGAGACGTTTGGGGCGGGCCTCAACGCGAGTCACGATTTCGCGGAAGACAGCTGGTTGCGATCGAGTTACTTCCTCAGTGAACTCGACAACCTTCGGACCCAGACCTTGCAGCAGCAGGCTCTCTTCGGCTCGAACGTGGCGTCCCTGGTCGACGAGACCAGCAACCGGGAGATGGGCAACCTCAGCCAGCGTCTCAACCTGAACGGGCAGTACACGATCGCCCCGGGACACGATCTCAGGGTGAGAGCGAACTTCAACGCCGGTTCATCGTCCCTCACGTCGTTCGCGCACCGCGAGACCCAGACCTTGCTGGGCGACCAGCTGAACACCGCGTCGACGGACTACCTCGTTGACGGGAGCGACTGGCGCGGGGACGCGCGGTTGACGTGGCGCAAGCGCCTGGGGGAGGGAGGCCGGAGTCTCGTCGCCGAGTTCCGCAGCGGGCTCGACGACTCCGACGAGCGCGCCGACCTCTCTTCGACGATCACCGGCGAGTCCCGGCGAGACAGCGACAACGGCGGTCGGGGCGGGCCGGAGGACATCCTGCAGGAGCAGATCAGCGCGGGTCGCACCTGGAACAACTCTGCGCGGGTCTCGATGACGCAGCCGCTCGGAAGCCGGTACGTGCTGGAAGTCTTCGGCGAGCGCAACGCGGTGGACGAGGATCAGGAAAAATCGGTGTACGATCTCGCGGGTGGCGAACGTCTTCTCAACTCCAGGCTCAGCTCGGGGTACGAGCGCACCTACACGTACCTGCGCGGCGGGGCCCGTTTCAACCGCAACACCGAGACCTCATGGATCACGCTCGACCTGCGCGCGCAGAGGTCCCAGCTCGACGGGGTCGTTCTGGAGCGGCCGGACGCAATCACCAACGGGTACACACACCTGCTGCCCAACCTGAACGCCAAATGGCAGGTGAAGGACGGCCAGACGCTCAGCTTCCGCTACAGGACGTCTACGCGCGAGCCGTCCATGAGGGAGTTGCAGCCCTTTGTAGACAACACGGATCCGCTGAACGTCTACGTCGGCAACCCCGAGTTGCAACCCGAATACACGCACCGGTTGAACGCCGACTACCGCTTCTTCGACCAGTTCAGCTTTCTGAACGTGTTCACGTTCGCGGGCTTCACATACACGGGCAACGACATCGCCCGGTCCCGCAACTTCGACGAGCGGGGATTCCAGACCTTCACCCCGATAAATACGGACGCGTCCTGGTCGGTCAACGGCGGCATCAACTTCGGGAGGCCGATCAGAAAGTTGGGGGTCGACCTCGACCTGGAGTACAGGGCCACATATTCCCAGGGCACCGAGGTGGTGAATCTGGCCGCGAACGAGAGTCGCATCCTGCGCAACAGCCTGGAGGCCAGTCTGGAGAACAGGGTGAAGGACCGGTTCGAGGTGCGCGCGGGAGCGCGATTCGACTTCAATGACGTGAACTACTCGCTCAACGAGTCGCTGAACCGCAGCTATGTGAACAGCCGGTACTTTGCCAACGGGACCTGGTACGTGACCAGCGCGTGGCGGCTCGGCTCGACGTTCAACTTCCGTGTGTACGACGAGAGCCTGTATCTGTCCGGGCCTTCGAATGCGGCCGATGGCGGGCGCGACAATAGCTCGTCCGGCACGGGCGGGACGGGACGCAATGTGGCACGGTGGGATGCCCATGTAACGCGCCTGGTCATGAACGACCGCGCCGAGATCGAACTGCGCGCCTACGACCTGCTGAACCAGAACCAGGGCGTGAGCATTTCCAATTCGGCCAGCTTCATCGAGGAGTCGCGCACCGAGTCGCTGGGCCAGTACTTCATGCTGCGCGTGATGTACCGGCTGGGCTCGAGACGGGGCGGGCGCGGTGGTGACAGGGGGCGGGGCAGGGGGCGGTAGGGGGGGGCCTAACGTAACGTCAGGGTTGCCGAGTGCGGGCCCTGAAGGGTCACTTAGACCGATGCTGCCCCGTTGCGTCTCTGCGATTCCCGCCGTCACCGCCCTTTTCACCGCGGTCGCCTGCGCCGCTCCCGACCCCCCGCCCCCGTCCATCTCCCCCATCTGGACCGACGGCACGTTCGCCGACTGGGACGGCATTGCGGCGGCCGTTACCGACCCGCCCGGCGACACCCCACCCGGCTCCCCCGTCGACCTGCGCGCGGTCACCATCCAGGATGATCCCCGCTACCTCCACCTCCTCATCGACCTCGGACACACCGTCACCGCACAGGGGATGCCCGGTTCGGTCGAGGTCGCCCTGGACGCCGACGGCGACCCTGGCACGGGGGGGCTCTACGCGGGCGTGGAGGGTGCCGATCTGGCCATCGTCCTGTCCCGGCAGCGCGACCCGGCGGTGGATGCACACGGGGCCGGGGTCGGGATTCGCCGGATCGGCCCGGGCGGAGCCGGAGAACCCAAGAGCGCCCGCACCGTTGGCCTCCTGGTGTCCCCCACGCACTCCTCCGACCGATTCGAGATGCGGCTCGACCGGGATGCGATCACGGCCGGAGCCATCGGCGACACGTCCAATGCGGCCCACACCATCACCGGGCGGGTGGTCTACCTGCGCGCCGGCAACGTCGTCGACGAAACGCCGGTCTTCACCCATGTGCTTGCGACCGCTCCGGGCGACCCTCCGCCGCTGCTTGGTGCGGATGCTCTTGCCAAACAGCCGGGCACCCTCCGGGTCGTCACCTGGAACGTTTCGGACGGGAACTTTCGCGACACCCCCGACCCCTTCAGTCGGGTTATCGCCGCCCTTGGCGCGGATGTAGCGCTCCTCGACGAAGTCTACGCGGATGTCACCCTGGCCGACCTGTCGCGCTTCTCCGATGTGCTCGTGTCGGCATCCGCCGGGCTCGCCACGGAATCCGCCGGGCTTCCTGCGAACCAGGGCCTCTGGAACTGGTGGCTGGCGGAAGGGGGCGGCCGACAACGCACCGCCATCGGCGCACCGGGCCGGGATGTCCGTGGCGAGCCGCTCCTTGCACGCATCGACCACGCACCCGGTACGCTTGACCGCTGGCTGCAGGAAGTCGGGGACGAGCCCGAGGCACCGCGAATGGCCCCGCCGTCGGCGCTGGCCAGGGCCGAGGCGGAAGGCGGCCTGTCCGCGACCGGGGCCTGGGTGACGGTCGGCCGGGACGAGATCCTCTTCGTCCCCGTCGACCTCCAGAGCGCGGGACACGACGGCTCCCCCCGCGACCGGCTGCGCGAGCTGCAGGCGCTCACACTGAACCGGGCGATCGACGCTGCGCTCGCGGACCGTCCCGACGCCGGCCTTGTCGTGGGCGGGGACCTCAACCTGGTGGGGTCCGCGCGTCCGCTTGACGAGCTCGTGCGCGGCCTCGGCGTGGGCGGAACCGACCTGGACGTTGCCCGCGCCGAGCGCGTCCGCGAGCGCTCTCTGGCCACATGGCGCAGCACCCGTTCCGGGGACCCGTTCTCGCCCGGCAGGCTCGACTACGTTCTCTACCGGGGCGCGGTCCTCCAGGTCGAACGCGCGTTCGTCTTCGACGCGGCCGACCTGTCCGAGGCCGCCCGGCAGGAACTCGGCCTGTGCGAAGAGGACACTCGCCATTCCGACCATCTGCCGTTGGTGGTGGACTTCCGGCTTCGGTGACGACTGGCGCGAAGCTGCGGTGAGTCCGAGTGTTGGTTGCCACCCATAACCGTCCAACCGGAGCACTGAGATGCGGACGTCGAACCCGCTTCACCCAGGATCCCGTCCTTTCGATCCTACGCGCCCGGACGCCCGGGCCCGCCTGACAAGCCTCCTCATCCTCCTCCCGCTTGTGGCCGGATGCGACGCCCCCGGTCGCGATGCCGCCTCCAGCGACATCTCCGGCGGCGCGCCGACCGCCGCCGAGTCCGCTGCGCCAACCTTCGACCGCGTTCAGCCAGACCTTTTCGCCGCTCCCGGTGCCCAGCCCAACGCCTGGGCCGACTTCGACGGTGACGGCGACCTCGACCTCTTCGTGGGGATGCGCTACTCCGCGAACCGCCTCTACCGCAACGACGGCGGCTACTTCGTGGACGTGGCTCCGGAGCTGGGGCTGGCCGACATCGAGGACACCCGCGCTGCCGCCTGGGGCGACTACGACGGTGACGGCGACCTGGATCTCTACGTCGGCTATCCGGTCGCAGCGGACACGCCGAACCGCCTCTACCGCAACGACGACCAGATCTTCGTCAATGTCGCGACGGGCCTCGGGGTGGATCTGGTGGGGACGACCCGCCAACCCAGCTGGGTCGACTACGACGGTGACGGCGACCTCGACCTCTTCGTCGCCGTGCGGGACCAGCCCAACCGGATGTTCCGCAACGACGGGCCGGCGGTGGATGGTGCGGCCGGCGATTCCGAGCCTGGCGCGGGTGTCGCCGGCGACCCTGCCGCTGGCGATGCGGCGGCCGCCACTCCTGCCTGGTCCTTCACCGACGTAACCGACGAATCAGGCCTGGGCGACCCCCGCCGCACCGTCGGCGTGGTGTGGTTCGACTACGACCAGGACGGTGACCTCGACATCCACGTCTCCAACCAGAACGGCGACGAGGACGCCTTCTTCCGCAACGAGGGCGACGGGACGTTCGTCGATGTCGCCCCCGCGCTCGGCATGAATCACCCGAACCGGGGCGATGAGTACGGCAGTGTGGCCCCGGCGGTGACCGACTACGACAACGACGGCGATCTGGACCTTTTCATCGCCACGTACGGGCCGGATATCCTGTGGCGCAACGAGGGCGACGGCACGTTCACCGACGTGACCGACCCGGCCACCCTGGGCGAGGACTACCACTCCACGACGGCAGCGTGGGCCGACGCCGACCACAACGGTCTGCCCGACCTGATCGTCGTCTCCTACCTGACCGGCATCGCCGCTGTCGAGGACCACCTCTTCATGAACGCAGGCGGCGGGCGCTTCACGAACTCGCTCCCGGCGAACCTGCTGGAACACGGTCCCAGTCACGGGGTCGCCTGGGCGGACTTCGACCGCGATGGCGACCTGGATCTTTCCATCGCCAACAACCACGACACCGGCGGCACCCATCATCTGTACCGCAACCTGCTTCCCGCCGATGTTGCGGGGCGCTCGCTACAGGTGGCGGCAACGGACGCGGAGGGGCGCTCGATGGTCCCCGGCGCGGAAGTCCAGCTGCTGGACCACGACAGCGGCCGGGTCCTGGGCACCCGCCTGGTGGACTCCGGCGGCGGCTACTGCTCCCAGGGGGCGACCCCGGCGCACTTCGGCATTCCACCCGGCGTCGAGCGCGTGGATGTCCGTGTGACCTACGTGGCGGGCGGGCGCAGGTCGACGGTGGTCCGTGAGGGGGTCTTTCCGCCGGACTACGCGGGGCGCTGGCTTGTTGTACGGCAAGAGGACTGAGCTTGTGCGGCAAGAGGACTGAGCGACCGACGCGGTTCCGAGTCTTTGCGCTTGTGACGAGGTGATGATGGGGCCGTTGCAACCTTGCCACTGGTCAAGTCGTCCCGCCGTCACCGCTGATTTGCAAGGTGCACGGTATTACCGTACACTGTGAGCCACCTGAATCTGGAGGATTACCACTAGTGACGACGACAAGAGCCGAGGATCCCATCCAGGTAGGCATGACGCCGTCCCACCCGGGAGACTTCATCAGGACCGAGGTAGTGGAGGCACTGGGTCTCAACGTTGCGAGGGCCGCGAAGATACTTTACGTGCGGCGGGCGACGCTCTCCGACCTGCTGAACGGCCACGCGGCACTGTCTCCCGAGATGGCTCTGCGAATCGAAAAGGCATTCGGTGTGAACATGGACATGCTGCTTCGAATGCAAGCCTGGTATGACGCATCCCGGATGCGGGCGCGCTCCCCCGAGATCTCGGTCCAACGCTACGAACCCGAGTGACCGGGGAGCCGCTGCACAGCCCGCGCTCCTGGGCTCCTTCGCCTCACCCGTACAGCAGACACCCCTCCGCGGCCGCGCCGAACTCGTCCAGCTCGCCAGCCACCCCGGCCAGGATCTCGTCCGTCCCCGCGCCGGCGTCCACACCCTCCCGGAGCCCCGCGTGTCCCCACAGGATGTCGATGGGGGGCAGTGTCTCCTCGTACTCGTAGGGTGGTCGGCGCCAGGCGAAGTCGTGCGGGGCCAGCTCGCGGGCCGCGACGAGGACCTCGACGGCGGTGCGGACCGGCTCGAAGGCACGCGTGTCCGTGACGTGCAGCTGAGCGCCGCCGCAGAGCCGGCCCGCGTGCTTCTGGAAGGTGGGCTCGAAGTGACAGGGCCGGAAGACGACGCCGGGCAGGCGCGCGTCGGCCAGCCGCGCCGCCAGCGCGGCGGAGTCCAACCACGGGGCGCCGAAGAGCTCGAAGGGCCGGGTGGTGCCGCGCCCTTCCGACAGGTTGGTTCCTTCCAGCAGCACCATGCCGGGGTAGACCGTGCAGGAATCGGGCGTGGGCAGGTTGGGGCTGGGCATCACCCAGGGCAGCCCGGTGTCGTTCCATGACATGGCGCGCTCCCAGCCGTCGCACGGGATCACCTCGAGGTCGCAGCCGATGCCGCGTGCACCGTTCAGCCACCGCGCCATCTCGCCGCAGGTCAGGCCGTGCCGAAGCGGGACCGGGTGGAGACCCACGAAGGACTCATGACCTGCCCGCAGCACAGGGCCCTCGCGAGAGACACCGCCAAGCGGGTTGGGGCGGTCGAGGACGACAAACCGGATCCCGGCTTCCGCGCACGCTTTCATTGACAAAGCCATTGTCCATATGAAAGTGTAGACCCGTACGCCCACATCTTGAAGATCAAATAGCACCACGTCAAGATCTTCCAGCATCTCGGGCGTCGGCTTGCGCACCGCGCCGTAGAGCGAGTGGACCGGGAGCCCGGTGACGGGATCGGTGTAGTGGTCCGACTCGATCATGTTGTCCTGCTTCTCGCCCCGGGCACCGTGCTGGGGGCCGAACAGGGCGCGCAGGCCGAAACCGGCCGCCCTTACCGCGTCGGCGGAGAAGACCAGTTCCGACGTAACCGACGCGGGGTGCGCGATCAGTCCCAGACGCGCATGCCGGAGCCCGGCGATCTCGCCGCCTCCGCGGAGAAAGCGCTCGAGGCCGGTCGTGACCGGAGGCCGGGTCATCGTCGGCCGCTCGCGGACTGGCGACGGACGCGAGTGCTGCCCACTTCGGTGCGAGACCCTTTGCTCACTCCCCCTCCGGAGGCGCCTCCCGCAGCCAGTAGAATGGCCCCGCCGTCACCTGCGCCGGCCAGAGCTGGTCGAGGGTGGCGCCATCGTAGAGGCGCCCGTTCATCAAGACCCGGTGGATCGTGTTGGAATTGCGGATGTCCTCCAGCGGGTTCCCGTCGAGGATGACCAGATCGGCGAGCTTCCCCGTCTCGATCGAGCCCAGATCGCGGTCCAGTCCGAGCGAATTCGCACCGATGATCGTCGCCACCTGGAGGGCCTCGTGCTCGGTCATCCCGCCGGACTGCATGGCCCAGAGCTCCCAGTGGTACCCGAGCCCCTGAAGCTGGCCGTGACTGCCGATGCCCGAGCGTCCGCCCGCCCTGATGATGTCCCGCACGAACGCCGACACGAGGTGGAATGTGTGCACGTCGGGGTGGAACCAGCCGGGGACCCGCCGTGTGGCCTTCTGGTGGATCTCCTCGAGCGGCGTGAAGCGCGCCAGCTTCCGGTCCCCCAGCACGTCCTCCGTCGCGTAGAAGTAGTTCTCCGCCCAGGGGCCGCCGTAGGTGACCAGGATCGTGGGCGTATAGGCCATCGTCGACCGTGCCACGAGCTCGACCATGTCTGCGTACATCGGGAACCCCGGCATGTTGTGCTCCATGCCCGAGTAGCCGTCGATTGCCATCGTCATGTTGCCCTTGGTGTTCAGACCGCCTTCGGTGGTCGGCATCAGTTCCAGCTCGCGCGCCGCCTGGATGATCCACTGGCGCTGCTCGCGGTTGCCGGCGCCGTACATCTTGATCGACTTGGTGTCGTAGTAGTCGCTGTAGCGGCGCAGGACATCGCGGGCGTGGTCGAGGTCCTTGATGTTCTCGGACGAGAAGACGCCGGGGCCGGTCGAGTAGATCCGGGGCGACAGGATCCGCCCGGCGCGCACCAGGTCCTCGTAGCTGATGACGTCGGTAGTTCCGGTCTGCGGGTCGCGTGCCGTCGTCACGCCGTACGCAAGGTTGGCCGCGTACGACCACGGCTGGCTGCGATGGATGTTGACCTGGGCGCGCAGGTGGGCGTGAGTGTCGATGAAGCCGGGCACGACCGTCTTGCCCGCCAGATCGAGTACCTCCGCACCCTCGGGCACCCGGACCGAACCGGTGGCCCCGACCGCGGTGATGCGGTTGTTCTCAACCACGATGTCGCCGCTCTCGATCACCTCGTCGCCGTCCATGGTGACGACGCGCGCACCACGGAGCACCAATGTGCCCTGCGGGATGTCGCGCGAAAACTCGACGCGGATGCGGACCTCGTCCGGGCGGTAGCGCGCCTCGTCGTCGGCTTCGTCCGCCTCGTCCTCTTCCGCCTCCTCGTCCGGGGTCGCCGCAGCAACCGAGTCCTCGAAGGCCTGCGCATCATCCAGACTGTACGCAAGGTGTGCGTTGCCGATGGTCCAGTGCACGGTGCGGCCGTCGTGACCCCACGCGGGGAACTCCCCGCCGATCTCGGTGAGCTGCCGGGCCGGGAAGGACGCGTTCTCGGGGTTGCCGACGTTGATCGTGGGGACATCGCCGCCGACGACCGGGACCGTCACCGTGTAGAGGTGGTTGACGACACGGGCCAGCGCCTGGTCGCCCCGGGGCGCCATCGTCACGAGCGACGCGGACGGCGGCGTGCTCGACCCGGGAGGCCCGGCGCCGACCACCTTGACGTGCTGCTTCCTGTCGGTGCCGTCCCACCGGAACGACACGAGGCCCTCGCCGGGCCCGTATGCGTAGATGCGGTCCGGGTCGGAGGTGAAGTGATGCGCCTGGAACCGTGCCGGCGCGATCACGGTGGCATCGCCCCCCGTCGCCGGGATCCACACCAGGTCGTCAGCGCCGCCGGGCACGCCGCGTGTGAGCGCTTCGTCGTAGGCTCGACCCGGACCCCGCACGGCGATGATCCGCTCGCCGTCGGGCGACCACGCGGGTGCGTCGTAGAGCGCGGGCGTCGTGGTGAGCCGCTCCGGCGCGCCGCCGTCCGAGCTCACCCGATAGAGGTGGCCGCCCTCCCCGTCGTCCCAGGTTGCATACGCGACCCAGGCGCCGTCCGGCGACCAGACGGGCATGTGTTCGTTCACATCCGCGTCGGTGAGTCGCCGTGGCGTCCCATCCGGCCATTGCATCACGTATACGCGCGACAGCAGCGAAAACGCGATCCGGTCCCCGCTCGGCGAGGGCACTGCGTCACGCACCTGTTTGGCCACGAAGGTCGGCGTGTCCTCTACGGGATAGTCGAAGTCGACCTCGGGGCCGATGGCCATATCCACATCGACACGGAAGGGGATCGGGTCCGGCTCGGACCCGTCGATCGGCACTCGCCACAGCCCCCCGCCGTAGAACGCGACCACTTCGCGCGAATCGGGAGTGAACGCCATGCCGGGGTAGGCGTCACGGGTCGCGAGGGACTCCTGGTCGTCCCGCTGGACGGGGAAGGCAAGCCAGCGCTCTTCGCCGCTGGCGAGGTCGCGAATGCGCAGACCCGTCCGGCCCACATGCCGCGAACCGTAGACGAGCCAGCGCCCGTCGGGACTCAGGGTCGGCCGGAAGGCTCCGCCGTAGCGGAAGGACCGCGTCGCCGACTCGCCGGTCTCACGGTCGTAGAGAGCGAGCTGATACTGGCGCATGCCCGAGTTGTACTCCCACCCGCCGGTTCGGTACGCGTACCAGATGTACCGGCTGTCGTTCCCGAACGCTGCTCCGGTGGTGCGCCGGTTGGCGGGCTCGTCGATCAGCTGGATCCCCGAGCCGCCATCCACGTGGTACATCCACAGCTTGCCCTGTCCGGGGCGCTGCTTCGTGGCGATGACGTAGATCCCGTCAGGCGTCCACTCGGGGGACTGGTAGGCGCTCGACTTCCCCTTGGTGACCTGGACCGTGTCGCTCAGATCCAGCGCGATGATGTGGATCCCTTCGCCCCCGCTACGGTCCGAGGTGAACACCACGCGGGTGCCATCGGGACTGAAGCGCGGCTGACCGTCGAAGGCCATCCCCTGCGTGAGCGGGGCCGCGGTTCCTCCGCTGATCGGCAGGGTGTACAGGTCCCCGAGGAAGTCGAAGACAAGCGTCCGTCCGTCGGGACTGACGTCCACCGACATCCACGATCCCTCGTTGAAGCTCGTGGAGATCGTTCGGCCCGGCGCCAGCGGCAACCCTTCCTGGCGAGGATCGGCGTCGTCGGTGTCCTGGGCCGGCGCCGCAGCGGGGGTGCCCGCCAAAGCCGTCGCGACTATCCCCGCCAACGCCGCGCGAAGTCCGAGGGCCCGCCTGCGCACTCCGGGCCGGACCCATCCCCGGTGCCCGGCGCCTCGCCGCTCCCGGTGCGTGCGGGGACACATCCACGCGCTGCTGTCGCATGTGCCTGAACTACCGTGTGCATTCGTCATGTCTGTCATCCGCCGTCTCCTGTTGAACGTTTCCCGACTAACAATCCTATTCGTAGTCCGGGATGTCCAGGAACTTCACGCTCAAGGCAACCGAGCCGTGATCGAGGTAGAAGCGGGCCATCAGGATATCTCCCTCTTCGGCCAGCGCGCCCTCAAAGTCCCCGTCACGGTCCAGGAATTGCGCGTAGCCGCGTGTGTGGCCGCCGTGATTCTCGCGGACCACGACGGACCCCACTTCCTGGCCATCCTCCGAAAATGCCGCGAACGTCCGGCCCCTCAGGGGATCGAAAACGGGAGCTGGAATCGAGACGGCGGGGTCGGTGGTGAAGCCGGGAAGCCGATAGGCGATCAGGAGACGATCCTCTTTCAGCCATCGGTACCCGATCGTGCGCCGCGGATTCGGACGCGACTGTTTGCGCTCGGAGGAGGCGCCGGCCCCAAGTCCCGTTCCGCGCAGAATTCTGCATTGCCGGTGCGGGCTCTCCAGGATGCTGCTGAACGCGGCGACAGCGGCCACCGTGTTCTTGTTGAGCCCGGCCTTGGTAGCGATCTCCAGCAGTGCTTGTCGGCCCGGGATTTCCTCGACGAACCCCTGGATCGCGTCCGCAACGAGCTTCTCCGTTGACGACAGTACCGACTTCGGGTCGATCGGCCTGGCCGAATAGACGAGATTCCGGACGCCGACGCGGAAGTCCGTGTGCTGGCGGAAGAACTCGATCAGGATCGACGGTGGAGGAACGAACCGGGGCCAAGCCTTCGCGCCAGCCGATTGGCGGTAGCGGAACGACCGGTGCATCCCGTCGCGCAGGCATTGCACGGTCTGCGGCTCGTGCACGGCGAGCATCTTCCGTGCGAGGTTGTGAAGCCGGTTGGAAGGCGCAGCCGCGGCCCAGAACCAGTCGTCCGTCAGGAACTCGATCGCCGGGTGTGCACGGAGGTAGCGTCGTACGTCCCCCGGTGTCACGGCGACCCCTTCCGCTGCCAGCTGCTCCGACACGTCATGTATCGACGCTGCGCCGCTCGCCATGGCCTGCGACCATGCCACCCGGGCCACCGGAACCACCGCCGCCATTGACTCCACGCTGATTACGACGTGTCCTCCCGGCAGCGTCGTGGTGCGTATGTCAAAGGCGCGCCCGCAGAGCCTGGCGACCGTCGCAAGCCCTTCCGGGTGAATCGGGCCCCGCGCGATCCCCCTGTCCGCCAGGAGCTGGACCGTCGCCTCGAGGCTCAGAGGCATGGCTTCCGCGAGCGCCCTCAAGGCCGCATCCAGCTGGGGCATGAAGACCGGGCGATCCGGCAGACGTTGCTTCATCATCAGCATCAGTTGTCTGATTCGCTCGCGGGACACGCCCAATAACCTGCCCGCGTCTTCGAGGGACGATGGTCCGTCGGCGTTGAGGCCGAGGCGCATCCGCAGGGCGCCCAACCGGGGCTGCTCCCAGGCCGTAACGGCGGCGAAGTAGTCCATCAAGGCCTCTTCGAGCCCGAGTGCGGACACCCGTCTTGACTCTGCCCGGCAAGCCCGGATGGCGCGGTCCAGCTCGCGTGTCCTGACGAGGCGGTCCTCCACCCGGGTCAGGCTCTCGATTCCGGTGATCTCTGCCGTCAGCGTGCTCGGGAGCCCTCGGTGGCTGGGCCGGACACGAATCCCCTTCCGGCGCCGGCCCACCTCGGAGAGCACGCGGTACTCTCTCCGGAGGCGGAGTGGGACCTCAGGCTGCCCGTGCCATCGCATAGCGTCCACGAATCTCGGATCCGATCCCACAACGGTGCCTGACCAGGGCTCCGAAATCACTTCCATGGCCAACCGCGTCAGCTTCCGGAGGACGTGTTTCTCGTCGGGCCGGAGCGCCTCGGCCGGGTTTCCTACCGGTGTTCGTGGAACAGTCGCTGAACCGTTGTCTCCAGGGCCTTCCCGATTTCCTCGCATCGCATCCCCTCCACTCCGTAGGCCGAAAGCCAGACCCCCAGCTTCCAGCGTTCCCCGCTGCCCTCCATCTCGACATGGAGGACGCCGTCTTCCAGTGACGCCACCCTTCCCGCGAATGCCCAGGGGCGGTCACACAGCACCACCGTTCCCTCCAGCACCTTCCCGCCGTCGAGTACGAAGCGAAAAGGATCTTGTGCGCGCCGCGGCGAGTCCGTGCCGTGCGAGGCCGCCGCCACCTCCCGGGATGCCGATGGTGGCCCGTTCGGTGCCACTCCCAGCCCCTCTTCGCTGAAGAGCCTCTCCCAGACATCCTCCCGGCTCCCCCTGACCCATGGACGCGCGCTGATCATGGTCCGGGAGACTCCGGGGTGCCGCTCCACAACGTGTTTGAGAATCCAGAGGAAGAAGTGCCAGCCGTTGGTCATCATGTGGAAGAATTCATCCGACTCCTCGCCCGCCGGCAACCCCGAATTGACGAAGTGGAGCACCGTCGTTCCATCCCGGGCTTCGAGGTGGTAGTCCAGGGCCATCTCGACGCCCGTGCCGTCCGCGTCCTCGGGGAGTTCGTCCACCAGGCGGAGGTGCCTCTCCGGTTGCCAGACCGCGATCCTGCTCGACCACTCGCCGCCCTCTTCCCAGGCGACGGTGACGCTGCCGCCTTCGCCCGGCTCGACAGAGGCGAACGGGGCAAACCAGCTCGCCAGCCGGTCGCCATCGGAAATCGCCTCCCACACGGCTTCCGGAGGAGCATCGATCTCAACCGACAGGTCGATGCTCCGTGTTCCCGGGTTCGGCGCGGAGCTCGTCATTGACGGTTCCCGCCCTCGTTCCGGCGACCACTCCCACCGCTTCGGGACAGCGCCCGATAATACTCCTCGACCAGCGCCCGGTATTCCTCGGGCACGTCTCCCGACTGGTAGAGGAAGATCTGTTCCTCTTCGCCCGCGGCGAATTCGCGCCGCAGACTGAATTCGAGCTGCTTCATCCCTTCGACCAGCTCGCTCTGGAGTCGCAGGACCTCTTCGGGGTCGGCGTAGGTGCTTTCGCGGTCCAGGGCGCGCATCACGTCGATCATCGCCTGCAGTTCGCGCGGATCCGCCCCGGCGCGCTCGATCAGTCCGGCCAGCTCCCGTGCTTCTCCGGCCCGTGTACGGATCTCTCGGCGCATCTGGCGGATCGCCTCGGGATCGAAGGAGGGCGATCCTCCTCCGCCGACCCTCTCGGGATTCCCCGCCTGGGTGGTTCCGCCCCGCTGCCTGCCTCCCTCGCCTCCCTGCTGCCTGCCTCCCTCGCCGTCCTGCTGCCCGCCCGCCTCCGTACGCCTTTCCATCGATTCCAGACTGCGCACCAGATCCCGCGCGGACTCGATGGCGTCGGTCCCGGTATCCTGTCCGACCGCCCCCTGGACCGCCTCGGAAGCCTCCTCCAGCCGGTTGGCGAGCGACTGGATCGCCTGCGCGGTCTGGTTCTCGAACGCCTCCGCGTACTCCTCCTGGCCGGCCCTGCCCACCAGGCTGCGCGACCAGAGCAGCCGCTCGCGCAGCTGGGTCTCGCGGATCGTCCCGGTGGCTTCCGCCAGCTCATCGGCCCCGCCCGTGCCTCCGCGCCGTGCGTCGTTGGCGAGCTGGTCCAACTGGTTCAGCAGCTCGCCGACCTCCTCGGCCATCTGCTCCTTGGTGTCGCGGATGCGCCCGATCTGGTCCGCGGAAGGACGACCTGCCTGCCTCATCGCCTCCATGCGGTTCTCGACGTCGTCCTGTTGCCGCGACAGTTCGTCCACCCGTTCGCGCGCGTCCGCAAGGTCACGCTGCAGGCGGTCGTCCTGGACGCCTTCCAGCTGGTCGCGCGCCTCGCGCAACCGCTGCAACGCGGACCGGGCCTCCGCGACCCCGGCGCTTCCCCCGTTGGCCGCGGACCGGCGCATCGCGTCGGCGGACTGCTGCAGCTCCCGCGCGATCTCTTCCAGCTGCCGATCACCCGATTCGCGCGAAAGGCGTTCCAGCTGCCGGGCGGCTTCCTCCGCCTGCTCGGCCAGATCCCTCGCAGCCTGGCTCCCGCCGCCACCCTGTCCGCCCTGCCGGGCCGATGCGCGCCGACGCTGCCGCTCGAGTTCCTGCTCCTGGCGGCGGGCCAGCTCGCGCAGCTTTTCCAGCGCCTCGTCCACGGCCTGGTCGGCCGTCTCCTGCTGGCTCCGCTGCACGGTTTCGTACTGGTTGCGGAGCTTGTCGGTCTCCAGCTCGAACAGGTCGGCCAGGTCCTCGGCGCTGGGGCCCTGCCGTCCGCCACCCCCGCCGCCTCCCTGCTGCCTCTCCTGCGAGACGAAGCGCTCATACGTCTCTTCCGCCTTCTGGAGCTGCCTGAGCGCACGCTGTTCGGGCCCGATCGCACCTCTCGGGCTCAGGGCACGAAGGGAGTCGGCGGCCTCGTCCATCTCCTCGACGGCAACGGGCAAGGCCTCGACGATGCGCCTGAACGCCTCGGCCGCCCCGGCGACCCCCCGGTTCAGGATCCGCGTGGACAGCGTCTCCACCTGTTCCCGCAGGCGCTGCTGGTTGAGCGCGATGCTGACGACGTTTTCCTCCCATACATCGGGGGAATAGCGGTCCCGGTCCCGCATCAGGTTGAAGCTGGCGGCTATGATCTGCCGCTGAATCGCCGACAGGTCCTGGTCCATCCCCTGGTCGCCGCCACCGCCACCGCCACCACCGCCACCACCGCCGCCCTCGGCTTCGCGGAAGTCGCGACGGAATGGCCGAACCTGCAGAAAGTAGATGTCCGTCAGGGCCTCGCCCGGCGAGGGAGCGTTGTCACGCGCAATCGCGTGGTAGGCGATGATGTCGCCCGTCTCCAACTCGTAGTCCTCCATGAAGACGGTGTGACCGGCGGTCACTTCCGTCATCGGGGCGCCGGCGGTTTCGTGGACGCGCACGGTGTCCCAGGGGCCACCGTTGACGTTGTACACCCACAGGATCTCGGCAAGGCCCAGATCGTCGTCGGCTCGCGCTTCGATGAACACCTCCTCGATCGAGCTGACCTCGATGTCGCGCCCGGGCTTGCTGAACGAGATCGATGGCCCCTGGTCTGCAAGCACATCGATCCGGTAGTCGGGCGCTCCGGCCACCCAGCCGCCTTCCCGGGTGAGGAACTTGATGCCGTAGAAGCCCTCTTCACGGACCGTGAAGGATCCGCCGAAGTTTCCTTCCGGCCCGGCTTCCATGGCGATCGTGTCGCCGGAGTCCAGCACGAGGAGGGCGTCGGGCGTGGCGAGCGTGGGGGTCACCGTCAACTCGACGCGGGTTCCGGCAAGAGCCGCCACGTCCCCTCCGTATTCGAAGCGGCGCGGTGCCAGACCCGTGTAGCGCGGGAAGTGATAGACCATCTCCAGCCGGTCCACTGCGGGCAGGTCCGCTACGCCCAGGGTGAAGGTCCCGGAGCGCACGCCGTTCGCCTCGACGTAGTAGGTGGTCTCCTCCGCGACGTTGAGCAGCAGCCCCTCGAAGGCCCCCGTGCCGTCTTCGATCATGGGCAGAGGGAAGAAGCCGCTCGTCTCGGCCTCGCGGATGAACAGGACGACGTCTTCGGAGTCGAAGCCGTTCAGGGAAGCCGCGATCATCAGGTCGGAGTTGCGCGAGATCGTGGTGTCGCCGGGCTCCACCGACACGCTGTAGGGGTTCACCTCTTCCGCCGAGCGCGTCGGGAAGAACAGCGCCGACATGCCGTGCCGGAAGAAGCCGGGGCCGAGCGCGACGAGGGCGACGGACGCGAGGGTGAGCCCCCCGAGCATCCCCGTCGAACGGCGGATGGACGTCCGCTCGATGCTCTTCCCGTAGTCGATCTTGCGGCACTCCTGCACCGCGTGCCTCACGACTTCCCGGAGCAGCTCCGAGCGCTTCAGCTCGTCGCTTCTCCTTGCCGACTCGACGGCGGTGAGAACCCGGGATTGCAGCGAGGGTTCGTGTTCCTCCAGGTAGAGCGCGACGCGGTCGTCGGAGATCGGCCGCAGCAGGGGCCAGAAGACCGCGCGGACCAGGAAGAAGCCAACGACCAGCCAGAGGACAACGCGGAAGACGGTTACGGCTTCCGGCTGAAAGCGCAGGAACTCCAGACTGGAGGCGGACACCAGGAAGGTGAGGAGAGCGCCCCCAAACGTGAGGGCGAGGCCTCGCAGCAGAAGTTTGAGCCGCCAGCGACGCCGAACCCCACGCACCACACCCAGAATACTGTTCGCGGCTCTCAGATTATCCGCATATGACATATTCCCCCCCTTATCTGTCATATCCCCCCCCTATATCTGTCACGGAATCTGTCACGATCCCGCTCCGTACCCCCTCGGGCAACCGTACTCAGCCCACCACGGCCGACCCCTCTTTGATCGGATCCTTCGACAGCCGGTTGGCCAGCACGGTCTCTGAGAGCATCAGCATGAAAGCCGCCGCAAGCAAGTAGCGCCAGAAGGACTGCCTCTTCTCGAAGTCCGCCGCCTCCACCTCGGCCGTCACTTCGACCGCCGCCCCGGCCCCGTCCGAGGGACCGTCCGTCACCTCCTCGCCACCGACCGCTCCGAGGAACTCCTCCACGTCCAGTTTCGTCATGTCCGACTCCGCCACATCAACGTTGACGGCCAGGGCGAAGGGGTGATCCGGCCGCTGTCCGGGTGGCCTGATCTCCCAGATCCCCCGGGCATCCAGCCTCAGCAGAGCACCGGTTGCGTCCAGCGCTACCGAGCCGCCACCCGGCTCCATGGCCACTGCGTCCTCGGGAACCTCCAACGATCCGGCCGCATCGGCCAGTGTGGCAAGGTTTACCGTCGAGCCCGCGACGTGCCAGGGCGGGACTTCGCCGCCACCGCCCAGGTACCGGGTGATCCGGTGCACGAACGGCAGGTAGACCGGTTGCAGGGGCAGGTTGTTCCAGAAGCGGTCCATCCCCGTGGCCCACACGAGGATCCGGCCCTTGCCACGCCTGCCTTCCACCAGCGCTGCCGACCCGTCGTCGAAGCGCGCCACCACCCGTCCGTCCGTCACGGCAAGTCCCCGGGTGCGGTAGAAGGCGGCCCGCGAAAAGTCCCCCGACCGCGGTCCCCGGAAGGCCTCGAAGACCACATGGTCGTAGTCGACAAAGCCGAGCCGGCGCTCGCTGTCCGCCCCCGACACCGGTCCGACCGTGGCCGGAAGGAAGTCGGCGTGAACCGATGGGACCGTGCTGCGCTCCCCCAGGACGACGAGCAAGCCGCCGCCGCCCTCGACAAAGGCGCGCAGACGGTCGCCGGGGTTCCCGCCGGGAAAGGGCCCGCCGTTGAGGACCACCACGTCCGCAGCCGCCAGTTGCTCCTCGCTCGGAGCGCCCCGCACGACCTGGGTGGCGAATCCCGCGCCCTCCGCGATCCCCAGCGCGCCGCGCAGGTAGAGGTTGGAGGTGCCCGTGCCCAGTGGGTCGACGACGAGGACACCGAGGTCGCCGCCGGGCGAGGCGACGAAGCTGAGCATGTTGTCCTGCCGCAGTCCGGTGTCGGCGTCGTCGGCGAGGCGTACTTCGCCGCGCGTGAAGGTGGTGGTCAGCGTGAACGGATCGAAGGTGACTGCGGTCGCACCCCCGGCCGGAGCCGTGACGGACACCGTGCCGATGTCGGTCTCGTCCACCGACAGCGTGACATCGGTGGCGACGTCGCTCACGCCGGTGTTCACCAGCCGCGCCTGCACGGTGACCCGTTCGCGCCCTCCGGCGGCCTCGCGGCGAAGTTCGAGGTCGGACAGTGCCAGGTTCTCGGCGCTCTCGGCACCGATCACGACGGGCTCGATCGTCACCGCGGCAGGGAGCGTCGCGTCAGGATCGGGTCGCCACCCCGTGCGCTGGAAGTCGCTGATCAGGACAACGCGCTGCCTGGGCAGAGTGGAAGCCGCGAGGGTCGACGCCGCGAGCTTCACGGCGGGCGCCAGGCGCGTGGAGAGGGAGCCGGTGCGGAGGGTGTCCAGGGTGGCCGCGACCCTCTGCGGGTCGTTGATCGAGCGGTGGACGAGGGTGGGAGTCTCGGAGAAGGTGATGAGCGACACCCGGTCCTGCGGCCTCAGGGCCCCGGCAACCGCCCGCGCCTGCGTCACGGCCTGGTTCCAGTTGTTGCCGAACTCCATGGAATAGGAGCGGTCGAGAAGGATGACCACCTCCTCGGGCCCGGGTCCCCCGACCGACGCGAGGCGGCCTCCCCGCACGAAGGGACGCGCGAAGGCGGCGACCAGCAGCGCCAGGGCGGCCAGGCGGATCGCCAGGAGGAGCCAGTGCCGGATGCGCCGCCTGGACGCCTCCTCGAAGGGGATCCGTTCAAGGAACATCAGGGAAGGGAACCGCAGCGGCTTGCCGCGCTCGTGGCGGGTCAGGTGAATCAGCACCGGGATCGCCAGTCCGGCCAAGGCGATCAGGAAAAGGGGAGTGAGGAAACTCAACGCGGACTCCTCACCTTCTTCTGGCGGAAGACCAGGTACGCGTACAGCGCCTCGTCCAGCGGCTTGGAGCTGTTCAGGAGCACGTAGTCGACCCCGTGCCTGCCGCACAGGTTGCCCAGCGCTTCGATGTGGGCACGCACATGCCGCTGGTACTCGGCGGCGTACTTCTCCGGGGTCACCGGGAGGATTTCCCGCGTCTCCAGGTCCTGGAAGTTGGCCGCCTGGGAGAACGGGAAGTCGATCTCGGCGGGGTCCAGGATGTGGAAGGCGACCACGTCGTGACCCTGGGCGCGGAAGAACCCGAGGGCGGCGGAGATCTCGTTCGGATCGTCGTAGAAGTCGGATGCGACCACCAGGATTCCCCGGCGGCGGAAGGTGTTGGCCACACGCGCCAGCGGCTTGTCCCAGCTGCCCTCCCGATTCGCCTTCACCCGCGCCACCGCGTGCAGCACCTTGTCGAGGTGGGCGCCCGACGGCCGGACGTGTTCCACCACGTCGTCGTCAAAGGCATAGAGCCCCACGCGGTCCTTCTGCCCGGCGGAGAAGTAGGCCAGGCTGGCGGTCAGGTAGCGGGCGTAGTCCAGCTTGCTCGTCTCGCCGGAGCCGTACCCCATGGATGCCGACGTGTCCAGAAGGAACCCGACGTCGGCGTTGGTCTCGGCTTCGAACTGCTTGATGTAGAAGCGGTCCGTGCGGGCGTACAGCCGCCAGTCGATCCTGCGGATGTCGTCGCCGGGCATGTACTGGCGGTGCTCGGCGAAGTCCATGCTCACGCCAAGGTAGGGAGAGCGGTGGATCCCCTGAAGGAACCCGTCCACCACCGTCCGGGCGAGCAGTTCCAGGTTGTCGATCCTGGCCAGCACGGTGGGATCGAGGAAGGATGCGCGCACCGACGGCGAAGCGGTGGCCATCGGTTACCCGGCAGCCTGCGGGCCAGTGGGCTCGACGAGCGCCGCGAGGGTCATCGTCCCCTACATCCCGGATGCAGGGAGGGGAACCGCTTTGAGCAGCAGGTCCACCAGCTCGTCGGTGGTCCGTCCCTCCGACTCGGCGTGGAAGTTCGTGATGATGCGGTGCCGCATGACCGGCTGGGCGAGCGCCCGGATGTCCTCGAAGCTCACGGTCAGACGTCCCTGGGTGAGCGCGCGGGCCTTTCCCCCCAGGATCAGGTACTGGGCGGCCCGCACGCTGGCCCCGTGCGAAACCCACTTGTTCACGAAGTCGTGACTTCCGTTGGGACTCGGCCGGCTGGCGCGCACCAGGTTGACCGCGTAGCGCATGACCGGCTCGGCGACCGGGACGCGACGCACCAGGTCCTGAAAGGCGATCATGTCCGCCTTGGACACGACAGGACTGAGCTCGGGCTCCTCCTCGTCGGTGGTCTCCCGAACGACCTGCATCTCCTCTTCCTCTTCCATGTGTTCCATGCGGATGTGGAACATGAACCGGTCCAGCTGTGCCTCGGGCAGCGGGTACGTGCCCTCCAGCTCGATCGGGTTCTGCGTCGCAAAGACGTAGAAGGGCGGGTCGAGTTCGTAGGTGTTGGCCTGCACGGTGACCCGGTGCTCCTGCATGGCCTCGAGGAGGGCGGCCTGGGTTTTCGGCGGCGTGCGGTTGATCTCGTCGGCGAGGACCACGTTGGCGAAGATGGGCCCGGCCGCGAATTCCAGCCCGCGGCTGCCGTCCTCCCGCTGCTGGATGATGTCGGTGCCCGTGATGTCCGACGGCATCAGGTCCGGCGTGAACTGGATGCGCGAGAAGTCCAGGTCCAGCACCTGCGCGATCGAGTGGATCAGCAGCGTCTTGGCAAGTCCGGGTACCCCGACCAGGAGGCTGTTGCCGCCCACGAAGAGGGTCAGCAGGACCTGCTCGACGGCTTCGTCCTGCCCGATGATGATCTTGCGGACCTCGGCGAGGATTTTCGCGCGCCCCTCCTGGATGCGGCGGGCGAGGGCGACGTCGGCCATGGGGGCGGGGGCGGGGGCTGTCAGGGTTTCGGTCACGGGCTTTAGGGGTGGGGGTGGGGGAGGTGGGTGGAGAAAGGTAGCGATCCGGAAGCTAATGGGTGGGGGGTGGAGCGGCGAAAGGACGGGGCAGGCTTGTGATAACGAGGCGGCGTGTCCGTGGCACGGCGAGGAAGGTCCGGCGATGGACTTGTATTAGGCTTGGATTTCGAATCTCACATCGTCATTCTTCAACGGACACTTTCATGTCGGCACGCATCCGAAGCAAGATGATCAAGGCCCGGCGCGCCCCTCCAATAATCCACGCGGTTCTTCGCGGGGCGCTCGTGCCGGCCCTGGTCGCGTCACCATCGTCGGCGCAGGATACGATCAGAGTCTCCGGCGACGAGCTGACCTGCCCGGCCTGCGTCATCACTGTGGATTCGGTGTTGACGATCGGGGGCCTGGATGGGCCGGGGCTCGAAGTGATCGACGAGGTCTCGCGGGTCGCGGTGGACCGGATGGGGCGGGTTCTGGTCTCGGTCTACCGCTCTCCCGAGATCTCGGTCTTCGACTCGACCGGAACCTTCCTCCGAACCTTCGGACGTTCGGGGGAGGGTCCCGGGGAGTATCAGTTCATCAACCACGTCAATGCCGGCCCCAGATACATTCACGTGCTTGACATGAGGGGTCGCACGGTGCTGGACTATGACTTCGGGTTCGTCCGTGCGGATCCGTTCCCGGCACAGCGGTTCTACAGCCATGTGCTGGAATCCGAAGATGTTGCCTTTACCGGAGTTGTGCCGACGCGAGCTTCCGCTGGTCATCCGCTTCATGTGCTGAGTCTGCCGGGCGAGCTGGAGTCGTTCGGCGGCCGGGGGGCGGTTGCTGGCGATCCGGGATGGGATGGCTGGCCGATTACGGGCGACGTGCAGACGCTTTGGGTATTGGAAGGGAATGAGGCAAATCGACTTGCCCGTTGGGATCTGAGAAGTGGGCCTCGGAACCCAACGGTGTACGAGTGGAATGAGGATGACTACGACCTCAAGAACATCAAGCTTGATGCGCGGGGCCTATGGGTGATCTGGGGCGGACCTGGTGGCGGCCGCTGGCTGGACCTCGTTGACCCATTGACCGGAAGGGCTGTCGCGCGGTCCAACGATGATGTGGCGGGGACCTTCGTGGAGGGGACCGGGTCAATGTACCTGAAGCACTATCATGAATCGGATGCCGGGATTCCCTATATCACCCTGTTCAGGATTAATTTCAGTCGGCCCGAATCCTGAGCAGGACGAGGAAGTCGCCGGAGGCCCCGCCTACCGGTTCATCGCGTAGATAACGTAGTTGACGCCGAACTTGTAGGCTTCGTTCGACAGATCGATGGGAAAGTAGCCCATGTCGGAGTACTCCCAGTAGTCGCCGATGTCGTTGTTGAAGTTGGCGATCACCATCAGGCGGCCGGTCGGGTCGTCGTCCTCGTGGAGACCGAGGAACCGGGGCACGTACTCCTGGAATGTGGGCGGCGGAAGCTCAAGGGTCTCGATCTGGAAGAACGAGTTGAAGATGGGCTCCTCGAGTTCAAGCATGCGGAAGCGGTGGCCGGGCAGGATGGCGTTGAAGATCGCCTCGACGTTGCTCCACTCGTAGTTGCTGCGGAAGTCGTCGAGGATCAGGAAGCCGCCCTTCCGCAGGTACGCGGCCAGGTTGTCGACCTCGGCCTGGGTGGGGGACCACTGACCCGGCTCCGACACGTACGCGATCGGGTAACGGTGCAGCTCGGGGTCGTCGGCGTTGACGATGTTGGTGCCCTCGGTGTTGGGGCCCAGCAGCGTCACCTCGTCGAGGATCTTGATGAAGTTGTCGTCGGCGTATGGGTAGTCGTGCGCCCAGCCGGGGCCGCCGCCGCGCCCGAAGCCGCGGCCGAAGCCCCGGCCGCCCCCGGTGTTGAAGCGGACGCGGACGAAGGTGTAGGTGCCGTCGTAGGGGACTTTGGGGAAATCCTGGAGGGTGGCGTGCGGGACGGGTGCGGCCGGGGACCCCGCGTCCGTGGGAGACGCACCGGTCACATGCAGCGCCCACGCCGCCGCCGCGAGCCCGGTGACCGCGACGAGCATCCCGAGCCCTGCGAGCACGGCAGGCCGGGCTCGGGGTGGCCTCGTCACCGGCCCTCCCGTCCCCGGCGCAACTCCAGGAGCAGGTCGAGCGCCTCCTCGTAGTTGGGTGCGATCTCCAGCGCCGCGAGCACCGCGCTTCGAGCCGCCGCCGGGTCTCCGTTCAGGTGGAGGGTGCGCGCCAGCTGGAAGTGGGCAGCCGCCCGGTCCACGGGGTCGAGCGCGACGATTGCGCGCCGTTCCGCGACGGCGCCGGCAAGGTCGCCCGCCGCTTCCATCAAGGCGGCCAGTCGCTGGTGGTCCTCGATCTCGTAGGGGTGAATGTACGCGACGTCTCGCAACGCCTCGGCCGCCCCCGCCCCGTCCCCGCCGCCGCTCAGCAGTCCGGCCAGGGCGGTGCGCGCGTCGTAGTGGCTCTCGTTGAGGCCGATGAGGGCCCGGTAGTGCGCGACGGCCACCGCCGCGTCGCCCTCCGCCTCCCTGATCCGGCCCAGGAACCAGTGCGCGCCGTCGGGGCCGCCGTACTGGGGGAACATCTCGAGCGCGGCCTCGAAGTGTTCCGCGGCCTCCGCGCGGCGATCTTCCCGGAACAGGGCCTGCCCGAGGGCCATGCGGGGCGCGAAGCGGCGGGGGCTGCGCGTGACGGCGGCCTCGAGCGTGGCGATGTCGGGCACGGCCACGAGCCCCATCGGCCCTGCCATCGCCTCGGGCTGCTCCCCTCCCACCGAGGCCAGCGCGGCCGCAAAGCGGTCCTTCAGGAAGTCCTCGAAGTCGTCGTCGAAGTCCTCCAGACGAACCCCCAGCGCGGTCTCGAACGCCTCTGCGTTGGTCGCGCCGTCACGGTACGCCAGCAGCATGTCCACGATGGCCGGAAAGCCATGCCGCTCCTCGATCAGCTCGAAGACCAGCGACGCCTGGTAGTAGCTCTCGACCACCTCTCCGGGGTGGCGCGGGCTCGAAAACCCCCGGTCCAGCTCGCTCACCGGCCGCATCTCGCCCGACGCCAGCGACCGGATGAAGCCAACGCCGGCCTGATGCCCCCAACCGGCGGCCGCCTTGCGCTGCTCGTGCACGGCCAACCCCTCCGAGAACCATCGCGGCACCTCGCTGCCGGACACGCCGATGTGGAAGGAGTGCGCGATCTCGTGCCAGAGGGTGGAGGCCCAGTTGAAGTCGCCCCGGCCCCGCGCGGCCGGCGAGTCCATGGCGAGCGCGGGCCCGAAGCTCACGCCCAGCGCGCCGATCCCCACCAGGCCGACGGTGCGTACGGAGAAGTCGGCGTGGCGCGGGTAGACCTCGACCCGGATCGGTTCGGCGGGAGTGTAGCCGTACCGCCGTGACATCTCCTCGTACGCGCGTTCGGCCACGGGCTCCATGTACGGCGCCAGGAGGTCGGCCTCCGAACGGTGCAGCACCAGCCGGAAGTGCCGGGTCTCGACGATGCGATACTCGGCGAAGGTGTCCAGCAGGTCCAGGGTGTTCTTGAACCAGAGGTTGAAGGGATCTCCCGCGAACGCCCGCTCCAGATTGGTTCGGCCCTCATCGACCCGTCCCAGGCGGACCTGGTTCAGTCCCATGAGGCCCCACCCGGTCCAGCTGTCGGGGTCGGCCTCGGTGGCGGCACGCGCGAAAGCGAGCGCGTCGCCGTACTTGCGGTGGTCGGCGGCGAGCTCGGCGAGGACCACGAAGGGCGCGGTGGGTGATCCGGTGAGCGTGCGGACCCGCTCCATGACCGCGCGGAATCCGGCGTCGTCCCCTGCCAGGTGCAGGATCGCGGCCTTGGTGCCCAGCGCGTCCAGGTCGCTCCCGTTGACGTCGAGGACGCGGTCCACCTCCTCGAGCGCCTCGCCGCGGTTTCCGTCCATGAGGCGCAGGCGAGACAGGAGGGTGCGGGCACCCGCCAGCTTCGGGTTGGTGGCGAGGGCCCCCTCAAGCGCCGCCACCGGATCGCCGCCGCCTTCGAGGCGCGCCACGCGGGCCAGGCCGAGGAGCGCCGCCGGGTGGGACGGGTTCTCCGCGAGGACTTCCTGGAAGGCGGTCGCTGCCTCGTTGGCGTCGTAGCGTTCCAGGAAGAGCTGGGCGATGGTGAGCCGGGCGGTGTGGTCCAGGGGCCCGGCGGCGACGGCTTCGTCCAGGGCGGTCAGGGCGTCGTGGGCGTACTCGTAGTTCCAGCGGGAAAGGTGGACGAGCGCGCGCCCCACCGCCGTGAGTTCGGCTGCCACGAGGCTGGGCGCGCTGTTGTAGTAGTCGATGAAGCCGTCGAAGAGGCCGCGGGCGACGTCACGGTCGCCGTAGCGGTACTCCAGGATCCCCAGTTCGACCCGGGCCAGCGCCCCCGCCACCCCCCGCTCCCCGGCCCCCGCCTCCAGCGCGGCGCGCGCCTCGCGCACACGGCCAAGGTCCAGCAGCGCGGCCCCGAGGAGCGCACGCGCCCCGGCCGCCCCGAGCTCCACCCCCCTTGCGGCCGCCTCGACGGCGCCTTCGTAGTCGCCTGTCTCGCGCAGCGCGGTAACCCACCCGGACAGCGCGGCTGCGTTCCCGTCGAGTGCCTGCGCCCGCAGCGCTCGCACGGCGGCGTCGTAGCGCCCCGCCCGTAGCGCGGCAAAGCCGGGGGCTTCCTGGGGCGCGGCTTCGGTCTGCAGGGCGCGCGGCGCGGCTGCGGCCATTGCCCCCGGCAGCGGCGCCACCGCCAGCATCGCGCCGCAGGCGAGGCCGAGCAGGAGGGTCGGAACCGTGCGCATGCCGGGAGCCCTACCCGCTCCCCCCGGCCGCCCGTATCTCACGATTCTTGAGCGCGAGCTCCACGAGCAGCGTTTCCAACTCGTCCTCATACCGCTCCAGCGGCAGCTGCGCCTTGACTCGCCGCAGCTCGCCGATCCGCGCCTCGATCGCGGCCTTCTCCTCGTGGAGCGCGCGCAGCGCCGGGGTCACCGCTTCGTCGCCCGCCGCCCCTCCCATCGAAGCCAGAAACACCATGCGGGCCAGCGCGCCGTCTCCCTCAAGGTCGTCCATCTCCCGGCTGCCCTCGCGGTCGCCGTTGTCGTCCAGCACCGCGTGCTCGCTCAGGATCTGATTGTCGCCCTCGTACTCCCGCTGAACCTCTCGCAGCGCATAGCCGAAGGCTTCCAGCATCGAGATCCGGGAATCCTTGTCCGCGTCGGCGCCGTCGTCCGCGAACGCGTCCACGAAATGGAGCCCGAAGCGGGTCATGTTGCGCTCCCTCCCGGTCCTCGTCGCGGTGATGATGGTCCGGTTCGGCCCGGAGAGCGCCTCGACGAATGGCCCCGAGGCGCTCGCCGTGTTGACGAAGGTGACGCGGCGGTCGCCGAGACCAGCCAGCAACCCGCTCCATTCGTCGGGAGTCAGGTCCGGTCCCGGGATGTTGAAGCGCGCCGTACCGTCACTGAAGGTCCCGTGGCCGGCGAGGAGGACGACGAACTCGTCCGCGGGGGCCATCGAGGCCGTGATCTCCGCGAACGCGGCCCGGATGTTGTCGCCGGTCGAGCGAGCGCGGATGCGCGTGGGATCGAGGTCGGTCTCCTCGCCGAGGTAGGTGATGCGCTCGGGCGGGATGCCGTGCTTCTCCGTCGCCGCGTCGGCAAAGCGGCTGAGCCAGCTGTGAAACCCGTCCGTGTACTCGGGGTCGCCACCGAGTCCGGAGATGAGCAGGATGTGGGTGTTCTGAGCGGGGAGCGCCGCCGGAAGGACGAGGGCTGTGAGAAGGCCGGCGGAGAAGAGGGCCGCCCAGGTGGTCACGCGGAGGACCGCGCCGCCCTTCACGCCAACCCCCGCTTCCGCCTGTACCCCCACTCCGCCCCCAGCAACCCCGCCAGCAGCAGGAAGAGGACCGGCATGTCCCACAGGTCGCGCTCCTCGGTGACGGTGACGCCACCACCGGTGAACTGCAGGTCCTCGGGCAGCCGGCTCGCGGTCTCCGCGGTGTAGTAGCGGCCGCCGGTCTCCTCGGCGATGCGCTCCATGAGGCTTCGGCGCTGGTGCGGGTTGCGGTACTCCTCGCCGCCGGGGGCCACGCGCACGCTCGTCTCGGCCGAACCGAGGGAGATCGTGTCCCGCCCGGCGTCCACCGACACCTCGAAGAGCCCCTCCATATCGGGCGTGAACGAAACGTTGTACTTGCCGTCCTCGGTGACCGACCACTCCATCGGCAGCTCCCGCGCCTCACCCGTCGGGGTCGTCACGCGGGCGCTCACCTGTGCGCCGTTCACCTCCACGAAGCCCTCGTCCAGCACGGTGGCTTCGAGGGTGACCGGTTCGCCGACTTCCACCGACTCGCGCTCGGGCTGTGCTTCAACCGGGTCCGGCGTCTCGGATACCAGCCAGCGCAGCAGCTGCCTCCAGAAGGTCTCGTGGCTCTGGTCTTCGAGCGGGACCGTGTGGTCCATCTGCCACAGCCAGGTGTCCTGCACCGCGAGCACCATCGAGCGGCCCTTGCCGTACCCCTGGAACGCCATCACCACGCGGTCCGGTTCCACCCCGGCGCCCGCGTCGACCACCGTGCCTTCGAGCAGCTCGGTCGCGCCCGGCTTCAGCTCCGTCACGATGTTCGTCGTGGACACGGGCGGCAGCGAGTCCCACCTCGCGGCGGACTGCTCGACCGTGCCATCGATCCTGGTGGCCGGATGGTTCGCTCCGGCGGGGGTGGGCGCGACCTTGACGAAGGCCAGCCGCTCGGTCGGCGTGGCCGTCCCGGGCTCGTTCAGCACGACCGGGAGGACATCTTCGAGCGGCGTCCCCTGGTAGCCCCCCTCCGAGAGGGCGCGGCGGCCTCCCAGCATGAGCAGCGTGCCGCCGCGGGCGCTCACGAAGTCCGCGATCATGTCGAGCTGGTCGTGGGTGAAGAAGCTGGCCTCGACCGATCCCAGGACGAGCGCGCGGTAGCGGTAGAGCTCTTCGCGGGTCGTGGGGAAGCCCTGCACGAGTTCGAGCGGGTCGTCCAGGTTGCGCCGGAAGAACTTGTTCTCCGCGGTGCGCTGGAGAAGCACGACCTGCAGGTTCTCGTCCTGGCGCACGGCCCGGAGCATGAAGGCGACCTCGTGGCGCGGTTCTCCCTCGAAGTAGAGGATCTTCTCGGTGCGGTTCCGGACCTGCACGACCGCGTGCAGTTCGTTGTTCTCCAGGACGCGTTCGCCCGGCTGTCCCGGGATCCTGAAGGTCAGCTCGCGCGCGCCCTCGGTGTCCAGCGTGATCGCGATCGGGGTGACCAGGGGCTGCCCGTCGTCCGGGAGGGTCACTTCCTCGGTGGTGACGATCCGGCCCATGTCCTCGACCACGATCGGAACCGTTCGCCCGGCGAACCCGCGCGCGTCCACGATCACGGTGACCACCATCGAGGTGCCTGCCAGCGCCTTCTCCGGAACCTCCGCGCGGCTGGCCTGCACGTCGGCTTCCATCTCTTCGTCCCCCAACCCGACCGTGAAGACGGGCACCGACGCGGCGCGGAGAGGCAGCAGCGCCTCGCCGAGGGCCGCGTCGGTGTTGTCCCCGCCGTCGGAGACGACCACGATGCCCGAGAGAGGCACCCCCTGCAGCTCGTTGCGGGCGTAGGCCAGCGCATTGCCGATCCGGGTGTTGCTGCCGTCGAAGGTCATCGCGTCCACGCCGTCGATCCTTGCCGGCGCGGACGAGAAGCGGAAGTAGCGTATCGCGAAGTCCTCGTTCAGCGCATCGATCAGGTCGCCATCCGGATCGAGGAGTCCCGTGGCCTTGTCCGCGCGGGAGGATCCGTCACGGTCGTTGATGGACATGCTGCGGGAGTCGTCGACGAGCACGGCCAGGAAGTTCCTCTGCGGCACGACCGACGTCAGGACCAGCCCCGGCTGCATGACGATGAAGAAGAGCAGCAGGAACGCGGCGCCCCGGAGAGCCGCCAGCACCCAGCGGTCGGTTGCACGGCTCTTGCCGCGGGCGCGGGCGTAGGTGAGCACGGCGGGCACCACGAGTGCGACCGCGATGATCGCCATCGTTCCCACCGGCCAGGGCGACAGGAAGGTGAAATCGCCCTCCTGGTACAGGACGGGACGGTACTTGAAGAGGAATTCGAAGAAGCCGCTCACGGTGCCCTCAGTGGCTCATGCCGTAGATGATCATGTTCACGCCCATCTGGAACGCGAATGTGGAGAAGTGCAACGGGTAGTCGGGCTGCTCGGCCCACTCCCAGGCGTCACCAAGGTCCGTGTTCCAGTTGATGAGGACCATGAGCCGCCCCTCGTCGTCCTCGATCCCCCTGACATGCGGCACGAAGCCGTCGCGCTCGCTGGTACGGCCGCCCCACCGCCCGTAGGCGGGCACCTGAAGGATCTCGTCGATGTCGTAGAAGGTGCTGAAGACGGGGTGCTCGAGGTCCAGCTCGATGATGGGGTGGTTCGGGAAGACCAGACCCATCTGGTACTCGAACTGCGCCCACTCCCGCGATCCCCAGAAGTCGTCGATCACCAGAAAGCCACCCGCCATCAGGTATTCGCGCAGCCCCTGGATTTCGTCGGGCGACATGCTCATGTAGCCGACTTCGAGGGCGTACAGGAAGGGGTAGCGGCGGATGGACGGGTCGGTTAGCAGGACCGCGTTTTCGTCGTTGTAGGCGTCCAGGTTGGTGAGCCGCCTCAGGACCGTCAGGAACTGCCGGTCGGCCTTGGGATAGTCGGTTGCCCACGAATTGCCACGCCGGCCCCAGCCGCCCCGGCCGGACGAGTAGGCCGCCCGGGTGAAGTAGAACTCGTGCCACTCGGGGGGTGGGCGCTGGAACTTCATTGTGGCGGGCCGGAGCGGGACGGGAGGCGCGGGGGCGGCCGTGTGGCCGGTGCTGGTCGCGACCTCGTCGCCGCGTCCGTGCGGACCGGTCACCGCAACGAGTCCGAGGACCCCTCCCAGCGCCGCCAACAACGCGGCGCGAACCCACCGTGAACCTGCCAACCTCGCCTTCCTCAGCTGCGGTAACGAACGAACATACCCCTGAACGGTCCCCCGGGTTCGCCGCTCGCGCAAGTCAGGCCCGGGCGGGTCTCTTCGGTGGGGGCGCCTTGCGGGCCCGGGCGGTCCTCTTCGGCCCCCGCTTCCGGTACGCGAACCTGACGGCGAAGAGTCCGGCCAGAGTAAGCGCCGCCACGAGGGGCCAGAAGGTGTCCGCCTTGACCTTCCAGTAGAAATGAAGCACCCCCAGGGATGCCGCAACGTAGGACAGTCGGTGAAGCTTCTGCCAGCGCTTCCCCAGGCGCCGGATCCAGCCCTTCGTCGACGTCACCGCAAGGGGGATCATCAGAACCAGCGCCGTGAATCCGACCGTGATGTAGCGGCGCTCCAGCACGTCCTCGAGGATGTACGACAGCTGGAAAAGCTGATCGATGCCGAAGTACGACAGGAAGTGGACGCAGGCGTGGAAGAAGGCGAAGAGGCCCAGAAGGCGCCGCAGCTGCACGACGCGGTTCCACCGGGTGAGGCGGCGGATGGGCGTGACGGCCATCGTCGCGATGAGGAAGACGAGGGTCCAGCGTCCCTGGACGAGGATGATGGTCTCGACGGGGTTGATGCCGAGGGTGCGGCGAAAGAGGCTCGCGGCGAGCCAGATGGGCGGCGTCAGCCCCATGATCCAGATCGCGGTCTTGATGAGGAGGATCTGGCGCTTCGGGTTGGACGACCGGGTCGCTCCCGCACGTGGCCGACCGGCCGCTCGTGGCTGACGGGCCGCCTCCGTGGATCCAACCGTTGCCGCCGCCCTCGTGGACTCCACCCTCAGAAGTGCTTCTTCAGGTCCATCCCCTCGTACATGTGGCCCACCTCGTCCGCGTAGCCGTTCAGGAACTGCGTGTCGATACGGCGGTACCCGAAGAGCTTGCTGCTGTCGATCCGCTTTTCGGTCGCCTGGCTCCAGCGAGGGTGGCTCACGTCAGGGTTGACGTTCGAGTAGAAGCCGTACTCGCGGGGGCTCTGGGTGGCCCAGGTCGTGGGCGGCTCCTCGTCGGTGAAGGTCATGCGCACGATCGACTTGATGCTCTTGAAGCCGTACTTCCAGGGCACGATCAGGCGGAGCGGCGCCCCGTTCTGGTTCGGGAGGTCCTTGCCGTACAGCCCCGTGACGAGGAGCGTCAGCGGATGGAGCGCCTCGTCCAGGCGCAGCCCTTCGCGGTAGGGCCAGTCGATGACCGGCCTCCAGCGACGCTCGGGCATCTGCTCCGGGTCCCACAGCGTCTCGAAGGAGACGTATTTCGCGGCGGCGGTGGGCTCGGCGCGTTTGATCACGTCCGCCAAGGGGAAGCCCTGCCAAGGGACGACCATCGACCACGCTTCCACGCAGCGCAGCCGGTAGGTGCGGTCCTCGATCGTGGAAGGCGTGATGAAGTCCTCGAGGTGGTAGTCGGCCGGGTTGTTGCAGAGGCCGTCGACCTTGACGGTCCACGGTTCGGTAACGAGAGCGTGGGCATTCCTCGACGGGTCCTTCTTGTCGAGGCCGAACTCGTAGAAGTTGTTGTAGCTGGTGATCTCCTCGAAGGTGTTGGGCTCTTCGTCCTGCCGGGCGGAGAGGGGGGAGGCGTGGGCCGGGGTGCCGGATTGCGCGGAGGCCGCGCCGCGCGCCAGGAAGGCGGCGGCGCCGATGCCCGCGGAGGCACCGAGAAACTTGCGGCGGTTGATGTACGCCGACTCGGGCGTGATCTCCGAGGAGGGGATGTCGCTGTTCTTCTTGATGCGGATGATCATGGGGATTCCTTCCGACCTCTGGAGGGGCGCCGGGACGCTGCGAGGGCCGCCCGTCTTATGATACACCTGAGCGTGGATCTTCGATCCGGGCCGGGGCCGTGTCAAGATGGGGGCGGGTCAACTAGCGTGTATACCAATTGTGAACGGGCCGCGGCTTGCGGCTCGGAGTGATTCCTCTTTAGCACCGAAGGCTTGTCTATGACGCGGTTTGCCAGCCCGGCGCCTCACCGTTCTCGGTGCTCGGGCGGGCTTGTCCACGGACCGCTGCTCGTCCTCAAGTGCCCTCGCGCGATCGTAGTGGCCGCCGTTCTGGCGGCCACTACGATCGGCTGCGTTTCCGAGACACCCGGCGAATCACTCGTAGTCCTTGTTCCCGTCGCATCGTCCGAAGCCCCCCTGAGCTACAATTTCGATATCGCTCTGGCGGACGAAAACACTGCGTGCGTGATCAACTCCTTCGAGTTCCAGGTGCACTGTGCCGACCGCACCGGGAAAGCGGCAGTGATCTTCGGAGGCGAGGGGGAGGGTCCCGGGGAATTTCGCCGTCCGTCTTATCTTAGGCGCGGACCTGCCGGAACCCTAGGCGTGTTCGATCTCGGACTGGGACGGCTGACGGTTTTTGAGCCTGCTGGCGGCCACCTGTCCGAGGCGACATTGCCTCCCGGCTTTCGCCCTGTAGGCCCCTTCGGATCGAGCGCATTCGGTAGCTACTTCACCTTTGGTCCGCCGGCATTTGTCGAGGCCGAGGTAGATGTCGGCACGGGAGAGATTCTATGGGAACGTCGAGGCGTGAGCGGTTTGGTGGAAACCGAATGCGGAGAAATGTCAGGAGGGTTGCCAACTCCTGCAGGTGGGTGGGTCTTTCAGGTGTGCAAGCGCGAGCTTGTGTTCTTCGCAGATCGGGACGCGGACAACGCGACCGTCGTCTACCTGCCGAATTATGTTGCCGAGTTGCCGAGCGAGCGCGATGTCGATGCGTATCTCACCGGCCTGGCACGGCTGTCAGGCAACATGTCGCTCCCCGCCTCGGCGATGGAACCATACGCTGCGGGATACAGGGAAGATCCCAGGAAATGGTTCCAAGGGTCGATGTCCCTGGCCTTTGACAACGGGGCCGTCTTTGGATTGGCACGACACGGGATCGGGACGCGTTTTCCTACCTGGATGTCTGGGTGGGCACCGACTACGCGGGCACCGTTCGGATTCGGGACCGACTGATCGGCTACGACCTCATGGGTTCGACACTCGCGGCTTTGGTCGACCGGGCACCCGGACCGGAGGGGGTCTCAGCGCGGGCGATCGACTGGTATGACATTGACGGGATAGAGTTCGGGTCCTAGAAGTCCTTGGATAGTTCCGCCCGAGCACCGCGAACGCGAGGCGCCGGGCTGGCGAGCCCCTGCTGCCCCAGGGTCTCACGACGGTGGTCATCAATTGGGGCTTCTCGTCGGGCACCTTCTACGCTCCCGCCAGCTACTCGGAGAATTCGGAGCTGATCGAGCTCGCCCGGGTTGGAACGACCACTCGTCACCCCCTTGCCAGAGATAGAGTATCATATAGATATATATATTATTCTCCTGTTCCATATTATTTTCATGTCCACGCTGCCAATCTCATGCACCCTACAGTCCTCGACATCGCCCTGACTCTCCGCGCTGCCCGAAAAGCCCAGGGCCTCAGCCAGCGCCAACTCGCCGAACGCCTCGGCCTCACCCAGGCCCAGATCTCACGGTTCGAACACGGCCGCGCCGAGCTGAGACTGTCGAGCCTGGTCGAACTGGCACGGGGCACTGGCCTGGAACTCATGCTCGTTTCGCGAAGGTCCGTCCCCGCCGTCCAGGCGCTCGGCCTCGCTGTGACCGACACGGGCCCGGCCAGCGAGGATTCACCGGATGGCTGACTTCGACGTCCTCGATGTCCGTCTTCACGGTCGGTCGATCGGGACGCTCACCAGGCTTGGGCGCGACAGGATCGTCTTTGCCTTCGACCCCGGCTACACGGACGATCCGCAGCGGGCCACCCTGAGCCTCTCCTTCAAGGACCCGTTCGGCCACCTGATCACCGATATTCCGCCCACACGCACCTGGGCACCGCCGTTCTTCGCGAATCTCCTGCCGGAGGGTCCGTTGCGGGAATACCTTGCGCGGGCCGCCGGAATCGATCCGCGACAGGAGTTCCCGCTGCTCGCCACCCTCGGCCAGGATCTCCCGGGAGCCGTTTCGGTCGTCCCCGTCGGAGGTGGCCAGGATCCGGTCATCCGCACCGGCGCCCACCAAAGCCGGCACCGTCTCCGGGATCGTGGCACTCCGGACGCCGCTTTCGAGCCGATGCCCGCCCCGTTCCCCGCGCTCCGCTTCTCGCTGCCCGGTGTCCAGCCGAAGTTGTCCGCGACGATGTCGGCCAGTGACAGACTGACCATCCCGGCGGGGGGCGTCGGCGGTTCCTGGATCGTCAAGTTTCCGTCGGCGGCCTTCCCGGGGCTGCCCGAGCAGGAACACGCGATGATGACGCTGGCCGGACGGGTGGGGATCGACGTGCCCCAAACGCGCCTCGTTTCGGTGGATTCGATCGAGAACCTCCCGCGGGGAATGGGCCTGCGCAGAGGCCAAGCCCTCGCGGTTCGGCGCTTCGACAGGATGGACGACGGCACGCGAGTCCATGTCGAGGACTTCGCTCAGGTTCTCGGCGCCCACCCCGAGCAGAAGTATGTCAAGGCCGGTTACCGGGACATCGTCGAAGTGATCGGACGGGAGGTCGGTGACGACGCGGTGGCCGAGTTCATCCGACGCCTGGTGTTCTGCGTGCTGATCGGCAACGGCGACGCGCATCTGAAGAACTGGGCGCTGATCTACCCGGACCGGCGCGCTCCTGCGCTCGCGCCCGCGTACGACCTTGTTTCCACCCTGCCGTACCTCGACGACGACCGAATGGCGCTCCGCTGGGTCGACGAGGTACACCGGTTCGGCGATCTGTCGGAGGAGCTGCTCGCGCGCCTGGCCGCGAAGGCGCGATTGCCGCGGAAGCCGGTGGTGATGGCCGCTCGCGAGACTGTGGGGCGGTTCAGGGAGGTGTGGGGCGATGGGAAGGGTGTGACGGGCGTCCCGGATGAGGTGGTGGTGGGGATCGAATGGAATCTCAGCCGGGTTAGGTGGTAGCGGCTGTCGGGCCCAGGTCCACAAGGAACTCCCGAATCGTCCGCGTGCACTCGGCGAGAGTTGTTCTCGGGCCCCAATGGAAGGCTTCAAGGGCCGTCCAAGCCCTCTGGAGAGCCGACCACCTGCTGTCTTGGATCGAATTCAAAGACGGATCATCTGGCTTGGGCCATTGGCGGATAGCCTTCTCGTCGCACAGCGCCTTCAGCAGATCCCGCAACGTCGGTCTGTTCGGGAGAGGGTGGAGCCTGATGATTGCGGCCGCGTCTTCGTAGTGGCGTACGAAACTGGCCGGCGAGAAGGGGGTGCGACCGTAGCGCCGTGCGATGGCTTCGATTTTCTCGAGCAAGGTGACCTCGGGCAGTACGCATCTGATTGCCGCAGGACTATTGCAAATGCTATCGAGTCCGACGGGCTGCCCCACTACATAATCGTGGATCCAGGACGTGATCTTCCGTTCCATTATTGGACTCTTGCGGACATGGCCTATCTCCAGCTGGACAAATGGCCGCATCGCCTCCGGTAGGACTTCCATCGTCCGGCTCGGAAAACGAACCTCGAAGACCGCCTTCCGCCACCCGCGGCTCCGCACTTCGGGATTGAGAATCAATTTCGCGCCAGGCACTCGCATTTGCTCCCCGAAGGCCCGAAAGAACTCGATTCTGCTCTCTCTTGCCCGGCTCCCCTTGGATGTCCAGCTCCGGACCACGGGGAGATCCGGGCCCTCGATCATGATGTCGAGATCCTCCGAAAACCTCTCGATCAAGCCGAATGCCTTGGACAGGCTGGTACCACCCTTGAAGTAGACTCGCAAGCCTGCTTTCTCAATCGCCCACAGCGTGTGGGTGATCCAGTAGTCCTTCTCCACCAACGGTGCCTGGAGGCGTCGGACGTTTGCCACTGCAGACAAGATCTTCTCGAAGCGGGGGTGCTCATGCAGAAATCGCGCCCCAGCTGTACCAGTCATCAGCGAGGAAGGGACTGCCCAAGCATCTCCCGGGCGGTGCGCGACCCGTATTGAGCGGTCCTTCGTACCAGATTGACAACGTCGAACCTGCCGTTCGCAAGGGCGCGCTCAAGCGCCAACTGAACCCTTTCCGCGTCGGCCATCGCTCGTTCCAGGTTGTTGAGGAGGTCCACCACATAGAATTCCGGATCGGGCTTCCTTGGAAACCGAACGCGCCGCAAGTCGAAGCGCCGTCCGTCGATTTCCAGGCGGCCCGTGCGTGTGGTGTTATAGATCAGTGCCACGGCTTCCACAGCGGTAGTGCCGAGCCCCAGAGAGTTCCACGCGACATTGCCCGAGTACAGGTAGGGACGACCCCGAAAGAAAGATTGCAGAAGAGCCCTGTCCGGTGGGGGCACTTCAACTGAGCCAATCTTCTCGCCGGGGACGTAGAACATCCCCTTCCTCAACCGCCGAAGCTTGCCACCTCGCACCAATCTCGTTGCGAGCCGACTCGGGTTCCGCGTGTATTTGGCGAAGTACTCGGTGCGATAGACCACATCTCGCCGTAGTGACAGAGTTGCCAATTCAATTTCCCTATGTATGGTTTTTACGCGGAATAATCATACAGTATCACCCACGGTAGTCAAGAAGCGCTACCCCCACACCCCCCCGAACCCCGCCGCCATGCGCGGCCCGGCCCCCTCGTCCTCGTGCTTGAAGAAGACGAAGACATCGCTCCACGCCGACCGCCTCAGCACGGCCGCCCACTCCGCCAGCTCCGCCTCCCCGTACCCGGGCTGCCGCAACCTCGCGTACCCGAACCCGGCCGTCTCCACCACGGGGGCCTCGTCCTCACCCGTGTCGGCCGTGACCAGCGCGGCGCCGTGGTCCGCCAGCGCCTGGTACACATCGTCGCCGAACCAGCTCTCATGGCGAAACTCGAAGGCGGCGCGAACCGTGTCCGGGACGATGGCCAGGAAGTCGCGCAGCCGCTCCACGTCCTTGCGCAGGTACGGAGGCAGCTGGAACAGGATCGGCCCGAGCCGCGCACCCAGGGCTCCCACGGCGGTGGTCACCAGGTACTCCAGGGGGTCACCCGCATCCTTCAGCCGCTTCATGTGCGTGATCCTGCGGCTCGCTTTCAGCACGAAGGCAAAGTCGTCGGGCACCAGTGACGCCCACTTCTCCAGCATCTCCGCCCGAGGCAGGCGGTAGAACGTGTTGTTGATCTCAACGCTGGAGAGTTGCCGCGCGTAGTACTCCAGCATCCGGTTCGCCGGCAGCTTTTCCGGGTAGAAGCTCCCCTTCCATTCCTTGTAGGAGAACCCGCTGGTTCCGGTCCAGAGTCTCGGCTCAGCCATGCGACTGTTCCCTCCCGTACGTCTTCCGTGAATGGTCCAACCCCCGTTGCCACCCTATCATGTCCCCATGAGAATCCGTCCCGCCACACTCGCGACCCTGGCCACCATCCTCGCCGCGGCCAGCTCCGCTTGCGCCGGCTCCCTCGACCTCACCCCCTCGGACGCGGCCACGATCCTGTCCGGCCACCACCTCGACCACCCCAACCCCGCCCTTCCCGGCCCCCACGACGTCCTCACCCTCTACTACGGCAGCGGCACGGACAGGAACCGCGCCGAGTACCGCGACTCGGTGTCGATCGTCACCGAACCCGTCGACGCCTCGAAGCTGGTCAGTCTCGGCAACTCGGCGAAGTCCCGGAACAAGTACTGGGGGTTCTCGCCCGACAGCTTCCCGATCAACGCGCGCGTCTGGTACCCCGACGACCCCGGTCCCCACCCCCTCGTCCTGGTCGTGCACGGCAACCACAACATGCGCGACTTCTCGGATCCCGGGTACGACTGGCTCGGCGAGCTCCTCGCAAGCCGCGGACACATCCTCGCTTCGGTGGACATGAACTTCATCAACGGCGGCGTCCGCGGCGAGAACGACGGGCGCGGCTGGCTTCTCCTCAAGCACCTGCAGGCCTGGCAGCGCTTCGCCGAAGACCCGGAGAATCCCTTCCACGGCCGGGTCGACATGGGCAACATCGGGCTCATCGGACACTCCCGCGGCGGCGAGGCGGTGGCCCTTGCGGGCGCGTTCAACCGCCTGACCCGCTACCCCGACGACGCATCCCTGGAGTTCGACTTCGGCTTCGACATCAAGGCCGTCATCTCGATCGCGCCCGTGGACGGCCAGTACCTGCCCGCCGACCAGCGCGCCCCCCTGCACGACTTCAATTACCTCGTCTTCCACGGCTCGCACGACGGGGACGTCACCAGCTTCCACGGCCTGCGCATCTTCAACCGGCTGCAGTTCTCGGCGGGTGCGGGCGGCGGTGCGGGCGGCGGTGCGGGCGCCGGCATGTTCAAATCGGCCGTCTACGTGTACCGCGCCAACCACGGCCAGTGGAACACCGTGTGGGGCGCGCACGACAACGGGCCCCGCAGTCCCCGCATCCTGCAGCTGGACGGCCTGCTCCCTCCCGAGGACCAGCGCGAGTTCGGCCGCGTCTTCGTCTCGTCCTTCCTGGACATCACTCTGAAGGGCGACGACCGCTACCGCCCCCTCTTCCGCGACCACCGCGTGGCCGGCGCCTGGTTGCCCAAAACCATGTACATCACGCGCTTCATGGACGCCTCCTTCCGACCGCTCGCCGACTTCGAAGAGGACATCGACGTCACGTCCGGGTCCGCGGACGGCGTCACCCTGCACGGCGCCGACTTCAGCACCTGGCGCGAGGGCCAACTCGACCTCCGCTCCGCCAACCGCACCAACACCTCGTCGTCCCAGGTGAACCAGGCGCTGTGGCTCGGTTGGAACAACAGCTACCGGGGCTCCGACGAGCCCGCGCCGCCTGCCGTATTCACCTTCACGCTGCCGGACGGGTTGGCGGACGAGTGGTCCACCGGCCCCGAAACCACCCTCGAGATGCATGTAGGCGGCCTCGACGACGAACCGGGGCCGCGGAAGCACCCCGACGCCGAGGAGGACGGCGACGAGGATCGCACGGCCGGCGGGGCCGGTCAGGACCGCCGCGAAGACCGCGCCTCCACGGACGATGAAAAGCCGCCCCTCGAGCTGACCGTCCAGGCCGTCGACGCGGACGGCGACACCGCGCGGGTCGGCCTGACCGACTACGGCGCGCTCAGGAGACCGCTCACCATTCGCGTGCTGCGCCGCCGCGACATCGAGGACGACCGCTTCGCGAATCCGTGGGAGCTGATCCTGCAACACTTTTCCATCCCGCTGTCGGATTTCTCGGCGGAGAATCCCGCCTTCGATCCGGGAACGCTGCGTGCAATCGCCCTGGTCTTCGACGGGACCGAAGCCGGCACCGTGGTGGTGGATGATGTGGGGTTGGCGCATCTGCACCCGGGGTTCAGGGGCGCGAGGGTGCCACGGGAGTGACGGCATGGGACGGGTCTGCGTCTGCCTGGTTGCGGTAACCGTCGCTTCCCCCGTCAGGTCGCTCCTTCTATGGGGCGGGGTGGACGCTGGCGGCCAACCCTACCTGGAACCTGCGTTCATCATCGACGCACAGCCCGCGCTCCCCGAGACAGGGGGTCTGTACGAGGTCTCGGGACAGACCGCCAGCGGTGAGGAGTTGTTCTCGCTCCGCTTCGACATGCCGGAGGTGGCCGATGGCGATGGCAGCTCCGGCTTCGTTTTCGCGCTACCGGTGCAGCCCGGCTGGGCGGGGAATCTTGCCAGCATCACGCTGTCCGGGCCCGGCGGAACGGCCATTCTGAACGAAAACACGGACAGGCCGGTGACCATCCTGCGCGACCGGCGAACCGGTCAGATACGGGGTATTTTGCGTGATTCGGTGGGAGCGGCGGTGGCCGGAGACCGTGTAGCGGCGCTGGCGGCACAACCCGGGATCGAAGTCCTCACCAGCAGGGGGATTCCGGACGCCGAGGCCTGGAGGCGGTAGAGGGCGCAGGTCGATGGACGACGCGCCTCGCTCCCGGTACGGCGAGGGGTTCAACACGGCCCCCCTACCGAATCGCGATCCCGATTCGGTGCGACGCGACGCGCAGGTCCGTGTGCTGGAGGTCACGGTACCCGTAGTCGATGCGGATGCGGTCCCCCTCGAACCCGGCACCAAAGGTGAGCGGCGAGCTTTCCCCCTCCACCACGCGTACCGCCCCGATCCGCACGATGAAGATCCTTCGCTGAACCGGCCACCAAGCGATCTCCACCCCGCCTCCCGGCACGATCTCGCCGTCCCCTTCGCGCGCGATCTGAACCGCCGCTCCCACATCGAGCGGCCCCACCGGAGCCCGCGTCCCGGTCCCGGCCCCCACCACCACGCGCCGCGCCAGGGGCACGTCATAGCGGCCGATCTTCAGCGCGGGGCCCAGATTCTGCACGGTGACGGCCGTGGTCACAGGCCCGATCTCCCTTCCGACCCCCAGATCCACCGCCATCGTGCTCCCGCTGAGCCCGCCCAGCTGTTGGCCGATCAGTTTGGCCGCGGCGCCCACCCCGACACCGAACACCTCGTCGGCGAACCCCGCCGCCGCGGTGAACTCCGCGGCACTCATGTCGCCGCCCGCGATCAGCGCCTCTGCTTCACGGGGGAGGTCAAGCGGCGAATCGGCCGCGGTCCCATACGTCAGAAACGAAATCCCCACGGCAGCCGTTCCACCCATCCAGGCGCCACTTCCACTCATGGAGAGGTGGGTGGCCCCTCCGAAACGCCCGCGGGAAGCGGAGAAACCCGTACCCCCGATCAGCGCGGGGTGGTGGAAGATGGCGTGTCCACCGTTGCCCCCGGCCCAGAAAGCACCACCCAGACCGAGGGCGCGAGCACTCGTGGTGAGCTCCAGGATCAGGGGGCCCGGCGAGGGGCCCGGGTTCTCCTGTCCCTGTGTACGAGCGGGCAACAGCAGGCATGCCGCCACCACCAGTAAAGCCGGGAGCGGGTCGGCAACGGCGTGTGGACTGCGGGTGCGCGGGATGGGTCTTCCTCGTATTTCGGTGTGGCACTGGCGGCAGCCACCGTGGGCTGGAGAGCACCCGTCCGCTGGCGCCACCGCCGGTGACCCGGCGAACGTTTACCATAGTGTGCGCGCAGCCGGCGGGCCACGGCGCCGATTTCAACCCCCCGCTTCCACCCCGAACCCCCGCGTGCACCGGGAGCACCGAACCACGATCCGGTCGCGCACGTATGACACGTCGTCCCGGGGCCCGGTGCGGATGACCGCGCACGGAGCGCGGCACCTTGGACACTGCGGACGGGGCTCACCGTCGGCCACTCGTTTCAGGAGGTCCCGCTTTTCTCGATCGGTGTAGGGGTCCATCTTTCAACGAAGCCTGCGCCCGAGGTGTCTTAATGGGTCTGGTGGTATAACGTGGGTCTGGTGGTATAACGTGGGTCTGGTGGTATAACGGCAGCAGCGCTCGCGAGCGTAGCGAGAGGACGCAATAGATGATAGTAGTTCTGGCGGCGATGAGCGCCGCTACGGCGGGGTTCGGGCAGGCAGCGGGCATTCAGAGGGAACAGGGCGGCTCCCCACCCGGGGCCGGGCCGCCGCCGGTGGTTGTCTACGACGGCAGCGCCGGGCAGCTCGAAGTCCCGAACCCCTGGGTGGACGAGGCCGACATCAAGGTCGACGGCCGGATCGACGAGGCCGTCTGGCTGAACGCACCGGTGCTCACCGGCTTCACCCAGTTCGACCCGGTCGAGGGAGTCCCCGCGACGCAGCGCACCGAAGCGCGGGTGCTGGTCACCGACGACGCCATCTACTTTGCCGTGACGGCGTACGACGATGTGGAAGGCGGAGTGCGCGCGACGCTCGGCGACCGGGACTCGTTCGCCTACTCCGACGACTACGTGCGCTTCATCCTGGACACGTTCAACGACAACCGCCGCGGCTACGTCATCATGGTCAACCCGCATGGGGTCCAGCAGGACGGTCTCTGGGTGGTTGGGAGCAGAGGCGGCAGGGAGCGGCACGGTCCCCCCATCGACTGGAATCCGGACTTCGTGTGGGATTCGGGCGGCGACCTCTTCGAAGGGGGCTACTCGGTGGAGGTCAAGGTGCCCTTCAAGAGTATGCGATTCCGCGAGGAGGCGGTGCAGGATTGGGGGCTGCAGATCGAGCGCAGGATCGCGCGGGACGGCTATAACGAGTCGTGGGCTCCCGTGACGGCCAACGTGGCCAACAAGATGGAGCAGTTCGGCAGGCTGACCGGGCTCCAGGAACTGGACCAGGGGCTGTTCTTCGAGATCAACCCGGTGCAGACGTTCACGAAGCAGGGAGCGTACAACAGTGACGCGGGCGCGTTTCAGCGGGATGGAGTGGACGGTGACTTCGGGCTCAACCTGACATACGGGGTCACGTCGAACCTGACGCTCGACGGAACCTACAACCCGGACTTCTCCCAGGTCGAGGCCGACGCCGGACAGATCAGAGTCAATGAACGTTTCGCCATCTTCCTGCGCGAGAAGCGACCGTTCTTCCTCGAAGGGACCGAGATCTTCCGGCTCCCGCAGCAACTCGTCTACACGCGCTCGATCATTAACCCCGTGGCGGGCGCGAAGCTGCAAGGCAAGATCGGGAGCTTCAACGCCGGGTACCTGGGCGCGGTCGACGATGTTGCCGATCCGGACAACCCGGGCGGGAACGCCAAGCCGGTGGTGAACATCTTCCGTCTTCGGCGCGACCTCGGAAGCACATCCACGGTGGGGCTCGTCTACACCGATCGGACCTACCACACCGAGAGATTCAACCGGCTGGTGGGGATCGACGGGCGCTTCCAGTTCAGGGAGCGCTACACGGTAACGCTGCTCGGCGCGGGTAGCCGCACGGCAGAGGGAGTGCCCGATCGCATCAGCGGCGGGCTGTGGTCGGCGCAGTTCGCACGCTCGGGACGCAACTTCCAGTTCTCGGCGAACGTGCAGGATCTGAGCAACGACTTCATCGCCGGCAGCGGCTTCATCCGCCGGAGGGGGGCGGCTCAGACGAAGACCAACGTCAGCTACAACTTCCGCGGCAAGCCCGGCGACCTCATCGAGCAATGGGGTCCGAGCTTCGAGACGGAGGGGTTCTGGGACCATGACGAGTTCTGGTCGGGACGGTGGGCTCAGGAGAGCAGGATGAAGCTCGGTGGCAGCGTTTCGTTCCGTGGGAACATCACCCTCTTCGGCAACTACTCGCTCGCATACTACGACTTTGCGCGCGCGGACTACGACGGCCTCTTCTTCAAGGGGCCCGGCGGGCATTCCGAGCCCTTCCACGCGGACCAGTCCATGTTCAAGGGCCTGAGTTCGGGGACGGTCTTCCTGTGGGTCAACTCCTTCGACCGCGTCCGCGGCACTGTGCGGTTCACCCGGTCGGAGTCCCCTCTTTTCGACTTCCGCACGGACACACCGGTGGACCTCGCCGACTCCTGGTCCGGTGACGTGAGCCTGAATCTCTTCCCCACGACGAACCTCAGCGGCGAAGTGGGCGTCCGGCATACCAGTCTGTTCAGGAAGCGGGACGGGTCGCTGTATTCGCGGGCGACGATCCCGAGGGCGAGGGCCCAGTACCAGTTCAACCGTTCCCTCTTCGTCAGGGCGATCGTCGAATACGGGAGCCAGCGCCGGGGCTCCCTGCTGACCCCGACCACGGGTCGCGAGGTGTCCTACTGCTCGGGCGCGTCGTGCTTCGACATTCGAGGCTCGGAGTCGAACGACTTCTCGGTCGAGACGCTTCTAAGCTTCGAGCCGACCCCCGGGACGGTCTTCTTCGTGGGGTACACGCGGCTCATGGACGACATGGAGGCCTTCCGCTTCCAGGAACTGCGTCCCCAGGCGGAAGGGGTTTTCGTGAAACTTTCCTACCGGTTCCGCGGGTAGGAAGGGTACGACCCGGGCAAAGGGATTACCCGGGCAACATAAGGAGACGATAGAATGCACATGGTGAGAACTCTTGGCGCGGTGGCGGCGACCGGTGTGGTGAGCGTGGTGCTCCTGAAGCTGCTTGCGGTGGCCGCGATTCCGCTTCTCGGGATGTTCTTCGGCTTTATGGCGATGGCCTTCAAGATCGGCCTGGTGGTCGCGGCCGGCTTTTTCCTGTACCGGATGTTCCGCCGCCGCCGCGACGAAATGGTGGCCTAGGACCGCTATGGGGCCTCCCCGGCCCATCCCTTCCCGAACCCGGCCGCCGGTCTCTGCCGACCGGCGGTCGTTGCTTGCCTCCCGGCCTCCGGTCCTTCGCCCTGTCATAGTCGACGCGTAGGCTGCGCCCGCCCAACGTGGTCCCGTTCAGCGACGAGATCACCTTCATGGCATCGGCTTCCCGCACCTCCACCAGGGAGTGGCTCTCCCGCACATCGATGCGCCCGATCCGGTTGCCCGGCACCTGTGACTGGCTCGTAACCGCTCCCAGCAGCTCTCCCGCCCCGATCTCGTCACGCTGTCCGGCCGACACGAAGAGTCGCACCCAGCTCTCGGGCGGCGGGGATTTTCCGGCACCGACCGCGGCTGTCCTCATCTTCGGGTTCTTGCGATCGAGGAGCATCAGGGCCGCCGCCGCCACTTCCGCGACCGAGAAGCGGTCCAGCATCGACTCGACGAGCAGATAGTAGGACGCCATTTCGGGGGCGCGCGCAGCCTCGTGCAGACTGTCGGCCAGCGCGTCGAGGGATGCGGAGACGCGCGGGGGCCGAGTGGGACGGGCGCGCTTGAGCGTGAGTCCCGCTCCCTCCGCGGCTTCCTTCAAATGTCCCAGTTCCCGCACGGCGGACAGCACCCAGGCAGGTCCTCCCGCCCGGTGACGGGTGGCCGCCGCGGCCGCGCTGGAGGGCACCGAGCAGGAGAGCGTCGCAACCACGGCGTCGTCGTGGAGGCCGTCCAGGACTTGGCGCGCGGCGTCGTCTTCGCCGGGAGACAGCCACACGGGCACCGTTTCGTCGCCGGGAGGGCCTGAAGCGAAGCCGTGAATGGCCAGGAAGTCGCCCAGATCGGCGGCGTGGTCCGCGGACGCCGCGAATACGAGGAGATGGCGCACCGGCTCCTCCAGCAACGCGACCGCCAGCGCCAGCACGGCTTCCCAGCGATCCCCTTCCGCCACCTTGAGGTTGAGCTCCCTGCCAAGCTCCCTGCCGCCCTTCGCGGGCCCGCGCGAAACCTTCAGCGACGATCCGGACGGCACGGTCACGGCTCGTCGCGTGAAGCGGCGGGCGACCGAGAGCAGTGCAGGTCCGAGGGGAAGGCCGCAGAAGATCCGCTGGCATCCGGCGGGAAGGCTTCCCAGGAACGTCTCCAGGTGGTCGCCCGGAACGGTGTTCACCACCCCGTCGCCGTCGTGAAGGACGACGGCCTGCACGCGATCCACCTTCACGGAACGATCGTAGAGAGCCGAGAATCGGTCCGCGGGCACGAACAGGATGTCGGCGCGCTCGGGAAGGTTCCAGTTGTCGGCCAGCGCGGCGACCCGCAGCCCGGAGCCTTCCGAGATGCGGCCAAAGGACCGGGCGAGTTCGGTGGCCTGCCGCTGCCCCGTGCACAGAACCAGGCACACCGGAGAGCCCGCGCCTCCCTCGAGGCGATCGATCAGGGGAGCCCCGTACGCCACCATCGTGCCGCTTCCCGGACCCGCCCTTCCGATAATGTCGTTGCCCCGGGAGATGACCGGGATTGCCACGGCCTGGAACGGGGTGGGGGTCTCGATTCCGTTTGCTGCCAGGGCGGCCACGGTCTCCGGGCCGAGAGGCAGATCTTCGAATGATGTCATGTAGGTTGGGGCGGCCTCGATACCGCGCTAGCCGGGGTCGCCCGCACCGGGGCCGCCGGCGTCGCCGTACTCGTATGGGAGATGGTTCAGGAAGCGCTGGATCTCGTAGTCCATGCGCGACGTGCCGAGGCGGTCCGTGCGGGCCGTTACGTCCGTGTAGGCCCCGTGCCGGTGGGCGGCGAGAACGACGGTGCCTTCCTCGCCGGTGTAGGTAGCGCCGTGGGAGGACTGCCTGGACCTGGTGAGGCCGATGTAGACCGGGAGGTGCTCCTCCGCCCGGGCCAGCACGTCCGCCGGAGCGAGCGCCGTCTTCCGCTCGTATCCTGCCATGTCTCTCTTCCCTATCCCTCTGTCAGCTTTTGCGTGATCCAGCGCGTCCATCGCGACGCGTCAGCCGGCGACGTCAACCCCTCGACGCGCCCGGTCCCCGACACCAGCGCCGGCACGTTCCCGACCGCCACTCTGCGGGCCGTGTCGCGGTGCGCCGAGACGGTGTCGGTGTAACGGTCCACATCCAGCGCAGCCTTGGCTTCGGATCGGTCGAGGCCGGCAGCGTGCGCGACCGCGACCAGCAAATCTATCCGCCCGATGTCGGTTCGGTCGATGAAGTGGGCCATGAACAGTGCACGTCTGACGGCGTGGTAACAATCCCTGTCCCGAGCGAACTCGGTGAGCTCGTGAGCCTTTCGAGTCCAGGGGAGCAGGTCGGGGGCGTGCATCTCGGCGCCCAGAGCGCCCGCTTGCTTCGCGACGGAAGCGTGGTAGCGTCGCCAGTCACTGGTGCCGGGATCGATGAGCGGCAGGGGAGGGGGGCGACGTTCGAAGCCGCGCCAGTGGACGATGTCCGCGGCGCCCGCTTCGTCGATCATGAGGCTGGCGAGGTAGGAGCCGGGGTCGATGAAATCGAAGAACAGCGTGGGACCCGGGGTGGTCAGCATGGTTGGATGGGCCTTCTCGACATTCGTGCGGCTTTCCCCGGCGGGGCCCGGGACACGGCCACAAGTGCCGACCGGGGTTGCCAACGCTCCCCGCCGTACCGATTGTGCGACTCGATTCCGACGGATTCCCACTAAGACTAACCCATGACCTACTCCGAAAACATCGCCAGGCTGCAGCCATCTGCGACCGTTGCGGTAAGCACGCTGGCGAAGAAGCTGGCAGCCGAAGGACGCGACATCATCAACCTGAGTGCGGGAGAGCCCGACTTCCGCACCCCCGAGGGGATTGCGCAGGCTGGAATCGAGGGCATCCGGCAGGGCCGGACGCGGTATACCCCCGCTCCGGGGCTGCCCGAGCTGCGTGCGGCCGCCGCCGCATACATGACTGCGGGCACGGCGTTTCCGTCCGAAGCCGCGCGCGTCGTTGTCTCTGCCGGCGCGAAGCAGTCTCTCTTCAACGCCTGCTTCTGCCTCTTCGGGCCGGGGGACGAGGTGCTGATCGGAGCGCCATACTGGACCTCCTACCCCGAAATGGTGACCCTGGCCAGGGCCGAGCCGGTGCCGGTTGCCGGGAGTGAGCGCCGCGACTTCCTGCTCACGCCCGACGACCTCGACGGGGCGGGCACGGCCAGGACGAAGGGGTTGATCATCTCGTCTCCGTCGAACCCGACGGGGGCCGTGTATTCGAAGGCCGAGCTGGGCGCAATGGCTGAATGGGCCAAGGCGCGCGGGGTGACGCTCATCAGCGACGAGATCTACCGGGAGATCTACTACGGTGAGGGCGACCGGGCGCCGGGCGCGCTCGATCTGGATCCGGATGCGGTCGGCGACCTGGTGGTGACGAACGGGATGTCGAAGGCGTTCGCGATGACCGGGTGGCGGGTCGGATTCTCGTACACCTCGCGGGAACTGGCGGCCAAAATGTCGGCGCTGCAAAGCCATGTGTCGCTGAACGCGGCCACCCCGTCGCAGGTGGCGGCCCTGGAAGGACTCACGCGGGGCGAGGAAGGCGCAAGCGACAGGAACCGAATGCTGTCCGCGTTCCGTCGCCGCCGGGACCTGGTCACGCGGCTGTTCGACGAACTGCTTCCCGGCTGCTCCTATGTCCGGCCCGAGGGCGCCTTCTACCTGTATTTTCGCGTGGACGGGGTCTTCGACGGCGAGATGAAGTCCGCCAGCGACGTCTGCACGCGCATCCTGGAAGAGGCAGGCGTGGCCATCGTCCCGGGTGAGGCGTTCGGGGACGCCCGCTACGCGCGCATGAGCACGGCTTCGTCGGACGAGGACATCGAGCAGGGCGTGCGCCGGATGGCGCGGGTGCTGCACGGTGGCTGAGCGGCGCGAGCAGGACATCGAGCGGGTTCCATCCGGCGCGCCACTGCCCTCGGCGCTCGATCACGATGCGCTCGACCTGTACGTACAGCGGCTTTTCGCCGGCGAGGACGACCACTTGCGCGCGGTTCGCGCCCGTGCCGACAAGGCGGGGATGCCGCGAATCCAGCTCCCGCCGGCCACTGCCCGGGCGCTGCAGGTCCTGGTCACGGCTGCAGGCGCGCGCCGGGTGGTGGAGGTCGGGACGCTGGCAGGGTACTCGGCCCTGTGGGTCGCGCGGGCGCTCCCCGCCGATGGCAGACTGATCACCCTGGAGATCAACCCGGACCACGCCGCGGTCGCGGGCCGGTCCCTTGCCGCGGCGGGGGTCGCGGACCGGGTGGAGGTGCGCGTCGGCGATGCCGCCGCGTTGCTGGCCGCCCTGGGGCCCGATGGCGCCTTCGACGTGGTGTTCCTCGATGCCGACAAGGAGCGCTACCCGGTCTACCTGGAAGAGGCGGCCCGCCTGCTGCGGCCCGGCGGCCTCCTCCTTGCCGACAACGCGTTCTGGTCGGGCCGCGTGCTGGACCCGGACTGCGGTGAAGTCGCGGCGCAGCTCAACCGCTTCAACCACCTCCTCGCGAAGGATCCGCGGTTCGACGCCACCATACTACCCGTGGGTGACGGGCTCATGCTCGCGGTCAGGGGCTGACGGCCTGGCAGCCCGGCGCCTCGCCGCTCTCGGTGCTCGTGCGGATTTATCCGCGGCCGCTCACCGGCACGCGGCGAGCGTCGCCTCGGCCGCCCTCAACGCGGACGCCAGGTATCCACCCCCGAACAGCCGCGCGTGCACCAGCAGCGGGTACAGCTGGTACGCGGCAAGGCGGCGCTCGTGGCCCGGGTGGAGGGGCCAGGTCGCTTCGTAGCTCGCATGGAACGCCGCAGGGAAGCCACCGAACAGGCGGCACATGGCGAGGTCCACTTCGCGGTGTCCGATGTACACGGCGGGATCGATGAGGACCGGGGCCCGGACGCGTGCCGTCCCGCCGCCGGCCCCGCCTTCCACCTCGCCGAACATGACATTGCCGGACCACAGGTCGCCGTGCAGGAGTGAACCGCCGTCGGCGGCGGCGGCGGGGCCGATCAGAGTGCCCACTCGTGCCGCCGTCTTTTCGATCACGGCCAGCTGCCCTGCCGACATCGCGCCGCTGCCTTGGAGCTCGCGCGCAAGGGGCAGGATCCTCCGCTCTGCCCAGAACTCTCCCCAGTCGTCCGTCCATCGGTTCGGCTGCGGAAGCGACCCGATGACGTTGTCGGTGTGCCAGCCGTAGCGGTGGTCGCCCTGCCGTGCCGGTCCCCCTGCCTTCGGCGTCTCCTGGCACGCAGATCTGGTCTCCAGGCACGCCCACCTGTGCAGCGCCCCCAGCTCCCGTCCCAGCCTCCGCCAGGCGGCGCGGTCAGGCCGTCGCTCCTCGATCCATTCGAGCAGCAGCCACGGCACCGGATCCCCCTCGCGGCTCCGGGCGACGACGGCGGGAGTCGTCACGGCACCCGCCCGGGCCAGCGCCGCCAGCCCTTCCGCTTCCACCTGGAAGAAACGATGCACACTGTGCGCGTTCCACTTCAGGAAGAAAGTCCCGGCCGTCGTGCGCAACCGCAGGGCGTCGTTGATGCAGCCGCCGCCCACAGGCGTCGCCGCGAGCACCCCGGAGGGATCCAGGCCAAGGGCGCCACACGCGCAGGTTACCGCCGCCTCGGTCATGGGGGCGGAGTCATCACCCCTGACCTGGGCTCGTCAGTGCGTCGAGAAGACCCTCGCAGGAGCGTTCCAGGATCCGGTAGACGTGCTCGAAGCCGCCGGGCCCGCCGTAGTAGGGGTCGGGAACGTCGGGGTCATGCGCGCGGGAATCGTCGGGGTCATGCGCACGGGGATCGTCGGGGTCATGCGCGCGGGAATCGTAGTCACGCATCATGACGATCTCGGCCCGATGTCCCCGGCCCCGGGCGGTCCGCTCCAGGGAACGGCGGTTGCTGCGATCCATGGCGACGATCACGTCGAACCGGTCGAAGTCGCGCCGCGTCACCTGGCGGGCCACACTGTTCAGATGAACCCCGTGGGCGGCGCCGACCCTCACGGAACGCGAATCCGGAGGCTCTCCCGCGTGGTAGGCCGCGGTGCCGGCAGAGTCCACGTGGAACCGGTGCGGCAGGCCACGGGCTTCGGCAAGGCCCAGGAAGATTCCCTCGGCCAGTGGAGAGCGGCAGATGTTGCCGAGACAGACGAAAAGTACGGACTTGTGGGCAGAAGACATACCCGAAAGATGGCGAGTCGTGTACGCGGCGTCACTGTGTCCCGATAAGCGATGGTGTTCATGCAGGCCGTGCGACTCCATTACATTGGTCGCGAGGGATCGTCTCCCGCCCTGGGAGCGGCCCGGGACAAGCAGAGTGGACCGTAACAACTTTTGACCGATACGACAGAATTCGCCGCCTTCGGACTTTCCGACCTTCGGCTGGCTGCGGTAGAAGCCGAGGGGTGGTCTCGACCCACCCCCATTCAACAACAAGCCATCCCCCTCGTAAAGGATGGACGCGATGTGGTGGGGATCGCGCGCACCGGCACCGGGAAGACCGGCGCCTACATGTTGCCGGCGCTTGAGACGCTCGTGCAGGGGGGCGGGCTTCAGGTGCTGGTGCTCTGTCCCACCCGGGAGCTTGCCCAGCAGGTGTGCGAGGACACGGATGCGCTGGCGAAGGGGTCGGCCGTCCGTTCATCGGTGATCCACGGCGGCGTCGCGTACGGCCCCCAGCTGGATGCGCTCAGCAGGGGTGACGAGGTGATCGTCGCTACCCCCGGACGCCTGATCGACCTGCAGAATCGGGGGAAGGCGAAGCTCAAGGGGGTTCGCATCCTGATCCTGGACGAGGCCGACCGCATGCTGGACATGGGATTCCGGCCCCAGATCGAAGACGTGGCGCGGGGACTCGGTGCCAAACCGCAGACCCTGATGTTCTCGGCGACCATGCCCAACGCGGTCCACGACCTTGCGCTGCGCATGACCCGAGATGCCGCATGGGTCGAGGTCACGCCCTCCGGGACGATGGCGCAGGGGATCTCCGAAGTCGCGTACTCGGTGCGCCCCGACAAGAAGCCCGGCCTCCTGATCCACCTCCTCGAGCAGCCGGGATGGGAACAGGTCCTGGTCTTCACCCGGACCAAGATCGGCGCGGATACCTTGAGATCGCGTCTCGATCAGGCCCGGATCTCCTGCGACGCGATCCACTCGGACCGGCAGATGCGGCACCGAACCCGCGCCATCGACCGCTTCACCGCAGGTGAGGTGCGTGTCCTGGTCGCAACCGACATCGCGCAGCGGGGACTGGACATCGAGGGCATCTCGCATGTGGTCAACTACGACGTCCCCCTCGACCCGGGCGACTACGTCCACCGGATCGGCCGCACCGCGCGGGCGGGTGCGACCGGCGAGGCCGTAACCTTTGTCACGGCGGGGGATATCGGGGCGTTCCGTACCCTCGAGAACCAGCTCGAGCGCCGCCTCGACAAGGTCCACCACCCCGACTTCGACTTTGCCGGCGGCGTGGTCAAGGAGCGGCAGGAGCCCCGACGCAAGCGTTCCAGGTCGGGACACGGGAGTGGCAGCAAGGCCGGACAGCACCTCGATGCGGATGAGTTGGCCGCGCTGCTCAGCTACGACACCCCGGACCCCAAGCGATGATCCCCAAGCGATGATCCCCACGCGATGATCCTCAAGCGATACGGAACGTCCTTTCACAGCGTCACGCCGAACTTCAACCCGACCGCGATCACCGAGATCGGCTTCATGCGTGACCGGGCCCGTACCATCCGCGCCGACGACTTCGACGCCCGCTACCGACTCGTGGACGAGCATGAGCTGGGTGCCGAGGCGGACGCCAGCGTGCAGCGTCACGCCGAACGAGAGCTCCTGGAGAAGCTGGATCGTGCCTTGGCCGAGCGGGTTGGGAGCCTGGAGGACGGGCAGGTCCTCATTGTGCGGAACGAACGTGACGACTGGCCCAAGACGCGGGAGCGCCGGGAAGCAGTGATCGTGGACGGCGAGAACCGTTTCCACTTCCACTGGTGGGTGGATCCGCCGCTGAGGGTGGCCGTCTACGGGGCTGTGTAGGTCGCGGAGGGGGCTTCAGCGGTCTGTCGTCTTGCGATATCGGCATCGATTGCATAGTCGTCTTACGATATCGGCATCAAACATATATTCGTCTTGCGTTTGATCGTTTGATAGCAGTATCGTCTTGCGATATCGCCCCCGGACCGGGAGCGAACTCCCCTTTGGAGAATCAGACCATGACCATTGTGACCATTTCTTCCCGCTACCAGATCGTGATTCCCAAGGACGTGCGGGAGTGCCTGAACCTGAAGGCGGGGCAGAAGATGCAGGCCCTGCCGTACAAGGGGCGCGTGGAGCTGATCCCGCTGGAGCCCATCGAGGCCTCCCGGGGCTTCTTGCGGGGCATGGATACGACCGTTCCGCGAGAGGGAGACCGGGTGTGAACGTCGTTGATTCGTCCGCGTGGCTGGAGTACTTCGCCGACGGGCCGAACGCCGGGGAATTCGCCGGTGCGATCGCCGGGACCGACGGACTGATCGTGCCCAGCATCACCCTTTTCGAAGTCTTCAAGCGAATCCGGGTCCAGCGGGATCCCGCCGCCGCGCTTTACGGCGTGGCCCAGATGCGCCGCGGACGCGTCGTGGACCTTGATGCCGACCTGGCGGTTGCCGCAGCTGTTCTGAGTGCCGATTCAGGCCTGCCCATGGCGGACAGCATCATCCTGGCGACCGCCCGTGCGCACGACGCGACGCTCTGGACCCAGGACGCCGACTTCGCAGGGCTGGACGGCGTGGAGTACCGGCGACCGCCGGGGAGCGGCCGAGGATCGGGCCGGGCGGCGCAATAGCCGAGCGGGGCCCAGCCCGGGGCTCCGCTCTAGTCGGTAACCGGCCCTCCGCGCCGGTGCTTCTCGAACCACTCGCGCAGGTAGATCTGCGTGCGCAGGAAGTTGGACGGCATCGAGCTGGTGCCGTGCCACTCGCTCTTGAAGCGGACCATGGCCGTCGGAACCTTGAGCACCCGCAGCGCCTGGTAGTACTCCTCGGTCTGGGGCATCGGGGTGCGCAGGTCGCCTTCACCCGTCATGAGCATGGTGGGGGTGGTGACGTTGCCGACGTACATGAGCGGGGAGCGGAGCAGGTGCTCGCTGGGATCGTCCCACGGGAAGTGCTCGAAGTTCCGGTACCAGCTGGCGCCGTCGGTGGTGCCGACGAAGGAGAGCCAGTTGGTGACCGGGCAGTTGGCCGACGCGGCCGCGAAACGGTCCGTGTGCCCCACGACCCAGGAGGTCAGCACCCCGCCCCCGGAACAGCCGTACACGAACATGTTCTGGTCGTCGATGTAGCCGCGGTCGATGACCAGATCGACACCGGCCATCAGGTCGTCGAAGTCCTTGTCCGGATACGCGTTCTTGATCGAGTTGCCGAAGGCGCTGCCATAGCCCGATGAGCCGCGCGGATTCGTGTAAAGGACCACGTAGCCGTTGGCCGCGTGATTCTGCCAACCGAAGTTGAAGCCCACGTTGTACATGCCATGGGGCCCGCCGTGGATGGCCAGGATCAGCGGGTACTTCTTCGACGGGTCGAAGTCGGGCGGTTTGATGATCCATCCCTGGATGTCGAAGTCCTCGACCGACGTGTACCAGATCTCCTCGACCTCGCCCAGCTGGACGCCGGCGAGCACGTCCGCGTTCAGTTCGGTGAGCTGGGTGATTTCACCGGGGTTGCTCAGTGAGAAGGAGATCACGTCGCCGGGACTGTGGTAGTCGGACAGCGTCCCCACGGCCATCCCCGACCCGATCGATGTCACGCTCAGCAGGTGATTTCCTTCCGTGATCTGCGACACGCCCCCGTCCACCGACGCGAAGTGGACGTTCCTGGTCCCCTCGCTGCCTACCGTCGTGTAGAGGCCGCTGCCGTCGGATGCCCAGATCATCCCGCCGGGCTGGCGGTCGAAGCCCTCGCTGATCATGCGCGTGTTGGACCCGTCGCGGTCCATCACGTACAACTTGCGGGTGATGTAGGTGTCCGTGGTCAGGTCGTTGCCCGTGTAGGCGATCAGTCGGCCGTCGGGGGAAGGCAGGGGGGATCCGTCCGGTCCCGACCGGTCCGTCAACTGCGTGATCTCCCCGCTGGCCACTGCGACCGAATAGATGTCCGACTGGCGCCATTCGTGCTCGGCGTCCTCGACCCGCAGCGACGTGAAGAGGATCTCCTCACCGTCGGGCGTCCACGCGACGCCGTTGTGATTCCAGTCGCCGTCGGTGAGCTGGCGGGGGGTCCCGCCATCGGCCGGAACGACGAACAGGTGCGAGTAGCCCTCGTCGATGTAGCCGCGCCGGTCCCGGCGGTACTGCAGACGGTCCACCACCTTGGGGGCCTCGGTCCACTTGGCGCCTTCGGGGCGCCCGGGCAGGCTGATGGGCCACGGGTTGTCGGAGTCGACGGACATGGTGAAGGCGATGTGCCGTCCGTCCGGGGACCACTCGACGTTCCCCGGTGAGTTTTCCACGTGCGTGACCGGGGTCCTGGCACCCTCGTCGTCCATCCAGCGGACGAAGATCTGGGTCCCCTCGGGCTCGCCGTCATCGGTGAACGCGATCCGGTCTCCACTCGGCGACCACTGGGGCGAGGACCCCGTCGTGAGACGCCGTTTCCTGCTGCCGTCGGCGTCCATGATCCAGATCTCCGACGCTCGCCTGTCATTGATCTTGTCCACCCAGCCGCGCGTGTAGATGATCTGGCTCCCGTCGGGGGAGATCTCGGGGTTCGACACCGTCTCCCAGTCCAGGTAGGTCACGAGATTGAGCGTCCCGTCCGGCTCGTTCTGGGCTGCCAGCGCCACAGGGAGCAGCAAGAGGGCCAGCAGTAGCGTGGGCAGAGTCGCGCGCGGCTTGTACATCGGTTTCCTCCGGGTTTGGCTGTCCGGCTGATCGGGGTGCCGGGGTCGGGATCAAAGTACGGGTCGCGCAGATTTGCGGAAAGTGGCGTCGCGACGAGACTATTTGCCAGGCAACTACACTATTAGCCAGCCAACCACGGATTGCCAGCCAACCACGGATTGCCAGCCAACCACGGATTGCCAGCCAACCACGGACCCGACTGCCGGTGTCGAACTGTTCGAGCACCCCCATGTCCTCGAAGCTGGAGCCTCCTTGATGCGACACACTCTCTCTCTCCTCGCTCTGTCATGTGCTTTGTCCGTGGCGTGTGATCAAGCCACGGGCCCGGCTGCCGCCCCGGACGCCGACGCAATGCTTGCCGCGACCACCGAGGAGGTGTATGCGGTGGGTGCGCTCGCGGGCGAGGATTGGGAGACCTTCGGCAGGATCGCGTCGGTCACCTTCGACACGGACGGCAACCTTCACATCCTCGACGAAGGCAGCAGGCAGGTCGTCGTGGTCGACCCGGCCGGCAACCTCCTGCGCACGGTCGGATCATCGGGCGAGGGCCCCGGCGAGTTTCAGCAACCCTCCTCCATCGCGGTCCTCCGGGACGGGAGGACGGTGGTCTTCGACTTCAGCCTCCCGGGGGCTTTGGAGATCTTCGACCGTGAGGGACAGTTCTCGGAGAGCGTTCCGATCGATCTGGCGCTGGGCGCCCCCGGACGGATGCTTCTGCCGTTGTCGGATGGGCGGCTGTTGAGCACGGGCGGCTCCCGGATCAGGATCGCTTCCCCTGGAGACGATCCCGGTCAGTCGCCCGAGGAAGAGGACCATCGGCGCGACATCGACGTCTTCTCGCTGGATGGAACCGACAAGGGAGTCCTCTACCGGGCCTGGGACCTTCCCCCCACCGAGTCGGAGGAGGAGGTCTCGGCGGAAGACGAACGGGGGAACCGCTCCCTGGAAATGAGAATGAACCGGATGCGGGCCTTCGGTCCCGGACTGCACATCGGCGTGCTGTCCGACGGCCGGGTGGCGGTCGTCGACTCCGTGGCCTACAGCGTGAAGCTCATCGCCATGGACGGCAGCGTGGCGGGGACGATCGAGCGGCCCCTTGGGCCCGAGCCGGTCACCGAATCGATCATGGAGGCGGAGAGGTTCCGGCGCTCGGAAGCCCTCGACGAGTCGTCGGGGGGTGGTTTTCGGGTGCGTATGGCGGGTCCGATGGGTGACCTCGCTGCGGGTATCCAGGACCAGATGCGCGAGATGATGGGTCGCCAGATCGAGACCATGATCTTCGCCGAGGAGATCCCCGTTGTCGCGAATCTGGCCGTGGACCCGGAAGACAGGATCTGGATTGCGCGGACCGGACCAGGGGGCGGCGGAGACGGTCCCACGGACCTGATGACGCCTGAGGGCAACTACATCGGAACGCTTCCTGCCGTAGGCCTCCGCATCCCTGCTGCGTTCGGACCCGACGGGTTGATGGCCTATATCGAATCCGACGACCTGGATGTCCAGACCATTCGCGTGATCCGGCTGACATCGCTGGAGCGGTGATAGACGGGAGCGCCGAATGGAGGCGCCTGAGACCCTGCTGCCTCTTCCGAGGACCGACAGATGACACTCACTCCAGCGCCCCTGGCTGCCGCTTCCCTCCTCCTTGCCCTGGCGTGCGGCGACTCCTCCGGGGCGTCCGGTGCCGCCGGAGCGGCTGGCACGCTCGACGGACCCGACGTCATGCTGACAGCGGCCACGGACACCGTGTACACCGCCGGGGCCCTCGACGGCGAGGACTGGGAGACCTTCGGCAGCGTTAGGTCCGTTGCGTTCGACGGCGCGGGCAATCTCCACATCCTGGACTCGCAGGCCGACCGGATCGTGGTCGTGGCGCCGGACGGGAGCTTTGTGCGCACGGTGGGCGGCCCGGGAGAAGGGCCCGGTGAGTTCAATTCGCCCATCGGCCTGATCGTGGACCGGGACGGTGGATACGTGGTGCCCGACTTCAGTGGTCTGGAGATGAAGGCGAGCATCTGCGGAGCGTCGCGCTTGACCCGTTCAAGGGGCTGCCGATGCAGTGGGGCTGTCGGCCGGCCGGATTGTCACGAGGAGCGTGCGGCGAGACCGGAGGAGAGGGGGGAATCCTGAGACGGAAGGGCGGCCGATCGAGGTCTTTCCGATCGACGGTGCGGGAGGTTTTGTATACGGCCTGGGAACTTCCGGAGGAGAGGGATGGACCTATGGAGGGCAGACGGTTGTCCAGATGGCGCCTCCCCGTGCGTTCGAACCCGGGCTCCACAGCGCTGTGCTGTCGGATGGGCCGTCGCCGTGGTGGATTCGGTTACCGGGTGAAATTGGTGGGGATCGACGGGACACTGACCGAAATGATCGAACGCCCGATCGTTCCCATAGTCGTGACCGACGAGATCCGGGATGCCGAGCGCGAACGTCGGCGTGCCGATCAGGAAGAGCTGGAGGCTTTGATGGATCGCGGCTCTTCGTCGCTCAGTTTTCGATTCGGCTCAGTCGACGACATGACCTTCGCCGACGAGATTCCGGTCATCGACGGTATCGCCGTCGACTGGGAGGACCGGATCTGGGTGGCGCGTCACGACGAGCTGGGTACGGGACCGGGGCTCATCGACATTGTGACGCCCGTTGGGGAGTACGTCGGGACCTTGCCCGCCGATGGGCTCCGGATCCCCGCCGCATTCGGGCCGGATGGACTCCTGGCTTACATTGAGACGGACGAGTTCGACGTGAGGAGCGTCCGCGTGGTCAGGCTGGTCTCGCTGGAGCGGTGATTCGAGTGCGGTCCGGGACGGGGAAGTGGGGAAATGCAACGACTTTGCCGACTGAACGGAGTCCGCCATGAGAAGCGTTCTACGACTACTGCTGCCAACCTTGCCCTTCGCGGTGGTTGCATGTGGCGAGACCTCCTCGCGCCCCGGTGGGGCAGCGGCCGACTTCATGTTCACCGCGGAGACCGAAGAACTCTACTCCGTGGGAGAAGTAGCCGGCCAGGACTGGGAGACCTTCGGGAGAGTGGCGAACGTCAGCTTCGACGAGCGGGGCAATCTCTACATCCTGGACGCAGGGGCCTACAGGGTCGTCGTGGTGGACCAGGAGGGGAGCCTGGTGCGAACCATTGGCTCGCAAGGAGAGGGGCCCGGCGACTTCGGCATGCCGGCGACCTCCACGGTTCTGGGTGACGGACGGCTGGTGGTCTACGACTTTCCGTTCACGTTCAAGGTCTTCGACCTCGATGGGCGGTTTGCCACCCAGGGCACACTGGAGCGGCTCGGGGCGACCCCGGGTGGAATACTTCTGTCGCTCCCCGGCGACCGGCTCGTTTCCACGGGCGGAGCGGTCATCGGAGCCCCCCGCGCCAGCGAGACGGAGGACCCGGCCGAAGACGACCACCTCCGCGACATTCACGTCTTTTCCCTCGATGGCTCGGAAAAGCGCGTCTTCTACCGGGCATGGAACCTGCCGCCCACCCCGGCGGTGGAAGAACTGGAGGACGTCAACGAGGAGGGGCGCCGGGAGATGACGATGTCGATTGCCAGGTTGCGGTCGTTCGATCCCGGACTCCACCTCGGTGTTCTCTCCGACGGTCGTACGGCGGTAGTCGATTCGATGGGTTACCGGGTGAAGCTCCTGGCGATGGACGGCACGGTGGACGCAACGGTCGAGCGGCAGATCGCGCCCGAACCGGTGACCGAGTCCGTGCAGTTGGCTGAACGGGCACGCTTGAGGGCCAAATACGAAGCCGCGGACCCGAACGAAATGACCATGATGGGGGTGCCGCTCGGGGACGAAGCATTCGCGAGACAGATGATCGACGCGCAAAAGGCGCAGGTCGAAGACATGGTGTTCACCGACGAGATCCCGGTAATCGCCGACATGGCGATCGACCGCGAAGACAGAATCTGGATCGTGCGCACCGGTCCGGGCGGAGACGGCCACGGACCCACCGACCTGATGACCGCGGACGGCGAATACCTGGGATCGCTGCCTCCCGGCGCGATCGAGATTCCCCTGGCCTTCGGACCCGGCGGACTGATGGCGTACGTCGAAACCGGCGAACTCGAGGTGCCCACGGTTCGCGTGGTCCGGCTGGTGTCGCTGGAGCGGTGACAGCGCCGGTCGAATTGCACGGAGCTCCTGCCGCGGGCGGCCGGGGATCTTACCGCGTCTGAAGGGTAGTATGTACCGGGAGATTGCGGCGGACGCCTGCGTCTCCGTGCTGCCACTCCGGCCCTCATTGGGTTGATGGCCTGCGGTGCACCCCAATCCCACCACCTCTCAGAGGATCGCCCCGATGCGACATGTTTTCGCTTACTCGCTTGCCCTTCCAACCCTCCTCCTACTGGCGTGCGGCGACTCCTCGGACGCGTCCGGTGCCGGCGGCGCGGCCGGCACGCTCGACGGACCCGACGTCATGCTGACGGCGGCGACGGAAGACGTGTACACCGCCGGGGCCCTCGACGGCGAGGACTGGGAGACCTTCGGCAGCGTTAGGTCCGTTGCGTTCGACGGCGCGGGCAATCTCCACATCCTGGACTCGCAGGCCGACCGGATCGTGGTCGTGGCGCCGGACGGGAGCTTTGTGCGCACGGTGGGCGGCCCGGGAGAAGGGCCCGGTGAGTTCAATTCGCCCATCGCCCTGATCGTGGACCGGGACGGCGGATACGTGGTGCCGAGCCTCAATGGTCTGGAGATTTTCGGTCCGGAAGGCGAGTACCTGCGGAGCGTCGCGCTTGACCCGTTCAAGGGGCTGCTGATGGGGGCACAGGGTGTGTCCGTCGGACGGGTTGTCACGAGGAGCGTCATGCGGATGAACAGGCCGGAGGAGAGAGACGAATCCGGAATTCTGTCGGAGACGGAAGGGCGGCCGATTGAGGTCTTCCCGCTCGACGGGAACGACCCTGAGGTCTTGTATACGGCCTGGGAACTTCCAGAGGAAAGGGACGAAGGGACTGTGGCGACCACTTCCTCCGGGGGCCCCAGCGTTTTCCAGATGGCGCCTCCCCGCGCGTTCGTACCTGGGCTCCACAGCGATGTGCTGTCGGATGGGCGCGTCGCCGTGGTGGATTCCATCGGATACCGGGTCAAGTTGGTGGGAATCGATGGGACACTGACCGATGTGATCGAACGCCCGATCGTTCCCAAAGTCGTGACCGACGAGATCCGGGATGCCGAGCGCGAACGTCGGCGTGCCGAGCAGGAAGAGCAGGAGGCTTTGATGGATCGCGGCTCTTCGTCGCTCAGTTTTCGATACGGGTCAGTCGACGACATGACCTTTGCCGCCGAGATCCCGGTCATTGACGGCATTGCCGTCGACTGGGATGACAGGATCTGGGTGGCGCGCCACGACGAGTTGGGCGCCGGGCCGGAACTCATCGACATCGTGACGCCCGACGGGGAGTACGTCGGGACCTTGCCCGCCGATGGGCTCCGGATCCCCGCCGCATTCGGGCCCGACGGACTCCTGGCCTACATCGAGACGGACGACTTCGATGTTCGGAGCGTCAGGGTGGTCAGGCTGGTCTCGCTGGAGCGGTAGGGGCCTGCGCCGGAGACCAGCGCCGCATTGGAGGGCCGCTGGGTCACCGGGGACACGGTGCCGGGCTGATACCGGCCCGCGCTTCAGCGGAACAGCGCGGGGTGCCCGCCGGTGTGCAGGAAGATGGCGTGGTCTCGCCCGGAGACGCGCCCGTCCCGGATCCACGCGATCATCGCCGCCGCGGCCTTGCCCGTGTAGACGGGGTCGAGGATCACCCCCGCGTGCGCCCCGAACAAGGCAATGGCTTCGTCGCTCTCCGGTGTGGAGCACCCGTACCCGGGTCCGACGAAGTCGTCCGTGGCGGTGACGGCTTCGGCGACCTCCCGGACACGGCCGTCGAGTTCCCGGTTGCCGCCGTCCTCCAGCAGCCGCGCCGACGCAACGGCCAGCCCGGTCGCCGTCTCCTTGATGTGAGCCGCGGTCTCGTCGGCGCTCACCGCCACCAGCCGGGGCCGCCACCCCAGGATCGCGCAGCCGAGAATCAGTCCCGCCAGGGTGCCGCCGGACGACGACGGCGTGAAGATCCAGGGTCGCGCGGTGCCGGCCTGGGTGTGCAGTTCCACCAGGGCGTGCACATAGCCGAGCGCGCCCCGAGCGGTGGAGGCACCGATGGGGACCACCAGCGCCCTGCCGCCCCCCGCCCCGATCCGGTCCGCCTCTTCGGCCATGGCCCCTGCGCGGTCCGCGCGGTCCGCGACGGTGACGATCCGCGCACCGAGCAGCCGGTGGAGGCGGGCATTCCCGCGCCGCTCGTCGTCCGGTTCGCCGTTGATGACCAGTGTGCACCCCAGGCCCAGCCGCGCCGCCGCCGCCGCGGTCACGCGGCAGTGATTGGAGTGCGGCCCGCCCCCCGTGATCAGATCGGTGACACCCTGTAGCCGCGGCGGAGCCAGCTCGTACTCGAGCTTGCGCACCTTGTTGCCGCCCAGCCCCAGTCCCGTACAGTCGTCGGCCTTGATCGAGAGGCGCGCCGCCGTGCCCAGGCGGGTGGCGAGCGCGGATGCCGGGAGGAAGGGCGTGGGGGTGGTCGCCAAGCGCGCGCGCGGCACGTCGGCCAACCGGGCCAGAGACATGGTGGAACCCTGGATCAAATGGTGAGCGTATCGGTTAGAATTCAAGCGGACTCGGATTCGGCTAAAGGTACCGAAACCGTCTCGCGTTTCGGAATCAAACGTCGCCGGGGGGAAGCGGGCCAGCTTGCAACATTCATCGTATCGCGGCGGACTCCCGGCGGTCCTGCGGGCAGTGGCCCTCCTGGCCCTTTCCGTCCCCACCGCGGCTGCCGCTCAGGACAATGTCATCAGCGGCCGGGTATGGTCGGAGGATGGCCTGCTCGTCGTCAGTGCTACCGCCCGCCTCTTCCCCGTCGCGGACTCGACCCGCTGGCGGGTCACGGACACGGACCGCCTGGGCTTCTTCTTCTTTCGTGACGTGGCACCGGGTGACTACGTCCTGACCCTGGCGAGGATCGGCTACGCACGGCACCGGGAGCAGTTCCGGGTCGCCGCGGGGGTACGCACCGAAGTCGAGGTCACATTGGAGAATCAGGCGATCGAGCTGGAAGGGGTGGAGGTCGAGGCCGAGCGGAGCCGCGCCCGCGTCCGCTTCGAGGAGGCCGCGGGGGTGACGGTGCACGACATCAGCCGGGAGGCGATGAAGGCGATCCCGGGGCTGGTGGAGACGGATCCGATCCGGGCCGTCGAGGTGCTGCCGGGCGTAACCACGGTCTCCGACTTCTCGGCGGCCTTCAACGTTCGGGGCGGGTCGGCGGACCAGAACCTGATCCTTCTGGACGATATGCCCATCTTCAACCCCTTCCACCTCGGTGGGGTGTTCTCCGTGTTCAACGCGGACATGGTGGCACGGGCCGAGTTGCGCGCGGGCGGGTTTCCGGCGGAGTACGGCGGACGGGTGTCTTCGGTGCTGACCATCGAGTCGGATGTGGGCGACGGCGAAACCAGCGTGGACGCCGGCGTGAGTCTGCTGGCGACGCGCGTGGCCGTGGACGGGTCGCTCCCCGATGGCGCCGCCGATGCGCTCGGCCTCGCCAACACCCGCTGGCGCGTCTCCGGACGCCGCTCGTACTTTGACGTGCTGCTCAAGCCCTGGACCGAATTCCCGTATCATCTGACCGACATGCAGGGTGTCTTCGAGGCGTGGACGAAGGGCGGCAACCGCATCCGGGTCTCCACCTATACCGGCCGTGACATCGTCGATCTTTCGGATGTCGGCGACAGCCCGCTCGGGATCAAGTGGGGGTGGGGGAATGACGCCGCCGGTGTTTCGTGGACGCACCCGATGAGGGGTGGCGGCGCGATGGACATCCAGGCGTCGTTCTCGCGCTTCACATCGGACTTCGGCTTCGGCGACCTGGGTACGGAGTTCGGGACCGAGCTCCAGCAGGCGACCTTCCGGGCCGATCTGGAGCGGCGTCCGACCGCGCGGACGCGCTGGAAATCCGGGGTCGTGGCAAACCGGCTCCAGTACGACAACAGTATCGTGGCCGGCGGCACGGTGTTCGGCGAGAGCAGCGGGAACGGGTTGGAGGCCGCGGCCTACAGCCAGCTCAACTGGGATCCCAATTCGCGGTGGCTGGTCGAAGGCGGCCTGCGGGTCGATCACTGGCGTCCGGATCCGGGTGCCGGCGTAACCACCTTGTCGCCCCGCTTCGCCGTCAAGCGATTCATACGTGACCGGAGCGCGGCCATCCGGCTGGCCGGCGGCCGCTATTCGCAGTTCCTTCACTCCCTTCGGGACGAAGAATTCCCGATTGGAATCGATGTCTGGGTGCTGGCCGGCGAGCGCGCCCCCCAGGTCCTCTCGGATCAGTTGCAGATGGGAGTCGAGAGCTTCTTCGGTGACGACGACGAGTGGTTCACGTCGCTGGAAGGCTACTACAGGACCTTCGACGGCGTGATCACCATGAACGCCGCCGAGGATCCCAATGACGATCTGGACGACCTGCTCGCCGGAGACGGCTGGGCCTACGGCGTGGACCTCTTCGTCAAGCGCGACCTGGGGCTGACCACGGGATGGGTCTCGATCTCGTTCCTCAAGACGGAGCGGACGTTTCCCGACACGCGTTCGGGGTACAGTCCATTCCCCGATCTCACCTATCCGCCCATTTTCGACCGCCGGCTCGATGTCGACCTGGTGCTCCGCCGCCCGCTTGGATGGTGGGGACTCGAAGGAGGCCTGCGCGCCAACTTCGGGACCGGACTGCCCTTCACCCGCCCGCTCGGGACCTTCGACGTCTACCGCAGGCGCCTCGTGGAGGGTGAACTGGAGTACGACTTCGGGTCCGCTGTGGTGCTGGGTCCTCGCAACGGGGCGCGCTACCCTGCACGTCACCGGCTCGACGTGTCCTTCAGGAAACCCATCGAGAAGGGTTGGGGACGCCTGACTCCCTACCTGAGCGTGATCAACCTGTACAACCAGAAGAACGTGCTCTTCTACTTCTTCGACTACGAAGCCAGCCCGCCCACCCGCTCCGGGGTGTCCATGATACCCTTCCTGCCGACGTTGGGCGTCGAGGTGTCCTTCTGATGGCGGCGCTGACTTCCGCTTCGAGCCCGGAACGCCCGGTCAGATCGGGGTCCGTCGGCCGCGGGCGGCGGCGCCCTGCGCGCTCCCGCACCGGTTGGGCACTGCCGGCCCTCGTGGCAATCCTCACCCAGGGCTGCGAACTCACCGAGATCACCGTGGCCGAGCCCGAGGACGTGATCATCGCCGAGGTACAGGTGGTGCTGACCCTCGGCCCCGACGGAGCGGGAGACGTCTCCATGTCCGCGCTGGCGCTGCTGCACCGGACGTTCCAGGCCGGGGAAAGCCGCAAGGTTCAGGGTGCGACGGTGCGCATTACCGGACAGTCGGGTCAGGTCGTCCACCTCGCGGAACAGGACAGCGCGGCGGTCTGCCTCCGCCCCCGCGACGAAGTGACGACGGTCATCTTCGAGAACGACTCCACGGAAACGAATCGCACCGTCATCGAATTCGACGACGCCTCGTGCTACCGCGCCGACCAGGCTGTGGCGCCGTTTTCCCCTGGTGAGTCGCTCTCCCTGGAGATCGTAGTCCCCGACGGCCGCGTCCTGACCGGTGCGAGCCGGACCCCCGGTGCCTTCTCGTTCACGGGGCTGACCCAGGAAGACGGTAAGTGCCGTGTCGAACCCGATACGAACTACGGCTTCAAGTGGACACCTTCCGAGGGCACCTGGGCGTACATCGGCGATTCGAGAATCGAAGGACTCGGCGAGGCGTTGGCCGGGCAGGACATCGAGGCGCCCGACTCCCTCTACCTCGCCGCTCTCGCCATCGGCAGGGAAGACACGGAAATCGTATTCCCCCGCGACTTCGGCGTCTTCGATTTCTTCGACGACGACAAGCAGGACATCATCCGCGAGCTGCAGGACGGGCTTCCCGCGGGCACCCGGGCCGCAGTCTCGCTGGCCGCCGTGGATCGCAACCTCGTGAACTGGGCCCGGGGCGGCAACTTCAATCCGTCCGGGCTGGTCCGAATCCCTTCGGTGCTCGGCGACGGGACCGGGGTCTTCGCGACCGGCGTGCAGAGACTCGTGTCGATGGTTTCGGCCCCTGGAGGAGATGGCGTGCCACCGCTCTGCGGACCCCCGGCGAATATGTAAACCAGCTAAACCGCCGACACGGTCACCCGCTTCGCCACCTCGCTCTTCATGTGCAGCGGTTCCGAATCGTCGCCGATGAGGACCGTCAATGGTTTGCTCGCGGCTCCCCCCGCCTGCACCAGCACATTCGCGCCGGGGACCACTCCCACCGCCTTGAAGTAGCGGAGGCGCTTCGGGTTCTCGTCCGAGACGGATCGCACCACGACGCGGACACCGGCGGCGACCTCGTCGAGGGTGTGGTGCGGAATGGGGTCGATCTCGCCGGCACGGCTGGGGATCGGTGCGCCGTGCGGATCGGTGGAGGGGTTGCCCAGGGCGTCCGCCATGCGGTCGATCAGGGTGTCCGACGCAGCGTGTTCCAGACGCTCCGCCTCTTCGTGGACATCGTCCCAGGGGTAGCCGAGCCGTTGCACGAGGAACGACTCGATGATCCGGTGGCGTCGCAGGATCTTCAGAGCCTCGCGGCTGCCCTCGGCGGTGAGGCGCACGCCTCGGTAGGGCTCGTGCTCCAGGAGCCCGTCCTCCGCGAGGCGGCGGATCATGCCGCTCACCGACGCGGGCTGAATGTCGAGCGCGCGGGCCAAGTCGGTCGTGCTCGCGGAGCTGCCCCGTTGGTTCAGGGAGTAGACCGCCTTCAGGTAGTCTTCGACGGATCGCGACAGGCCGGTAGTCGTCATGTATTATTATAGTGTGTCGTTTTGTGATTTGTCCCTGAGGAGGCCCGGTTGGAAGACTCCGTAGCCGTTGACGCCAAGCGCATTCTCCTGCGCTACGGCACCCCGATTTCAGTGCTCGACAAGGTGTCCGAGGAAGAGCGTATCCGACTCGCCCGCGAGGTGGCCAGAACCCCGCTGCCGGAACGCGAGGCGCACCTTCGTAAAATGCTCGTGAAAGCCGGCCTGATGGGCGCGCCAGCCTAGAACCCCGGCTTAGCAGCCCTTCACGGCAAGGGTGCGCAGTCGGCCGAGCGCGGCCGCGACATCCTGAATGCGCGGCAGGGCGAGGTCGCCTGTCCGTCCCGAGTCCAGGACGTCGAGGCCGTGCTGGTCCAGTGACGCCCGAAGGGACTCGAGCACATCCTCCACGGCCCTTCCTTCGCCCATGAACGTTCGAGCGTGATGGATTGCCAGCGCGACCGCGCGGGTCTGGGCACCTGATACGATCTGGCGGACGCCGGCCAGCTCGATGCGCTCGCTGCCGAACTCGACGGTGCCCCGGTCCCTGACCTTGATCGCGCGCTCCCGGCGGCCGCGCCGGGGATCGACCGAACGCGGATCCGGGAACCGGTGGCGGGACGGCCAACTGACGGGACCGAACGAGGTCAGCCGCCCCGTGGGGTGGGCGGCGGTGACTTCCCGCGCATCCATCGACAGGTCATGGGGGCGATACCGGATCATCGCGAGCACCCGGTCCGCGACGTCGAGGTAGTCGCCCGAGCCGCCGATCACCAGGATCGTGCTGACGCCTGCGTCCCGGTGCAGACTCCGCACCCGGTCGATGAAGGGGGTGATGGGCTCGTCGTCGCCCTTCACCAGGGCCTGCATGCGCCGGTCCCGGATCATGAAGTTGGTGGCCGCCGTGTCCTCGTCGATCAGCAGCAGCCGCGAGCCCGCCTCGAGCGCCTCGATGATCGCGGCCGCCTGGCTGGTGGATCCGGACGCGTTGGGGGTGGAAAACGAAGACGTGTCCTGACCGCCGGGGAGCGCCCCAATGAAGGACGAGATGTCGACCCCCGCCACCGAACGGCCGTCTTCGGCCTGGACCTTCATCGCGGTCGGATCCGTGACGACCTGTTCCCGGCCGTCACCGGGCCGGTGGTTGTAGACTCCCCGGGCGACGGCGTCCAGGACCGTCGACTTGCCGTGATAGCCGCCACCGACGAGGAGGGTGACGCCCCGGGGGATCCCCATGCCCGTGACGGGCGGTCCATTCCCGCGTTCCAGGGTGACCCGGAGCCCGGGCGGGGACTGGAAGAGCGTGGCTTGCCCGTCGGTGAGGGGGCGGTCGTCGATGCCGCTTCGCCGCGGGAGGAGCGAGCCGTCCGCGACGAAGGCCACGAGCCCGCGCTCGGCGAGTTGGTTGCGCAGAAGGTCGGCGTCCTCGTTGACGTGTACATGACGGGCGATCTCGGCGGGTGAGTGGGCGGAGCTGAGCAGGGTGGAGGTGACCAGATCCGGCAGCGTGTCCAGGAGGAGCCGTTCGGCCTGGCGGCCGAGCACTCGGCGCCCCGCGGCGGGCAGCCCCGCGGTGAAGCGTGCTTCGATGGCGCCGTCCGCGCCGACGATCACTGCCGTGTTGGGGAGGACCACCTGACCCGGGTCCGTCATCGCGACCTCGCCGCTCCTGCCGCTCCCGGATCCGCCCGTGCGGGTGCTCCGGGCCTTTGCCGCGAAGGTTCTGGCGAGGAGGCAGGAGAGGCCCGTCCGCCGGGATCGGGTGGCCACGGTCGCCGCGCCGAAGCCGACCCGGGCCGGATCCAACAGGACCGCGAGGCGGCTGGGAGCCGCAAAGGGGTCGCCTTGGACCCTGCGAACCACCAATGTGTAAAGTGGGAGGTTCCAGGTTCCCTTGAGTTCCCGGTACGCGGGGTAGCCCCGCCCGTCGATTCTGCGCAGTGTGCGTCTGAGGTCGTCTTCCGTTCTGTTCATGGGCTCCGGTCCAGGAGGTTTGCAGTGTGCCACTCCAAATATGGCTTTCGGACGGTGCTGGCCGTGGCGGTCGCCAGCCTGGCCTACGGGTGCAACACCGAGATCAGCATCGGTCTCGTGCCGGAAGATCTGATGTGCGGGGACCTGAACCCGGATCTGCTGGCCGACGGCGGCGTGGGGCGCGACGGGATCCCCGCGCTCACCGATCCCATGTTCTTCACCACCGAACCACACGACGAAACGTCCTACCTGTCCGACCAATCGAGGGTGATCGGGGTGCAGGTCGATGGAGAGTGGCTCGCGATTCCGCACAACCTGATGTACCGACATGAGATCGTGAACCTCAACCGCGGCTCGCAGCAGCTTGCCGTCACCTACTGTCCCCTGACCGGCTCGGCGCTGACCTTCGACCGGGCGTCGGTGGGCGGTGCCGAGTTCGGGGTTTCGGGCCTCCTTTTTCAGTCCAACCTCATCATGTACGACCGGAACACGGACGACTCCTTCTGGCCGCAGATGTTCGGCGACGCGGCGTGCGGCTCAAGGCAGGGCCAGGCTCTCACGCGCCATCCGGTCATCGAAATGACGTGGGGCGGCTGGCAGTTCCTTTTCCCGGGGTCGATGGTTGTCGGGGTCGGTCCCCTGGATGTGGATGCCTACAGGGCCAGCCCCTACGGAGCGTCGTACGAAAGTCCGGGCAACGGGGACTTTCTGGGCTTCCCGATGCCGAGAGACGACCGCCGGAGGCTGCCCAAGGAGCGGGTTCTGGGGCTTCCGGCCAAGGGTGGCCAGGCGCCGATGGCGTTTCCCTTCATTGCCATGGAAGCGCAGGGAAGCAGATGGGTGGGCGAGTTCCGGTACGGCGGAGAGCCCGCAGCCGTCCTGTGGGACCTGAGCCGGTTCGCGGCCGTCGCCGTGCGTCCGGTGGTGGGGGGTCGGTCCCTGACGTTCAGGGTCGACGGCGACGCCATTGTGGACAACGAAACCGGGTCGCGGTGGTCCGTCGCGGGCCAGGCGATGGAGGGACCGCTGGTGGGCGAGCAGCTCGCGATTATTCCGGAGGCCTACGTGGCGTTCTGGCAGCCGTGGGCCGCCTTCCACCCGGGCACGGAGCTGTTTGTTGAGTGATGCCGGGCCCGGCGGCCCGCGCCGCACCCCGGGGTTTTGCTGGTGTCGTGCCCTCGTGGTGTCGGCCGGACTCCTGCCGGTTCCGGTTGACGGCGGCGCACATGCCCAATGGGTCGAGGATCCGGGCAAGGGGTGGCTGGCGCTGGCCGCGTACCATCAGGACACCCGCGACCGGTTCGGGACCAGCGGCGAGGTCCGGGAGCTGTTTGCCCAGGGCCGGGCCGTCACCACGTCGTCTTTCCTGACGGCGGCGCTCGGGCTCGCGCCGGGGCTCGACATGTGGAGCCAGTTCTCGTTCCACCGGCTGCGCTACGACGACCTGGCGGGGGATCGTTCGTCCACGGGCATTGGCGACACCCGGTTCTGGTTGCGGCTGGCTCCCCTGGAGTGGTTCGGCTCGGAGCTGCCGTTCGCGATCCGGGGAGGGGCGAAGGTGCCGCTCGGAGACTTCGATGTGGATGCGGAGATCATCCCGCTGGGGGACGGCCAGCGCGACTGGGAGGTGATGGCCGAGCTGGGGCATTCGTTCTGGCCGCGCTCCCTCTACCTGTCGGGCTGGGCGGGCTACCGGTGGCGTGAAGAGAACACCGAGTCGAGGAAGGACTTCGGCAACGAGGTCTTCTATTTCTTGCAGGTCGGGGGGCGCTGGGGATCGCTGGGCTACAAGATGGCCCTCGATGGATGGGACGGGGCCTCGGGCGTGACGGAGGGGATCCCGATCCCGAGTTTCCAGCGTGATCTCGTGCAGTTGCAGCCTTCGCTGCTGTATGATGTCGGTCCCGGGCAGATCGAGGCGGGGGCTCGCTTCGCGCTGCGAGGCAGGAACCTGCCTGCCGGGACCGCGCTCATGCTCCAGTACTTCAGCAGATGGGAACCGTTCTGATGCCGCACCGCAAAAGCAGCCACGCCTCCGTCCCGTGCCAGCCACGGGGCGCCTCACGTCAACCGGCCGTCGCCGGGTCCTCGCTGTGGGCGACAATCGCCCTGCGCGGCACCCTCCGCGTGGCCAGCAGTCCGTGGATAAATCCGCACGAGCACCGAGAGCGGCGAGGCGCCGGGCTGGCAAGGCGCTTTGAAGGGGGAATAGCAGCGCTATTCATCCGAAAAGCAACGCAGAGCTTTAGCGTCCAGCGCGGATGCATCGCCGCTCGAATGCCGGGAGGATTTTGTCCACGGGCTGCTAGGGTCGCAGCCGTGATCGTACTCCCGGGCGTGTGGGGGTGCGCCGCCGAACCCGGGTCGGCGCCGGGAGATCTCGCCGGCGCACCCCAGGTGGCCTCGTCGATGGACGGGGTGGTGGTGGCGGCGCAGCCGCTTGCCGCGGCAGCCGGGGCAGAGATGCTCGGCGCCGGGGGGAACGCGGCGGATGCGGCGGTGGCGGCGGCCTTCGCCATATCGGTCGTGGAGCCGTCGATGAACAGCATCGGAGGCCGTACCCAGATCCTGGTCCGGTTGCCGGATGGCACCTTCGCCGGGATCGACGCGACCACCCAGGCGCCTGCCACCTACGATCCGGAGACCGCGCCACAGGCGTCCTACGGCTATCCCACCGTCGGCGTCCCGGGGGCCGTTGCCGGGCTCGGCCGGCTACTGCGCGACCACGGAACCCTGCCGCTGGCCGACGTGATGGCGCCGGCGATCGCGCTGGCCGAGAACGGCTACCGCCTGCTGCCCGGGGAGGCGATACGGCAGGGAATGGGCGCACAGCAGCTTGCCGAGTTCGACGGCTCCCGAGCCCACTTTCTCACCCCGGACGGGGACGCGCGCGAGGCCGGCGACCTGTTCACGCAGCCGGATCTCGCGGCGACCCTTCGGACCATTGCCGAGGGTGGAGAGGACGCATTCTACCGAGGCCCCATCGCGCAGCGCATCGTCGCGGACATGGAGGCGCACGGCGGCGCGGTGACGGCCTCCGCGCTGGCCGACTACCGTGCCCTCGACGTCCCCGTCGTGCACGGGAGCTACCGGGGATACGACCTCGCCGGCACAGATGTCCCGGCTTCCGGCGCGGTGACGATCGGGATCCTGCACATCCTGGAGAACTTCGACATGGCTTCCCTGGACAGCGACAGCTGGGCCGCGCTGGTCGGCACGGTGGTGGCCCGGGCCTTCGAGGAGCGCATCGCGGCCAGGGGAAGCGGCTTCGGTGACCTCGCGTTCATGACGGACAAGGAGTGGGCGGCGGATGTCGCGGCTGGGATCGATGTGCCGGGCGCGGTTTTCGACAGGGCCGCCGCAGCTGCCACGCCCGCGTTGCCCACGCCCGCGTTGCCCGCACCGGTGTTGCTCGGGTCGCTCGCGCCGGCGTTGCCCGCACCCGTGTTGCCCAGGTCGCCCGCGCCCGCTCCGCGCGGACCCGCTCTCGCATCCTGGCCCGGCGAGCCGGCGGACGCATTCACCCCCCCGGGCGCCACCATGACGGACTGGGACGGCTCCACCTGGGGTAGCGCGAGCAGCCACACCACCCACCTCTCCGCCGCCGACGGGAACGGCATGTACGTGTCGCTGACGCAAACCATCGGCCCCAACCTGGGATCCAAAGTCGCGACCCCCGGGCTCGGGTTCCTCTACGCCGCCACGCTGGGCGGCTATCTCGGCCACATGGAGCCGGGCGAGCGGGCACGGTCCAGCATCTCACCGCTGATGGTGGTGAAGGACGGCCAGCCCGTACTGGTCCTCGGGGCGGCGGGCGGCGCCAGGATCATCTCGGCGGTGGTGCAGGCGGTGCTGCGCGTCGTGGACCATGGCATGAGCCTCCCCGACGCGCTCGCCGCGGCCCGCGTTCACCCCATCGACGGGGGCATCGCCATGGAGACCTCGCCCGGGATCGGGTGGTCTTCCGACGACGTGGCCGAGGTGGAGTCCTGGGGCCTGGAGGTGCAGGAGGTCGAGCGAGCGGGTGCGTTCGGGCGGATCCACGCGATCTGGGTGGACCCGGAGACGGGTGAAATGGTGGGCGTGGCGGATCCCGACTGGGAGGGCGCGGCGATCGTTCCGGGGGCGCCGGGGGGCTGAGCGCGTGGCAACCAGCCCGTAGCGACCCCCCGGGTTGAGCGCCCCGGCTCTCCCGCGCGAGCTTCCGGCGGCCGCCGCTATCCGATCGGCATAACCAGCCCTGCCTGCACCGTCATGTCGCGGTTCCTGGCCGTCCGGTCCAGTTCACCGGCGTAGGTCGACCGAAGTCCCAGCGTATAGAGAAGGTCCAAAGAGAGCCCCACCCGGTCCGCTAGCGCGAAGTGGGTGCCCGCGCCACCGACGACCCCGAAATCGAGGCTCGTGGATGGGGTGTTGAGCTGGTCGCTGTCACAATGTTCCACCAACTCGATCGGCTGGAGCACGGAGGTGAACGTGCCCGTGCAGGATGTTTCCAATCCCGCGGCGGGACCGACGAACAGGTGGACCGAGACTCGCTCGGCGGTTACGGGAACGGTGGCTCTGCCCAGTGCCGACAACTGCACGTAGTTGAGCCTGTAGCTGAGTTCACCCAACTGGGATATGGTGACCGTGGCACCTCTCTGAGTGAAGGCGCCCCAGAATTCGATGCCGATTCGCGGCGCAACGGGGACGGTCAGAGAGGCTCCCACAGTCATGCCCGAACGCGGTTCCACCTCGTTGAGTTCCACACCCGTGAAGGCGATTCGCGACATGCCGGCGCCGGCTCTGAAAGCGAGCGTGACCTGCCCGGCCAGCGGCGTCGTTGCATGGAGGACGAGCAGGGCGGGGAGCATGAAGGACTTGAGACCGTTCATGGTTGCGTCCATCTATGGACGAAGAAATGTAAAGGCTGCTTTACATCATGTAATGCATAGTAGACCAGCGGCAACTCGGACGGGACGAGCGCCCCCGGGTCCAGGGGAAGATACCGATGCCGCGGCAGGTAGCCAAACAGTTCGTCGCCCACGGGCGGGCACAGGTCAACAGTGTCGGTCGGCGCGTTCCAGGGTCCGCCCGGATGCTGATCGCCCAGGTGGTCATCCACGCACTGGTGCTTGTGTCCATCGACGAAGTCATCGACCGTTACGGGGTCAACCGGATCTGGTGAGCCGATGCACGTCACTCATTCGCCCCGCAAGGAGATATCCGTGAATCGCATCCCACACACGCTGCCCGGACGAGCGGCCACCGGCCTCGCTCGAACTGCGATGGCCTTCACCCTGGTCACCGCCGTAGCCCTCGCCGCCTGCTCGGCCCCCGTTTACGACACGATCCTGCGGGGCGGGCGCGTGGTGGACGGTACAGGCGCCCCGGCCCGGCAGGCGGACGTCGCAATCCTGGACGGCCGCATCGCGGCGATCGGCGACCTCAGCGGCGCGGCGGCCGCCACCAGCCTCGACGTGAGCGGACTCTACGTCGCGCCCGGGTTCATCGACACCCACTCCCATGCGGGTCCGGGCCTCGCGACCGCGGAGCTCAGTCACGGCGAGCCCCTCCTCGCCATGGGCCTCACGACCGTGGTGATCAATCCGGACGGCGGCGGCTCCGTCGACCTCGTCGAACAGCGTGCCGCCCTGGAGGCCGACGGGCTCGGCGTCAACGCTGCCCAGCTGATCAGCCACGGCTCCATCCGGCGCCGGGTCATGTCGCTGGACGACCGGGCCCCGACCGACGACGAACTCGGCCAGATGCGCGCACTCGTCCGCGCGGGCATGGAAGCGGGCGCCTGGGGTCTCTCGTCCGGCACGTTCTACACGCCCGGCAGCTACTCCGAGAACTCCGAACTGATCGAGCTCGGCCGGGTTGCCGGCGAGTTCGACGGCATCTACACCAGCCACATCCGCGACGAGTCCAACTATACGATCGGGGTGGTCGCCGCGGTCGAGGAGGTGATCGAGGTGGCCCGGCAGGCGGGAATCACCGGGGTGGTGACCCACATCAAGGCGCTGGGTCCGCCGGTGTGGGGCTCGTCGGCGACCATCGTCGAGCGGATCGAGGCAGCACGTGCGGAGGGCCTGTCGGTCTACGCCGACCAGTACCCGTACCTCGCGTCGGCCACGGGGCTGTCGGCCGCCCTGCTGCCGCGGTGGTCGCAGGCGGGGGGAAGCGAGGCGTTCGCCGAGAGAGTGGCGAATTCGGACACGCGTGCCCGCATACGGGAAGCCATGGTCGAGAACCTGGCCCGCCGGGGCGGTGCGGACCGGATCCAGTTCCGGCGCTTCACCACCGATCCGTCGATCGAGGGGCGCCTGCTCTCGGACATCGCGGCAGAGCGCGACGCGGACCCCGTCGACCTCGCGCTGGAGCTGATCCTGCAGGGCGGCCCGTCCATCGTCTCCTTCAACATGAGCGAGGAGGACCTGCTGACCCTGATGAACCAGGAGTGGACGATGACCTCGTCCGACGGCGGCCTGCCGCAGTTCGGCGTGGGCGTGCCGCACCCGCGTTCGTACGGCGCCTTCGCGCGCAAGATCGGGAAATTCGTCTTCGAAGACGGTGTGATGTCGCTGGAGGCCGCGGTCCGCAGCATGACCGCGCTGCCCGCGGACGTCATGGGCATGGGGGATCGGGGCCGGATCGAGGAGGGCATGGTCGCCGACCTCGTGGTCTTCTCCGACTACTTCAGGGACAACGCGACCTTCACCGAACCGCACCAGCTGTCGTCGGGGGTGGTCCACCTCTTCGTGGGCGGCGAGGCCGCGGTCACGAACTCGTCGTTTACGGGCGCGCGAGCGGGGCGGGTGCTTGTCAGAGGGGCGGGGGGGTAGCGCCGGCAGCGGGGTTTCCGCCGCGGGCTGCCCGTCACCCCCGCTGCAGCCCCGGCCGCCCGTCCTCGGCCACGAACGACGCCCGCGTGACCGCCTCGGCGCCCGGACGCGTCACGTACGGAAGCACGCGGTAGTCCGCAGCGAGCCGCTCTCGTGTGACGTCGCACCGCACGTAGCCGCGCTGTCCGTTGAAGAAGTGGATGTGCGGGTTGCGGGCCAGGGTGTCTTCGGTATTGTCGCGCACGTCGGCGCCGTCACCCCCCGAAGTGATCGACGTGCCGACCAGTTCGGCCCCCACGGTTGCGCTGGCGGGGTCGCGGAAGTCGGCCTTCAGGTCGGCGGCCCAGTTGGAGTGGATGTCGCCGGTGACCACGACCGGGTTGGACGGCCGGGTCCTTTCCAGGAAGGACAGCAGGCCTTGCTGCGCGGACGGGTAGCCGTCCCATCGGTCCATGGGCACGAGCGGCCCGCCGTCCTGGGCGGCGCCTTCGAGCCGCGCGATCATGACCTGGTTGGCGAGCACGTTCCAGCGGCTCGACGACCCCGCGAGCCCGTCGAACAGCCACCCCTCCTGCTCGGTCCCCAACATGGTGCGTTCTGGTGCAAGCGCCTCGGGGCAGAGCATCTGGCGGCCATCGCCGCACGCCTGGTCGGACCGGTGCTGGCGGCTGTCGAGGACGTGGAAATCGGCGAGGTCGCCGTAGTGGAAGCGGCGATGCAGCGGGATGTGCGGCCCGGTGGGCACCGACGCGCGCCGAAGCGGCATGAACTCGTAGTACGCCTGGAATGCGGCCGCACGGCGCAGCAGGAATTGCCCGGGCAGCTGGTCGTCCTCGGGGGTGTCACCCGCCCAGTTGTTGTCGACTTCGTGGTCGTCCGGGGTGACCACCCACGGGCACGCCGCGTGGGCCGCCTGAAGATCCGGGTCGGAACGATAGAGCGCGTAGCGGGCGCGGTACTCGTCCAGGGTGTACACCTCGCCGGCCTCGTGCAGGCGGACCTGGCTGTCGCCGAACCTCCGCTCGTAGATGTAGTCGCCGAGGTGGAGCACCAGGTCGAGGTCGTCGCCCGCCATGTGCCGGTACGCCGTGTAGAAGCCGTGTTCGTAGTTCTGGCACGACGCGAAGGCGAAGCGTAGGCGGTCGGCGGGGGTACCGGGTGCCGGCAGCGTGACCGTGCGCCCGGGCGGGGTTGCCTCTCCCGAGGCCACGAAGCGGTACCAGTAGGGCCGCCCGGGGTCGAGCCCGCCGACTTCGACGTGGACCGAGTGGCCGAGTTCGGGCAGCGCCATCTGCGTGCCGCTCTGCACGATGCGCGCAAAGCCGTCGTCGGCTGCGACCTCCCACCGCACGGGCACCGGCTGCCCGGCCGCTCCGGCATCCCGGAGGGCCTCGGCCGAGAGGCGCGTCCACAGCACCGCGCCGTCGGGTCCCGGATCGCCCGAAGCCACCCCGTGCGGAAAGGGGTACGAGGCGAGCCGTACACCCCGGTCGCCCCGGCATGCGCCGACGGTCCCGAGCGCGATCAGCCCCGCGACGTCGCGGCCGACCCTCATGAAGTCGCGCCGGGAGAGGTGGCCCGTCCAGCGGCGAGCCTCCGGACCCGTGCGGGGGAATCCCCCGATCAGGTCGTACCAGCGCCGGGTCCCCGTCCCGGGCCCGCTCATTGCCGCACCACGCCGTAGCGCCTGAGCACCTCCACGGTGGCTTCGATCGGCAGCGCTTCGCGCGTTCCCCACCTGCTGCTCACCGTCACGGCCTTGAACATGGAGTTGTAGATCGCCTCTTCAGTGGCTTCCACGGTCGCCTGGAAGACGGCCGAGATGTCGTCGTTGGAGAGGTCCTCGACAGTGCGGACCTCGTCCCCCGGCCGCCGCCGCACGCTCTGGGCGGTCGAGAAGCTGATCACGTAGTCCCCGGATCCGTTGCTCGCGTAGGAGCCCGTCCGCGACAGCCCCATGATCGCCCGCATGGCGACCCGGCGCAGGTTGCGCTCCGAGAGGGGCGCGTCGGTGGCGACGACCATCATGATCGATCCCTGGGACTCGCCGTCGTGCTCCTCTCGCCGTGGCCCGCCCGACTGGCCACCGCCCTCGTTTTCACCGCCGTCCGGCCGCTCCCGTACGCCCTCGACCTGCGCCCGGAACGCATACTGCCCGAGCTCACGTCCCACGGGTGCCCCGGCGATCTGCAGGATGCCCCCGAAGTTGGACTGGACCAGGATACCGACCGTGTAGCCGCCCAACGATGCCGGCAGTACCCGGGAACTCGTCCCGATTCCGCCCTTCCAGCCGAACGCCGCCGTCCCTGTTCCGGCCCCGACCGCGCCCTCCTCGACGGGCCCCGCGGCTGCGCCCTCCAGGGCCGCGCGCACATGCTCCGGGGTGATCGGCCGGTTGCGGATGTCGTTGAGCCCGCCGTCGTTCGTCTCGCCCACCACGGGGTTGATGGATCGCACCCCGTCCATTCCCTCCATCTCGAGGGCCCATTCGGCCATGGCGTCGGCGGCCTTCCAGACGCACAGCGTGCAGGTGAGCAGGATGGGGGTCTCCAGCTCGCCCAGTTCGCCGACCTGGGTGACGCCCAGCAGCTTGCCGAAGCCGTTGCCGACGTGCATCGCGGCGGGGACCCGGTCGAAGTAGACGTTGCCGCCGTGGGGGCGGATCGCGGTCACCCCGGTGCGGACATCGTCGCCTTCGATCACGGTGGTGTGGCCGACCAGCACGCCGTCCACATCGGTGATGGCGTTGTGCTCGCCGGGTTCGAAGACTCCGACGGCGACGCCGAGGTCACGGGCGCGCGGTCTGGCGGATTCCTGGGACATGGCAGCTTCGGGAAAAGTGGCAGAAATCCAGATGATGGCGGATATCAGGAATATGGCAGAACGGCGAAAGGTGGCAGAACGGCGAAAGGTGGCAGAACGGCGAAAGGTGGCAGAACGGCGAAAGGTGGCAGAACGGCGAAAGGTGGCAGAAAGGCGAAACGTGGCAGAAAGGCGAAACGTGGCAGATTTGCCAAGCATGGTAGATCCTCCGTCACAGCGCTCCGGCCACCATCAGGGCCAGCAGCAGGGGGTGATACAGCAGCGAGCCCAGAAACACCCGGCCGCACCGCTGCTTCGTGGGTTTCAAGAGGAAGGCGATCGTCACCGCCACCATACCCGCGCCGAGGACGGAGGCGCCCGCGAGGTAGAGGTTTCCCGTCATCCCCAGGACCGCGGGCAGGACGCTGAGCGGCAGCAGCAGGACCGAATAGCCGACCATCAGAGCCGAAATGAGGCGCGCGGAGCCGGGAGGGATCAGCTGAAATCCCGCCAGCTCGTAGTCGTTCCGCAGATTCCACGCCAGCGCCAGGACGTGAATCAGCTGCCAAAGAAAGAGGATCCCGAAGAGGGTCATGCCGCGCGCGTCGATGGAGCCCGCGTGGGCGGTCCAGCCGATGAGCGCGGGGAGCGCCCCCGGCACCGCGCCGACCGGGGTGGCCAGCGGGGAGCGGAGCTTGAGGGGGGTGTAGACGGCGTCGTACAGGAAGGCCGCGGAGGCCGCGACGAACGCGGGCATCCAGCCGAGCCAGTACCAGAGGTGGCCCACCCCCAGGGTCACCAGGACAGCGCCGAAGAGCATCGCGTGGGCGGGGGGCACCCGCCCCGAGGGAACCGGGCGCCCCCGGGTGCGCATCATCGCGGCGTCGGGTTCGCGCTCCAGGTACTGGTTCAGCGCGAGGGAGCCGGCCGTGCTCAGCGCCGTGCCGAGGATCAGGTGGAGGATGTCGGCCAGGACGATCGCCGGGAGGGCCGCCATCAGGTATCCCACGGCGGCCGTCACTGTCACGAACACGGTGATCCCCGGCTTGGTCAGCTCCACATAGGCGCCCGCGCGCCCGCTCCACCCCGTCCGGATCCGGTCTTCTACGGTCACGGCTCGCACCGCGCCCTCGGCCCGCACCGCTCGCGTCGCGACCTCTCGGCGATCCGAGTTGCGCCCAGCGGGGTCACAGCAGCCCCTTCACCAGGCCGCCGTCGATCTGCATCGTGTGGCCGGTGATGTAGGACGCCGCCTCCGATGCGAGGAAGACGACGCCGTTGGCGAATTCCTCGGGGCGGCCGATACGTCCTGCGGGGATGTCCGCGGTGATCCCTTCCAGCACCGCCTCACGGGTGGTCCCGCGCGCCTCCGCCTGGTTGGCCAGCAGTGATTCGACCCGGGCCGTGTGGATGAATCCGGGCGCGGCCACATTGCAGGTGACGCCCTCGGCGGCGAGTTCCCGCGAGATGGTCTTGATGAATCCCACCACGCCGGGCCGGGCCATGTTCGACAGCAGCAACCCGTCCACCGGTTGCTTCACGGCGACCGAGGTGATGGCCACGATGCGTCCCCAGCCGTTTTTCCGCATCTCGGGCAGGGCAGCCAGGGTGAGCTGGACCGTCGACATCAGGTTGAGGTCCAGAGCGGTTCGGTATGCCTCCGGCGCGAAGTCGTCCACGCCGCCGGGCGGGGGTCCTCCGGCGTTGGCGACGAGAACGTCCAGACGGCCGAACTCGGCTGCCGTACGCGCGACCAGATCCGCGCAGAAATCTTCGTCGGCGACGCTGCCGGCGACTGCAATCACCCTCCGGCCGGTGCTACGGGCGATCTCGCCGGCGGTGGCCTCGATCGCATCGGGGGACCGGGAGTTGACGACGAGGTCCGCCCCCTCCCGTGCGAGGCGTTCGGCGACCGCTCTGCCCAGCCCCCTGGATGCGCCGGTGACAAGGGCTGCCCTATCTTTCAACCCGAGATTCACGAACTTTCTCCCTGATGTGGAGGGGCAGTGTGCGTGCGGATGTTCCCGCGGTGTGCGGCCAGCCGGGAAACACCGCCGCCGGCCCGATGGTAGTAGACATGTGGCCGCGACGAACTTACTCGCGTAACGATTGCTTCAAGATACCCGCTTGAGATGAATATTCCGAACATCCGGACCCGACGCCGGCTCGAAGACAAGAACTGGAGGAAGGCCTTTCTGGCTTCGCTCCTGTTGCACCTCTTCGTGTTCATCTTCGCCGGAAGCAAGCCCCTGCCCCTGTCACCGTACTCGGCTGCGGGCCCCGATGCGGGTGACAACCGTGCCGCGGCGGGTGGCATGCAGGCGATGAACATGGTCGCGCCCCCGAGGCCCCCGATCGAACGGCCCCGCACCCCGTTGCCGGTGGAAATCGAGATCGATCCCGTTGTGCTGGAGACCGAGATTTCATTCGACGTGGCGGCGCTGCTCGGTGAGCGGCCGGACCCCGTCGGACCTCCGGGGCTTGCGAACGGAGACGGCGAGGGTGACGCCGGCACGGCTTCGGACGGGCTCCGGCGACTGCTTCCGCCGACCCCGCGCGGCATGATCATTCCCCCCGCGAACAAGCAACTGCGAGGAACCACGATCCAAGTCTGGGTGTTCGTCAACGAGGTTGGCCAGGTCGTGCCCGACTCCACCCGGCTGAATCCTCCGACGCGAGACCGGGGCTTCAACCGCCAGCTGATCCGTGAGGCGGCCCAGTGGGTCTTCCGGCCCGGCACACGCGGCGGCGAGCCGGTGGCGGCGTGGTTCCCGTACACGATCAGCATGTGAGCGGGTAAGGGGCTTCACGACATGCGACGAGCGGCCAGGAGAATCCTCTGGGTGGACGACGAGATCGACTTTCTGCGTCCCCACCTCCTCTTCCTGCAACAGCGGGGGTATCACGTCGACGCCATCACCAACGGCGACGACGCTCTGGCCCTGCTCCGCGGCCACGCCTACGACCTGATCCTGCTTGACGAGCAGATGCCCGGCCGGCGCGGCCTGGAGGTCCTCGAGCTGATCCGGCGCGACGATCCCTACGCCCGTGTGGTCATGGTGACGAAGTCGGAGGAAGACCGCACCATGACGGAGGCGATCGGCCGTCAGGTGGAGGCATACCTGGTGAAGCCGACCAGCCCGCGGCAGGTGCTGTCGGTGGTCACCCGCATCCTGGAAGGGTCCTCGATTCAGCAGCAGCGTGCGGCCCAGGACTTCGCGGCCCGGTGGCCCGCGCTGGCCCGGCAGCGCGAGCGAGCCTCCTCGCCGTCGGAGTTCGCCCGCATCTATCAGGAGCTCGTCGACTGGCACCTGCGCCTGGAGAGGGCGGGTGAGATGGGGCTGCTCGCCACGGTCGAATCCCTGCACGACGACCTTCGCCACGACTTTGGCCGCTACGTGACGCGGGAGTATCCCCGCTGGGTCCGGCAGCAGGGCGACGTGCCCGAGCTGTCGGTGGACGTGGTCGAACGGCGTCTGCTGCCCCTCCTCGGGCGGGATCCGGTCTACTTCGTGGTTCTGGACTGCATGCGGTTCGACCAGTGGCGCGCCATTTCGCCGCTGCTCGGCGAGTTCTTCGACGTCGACGAGGGCTACCACTATTCGATCCTGCCCACCGCCACCCCGTATGCGCGCAACGCCATCTTCTCGGGCCTCTTCCCCGATGAGATCGCGCGGGAGCGGCCCGAGTGGTGGGACTTCTCGGACGACGAAGGGTCGATGAACGCCTTCGAGGACGAGATGCTTCGGGCACAGCTGCGCCGCCTCACGGGCAGGAAGATCCCGGTGCACTACGAGAAGGTCTTCACCGACCGGAACGAGGCGCAGGTGCGCGGACGGCTGCGTTCGGCGACACAGGTGCGGGGAACCGTGATCGCCATGGTCTTCAACTTCGTGGACCTCATGACCCACGGCCGCTCCGAGTCGCCCATCCTGATGGAGGTTGCCAAGGACGAGGCGGCGCTCAGGCAGCTGACGCGGTCGTGGTTCGAGCGATCGACCGCGTTCTCGGTCCTGAAGGAAGCGGCGGCCCGGGGGCACCGCGTGGTCCTCACCACGGATCACGGCTCCATTCACTGCAAGCGGCCCACCACCGTCTACGCACGCCGTGGAGTCAGCGCCAGCCTGCGGTACAAGATGGGCCACAACCTGCGGGCGCAGGATCCCCGGTCCGCCTTCACCACGGAACGGTCCTCCGATCTGCGCCTTCCGCCGGGACCGCTGGCGATGACCTGTCTGGTCGCACTCGACGACTACTTCTTCGTCTACCCCACCAAGCTCCGCGAATACCAGCGGCGCTACCGCAACTCCTTCCTTCACGGCGGAATATCGCCGGAGGAGATGATCGTTCCCGTGGCGGTGCTGCGGCCCCGACCCCGGTGATCCCGGCCCGGATCCTTTCGTACCTGCGGCCTCATCGGTGGACGCTGGTGCTTTCCGTGGTGGCGAGCGCGGCCTACGCGGGCCTCGACGCTTTCTCGTTCGTCGTTCTGATCCCCTTCCTGGCGACCGTGTTCGGCGAGGTGGGCGGGGGTGGAGGCTCCGCCGGGACCCCCGCCGGCGTGGACCGGGCCCTCGACGCCACGGTGGGGCGGTTCGTCGACCTGAACGGCGACCCGCAGACTGCGGTAGGCGGGATCATCGTGTTCATCCTGATCCTCGTGGCGCTCAAGAATGCGGTGGATTTCGCGCGGGCGTATCTGACCGCACGTGTCGAGCAGGGGGTCAACCGGGACCTGCGCGACCGCGTCTACGGACACCTGCTCGAGCTGGATCTCGCCTTCTTCGGGCGAGTGCGGGCGGGCCAGATCATCTCGCGCCTCACACACGATGTCGAGCAGCTTCGCACCCTGGTGACGAAGGAGTTCACCAGCGCGATCAAGTCGGTGCTGGAGTTTTCGGCCTACCTGTACTGGATGCTGCAGATTTCGGGACGGCTGACGGCTGCGGCGTTCATCGTGGTCCCTCTCACCATGGTGATCTGGGGACCCTTGATCCGGCGCCTGAGGCGCGGGGACCGCGAGGTCCTCGACATGGCGGGCGAGGTCACCTCGCACATCCAGGAGACGGTGTCCGGGATCCGGATGGTCAAGTCGGCGTCCGCCGAGGCGTTGGAGCGCCGGCGCTTCGGGGGCCTGACGAGGAGCTACTTCGACACCTTCCTGAGGACGGTACGGCTGCGCGCGCTGGCCGGTCCCATCACGGAGTTCCTGGTCACGGTGGGCACGGCCATCCTCCTCTGGTACGGCGCCAGGATGGTGGTCGTGGAGGCGTCGCTGGGCGGCGCGAGCTTCATCGGCTTCATGGTGCTCAGCGCTCGGCTGTACAGGCCGGTCAAGTACGTGAGCAAGCTTCCCGCCCTGATCCAGCCGGGTCTGGTGGGGGCCGAGCGGGTCTTCGAGTTCCTCGACGCACCGGCTGAGACCCGCGGTACGGACGGCACGCGGGACTTCGCCGGGGTGACCGAGGGAATCCGCTACCGGGGCGTGGACCTTGAATACCGCGAGGGTGAGCCTGTGCTGCGCGATGTGGACTTCTTCGTGCCGGCAGGGTCGGTGGTGGCGCTGGTGGGGCCGAGCGGGGCCGGGAAGACGAGCATCGTCGATCTGCTGTCGCGCTTCTACGAGCCCGCCGGAGGGGCGGTCGAGATCGACGGAACCGATGTGCGCGACTTCCGGTTGGGGTCGTTGCGCGCGGGGCTCGGAATCGTGTCGCAGGAGACGGTTCTCTTCCACGACACCGTGCGGTCGAACATCGCCTACGGGACTCCCGGCGCGTCGCTGGAGCGGGTGCGGGACGCCGCGCGGGTGGCCTGCGCCCACGACTTCATCGAGCGGCTCCCGGACGGATACGACACCATCGTGGGGGAACGGGGCACATCGCTGTCGGGCGGCCAGCGCCAACGCATCGCGATCGCGCGGGCCGTGTTGCGCGACCCCCCGGTTCTGGTGCTGGACGAGGCGACGAGCGCGCTGGACACCGAGTCGGAACGGCTGGTGCAGGAAGCCATGCAGCGGCTGCTCGCGGGACGCACCGTCTTCGTGATCGCGCACCGCCTCTCGACGATTCAGCGCGCCGACCTGATCGTGGTGGTCGACGGGGGGCGGATCGTGCAGCAGGGAACCCACGCCGGGCTGATGGAGGAGGGGGGCGTGTATCGCCGCTTGCGGGATCTTCAGTTCCGGTGAGCGCGCTCCGGGCGAAGGCAGCGGGGGTTCCGCCACGGGCTGTCATGACGGGGTGGCGGCGACGGCTGCGGCACCGCGTCGAGTACATGGTCCTGCGCACGGTGGCGGCCGTGTGCAGCGCCGTGCCCGCGGTGGTGGCCGATCGGGCGGGGGCGCTGCTGGGCTGGATCGTGGCGCGGGTGGGGCGGCCCCGCTGGGGTGTGGTGATGCGGCAGCTGCGCATCGCGTTTCCCGACGCGGACGAAGGGTGGCTGCGCAGGGTGGGGCGGCGGTGCTACGCTCACCTGGGCGCGGAGGCGGTCGCCATGTTCCGCCTGGCGGAAGCGGGAAGCCGCGAGATCCGGAAGCGCACCCGCCTCATCGGCGCGGACGTGCTGGACGCGGCGGCACGCGAGGGCCGGGGGGTGATGCTGGTCAGCGGACATGTGGGCAACTGGGAGGTGGGAGCGGCCGGCGTGGTGGCGCGCGGCTACCCGATGGACATCGTCGTGGCCCGGCAGCAGAACCTCCTCTTCGACCGTTATCTGACTCGTTCGCGCCAGAGACTGGGCGTTACCGTGATCCCGCGGAGAAACGCGCCGCGCGAGGTGGTGGCCGCGCTCAAGGCGGGACGGGCGGTGGGGATCATGGGGGACCAGGACGCGCGGAGGGCGGGCGTGTTCGTGGACTTCTTCGGACGGCCCGCGTCCACCGCGCGAGGTCCCGCCGTGCTGGCGATGCGGGCCGGGGCGGTGCTCGCTACCTTCTACTCGATCCGGGTGCCGGGATGGCGTCCCCGGTACGACGTGTACATCGAGGAGCTCGCCGTCGGGGACGGTGGCCGCGTGGCCGAGGTCGTGGCGCGGACCCGGGCGTTCACCAAACGGCTCGAAGAGCGCGTGAAGAAGGACCCGGGCCAGTACTTCTGGCTCCACCGGCGCTGGAAGACGTCGCCCCCCGGGCCAGGCCGCCCGGCAACGGGAACCGGGTCGGGGCGGATCAGTATAGATTGAGAGCGATCGCCAACCAGGACCGTGCCATGATCCACATCTGCATTCCCTGCCGGAACGAGGACCGCACCATCGGTGTGCTCCTGTGGAAGATCCGTGAGGTGATGGTGGATCTGGGCCGGGATTTCCAGGTCTTCGTGCTCGACGATGCTTCCAGCGACGGGACGGGGGAGCTGCTGGAAAAGTACAGGCGAGTCCTGCCTCTTACCGTGCTGTCGGAGCGGCGGCCCATCGGGTACGGCCCCGCGGTGGAGAAGCTGCTGAGGACCGCCGCCGGCTCGACGAGGTACCCGAAGCGGGACGCGATCGTCACCATGCAGGGAGATTTCACCGAGCACCCGGAGCACCTGCGCGCCCTGATCAAGACGTTCGAAGGGGGTGCCGATGTGGTGGCGGGCGGGCCGGCAACCGAGGCCGTGCAGCCCGGGGCGGGCGCGCGCGGCCGCCCCGGGAGCGGGCAATCGCCTCCCCGTGCGGTTCGCCTGGCTCGCTGGCTCGCGAGGATCGTGCTGGACAAGGCGGTGGGCGGGGCCGGGGGGGGCGATCCCCTGCAGGGATTCCGCGTCTACCGCGCCATCGTGATCAGGAAGGCGCTGCGGGCCGCCGCCGCCCGCCCGCTCATCACCACCGACGGATGGGCCGCCAACGCCGAGCTCATGAAGGTGGTGGCGCCCTTCGCCCGGCGGATCGCAAACGTCCCGCTGGGGCTGCGGTACGACATCCGCTCGCGACGAACGCGTGTCCGGGTGCTGCCCACCGTCCGGGAGATCCTGCGCCTCAGGAGAGTCCGCCCGCTGGAGCCAGAGGGTCATGGAGCGGCATGAGGGACGGCGGGGCGCGGCGGCGCTGGCGCGCGCGGCAGGTGCCGCCGTGGGCCTCCTGTTGTCGGTAGCGGTCGCCGCCACGGCCCAGGAGCCGGAAACGCCCAACCGGGACTCGCTGACCGCGGCCGGCCAGGAGGCTGGTGGTGCTCAGCACTGGATCGGCGAGGAACTCAGGTACAAGCTCAAGTACTCGATCTTCGGGATCGGCCAGGCCAGCCTCGGAGTGCCCGGGCTTGATACGATTGACGGTTGGGCTACCTACGCGGCCGAGATGCGCATCGAGGGCAGCGTGCTGGGGTACGACATCGATCAGAAGCTCTACAGCTGGATCGACACCGGGAAACTGTTCTCAAGGCGCTTCATGAAGGACGATCCGGGCCGGCCCCGCGAGTACGACTTCTTTCCGGAAGAACGTCGTGTCCGGCAGATCCAGCATCGTGACACCACCTGGTCAATACAGACCTCGGAGCCCCTTGACGACCTTGCCTTCGTCTACCTCGCGCGCACCCTCCCCCTGGAGGTAGGGCAGATCTACGAATACAACCGGTACTTCAAGGAAGAACGCAATCCGATCATCCTGAAGGTTCTGCGCAGGGACAAGCTGGAAGTGGGGGCGGGTGCCTTCAATACCATCGTCGTGCAGCCCATCATTCCGGAGAGCAGCCTGTTTGCCGAGGGTGGAGATGCCGAGATCCATTTCTCCGACGACGAGCGGAGACTGATCGTGTACATGAAGGTGGATGGACCGGTACTACCGTTCAACATCACCTTGCACCTGGAAGAGTTTCAGGAGGGCGGCGCGCTCGGGGACGATGGCGATGCGCCGCAGCGGGAAGGCGATGACGATGGCTCCGGTAGGTCCACGCCGCGCAGTCCGCCAGATGTCCATCCCCGGACCCGCTGAACTGCGGTCCAGGAGCCCGCGAGCCGGACAGGCAGGACCCGGGAGGGTTTCGGTCCCGCTGGTGATCACCCTCCTGGCACTTGCGTGTCTCGCCCCGCACGGCCCCGCCTCCGCCCAGCAACCGGTACGGGGCGAGTCCCTCGCCGCCCCCGCCCCCGTCCCCTTCGGCCCCGGCGAAGAAGTCCGGTACAAGCTCAAGATCGGCATCTTCTCCATCGGCGAAGCGATCATGCGAATCCCCCGCATCGACACCATCCGCGGTGTCCCCGCCTACGCCATCGAGTGGACCATCGACGGCGGCTTCCCGGGCTTTCGCATCCGGGACCGGTTCTTCAGCTGGGTGGACACGCGGACGCTCGCGTCGCTGCGCTTCAAGAAGGAGACCCACAACGGGACACAGCGCCGCGAACTCGAATTCTTCCCGGAAGAACGCCGCTGGCAGCGCATCGACATCGACAGCGCGGGGGTCCTGCCCACGCCGCTGCCGCTTGACGACGTCTCGTTCGTGTACTTCGCCCGTACACTCGAACTGGAGCCCGGGACCACCTACCGCTTCGACCGCTTCTACGAGGAAGAGGGCAACCCCATCATCCTGGACGTCCTCAGGAAGGACCGCAGGGAGGTCGGCGCGGGTGAATTCGAGACCATCGTCATCCGTCCCGTGATCGAGACCACCCGCCTCTTCGCCGAGGACGGAAACGGCGAAATCCACGTCTCGGACGATCACCGCCGGCTGATCGTGTACATGAAGGCGGACCTTCCCCTGGTCAACCTCACCTTCCACCTGGAGGAAATCCAGGAGGGGGTCCCGCTCGGGGATGGGGGCGGCGCAGAACCGGGGGTCTTCCCCTGAGACCGCGTCGGCGGGCGGCGCGTCTGTGGGGAGCCTGGGTCCTCGCGCTCGTCTACTTCCGGCTGGCGCGTCCGGACACCGTGTCCCTGTGGACGGGGGGCGCGGTCATCCTTGCCGGGCTGATCATTCGCGGCTGGGCGGCGGGGATCCTGGAGAAGGACCGGGAACTTGCCGTGTCGGGACCGTACGCCTTCACCCGCAACCCCCTCTACCTGGGCAGCTTCGTCATTGGAGTGGGCGCGGCTGTCGCGGGGGGGCGGATCTGGATCGGCGTGGTCTTTCTCGCGTTCTTCATCTGGGCCTACCGGGGGACGATGGTCCGCGAGACCGGCAGGCTGGGCGAGCGTTTCGGCGAGGGCTACCGGTGCTACCGGGATGCCGTTCCCGCCTTCCTGCCCCGGATCATACCCTACCGCCCACCCCTGGAAACCGGGCCCACTCCGACGCGCTTCTCGTTCGCCCGCTACATCCGCAACCGGGAATGGGAAGCCGCACTGGGAGGAGCGGCCGCGATGGGATTCCTGGCCCTCAAGGCGGCGGGCCACCTCGGGTAACCGGGTTGGCCACCAGGTGCAGCGTCGGTCCCGCCAGAACATTGCCCTTCACCTTGACTTCGAATTCGTATCGTCCCGGAACGGGGAAGACCACGTCCTCGAGCGGGATGACCAGTTGGGTCCGGGGTGGCGGTCGGCCGGCGGGTCGTGGGGTCACCTCGGACTGCCCCTCGACCGTCAGAGTGGGCCGGCCGTCAGGCCCCCGGACATCGACGCGGAACGAGTGGCGACCAGCGTCGCTCCGGTCCCACTCCAGTGACAGGACCAGGGTCATGCGATCCTGACGAGCCGGAAAGCCCGGGGCGTACAGGTCGTGGTAGATGCCGTGAAGGTCGAGCTTCCCGTCGGGGGTGGCGGCGGCGTGATCGCAGACGGCGCATGTGAGGATTCTCATCGGTCGCGGTCGTCCGGTAACTGATTGCGGAGCTGGATTCTTGCCATTATGGCGTCTTCACGTAAGTTAGGGGCTTCGTCCGAGCGGCGTGGGGTCGCCCGGGCAGGAGGCGGGCAGACCCCGCTGGACCGACCAATTACGAGGAGGAGTAGTGGCGAAGCAAGAGCCGATGGATCGAGCGAGGGACGAGCTGTTCAGTCATATCCACCGTTGCGGTGTGCTGCAGGCCCATGTGGATGACCAGGATTCGTGGATGACCGACACAATCGAGTACCTGGCCGAGCGCTATCCGGATCTGGGGGTCAGTGAATTGACCCGGTTGAAGGCCGTTGGCTTGCAGTTCTGCAAGCCCGTCATCTCCAGGCTCAAGCGTGAGGAGCCGGCCGAGGAGCTCGTGGTCGACGAGGGCCCGGGCGAAGCCCTTCTGGGCGCGCCCAGGGAAGCCTGACCACTTTCTTTCGGGAGGTCCCTTCATGACGACGCGTCGTGATTTTCTGAAGACATCGGCCGGGGCTGGCGTGGGCGCCGCCGTCGGACTCGGCTCCGTGAAGCCGTTGCGGGGCGCCCCCGCGGTACACAGGAGCATGGTGACGCCCGTAGCGGTCGCCAGCGGCAACGGACTCGAGGCCGTGGCCACCGCCATACGCGTCGTGAACGAAGGCGGCGACACGCTGGACGCGGTGGTCGAGGGCGTGAACATCGTAGAGCGCGACCCGAACGACTCGTCCGTCGGCTTCGGGGGGTTGCCCAACCTCGACGGTGTCGTCCAGCTGGATTCCTCCGCAATGCACGGTCCGAGCCGGGGGGCGGGGGCGGTCGCCTGCCTCGAAGGAATCAAGACGCCTTCGCGCGTGGCGTTGGACGTGATGCGGTATACCGACCATGTGTTGCTGGTCGGCAAGGGCGCGCAGCGCTTCGCCGTGTCGATGGGCCACCAGGTGGAGGACCTGCTTACCGAGCGCTCGCGGCGGAGATGGATCGAGTGGCGGGCGGGCATGAGCGATCGCGACGACTACCTGACGCCCGAAGAGTCGGGGTCCAGGGTGCCCCCGTTCGAAGACGCGGAGGATTACGGGACCTCGCTACTCGACTCGCACGATGGCGTGCGCCCGCTCGGCACGATCAACTGCAACGTCATCAATCGCGATGGCGACATTTCGGGCGTGACCACCACGTCCGGGCTCGCGTGGAAGATCCCCGGCCGGGTCGGCGACTCTCCCATCGTGGGGGCGGGGCTGTACGTCGACAACGATGTCGGCGCGTGCGGGTCCACCGGACGGGGCGAGGCCGTGATCAAGACGTGTGGCTCCCACTCGGTGATCGAATTGATGCGCGCGGGGATGACTCCCGTGGACGCCTGCCTGGAGGCGCTGCGCCGCGTCGTCACCTTCACCACCGAAGCTCGGCTCCGGGATCCCGAAGGACGTCCCAATTTCGGCGTGAACTACTACGCGGTGAACAAGAACGGGGAATACGGCGGCGCGGCCATTTATTCGGGAGCCCGCTTTGCCGTATGCGTCGATGGCGAGGCCCGTCACGAAGACTCGGCCTACCTGTTCGAACGAAGGAGTTAAGCGCACAGATGACCGATGCCCCGCAGTCCACTACGGGCGAGAGGAAGCAGAAGCAGCTGCCGTCCCCCATCGGGTTCGGCTGCGACGAACTGTTGGCAGTCAAGAAGATGGAGCGTCTCCACTGCTCCGGGCGACAGGTGCCCTCCCCGATGGGCGGGTTCCTCGAGGCGCTCGGCGTCCGGGAGGAGCCTAACGGAACCAGCACGGTCCTCTTCGAGTGCAAGACATCCGCGCTCCGCTTCCAGTTGCCCCTGAGGATCAGCACATGGAGGGAGCGGCGGAAGGTGAGGCTGCAGTCGGACGAGGGCCTGGATCCCCTGTGCCCGCGGGGCGAACTCGGCCCGTCGCTGGTCCGTCGCGGCAAGGACTTCTTCTGCCCGCGCTGCAGCATCATGTTCGGGAGAGTTCCGTAGCAGCGCCCTTGGCCCGGTTGGCAGCCACCCATTCGCCGGGCAGCGCCCGAGACCACCTTGACGCGGTGGCCCCTTGACGAGGATCGCGTGCATAGGCGGGGACGGCATAGGCCCCGAGGTGATCGGCGCGGCGGCGATGGTGATGACCGCCTCCGCCGAGAAGCACGGCCTCGCGGTCACCCTCGACCGGTGGGATCTGAGCGCGGACCGCTACCTGCGCGACGGCGTCACGATCACCGACGAAGAGCGCGACCGGCTGGTTGGCGAGTACGATGCGGCGCTCCTGGGCGCTCTCGGCGACCCCCGCGTCCCGGACAACGTGCACGCCCGCGACATCCTGCTCGGCCTGCGCTTCCATGCGGACCTGTACATCAACTTCCGTCCCTGCAAGCTTCTCGTTCCCGCCCTCTCTCCCCTTCGAGACCCGGATCCGGGCACCGATATCGTCTTCTTCAGAGAGAACACCGAGGGGCTGTATGCAGGCCTCGGGGGGAGCTTCAAGACCGGCACGACCGACGAGGTTGCGACCGAACAGAGCCTCAACACCTACAAAGGCGTGGAGCGCATCGTGCGGGCTGCGTTCGAGCACGCCGCGGCGACCGGCCGGGGACGGGTCACGCTGGTGGACAAGGCCAACGTTCTGTCGCACGAGGGCGCGCTTTGGCGGCGCGTCTTTGCCGAGACCGGGGCCCGGTTTCCCGGCATCGTGCAGGACGCCATGTACGTGGACGCCATGGCGATGGACCTCGTCCGCCGCCCCCAGCGCTACGAGGTGGTCGTCACCTCCAACCTCTTCGGCGACATCCTGAGCGATCTGGGAGCCCAGGTCACGGGCGGACTGGGACTCGCCCCTTCCGGGAATATCAATCCGGGGTCGTGGGCGCTCTTCGAACCGGTGCACGGATCCGCGCCCGACATCGCAGGCCGGGGCATTGCGAACCCCCTGGCGGCGGTGGGCTGCGTGAGCCTCGCGTTCGCGCATCTGGGCATGGGCGAAGCGGCGAAGGACATGGACGACGTCATCGTCGCCTCGATTCGGGAAGGGGTCACCACGCCGGATCTGGGGGGGACGGCCTCGACGCGCGAAGTGGGTCAGTGGATGGCGGACCGGCTTCTGGACTAGCACGGACGCGGCGCGGGCGGTGGCGGTCGCGGGTCGCCCCGACGCGACTGCCTTGAACCGCTGCTTGGTCACGGAGTACGTTTCAGTCCCTTTGACAACCGTTACAGGAGCAACACATGGGAACCCAGGGCTCGCGGGGTACGCAGGGCTTCGACAGGGAGGTCGTCTTCCTCTCGGGCAAGCGCACCCCTTTTGGCACCTTCGGCGGGACGCTGAGGGACTTCACCGCCACCGACCTCGGGGTCCTCTCGGCCGAGGCGGCGATGGAGGCGGCAGGCATCGAGCCCGAGCAGGTGGGCCATGTCTTCTACGGCAATGCCCTGCAGACGTCCGCCGACGCAATCTACCTGGCCCGGCACGTCGGTCTGCGCACGGGCGTACCCCAGGAGGCCGGCGCGCTCACGGTGAACCGGCTGTGCGGATCCGGCTTCCAGGCCATCGTGTCCGGGGCGCAGGAGATTCTGCTCGACGGGACCGACGTTGCGCTTTGCGGAGGCGCGGAGTCCATGAGCCAGGCCCCGCACATCGTTCGCGGCGCCCGATGGGGAGGGTTGCGGCTGGGGCCGGCCGCAAACGGCTTCCAGGATCTGCTCTGGGAGGCGCTGACGGATTCCCACTGCGGCCTCACCATGGCGCAGACCGCCGAGGAGCTGGCCGATCGCTACGACGTGACCCGGGAAGAAGCGGACCAGGTGGCAGTGAACAGCCAGCGCCGCGCGAAGGCCGCGTGGGATGCCGGCCGCTACGACGCCGAGGTCGCCCCCGTCACCGTCAGGACCCGCAAAGGCCCCAGGGAGTTCGCGGTGGATGAGCACATGCGTCCCGACACGACTCCGGAGGCGCTGTCGGGGCTGCGACCCTACTTCAGGAAGGACGGACTCGTGACGGCCGGCAACGCCAGCGGCATCGGGGATGGAGCCGCGTCGGTGGTTCTCGCGGAGCGGGGCTGGGCGGACGCCAACGGGGCTTCGCCGATCGGCAGGCTGGTGTCGTGGGGCTTCGCCGGGGTGGACCCGAGGATCATGGGGATCGGGCCCGCGCCCGCCGCCCGCACCGCGCTGGCCAAAGCGGGGCTCACCCTCGGCGAGATGGACCTGGTCGAGGTGAACGAAGCTTTCGCGCCCCAGTACAAGGCCGTCGAGAAGGAGCTCGGCCTCGACCCGGAGCGCACGAACGTCGACGGCGGAGCGATCGCGATCACCCATCCGCTGGCGGCTTCGGGAGCCAGGATCACGCTTCACCTGCTGCACGAGTTGCGGCGGCGGGGGGCGCGGTATGGACTCGGGTCCGCTTGCATCGGGGGCGGCCAGGGCGGGGCCGTCGTGGTCGAGGCCTACTGAGGCCCGGGGCGACCGAGTCCGCAATGGTCGGGTCATGAGCCCCGGAGGGCCGCTGACGCGGCGTGACTTCGACGAAGTCATGCGGAGGGCGTCCGAACTGGCGGCCGAGGAACCGGGCGATCCGCACGGGGGGTTCTCGGAAGCCGAAATCGTTCGCATCGGGCACGAGGTGGGCCTGCCGGAACGGCATGTGCGCCGCGCCCTGTCCGAGTTTCGCTCGCGCGGTCATGGGGCCGGGGGCGGGCAGGGCAAGGGGCTGCGACACCTGCTGGCCCCGGGTGATGTGCGAGCAGGCCGGACCATCGGCCGGCCCCGCGACCGGATACGGGGCGAGATCGACGAGTTCATGGTCGGGGGGCAACTTTTGCAGCGGGTTCGCCGCAAGGACGATCTGCTGCAGTACCGGCCTGCCGTCGATTGGGCGTCCAGGGTGGCAAGGAGTGCCAGCTCGACATCCCGGCAGCACTACGTGGCCTCCTCGCGGCTCGTAGAGGTCCGCCTTGATGAGGTGGACGGCGAATCCACGATGGTCGAGATCCAGGTGGACCCGGGGATCGTGACCAACTACAGGGGTGGGGCGATCGTGGGCGGGGGCATTGTCGGGATCGCCGCGGGTGCCGCGATCGGGGTCGGGATGGCGGCCGTCTTCCCGGTCGCCCTGGCGATGGGCGGCGGGGTGATGGCGGGGGTGGTGGCCGCGTTGCTGGTGGCGGCGGTGGTGGGGCGGGCGCTTCGTCGCAGAATGGGTGAGGTGCAGGCAGAGGTCGAGGGCGTCCTGGACGGTCTCGAGAGCGAAAACGGACTCGAACCGCCGCCGCCGGCGTGGCGGCGGTGGGTGCGGCGTCACTTCCATGGGGTGGCCCGCGAAATGATGGGAACCGATCAGGGAGACCAGACTTGGAAATCCGGAAAGTAGGCGTGGCCGGGTGCGGCCTCATGGGAAGCGGCATCGTCGAGGTGTCCGCCAAGGCGGGCCTGGACGTGGTGGTGAGGGAAATCGACGACGCCGCACTGGCCGTGGGGCGGGGCAGGGTGGCGAAGTCCCTGGACCGCGCCGTCTCGAAGGGGAAGCTGACGGCAGCCGCACGGGACGAAGCGCTGGCAAGGATCACCTTCACCACGTCGCTGGACGACTTCGCCGACCGTGACCTGGTGATCGAAGCCATCGTCGAATCGCTGGGAGCCAAGAACGAGCTGTTCGGCTACCTGGACGGCGTGTGCCCCGAGGGCACGATCTTCGCGTCGAACACGAGCTCGCTCACGGTGACCGACATGGCGGCGGCCACGTCACGTCCGGACCGCTTCGTCGGCCTCCACTTCTTCAACCCCGTGCCCGTCATGAAGCTGGTCGAGGTCGTCCGCACGATCGTCACCAGCCAAGAGACCTTCGCCGCGGCCCGCGCCTTCGCCGAGCGGATCGGCAAGGTACCCATCGCGGCTCGTGACAACTCCGGCTTCGTCGTCAACCTGCTGCTGGTCCCCTACATGCTCGACGCGATCCGGCAGCTGGAGCGGGGCGTCGCGACGGTCGAGGACATCGACAAGGCGATGACCCTGGGGTGCGGCTACCCCATGGGACCGTTCACGCTCTGTGATTTCGTCGGGCTGGACACCCTGGCCCAGGTCGCGGAGATCATGTACGACGAATACCGCGAGGAGCGTTACGCAGCGCCTCCGCTGCTGAAGCGACTGGTCACGATGGGCAGATACGGACGAAAGACGGGGGCCGGATTCTACGACTGGACCCCCGGAGGGCCGGTGGCGCTGGCAGTCCACGGATAAATCCCGCTACGGCCGGCCAGCCACGGCTATCGGGACCACAGCTAGCGGAATGCTACCGGCGGGTCGTCGACTTGCGCTGCCGTCTGCGTTCACGGCGGATCGCCGCTTCCCGCTGCCGCTTCCGCTGCGCGCTCGGCTTCTCGTAGAACCGGCGCTTCCGCAACTCCGAATAGAGCCCCGACCGCTGTACCTTGCGCTTGAACCTGCGAAGCGCCCTCTCCAGGCTCTCGTTTTCCTTGACGAAGACTTCCAACCAGATCACCCCGCACTTGAGGGTTGACGTTCGTAAAGCAGGATTGATGGGAGCCCTAATAATACCGCCACCGGCCGAGCGCGGGCAAGCCCACGTGGCAGGCCGCTCCTATTCTTGCCCGTATTATAAACATATGGTTATTATCCCTCCATGCATGGGATGACCACGACCGAGAGCCGCCCCGAGGCCATGGCCGATGTCCCGGGGGTCTGCGAACTGCCCCTGACCCGAGCCGTCGTCCAGTACCGGGACGTCCATGAACTCTACCATCCGGGGGGCCGGATCCAGGACATTGGGCTCGCCGTGATCGTCGAGGGGCGGTACGCGTCGTCGGCCCGCGCCATCGACCTGGGGTCGGCCCAGGTGAAGTACCTCGATTTGACCTCCGAGCTGGTGATCCTGGACTGGATCTACGACGCCACGCTCTCGCACATCCGCGTGTTGGGCGCAGCCGGGAAGAGCCGGGGCGGCACGGACGGCGGGACGCTCAGGCGGTACTGCTTCGACCTGGCTATGCGCGTGCTCAATCGGAGGGGCTTTTCACCGCTGACGCGGCCCACCCTGCTCAGGATCGGCTTTCGCGATCTCTGCAAGGACCTCGATCTTCACGAGAGCGCCGTGGTGCGGATCATCACCGGATACCGGTCCGTGACCCGGGTGCACCTCGATTGCGACGCGAACGCACTCGTCTTCCGGAGCGCGACCGCGCGGGCCGGTGTGGTTCTGGACGGTGTGCTCAAGGAGGTCTTCCCGGGACTTCCGGCGGGGCCGGCAGGGACCCGGGACCCGGACGGAGGAGTGTCCAGTGTGGTGCGATTCGGGGTTCCCGTGACGTACGAGGAGGTGCTGAGGAGCCTCCGCATCATGCGGTTGGGTCTGGGTCGCCTGGTGGCGCGCTTCGAACCCGAGCGGTTCAGGGCGGTCGCCGGACTGGTTTCGGCATTCGGAGAGCGCTCGACACTGGACCGACTTGATTTCGACGTGACGCGAGCCGACGATGTCGGCAAGGCCCCTGATCTGGTGGGGACCGGACTCGGTGCGGCCGGCATGGCGGTGCACTGAACGCCGGTTGGCGGCGTTGGGGGCGTGTTGGGGGAGTTTTTCGCGCCGCGATGGCCTTGGAACGGGGCCCAAACCGCTCCCGGAACTCCTCGCCGAACCCGTCTCTTTTTTGGCAAAAACCTGTTTCCGTCCTCCTGCATCCGGCATCTCGGAGGATTCGTACAAATGCCTATCATTTTGGCACTTAGACGGTATCGAAACGGTATCTGCCGAGCTGGGGGTGCTTCCGGGAAACAGGTGGATTGAGGAAAATCGTGTTTTTTTGTAACTCGTTATATGACAACAAGTTACGAGGAATGGAGGGAATATCCGCGTTTTCTTGCGAACCGTGGACGCGCCTAGTATCGTTGATAGCAGTCCAACGGAGGGTGGGTTGAAGCGCACATTGAGAAGGAACTTCCTTTTGGGACATTTCGCCTGAAATCCATGAGAATCCAAACGTTCAGATATGGAGCTTATTGTTCATGTGGAACACGCGGTCCGTGCAATTGAGTGTGCGTCTCCCCAACGATGTCGCCTCGGAAGCCGAAGAGGCTCAGCGCTCCGACCCGGATTTCCTTAGCCGGGTCATCCAGTACGGTCTCACGCGACGTTCCATCTACCGGCGTCTCCGGGATGCCGAGGCAGGGAAGGATTCGCTCATGACAGCCCCTCCGGACGCGGCCGCCGGCTTCATACAGCCGTAGGCAACCGCGGCGGGAACCCCGCTGCTTCGGACCGGAGTTGAATCCAGGCTTGGCGCCGCGTGGTGCTCCGCGCTCGAGTAGCGATGCCATTCCCGGGAACCTGGTCCGGCCGGATGTGCGGGCTCGGTCGCAGGGGTCCACCGTCAGTCCGTGCCCGGCTTGCTTGACCCCGTGTCATCGTTTCGGGACATTCCTGTACGGTCTGGTCGCTTCGGTCTGTCGGGGAAAGCCGGATCGACGGGTGTGTGCCCCCCTTCTGTTCGGGGGATACCGGGTTAGGCAAGAGGTTAGGCAATGGCGGATCGAGACGTAGAATCCGTACTTCGGGCGAAGTACAGGGATTATTGCTCTGCGCGCGTGGCTGACGCCCTGCTGTCTCTGTCACCGACGGAAATCTACACGCTGGCTGAGTCCGAGGCCCGGGCTGCCAACCAGGTCGCCCCGTCTTCCTACAACGACGCTATCCGCCTCGCCACGCGCAAGATCCGGGACCAGTTGGAGCTCCCCGAATTCGGGGAATGGTCCGGGGAATACCGAAAGGAACCCGGGAAGTTCGACCCCTACCTCATGGGGCTGTGGAAGTCGGAGGAGTGAAGAGCGCCCGGAACAGCTGGCAGCCCTCGGCTGCTGGTCCGCGGAAACCCCGCGAACCGGTGCGCGGTCACTTGTAGCGGTACGTCACCCTGCCCCGGGTCAGGTCATACGGCGACATCTCGACCTTCACCCGGTCTCCTGCCAGCACGCGGATGTAGAACTTCCGCATCTTTCCCGAGAGGTAGGCGAGGATTTCGTGGTCGTTCTCGAGCTTCACCCGAAAGTTCGCGTTGGGGAGAACCTCTGTTACGGTGCCTTCCATTTCGATCGCGTCGTTGGCCAAATGCCTCTTTCCTCGCTGTGTAGCCGGCTGCGCTCCGTCAGAAGGGCAGGTCGTCCTCGGGTTCCGTGATGGGTTGTTTCGGCGGCGGGCTGCGGAATCCGTCCCCGCCACCCGTGGGCTCCGGCCCGGTTCGGCCTGCCCCGGTCGACCCCAACATGATCATTTCGTTGACGATGATGTCCGTCCAGTACCTCGTGCCGCCGTGCTCGTCCTGGGTCTGGGAGTACTCGAGACGTCCCTCGACGTAGAGTCTATCCCCCTTCTTGACCCACTGTTCCACCACGTCCACGAGCCGCCCGAAGAACGTGAGCCTGTGCCACTGCGTGCGCTCCTGCTGCTGCCCTGATCGATCCTGAAACGACCGGCTGGTGGCGAGCGACAGCTTCCCCACCCGGGTCCCCGACGGGGTCGTGCGCACGTCGGGGTCGCCCCCCGTGTTTCCGATCAGTTCCACCTTGTTTAGAGATCTCGCCATGATTCCTCGAAAGAGCTGATTGTAGCGGACCCAAAGAGGCCCGAGTCGACGCCATGGCTCCCGTTCGGCGCGTACGACAAGGCCCGCATTGTACCCGGGGCGACGCGCGATCGGACAGGGACCGGAATGGCAACAGGAAGGTAAGCCGGGGCCGCCCAAACCGCCATGACCCGGGACGCCATCGGTCCCATACCGACTTGGCAGAGTCCCATCCGTGCACATAAGCTTCCCCGCGCACCCGCGGCGCCCTCCCCCGAGCGAGAAATGCCCCCGAGCGAGGAATGCAACATGAGCAACCACAGGCGCATGAGCGACAACAGGTACGTCAGGACCGAGACCTCCGGAGCGATCGCCACAGTGACGATCGACCGGCAGACCAAGTTGAACGCGCTCAATCCGTCGGTGATGGCCGAGATCGACGGGGCATTCGCCGGTCTCCGGGACGACGGCGGCGTGCGCGCGGTCATCCTGACGGGTGCCGGGGACAAGGCGTTCGTCGCCGGCGCCGACATTGGGGTACTCGCGGAGATGGGAACCCTCACCGGCACCGAGATCAGCCGGGCCGGCCAGGAGGTGCTCCGGCGCATCGAGGAGTTCCCGAAGCCGGTGATCGCGGCGGTGGGCGGCTACGCGCTGGGAGGTGGCTGCGAACTTGCGCTGGCGTGCCATCTGCGGGTGGCGAGCGAACGCGCCCGCTTCGGACTGCCCGAGGTCGGTCTCGGGATCATCCCCGGGTACGGGGGGACGGTGCGCCTCGCCCGTCTGGTGGGGCTGGGCCGCGCCGTCGAAATGATCCTGACCGGAGACATGATCGGGGCCGAGCGGGCGGCGGAGATCGGCCTTGCCAATCTCGTGGTTCCCCATGAAGAGCTGATGGACCGGGCCAGGGCGCTCGCCGGGCGGATCGCGAGGAATGCTCCCGTTGCCGTAAAGATGGCCCTGGCGTCCGTTTACGGTGCCGAGGAGGGCACGATGGACCACGCTCTTGCCTTCGAAGCTTCACTCTTCGGCCTGCTCGCGTCGACGGACGATATGAGGGAGGGAATGGCCGCTTTTCTGGAGAAGCGAAAAGCCAACTTCACGGGATCCTGAGCCTGGAGCCACCGGGATGCGGCGCCGGTAGAAGCGCGGCGGGTATTCGCACGGGCCGCGGCAGGCCCGCGGCTGGCCGAGCGGCCTGAGAGACGGGCCCGATCCTGTTACATTAGTACATGTTCGGATCCTCCTCCCTCCGGTTCCCGCGGCGTTTGTGATTCTGAGGGAACTGGAGCTGCGCCACTTCCGCAACCTGGGCATTCAGGAGCTGCACTTCCCGCCGGAAGGGGTCGCGGTGATCGGCGACAACGCGCAGGGGAAGACGAACCTTCTCGAAGCGATCTACTACCTGGAAAGCTTCCGTTCCTTCCGTGGGGCGGGCGACGGCGAGTTGACGGCATTTACTGAAGACGTGTTTCACCTGAAGGGTTACGTGGACGGGGATCGACCGGCGACGGTCTCCGCGGGGTTCGACCGGAAGCGGAAGATGAAGAAGGTGTCGGTGGATGGCAGCCACGCCGTACGGATCTCCGCGGCTCTCGGCAGGCTGGGGGCGGTCGTCTTTTCCCCTGCGGACGTGGATCTCGTGAGCGGAGGACCCGGCTTGCGGCGCCGATTCCTGGACGTCGTGCTGTCCCTGAACCGAAAGGGCTACGTGGAGTCGCTGACCGCCTACAGGAAGGCGCTCGCGCAACGGAACGCCGCCCTGAAGTCGCACGCGGCGCCCCTCGCGGTCCGGGCGTGGGACGAAGCACTCATCGGCAGCGGGGCGACCGTTACCTGCTTGCGCCACGAGTGGGCCGCCGCCTGGGCAGGTCCCTTCACGGCCTACTGCACGGTCATCTCGGGAAACGACCCGGTCGGCATGGCGTATCGGTCGGATCTGGGAGCACCGGGCGACTGCCCGGCTTCGGAAGACGGCGCCTTCGGCACCGAGGAGGGTGCGGTACGAGACCGGTTCAGGGCGCGGCTGGACGCGAGCTGGGAGACCGACATGCGGCGTGGAGCCACCACCCCCGGACCCCACCGCGACGAACTCCTCCTCACGATCGCTTCCGCCGGGCGGTCCCTGCCGGCGCGGGCGTACGGCTCCGGCGGCCAGCGCCGCACGGCCGCGCTCGCGTTGCGTCTCACCGAGGCCGCAACGATACGCCGGCACCGCGGAGCCGAACCCATGCTCCTTCTGGACGACGCCTTCGCCGAACTGGACGATGTCCGGTCCGGACGGATCATGGAACTGCTGCGCGATGAAGGGACGGGCCAGGTCATCCTCACGGCGCCCAAGGAGTCCGACGTGCGGCTGCGGGGACCTTCTCTGCCGCGGTGGCGTATCCGTGGTGGAGTGGTCGAGGCATGACGGGTCTGTCTTCCAGGCCGGACGAGGCGCGGCAGGGGCGCGGCGGCGACCGCTTCGCGCAGGTGGCGGACGTGCTGCAAGGCTACCTCGACGACTCCGGGCTGGCTGATTCGTTGGCGCGACTCGGCGCCATGGATGAATGGGCGGACGTGGTGGGGCCGCGGATCAGCCGGGTCACGCGGCCTGTTGAAGTGCGGGGCGAGACGCTCGTGGTCGAGGCGGCCTCGAGCGCCTGGATCAGTGAGCTGACGATGATGAGCCGCCTCATTCTGGAGCGGCTGAACGCGAGCCGGCAGGGGCCGCCGATTGGGCGAATCCGATACCGGCTGGCCGAAACAACGGAAAACCTGAAACGATCTTCGGGGCGACGATATGGCGGCGGATAACAAGGGCAGCGACTACACTTCCAGGCGGATCCAGGTCCTCAAGGGCCTCGAAGCGGTCCGGAAGCGGCCGGGAATGTACATCGGGTCCACATCGGCCAGGGGGCTGCACCACCTGGTCTACGAAGTCGTGGACAACAGCATCGACGAGGCGATGGCCGGGCACTGCACCTCGGTCAGCGTGGTCATTCACCCCGACAACGTGATCAGCGTGGACGACGACGGCCGGGGCATACCCGTGGACATGCACCCGACCGAGGGCATGCCGGGGGTGGAGCTGGCCATGACCACTCTCCATGCGGGCGGGAAGTTCGACAAGAGTTCCTACAAGGTCTCGGGCGGGCTGCACGGCGTCGGCGTGAGCGTGGTGAACGCCCTCTCGGAGTGGCTGGAGGTCGAGATCCGGCGAGGTGGCGAGCGGCACCACCAGCGGTACGAGCGCGGCGTGAAGGCCTCGGAGCTGAAGGTGCTGGGCCCGAGCAGCGAGAGGGGCACGCTCGTCACGTTCAGGCCTGATTCGCAGATCTTCACGGAGCTGGACTACAACTTCGACACCCTTTCCGCGCGGCTCCGGGAGCTGGCCTTCCTCAACAAGGGGCTGGAGATCGTGTTGCGCGACGAGCGCACCGAAGAGGAAGTCGTCGAGGTCTACCGGTACGACGGGGGGCTCGTCGAGTTCGTGGAGTACCTGCGCGGAAGTCGCGTCCCCATTCACGAGCAGGTGATCTACTTCGAGTCGAGCAGGCCCGAGGCCGAGATCGAGCTGGCCATGCAGTACGACGACGGCTTCTCGGAGAACACGCACACCTTCGTGAACAACATCAGCACACACGAAGGCGGCACCCACCTGACCGGCCTGAAGGCGGCGCTCACCCGTACGGTCAACGACTACGCGCGCAAGAACAACATCTTCAAGAAGGACGAAAGCCTCTCGGGCGATGACGTTCGCGAAGGGCTGACCTGCGTGCTGAGCGTGAAGGTCATGGAGCCGCAGTTCGAGGGGCAGACCAAGACCAAGCTGGGCAATTCGGAGGTGAGGGGTGCGGTGGAAACCGCTGTGAACGAGCGCTTCTCGGCCTTCCTGGAAGAGAATCCCCGGTCGGCGAAGGCCCTGATCGAGAAATCGCTCCAGGCGGCGCGTGCCCGGGAAGCCGCGCGCAAGGCGAGAGACCTGGCCCGAACGAAGAGCGGCCTGGAGGGCGGGGTGTTGCCGGGCAAGCTGGCCGACTGCTCGATCGTCGACCCGGCCCTGACCGAGATCTACCTGGTCGAGGGGGACAGCGCCGGCGGCTCGGCAAAGCAGGGGCGGGACCGCTCCTTCCAGGCGATCCTGCCGCTCAAGGGCAAGATTCTCAACGTGGAGAAGGCCCGAATCGACAAGATTCTGTCCAACGACGAGATCCGGGCCATGGTCACGGCCATCGGCGCCGGGATCCGGGACGACTTCAACATCGAGAAGGCGCGGTATCACAAGATCATCATCATGACGGACGCCGACGTGGACGGCGCCCACATCCGCACCCTGCTCCTCACCTTCTTCTATCGCCAGATGAAGCAACTGATCGACCACGGGTACATCTACATCGCGCAGCCGCCGCTGTACCGCGTCCAGAAGGGTAGGACCGAGCGCTATGCCTACAGCGACATCGAGCGCGATGAGGAAGTCAGCAAGCTGTCCAACGGCAAGGATGGCAAGGGGATATCGATCCAGCGCTACAAGGGGCTGGGCGAAATGAACCCGGACCAACTGTGGAAGACGACGATGGACCCCGACGCGCGCACGATCCTGAAAGTGACGGTGGAGAGCGCGGTGACGGCCAACAAGGTCTTCATGGACCTCATGGGCGACGACGTCGAGCCTCGCCGGGCGTTCATCGAGAAGAACGCGAAATATGTTCGAAATCTGGATGTATAGTACGTTGTATGCTCCCGTAACGACCGGTAACGAAAGGAGGCCGCGAACGAATCCTGGAATCGTCAGAAAAGAGTGGCAGGAATTGCCACCCGAACGGAGGGATGCCGCAAGTCGGCGGTGACCCCGACAACAACGAATCAACAGACAAGGAAGGGAACCATGCGTTTCAATCGACTATCTGGCGGTGCCGCCGGCCTCTTCGCGCTTCTGGCGCTGATGGCCGCGACCGCGACCCCTGCCCTGGCCCAGACGGGCGTCATCCAGGGACAAGTGGTGGACGGGGCGTCGAGGCGTCCTCTCTCCGACGCCCAGATCCTGGTCGTAGGCACCGGAATCGGTCAGCTGACCAACTCGTCCGGGCGCTACGTGCTCCTGAATGTTCCCGCCGGCGAGCACGTTGTGCGCGTAGCCCTGATCGGCTACGAAGAGACGGACCTGTCCGTTTCGCTGGCGGCGGGGCAGACCGCCACGGCCGACATCGAGATGTCGTCAACGGCCATTTCCCTGAACGAAATCGTGGTTACGGGTGTGGGGGCGGAAACCACGCGCCGCGCCCTTGGCACTTCGGTCGAAGTGCTCACCGCGGAGGACTTCGAACTCGCCCCCGTTCAGTCCCTCGACCAGCTGCTGCAGGGCCGCGTCTCCGGGGCCACCGTGAGCGCCACATCCGCCCAGCCCGGCACGGGCGCCCTGATCAGCTTCCGGGGCGCGTCCTCGGTCTTCGGCGCCCAGACACCGGTCATCTACGTGGACGGCGTGCGGGTGGACAACGACCATGCGACCGCCGCGGGGACGGGAGGGGAACAGTCGTCGGCGCTGGCGGACCTGCTCTCCAGCGACATCGAGCGGATCGAGGTGACAAGAGGGGGTGCCGCGTCGACGCTCTTCGGCTCGGACGCGGCCACCGGGGTCATTCAGGTCTTCACCAAGAAGGGGACTCCTGGGGCGCCGCGGATTACGGCGCGGGTCGAGCAGGGCATCGAGTTGCCCGAACTCTGGAACATCTTCGACATGGGCCTGATCTTCCCGGAACGTGTCGAATCCGGAGAGATCAACGAGACCTTCCTGAGGGACCTCTACTTCAAGCAGGGGACCACCCAGAACTACTACGTGGGCGTCTCGGGGGGCACGGCTGACGTGACCTACAGCGTCAGCGGCCGGCTCGAAGATAGAAGCGGCACCCAGCCCAACGACGGCAGCACCAACTACAACCTGCGCGGCGGTCTGCAGGCGTCGCTCAGCGAGAATTTCACCCTGCAATTCTCGGGCAGCTACGTCCGCCACAACTTCGACCGTCTCTACAACGGATCGGCGATCGCCGATCCGTTGACGACCTTCGAAGTCGGCGACGCGCTCTTCTTCTCGGGTGCGTCCGACCTGCATGAGGCGCTGCGGATCTTCCTCTTGCCCGACATCACGGAGTCGGTCAACCGATTCATCTTTTCCACCGGCGCGCGCTGGAACATCCGCGACGACGTGACTGCCAGGCTCAACGTGGGTGCCGACAACCGTACCAACCAGCAGCGCCGGTTCGAGCCCATCGGGTTCACCGCGGGTGAGCCCACGGGCGAGCTAAACCGACGGGACCGGTCCTTCACCTCGGTTTCCATGGATGCCGGCGCGACCTACAGCTGGGAGAGTCCCGGTCGCACGCTCGGGTCCCAGCTGACCGTCGGGATGCAGGGCTTCCGCCAGGAAGAGAGCATCATCAACGCGCAGGGCCAGACCTTCGCCCTCCCCGGTTCCTTCGACTTCGACGATGCGGCGACGATCACGGCTGCCGAAAATAATGTCGAGGTGTTCAACGGCGGCCTCTACCTGGACGAGCAGCTGAGCGTGTGGGACAAGGTCTACCTCGGAGGAGGCTTCCGCGTCGACGCCGGATCGAGCTTCGGTGACAACATCGACACCGAGCTCTACCCCAAGGCCACCGGCTCGTATATCCTGTCGGAGGATGTGGGGATTCCGTTCGTCGACGAGCTCAAGGTACGGGCGGCGTTTGGTCAGACCGGGAAGTTTCCCGGGGCCTTCCTGAAGGACCGCACCTTCTCGGCCAGCTCGTTCAGGGGCGAATCGGCGCCCCGCTTCGATAACCCCGGCAACCTGGATTTGAAGCCCGAAAAGACGGCTACGATCGAAGCCGGCATCGACGCGGCGCTGTGGGCCAACCGGATCGGGCTCAACCTGACCTTCTACGACGCCCGCACGACCGACGCGCTCTTCCGGGTACCGCGCCAGCCCGTGACCGGACAGGGCACCCAGCAGGAGAACGTGGGCACGATCTGGAACCGTGGGGTGGAGGTGGCCTTGCAGGTCCAGCTGCTCAACAGTCAGCAGTTGGCCTGGTCCATCGGCGGGACCTTCAACTACAATCAGAACGAAGTTACCGACATGGGTGGCGTCGCCGATTTCTTCGTCGGAAGCGGGAAGCGTGTTTCCGAGGGGCGCCCTGTGGGTGCGTGGTGGCAGACCACTCCGGTGGACACCAACGGAGACGGGTTGACCGATGGCTCCGAGCGCGAATTCACCGGCACCTTCCCGTCGCCCAACAAGAACGGCGGCGTCAACACCACGATCTCGGTGGGGAACAACCTGACGATCAGCGGCCTGGCCGACTGGGCCGGCGGCCATGAGGTCTTCGACTGGGGGTCGGTGTGGGCCACCTTCAACGGCATCTATCGCCGTGAACTCGTCCGTTGCGGCACCGAAGAAGGTGCGGCCGCGGGTTGCGCCTACGCCTTCCCGGTTCAGTACCGGGCCGACGGGACCGAGCGCGGCAGGTACAGCCAGAGCGCCGCCCGCAGTGCCTTCCTCTACGATGGCGACTACTTCAAGATCCGCGAAGTCTCGGTGCGGTATGTACTTCCCAATGACGTTGCCAATCTCGTCAACGCCAACCGTGCAACCCTGTACGCGTCTGGGCGCAATCTCTGGATCTGGTCCCGGAACGAGCTTATCGATGGTGAACTCAGCGGGACCAGCAACGGCGGTGGACTCGAGCTGGGTGGTGAGAGCAGCATAACTCTGTCCCCGAACCGGACCTTCAAACTCGGTGTGGAGGTGGTGTTCTAATGAGATCAAGGAGATCAGAGAATATGTCGAGCAAGAACATGCCGATCCTCGGAAAGGGCGGGAGGGGGATTGCCGGAGCCCTTCTCACCGTTCTGGCAATCGCCGCCTGCGATGCCATCGATCCGACCCAGGTCAACAATCCGACCACCACCGACGAAGACCTGGCCCAGGCCACCAATCCCACGGAGGCGCTCCTGCCCGGATTGCGGGCTCAGTTCGCCCGCATGATCAACGCCTACGTGGTGGCCTCGGAAGTCATCAGCGACAACTACTCGATCCACGGCACCGGCATCGTCGTGGACATGGACGAACCCCACGAGGTCACCCCCGACCTGGTGAATTCGACGGGGACGAGCGCCAGCGGAGCCTACTGGAATGTCCAGGAACTCCGCGCCCTGGCCGATTTTGTGATCGACGTGATCGCACCCGAGGATACCGGTGCACCGCCCCAGCTGGTCGCGGAAGCCCACTACTACCGGGGGATGGCCTACCTGACGATGGGTGAGGTGTTCTCCTTCGCTCCGCACGAGGAGGATGGAGCGCCGCAGCCGGCGTCGGTGGCTCTGGGCAAGGCGGTCACCGATCTTCAGACGGCGACGGGTTTCGGACCCCAGGCGAACGCGGCCCTGGCACGGGCCCACCGGTTGCTTGGGGACGCGGGAGCGGCCAGCGCGGCGGCGAACGCCGTGTTGTCCTCGGAGCCCACCCTCCTCTTCACCCAGGGCTACGACGCCACCTCCATCTCCAACACGCCCGTCGCGTTCCTGGTGCTTCGGGCACTTCAGGAGATGCAGCCCCTTCCGAGGCTGGACTTCCTGGATCCCAAGTATACCAACCGGGAGTCGGCGATTCCGATCGCGAAGGCAGAGGAGATGCATCTGATCCTGGCGGAGGTCGCCCTCGCGTCGGGTAATCTTGCGGAGGCCGGCACCCAGTTGGCGAGCGCGATCAACCTGGCCGGCACGCGGAGGGTGGTGTCGTTCGACGATATCGACGAGCGCCGCAACGCCGACCTGAGCCTGCGCCCGAGGAGCAAGGAGATCATGATCCGCGCCGACGCCGACAGCCCGTTCCGGGCCGGGTTGGTTCTCGACCGACCGTCCGATGGTCTTATGACTCCGAGCGTTTCGGGCACGTCGCTGGACGCGGACAGCATCGCGGGTCTTTCGGATGCCGACGAACTCTGGCACGCACTCTGGCTGGCCCGTCAGGAGATCATGCTTCTGGAAGGTCGCCGGCTCGCCGATCTGGGGATCAAGCTGCCGATGATGCTTCGCGAGATCGACCAGAACGACAACATCAACGAAGGGGATCCCGGGACCACCCCGGTTGTGCCCGGGTACATCCCGCAGAACCCGCGGTATGCCATGGACATCTACGGGCCGCTCGAGCTTTACGCGGGCGTGGATCCTGGTTCACCTCTGATCGAAACGATGGTGACGATGGGGGTGGACATGAACAAGGTGCTGGTGGCGAACAGCGCGTCGCCGTTCAACTAGGCGGGCGGCCGGCGGGGGGTGTGGGGGGTCGCCAATTCCCCTCGTGCCGCGGTAGAATGGATGCAGGCCGGCAGGGTCTTCGGGCTCTGCCGGCCGGCTTCGTTACTGGGGGTCGGGTCTGGCATTGACAAGGAAGTGCAGGGAGGACCTTTCCGTTTTGCATGAAGACAGGAAGAGCCGGTTGCTGGCCCGACCGGTGGAGCATATCGACGTATCCGCCTTCGATGGCAGCGCGGTGGTCGACACATACCGCAACGCGGCCTTCCAGGCCAGGAATCTGGCGGAGGCCGCCGACATCTTTGCGGAGATGCTGGCGGAGCGGCGCTGCACGGTGATCGTCACGCTGGCGGGGTCGCTGGTGTCGGCCGGGCTGAAGGAAGCGCTGCTGACGCTCGTCGAGTGCGACATGGTGGACGTGATCGTTGCCACGGGCGCGATCGTCGTCGACCAGGACTTCTTCGAGGCGTTGGGATTTCGGCACTACATGGCGCCGGGATCGCCGGAGGCCCCGGTCGCAAGCGACGAGGAACTCGGGGATCTGGGGATCGACCGGATCTACGACACGTATATCGACGAGGCCGAGTTGCAGGTATGCGACGAGACGGTGGCCGAGGTTTTCGACGGGCTTGAGCCGCGGGCGTATTCGAGCCGGGAGTTGGTGCGGGAGATGGGTGCGTTCCTGGACCGGAACCGGGGGGACGCGCGATCGCTGGTGTTGGAAGCGTACCGCAAGGACGTGCCGGTCTTCGTGCCGGCGCTGAGCGACTCGTCGGCGGGCTTCGGGGTGATCGCGCACCGGGTCAGGGCCGGGAGCATGGGCTTGCCGCACATCGCCTTCGACTCCGGAAAGGACTTCCACGAGCTGGCGAGGATCAAGCTGGCCGCGCCCGAGACGGGGTTGCTCATGGTGGGCGGGGGCGTGCCGAAGAATTTCGCGCAGGACGCGGTCGTCGCGGCCCGCATGCTCGCGGAGCGCGGTGGCGCCCCCGCCCCGTCCCGGGACGTCCCCATGCACAAATACGCCGTTCAACTCACGGTGGCCGATGCGCGCGACGGCGGCCTCTCGGGCTCCACCCTGCGCGAGGCCACCACCTGGGGCAAGGTGGCGACGACGCGGGAGCGCATGGTGTACGGGGAGGCCACCGTGACCCTCTCCCTGCTTGTCAGCGACGCGTACCACCGGGGCATATGGCGGCAGCGTGACGCGCTCCGGCTCGGGTCGCTGTTCAGCGAGGCATCGGCGATGGCGGGTCCGGCGTGACCCGGCTCCGCCTTGCTAGGCCGGCGCCTTGCCGCTCTCGGTGCTCGCGCGGGTTTGTCCACGGACTGCTCGCGCTGCTGGCGCTGACGTCGGCCACCGCTTCTCCCGCCCTGGCCCAGACGGGCGTCGTACAGGGGCAGGTGGTGGACGCCGCGTCACGGCGGCCGTTGTCCGACGCCCAGATCCTGGTCGTGGGTACCGGTGCGGGTCAGCTGACAAACTCGTCGGGGCGGTACGTGCTCCTCAACGTGCCCGCAGGTGAGCACGTCGTGAGGGTGACCCTCATCGGGTACACCGACGCCCAACAGGCCGTCACGGTTGCGGCGGGACAGACGGTGAGCGCCGACATCGACTTGGGCTCGACAGCGATTTCTCTGAACGAGATCGTGGTCACGGGTCTGGGCGTGGAAACCCGGCGGCGAGCGCTCGGCACGTCGGTCGAGGTGCTCTCCGCGGAGGACTTCGCGCTGGCGCCCGTGCAGTCCATCGACCAGCTGCTGCAGGGTCGCGTCGCGGGAGCCACGGTGAGCGCCACGTCGGCCCAGCCGGGAACCGGTTCGCTCATCAACTTCCGGGGCGTGTCGTCGGTGTTCAGCGCCCAGACGCCGGTCATCTACGTCGACGGCGTCCGCGTGGACAACGATCACGCGACCACCTACGGCACGGGCGGGGAGCAGTCGTCGGCGTTGTCCGACCTGCTCACCAGCGACGTCGAGCGGATCGAGGTGACCAAGGGCGGGGCCGCGTCGACCCTGTTCGGCTCGGACGCTGCGACCGGGGTCATTCAGATCTTCACGAAGAAGGGGACGCCGGGAACACCCCGGATCACGGCCCGGGTCGAGCGGGGGATCGAGCAGCCCGAACTCTGGAACATCCTGGACACGCGCCTGATCTTCCCGGAGCGGGTCGAATCCGGAGAGGTGACCGGGACGTTCATGGAGGATCTCTACTTCAAGCAGGGAACCACCCAGAACTACTACATGGGTGTGACCGGAGGCACGGCAGACGTCACCTACAGCGTCAGCGGCCGCCTCGAAGACCGGACGGGCACCCAGCCCAAGGACGGCAGCACCAACTACAACCTGCGGGGCGGCCTCCAGGCGTCGCTTGGCGAAGATCTCACACTCGAGTTCTCGGGCAGCTACGTCCGCCACAACTTCGATCGTTTGTACAACGGCGCGGCCATCGCCGATCCGCTGACGACCTTCGAAGTCGGCGACGCCCTCTTCTTCTCCGGGGCGGGGTCCCTGCAGGAAGCGCTGGACATCTTCCTCCTGCCCGACATAACCGAGTGGGTCAACCGCTTCATCTTCTCCAGCGGCGCGCGCTGGAACGTCCGCGACGACCTGACCATGAGGTTCAACGTGGGCGCGGACAACCGAATGAACCAGCAGCGCGCATTCGATCCCATCGGCTTCACGCCGGCGACGCCCAACGGGCGGCTGAATCGTCGCGACCGCTCCTTCACGTCCGTGTCGCTGGACGGGGGCGCAACCTACAGCTGGGAGAGTCCCGGTCGCACGCTGGGGTCCCAGCTGACGGTCGGTGTGCAGGGTTTCCGCCAGGAAGAGAGCATCGTCAACGGGTTCGGACGCGGCTTCGCGCTGCCTGGCACGACCCATTTCGACGCGGCGGCGACCATCATCGCCTATGAGGGGAACGTCGAAGTCTTCAACGGCGGCCTCTACGTTGACGAGCAGGTGAGCGTCTGGAACAAGCTGTATGTGGGCGGGGGGTTTCGCATCGATGCCGGGTCGAGTTTCGGTGACAATATCGACACCGAGTTCTACCCCAAGGCCACGGGGTCGTATATCGTGTCGGAAGATCTGGATCTCCCGCTGGTCGATGACCTCAAGATCCGGGCAGCGTTTGGCCAGACGGGGAAGTTTCCGGGGGCCTTCCTCAAGGACCGCACCTATTCCGCCACCTCGTTCAGGGGTGAATCGGCGCCCAGGTTCGCCAATCCCGGAAATCCGGATTTGAGGCCGGAGAGGACATCGACGATCGAGGCCGGCATCGACGTGGCCCTCTGGTCGGATCGAGTCGGATTCAACGGCACGGTGTACGAAGCGCGCACGACGGACGCCCTCTTCCGGGTCCCGCGCCAGCCCGTGACCGGCCTGGGCACCCAGCAGGCAAACGTGGGCGAAATCCTGAACCGGGGCGTGGAAGCGGCGCTGAACGTGCAGCTGCTCAACGGCCGGCGCCTGGCCTGGTCGGTCGGTGGCACGTTCCAGTACAACCACAACCGGATCGCGGACATGGGGGGAGTACCGGACTTTTCGGTCGACGGCTCGCAGAAGCGCGTTACCGGCTGCTGGATGGTGGCCGAAGAGGGCAACACCGACACCTGCCAGGGCGGACCCGTTGGCGCCTGGTGGGTGACGATGCCGATCGACACCAACGGCGACGGACTTCCGGATGGCACGGAGCGCCAGTTCACGGGCGGGTTCCCGGTCCCGGACAAGAGCGGCGGCGTCAACACGACGATCTCTGTTGGGGACAACCTTGTCATTACCGCGCTGGCAGACTGGGCCGGCGGTCACGAGGTATTCGACTGGGGGTCGGTGTGGGCCACATTCAACGGCGTCTTCCGGCGTGAACGGCTCCGCTGCGGGTTGGAGGAGGAGGCGGCGGAAGGGTGCGCCTACGCCTTTCCCACGCGGTACAACCGTGACGGCACGGAGCGGGGCAGGTACAGTCAGAGTGCTGCCCGCAGCGCCTTCCTCTACGACGGAGACTACTTCAAGATCCGCGAGATGTCGGTGCGGTACACCCTGCCGCAGCGCTTTGCCGACCCGCTTCACGCCGTGCGCGCGACGGTGTACGTAGCGGGTCGCAACCTGTGGATCTGGTCGCGCAACAAGCTCATCGACGGCGAGCTGAACGGGTTGAGTGGCGGGGGGTTGGTGCTCGGCAGCGAGAGCAGTATCACCCTCTCTCCGAACCGGGCCTTCCGGCTGGGTGTCGAGGTGGTGTTCTAGTGGTTGGGCCGTGACCCAGCTCTACCTGGACTTCGATGGGGGGCACGCAGACCCCGCTCCACTCCCTTCCGGCGACCACGCCGCTGCCTGCGTTCTCGTGCAGGAGTTGGAACGCATCGCCTGGCGCGGTGACCGCGCCCGAAAGGTCCTGATCGCCCGCACCCGCGGCGAGGGAAAGGAGCTGCTGCGGCAGGTTGCGTTGCGTGACCGGTCGTGGGTTGGATTTGAGGTCAACACGTTACGCCCGCTCGCAACAAATATCGTTGCGAGAGCGCACTCATTCGCGGGCCGCACGGTGATCGACGCCTTCGACGAACACGCGCTCGTGGAGCGGGCCATCGACGAGGTGATGGCGTTGCCACGCTTCTCACTCTTCAGGGAACTCGCAGAAAAGACCGGCTTCCGGGACGCGGTTCGCAATTCGGTGTCTGCGCTGCGCGGTGGAGGGATCCATCCAGACATTGACCGGGGCGGCGGCGGCCCCCAAATCGGATTCGACAAGAGATCGCTGGTGACACAGGTCCTGGCGCGCTACGAGATGCTGCTGCGGGAAGGGAACCGCACGGACACGGCGGGGATGCTCAAGACAGCCATACAGGTGTTGAAGAAGGGTGAACAGAACGCGCTGCCGGCAGATACCCGGATCTTCCTCCTGCCCGGCCTCGTTGGGAGCGGTCTCGAGGGGCGCTTCCTGGGCGAGCTGCGAAGGCTCGGCGCCATCGTCCTCAGGACCGACCCCGTGGAAGGCTTGCGGGTACCGAGGGGGATCCTCTGGGACGTCGCTCCACCCGAGGCCTACGGCAGCTATCTCCATGCGGTGGAGCGGTGTGGTGCGGAGATACCGCCCGAGCGAGTTCCCGGCCGCATCGAGCTCTTCACGGCCGCGTCCGTCTACGACGAGCTGAGAGGGGTTCTGCGCCGCGTGCTCGATATGGGAGCCCGCTGGGACGAAGTCGAGATTGTGGCCTCGGACCCTTGGGCATACGGCTCGGCGCTCCACGCGCTGGCCGAGCCGATGGGCGTGCCGGTCACCTTCGCGGTTGGGCTTCCGGTGGAGCGCACCCGTCCCGGGAGGGTCGTCTCGACCTACTTCCGTTGGATCGAGAGCGGCTTCCAGGAATCGCTCTTCCGAGCAATGGTCGAAGCCGGAGACGTGATTCCACCGCGTCCCCGCGACCGCATGGGCGGGCCTCGCCTCGCCCGGGCTCTGAGGCGGCTACGGATCGGATGGGGGAGAGACCGCCACTTCGGAAAGATCGAAAGGGCGCTGAAGGACCTCGGCTCGATGCAGCCGGGGCGCTACGAGGACGAGGAGCAATTGCAGCGGCGCAAGGAGCGCATGGGCGAGGAGTTGCGCGCGCTCCGGGGACTGCTGCGTCCGGTGCTGGAGGCGACCCCGCCCACGGACGGGCCGGTCTCACCCGCGCAGATCGCGACGGGTGTGAAGAGCCTTCTGGCGCGCCTGGCCCCTGGAACCGACACCGACGAGACCGCCCGGCAGCGTCTCCTTCGCCAGCTGGAGCGGATCGAGGCCACAGTCACGAGATCAACCGACTTCGCCTCGGCTGCCGCGATCGTCCAGTCATACCTTGAGATCCGCATCCCGGCCCCCAGAACGGAGGGGATGGCCCCGTGGAGCTCGGCCCCCGGTCATCTCTACATGACGGATCTGAGGCTCGGTGGGGCCACCGGTCGGCGCTTCACCTTCATCGTCGGCCTCGACTCGGGATCCGTCCTCGGCTCACTCCACGAAGACCCCCTGATCGGGGACGAGGAACGGTTCCGTCTCGGTCGAGGCGAACTGCCGCTCGCGGCGGACCGGGTAGTCGAGGCCCGCTTCAACTTCGCCCAGCTCTTCGCCCGGCTGCGGGGCACGGTCGTCCTGAGCTACGCCTGCCGGGACCCCGCCGAAAGCAGGGAACTCACACCGGCTCCCGAACTGCTTCAGGCGCTCCGGCTTCGCCAGCGCGACTCGACCCTCACTTTCGAGGATCTGAGCCGGCACCTCGGCCTGACCGAGTCGCGCCTCCCCCGGCCGGAGATCGGCGTGAACCTGGATGCCAGCGATGTATGGCTGCGTGCCCTCACGACCGAACGTGGGCGGCTGCGCGACGGACAGGGCGCCATCGGGCGGTCGTTTCCCCGCCTTGGTTCGGGTCTGGCTCTGGGGGAAGCCCTCGACGACGACGAGGCATCGGTGCACACCGGCTTCCTGGGTACCCACTCCCCCCCTCTGTCCTACCAGGACTTCTCGGACAGACCGTTCTCGGCGAGCGGTCTCGGTGACCTCGGCGCCTGTCCCCGGCGATTTCTGTTCAGGTACGTCCTCAAGGCCTATCCGCCCGACGATCCCGAATTCGACCCCGACCGCTGGCTCAACCCGCTGGAGCGGGGGAGCCTCCTGCACGCCGTCTACGAAGAGACGCTGAAGGAGGCCGCGGCCCGGGGACTGGAGCCTGCGGACGATCGCTTCATGGACATTGCGCTGGGGCTGGTCGACCGCAAAGGGGCCCAGGCGCTCCTGAAAACGCCGTCGCCGAGCGAGGCGCTTCACGTGTGGGAAATAGAAGGCTTGCGTGACGATGCCCGGTCCTTCGTCGAGATGATCCGCGGCGAGTCGCCGCGGTGGGCGGACCTCGAATGGCGGTTCGGGATGGACGCCGAGATGAGGATAGGGGCGGGAACCGGGTCGGTACCGGTTCGCGGTGTCGTCGACCGTGTAGACGACCACGGCACCCACCTGCGGGTGGTCGACTACAAGACCGGAAGCGGGTACGGCCACAGCAGCCGATCCGGCGTCTACGACGGCGGGCGCAGGCTGCAGCACTTCGTCTACACCGCCGCGGTGGCCAGTCTGCACGGGAAGCCCGTGGACGCAATGGAATACCACTTTCCGACGAGACGGGGCGAGAACAGCATCCGCAGGTACGAGATATCGAAGCTCAGGTACGGCGGCCACCTTGTCGCCACTCTACTGGAGAGCATGGGGCGGGGCTGGTTCCCCGCCACGGACAGCGCCAGGGACGACTGCCGCTACTGCGACTACCAGGAGGTTTGTGGCGCCGAGACGAATGACTGGGGCAACACCGCCTGCCGCTTCGCCGAGTGGACCGCGAGGAACCTGGACACGCTCGACGAGCTGTCGCTGTTGCGGAAGGTGCGCAACTGGGAAGCCGAGGAACCGGTCTTTTGAGCAACAAACAGCTCGACGCCCGGACGGCCGCGGAACCGACTCCCAGCCCCCAGCCGTCCGTCCCGTATAGCCGGCCCGGGGAGCGCTTCAGCGGGGATCCCCCGGACCAGACCGCGCGGCTGCGCATCCGCGAAGATCTGGAGTGGAGTTTCCTTGTCGAAGCGGGGGCCGGCTCTGGCAAGACGACGTCGCTGGTGGACCGGATTGTGGCCCTTGTGCGCAACCGCGCCTGCAAGGTGGAGGAGATCGCCGCGGTCACCTTCACGCGCATGGCCGCCGCCGAACTCCGCCAGCGCTTCCAGGTGGAGCTCGAACGCGAGGCGGCGCGCTTCGAACCCGGGCACCCCCAACGCCTGCTCCTGGAAGAGGCGATCCAGAGCATCGACCGAGCCTTTCTCGGCACCATCCACTCCTTCTGCGCCAAGCTCCTGCGGGAACGGCCGCTCGAGGCGGGGCTGGACCCCGGCTTTCGCGACCTGCAGGAGACGGAGGCGTACAGGTCCCAGCAGAAGTCGTGGACCGACTTCCTGGAGCGGCTGGCGGCCGATGGGGATCCGCGCCTGCGGGAGCTGAATCGCCTGGGCGTCCCTCCCGGCCGGCTCCGGGAGGCCTTCAACCAGCTGGTCGAGAATCCGGATGTCGACTTTGTTCATGAACCCGCCGAGCCGCCGGATCCGGGTGAGGTCGCGGAACTGCGGGCGGAGTTCGACGGACTCCTCGACCGGGCCTGGCTGCTGATGGAGGGCAGGCAGCCCAAAGACGGCTGGGACTCGCTGGGCAAACGTATCCGTACCCTCCTCTACTGGCGCCGGTCACTCGACTGGGAGGACGCTTCAGTCTTCTTCGACGCGGTGGCCAAGGTTCACGGGTTGAAGACAAGGCCGGTCCAGAAGCGTTGGGCCGACACGCCAACCGGCAAACTCGAAGCGAAGCGACTGGGCGAGGACATCAAGCGATTCGGGGAGGCCGGCGGCCAGGCGGACAGGCTGCTGAGACGCTGGTGGGCCTACCGATACCCTGTGGCGCTGGTGGTGGCCAAGGCGGCCGCCGACACCTACGCCCGCGAAAGGAAGGCCCGGGGCGAAGTCACCTTCCAGGATCTGCTCGTCTTGTCGGCGGAACTGCTCCGCGAGAGCCCGCAGGCCCGGCGCGAACTCGGGAAGCGGTACCGGCGCGTTCTGGTCGACGAATTCCAGGACACCGATCCTCTGCAGGCCGAGATCCTGTTGTTGCTCGCCAGCGACCCCGATACGAACGGCAACGACTGGCGCGCCGTCGTGCCTCGTCCCGGCGCGCTCTTCATCGTCGGCGATCCCAAGCAGAGCATCTACCGGTTCCGGCGCGCCGACATATCGCTGTACGAATTCGTGAAGCGGCGTTTCGAGACGTTCGGCGAGGTGCTGCACCTCGAAGCCAACTTCCGTTCGCTGGAAGACTTCGGCGAGTTGGTGCAGGGGGTCTTCGACCGGGAGTCCAGCTTCCCGAAACAGGACTCCGACCGCCAGGCCTCGTTCGCCCCGCTGCGGCCCCGCACGAAGGGAATCGGGCTGCTGGCCACATACGCGGTCCGGGGAACCCGGCAGGACGAAGTCGCCCGGGACGACGCGGCTCGCATCGCGTCGGAGATCGCGCGCAGGGTCGCCACCGACGAACGCCAACCCGGTGACTTCATGATCCTCACCCGAACGCGCAGGTTCCTGTCGGTCTACGCGCGGGCTCTGGAGGACCGGAATCTGCCGGTCGAAGTGTCGGGCACGGGGGTTGGCTTCGAAGACGAGTTACGTGCGTTTCTCCTGCTGTTCAGGTGCCTGGCGGATCCCGAGCACAAGGTCCGCGTGCTCGCGGCGCTGACAGGTCCGTTCTTTGGACTGACTCTCGACCGGATCGTGCGGTACCGGGACAACCGTGGCAGCCTCTCGATCGACTTCGAACCCGAAGGGGATTGTGAGGTGGCCGAAGCGATCGGCGTCCTGCACAAATGGTGGCAACTCGCGCGGCGCGAGCCCGCCGATGTGACCGCGGAGCGGCTGGTGGACGAGATCGGCCTCTTTCCCCTCGCCGCCGCGGGCACCCTGGGAGAGATGCGTGCGGGTGCCCTGGTCTACCTTCTGGACGCTGTGCGGGCCCGGGCGCTGGCGGGCGACTCGTCGCTTGCCGGCGCCGTGGATGCCATGGAGACGGCGCTTGCCTGGGACGACGCCGAGGCCCCCCTGATTCCTGGTAGACCCAACTGTGTCCGGGTCATGAATCTGCACCGCGCAAAGGGCCTCGAGGCCGATGTGGTCTTCCTGGCTGCGCCATTTGGCGTACGTGACTGGCCACCCGGCATGCACGTCTCGCGGGAAGGGGGCGCACGGGCGCGGGGAACCATCCCACTCGTGGTGAGCCGAGGTTTCAGCAAGGACATCATCGCGCAACCCCTCGACTGGGACGAAAGCCAGGAGAAGGAAGCGGAGTTCGAAAAGGCGGAACAGGTGCGCCTGCTCTATGTGGCGGCGACCCGCGCGAAGCACGAGCTGTGGATCGCACGGGGGCTAGGGCTGCCCAGGGTCGTGAAATCGTCTCCGTGGGAGGCTCTCGAAGACTGGGTGGCGACGGAAGCCGCGCGGGGCGGGGTTGGGAAGTCGCCGTGCAACTGTGCCGTGGTGGATGCACTCGCGATCGATCTGCCGCCCGTACCCGACCGGCTGGATCCGTCCACGGACCTGGCCGCGCGGGTGGCCGCCGCAGTGGCCGCCGTGGCAGGGAACCGTGAGGCAACCTACGAGCTGGAGACAGTCACCGCGCGCGCCAAGGGGGGCAGAGCGGCCCCCGCACAGGGCAAGGCCGAGGGGGACCACGAATTATTCCGGACCGACGAATTCACTCCGGCTCCCCTGCAGCCGGAGACGGGCGGCTACGAATGGGGCAGTGTGGTCCACGATGTGCTGGCGGCCGCGGGCGAGGGCACGCAGGGCGAAGCTCTCGCCCAGCTGGCCCGCGACCTCCTCGTCGAATACGAGCGTCCGGTCGACACTATGGGCAAGCCCACCGAGCTGGAAGCGCTCCTGGGCATGGTCGACTCGGTACGCGCCTCCGCCATCTGGGCGCGCGCGATGGCCAGCAGCGAGCGCCACACCGAGATCCCCTTTGCGGTCAACAGGGGAGCTGCTCGCGGGAACGGCACCGCTGCTCAAAGGGATGCGCCCGCCCCTGAGGTCCTCGAAGGTGTGATCGACCTGGTCTTCAAGGACGGGAACCGCTGGGTCGTGGCCGACTACAAGACAGACAGCGGCGACGACCCCGACTTTGTCGAGAGGGTGGGGCAGTACCGCGCCCAGGTCGACCTCTACGCCGAATGCTGGGAGCAGCTGACCGGCGAAGTGGTCGGCGAGCGGGTGCTCCTGTTCACCGCACAGGGACGCACGGAGTCATGGTGATGAGAGAACTGCCGGTCACGCGAAGCCTCCTGCTGCTCCTGTGCCTGGCATGCGGTGCAGACAGCGCCGGCACACGAGACCACGAGGAGTGGCTCACCGAACTGGAACACAGGTTCACGGGCACAGCCGAGCAGGGGGTGCTGTTCAACTGGGCGTTCCTGCGAGCCGATCCCTACCGGGACCGCATCTTCATCGTCGACCCGAGGGAGACCCAGGTCAGTGCCTGGCGGCCGGATGGCTCGCTGGTGTTCGTCGTCGGCAGGAAGGGCGAGGGCCCCGGCGAATTCACCCGGCCGTCGCGGATCTATTTTGCGGAAGATGGCGGGTTCACGGTGCGCGAGGGATGGGGAACGCGCTTCACCCACTACACCGCGGACGGTGACCTGGTGCGCACCGAAATCGGCTTGACGACCTCGCTGAGCTACGAGAACGTCCGCGTGGGTCTCGAAGCTCCCACAGGTGACGGAGGATACCTGGCCAGGCCGCTGTTCAGCGCGTCCAGACAAGCGGGGTTCCGTGGCGGTCCACCCATCGAGCGGGAGCCACTATTGCGTGTCCGGCGCTCCGAAAGCGGACAGTGGCCGGCTCCGCAACCGATCTTCTGGATGAACACTCGCAACGGCCTGCACGCTGTTCCCCTGCGGGACGGATATAGCTTCGGCGGTCAGTACTTCGGAGACGCTGACTACACGGCGTTCGCACGCGGTCGGGTCCTGGTCATGCGGCGTGCTGGCGGGCCGCCCGGTTCTCTTGACTTGATCGAATTGAACGCCGACGGGGACACGCTCTGGGAGCGGCGACTGCAGTTCGAGCCCCTGAAACTGACGCGCGAGTGGATCGAGGAACTCATCGACATCCGCAGGCGCCCGGAGTTTCAGTTCCCCGGGACTACGGATGCTGAACAACTCAGATTCCTCCAGGCCTTCGAGGAGACGCTCTACAAGCCCGAGCACTTGCCGGTGGCACAGGGGTTCTTCCTCGCGGCCTCGGACGAGGTGTGGATCAAGACCTTCGAGAGATCCGACACGCTAAGGGTGTACTACACGATTCCGCGCGGCGACGTGTCCGGGGAACCCCGGCGCGTTCTCCTGCCCGAATCCCTTCGAGCCGAGGATGCGACGGCCACACACGTCTGGGGGACCCGGGACGATCCCCTGGGCGTGCCCTATGTGGTGGGGCGGAGACTGCAGCGCAATCAGCGACCGTGAGTCGGCGAGAGGCCTTGTCCTGCGCGGAAACGGCGACCAGACTTCGACCGACCCCACGGAGCCTTCCCCGGCATCCAGCCACCCGACCCCAGGAAGTGACATGCTCGGATTGATGTTCAGGTTCACCGGACCGTTCGCCCTGACGATCGCCGTGTCCGGCGTTGTTGCCACTTCACCCGCCGCCGCACAGGACGACGAAGGACTGCCATTTCCCGAAGGTTGGGAAGTTCGTTTTGACCGCGAGGGCGCCAGCATGGACGACCTCTACCTGGTCACCATGCCGCCGGGGCTCCACGTCACCACCGGTCCGGCGGTGATCGCCTACCACCCGGACTCAGTGGCCACGGGCGACTTCAGAGTCGAGTCCGAGACCTTCCTGTTCGATCCCGAAGGGCGGCGTGAGGCGTTCGGCTTCTTCGTCGGGGGTTCGGACCTTCAGGGCCCCGGCCAGCGCTACACCTACTTTCTGCTGCGCGAAGGCGGGGAGTTCCTCGTGAAGACCCGCTCCGGCTCCGAGATGGGAGAGGTCCAGGGCTGGACGGCCCACCCGGCGATCGTGTCGTTCGCGACCAAGCCGGAGGACGCCGGTACGGCCAAGAACGTGCTGGCGCTCGAAGCCACAGGCGACGAACTGCGCTTCTCGGTGAACGGGGAGCTACTTTGGACGGGCCCGCGCGAGGGTCTCGCGACGGATGGGATCTTCGGCATCCGTGTGAACCACGGGCTCAACCTGCACGTCACGACGATCACGCGCGGGGATGAGCCATAGGCGCACGCGACGGGCACGACAGCGCACACAGAAGCGCGACAATCGAACTGGCGCTGGGCGCCATCTCCCCGGAAGGAGGCTGTTCGTGAAGAAGATCGGGTTGGCGGCGGTTGGCGTGTTGGCGTTGATGGTGCTGATAAGGTTCGTCTCAGGGGGTGAAGCGTCGACCGAGGTGACGGTCGCGGCTGGCCTGGGGGTCGAGGCGGTGCCCGTCCATGCCCAGGCGGTGCAGGAAGCCCAGGAGCCCCCGCCCCAGCGGAGGCGCTGGCGGGGCTCCCGCAACCGCTACCCCGGCCCTATCCCCACCCCTGAGGAGTGGCAGCCCCCCGACGGCCCGGTGCGCATCGGGCTGCAGGTGGGTCACTGGCGGACCGAGGAGGCTCCTCGCGAGCTGTCCGGACTGCGGCGCAACGGCACCAGCTGGAACGGGACCCCCGAGTGGGAGGTGAACCTGGAGATCGCGCGCCGGACCGGCGCCATGCTGGAGGAGCTGGGCTACGTGGTCGATATCCTGCCGGCCGTGGTGCCCCCCGGCTACCGCGCCCACCTCTTCCTTGCCATCCACGCGGACGCGAGCAACGATCGCAGCGCGAGGGGCTACCGGGTGGCGGCCCCCCGTCGCGACGCGAGCGGACGCGCCTCCGGGATCGTCGATCTGCTAAAACGCACCTACGGCGAGGCGACCGGCATCAGGCGGCTTCCGGACGCGACCCGGCGCATGCGCAACTACTACGCCTTCAACTTCCGCCGCTACGAGCACGCCCTGCATCCGATGACCATCGCGGCCATTCTCGAAACCGGCTTCCTCACCAACGCCGGCGACCGCGAAGTGATCATGGGGCAGCCTGAGCGCGCCGCGCGCGGGATCGTCGAGGCGATCACCGCGTTCCCGCTCACACCCCCGCCCGTCGGCACTGACGTGCCGCAATGACAACCACACTTGTCATTATGTAAAGCGTAGTTTACAAGCCCCCCCCAATCTCCGTCACCAGAAATTCCCGATGGCCGCCTGGAAGACGCCGGGCGCAAAGACTCCGAGCGGCGACGGTGGGTTTTCCCCCGCCGGGTACGCGGGTAATCCCTCATGGAAATTGGGTGTTTTCGCCCTATTTCCGACCGCTGTCGTTTGCGAACGTTAGTGCGTCCCGTCAGATCCTACCTGCGATCCGGTGATCGCCCGGCACGACACCTGGAGGGTTTCATGCACCGGAAGACTGCGTCACTCGCACTGGCAGGGATCATTCCGGCCATCGTACTCCTCGCCCCTCACGCGGCGGCGCAGGCGGTCGTCCGGGGCGTGGTGCGCGATAGCACGAGTCTGGAGCCGGTGACGTACGCTCTGGTAACGATCGACGCGCGGGGCCCCGGTCCCGTCCGCGAAGCCGTGACGGACCTGTACGGCGCCTTCGTGGTCGCGAATGTCGCGGCTGCCGAACCGACGCTGGTGCGGGTGGAGGCGCTCGGCTACTCGGCGTGGGAGATGGAGTACGGATCCGGAGAGCTCCCCGCAGACGGCCTTCGGGTTCTGCTCGTGAACGCGCCGATCGAGCTGGAGGGAATCGAGGTGGCCGGCCGGCGCGTGGGCGATCCGCTTTCCGTCGGGACCGGCATATACATGATGGACGCCGAACTGGTGCGTGCGCAGCCGGTGGTCCTCGAGACGGACGTACTTCGGGCGACGGTACTGTCGCCGTCGGCATCGGCGTCCTCGGACTGGGTGTCGGTTCCCTTCATCCGCGGCGGGTCGGCGGAGGGCACGCCGGTGCGGTTGGACGGCGTGCGGTTGTTCAACCCGTTTCATGTGGGCGGGTTCGTAGCTGCGCTGAACGCGGAGGCGGTGAAGAGCGTGGCGCTGGTGACGGGATCATCGGTGGGCGCGCTATCGACGGGATCGTTGTCGGGCGCGATCGACATCGCGACACGGGACGGCGCGCGGGATCGGTTTCACACGAGCGGGTCGCTGGGTCTGGCGTCTGCGCGGCTGACGGCCGAGGGTCCCGTCGGAGAGTCGATGTCCTTCCTGGTTGACGGCAGGCGGACGTACATCGACCTGCTCACGAAGGGGCTCGCGGCGACAGGGTTGGCGGGGTCTCGGGTGCCGTACTCGTTCGGTGACGTCCACGCAAAGCTCACCAGGGACTTCGGCGATGTCCGGCGGCTTTCACTGACGGGGTACTGGAACTCCGAGCTTCTGGACTCCCGGCCGGAAGATGTGCCCGAGGGCGACGACGCGCTGGACAGGGCGACCCGGGCGGACTGGGGGAACGGCGCCTTGGCGGTGCACTACCGGGACCGGATCGGCGCGGGGACGCTGGTGGACGTGAACCTGGGGTTCAGCGCGTTCGGCGGCGCCTACGTGGTCTTCGAGGACAGGGTACCCGACTCGGACACAGCCACGGTAGTGCGCGGGAAGATGGGCGAATACCGGGCCGAGGTGCGCGTGCGGCATCACGCTGGGTCGTTCACGCTCGACGGAGGCTTGCAGGCGACGCGGTTCGAGGCGGCCCACAGTGGGATGGGCAGCGAATGGGACGGAAGCGACGAGGAAGGCCTGTTGCTGCCGTTCGACATTTCGCTTTCCTCGCACCGTGCCGGGGCGTACGGGAGCCTCACGGCCACGGTCGGCCGCGGGGTGAGCGCGACGGTCGGAGCGCGGGCGGACGGGTTCATTGGTGTTGCGGCCACGGCGGCCCCGTTCGCCGAGCTATCGCACGAAGCCGGCGGCCGGAAGATATGGTTGTCGGCGTCGCGCGCCCATCAGGCCCTCACCTCGATCCGTGACGAGGAACCGGTGACGGCCAGCTTCTTCGCCTTCGACCTGCTGGCTCCCGTCGAGCAGGGCCCGGTTCCACGCAATACGGAGCTGTCCGCCGGATGGGAGGGGCGAATTCGGGGCGTGAGCCTGCGGCTGGAAGGCTACGCCCGCTGGCTGGCCAATCTGCTGCTGCCGCCCCTTGGCGCAAACCCGTTGGGATCGTATCTCCTGGTGACCCCGGACTCGCGGGCACCCGGGAGCGGGACCGCGCGCGGGATCGAGGCGTCGTGGAGCTGGGCGAGCGGCGGATCGAACATTCTCGGCAGCTACAGGTGGTCGCGGGTAACTCGGACGGTCGCCGGGCACACCTATGTTCCCCGCTTCCACAGGGATCATGAAGGCGAGCTCAGCGCGAGCCTGAAGCGGGGCGAGTCAATGTGGTCGCTTCGCTTCTCGGCCAGGTCCGGGCAACCGACGACTCCGCTGGCGGCGTTTCTGCCGTTTACCGGGCACCGGTTCCCCGACGAGTCGAGTCAGGAAGTGACCTACGATGTTCTCCACCTCGCGGGCGAGTACAACTCGGTGAAGCTTCCGCCCTATGCTCGCATCGACGTGGGCTGGCGGGGATCCTGGGAGGTGGGGTGGTTCGGGGGTGGAGTCCTTTCGCCGTACGCCTCGGTCGCGAATCTGTTCAGCCTGCCCAACGTGGTGGGCGTGGGTCCGGAGCGTGGGCGCACCTCCCCGGGAGCGGGCAACGGCGTCAGCGAATTGGTGTACGCGCCCCAGATCCCAATGCTGCCGTTCCTGGGGGTCGAGTTTCGGTTCTGATCGTCAAGGAGAGAAATGAGTGTCAAACAGGAATGCTGCGAGGGCAAGAACCCTCGTATTGATGTGTATCGGCGCGGCGGCCTCCTCGGCTGGGTGCGACTACGTGCGTCCTTCGGAGGTGTTCGTGCCCGACGGCGACGTCATCGCGATCGGCGTGGTTCTCAGTGCGGGATGGCGGACAGCCTATATGATCGCCTCCCACCCCCACCGGCCGGGAACTGCCGATGCCCCCGTGGTGGAAGCTGTCCTGACGGGCCCCAGTGGCCCTGCGGCGTTCGCTCGGGAGGTGGCGCCTGAACGTTGCAGTGTTCTCATCACGGACTTCTGGCATGGGCCACACGTTTGCCTGGAAGCCACGCTGCCCGGACCGGTGCTGAGCGGCGAGCGCTACACACTGGGAGGAACAACCCGCCTGGGCCGGTTTGAAGGTATGACGGTCGTGCCGAACCCGGTGACCATACATGATCCGCAGGGCGAAGTCGTCTTGCGTCCGACCCGTTACTACGGCAACGACATTGTCCGGCTGACATTGAGCTTCGAAAGCCCGCGGGAAGTGGGGATGGTCGTCGCCTCTGTCGCCCAGGCCGTGCAGATGGTCGTGGACAGCACAGGCAACGTGTCAGCGGAGCCGAGCTTGCTCGCGTATGTCCTGCCCCGAGAGGCCGATCCGGATCAGGGAAGCGTGGATCTCGGGGTGTGGTCCCATTCACAATTCCCCTGGCGGCCGCCCGAGGCCCGCTTCAACCTTCGCCTTGTCGGTCTGGACGAGAATGTCGGCCGTTTCGCGTCGTATCGCGACGACCATCTGCTTGTAAAGCCCTGGCCGCTTTTTGGCCTCGTCGGCGACGAGGGCATCTACGGATACTTCGGCTCCGCGTCCCGCTCCAGGGCGGTGCCGGTGATTGTGAGGCCGTGAAGAAGCCGGCTACCGGATCTCCGTCACCAGGAACTCCTCGAAGAAGTCCAGCATGTCGTTGAGCTTCGCGATCGTGTTGTCCCGCCCGTACACGTAGTAGCCCTCGCCCGGGTACGCCTTGTACCGCACGATCTTGTAGTGCTGGTCGAGCTTGCGGGCGAAGTCCAGCGCTGCCTGGGGCTGGCCCTCGCGCAGCCGCCAGTCGGCCGCGACCCCCTCGCCCTGGATGACGAAGGTGGGCGTGGTCACCTGGTGGGCTTTCAGGATCGCCGAACTGTTGAGGTAGACGTCGCGGTTTTCGGGGTACGGCCCCAGCTCGTATTCGAGCAGCTTGATGTGCTGAAGCTCGTGCACCTTGGTGTGGAAGTCGGTCATGTCGCCGTAGCCGGACAGCGCGATCGCAGCCTGGAACACCCCCGGCGCGAACGCCACCGCGTCCATGGTCATGATGCCGCCGTAGCTGGTGCCGGTGACCGCGATCCTGTCGGGGTCGACATCGGGCAGGGTCTTCAGGTAGTCGACGCCCGCGAGCACGTCTTCGAGGTCGCAGTGGCCCCAGCAGTTGTTGTTGAGGTCCTCGAACTCCAGGCCGTAGCCGGAGCTGCCGCGGATGTTGGGCATGAGGAGCAAGTAACCGCGCTGCGCGAAGAAGTGGACTTGCTGGTGCCTGCGGAACTGGTCGTCGAACTGGGAGGTCGGGCCACCATGGATCCACATCACGCCGGGGAAGCGGTCACCCGGAGCCGCGCCGGGGGGACGGTGCAGGTAGGCGTCGATGTTGAGGCCGTCGGTGCTGGGATAGCTGACCTTTTCGGGCATGTGGAGCCGGCCGTCGGAGCTTGCCGGGACCACGGTGTGGAGCAGTGCGCTTTCGCCGGATTCCACGTCCACGGTGAAGAGTTCCGCGGGTCGGACCGGCGTCTCGAAGGTATAGCTGAGCCGCGTACCGTCGGGTGACCATTCGGGGCGCAGGGCCGCGCCCACCTCGGGGTCCGCGAGCACCTTGTGCATGCTCCCGTCAGCCGAAACGAGCCGCAGCGAATGCACGCCGTCCCGGTTCTCGGTGTAGCTGATCCAGTTGCCGTCCGGCGACCAGCGGGCGTCGCTCTGGTCGAAGTCCGACGCCGCGATCGGCCGGGACTCGCCACCGCCGCTGCGGGGTGCGACCCGGAAGTTCAGCCAACCGCTGCGCTGCGAGCGGAAGAGCACGGTCTGTCCGTCGGGTGAGACCTGGGCCGAGGCGAAGGCCCGTCCGGCCCGGTAGTCGAAGAAGCCGGTGTCGCGGACGATGGTCCTCGGGTTGGCGCCGTCGGGGTCGATTTCGATCACGTCGTGGTCGACCCAGCGGTCGTCCATGCGCACATAGAGGAGCCGCTCGCCGTCGGGGACCCAGCTGGGATAGCCCTCGTACAACGGGTCGTTCGTCAACCGGTGCACCTCGCCGCCCGGCACCGACACCTTCCAGATGTCCATGTTGCCGAAGCGGTCGCCCGCGAACGCGATCCAGGCGCCGTCGGGAGACCACGCGAGGCCGTTCGCGCGCGCGGCGAGCCGGGTGAGCTGGAGGTCGATGCTCACCTTGACGCCTCGTTGAGCCGCGGCTTCGCCGTCCTCGGCCGACCACAGCCAGATCTCCGGCGCGCCGCTCTTGTCCGAGGTATAGGCCACCCACCGTCCGTCGGGCGACCACAGCGGCTGAGGTGCGCCTAACGAGCCGACCCCGCTGAGCGACAGATCCTCGGTGAGGGTCGCAAGGGTGCCGTCCCCCGTGTCGACCCCGGCGAGGTTCGCGCCGGAAACGAAGGTGATCGTCGCGCCGTCGGGCGACCACTTCGGGGAATGGCTGCCGCCGACGGCCGCCTGCATGTCGACGAGTTCCGCGGCGCCGATGGGAGCGGAGGCGGCGCCGACGGCCCCGTTCATGGTGTCCTCGGTGCCCTCCTCCCCCTGTCCGTCGGGCGCGCCGGGCTGGCAGGCCATTCCCGCCCCCAGCGCGCACACCGTGAAGGCCAGCGCGACGCGTCTCATCGTGACATCCTTTCGCCCACGGTCACCATTTCGTCTCTCAGGAACTCCTCGAAGAAGTCCAGCATGTCGAGGAGCATCCGGCGCCGGTTCGCCGTGCTGCGGACATAGTAGTTCTCGTTCGGATAGGTGGTGTAGCGGAAGGGCTTGTAATAGTTCTCCAGCGCGCGCGCGAAGATCTCGGACTGATCCGACCCCGGGTAGCGCCCTTCCCCGTGCACCATGAAGATCGGCGACGCCACGTTCTCCACCTCGTAGATGGCGGAGCTGTTGCGCCACACGTCCTGGCTGGTCTCGAACGGGCCGAGTTCGTGCTCAAGAAGCTTGACGTGGCGGAGCTCGTTCTCGCCGTGGTAGAAGTGCACCCAGTCGGCGTACCCCGACCCGGGGATGATCGCCCGAAATTCGTCCGGCGCGAAGGACGCGGCGTACATGCTCATAACGCCGCCGTAGCTCGTTCCGGTCAGGCCGATCCGGTCCGGGTCGACTTCGGGCATCGCCCTCAGGTAGTCCGCGCCCGCGACCACGTCCTCCAGGTCGCAGCGACCCCAGCAGTCGTTGTTGGCGTCGGCGAAGTCCTTCCCGTACCCCGAGCTGCCGCGAATGTTGGGCAGCAGTACCACGTAGCCACGCTGCGCGAAGAACTGGGCGTTCTGCTGGAAGCTGTCGTGGAATTGGGACGTGGGTCCCCCGTGGATGATCAGCACCCCGGGGAAGCGCTCCCCGGCACTCGCGTTGGGGGGACGGTACAGGTAGGCCGGGATGGAATGGCCGTCCGTGCTCGGGTAGTGGACCTTCTCGGGGACGACCACCCGGTTGCCGAAGTTGCCGGCCGGCATGGAGTGGGTGAGCTGGCGGCTCCTGCCGTCGTCCAGCGACACGGTGTAGAGGTCGTTGGGACTCACCAGGTCGCCCTGCAGGTACGCGATCGCGCTTCCGTCCGGTGCCCACGACGGGCTGGCGGCGACGCCGCCAGCCGGTGACACCAGCACCCTGGGCTTCCCGCCGTCCGCGGAGACCACGCGCAGGTCATGGTGCCCGTTGTGATTCTCGGTGTAGGCGATCGAACTCCCGTCCGGAGACCAGGTCGCGCTGCTCTGGTCGGCCTCCGCCGCGGCGATCGGCCGCGCCTCGCCGCCTTCGAGCGGGGCGAGCCAATAGTTGATCCAGCCGCTCCGGTGGGAGCGGAAGAGGACCTGGCTGCCGTCGGGTGAGACCTGCGTGTACGCGAAGGCGGTGCCCGCGCCGTAGTCGAAGAAGCCGGTGTCTTCGAGCACTGTGCGCGGGTTCCCGCCATCGGCATCGACCTCGATGACCGTGTGGTCCTCCCAGGTGTCGTCGAGGCGCCCGTAGAGGATGTGCCGGGAATCGGGGGTCCAGCTGGGGAAGACTTCGTACCGTTTGTCGGTGGTGAGCCGGTGCACCTGCCGCGTCGCGACGTCAACGGTCCAGACGTCGTAGTTGCCGTACCGATCCCCCGCGAAGGCGACCGTACGCTCGTCGGGCGACCAGCTCATCGAGTTGATGCGGGCGCCCAGACTGGTGAGCTGCACCTCGGAACCGTCGCTGGTCGACCACAGCCAGATCTCGGGCTTCCCGCTCTTGTCGGAGACGTACGAAATCCACGCGCCCGAGGGGGACCATCCCGGCATCTGCGAGGCCAGGAAGTGACCCGCCGAGCCCATATCCGCGGGGACGCGCGTCGGAAAGCCTCCGTCCGGCGAGATCGTCATCAATCCGCCGGTGAGCCCCGACTCCACGAGGATGGCCGAGCCGTCGGGCGACCAGGCGGGGCCTCCCGAGACGACCGACCCGATGGAAAGGAGCTGGTCGATCGTCAGAGTGCCGCCGCCGTTTTCCTGGGCGCGGGCCGCGTGAGGTCCGGCCATGGCGGCGAGGGTGGCGGCCGTCAGCATGGTGACCGCGGGCGCGAGCGCTCGGCGGGTCAAGAGGGTCCGGCGGGTGGGCAGCCGCGGGTGGGTCGCCGGCTTGCCGTGAGTCAAATGTTTACGGTACCTCATGCGTCCTCCTAATCAGTGAACCCAGACGCTGGACTGTGCCAGCACGTTTTCGATTCTCAACCAGACGGATTGTCCGGGCTGCATGTAGATTCTGCTGGTCTTGTAGGGTCTGATCGCGCCAACCGGGTCGACTTCCAGCAGGAGCCCGGAGCCGCCCAGCAAGCTGGCGGGAAGAGGGACGGAGTCGGAGCGCATGCTGGTCAGTGACATGAGCGCGATGCGCTCCGCATTCCGGATTCCGTAGACGTTCATGTCCAACCAGTTGCGATTGGACACATGGAGCATGCTCTGTGGAGCGTTGGCGAACGCGTCGGCCTCGCCTGGTCGCGGCGGTCCGCCGGAGCGCTCCCCGGGGGAAGCGCATCCGGCGGCCGCCGCCACCAGCAGAAGGAGGCAGGCCCTTACGGAATGAAGCCTTGCTGGGTCATGCATCCCGGCGGGACCTCCGGCTCCCGCGGCAAGCACTCGCTAAGGGGATACGGCATGGCGTCGTGCAAGCGCTGATCCGCGCTGGGCGGCCCCAATACGGGAATCTCGAGGAGCTTCCCGTAGCGGTTCATGTCCACCCAGGTATGCCCCCCCTCGAAGACAAGCGAGAAGCGTTTGTTGTACAGCAGTTCGTTCAGCAGGTCATCGTCCGAGCCCATGTACGGATCCGGCAGCGGGTCCAGGCCACCTGAATTCACGCGAACCAGGTTGATGTCGGCGATCGCCGCCGCCCGGTTGCCCATCGCCAGGTTCGCCTCGGCCCGGATCAGGATCAGCTCCTCGTTCTTCACCCACACGAATGGAGCGTTCGGATCCTCGTACAACGTGTACTGAAGGTCGGAGGCGACCTCCAGCAGCTGGTAGGTCGGCACGTCCTTGAACTTCGTCTGGAAGCGCAGGTCCGGAGAACCGTCGGCGCGAGTCTGCGCTTCATTTCGGAACCGTGTGTTCGCCCACAGCAGGTCGGGACGGTTGGCCGGGTTGACCAGGTCACCGGAGTTGACCGACCAGCTGTGGTAGGCCCCGAAGTCGAGCGCCCGTCCCGGGTCCATGAAGGACTCGCCCAAGGCCTGCATCGCTGCCGACCACCCGTTGCGCTGCACTTCGGCTCGCGCCTTGATCGCCCGGTTCAGCTGGGCGAACTCCATCGGGCTGGAAAAGCTGGAGAGTCCCGCCGTGACTCGGAAGGGGAAGGAGCTCGCGGCTCGCAGATCGCCGAGAGCCTCGTCCAGCAGGCTCACGACGTGGTTGTACAGCTCCGACTCCGACACGATGGGTGCCGGGTCCTCGTTGGGGTCGGATCCCACCGCCACCGGCGCGCCCAGGCGCCGCCGGGTCACGGCGACGTGCAGGAATTCGTACGCCTGGATGGTCTTGGCGAAGCCCCTCACCGCCGCCTTGTCCCCCTCGGGAAGCTCCGAAGCAGCGAGGGCTTCAAGGAGCAGGTTGGCGTTGCGGATGTTCTGGTAGGCCTCGTTCCACACCTGGGTGCCCACAAAGAGGGTCTGCGTGAAGGGGTCGCGGACGCTGCCCGGCAGCGATGAGCCGGTCGGCGCCATGGGATACACCTCACGCCCGAAGGCGCCTACCCACTGGACCATGTCCGCCAGGGTGAGCCGGGTGTCGAAGAGCAGTCCCTGAGTCGCAGCCGCGACGGCAGCGCTGCTCGGGTTGGTCTGCAGGTCCTCCACACTCGGGTTGTTATAGTCGGGAATGGTCAGGTCGCATGCCGCGAAGAGGGTTGCGACGAGACCGACTGCCGTGATCTGGTGGCCGAGTCGTCTTTTCATTGGTTTCTCCCGTGGTCTCGTGGTCTCGTGCATGTTCATCAGAAGCCCACGTCCACCGAGAACCAGAAGCTCCGGCTCGGCGGGAAGGGCGCCACGTCCTGGCCGCGGCCGACGGACTCGCTCCCGAAGTTGCTGACTTCGGGGTCCAGACCGGGATAGTCCGTGAACGTGAGCAGGTTGCGGCCACTGAGATTGAGGCGGATGAAGCGGGCTGCGCTCCACAGACTCGACGCCATCTCGGGCGACAGCTCGTAGCTGACGGTGAGCTCCCGCAGCTTGACGAACGAGGCGTCCTGGAAGTAGGTGCCCGTGTTGTTGGGGAAATCAAGGTTGCGCTGCACGCAGACGCTCTGGCCGTTCACCAGGTCGTTGCAGTCCTCGGTGTTCCGGGTCAGATCGAAGAGGAACTGGGTGAGGTTGTTCACCGTGCCCCCCTTCTGCCAATCCAGCGTCCCATAGACGTTGAACTGCTTGATGCGGATGTCGTTGGAGAAGCCCACCCGGAAGTCGGCGTTGGCGTCCTTCAACGGGCCGACCCCGACCTCGCCCGTCTCCGGATTGGGGCCGTTGCCCCACAGCCACGTGAGGGACCTGCCCTCTTCGACGGCCGTGGTCCCGTAGAAGTACCCGAAGCCCTGGACGGTGAAGCGAGGCACCGGCAGCGACACGACTTTGCTCCTGTCCATGCTGAAGGTCCCGCGGGCGGTCCACTGCAGGTCGCGCGAGAAGAACGGCACGACCGTGACGGCCGATTCCAGACCCCAGACGTTGATTTCGCCGCCGTTGAAGATCGATTCGCCGAAGCCGGTGGACGGCGCCAGGGAACGCTCCAGGATGACGTTGTTGATGGTCTTGTTGAAGTAGGTGAATTCGATGGTCCCGCGGTCGTCGAAGAGGGTGGCGTCGATGCCGCCTTCGATCTCGGTCTGGCGCTCGGGACTCAGGTCGAGTGCCGCCGTGGTGCCCTCGACGCGCAGGGCGGGAAGCCCGCCGATGTTGCGGCCTTCGTACTCCGTGAACTTCTGCCCGTAGACCGGCTGGTTGCCGGACTGGCCCCAGGCGCTCCGGAACTTGACTTCGTTGAGGGCGCCACGGTCCACCGGAATCCGGTAGGACACGGCCAGCTTGGGGTAGAAGTGGAACGCCTCGGTGTCCGAGTTGTTGGAGCTGCGGTCCACCCGCGCCCCGGCCGTCAGGAGCAGGGTCTCGTCCATGAGGAGCAACTCTTCCTGGGCGAAGATGCCGAAGTCCAGTGACCGTTGCCGGTTCTGTCTGACCTCGGTCGCGGTGCCCCGGTCGATGTTCTGCAGGCCGCCGATGAGGTTCTTGGCGATCGTGCTGCTCGCGTCCAGGTCGCGGATCTCGTACTGGGTGCCGAACGAGCTCGTGGACTGGAAGGAGTCCCCGTTGAAGGTGTAGACCGCGTTCAGGTTGGCGTTCATGTACTGGCTGTAGGCCGAGCCGAGCACCGATGTGCCGGGGAGCCCGTCGTTGGGCTCGAACTGGGACTCGGGCGGCGAGAAGAGCACGTTCTTCTGGTTGTAGAAGTCGATCCCGCCAGTGGCGCTCAGGCGCAGAGTATGCGTGGCCGAGGTGATGGCGTCGAAGGTGAGGTTCCCGGACCCCACGAAGCGCCAGACTTCCTCGTCGTTCCGTACCAGCGAAGCCGTCTCCAGGATGTTCGAAGAAGCGAAGGGATTCCTGGGATATGTGCCCGTACCGCTGGGGCAGTTGTCGATGTCGGCCTGCCGGGTGCCGTCCGCGCACATGGCGCGCAGGTCCACGAAGCTGGGTGTCGACGGGAGCGTCATGTAGTAGCTGATGCTCCGGTTGTCGTTGTTGGTGATGCCGCGTCCCGCCAGCGTGTGGATGGCGTTGGTGTTCAGGCTGAAGGAGACGCGTTCGCCCAGGGTCTGGTCGATGTTGAGCTTCAACGCCTCCTTGTTGTAGAAGGTGTTGTCGATGATGCCACCGTCGTGCTTGACGAGACCCGACGCGTAGTAGCGCGTATCCTCGGTGCCGCCGCTCACGCTCGCCGAGGTCTCATGGGAAGGCGGCGAATTGCCCGCGAGCAGCTCCTCATGGTCGAAGAACCTGCCGGCCTGCCAGTGATCCCTGGCCTGGGGCCCGAAAAACTCCACCGCTTCTTCCATCGACGTGAACTCGCGCAGCCCGAGCTTGTTGGAGAGCTGGGAGAATCCGAAGCGCTGGGTGACGTTGAACTGGGGCGCTCCCACCCGGCCCCGCTTGGTGCGGATGATGACCACGCCGTTGTTGGCCTTGGACCCGTAGATCGCCGCCGCGGACGCCCCCTTGAGGATCTCGATGCTCTCGATGTCGTAGGGGTTCAGGTCGGCGATCCGGTTGGCCGAGTTGTCCTGCGAGCCTCCGCGCACGGGGTTCGACGACGAGACCGTGACCGAGTGGACTCCCGAGGGAATGGTCTCGTCGCTCACGATCACCCCGTCCACCACGTAGAGCGGCGTGTGGTTGCCGAGGATCGTGGACACGCCCCGGAGCTGGAGTTGCATGCCGCCCCCCGGCGCGCCGGAGTTGGACTGGATGTTGGCTCCGGCCACCTTTCCGCGCAGCGCCTGCTCGACGGAGGCGGAGGGTACCCGTGCCAGGTCCCTCGCGCTCACGGTCGAGACCGCGTTGGCGAGGTTCCTCCGCGAAATGCCCGTCGCCTGGCCGGTGACCACGATCTCGTCCAGGTTCAGCACGTCTACCCGGAGCGATACGCTGATGTTGTTCGTACCGGTCGGCACCGTGACCGTCGAGGGCTGATACCCGAGCATGCTGATGTCGAGCACGGCGTCGCCCGCCGGTACGGTCACGGCAAAGTTGCCGTCCGCCTCGGTGAATGTGCCGAGCGCGGTGCCCGCGACCGACACGGCTGCGCCAGAAATGGGCTGGCCGCTGGTCGCGTCGGTGACGGACCCGGTCAGAACGCGTGTCTGGGCGTGGACTTCACCCACGCCAAGCAACGCGGCCAGACCCGCCAGGAGAACGTTTCGAAGCTTCATGAGGCTCCTCCTTCTTGAGATTGGTTGACTGCCCCCCTCCTACTGCCCCCGCTAGCTACCTGGGGGGTCTGACGCCACTTGGGGGGTCTGACGCCACCTGGCGGAGTTCAAGCCGGTTCCCGGGGGGATAGGGTAGAAGTGGATACTCAATTGAATACTATTGAGCCTGGCCCGAAAGGTTCCAACGACAACCGCTCACCCGGGGGCCCGCCTCAGAAATCCAGCCAGTAGCTCGCTTTCACCAGCAACACGTTGCGCATCGGGTCCGAGAAGAGCTCCCTGACGCCGATGCCGTCCAGGCCGCGATCCAGGACCCTGGCCGCGCGGTCCTGGCTCCAGACGAGGAAAAGGGTCGAACCCGGCAGGTACTCCCACCGCAGCACGACGTTGCTCCGGAACGATCGCACCCGGAAATCGGGGTTGCCGAAGTTGACGGCCTTGGCCGGACCGGTGCCGTCGGCGTCGACGGTGTAGCGGTCATCGGCGCTCTCGATCGTCGACCCGGACTCGCCGTAACTCAGAAAGTCGAAGGTGCCGGGAGTCTTCAGAGCGCGGTAGCGATCGTAGTCGCCGAACGCCACGAAGGGCTGGGCGTATGCCTGGAGCGTCACCGACGGGGTGAGCGCGACGTCCATGCGCACGGTCAGGTTGAGGGACCCCTGTTCGAGTTCGGCGAAGACGTAGCGGCGGCCGAAGGTGGCCGCGGCGGCGGGATCATCGGCCTGGGTGACGTAGAAGGCCGCGTTCCTGCGCCAGGTCAACCCCGGCCCGAGTCGCCAGCTGAACCAGCCCTCGCCCCGCCCGGTGAGAGAAGGTGAGAGCGCCATGGAGTAGGATCCCTCTTCGTCGGCCGAGTAGCGGACCGTCATTCCGCCCGAAACGCGGTTCCGTCCGTCACCCGTCAAGGTCAGGTTCCCGCCCCAGTCGACCGGGCTCGTCATGGGCGGGCCGCCGCGAGTCGCGCGGTGGTCCTGGCTGCGGAAGCCGTAACGCAGCGAGCCCCGCAGCCTGCGGAATCCGGTGGTCTGCCCGCTCCCGTTCAGGGAGATGCTGCGCTGGAAGACCAGGTTGCCGAAGTTGCGTCGCTCGGAGCCCGTGATGCCGAGGTTGGCCGTCCGGAAAAAGCGGCCCGGCTCCAGCCAGCGCCGTCTCCCGTTGACCACCACCGAATAGAGATCGGCGATCGTCTGGAAGCCCGCGTCGTTCATCTCGAATCCGGGCGAGACCACGGTGCCCTCGAAGCCGTAGGTCCACTCGCCCGCCTCTTTGCGGAAGGCGACTTCGCCCGCGAAACCGGTCAGGGAGGTGCGGCCCGGATCCAGGGTCACGTAGTCCTGTCCGGGGCGCTGGTAGTAGCGGACGGACGATCTCTGGGCGCGGAGCATCGCGGCCGGATCGCCGTGCACGTAGGAACCCCCCACCCAGCCCTGCAGCGCGTAGGTGCGGTTCCCGAACCGGTGCAGGAAGTCGACCCCACCCGCCATGGCACGGTCCCGCAGGCCGCTGAATGCCTCGTGATCCAGGTCGCGTACGACCCCCGTGGCGATCGCGCCCACGTAGCTGTCCCCTTCCTTCATGTCCTTTCGAACCCGCAGAGCGGTCGTGTTGGCCCGCGGATCCACCGGCGACTCGAAGAAGGGCGCGCCTGCCCCTTCCGCGACTCTCGCCATCTCGCGCCGGGTGGTGGCATTCATGAACGCGACGACCCAGCCCGACTCGGTCCGGCCCGAGACCTTCGCGGCGCCGAGGATCGTGGACGCGGCGGGCTGGTCCACGTAGGCCCCCTTGCCGTAGGCGGACAGCGCCGGCCGCTGGCCTACCCGGCGCGAGTAGAAGAAGCGAAGTCCCTCCAGCCCGCCGAAGCCGAAGAGGCCCGCACCCTCGACGAAGAACGGGCGCCGCTCATCGACTCGGGTCTCGAAGGCCGTCAGGTTGACCACCGCCGGGTCGGCTTCCACCTGCCCGAAGTCGGGGTTGACCGTGGCGTCCAGGGTGAGACCTCCGGTGAGGCCGTACTTGAGATCCAGGCCCATTGTCCCGCCCAACACCGACCCGTCGTTAAAGGGGCTCGTCGGATCCGCGCGCTGATCGAAGGACGCCTGCGTCACCGCGTACGGCAGGACCTCGACCCTTCCGGGCCGGTTGATCCCCTCCAGCCCCAGCAGGTGCCCGAACTGGGAGGTCCATCCGGTCTCCGTCGCCGGCCGCCAACTCCAGTTGACGGCTTCTCCCGCGTGGAGGATGTCGCGCCGGAAGTTGATCCCCCACAGCTGCCGTTCGCCATCGGGAAAGCGCAGCTGCGAGAAGGGGATGCGCATCTCGGCCACCCACCCCAGGGAATCCACCCGCGTCGCTACCTCCCACACCGGGTCCCAGCCCGAGTCCATGCCCCGCAATCCGTCGTTGGGGGCGGCGAGGTCGTTGCGTCCCCCGGCGGGGGTCACGCCGAAGATGAAGGCCGTGCGGTGATCGTGGTAGGAATCGATCTGCACCAGGAACTGGTCATTCGATTGCATGAAGGAATCGCGCCGTCCCCTGAGTCGCGAGATCCGGCCCGGGTCGCGGTCGTACATGCGGGCCCCGACGTAAAGGGCGTCGGGGGTGTACGCGACCCGCACCTCGGTGCGCTCCGCCGCGGGCTTCCCGTCGCCGGGCCGGTCGCGGCGAAAGCCGGTGACCGGGGACGCGATCCCCCAGACCGCATCGTCGAGACTGCCGTCCAGGGTGGGCGGGACGTCGGCCCGAACCGCGGTCACGACCGGGGGAGCGATGCCGTTGCGGTGGGTGAGGGCGGAGTCCGCGGGAGCGGCGAGTTGCCCGGGCGCCTGAACTGCGCCCGCCGCTTGAAGAATGAGAAGAGCGGTGCTGAGCGTCATGGGCTCCCCGGAACGCGGTCGAAAGGCATTCGGAAACCTATGGACTTACCGGTATCCATGAAACCGCCGCAGCCCCTCCGCCAGCCCCGCGCCCTCCTCGGGCCGCGCGTACCTGCCCGACTCCTGGTCGAACCAGCGGCGGCGAAGCGCGTCTCCGTACGCCGTGAAGATATCTTCCCCGTCCGCACGCCCCGCGACCACCTCTTGCAGCAAACTCGTGTATCCGACCCGGGCCAACCCCACCAGGGCGACAAGCCCGTCGTACGCCTCCCGCATGTCACCGGCCAGGAACGTGTAGGTGTCATCGCGGTAGTCCACGCCGGGGACGCCTTCAAGAAAGCGGAGGTTGGCGGGCGGCACCGCGTGCAGGGACGCGAAGATCGGCGCTGACACCCGCATCGCCTTCGCCGAAGCCAGCTTCTCGACCGCCCGCTTCGCGCCCTCGCGCAGGTCGGCGCGGGCTTCAGGGACCGGCCGCGTGACCGCGTTGTCGGCCCCATCGGCGTCCTTCACGGTCACGAATTCGATCCACGGCATGGTCTGAAGATCGCCGCGCAGCCGGTCGTCGCCCGAGGCGAAGATGACGGGCACGCCCACGCGTCCCCACGACAGCGCGACGAGCTCGGTCTCCGTAATGGGCTGGCCGTTGATCAGGAGGTCGATCCCGAGGGTGAAGGTGTGGGAGGCGAAGCCGCCGCTCCCGGTCTTGGCGTGCATCCCCACGACGGCCACGGCGTCGATCTCCTCGGATTCGGGAAGGTCGAAGTACGTGTCGAACGGTTCCTCGCGGATGATCTGGGTGGCGCGCTCGTCGAGCAGGTCGGTCCGCAGGTCCGGGTCGGGGTTCCCGCTGCCGTGTCCGTCGGCGATCACGACCTCGGTGGCTCCGCCCGCGAACAGGCCGTCCACCACGGCGTTGATGTCCCCGGCCAGCCACTCCTGTCCCGAGGGGTACAGGTCGGTACCGAAGCTGAAGGAGGTGGGGTCGCTCTGCCCCGTCAGGCCCTCCATATCGTGGATGATCAGGACACGGATCCCGTCATCGGTGTCGGGCTCGGAGTCCTCCAGCGTCCAGGGCTCGGGCGGCATCTCGGGGGATGCGTCCGAGGACGGCGGCGCCGGCTGGCAGACAGCGGTCGCCAGACTGGCGGCGGCCGCCAGGCAGATCGCGGCGATCCAACGCGGATGCATTGCCGCTCGAATGCCGCGAGGGGTTCTTCTACGGGCTGCTCGCTTCGCATTCATCGGTCCTGCCTCCATTCCTCGGTGTATACTCGCCCGAAACGGTCTTTGGCTTCGACCGTTACGACCATTTCATCGCCCGTAAGCCCGGCACGGAAAAGGTGATCGGTCGGCACCGGCTCCACCCAGGTGCGGCGCGGCGGCAGATCGGGCCCGGTGTGGAGTTCCACACTCATCGGGTCCAGCCCTCGCCGGCGCTCCATGACGCCCCGGGGCTCGCCGTCCGCGAACCAGCGCACCGTCCAAGCCGGGTCCCAGTTCCAGACGTTCACGACCAGTTCGCCGGGTGCTTCCCTGTCGACCCCGGGCGGATAGACGCGCATCTGGTGGTCCGGCGCCTGTCCCGTCGCCTTGTACCGCCAGCTGACCTCCTCGCCCCGCACCGTGTAGACGCAGTAGCCGTTCGGGGTGCCGTCATGGCAGATCGGCCCGCTCCACCACGCCCCGCATACGGCTCCGGTGACGTGCTCGTGGGTGCCTTGCTCGAAGACGTGCTCGCACTCGTGGGTGTGTCCGGTGAGAATGTGGGCCTCGAAGGGCTCGAGCAGGCGGTAGAGTGCCTCCCGGTTCATGATGGCCAACCCGGTCCCGGGCTCTCGCTCTCCCCGCCGCCTGTACTGGCTGCCCAGCGCGGGGATGTGCGTCGCCACAATGACCGGCGATCCGCGTTCCACCCGGGCCAGATCCTGCTCCAGCCAGGCCAGCGCGTCCGCACCCAGGTAGCCGATGTAGCCGCTCCCGTGCCAGAAGACGTCGTCGAGGACCACGTAGTGCACGGCCCCGCGGGAGAAGGAGTAGTAGCGGGGCCCGAAGTGTCGGCTGAAGGTGTCCGTCGAGGCCCGGTCCGTATGGTTGTCCAGGTCCAGGTCGTGGTTGCCGACAACCTGGAAGAAGGGGACGCCGACGCGGCTGACTCCGCCTTCGTAGTCGGGGTACATCTCAAGGTTGTCGTACATGATGTCCCCGCACGAGATACCGAAGGCGGGCCCGTCGCCCAGGCCGCGCACCGTCTCCCGTATATCGGGGACCGATCGCTCCAGGAACCAGGCCATTTCCTGCATGTCCTGCGCCTGAATGTCGCCGAGCAGGAGCAGGGTGTGGTCTTCCTGGGAGACGGGGTCGGGTTCGAGCTCGAAGACGGCCGTCTGCTCGGCTGCCGACGTCAGGGGTTGGTGGAAGCGGGCCGTCCCCACCGGGCTCAGCGGAATCCGAAATCCCGAAGGCGGCGAAAACCAGACGAATCCGCGTTCGGGCGTGGTCACGATCTCGAAGGTGCCGTCGGGCGCGGTGTCGACGACCTGGGCGCCGTCCGAGACGGGGACACGCGGAAGTCCGCGGCCGCCAGCGCGGACTGCGCCCCGGACGCGCACGGGGGCCGAGGCGCGGATCGGTCCGGGTGTGCTTGCGAGGCCGGTACCGCGGGGGATCGGGAGCCGCGCATCCACGGGAGCGTAGGGGTCGGCGAGGATCCTTTCCGCGGTGGCGAGGGAGCCCAGCAGACTGGCCGCCCCCGCTCTCAGGAAGGAACGCCGGGTTGTCTTGCGGTCCTTTTTCATGCTCTTGTGCCTTTCAAGCGGTCTGAATTGTCAAGTTTGATTTACATTATGTCAAGTGTATCTTACATTATGTCAAGCATGCTTTACTGTCATGCTGGCTCACATGGTGATCGGGGCCGCCGTCACTACACCCCGTACTCCGTGAAGACCTCGTCGTTGTGCTCGCCCAGATCCGGGGCCCGGCGGCGCGCGGCCGGCATCCCCAGGGGTGTCCGTACCTGCAGGGACCCTGCCGATCCCGGGTCTCCGATCTCGAAGAACAGGCCGCGTTCACGGTGCAGGGGATGGTCCGCCACCTCGTCGAGTTCGAGCACGGGTTCGCAGCAGCAGTCGTGCTCGGCAAGGAGTTCCGTCCACTCATCGCGCGTCTTCGAGGCCACCACCCGTGTCAGTTGGTGGCGCAGGTCTTCTTCGCGGCCGGGTCCTCCGCTGAGCTCCAGCCCCGCGACCGCGACCAGGCGTCCCAGGAACTGAGGTTCGAGCGCGCCCACACTCAGGTACTTTCCGTCGCGGGTCCGGTACACGCCGTAGCGGGCGGCGCCCCCATTGAGCAGCCCGGTGCCGCGCGTCGGCCCAGCGGGCTCCGCGTCCACGATGCCGAACTCGCTCGCCAGCATCGCGAGCGCGCCCTCGGTCATCGAGATGTCCAGGTGGGTACCCTGGCCGCTTCGGTCCCGTTCGATCAGCGCGGCGAGGATCCCGAGCGCGCTCCACATGGCCCCGCCGCTCAGGTCCGCGATCTGCACACCGGACATGGCGGGCGGCCCGTCGGGATCCTGGCCGCTCATCCCCAGCACCCCGGCCAGCGCAAGGTAGTTGATGTCGTGTCCCGCGCGGTCACGGTAGGGGCCGGTCTGCCCGTAGCCCGAAATCGAACAGAGGATGATCCGCTCGTTGCGCTCGCGCAGCGCCGCGTACCCCACGCCCAGCCGGTCCATCACCCCCGGACGAAAGCTCTCCACGACGACGTCGGCCCGGGCCACCATCCGCAGAAACCGCTCGCGCTCGCGGTCGCTCTTCAGATCCACGGTCACCGACCGCTTGTTCCGGTTGACCGTGAGATACCGTCCCGACGGGCCATGGCCCCGGGGTGGGAAATCGCGCATGTAGTCGCCCTTGCGGGGCTCTTCCACCTTGACCACGTCGGCCCCGAGGTCGGCCAGGACCATGGTCAGAAAGGGACCCGGAAGGAGCCGGGAAAGGTCGAGCACCTTGACGCCTCGGAGGGCATGAGCCAGGGACATGGTATGACTTGCGCTTGTGTGGGGTATGCGTGCGTCGTCGGCAGGCCGGCACTGGCTCCGCTTGCGAGCGAAGCGGGGCACGGGCCGTTGCTGCGTTCCACAACATCCGCCGCAAGGTTCCGGAAAGGCAATGGCGCCGACGCCGGCAAGTCCGTATTCTGGCTGTCCGGCTTGGCGTGCGAGCGCCCCGGCCGCCGTTGCGCTCCGGTCGCCCAGGGCGCCCGCATGGTCCGCAGATCGGAATAGGAGTCTGCCATGTCTTTCCCACGTACCACCCTCGCTCTCCTTCTCACCGTCGTCCTGGCGCCGGGCACACTGGCCCAGACCCTCGCCGTCACCGGGGGCACCGTCATCGACGGCACCGGCGCGGCTCCCGTCTCGAACGGCGTGGTCCTCATCACCGATGGCCGCATCACCGCGGTGGGGGCCGCGGGCGATGTCGATGTCCCCGCCGGGGCGACCACGATCGACGCGGGCGGCAAGTTCGTCATCCCGGGACTGATGGACGGCAACCTCCACCTCTTCCTGAACGGTGACCTCGAAACGCTGATCAAGCACGAGGAACGTCTCCACGAGATCGTCCTGGAGGCCGCGCAGATCACGCTCAAGACCGGCCAGACCACGGTCTTCGACACCTGGGGACCGCGCGCGGCTCTCGTTCAGGCCCGCGACATGATCAACGCTGGCGAGGCTCCCGGCAGCAGGATCTACCTTGCCGGGAACATCATCGGCTTCAGCGGACCCCTGGGGCCCGATTTCCGGGAGTCGTACGCGCCGTACGTGAGCAAGGCGTTCGTCAACCGCATCAACGAGACCTGGGAGGAGAACACCGGGCGCGAGCTGCTGTGGATGTCACCCGACTCGGTGGCACAGGTCATCCGCAACTACACCACCCTGGGGATGGACTTCCTCAAGTACGGCGCCAGCGGGCACGTCGACATGAACCTGATCTCGTTCTCGGAGCGGGTTCAGCGGGTGATCGTCGAGGAGGGCCACCGCGCGGGGATGACAGTGCAGACTCACACGACATCGGTTGAGAGCCTCGACATGGCGGTCGAGGCGGGTGTGGACATCATCACCCACTGCGGAATTTCCGGTCCCGAGATCCCGATCCCGATGGAGACCATCCACAAGATGGTCGAGAGGGGCACCGCGTGCTCGGTGCTTCCGATCACGGCGCGCCGGCTGGCCGCGCTGGAGGAACACGTTCCTGAAGGAACACTTACTCCGTATATGAAGGTCGGAGCGACCAACCGCCGCAACATGATCGAAGCCGGGGTGAAGCTGCTGATGTCGACCGACGCGGGCATCGAGAATCCCGTGCTCCGGGCCGAGTCCCCCAGGCTGGCGGCCGACACGGTCGACCCCCGCGTGAAGCTCGGCGATGGCCATTTCAACGCCCTGGTCGCGCTCGAGGAGCTGGGGATGGACCCCATGGAAGTGCTGAAATCGGCAACCAGCAACGTCGCCAGCGCGTACTGGCTCGATGACGAGATCGGTACGCTGCAGGCCGGGAGGTGGGGCGACGTGGTCATCCTCGATGCCAACCCCCTGGAGAGCGCGTACAACTACCGCCGGATCCACATGGTGATCAAGGAGGGGAAGGTGGTCGACCTGGATGCGCTGCCGGTCGCGCCGATCATCAGTTCGATGAAGGTGCCCACAGGCAGTTGACCCCGATGCCCGGCTGCCGACCCGCCCCGTCTCCAATCGCCCGCGCGCTTGCATCCGGCCTCGCGGTCGGCCTGACCGGCCTGATCGGCGCCTGTGCTCCGGGCCAGGATCAGTCGCAGCTTCCGGGCGAAACCTCATCCTTCATCACCGCGGCCGACGGCACCCGGCTCGCCGCCGATGTCTATCTGCCGGCGGATGGGGACGGCCCGCCGTACCCGGCACTTCTCACCCTGACACGCTACCGGCGCGGGCTGGAGGACCCCGCAACGGGCGAGCCGCTCAACACCTTGTCGGGCCTTGACCGCCATTTTCTCACCCACGGTTACGCCCTGGTCAAGGTGGACGCGCGCGGCAGCGGCGCCTCCTTCGGCACCCGCCCCGTGGAGTACGGCCGCCAGGAGGTTCTCGACGCGCACGACATCGTGGAATGGGTGGTGTCCCGGCAATGGTCGGATGGGACGGTCGGCGCCTACGGGACCTCGTACACGGGCACGACGGCCGAGCTGCTCGCTGCCGTGAATCACCCTGCCGTCAAGGCGGTCGTCCCCGGGTGGTCGGACTTCGACGCCTACCCGAGTCCGGTGCGCCCCTACGGTTTGCTGGCCCGCGGTTTCATCGAGACCTGGGGTGACCTGGTCGGCCACATGGACGACGACAACGCGGAAGTGATGGGTGCCGGGGTGCGGCGCGTCGATGAAGACGAGGACGGATCCCTCCTGGCCGGGGCCGTGGCCGAACACGCCGCCAACCCGGACGTCTTCCAGGCTGTGGTGGACACCGAATACCGCGACGACGTGGTGGGTGGCGGCCAGACCTGGGCCGAGATCGGCCCGATCCACTGGCAGGACGAGATCGAGGCCTCGGGCGTTCCCATGCTCGTTCTGGTCAGCTGGATGGACGCGGGCACCGCCGACGGGGCGTTGCTCCGCTTCGGGCACTTCAGCAATCCCCAGAAGGTGCTGGTCCTGGCTTCCACCCACGGGGGCGGGTATCACGCGAGTCCCTACACGGTCGGCGGCGAGCCCCTTCCCCCCGACCCCCCGGGGCAGGATCAGTTGGAACTTCGGCGCCTCTTCTTCGACCACCACCTGAAGGGCGAAGACAACGGTGTCGACGAGTGGCCCTCCATGCGCTTCTTCAACCTGGGTGAAGAGGCGTACCACGACACGGAGGTCTGGCCGCCCGCGGGGACCGGGACCACGACCTTCCACATGGATTCGGAGGGACGGCTGACGGGGGATCCGGAAGCCGTCGTCGGCGGCAGCGACGACTACACGGTCGACCCCGGGGTCACCACCGGCGCCAACAACCGCTGGATGGCCCAGATGGGCGAACCGATCCTGAGACTGGACGACCGTGGCGAGATGGACGCGCGCATGCTCACCTACACCACCGGGCCGCTCGACGCGGACATGCAGATCGCCGGCTACCCCGTGATCACGCTGAAGCTCGCGTCCGACCACGAGGACGGCGCCCTGTTCGCATACCTCGAAGACGTCGACGCGGAGGGCCGCAGCCGCTACGTGACCGAGGGCGGCATCCGGCTGATCCACCGCAAGGCCGCGGTGAACCCCTACTTCGCGGGCGAGGATCCGTACCATTCCTTCGCCCGCTCCGACGCCGCGCCGATGCCGCCCGGCGAGGCCGTCGAAGTCAGCGTCCGACTGTGGCCCATTGCGGCATTGATCCGCGCGGGACACCGTATCCGGGTCGCGGTTGCCGGGGCCGACGCGGGCATGTTCGACCCGCTCCCCGCCGATGGCGAGGCCACCCTGACGGTGCACCGGGGGGGCGAAGACGGGTCGCGGATCGTGCTGCCGGTGGTGGAGGGCGGGCTGCCGGGGCCGCAACCGCAGGGCACGGACGGCGCCTGATGGCCAGCGTCCCCCGCGCGACGAATCCGGACGCGGGCGCCGCCGAACTGCACAGCCGCGCCATCGTTGTCGACGGTCACAGCGACATCCTGATCCCCGTCACCGAGGGCAAGATGACCCTTGGTGACCGGGTCGAGGTGCCGGGTCTCGACTGGGAGGCCCCGCCGGGCCTCGAGAATACGCCGCTGGTCCGCTTCGGGATGGGACCTCACACCGTGTGGTTCGGTTGCATGGGCCAGTACGACCTGCCGCGCTGGAAGGAGGGGGGCGTCACGGCGCAGCTGTGCGCGATCTACCTCGACGACGACTGGCTGCGCGATCCGGTCCGCCGCGGCATGGAGATGGCCTGGAACCTGCACGACCAGATCGCCTGCCAGGACGACCTCGTCCTCGCCACGACCGTGCGCGACATCCGCCGGGCCAAGCGGGACGGCAAGGTCGCGCTGGTGCTCACCTTCGAAGGTTGCGAGGCCCTCGGGACCGACCCCCGCTTCCTGGACCTCTACTACCGGCTGGGACTGCGTTCGGCCAGCCTGACCCACACACGGCGCAACATCTTCGCCGATGGCTGCTGGGCCGCGGACGAGAGGGGCGGCCTCACCGCGCTGGGCAAGGAGGTCGTCCGAGGCATGGACCGCCTGGGCATCGTCGTCGACCTCGTGCACATCGGCGAGACGGGCTTTCGCGAGATCCTCGACCTCACGGACCGGCCCGTCATCCTGTCCCACACCACGCCAACCATGTTCCCCGACACCTCGCCGGAGGCGCAGGATCTGCTCGGGGGCAGGCTGCCGCGACCGCGGCTCGAAATGCCGCGCGACCGCTGGATGCTGGAGGGGATCGCCGCAAACGGCGGGGTTCTCGGTCTCATCCATGTGGCGCACCGCGATCTCGACAGCGTGGTCCGCGACATCGAGACCGCCCTGGACGTGATGGGACCGGACCATGTCGGCCTGGGCAGCGACCACTACGGCATGGAACTCGCGCCACGGGGCATCGAGGACATCTCCAAGGTCCCGCGACTCACCGAGGCGCTGGCCGCGCGGGGGCACTCCGACGAGGTGATCATCAAGTTCCTCGGGGAGAACTACCTGCGCGTCTTCGAAGAGGTGTGGGGGGGCTGACGGGCGACGCCATCCGCGACACGGATTGCCGTCGCGTTACGGACTACCGCTTCCACTTCCGTTGGAATGCGTGCTCCATCATCGAATACATGGCCAGGAACTCGGACTCGGCAGTGTCCTGGTGCACCGGTGCGCAGCAGTTGATGGTCCGCACCGCCCACCAGAACGGGGCAACAGCGGCGCCCACGGCGAGCGCGGCGGCGACCGTCCGTCCCGTCGGGCTGGCGAGCCACGCCAGCACGGCGAGTTCGGGTGGCACGAACGTACTGATCAGGAAGGACCCGACCACTCCGACAAGGGCTACCCGGGCAAACAACCCCAACATCCTCTCTCCCGCGAATCGGTAGTGGCAGGCTGTGATGAGGGTGGAGATGGCGGTAAGCGCGGCCCAGACCAGGAGCCCCGCCGGCACCGACGCCGCAAGGGAGACGAATTGTTCGCGTACTGCCACCACGGTGATCACGAGGGTAGCAGGTACCGCAAACGTGGCCGCCACGAGAATCCGGCCGGCGGCGTGCTCCGGCCCCGAGATGGGGAGGGATGCCAGAAACCGCAGCGACCCGTGGATCCTTTCCTGAAGCATCCTGCTGGCTGGAAAAATCGCGCTCATGATCAGCAGAAACAGGCTGAGCATCTCCACGAAGCCGTGATCCCATCCCATCGTGAGGCCGACGAGCACGATGAGGGCGCCGAAGGTCGCGACACTCTTCACGAAGTGCTTCCCGAGTCGCCCGACCAGCATGCGCCACAGAGCCAGAACCGCGCGCCGGCGAATCATCGCGTCTCCCCCGCCGTCAGCAGCATGCGTCTGGCTGCCACCCGCAGGCCTCCGTCCGACTCGGCGACGTCGCGGGTCCGTTCGACCGCGACCCTTCCCTCTCGCAATACCAGCATTTCCGTGAAATCCAGGTCGTCCAGATCTTCCAGTATGTGCGTGGCGAATACCATGGCGACATCCGGTTGGGCGTGCAGGTGCGACTCGAGTCGGCGCAGCAGTTCGAGTCGAGCGACAGGATCGAGTCCAGCCGTCGGCTCGTCCAGAAGAAGCAGTTTGGCGTCCTGTCCCAGAGCCGAACACAGCACGACCTTCAGGCTGTTGCCGCGTGAAAGGCTCCCGACGCGCGCGTCCACATCCAGATCCAGCGAGTCGGCCAGTGCCAGCGCCCGGGCGGAATCCCAGTCGTCGTAGAAATTCGCCAGGAAGTCGAAATGCTGCCGGACCTTCATCCAATGAAGCGCCAGGAGCTTGGTGGGAACCAGGGCGATGTCCTGCCGCAACGAAGGATCCGGTGCGGTGCGTGCAGTTCCCAATAGGCGGGCTGTTCCTTCGGCCGCTGCCAGGTTCCCGCCCAGCAGGTTCAAGAGAGTGGTCTTGCCCGCGCCGTTTCGTCCCACGAGGGCGACCCGCGATCCGGGATTGATGAGCAGATCGATGGGGCCGAGCACGAATTCGGGATACCGGTAGGTAGCTCCGCGGAGATCGACGAGGGCGACCTGATTTCGATTCTGTCGGTGACTCATGAGGTTACATTACGGTCCTTGGGCCCGGATTCTTCCTGTCGCTTAGCCGAGATCGCTGGTCGCCGCACGATGCCCGAACTTTGCAATCGCCTTAGCCTGCTCGCGGCAGTGATGCTCGCGAGTTGCACGGGAGACACGCAAGAGTTCCCTGGCGACGTGCCTGAGCCTGCAGGCTTCACCATCCGCGAAGCTCCGGCAGCATTCACCGAGGTGGGTGACAGCGTCGCGCCCGCGACCGACATCGAGGCGCTGATCGCGCCGTACCGCGCCCAGTTGGAGGAACAGCTCGCCGAGGTCCTCGGCTACGCCACGGGCGACTTCTTCAAGGACGACCCCGAAGGCGCGCTGGACAACCTGGTGGCGGATGCGCTCCTGCACATGGCGCGGCAATGGTCCCGCGACACTGTGCATGTCGCGCTCATCAACGAGGGGGGCCTGCGGGTTCCCGTCGCGGAGGGCCCGATCGTGATGCGGCACGCGTACGAGCTCCTGCCATTCGAGAACTTCGTCACCGTGCTGTCGCTCTCGGGTGCGCAGCTGGAGCGGTTGGCGGACGAGATCGCGTTTGCCGGGGGGGAGCCGATCGCGGGGTGGACGATGGAGCTGGACAGCGAGGACGCGATCGACGTACGGGTCGGGGGCGATCCGATCGATCCCGACCGCGTCTATCGCCTGGCCACCGTGGACTATCTCGTCAACGGCGGCGGGACCTGGAGCGTGCTGTGGGAAGCGGAGGAGGGGTCCCGCGAGGATCTCGACGTCCTGATCCGGGACGCGTTCGTTGCCTACCTCCAGGAGGTCGGCGCGGTAACGCCCACGCTGGACGGCCGCATACGCCCCGCGGCCGGTGCGAACAAGGAGGACGACCGATGAAGCGGCGAGATTTCGTACGCGCGCTGGGCCTGGGTGGGGTTGCGGGGCTGGTCGGGGGCGATGCGCTCATCGAGGACTCGGTCCGGCTGGTCGTGCTGCACACCAACGACACCCATTCCCGCATGGATCCCTTCCCCCTCGACGGCGGCCCGTTTGCAGGGCTTGGTGGAGCGGCTCGCCGGGCGACTCTCATCCGGCGGGTGCGCGAGGCCAACGAACACGTCCTCCTCCTGGATTCGGGGGACATCTTTCAGGGAACCCCCTACTTCAATTTCTTTGGGGGGGAACTGGAGTTCCGCGCCATGACCGCCATGGGATACGACGTCGCCACGCTCGGCAACCACGACTTCGACAACGGGGTGGACGGCCTGGCCAGAATGCTTCCAGAAGCCGGCTTCGACTTCGTTTCGGCCAACTACGACGTGAGCGGTTCGGCGCTGGCGGAGCGGGTGCAGCCCTGGACCGTCCGCGAATTCGGCGGCGTCAAGGTCGGGATCTTCGGCCTTGGGATCGCGTTCGAGAAGCTCGTTCTGGCCAGCCTGCACCGCGGCGTCGAGTACACGGACCCGTTTGCGGCGGCGCGCACATCCTGCCAAGAGCTGCGGAACCAGGGTTGCGCGCTCGTCATCTGCCTCTCCCACCTCGGCTACGACTACGCCGATCCGTCACGGCCCAGCGACCTTACACTGGCCGAGGCCGTCCCCGACATCGACCTCGTCCTGGGCGGCCACACCCACACCTTCCTCGATCAGCCCGACACGTTCGACCAGGGGCGAACCGGGTTCACACTGGTGAATCAGGTGGGCTGGGGCGGGATGAGACTAGGGCGGATCGACGTCACGTTCGATGCGAACGGAAGCGTGAGCGACCACGCAACGACCGGCTACGAGATCGACGATCACCTGGTTTGATTCGACCGCCTGGTTTGATTCGACCGCGCGTCGCCACCCCGACGCCGTGCAACATGCGCCGGGGTGGCGTGCGAAGGACGCGGCCACGGAGCCCTGAGGCTCCTGGCAGACGCTGATACTAGCCGTCGCCTCCACCTGTGGGTGCCATCGAGAGGGCGGCGGCCGAGACACCATATACCACGACTCCGGAGAGAATCGCGCCGACCAGTGCCATCACGTCAAAGGCCATCATGCCGCCAAAGGCGCCTGCGAGACCGAGGAGGACGCCAACCGTGGCTCCGGCCTTACCGGCGTCCATAGCATCACCCGTGCCTCTCCATCCGAGCACCATCGCAAGCACGGAGCCGGCAAACAGATGTCCGACGATCGACTGCCAGCCAAACTCGGCAGCCATCGTGGCGGACAAGATGTCGACACCGATCGCCCCCAGGATCATGTTGAGCACGAACATGGCGACGCCCGTGACGACGGATGCAACTACCCAATTCTTGTCCACGTTGTTTCTCCTTTTCGGGAGTGGACGGGTTGCGGATGAGCGGAGCCAATGTGGGGAGCCCTCTCGCGCCGCGCAAGGGGTGGATGCGGAGAGGTGTACAAATCTGGCACCAAGTCGGTCGACAGAGCAGGGTCTGGCCATGTCCCGCCCCCCCCGTCCTCCGTGCGACCGTCACCCCCCTCGTGCGACGCGGGGTTGAGACCGGGGCCGGCCCCTTCGCTGCTAGCGCTCGTAGACGAAGCGCTCGATCTCGCCGTGAATCCGCTCGACGGTCTCGTCCGACGGGGGCCGGGTAAAGGCCGATACGGTCAACATGACGGCAAAGTTGACCAACAGAGACCAGAGCGCCTCGTGCATCCCGAGGGGCTGGGGGATCACCACGCGGGTGAGGTACAGGGTGAAGAGGCCGGCGCAAATGCCCCAAACCACTCCCGCGCCCGTCGTCCGCCACCGTGCCGGGTAGCAGACGGCGAGCACCGCGGGCATCAGTTGCAGCGCCCCCGCACCCGACAGCGTGACCAGAGTTACCAGGAAGTCGAGGTTGTACACGGTGAGGAACCAGCCCGCCAGGAGGAGCGCCAACACCACCCAGCGTCCGAAAGCCAGGTAGTGCTTCTGGCTCCGGTCCCGCGCGATGTAGCGCTGGTACACGTCCCGCGTGAGCACGGTCATGTTGGAGTGAAGGATCGAGTCCAGGGTGGACATGGCCGCGGCCGTGGCGCCGGCGAGGATCAGGCCGGTCAGCCACGCGGGTGCGTAGCGGAAGAGGAGTTCCGGGAAGATCCGGTCCGGCTGCGCCAGGTCGGGGAGAATCAGAGCGCCGCCGAGCCCCACGAACGCCACCGGGATGAACAGGGTCATCAGGTAGATGGGGGTGGTGGCGCCGAGGATCTTGAGCGTTCGGTCGGAGGCGGCCGTGAAGTAGCGGATCATCATGTGCGGCTGGAAGATGATTCCGAAGGAAAGAGCGATCGTCATGCCGACCCACATTCCCGGGGTGAAGAAGCCTTCCGGACCCGGCAGGCTCAGCAGGTCGGGTCGCTCCGCGGCCAGGCGGCGCCATAGCTGGACGGGACCGCCGAAAAGTTTGTAGGTCAGCACGAGGCTCCCCGCCCACACCGCGATGTACATCCAGATGCCCTGGATGACGTCGGTCCAGTAGACGGCTCTGAGTCCCCCGACCACGAGATACGCTGCCGCGACCACCAGGAGGATCAGCGATGCCCATGCGAATGGAATCCGGTCACCGGTCGCGACCGACAGGATGTACCCGAGCCCCTGTGCCTGCACCTGAATGTATATGAGGGTGAAGACGACCGAGACCACGGCGACGATGACCCGCACCGCTTCACTTTCGTAGAAGTCGGCGATCATGTCCGCGGGGGTGATGTAGCCGAACTTCTTGCCCAGCGCCCAGATTCGCGTCCCGATCGTGTATGTGATCGCCCCGACCATCACGGTCCAGGTTCCGGCCATCCAGAAACCGATCCCGTGGGTGTAGAAGAAGCCGCCGGACCCGAGGAATGCGAATGCCGAGTGGAAGGTGGCGACGACCGTGAGGTAGAGCACGATGAAGCCGGCCTGGCGTCCATAGAGGAAGAAATCCTCCATGTTGGCGGTGCCCTTCCGGTTGGCGAGTATCCCGATCACGATTGTGGCGATCAGGTAGATGAAGATCAGTCCGGTAGAAACGACCCAGGGTTCCATCACAGTCCCTTTCGCAGCGCCCAGATCAGGACGGCGATCACGAGGCAGTAGACGCCGAGCAGGTAGGCGAAGAGGAAGGGCATGCCCAGGATCCACGGTTCGATCCGGTTCATGAAGCTGTGGACAATGGGCGGTTGGGCCAGCGCCATGGCCAGAAGGAACGCGATCGTCGCGGTCCAGCCGGCGCGCGTGCGCGGGATGAAGTGGGAGCGCCGAAGTTTCATGGGGATTCGCCGATGTGATCGAGGACGCGGGCGGGAGAACCGTTCGGGGAGCATACTTCCCGGCTCCCCCGGCCACAATGACTACTTGACACCGGGCGCCGCTCCCACGATCATCACGGCCTGATGAAGACTTATGTCCTGACCCATCCGCACCATCATCACGGTCGCGCCGAGAGAGGCGGTCGCGTAACGGTATAGCCGAGCGAGAGCGGACGGACATACCAGGAGCGCCGGCTTCCTCTACGGGGGGGCCGGTTTTTTTTTGCGCAAAGCGTATCCGAACAATCGAAAAACAGGAAGGATATCGGTGGACACCAGGGAGACCGATCACCGTACGGCGCGCCGAACCGGAGGGATCCGGATCGGCCTGCCCAAGGGACACATGCAGGCCGGCGTGCTCGAGCTGCTGGGCGCCGCGGGAGTGGACGTTCGTCTGGGAGGGCGCAACTACCGGCCCCACGTGTCGTGGCCCGGCTTCGAGGCAAAACTGTTGAAACCCCAGAACGTCGTGGAGATGCTTCACGCCGGTTCGCGCGATGTCGGGTTTGCAGGTGCGGACTGGGTGGCCGAACTCGACGCCGACCTCGTCGAAGTCCTGGACACCGGGCTGGACCCGGTAGGGTTGGTCGCTGCCGCCCCCGTCGCCCTGCTCACGGACGGCGCACTCCCCGCGGCCCACCCCGCGGGACGTCCCTTCGTCGTGGCCTCGGAATACGTCCGGACGGCCCGGCGCTGGATCACCGGGCAGCCGTTCGAGGCCGTCCTGGTGCGCTCGTACGGTGCCACCGAGGTCTTCCCCCCCGAGGATGCCGACCTGATCGTCGACAACACCGCCACCGGTTCCACGTTGCGCGCGAACGGGCTGCGCATCGTGGAAACCTTGATGCGGTCCTCCACGCGGCTCTATGCCAGCCGCGCGGCGCTCGACGATCCCGGCCGCCGCGGGCCGATCGAAGACCTGGTCCTGCTTCTCGCCTCGGTGCTCGAGGCCCGGAGCCGGGTGATGCTGGAGCTGAACGTCTCCGAGGCGGATTTCGACCGTGTGGTTTCGGTGCTGCCCTGCATGCGCGAACCGACCGTGTCGCGTCTCCACGGCGAGAGTGCCTACGCCGTCCGGGCGGCGGTTCCCCGGCGGGGTCTGCCCGAGCTCATCCTGGATGTCAAGTCGCGCGGCGGCACCGATCTCGTCGTGTCCGCGCCCCAGCAGATCGTTCCATGAGCGGCGTGATCGATCCGGCCGCCGGCGGCGTGATCGACCTCAGCATGAACGAGGGTGAGCCGCCCAGCCGGGAGTGCCTGGAGGTGCTGGAGGATCTCGGCCCCCGCGTCTTCCGCAAGTATGCCGGCGCGGAGCCGCTTGAAGAAGCATACGCGGCCTATCTCGGCACCGACCCCGCCCGCGTGCTTGCCACCACCGGAGCAGACGACGCCATCGACCGTGTGTTCCGCGCTTTCCTCGCCCATGACCAGGACGCGGTCTTCCCCACCCCCACCTTCATCATGGTGCCGTTGTTTGCCGGCATGGCCGGAGGGCGCCTGCTACCGATCGAGTACGAGTGGGGCACGCTGCCGCACGACCGGATCCTCGACGCGGTGACCGGGAATACGGGCGTGGTGGTGGTCATTTCGCCCGACAATCCGACGGGGATGGCGTTCCCGACCGACGCGCTGGTGCGCCTGGCCGACGAGCTCCCTGCGCGGGTCACTCTGATGGTGGACATGGCGTACGCCGAGTTTGCCGAGTCCGATCCCACGGAGGTCCTGCTCGATATCCCCAGCGTGGTGATGATCCGTACCATGTCCAAGTCGTGGGGATTGGCCGGGTTGCGGGTGGGGTTCGCGGTCGGGTCGAAGGAACGGATCGATGCCCTGCGGGGATATGGCGGCCCCTACTCGCTAAGCGGCCCGTCCATCGCGATTGCGGTGGACCGCTTGCACAGGGGCGTGGAGCCGATGCGGGAGTTCGTGGACTACGTGGCTTCCCGGAGGGAGCGGCTTGCTGCGCTGATCGAGAATGTGGGTGGGGCGCCGTTGCCGTCGCAGACGAACTTCGTCTCCGCGCTTTTTCCCGATGCCGTCTGGATTCAGCAGGGGATGGCCGCGCAGGGGATTCTTGTGCGCTGCTTCGACGACCTGCCCGGATTTGTGCGCACAACTGTACCTCGAGACGACGGCGAGTTTCGCCGGGTCGAGGGGGCGATGCAATGTCTGAAGCGGCCGGAGGCGCTGATCTTCGACATGGACGGGGTGCTTGCCGACGTGCGGCGCTCGTACCGGGGAGCCATCGTGCAGGCCTGTGCATTCTTCGGCGTGACCATCGGCAACGAGGAGATCAACGCTGTCAAGGCACGGGGCCACGCGAACGACGACTGGGCCGTGACGCGGACGCTCCTGACGGAGGCGGGGGTAGAGGCCTCGTCCGCCGAGGTGACCCGCCGCTTCGAGGACGCGTACCAGGGCACCGAGGAGGCACCGGGACTGCGCCGCCACGAGGCGCTGATCCCGGATCGGGAGTTGATTGAGCGGCTGGCGCGGGCGTTCAAGCTGGGAATCGTGACCGGGCGACCGCGCAAGGACGCGGAGCGGTTCCTGCGCGAACAGGGCATCCGGGGCTGTTTCAGTGCGGTGGTGTGCCGGGAGGACGGCCCGCTCAAACCGGATCCTGCTCCGGTGAGGATGGCGATCGAGCACCTGAAGGTGAACACGGCGTGGATGCTGGGTGATACGCCGGACGACGTGTGCGCTGCGGTAGCTGCGAGGGTGGTGCCGGTTGGGGTGGTGCCGCCGGGGGCGGGGGAGGGAATTCGAGCGGCCCTGCTCGCGTCGGGAGCTGCGCGCGTCGTGGACGGCAACAGCAACTTTGAAGGGCTTTTCGATGGCTGATCGGGGGAAGGCGGAGGGAGGGTCGCCGAGGACCGGAACCGTCGGCGTGCGGACAGGGACGGAGCCCGGGAGGACGGGCCGGGTCGTGCGTGAGACGCGCGAGACCCGCGTCCGGGTGGATCTGAGCCTGGACGGCCCCGGTGGCGTGAGCGCCGAGACCGGGATCGGCTTCTTCGACCACATGCTGCACGCCTTGGGGTTCCACGCCGGGTGGGCGCTGGAGCTGTCGTGCGACGGCGACCTCGACGTCGACGACCACCACACGGTCGAGGACGTCGGCCTCGCGCTCGGGCAGGCGGTGGCGCGCGCGGCCGGTGAGCGAAGGGAGGGCATCGTGCGTTTCGGCTATTGCTACGCCCCCCTCGATGAAGCCCTGGCGCGCGCCGTGGTCGATGTTTCGGGTCGGCCTTTGTTCGCCGGCGAACTGGGTCTGCAACGCGAACGCGTCGGCGCGCTCTCCTGCGAGATGGTGCCGCACTTCTTCCATTCCTTCGCGCAGGCCGCGGGCCTCACTCTGCACGTCGACGTGCTGCGCGGCGCCAACGATCACCACAGGATCGAGGCTGCGTTCAAGGCGCTGGCCCTGGCGCTGAGGGCCGCACTGGCGCGGACCGGTTCGGACGAGATCCCGTCCACAAAGGGCGTGCTGTAGCCATGGCCGGGCGCGTCTCCGCGGCGAACATGGGGCGGATGCGGGACGCGCGCACCTGTGGGCCCGGCCGACCATGACACCGGTTGTCCGGAGCGTCACCGTGGTGCGAACCAGCACGGCCAACCTGGCATCGGTCGTGACCGCGTTCGAGCGCTTGGGTTGCCCCGTGCGCACGACGGCCGATCCCAGTGCGGTGGCCCGGTCGGAACGGGTCGTGTTGCCCGGCGTGGGTGCCTTCGCGGCGGCCCAGGCAGCCATTGACACGCGCGGCCTGGAGGACGCCCTTCGCGACAGGATGCTGCAAGGCCGGCCCACGCTGGGCATCTGTCTCGGAATGCAGCTCATGGCGCGGGGCAGCGAGGAGGCCCCCGGCGTGGCGGGACTGGGTCTGCTCGACGGGGTGGTCGAGAGCTACGGGCGGGGACACCCCGAGCTGAGAGTGCCGCAGATGGGGTGGAACCTCGTCAGCCCGGCGGACGGTTGCAGGATTGTCCCTGAAGGCTTCGCCTACTTTGCCAACTCGTACCGGCTGGCCACGGTGACGCCGGGCTGGCTTCCGGTCTGGTCCGAGTACGGGGGCCGGTTTCTCGCGGCCGTGGAACGGGGTGCCGTGGTTGCGTGCCAGTTCCACCCCGAGCTTTCCGGGGCGTACGGCAAGGCGCTCCTGTACAACTGGCTGGAGGCGTAGCAGCCCATGGCATGGACGCCGCCTCCCGGGAACCGGTTTGCCCGTTCGGCCATTGCTTCGCCCAGCACATCGTCGTCGCTCCCGGTGCGTATCGTGCCCTGCCTGGATGTTCGTGCGGGACGGGTTGTCAAGGGCGTCAAGTTCCAGGGACTGCGCGACCAGGGCGACCCGGCGGCGCTCGCCCACGCCTACGAGGAGCAGGGTGCCGACGAGGTCGTCGTGCTGGACGTGACGGCCACGCCGGAAGGCCGGGGAACCCGGCTGGACACCGTTCGCGCGGTGCGGGCACGTCTCTCGGTGCCGCTAACGGTCGGGGGTGGAATCGGCGAGGTCGAGGACGCCGCGGCCCTGCTCAAGGCGGGTGCGGACAAGGTTGCCGTGAACACGGCCGCGGTGCGTCGGCCCGAGTTGCTGTCGGAGTTGGCGGCGCGGTTCGGATCCCAGTGTGTTGTGATCTCGGTCGACGCGGCGGCGGGCGTGCGCTCGAGCGGATACGAAGTCGTCGTCCGGTCGGGGACCGAGCGTGTCGGGATGGACGCAGTTGTCTGGACGTGCCGGGCGGCCGAGCTGGGGGCCGGCGAAGTCCTGCTGACCAGCTTCGACCGCGACGGGACGCGGAGCGGCTACGAGCTTGACCTGATCCGCGCGGTGCGCTCCAGCGTGCGCATCCCCATCGTCGCCTCCGGCGGTGCCGACACGCCCGAACACATGGCCGACGCGGTTCGGGCAGGGGCGGACGCAGTTCTGGCCGCGTCGATCTTTCACCAGCGGAACTGGACGGTCCAGGAGTTGAAGGCGGCGTTGTCGGGGCTGGGGGTTGCCGTGCGGCCGGCCTACGAGCCGAAACAGGAGATCGAACGATGATCGTCCCTTCCATCGACCTCATGGACGGGCAGGCCGTGCAGCTCGTCCAGGGACGGCGAAGGGTGTTGGATGCGGGCGATCCGCGTCCCATTGCGGAGCGCTTCGGGCGGGTCGGTGAGGTGGCCGTGGTCGACCTGGACGCCGCGCTGGGGAGGGGGTCCAACACCGCCGTGATCGAGGAGCTGTGCCGGCTGGCCCCATGCCGGGTGGGCGGGGGGATACGCGACCGGGACACGGCGCTGGAGTGGCTGAACCGGGGCGCCGTGAAGGTCGTCCTCGGCACGGCAGCGGTCCCGGAGGTGCTGGAAGGGCTGCCGCGCGACAGGGTGGTGGCGGCCCTCGACGCGTGGGAGGGTGAAGTCGTCGTCAAGGGATGGACCGAGCGCACTGGCCGCACCGTGTACGACGGGATGCGCGAACTGCGCGGCCTGGCGGGGGGGTTCCTGGTGACCTTCGTCGAGGGCGAGGGGAAGGAGGGTGGTTTCCCGAGGGACCAGATTGCCGCGCTGGTGGAAGCGGCGGGTTCGTCGCGCCTCACCGTCGCGGGCGGCATCACGACCGCTGAGGAAATCGGGTGGCTGGACACAACGGGCGCGGACGCTCAGGTCGGGATGGCCCTGTACCGGGGCAATCTGGGGCTGGCCGAAGCGTTCACCGCGCCGCTGAAGTGCGAACGCGACGACGGACTCTGGCCGACCGTCGTCGCCGACGACCGGGGCGCCGCCCTGGGCCTGGTCTGGTCCAGCCTGGAGAGCGTGCGGGCCGCGATCGACGGGGGCCGCGGGGTCTACCAGTCTCGCTCCCGCGGCCTGTGGCGAAAGGGCGAGTCCTCGGGCGCGAGCCAGGCGCTGCTGAGGATCGAGGCCGACTGCGACCGGGACGCGCTGCGCTTCACGGTGGCACAGTCCGGCGCGGGGTTCTGTCACAGGGACGAGTGGACGTGCTTCGGCCCGGCGCGCGGCCTGCGCAAGCTGGAACGTACGGTCGCGGACCGGAGGAAGAATCCGGTTCCGGGGTCTCTGACGAGCCGTCTGCTCGCGGACGATGCGTTTCTGCGTGGGAAGCTGGTGGAGGAGGTGGGGGAGTTGGGCGAGGCGGTGGGCGCGGTTGGCGAGCCCGCAGGCGAACGCGACGAGTCGGCGTGCGCGGACCGGGTCGTCGAGGAAGCCGCCGACGTGATGTACTTCCTTGCCGTGGCGCTGGAAAGGGCGGGTGTGGACATGGCCGCTGTGGAGCGGGAACTGGACAGGCGGAGCCTGGTGGTGGGCAGGAGGGTGGCGTCGGCGCCGAAAGGGGCGGGGGCGTCGGGAGGCGGGCGTGGGTGATCGTCCCGGTGGCGGACCCGGCGGCGGGCGATTCGATGTTCGGTTGCGCCGGGTGGATGCGGCCGATGTGGGTCGTGAGCGTCAGCCCGCGGTGCCGCCGGAGATCATCGCGCCGGTGCTGGAGATCATCGAGGCCGTGCGGGAGGGGGGCGAGGAGGCACTGCGCGAATTCGCGGAGCGGTGGGACGGTCTGGAAGCCGGCGGGGCGCTTCTGAGGACGCCCCGGGAGATGCGCGCCGCCCTGGAGTCGCTACCCCGGGCCGATCGCGAGGTGTTGGAGCGCACCGCCGGCCGGATCGAGCACTTCGCCCGCGCCCAGCTGGAGTCGGCGGCTCCGGTGGACGTGGTGGTGGAGGGGGGCAGGGCCGGCGACCGTCTGGTGCCCGTCCGGGTGGCCGGGTGCTACGCGCCGGGGGGGCGCTTTCCCCTGCCGTCGTCGGTGCTCATGACGGCCGTGACGGCCAGGGTGGCGGGTGTCGACGAGGTCTGGCTGGCCTCGCCGAACCCGTCCCGGGAAGTGATGGCCGCGGGGGCGGTGGCGGGGGTGGGGGGGTTGCTGGCGGTGGGAGGGGCGCAGGCCGTTGCCGCCATGGCGTACGGGGCGCCGCCGGTGCCCCGGTGTGATGTGGTGGTGGGGCCGGGGAACCAATGGGTGACCGCCGCAAAGCTCCTGCTCTCCGGAGTCGTCGGGATCGACCTGTTGGCCGGTCCGTCGGAGTTGGCCGTTCTTTCCGACGAAGCGGGCGACCCGGCCCTTATCGCGGCGGACCTGTTGGCCCAGGCCGAGCACGATCCGGTCGCCCTGCCGGTCCTGATCACCACCGACGCCCCGCTCGTCGAGCGCGTTGAAGAGGAACTGGCCCGCCAGCTTGCCGATCTCCCCACCGCCGAGACGGCGATCGCGGCCCTGCGCAACGGGTTTGCGGTCGTCGCCCCCGAAGAGGATGCACTCCGGTGTTGCCAAGAACTCGCACCGGAACATTTGCAGCTCCACGGGAGCCGTGCGGACGCCTGGGACAGATTCCTGGACAGATTCGGGGCAGTATTTGTCACGGAATCTGTCGCGGAGGTCTTCGGGGACTACGGGGCCGGGCCGAACCACACCCTCCCGACGGGCGGCACGGCACGCTTCACGGGGGGGCTGTCGGTGTTTTCCTTCCTGCGCCGGCCCACCTGGCTACGCCTCGAGGCGGGGCCGGCCCTGGACAGGGTGGCGGGGGACGCCGCCGCGTTGGCCCGGATGGAGGGCCTCGAAGGACACGCCCGCGCGGCGGAGGCGCGGGTCTCCGCCGCGGACTCCCGGCACGGGCGGCCGGATCGCCCTCTACCTCGGAAGCGGTAGCGGAAAGAGTCGGGTCTTTGCGGCCCGCTCCATGAAGAAGCGACTGTAGGCCCGGATGTGTCGGCCGCCGCGGTAGACCTCGATCATGTAGAGGTCGTGAGGGGCGAACGTGTCCAGGTAACTCCAGCCGTCAGCGAGGGGCACCTCGTCGAAGTAGACAAGGGCTTCAGCCCTTCGGCCCCGGTACATCACGCACGTGTCGCTGTACCTGCCCTCACAGCGAGACAGAGCCGCCATGGCCTGGACGTTGAGGAAGTCGCGAAGGGACGAGGAGGGGCTGGTGCTCAGGACATCGAGTTCGAACGTCCGTACAGGGGTGGCAGCCCCTCGCCGCCGATTCCGGAAACGGTCCGATACGACTTCGAGCCCCTCGAGCAGGATCGGATCAGGTTGCATGAGAAGCCTGACCGGATCGCCGGATGGGGCGGCGGCGTCCACCACCGTCTCGATGGTCTTGTACCCGAGATGCTCGATGGTAATGGAGTGGGGACCGATTGCGATCTCGCCCAGCCGGAATCGTCCGTCCTGGTTGGTGAAGAATCCCCAATCCGACTCGCCGAGCGAAACGAAGGCGCCAACAAGAGGTGCCCCGGTTCCAGCGTCGACGACGACACCGACCACCTCGCCGGACTTCGTGGAGGAGTCGTCCTGCGCGGCTATCGGGAACCCGACAGTGGCGAGAGTGGCCGAGACGGTGCCGGCAACGACAGCTGTACGCCAGTGTGACCGGCGCTTGTCAGGAGGCAGCCGGTGACGCGAATCACTGGACACCTGCCTACTGCCAGATCGGGAATGGCGAGAGGCGAGTTCGTGCCGCCCGTTCCATGAACTGGTGCGTGTACGCCCGGATGTGGCGTCCCCGCCGGTACACCTCGATCATGTGGAGTTGGCTGGTCGGGATCATCTCGAGTTCGTTCCAGCCGCCGAACAGCGGCATCTCGTCAAGATACACGCTCGGTTGCACGACTCTTCCCCGGCTCCACACACACCTGCTCCCGCCGCCGCACAGCCTCGTGAAGACCAACGCCCTGGACTGCACGAAGTCGGCGGCCGACCAGTATGGGCTGCTGGCGATTTCTTCCCGATCGAAGGCACGGACACTGTAGGCGGTGGCCCTTCTGCGCCTCTCGAAGCGGTCGGAAACGATCTCGAGTCCCTCGAGCAGGATGGGGTCGGGATCCATGCGCAAGCGAATGGCAGCGGGGGGCGTAGCGGCTTCGACCCGAACCTCCAAGGTCCGGTATCCGAGTCTCTCGACGGTAACCCGGTGAGTGCCCGAAAGAATGCCGCACAGCTGGAACTGACCGCTGGCCGTTGTGAGGGAAGCCCACTCCGTCGTGGTCACCGAGACCAGCGCGGCGGCAAGGGGTTCTTCGTTGGTATGGTCGACGATGATGCCGACGATCTGGGGCTCCCCGTCCACGCACACCGGCTTGTCGTCCTGCGCGGCAGCCGGGAAAGGGGTAACGGCCAGACCGGCAACGAGGGCGACGGCGACAGCTCCGGAAACCGGTCTCGACATCGGGGTCCTCTCTCTGGTCAGTTCGGATGATTCGGGCGAACCTGTATCGTGACAGGGTCGCACGTCACGCCTTCACCCGCTACCCCGTTGGCGGCTAACAGGTTCTCCCGCCACCCCGCCGGCCCGCCGGGTCTTCCGCCCGCCACGGCCACGGTGCACTGCATGACATCCGGCAAGGTCCGTGCCCCTGCCACGTCCCCGGACCACGCGCTCGCACCGGACCAGACAGTCGCACCGGCCACTGTCCCTGTCCCTGCCGCCGGCCTTGCACAACGGTCGCCCTTCGCGGTCCCGATTCCGGCCAGCCAGTCGAGGAACGCCTCGGTCGCCGGCGCACAGAGACCGTCGTTGATCGCCCAGTTGAGAGACTGCAGGCGGCGGAGCGCCACCATCGAAGCCGGCAGCTCGCCGGTCAACCGGTTGACCGCGAAGTTGAGGTGCCGCATCTCGGCCATGTCGCCGATTTCCGGGGGGACGGGGCCCGTGAACCGGTTCCTGCAGAAATACATCTGCCTCAGTTCCGACAGGAGCCCGATCCGAGGCGGGATAGGGCCCTCCAGGCTGTTGTTGCAGAGGGACAGCCGGCCCAGGCGGCCGAGGTTGCCGATCTCCGGCGGCAGCGAACCGCTCAGGGCGTTGGCACCCAACTCCAGATGTTCCAGAGCGGAGAGAGCGCCGATCTCGGGCGGGATCGACCCGGTCAGCTGGTTACCGCCCAGGTCCAGCCGGGTCAGGCGAGTGAGCCCACCAATCTCGGGTGGGATCGATCCGGTCAGCAGGTTTGCACCGCTTGTCAGCCCCAACCCGGCGATCAGCGACCCCAGCTCCGACAGGTTGCCGATCTGGGGCGGGATCGGTCCCGTGAGACGGTTTCCGTAGATGAGCAGCGACTCCAGGCTTTCGAGCATGCCGATTTCAGGTGGAATGCCAGTGAGTTCGTTGCTGTAGAGGGAGAGGGAGTCGAGGTTTGCGAGCTTGCCGATTTCAGGTGGAATCGGTCCCGAAAGCCGGTTGGCCCCCAGGTTCAACACCCTCAGATTCGTCAGGTTGCCGATTTCGGGCGGGATCGATCCGGTCAGCCGGTTGCCCGCCTCCGGATTGGAGTCGATTCCGCACATCTTCAGCCAAACCAGATTCCTGAGCCTGCCGATTTCGGGCGGGATCGACCCCGTCAGCTGATTGTAGCAGAGGTCCAGCGAAACCAGGCTTGTGAGGCCGCCGATTTCCGGAGGGATCGATCCGGTCAGTTCATTGCCGAAGAGTCCAAGCCACTGCAGGCTGTCGAGGCCGCCGATTTCGGGCGGAATCGGGCCGGACAACCCGTTATAGGTGAGCTCGAGCGACTTCAGGCGCTTGAGGGTTGCGATTTCCGGAGGGAACGGGCCCGTCAGGTCGTTCAACCCGAGATGGAGGGACTCCAGCTTCGTCAAGCTGGCGATTTCAGGCGGGAGCGAGCCGATCAGACCATTGTCGGTGAGCAGCAGGTGAACGATCCTGCCGTCGTCATCCAGATGGACGCCGAACCATTCCTCCAGCGGTGCGGTGGTCAGCCAGTTGGTGTTGTCCTTCCACAGGGCACCGTTGGTGGCCTGATGGATGGCGGCCAGCACCTCCGGCTCCGGGAGTGGCAGAGCAACCAGCGGGGCGGACGCGCTCAGGTCGCCCAGCGAAGCAGTGATCTCCACCGAACCCGGGATCCTGGCGCGCACCCACCCTTCCTGATTCACCACCGCGACGCCGGGGTCGCTCGAGGCCCATGTAAAGGTGGCGCCGGCGACCGCGGACCCGCCGTCGTCGAGGGCTTCCGCGGTCATCTGGATGGAGTCGCCGACCGTGAGCGAATCCACGGGGGCCGCGACCAGGACGGACCGGGGGATTTGCTCGACATCGACCTCCGCCGAGCCCGTCGCGACTCCGGCGGTCGCGGTGACCGTCGCGTTTCCGTTTGCGACGGAGGTGACCACACCGGACGAGCTCACGGACGCCACGGCCGGGTCGCTCGATGCCCACGTCACCGCCGCTCCGGCAATCACCTGGCCGCCCTGGTCCCGAACAGTCGCGGTGAGCTGGGAGGTGTCGCCCAGGGCGTCGAAGCTCAACGCCTCGGGGGCGACAGTCAGCGCAGTGGGAACGGGTGGCGGTGGCGCCGTGCTCGAATCGCTGCAGCCGCCAGAAAGTGCGAGTGCGGCGAGAACAATGGAGAACAACGCGACCCGGCGGTTTGCGGCAAGAGCGGTTGGGGTCGTGAAACCCCTGGCCATGCGGGCCCCTTTTTCGTGAGGAGAAAGCTGTCCGGGGAGGTGCCCCCAAGGTAGCGACGCGGCGGGACACGTTCTAGCGTGAACAGCTTCACGACAGTATCCGTCCCGTGCAGACCACGATAGCAACCCCATCCGGTACGACATGCCCTATCTCATCGCCGCCCTCCTGACCCTTGCCGCCGGGCCCGTGCTTGCCGCGGGGGCCGGGCAACGCCGCGGGTTCATACCGGTGCTGGACGGGCTCGTCATGGCAGCGATCCCGGCGCTGATCTTCCTGGAGTACGTCCCTTCCGCGGTCGGGGAAGGGAACTGGGGCCTCCTTCTCGCGCTGCTGGTGGGGTTCCTGGTCCCGCTGGCGACTGAAAGAACAACGCGGGGGACCAATAGTCGCACCCACCAATGGGCGCTGCTGGCCGGGTTCTGCGGGTTCGTCGTCCACGCCGCGTTGGACGGAGCGGCGCTGGCGACGCTACCCGCCGGAGCGCCCGCCTCGCTCCCGCTGGCGGCGGTCCTGCACCGGCTCCCTGTGGGAATCGGGGTCTGGTGGCTCCTGACGAAGGAAATCGACAGGCGGGCCGGCGTTGTCGCGCTGGCGGCGCTGATGCTCGCGACGTTGGGCGGATACGCCTTCGGAGCCGCGGCCGACCGGCTCGTCACCGGCTCGGGCGCGCTTGCGCTCTTCCAGGCTGCCGTTGGGGGTTCGCTCGTGCACGTCGTCATGCACCAGCGCGGAGTGGCTTCGGCCCCGAGCGACCGCCGCCGCGAAGGGTGGGGAGCGATCGTGGCCCTGGCGCTGCTCCTGGGGGTATTTGCCACAGGTGCAAGTCCCGGCCCGGACGGTGCAACGAGCTTCCTGTCGAGGCTATACGTGATTGCCGCCGAGAGCGCGCCCGCACTACTTCTGGCCTACCTCTGCGCAGGGTTGCTCAGCGCCTTCCTGCCGCAGCGGTCCGTCCGCTGGATGGAGCGGGGTGGGGCGGTATCCCAGGCCGGCCGGGGCATGGTGATCGGTTTGCCGTTTCCGATCTGTTCCTGCGGGGTCGTGCCGCTCTACCGAAGTCTCATCAAGAGGGGCGCCCCGCCGGCTGCGGCGATGGCGTTCCTGGTCGCCACACCCGAACTCGGCATCGACGCGGTCCTCCTCTCGATCCCGCTGCTGGGGCCCCAGGTCACCGTGCTGAGGCTCGCCACGGCGGCCCTGGTTGCGCTCCTGGTGGGATGGCTGGTGGGGGGCAGGTTGAAGGCCGCCGATCGTGTTCCCGAGTCGACCGCTGCACCTGACGACCAGGCGGGCACGCTGCACCGCCTTGCCACGGCCCTGCGCACGGGTACCGGGGACGTGGTCAACCATACGGCGCCATGGATCCTTCTCGGTCTTGGCGTCGCCGCGCTCGTCACTCCCCTCCTGGAGAGCGGCTGGCTGGGCAGCCTGCCGCCCGTGGCGGATGTCTTCCTCTTCGCACTGTTGGGCTTCCCGACCTACGTCTGCGCGGCATCGGCGACGCCGCTGGTGGCCGCGTTTCTGGCTACGGGGCTGTCTCCAGGCGCGGGCATCGCCTTCCTGATCACGGGACCGGCCACCAACATCTCCACCCTCGGCCTCGTCAGCAGTCTGCACGGGCGCCGGGCGGCCATCGCTTTCGCTGCGGTCATGGTCGCGTTCGCCGTCTCGGCGGGCATCGCGATCAACCTCGTCTTCGGCGCCCTAGCCGTTCCGTCGCTGGCGAGCCTCACCGAGGAACTGCCGAGCCTTCTGCAGCAGGTCAGCCTGGTCCTGCTCGCGGGCCTTTTCCTGCGCTCGGTCGTGCGGCGCGGGCTACGGTCCTTTGTGGGCGAGCTTCGAGAAGGGCTGGGTTGGTCTCACTAGCAGCGAGGTGCTGTCACCGACACGCCTCGCCACTCATACGGCGGATGGCCAAGGCTTGCCAGCGAGCACGGACTCCCCGTCCCGGTATGGCCCCCTCGGTCCCAGATCGGAAATGGTGAGAGGCGCGTGTTGGCGGCTCGCTGCATGAAACCGTGAGAATAGGCGCGAATGTGCGTTCCCCTGCTGTAGACTTCGACCATGTACAGTTGGCTGGTCGGCATGGATTCCAGCTGGGCCCAACCCCCGAGCAATGGAAACTCGTCGAGATAGACAGTGGGGACGACCCTGGCACCCCGGTAGTAGATGCACCTGCCGACGCCGCAAGGGGTCGTAAACATGCCCGCGCGCGAGTCCAGGAAGTCGGCGACCGACCAGTGGCCGCTGCTCGCCAGCGCATCTTGATCGTAGGCGCGGGCAACGGTTGCCGCGCTTTGCCGCCGCCGCTCGAAGCGGTCCATGACGATCGCGAGACCCTCCAGCAGAATCGGCTCGGGCATCACGCGCAGGCTGACCGGATTGCCCGATGTGTCGGCCTCGACCCGTACCGTATGCGTCGCGTACCCGAGCCGCTCCACCGTGACGAGATGGATCCCGGCTCCGATCTCGCACAGCAGGAAACGACCACTGTCGGTTGTGAGCCACGCCCAATCCGACTCCTCGACCGATACGTAGGCGCCCGCCACCGCCACGTCGGTGCTGCCATCGAGCACCACCCCCACGATCCCGGCCTGGCCGTCGCTGCAAACGGGCGGCTGCTCCTGTCCGCTGGCTGGAGGTGCGAGACCCGCGGACAGGGACAGGATGCCCCACGACAGGAACCCTATCGTACGAATAAGCAGTTTTGACATCGGTCGAGCCCGGTGGTTGGCAGGACTTGGGCGCATGGCATAGTTGGCTTCCGTGTACCCCGAGGGAGCCCTGATGTTCCGTAGTTCCCGGATCTCGACCGGCCTCTGTGCGACGCGGCGCCTCATGAAGGGCCGCTGACCGCCGACACCGCCTACTTGCGAGCGTTCGCCGCCTCACAGCAGCTTCTGCTTCCGTCCTTTCTCTCGACCCGACCGGAGCCCGAAGATCATGACGCGCCGACTTCCGACCCTTATGGCTGCCACCTTTTGCGCCGCCGCCCTTCTCACCCTCCTCCCCGCCACCGCAGCCGCCCAGTTCGTCGAACCGGGACCCGACCGCGCCGAGGGCGACGGCCCCTTCGACCGCCTCGTCATCCGCGGCGCGATCGTCATCGACGGCACGGGCGCCCCGCCGCGTGGTCCCGTCGACATCGTCATCGAGGGCAACCGGATCACGCAGATTGCCGGAGTCGGCTACCCCGGCCTTCCCATCGACGAATCGCGCCGCCCGGCCGCCGGCGACCACGAGATCGACGCGCACGGCATGTACGTGATGCCCGGCCTGGTCGACCTGCACCTCCACACCGGCGGCCTCCCCAAGACGCCCCAGGCCGAATATGTGTACAAGCTCTGGATGGCCCACGGGATCACCGCGGGCCGCGGCATCGAGTACGGCCCCATGGACTTCTCGCTCGCCGAGCGCGAGCGCAGCGCGAACAACGAGATCACCGCCCCGCGCATGTTCGTCTACCAGCGCCCCGGGCAGGGCTGGGACCGCGGCTCCATCCGCACCCCGGAGCAGGCGCGCGAATGGGTTCGCTGGGCGGCCGATCAGGGCATTGACGGGATCAAGTTTGTGGCGCACCCGCCCGAAATCATGGAGGCGCTCCTCGACGAAGCCAACCAGCTCGGCCTCGGCAGCACCGCCCACCTTGCACAACTCGGTGTCGCGCAGATGAACGCGATCGACGCCGCGCGGCTGGGCCTCGGCACGATCACGCACTACTACGGCCTCTTCGAAGCGCTCTACGACGACGCCGACGTGCAGCCCTGGCCGTCCGACATGAACTATGCCAACGAACAGCACCGCTTCGGCGAGGTTGCGAGCCAGTGGGACATGATCCACCCGCAGGGCAGCGACGAGTGGAATGCCATGCTCGAGGAGCTGCTGTCGTACGACGTCATCCTCGACCCCACCATGACCGCCTACCTGGCCAGCCGCGACGTGATGCGCGCCCGCACCGCCGAGTGGCACGAGAACTACACCCTGCCCAGCCTGTGGGACTACTACGAACCGAGCCGCGAGAACCACGGGTCCTACTACTACGACTGGACGTCGCACGACGAGATCGCGTGGAAGAACTTCTACCGCGTCTGGATGGATATGCTCGACGATTACAAGGACATGGGCGGACGTGTCACGGTCAGCTCCGACGCCGGCTTCATCTACAATTTGTTCGGTTTCTCCACAATTGAGGAAATGGAACTATTGCAGGAGGCCGGCTTCCATCCGCTCGAAGTCATCCGAGGCGCGACCATGCACGGCGCCGAGGCCCTCTTCGACCCCAAGGGCGAGATGCCCGAATTCGGGGTCGTTCGTGAGGGGCTCCTGGCCGACCTTGTCATTGTGCCGGAGAACCCGGTGAACAACCTGAAAGTCCTCTACGGCACCGGCCACGAGCGCCTCAACCCCGAAACCGGCGTGAAGGAACGCGTCGGCGGCGTCAAGTACACGATCAAGGACGGGATCGTCTACGACGCCAAACAGCTGCTCGCGGATGTGGCGCGCATGGTGGAGGAGCAGAAGAGGCAGCGCGCGGCGGCGTCGGGCGGGTGAGCGCGGCGGGAAGCATGAGCGGTTCCACATGGTTGGCGATCCGGATTGCGGCCGCCGTCGCCATCGTGGTCGTACCCTTCAGTTACGCGGTCACCGGGGGCCGGACGGATGTCCTGATCGGAGCGGGTTGCGGGCTGGCGATCGGTGTAGGGGTCGGCCTCCGGGGAGGCACGCGCAGCGGCCCGTGGACCGGCATCCTGGTGGGGTCGATTGTCGGAATCGCCGCCGCGCTGATTGCCGGCACGGTGCCTCTTGGCGGGTGGGGAATTCTCATCCCGCCTATTCTTGCCCTGGCGGTCGGCTTGATCGACGGGCTCGGTGGGACATCGCTCTCCGGGTATCGGGACGTGGTCCGAGAGACGTTCATCCTGTCTGTCCTGTTTGCCTTGGGACTCTTGCCGACAGCGTTGGGTCTGGTGGGTCTCTCGTTGAGCCCCATCATGTTGGTGCCGTTGAGCCCCATCATGATGGTGCCTTTGATCGCGTTGATTGCCGGGATCCTCAGCCACCGCCGCGAGGGATGGCGCGACGCCCGTCCTCCCCGGCTGCTGCTCATGGTTGCGGGTGCGCTGCTTGTCGTGGCGACCTTCCTGGCCGCGAATGAGTTTCGCGTTAGCGGGGTCCCGGGCATCGTTTTCGTCTTGCTGACCGTCTTTGTCGCGACCATCGGGCTGGTGGCGCTTCCGGCGACCGCGTTTCTTCTCGGGCGCACCGCCATCACCTGGCTCCAGCCGCGGCTCCGGGTGTACGGCTATCTCGCCGACTACCTGCGCGTCATGTGGGTCCCGATCGGCGGGTTCGCGGTCGGCTACCTGACGATCATCGTCCTGTTCTCCGGATTCTACGGGATGCTCGAGCACTTTCGCCCAGGCGCGTTTGCCGGCGCCGGCGCCGGAATCGCCGACTGGTTGTCCTTCGCGTTCTTCACCGCCCTGGGCCAGGACTTCACAAGCGTCGTCCCGGTTTCGGTCAGTGCAAGGGTGCTCGTGGGCACCCACCTTATCCTCTCGGCGGGCTGGGCGCTCGTGTTGTTCGCGGCGGTGATGTCGTCCATCGGGCCGAAGCTGGACCGGATCGCCCGGCGCCACGCGGAGGAAGGCGATAGTACCATTGATATGCCATGAGTGATACTACCCTGCGGGCCGCAAAGGCGGACCCCACCGGGCCGGCAACGGAGCCGCCGCTCTGGATCCCGTCGCGGGAACGTCTGCGCGCGAGCAACCTGGTGCACTTCGCGGCGTGGCTGGTCGGGTCCGGCCACGATCCCGAAGGCGGCCCCACGGCCCTCTCGGCGTCGGTGGCGGAGCCGTCCCGCGATCCCCAGCGCGGCCCCACGGCTCTCCCGGCGTCGCGTGCCGAGCCATCCCGCGATCCCCAGGGTGGCTACGACGCCCTTTGGCGCTGGTCGATCGAGCAGCAGGAAGGCTTCTGGAGCGCGCTGTGGGACTGGTGCGGCATGGTGGGCGACAAGGGCGAACGCGTGTTCGAGGAGGGCGACGGCATGGCCGGGGCCCGCTACTTTCCGGACGCGCGGCTCAACTTCGCCGAGAACCTCCTGCGCCGCCGCACCGACGACCCCGCCATCATCGCCTGGGCCGAGGACGGCCGGCGCCGGGTGGTGACCTGGCGGGAGCTGCACGACCACACCTCACGCGTCGCCCAGGCCATGCGCGACGCCGGTCTCGGCCCCGGCGACCGCGTCGCCGCGCTGCTCCCCAACGTGCCCGAAGCGGTTGTGGTGCTGCTTGCGGCAACCTCGATCGGAGCGGTCCTCTCCACCGCCTCGCCCGACTTCGGGGTGCGGGGCGTGATCGACCGCTTCGGCCAGGTCGGCCCCCGCCTCCTCTTGGTCACGGACGGGTACAGCTATCGCGGGAAGCGCTACGATACGCTCGGCCGCGTGCCGGCCATCCTCGAGGGGCTTCCGACGGTGGAGCGGACGGTAGTGGTGCCGAACCTGGGTGGCGGCCAAGCGCCCACCATCCCCGGCGCGGTCCCCTTCGACACGTTCATCCGCCCCTTCCCGGCCCGCGAGATCGATTTCGCAAGGCTTCCCTTCGATCACCCCCTCTTCATCCTCTTCTCCTCGGGCACCACGGGAGTGCCCAAATGCATCGTCCATCGCGCGGGCGGCGTGCTGCTGCAGCACATCAAGGAGCACCAGCTCCACTGCGACATCAAGGCCGGCGACCGCGTCTTCTACTTCACCACCCTCGGCTGGATGATGTGGAACTGGCTGGTTTCGGCGCTGGCGTCGGAGGCGACGATTCTGCTCTGGGACGGATCGCCCGTGTACCCCGGCAACGAGGCGCTGTTCGATTTCGCCGACGCCACGGACATGACCCTGATGGGCACCTCGCCCGGCTTCCTGGAAGCGCTTCGGAAGTCCCGGGTCAGCCCGCGCGAGAGCCACGACCTGTCGTCCCTGCGGACGCTGCTGTCCACCGGCTCACCCCTCGCCGCGGCGGGCTTCGAGTACGTGTACCAACACATCAAGAGGGACGTGCACCTCGTGTCCATCTCCGGCGGCACCGATCTCTGCGCCTGCTTCGTGGGCGCCATTCCCGGCCGGCCGGTCCGATCCGGCGAGATCCAGGGCCCCGTCCTTGGCATGGCCACCGATGTCTTTGCGCCCGACGGCACGCCGATGGACGCGGGCAAGGGCGAACTGGTCTGCACACAGCCCTTCCCGTCGCTGCCGCTCGGGTTCCTGAACGACGACGACGGATCGCGCTACCGGGGCACCTACTTCGGGCGGTTCCCCGGGGTCTGGCACCACGGCGACTACGCCGAGAAGACGGCGACGGGAGGATACGTCATCCACGGCCGCTCCGACGCGACGCTGAATGTGCACGGCGTGCGGATCGGGACGGCCGAGGTCTACCGCCCGGTCGAGGCGATGGACGAGGTGGCCGAGGCGCTCGCGATCGCGCAGCGCCGGGGCGAGGGTACGCGCATGGTGCTCTTCGTGCGGCTCGTCCCGGGCGCCGTGCTGGACGCGGCGCTGCGGCGACGCATCCGCGCCGTGCTCCGGGTGCAGGCGAGCCCCCGTCACGTGCCCGCCAGGATCGTCGAGGTCGAGGACATCCCGCGTACGCGCAGTGGGAAGATCGTGGAGCTGGCGGTCCGGGCCGTCGTGCATGGCAAGGCCGTGACGAACGTGGAAGCGCTGGCCAATCCGGAGGCGCTGGAACACTTTCGAGGCCGGGTGGAGTTGGAGGGGGTGGATTAATTGAGAAGTCCGCGCCGGGTTGTTCTCTGGTCAAGGAGCGTGATCGCTGCGATCCAGAGGAGTTCGATCCTTACTCACGCGGTCCCCAAACCAACTCCTCGGGCTCCGGTTGGACTGGCGGTGCGCCCAAGTAAGCATGTGCACGCAAGCCGATATAAGAGCCTTTCACGGCCCGGACCGAACCGTCAGGCTCCTGGGTCAAGAGTTTCACGTTCGAGGGCGTCAAGTCACAGAGCTCCTCCTCTGCTAGACGGTATTGACATGAACCGGACAAACGGAAATCCATGGTCTTGGTCTTGTCAGCAGTTTCCCAGGTGTCCGTAATCTCCAGACGGACCTCAACCACTTCTGGCTGCTCCGTTGTGAATGGTGTCTGCTTGACCTCCCCGACCCCCTTCGGGTGGCAGCCACTGTTCGATTTCAGTTCCTCAATGACGGAGCCGACAGAGTCGTAGACGAAGGCGAATACGATGCTGCTCGGTAGCGGCTGTATCTCACTCTTGAGTTCCGAGAGCAACGACTCCATGTTGGGGTGGAACGTCAGCCGATCTTCGGCGACATGTTCGGCGTCAGCCCGCAATGTCGGGTGGAGCTTGTCCTGATGGCGGTGGCCACGAAAATCTCCATCTCCCGAAACGAAAACGATGTGGTGCCTGGGTAGCAGATCCAAGCACTGCTCCCAGATCCTGCAATCTGCCGGCTGGGCCTTCTTATGACTGGGTGGCTGCTCGGATTGATTCCTCAACTTCGCGCGCTCCCGGACCTCACGCGTTTCGGGTACGATCGCCGCGCGAAGATGCTCCGCCCGGGCGAGCGTCCTAGCGCGTCCTGCGATAGTCTCATCGTCTGGGGCCAGCCATCCATTCACTCTCCCGCAGAACCGTCCCAGCCATTGCAGATTCTCTTCGATTCTCTTTCTCTTCCCCCTTGCTAGTCTGATCAGGTGCCGTTCGCATTCCTCAGCGACCACTTCCGGCACGACCAGCTGCATCCCCCGACCGTAGAGGTAGTGTTTTAGCGCTGATCCGGCTCTCGATGTCAGGCCGATCTCGGCGACAAATGTGTTGGTGTCCAGGATCAACACTTCGTTCGCTGCTATTTCCATTCGTTCTCCGGTGCATGTGTTCGGCCATTCGTCAATCGGACAATAATGGCAATGTAACAGCAATCAGCAGGCGCGATGAGAGATTAGACGGCAAGTTTGCCGTCCAATTTCTTGACTTCCCACAGACCACCCCTCATCTTGTATCTCATGCTCACCACCTTCGCCACTCTGCCTCGTAACGCCGCGATGGAGCGCGCAGGCTTCCGCTTCGGCCCCCGTGGCACGCACGGGAGCCGCACGATCATGCTCCGTGAGCTCACCGAGCTTCTCACGGCACTGCCTCCCAGCGCCACCCGGGACGACTACAAGACCGCAATCGTTGAGGAAAACGCGCTCGGCAAACGGACCTACGCAACGCGTCTCAGCTCCCGCCAACGCCTGACAGAGATGTACGGCCTCGACCCGAGGCTTGCCATCTTCCGCGTCCTCCGACGCATCTGGCCCATCGGCCCACAAGGCCAACCCTTGCTCGCCATCCTATGCGCACTGGCGCGCGATCCCCTTCTCCGCTCCACCGCACACTCAGTGCTGGCTCTCGCTCCCGGCGAAGAACTGATCCGGTCACGCTTCGCCGCCGCCATTCGCGATTCGGTCGGCACCCGCCTGAACGACGCCGTGCTCGACAAGGTGGCGCGGAACGCGGCGAGCTCGTGGGCCCAATCCGGTCACCTGGAAGGTCGCGTCCGGAAGATCCGCCGCCGGGTTGAGCCCACGCCCGGCGCGACTGCGATGGCTCTGTGGTTAGGCGAGATGGAAGGGCGGGCGGGATTATCCCTTCTCGACTCGGACTGGGCGGCTGTGCTGGACGCCCGCGGCGGGGCACTCCTGCCTCGAGTGTTCGACGCCAAGCGACTGGGGTTGATTCAAGCCCGCATCGCCGGCAGTGTGGTCGAGATAAGCACCCGCCTGCTGGACCCCGGGGTGAGACCATGGTGACCGTTAGGGGGGGCGCCTCCCCCGGATGCACTACTGACAACGCCATGGGAGACCACGGAAAGTGAACCAGATCAGCACACTGGCAACGAACTATCAGCGTCACGTCAGCGTGCCGTGGCAGCGGACCATGGCGGGCGCGCAGAGGGTCATGATCGTCGTGTACGCCAAGGAGCGGGAGCGAGCGCTCAGGTATCACATCGGCGAGTTCGAGGAAGCCACCCGGAATGCCGAACACGACTGGGTCCTGGCCGACGCAACCCGCTGGTTTGCCGAGTGGATGGCGGCGGACGAATACCGGGATGCCTACTTCGAGGACCCGGAGCTCCTCGGCATGAAGCTGGCTGGAGAATTCAAGTACGAGGCCGCCAGACGGCTGTGCGAGATCCTGGAATCGGCGGACGAGAACACCGTCGTCGCGCTGCTTGGCGCCGCGACGCTCTACGGCTTCCTGCGCGTGTCCGAGCTTATCCAGTCGGTGGAGCCTTCGATCCGGGGACGCCTGGCCGTATTCTTCCCCGGTACCAAGAACGACAGCAACTATCGGCTACTCGACGCGCGCGACGGGTGGAGCTACCTGGCGCAGCCGATCACTCTCCACGAAGCCTGGATACCGTAGAAACCTCCATGAGAATCCACGAACTTCTCGATCGCGACCCTCTGCAGGTCCGGCTGGCCAACAACGGCCAGGCCCGGATTACCGGCGGAGAGGACCCGAAGGTCATGCGCGAGTTGCGCGACGAACTGGAGACCTTCGTCTGCAGGGGCAGGTTCGCCGACGCACTCCAGCGAATTCTGGAGCGGTACCTTACTAACCTGGACGGGTCCCGGCAGGATGCCGTGTGGGTGAGCGGGTTCTTCGGCAGCGGCAAGTCGCACCTGCTCAAGATGCTGGCGCACCTTTGGGTCAACACGAAGTTCGACGACGGAGCCACGGCGCGGAGTCTCGTGGCAGGCCGACTGCCGTCTGAGGTAGAGCACACGCTGCGGGAGCTCGAGGTGCGGGGGCGGAGGATCGGCAAGCCACTGGTGGCCGCTGCGGGGTCCCTCCTCGGGGGCAATGTCGGCCATGTGCGGCTGTCGGTGTTGTCCATCCTGCTTCGGGCGTGCGGGTTCCCCGAGCAGTACCCCCAGGCCAGGTTCTGCTTCTGGCTGCGGGACAACGGGCTGCTTGGCGGGGTGCGGGAAGCTGTCGAGGCCGAGGGCAGGGGTTGGGATGGGGAACTCAACAACCTCTATGTGAGCCCAATCATCGCGAAGGCACTCATCGCCGCGGATCCGACCTTCGCTGCGGACGTCAAGGCGGCCAGGCAGCTCCTGTTCAACCAATTCCCACCGCCGAAGGCCGACATCACAGACGACGAGTTCGTCACGGCCGCCAAGCAGGCGCTTGCCCCGGATGGAGAAATTCCTCTCACGATTCTGGTGCTCGACGAGGTGCAGCAGTACATCAACGAAGTGCGGGACCGGTCGGCCACGATCACCGACTTGGCGGAGGCCGTCCAGACCCGGTTTGGAAGCCGGATGCTTCTCGTCGCGTCGGGACAATCTGCGCTGTCGGCCGGGACGCAGGCGCTGCAGTGGCTCAGCCACCGCTTCCGCATTGCCGTCCAGCTCACGGATGCCGAGGTCGAGGCGGTCACCCGGGAGGTTCTGCTCCAGAAGAAGGCCACCGCGACCCCGGCCATCCAGGAGATGTTCGAAGGGCACGCGGGCGAGGTGGCGCGGCACCTCCATGGGACGCGCCTCGCGGTCCGCCCGGAAGACCGACAGAACCATGTAGGCGACTACCCGTTGCTCCGTACCCGGCGGCGTTTCTGGGAGGCCTGCTTTCAGGCCGCGGACCCGGCCGGCACGCAAAGCCAGCTCCGGTCTCAGCTCAGAATCCTGCACGATTCACTCCAGGAGATCGCGAAGAGGCCCCTCGGAGCGGTGATCCCCTCCAGCGACCTGTTCCACGCCCTCGCCCCGGATCTCGTCGCCGCCGATGTGCTCCTCAACGAAATCCACACGCGAATCGCCAAGCTGGATGATGGAAAACCCAAGGGCAAGCTGCGCGCCGATGCGTGTGGTGTCGTCTTCCTGATCGGGAAGCTGCCGCGCCAGGACGCGGTGGATCTCGGGGTCCGCGCGAACGCGCAGACCGTGGCCGACCTTCTCGTCACCGACATCACGGCGGACTCGGGGTCCTTCCGCAACCGTGTCGCCGGCGAGCTGGAAGAGATGGTCGTCCGAAGGCGTTCTGATGAAGGTGGGGGAGGAGTACCGCATCCAGACCACGGAGGGCGCAGACTGGGAACGGGCCTTCCGCGAGCAGAGAACCGCGATGGCGCGCAACGAGGTCGAGATTGCGGCCCGCCGGGAGCAGCTGCTGAGCGGCGCGGTCGAGGAGGTCGTGAGGGATGTCCGGTTGGTTCACGGAAGTGCCAAGATCAGGCGCAAGGTCGCGCTGCACGTGAACACCGATCCCGACACCGCCGAAGGGGACGCGGTGCGAATCTGGCTCCGCGACGAATGGTCGGCCTCGTGGGCGCATGTGCGAGACGATGCGCTCGGCCGGGGCATGGAGGATCCCGTTCTTCACGTCTACCTCCCCAAGCAGAGTGCTGAGGAACTGACGAGGCACATCGTCGGCGTGGAGGCCGCGCTCAGAGTTCTGGACCACCGCGGCAATCCCGCATCCAAGGAGGGACAGGAAGCGCGCGCAAGCATGAAGAGCAGGCTTGACGGCTCCAAGGCGGCTCGCGACGAGATCGTGCGGGCGATCGTGCGGTCCGCAAGGGTGGTGCAGGGCGGCGGCAACGAGATCTACGGCGAAGATCTGCTGGCGAAGCTGCAAGCCGGTGGCAAATCGTCTCTGGCTCGCCTCTTTCCGCGTTTCGACGCGGGTGACCACAGGGCTTGGCAGGCTGCGTTCAAACGGGCCCGTGACGGGTCGGGCCAACCCTTTGCCGTGCTGGGTTGGGACGGAAAGGTGGCGGAGCACCCCGTATCCAAGAGGGCTCTGGACACCGTGGGCACCGGGGCGCTCGGCTCACAAGTGCGGCGGACGCTGGAAGGCGCTCCCTACGGATGGCCGCGCGATGCGGTTGATGCCACGCTCGTCGCGCTCCACCGGAACGGACACCTCAAAGCCGAACGCAATGGGCGTCCGGTGGCTACCGCTGAGCTCGACCAGACTGCGATTTCGAAGACCCGATTCCGCCCCGAGAAGGTCCGTCTGAACTCCAAACAGCGCGTCGAGCTCCGGAAGTTGTTCGGGAGGCTGGGTGTGCAGACGAAGAGCGGGGAAGAGGAGGTGCGGGCTCGCCAGTTTCTGTCAGAGTTGCAGGGGCTTGCGGCGCGCGCGGGGGGGAAGGCGCCTCTGGCGCAGGTTCCGGATGCACGCTTCGTCGAGGACCTGTCGCATCTGACGGGGAACGAGCAGTTGGCAGCGATCCTGGCGGCCAAGGGGGAGATTGACACTGCGTTGAAGGGATGGACGGCGTTGGCGGACCGGGTCGAAGGACGCCGGGGAATCTGGGACTTGGCGGTGGCGTTTTGCCGACACGCGGAGGGCGAGTTGGAGATTGCGGAAGAGGTCGATAAGCAGCTTGACGCGGTCAAGCAGCAACGTACGCTGCTAGCCGACACGAATCACGTGTCGCCGGTCTTGGCGAAGCTGGTGGGGGCGTTGAGGGGGGAATTGGCGGATCTTCACCGGGAGTTGGAGGCAGCGATCGCGGGCGCGACCGGCGCACTCGCGTGCGACGCGACGTGGAGCAAGCTGGACGGTGCCGTTCAGGGCGCGATCCTGGGCCGAGTGGGATTGAAGCGGCCGGCGCGGCTTTCGGTCGAAACGAACGAGACGCTGAAGGGGACGCTCGATGCGAGGAGACTCGCCGCTTGGCGATCAGAGATCGACGCCGTGCCGGAGCGGGTTGGCAGAGCGCTTCAAGAAGCGGCTAGCCGTTCGGAAGAGAAAGGCCCGCCGACAGCTACTGTGAAGATTCGGCCCGTCACACTCTCGGACGAGGCTGCTGTCCAGCAGTGGGTGGCGGAGCACGAGAGGAAACTCATCAAGGCGGTCCGGAAGGGGCCGGTGATTGTGAGGTGAGGAATGTCTGATAAGAAGGAGGGAGGACTGACCATCAACGCTGGAGACAGGGCATACGTGCCCCCGGGCGGGTTGCAACTGTGGATCAATCCCGATGGCACGATGGGCTCACGGATGTCGCTCGCCATTGATCCGTGGCTGCCCGACTTGTCCCCGGATGCTGGCACACCCGTAGATGTCATGCAGACAATTGCACGTCGGGGCTTCACGGTAGGTTCAATATGCACAGGACAGAGGGTCAGTCCCTCCTTGGCGAAGCAGCGCGTTTCTGGCGGCCACCTCGTGCCGAGGGAAGCCTATCACGGCATCGAGGTGCGGCGGCTTGTGGGAACCCGGTTTTCGTTCTCCTGGTTGGCGAAAGGGGAGCCTGACTGAGATGCTGATCCGCAGGCTTTACCTCGACGGCTTCCTTTCGTTCAGTCCGGGATCGGAGCCGTTCGAGCTGCGTCCCCTTAATGTGCTGATCGGGTCAAACGGGTCGGGAAAGTCGAACGTGATCGAGGCGCTGGGTCTGCTGGCGGCCTCCTCTCGGGACCTTGGTCAAGCGATCGGGGCTCGTGACGGGCCCGTCGAGTGGCTGTGGAAAGGCGAGCCGCCTGTGGTCGAGGCTCGGATCGAAGCTGAATTGGACAGGAGCAGCGCGCCCAATCGCCGCAGGCTGAGATGCCGGCTGACTCTGGGGCCGATTCAAGCCCGCCTGGAACTCCTGGACGAGGCCGCCGGAGAGATGGAGAGCGGCCCTGATGAGGCACACCCCTATTGGTACTATCAACTCGACCAGGGCCGTCCCGTGACCTTCGGCAGGACCGCGAATACACAACAATACCGTGAAGTTGCCGGGGTCAGGAGGGCGTTCTCCGACATCCGTACCTTAAGCGAATGGGTTCCCGGCAGAAAAACTCCTCGGCCTGACGTTTCGTGGGGGGCGCATTTCGGCGAACGGATGTTCACCGATGGCCAGGAAACTGCGGTTCTGAACCAGATGATACACAGCGGTGACACCGGGTTCAACGATCTCCTGAAGCGTTTCTATCCAGGTTTCGAGCGCCTCGCGATCTGCGATGCCAATGGCACCAAGGGGCTCTGCCTACACGAAGTCGGGTTCGAGGCTCCGATCCCCGTTGCCCGCATGTCCGGTGGCACCCTCCGGTTCGTAGCGCTGCTGGCCACCCTTCTGTCGCCTTCACCACCCCCACTGGTGTGTGTCGAGGGACCCGAACGGGGACTTCACCCGGACGCCGCGGGGCTGCTGGGTGAAGTGCTCGCCGATGCGTCACGCCGCATGCAGCTGGTGGTCACAACTCACTCCAGCGCGCTCGTTTCGGCGTTGAGCGATCAGCCCGGTGCCGTTGTAGCGTGCGAGCGGCTCGGCTCGGCCACCAGTCTGCGCCGCCTGGATCGCGGTAAGTTGGCGGACTGGCTGGACGAGTACAGCCTTGGCGATCTGTGGGGGATGGGTGTGCTCGGAGCCAACCCGTGAGCGATTTCATTCCTTGGATTGGCCCGGATTCATGACGCCCCCTCTCCCCCCCGACCTCCGCAACGTGCTGGCCAAGGCCATCCAGAAGGCCCGGCGCGTGGGCGACGCGGGTGCCCGGCAGACGCTCCGGTCCCTTGCCGTGGACCGCGCGAAGCCCTTCGACTCAATGTCCCTTGGCGAAAAGTCCCTCCGCAACAGACTCCGCATGCGCGGTCGGCAGGTCGGCGACCGGCGGGATCGCAATACCGGCGTCCAGCAGATCGACCACCTCGCCCACGAAGTCGCGTACGAGCACTGGCACCGGATGCTCTTCGCCCGATTCCTTGCAGAGAACGCGCTTCTTCGGGATTCCGAACACGGTGTCGACCTGTCGCTGGAGGACTGCCGGGAGCTGGCGGACGACGAGGGCGTGGATCCCTGGGAATACGCGGCCCGGTGCGCCCAACAAATGCTCCCCCGGATCTTCCGCCAGGACGACCCGATGCTCGAACTCTCCCTTCCCCCAGAGACGCGGCAGGAATTCGAACGGCTGCTGGATGATCTGCGCGAAGCCGTGTTCACGGCCCCGGATTCACTCGGCTGGACCTACCAGTTCTGGCAGGCGGAGCGAAAGGACGAGATCAATCGCGGGGGAGGAAAGATCGGCGCCGACGAACTGCCAGCGGTCACGCAGCTGTTCACCGAGCACTACATGGTCCTCTTCCTCCTGCACAACACCATCGGGGCGTGGCGCGCGGGCAGGATCCTGGCTGACCGCCCGGACCTTGCGAGGACGGCTGCCGACGAGGAGGAACTGCGGCGGTTGGTGGGCCTGGAGACGGGGGGCGGCTACGACTTCTCCTACCTGCGCTTCGTGCACGGCGTCCGCGAGGAGGATGAGGGGGACGAGCGCACGGGCCCGTGGCGTCCGGCTTCCGGGTCCTTTCCCGATTGGCCCCTTGAAGCCGCGTCCCTGCGGGTGCTCGATCCGTGTTGTGGCAGCGGCCACTTTCTCGTGGAAGCGTTCGAGCTCCTCGTGCGGCTGCGAATGGCCGAAGAGCGGATCCCGGTCGAGGAGGCCATCCGCGCCGTGCTGCGGGACAACCTCTTCGGGCTGGAGATCGACCCGCGCTGCACCCAGATCGCTGCGTTCAACCTGGCCCTCGCGGCTTGGCGCCTGGCGGGGGAGCCCATCGACTTGCCGCCGCTCAACATCGCATGCACGGGACTTGCGCCCAACGCATCAGAGGCCGAGTGGCGCCAGTTGGCTGAGTCGGCCGAGGATACGACCGGTTTGACCAAGGACCGTGATCTGTTTGGGGGTGACGCGTCTCTGGCTCGCGGCCCGCTGCAGGAGGGGATGGCCGCGCTGCACAAGCTGTTCAGGCGAGCTCCCGAGCTGGGTTCGCTCCTGGACCCGGGATCGCTGGGAAGCGACCTGTTCCGGGCCGACTTCAAGTCCCTGGCCGAGTTGCTCGATATCGCGATCCGGCAGGAGAGGGGGTCGGGCGGACGTGATGAGCGAGCGGTGGCGGCGGCGGGGATGGCCTGGGCGGCTGAGTTTCTGCAGGGGCGGTACACACTAGTCGTCACCAACGTGCCGTTCCTGGCGCGCGGGAAGCAGGGGAGCGGATTGCGCGGGTTCGCGGAAAGCGACCACGGTGATGCCAAGGGAGACATCGCCACCATGTTCGTGTCTCGAATCTTCGGCTGGCTTGGCAAAGGTGGTACGCAGGCGGTGGTGACGCCCCAGAACTGGTTGTTTTTGAAGAGCTACCGGAAGCTGCGGGAGAGGTTGCTGAAGGGGAAAACTTGGAACCTGGTGGCACGGCTGGGTCCAGGCGCGTTCGAGACGATTACCGGGCATGTGGTGAATGTTGCGCTGAATATCGTCTCGGAGGGGCGCGCGGATCGTGGTTGGGAGATGGCGGGGGTGGACGTGTCGGCGCCACGGGGGCAGCGCCCGATCAAGGCAGCCGAGAAGGGGGAGCTGCTGCGGGGGGAGGCGGGGGTGGTGATGTCGAAGCAGGCGGAGCAGTTGAAGAACCCCGATGCTGCCGTGCTGATGCGGCCGATTGGGGACCGAGTGCTGCTGAGCAGAACGACCCAGAGTCTGGTCGGACTCCAAACGGGTGATGATCCTCGGTATTGCATAGCCTTCTGGGAGTTGCGGCAGGTCCACCAACGGCAGTGGGAATTCCTGCAACATACTCCGCATGACACCAAGGAGTATTGTGGTCTGACCGGGCTAATCCGGTGGGAACGAGGACAGGGCTCCCTACACATGAGTCCGGGTGCCTATCCAACCAAAGGCTCCAAGGCTGTCGGCAAGCCCGGCGTCGCGATGCACCGGATGGGTATGCTGTTTGCATACCACTTCGCGTCGCACCGATTCCATCAGAACGTTGCAGTCATAGTCCCCAATGACGCCGCCAACCTCCCCGCGGTCTGGTGCTTCTGCTCCTCCCCCGAGTACGCCGCTTCGGTGCGCGAAATCGATCAGACGCTGAAGGTCACCAACGCCTCCCTCGTCAAGGTCCCCTTCGACCTCGATCACTGGAAGAAGATCGCCGCCGACCAATACCCCAACGGACTCCCCGAACCCTATTCCGACGACCCCACCCAATGGATCTTCCACGGCGACCCATGTCGTAGCGTGGTGTGGAACGAAGCGACCAGGCGCACCGACCTCGGCCCTCCACGCATTGACGCCACGGTTCTCCAAGTGGCTGTGGCCCGCCTCCTCGGCTACCGCTGGCCCGCTGAGATGGACCCGGCCATGCGTCTCGCTCCAGAGCAGCGGGACGTAGCCGACGATTGCCGAGCGTTCGACGAGTTCACCGACCAGGACGGCATCGTGTGCCTGTCGGTCGCTCGTGGGGAACCAAACGCAGCCGACCGTCTCCGCAGCCTGCTCGCACACGCCTCCGGGGACCAATGGTCCACCACCACGGAACGCGCCCTGCTCGAGGCCTCCAGTCCCAGGCCTCCGAAATCACTGGAGGATTGGGTGCGAGATCGTTTCTTCCAGGAACACTGTAGGCTGTTTCAAAACAGGCCCTTCATCTGGCACATCTGGGACGGCCGCAAAGACGGCTTCCACGCGCTGGTCAACTACCACCGGCTGGCCGGACCCGACGGCGAAGGCCGTCGCACCCTCGAGGGTCTCACCTACGCCTACCTCAACGAATGGATCGAGCGACAGCGGACGGACCAGGGGGAAGGAATTGCGGGGGCGGACGGTCGGCTCGCGGCCGCCCTCGATCTTCAGGAACAGCTTCAACGCATCCGTACCGGTGAACCGCCTTACGACATCTTCGTCCGGTGGCGGCCGCTCCACGACCAGACCATCGGCTGGGAGCCTGACATCAACGACGGCGTACGCCTCAACATCCGTCCGTTCATGCGAGCAGAACTGCGAAAGGGGGGACGCGCGGGGGCCGGGATCCTCCGCTGGAAGCCCAACATCTCCTGGAAGAAGGACAGGGGGAAGGAGCCCGAAGAGCCGAGGCCCCCCGAACACTTCCCGTGGTTCTCGGGCTGCCCCGGCGGTGGAAGCGAGGGCCAGCGGACTGGTGTCGCGTCGGACGCCGGATTCGACGGCAATCGGTGGAATGACCTGCATTTTTCGCGGGCGGTGAAGCGGAGGGCTCGTGAGAGACATCTGCGCCAGGAATCCGATACATGACGTTCCCAGACCAACTCCGTATGGATCACGTCACCGAGGCACTGTGGGGAACTGGCGGTGGAGCATCGGTCATGGTGGGCAGCGGGTTCAGTCGGAATGCCCGGCCCAAACGGCCGAACGGGTCGCCGATGCCAATGCTCGAAGACATCGCGGCCCAGCTTTATCGGGAGCTCTACCCTGACGATCTGGATCGTCGTTCGCCTCCCGAACGACTGGCTCAGGAGTACAAGGTAGAGTGCGGAGAGACCAAGTTGAACCAAGTCCTCCGGAACATGATCGCTGATCCCGATTTCCTTCCTGGGCCATTTCATGAACGCCTTCTCAAGATGCCATGGTGCGACGTTTTTACCACGAATTGGGACACGCTCCTCGAGACCGCCCGCGAGAAGGTTCCGGAACGCCCATACACCGTTGTCCGCGCCCGAAGTGATCTGCCATCGAGTAGTCGCCCTCGCATCGTCAAGTTGCACGGGTCTCTGCCACACCCGCCACTCATTCTGACAGAGGAATGCTATCGGACGTACCCAAGCACGCACGCGCCGTTCGTGAATACTGTGCAACAGGCGATGATGGAGACCGTGGTTCTCCTTCTCGGATTCTCGGGTGACGATTCGAACTTCCTTCATTGGTCCGGCTGGGTGCGCGACAACCTTGGCGACGCCGCTCCGAAGATCTACTTGGCTGGCTACCTTAGAATGTCGCGTACGCGCCGACGAATGCTGGAGGCGCGCCACATCATTCCCATTGACCTCGCGGGACATCCGAGAGTCGGTGATTGGGGGCCGGACCACCTCTGCCATCGCTGGGCCACGGATTGGATCCTGACCTCTCTGGAATGCGGAAAGCCATACGATCAGACACGGTGGCCAAGACCGCCACCTAAGCCGAGAGAGATCGATCCACGGATCGAACCCGTTGCGATTCGACGCTCGGCCTGTCCGGTCGCCGAGCCCAAGATAACTCCGCCTCAAGCAGCATCGGTCGAGGCCGACTTGCGTGAAGTCGCCAACGCAGTGGACGCATGGCGACACAATCGCGAATACTATCCAGGCTGGATCGTGTTCCCACAAGACATGCGATCAACTCAGCGGAGTACCGTCGAGCGCTGGACTCCGTTTATCCTCGACGTTCTCCCCAACATGGCGTTGCTAGGCCGTCTAGATGTCATCTACGAAGTTGTCTGGCGACTTGAGAAGTCGCTGGCACGAATGCCGGAGACGTTCGAAACGGCTGCCCATGAGGTCTTGGATGCCATCGACTGCCAAGCGCAGACGGTGGACAGCAAAAGCGTCTCGACTGACTGGACGAGGATTCGGGCCAAGTGGCGCGAGGTTGCGCTGGCCCTCCTGACGGCTGCGCGATACAGGCTGGACGCGGCCGGATTCGAGGCGCGCCTTGAACTGCTCGATGACTACGTCAACGACGATCCCGATGTCGCTGACCGGATCAACCAGGAGCGCTGCCTTTGGTCACTTTGGGAGCTGGACTACGAGTCGCTGGAGGCCAGCCTCGGGAGATGGGATGCGCACGGGGCCGATCCTATGTGGAAGGTGCGCAAGGGTGCCCTGTTGAGGAGTGTCGGTCAGAACGAGGAAGCCGACACGCTCGTCAGAGAGGCAATGGCGGAGATTCGAGCTGCTCCACTGGCGCGCCAGGATTTTGCCGCTGCATCTCGGGAAGGGTGGGCCCTTTGGGGCACGGTTTCCGTCGAAGACTTCGAGGCAATTCGTGAGCGGTGGCGCCAGCTCGGACCTATGAAATGCGATGCTGCAGATGTTTGGGACCTAAGGAACGCCTTGAAGCACGGCGACAAGGACGAGCGACCCACACCCAACTTCGATCTGGGTGCTCGCCGGACTGTCCACCGCTGGTTCACGTCCGACCGCGGAAGGTACGCCGCCACTTACGGAAGTGTGCGATTGACTGAGGTCGCCGGCCTCCCCAATGCCGTCGAGTCGGTGGATGTCGCACGCTCGCTGCTGAAACTTGCTGCCGAGCGCCTCGTACACGTCGATCATCAACTCGCAATCCGACTTGTTTTGCGGGCGGCGGACATCGACTCCGACGGGTCACTCCTGCGTGTCCTGTCGCGCGAGCGCGTGGCCGCGCTGCCGAAGGAAGCGGCGAGACGGCTTTGCGACGCCGCCCAGCGGTTGGCCCTTCATGCAATCGGCCGAGTCGAGGCAGGCGTTCACATCGAGAGAATGCCATGGCTCAAGCGTGCCCGAGTCGTGTTGGAAGGCTGGTCTCGCTTGATCCTGCGAACAGACAACGAAACCGCGGAGCGCGCGCTCCGAGACGCGCTCATGCTGCACGGTCGCTCGATGCACTTTTGGCTGCACGATGCTCTGGGAAATCTGCTGAGACGGTCGTGGGAAGCCATACGGGCAGACGATAGACAGACTAGCGTCCTGGATATCCTCGAAGCGGTGATCCCACGAGACGACAAGACGGGAGTGGTCTCCAGGTACCCGGAGCCTGGTGATCTCCTTTTCGGTCTGGAACGGCCGCCGGAGCGAACACCCGAGAACGAGGCTCGTTGGACGCAGGTGGTGGAGACCCTTGTGCAAGGTCTGGGCAAGGGCGGCATTGTACGCGAACGCGCTTCCAGGAGACTGTACGCTATCGCGGACTGGGGACTCCTGATCGAAACTGAGGCTGCCCAAGCGGCGGCTGGCTGGTGGGGCCCCGGAGCAAATGACGATAGCCCACTTCCGATCGGGACCACCCTCCATGACTATACGTTTATCGTAATGCCGGAACCTAGTCGAGGAATGGGGAGGAGGGCTTTCGGTCGAAAATGGCTCAGTGGTGATGTGTCGGGGGTCGCACTGACCAGTCTATACAAGAAAGGCAGCGCCGTTGGTTTCTCTGTGACGCACCAGAATCCGCAGGAGGCCGATGACATTCTGTACCAGACAGGGGGCGCGATAGCCTTTTTGCGTGAACGCGGGCGTAGGCTCGCGTTGTCATCGTCCGAAATGACTTTTGTCACAGGAATAGTGGATCGATGGACGGAGACGAACTTGCGTTGTCCAAAGGACATTCCTGAGTTCTTTGTCACGCCGGCTCGGCAGTCCCTAGCGGGTGCGATTCACGGTCTCGGGTGGCTCCTGTCCGACGTGCGCGTACCCGCGTCACTTGCCCAGGCCCTGAGTCGGAAGGTAAAGGAATTGCACGATGCGCGATTGACGGAGAAGGGCATTCCAGCTTTCGCCATCCTGCCCGGGATCTTGAGGTCCGCCCCGGAGTTGCTCGACGATGTCGAACTTACGGTGGCGCAAGGACTCGCGTCGGCTGACGATGATATGACACGGAGCGCGTTTCGCTCGTTGCACCGCTGGCTCCTGTGGGAGGCAGACGAGAACTTGCCATCTCCCCCGATCCACTTGGTGCGAGAGCTTGGTTTCTCGATCGCTGCCCGTCGTCGACCGGCGACCGAAGAGGCCCTCAGCGTAGCCCAGTGGATCTTTGAGAAGGGCCGCACCGGACACCGCGATGTGATTCGTGATCTCGTCCTTGCGGGAATGAGATTCCTGCTTGAGGAATTGCGGTACGACCGGCAAGCTGCGGACGCCACTGCTCTGGACATCCCGCTCACACGGTGGGGATGCATTCGCGTAGCGCGAGCAATCGCAGCCGAGGACTCAGATATGCCCGAAGTCGTGCGGCAGTGGCTGGAACTCGGAAGGGGCGATCCGTTGCCTGAGGTAAGGCATGTAGCTGCAGACGCCGAGTTCGACGGCAACCGTTGGAACGATCTGCATGACACGGGGGCGACGAAGGAATCCGCCCGTACATCGGTCGTGGAGGAGGGTGGTGCCGATGACTAGGGGAAGGGCCGAGATCGAGAGGATGCTGGTTGAGTTGGATCACCGCACCGCCGACGACCTCGAGTCCCAGAACCTCGACTTCAAGGAATGGGACACCCACAGCCTGAGCCAATCGGTTCGGACCGTCGTGGCCGCCGCTGTCTGCATGGCCAACGGCGGCGGAGGCACGGTGGTCTTCGTTGTTGCGGTCAAGTTGGTGGGCCGCGAGTCCGCGATCCTCGGAGTTCCGCCGGAAGTGTCAGTGAACCGGTTCCGAGTGGCCGTGTACGACTCGGCCGACCCGAAGCCGACCCCGGTATTTCAGGAACGATGCACGTCCACCCCGGGATTGCCTCCGTACACGGACACTAGCGGCCGCAGCACGTCGCGCACGATGACTGTACGTGGGTCCGCTGGTTGGTGGGGAGTGACCGAAATGTATGCGCTATACATTTGCCGATACATTTCCGGGCGAAAAGTATCAAAGACTGTTTTCCGTAAGACATTTCCGGCGAAACTGTGTCAGGCTTCCTGCCAGGAATGCGAACGAAACGCGCTCCACAGCATTCGGCGCTCGTTTTCCGGAAGAAATGCGACACTTCGGGCTCCAGGCTCCGGTTTCCGACTCATTTCCGCCTCCGCCTCCCGAGAAATGAGTCAAAACGCGCTGTTTCGGTCGTTTTCGGACCGATTTCTGGACCCGATCCCGGGAGGCGCCCCATGACCCCACCCCTCCTCTCCCCCACCGAACTACAGACCATCCTCTCCCGGGGCGAAGGCCAGTTCGTGGAGTTCAAGTCCGCCTGGGACCGTAGCACCAACCCGCCCAAGCCCCTCTGGCGCCGGGCACTGCGGGACAAGATCGCCGATGTCGTCGCCGCCTTCGCAAACGCCGACGGGGGCCTGCTTTTGATCGGCGTGGACGACGACGGCACCGCCACCGGCCACGGCTACGCGGACAAGGATGTTGACGCACTTTTCGCCGTGCCCCACCGCAGACTCTCACCCGAAGTAACCTGCCGCACCGAGCGGCTCTCTCTCGGGTGCCACGAGATCCTCGCATTCGATGTCTCCATAGCCCCCGAAGCCGTCATGATCGGCGGCGATGGATTCCCGTACCGGGTCGGAAGCCGGATCGTCCGGGAGCCGCAGGAGATCATCAACCAGCGAAAACAGGCATATCGCCGCGTCGGTTACGAGCAACGCTTCCGGCCGGAGGCAACACTGGACGACCTGGATTTGCGGCTCGCCGAGTCCTTCCTGAAAGACACGCCGGTCGGAGGCCGTCCCGTCCTGGAGGCACTCGAGTACTACAGCCTGATCGAGAGGGCCGCCCGTGACTGGAGAGTGACCAACGCTGCTCTCCTGCTATTCGCCCAGCGCCCGCCACTGCGCTGGCATCCCCGCGCCGGGCTTCGCGTGTTTCGGGTTCGGGAACGGAGATCGAGTATGTGACGCAGATCGGGCGCGCCGACCCGCCACTCGCTTCGGCCATACACGAAATCACGGAACTGGCCCGGCACCAGGTCGGAAGATCCGAGAGACTCGTAGGCCTCCGCTTCGAGGACGTCACCGAGTACCCCGATTTTGCTTGGCAGGAATCGCTGGTCAACGCTGTCGCCCACCGCGACTACGAGGTGCAGGGCCGGGAGACCGAGATCTGGTTCTTCGAGGACCGCCTGGAGGTATCCAGCCCCGGAGAACTCCTCCCGCCCGTCACAGTGGACGCGCTGCGGGAAGGCCGCAGGGCCCATGTGACCCGCAATCCAAGGCTGGTTCGTGTTCTCGCCGATGCGGAGATCATGCGGGACGAGGGCGAAGGCATCGTCCGCGTCTTTCGTGAAATGGCGGACAGCTTTCTCCGTGAACCGGAGATGACTTCCGAGTCCGGCCTGTTCACGATGACGCTGTTCAACGAGCCGGACTGGCAAGTTTACGGTCCCGGTTGGCGGCACTTCGTAGGCCGGCTTCGCGTCGCGGATGATCAGAGGAAGATGCTGCTCCTGCGGCCCCACGGCTTCACCAGGGGCGACTATGAGCGGCTGAACACGGTGGCGCCCGAGGAGGCAGCGATGCGGATTCGGGATCTCGTGAACAAGGGACTCGTGGTTGGCCTGCCCCCCGACGACAATGCGGCGCCAGGCTTCGCCATTTCGGCGGAGACGGAGGAGACTCGCCTGTTCCTCAACGACCGGATCCCGAAGCTCTGGAACCACCTTCGGCGCGAGCCGTCGCTCAAGAACGCCGACTACCGGGCGCTTTTCCAGGTGGATCGCCATCGAGCGCTTCGTGAACTCCGTCAACTCGTGACGCTCGGGGTGCTGGTCGACACCGGGGTCGGTCGCGGCACCCGCTACAAGGCCGCGGCGCTCGCCGGGGAACGACCACTATGAGCATTCCTCCGGCGATTGTGCGCACCACGCAAGCATCAGAGCGCCAACGAGTTGTGGGAATATGCGCACGACGAGCGATGGATATGCGCAACCGATCCTCGACCTGGACCGAGGTCGCCGGGCGACATGAACCGTTGGCGTCTCGATCGATTGAGCGGCGATATGATCATCGAAGGACCGTTTATGCGCACATCGTAAACCGAGAGTACACAGTCACTTACATTAATATGCGCGTCAAGGTGGCCACTTATGCGCACGGATGATCGTCCCCCCGCAACCCCCCTCGGCCATCTCGCCCGCAGCCTGCGCGCCCGCGCTTCGACGCCAAGTGGCCAGGCCACCCCCGCCGCCATCCTGTGGACCGACCCCAAGGCCGAGTGGCGCGCACTGCTTTCGGCGGCGCTCGCCCGCATACCCGAACTACTCGCCCTCGGCGAGTACCGCCCCGACCACCGAACCGGCCCCGCAATCTGGCTGCGTTGCGTAGTTGACCGCGTGCTCGACATCGACATCGTCCCCCCCGACGCCACCCCCATCATCTACCTCCCCGGAGTGGAACGCGGCCAGCTGCGGGCCGGCGAGGACTGTCCCGACGAACTGAAGCCGCTCGTCGAACTGATGTACCGTGGCATACTGTGGCACAACCCGAAAGGCCGCGATTGGACCGTGGCGGCGTTTCTCGGCTCCTCTGCGGGGCCGGACCTAGACATCGCACCCGACCATGGCACCCTCGCGGCGCTGATCGGAGCGCTGGACCAGGTAGCATTGACGCCGGTCGAACAGTTGCGCGGCCGCCGCCTGGACGCGACCGACTTCAACCAGTTGGCTGGCGTGGACCTCATGCGCGACATCCTGCGCTGGATGGCCGACCCCAAAGGGGTACGATCCCGGATGGAGGGGAGCCGTTGGAACGCCTTCTGCGCCGAGTGCAAGAACGCGCTCCAGTTCGACCCCGAGACGGAAGCGGACGTGACTGCCGGGGCCAAACTCGGTGAGGGCGCGGGCCGCTGGGCCGATGTCTGGACCCGGTTCGCCGAAGCGCCGGACGCGTTTCCCGGAGTAACCGCGGTCCTCGCGCGGAGTCGTCCGGCCAACGAGCTTCCGTTCGACCGTGAACGCTGGCCGGATCTCAACGAAGAAGACGAGAAATCGTTGCGGCGTGCTCTGGCCGGGGTCACCGAGTTGCCCCACCCGGAGGCTTCCCAGGCGGTTGCGTCGCTCGAGCAAGAGCACGCCCACCGCCGAAGTTGGGTGTGGGCCCGCCTCCGGCGTTCCCCGTTCGCAATGTTGATGGAGCCATTGGCCCGTCTGGCGGAGTCAGCCGGTCCGGCGATCGGGGGCGCCAGTCCCAACGATGCGGCCCAGGTCTACGCCGACCGCGGATGGTTTGTGGACGCCAGCGCCCGGGAGGCTCTAGCCATGGCACCCCCCGAAGAGGAGCACATCGTCGCCAACGCAGTCCGCCACCTCCTTGGGCCCTGGCTGGACGACTCTGCCCGCGCGTTTCAGGCGTTGGTGGAACGCCAACCGCTTCCGACGTCAGATGACCAGCCGACCATCGTCGCCGGCGAGGACGAGTGCATCGTCTTTGTGGACGGATTGCGCTACGAACTCGGCTGCCGACTGGCCGAACGTCTGGAGGCGATCGGGTCGAGCACCACCATCGAGCACCGCTGGGCCGCGATCCCCACGGTGACCGCCACCGCCAAACCTGCCGTCACCCCCGTTGCCGGCGAGGTCGCTGGTGACCGACTCGGCGCGACGTTTCAGCCCACGATGAAGGGTTCGGGCCGCACTGCACGCGTCAAGGAGCTCCGCGAGGCCATGGAGACGGCGGGCTATCAGATCATCAACGCCGGAACGCTGGACATGCCCCTTGACGCGGGGGCGCGCGGCTGGCTGGAGACCGGTGAAATCGACAAGCACGGCCACCATCTCCGCGCGGTCCCGTTCGCCCACCAGATCGACCACGAACTGGACGGGTTGGTCCGCCAGATCACCCGCCTCCTCAAGGCCGGGTGGCGCTCAGTGCGGATCGTCACCGACCACGGCTGGCTCCTACTCCCGGGCGGACTGCCCATGGTCACCCTGCCCAAGCACCTCACCGAATCCAAGTGGGCGCGTTGCGCCGTCATCGCCGGCGACTCCAAGCCCGACGCCCCTCTCCATCCCTGGCACTGGAATCCCAACGAGTGGTTTGCCTCTCCGCCCGGAATCGCCTGCTTCAGCCGCAGGGACGAATACGCGCACGGCGGCCTCAGCATACAGGAATGCCTCATCCCGGACATCCGGGTCGAAGGCACCGGCGCCAGCGGACCGACCGCCGTAGTCCGGGGAGTTGCCTGGCGCCGGTTCCGCTGCAACATCACCGTCCAGGCCCGGGGCGGCCCCGTCACTGCGGATCTGCGCCTCGGCGGTCCCGCAGGGGAATCGGTCGCCTCCTCGCCCAAGCCAATCGATGCGGACGGGCTCGCCAGCCTGGTTCTGGCGGACGACGAACACCAGGACGCCGCGCTTGTTCTTGTGGTAACCGATGCCGGCGGCCGCGTCCTCGCCCAACAACCGACCCGCAAGGGAGAGAACATATGAGTGCGCCGGAGTTCGAGATGGACGCGCTGGACAGCAAAGCCAACGAGGCCTTCCCCGGCTACCTGGTGCGGAAGGACCTGGTGCGGCGCTATGCGCGCCAGTATCCGGTCCCCACCTATGTCGTCGAGTTCCTGCTGGGCCGATACTGCGCGAGCGTGGAGCAGGACGAGATCGACGAAGGCCTCGAGATCGTGAAGAACCAGCTCGAAGGGCGCACGGTCCGCGCCGCCGAGCAGGAGATCTTCAAGTCGCGGGCCCGTGAGGAGGGTTCCGTCCGCCTTATCGACATCCTGCGCGGGCGCCTGGACGCCAAGAACGACTGCTATCTGGCCGAACTTCCCAGCCTCGGCCTCCGGGACGTCCGCATCGAGTCCGAGTTCGTCACCGACCATCAGCGGATGCTCGCAGACGGACTCTATGCGGAGGTGACCCTGGAGTACGACCCGGTGATCGCGCAGGAGAAACAGGGACGCCCGTTCAGCATCGCGGCGATGCGGCCCGATCCAGATGTCGAGCCCGGCCGTCCTCAAGGTCCTGGCCAAGGGGCGGCGCCACTTCGACACCGCCGAGTGGATGGACTTCCTCCTCCGTTCGACCGGCCTGGAACCCTCCGCGCTGGACGAACGGGCCAAGCGGGTCGCGCTGCTCCGACTGATTCCCTTCGTCGAGCGCAACTACAACCTCGTCGAACTCGGTCCCCGCGGGACGGGGAAGAGTCATGTCTACCAGCAACTCTCCCCGCACTCCCACCTGCTGTCGGGCGGGAAGGCCACCGTCGCGAAGATGTTCGTCAACATGGCAAACGGGCAGCGCGGCCTGGTCTGCCAGTACGATGTGGTGTGTTTCGATGAGGTCGCCGGCATCTCCTTCGATCAGAAGGACGGCGTCAACATCATGAAAGGGTACATGGCGTCCGGCGAGTTCAGCCGGGGCAAGGAGAGCATCCGCGCGGAGGGGTCGCTGGTCCTGGTCGGCAACTTCGACGTGTCGGTGGAGCAGCAGCAGCGTATCGGCCACCTTCTGAGTCCGCTCCCCAAGCAGATGCGCGACGACACGGCGTACCACGATCGGATCCACGGATACGCCCCCGGCTGGGACTTCCCCAAGCTGAATCCCAACGAGCATCTCACCGACCATTTCGGCCTCGTCAACGACTTCCTGAGCGCGTGCTGGACCAAGCTGCGGGACACGTCGCGCCTGCCGATCCTGCAGAACCGGGTGTTCTGGGGGGGTGCACTGTCCGGACGGGACATCGAGGCGGTCCACAAGACGGTCTCGGGTCTCATCAAGCTTCTGTTCCCGGATCCCGAGATGGAGGTGGACGACGACGATCTGGAGTGGATGGTGCGGCTGGCCCTGGAGTCACGCCGGCGCGTGAAGGAGCAGCAGAAGCGGTGTCTGAAGGCCGAGTTCCGGAGCACCCACTTCTCGTACACGTTGGGTGTGGACGGCACGGAGCAGTTCGTGGCGACCCCCGAGCTTCGGAGCGATGAGGCGATCGACAGCGACCCGTTGCCTCCGGGGCAAGTGTGGGCGATCGGGCCGGGGGTGGAGGGTACCGGGCCAGGGCTCTACCGGATCGAGGTGGTGGTGGGACCGGGGGCGGGTGGCGCGAAGATCTTGAATCAGCCGGTGCCGCCGGCATTTCGGGAGAGTGTCCGGGTCGGCGAGCAGAATCTGTACACGGGAGGGAAAGCGCTGGTGGGAGATCGTGACGCCCGCGCGCATCAGTACACGGTCCAGATGCAGCCGCGGGACCACGACAAGTCGGGAACGGGGCTGGGACTGCCGGTACTGGCGGCGATGGTGGGGGGGTTGCTGGACAGGAAGACCCGGGGGGCGACCATCATCGTGGGGCCGCTGAATCTGGGGGGTTCGCTGGAGCGGATACCGGATCCTGTGGCGATGGCGGAGTTGGCTGTGGACAAGCAGGCGACCGTGCTCCTGATGCCGGTTGGGGCGCGGCGGGAGCTGATGCAGCTCGAAGACGATGTGTGGACCAAGGTGAATATCGAGTTCTACCGGGATGCGCAGGACGGGGTGTTCAAGGTGTTGGAGTGATTGGGGTTGTCCGGGTCCTCGGTTCTCCCTTTTCGCCTGCGTGATCGGGCCATCAAAGCGCCTTGCCAGCCCGCAGGCCCTACCATTCCCGACGCTCCTGCGGATTCATCCACGGTTCTTGCGTCCGCCCCCCCCTTTCCCTCAACGCCCCGATTGCGCCAATTGTCCCAGTAACACGTGTCCCAGTAACACGGCCTTTTCCGGCAACACGGCCTTCGTACCGTGTCCGCGACACTTCTTTCCTACCTGGGGGACTCCATGAGAGCAATTCTCGCCTCGCTGGGCCTCACCCTGCTCGTTACGAGCGGAGCCACGGCCCAACAGGCCAACCGTACCCAGCCCGTTGACGGCATCCGGGACAACGGCACCGGTTATCACGCGCTGGTCGGAGCCCGTGTGGTCACGGCTCCGGGACAGGTTCTGGACGATGCCACCATCGTCGTCCGCGACGGGATCATCCAGCGCGTGGGGCGGGGCGACGAGGCCCCGGCAGGCGCCCGGGTGTGGGACCTGACCGGCCTCACGGTGTATCCCGGCTTCATCGATGCCCACGCCGACCTGGGTATGGACAACATCCCCGAGGGGGGCGATGTGGGGCCGACCCACTGGAACCCGCAGGTCCGTGCCTGGTTCAGTACGACCTCGAACTTCCAGGACGACGCCGACCGGCGTGCCGCCTTGCGCTCCCAGGGGTTCGGGACGGCGCTCGTGGTGCCCAAACAGGGGATTTTCCGGGGGACGGCGTCCGTCGTGAACCTCGGCGATGCCGGGGTCCGGGAGCGCGTGCTGCGCGCCGACCTGGCCCAGGCCATCGGGTTCCAGCGCTCGTTCGAACTGGGCGGTTCGTACCCGAACTCCGCCATGGGGACGATCGCTCTGATGAAGCAGACGTTCATGGACACCGATTGGTACAAGCGGGCGTGGGACGCGTACGAGGCCGGTGGGCGCGCTTTTCTCCCGCCGGAGACGAGTGAGGCGCTGGCGGCGCTGGAGGATGCGTTGCAGGGGCGTCAGCCGGTCGTTTTCGAGACCGGCAGCGAGGAGGACTACCTCCGGGCCCACAAGCTGGCCATGGAAATCGGCCTGACCCCGTGGTTCCGGGGCAACGGTCAGGAATACCGCATCATCGACGTATTGCGGGGACGCACCGAGCCTCTGATCGTGCCGCTGGACTTCCCTGATGCCCCCGATGTCGACGATCCCGAGTCGGCCCTCAACGCCACGCTCGCCGACCTGCGCGACTGGTACCTTGCACCGACGAGCCCGGCTCAGCTGGCGGATGCCGGCGTTTCCTTCGCCATTACGGCGGACGGTCTCTCGTCGCTGAACGAGTTTCTGCCCAATCTGCGCATCGCCGTGGCCCGGGGACTGTCGGCGGCCGACGCCCTGGCGGCCCTCACCACCACGCCGGCCTCCTGGCTCGGGATCGATCGCACCCACGGGACGATCGCCGAGGGCATGGTCGCCAATCTCGTGGTGAGCGAGGGCGACCTCTTCACGGAGGAGGCCACGGTCCGCGACGTGTGGGTCGAAGGGACGGTCTACGGAGTCACGCGCCCCGCCCAGGTCGATCCACGCGGGACATGGCGCATCACCTCCGACGACGAGTGGGGCTTCGACGCCGTGCTCCGGCTGGAGGGCACGCTGAACCGGCTGAGCGGCAGCATCGAACTCGCCGCCGGGACCGGGGATCCCGATGGCGTGCGGATCGATCTCGCGTCGGCCAGCGTCGTCGCCGAGACGGGGCGGATGGAGGTCCGCTTCGACGGCGAGGAGATGGACTACCAGGGCACGGCCCTCCTCGCCGGCTCCGTCAGCGGCGACGATTTCTACGGCTGGACGTCGCTTCCGAACGGGGCGGATCCGTCCTTCCGCGGCACCCGGACGGAAGCCTTCGAGGGCGCGGAGCGGGGTACGGTCGCGATGGACGTTCCGGAGCTCGACCTTCCCTTCATCCGGCCGATGATGGAGTACGGCCGGACCTCGATCCCGGACCAGCCCGCGGCGGTGGTCGTGCGCAACGCCACCGTGTGGACCCAGGGTCCCGAGGGACGCCTGGACGACGCCGACGTGCTGATCGAGGCCGGCAAGGTGGTGGCGGTCGGCCCGGACCTCGAGGTCCCGCGAGGTGCCGTGGAGATCGACGCCACCGGCAAGCACGTCACGCCGGGGCTCATCGATCCCCACATCCACTCCGGCGTCAGCGCCGTGAACGAGAGCGGGTTCGCCATCGTGCCCGAAGTCCGGATGGGGGACGTGGTCACCCACAACAACATCTGGATGTACCGCCAGGTCGCCGGCGGGCTCACGACCGCGCACATCAAGCACGGTTCCGCCAACCCGATCGGGGGCGAGAACGTCTTCGTGAAGATGCGCTGGGGTTCGCTGCCGGAAGATCTCAAGCTGGAGAACGCCCCCCGAACCGTGAAGTTCGCGCTGGGTGAGAACCCGAAGCGGCGTCAGGGCCGGTATCCCGACACCCGCATGGGGACGCAGGAGATCATCCGCGATCACTTCATGGCCGCGCGCGACTACGAGCGCGAGTGGCAGCGGTGGGAGGCGGATGGGGAGGGTATTCCTCCGCGGCGCGATCTCCGCATGGAGGCGATCCTCGACATCCTGAACCAGGAGCTCCTCATCTCGTCGCACGGCTATCGCGCGGACGAGTTTCTCGCGCTCGTGCGGCTGGCCGAGGAGTTCGGCTTCCGGGTCCAGACGCTGCAGCACGGCGTCGAGGCGTACAAGATCGCCCCCGAGCTGGCTGCTTCGGGCGTCGCGGCAGTGGTGTGGAGCGACTGGGGTGCCTTCAAGCTCGAGGCCTACGACGCGACGGTGTACAACGCCCGCATCCTCATCGAGGCCGGTGTGGTGACGTCGCTGCACTCAGACAACAGCGAGATCGCCAGCCGCATGAACTGGGAGGCGGGCAAGCTGCTGCGCACCGGGCTCACCGAGGAGCAGGCCCTCTCGACCGTGACCAACGGCTCGGCGCAGGCCATGGCCATTGACGACAAGGTAGGCTCGCTGGAGCCCGGGAAGGACGGCGACTTCGTCGTCTGGAGCGGCAATCCCCTGTCGCAGTTCACCCGCGCGGAGCAGACGTGGGTCGATGGCCGGCGCTACTTCTCGCTCGAGGAGGACGCGGCCATGCGGGACCAGATCGACCGCGAGCGTACCCAGCTCATCCAGGCCATCCTTTCGGCCGAAGGGAGCAACTGACATGACAACGACCAAGCGAGGAATCATGACGGGAGTCCTGTCCCGAGCCGGCGGCGCGGCCGCCCTGATCCTGGCCACGACCGTGGCCGCCGCCCTTTCACCCTCCCAGGGGGGTGCGCAGGTACGGATGACGGTCCTTCCACAGTCCGAACCGGTGGCGCTGCAAGGTGCCACGATCCACACGGTCACCGCGGGGGTGATTGAAAACGGCACCATCCTCTTCGAAAACGGGGTGATCACCGCGGTCGGGACCGATGTGCAGATCCCGGCGGGAGCCCGGGTGGTGGACGTCTCGGGGAAGCACATCTACCCGGGCCTGATCGATGCCTACAGCACGGTGGGACTCAGTGAGATCGGCGCCGTGGACGTGTCCAGCGACGTCAACGAGCTGGGTGACTTCAACCCCAACGTGCGCGCCGAAGTGGCGGTCAACGCGGAGAGCAGGCACATCGGCACGACACGTTCCGCGGGGGTGCTCGTGACGCTCAGCACACCCGGGGGCGGCCTCATTTCGGGCATGTCGTCGGCGATGAATCTGGAGGGGTGGAGCTGGGAGGAGATGTCGATGGAACCCGCCGCCGCCCTGAACGTGAACTGGCCCAACCCAAACCCCGGCCGCTTCCGCGGGTTCGGGGGCTTCAGGCCCGGCGGGGGGGAGCAGGAACGGCCGAGCTACGAGGAACAGGTGCAGGAACTCAAGGACTTCTTCGCCGAGGCCCGTGCCTACCGCGACGCCGTCGCCGCGGGCGAGGAGGTGCGCAGCGACTCCCGCTACGCCGCCATGATTCCGGCGCTGAACGGGGACATTCCCGTTGTGGTCGCCGCGGACGGCGCGGCCCAGATCAACGACGCCGTCACGTGGGCCCAGGAAGAGGGTGTCCGGGTCGTGATCCGCGGAGGCCGCGACGCGATCCATGTCGCCGACAGGCTCTCGGCCAACGACATCCCGGTGATCCTCACCTCGACCATGGCCGCTCCCGGCCGCGCCTACGAAGGCTACGACGGCGCCTACACCATGCCGGCGCGCCTGCACGAGGCGGGGGTGCGTTTCGCCATCTCGGGGGGCTCCGGCGCGCTGTACACGAACCGTCTGCCCTGGGAGGCGGGCGTGGCCGTGGCCTTCGGACTGCCCGAGGAGGAAGCGCTCAAGGCGGTGACCATCAACGCGGCCGAGTTCATGGGAATCGACGACCGGGTCGGTTCGCTGGAGCCCGGCAAGCAGGCCACGCTGCTCATCACCACGGGCACCCCTCTGGACATGACCAGCGAGATCGAGCAGGCCTACATCCAGGGCCGCGAACTCGACATGATGGACATCCAGAAGTGGTTCTTCGAGAAGTACATGACCAAAGTCATGCAGAGGATGCGGCTGGTGATGTAGGGGGGTGGGTGCCGTCGGGAGGGGGTTGGCCAAGGTCAACCCCCTCGGTCCGTCCCGGGCGGCGGCGGTCAGGGTGGGCGAGGCAGCCCAGGTGGTCGTCATCAAGCTCAACCTCCGTAAGCTCGCGAGAGCCGGTCGCGCATTCCGCAAGCTGGACGGTGCCGGCCTGGTTCGGTTTGCCGGAGGAGTTGGAAAAGGTGCCAGGTCCGCTGCTGGCAAGTTGAAGTCGCCGCGCGTGGCGCGTCATGTGCGCAGGGTCACCACATCGGTTCGGGATATCGCCCGTAACGTCGATCCGGGCGCAGCGGCGGTTCTGGCTCGCCGGGCGGCCGAGTCAGCCAAATCGGTCGTAACCAGACTTGACCCGCGCGATGTCACCGAAGCGGTCCGCCGGGTGGCGGATACTGCCGAGTCCGGAGTGAGCGGCAAGGGCGGGAAGCGATCCAAAGGTGGCAGGCGGGTCGAGAGGTTTGCCACGAGCGCGTTGGCCAGGATCGGGCCGGAGAGGGCCGCTCAGGTCGCGGATGAAGCAGTCAGAGTCCTGAAGGAACTCGTCGTCAAGCTTGATCCGGATCGGGTGGCCGGGCTTGCGGGTGAGATCTTCGCTGCGGCCAAGTCCGCGAACAGCAGGAAGACCCGGTTCCGTGTGTTTGGACTACTCGCATCGATCGTGAAGGAGACGAGCCGGGCCTTCAAGAGCGTAGCGGGGAACCTCAGCATGAGGGACGTGGCCGTCGTGGCTCTGGTCGTGCTCACCACCGCTCCCGAGCTGCTTGTTGCCCTCGGTGTCAGTGCAGCGGTGATCAGGGTGATGGTTTCGTTGGCCGGCGTGCTTGTAGAGCTGTTTCCGGACAGGAAAGGTGCTGGTGGCATTGGGGCCGAGGGACGACCCACCGGGTTACCCGAACCGGAGGGCGAGCTCGCTGACGGGTCGAGACCGGGCTTTGTCCGCCAAAACAGGGCTAAAGTGGCGGACAAACGTTGGCACAGTGCCACTTGCGCGCTAGAGAGCCGGGTCCCGCGCGGTGCTGAGCAACCGGGACAGCTCACTGGCGGTCTCTATTCGAGCGAGGAGCGACGTAGCGCGTAGCGTCCGGCCGGGATACAGGGTCGGTCGAATGCAGCGGGGATTCCAGCCACGGACGGCTCCTAGATCTTGTTCCGCAGCCAGTCCAGGATGAGGCGCAGGAGGCGCTTCAGAATGTGGGCCATGAGATGTGTCCTCCTCGGGGGTTGCCCAATTGTACGGCGCGAGACCGGCCAAAGGTTCACCCGGGAGGCGCCGCGCGCCAGCCCGAGCTGCGGTTGGGCGGTCTACCGGCCGCTCACCACCTACCCTTCCATCGCCTCGAAGAACGCTCGGTGATTCGACAGGATCCGCTCGGTCTCCACCGGATCGGGCTCCAGCGTGTCGACGCCGCGCTCGAAGGTGCCTCCCAGCAGAATCCCGTCCGCCCGTGGGAACATGTACTGGCTGCCCCCTGTCGAGAAGCGGCCGCCGCCGATGCTCAGGTAGTCGATGCCGGGTTGGGGCCTCAGCACGACCAGCTGTCCCTTGATCGGGGTCAGCGCGTCGTCGCCGAAGAGCGTCTTCGCACCCAGTCCCGTGCAGTTGGCGATGATGGGCTCGGGCAGCGCCGCCAGCTGCCCGCGGTCGGTGATTTCACCCACTACAACGCGCCCTCCGGCGATGCGGAAGTCACGCAGCATCGCCCGAAGGTAGCGCGGTGGCTCGATGAACATCGTCGCGACCCGGCGGGCGTAGCGGGTGGGGAAGGGGTGCTCGTCGCCTTCGAGCTCCTCCCATTCGGGGTAGAGGTCCCGTATCCGGGAGGTGTACCCCTGGCCGGATTGGCGCTCGTCACCGACGAAGTAGTTGTCGATCCAGCGCACCCCGTAGTCGGGACCGACCAGGTTCTGGAAGTGACGGTAGGCGAGACGGGCGGCGCGCTCGAACTGGTCGCCGAAGGGACCGTCCAGGTTGTCCGACACGGTCGACGGCGACCATTGAGCGCCCGCCATGTTCGAGGTGGTGTTCGGCGGGAGATCACGGGTGTAGATGGTCACGGTGCGGCCACGCCGCTGTAGCAGCCGGGCGGTCGCGAGTCCGACGGCACCCGCCCCGAGCACAGCCACATCGCCCTCACGCCCGCTGTCGATCACCAGCTCCGCCGCCATGTCGGCCGTGCCCCAGGAGAGGGTGACGCCGCCACCGCCATGGCCGTAGTTGTGGACGAGCAGCTTCGACCCGAGGCGCTCGGCCCGCACGACGAAGCCCTCGGCACGGTAGGGCCTCAGGCCGGCGACTTCGCGGATGATGCGGTCGCGCGACACCCTCACCGGCCTGACAGGCGCGCGCGGCGGAGCCGGGAGCCACAGTCCACCACGCGGGGATGCGCAGGCGGCCGCCATACCGCCGGCCAAGGCTCCGCCCGCGAGTTTCAGCCAGCGACGGCGGTCCAGCGCCGGCAGGGAGCGGCCCTGGGCGTCCGGGAGCGGCCCGTGCCTCCCGGGAGCCCGCACCGCGCCGGCCGCTAGACGATCACCAACTCCGTCGTGATATCGATGCATTTGTGCAGCGTCCGGTAGACCGGACAACGCATGGAGTGGAGGGACAACGCTCGTTGGAGGGTCGCCTCGTCCGCGCCCGCGGCCTTCAACAGGTATTTCACATGAATGTTGCGGATGACGAGGACACCGTCATCCTTGCCGACCCCGCCGCGGACCTCCGCGGTGAGCTTTCCGTCCGATGCTCCGATCCCGCGTGCCTCCAGCACGCCTCCGAAGGTACCGACCAGTCAGCCGCCGGTAGCGGCGATCACATAGTCGAGGGTGGTGGTGGTCTCGGTCCTGGGTTGGACTCCGTAGTGCTCCGCGATCGCGCCGTGAACGCCGAACTCCACCGGGCCGTCGTGGGCCGGCAGGTACGCCAGCCTGTGCGGGCCGCGGGTGCGCTCGATCCGGACGTTGCCTTCGTAAACGATGTTGCTCATTGGATATGGGCTCCGGTTGCAGGGTGAAGGGGAAAGTCTCCCGGGAGAGGAGGGTTCGTCAGGCAGGCCACAGCCAACCGAAGATCCCCGCCGTCAGCAGCGCGTAGACGAGACCGTCGAGCGCGTGCTTGAAGGCGACGGACCCGGGCAGCCCGAACCAGATGCTCTCCTGAAAGCCGATAAAGCCGTACGCCATGAACGCCGCCGTGCCCGTGATCCGGAAAACGGCCAGGAAGTCCGCGCCGGCACTCAGGGTGCTGGCCGCCATGTGGGCGACGAAGACGCCGACGACGAGGTAGAGCACGAGTGATTTGGCCATCGAGGTACGCATGTCAAGGACCGAATCGCCGTCCCGGACGCGCAGAATGCCCACCGGACCCTGACGGATCTTCTCCTTGTACTCGGCGGAGTTTTCCTCCGTGCCCTCCGCCCACGGGAAGACGTACATGCCGGGGCCGGCGCCACAACTGCGGATGGCATCCAGAAGCATGCCCTCGTCCTCGACCTGGGCGAAATCCTTCTTGTGGTGCGGCATGACCATCCAGACCATGGCACTTACCACGAAGACCACGACGCCGGACAGGATGATCGGCAGCAACAGGGAGGCAATCGATATCACTGGCATACTCCTTTGTGAGGGAATGTTCACCCGGTCGCGTACCCGTCGGATCCGGGACATGGTGGTCGGTGGTCACAGCCCCTTGAATCGCTTCTCTGGACCGTGAACCGCCGGGCACAATAGTGTTCGGAGGGCATATGGGCCAGATTGGAAGGCGCGCTGGCGTGGCGCGCGGGCCGGGACGGACAAGGAAACCGGGTATACCGGGGGAGACGGCACCATGGAGAGGATGTCCAGCCAGTCGTGCAGAAGGTGGAGGCGGAGACTGACGGCGGTGGCGCTGGCGGCGCTGGGCCTGGCAGCGCTCGCCCCCACCTCCGCCACTGCCCAGACCGACTCCAGGGTTCTCGAGATCATCGACGAGGTCGACCGCCTCATGCGGGGCGAATCCAGCACGGGCCGGATGCGGATGGAGATCGACACCGAGCACTGGTCCCGGTCGCTGGAGATGAGCGTCTGGTCGCTCGGCACCGAGCACTCCCTGATCCGTGTGGAAGACCCTCCGCGGGAGGCGGGCACCGCCACCCTCAAGGTCGCCAACGAGGTCTGGATCTACTATCCGCGAGCCGACCGCGTCGTAAAGCTCTCGCCGTCAATGATGCTCGGCTCCTGGATGGGCTCCCACTTCACCAACGACGACCTGGTGAAGGAGAGCCGGGTCATCGAGGACTACGACATCGTCATCTCCTACGAAGGGGACCGTGACGGCGAGGACGTTTGGGAGTTCACGATGACTCCGAGGCCGGAGGTGCCGGTGGTCTGGGGCCGGATCGAGCAGCAGATCCGCAAGCAGGACCGGATGCCGCTGTGGGCACACTACTACGACGAGGACGGAACCCTGGCCCGGACGATGACCTTTGCGGATTTCCGGGACCTCGGGGGCCGAAGGGTCCCGACGCGGATGGTCATCGAACCCGGCGATGGCGAGGAGCGGACGGTGGTGATCTACCTCGAGCTGGACTTCGACGTGGGCCTCGACGAGGACTTCTTCAGCTTGCGGAACATGCGGGCGCGTCAATGACTCCATGGGTCGGCACTTGCGCGGCATGCGAGCGGCAGTGTCCCGGTGGGCGTGTCGCATGAGAGGACGATTGACGAGATGAGCCGCGTCGGCAACGAGATGTGGTGGCGGATGGCGTGGCGGAACCTGTGGCGAAACCGTCGCCGGACCTTGCTGACGGCTTCCGCGCTCTCCTTCGGATTCGTGGCGTCGGTCGTCATGATCGCCTTCATGGACGGGATGATGGAGGAGCTCGTCTCGAACGGGACCCGCGTGGTGACGGGTCAGGTGCAGATCCACGCGCCGGACTACCGGCCCGAGCGGAGCATCCACGACACGATGGGAGGCCGCGAAGGCGTCGATGTGAGCGCGCTCGTCGCGGCGGTCGAGGGGCAAGCCGGGGTCGCCGGGGCGGCACCGCGACTGTATGGCGGGGGGCTGGTCAGCTCCGGTGACGAGACGGTGGGGGCCGTGCTGATGGGGGTGGTGGCGTCGCAGGAAGAGGCGGTCAGCCGATTCGGGCACGCCATGGTCGCAGGGCGGATGCCGGGGCCGGGCGAGATCGTGGTGGGCGACGCAATGGCTGAAACGGTGGCAATCGACGTGGGCGACGAGGTGGTCCTGGTGGCTCCCGCGGCGGACGGCTCGACCGGCAACGATCTCTTCACCGTGTCGGGAATCTTCAGCGTCGGTGTCGGGGGTTCGACGACAGCTACGCCTTGCTGGACATGGGGTCGCTCCGGGAGCTCATGGCGATGGACGCCGGCCGCATCCACGAGATGGCGGTATCGGTGGAGCGGATCCGGGACGCGGACGCCGTGGCGGCGCGCGTGGCCGACGCCGTGGAAGCGATTTCGCCGGGCCTGCTAACCGAGTCATGGTCGGTCTTTCAGCGGCAGCTCCATTTCGTGACCAGCATGGCCCGCGCGATGAACAGCATCGTCGCCGTGATGATCTTCGGGATGGCGGTCTTCGGCGTCGCCAACACCATGCTCCTGGCAACCTTCGAGCGCCGCAGGGAGTTCGCGGTCGCGAGGGCGCTGGGGACATCGGGTGGGGCGGTCGGCAGGATCGTCGTCTACGAAGGCCTCCTCCTCGGGCTGGTGGCCCTCGGGGCGGGAGCCCTCGTCGCGGGTCCGATTCTGGTCTACCTCCACGCCAACCCCATCGACCTCAGTTCCTTCGTCGGGACCTACTCCTTCGTGGGTTCGGCGGTCCGCCCCCTGCTCACGGTCGAGTACTCATGGCAGGGACCCCTGGCCAGCGCCGTCGCCCTGGTCGGCACCGGAGTCGTCTCCGCTCTGATCCCGGCGTGGCGTGCCGTCCGCGTGCCCCCCGCCGACTCATTGGCGGCCCGCTGATGGTCCGTTTCGGTACCCTTTGGTGGCTCGCCCTGCGCAACCTCGGCCGGGAGTTGCGGCGCAGCACGCTGACGGCGTTGGCGATGGCGCTGGGGCTGGCGCTGCTGATCGTTTCGCGCACGCTCTCGGATGGGGCGCACGAGGACTGGATCGACACGGGCGTGCGCCTCGGAGCGGGCCACGTGACCTTCAACGCCCCCGGCTACAGGGACAGCGAGAGCCTCGACGACCGCCTCACGTCCGCTCAGGTCGACGCGTCGCTGGCGGCGGCCGCGGACGCTCCGGTTCCTGCTCCTCCGGTGACGACGGTCCGGGTTGCCACCCGCGGCCTGGCGTCGTCGCCCGACGGGGCGGTGCCGGCGTGGATCGTGGGCGTGGACCCGGACTCCGAAATGGAATTCTCCCGGCTCGGGGAACATGTGGTGGACGGTCGCTACCTGCAGCCCGGCGACCGCCTCCACGCCTTCATCGGCGAGGCGATGGCGGTGCGGTTGGGTCTGCGCACGGGATCCCGCATGGTCCTGACGGCGCAATCCGCGTCCGGCGAGATCGAGGGTCAGCTCGTTCGCGTGGCGGGGACGTACCGAACCGGCCTCGAGGCGCTCGACGAGGGGCTCATCCACATTCCGCTTGCCACCGCACAGGATTGGCTCGGGGTGGAAGGCGCCACCAGCGTCTCGCTGCTGCTTCAGCACTCGTCCCTCACCAACGGGGTAAGGGGGCAGGCGGAGCGCGCCTTGGCCGACTGGGGCGTGGAGGTTGTGGGGTGGCCGCAGTCGTCTCCGGACCTTTACGCGGCGGTGAAGATCGACGACGGGGGCGACTGGGCCTTCCATCTCATCCTCTTCGCCATCGTGACCCTGGCGATCCTCAACGCCATCTTCATGTCGGTGCTTCACAGGAAGCGGGAGATGGGGCTACTGCGGGCCCTGGGGCTGAGCGGTGCCGAAATCGGACTTGTCGTCTACGTCGAGGGAGTGATGTTGACAGCCGTCAGCGGGGTGGCCGGGGTGGCTCTTGGCCTGGCCGTGGTCTGGCTCTTCCTGCGCGACGGCATTGATCTGACGGGCCTGATGCCCGAGGACCTGACTTTCGGGGGCATCGTCTTCAATCCGGTCATGCAACCCGTAATCGAACTCAAGCACCTGGTCCAGAGCGTCTTTTTCACGATGGCGATCGGCCTGTCCGCGGCGCTGTACCCGGCGTGGGAAGCGGCGCGCCTGGATCCGGCCGAATCAGTCAAGGTGGAGTGAACAGTGAAGGTGGAGTGCAACCCATGACGGAATACGCCGTACGCACCGAGGATCTGTGGAAGATCTACCCGCAGGAGCCACGCCCCGTCGAGGCCGTCCGGGGAGTGGATCTCGAAGTGCGTGCCGGAGAGTTCGTCGCGATGGCCGGGCCGTCCGGGTCGGGGAAGACGACGGTGCTCAATCTGCTCGGCGGGCTCACCCGTCCCACGCGGGGCAAGGTTTGGATCAGGGACTCCGAGCTGTCCGAGCTGCCCGACAAGGAGCTGGCGGCGGTGCGGCTTACGCACATCGGCTTCGTCTTTCAATCCTACAACCTCCTTCCCGTGCTGAGCGCGCTGGAGAACGCCGAATTCACCCTCTTGCTGCAGGGTGTGCCCGCGCGGGAACGTCGTGAACGGGTCCGGCGGCTGTTTCGCGAGATCGGGCTGGAGGGGCTCGAGGACCGACGGCCGCCGAAGCTGTCCGGAGGGCAGCAGCAGCGCGTCGCGGTGGCGCGGGCGGTCCTGGGAGATCCGGCATTGGTGCTCGCGGACGAGCCCACGGCGAATCTGGATTCGACCACGGCCGAGGCGCTCCTCGACGTGATGGAGCAGCTCAACCGCGAAAAGGGGACCACCTTCGTCTTCTCGACCCATGATCCGAGGGTGATGGAGCGGGCGGGGAGGCTGATCCGGCTGGTGGACGGCCGCATCGAGGGGGAATCATCCGGTGCCGGGTGGTGACCTGGGATTTATCCACGGGCTGCCGGCGTCCCTCCGCACTTTCCTCCTGACGACCCTGCTGGCCGGTGCCTCGTTCACGCCGGCCTCGGCAGAGCAGCAGGGTCTGTCCGGCTACTACCTGAACGTGTTCACCAGCGTGGCGGAAAGCGTGCTGGGGCCGGCCGGGGTGTCGGACTTCCAGCGGCTGCGGGTCATGTGGAACGGGTCATGGGGACCTGTCCGTGCGGATGCGGCCTACGAGCATACGCTGACGCTACGTCAGGCCGGGGCACCGGGCGCCCAGCTCTTCACGGCGGCCGGGACAGCGTCCGGGGGCGACTGGTTCTCCCTGGGCGGCGAGATCGAGTCCGGCGAGCGCGCCGTGTGGCGGCACCGGATCGACCGCCTGAACGCGCGAATCGACCTCGGCCCCAACGCCGATCTGGTCATCGGGCGGCAACCGGTGTCGTGGGGGACGACGCTGATCCTGACACCGGCCGATCCCTTCTCCCCCTTCGACCCCGCCGATCCCTTCCGCGAGTACCGGATCGGGGTGGACGCGGCCCGATTGCGGTACTACCGGGGTTCGTTCACGCAGCTCGAGATCGTGGCGCGGCCCGCGCGTATCGGCGACCGGGAAACGCTCACGTTGGTGGGCCGCGCGAGCACCAACGTCAAGGGCTGGGATCTGGGCGCATGGGGAGGAGCGGTGCACGACACCTTCGGCGCGGCGGCCTTCCTGAGCGGGTCGGTGGGGCTGTGGGCTGTGCGGGCGGAGGCGGCAGTTCGCAATCTTGACGATCAGCTCGTGGTGCGCGGCACCATCGGCATGGACCGAACGTTCCCGGTGTCGGGACGCGACCTGTACATCGTGATCGAGTACCAGCGCGACGGTCTCGGGGCGACGTCCCCGGAGGGACTTCTGACCACCGCGCAGAGCCGCGCGTACACCCAGGGAGAAGTACAGGTGCTCGGCCGGGACGTGGCGGCGCTGCAGCTGTCCTACCCGCTGCACCCCCTGGTCTCCACCAGCGCCCTCTACCTTGGAAGCCTGCGGGACGGTTCGTTCCTGGTCAGCCCGGGGCTGGGCTACTCGGTGAGCGAGAGCCTGGCGATCCGTCTCGGCGCGTTCTTCGGCGCCGGCGAGGAGCCGGTCCTGGACGGTGCCATGTTTTCGCTCGGCTCGGAGTTCGGCGCGCTGCCCCGGGTCCTGTTCGTCTCGTTGAACTGGTTCTTCTAGGGGTGCATGGATAGACCCCGCGATGCCGCGCGCCGGCACCGAGACCGGAGAATGCGCGGGATCAGGGTACCCGGATGGTCGAAATGTAAACTGTGGATTACACAATGTAAACGACGCTTTACATCGCGGCTGCGGCATTCGAGAACTGTGCCCGGCCGACAACCCCCAGCACCCGCGCCGCCGCCCGTGCCGCGCTGCCCCGGTTGCGTTCCAGCGCCCGCGCCCCGCCCGCCACCACGGCTTTCCGCGCGGCCTCGTCCCCGAGCCACGCCTCGATCACCGCCATGGGCTTGGCGCTCACGGCGAGACCGCCTTCCCGGACGAGCTCCGCCACGACCCCCGCGAAGTTCTCGTGGTGAGGGCCGATCACGGCGGGCTTCCCCAGCGCGACCGGCTCGATCGGGTTCGACCCGCCCATGGGCGCCAGGCTGCGGCCGACGAACACCGCGTCGGCGAGCAGGTAGGCCGCGGCCAGCTCGCCCAGGGTGTCCAGGAGGAAGACGCGTGGCGGGTCACCAGTGGCGATGCTTGGGGCACCCGGACCGTGAGAGGTGCCCGGACTGCCCGAGGTGCCCGGCCCGCCCGAGGTGCCGCCGCCGCCCGTCCGGCCGCCCGTCCGGCCGTCACTCCGGCGCGGCATCCCCGGGACCAGCGCCGCGACCTCGTCCCAGCGGTCGGGATTGCGCGGCGCGAGCAGGAGCTGGCACCCGTGGGGGAGACTGCGCAGGAGGGCCTCCTCTTCGCCCGGCCCCGTCGACCCGGCCACGATCAGGGGCCGCGACCGGTCGATCCCGAGCTGGGCCGCCAACACCGCGGCCAGTGCGGGATCGGGGTCGCGCAGGGCCGCGTCCCACTTCAGGTTGCCGCCTACCACCACCCGCTCGGCGGGAGTCCCCAGCGCGACGAACCGGGCGCTGTAGGTCGCGGTCTGCGCGATCACGAGGTCCAGCCGGCGGAAGAGCTGCCGCGTGAGAGCACGGCCACTACGGTAGCCCCGGAAGCTCCGCTCCGAGAGGCGGCCGTTGACCACGCACAGGGGGATTCGGCGGCGCCTGCACGCGGCCATGAAGGTCGGCCACAACTCCAGCTCGGCGAGCACCACCAGGTCGGGGCGGACGGCGTCCAGGAACCGGCTCACCATCCACGTGAAGTCGAGGGGGAAGCGCACGACCCCGCGGCGGCCCGCGTGGATGCGCCGAGCGCGCTCGAAGCCGGTCGCGGTGCTGGCGCTGACGACCACGTCGGGTCTGGACCTCGAAGCCGCCAGCGCCTCGACGAAGGGTTCCAGCGCGTTGGTCTCGCCCACGCTCACCCCGTGAACGAGGATCCGCGGGCCGGGCGCGTGCCGAACCAGATCGCCCACCGCGCCGTTTCGGGTGGTCAGGTCCGTGCGCCATCCCCCCGTCTCCAGGCGCTTCTTCACTCCGTAGGCGGCGAGTCCCACGCCAAGGGCGAGATCGCGAAGCTGTCCTGTCATGGAGACGGCGCGTGCGGGGAGTTGTGAGGCGGGTCGCCAATCATAACCTTCCAATCATGATTCCTCGACACAGCGCCAGGTTCCTCGTCGTGCGGCTGTCGGCCAGGGGGGACCTGGTCTTCGCGTCTCCATTGGCCGGGGCTCTGCGCCGCAGGTACCCCCACGCCTACATCGCGTGGGCGGCCGAGGAGCGCACCGCCGACGTGATCCGCCACAATCCGCACCTCGACGAGGTGATCGTCTGGGAGCGCGCATCCTGGGGGCGCATGTTTCGCGCGGGGCGGTGGGGGACCCTGGCACGGGCCGTCGGCACATTCGTAGGGGGGTTGAGGGAGCGCCGCTTCGATGTCGCAATCGATGCGCAGGGGCTGCTCAAGAGCGGTGGGCTCGCATTTCTCTCGGGGGCGCCGGTCAGGATCGGGCTGGGCTCCAGGGAGGGGTCGCGCGTGCTGATGACGCACGTTGTCGAGCGTGGGGGAGACCGGCGCAAGATCGGGTCCGAGTACGCCCATCTGGCTTCGGTGCTCGGGTTGGAGACGGGTGCCTTCGCGATGCGCATCCCGCGCGGCGCGTCCGAGACCGCCATGGCCGACCGGGTCGTCCGGGACCGAGGACTGGGAGCGGGGTTCGTGGCGGCGTGCCCGTTCACCACCAGCGACTACAAGCATTGGTTCGAAGACCGCTGGTCTGCCCTGATCCACGGGATCCGGGAGCGGACGGGCCTCGGCGTGGTGCTCCTCGGGGGGCCGGCTGACCGACCGGCCGCGGATCGGATTCTGGTGGGTGTCGCGGAGCTCCCCGCACCGGAGGCTCCCCTGGTCGACCTCGTCGGCAGGACCACCCTCGGCGAGGCTTCGGCGGTCGTCTCCCGCTGCAGTGTGCTGGTCGGCGTGGACACCGGCCTCAGTCACATGGCGCACGCGTATGCCCGCCCCGCGGTGCTCCTCTTCGGATCCAACACTCCGTACCTGGATCCCCCCGGCGCGGAAGCCGCGATCCTGCATTCCGGACGCGCGTGCTCCCCCTGCCGGGGCAGATTGACGTGCGAGGGCCGAATCGACTGCATGGCGGACCTCTCGGTCGGCCAGGTGCTCGCCGCGGTGGAAGCGCGTCTGGGGCGAGCGTCGGGGCGGCCGGCGCGGGTGGCGGGGCTGGCGCGGGTTGCACGGCCGCCACAGCCGGCGCGGGCCTCGTGAGCGTCGTCCACCTCGAGACCGGCCGCCACCTGTACGGTGGTGCGCTGCAGGTGCTGTACCTCGCCCAGGGCCTGCAGGAACGGGGCGTGAGTTCGGTGCTCATGGTGCCGAAGGGGTCGGAGGTCGCCGTGGCGGCGCGGGCCAGGTGGCTGCGCGTCGAGGAGTTTTCCTTCCATGGGGAGGGCGACCTGGTGTCGTTGGGGAAGCTGGCGTGGCGTTTCAGCCGGCCCGATGTCGAACTCGTGCACCTCCACTCGCGCCGGGGCGCGGACACGTTGGGTGCGGTCGCGGCGACGCTGGCGCGCGCGCCGGTGATCATGACCCGGCGGGTGGACAACCGGGAACTGTCCTGGATCGTGGGTGCCAAGTACGGCCTTTACCGGCGCGTGGTGGCGATTTCGGATGCCGTCCGCGAGGTCCTGGTCGAACAGGGGGTCCCCCGCGACAAGATCTCCCTCGTGCACTCGGCGGTGGATGCGTCCGACTGGCTGGCGCCGCGCGATACCGCCGCGCGCGACCGTGAATTCGACCTGGAGGCGGGCGAACCGGCCGGGGCGATGGTGGCCCAGTTCATCCAGCGGAAGGGGCACTGGGTGCTGATCGACGCGCTGACCATCCTGAAGGGCCGGGGTCTCACGCCGAAGGTCGTGCTGTTCGGCCGCGGCCCGCTGGAGCGGAATGTCGCCGCGCTGGCCGAGGTGGCGGGGGTGAGCGACCAGATCCGCTTTGCCGGCTTCCGCGACGACCTGCACAACTGGCTGGGGGCCTTCGATTTCTGTGTGCACCCGGCGCTGCGTGAGGGACTCGGGGTGGCGGCGCTTCAGGCGGCGGCCGCCGGGGTCCCGGTGGTGGGGGCGCGTGCGGGAGGGATCCCCGAGATCATCGAGGACGGCGAGACGGGCGTGCTCTGTCCGCCGGGCGACGCCGGGGCCGTGGCCGCCGGGATTGCGAGCATCGTAGCGGACCGCGAAGCGGCGCGGGCCATGGGGGGACGGGCCCGCGCGCGGATCGAGGCCCGCTTCTCCGTGGACGCGATGGTGGACGGGAATCTCGATGTCTACCGCGAGGTCGTCGGGTCGCGGCGGAATGGTTGAGCGTGCACCTTTCGGTCGTACTCAGCACCTACCAGTCGCCTGAGTGGCTCGAGAAGGTCCTGTGGGGATACCTCAACCAACGGCACCGTGACTTCGAATTGGTGATCGCCGACGACGGCTCGACGGAAGAGACCGCGGGGATGGTGGCGCGTTACGCGGACCGGGGCATTTCGATGCGCCACATATGGCACAAAGATGGCGGTTTCCGCAAGTCGCGCATCCTCAACAGGGCCATCGTGGCGGCCAGGGGCGACTACCTGGTGTTTTCGGACGGTGACTGTATCCCGAGGGCGGACTTCCTGGCCGTGCACGCGGCGCTGGCCACGAAGGGACGCTTCCTGTCCGGCGGCTACGTCAAGCTGTCGACGGATGTGAGCCGCGCGATCACCCGGGGTGATGTGGAAGCCGGGTGCGCGTTCTCCGTCCCGTGGATCCGGTCACGGGGCGGCCGGGGCGGCCGGCGCATGGCCAAGCTGGCCGTGCCGTCCTTCGCAGTCGCGACTGCCGACCGGCTGACCACGACGAGGCCGACGTGGAACGGGCACAACGCGTCGGGGTGGCGCGCGGACATCGTAGCCGTGAACGGGTTCGACGAGCGAATGGCGTACGGCGGGCAGGACCGCGAACTCGGGGAGCGCCTCGATAACGCGGGCGTGCGGGGTTACGGGATCCGCTACCGCGCCATTTGCGTGCATCTGGACCACGATCGCGGATACGCCAACCTTGAATCCATCCGGAAGAACAAGGCGATCCGGCGGCATACGTGGTCGAAGCGGGTGACCTGGACGCCCTTCGGCATCGACAAGTCCCGTGGCGGCGGCTCACGTTTCGCGGGTCCGGCGCGGGGTATTACCACGGACCACACATGAACCCTCTCTCATCCTTTCGCGACGAGTTCCCGGTCTCGCGGACCCACATCTTCCTCAACCACGCGGGCGTGGGACCGACCTCGACGCGGGTGGTCGAGGCCGTGCACGGCTTCATGGAATCCCTGGCCCGGGTCGGCCGGCCCAGCTTCGACCACTGGGAGTCGCTGGCAAGCGAGTGCCGGGAACGCTTCGCCCGCCTGATCGGGTGTGAAGCCGGCGAGGTCGCCTTCGTTCGCAACACCTCGCACGGGCTGTCGCTGTTCGCGTCGGGGCTGGACTGGCGCCCCGGCGACCGGGTGGCCGCCGCCGTGACCGTCGAGTACCCGTCGAACGTGTATCCGTGGATCGACCTGGACCGGCGCGGAATCGCTTCGCTGGACGTGATCCCCGCGGACGACGACGGCACCGTGACGGTTGAAGCCGCCGCCCGGACCCTGCGGCCCCAAACGCGGGTGCTGGCGGTCAGTTCGGCCCAGTATGCGAGCGGGGCGGTCACGGACCTGGCCGGTCTCGGTGAGTTGTGCCGGGAGCGCGGCGTGCTGTTGTGCGTGGACGGGATTCAGACGGTGGGCGCGCTGCCACTCGATGTGAAGGAGGCGGGGATCCACTTCCTGTCGGCTGACAGCCACAAGTGGATGCTGGGCATGATGGGCATCGGAGCGGTGTTCGTCGACCGGGCGATCGTCGAGAGCATCCACCCGCCACTGCTCGGATGGAGGAGCACGACGGACGCGTTCAACTTCGACCGCGTGCACTTCGAGCTTCTGGCGGACGCCGGCCGCTTCGAGGAGGGGAGCCTCGCCTACCCGCTGATCGTGGGTTTCTCGGCTGCGCTGGCGTTGCTCGAGGAAGCCGGGGTCGAGGCGATCGGGGCGCACGTGGAAGGCCTGGTCACGGATCTGGCCGGGCGGCTGGAGCGGCTCGGGTGCGTCACGGCCCCCGACCCCTCCGAGCGTCGTCACATCGTCACCTTCAGGCACCCCGCCCTGGACGGGGAGAGGGTGGAGGAAGCGCTCGCGGATGCAGGAGTGGTCGTGTCGCTGCGGAGGGGCCGGATCCGGGCGTCGCCCCACCTCTACAACACGGCCGAAGAGATGGAACAGGTGGCGAACGCGGTGCGCGCCCTGCTGCCCGGCGGGTCCGGGTAGTCATGTGCGCGGCCCTGGCAGTCATGTGCGCGGCCCCTCGGTCGAGCACGAGAACGGAGCAGTTTACCCCAAGGAGGTCAGGAAGATGATCAGTATTCAGATGCGCGGATTCATGCACGGGCTGCTGGCCGCGACGCTCGCGCTTGCCGTGGCGTTCGTAGTCGCCGGATCGACAACCGGTGTGGAGGCGCAGCAGAGGCCGCAGGACGGCCCGCCGCCCACGATCGCGGAGAAGACCGCGTCGATGGAACTCATGGACGGCTTCCTGCCGATGTACTGGGAGGAATCGACCGGCAGGATCTGGCTCGAAATCGGTCAATGGGACACCGATGTCCTGCACGCATCGGGGATCGGCGCCGGTCTGGGTTCCAACGACATCGGCATCGACCGGGGCCAGCTCGCCGGATCGCGCGTCGTGCGCTTTCACCGGGTAGGTCCCAAGGTGCTCATGACCCAGCCGAACTTCCGTTTCCGCGCATCGAGTGACAACCCCGCCGAACGCCAGGCTGTCGAGGACGCCTTCGCGCCGTCGACGCTGTGGGGCTTCACCGTCGGGGCTGCTACCGGGGATCGGGTTCTGGTGGACTTCACCCCGTTTCTCATGCAGGACATCGCCGGATCCGCGGGGCGGATGCGGCCCGGCACCTACCGCCTCGATCAGAGCCGCAGCGCGGTCCATATGCCGATGGTCATGAACTTCCCCGAGAACACCGAGATGGAGGTGTCGCTGACCTTCGTGCGCCAGGATGGAGGGGGTGGCGGCTTCGGTCGCTTCGGCGGTGGTGGTGGCGGGTTCGAGGGCGTTGGCAGCGTTGCCGCTTCCGCGGCGGCGGCCACGATCCGCATGCACCACGCCTTCATCAAGCTGCCCGAACTCGGCGAGTACACACCCCGCGCCCACGACTCACGCGCCGGATACGGCGGGATGTCGTTCATGGACTATTCCACTCCGCTGGGGGAGCCCATGACGCAGCGCTTCATCCGCCGCCACCGGCTGGAGAAGAGGGACCCGGGCGCGGCCATGAGCGAACCGGTCGAGCCGATCGTCTATTACCTCGATCCCGGCACCCCCGAACCGGTACGCTCGGCGCTGATGGAAGGGGCGCGGTGGTGGAACCAGGCCTTCGAGGCGGCGGGTTTCATCGATGGCTTCCAGGTGGAACTGCGGCCCGAAGACGTGAGCAGCCACGATGTCCGCTACAACGTGATCAACTGGGTTCACCGGTCCACCCGCGGCTGGAGCACCGGCGGCTCGATCACCGATCCCCGCACGGGGGAGATCCTCAAGGGAAGCGTGACGCTCGGCTCCCTGCGGGTCCGCCAGGACTACCTGATCGCCGAGGGGCTGCTGGCGCCGTACGTGAACGGGGACGAGTCGGCGGACGACATCGCGGAGTGGGCGCTGGCGCGTATCCGCCAGCTGTCCGCGCACGAGGTGGGGCACACGCTGGGACTCTCGCACAACTACTATGACAGCGATGCCGGGAGGATCTCGGTCCTCGACTACCCGCACCCGCTGATCACCCACGATGGCGACGGCTTCGACTACTCGGAAGTCTACGACACCGACATCGGCGATTGGGACAAGGTGGCGATCCGCTACGGCTACGAGGTCTTCTCCGCCGGGACGGACCAGGCCGCCGCGCTGGGCCGGATCCTCGAAGAGGCCTGGGCGGACGACATCCGCTTCTTCACGGGCCAGGACGCTTCCGCACACGCTCGTGTGGATCAATGGTCGAACGGGACCGACGCGGGGGCCGAGCTCGACCGCGTGCTGGACGTGCGCCGCGCCGCACTGGAACGCTTCGGCGAAAGGGCGATCCGGGCGGGGAGGCCCATGGCGCAGATGGAGGAGGTGCTCGTGCCGCTCTACCTGCACCACCGCTTCCAGGTCACCGCGGCCGCGTCGGTTCTCGGGGGCATGCACTACACGTATGCGACGCGCGGCGACGGACTGGACCCGGTTCGACCCGCGCCGGCCGACGAACAGGGCAGGGCGCTGGACGCCCTGGTCCGCGCGATAGAGCCTGCCGAACTGATGATCCCCGAGTCGGTGCTGGACGAACTGCCACCCCGTCCCGCGGGGTACGGGCGGAGCCGGGAACTCTTCCCGCGCTACACGGGACCGATGTTCGACGCGATTTCCCCCGCCGTGGTCGCCGCCGGCCATGTGGTGGGCGAGGTGTTGAATGCGAGCCGTGCCGCGCGGCTGGTCGAGCAAAGCGCCCTCGATCCGTCGCTGCCCGGTCTGGGGGACGTCATCGACGCCCTCGTCGCGGTCGGGAATCCGGATGGCGGCGATTCGCCCTATGCGGCCGAGGTGCGGCGTGCGGTCGGACGCGTGGTGGCCGACGCGCTCATGGAGCTGGCGGGTGGGTCACCGATGCCCCAGGTACGGGCGGTAGCGGCCCAGCAGCTCGGACGTCTGCAGCGCCAGGCCGCGCAGCGCTCCATGGGCGACGACGATACCGCCGCCCACTTCGGGCTTCTGGCCCGGGACATCCAGCGCTTCGAGGACCGGCCCTATCAGCCCTGGTCGCCGATCGTGACTCCCGAGGCGCCTCCGGGAGCGCCCATCGGTTCCCCGGCGCTGAACTGGATCGGCGACTGGAATGGGTCACCCGCGCCCTTCGGGGCCCACGCGGGGCCTGGAGACAACCGCTGGCTCGACGGTCTCCTGCCATTCTGCGCCTTCAAAGGGTGGTGAGCTGGTTGGCGGACCACGGCAGATCAGGCGAAGCGGTCGATGACGACGACCCCGAGCACGTTGTAGTCGTCCATGCCCGTCAGCACGTCGACGCCCTCGCGCAGGGTGACGGTTCGTGTGACCAGCATTGACGGATCGACGAAGCCCGAGGCGACCATCCTCAGCATGCGATCGTACTCGTACGCCTGCAGGCCGTGGCTGCCCACCATCTCCAGCTCCCAGGCGATGACGAGGTCCATGGGGACTCTGGCGTGGCGGTGATCCCCCGTCATGAGTCCTACCTGCACATGCCGTCCCCGCTTGCGCAGGCAGGCGACGGAGTTGAAGCAGGTGTCCGGGTGGCCCAGGGCGTCCAGCGAGGCGTGGGCCCCGCCGCCCGTTGTTTCGCGCACCTCGTCGGCCACATCGGCGGATTCGGCGGCATTCACGACCGCGACCGCGCCCACCCGGCGCGCCATCTCCAGCGCCTCGGGGCGGATGTCGACGGCGACCACATTCGCACCGAGCGCTCTGGCGATCATCACCGCGGCCAGCCCCACGCCGCCGCAGCCGTGCACGGCGACCCAGTCACCCGCGGTGACCCGGCCCTGTGCCTGCACCGCCCGGAACGAAGTCGCGAACCGGCAGCCGAGACTCGCGGCCTCCACGAATCCGACTTCGTCGGGGAGGGCCGCCAGCGTCAGGTCGGCGTGGCGTAGCGCGACCCGCTCCGCGAAGCCGCCCCAGCCGTGGAATCCCGGCTGGAACTGACGGTCGCAAACCTGCTGGTTGCCGCCGCGACAGGGCCTGCACCGTCCGCACCCTGCAATGAAGGGCACCGAGACCCGGTCTCCCCGCTTCCAGCGCCTCACGTCGCGACCCACTTCCTCGACCACCCCGGCGATCTCGTGACCGGGGACATGGGGCAGCACAATGTCCGGATCGTGACCCACCCAACCGTGCCAGTCGCTGCGGCATATCCCGTTCGCTTCGACGCGGAGGACCACGCCGTCGGGGGTGAGTTCCGGATCCGGAAGCGTTTCGATCACGATCCGACCCCGGTACTGGCGGTAGATGGCGGCGTTCAAGACCCGCCGTCCAAGCCGGGGTACCGATATACGCAAAACCTTGGCCCGTTGCGGTTATTTCCAATTTGCGCATGCCGGATCCGGGGCGGGTGGAGCGGGATGCCTCGAACTCGTGGTCTTCCAATCGGGAGCATTTTGTTTCAGACTCCAATCGAACTTTGGAACAGTTGCGGTTGCTGGGGGAAAGATACCCTACCTGATCCTTGGCGCGTTTGCACGCCATATCACCGACCCGACTCTGCAAATTCAAGGCGCGGGGAAAATTACCACACAAGGAGTTGCTTCATGAACAAATCCGAGATGGCCAGACTACTCGCGGCGAAGTCCGGGTTGACCCAGGCCCAGGCTGGAGACGTGTTGGAGAACATCTTCAGCCCGGTCTTCGGCCTCATCGCAGAAGGCCTCGACGCGGGCGACAAGGTCACGATCGGAGGCTTCGGCACCTTCGAAGCGCGTAACCGCGGGGCCCGTACGGGCCGTAACCCGCGCACGGGTGAAACGATCACCATCGCCGCAAGAAGGTATCCCGCCTTCAAGGCCGCCAAGGGCCTGAAGGACAGGATTTCCTAGCCGGGCCGGAAGAAGCCCCCAAAGCGGGCAATCGGGGGGGCGGGTTCGCACGTCGGAGCCGCCCCCCTTCGGTATTCCAGGGCGGCTTGGCGTCTCGGACGGGTAGGCGTCGGAAGCCTCCAGGCCTTAGCTTCCCGAAGCAGGTCCCGGGATGGAGGAAGGTACGTTGAGCGAAATGGTCAGTCCGGCATTGGTCGGTGAGCTTGTGGTATTGCTGCTCGCCGTCGCTCTGGTGTGGATCGTGTTCAAGGAATTCATGCGGATCGCGCTCAAGATCATCGTGCCGGCTGCGATCCTCACAGGACTGGCGGTGTGGCTGGGCCTGCTTGACGAGACGGTGGTGGGTGATACCCTGGTGGCGGTCGGTGAGGGAGTGTTGACCGGGATTCGCACGGTGGCGGATTGGGTTACCACGGCCGCGTTTTCCGGCTGACTTCCGAGATCGCGGACCGTGCGGCGGTGGTGCTGCCGCTGGCGCTCGTGACGGCGGGGCTGGCCCTGGGCTGCGCTACGCCTGCCGGCCAGGATGTGCAGGGGCTCGTCATGGACCCGGTCGGAGTGTACGACCTGACCATGTCTTCCGAGAGCCAGGTCTCGGAAGCTTCGATGTTGATCAGAGGACAGCCGGGGGCTTACACCGGACGTGTCGCCGTGGGCGCCACGGTGGCCCAGATCCGATTCGTGGAAGTGGGACCCGGCCAACTGAATGTCCGGGCCGCGATGCCTTCCGGCACTCTGATCCTGCGTCTGACCCGGGATGCCGACTACCTTGCCGGCAACTGGGTCCTCGGATCCCGGCGCGGGACCGTCACCGCCACGAAACGCCGTCAGGAACCCGGGGCGGGCGAGGGAATGCGGACCGGGAGCGGCTAGCCCGCCGGCTCCGGAGGCCCCGTATCGATCGGGAGCCCGTCGCGGCTGCCCCAGTCCGACCAGGAACCGTCGTAGATCGCGACGTCACGGTATCCCGCGCGAGCCATGTTCCACGCGAAGGCACAGGCGCTCGTACCGGAACCGCATGTTCCCACAAGCTCCTTGGCCGGATCCACTCCCGCGTCCGTGAGCAGCCGTGCGAGCGCCTCCGCACTGACCGACAGGCCGGTACCGGGGTCCACGAGGTCCGTGTAGGGAACATTCCTGCTTCCGGGAACGTGGCCGGATCGGAGTCCCGCCCTCGGTTCCGGCGCGGTCCCCGCGAATCGGCCGGGCGGGCGCATGTCCACGATCTGCGTACCGGGCGCGCCGATGGCCCGGAGCACGTCGGTGGCCGAGCGGATGAGGTGCGGCTGCGGGACCGGCGTAAAGGGCGCTGGCGCTTCGAGCGTGCGCATCGGAGCTCCCGATTCGGTGGGATGCCCGGCCGCCACCCAACCGTGCAGGCCCCCGTCCAGTACCGCCACGGTGCGCACACCGAAGTAACGGAAGGTCCACCACACCCGAGCCGCGCTCAGATTGACCCCCGAGCCGTCGTAGACGACAACGGACGACTCGTCCGACACGCCGACCTCTTCCGCACATTTGCGGAAGTGCTCCGGCGGGGGGATCGTGTGGGGAAGTTCCGCTGCGGGATCGCTGCACCGGTCGATGTCGAAGAAGCGGGCTCCGGGGATGCGCCGCTCCACGAACTCGCGGGCCGGATCCCGCCCTGACCCGGGGAGGTACCATGAACCATCGAGGACGACGAGACCGGGCCTTCCCACATTGGCGGCCAGCCAATCGGTCGAGACCGCCGGGACGGGCAATTCGAAGCCGACATCTTTCGGGTGACTGTTCATGCGTCCGATTCTAACCCCCGACGAGGGGGTGCGCACCCGGCAGCGCGGCATGGTTTCGCGATGGTCGCTGTTAGACTGTCTGACATGAGCAACTGGACGCGGCTCGCACTTTGCGCCGGCCTCGCGGCGTGCGGATCGGCACCGCCCCCGACCCCGCCCCCGGCTCCGCCCGGGGAGGAGTTGTGCGCGAACCCGGTGGCCGGAACGGGCTTCCCGGGCACCCTGCTGCGCGTCGGGTGCGAGGGGGCGCTCGAACCCGGCAGAGCCCGCTGGTCGGTCTTGCAGGGCGCGGTCACACTGGACATCGCCCCCGGGTCCGACGGCCTCCGAGGTGCCGAGCTGGCGGCGGCGTGGCCTTCGCTGGACGAGCCGCCCTGGCTCGGTCACCGCGTCGAACGGATCGTAGTCCTTCCGGGCGACCGAATCCGCGTCGTGTTCGCGGGCCCGGCGCCCGATCCGGCCCGCGTCTTCGCGGACCCCAGGCTCGCGGGGAAATGGCGCCCCCCCGAAGACGGCGACGGGCGCGATGCCATCGACCTCGGCGACGCCGGCGTCGTGACCCGCCACGACGCGTCGATCGAGTACGCGCGCTCACTCGGCAGGTCCGTGCAACTGGTGGCCTTCGACCAGCTCTACATGGTCGCGTTCGTGGGCACCGCGGAGCTGACGCGCGCCGGGGAACTCGCGGCGGAGGTGGGCGAGGACTGGATCCGGTGGGGGGCGGTGGCGGCGCGGCGGCTGCCCTCCCTGAACTGGCTGGAGATCGTCGACCAGTGCGGAACCGGACTGCCCGAGTCTGCCGGCGCGGCCGCGTCCACCGGCCGCGCGGGCGCCCCTCCGGCATCGGGGCGACGCACGGTGAGCTATCCGGAAGGTGACCTGCCCGGCCGGCAGATTGCGGAACGGCTGGCATCCGCCGGGCTGCGAGCGGGCCCGGGGGCGGGGGTCTTCGCCGCGCTGGCGGGATCGCGGGAGCGCCTTGCCGTTCGGCCGGCGCCACCCGGTGCGCTCCGGCGTACGGGATCCGACGTGGCCGCGGTGGTACGGGTCCACGCCGGGCCGGTCCACCCCTGTTCCCTGTACGGAGAGGTGCTCCGGAATCTGGACGGGTGGGGGGTGGCGGGGGGTGGGGGCGGCGGAACCCTGCTGTTGATCGGCGAGGTGGGGGCCTTCGCGATCGGCGGCGCGGCCGGGGACAGGCCGTGAGCTTTCGGACGCGTCTGGTGATCGGCGGCCTCGTCGTGGCGTGGGTCCCGGTCCTCTGTCTGGGCCTCATGGTGCGCTCGGTGGGCACCCGGCGCCTCGCGGAATCGAACGATCGCCGGATGCAGGAACGGGGACACCGCCTCGTCGAGGCCTGGGGGGAAGAGATGGAGGCGCTCGATCGCCACCTGGAAGTTCTGGTCGGATTGCTGACCGAAGACAACGAGGTGAGGATCGCGGTACGGTCGGGGACGAGTGGCGTGCTGCAGCGCGCGGTTGCCCGCTTCGCCTCGTCCAGCGGTGCCCAGGTGACCTACGTTCTGGACACGCTGGGCACCATCATGGCGGCAAGCCACTTCCCGGGCGATGCGGGGCGGCGCGATCCGGGCCTCGTGGAGCTGGCGGCCGTGCCGGGGGTGGCCGTCGTTGCGTCCGTGTCTCTCCCCGGCGAGGACGTGACGGCCGTGCTGAAAGCGCGGCGGGTTGCGGTCGGAGGGGTCGGGGTCGTTGTGGTTGCCGGAGGGGAACTCGCGGCGTCGGCTGCCGTGCCCGCCGGCGAGGGCGTCTGGATGCTGGCGGAGCCGTCGGAGGAAGCCGGGGGGGAGCCGCGTCTGATCGCGGGGTCGGGAACCGCGTCCGGTGGACGGGAAGAGGTCGCGGGCCGACGGCGGATTGCGCGGGTATGGTGGCGGGGGTGGGGTGGTGGCGGGGAGGGGGCGCCGGTGGACCTGGTCATCGCCTGGCGCGACCCTTTGCTGGCAGCGATGGTGAGGTCCTGGGACCGCGCCTGGCTCCTGTCGCTTCTTGGCTCGGCCATCCTGGCCCTCTTCCTGGGCCTGGCCATGGCGCGACGCCTCTCCGATCCGCTGCAGAAGCTGGCGGCGACGGCCAGGCGCGTGCACCTGGGACGTCTCGATGCAACCTTCGAAGGGGGCGGCGGGAAGGAACTCGACCGCCTCGGGTTCTTCCTGAACGGGATGCTGGACCGTATCCGGGAAGGGGTGGTGAGGATCAGGGCGGCGGAAAAGCGCGCAACGGTCGGAGAGCTGGCCCGGCAGGTCAACCACGACGTGCGCAACGGCCTGGTCCCGATCCGGAATGTCATGAGTCACCTGGGCGAGGCGCACCAAAGCGGGCCTGGCGAGTTGGCCGAAGTGTTCGAAGCGCGGGCCGGGACGCTGGTGGAGAGTCTGGACTATCTGGGTGATCTGGCCGATCAGTACAGGGCGGTGGCCGTGCACGGCATGAGGGTCCGCTCGGATCTTCGTGCAGTGGCCCGCTCGGTCATCGAGTCCAACGCGGCTTCTTCTCCGGGCGTTCGTATGGTGGACGAACTCGGGCAAGGGGGCGCGTGGGTGGAGATGGACGGCGTCTCCCTCCGTCGGGTCGTGGAAAACGTGGTCGCCAACGCCATGGCGGCGGTCACGGCGGACGGGGGTACGGTGAAGCTTTCCATCGGTGTCCGGAACGATGGCGTGCGCACGTGGTTTCAGCTGACGGTGGTCGACGATGGGCCGGGGATACCGGTGGAAACACGCGCCCGGGTCTTCGAACCCTTCTTCACGACCCGTGAGGAGGGAACGGGCCTCGGCCTGGCGATTGCGCGCAGGCTCGTCACGGATGTCGGCGGCAGGATCGTTCTCGACAGCGAGGAGGACCGTGGGACGCGGGTCGACGTGGTCCTCAAGGAAGCGGCGGAGGATTCATGAGCAAGCTGGTACTCATCGTTGACGATGTGCGACCTCTGGCGGAGCAGTACGCCTATGATCTGAGGCGGTTGGGCGGATTCCGGACACGGGTGGTGGCGAGCGGTGCCGAGGGTCTGGACACGCTCTCGCGCGAAGTGGTCGACTGTGTGATCCTCGACCTGGAGATGCCCGGCCTCGACGGATTCGATGTGCTGCGCGCGATGGACCACCGGGAGATCGATGTGCCGGTGATCGTCTACACCGGCACCGGGAGCTATGACCGCTGCGTGGAGGCCGTTCGCCTCGGGGCCTTCAGCTTCATCGACAAGGCCGAGCCCATGGAGCGCGTGGTCCACGAGGTTCGTCTCGCGCTGCGTCAGACCGACTTGCGGGAACGGCTGGACCTGATGGAGCACCGGACGGTGCAGCCCTCCCCCCTCATCGGCGAGAGTGAGGCGATGGCGGGCCTGCGCGCGATGATTGGGCGGCTCGCGGGCATTCCGAGCCCGGTGCTGATCCTGGGAGAGAGCGGGACCGGCAAGGAGTTGGTCGCCCGCGAGCTTCACCGCCAGAGCCCCCGCCGCGACGAGGCATTCGTGGCGGTCAACTGCGGCGGGATGGCCGAGGGACTGGTCGACAGCGACCTCTTCGGCCACGACCGGGGTGCCTTCACGGGGGCCGTCAAGGCACGCCGGGGCGCGTTCGAGCGGGCGTCCGCGGGCACCCTGTTCCTCGACGAGATCGGCGAGTTGCCCGGGGCGGTGCAGGTACGCCTGCTGCGCGTCCTGGAAGGTGGCGAAATCACCCGTCTGGGCGCCGAGGATCCGATCTCGGTGGGATCGCGGGTCGTGGCGGCCACCCACCGCGACCTCGACGCGGAGACGGACAAGGGCACGTTCCGGCAGGACCTGCTCTTCCGTCTCAACGTGCACGTCATACGGGTCCCGCCGTTGCGCGCACGCGGCGACGACATCACCCGTCTGGTCGAACACTTCGCGGCGACGCTGCCTTCCCGTCTCGGACGTTCACCCCGGCCCGTGTCGGAGACCGCGCAGGCGGTTCTCCGGGCGCGGCGGTGGGAACGCAACAACGTTCGCGAACTTCGCAACACCGTCGAGCGGATGATCATCGCCTCGGACGGCCCGGTGCTCGATGTCGGGCACCTTCCCCCGGATCTGGGACGGCATGGAGATCGAGCCGGTCCGGCCGAGCACCCGGCGCTGTCACCGGACGGCGGCCTCTCCGGCACCTTTCGCGAACAGAAGCAGGCCGCCGAGCGATCGATCGTGCGCCGGGCGCTCGATGCGCACGAATGGAAGATCGTGCGCACCGCCGCGGCGCTCGGCCTCTCCGACCACTCGAGCCTCCTGAAGATCATGAACAGGCTGGGCATACGCCGGGCCGACTCCTGACGCAGCAGAAACCACCGCCCGGCTCAATGGCGACCCCGCTACGGGCTTCGTGGACCGCGGGCCACTGGAGCCCGTCGGCATCGTGTACTCCCGGACACAAGCGCGCCGCGCCGGAAGCGGGACCACGTTATGCAGATTGCTCGCAAGTCTCGTTGCCGTAGGTACTTGGGTGTCATGGCACCCTGCCGCCCGGTGTTTGGCCCGCTCGTTGCTCTGTTTGGGGCCGAGTTCAATCAGCCCCGTGCCAGCGGGCGGTATCGAGACCGCCAATGCGAGCGAGGGCAGGCCAGGGAGGTCAACGTGGAGAACAGGACAGGCGGAATCGATCGTTCGGAAGGGGTGCTGCGGTGGGTGGCGGTGGCACTTGCAGTGGCACTCTTTGTCGGAACGGTGGCGTGTGCCGGCGAGCGGGCGGAGGCCGCGACAGCCGACGCCGTCATGGCATCCGGATCGATCCCGGTGCAGGGGCAGGCAGTGACGCAGGCGCAGGCCGCGGCGTGGCGACCGGAGGCTGACGGCGCGCGGGCGGATCCCCCAGGTGCGAAGCCGGTCCCTTCGGATCCCGTCGCGCCCGTGGCGCAGGCGAAGCCGTCGGGATCCCCCGCGCCCGCTGCGGAACCGAGGCCGTCGGAGCCACTCGCGGCTGCGGCGGAAGCGCCCGCAGCGGATGGCGTGCGAGCCCCCTGGGAGCACTACATGCTGGGCGTTTCGGCCTGGGAAGAGGGCGAGCTGGGAGAGGCCGAGCTGCACTTGCGGGAGTGGGTCGCGCACGCTCCCGGTGACGCGAAGGGGCGGGTCAACCTGGCGCGCGTGCTCATCGAAATCGGCCGTCCGTATGAAGCGAAGGAACACGCGGCGGTCGCCGAGGACCTCGACCCGGCGTCGGTTGCGGCCAAGCGCGTCCACGCCCGCGCCCTCGACGAGAGCGGAGACTGCGCGAGCGCGATCGCGAAGTACGAAGATGCGCTCTGGATCGACCCGGGGGACTTCTGGTCGCTCAACAACCTGGGTTACCTGCTCATCCGGCACGGCCGCTTCGAGGATGCCATCGGGCCGCTCGCGCTCGCGGTCCACCTGGACGGCGCCAACGCGATGTTCCAGAGCAACCTGCTCGCCGCCCTGGAGGGTGCGGGGCACAGCTTCGCCTCGCTGGACGCCTTCGACGCGGCCACGCGTGCCGCCGCCTTCCGGCGGGAACTGCGCGGGACCCCGCCCGCGAGCGGTCTTCTCATCGCGGAATGCCCCTGGTAGCCGCATGTCGGCAGAGCCCCCCTTGGCTTCCCCGTCCCGCCTGCGCTACCGTTGTCATCTGTAAAACGGAGTGACGCAGGGGGACGGGGACGTGCCGGAAAAAAAGAAGCTGGAGCCTTCCAAAGTCTGGGAGGAGGCCAGGGCGATCATCTGGCGCTACCGCCCACGGGTCGCCCTCGGTCTCGTAGTCATGGTCATCGGTCGCCTGGCGGGGCTGGTAGCGCCGGCGTCGTCCAAGTTCCTGATCGACGGGGTCGTGGGGCAGGGACGTACCGAACTGCTGTTGCCCCTGGCCCTTGCCGTGGGGGCGGCCGCTCTGGTGCAGGGGGGTAGCACCTTCGCACTGTCCCAGATCCTGGGCGTCACCGCCCAGCGGGCCATTACCGAAATGCGGAAGACGGTGCAGGCCCACGTCGCGCGCCTTCCGGTCAACTACTTCGACTCGACAAAGTCGGGTGTTCTGATCTCCCGCGTCATGACCGACGCCGAAGGGATCCGTAACCTCGTGGGAACCGGCCTCGTGCAACTGACCGGGGGCATCGTCACATCGGCCGTGTGCTTCGCGTTCCTGCTGTACATCAACTGGATGCTCACCGTGTTCACGATGTCGGTGCTTCTCGTCTTCGGGGGCGCCATGGCCTTCGCCTTCAGGCGCCTGCGGCCGCTGTTCCGTGAGCGGGGCCGGATCAACGCGGAGGTGACCGGGCGGCTCGGCGAGAGCCTTTCCGGGGTGCGCATCGTGAAGGCGTTCACGTCGGAGCGGAAGGAAGACCTTGTCTTCGCGAAGGGAGCGCACCGGCTCCTGCGCAACGTGGCCAAGGCGGTAACGGGTGTGTCGGCCGTCACCTCCTTCTCGTCGGTGATCGTCGGGCTGATCAGCGTGGTGATGATCCTGGTGGGCGGTGCCGCGATCCTCGACGGGAGCATGACCCTGGGCGACTTCGTGATGTACCTCTTCCTCACCGCGATGATGGTCGGCCCCCTGGTGCAGATGGCGAGCATCGGGACCCAGATCACCGAAGCCTTCGCCGGCCTCGACCGGATCCGGGAATTGCGCTCGATGGCCACCGAGGCGGAGGGGGACGCCGAGAAGGAGCGGCTCCAGGGGATGGAGGGCCACATCGCCTTCGAGAACGTCTCCTTCGCCTACGACGCCGATGTGCCCGTTCTCCGGGATGTGTCGCTGGAAGCGCCGCCGGGCTCCACGACGGCGCTCGTGGGGTCGTCCGGGTCGGGGAAGAGCACACTGGTCAGCCTCGTGCTCTCCTTCAACGCGCCGGACACCGGGCGGGTGCTGGTGGACGGCCACGACCTGTCCGCCATCCGGCTGGCCGACTACCGGCGCCATGTGGGGGTTGTGCTGCAGGACAACTTCCTCTTCGATGACACGATCGAGTACAACATCCGCTATGGGCGTTCGGGCGCCTCCCGGGAAGAGGTGCTCCGGGCCGCCAGGCTCGCCAACTGTCATGACTTCATCACCGCCTTCCCCGACGGTTACGACACCATCATCGGCGAGCGCGGCGTGAAGGTGTCCGGTGGCCAGCGGCAGCGTCTGGCGATCGCCCGCGCGATCCTGGCGGACCCCAGGATCCTGATCCTCGACGAGGCGACCTCCAGCCTCGACTCCGAGAGTGAAGCCCAGATCCAGGAAGGCCTGCAGGCACTGCGACGGGGCCGCACCACCTTCGTGATCGCCCATCGTCTGTCCACCATTCGCAGCGCCGACCGGATCCTCGTGATCGAGGAGGGCCGGGTGGTGGAACGGGGCACCCACGACGAGCTGATGGCGAAGGGGGGCCGCTACCGCGAACTCCACGACCGCCAGTACCGGATCGAGATGAACCGCTTCGTCAACCCCGGCGAGGAACTCGCCCCGGCGGTGGCCGGGCCGGAGGGATAACAGCCTGCGGAAGCGGCGCCGTCCCGGAAGCGGTAGATTGCGCCCATGGATCCCACGCACGACCAACCCCCCGCCAACGGCGTGGAAAGCCCCGCCTCCGACCGCGAAGCCGGCTTCGAGGTAGGCGCGGACTTCCGCCGCTTCTCCCAGAAGGACGACATCTTCTGCCGCTCGTTCTGGGACGCGGACGTGCGGTCCGACCGCTCCGACATGTTCTACGAGACGTACAGGACGCCGAAGATGAAATGGCGTTCCGTGGACGGCTTCACGCAGCGCGACTACGCCCTGCGCAACGCGTCGTGGCATGTGACCGACATCTTTGCCGAACTCCGTGAGGACGCCGACCGGCGCGAGGGCTTCCTGGACCCCTATACGGTCACGAGGGAGGGGCCCGGGAGCGCGCTGCCCGTCTCATCGCCCGAGACCATGGCCAGGGAGGTCAAGCAGTCCGCCAGGGTGTTGGGCGCGGATCTGGTGGGCATCACCGGGTACGACGAGCGCTGGATGTATACCCACGCGTACAGCCGCGAGACCGAGACCGAAAAGCCCCAGGAGATCCCGCACGGCCTGGACAACGTGGTCGTGATCGCCCAGTCGATGGACCGGGGGCTTCTCCGCACCGCGCCCTCGGCTTTGAGCGGCGCCGCGACCGGGGCCACCTATTCGCGCGACACGATCGTCCTCCTCGCCATCGCGCAGTACATCACCAACCTGGGCTACCGCGCGGTGGCCAGCATGAACGACTCGGCGCTGGTCATCCCCCTCGCGATCAAGGCGGGACTGGGCGAATACGGCCGTCACGGCCTCCTCATCACGCGCGAGTTCGGGCCGCGGGTACGGATCGGCAAGGTCTTCACCGACATGCCCCTCGCGCACGACCGGCCCGTCCGATTCGGCGTCAGGGAGGTGTGCGACATCTGCCGCGCATGCACGGACGGGTGCCCGGCGAAGGCCATCGCCGGGGGCGAGCCGTCCACCCTGGTCCACAACCGCTCGAACATCCAGGGCATCCGCAAGTGGACGACCGACGCCGAGAAGTGCTTCCGCTTCTGGGCCAATCAGAACACGGACTGCTCGATCTGCGTCCGCGTGTGCCCGTACAACCGGGATTTCAGTGAATGGTGGAGCCGGGCATGGAGATGGCTCGCGGGGACCAGGTTGCGGCGGTTGGCGCTCTGGCTGGACAGGGTGGGGGGTCGCGGAAAGCGGCTGCGGCCTTCACTTTGGTGGGGCGCTGCCGGATAGGCGGGACTCGAAACGTTTGCCACGGGCCAGTCGTACGCTGGAGCCGAACCGGTCTTCCAGTTCATCCCCGATCAGGAGCAAGAACATGAAGAAGGAACAACTGCTTACCACCGCCGTCATGTGCGTACTCGCGCTGGCGGCTTGCGCGCCGGCCGAGACCGGCGAGGCGGAGGCCGAGGGCGACATGGGCGCTGCCGAGGATGCTGCCGCCAGCACGTCGACCCTGCAGTCCGAGATGCTGGCCGACCTGGCCGATGTCCGTAGCAAGTACGTCCAGCTCGCCGAAGCCGTGCCCGAGTCCGACTACGGTTGGCGTCCGGCTGAGGGCGTACGCTCGGTTTCGGAGGTGTACATGCACATCGTGGCCGCCAACTTCGGGATCGTGATGGGCACTCTGCAGACAGCCCCGCCCGAATCGGCCGACCCGGCATGGTACGACTTCGCAAACGCGGAATCGATCAGCGACAAGGCGACCATCGTCCAGGCGCTCGGCGCTTCTTTCGACTATGTCGCCGAAGTGATCGAAGGCACCTCCGACGACCGACTGCAGGAAGCGGTGAACCTGTTCGGCGGCGATTCCTCGGTGCGCGGCGCCCTTCTGCTGGTGGCCACCCACTGCCACGAGCACCTCGGCCAGTCGATTGCCTATGCGCGTACCAACGGCGTCACCCCGCCCTGGTCGGCCGGAGGCTGAACGACTCTGCTGCCCGGGGCAGCAGGAACACTCCCGGTGGTTGCGGTGACGCCCGCCGGAACGGAAGTTGCCAGGCAGCCCGGATTCGTTGCATGGGCTGCCTGGCCGATCCGTTTTTGAACCGAGGTTCGCTCGCATGACTCGTACCCGCCGCCCTTCTTCGTCGCTCTCGTGGTCCGCCCTCCTGCTCTCGGCGGTCATCGGCCCGGCTTCGGTCGCGGCGCAGTCCGCTCCGGGGATCGTCGACCTGGTCAACCTTCCCACCGTCTCCTCCCCGCAATTGAGTCCTGAGGGAACCGAGCTGCTGTACGTCAGGTCGGACGCCGACTGGGAGGACAACCGCACGGTCGGCCACATCTGGCGCATCGGCGTCGATGGTTCCGGCGAGATCAGGCTGACATCGGGAGAGGACGGCGAAGCAGACCCGCGCTGGTCGCCCGACGGCACACGCATCGTCTTCACCGCGACGCGCGGCGACGACGGCGCGGCCCAGATCGATGAGGGGCTGGTCGAGATGTACCGCGGCGTCCGCCACAACGGCATCCCGACCCACCTCTACGTCGCGCCCCGCCAAGGCCACGGCTGGAGCGAGTTGCGGCACCGCCTGTATAAAGCCAACATCGAACTGGAATGGTTTGAAACCTGGGTAACGGAAAGGAAATGGACATGGGAAGAGGCACCCGTAGAAGACAAACCTGCACGCCCGGTGTCGCAGCCATGAGGGTGGCGCAAGGGCTGAACGCGACGCGCGCGGCCCTTGCGGCTTGCCTCACAACCGTGTGCCTGGCGTCGACCGCCTGCGCGCCCGCGGATGCCCCGGAGGCGCCCGGCGGTACCGGCAGCTACGAGGATCTGACCGCCCTCTTCGCCGAGTGGCGCGAATTCGAAGCCCCCGACTTCGTTGACGGCGTGCCCGACTATTCGGCCGACGCCATGGCTGCCCAGTACGGCGAACTGCCGGCGTGGCAGGCCCGTCTGGAGGCCCTGAATCCGGAAGAGTGGCCCGTGGCCGGGCAGATCGACCGGCATCTGGTGCGCGCGGAGATGAACGGGCTCGGCTTCGACCACCGCGTGCGGCGTCCATGGGCCCGCAACCCCGCCTTTTACACTACAATCTTCACCGCCGAGAGCGACGTGCCCGCGCATGAGGGTCCCGTCATCCACGGATGGATCGACCTCTGGACGTACGACTACCCGCTCTCCGAGGAGCACGCTGGAGAACTGGCCTCCAGGATCGGAAGTATCCCTTCGCTGCTCGAACAGGCCCGCACGAATCTGACCGGCAACGCCCACGACCTCTGGGTCGCGGGACTTCGTTCCTTCCGGTCGCAGGCCGCCGAACTTGACGCGCTGGCCGGGCGTGTGGGTGGCACGAGCCAGGCGCTGGACGACGCGATCGCGGCCGCGCGCACCGCCACCGACGGATTCCACGACTGGATCGGGGAGCTCGCCGACTCGAAGACCGGTCCGTCCGGGGTGGGCAGGGACAACTACACCTGGTACATGCACAATGTCCATCTCGTGCCGTATTCGTGGGAGCAACAGGTGACGCTCATGCGGCGCGAACTGGCCCGCTCGCACTCCTCGTTGCGGCTGGAAGAGCACCGCAACCGGAATCTCCCGGAGCAGGACCGGATCGCCACCGCCGAGGAGTACGACCAGCGCCTGAACGCTGCCGTCGACGACTACATGCGCTTCATCGAGGACGACGACATCCAGACGGTCGAGGAGTGGATGGACCCCGCGATTCGGGCGAAGAACGGTTCCTTCACCCCGGCCGCGCCGGGCGAGATCCGCAACTTCTTCAGCGAGGTCTCCTACCGTGACCCGCTGGTGATGCGGACCCACATGCATCACTGGATCGAACTGGCCACCATGGCCCAGGCCCCGCACTCCAGCGCCGTACGCAGTGTGCCCCTGCTCTACAACATCTGGGACGCACGCTCCGAAGGTCTCGCGACCGGCATGGAGGAGATGATGATGCACGCGGGCCTCTTTGCCGGAAGCCCCAGATCACGCGAACTCGTGTGGATCATGCTTGCGCAACGGGCCGCGCGGGCGCTCAGCGGACTATACCTGCACGGCAACGTCTTCGACATGGAAGAGGCAGTCGCACACGCCGGGACCTGGACCCCGCGGGGGTGGCTCCCGGACGCGGCGCTGGTGCGGGGCGAGCAGCACCTGTACCTCCAGCAACCCGGATACGGCACGAGTTACCTTACCGGCAAGATCCAGATCGAGGAGCTGATGGCTGAGTGGGCCATCCAGGAGGGGGACGCCTTCACCGTCAAGCGCTTCTTCGACGGGTTCTTCGGGGCGGGGGCGATTCCCGTAGTCCTGACGCGGTGGGAGATGACAGGAACCGCGGATGTGGTGCTGATCAGGGATTGACACAGAAGCCTGAAAGGGGAACCCAGGGGGGCGCGCAAGGTAGGGTCGTCGCAGAAACGCCCTGTCGCAACCCCTGGATTTCCCTCGGCGGGGTGGCGAACCTCATGCCCTTGGGCACATAATACATTGAGAAGATTTCCTGACCCCCAACGTGGAGGCTGCCCATGCGCAGACGCGACTTTTTCAGACAGGCTAGCGTCATTTCCGGACTTGCGGCGGGCACGCATGCCCTCGGGGGAGCCAGGAGTCCCCTGGCCGGACTTGTCGGAATGCCGGGCCGGAGGACCAGCAACGGCGCAGTGCGCCTCAACTCCAACGAGAATCCGCTGGGGATTTCCGAAGCCGCGAAGGATGCGCTGGTCGAAGCCATCGTGTTGGCCAACCGTTATCCCTCAGACCAGCAGCAGGTGCTCGTTTCCAGGCTGGCCGCGGCCCATGACGTTGCCGAAAACCAGCTGGTCCTCGGGACCGGTTCGGCGGAGGTGCTGCAGATGGCGGTGCAGGCGTACGCCGCGCCGCGGGCCAAGCTGATCATGGCCGACCCAACGTACGAGGCCGTGACCAACTACCAGCGCACCGAGGCCTACGAACTCGTCAAGGTGCCGCTGACCGCCAACCACGAGCACGACATCGGCCGCATGCGCGAAGCGGCCGAGAGTTCGGGGCATCCGGCGCTGGTCTACCTCTGCAACCCCAACAACCCGACGGCGACGATCACGCCCAGTGCCGCGATCGATGCCTGGATCGCCGATGCGCCCGAGCACGTCTTCTTCCTTTCGGACGAGGCGTACATCGAGTACGTGGAAGACGAACGGATGTGGAGCTCGCTTCCCTGGATCGCGAAGAAGCGGAACGTGCTCGTCGTGAAGACCTTCTCCAAGATCTACGGTCTGGCCGGACTCCGAATCGGCTACGGGATCGCTCATCCCGACACGGCCGCCCGGCTCATGGACTTCGCATCCCGCAACAACTGCAACCAGCTCGCCATCGCCGCGGCCGGCGCCTCGTTCCAGGACGAAGTGCTCATGCGGAAGAGCCGGGAGGCGAACCGCACGTCCCGGGAGATGGTGGAGTCCACGCTGGACGAACTCGGGCTGCAGTACATGCCCACGCAGGCCAATTTCCTGATGCACCGGATCAACGGTGACCTCGCGACCTACCGCGGCCGGATGGCCGAGGCGGGTTTCCTCGTGGGACGGGACTTCCCGCCCATGCTCGACTGGAACCGGCTGTCCTTCGGACTCCCCGAGGACATGAGCCGGTTCTGTGACACGCTGCGCGACTTTCGCGGAAAGGGGTGGATCTGAACATGAGAACGAAGCTCGTCATCATTGGAGCGCTAGTCGCGCTCGCACAGCCCGGCTCGGCTGCGGCCCAGGGAACGCTCACAGGCTCGATAACGCACGCGGAGACCGGTAGTCCGCTGGCCGGTGCCCAGATTTCCCTGTCGGCTCTAAGCATGGGTGGCAACAGCCGTACCGACGGCGGCTACGAGGTTACCGGCATCCCCGCCGGAACCCACGAGGTGCTGATCCTGCTGATCGGCTACCAGACCGAAACACGGCAGGTCACCATCGCCGAAGGCATGACCACGCAACTCGACGTGTCGCTCAGCGTGGGCGCGGTTGCGCTGGAGGGTCTCGTCGCTGTCGGCAGCCGTGCTCGGCCCAGGACGGTCACCCAGTCACCGGTTCCGGTGGACGTCATCCCGACCCGGGAGATCGTCAACCAGGGGGACACCGACTTTGCCAACCTGCTGCGGAACGTGGTGCCGTCGTTCAACGTCAACACGCAGCCCATCAGTGACGCGGCGACCTTCGCGCGTCCCGCCAACCTGCGCGGCCTGGCTCCCGACCACTCCCTGATCCTCGTGAACGGGAAGCGGCGCCACCGCACGGCGGTGATCACCTGGTACGGCAACGGCCTCGCGGACGGGTCCCAGGGCCCCGACATCGCGGTCATTTCCGGTTTGGCCCTGGAGCAGGCCGAGGTCCTGCGCGACGGCGCGGCGGCCCAGTACGGCTCCGATGCGATCGCGGGCGTAATGAACTTCGTCCTGAAGAACGACAATTCCGGCGGCACGCTCGAGTTCAAGACGGGCAACAACCTCTTCGAGGGTGACGGGGAGATGTACACCCTGTCGGGCAACGTGGGGCTGCCACTTGGAGAAAACGGCTTCCTCAACCTGACCGGCGAGTACGGTAACGCCGGTGCCACCGACCGTAGCGTTCAGCGAGACGACGCGATCGCGCTGGTTAGAGCCGGGAACACGTCGGTGCGGGAGCCCGCCCAGATCTGGGGCGCGCCGGCGATCTCCGACGAGATCAAGGTGTGGGCCAACATGGGCTACCTCTTCAACGACAACGTCCAGTTCTACTCCCACGGCAACTATGTGAGCAAGCAGGTGGAGGGCGGCTTCTACTACCGTAACCCGAACACCCGCAGCGGCGTCTTTGCAACCACCAACGACGCGGGCGAGGATATTCTTCTCGTCGGCGACATGCTCGATGCCTCGGATGGCGTCCTCGACGGCTCGGCCGGCTGTCCCGACGTCCGGGTGGAGGGCGGCGTCGTAGCCGACCAGGCTGCCTGGAACCAGGTCCTCGGCGACCCCAACTGCTTCACCTTCCAGAAGCTCTTCCCCGGCGGGTTCACCCCGCAATTCGGCGCCTACGTCCTCGACGCCTCGGCTGTCGCGGGACTCAAGGGGACCAGCGGCGACCTTTCCTGGGACGCGAGTGCCAGCTGGGGCAAGTCCAACATGGACTTCTACATGTACAACACGGTGAACGCGTCGCTGGGCCCGAACCAGCCCTGCAGCGACGAGGGCACCTCTTCGGCCGTTCCGGACCAACCCTGCACGCCCTACTTTAATCCGGGGATCTACGATCAGCAGGAGACCAACCTGAACGTCGACCTCTCGTACGAGCTCAACGAGAGGGTCAACATCGCGGGAGGCGGAGAGTGGCGTAACGAGCGATTCGAGATCTTCGAGGGTAGCCGGGAGTCGTGGATCGAAGGCCCGCTCGCCACCCAGGGCTTCACCCCGGGCTCCAACGGTTTTACCGGCTTTGGCCCGCTGACCAAGGGCGATTGGAGCCGCAGCAACTTCGCCGCCTACGGCGACATGGAGATCCGGGAACCGGACGGTGCGTGGACCTTCGGCTTCGCCGGGCGCATCGAGAACTTCTCGGACTTTGGAACGACGATCAACGGGAAGGTTGCGGGACGCGTGAGCCTCTCCGAGGCATTTGGACTGCGGGCGAGCGCCAGCACCGGATTCCGCGCTCCCACGCCCGGGCAGCAGAACGCATTCAACATCTCGACGATCTACGATCCCGATCTGATGGACCTGACCAACAACGGCACCATTCCTTCAACCTCGGCTCTTGCGTTGGAGTACGACGGGAAGTCGCTGACACCCGAGAAGTCCAAGAACTTCGCCGTTGGTGCAGTGTTCGATCAGGGCCGGTTCAGCTTTTCGACCGATTTGTTCGTCATCAGCGTTACGGACCGTCTCACGACGAGCAAGAACTTCAGTCTCAGCAACGCGGACGTCGAACGCCTGCTGGCCGAGGGCATCATCCGACCCGGCGGCGTGCTCAAGCGTTTCCGCTTCTTCATCAACGACTTCGCCACCCGCACGACCGGGATCGATCTCGTGGGGGCGTACGAGGTGCCCGGCGGGGACGGTGGCAGCACCACCTTCAGCACGGCGTGGAACTGGACCTCCACCTCGGTGACCCAGTTCAGGAGCGAGACGTTGAGCGACCTTCGCATCCGGATCCTGGAGGAAGGGCTTCCCAATGTCCGCGGGAACATATCCGTCAACCGCTCGTTCGCGAGTGGAATGCGCTTCCTCGCGCGGGTGAGCCACTGGGGCGGCTACTTCGACGGCGAGACTCCCTTCTACGAGGGAAGTTCCTCCAACACGATCGACTACCCGTCGCGGCAGCTCGTCGACCTCGAGGCCGCGCACACCTTCATGGAAAACTGGACCATGACGGTCGGCGGCCAGAACGTGCTGAACACCTTCCCGGAGGCGTATCCGGGCGCGGCGGGCGGTGTCGGCAACCAGTACGGCCAGTTCACGCCGTTCGGCTTCAACGGGGCGTTCTACTACGGTCGGCTGACGTACCGGTGGTAGTCTGATTCTTCCGGTTGCCCGAGGGTTCCGGCCCCGGGCAGCCTGGCATCGGCCCCGGTCCGGCTTCGCGCCGGGCCGGGGCCTTGTCTTTTTGGGGCGCGTGGCCCCGGTGCCTTGTCCGTGAGCCGGGTGGCGCCTCTTCCTGCGACAGGCGCTCCAACACGTCACGTGCCTGCTGATTCCCGGCAGCGGCCGCTTTCGCGTACCACTCCCGCGCCTGCGCCAGGTCTGCGGTCACCCCTCGCCCGGCCTCATAGGCTTCGCCGAGCCGCAACTGGGTGATCGCGTCGCCCTGGTCGGCGGCGCGGGTCCACCACACGGCCGCGAGCGCATGATCCTCGGGGACGCCCCGCCCGGCGGCGTATGCATTGCCCAGGTTGTGGGCGCCCAGGACGTGACCGCGTTCGGCGGCCCGGCGGTGCCACGCCGCCGCCCGCTCTGGATCGAGCGGCTTGCCGAGCCCCTCGTCGTAGGCTGTCCCCATCAGGAAGATGGCTTCCAGGATCCCCGATTCAGCCGCGCGCTGTACGTCGGGAATCACCGTTTTGGCGATTTCCCGCGCCAGCTCCTCGTCGCGGGGATATCCCATGCGTCCGGTGGAGTGCACGCGCGCCCGCCACATCACCGCCAGCGGGTCCTCGCGGGCCACGGCCTCTTCCAGAAGGGCGCGGGCACGCGTTTCGTTCACGGTTCCGGCCACCCCGGTGTACCAGTCGACCGCCTCGAGGAGCGCGGGGTCGGGCTCGGTGGGGGGCGGGGCGCAGGCGGAGGCGAGGAGGAGGATGGCAAGAGGGCCGACAACCGCCAGCCGCCGGATACTACTGGGATGGCCTGCCCCCAGGCCATGCGGCAAAGGACGATCAGCGATCGTTTGGCTGCGATTGCTCATGGTGGTGTTTGCGCTCCCGGTGTTCAGGCGAAGCTCAGCAAGTGATCGGGGAATCTGAAGAATCGCAAGCCTGACTCGCCTATCAGACTCGCCTGTCCCATCCAGACATGCGGGTGTCCCGGGTTTTGCCGCGGAAACGTGGGGGCAGCGCCGGGGGCCGATGTAGGGGCGACGCCGGGGGCCGATGTCGGGGCGACGCCGGGGCCGATGTCGGGGCGACGCTGCTACGCCGCCGCATCCCTGGCCGGGTCCGTTTGCGCGTGGTCTGGTGCGTGCTCGTCGCCTGCCCCCCGAGCGGGCTTTCCGGCGGCTTCCCAAACGGCTTCCTCGGCGGGCTCGCCAGCCACATCCCCGGCGGGCTCGCCGGACGCATCCTCGGCAGCGCTCCGTGCCACCTCGCCGGCCGAGTCCAGCGCCTCCTCCACCGCCTCTCGGGCAGCTGCCTCCAGTGCCCACGGGATCGCCGAGTCCACCAGGCGCGCCGCCCCGTTGTACAGCTCGCCGGGCGGTAACGGTGGTGCGGATGGGAGCGGCTGCGGCGGCTGTCCCGGTCGGGCCAACGGCGGCGCACTCGCGATCATCTTCCCGTTCCTCGTGAAGAACACCGCCTGACCCTCCCGGTTCAGCGACATCCGCGTGCGGCCCTCGTGGACCACGCGGTGATGCCGTCTGCACAGCAGCACGGTGTTCGCCAGGCTGGTCTCGCCCCCGTCGGCCCAGTGCTTCACATGATGTGCCTCGGTGAACCGGCTCCCGCACCCCGGGTAGCGGCACCCACGGTCCCGCTCCTCCAGCGCGCGGCGGATGTGCGGTGGGATCGTGCGCGTCCTCCGCCCCACCCCCATCACCTCCCCGTCGCGGTGCGTCATCGGCACGATGGCCGCGTCGCACGCCATCCGGCGCGAGCTCTCGGCGCTCACCCTCACCCCGTCGACCTCCGAGCGGCCCGGTTCACCGTCCTTCTCCAGCGTGGCCATCTCGGTGTGGACCGCTACCTGGAACCGCTCGGCACGCGTCCCGGATTCGCCACCGAACCCCGCCGCCAGCGCTCGCTCGGCGATGAGTCCCGCCGCGTCCGCCCTGCGCTGGCGGCTCCTTGGCCGCGCGTCGGGGTGCTCGGTGCGGTACAGCGCGTCGCTCGCGGCTTCGATCGCCCGCATCAGCACGGCCCCGGCCTCGGGCTCGAGCCGCCCCCGCATCACGTACATCCCGTCCCCGTCGATCACGACCGAGAACGCGCGGCTCTGGTGGCGGGCCTCCTCCGCCGTGAGTTCGCCGTCCCGCGACAGATGTTTCCATCCGCGCACGATCTGCTCCAGCTTCGCGGCGGAACCTGTGCGTGCGTATTCGAGCAGCGTCGCTTCGGTGTCGGGGGTCGCGACCCGGGTCATGGCCCGAACCTTGGCATAGGAGATCTTGCCCGTCTTCATCTCGGCGGAGCTGAGCGGCAGGTCCTCCAGCGCGTGAGCCACCCGCACGTTCTCGCGCGCGGTCCCCAGCATGCGGCCGGTCCGCCAGGCAAGCCACTCGGCGCACGAGGTGAACTCCTCGGCCCATCCCTCGCGCCGGTCGAACTCGGCGACGAGGGTGAGCATCTCATAGGTGGCGATGTTGATCCGGGCGGCGACTTCGGCGATGCGCTCGCCGAGCTGAAAGAGATCGTCGTTCATGGGGTCCTCCTAAAGTCAGATACAGCAAAGAGTTACCCCTAAAGATAACGGGCGTGTTTCCGACTCTCTGTATTGGCCCTGGACGCGAAAACCCGGGTTGTGACGGCTTCGAAGGGTGACCCGACCGCGTTCGCCCCACAGGGGCCAGCGTGCGGCCTCCAGCGCCCTTCCAGCACAACATCCCGCACCTCGCCAAAGCCGCGATCTCAAATCCGTACATGGCTGGATGGGACTATGTTTCGCCGATTTGGGACACCGGCAAGGCGCAAACAGCACGGCAAAGCTGGACCATACGTGGTTGTCGCACGAACAGGTTCGGCCGCCGTCCTTCCTCACCGTGTCTCCCTTTCCCCCCCCGCGTTTCCGCGGCAAATCCAGGGACACCGGCATGCTCGGTTGGGACAGTTATTCCGAATTCCTCCCCAAGACAGAATAGCGCAACCGGCTGTCCCACAACGCGAATCAGCGGTCAGACGCGGCGGAGCACCCCTGAAGCCATCCCAACCCGATTATGTACATATCTTTTGTACATTATGTACAATTCATATGTACACAACCGCGGCACCCCCCTACTCCAGATCTTCTCCCGCCAGCCCCAGCCGCTCCAGCACCTCCGGCGGCGGCCCGTCGAAGCTCGGCAGCGGCACGTTCCCCACGTACCCCAGGTCGCGCATCCCCTCTTCGGAGGTCCAGAACCCGGTCGACACCATGTCCCGGAATTGATCGAAAAACCGGGCCTGGGGCTTAAGTTCGGCCGGCGCGTCGGGCTCGAAGCAGATCTCGTCGCAGATTTCGTGCTGCTGCGCCACCGTCAACGCAGGGAAACCGGTCGCCCCGAAGCGCTCCCGTGCCGCGCGGTTGAGCCACGCCAACCCGCCGCGCAGCCGGGTCAGCTGCTCCTTGTGGGCGGGCGCGGAAACGAACTCGTTGATGTACTCCGGCACCCCCACCGCGCTCGCTGCGGGGGATCGGTCGTCGGCGGGGATGATCACGTCGGCAAGCGCCGCCACGAGCCGCATCTCTTCGTCCGTGAGGACCGTCTCCCAGGCGACGACGGGCGCCAGCATGTCGGGATCGGTCAAGGTGCCCGCCGCGCGGGGGTTGCTGGGAGGCAGCGGGGAGAAGCCGGACAACGCCTCGTGGGCGGACTCGGCAGCCTCTTCGGGCGCACACGAGGCCGCCACGCCGCCCAGGGCCGCCGTCGCCGCGATCACCTTGAGGGCGCCCCGCCGGGTGATGTTCTCGCTCATCCGATGCTCCTCTGCCTGAGCTGCTCGACGATGTAGTCGCTCGCCCGCCACGCGACCGTCATGATCGACAGCGTCGGGTTCTTGTCGGCGTTCGACACGAAGGGCGCCCCATCGGTCACGAACAGATTCGGCACATCCCACGACTGGCAGAACTCGTTCAGCACCGAACTGCGGGGATCGTCGCCCATCTGGACGCCGCCCACTTCATGGATGATCTGCCCGCCCTTCGAGATCGCCCTGGCCCCGTCGGTCTGCACCGTCGACAGCAGCTGCCCGCCCATCTCGTCCACGATCCCGGCGAAGGTGCGCTGCATGTGAAGGGCCTGGTTCAGCTCGTGATCGGCCCACTTCCAGCGGAACTTCAGCACGGGGATGCCGTAGCGGTCGACCTTGTCGCCGTCGATTTCGCAGTAGCAGTCGTCGTTGGGGATCATCTCGCCGCGGCCGTCGAAGAAGAGGAAGCTGCCGTAGTAGCGCCGGCAGTCGTCCTTGAAGCGCTGGCCGTAGCTGCCCCCGGTGAGGGGTTCCAGGCCCGCGAAGGCACCGAAGCCGGGCATGCGCCGTCCGCCGCCGAACTCGATGTGGTAGCCGCGGGGGAAGTCCATGCGGCCCGCCGCCTGCTCGCCGTACAGCCACCACGGCATGTACATGTGCATGGCGGAGGCGCCGTCTTCGTTGTGCGGGGGAAGTGATTGCAGCGCGGGGATGTGGGCGTAGACGCCCGCGCCGACCGTGTCCATGAGGTACTTGCCCACCAGGCCGGACGAGTTGGCCAGCCCGTCGGGGAAGAGGCCGCTGGTCGAGTTGAGGAGGATGCGCGCGGACTCGCACGCGCTCGCGGCCAGCACGACCACCCGCGCCGAGGCGAACTCGTCCAACAGAGTGGCCTTGTCGATGTAGTGGACCCCGGTGGCGCGTCCCCGCGAATCGACGGTGACTTCGCGCACCATGGCTCCCGTGCGGATGTCGAGGGAGCCGGTGGCGAGGGCGGGAGGCAGCAAGACCGTGGTGGACTGGAAGTTGGCGCGGATCGAGCAGCCGCGCCCGCATGGGGTTGCCCAGTAGCACGCCGCACGGCCCCGCATCGAGTCGGCGGTGACGCGCCGGGCCAGTTCGTTGCCCGGGAAGATCTCGCCGGGCAGGCGGTCCGCGTCCTGTGTCTGTGTCAGGATGGCCAGATGCGCCGGGATCACGGGGATCCTCATCCGCCGGCACGCCTTGCGGGTGAGAAGCTCGTACGCCCGCGGCTTCGGGGGCGGTTGCAGCACACCGGGCGACGAGTTCGGCGTGTTCTCCAGTCCCTCGTTGGATCCGTAGACCCCGATCAGCGACTCGGTCTTGTCGTAATACGGCGCGAGATCCTCGTATGACATCGGCCAGTCGAAGCCCAGTCCGTCCCGGCTGCGGGGCTTGAAGTCGTACTCGCCCATGCGTAGCGAGATCCGGCCCCAGTGGTTGGTGCGCCCGCCCAGCATCCGCGAACGCCACCACATGAATTCGGATCCCTCGGCGACCGAATAGGGCTCGCCCGGCACCTGCCAGCCCCCGTCGACGGTCGCGTCGTAGAACCCGAACGGCTTTTCGGAGGTTCCCGCCGCACGCAACGGCGCGTCCTTCGGCAGCTGGAACATCGGCGTCTCGCGGACGGGATCGTAGTCCCGCCCCGCCTCCAGCATCAGGACGCGGAGTCCGGATGTGGCCAGGATGAAGGCGGTCATGCCGCCCCCGGCCCCGGAGCCGACGACGATGGCGTCGTAAGTGGGGCTCTGGCTCATCGCTGGCTCCTTGCTGGGTGCGGGCCTCCGGTTCATGCGACCGGGCTCGCGCCCTTGTCGGCAGCCGCCCTCGCCTCAGCTGTCGTCGGGTGGCGCTGGGGCGACCCGGTCGGCCCTGAAGGTCGGCACCTCGAAAATGTATGGACTGGCGGACGCGGAAACCCGGAAGTTGCCCTCCTGCTCGGCGAGCGACAGGGAAGCGACCTCGTTTCCATCCGCGTCGAGAGCCAGCACCGTCCGGTCCGGCTCTTCCGGCATCTCGGCATCCTGCGGCGCGAAGCCGCTCGCGCGCAAGCCCGCAATCTCCTGGAGCATGTTGCGGACGGTGGTGGCGTCGGCTTCGGCGCCATCGCTGCCGGCCTCGGCGTCGTCCGCTTCGACACCATCACCGCCCACCGTCCAGCTCGAATCCCCGCGTTCGTAGATGACCGTCTCGCCGTCCCGTGCGACATGGATGCTGGCGATGGCCGCGGTGTCGGCGCTCAGGATGACCTTGTCACGCCAGTCGAAGAGGGGACGTGCAGCGGCGGCGCGCAGGTCGCCTTCGATGAGACTGACCTGATCCGCGTCGGGCAACCGCGCATACGCGGTCCGGAACCGATTGCCGGTCTTGCCGAGCAGCACCGTTGTGCCGCCGTCGGTCGTCAGCGTCCAGGCGCTGTCCGTGCTCACGCCCAGGCGCCCATGGTTGGCCGGGTTGGCAGCGGCGACGGGTCCCACCTCGACCTCGTCCAGCGCGCGCAGGAACCGGGCGACCGCGCCGGAGTCGGCCTCGAAGCCGTTCACCGTCCAGTCGTCACCCGCCCGCTCCAGGCGGATTGTCTCGCGAGGGCCGATCAGGTCGACGCCGGTGAGTGTCTCGCCATCGATGCCCTCGAAGGCCGCCGCCAGGCCGGAACCGCCGGCAGACGCGCCTCCGCTCCCGCCCCCCGCGAGCGTGATCACGAAGTACAGCACGGTCACCGCGCCCAGGAAGTAGAGGCAGGCGCGCAGCGTCTTCTCACTCATCGTCGTGCTCCTTGTCGCCTGCCTCGTTCCAGCGGCGTTCGGCGCGAGTCGTTCGCCCCGTCACCCGGACGAATCCGAAGAGGACGAAGAGCGCGGGCACGCCGATCAGCGAGGTCCACTTGAGCGCGTTCCTTCCGGCGTCGGACTGGAAGGACAGGCTGGGGGGCGTGCGGTCCTTGGACCTGATCCCGATCAGGGCTTCGTCCTGGGCCAGCCAGTCCACCGCGTTGGCAGCGAAGATCAGGTTCTGCGAATTCGCCTGGACGAAGCGGTCCTCGAGAAAGTCCGCGTCGCCGACCGCGATGATCCGGCCACCGGGCCGGCCGCCCTCTTCGCCGTTCTCCTCGCCGCCGTCTGCCGCCATCGATGGATCCACCGCGACCGCCATCGTGTGAATCCCCAACTCCTCCTCGCTCGTGGCGAACTCGATGTTCGGGGCGATCATTCCGCCGGCCGGTCTCGTCCCCCCGCCTTCCGTGGTGCTCCACAGCGGCGTCACCGAAGGGTCGCCCTCTTCCCAGGTGAAGGGCGCGGCCCAGCCGAAGCTGACGTTGTTGAGGTCGCGGATCGTCGAGTGGTCCCCTCCGCTGTATGCGACCGGCCAGAGCGGGTACAGCCGGGCCACGTTGAAGATCCCCTGGCGCATGGAAACACGTTCGGCCGAGGCGACATCGAAGACGAGGTCGCCGGACGCCTCGACGCCGCGCTGTGCGAGCAGGCGTTCCAGACCGGTGTTCACGGGCATGGACATGCCGGGTGACTGGGGACTGAGGGCGTGGCGTTCCATGAGCAGGAGGGCGGCGCCGCCGGCGTCCAGGTAGTCGTCGATCGCGGCCGCAACGCCGGGTGACACCGGCTGGGCCGGCGCCGCCACCACCAGCACGTCGATCGAGTCGGCCCTGAGCGCGCCCGTCGAGTCGCTCTCGATGTCGATCGTGACGACCCCGTAGCGGTCGCCGATGCTCTCCCGGAAGCTCCGGTAGTAGAACGGATCCTTCGCCTCGAAGCCCGACATGAAGGCGAGGGTCGGCCGGTCGTCGTTCGTCATGTTGGCGATCGCCGACACGAGGCGAAACTCCAGGTCGTCGGCCCGGTCGATGACGGGGATGATCTCCTGCTCGTCCGCGTAGGTGACGGCCAGCCCGAAGTACCCGCGTTTGACCTGGAGCTCATCGTCCCGGAGCACGTTGAACTCGATCGGCATGACGCCGACCGACGACGCCTGGTCGGCCGCGTCGTCGCTGTCGTCGGGGTTGACCTCTTCGGCGGCGAGCATCCCGTTGGAGGCGTTCTCCAGGTCCGCGACCAGATCCCGCACATCACGCTCGGTGAGCTGGATTTCCTGCGGCAGATCGTCGCTCACGAAGAATGTGAGGTTCACCACGTCGTCCAGGCCGCCGAGGATCTCGCGGCTGCCGTCCGAAAGGGTGAAGAGGCCGTCGCGGGTGAGATCGATGCGTCCCCGGACGTGTCCGCCCAGCAGGTTGAGCATGAGCACGGCCAGCGCGATCACACCGGTGCCGAGCCGCAGCCTGCGGAATGCGGCGCCGCCCCGGCTGAGCCGCTCAACGCCCAGCGCGGCGACCGCAAGAAGCAGGAAGAGGCCGCACGTGGACGCGAAATAGAGCAGGTCGCGGAGGTCCACCACGCCCCGGGCGACATTCTCGAAGTGGCTGATCACCGAGAGCTGGGCCGCCCAGCCGCCCACGAGCCGGGGCAGACCGATCTGCACGACCGGCGTGCCGATCAGCACAAGCACGAAGCAGGTGATCGCGCCGATGATGAATGCCGTGATCTGGTTCCGGGTGATGGACGATGCCCAGATACCGATCGCGATCATCTGTGCGGTGAGGAGCGCGGCCCCGACGTACTGCGCGACCATGATGCCCGGGTCGGCTTCCGATACGAGCAGAACCCCCACCGCCATCGGCAGGGTGCCGGCCAGCGTGATCATGACGAACAGCCAGCTGCCCAGGAACTTGCCCAGCACGATCTCGGACTCGGTGAGCGGCTGCGCGATCAGCCACTCCAGCGTCCGGCCGCGGCGTTCCTCGGCGAGGCTCTTCATCGCCACCGCCGGGATGAACACCACCAGGAGCCAGGGGAGAAGGTCGAAGAAGGGCCGCAGCGAAGCGGTCGACATGGCGTAGAGGGACCGGAAGGCCATATAGAGGCCGAGGCCGAGGAAGGCGACCGCCAGCACGTAGGCGGTGGGTTGATCGAAGAAGCTGCGAAGCTCCTTCCGGGCCACGAGGAGTATCTGCTTCATGATTCGTCGTCGCCTCCGTGCTCGCCACTGCTCGCGGCCGGGGCAGGGTTCCCGGCACCGGCCGCGCCATTCGCCTCAACCTCCGGGTGGTCCATGGTGAGTTCCCGGAAGACCTGTTCGAGCGTCGCCCGCTCGCGCCTCAGTTCCCAGAGTACCCATCCCTGCCGCGTCGCCAGCCGGAAGATGTGGGGCCTGAGCTCCTGGTCGCCCGTCGTCTCCAGATGTACACGGACTCGCCCGTCGACCGCCTCGACCGAGTGATCGGCCACGCCGGGGAGCAAGCGCAGCGCGTCCACCACGCCGTCTCCGGCCGCCTCCACCGTGTAGCGTGAAATGCTGCGGCCGGCGTCCATCAGCTCGGCCACCGTCCCGTCGGCGGCGATGGCTCCCCTGGAGATGACCAGCAGGCGGTCGCAGGTGGCTTCGACCTCCTGCATGACGTGGGTGCTGAGAATCACGGTGCGCTCGCTGCCGAGCGAACTGACCAGCTTCCGGATCTCGACGCGCTGGTTGGGGTCGAGCCCCTCGGTGGGTTCGTCCAGCACCAGGATCTCGGGCTCGTGGAGGATCGCCCCGGCCATTCCGGTGCGCTGGCGGTACCCCTTGGAGATCTCGCTGATGGGCCTGAAGAAGACGTCCTCCAGCCCGGTCTCTTCGACCGCTCTGCCGATCCCCGCGCGAGCTGCCGCGTCGTCGAGGCCGCGCAGCCGGGCGACGTATTCGAGGAACTCGCACACCAGCATGTCGTCGTAAAGGGGGTTCGCTTCGGGCAGGTACCCCACGCGCGTCTTCGCCGCGGTCAGGTTGTCGGTGATCGGCTCGCCATCGAAGCGGATCGTGCCCTCGTCGGGCTGGAGCGTACCCGTCAACATGCGCATCGTGGTCGTCTTCCCGGCCCCGTTGGGTCCCACGAACCCGACGACCTCGCCCCGGTCCACGTCAAAGGTGGCCCGGTCGACCGCCACCAGGGATCCGTAGCGTTTGGTCACGCCTTCCACCGAGATCATTCATCCTCCTGTGTTGGCCGGACAAGAAAACCGCGCCGGCCGTACGGGCTGACGCGGTGGTTCCGCCTGCGTGAGTGGAAACCCAGCCGGATCCGGTTCCGTCAGCGCATCGGTTGTCTTCGCGCATGGATTCTAGGCTGTCCCAGGGCGGCTGTCCAGTGGATTGAGGGCCGCGGACGGAGGGTATCCGGGCACCGATGCACCGGGGACCGTCGCTTGTCTGACAGGGGGTCGTATCCCACATTGTCAGAGTAGCCGAGTACACGACCCTGTTACCGCCATGTGACCGGCTGCCGCTCTCTGCGGCTGTATGATCACTGGCCGGGGCCCGAGCCGTTCGGACCCCGTCGCACACAATGCCAACCGCTACGGGGGCGCGTCGCCTCCGCCAGCAACATGTGCTTCTCAAGAGGAGGTTGATCGGGATGAAATTGGTTCGTGGAATTCCAGTCCTGCTGTTCCTGGCGTTGCCGCTGAGCGCCCAGCAGTCCGGTACGGTCACGGGGAGCGTGACCTCCGATGGATCGGGTCTGGCGAGTGCCCAGGTCGTTCTGTCGCAGACCCAAACCGGGGCCCAGTACGGAGGGCTCACCAACGACAGCGGAAGATTCAACGTCATCGGCGTGCCGGCCGGATCGTACGACGTGTCGGTCCAGTTGATCGGCTACACGGCCGAGAGCCAGCGACTCAGGGTCGAGGCCGGCGGAACCCACATGGCGGACTTTGCAATGATCTCGTCGGCGCTGGCGCTGGGAGGGATCGAGGTGTTCGCCGAACGGGCGGAGGAGCGCCGCACGCCGGTGGCGTTCAGCGACGTGTCGAAGGCCCAGATCCAGACCCAGCTGGGTTCGCGGGATCTGCCGCTGGTGTTGAACGTCACCCCGTCGGTCTACTCGACCGCTCAGGGTGGCGGCGCCGGCGACGCCCGCATCAACGTGCGCGGGTTCAACCAGCGCAACACCGCGGTAATGATCAACGGCGTGCCCGTCAACGACATGGAGAACGGATGGGTCTACTGGTCCAACTGGGCCGGGGTGGGTGATGCCGCCACAAGCATCCAGCTCCAGCGCGGCCTCAGCGCGGTCAACCTGGCCACGCCGTCCATCGGCGGAACGCTCAACATCATCACCGACCCAAGCCAGCAGGCTCCCGGTTACAACCTCAAGCAGGAATTCGGCAGCGGCAACTTGCTCAAGACGACGATGACCGCGTCCACGGGGCAGATCGGCAACTTCGCGATGACCGCCTCTGTGGCTCGCAACACGAGTGACGGCCTGGTCGACGGGACCTGGAACGACGCGTGGTCGTTCTACATCGCGTCGCAGTACAAGTTCAGCGACCGCAACCGGGTGGAACTGTACGCGGTTGGCGCACCGCAGCGGCATGGCCATAACCTCTACAAGCTGAACATCGCCACGCTGGACAGGGAGTTCGCGGCCTCGCTCAAGGACTACGATCCGGCGGGGCTGGACTATTTCGCGAACGAGGCCGGACGGTACTGGAACCCCAACCAGGGCGGCGTGGACCCCAGCTACACGGGACGGCAGTTCAACAGCACGGGTCCCGGCGCAGGTATCTCCAGCCGCCACGACCGCAGCTTCCTCAACGAGCGGGAGAACTTCTACTACAAGCCGCAGATCAACCTGAACTGGTACTCGTACCTGGGTGACGGGCTGACCGCGAATACCGTGGCCTACTATTCGGGTGGCTCTGGCGGCGGTACGGGGACGTACGGCTCGCTGCGCTGGGACTACACCTACAATCAGCGCTTCGCGGACTGGGACGCCACGATCGCGCGCAACCGCGGCAGCGACGGGGGAGGATCGTCCGGCATCCTCCGCAACTCGGTGAACAGCCAGGACACCTGGGGGGCCATCGCCAAGCTTCAGAAGGAGTTCGACAACGGTCTGGTCACGGACTTCGGCCTGGACTGGCGGACGGCCACGATCGAGCACTTCCGAGAAGTGCGTGACCTCCTGGGCGGCTCGTTCTACAACGACTGCTTCCGGGGTTGCAGCTCCGACTTCTGGAGCGAGGCCCAGGGTAACCGCCGCCTGGGCGACAAGATCGCCTACCACAACGAGAACGATGTCAACTGGATCGGCGCGCACCTGCAGGCCGAGAAGTCGTCCCTTGGGGGCTCCTTCTACGGCATGGCCGGCTGGTCCAGGATCTCGTACGACTTCACCGATTTCTTCACCCGCGGGCCCAGTGGTGGTCAGCTGACGCTCAGCAGCGGCGGCCTGACCGGGTACCAGGTGAAGGGTGGAGCCGTGCGGAACCTGAACCCCGAATGGTCCGCCTACGGGAACGCCGGGCTCGTCTCCAAGGTGCCGATCTTCGACGGGGTGATCGACGACAACAGCGGCGTCATCAACCCCAATCCCGAGAACGAGACCTTCGCTTCGTTCGAGGCCGGGACCCGCTTCCGTTCGCTGAACCGGAAGTTCTCGTTCGACGCCAACCTCTACTTCACGCAGTGGAACAACCGGACCCGCAACCAATTCGTCGCAAACCTCCTGGGGCCGGAGCTGGACGGGCTGGTCAACCTGCTGGGCGTGGACGCGCGGCACATGGGCGTCGAGATGGAGGGCGTCTTCCAGCCGGCCGACTTCATGCGCTTCGAAGGCGCGCTGTCGTTGGGGGACTGGAAGTACACGAACGACCCGACCGGCACCTACAAGCCCGACGACCGGCAGGCCGAGACGCAGGAATACAACTTCTACCTGAAGGACCTCTACGTCGGCGACGCGCCCCAGTTCCAGGTCGCGTACGCGCTGTCCGTGTTCCCGACCGGCGGCCTCTACGTGCAGGCGGTGGGCAGGACCTACGGGAAGCACTACGCGAACTACGACCCCTTCGGCCGCCGCAGCGACGTCGACGCGGGGGTCCAGTCCTGGAGCCCGCCCGGGTATACGGTCTTCGACGTCAACATGAGCTACCGGCTGGCGTCGGACGTGGCCGCTGCCTTCGGCGGCAACGTGCGGCTGTTCCTCCACGCCTTCAACATCTTCAACACCGTGTACATCCAGGACGCGCAGGACAACTCGCGCTTCAACGCATACCGCGATGCTGGCGAGCGCGAGCGGGGGATTTGGAGCCACAAGGCGGACGACGCCGAGGTCTTCCTGGGCTACCCGCGCTCCATCAACTTCGGGTTCCAGATTACTCACTGATCGACTGAGCGAAGGCGGGCTGTTCCGCTGGCCAGGTGGGTCCAAGAGGGCCCCCGTGCCGATTCGGGCGCGGGGGCCCTCAACCCGCCGGGAGACCGTTCGTCAGGATCTCCTGCAGCGCGGCGTCGACGGGGCGGTCCAGGTGATCCTCGAGGCGCAGGAGGTCGCTCGCGCATGCGTGCATCGTATGCGGCGACAGCCTCGGCGACCTGCCTTGAGACCTCAGGTCGACGAGGGAGACGGCCCAGCCGGGGCGTGCCCTGACGAGCCGCCGCGCGACCGACCCCCAGTTCCTCCCGGCGCCGTAGATGCCGTGCAGGAGGAACATGCGGCGGGACGCCCCCGCGCCGCGCGCCTCAACGATTTCATGGTGCAGTGTGGTCATGAAGTATGTTATCACCGGCGCGCGACCCTCACGCACCCGAACACGACCCATGTCAAAGCACACGACAACGTGAAGCAGACTCGCAGCACTCCTTTGGCCGGGACAACGATCGCGGCCCGGACGACCATCGCGGCCCGGATGACCATCGCGGCACTCCTGACCATGCCCGGTGGCCTGCACGGACAGCTCCGCCCCCTGGAACCCTCACCCGGCTCGCCCATCACCATTCCCCGCCTGTCCGGCGAGATCGAGCTCGACGGCATCGTGGACGAGGCGGCCTGGGACAAGGTGGCGCCCTACGCGATGACCATGTACACGCCGACGTTTCGCGCTCCGCTCACCGAGCAGACCGAGGTGCGGATCGCGCACGACGACCGCTACCTCTACGTCTCGGGACGCATGTACGACTCCGACCCGAGCCAGATCCGCACCGGCACCTTCTACCGCGACCAGTACAGCGGCGACGACATCCTCGCGGTGGTCATCGACAGCTACAACGACTATGAGACCGCGGTCTGGTTCGTCACCAATCCGGCTGGCGTGCGGCAGGACCGGACCATGTCCAACGATGCCGAGTTCACCAGCGGGATGCCGATGGGCACGGACTGGAACTCGCACTGGGACGTGGCCACCTCGCAGAACGAGGAAGGCTGGTTCGCCGAGTTCAGGATCCCCTTCTCGACCCTCGGGTTCCAGGTCACCGAGGGGGAGGTGACGATGGGGCTCATCGCCTACCGGCTGGTGGCGCGCAAGAACGAACGTCAGACCTTCCCCGGCGTCGATCCCAAGTGGGGCCGCTTCGGATTCGCGAAGCCTTCGCGAGCACAGCGCGTCGTGCTACGCGACGTGCGTCAGTCCACGCCGGTGTACGTGACGCCGTTCTTGCTGGGCGGTTTCAAGCAGACGCCCGCGCTGGCCGAGCCACCCGATGCGCCGCGGGCCGAGTGGCGGAGCGAGCGCGATCCCACGACCGAGGCGGGGATCGACGTCAAGTACTCCCCCACGTCGAATCTGGCGCTCGACCTGACCGTGAACACCGACTTCGCGCAGGTCGAGGCCGATGACCAGCAGATCAATCTCACCCGCTTCGCCCTGTTCTTTCCGGAGAAGCGCCAGTTCTTCCAGGAACGCGCCTCCACCTTCGACTTCAACACCGGCGGCATGTTCAACAGGCTCTTTCACAGCCGTCGCATCGGGCTGAACCAGGGCGAAATCGTGCGCATCTACGGGGGCGCCCGCGCGGTGGGCAGGCTGGAAGGGACGGACTTCGGCTTCCTCAACATGCAGACCGCCCCGCACGGCGACCTGTCATCCGAGAATGTGAATGTGATCCGCCTGAACCAGCAGATCATCAACGACTATTCGAGCGTCGGTGCCATGCTGACCACTCGCCTTGGATCGGCCGGCCGGAACAACACCGCATATGGACTGGACTCCGTCCTCCGGTGGCTGGGCGACGAGTATCTGATCCTGCAGTGGGCGCACACCTTCGACGAGGCTACCGACCAGGCGGGCGGACTGGAATCGGGGCTCGCCAGGGCGCGCGTGGAACGCCGCCGGGACAGCGGGTTCTCGTACTACGCCGAAGGGATCCGGGTGGGCGCCGACTACATTCCCGGACTCGGGTTCCAGCTGCGGAAGGACTTCACCTACGGCGGCACCCAGCTTCGCTACCGTCAACTCCGGGACGACGCTTCGCCTCTACTCGCTCGCGCTCTGCAGGTCACCACGGCGCAGTACTTCCGCAACTCGGACCGGACTGCCGAATCGCGGGAAATCAAGCCCGAAATCGAGTTCCAGTTCAGAGACGGCTCGAACCTGACCATCGGCTCCCTGTCGAGCTTCGAGAGCGTGCGCGATCCGTTTCCGATCTCCGATGTGGTCGTTCCCGCGGGTGAGTACTGGTTCCACGAGGCCAACGCCATGTTGAGGCTGGGCCGGACCGACCTCTTCCGGGGCCAATTCGACGCCGCGCTGGGGAGCTTCTACGGTGGCACCCGTCTCAGCTTCTCGGTGGGCCCCACGTGGGTCGTGTCGAAGTACCTGGAGCTGGAGAGCGGCTACGAGGTGAACCGCCTCGACTTCGCCGACCGGGGGGCTGCCACCACCACGCAGCTGGCGCGCCTCAGGGTGAAGACCGCGCTCAATCCTCGCGTCTCGATGAGCACTTTCGGCCAGTACAACAGCGCGACCGCGCAGACCAGCGTCAACGTGCGCTTCCGCTACCACTTCCGCGAAGGCACCGACCTCTGGATCGTCTACAACGAGGGATTCTTTGGCGAGCGGGACAACGGGCTGGGTCCGAGGCGGCCGCTGTCGGCGGGACGGGCGATCCTGGTCAAGTATTCGCACACGTTTGCGGGCGGGTGACTTTCCCGATCGGGAGTAATCGGGGCCCGAGTGGGCCGAGCGGGATGGCGAGCGAATGACTCCTGCGGAGATTGGACAAATCGTGCGGGCGGCACGGCGGGCCCAGGGCCTCCGCCAGGATCAACTGGCGGGCGCAGCCGGCGTGGGCGTGCGGTTTGTTTCCGAGCTGGAGAGGGGCAAGGCGACGGTTCGGCTCGAGAAGCTGCTCGCCGTGCTCGGTACACTCGGTTGCAAGGTGCGTGTGGAGTTGCCCGGGGGGGCGACCGCTACGAATGAGGGGGCTGCGCCGGGATGCCGTCGTGGAAGCCGACGGGGCCAGGCTGGAGCGGTTCTCTTACGAATGACGGATTCCCTGAACGTCTGGTGGGACAGAGCGATTGTCGGCTTGCTTTCCCTGAATCGCGACGGTGCGGTGCGCTTCACGTACGACCGGGACTGGATCGAGGACGCCTCGGCACCGCCGATCTCCTTCTCGCTGCCCAGGCAACCGCGAAGCTTCAGCCCGCGGCTCTGCCTCCCGTTCTTCGAGGGGCTGTTGCCGGAGGGCGCACAACGGGACGGCGCCGCTGCCGGGCTTGGGGTGTCGCCCACCAACACCTTTCGGTTGTTGGCCGGGATGGGGGCGGAGCTGGCGGGTGCGCTCTCGTTGTTGCCGGAGGGCGAGGAGCCATCCGACGCGGAGACCGACCCGGCACCGGATGCCCTCTCGGGCGACGAACTCGCACGACTGCTGGAGACGATCCGGCAGCGCCCGTTTCTAGCCGGGATGGCGAAGGGCCCCGGTTCGCACGTTCGGGGTGCGGCGGACGGCCTGCGCATGTCGCTGGCGGGTGCCCAGTCCAAGATCCCGGTTGTATTGGTCGACGGGCGGATCGCCCTCCCGGTGCCCGGCCAGGCGACGACCCATATTCTCAAACCCCCCATGCCCGATCTCGAAGCCACGACCGAGAGCGAAGCGTTCGCGATGTGCCTTGCCGCCGACCTGGGACTGGCCGTGGCGCCGGTGCGACCGCAAGTGGTGGCCGGCATGCCATATCTGCTGGTGGAACGCTATGACCGCCAGGCTGCCCCGCAGGGACCTGTGAATCGCCTGCATCAGGAGGATTTCTGCCAGGCACTCGGGCTCGTCCCGCAGCGGAAGTATGCTTCTGAAGGGGGCCCCGGATTCCCGCATTGCTTCGGTCTGATCCGGCGGGTCTGCGCCCGTCCCGCGATCGCGCTTCTCGGGCTGCTTGACGCGGCAATCCTGCAGGTCCTGCTCGGTAACGCCGATGCTCACGGCAAGAACTACAGCCTTCTCCGGCAACCGGACGGTGATGTGGGACTCGCGCCGTTGTATGACCTGCTGTCCACGATCGCCTATCCTCGTTTCTCGCCCGGGTTCGCCATGAAGATCGCGGGTCGCAGTACGCTGCAGGAGTTCCGGCACGGCGACTGGGACCGGTTCGCCCGTCAATGCGGCCTGGGTGCGCCCTTCGTCCGGCAGCGGGTCGCGGAGCTGTGCGACCTGGCCCACGGGCGAAGCCACACCGTGGCGGAGAAACTCGTGGGCACAGGCCTGGACGAAGACGCTCTGGCGAACCGGGCAGCGCTGGTCGAAAACCGGGCGACACTGCTGGCCAGGACAGTGCCGTGAACCTGTCCCCGTCCGCATTCCGACCCTCCCGGGGACCGCTCCTGGTCACCTGTCTCGTGGCCGCCTCCGCGCTCACTGCCGTCCCCGCCCTGCAAGACGCCGCCACCCGCCAGCCATTCACCCCCGCCACCCTCCACCAGCCGTGCGGCTACCTCCTCGGCGCTCCCCTCTTCGGCCTCTTCGACGGCGTGTCCCTCCTCACGCTGCGACAGCACTACGCGCTGGTGGCGACTCTGATCCTGCTGTACCTCGCCCACCGCCTCGTCGCGGCCCGGACCTCACGCGGCGGCTCCCGCACGGCCGCCCCCGGCACCCCGCGTCCCTCCCTGCCGCGCCGCGCCGCCCGGGAAGCCCTCTTCGCCGCCGCCGCGCTCGGCGCCCTGCTCGCCTTCTACGCCGCCGCGGCCCTCGTCCCGCGCCCCATGTCCGCGATCCGGCTTGCCGACCCCGATCTCCTTGCGGTGGACTTCCATTCGCACACGAACCATTCCCACGACGGCTGGTCCCGCTTCACCGCCGCGCGGAACCGCGCATGGCACGAGGCCGGCGGCTTCGGCGCGGCGTACATCACCGATCACTACACCTGGGCGGGCGTGGACGACGCGCTTCCCGCCAACCCGGTCCGCGCCGGCGAGCGCACCGTGCTGCTGAGCGGCATGGAGGTGCGGCTGCGCGACCGGCACACGAACATCCTGGGCGACCGTTCCCGCTACGTCTTCGCGCTCGACAGCACCTGGCACCACCTCGACCCGGACTCGATCGCCTCCGCTCGGGAGCGTGGCGCCGGGCCGCCCACCATGCTGTACACGATCCCGGGCGCGCTCGACCGGATCGTGCCGCTCGCGCCCGGCTCCCCGGCCGGCGTGGTCGGCGTGGAGCTGAGCGACGGCGCGCCGCGCGGCCTGGAACAGGCCCGGGGCGAGCGCGGCGAGATCCTCGCTCTCGCCGACTCGATGGATCTGGCGGTGGTGGCGGGCGCGAACCTCCACGGGTGGGGACGAACCGTCGCGGCCTGGAGCGTGATGCGCGTCCCGGGTTGGCAGGGCATGACCCCGTCCCGGCTCGGAGGCGCCATCGAGGCCGTGCTGCACGCGGAGCGGCGCCGTGCGGTCACGGTAGTGGAGCGCCGCATGCCGTACCACGACGGCTCGACGGTCAAGTTGGCGGCGACCGTCCCGTGGCTGCTGTGGGAGCACTTCCGCATGTTGAGCATGGCCGAGCGGATGTCGTGGCTGGTCTGGGTCGGGGTGTGGGCGGCCGCGCGCGCGGCAATCCGGGACCGCAGACCATGACCACCTTCACCGTCTACCTCCGCCTCGGCTTCGAGCACCTCCTCGACCTTCAGGGCTACGACCACATCCTCTTCCTGGCGGTGCTCTGCGCGGCCTACACCCTGACGCGGTGGCGCGAGCTGCTGATCCTCGTCACGGCATTCACGATCGGGCACTCCGTGTCCCTCGCGGTGGCCACGCTGCGGCTCGTGCGCGTCGATTCCGGTATCGTCGAGTTCCTGATCCCCGTGACGATCGTGGCCACGGCGGTCTTCAACCTGGTGGTGGTCCGGCGCCAGGGCCGTCCACGCCGTCGCTCCCGGAGCACCGCGGCCAAACGCCGGGGACGCCGCCCCCGCTCCGCCGACACCCCCCGCGCGGAACGCCGATCCCGCTACGCCGCCGCCCTCCTCTTCGGCGTCATCCACGGCCTCGGCTTCTCGAACTTCCTCCGTCTGGTGCTCGGCCAGGAGCGCGACATCCTCGTCCCCCTGCTGTCCTTCAACATCGGCCTGGAGCTCGCCCAGATCGTCCTGGCGGGCGTTCTGCTCTTCGCCGCGTTCATCGCCACGCGCGGCCTGTCAGTCCCCGAACGGGCCTGGAACATCGTTGTGTCGACCGCCGCCGGAGCCACGGCCGCGGTGATGGCGACGCAGCGCTGGCCGTTTTGAGGGGCCGTCCCCCGCCGGCCGCGATTGCCCCGCCCCCAACGACGGCAGTAGCTTTTCCCCCTTAGCCGGAGTCTCGCCAAACCGGCGCACCGTCAGCCACGGAGAGTTGTCATGTCGCCCAGAGCCACCCTCGTTCCCGCCCTTACCGCCGCCGTGCTTCTGCTCGCCGCCCCTGCCGCCCACGCCCAGTGGACGGCCTCCAAACCCGGCAGCGACAACATGGAAATCCTGGGCCACATCCCCCTGGGACCGCGCCTGTCGGTGGCCGACCTGGACATGGAACAGGAGCTGGATCGTCCGTACGCCTACGTCGCCCGGATGGTCTACGGCGACACCGGGCCGAAGGGCCTCGACATCATCTCCATCGCCAATCCGGAGCACCCGGAAATCCTCTACGAGTGGAGGATCGAGAATCAGGACCTCCACATGCGCACCGGCGGCATGGACGTGAAGCACTTCAAGATCGGCGACCGCTACTACGTGGTGCAGTCCCTGCAGTTCGGGCAGGGCGGGCCCGACACGGACCTGGGCGCGGTCGTCTTTGACGTGACCGGCCTGCCGGACGCATCCACCGTCCGCGAAGTGGCCCGGATCCGTGAGCCCGACATGCCGGGCGGCTTCCACAACATCTTCATCTACAAGCACTCCGATGGCCGCGTCCTCCTCTTCACGACCATTCGCGGCCCCTTCGCCCAAGTCTACGACCTGGGCAAGGTCGTGTCGGGCGACCTGGAGAACGCCCACGCCGGCCGCGTGCCGGTCCCGGAGACGGAAGCCGGCCGGGCGGGCAGGGGATACCACGACTTCTACGTCGGCTATCACCCCGATACCGGCGAAGACCGCTTCTACGGAGGCGGCACGGGCGGCTACTACATCTACGACGTGACCGACCTCGACAACCCCCAGCTCCGCATCTCTCTCGCGGGCGTCAGAGGAGTCCGGGGCGGCCACACCTTCACGCCCAGCCCCGACGGCCGCTACGTGATCGCCGAGACCGAGTACCAGTACGCGCCGATCCGCATCTTCGACCTGCAGCCCGCGCTCGACGGCGAAGTCACCAACATCAGCAACCCCATCTCCGCCTGGACCGCCGACTGGGAGAACCTGGTGCACAACCACGAGGTGCGCTGGCCCTATGTGTTCGCGTCGGGCTACCTCGACGGCCTGCAGATCTTCTCTCTCATGGACCCCGAGAACCCGGTGACGGTCGGCTACTACGACACCTACGTCGGCCCGCCCAACAAGGACCGCGGTCCGGTCTTCAACGGCGCCTTCGGGATCGACATCCGCAACGCCGACGGCCTGATCGTGGTCAGCGACATGTCCACCGGCTTCTGGACCTTCCGCATGGACGGTTTCAGCGGCTGGAACGGCGAGGACTGGGGCGTGCCCAACATCTCGTCGGCCCAGGATTGGGAGAACGGGCCGGTGAAGCGGCCGATCAGCTGAGGGGGACGCGGCAACAACATGGCTCACGCTCGACAGTCATATGACGCTCGGTCTTGGAGGACGGGGGATGAGGACTGGATCCTTTAGCCCTGGCGGAGTCGGCGCGCTGGCGGCGGTGTTGATCGTCGCCGCGCCGACCCGGAACCCCGAGAGCCCGGAGCGAGTGGCCGGCCCGCCGGCCGAGGTGGCGGAGACTGTCGGCGTGTGCGGCTTCGTGGAGGGGCCCGAGTACTACCAGTTCCCCATGGTCTCCACCCGGCGCGTTCCGGGGACCGGCAACGCGAGCGGCGTCGGTGAAGTCGACTTCGCGCAGTCGCCGTACGGCGTGGCTCTCGCCGGAGACGGCAGCTACCTCTACGACTTCACGGTGCGCTTCGAGCGCCTCGGGCCCGCACGGGGCGGCACCTACGTGGTGTGGGCGACCACCCCCGAACTGGACGAGGTCGTGCTGGCCGGTGAAATGACCGACCCGGCCCGGTTTTCCGGCAAGGTGACCTGGAACAAGTTCCTCGTGGTGGTCACCCTGGAGCCCGCCTTCGACCCCGCAGCCGTCATGTGGAGTGGCCCGATCGTGATCCGCGGCATGTCCCGCAGCGGCATGATGCACACCATGGCCGGTCACGGCCCCTTCGAACAGGAAAACTGCGCGGCCTACGGATATGAGTAGGGAGGCGGGCTTCGCGGCGCGGCGCGAGCGGGCGGCCCGTCCAGCTATTGCGTCGCCCGCGGCGCTGGTCACCCTTGCCCTGCTGACGGCGCTCGCCCCGGCCCCCGCCGCCCCTCAGGAGATGGACCACGCGGCCCACATGACGGGCGCCATGGGGAGCGGCTGGCGCATGCCCCCGATGGACCCGAGCATGCCCATGATCCCGGGGCTGGAGATGGCGCTGCCACCGGTCGAGCCCTTCCTGGCCGCGATGGGAATCGACCTGGCCACGCTGCCCGAAGCGCGGCCCAGCGAGGTCGTCCACCTGGAGCCCGGCGACACCTTCGACGTCGACGTCTCCATCGTCCGCCGCACCCTGAACGGCCACACGGCCGCGATGTACGGCTACAACGGCCAGTACCCCGGCCCCCTCATCCAGGCCGCGCAGGGCTCGACCGTCGTGGTGCGCGTCACCAACCGCATCGAGGGCCCGACGACCGTACACTGGCACGGCCTCCGCCTCGAGAACCGCTTCGACGGGGTCCCGGGACTGACCCAGGACCCGATTGAAGTCGGCGAAACCTTCACCTACGAACTGCGCGTCCCCGACGCGGGGATGTTCTGGTACCACCCTCACGTGCGCGAGGACGTCCAGCAGGACCTCGGCCTCTACGGCAACCTCCTCGTCGCGTCTCCCGACCCGGACTACTATGGCCCCGCCCACCGGGAAGAGATGCTGGTCCTGGACGACATCCTGATGGACGGGCAGGGGTTCATCCCGTGGGGGAAGGAAGCGCCGACCCACGCGCTCATGGGGCGTTTCGGAAACGTGATGCTCGTCAATGGCGTGACGGGACACACGCTGACGGCCGCACCCGGCGAAGTGATCCGCTTCTTCATGACCAACGTCGCCAACACCCGCACCTTCAACGTGACCTTCGGGTCGGCGCGGGCGAAGCTGGTCGCGTCGGACGTGGGCCGGTTCGAACGGGAGATGTGGGTGCCCAGCGTGGTGATCGCGCCTGCCGAGCGGTACGTCGTGGACGTGCTCTTCCCCGAAGAGGGGGAGGTGGCGATCGCGAACACGATCCAGGCCATCAACCACTTCCGGGGCGAGTTCTACCCGGAGGTGGACACCCTCGCGCTGGTGACCGTGGCCGGGCCGCGTGTGCAGGACGCCGTGACCGAGGCCCACGCGACCCTGCGTGGACACGAAGCCGAAATGGCCGAGGCGGAGGCCATGCGCGCCCATCTGGGCCGGGCCCCGGATCACACCCTCGAGGCCACCGTGCGCGTCCACGGCCTGCCGCTCCCGATCGTGCGCTCCATGGAGATGGACACGCTCTACATCCCCCCCATGGAGTGGAACGACGCCATGCCGATGATGAACTGGCTCTCGTCGGGCACGCAGGTCACCTGGATCCTGCGCGACATGGACACCGGGCGCGAAAACGGCGACATCCACTGGACCTTCCAGCAGGGCGATCTGGTCAAGATCCGGGTCTTCAACTCGCCCGATTCGTTCCACCCCATGAACCACCCCGTCCATGTGCACGGCCAGCGCTTCGTGGTCCTGGCGCGCGACGACGTCCCGAACGACAACATGGCCTGGAAGGACACCGCGATCGTGCCGGTGGGGTCGACCATGGACATCCTGGTGGAGATGTCGAATCCGGGCGACTGGATGCTGCACTGTCATATTGCGGAGCACCTGCACGCGGGGATGATGTTCAGCTTCAGGGTGGAGGGGTGAGGGCAAAGTGGTGGGACCATCGTTTTCGTGCCTTCGGCATTGGGGTAGGCGCGATTTCCACAGGTAGCTGGGTGGTTCCCTTTTCACTGTGAAAAACGGGTTCAAAATGGAAACTCTGATTTCCATTGTGTAATGAACACTTGACACTTTGAAACCACAGCTTGTCCCACTTTCCGGGCAGCGGTGCGACACTTTTGCGCCTTTTCCGGAATCCCGGTAGGTTTTTCTGTCCGCACCATTTCGGGACCCGCCGGAACCCCCCGCCGGCACCCGATCACCCCCACGCGATCACGGAGGAGCGCGACCCCGATGTCCACAGCCAAGCCCTTTGATTCCGTCAACGCCGCCCGCGCCTGGACACCTTCGTCCAGGGATCACTACCACCTCGCCGAGGTCTTCGGAGAAGACACCTTCGGGCTCACCCAGATGCAGCACCGCCTCCCCGAGGGCACCTACGAGCAGCTGATGGCGACCATCGAGCATGGCGACAAGCCGACCGCCGCAGTCGCCGACTCCGTGGCGGCCGCGATGAAGGACTGGGCCCTGTCCCGGGGCGCCACCCACTACACGCACGTCTTCCAGCCGCTGACCGGCCGCACGGCCGAGAAGCACGACTCCTTCCTCAAGGTCCACAGGGACGGACAAGCGCTGACCGAGTTCGGCGGCGCCGAGCTGATCCAGGGCGAGCCCGACGCCTCGTCGTTCCCGTCAGGCGGACTTCGCTTCACGCACCAGGCCCGCGGCTACACGGCCTGGGATCCCAGCTCGCCGGCGTTCATCCTGGATGGCGAGAGCGCGACCTACCTCTGCATCTCCACGGCCTTCGTCAGCTGGACCGGCGACAGCCTCGACAAGAAGGTGCCGCTGCTCAGGTCGATGGACGCCCTGGACCGGGTCACACGGCGGGCGCTGGTGCTCTTCGGCGATGACACGGGACGGGTCACGGCCAGCCTGGGGCCCGAGCAGGAGTACTTTCTCATCGACCAGGAGTTCTACTACCGCCGTCCCGACCTCATGAACTCCGGCCGCACCCTCTTCGGCGCCAAGCCACCCAGGGGTCAGGAGTTGGACGACCACTACTTCGGGACGATCCAGGACCGCATGATGGCCTACATCCAGTCGGTCGAGGCAGACCTCTTCCGCCTGGGCGTCCCCATGAAAACGCGCCACAACGAGGTCGCGCCGCAGCAGTTCGAGTTCGCACCGGTCTACGAGAACGCGAACGTGGCCGCGGATCACCAGCAGCTCACCATGCGCATCATGGAGCGGAACGCGGGCAAGTACGGCCTGGTCTGCCTGCTGCACGAGAAGCCCTACGCGGGGATCAACGGGAGCGGCAAGCACCTCAACTGGTCGTTCGGCACGCCTTCGCAGAACCTGATGGAGCCGGGCAAGACCGCCCACGCGAACGAGCAGTTCCTGTTCTTCTGTACGGCAGTCATGCGGGCGGTGGAGCGGCACCAGGATCTGCTCCTGGCGTGCGTCGCCAGCGCCGGGAACGACCACCGGCTCGGCGCGAACGAGGCGCCGCCGTCGATCATCTCGATCTTCCTGGGCGACGAGCTGGAGGGGATCTTCGAGCAGATCGCGGAGTCCGGCTCGGCGTCGGCCGGTGGCGGCAGCGGCCTCATGGACCTGGGCGTGAGCATCCTGCCGGACCTGCCGAAGGACTCGGGTGACCGGAACCGCACCTCACCCTTCGCCTTCACCGGCAACAAGTTCGAGTTCCGTTCCCTCGGGTCGGCGATCAGCATTTCGTTCCCGGCAACGGTGATGAACACGATCGTCGCCGAGTCGATCGACGAGCTCACCGACGCGGTGGAAGCGGCGATGGCCGGCGGCGCGAGCCGGAGCGAGGCGCTGAGCGGGGTGCTGTCGAGCGAAGTCTCGGACTTCAGGCACATCCTGTTCAACGGCGACAACTACACGGACGAGTGGGTGGAGGAGGCCGCGCGGCGCGGGCTGGTGAACAACCGCAGCGCCTCGGACCAGCTCCCGGCCCTCATTTCGCGCAAGAACGAAGCCCTGTTCGTCATGTACGGCGTGATGTCGGCTGCCGAAGTGCACTCGCGCTACGAGGTCCGGGCGGAGCAGTACGTGACGCGGGTGAACACCGAAGGCGAGACCACGCTCGGCATGGGCCGTACACTGGTGTTGCCGGCGGCCGTTCGCTACCTGGGCGAGATCGCGGCGGCGGGCGGTGCCGGTGCAGGGTCCGATGGCCTGAACGCGACGGCCGAAGCGGTCGGCGGGCTCGTGGACGAGCTGGTGGGGGCGCTCGAGGCGCTCGAGGCTCAGCTTGCCCACGAAGGTGACGACGACATCGGGGCGCACATGACCCACCTGCACAAGTGCGTGGTCCCGGCGATGGACGCGGTGCGGAGCGCGGCCGACCGTCTTGAAGGCCAGGTGCCCGACGACTTGTGGCCGCTGCCGTCGTACCGTGACATGATCTTCATACGGTAGTAGAGAAGACGGTCGGGCGGCTTCGTGCAGACGCTGCCGAGCCGCGACGACGGCATTCGGCGGGGCGTCACGCGGGCAACCGTGGCGCCCCGCCGGCTCGTCTACGGATGTGACGTTGGCAATGTGGAACACGTGACGGGCACTCGGTGTGCCCCGTCCCAAGGGAGGAGTGAGTGGTCGGATGATGAAGAACATTCTGGGATTCGGAGCTGGGGCGCTCGTGCTGGCCGCGGGTACGCTTCTGATAGCCCGCGGTGGCGGATACCCGACGGTGGTAGCGCAGGGCGCGCAGAGGACGCAGGGGACGACGACGCTCGGAGAGGCGGAGGCGGTCTACGACGAGGCGTTCTCGGTTGTTTCCACTGTGCGCGAGTTGGCGGACGGTGGCGTGCTGGTCGCCGATGCCCTGGGCCAGGTGCTGGTGCATCTGGACATGGACGCGGGGACGGCGGACACGCTGGGGAGCGTGGGCGAGGGACCTGACGAATACCGCCAGCCGGACGCCGTGTGGCCGTTGCCCGGGGGTCGCACGCTGCTGGTGGACCTCGGCAATGGGCGGCTGACGGAGCTGAGCCCGGAGCTGGAGTTCGGGGACACGCGGCCGTATGCGGTCGGAGAACTGGGGCCGGGGCGGGATCTGGTGCTGGCGATCCCCCAGGCGGTGGACGGTCAGGGGCGGCTGTACTTCCGAAGCTTCGGGCGGATGGGTGGAGAAATGGCACCCGACTCGGCGTACATCCTGCGCCTGGACCTGGAATCCGAGGTGGTGGACTCGGTGGGGCAGGTCAAGCTCCCGGGCACCACCACGCGGACCACGGGGGGGCCTAACAACCAGAACACGCAGGTCAGTCCGATCCCCCTTTCCGCGGCCGACGCGTGGGGTGTGGCGCCTGATGGCCGGGTCGTAGTTGCCCGATCCGGGGACTACCACGTGGACTGGATCGGGGCCGGGGGCGCCGTCACGAGCGGCCCCGAGGTCGCGTACGACGCGGTGTCCATCGGTCGTGCCGAGCAGCAGGAGTGGGCACACGAGCGTTCCGAGACCGGGGGAGGCATGGGCATCGCGGTCACGGTCGTGAACAACGCGATGACCATGACCGCGTCCCGGGGTGGTGTGTCCAATGACGACGACGACCTGGACGGCTACGATTGGCCCGACGCGAAGCCGCCGTTCTATGGGCGTCCAATTCCGGTGGACCCCGGGGGCCGCGCCTGGGTGAGGCGTCACCGCGACGCGGGGGATGCTCCCGTGTACGATGTCTTCGGGGCCGCCGCGACGCGGGATCTGGTGGTGGAGCTTCTCCCGGATCGGCGCGTGGTCGGCTTCGGGGACGGGAAGGTCTACGTGGTCCGCATGGACGAGTACGGCTTGCAGTACCTGGAGCGTTACGCGCTACCCTGAGTCGGTGCTCGCGGCGTGGGAGTGTGCGCGCGGGTCCCACGGCCTGTCGCCGCGCCCGGCGTGTTCACCCGTGACCTCGCGGGGCTCCCACCCGCAGCGTGCCGTCCACGATCTCGCCCCATTCTCCCTCGGCCGTGGCGAGCCGGGCAATGCCGTCGTCGCCGACCTGTAGCAGAGGCACCGTCGGGTAGCCGAGTTCGCGCGCGACGAGGATCCCCAGCACCAGGATGGCGTCCGGCCTGCCGACCACGATGCCCGCCGGCGCCACGCCGTTGCGGAGCAGTTCCAGCATGATGGCGCTGGACGAACTCGAGCCGATGGTGTGTTCCATGACCAGGATCCGCCCGCCGAGCCGTTCCCGGTGGCGGGGATGGCGCGGGTCGGAGACGACGCCGGTCAGCGGGTCCACGCCGCCCCAGAAGCTGAGCGACTTCCGCAGGATCAGGAGGGGCCCCGACCCGGTCCCCTCGTGAACGGGCGTCCCCTTCAGCTCCACAGGCTCTCGTCCCGGATGACCCGGGCGCGGATCGCGGAGCGGACGCAGTCCTCCAGACTTCCGTAGACGACGCCGTACCCCGTGTTGGCAGGGGTGTAGTGCGCGAACTTGCCGGAGTTGGTCATCAGGACGCCGTCCCGGGGCGGCAGGATCGGGGTCACCACCACGCAGGTGTCCACCACGATCTCGACGCCCGCGTCCAGAAAGCGCGAGAGGCGGCCGGATGCTTCGAGCTGCCGGTACTCGGACCTGCCGGTGCACACGTAGAAGGGCACGGCGAAGGGGGTTGCCGGAAGCAGTTCGCCCAGCCTGCGGAACTCTTCGATCGAGAAATGGGGACTTCCCACCGCCACCGCGTCGATGGGTCCGTCGGCGACCGTGCTCAGGGTGTCGCGGGCCGTGCGGAGCGCCGAGGGGCGAAGGGCGATGACCGTTGCCGAAGGCGCGCTGCCCGGAGACGTACCCCCCAGCGCGGCCTCCAGATTCGGGGCTTCCGGCGTGACTCCCTCGACGTGAAAGAGTCCCACCGCCCCCGACGAAGCGGCCGCGGCTCCCATGGCCTTGAGCTGGTCTTCGGTGATCGCTCTGGGGAGTCCCGTGAAGACCGCGACCCGGTCACCGACCGTCGCGCCCAGCCAGGTTCCGAGCACCGGGTAGAAGACGTCCCGCCGCTTCAGCTCGGGGTCGACAGCGCCCGTGTCGACGACGACCGTCGCGCGGCGCCGCTCGCGCAGGTGGAGCCCCGTGCGCGGCGCTCGCCCCGTGATCGCGCAGCAGATGTCCATGAAGTCGCCGTACCGGTTCGTCCTCGCCCCGAGCACCGAGTTGGCGAACGCCACCGCGTTGCTCTCGCCCCAGGCGACGTCTTCGCCCAGCGCGGGCCTGTGCCCGGCCTGGTACGGCGCGCACGTCCACGTCGGGCTGCATCCCAGCGCCTGGTAGGCCCTCATGAGCCGAAGCGCCATCTCGCGTTTGTGGCCCTGCGAGCGGACACGTGCCGGATTGAGCAGGTCGAGCGCGCCCACGTTCAGCGTCGCGGGGACCACGACGGCGCCGCCCAGGTCGACCAGGCGCTCGGCGAACTCCACGCCCCCGTCACCGTGGTACAGGCAGCCGTCGATGTGGGACGACACGATCTCGACGAGCTCCCGGGCACCGAGGATCTCGCCCATGCGAACGACGATCCCCATCGCCAGCGCCACGGCGGGGCCTTCCCCGCCGGCGAGGAGGTCGGTTTCCCGAAGCGAGAGGCTCAAGGAGGGGCTGGTCATTTCGGTTGCGAGCCTGCGGGGGTGAGGGCTTGTGGGGCGGCCGTGCGGACCATGGCAACGAATCGTCCGTGTTTCCGTGACTAAACTAGAACAACCGTCAGACTCGGGGAGGAAATCTCTGCCGGGGGGTGAACGAGCCGTAGCCAACCCGGGACATACCGGCGATCATTGGGGTATGACTTGGTGTAGCCCCGCGACGGATGAGGCGGCCGACCACTCGAGAGGGAGACGACAATGTCCGGACTTGGACGGTTTTCACGACTTGGGGCGTTGCTCGTGATCGCAGTGGCCGCGTTGGCCGCATGCGAAAGCACCACGGAGCCTGCCGAGCCACTGACCCTGGAAGAGACGGAGGCGCTCTACGTCGGCATGCAGGCGCTGTTGGCGGACACGGCCCCCGAGTTCATTTCCTCGACTCCGGATGGTGCGGTGTTCGCATGTCCGTTGGGGGGACAGGTCACCGCAGCGATTGACATCAGAGAGGAAATGGCAGCCGACACCGCCCGTCTGATTACGAACGTGACGCTCGACCCGGACGGGTGCGTGCTGTCCAGCGAGGGCTACGAGTTCACGGTGGACGGCAATCCGAATTTCAACTTCACGTTGACCCTTGGGATCGTGCAATCGACCTTCGAGTTCCTTGTCGAAGGGTCGGCGACCGGTGGCCTGGATTGGACGCTGGACGACCGATCGGGGACTTGCATGATCGACCTGACGTTCGGCTTGGACCAGTCGGGGCCGGAGCTGGCGGCAATCGCTTCCGGAACGATGTGCGGTCTGGAGGTCGAATTCATGCAGAGGGTCGTCCCCCCCGGGGCAATGTAAAGTGCAGTTACCATGATGTAATGCGCACTTTACATTTTGACCGCGTCATCGCCTGTGATGATCCTCCGCCACAGGGTGAAGAGATCGGCCGCTCCCGCCGGGGGCGGTCGATTCTTGCGTACAGGATCGGGCGCGGCCCGCTGCGGGTCAGCCTGATCGGGGGGTGCCACGCCGACGAGCCGGTGGGGCCGCGGTTTCTGGGCCGGCTGGTGCGGTTTCTCGCCGGTCCGGCCGGGTCGGAGCTGCGACGGGCCGCGACCTGGTCGGTGATTCCGCACGTCAACCCGGACGGGGCCGAGCGCAATGCGGCGTGGCAGACGCCCCGGGCCGAGCGGTACGACTTCGTTTCGTACCTTCGCCACCGGGTGCGGGAACTCCCCGGGGACGACATCGAATTCGGCTTTCCGCACGGCGAGGACGACGCGGGGGCCCGCCCCGAGAACCGCGCCGCGTGGGAGTTTTGGCGGGCGGGCGCGCCGTACCACCTGCACGTGAGCATGCACGGGATGAGCGTGGCCGCGGGCCCGTACTTCCTGGTCGAGCGATCGTGGTGGCCGCGCTTCCGGGAGATGGCCGGTGCACTGGGCCGCGAAGTGGAGGGCGCCGGATATGCGTTGCACGATGTGCAGCGGCACGGTGAGAAGGGATTTCACCGGTTGGGGCGCGGGTTTTGCAGCCGTCCCGACTCCCGGGCAATGAGGGGGCACTTCCTTGATTTGGAGGACCCCGAGACGGCGGCGCGATTTCGTCCCAGCTCGATGGAGGCGGTGCGTTCGCTGGGTGGGGACCCCCTGACCCTTGTGACGGAGATGCCGCTGTTCATCACGCCGGGAGTGGGGGCCGAGTTGGGGCCCCCGGATCCTGTGCTGATGCGGTGGCGGGAGCGGATTGCGGGGTGGGAGGCGCGGATCCGGGCGACCGGGGGTCGCCGGGATGGGAGCGCGCCTTTGGGCGGGCCGGGCGAGGTTGCGGTGCCCGGGGCCGGCGCCGTGGTCCGGAAGGAGGTCGCACGCGTGGAGGCGGAGGTGCGGGGGGAGGCGGGGAGGGCGGGCCTCGTGGCCATGCCCGTACGGGACCAGATGCGGTTTCAGTGGGCGTTCATCCGGGCGGGGTTGGCCGCCTGCGGGCTGCGGGGGGCAACGGCGGAGCTCCCGTAGCCTTGCCTTTGCCGGTCCCGAACCCAAGCCCTATCTTCCTCCAAGTCGCCGGGGGCATCCCGCAACGCGCAACGCCGCGCGGGATTGAGATCGTACCCCAGAACCTGATCCGGCTGATACCGGCGTAGGGAGCGCGGCACTGGCGGGGTTGAATCCCCTGCCGGCCCAACGTTCCCGCCCGGCGACGACGCTGGCGGCCGGGAAAGCGTACTCTTCATGATCAAGCCCACCGCCGCCATCGCTCCCGGCGCTGACTTCGCACCCGGTGCTCCTCCCGTCGCCTACGACGACGCGTTCCCCAACTCGGCCAAGGTCTTTGTCGATGGCCCCGGCGGGATCCGCGTCCCCATGCGGGAGATTTCCCTGTCGGGCGGCGAACCGCCGCTGCGCGTCTACGACACCAGCGGGCCGCCCGGCTGCGACGTCCGCGACGGTCTCCCGCTCCTGCGCGAACCCTGGATTGCCGCGCGGGATGTCCGCCTGACCGGCCGCGCCGCTACCGTCGTTCCGGGGAAGAAGGACGACCCCCTCGAGTTCCCGCCCGGGCTGCATCGCACCACCCGCCGCGGCAACGGCCCCGTCACCCAGATGCACTACGCGCGGCGCGGCGAAGTCACCCCCGAGATGGAGTTCATCGCACTGCGTGAGGGCATGGACCCGCGTTTCGTCCGGGACGAGGTCGTGCGCGGCCGGGCGATCATCCCCGCCAACATCAACCATCCCGAGCTCGAGCCCATGATCATCGGCCGGGGCTTCAAGGTGAAGATCAACGCCAACATCGGGAACTCGGTGGTCACCTCGTCCATCAACGAAGAGGTCGACAAGCTGCGCTGGGCGACGCTGTGGGGCGCCGATACGGTGATGGACCTGTCGACGGGGAAGAACATCCACGCCACGCGCGAGTGGATCATCCGCAACTCCCCCGTGCCGATCGGTACCGTGCCCATCTACCAGGCGCTGGAAAAGGTGGGCGGAGCGCCCGAGGATCTGACCTGGGAAGCCTACCGCGACACGATCATCGAGCAGTGCGAACAGGGGGTGGACTACTTCACCGTGCACGCCGGCGTGCTGCTGCGCTACGTGCCGATGACTGCCGACCGGGTCACGGGGATCGTCAGCCGCGGCGGCTCGATCCTGGCCAAATGGTGCATGGCCCATCACCGGGAGAACTTCCTCTACACGAACTTCCGCGAGTTGTGCGAGATCATGCGGGAGTACGACGTGTCATTCTCGCTGGGCGACGGGCTCCGGCCCGGCTCGATTGCCGACGCCAACGACGAGGCCCAGTTCGCCGAGCTGCGCACCCAGGGCGAGCTGAACCGGGTCGCGTGGGAGTACGACGTGCAGGTCATGAACGAGGGCCCCGGGCACATCCCCATGCACCTCATCAAGGAGAACATGGACAAGCAGCTCGAGTGGTGCGACGAGGCGCCGTTTTACACGCTCGGGCCGCTCACCACCGACATCGCGCCCGGCTACGACCACATCACCAGCGCGATCGGCGCGGCGATGATCGGGTGGTACGGCACCGCCATGCTCTGCTACGTGACGCCCAAGGAACACCTCGGACTGCCCAACCGCGACGACGTCAAGGACGGCGTGATTGCGTACAAGATCGCGGCCCACGCGGCGGATCTGGCGCGGGGGCATCCGCGGGCCCAGGAGTGGGACAACGCGATTTCGAAGGCGCGGTTCGAGTTCCGCTGGCGCGACCAGTTCAACCTGGCGCTGGATCCGGTGACCGCGCTGGAGTTCCACGACGAGACGCTGCCGGCCGAGGGGGCGAAGGTCGCGCACTTCTGCTCCATGTGCGGACCGAAGTTCTGTTCGATGAAGATCAGCGACGATGTGCGGCGGTTTGCGCGGGAGCGTGGGTTGGACACGAAGGAAGCGATGGAGGAGGGCATGAGCGAGAAGGCGCAGGAGTTCCGGCGGGGGGGGAGCGAGCTGTACGTGGCCGCGGGAGAGTCACGATGAGGGCGCAGCGGGATGCGGGGTGCACGGCAGATCCGACGAGACTTGATCGATGCTGTGGCCGGACCGGATCCGGTGTCCTCCGTGTGCTGCCGGTCGCTCTCGGGCTCGCGGTCGCCGCCTGTCAGCCCGAGTCTTCCTTCAACCCCGCCGTAGACTACATTGTCGCTGGCGTGCACGTGTGGGACGGGACCGGTGCGCCGCCGAGCGAACTGGCGGTGGTTCAGATCTCACAGGGGAGGATCCTGTCGATTGAGCCCATCTTTGGTGGCGTCGATGTGTCGGCGGAGCCCGTCGACACGACCTCCGCAATGGCGGGCATCGCAATCGAGGCTGGCGAGGCCGGAATTCCCGGGACGATGCAGTTGGGCGGGTACCTCATCCCCGGGCTCATCAACGCGCACGGCCACGTGGGCGGTACCTGGAACCCGGGCACCGGGGTGGAATACAGCGACTACGCCGCCGCCGAACTCGCGCGATACGCCCGCTACGGGGTGACGACCGTCAACAGCCTGGGCGGCGACCGAGAAGCGTCCTTCGCGCTGCGGGACGCGAGTTGGGGGGATGGCACGGGCGGGGAAGCCGGTACGGATGCCGGCGCAGACACGGACACCGGCGCCCCGCCCCGCGCACGCCTCCTCGTCGCCGGGCCGGTTGTCACCGGATCCAGCCCCGAAGAAGCTGCCGCCGCAACCGATGCAGCCGCCGCGATGAGCCCGGACTGGATCAAGATCCGGGTCGACGACAACCTGGGCGCGACCACCAAAATGTCACCCGAGACCTACGCTGCCGTGATCGCCCGCGCCCGCGAGCACAACCTCCCCGTGGCCTCGCACCTCTTCTACCAGGAGGATGCCAAGGGACTGCTCCGCGCCGGGACGGGCATGGTCGCGCACAGCATCCGCGACGAGGCGGTGGACGACGAGACGATCACGCTTTTCCGCGAAACCGGCGTCTGCTACGTGCCCACGCTCACCCGCGAGGTGTCCACCTTCGCCTACGGAGACCGTCCGGACTTCTTCGACGACCCCTTCCTGATGTCGGATGTCGATTCGGCGCAGGTCATGACGGTGAGCGACCCCGAGCGACAGGCGGGGGTCAGGGCGTCCGGGGCCGCCGAGGCCTACGGGCGCGCGCTCGAAATCGCGCAGGCCAACCTGGCGCGGCTGTCCGAAGCCGGTGTGCCGATCGCCTTCGGCACCGACTCGGGCCCCCTCGGCCGCTTCCAGGGCTACTTCGAGCACATGGAGATGGAGCTGATGGCCCGAGCGGGGCTTACGCCGGAGCAGATTCTGCGTTCCGCGACGGGGGTGGCAGCCGAGTGTCTCGGCCGGGACGATATCGGGACGCTTGAGCCGGGCCGCCGCGCCGATTTCGTGATTTTGCGGGCCAATCCGCTCGAGGATGTGGCCAACCTGCGTGAGATCTCGGGGGTTTGGGTTGGCGGGGTGGAGGTGGGGGTGGCTGTGAAGGTGTCGAACTGAGCGGCAGATCGGTCAGGAGTGCCGATGCTGTTCGGGGGGCCGGTACTCCAGCAGCGCGGACTTCCCGAACATGTCGATGAAGCGCACGATCCATTCGGTGCCTTGGACATCGGTCAACAACAAGGATTGGTTCAGCTTGAAGTTGACGGGTTGCTGCTTACCTTCGTCCGGGGGTCGCCAGGCCCGCTCGACATGCCCGGAATACCCGGCTGCAGCGCAGAAGACCTTGATCGGCAGATCGGAGTGAAAGCCGAACGCGACTCGCCCGAAGGAGTCGGTGGTCTCTTTCATCCACATCTTGTTCGGGTCGTCAAAGATGAACAGGCGGACCTTGGCGTTCTCCATAGAGTAGTCCCGATGGACAACGGCGTTCACGATCGCTTCGAAAACGGCCCTCGGACTGAACTGCGGCGTTTCCACCCGCCCGGGTACCTTCCGCGCGGCAACCCGTGTGTTGCGCCTGGCAAATAGCACGGCTTCCCGGATCTGCTTGTCCAGTGGGCCGACAATGGTCGCTGCATCGTGCTGGATCGCCTTGCCGAGTACGGTACCGCGGTAACGCACGGCTTCTATCGCCGCGCCTGGGATGTGCATATCCGGGCGCTCGGTGGCCAGCAAGATCCCTGCGACGGTGGCGCGGGTCACCCCTGCGTCATCTTCGACAAGGACTCCCAGTTTCGCGAGCTCCCCTTCGGCCGGCTGGTGGGTTCGCGTACTGAGAAAGCGGTCCAGTAGCTCGGTGTCGAGCGTGCCCCGGCCCGTTTCGGCCACGGGCAGCTCATCGGGGCCGACCAACCCGGAACGCCCTCGCCGCTGGAAAAGGCGCTGGAGCGCCTGGGGTGACAGCTCGCGCTTGGAGCTGCCTTGGCGGGTAAGGTAGCCTCCGGGGCTGCTGTGTACGTGGGGACTCTGCTCGATCTGGATGAGCAGCGCCGAAAGTCCGTCTGGCAGCGGCATGCGCCGGGAGTTGTAGGACAATGCCGGGCTGATGGCGTCGTTGCAGATCTCGTAGACAAGCTGTTCCAGCGCGTCCATATGTTCGCGGCTCAGCCGCCGCACTTCGCCGCCATCGGACACGCTGAACACCAGGGTGCCTCCTCTCGCGTTACCCATGGCGGCCAATTCGTCGGCCAGCGCCTTGCGGTCGGGTGCCTTCACCCGAGCACCTCTGCGAGAACCCGAAGACCCTCTATCATTAGCGACTGTCGATCCCTGAATCCAGCCAACCCGGACGGCGAAGCCGGAGACCCTTCTCTGGGCGAACGCCCTCGACGCTCCCGGTGAGCAGAGTCAGACATGCGATCTTGAGTTCAAGACGCACTGTACCCCCAGAGCCAAGGTCGCCGTCATGGCCAGGAATCGCTTGCGTAGCGTCAGGGGTTGGCGTCGGCGGCTCATTCCGCGGAGACGGATCCGGGGGAAGGGAGGGTGGGGGACAGTAGAGGAATCCTCTGGCTCCGGTTCCTGCGGTAGATCGTGAAGTCGCGGTCCAGTGTGAGGATCGGACTGGTCCGGTGCAATTCGGACATTCGGACAAGACATGCATCCGCGAGGGACATGGGGACATCGCGGTACTTCTTCACCAACTGGACCAACGGGTCGATCTCGTCGGCCAGCGGAAACGACAGGTCAAGTACTCCGCGCCGGACGAATTCGAGCACCCTCTCCGGACCGCGGTGGACCAGACGCCGGGCGAGAAAGCACGCTTCGGAGACCACCGCTTCGCAAGTAAGCAATGGGGGTTCGATCCTGTCCCACTGCTCCTGTGCCCAACGGTGATGAGGATCGCCTGAATTCAGGAGTGCGACCAGGGGGCCGGTGTCGAGAATGATCTCCCGGTTCACTCACCGAACCCTTCCATGTACTTCTTGTTGACAGACAGGTCCTCGGGCCCCTCACAAGCACCGACGAGATCGGCCACGAGGTCCAGGGCCGACCTGGGGTGATTGACCTCATCCCCGCTCAGGAATGTCTCGATAGCCTCACGGATCAGCGCCGACTTGCTCACGCCTTTGCGGTGGGCGACGGCGGCGACCTCCGCGGCAAGAGGCTCCGGCATTTTTAGTGAGACAGCTACCATGGGTCTACTTTCTTGTTGCATGGGTATTACCATTTTCGACTATTGAGTATTACCCTTCTCCAAGCGACCGTCAAGTGCAACGCTCTCATCATACCCACCACCCTGTCCCCACCGCGCTCCGACCTTATCCTTGAACCCATGCCACTCCTCAAACTCGAAACGGCGCTCCGCGGGACGACGAGCTTCAGTTCCATCGCGGCCGCCGGAGCGTACCGCCCATGACCCCACCACCCATCCCCCCGCCCAAGGCCAGGGTCGCCGTCATCGGCGCCGGCATCGTCGGCAACTGCCTGGTCGAGCATCTGGCGAGACTCGGCTGGGACGACCTGGTCCTGATCGACAAGGGGCCGCTTCCAAACCCCGGCGGATCCACCGGCCACGCGTCCAACTTCATCTTCCCCACCGATCACGGCCGCGAGATCGCGCTGCTCACCCTCGAAAGCCAGCGGCAGTACGAAGCGCTTGGCGTCAACACGACCTGCGGCGGAATCGAGGTCGCGCGCACCGAGGCGCGCATGGAAGAGCTGCGGCGGCGCATGACCTCGTCGCGGGTGTGGGGCATTGAGAGTTGTTTGCTCACGCCGGCGGAGGTGGTCGCCAAGGCGCCGTTCGTCAACCCGAAGGTGATTCTCGGCGGTTTCCATACCCCGAGCGTGTCCGTGGTCGACTCGGTCAGGGCGGGCACCATCATGCGGGAACGGGCCGAAGCCCGGGGTGTGCTCACCGTGCTCGACGAAACCGAAGTGACCGGCTTCGAGGTCGATCCCGTGCCCTTCGGACGTCCGCGCATCCGGGCGGTGGCGACAACCCGCGGGACGATTGAAGTCGACCACGTGATCATCGCTTGCGGTGCCTGGAGCCCGCGCCTCGCCGCCATGGCGGGTGCCTCGATCCCGCTCACCCCGGCCGTGCACCAGATGGCCGACTTCGGCCCGGTCGAGATCCTGGTAGGGACCGGCAACGAGATCGGCTATCCCATCGTTCGCGACATGGACTCGTTCATGTACGAACGGCAGAGCGACGGCGCGATGGAGGTCGGCTCGTACGCGCATCGCCCCATTCTGGTGCACCCGGACGACATTCCCTCCGTCGCCGAGGCCGAGCGTTCCCCCACCGAGCTGCCCTTCACGCCTGGGGACTTCGCGCCGCAGCTTGAGCGGGCGCGCGAGATCATGGGCGAACTCCTGGCCGGCACCGAAATGCAGTACGCCGTGAACGGCCTGCTCTCGCTGACGCCCGATACCCAGCAGCTGCTGGGCGAGACCGCGGAGGTGGCCAACCTGTGGTCGGCGGCGGCGGTCTGGGTGCGGGAAGGCCCCGGCTCGGCGCGCCTCATCGCCGAATGGATGACCCATGGCTACCCGCGCCTCCTCGACCCGCACGGCTCGGACGTGACGCGCTTCCAGCCGCATGAGCGCACCGGGCATCACGTCCGCGCGCGCTGCCGCGAGCACTTCACCAAGACGTACGGGATCGTGCATCCGCGCGAGCAATGGGAGTCGGCGCGCGGCATGAACCGGTCACCCTTCCACCCACGCACCGAGGCGCTCGGGGCCGAGTACTTCGAGGCGCGGGGATGGGAGCGCCCGCAGTGGTACGCGTCGAACGAGGATCTGGTGGCGCGGTACAACGTTCAGGATCGACCGCACGAGTGGGACCGCCGCTGGTGGTCGCCGATCATCAACGCGGAACACCTGCACCTGCGCGAGAAGGTCGGCATCGTGGATCTGGGCGCGTTCCAGATCTTCGACGTGTCCGGGCCCGGCGTCGTCCCATACCTGGAGAGGATGACGGTCAACGCGTGCGACCGTCCGGTCGGAAGCTCGGTCTACACACCGCTGCTGACGCCCGACGGAGGCTTCCGCGCCGATCTGACCATCCAGCGGCTCGCGCACGACCGGTTTCGCATCGTCACCGGCGTCTTTGACGGAGCGCGCGACGCGTTCTGGTTCCGCAGGCACCTGCCGGCGGACGGATCGGTCCACTTCCAGGACTGGTCGTCCGGGATCTGCACCCTCGGAGTATGGGGACCCGACGCGCGCGCTCTGCTCTCGAGGGTCGCGGACGCGGGACTCGGCCAGAACGAGTTCCCCTACGGCACGGCGCGGCACGTCCTGATCGCCGGGATCCCCGCCACGATGCTGCGCATCTCGTACGTGGGCGAAGCAGGCTGGGAGATCTACACGCGGACGGAGCACGGCCTGGCGCTATGGGACGCGATTTGGGGTGCGGGCCGGGACTTCGACGCACGGCCGGTCGGGATCGGTGTCTACGGCACCACGGGGCGCATGGAGAAGGGCTACCTGCTCATGGGTTCCGAGCTCACTTCCGAGTACTCGCCGGTAGAAGCCGCGTTGGCGCGCCGACGCGTGAAGCGGGCCGACTTCATCGGCAAGGCCGCCTACCTGAAGGCCCGAGAACGGGGGCCGGCGGCGAAGATCTGCACGCTCACCATGGACGACCACACGAGCGTGTCAGGCCTCGCACGCTTCCCCACCGGCGGCAACGAGCCGGTCCTCACGCTGGACGGGGACCGCATCGTGGACGCGCTGGGAAGGGAATCCCGCGTGACCTCGGCCGGGATGGGCCCGTCCGTGGGCAGGTATCTCCTCATGGCCTACCTGCCGGTGGAGCGCGCCCGCGTCGGCGAACGGCTGCAAGTCATGTACATGAACGAGACATTTCCGGTCACGGTCGCGGCGGTCGGTGGGGCGTTGTTCGACCCGTCCGGGACCCGGATGAAGGGGTAGGATTCCCCAGCGGAAAGAATGACTTGCGGTCCCCGCAGGTTGGCCATATACTCCGCCTCCCCCTGTCCCACGCGCCTTCCCCAGTCCCCAGGAGCAGAGGGATCCGTGCATCCACTGAACCGGATCAGCAGGGAACTGACGCAGCGCCAGGACCGCCCGGCGGCGCGTGCGATGCTCTTCGCCGCAGGCCTGTCCGAGGCGGACCTCGAGCGTCCGCAGGTCGGCATCGTCAGCTCCGGCTACGAAGGCAACCCCTGCAACATGCACCTGAACGACCTGGCCGCCACCGTGAAGGGGAGTGTTCGATCATCGGGGATGATCGGATTCGTATCGAACACGATCGGGGTGAGCGACGGAATCTCGATGGGAACGGCGGGCATGCGCTATTCGCTCCCTTCGCGTGATCTGATCGCCGATTCGATCGAGACGATCGCGTCCGCACAGCACTACGACGGCCTCGTCACGATCATGGGCTGCGACAAGAACATGCCCGGCGCCATGATCGCCATGAGCCGGCTCGATCGGCCCGCCCTGATGATCTACGGCGGCACCATCGCGCCCGGACACCACAACGGGGACCGGCTGGACGTCGTCTCATCCTTCGAGGCACTCGGGCAACACCTGGCCGGAACAATCACATCCGAGGAGTTCGGCCGCATTGTTCGCCTGAGTTGCCCGGGGGCGGGCGCCTGTGGCGGGATGTTCACGGCCAACACGATGGCTTCGGTCATCGAAGTCATGGGAATGAGCCTGCCCTACAGTTCGTCGAATCCTGCAACGAGCGAAGACAAGGTTGTCGAATGCCGGCAGGCCGGGGCGGCGATCCGGCTTCTTCTCGAGAGGAACCTCCGCCCTTCGGACATCCTGACGTACGAGGCCTTCGAAAACGCCATCACACTGGCTGTCGCGCTTGGAGGATCGACCAACGTCGTCCTTCATCTGCTGGCCATGGCCCGGACGCTCGGACTCCACCTGACCATCGATGATTTTCAGCGGATAAGCGACCGCACGCCGTTGCTCGCGAACTTCCGCCCCAGCGGGCCCTACGTCATGGAAGACCTGCACGCGGTCGGCGGGATGCCGGCCGTCATCAGGATGCTGCTGGCGGAAGGTCTGCTCCACGGCGACTGCATGACCGTGACGGGGAAGACACTGGCCGAGAACGCCGCCGCGGCTGCTCCGCTGGCGGCCAATCAGAAGGTGGTACACGGTCTGGCCGACCCCATCAAGGCCTCCGGACACCTGCGGATCATGTATGGCAACGTGGCCGAAGGGGGGTCGGTGGCGAAGATCACCGGCAAGGAGGGCGAGGTCTTCGAGGGGCCTGCGAGAGTGTTCGACAGCGAGGCCGACGCAAACCGCGCGATTGGCGAGGGGCAAATCCGCAAGGGTGAAGTGATCGTCATCCGTTATGAAGGACCGCGGGGAGGGCCCGGCATGCCCGAGATGCTGACCCCGACTTCGATGCTCATGGGGAGAGGTCTTGGCGGTGACGTCGCGCTCATCACGGACGGCCGTTTTTCCGGCGGCACGCATGGGTTCGTCGTCGGCCACATCACGCCGGAGGCGCAGGATGGCGGACCGATCGCCCTGATCGCCGACGGCGACCGCATCCGGATCGATGCGATCGAGAATACGATTGAAGCCGACATCAAGCCGGCGGAATTGGAGGCGCGCCGGGCAGTGTGGACGGCGCCACCCTTGCGAGCGACTTCGGGTGCCCTTTACAAGTACGCGCGTACCGTGTCTCCCGCCTCGGAGGGATGCACTACAGACCGGACGTACAATGCACAGACATGACACGGCCTTGGTTGGCACGGTGAAAGACGCCGGACTGCCCTTCGCCTCCACCCTGTTGGGGTTGGGAGCCATGCCCACGCGACACCCCTTGTACGTCGGCCTGCTGGGCATGCATGGAAACTACGGACCCAATGTCAAGACGAACGAGTGCGATCTGCTTGTTGCGATCGGCATGAGGTTCGACGACCGCGTGACCGGGGACCTCGCGAAGTACGCGCGGCAGGCCACGGTCATCCATGTGGATATCGACGCCTCCGAGATCGACAAGAACGTGCCCGTCGACGTAGGCATCGTCGCGGACGCGAAGGAAGCGTTGGCCGCAATGGCCGAGCGCGTCGCGACCGCGTCGCACGACGACTGGCTGGCCGAATTCGGGCAGTGCATCGACGAGATGCTGGCGTCGGAATCGTCGTTCCTGCTGGACGTCATCGTCGAGCGTGAGGAGAATGTCTTCCCCATGCTGCTGCGCCTCATTGCCGTCCTGGGGCGCCATCGCGTCGAGATCGTGAGCCTTAGCTGTATCAACCCGGCGGGAAGCACGGTCTATGAGCACGAGCTTGTCGTCCGCGCCGAAGCCGACCATATACGCCGGGCCGTCAAGCATATGGGCGCCTGCGTGGGTGTCGAGAGAATAGATTATCGTATTGAGGATGCGACGACCTGACAGCGAGGAGGGATATACTGTGGCAAGAATACGTGTGGGCGACGCGGAGGAAACCGTAGTCACCCGCGATGAATGGCCGCTGGAGCGGGCCCTGGAGTCGCTGAAGGACGAGACGATTGCGGTGCTGGGCTACGGAGTCCAGGGGCCGGGGCAGGGTCTCAATCTGAGGGACAACGGCTTTCGCGTGATCGTCGGGCAGCGCAGGGATTCTGCGTCGTGGGACAAGGCGATCGAGGACGGGTGGATCGAGGGCGAGACGCTCCTGACCGGCGAGCGCGGCGCAAGCGTCCAGTCCGGTCACGAGGCAAAGGTCGTCATCGAGGAGTGCGGGAGAGCGGACTACCGTGAACGCCTCGACGCGGAACTCGGCGAGATGGCCGATCAGGAGATCTGGCGGGCAGGCAGACGGCTGCGTGAGTTGAGGCCCTAAGGAGCTGCCGGACGGTCTCGTGGTCCATGTCCTCGAACTCCACGACCTCTCCCTCCGCTTCGGCGGCGTCACCGCGCTGACCGAACTCACCATGGAGGTCAGGCGGGGCGAACTCCTCGCCCTCATCGGCCCGAACGGCGCGGGGAAGACCAGCGTCCTCAACTGCATCTCGGGCCTGTACCGCCCCCACGCCGGGTCCATCACCCTCACGGGGCGGGACGGGACCCGGCACGCCCTCGACCGCCTCCCCCCGCACCGCATCGCGGCCCTGGGCGTGGCCCGCACCTTCCAGAACATCGAGCTCTTCAAGCACATGACCGTGCTGGAGAACCTCATGCTGGGCCGCCACGTCCACATGAAGGGCGGCGTGCTGAGCGGCGGCATCTACCTGGGCCCCCAGCGGCGCCGCGAGATCGAGCACCGGAAGTACGTGGAACGCGTCATCGACTTCATGAATCTGGAACCGCTTCGCGGCGCCGAGGTGGGGAGCCTCGCGTACGGCAACCAGCGGCTCGTCGAGATGGCACGCGCGCTGTCCCTGGACCCGTCCCTCCTCCTCCTCGACGAGCCGACCGCGGGCATGAACGCCGAAGAGAAGGAGTCGATGGCGCGCTTCATCCTCGACGTGCACGAGGAGTGGGGCGTCACGGTCGTCGTGGTCGACCACGACATCGACGTGATCATGGACATTTCGGACCGGGTGGTCGTCCTCGACTTTGGAAGGAAGATCGCCCAGGGCCCCCCGGAGCGGGTGAGACGCGACCCGGCGGTGATCGACGCGTATCTGGGGCATTCGAGGCCCGCATGACCGGCGCGGAGCACTCGACCGCGACCCTGCCGGGCCTCCTCGCCCGTCGCGCCGCGGACCGCCCCGACGAGGTCGCGCTGCGCGAAAAGGAGTTCGGTATCTGGCAGGAGATCACCTGGGCGGAGTATCTGAGCCGTGTTCGGTCCTTCTGTCTGGGGATGATGGAGTTGGGCATCGAAAAGGGGGACCGGATCGCCATAGTGGGCGACAACCGCCCCGAATGGGTGATCGCCGAGCTGGCCGCGCAGGCGATGGGTGCGCTTCCGCTGGGTCTCTACCAGGATTCGATCTCGACGGAGCTGGCGAAAATGCTGGAGGTGGTGGAAGCCCGGGTCATCGTCGCCGAAGACCAGGAGCAGGTCGACAAGGTGCTCGAAGTGCGGGACCGTCTGCCCGGCCTGGAGTACGTCGTCTACTACGACCCGCGGGGGATGTATGGGTATGAAGCGCCCGGTTTGATGTCCTTCGAGGAGGTCCAAGCCCTCGGTGACAGATTCCGTGACAGATTCCCCGGGGAATTTGTCACCCGGCTCTCCGAGGTCCACCCCGAAGACATCGCGCTCCTCTGCACCACGTCCGGTACCACCAGTGTCCCGAAGCTGGCGATGCTGTCGCACGCGAACCTCCTGTCCATGGCGGCGCAGCTCCGACTCGTGGACCCGATGGAGGGCGGCGACGAGTTCGTGTCCTTTCTGCCCCTCGCGTGGATCGGCGAGCAGATGGTCGGGGTGGCGAGCGCGATGCTCGCGGGCTTCACCGTCAACTTCCCGGAAGAGGCGGCCACGGTGCGCCAGGACATGCGCGAGATCGGTCCCGCAGTGCTGATGTCCCCACCCCGTATCTGGGAGAACATGGTGTCGGACGTGCAGGTCATGGCCGAGGACACGACGCCGCTGAAGCGGTGGATCTACCGGTGGGCCATGAAGGTTGGGCTGGAAGCCGCGGACGCACGGTCCGGTACGGCGCGTGCCGCCCCGCGCGACGGCCTGAGTCGCCGCCTCGCCCGCCTGCCCGCCCGCCTGCGTCACCGCCTCGCCGATCTGACCGTCTTCCAGCCCATCCGCGACCAGCTCGGCCTGAGCCGCGTCCGCCGCGCCTACACCGGGGGCGCCGCGCTGGGACCCGACGTCTTCAGCTTCTTTCACGCGATCGGCGTCAACATGAAGCAGCTCTACGGCCAGACCGAAGTCTCGGGGATCTCGGTCGTGCACCGGGACGGCGACATCCGCTTCCACACCGTGGGTACGCCGTTCCCTCTGACCGAGATCCGGATCTCGGACGAGGGGGAGATCCTGTGCCGGAGTCCGGCGGTTTTCCAGGGCTACTTCCGCAACCCGCGCGCGACCGCGGAGGCTCTCGAGGACGGCTGGCTCCACTCCGGCGACGCCGGCTACTTCGAGGACGACGGGCACCTGGTCGTCATCGACCGCCTCGACGACGTGATGAAGCTCGCGGACGGCACCGCGTTCTCGCCCCAGTTCGTCGAAAACAAGCTGAAGTTCAGCCCCTACATCCGCGAAGCCGTGGCCTTCGGAGGCGGTGGGGCCGCGTTCGTAACCGCGATGATCGCCATCGACATGGAGAACGCCGGCCAATGGGCGGAGCGCCAGCGGATCCCGTATACCACGTTCACCGACCTGGCCCGCCGCGCCGAGGTCTACGCCCTGGTGCGTGACCACATCGCCACCATCAACCGGGACCTGCCCGCGGCCGCGCGTATCCGGCGCTTCCTCCTCCTCCACAAGGAACTGCACGCCGACGACGCGGAGCTGACGCGCACGCGCAAGGTCAGGCGCCGCTACATCGCCGACCGCTTCGGCGACATCATCGGCGCCTTGCAGGGTGATGGCGAATCCGTCACCGTGGCCACCGAAATCACCTATCAGGACGGCCGCACCGCCTCGGTCGAGCACGAACTCCGCATCGAGCCCCTGGATCGCTAGCCGCATGGACGTCTTCCTGCAACTCACCGCCTCCGGCCTCAGCACCGGGATGATGTACGCCCTCGCCGCGGCGGGCTTCGTGGTCATCTACAAGGCCAGCGACGTCATCAACTTCACCCAGGGTGACCTCCTCCTCCTGGGCACGTATCTGATCTTCTTCGCTGTCGGCCAGACCGGCCTGCACTGGAGCCTGGGTGTCGTAGTCACGGTGCTGCTGGCGGTCGCGGTGGCTCTGGCGATCGAGCGCCTGGTCCTCCGTCCGCTGATCGGCGAGCCCATCATCTCCATGATCATGGTGACCATCGGGCTATCGTCGGTGCTCAGGGGCGCGGTCAACGCCATCTGGGGTCCGATCCCCCGCTCCTTCGACTCCTTCCTGCCCGCGGGCGACATCGTGATCGGCCCGGCGGTGCTGTCGGCAGACCGGGTTCTGTCGATCCCCATCGCGCTGGCGGTCCTCGCCGCACTGGGACTTTTTTTCCGTTACGCACGTGATGGAATTGCCATGCGGGCTATCGCTGACGACCAGCAGGCCGCGCTGAGCATGGGCATCAGCATCCCCAGGGTCTTTGCCGTCGCGTGGGGTCTGGCTGCGGCGTCCGCCGCGATCGGAGGGGTCATGCTCGGCAACATCGTCGGGGTGAGCCCGAACGTGGGGTCCATCGGGCTGCGCGTCTTTCCGGTGGTGATTCTGGGCGGGCTCGACTCGATCGCGGGAGCGGTCGTCGGCGGTGCCATCATCGGGCTGCTGGAGGTCTACACCGGGGGGTACATCGGGCACGGTCTGAGCCTGATCGTCCCCTACGTGGTGTTGATCCTCGTGCTCATGGTTCGTCCCTACGGCCTCTTCGGAAAGGAGATCATCGAGCGCGTATGAGCATGGAGTGCGGCGTCTTCCACACGCGCTACGAGTCCGACATGGGACTCCGCCCGCGGCCGGCCCAGCGCATCCGGCTGGCGCTCTTCGCACTCGGGGTGCTCGTCTTCCCCTTCCTGGCCTCCCCCTACTGGCTCGACCTGGCCAACCAGGTGGCCATCGCGACCGTGGGGGCGATCGGGCTGAACATCCTGGTGGGGTACACGGGGCAGATCTCGCTGGGACAGGGCGCGTTCATGGCCATCGGCGCCTACAGCGCGGGGCTTCTGAGGCTCAACCTCGGGCTGCCGTGGGGGGTGAGCATCGTGCTGGCGTGCTTCATCACGGCTGCGGTGGGCACCTTCTTCGGACTGCCATCTCTGCGCCTCAAGGGGCTGTACCTGGCCATCGCCACCCTTGCGGCCCAGGAGATCGTGGAGTGGGTCATGACCCACTGGACGGCGGTCACCGGGGGCACCGAGGCGATCGTCCTGCCCTCGCCCGGCCTCTTCGGGGTGCGCCTCAACAGCACCTTCAACTTCTACTGGTTCGCTGTGCTGTGCGCGGCCGGCACGGCCCTGTTCGCCGCGAATCTCTTCCGCAGCCGCGCGGGCCGGGCCTTCGTCGCCGTGCGGGACCAGGACATCGCCGCCAGCGTGATCGGCGTGGACGTCTTCCGCACCAAGCTCCTCGCCTTCGCCACCTCGTCGTTCTTCGCCGGCCTGGCCGGGGCGCTGATCGCGTACTACCGCAACATCGTGACGTGGGAGCGCTTCACCCTCGAGACGAGCATCATCTACCTGGCCATGATCATCGTCGGCGGCCTGGGCTCGATCCGGGGGTCGCTCCTCGGCGCGGCACTGATCACCCTGCTCCCCGCGCTCCTCACCAACCTGGGCCGGGCGCTGCAGGACACCGCGCCCCAGGCCGCGACCCTCATCCCCTATGCGCAGCAGGCCGTCTTCGGGATCGTGATCATCCTCTTCCTGATCTTCGAACCGCGGGGTCTGTCCAAACTGTGGGGTAACGTGAAAGACTACTTTCATGTATGGCCATTCGCGTACAGGCGGGGGTAGCCGCCGCGCTCCACCAGCCAGCTGATTCGAGGAAGAGACATGAAGAGCCCGACACGGAAGAGGACGCGAGTGAGCCCGGCGCCGGCCGTCGCGCTTGTCGCGGTAGGCACTCTCCTCGCCGCGGCGTGCGGCGGGGGCGACGACGGCGCCACGGACGCGGCCGACGGGCCCATCAAGGTCGGCGCGATCTTCGACCTCACCGGCCCCACCGCGGATGTAGGCACCCATTACGCGGACGGCGTGCGCGGCTACGCGGACTGGGTCAACCGGCAGGGCGGAATCGAGGGGCGCCAGATCGACCTCATCTACCAGGACTACGGCTACCAGGTGGGCCGTGCCGAGCAGTTGTACAGCCAGTTCGTGGGCGAGGGCGTGGTGATCTTCATGGGCTGGGGCACGGGCGACACCGAGGCGCTGCAGCTGCGGGTCGCGGAAGACGAGATCCCCTTCAGTTCGGCCTCGCTCTCCCACCGCCTGGGCGACGCGGCGGATGCGCCGTACAACTTCCTGGTCGCGACGACATACACCGACCAGTTCCGCATCGCCCTGGACTGGATCTCGAACAACCACGAAGGGGGCGCGCCCGTCGTTGCGCTGATGCACAATCAGAGCCCGTTCGGGCTTTCGCCGGCCCGGCAGGGCGGGATTGAGTACGCCGAGGCCAGGGGAATCGACCTCACCCTGTACGAGATGCCCAGGGGCGCGGTGGACTTCACCGCCGAATTCTCCCGGATCCAGCAGAGAGGCGCCCAGTACGTGGTCTTCCAGAACACCTCCGGTCCGGCCGCGGTCGCGCTCCAGAACGCCCGCAGCCTGGGGATCGATGCGACCTTCATCTGCCTCAACTGGTGCGCCAATGCCATGCTCGTCCTGCTCGCGCAAGAAGCTGCCGAAGGGGTCATGGGGACGATTCCCTTCGCGCCGTTGAGCGTGGACGTCCCGGGGACGCGGGTCATCAACGAGTATCTGGAATCCACCGGGAAATCCGCCGAGGGGCTAACCAACGCCTACACGCAGGGATGGTGGACCTTCGCGGTCTTCGCCGAAGCGATGCGCAACGTGCTGGCGGCCGGCGGGGAACTGACGGGGCCGAGCATCAAGGCCGCGCTGGAATCGTTCACTGATCTCGACATGCAGGGCGTCACCGTGCCGCTGACTCTCACCCCCACCGACCACAGAGGTGCCAAGGGAGTGCGGATCTTCCGGGTCGAGGACGGCCAGTGGGTACCGTTCACCGACTTCATCCAGGCCCCGGAAGCGCCCTGAGGCCGACATGGAGGCCTCCCCCGATCCCCTCCTCCGCCTCAACAACATCGAGGTCCTCTACGACGATGTGATCCTCGTGCTGCGGGGCCTGTCGCTGGAGGTGGGGCAGGGTAGGATCGTGGCGCTGCTGGGGTCGAACGGCGCGGGCAAGACCACCACCCTGAAGGCGATCTCGGGGCTTCTCTACGTGGAAGACGGCGAGGTCACCGACGGCACGATCGTCTTTGACGGCGAGGAGATCCAGGGGATGGACGCGCACCGGATCGTGGAGAAGGGCATCTTCCAGGTGCTCGAAGGGCGCCGGGTGTTCGAACACCTCACCGCCGGGGAGAACCTGCTGGCCGGGGCGCACACGCGCCGCGACCGCCGCGCCATCGACGCGGACATCGAGAAGGTCTTCGAATACTTCCCGCGCCTGGCGGATCGCCGCGGACAGCTCGCCGGCCACCTGTCGGGCGGCGAACAGCAGATGCTGGCGCTGGGCCGCGCGCTGATGGCGTCGCCGCGGATGATGCTGCTGGACGAGCCGTCGCTGGGGCTGGCTCCCCTCCTGGTCGAGAGCATCTTCGAGATCGTGCAGCGGATCAACCGCGAAGAGGGGACGACGATCCTGCTTGTGGAGCAGAACGCGCGGGTGGCGCTTTCGGTGGCCGATTACGGGTACGTGATGGAAGGGGGAAGGGTGGTGATGGAGGGGACCGCCGACGAGCTGCGCTCCAACGAGGACGTGAAGGAGTTCTACCTGGGGCTGGGAGACGCCGGGCGGCGTTCCTATCGGGACGTGAAGCACTATCGCCGCCGGAAGCGGTGGCTGTCGTGAAGGGGGACTGGTCCACGCTTCAGGACCGGCTGGCCGCGCGTGCGGTGCGGTACGGGGCGGAGCGGAGCCACGAGATCGGGGGGCGGCTGGAGCGGGCGGGTGTCGCGGCCGGGCAGGTCACGGGGGTGGCCGGGCTCGCGGGGATTCCGGTCCTGGCCAAAGACGATCTGCCCGCGCTCCAGGCCGCCGAGCCGCCGTTCGGGGGGATGCTGGCCGTGCCGCCGGGGTCGCTGCGGCGCATCTACCGGTCGCCGGGGCCGATCAACGACCCGGAAGGCGACACGGAAGACTTCTGGCGCCTGGCCCCCGCCGCGCGTGCCGCCGGGTTCCGCGAAGGCGATGTGGTGCTGAACACCTTCTCCTACCACCTGACGCCCGGCGGCCTCATGCTCGACAGCGGGTTGCGCGCGCTCGGCTGCGTGGTCATCCCGGGGGGCGTGGGCAACACGGCGGCGCAGATCGAGATGGCGCGCGCGGCAGGGGCGACCGGCTACACCGGCACGCCCCAGTTCCTGCTGACCCTGCTGGAGCGGGCCGCCGAGGCGGGGGTGCCGCTCCCGCTGCGCCGCGCTCTGGTCACGGGGGCTCCGTTGCCGCCGCCGCTGCGCGCCCGCCTTCAGGACGAATTCGGCGTGGATGTCTACCAGTCGTACGGCACGGCCGACGCCGGGACGCTCGGCTACGAGTGCGAGGAGAAGGACGGCTGGCACGTCGCGACCGAGGTCGTGATCGAGGTGCTCGCGCCGGGTGACGACCGCCCCGCGGAAGAGGGCGAAGCCGGGCAGGTGGTGGTCACGAGCCCGAACGAGGTCTACCCGCTGGTGCGGTTCGGGACGGGGGACCTGTCGGCGTGGAACCGCGCGCCGTGCCGGTGCGGTCGTGCCAGTCCGCGCCTGGCCGGGTTCCTGGGCAGGGTGGGGGAGGGGGTGAAGGTGAAGGGCATGTTCGTGCACCCGCGTGAGTTGGCGGCAGCGTTGGGGGGCGAGCCGGCGGTGGCCCGGTACCAGGCGGTGGTCAGCGAGGGTGACGGCGGCCAGGACGTGCTGACGGTGAGGGTGGAGGCCGTGCCGGGGTGTGGGGCGGGCGCGGGGAAGAGCGCCGCGTTGGTGACCGCGCTGGCCGCGAAGGTCCGCGAGGCCGTGAAGGTTCGCGCCGCCGTGGAGATCGTGGCCGCGGGCGTGATTGCGGTGGATGCGCGGGCGCTGGTGGATGTGCGGGGTGGTGGTGGGGGAACCCCGGGGGGTGGCGGGAAATGACCCTGACGTAACGTCAGGGTTGCAAATCAGGACATGAAGGCGTTGCCAATCCAGTCGTAAAGTCATTGCTAAACCGGTCATGAAAGCGTTGCATATCCGGCTTCAACCGCTTAGCCTCCAAGGGAATCCCGCCCCATCTCGCTCTGGCCAAGCACTCCAATGCAACGTGATCCCGACGGTTCGCCCCAGCCGACCCCCGTGACGGACGAAGCATTCATGGCAGGCTACTGCCCGCGGGTTGCAGACCACGAGCTGAGTGAACGCCTTGGTTGGTCCGGGGCGGTGGTGATCGAAGGTCCCAGAGCTTGCGGCAAGACATCGACCGCCCGCCAGGTGGCGCGCAGCGAGGCACTGCTGGATGTCGATGACGAGGCTCGGCACCTTGCGAGGCTCGAGCCTGCCGAATTGCTGGTGGGAGAGACGCCGCGCCTCATTGACGAATGGCAGCTGGAGCCCAGTGTCTGGAACCATGTGCGGCGAACCGTGGACGACCGCCAAGCCAAAGGGCAATTCATCCTCACCGGTTCCGCGGTGCCGCCCGACGACATAACGAGGCACACGGGTGCGGGGCGCTTCAGCCGGCTTCGCCTTCGGCCCATGTCGCTCTTCGAGCTCGGGCACGCGACGGGGACCGTTTCGCTCAGTGCGGTGCTGAGCGGGGGGCACGTACGGAGTCCGGCCGCTCTGCTGACCGCGCGCGAGGTTGCCCAAGTCGTGTGCGTCGGCGGCTGGCCGGGGCACCTTCACTCGTCGGCTGATGAGGCCCTGCGTGCCAACCGGGACTACCTCGGCGAGGTCAGCCGCGTTGATGTCGCGCGCGTCAACGGCGTAAGACACGATCCGGAAAGGGTCGATCGGCTCATGCAGTCGTTGGCCCGGAACGTGGCAACCTCCGCGTCACTCACGACCATTGCGGCGGATGTCGGAGGGCCTGATTCCCCGCTGACAGAGCGTACGGCCCGGAGCTACCTGACCGCGCTCGAACGTCTCATGCTGGTCGAAAACCAACCGTCCTGGGCGCCTCACCTGCGCTCACGTTCGCGGCTGCGGTCGTCGCCGAAACGCCACTTTGCGGACCCTTCTCTGGCCGTGGCGGCACTGCAAGCGGACCCCGAGCACCTCATCAGAAACATCACGTGGTTTGGATTCCTCTTCGAGTCCATGGTCGTGCGGGACCTGCGGGTCCATGCCCAGGCGATGGACGCGAAGGTGTATCACTATCGCGACAACACCGGCCTCGAAGTCGATGCCGTCGTCGATGCGGGCCCGGGCCGTTGGGCCGCGTTCGAAGTCAAGCTGGGCACGAGCCGAATCGACGCGGCCGCCAAGTCTCTCCTCAAGTTTGCGGACCGGGTTGACACCGACCGGTGCGGCGAGCCTGCCGCCCTGGGCGTGATCGTCCACAGCGGATACGGGTACACGCGCGCCGATGGCGTCTCCGTGATCCCGGTCGGGGCGCTCGGTCCGTGAATCACCGTTCGTTGAGGTTAGGGGGGCTCGGCCCCTGGTCACTTACGGCAAGCTCCCTGCACGGAGCGTGTCGAGAAAACGCTTGGCGTACGGCGCCGCCCTTTCGACGACACCCGGATTGATCTCGCCCAGGATTGCGAAGCTGTGCAATCCCTTATCATAGGACTTCTTCATCGTGTTTCTTCGGGTGGCACGGGCAAGACCGCGCAGAACGTCGGCCTTGCTGATCTGCTCGACTCTCGGGTTCCCGGGGAGCGCACCCTCTTGGAATTCCTGGCCGTAGAACGACTTCAAGGCCGGCCTGTCGGACAAGAACCATGACTCCATGACCTGGACCATCAGGTGGCACTGGTCGTCGCCTGCGCCATTGGGGCGCGCCCAGGTGTCCCGGTTGTGGAGGTGCTCCCACGGATTTGCTGCCGTCAGAGATCCTCGGCGTCAACGAGAAGCATCGGTATACGGCCCTCCACATCAAGAGCCGCGACGAAGCTGTTGTACGCGTTCTGGCGACCGCCGCAGGCCACAATGCGTGGCATTCGGCCTTCAAGGCCTGCTTTCTCGATGAACTTTCTGAAGCCTCTCCGACACCTCGCCTTCAGTTCCTTGGAGTCGCCGCCGCCTTCCACGTAGAGCTTGATGCTCACCAACGTGTGCCTCCGATCTCTCCCCGCATCCACAACTCCCCGAGACGATACTTGTCGAGCCAGGGCTCCAGCTTCTCGGAGTCGAGGCGCGTTAGCTGCGTGGAGCCGCCGACCTTCTCGCAGACGACGATCGCCTCTGGCGTGTCCGTAAGCGCATCGACCAGCATGTCCGAGTGAGTGGTCACGACGAGCTGTGTGCGTGCACTCGCATCGAGCAGGAGCGCCGCCAGCTGCGGATGGATGTCCGGGTGCAACCCCAGTTCCGGCTCCTCGATGGCGATGAGCGGCGGTGGATCGGGATCGACCAGGATCGCCAGCAAGCAGAGGTAGCGGAGCGTTCCATCGGACACGCGGCGGGCGGGAACGGAGAGGTCGCCCTCAGTGAGATAAAGGGTCAGCGCTCCGCCCTCGGGAACCACTTCGAAGTCATCGTATCCCGGGGCCAGCTCACGGAGGAGATCGAGCAGGCGTCGCTTGACGACAGGACTCCGTTTGAGGACTGCGAGCCGCGCCGGGAGGTTATCGAACTCTTCAGACAAATGATCCGCCCGCACGTCTGGGGGGCAAGCGTTCCTGACAGCCGCATCGGGACCGAACTGCCAGCGTCGGTAGATCCGGATTCGCGCCAGCGCATCCGTCAATCGGCCCAGTTCCGGGTATTTCTCGGGGTCCTTGTGCTGGGACAGAATGGACTGAGTCATGTCGAGGGTTTCCCTTCGAAGCTCTCTGCTCCGCCCGTCCTGCACGTTCAGCATTGGGCGGCCATTCTCGTAGCCGAAGTAAAAGAAGGGTTTGATCTTGCCGGGGGGCTTCTCGGCATTCTCCAACCGCTCGTCGAGCACGACGAACGAGTCGCCCTGCGCTCCGAAGACCAGCCGATACCGGACAGCTGGATTCTCATGGAATCGGGCTATTCGGCCCTCGGCGAACACCAACTCGATACGGGCGGATGGAAGGCCCGTGCCGGAACCGGCTCCCGCGCTCGATGGATCGCCCTTCCATAGCCAGTCCCGCACTCTACCGCCTTGCCGGATCGGCCGGGGAAGGTCTCGCGGGACGGCCCGCAGCACGGACACTGCTTCAACGAGGTTGGATTTGCCAGACCCATTCGGTCCGATGACGACATTCAACGGCGCTAGGGGAAACTCCTCCGCAGCGTACCCAAAGGAGAGAAAACCCTCAAGAGTGATGGCTTTCAGAAGGGGGCTCAGCGGCTCGTCCATTCGGGTCTCCACTAGTGCTTCAGCAGGGCCGAGGCGGAGTTGGACAAGGAGGCCGTCCATGTGGTCCTGCACACCATGGGGACTCCCCGGGAGCCCTAACGTAACGTCTGGGATTGTCCTCCGCGCCTTCTACCCCACTCAGCTCCACCAACGGATCCATCCGCCGCCTCAGCGCCGACCCGGCGTGACGTAGCGGATCACTCTGCCGTCCTGATCCACAACGGCGATGGGAACGCGGGAAATGTCGTCGCCGAGGTCGATCCTCCGGTTGCCGTCGGCAATCTCGGGCGCGATGGCCCCGGAAGGCAGGGTAAAGTCGTCGGCCAATCCGAGGTCCACGCCCTCGTATCCCAGATCCTGAAACGACGCGAGGGTGACGATGCTCAGAGGGTTCTTTCCACGGTCGATGAAGCTGGTCATCAGCTCGGTGCGAAACACGAATTCGCGCCAGTGGCCGTCCCAGACGCCCGGGCCGCCGACGCTTTGGACGGGCACCGGCTTGCTCTCGGTGTACCCGGCGCCGCCGATGGCCGCGAACGCATCGAGAGCTGCCGGGCCGACGAAGTGCGGATCTGCACCGCCCCTGCTCTTCGGCTCCTTGAGCAGCCCCAGGTACTCCCACAGCGTGCCGAACCCGATCACGTGGGCCATCTCGTGGAGGATGGTCTCGTCCCGGGCCTCTTCGGACAGTCCCTCCATGTCGGTCACGTCGAAGAACATCGTCCCGACGACGGGAAGCCCCGTGTCCGCCCTGATCTGGCATGGGCCGGCGCCGCCGAAAACGCCTCCCGGGCCGTCGATGTCGCGGATGTCGACGTAGATCAGAAGGTCGTCGACGACGCGGTCGCCGGGGACTGGCAGCGTGAAGCCGTTCCTGGCGAGGCACTGTTCGAGTGAGTGCTGGAGCACGGTGCTCCAGGGCAGGTTGCCGGTGATCGCCTTCTCCCAGTACTGCTCCGCCTTCTCGAAAGCGGCGCGCTGGGACTCCGACAGCGACCCGGGGTTCGCGTGCACGATGTCGATGCGGTACACCGCCGCGATGCCGGTCGCGCGGAAAGTGACCGAATCGACCGTGCTGTCTCCGTCCAGGGCCGTGGCGGTCAGCCGGTAGGTCGCACCCGCGGTCGCGCCCAGGACCCACTTGTCCACCGTGGCAAAGCCATCGGAGTCGGTGACCGTGCTGTCGGGGATCGCCGCGCTGCCGCCGGTCGCAGTGAAGGTCACAGTCGCGCCGGGGACGCCGTTGCCGTGGGCGTCCAGGACGCGCACCTTCGGCCGAACGGGCACCGGAAGCCTGACTTCGGACTCCTGGCCGTCACCCTCGACGGCTTCGATACCGGCTGCCGGCCCGGCCAGAGCGAGCGCTTCCACACGGGCCGGGTTTCCCTTGATTCCGGCTCCCGCCAGCCTGGCCTCCAGCGCGTAGGTCCCGGTGGCTGTCCCCAAGGTCCAACTGCCGACGGCGGCGCGTCCGGCCTGGTCCGTGACCGGCGCGGCTCCGGTGATCACGGCGCCCCGATCGGCACCGAACGTCACTGTGATTCCCGCGAGCGGCGCACCGTCGGCGTCGGTCACCAGCACCTCTGGCGGGACCGGGACTTGCGATCCGGCCGGGACTTCCTGATCCGTGCCCGCGACCACGGCGATCTCGGCCGGGATACCGAGGGATGTCGCGGTGAAGACGACAGGTGGCAGCGTAAATACCGCGGCCTCCAGCTCCTGGGGACCGGGAGCGCCCAGCGTCCATGGGCCCGGCGACGCGATCCCGTCGGCCCCGGTGGTGACGGTGGTGCCATTGGACCCCTGGACCAAGCCGCCCCCCACTGTCACGACGAAGTCGACCGAGACGCCGGCCAGTGCGGCGCCCGTCTGTCCGGTCACCCGCACCCGCAGGGGATCGGCGACAGCAGTTCCGGTCGTGGCGGTCTGCCCGCTGCCCGAGAGGATCTCCACAGCTGCGGGAGTATCCGGCTCGGTCGGCCCGCCCGAATCGTCACCGCCGCAGGAGGTGAGGGAGAGCAGGGCGAATATGGAGAGCCCTACGGTGGCAGGGCACAGGATGGGTAGCCGAATCACGGCCTTCTCTCCAAGAAGCCACCCGATGTCGCGCTTTTGGTACTGAGCCAATTTGTATTTTCCGTCAAGAGTCCTGGAGTCTTCCGTTCATTCGTCCTGGGGCGAGCTGCGTGGCGTGGCGTCGGGGCTCGCTACGCTACGTTGCCGCTTCCCATTCCCGCAAGCCAACGTCGGCACCTCATCCGCCGGGCCTTTTACGAAGATGTCGATTGCGATCAACGTTAGCATTCTCCCGAAGCACCCTCGACACTGAGACTTGGGTCCTCGCTGTTTCGGATCGACGGTTCAATCGCGGGCCGCGCCTCCGCCTGTCCCATCCGAACATGCTTGCATCCCGGACTTTTGCCGCGGAAACGTCGGGGTGAAAGGGGGAACACCGGGCTTGTCCGCCATAACAGGGTCGAAGTGGCGGACAAACAGATGCCGAGGCTCGAGGGTGCCCGCGGGTGGGTGGGCACGGCTCCGGGTGGGCGCGGCTCCGGGTGGGCACGGCTCCGGGTAGGCGCGGCTCCGGGTAGGCGCGGCTCGCCGGCCCAAGAACGGCACCCTGTCCCATCGAGACATGCGGGTGTCCCTGGTTTTGCCGCGGAAACGTCGGGGTGAACGGGGCCGATGTCGGGGCGCCCCCGCTACGCCGCCGCCCCCTGGCCGGGCCAGCGCCCCCGCTACGCCGCCGCCCCCTGGCCGGGCCCGTTTGCGCGTGGTCCGGGCCGTGCTTGTCGCCCCCTTACCGGGCGGGTTCTTCGGCCGCATCGCGCGCGGGTTCCTCGGCAGCATTCCGGGCCGCGTCGCCTGCCACATCCCGAGCGGGTTCCCCAGCAGCATTCCACGCCACCTCGCCAGCCGCCTCCAGCGCTTCCTCGACCGCCTCCCTTGCTGCCGCTTCCAGCTCCCACGGGATCGCCGAGTCCACCAGCCGCGCCGCACCGTTGTACAGTTCGCCGGGTGGTAGCGGCGGAGCGGGTGGCAGTGGTTGCAGTGACTGCCCCGGGCGGACCATCGGCGGCGCACTCGCGATCATCTTTCCCTTCTTCGTGAAGAACACCGCCTGACCTTCCCGGTTCAGCGCCATCCGTGTGCGGCCCTCGTGCACCACACGGTGATGCCGGCGGCATAGCAGCACGGTGTTCGCCAGGCTTGTCTCGCCGCCATCGGCCCAGTGCGTGACATGATGCGCCTCCGTGAACCGGCACCCGCACCCCGGGTAGCGGCAGTCCCGGTCCCTCTCCTCCAGCGCGCGGCGGATGTGCGGCGGGATCGTGCGCGTCTTCCGCCCCACCCCCATCACCTCCCCGTCGCGGTGCGTCATCGGCACCACCGCCGCGTCGCACGCCATCCGGCGCGAGCTCTCGGCGCTGACTCTCACCCCGTCGACCTCGGAGCGGCCCGGCTCCCCGGCCTTCTCCAGCGTGGCCATCTCGGTGTGGACCGCCACCTGGAACCGCTCGGCACGTGTCCCGGATTCGCCACCGAACCCCGCTGCCAGCGCTCGTTCGGCGACCAGTCCCGCCGCATCCGCCCTGCGCTGGCGGGCCCTTGGCCGCGCGTCGGGGTTCTCGCCACGGTACAGCGCGTCGCTCGCGGCCTCGATCGCCCGCATCAGCACGGCCCCGACCTCGGGCTCGAGCCGGCCCCGCATCACGTACATCCCGTCCCCGTCGATCACGACCGAGAAGGCGCGGCTCTGGTGGCGGGCCTCTTCGGCCGTGAGCTCGCCGTCCCGCGACAGGTGCTTCCATCCGCGCACGATCTGCTCCAGCTTCGCGGCCGAGCCGGCGCGCGCGTACTTGAGCAGTGTCTCTTCCGTCTCACGGGTCGCGACCCGGGTCATGGTCCGAACCTTGGTGTAGGAGATCTTGCCCAGCTGCATCTCCCGGGACGTCAACGGCAAGTCTTCAAGCGCATGAGCCACGCGCACATTTTCGCGCGCCGTCCCGAGCGTCCGCCCCGTCGTCACGGCGAGCCATTCGGCACACGAGGTGAAACTCTCATCGGCCCACCCCTCGCGGCGATCGAACTCGGCGACGAGGGTGAGCATCTCGTAGGTTGCGATGTTGATCCGGGCGGCGAGTTCGACGATGCGTTCGCCGAGCTGAAAGAGGTCGTCGTTCATGGGGTCCTCCTAAAGTCAGATACAGCAAAGAGTTACCCCTAAAGATAACGGCGGTGTTTTCGGCCTTCTGGGACGGCTCAGGACGCGAAAACCCGGGTTGCGACGGCTTCGAAGGCCGGTCGGGCCAGGTTCGCCCCACAGCGGGCCTCCCGGCACCCTCCAGCGGCCTCCCAGCACCACATCCCGGACCTCGCCGAAACCGCGATCTCAAACCCGTACATGGCTGGATGGGACTATCGTTCGGCGATTCGGGACACCGTAGGGGCGGCTGTCACACGGCATGCCGGAACGGGCCATCGGGATGTCGTGATGGGTCGGCGTTGCGCCGGGACGACCACAAGGTCCCACCCGGCCGGATTCCCTGGGATCTTCCCTGTACAGGCGTGGGCCGCGGTAGCCAGCAGCGGGCATGGGAACGACCTGCACCGCTTTTCCTCGGCAATTCCGGCATACTCTCGCCTCCCACCACGTTTCCGCGGCAAAACCAGGGACACCTGCATGCTCGAATGGGACGGCAACCGAGCGTGGCAAATGACCCGCCGTGCGGCCGTGCCAAGGCTCGATGCGCGATCCGTAGGACACCGCGATGCCGTTGCCCCAAGCCGTGGTACACTAACATCTTCCCTCCCCCCGCATCCCCACCCCGGAGGCCCCATGCACCGCCACCACACCGCACGGCGTTCGCCGCGCTTCTTCCCCCACCCCCTCCTCCCGGCGCTGCTGCTCGCCCCCCTCCTCCTCGGCACGACGGCGGCCCAGCCCCCCAACGGCCCCAGCCGGCCCGGCATCGATATCGAGTCGTACCGCTTCGAACTCACCCTGCGCGACGACACCGACGAGATCGCGGGACGGGCCACCATCGCGCTCCGCTTCACGGCGGACGGTGTCACCGAGGTGCCCCTCGACCTGACCGGGCGCGGCGACGACGGGCGCGGCGACCGACGCGGCATGGAAGTCCTCGCGGTCACATCCGCACACGGCCCGCTCACCTACCATCACCGGGACGACCTGCTCACCATCACCCTTGCCCAACCGGCCACCACGGGCACCCTCGACTCCCTGACCGTCGCCTACCGCGGCATCCCCGCGTCCGGCCTCCGCATCGGGGCCAACAAGTACGGCGAGCGCACCTTCTTCAGCGACAACTGGCCGAACCGTGCCCGCAACTGGCTGCCCACCGTGGATCACATCGGCGACAAGGCGATGTGCGAGTTCGTCGTCACCGCGCCCGCGCACTATCAGGTTGTGTCGAACGGCCGCCTCGCGGAGGAGACCGACCTTGACGGTGGCATGCGGCTGACCCATTGGAAGCAGTCCGTGCCCATTTCGCCATGGCTCTTCGTCGTCGGCGTGGCGCGCTTCGCCGTGCAGAACCTGGGCGAGTTCAACGGCGTCCCCGTGCAGACGTGGGTCTACGCGAGGGACCGTGACGCGGGCTTCCACGACTTCGCCGTGCCGACCATGGACGTCCTGCACTTCTACGACGAGTACGTGGGGCCGTTCGCGTACGAGAAGCTGGCCAACATCACGTCGCCGGCCACGGGCGGGGGCATGGAGGCCGCGACCGCGCTCATGTACGGCGAAAACTCGGTCACCGGCGAGCGCTCGGTGCGCTGGCGCAACGTGATCATCCACGAGATCGCGCATCAGTGGTTCGGAAACGCCGTCACCGAGTCGCAGTGGGACGACGTCTGGCTCAGCGAGGGTTTCGCGACGTATTTCACGCTGCTGTTCCGGGAGCACGCCTACGGCCGGGACGACTTCGTCACGGGGCTTCGGGAAGCGGCCGATCGTGTCTGGCGCTGGTACGACGACAACCCGGACTACCGCATCGTGCACGACGGGCTGGACGACATGTCGCGGGTGACCAGCGTCGCCACCTACCAGAAGGGCGCCTGGGTGCTCCACATGCTCCGGTCGCGCCTGGGCAACGAGGCCTTCTGGCAGGGGATCCGCGCCTACTACGCCCGTCACTTCAACGGCACGGCCACCACGGACGACTTCATGCGGGCGATGGAAGAGGCTTCGGGCGACGACCTGCAGGGGTTCTTCGACCAATGGCTGCGCCAAGGCGGGAACCCGGCCTTGCAGGGCTCGTGGAGCTACGACGCGGGGGCCGGTGTGGTGAACATCGAACTTCGGCAGGTGCAGGAGGGCGATCCATTCGTGATGCCCCTGGATGTCGGCGTCTACGCGGACGGTGACGCGAGTCCCTCTCATGTCACGACCGTGGAAGTCGACCAGACATACCACCGGTTCGAGATACCGGTGGCCGGCGAGCCCGGCGACGTCCGGCTGGACCCGGACACCCGGACGCTATTCAGGGCGGAATTTGGGCGACGGGATTGATACTAAACAATGGTGTTTAGTGTTGTCACGCAGGATCGGGGCGGCGGCCAGGCACGGGACCGTGTTGGCCCGCAACTGGTCCGGGGCACGCCCGCCCGGTACTTTTCCGCTCCGTTCATCTCTCAACGCCGGGCAGGTATCCAATGCGCAACGTGACCGCCTCGATCCTCTTCATGCTCCTGATCTGTGCCATCGCTCTTTCGGCACCGTCCGGGCTGTCTGCCACCCCGACCCCCGCACCCCTCCCGCTCCAGGAGGAGGAAGAAGCCCGCCGGCGACGAGGAGGACCAGGATACGACCACCGTTTACAGTGACGTCATCACCGAGGACGCGATCACCAGCGAGGGCCTTTTCGACACCCACATGATCGACGGCGACCTGTTCTACGAGATCCCCCTCGATATGATCGGCCGCGAGATGCTGCTCCTCACGCGGATCGCGCGCACCCCCGACGGCGTCGGCTACGGCGGTTCCAAGGCGAACACCTCGACCGTGCGCTGGGAGCGCGACGGCGAGCGCGTCCGCCTGCGCCTGGTCAGCTACGAGAACTTCGCCGCCGACTCCACCGCGATCGCGGGGGCGGTCCGAAACTCCAACTTCGAGCCGATCATCATGACCTTCGATGTGGAGGTGATGAACGACGATTCGACCGCCGTGGTCGTGGAAGTCACCGACCTCTTCACCGAGGACATCACCCTGCTCGGCATGCAGAAGAACCGCCGCGAGACCTACGGTGTGCGGCGTGTCGATGGCGACCGCACCCATGTGGTGCGCGCGACCGCCTACCCCACGAACCTCGAGGTCCGGCGCGTCCTCACCTACGATGCAACCGATGCGCCCTCGAACGGCCAGAGCAACACCCTGTCCATGGAGATGCATCACTCGATGCTCCTCCTGCCCGACGACCCCATGGAGCCGCGCCTGTGCGACGAACGGGTCGGTTTCTTCAGCACAAGTCAGATCGACTACGGGCTTGACGAACAGCGGGCCGTGACCCGGTGCTTCGTTACCCGCTGGCGTCTGGAACCCAGCGACCCCGCGGCCTTCGCGCGCGGTGAGCTCGTCGATCCGGTCAAGCCGATCGTCTACCACATCGACCCGGCCACGCCGCCCAAGTGGGTGCCCTATCTGAAGCAGGGAGTGGAGGACTGGCAGGTTGCGTTCGAGCAGGCCGGGTTCAGCAACGCCATCATCGCTGCCGACGCGCCCACCGACGATCCCGACTGGAGCGCCGAAGACGCGCGCTACTCGGTGATCCGCTACCTGGCCTCGCCGGTCCAGAACGCATCGGGACCGCATGTCCACGACCCGCGCACCGGCGAGATCCTCGAGAGCGACATCCAGTGGTACCACAACGTCATGAACCTCGTGCGCAACTGGTTCTTCGTGCAGACCGCCGCGGTGAACGAGGACGCGCGCGCGATCAGGTTCGACGACGAGCTCATGGGCGAACTCATCCGCTTTGTCTCGGCCCACGAGGTCGGGCACACGATCGGGCTCCAGCACAACATGCAGGCGTCCGCGGCCTACACCGTCGAGCAGCTCCGCACCAGGTTCGTGTGCGAGATGGGCGTGGCGCCGTCGATCATGGACTACGCGCGTTTCAACTATGTCGCCCAGCCCGGCGACGACACCTGCCTGCTGCCGCTGGTGGGTCCGTACGACCAGTTCGCCATCGAGTGGGGCTACCGTCCGTTCCCCGGCAAGGACCGCGAGACCGAGATGGAAGACCTGCGGGCCATGGTCGCCGATATGCAGGAAGACCCCGTCTACCGGTTCTCCAGTCCCACCGGGTCGGACCCCTCGGCGCTCACCGAGGCGATCGGCGACGACGCCATGCGCGCGTCGGACTACGGCGTGGAGAACCTCAAGCGCATCGTCGACAACCTGACGGACTGGAGCTTCGAGGAGGGCGAGGACTACGCGCAGCTTCAGGAGCTGTACAACAATGTCGTGGGACAGTGGGGCCGGTATACGGGTCACGTCGTGGCCAACGTCGGCGGGGTCGTGAGGACCCGGAAGCGCCAGGGCCAGGACGGTGTCCCCTACGAGATGGTCGACCGCGACCGCCAGCAGCGGGCGCTGGAATACCTGAACCGGCAGGTCTTCGCAACCCCGGACTGGATGATTGACGCAGACATCCTGGACAGGTTCCAGGGAAGCGGGGCGGTCGACCTGGTGCGGGCACGGCAGGCGCAGGCGCTGAATCAGGTGCTCAACGTCCCCCGCATGAACCGGCTGGTGGAGCAGGAGGCGTTCCACGGTGGCGCCGCGTATTCGCTCGGGGAGATGCTCGACGATCTGCGGGCCGGTGTGTGGTCGGAAGTGGGCTCCGGCGGTGACACCGATGCGTACCGGCGCAACCTCCAGCGTGCCTATCTGGAACGCATGAAGGCGCTGATGGAGGACGAAGCAGCGATGCAGTCCGACGTGGCTCCGTTTGTGCGGGGGCAGTTGATGGTGCTGCGCGATGAGTTGGGTGCGGCGGGGTCATCCCACCGCGCCACGCGGCTGCACTTCGAGGACGCGATTGCGAGGATCGACGCGGTGTTGGAACCGGGGGGGTGATGCGCGGGGGGCCGGTCAGCCCGGGAACACCCTGATGTCGGGGCACTGGAGGAGCGACCTGTCCGCGGTTACCAGCGTGAGTCGGTGGACCATTGCGGTGGCCGCGATGAAGCGATCGGCCGGGTCGTCATGACCAAGGCGGATGCTGCGGCTGCCAAATGCGATGCCGAACGTCACCGGAATCTCGTGCATGGGCCGGACGGTCAGGGCAGTACGGATCCAGCTCCAGGGATCGGGTCGTAGCAGCACGCGCCCCTTTTCCGCGAGCACCAGCGCCTCCCAGACGCTCACGGGTGACAGAGCCAGGGTGTTCGACGGTTCGGTCAACGCGCGACGCGCCCGACTGGACAGCTGCTGCGGATCCAGCAAGCTCCAGAGCCAGATGTGGGTATCAAGCAGCAGGTTCACCGTGGCTGGGCGTCCCGCGGCTGGGCGTCCCGGGGCTGGGACATCTCCGGGCGTAGGGCTTCCCAATCGGAGGGGTCGGCTGCCGGGGAGACAATGTCGCCGACGATTTCACCTACATCTCTCATGGCCCCCATCCATGCTCCGCTGTCGGGCTGGGCGTCCACGCATGTGTCGTCAGCTTGTCCGGAGGTGTCGGTTGCGCTGTTCCGGGCTGTGGGGGTCGCGTCGTAGGCGGCGGCGAGGCGAGCCCGCTCGCGTACCAGTCCGAGATCGGAGTTCGGGACCGCATAGCGGCCCAGCAGGAAGCGCAACTCGCCCTCCAACGAGCGATGGTTGGCCTTGGCTCGTGCCTTGAGGGCGACGATCACGTCGTCGTCCACCTTCCGAATGGTAAGTACTCCCACTGTGCTGGTCTTGCCTCCGCGTTCGCGGGAATGACAGCATAATGTAGGCGAATCACAGGCTTTTTGCCAGCTAGTCGACCGTAGCCCGGGCCGAGCCCCTGCCGCAGGCTCTCCTTGCGCAGTAGCCTTCTGCCTATGGGCGCATCCCGCTCCTGGCGACGCGGATGGCGCGTTTGCGCGAGCTCCAGCCAGCGCCATAACATCGAGCCAAATGGAACCAATCGCTTCCGTTGAACACGGGATTTCGCTTCATGCCATACAAGACCGAGCCTTCGCAGCGCTGCTTCAATTCCGTGGGGGCAGTTCGGATTTCCCCGGCGGCAGCACTCTTGGCCTTCGCCGGCGCCTGCGGTCAGGGTGATACCGTTGGCGAGGCCATCTTCACGCCCGAGGTAATCAGCACGGCGGCCGTGCCGCTGAGCGACAACGACGAAGTCGCTCTTCTTGCGGACGAGCGCACGGCCTGCGCAATCGATTCCTACGAAGGCCAGATCCGTTGCGTGGACGGGGAAGGCGCCGTGGTGGGAGTCTTCGGCCGCAAGGGGGAAGGTCCCGGCGAGTTTGGCAGCCCTGCCTTCCTCGCTCGCGGAGATGAGGGAGCGGTTGGGGTGGCGGACCTGGAGTTGGGCCGCTTCACGGTCTTCGAGCCATCGGGCGCTTATGTATCGGACGTGATGCTGCCTGGCTCGGCGTTTTCGCCCTTCCCATCGTTCGGCAAAGTTCTCTCGGGTGTGAAATTCGGCGTGATACCCGGCGGCGGGACCTCCGGTTCGCTGGTGACCCGGTTCGACGTGAACATCGCCTCCGGGGAGGTCGTGCGGGAGGAGGGGTCGCCGCGCGGGCCGTGGGATGTTGAGTGCGGGAGAGTCATCCATGGCATCCCGGACCGCGCGGAGGGATGGGTCTTCGTGGCCTGCGAAGGTCATCTGATCTTCGTCGGCGACACCGGCGACGCCACGGTGCTCCGCGCGCCGGCGTACGTCCCGGTACTCCCGGACGAGCGGGATGTGGCACGGCGCGAAGAGGAGATCATGGCTTTCAACAGGGGGTTGGGCCGGTTGGGCCTCTCACCTTCCCGGCCCGTTGCAGAGCGGCTGGAGAGCTATCGCGCCACCCCGAAGCGGTACCATCTTGGCACGGAACACCAGATGTTCGACGCCGCCAACCGCTACTGGATCGCCACGCAGCGCGACCTGCATGAATGGTCCTATCTCGACGTGTACGAGAATGCCGAATACGTCGGGTCGGTGAGGATCAGGGATCGCCTTAGGGGCTTCGACCTCCTGGAGTCGACTCTGGTCGTTCTGGTCGAGCGGCAGGTTGGGCCAGACGATGCCGACGGGATTCCGGACCGGGCGCTCGACTGGTACGACATCGGAGACCTGCCGTTCGGCCGGTGACGGTGCACGGCGAGGTTCTCCCAGGAGAGAGCGTTGAGGCCGTGGCGCTGGGGACACCGTGCCCCAGGCTCCGCCGTTTGCTGGGTCGCGTGGCGCGGCGATCGGCGTCGGCACGTCCGATCACAGCGACGAAGGGCCAAGACAATCCGTTTCGGCCCGGCGGAAAATTCAGCTATTGTGGGGCGCGGACTCCCACAGCGACGGAGTACTCCGCCCAGCTCTCGGTGGCAGCATCCCCGTTCGGGGCCGGAGAGAAGCTCATTGTCGTGGCAAGGTCCAGCGCGAAGGCCTCCACGGCAGGGTTGCCGGAACTCTCTGCGATCTCGACATCGAAGGGGGTTCCCTCAGGGTCAACCTGCAAGCGTACCCGTACCTCCCCACCGTCGGCCATCGCGCGCAGGGCCACGTAGTGTGTCTCCAGCACGGTCCGGTAGGCGTTTTGGCGGAGGTAGGCCGGTTCGTCATGGATCAGATCCCGATCCGGCAACTCGGGATAGACGACGGCAACACATACTGAGCCGCGTATGGTATACGACCAACCCCTCCGGGAATCCTTTTCGTCCTCGAGCATGGCATCACACTCCGCCACCCAGGGGTCTGCCCGTGCCGCAAGGAGCAGCCCAACGAGGTCATCGGCGCCCGCACCCACGAATCCCCCTACAATCGCGGCCAGAAACAGCTTCCAACGACAGCCCCGACAGACGAATCCCCGTTTCTCGCTCATTTTTCCGTCATCCTCCGTGAAATGTTGGCGCATGGGCTATATGAGTATCCTGATCCGGTGAGTATCGTACTTCCGAGGCCGTTTTCGGTCCAGCGGCACACCCGACACAGGTCCGGCGACCTTCTACCCATGAACCGCACGCTCCTTCCGCTTATCGAAGCCGAATTTCTTCGGCGCGCTGGCAGAGCTGGCCGACGAACCCGGTGCTGGAGAAGTCATCGATGTATGCTGAGAACGTCGAACGGCGGGCGCGGGACAGGTAAGCTCAAGGGCGAGATCCGCCGCTTGCGTCCGGTCTCCGGATCGGGTCAATTCCGCCAAGTGACCGCCTCGGTCACCGAATCACGTCAACAGCATCCATGAGACGTTCCAGCATGAAAATCCCGGCATCGCTGACACCAGCCTTCACCCTCGTGGCCCTCTCCGCCATTGCGGCCCTCCCCCCAGCCAGCTTCCTCGCCGCACAGGAACACGGCGGCATGTACGACGGCCCCACCGTGCTCCGCGCCGCGCGCATGCTCGATGTCGAGACCGGCACGATGCACACGGATGCGGTGATCGTTGTGGAGGACGGCGTCATCACGGCGGTGAACCCCGAAACCGTCCCGGACGTGATGCACGACATGAACCTCGGCGACGTGACGCTGCTCCCCGGCTTCATCGACGCGCACACCCACCTTGGCATGGAGATCAGTGCGGCCTCCTTCACCGACGCCGTCATGAGGACGGAAGCCTACGGGGCGTACAACGCGGTGAAGTACGGCGGGCTCACCGTGCGCGCGGGATTCACCACGGTGCGCGACTTCGGCGGCGACGTGACGGTCGAACTCGGCCATGCGGTCGAGCGGGGCGACATCGTCGGGCCCCGGGTCGTGCCGTCGCGCAACCCGCTCGGCATCACCGGCGGCCACTGCGACGTGACGGGGTTCTCGCCGGGCATCCTGGAGGGCGGCCCGGAAGAGGGCGTCGCCGACGGGCCCTGGGAGGTCGTCGAAGCGGTCCGCTACCAGATCAAGCACGGCGCCCAGGTGATCAAGACGTGCGCGACGGCGGGGGTTCTGTCCATGGAGGGGCCCGTGGGCGCGCAGCAATACACGCTGGAGGAGCTCACCGCAATGGTTGAAGAGGCCGCCCGGCACGGGATTCCGGTCGCCGCCCACGCGCACGGCTCCGACGGGATCATGGCGGCGGTGCAGGCCGGGGTCGCGTCGATCGAACACGGCTCGATCCTCACCGACGAGATCATGGACCTCATGATCGAGAAGGGGACCTACCTCGTCCCGACCACCTATCTGGTCGACCGGATCGACCTCGACGCGCTGCCCGCGCTGGTGCGCCGCAAGGCCGAGGAGATCCTGCCCCATGCGCGGAGCAGCATCCAGCGCGCCATCGACCGCGGCGTCCCCGTCGCCTTCGGGACGGACGCGGGCGTGTTCCCGCACGGTGAGAACGCGGGCGAATTCGCGGTCTACGTCGGGATGGGCATGAGCGAGCTCGACGCGCTCCGCACCGCGACGATCCACGCCGCCGACCTGCTCGGTACGGCCGACCGGGGCCGCGTGGCCGAAGGAATGCTTGCCGACATCATCGCCGTGCCCGGGAACCCGCTCGACGACATCGAGGTGACGAAGGATGTCCGGTTCGTGATGCTGGGAGGCCGGGTGATCAAGCACGTCATGGGCGGGCGCGACATGCACTCGATGGGACATTGAGCGACCGCGGGACATTGAGCGACCCCTTGCACGACGAGCTCCGGACCGCGGTCCGGGCACTGTGCGCCGACTACGGCAACGACTATTGGCAGGCCGCGGACGAGACCCGTGCCTACCCCCACGAGTTCGTCGATGCGCTGACTGAAGCCGGCTACCTCGCCTGCCTGGTTCCCGAGGAGTACGGCGGCATGGGGCTCGGTGTGCGGAAGCGTGCGTGATTCTGGAGGAGATCAACCGCTCAGGGGCCAACTCCGGCGCCTGTCACGCACAGATGTACACGATGGGCACCCTGCTGCGGCACGGCTCGGACGAGCAGAAGGGCCGCTATCTGCCCGGGATCGCGTCGGGAGAACTGCGTTTGCAGGCGTTCGCGGTGACCGAGCCCGACGCCGGGTCGGATACCACCCGTATCCGCACCTTCGCCGAGCGGCGGGGCGACCGGTACGTCGTCAAGGGACAGAAAGTGTTCATCTCGCGGGTGCGGCAGTCCGATCTGATGATCCTGCTGGCCCGAACCACTCCGCTCGAGAAGGTCGAGAAGCGGACTGCCGGACTGTCCGTCTTCATCGTCGACCTGCGCGAGGCCGGCGACCAGGTCCGGGTGGGCCCGATCAGAACCATGATCAACCACGAGAGCTGCGAGGTCTTTTTCGACGGCCTCGAGGTCCCGGCAGAGAACCGGATCGGCGATGAGGGCAGCGGCTTCCGCTACATCATGTCCGGGATGAATGCGGAGCGGATCCTGCTTGCCTCCGAGTCCATCGGCGACGGCCTCTACTTCATCGGCCGCGCATCCGACTATGCGAGCGCCCGGCGCGTCTTCGGCCGCCCCATCGGCGAGAACCAGGGGGTCCAGTTCCCGATCGCCGACGCCTACATGGACATTCGCGCTGCGGCGGCGGTCAGGGACGAGGCGGCGCGCGCCTTCGATGCCGGCGAAACCCGGGGGGACGGCCCCAACATGGCCAAGTACTTGGCGTCCCGTGCGGCCTGGAAGGCGGCCAATGCAGCTATGGACACGTTCGGTGGCTGGGGTATGGCATCCGAGTACGGGATCGAGCGCAAGTTTCGCGAAGCCCGGCTGTACCTGATCGCGCCGGTTGCCAACAACCTTGTGCTCAGCCACGTGGCCACGCACGTGCTGGGCATGCCGCGGTCGTTCTGAGGTCGGTGCAGCGGCGATGACCTCCCCGAGCTTCCCGGCCTGCCGCTCCATCCTCTTCGTGCCGGGGGATCGCCCGGAGCGGTATGCGAAGGCACTCGTGGCGGGCGCGGACGCGGTGTGCATCGACCTGGAGGACGCGGTGGCGCCGGGGCGCAAGGCGGAGGCGCGGATATCGGTGGCACGCTTCCTGGCAAAGACTGCGCCTGCAACCCGGCCGCGTACCGGACATGCCTCTGCTTCCCGGCCGCACATCATCGTGCGCGTCAACGACCCGGACTTCGACGAGGGACGGCGCGACGCTGCCGCGCTGGCCGGTGGCCCTCGACCCGACGCCTTCATGATCCCCAAGGTGACTACCGCCGACGGGGTGCACCGCGCGGGTCGTCTGCTGGGCGAAGACGTCCCTCTGCTTCCCATCATCGAGACCGCCCTCGGGCTCGAGAACGCGGTGCAAATCGGTGCGACGTCCCCAGGCCGGGCCATGTCCCCAGCCCGGGTTGCCCCCACAGTGGCCGCCCTGATCTTCGGCGGCTTCGACCTCTCCGCGGAGCTGGGCGCAGAGCCGCAGTGGGAACCCCTCCTGTACGCGCGCTCCCGGGTTGTGCACGCCGCGGCCATGAGCGGGCTCGATGCCATCGACATGCCCTCGCGCGACCTCCACGAGCTGGTAGGGCTGCACGCCGAAGCCGTGAGGGCTCGCAGTCTGGGCTACACCGGCAAGGTGGCGATTCATCCGGCTCAGATCCCGGTCATTCACGAGGTTTTCACCCCGTCGCCTGAAGAGGTGCAGCGGGCTCGCAAGATCGTCGAGGCGGACCGCGCGGCGGGCGGAGGCGCGGTCGCCCTCGATGGCAAGATGGTGGACCGACCGGTGGTGGAGGCGGCCCGTCGGGTGCTGACTCGGGCAGGAAAAGGGTCGGCCGGGTCGCGGACACGCGCGCGCCCCCAGCCGACGGAGCATGATCAGGCGAATGCACCGGATGGGGAGTGACATCGTGAGCGAATCCCGACCGGCCCCCCCCAAACGGACCAGGTTCCGCACGGACATCCTCGCGCCCTGGCCGTCCCGGGCCATGCTCGGCCTCCTCGACCAGGATCCCCAGTCCTTGTCAAAAGGCGACCCGCTCCCCCTCGGCTGGCACTGGCTCTACTTCAAGGATCCGCTCCGGGCGTCGCATCTCGGCCCCGACGGACACGAATCGCGGGGCGCGTTCATGCCCGACGTGGATCTGCCCCGCCGCATGTGGGCAGGCGGGACATTGCGCTCCCTTCGCCCGGCCCGGATCGGCGAACGCACCGATCTCAGGTCCGAGATCCGCGAGGTCAAGGAAAAGCGGGGGAAGAGTGGCCGCCTCGTCTTCGTCACCGTAGGCCAAACCGTCCTCCAGGGCGGCCATGCGTGCGTGGAGGAGGAGCAGGTGATCGTCTACACGGAGGCCGAGCGGCGCCCGGCGACACCTTCCGGGCGGGCCGAATCCACCGTTCGGCGCGAGTTTGCCGACCGGTCCGGCGCAGCCGCCCCGCCCACTCCCGGGCACGGCGATACCCCGTCCGCCGCTTGGACCGAGACCTTCCTCCCGACCACCGTCACGCTCTTCCAGTTCTCGGCGCTGACGTACAACGGCCACCGCATCCACTACGACCACCCCTACGTCACCCAACAGGAAGGCTACCCGGGCCTCCTCGTGCACGGTCCGCTCACTGCGCTCGTCCTCCTCGACGCGGCCCGGCGGCGCGGCCCGGCACCCGTGTCCCGCTTCCGCTACCGCGCGCTGGCACCGCTGTACGTCGACCAGCCCGTCACCCTCGTGGCACGGCAGGAGCCAGCGAGCGCCACGGACGCCGCTGACCACCCGTCCGGATGCCCCCCGCCCGGCCAGCGTGTTGTCGAGGTGATCGGACCCACTGGATCGGTGGCGATGCGGGGGTGGGTGACCTACACTGGAGACCGGACATGACCCCGAACCGAATGATTCTCGCAGCCTTGCTCCTTGCGGCAGCCGGGTGCGCTGCAGCCGGGCCGCAAACAGTCACCCCGAGGCACCTCAACCGCGATTACTTCGAGCGCGCCATTGAGCGCGAATACCCGAAGCTGCTTCTGGACGCGGGCATCGGGGGTGTGACGGAGGTATTGCTGAGGCTCGACAAGGAGGGAATCGTCCAGTGGGTGAGGATCAGGGAAAGTTCCGGCTACCCGGAATTGGACGCCGCCGCCCTTGTGGTCGCACGCGATATGCGGTTCTCACCCGCCTTGTACGAGGGCGAGCCGCAGGACGTGCAGATCGCGTTTACGATCACGTTCCGAGCTCGCTGACCCGGTAGAAGGACGGCCCCGGAGGGATGACCGGATGGGGTCTCTCGACTTACGTTGGTCTGAGTCACTCAGGGGGACGACTGGCCCGACCTGAAGGCGAATGTTCGGGCGCTGACAGGTTCCCAACCCAGCCAAAGGTGGGTGCAATGAAATACTCGGAGTCACGTCGCACGCCCGCGCACCGCCGGTCGTGCCCCACCCGGACGATATCCGCCCTCCTGCTCCTGATCTGCACCGCCGTCCCCGCCTCGGCCCAGAAACCACGCGCCCGCGACCTCGGCATCCCCTTCGAGGGCACGCCCGGCGCTCTCAACGCGATCACCGACGTCACCGGCGTCGAGGTCGGTCACGCCACGATCGTCCGCGGTAGTGGTCAGGTTGTGATCGGCGAGGGCCCGGTGCGCACCGGGGTCACCGCCGTATGGCCACGCGGCCGCGAGATGCCCGATCCGGTCTACGCGGCCTGGTTCTCGCTGAACGGCGACGGCGAGATGACCGGGACGACCTGGGTGCGTGACTCGGGCATCATGGAAGGGCCCGTCATGATCACCAACACCCTGAGCGTGGGGGTGGTGCATCATGCGGTGATCCGCTGGGGAGTCGCGAGGGGTGTCGAACGGGGTGGGGGACCGTGGCTCGCGGCACTTCCGGTCGTCGCCGAGACGTGGGACGGCACGCTCAACGACATCCGGGGCCAGCACGTCACCGAGGCCGACGCCCTGGCGGCCATGGAAGCAGCCCGCGTCGGGCCGGTCACCGAAGGGAACGTCGGCGGCGGCACGGGCATGATCTGCCACCGCTTCAAGGGCGGCATCGGGACGTCGTCGCGGATCGTGGATGTGGCCGGCGAGCAATACACGGTGGGCGTGCTCGTGCAGTGCAACTACGGGAGCCGGGAGCCGTTTCGGGTTGCGGGGGTGCCGGTGGGGCGGGAGATCGCGGACCTCATGCCGTTGCGGCCGGGCGGAGGGGCGCAGCAGGAGGGTGCGCCGCTCGACCCCGTCGACGGGCCTGACCGCGAGGGCTCGATCATCGTCGTGGTCGCGACCGACGCCCCCGTGCTGTCCCATCAGCTGGAACGAATGGCGCGCCGGGTCTCGCTGGGCATCGCACGCAACGGGAGCATCTCGTCGAACGGCTCCGGCGACATCTTCGTCGCCTTCTCGACGGCAAACCGGGAGGCGGCCTCCGAGCGGGCCGCCGCCGCGGACGCGCGTGTGCTCGCCAACGGGCGGCTCAGTCCGCTCTTCGCAGCCACCGTCGAGGCGACGGAAGAGGCGATCATCAACGCGCTGGTCGCGGCGGAGACGATGACGGGTGCGAACGACGTGACGGTGTACGCGCTGCCGCACGACAGGCTGCGGGAGGTGCTCAGGAAATACAATCGGCTGGAGGTGGGGCGGTGAGGGGTGGCCGCGAAGGCCCGAAGACCGAGATTGTCTTACGTGGCGACCAGTTGGCGAGCCGCAAGAAGGCCCCTGATCTGGCGGGAATGGTGGCCCGGGTGACGGCGGACAACCCCCACCCCGAAGCTGACACCGGTGCGGCGCGGGGCAACGAGGAGTGGTAATCGGGGCGCCCGGTCGCCAAGCGGGCTGCCGAGGCGCTAAGGTACACGGGGCTGAGTTGATTCTGCCGTGAGCGTAGTGGCTGCGTAGCCGGTGCAGTGGATTCACGATGATTGATCACTGAGCGTATGGAGCGACATTTTGTCGCACCCCTTGCGGGAAAGGTGGGCATCTCCCGATTCTTCTACCGATCCCAAACCCGAGGAGCACTCTTGGCGAAACCGTTCCTTCGTTGGGCAGGCAGCAAGCGGCAGCTCGTCCGGCGTCTTGCCGAGTACTGGACTGGTGGCGACACCCGGTACGTCGAGCCTTTCGCGGGGTCCGCACGCCTGTTCTTCGAGATCGAGCCCCGGACGGCTCTCCTCGGCGACATCAACGTCGGGCTGATCGAAATGTATCAGGTCGTTCGGGATTCTCCCCGCGACCTTCACGCCGCCCTACAGAACTGGGCGAACGAAGAAGGTGAGTACTATCGCGTCCGCGCTTTGGATCCAGACTCGCTGGGCAGGACGACTCGCGCAGCACGATTCGTGTACCTCAATCGATTCTGCTTCAACGGCCTATTCCGAACGAACGGTTCTGGGCGCTTCAACGTCCCGTACGGAGGCATCAAATCCGGCCGCCTACCGTCCCTCTGTGAACTCGAAGTGGCTGGCGCGCTGCTGTCGCGCGCCGAACTGATCCCCGGCGACTTTGCTAACGTGCTTGGGAAAGTCGAGAGGGGCGACTTCGTCTACATGGATCCCCCATTCTCGGTCAGTAGCCGCCGCGTGTTCAGAGAGTATGACCCGGCGTCATTCGGTCCATCAGATCTTCGGCGGTTCCGAACGGCGCTTGAGGATCTGGATCGCCTGGGCGCGACTTTTCTGCTGAGCTACGACGATTGCACAGAAGGCGAGATCTTGGCGGACGGTTACAGATCGACTCGCGTGGCCACACGGCGACACATTGCGGGCTTCGCGGGTAATCGGCGCGCCGCGAGCGAGCTACTGGTCACGAACTCATCCAATCGGAACGTGCGAGGGAAATCTCTATGATAAAGTGGCCCCGCAAACGGGAGATCGAACCGGTAGTTCCGATGGGCAGGCTCGTCCATTTCGGCGTGGAGGATCTCCGCCCGAGCCCGCACAACCCACGCAAGCTCTTTGATCCCGAGCCACTCAAGGCTCTGAAGGCAAGCATCCGAGAGCATGGCGTTCTCGTGCCGCTCACCATCTATAAGTTGCCTGGTCAACGGCGATACGCCATTGTTGATGGAGAGCGCAGGTATCGCTGTTGCTCAGAGCTTTCCCAGGAAGGCCTAGCAATCAAGGTTCCGGCGAACATCGTTGCCGCCCCTGATCCAACGTCGTCGTTGATCTACATGTTCAACATCCATCAGTTCCGACAGCAGTGGGAACTGATGCCTACCGCGTACGCTCTGAAATCACTGATCGACCAATTGGGAACGGATGATGTGGATCAGCTCACTGAACTGACTGGCCTCAGCGCGCCGCAGGTCGAGCGTTGCAAAACCGTTCTTTCGTTTCCAAACAAATTCCAGCGGATGTCAATGGATCCGGACCAAAAGATGCGCATCCCATCGAATTTTTGGGTCGAATTGCATCCGGTCTTGGACCTCACTGAAAGGCTGTTGCCTGATCTCATCAAGAACGAGGGACGGGATGGTATTACCCAGCGTATGGTCGACAAGTACCGCAGGAAGCGGATCAAGAGCGTCATCCACTTTAGACGGATACTCGAGGCCTACGATGTCCACGGGGGCGGAGACGCAGTCTCGGCTGTCACAAGGGAGCTGAGAGAGTACATTCTGGACCCTGATCTGGAGACGCGGCAGGTGTTTGATGGCTTTATCGCCGATGCCCGGCGTCGGCAGAAGGCTACTAAGGCGATGGAATGGTTCATGAATCAGTTGAAAAAAGCGAAAATCAGCCACATGACCGAGGGAAGGGAAGAACTCATTCAACAATTGACGGATGTTCGTAGTTTCATTGACGATCTCCTATCGAACCTGGAAGGCGAGGATCCGCCGCCGGAAGAAGAGGAGATTGGTTGAGTGTTGCCAATCCAACAGATTCCGAACTACATTCGCGCGTACTGGAGGCTTCGAGAATACAAGGCCAGCAAGGTAACGCTACCCGGCATTCGGCGATGGGTGAAACAGTTTCCTTCAGAGCACCGTGCCGACCTAATACGCCTAGCAGCGAACCTCCGTTTTATATCGGAAAGAGACGTCATCAGGTCCCTAATCCAGTTGAATGGGCAAATCCTTCGTGCTCTGAGTGCCGACGGAGTGCTACTCGACAGCGTCATTTACATTACGACTGACAAACCAGGAAGCAGTAGTGAAATTATGCTAGGGTTGTTGCGTGATCATGGAAACCTAGAACGACAGAAGGCGACATTTCTTCACTCCAGCAATGGAATTGGGATCCGCGAAACTACCGCGGCACTCGACGTCTACGCTATCATCTATGTCGATGATTTTGCTGGCACAGGGAAACAATTTGTCAGGTCTCGTAGGGCGGTGGCCCGGTTCGCTCGTGGATCGTTTTCAGAGTGGTTGTTGCTCCCGTGCATTTGTGAGGAAGCGCTGTCCAGAGTGAAAAACTTGGGTGTGGAACCGCGTGCTGGGCTCATTCATCGTTGCTCGGAGAGACCGTTGCGCGAGGAATGTCACTTCCTGACGCAGGAAGAGCGTGAGAGGCTTGTGGATTTGTCTACCGAGCGCCTTGGGCGACCGAAGGTATCGCTGGGGTTCGATGGACTAGCGACAAATGTCATCCTCTACCGAAATGCACCGAATACGACGCCGTTGATTTTCCGTGGCAACCTCGGCCAGAAACCATTGCACGGTGTCGTGCCCCGGTTTGACGACTTGGAAATCCCTGACCCCTACCTCCTCCGATCCCAGTAGTCCACCGGCCGGTTATCCATCAGCCACGCGTTCGGGTCCACCCACCAGTGCTCCCCGTAGGGCACCTGGTTCGGCCACACCTCGTCCAGACTCAGCCCGTCCCTGACGATCCCGCCCTGCACCACGTACATGATGTCCGTCGTGTTGCGGATGTTGTCGAGCGGATTCGAGTTGAGCACCAACAGGTCCGCCAGCTTGCCCGCCTCGATCGAGCCGATGTCCTGTTCCGCACCCAGGAAGACCGCGCCGTGAAGGCTCGCGACTTCCAGTGCCGCCATGGGGCCGGCGGCCGACTCCACCATCCAGATCTCCCAGTGGGACCCGATGCCGTGGGCCTGTCCGTGTGATCCGATCGCGCCCCAGCCGCCTTCCTCGATCACGTCCATCATGCCCTGCGCGATGAACGGGAAGGAGTAGTCGGTGTCCGGACGCTCCCAGCGGCGGCGCATGTGGGGGATGACCTGACGCCAGGGGAGCCATTCGCGCTGCTTGTCATCCAGCCAGACCTCGGATTCGGCGAAGAAGTACTCCTCGTTCCATGGGCCTATCCCGCCCACGATGAACGTCGGCGAGTACGTCGCTTCGGCAGCGCCCAGGAACCGGCTTACGTCACGGTACAGGGGCAGATAGGTCAGCGGGTGCTCGAAGCCGGTCTGGCCGTCCATGATCATCCCGATCGAATACGGGATGTCGTTGTTCTCCGACGTGACCATGAGCCCCTTGCGGCGGGCGATGTCCGACACCCACTGGCGCTGGTCACGGCGCGGCTGCAGGTACTGCTTGAGCGCGGTCGCGCCCCACGATGCCAGGCGGTTGATGTTCTGCTCGGCGACTTCGTAGCTGGCCAAATCGTTCTGCCGCGCGGCGTCGCCGCGGTAGAGCGGGTCGCCGGTGGAATAGGTGCGCGGGCCGACGACCGCGCCGGCCCGGATCATCTCGCCGCTCGCGAACACGTTCTGCGACCACATCGAGTTGTCGAGGTTGGCCGTCACCCCGTACGCGAGGTAGATGGCCGACTCGAAGTCGCGCTTCGGGATCAGGCCCTTGTGTTCGCGGTAGTGGTGCGCGTGCATGTCCACGAAGCCGGGAATGATGGTCTTGCCGGTCATGTCCATGGTTTGATCGGCCCCGGAGATGTCGCAATCGCCCACGCACGCGATCCTGCTCCCGTCGATGAGCACGGTCCCGCTCTCGTGCACGGCCCGGTCGTCGAGGGTGACGATGCGCGCGTTCGTGAGGGCGAGCGTTCCATCCGGAATGACGCGGTCGACGCTGAGACGGATCGTCGTGGTGTCCGTGTCGCCGGTCGCGGCGTCGTGCACGAAGAAGCTCTGCCCGCTCCCGTACTCGAGCCGGTCGTTGTCGAGCCAGCGCGGGTACAGCCCGCCGTCGGTGGTGAGCTGGGTCACCGGAACCGGGGCGCCCTTCTTCTTCAGTCCGATGGGGCCACCGCCCGTCCCGCCGGGCGGAAGCGGCGCCCAGAAGACGTTGTCACCCTCCTGGAAGGCCACGCGGTCCCCGCCTGGAGAGACTACGAACTCGTCTCCGAAGGGGATCGTCGCGTGAACCTGAAGGTCGGAACCGTCCATGCGCACCGACATCAGCGCGGTCCCGCCTCTCCCGCCATCGGTCTCGTGTCCCGCCGGGAAATGGATGCGCCCGCCGGGTCCGAACGACGTGCGGGTAATCTGCTGCCGGTTGCCGAGCAGTCCGCCAGGACCACCGGCCGGAATTGTCATGATCCTCTCCTCCGACCCACCCTCGGCCGGGACCCGCCACAGCTCCCAGTAGGGGTTCTGCGTTGCGGATCTGGCCCGGGCCGCCGCGCCGCTTCCGCGGGTCACCACGATCTCCGAGCCGTCGAGCGTCCACACCGGGTGCGCGTACTCCGACGGTGATGTGGTCAGCTGCTGCGCCGTGCCGCCCCCGGCCGGGATCTTCCAGACGTGCCCGCCTTCGCCGCCGTCCCAGGTGGTGTACGCGATCCAGTTGCCATCGGGCGACCACGAAGGCGAGAACTCGTGGGGGCCGTCGCCGCTGGTCAGCCGTGTCGGGGTGCCGCCGTCCGCGGCAGCGAGCCAGATCCTGCCGACGGCCTGGAAGGCGATCCTTGACGCGTCGGGAGAAGCCGCGTACCACCGCAGCATCTTCGCGTCGAAGGGGCCGTCGTCGATGCGGAAGCTGGCGCTGGTCCTCTCGGAGATCGTGCGCTGGACACGCGCCGAGAAGGGAACGGTGGTCACATCCCCCGTGGCCACGTCCAGCATGCGGATCTTCCCGCCCTGCGTAACCACGATGCCGGAGCCGTCAGCGGTCCAGCTGTAGCCCGGCAGGATACGCAGCGTCTTGATCCCCTCCGTGTTGTCCACGGTGATCGGGTCCATCGCCACGCGCTCGCTCCCCGTCTCCAGGTCGCGGATCCAGAGGGCGGCACGCGGACCAAAGGTGTGGCCGCGGTATGAGATGGTGCCGCCGGCGATGCGGCGGGCGAAGGCCAGATGGCGCCCGTCGGGGGAGATCTCGGGGGCGTAGGCGCTGCCGCTTGATGCCCGCACCTGCTGCGCCGCGGTGCCGGCCGTGATGTTGACGATCTCGCCGGTGCGAAGATCCTTCCGCCGCACCTGCCAGTGTCCGGCCAGGGCGTCGCGGCCCTGCAAGCCCGGGGGGCCGGTGTAGACGTGGAAGTAGAGGTAGCGTCCGTCCTCCGACGGCGAGGGCCACTGCGCCTGCGGCTGGTCGGCGAGCACTTCGATCCCCTCACCGCCGTCCCTGTGGTACATCCAGATCCCGCCGCGCCCGCTGCCCCCGCGTCCCGCGGCGACATCCTGCAACCGCACGAAGATGTAGTCCCCGTCGGCCGACCACGCCGTCTCCACCGCGCGCGTCGCAAGATCCGTGAAGACCGAGCGCGGGTTGCCGCCATCGGCATCCATCACCCACAGGTTGTTCTGCCCCTCGCGGTCGCTGATGAAGGCGATCGTTGCCCCGTCCGGCGAATAGCGGGGATGGTAGTGCACCGCCACGCCGGTACCCCCGGTGAGCAGTTCGGCGTCGCCGCCCCCGTCCGCAGGGACGCGGTAGACGTGCCCGAGGAGGTCGAAGGCGACCCAGCGGCCGTCCGGGGAGATGTCCAGCGACATCCAGGTGCCTTCTTCGGTGGTGAAGTCGATCTCGCGGGTCTCGCCCCGGGCCAGGGTCACGTCCCATTCGTCGGCGTCGTCCTGGGACTCCTGCGCGGCGAGGGGGGGAGTGAGGATCTGGGTGGCGAGAAGAGCGGTGGCCACTGCGTAGGTGGCCAGCCAGGCCGGACGAAGGACGGCGGAGAGGGCGGCGCGCATGGAATCCTCCCGGGGAGACACGCGGAAACCGGACCCTGACGTAACGTTAGGGTGCCCGGTCGGGGTGGGGAACAGGATTCAGATTGGGGTCGGGGGTGCCAGCGGGCAAGTGGGGACGGGGCAGGTGCCGGGGCTCCCCTACCGCCTCCTGGCCTACCGCCCCCTCACCGGCATCATCACCGCCTCACCCATCTCGGGCCGGACGCCTGGGGCGTACACCCTGGCGTGAAGCGCCGGCATGCGTACCGTGAGCAACTCGTTCACGCGCTCGATGACGGCCGGCAGGTCGTTCCAGGCACGCTCGGTCTGCCACAGCTGGTCGGCAGTGGGCAAGCTGCCCGCACTCTGGATCGCTCCCCACACCGACGCTCCGCCGGACGCGTCTCCGAGCTCATCATCCGCCTCATCGAGCGCTTCGCGGAAGGCTTCGATCTCTTCCTGCAGCCCTTCCGGCGCCTCCTCTGCGCCGGCCACGCGTTCCTCGACGGCGTCAAGCTGCCCGGCCATCGACTCGATCCGGTCGTTGGCGTCGTCGACCGCTCCGGACAGACGGTACGAATCCATCATGGCGTCGTGGCGGGCCAGGAGCTCGCTACGCGACATCGTCACCCGCGGGTCGAGCCGCACTTCCGCCGACGCGTCCAGCGTGTCCGCACCGGCCGCCAGCGCCACCCCGTAGCTCCCCGGCAGCACACGCGGTCCCGGGTCCATCGTCTCCCCATCGGCCCCGTCCGCGGTAAGCCGCAGGTCCCAGATGACCTCGCTGAGGCCGGCATCACCGCCCCCCTTCAGCTCCCGTACAACCGTTCCCGCGCCGTCGGTGATGGTGATCCCCACGCTGTCCATTGCGGAACCCAGGTGGTAGCGGATCCGCGCCCCCGCCTGCGGATTGGGCGCTGCATAGATCCCGGGAGTCCATCCCTGGGGCCTGTACTGGTTGTAGGACGTCGCCCGGCGCACGGGGAAGAGGTGAGCGGACGAGGCCATGACCTCGCTGCCGAGCTCTTCGAGCGGCGTGATGTCGTCCATGATCCAGATGCCGAGCCCGTGGGTGCCGATCACGAGGTCGTTGTCGCGCGGGTGCACCACGATGTCGTCGACGGGCACGGTGGGGAGGCCGTTCCCGAGCGCGTGCCAGTTCGCGCCGCCGTCAATGGAGACATGCACGCCGACCTCGCTGCCGGCGAAGAGGAGGTTGTGCGCGCGGGGATGCTGCGCGAGCGCGTTCATGGATGTCGCGGGCAGCCCGTCGGTGATGGGCTCCCAGCTGTCGCCGTGGTCGGTGCTGGCGTAGATGTAGGCGGCGAAGTCGTCGCTCCGGTGCCCGTCGAAGACCGCGAAGACGCTCCCCGCCGCGGCCCTCGATGCCACGATGCGCGTGACATAGGTGTGGGGTGGCAGCCCGCCGACATTCCCGGTCACGTCCGTCCAGTTCGCGCCGCCGTCGCGGGTGACGTGCAAGCGCCCGTCGTCGCTCCCCGCGTACAGGACGGCGGGGTCGTGCGGCGATTCGGCGATCGCGGTCAGGTTGCCGTAGCTGGATTGGCCATCGTTGCGGGACATCTGTGGGTCGCCGCCCGCGACCCCCATGAGCATGAGCGTGTCCCGATCGATGGCATGGGTCAGGTCGGGGCTGATCTCGTCCCAGCTCTGCCCCAGGTCCGCCGACCGGAAGAGGATGTTCGACCCCGCGTACACGACCTGGTCGTCGTGCGCCGAGAGGAGGACGGGCGAGTCCCAGTTCCAGCGCAGCTCACGTTCCTCGCCGTCGTCGTCGTCGGGACGGGGCAGGGGCCGGATCCGGGCCCGCTCGCCGGTCGCGAGGTTCACACGCGTGATGTTGCCCCCCTGGGACTCGGCGAACATGAGTTCCGGGTTCGAGGGGTGCATGACCGTGAAGAAGCCGTCGCCGGATCCCACATTGTACCAGTCCCGCGTGCGGATCCCCTGATTCGACCAGGTGTCGGACGGGGCGCACCAGGAGCCGTTGTCCTGAAGTCCGCCACAGGCGTGGTACGGGTCCCGCATGTCCACGCCGATCTCGTAGAACTGGCCGATGGGCAGGTTGCGGAGCTGATACCAGTTGTCGGACCGGTCCCAGCTGACCGATACGCCGCCGTCACCTCCCAGGATCAGGTGGTGCGAGTCGGCCGGGTCGATCCAGAGAGCGTGGTGGTCCGAGTGGACATCCGCCGCTGCGTCGGGTGTGAAATTCCGCCCCCCGTCCGAGGACCGGTAGAGGCTGGAGCCGCCCAGGTAGAGCCGTTCAGGGTCGTTCGGGTCGACCCGGATCTGGCTGTAGTACATGGGACGGTTGTTGGTTGTGCTCACCTGCTCCCAACTTTCGCCTCGGTCCGTGGAGCGGTAGACGCCGTTCTGCTGGTCCCGGCCACCACCGCCGCCGCCGCCGAACCCCTGTCCGGGCACCCGGGCGTCCGCCTCCACCAGGGCGAAGACGACGTTCCCGTCGCCCCGGTAGATGTCGAGGCCCATCCGCCCCTTGTCACCTTCGGGCAGACCCTCGGTCAGCTCGGTCCAGCTGTCCCCACCGTCCGTCGTGCGGTAGATGCCGCTCCCCGGACCGCCGCCGTTGTAGCCCCAGGCGCGCCGCTGCCGCTGGTACATGGCCACGAAGAGCGTGCGGGGGTCGGCCGGGTCCATTGCGAGGTCGATGGCGCCCGTGTGGTCGTCGATGAAGAGGACCTGTTCCCAGCTGTCGCCCCCGTCGGTGGTCCGGTAGACGCCGCGCTCGGGGTTGGCTCCCCAGAGGTGGCCCATGGCCGCTACGTACGCCACGTCCGGGTCGCGCGGGTGGACCTGGATCCGCGAGATGTGGTGGGTGGCCGCCAGCCCCAGATGCGTCCACGTCCGCCCTGCGTCGGTCGAGCGGTAGACCCCGTTGCCCCACGGCGAGCTCTGCCGGTTCTGGGGCTCGCCGGTCCCCACCCAGACCACGTTGGGGTTGGAGGGCGCCACCGTCACGTCACCGACCGAAGCGGTCTCTTCGTCCTTGAAGACGTGGGTGAAGGTGATGCCCGCGTTCCCGGTCTTCCAAACGCCGCCCGTGGCGACCCCCACGTAGAAGATCCGAGGGTCGGATTCGACGACCGCCAGGTCCGCGACGCGGCCGCCCATGATCGTCGGGCCGATGGTTCGGAACTCGAGGGCGGCCGTGGCACGTGCCATCGGGTCGCCGGACGCCTCCTGGGCCGGGAGGTGACTGGCGGACGCGAGCAGGCCGGCGGCGACGAACGCCGCGGCGAGCAACGGTGAAGAGTGAAGCATGTCGGGGCGGGAAGTCTCGGTGCGGCTCACTGCGTTCTCCGGGCACGGGGTCGGGTTGTCCCAATCAATAACGACCGGCATCATCTATCGATACCGGCATCATCTTTCGATACAGGCATCATCTTTCGATACAGGCATCATCTTTCGATACAATACGCGCTTGGGCACCAGGAATCACGCGGCAACACGGGATCACACGACAATGACGACACGGCGGGACTTCATCGGGCAGGCGAGTGCGGTCGCCGGGGTGGCGGCCCTGGGGTTGGCGGCAGGCTGCGACCCGGCGGATACTGGGCAGGGGGCGAATCCCGCGAGCGGAGCCGGGGGTGCGGGCCAGGCCGAGGGTACGAACCAGGCCGGGGGAGCAGGTCAGCCCGGCATGAGCATCCTCGTCCTGGGCGGCACGGGGTTCATCGGCCCCCACGTCGTGCAGCACGCACTCGCGCGGGGACACGAGATCACCCTCTTCAACCGAGGCCGCACCAACACCCACCTCTTCCCCGGCGTGGAGAAGCTCGTCGGGGACCGGAACGACGACCTGACCGCGCTGGAGGGCCGGCGCTGGGACGCGGTCCTCGACAACTCGGGGTACGACCCGCACCAGCTTGAGCTCTCGGTCGGGCTGCTCAAGGACGCGACCGACCAGTACCTCTTCACCTCGACGCGGGCCGTCTACACCGATTTCACCGCCGAGGTCATGAACGAGGATGCGCCCCTCGGCCCGAAGGACCTCCCCGAGAGTGAGTGGGGTGGATACGGCCCGAACAAGGTGCTGGCGGAGCGGGTGGTGGAAGGGGGGTTCGGGGCTCGGACGCTGATTGTGCGACCCCCGGTGATCGTCGGCCCCGGCGACCGGAGCGACCGATTCACCTATTGGCCGAACCGCATCGACGCAGGCGGCGAGGTGCTGGTACAGGGCGATCCCTCGGACCCCGTCCAGTTTGTCGACGTGCGCGACCTCTCCGAGTTCTACATCCACCTGCTGGAGCAGCAGACCGCGGGCATCTTCAACAGCGTCGGCCCGGGGGCACCGCTTTCGGCCGCGGAGCTCGTTTACGGGATCCGGGCCATCACCGCAACCCCAATGTCGTTCACCTGGGTGGACTGGGACTTCCTGGCGCAGCGGGGCCAGATGCCTCAGGCGCAGCTTCCCTTCTGGCAGCCGCCGCGCGGGCACTACCTCAACTACGGGCGCATGGACAGCAGCCGCGGGATCGCGGCGGGACTCACGTTCCGTCCGCTGGCGGTGATCGCGAAGGATACGCTGGACTGGCACCGGAGCCGGGACGCCGCGGGTGGGTACGAGTGGCGCACCGGCCTCGACCGGGCCACCGAGGCGCGGTTGCTGGCGGAGTGGCGGGGGTGATGGGTCTCGCGAGGGATTCGACACCGTGAGCGGCGCTGGCTGGCAACCTTTGTGCGAGTGGGCGGTGTCGGGAGACTAGCACGAGCACGCCCAACTCTTGCCGGGAATGAAGATAAAATGATGCGTGACATGCCATCAGCGTTCGCCTTTGTGCCGCTCGCTTTCGCGCTGGCCTTGACCACCGGCTGTGCAGCAGACTCGCCAGCGATTGCCGGCGACCTGACGACCACGATCGACACCGTCGACGGAGTCATCCGCGTGACCAACACCGGTACGGCACCCGAATGGCAGCTGACCCCGGTCGTCTCCATCGGCCCGAAGACGCTCCTGGTCGGCGACGGAGGACCCGAGGAATTCGGCGACGTGTGGAGCGCAGTTCTCGGGCCGGACAATGAGGTGTTTATCGCGGACAGGCTCCACGCGGAAGTGCGGGTATTCGGTCTGGACGGCGAGCACCGCCATACCTTTGGACGGCACGGCGAGGGGCCGGGCGAGTTTTCCAGCATCACTTCTCTGGCGTGGGTGGGAGACCGTCTGCTGACCCTCGACCTGATCGGTGGGAGGATTGGAGAATTCTCCGCGGACGGCGAAACCCTCGGCCTACGGCAGGCGCCGGGTCGCTGGGGCGGTGGTGTGGCGCTTCGATTCTATCCCGTGGGAGCCGACGAGGCCTATTCCGTCTCGCATGTCAGGAACGACACAGGGTTGACGCTGGTGTACGTGGGCCAGACCAGCGCTGGCGAGACCGGCGACACCCTTCGCACTCGCGACGATTTCCTGGACCAGAGCATCACCTGCGAGTACAACGAGGGATGGCTCAGCTTCTTCGAGAACATCTACAGCCCGAAGCTCATACAACATCCGGGCCCCGGCGGAACGATGTACGAGGCACAGACCGACGCCTACCGCATTGCGGTGACCCGAGGCGCGGACACGCTGCGAATCATCGAGCGCACTTTGCCCGCCGAGGGCGTCACGAATTGAGGAGTGGGCATCGGCCACCGAGGAGTTCAGGACCTTCCTCGACGAGACTCCGGGTGCCGACTGCGATCCTCGGCGGCCCACACGACCGGACCCAAAGCCCTTCATCGACGAGATCTTCCTCGCTCCCGACGGCCGGCTATGGGTCGAAGTCATCCGGACGGCCGGGAACAGGTGGGAGGTCTTCGATCCCGAGGGGCGGCTCCTCGCCACGGTGCCGCTCCACGAATGGAAGGAGCGCTCGGTACCCGCGTTCAGCCCCGATCACATGATCACCATCCGGTTGGACAGCCTTGACCTGGACCATGTGGATGTCTGGAGGATTGATCGGGGCGGGGGGTAGGCTACCCGCACCCATGCCGGTTATCGAGCCATAGGAGTACGATCGATGGACAGTCAATCACCGAAAGCGATCCGGCTTGTACGGACCGGGTTGCTCATCCTCGCGGGCGCGCTGGCCTCGGCATGCGATCAGGGCAGCCCCGCAGTCCCCAGCGACCTGACGACCACGATCGACACGGTCGACGGAGTCATCCGTGTCACCAACACCGGGACGCCGCCGGAGTGGCAACTTGTCCAAGTCGTTTCCATTGGACCGAAATCCCTGACGGACCAGGGCTCTCCCGATGAATTCGGCAGGGTGTCCAGCGCCTCGATGGGGCCGGACGGTGAGGTTTTCGTCGCCGACGCCCAGTACGACGAAATCCGGGTCTTCGGCCTGGACGGGGTCCACCGCCGCACCTTCGGTCGAAGCGGCGAGGGTCCCGGAGAGTTCAGCGCTCTGTATTCCGTGGCGTGGACGGGAGACCGGCTCCTCACTCTGGACCCACACCTTGGGCGCGTCGGGGAGTTTTCGGCGCAGGGCGAGTTCCTGGGCCAGCGCCAAATGCAAGGTGGCGTGTCGGGCACCGGCATTCGCCTGTTTCCGGTGGGCACGGACGAGACGTACGGTTTTGCCCTGGTGGAAGGTCCGGACGGTCTTGAATTCGCGTTTGTGGGCCACAACAGCAGCGGAGAAACCGGCGACACGTTACGCCAGCTGGAACAACCTCCTGGCCCGGCCACGGGCGTGTTCTGCGAGTACGAAGGGGGAGTGAGCTTTTTCACGGTCCCCTTCCAGGCCGGGTTGGTCCAGCACCCGGGACCCGGCGGCGTGATGTACGCTGCGATGACGGGCAGCTACCGCATCGCCGTCATCCGGGGAGAATCCGATACACTGAGGGTGATGGAACGGTCACTGCCGTCCGAGCCCGTTTCGGACGAAGAATGGGCCGCCGGCAATCAGGAATTCGAGGAGTTCCGCCGGGACAGGCCGGACGCCTCCTGCGAACCACGCCGCCCCAGCCGGCCGGACAGGAAGCCCCTCATCGGCCCGATCTTCGTCGCCCCCGACGGCAAGCTCTGGGTCCAGGTGATTCGCACGGCCGGGAACAGGTGGGAGGTCTTCGATCCCGAGGGACGGCTGCTCGCCAGCGTGCCGTTCCATGCATGGGTTGAGCGCACCGTTCCCGCCTTCGGCCCCGATCACATGATCACCATCCGGCAGGACAGCCTCGACCTGGACCATGTGGAAGTGTGGAGGATCGAGCGGGGCAGGGGCTGACCCTACCCGGCACGCTCCTCGAACGCCCCGGTCCGCAGGAACAGGATCACGGCATCGGCGGCGTGGCGGCTGTTCATGATGAAGGCGTGGGACCGGGGCAGGACGATCATGGGCACGTCCCCGATCCGGGTCTGCTCGATGCTCACGATGCCGTCGTCGGGTCCCCGGATCATCACGGGGCCGATCGGGTGGACTGCCCGGCTGCCGGCGATGATCCCCACTTCGTAGTCCGGCGGTGGCAGGGTGGCGGGCAGATCCGTGCTGTCGGTTCCGAGGGCGCTTCCCACCGGCCCGAGCGCCTCCGCGGCGAGAGGCACCTCGCTCAGCCAGTCGACGAACATGCTCCCCTGGTTGGGAGGCGTCACCAGGACGACCCGTCCGAGAGCGGGGGGCCGGTCATCGGCCAGGTAGCGGCGGATGACCAGGGCGCCCAGAGAGTGTCCCACGAAATGAACCTTGTCCGCTTCCGCACAGCACTCCGCCACGACCGCCCCGACTTCAGCCCCCTGCTCGGGGAGGCTTGTGGTTCGCGAGTCGTAGCTCACGACGGCTACACGATAGCCGGCCCACTTCAGTCGCTGGGCCATGACCATCATCGAACTCGGCGCCCGTCCCAGTCCGTGCACCAGCACTACGGTCTCGCCTTCCGGGGAAGCGGAGTCGGATCCGCACGCCAGAAGGGGAAGCAATAACAGCGAGAACAGCGTCCACAGTTTCCTCATGACATCGGATTATACTCCGGCGGGAGCGATTGGGTCACGCAGGGGCCCGCGGGATCACCCCCAAGCGGGGTCATCGACTCCTGGGCTCAGCCCGCCCACGCCTCGCGAAGTACCCTGGCGAGACTTCCCCCCATCACCTGATCTCGTTCGGACGAGTTCAGGCCTCGGTCCTCCAGGGCCTGGAGGAGATTGTCCAGATCGGCGGGCCCGGATAGTCCTCGGGGGTAGGCGTACGGAGGATCCGGCAGCGGGTCGCGAGCATATCGCTTGCGGGGCCGGTCGTCAAAGTCCAATCCCAATCCGATATGGTTCGGTCCGACCCGGTCCAGCAGGTAGTCGAAGTGGGCCAGGAAATCGTCCAGCACGGGTTGTGCGCGATCGGTGACCAGGGCCGGGAAGGCGCTCAGGCCGATCACGCCGTCACGTGCCGCGCATGCGTCGATCTGGGCATCGGTCAGGTTCCGGGGGTGGTCGCGGACCGATCTGGCGTTCGAGTGGGTGAAGACGACCGGGGTCGCGGACTCGTCGATGGCGCTCAAACTCGTTCGCTGACCGGCACGGCTGAGGTCGATAAGGACCCCCGCGGCGTTCATCTCACGCACGGCCAGACCCCCGAGCCCGGTGAGCGGGAGGTCCGTACGCTCCAGGCAGCCGTCTCCGTTCCAGTTCTTCCAGTTGTGCGTGATGGCCATGACCCCGACGCCGAGTTCCTTGAAGCCCCGGATGAGGCCGAGGTCCTGCTCGACCATCTGAAGGCCCTGGAAGCAGGGGACTACGCCCGTGCGGCCGGCTCGCAGGGTACCGAGCTCGGACACGCGACGCACCAGGGTCCAGTTGGCACCGGGCCCGGCGGAAAAACGGTGCAATGCCAGCAGGTTCCGGAGCGAGGTCTCAAAATGTTCGATTGTCGCAATGGGCACGAAAGCGCACAAAATCCCCGAAGCGGCCACAGTGGCGAGGTGGGCCTCGACGGCTTCGGGTCCCCGGTCCGGGGAAGCCAGCGGCACGGATCCGTCGATCACGAGAGAGCTCCCGTCGCTCCCGGTGCCGTCGCCGGGTTCACCACCGCAGGCGGAAAGCCCCAGCGTCGCCGACAGAGCGCCCGATCCGCTGAGTTCCAGGAATCCCCGTCGTGAGAGCGTCATGTCAACCTCCCCACACCTCTTCCCACACACGCAACCAGTTCAGCCCCATGATGTCGGCGATGGCCTCGTCGCTGTAGCCGCGCGACAGCAGCCCGGCGGTGATCAACGGCACGCCCGTGAAGTCGCTCAGCTCCTCGGGGTAGATCCAGTCTTCGTAACGGGGCGGATAGGCCTCCGGGGGGAAGGGGCGCGGATCCACGGGGCCCGAGATCACGCGCCCGATGATCTGGTCCAGGCCGATCCCCACATGCCGGGCACCGACCAGCTGGACGGCGTAGTCCAGGTGGTCGAGATAGTCCTCGATCGTGGCCCGCCCCGATGTCACGAGAAAGAAGTTGAACGCGGTGATGCCGATCACGCCCCCTCTCCCGGCGATGGCCCGGAAGAGACCGTCCGTCATCGTGCGCGGGTTGCCCGGCCGCAGGCCGCGCGGGTTCGTGTGACTGCACACGACCGGTCCCTCGGACACCTCGAGGACATCGAACGACGTGGCTTCGCTGCAGTGGCCGCCGATGTCGACGACGATGCGGAGCCGCTGCAACTCGCGCACGACCTCCACGCCGAAGTGGCTGAGCCCGCCGGGCTCCGGATCGACGCAACCGGAACCGACATAGTTGCCGACATTGTACGAAAGTCCGGAACTTCTTAGCCCCAAATAATGGAAGCCAAGAAGTTTGTCAAGATTCTCGCCCAGGTAGTCGGCACGCTGCCATCCGAGCACGATCGCGATCCTGCCTTCCCGGTGGGCTCGCCGGATGTCGGTGACGGTGGTCGCGTGGACCAGCGCGTCCTGGTTCGACCGCAGGAACTGGAGATGTGGTGACGCCACCGTGGTCAGCGGCCGCACACCATCCCGGAGCCCGGTCACCAGATTGGCGGTGACGCCGCCCGCCCGGAGGTTGGGGATCAGAGCATCCGCAAAGTCGGACGCGTCGAGCCCGTTCACGACGAGAAGAGTCTCGTGCAGCTGGCGGGCTTCGGCGACAAGCACGGTGTCCGTGCTCCAGTTCGCGCGAAGAGTCAACGGCGGATCTCCGGGGCCAGGCAGCGGCGGGCGTCAGCGCCAGGGTCGCGTGGCGCCTGGCGGAATCACCGGCAGGACGATGTGCGACGGGTACTGGGCGGAGTGATGCACCTGCGTGTGCGCGACGCGCATCTCGCTTGTCGTGTCCGAACTCTTCCCCGTGTTCAGGTTGCGGGCGAGATTGGGGAAGTTGCTGCTCGAAACCTCGACGCGCATCCGGTGCCCGGCCTCGAAGACGTTCGAGCCCGGGAACATCTCCACCTCGATCGCGTAGACCACGCCCGGTTCGACGGGTTCCAGCCGGTCGTACCCCTCGCGGAAGCTCGCACGGGCGATCCCGTGGCTCAGGTTGAGGGCTCTGCCATCGGGATACACATCGAGCAGCTTCACGGTGATGTCGGTGTCGCGGACATCGGTGGACATGTAGATGGTCGCGCGGATCGGTCCGGTGATCTCGACAGCGTCGTCGAGCACGGAGCCCGTGTAGACGAGGACATCCTCGCGGGTCTCCACGGCGCGATTGTCGACCGATCCCTGGGCGATGCCGCCCCGCGCACCGGACGTCCGGCTGCTGATCGTGGGCACGGGATTAGCCGGATCATATGTGAACGCGTCCGGGGGGCTGGATCCCGGCATCGTCCCGCTGAGCCCCCCATCACCCAGCAGCGTGTTGGCGTGGCCCTCGCTGGTCAGGTAGTGCTCGGTGAACCGGGTCCCGGGAATCGGCCACGCGCCGGCCCGCCGCCACTCGTTGGCGACCGGAAGGAAATACAGCACATTCGGCAGATCGGGCCGGGGTCCGCCCAGCAGCCGGTGATCCAGCCAGGCGTCGCGGAGACCGTCGAGGTCGATGATCGCGTCCGGCCCGTAGTCCCGCAGGCCGATGGTCCGGTTCCGGTTCACTCCGTGGAGCCAGGGTCCGATGATCAGGACATGGTCGGCCTCATCTCCGGTCCCGACCGCGCTCGCGAAGTGCCTGGACGTGCCCTGGACCTGCCCGTCGAACCAGCCGGTCACGTTGAACGAGGGAATGTCGAAGCCATCGTACGAATCGTACATGGAGATCGGTTCCCACCAGGCGCTCTCCGTATCGTTCTCCATCCATGCGCGCCATACCGGCATGTCCCGGCCCACGACCTCGTCCAGGGTGTGGAGCGGAAGTCCCCGCATCGCCCGGCTCCAGTCCCAACCGGTCCGTGACTGGTTGACGCGGCCGTCCATGCCCATCATCCAGGTATAGATCAGGTCCAGTTTGGGCACGCCGTTCCAGCGCACCAGGTCGCGGAAACTGTCTTTCGGGGCGACGTAGCCGAGAATGGCGACGTGGTGAGGGTTGTTCTGCTTCGCGATCAGCCACTGGTTCATCCCGCTGTAGGACCCGCCGGCCGTGGCCACCCGGCCATCGGACCACGCCTGCCCCGCGATCCAGTCGATCAGGTCGCTTCCATCCTCCGAGTCGTCGTACCACGCATTGAAGACCCCCTCGGAGTCGTAGCGGCCGCGCACGTCCACGGCCACGTAGGCATACCCCCGCGAGACGTAGGCCCACGCCTGGTCCATCGTGTCGTCGCTGTTGTTGTTGTACGGGGTGAGCGTGAGCACAGTGGGCTGGCGCCCCGGGTCCGCCGGCCGATACAGGTCCGCCGACAGCACGATCCCGTCCCGCATGGATACCTGGACATCGTATTCCACGACCATGGCGTGGTCGAGGAGCGAACGCTGGGCCTCGATCGGCACGGCAAAGCCGCCCAGGCTCCACAACAGGCAAGCCGCGATCGTTGGAATCAACGCTTTTCTTTTTGGCATCATTCGTTCCCGCGCGGTTTCCGGGCCCGGGGACCCTCAGCTGGTGATACTCGGATTGCTCGCCATCCCCAACAGGAGAGAAGCGATCTGTCCAAGACTAATGGATACAAGAATCAATACACAAGAGAATACGGGAGAATCCGGCCCGGATGAATCGTCGTTCCCCCTCAGCGCCTCCCCAACACCGGGAGCCGCAGATGCGATGCCCGCTCCCGGTCGTGGTACACCGTCTGTTGCGCGATCCACCATTCGGTGTCCGTGGCGACCGGGTTGCCCGTGTTCTGATTGGGGTTGACGAAGGGTGACGCGCTCGACGAGACCTCGATCCTCACGCGGTGCCCCGGCAGGAAGGTGTGGCCGAGGTCGAACAGCTCGATCTCGTAGCGCAGCGGGGTTCCCGGCTCGACGAGTACCTCCCGGTCACGGCCCAGTCGGTACCGCGCCCGGATCACGCCCGCGGGATTCACGCCGAGCTTGATCGCGCGCCCGTCGGGGTACACATCCGTCAGCTTCGCGGTGAAGTCGGTGTCGTGTGCATCGGTGGCCGCGTGCACGATCACGAAGACCTTGCCGAGCACGGTGAGCGGTTCTTCCAGTGCGTCGCTGGTGTACACGAGGACATCGTCACGGCGCTGCACGGCCCGCTGGTCGGCACCGTCTCCCCCCGGCTCGGACGGCACCGGGTGATGCGGGTCGTAGGTGAAGCGGTCGGGTGGCTCCTCGCCGGGAGCGTCCCATGACAGGGTCCCGTCGCCGATCGCGCTGTTGGCGTTCCCGCCGCTGTGCAGGTAGAGGCTGCGGTCGGCCACCTCCCGGGGCGGGTATTCGTCGAAATCCATCCACTGGTTCGACCCGGTCAGGTAGACGCGCGCACGAGGATGGTCGAATTCGCCCTCGCTGTCGCCCTTCAAACACCAGTCGAACCACTCCATGGCGAGGCCGTCGATGTCCATCACGGAACCGGGTCGGTCCAGCTCCCCGATCCGGGGGGTGCCGCCCGTGCGGGTCTCGCCATGGTCCCAGGGTCCCGCCAGGAGATACTGCCGGTCCGCGGCCGGCGAGTGCGCGCGCATCCCGCGCCAGTAGTGGAACGCCCCCGGCTGGTCGGCGTCGTACCATCCGGTCACCGTGAGCGCGGGGACGTCCATGCCCTCGAAGTCTTCGTCGTCGAAGAGGATGCGGTCCCAATAGGCGTCCTCGGTCGGATGTTGCAGGAAGTCGCGGTAGAGGGGCATGACCCGTCCCATCACCGAATCCATGGAGATAAGGGGGCGGTGTGCGAAGACGGCATCGCGGTCCGTGAGCATGGCGTTTTCGTTCTGACCGATCCGCCCGGAGGTCCCGTTGATCCATCCAAGCGCCCATTCCATGCGGAAGGCCCCCCCGGTGTACGGGATCTCGTCGAGGTAGCGGGCGGCGGGCGCCTGTGGGAAGAGACAGGTCAGCGGCGCGCCCTCGCGCGCGGCCAGCCACTGGACCGTGGCGCGGTACGAGCCGCCCATCATCCCGATGCGACCGTTCGACCAGCTCTGCCTGCCGATCCACTCGATCATGTCGTACCCGTCTTCGGCGTCGGTGAAGAAGAAGTCGAAATCGCCCTCGGAGTCGCCGCGGCCGCGTGTGTCTTGCACGATGAACGCATAGCCGTTGCGCGCGAAGGCGTGACCGAGTGTCATCCAGCGGGCTTTGGCTTTCAGATAGGGCGTCCGTACCAGCACTGTGGGGTAGCGCCCCTCCTCGGCCGGCAGCCAGAGATCCGAGACCAGCTCGACGCCGTCGCGCAACGGCGTGGTGACGCCGAAGCGCTGGCGGACATCGGTTTGGGCCGAGGCCGGAGCGGGTGCGAGGATGAACAGGGCAGCAGCGCAGTTAAGCAACCGAAGGGGGGCGACGATGTGTCTACCAGGGGTCGAGCATCTCATGACAAGGCTACCTTGATGGACCGTTGAAATGACTTCGGGTCCCGGGCTCGATCGCGCCGGGGCTGGTGGGCAACGTACGCGCCGACTGCCTCGTGGCGCCATGGAAGTGAGGATGTGATGAGGGCTTTGCGAATCCGCTTTGCGGGAGTGTTTGTCGTGCTGTCCACTGCCTGCGGGACCGGGAGCGACTCCGGGCCGGTGCTCCGGTCGGAGGTCCGCGACAGCGCAGGGGTCACGATCGTCGAGAACGCGCGTCCAGCCCCGGGCTCGCTGCTCGGCTGGCGGGTCGGCGAGGCCCCTGCGGTGTCCATAGGGACGCAGGAGGGCGACGAGGCCGACATGCTCTATCTCGTGGATGACGCCACGAAACTCGCCGATGGGAGGATCGTGATTGCCAACGCGGGGACCTCCGAGCTGCGGGTCTTCTCGGCTGTTGGAGAGCACCTGGCGACCTGGGGTGGACAGGGCGAGGGTCCGGGCGAATTCAACGCATACAGTCCAGAGGCGGCAAGCTGGTGGCCCGGCGATTCGGTGGCGGGGTCCAACTCGTGGAGGAGGCGGATCGAGGTCTTCGATTCCCAGGGCAACCACGGTCGGTTCGTGACCATGCCCGAAGGCTATCACGCTTTCCTGGGTGTCATGCCCGACGGGGTCATCCTGGTGAAGCCCAGTACCGTCCTGCGGGGAGGTGTCTTCGGTGCCGGCGACCCTCTGGTTCGCCGACCCGACAATTTCGGTCTACTAATGCCCGGCGGGGAACTGCGGGTCTCGCTGGGTGACCAACCCGGGGAGGAGTGGTTCTCATCCCCCACCGCCCCGTCAGCCAGGCCTCATCCTTTCGGCCGGGCCACGATATCCACCATCTGGGGAAGTCATTCGGTCCTGGCCCCCACCGACCGCTACGAACTTCGGGCCTACACGAGCGACGGTACCCTGGCGAAGATCATCCGTCGCGACCACGACCTCCGGAGTCCGACGCAGGCCGAACTGGACGCTTGGCTCACGGAAAGCTACGCCGACCTGCCGGAAGAACGACGAACGCGGGTGCTCACTGAGATGGAAGCGATGCCGCTCGTCGAGTTCTTCCCCGCGTTCTCGGCGCTGCACTCCGATCCGCTGGGCTATCTGTGGGTGCGGGAATATGAACTGCCGGGCGAGGACCACAGCCGCTGGACCGTGTTCGACGCGGAGGGCCGGGTTCAGGGGTTCGTCGAGGTGCCACTCGATCTGGAGGTCTTCGAGATCGGCAGGGACTACGTGCTTGGCAGGGTGATGGACGAACTGAACGTCGAACGCGTGCAATCCTGGCCGTTGGACCGTACTCCCGGTTAACGCCGTTCGGACGAGCGCGGGGCTGGCCCTTCAGTACCAGGTAAACGCTCCTCCCTCTTCCTCCGTCTCACTTCCCGAAAACCACACGAGGAGCAAAGGATCGAGAGCGCCATGCTCTCCGACCGAGAGATCTTGGAGTTGGCCGTAAGGGCCAGGAAGGGAGAACGAGAGGCGCTCGGCAGGCTGGCGGGTGCTCTCCGTCCTTTGATATGCCGGTGGGCCCTGGTCATAACCGGCGATCCCCACGATGCGGAGGACGTCGCGCAGATCGTGTTGATGAAAATGCTGGCATCTATGGAGGGCTTCGATGGTCGTTCCAGGGTTACGAGCTGGGTCTACCGGATTACCAGGAACGCCAGCCTGGATCACCAGCGAAGCAAGAGGCAGGACCAACGGTTGGCCGAGAAGGCGGAGTGGCTGGCCCGGGCGGAGACGCCTCGGCCGGATGATCCGCTTGACGACATCGAGATGAAGAGAACACTGCGACTGATTCGGACCCTTCTGAGGGAGCTGCCGATGAGGCAACGAGAAGTCTTCGATCTGGTGGATTTGCAGGGATTGAAGCCGAAGGAGGCGGCTGACCTGCTGGAGATGAACCCGAACACGCTGCGGGTACACCTCTTTCGCGCAAGGCGTAAGATGCGCAAGGAGATGCTGGCACGGGCCGGGGATACGGAAACAAGGAGGAATGATGGATCATCGTGACGATTGGCCGGCCGGGATCCTGGAGGGAGATCTCGATGCGACCTCCGGGCTGGACCCCGCCGAGCGCCGGAGCGCCGAGCGGATCGCCCGGGACACGCGCAACATGAACGCCGTGCTGTCGGCGCTGGCGGACCAGATGAGTGATCGCCTTCCCACGCCGATTCACGGGAAGGCCGCGCCCGCCGGTCGTCGGCCCGCCTGGAGGTGGCAGACCGTGGCACCCCTCGCGGCCGCCGCCGCCATCGCGGCGCTGATCCTTGTGGGCGGTGGAGAAACCGGAGGGGATGGCGAGCTCCTCATACCCCCGCCCGCATCCCGTGCAACGAGCATGGTGAGCGAGATGGACGTGGAGGCCGACAGGCCCTTCGCGGTCTTTCCCACGAGCGATCCCGACATCGCCGTGGTATGGCTACTCAACCCGAAGGAGAGCGACTGATGTATGAGAAAATGAAGAGAAGTATTCAATACGCGCTGATCGGGGCATTGTTTCTGGGGCCGCTTGCGGGCGTCGCGAATGCACAGGAAGGTGAGGGGGCTCCAGAAGACATCGACAACGTGCTGCTCACATTTCATCTGATTCAGGCGGATGGCTTCACTGATGAGGACCCCGAGATCAGCGATGTCGTGAGCGAACTCAGGAAGCTCTTCAACTTCCGGGGGTACCGGCTGCTTTCGACTTCGGTATTCAACGTCGGCTTGGCACGTAGAAACATGAATTCGGTCGTGGCGGTCGGCGACGGATCGCAGAGAATCATCCCGGGGGATTCCGGGACGCCGTTGACGATCAAGGCGGAGATCAGTTCACGCCGTTCCACGGGGACCGTCCGTGCCCAGGTATCCCTCACCGACGCCCTGCGGCCGACGGGAATTCTAGCCGACCCGCGGCTTCCGCTGCTCGAGGCCTCGGTCACGATCCGCGACGGTCAGAGGGTGGTATTGGGATCGGCCCGCCGATCCGCCGAGGATCCTGTGCTCATCCTCATCGTGACGCCCAGGGTTGATCCGAAGTGACGAGCGCACGCAACCCGGGCAGGGATCGCCCGACGCACCGCAACGCATTGGGAGGCGGTATGCTACCGAGAGCCCTGACCATCGTCATCGCCGCAACCACAATCGGCCTCGCCGCTTGCGGCTCGGATGCCTCGCCCGCCGGCCCGAGCGTTGAGGTAGAGACCATCGGCGACACAACGATCATCCGCACTCTGTCGGGAAGTGTGTGGGGTGCGGAGGCGACGCTCGTGCCGGAAGTCTCGATCGGTGAGCTGGACGGGCCTGAGGAGTATCTCTTCGGCCGGATCGGGTCGTTGGCGGTGGACAACGACCGCAATGTCTATGTCTTCGACAGGCAGGCGCACCACGTCCGCGTTTTCGACGACGAGGGCGTCTACGTAGGAACGCTGGGCAGGAGAGGAGAAGGACCGGGCGAACTCGGCCGTGCCGGGGCTATCGCAGTGCTCTCTGACGGCCGATTGCTCGTTCGGGATCCGGGCAATATGCGGGTCCAGGTGTTCGACCCCGTTACGGGCGAGACGGACGAATGGGAGTACAATTCCGGCAACACCTACCGGCCTGGGGCGCCGCTGTACACCGATGTGCGTGGCCGAACGTTCCTGTTGACCAGGGACCAGTCCGGGGACGACATCCTCATAGTTCTTGGGCCTGACGGGACACATATGGATACACTCCCTGAACCCACGATGGATTATGAGGGAGTCGTCCTCCGGGCGGAGCACACCACCGCAGAGGGCAGTTCCCGGGTAAGCGCTCCCGTGCCCTTCTCACCCAGGTTCTTGTGGGCCGTTCACCCCAGCGGCCATTTCCTTACCGGCCTCTCCTCCGACTATCGCATCGACCTGGTCCGTGACGACGGCGTGCTGCGCATCGAACGCGACTACGAGCCGGTGGCGGTGTCGGACGGGGAGCGCGACTACTGGAGTGAGTCAACGGAGCAGATGATCCGGTTCACCGTTCCGGATTGGACCTGGGACGGCCCCCGGATCCCGGACCACAAGCCGATCTTCAACGGGTTGCTCACAGGCCGGGATGGACGCATCTGGGTATGGCTGGCGACCGAAGGAGAGCGTGTCGAAAACGAGGACCACGACCCGGAGAATCCCTTTTCCAAGCCCGTTACCTGGCGGGAATCGAGACGTTACGACGTCTTTGAGTCCGACGGAACCTATCTGGGAGTCGTCGTACCGCCGGATGGGTTCTCCTCCCCTGTCTTCGACGGCGTTCATGTCTGGGCGGTAGCCACGGACGAATTGGGGGTCCAGCGGGTGGTCCGCTACCGGATCGAGGTGGGACAGGGTGGCAGCGGCCGGTTTTCCTCAGAAGCGTCATGACAAGCTCAGTTGTCAAGATGGAGTTGCCCCGCTTTCTCCCCTCCCCTCTCCTCTTCATCCTCCCGGCCATCCTGGGTGCCGGCTGCGAGCCGGGAGACCAAGCCCCCCGTGGCGGCGATCTCGCGACCACTTTCGACAGCATCGGCGATGTTGTCCACGTCACCAACGCCGGAACCCCGCCCGAGTGGCGACTCGCTCCCGTCGCCTCCATCGGGCCGAAGACGCTCACGGACCAGGCTGCTCCCGAGGAATTCGGTTTGGTCAACGCGGTTGCGCTGGGACCGGATGGGAACGTGTTTGTTGCGGACGCCCGTAACCTGGAGATACGGGTGTTCGGTCTGGACGGGGCGTACCGGCGCACCTTCGGACGAGACGGGGAAGGGCCGGGCGAGTTCAGGAGCATCTATTCGCTGGCCTGGGTGGGCGATCGGCTTCTCACCCTGGATCCGCGCCTGGGCCGCATCGGCGAATTCTCGGCCGAGGGGGAGTGGCTCGGCCAGAGAAGGACCGCAGGAGGGGTCAGCGGCTCGCCCGCATTCATCCGGTTCTATCCGGTCGGCGCGAACGAAGCCTTCCGTTTTGCGCGCGTTGCCGATGGCACTGCGTTGGTGGGCCATCACAGCCGTGGAGAGACGGGCGACACGGTGTCCTTTCTGTGGGCTCCGGCGAACTCGCCGGGCGCAATTGAGGTCATTATCTGCGAGGCGGAGGGGGTATCCGGCTTCTTTGGGCACTCGTTTGCGCCGAGATTCGTCCAACACCCGGCTTCCGGCGGGGTCATGTACTCCGGTTGGACGTATTCCTACCGCATCGCTGTCACCCGAAGCGACGGCGACACCCTGCGGGTGATCGAGCGCACATTGCCGGCCGAGCCCATCACGGACGAGGAATGGGCCGCGGGAAGCGCGGAGTTCGAGGAATTTCGGAACCGATGGCCCGACGTCTCCTGCAATCCCCGGACATTCACCCGGCCGGACCGGAAGTCCTTCATCAAGCAGATCTTTGTTGCTCCCGACGGCAAGCTGTGGGTCGAGGTCATCCGCACCGCCGGCAACCGCTGGGAGTTCTTCGATCCCGAGGGGCGGCTGCTCGGCAGCGTTCCCGCCGTGCCTCACACTGAACGCACCGTCCCCGTCTTCAGAGGCGATCACCTCGCTACGATCCGCCAGGACGAACTGGAACTGGACCACGTCGACGTTTGGCGGCTCGAACGGGTGGGACGAGAGTAGCTGTCGCCAGCGTTCAGCCGCCCTCTCCCTCGAACCTTTGTACCTTCCCCCGATGAGATCTGCACTCATCAAAGCCATCATCATCCTCCCCGGGACGGCCCTCGTGTTCGTTCCCGCTCTGATTCTCTGGCTCTCGGCCGGATCTTCGATGGCCATGTCGCCTGCGGGACTCGCGCAAGCCCGATTCTGGATCGGCCTCGTCGTGGCTGTCGTCGGCTTCGTTCCAGCCGCGTGGGCGGCCCGGCTGTTTCTGACCGTCGGCGAGGGTACCCCCGCCCCCTGGGCCCCTCCCGGCAAGCTGGTGGTCCTCGGGCCCTACCGCTACATGCGCAACCCGATGATCAGAGGTGTCGTCCGCATGCTCATGGCCGAGTCGCTCCTCCTTGGCTCATGGCCGATTGCCGGTTGGATGCTCGTCTTCTTCCTCCTCAACGCGATCTACCTGATCCGTGTTGAGGAGCCCGCTCTCGAGCAGCGGTTCGGGGAGGACTACCGGCTCTACAAGGCCAACGTCCCGCGCTGGATCCCACGCGTGCCGCCTTGGGACCTTCCCTGACGAATCGGGTCCGAGAACGAGTCGACATCTGGCGGCTTGACCGGATGACCGGCTAGCCTTCATCCGAAGTACCGCGCCCCACCCGCACCAAGGAAAGCCACGATGAAGTTATCCCCCCGCCTCACGGCCCCCCTCCTCGCCCTGACGGCGGCCATCACGGCCCTCCCCGCCACCGCCCAGCAGGCTGTCGACGAGGAGTACACCGCGCTCATCCGGGAGGCCACGACCGAGTCGTTCTTCTCGACGCCCCTGGTCGACCACCTCCCCTTCAGCGAAACGGTGCCGACCCCGCTCGACCACCTCGGTCACATCTCCGGCGCGCCCGACATCCTGAGCTATCCGGAAGAGGTCCACGCCTACATGCGTGCGCTGGCAGCGGCTTCGCCCCGGGTCGAAGTCTTCACCATCGGCGAATCCGAGGAGGGCCGCGAAATGATCGTCGTGGTCGTCGGCTCGGAGGAATCGATCGCGGGGCTGGAAGCCAACAAGGCAGCGCTCCGCGCCCTGGCCGATCCGCGCATCACAACGCCCGAAGCCGCCGAAGAGATCATCGGCTCCGCCAAGCCCGTCTACTGGTCGACGGGAGCGATCCACGCGCCCGAGACGGGGTCGCCGGAGATGTTCATGGAGCTCGCGTACCGTCTCGCGGTGGGGGAGAGCGACTTCATCCGCCAGATCCGCGACGGCGTCATCTACATGATGACCCCGATCATCGAGGTCGACGGCCGCGCCAAGGTGGTCGACCTGCACATGGGGAAGCGCAAGGACCCCGATGCCAACCTGCCCACGCGCCCGCTCTATTGGGGCAAGTACGTGGCGCACGACAACAACCGCGACAACATCGGCCAGGCGCTCGAGCTGTCGCAGGCCGTCACCCGCACCTACCTCGACTTCCGGCCGACCGTCTTCCACGATCACCACGAGTCCGCGTCGCACCTCTACACCTCCACCGGCCGCGGCCCCTACAACGCCTGGCTGGATCCGATCGTGATCAACGAGTGGAACCGGCTTGCCTACAAGGAAGTGCAGGACATGACCGCGTTCGGCGTGCCCGGCGTGTACACGCACGACTTCTACGACGGCTGGGGCGCCAACTACATGATGTGGGTCGCGCACATGCGCAACTCCATCGGCCGGTTCTACGAGACGCAGGGGGCAGGCGACGCGTCCACCCGGATTATCCGGTCGAACGTCCAGCGTCAATGGCACCGCCCGAGCACCCCGCTCAAGGAGGTCGTGTGGGGGATCAGGAACAACGTCAACCTCCAGCAGAGCGCGGTGCTGATCGCGATGCACGAAGTTGCCACCAACGGCAACGAATTCCTGCGCAACTTCTACAAGAAGTCGCAGCGCTCGGTCGCGAAGGCACACACCGAAGGCCCCGCCGCCTACGTTCTCCCCGCCGACGACCCGCGCCCTGGCCAGCAGGCGAGACTGCTCCAGCTCATGGAAGACCACGCTTTCGAGGTGCACCGGGCAGACGACGACATCGAGCTGGGCGAAACCGTCTTCCCGGAGGGCAGCTACGTGGTGCGCATGGACCAGCCCTTCTCACGCGGGGCCGACATGCTCCTCGACAAGCAGTACTACAACCCGGACGACCCGCGTCCCTACGACGACGTCGGGTGGACGGTCGGCCCGCTCTTCAACGCGAAGACGGTGCGGGTTGAAGACACCGCCATCCTCGACGCCGAGATGGCGCTCGTCCAATCCGTGATGGTCGCGGGCGGAGTGGAGGGACGCCGCGGCGACACCTACCTCATCAACTACAACGCCGACAACACCCTGGCCACCTTCCGCTTCGCGCACGACGACCTCGTGATCCACGCGGCCGAGGCCGACTTCACCGACGACGACCGTTCCTTCAACGCCGGGACCTTCGTGATCCGGGAGGAGGACAACCCGGAGGTCGATCTCGGCGCGGTCCTCGATATGGCGGGCGCCGAGTACGGCTTCACCGCCCACCGCACGCGCTCGGAGCTCGATGTCGCGACCCACGAGACCCGGGTTCCACGCGTCGCGGTCATGCACACCTGGACCAACACGCAGGACGAGGGCTGGCTGAGGTTCGGGCTGGACGAGAACGGCATCCCCTTCGACTACATCTCGGTGCACGATGTGCGCGACAATCCGGAGCTGGCGAGCGACTACGACGTGATCGTCATGGGCCAGCATCGCGGCGACGCCATGGGCATCGTGCGCGGCCTGCAGGGCGACGACCCGATCCCGTGGAAGGCCACCGAGATCACGCCCAACATCGGCCGGCAGGCGTCCACGGACGACATGCGCGGGGGACTCGGGCTCGAAGGCGTGTTGCACCTCAAGGACTTCGTGGAAGCCGGCGGCGTGTTCGTCACCATGGCCCGAGCGTCAAATCTGCCGATTCACTTCGGCCTGGCCGACGGTGTGTCGGTCCGACCCACGCCGGGCATGTGGGCCCGGGGCGGGGTCTTCGCCACGCGCGTCACCGACGAGGCCAGCCCGATCGGCTACGGCTACGACGACCTCGGCGTGGCCTTCAACACGGCGCCGGTCTTCCGGGTCGGTGGTGGTGGCGGCGGCTTCGGCGGATTCTCCGGCGGCGGCGGCGCGGGCGCGCAGTCACGCGGCCCCGGCGATACGACCGCCCGGCGCACCGGACGCGGCGGCACCGACGAGGACGACGTCATCCAGGGCAGGGCACGCGACCTCGGTGCCGCGGGGGTCGAAGCCTTCCGGGAGGCTGAGGAAGACGACGACGCGCCCGGCGGTGGGTTCTCGTTCGGTGCCAACACCGACCACATCCGCATCGTCATGCGCTTTGCGGCGCAGACCGATGACCTCCTAATCAGCGGCGGTCTGAAGAATGGCCAGGTCTTGGCCAACGCTCCCGCCGTGGTCGACGTCCCGCTGGGCGATGGCCATGTGGTCATGTTCTCCTTCAACCCCTTCTGGCGTGGCCACACGCACGGATCGTACGCGCTGCTTTTCAACACGCTCATGCACCACGACGCGCTGTCCACGACCGCGGAGGAGATGGTGGCGGAGGAGGAGCCGGGGGAGGTTGGAATCCGGTAGCGGCGCGCTGGCCGTGCCGACTTGCGTACCCGCCGTCCGTGTCCCACTCTGAATCCGATATGCCCGGTTGGCACAGGAGGCCATGCACATGCAGCGGAAGAGCAGATTCAGTCGCAGGACCTTTCTCAGGAGCGCCGGCACGACGGCGATTCTCGGGGCGGCAGGTGCCCGTGGCGTCGTTGCGCAGCCGCCGCCCGGATTGACGGTTTCCGCCGCCGGCCCCCGCCCCTTCCCCCGCGCCCTCGACGACTACGATTTCGACGAAGTCTACGACCGGGTCGGCACCGACAGCGTCCGCTGGGACCGCGCAGTCGAGCAGTTCGGCCCCGGAATCGTGGCGGGGATGGGCGTGGCGGACATGGACTTCCGCGCGGCTCCGTGCGTCACGAATGCCCTCGCCGAGCGATGCACCCACGAGAACTGGGGGTACATGGCCCGCCCCGGTTCCTATGCAGAGGCGGTGGCGGAGTGGAACAACCGCCGCTACGGGCTCGACATCGACCCCTCGACGGTCGTCTTCACGACGGGCGTTCACCCGGGGATCATCGCGGCGCTCCACACCTTCTCGCCCCCCGGCGGGCGCATCCTCCTGATGACCCCGACCTACTCCGGCTTCTACAGCGACCTCACCTTCACCCGCACGGTGGCGGAAGACTGCCCCATGGTCGTCGAGAACGGGCGCTACTCGGTCGACTTCGACGACTTCGAGCGGCGCGCGCAACGGTGCAACACCTTCATCCTGTGCAACCCGCAGAACCCCACCGGCAACTGCTGGTCGGCGGAAGACATGATGCGCATGGGCGAGATCTGCCTCAAGCACCGTGTCGTCGTGCTCTCGGACGAGATTCACTGCGACTTCGTGACCGAGGGCAACAGCTACACGCCCTTCGTCAGCCTCCCGGACAAGGACATCGTCGACAACAGCCTGACCTTCAAGTCGGCGAGCAAGTCCTTCAGCCTCGCGGCGATGAAGGTGGCGTGGTACCACACGACCAACCCGGACTACCTCGAACGCGTCAAGAGCAACACCCGCGCCGACCTGAGCAGCTTGGGGCTGGTCGCGACCCGGGCGGCGATCAAGGAGGGCGAGCCATGGCTGGACGACCTGCTCGTCTACCTCAACGCGAACCACGACTTTGCCGAGGCGTACATCCGCGAGCACATGCCGTCCATCGGCTTCACCAAGGGCCAGGGCACGTATCTGGCCTGGCTGAACGTGTCGCAACTGATCGAACGGATCGGTGCCGAGGAGACCGCCGCCCGCGAGAGCGCCGAGGCGACCGACCCCGTCACGGCCGAGAAGGTTGTGCAGCGCTGGTTCGCCGAAAACGGCGGCGTTTTCCTCAATCCCGGATCGAACTACGGCACCGGCGGTGCCGGATACATGCGCATGAACCTGGCCTCTCCGCGCAAGATTGTGGAGCGGGCCCTTCACAACATGGCCGAGGCGATGGCCTGAGCATAAGGATGACCGAAATGATCAAAGCGAAAACGACCGTAACCGTCGCGGCGTCGGCCGCGCTCCTTATCCTTGGCGCCCTCATCGGCGCTCCGACCGCGCACGCGCAGGGCGAAGACGTCGGGTCGATCACCTTCCCGACCTCCGCGACCGGTGAAGCGCAGGCCCACTTCCTGCGCGGTGTCGCGATCCTGCACAGCTTCGGCTGGAAGCAGGCGCGCGAACAGTTCCACGCAGCGCAGGCGATCGACCCGGACTTCGCCATGGCGTATTGGGGCGAATCGCTGGCCTACAATCACCCCCTGGTGACCAACATGGACCCGACCGAGCCCAGGAAGGCGCTCGAGCGGCTCGGCGCGACCCCGGAGGAGCGCATCGCCAAGGCGCCCACCGACCGCGAGAAGGGCTTCATCAACGCGGTCGAGATCCTCTGGGGCGACGGTGACCACAGCCAGCGCCGCCTCGAGTACATGGAGGCGATGGGCGACCTCCACGACGCCTACCCGGACGATGCCGAGATCGCCGCCTTCTACGCGCTGTCGCTGCTGGGCGTGACCCGCGCGACCGGCGACCTGAGCGAGCGATACAACGTCCGCGCAGGCACGATCGCGCTCAAACTGTTCAGGGCCAACGAAGTCCACCCCGGCGCGGCGCACTACACGATCCATTCCTTCGACCACCCGATCAACGCCCCGCTCGCGCTGGACGCGGCCTACGCGTTCGCGGACATCGCGCAGGCGGTGTCGCACGCGCGCCACATGCCCACGCACATCTTCATCCAGCACGGCATGTGGGACCTGGTCGCGGGGCACAACGAGTCGGCGTACGGCGTGGCCGTCGAGCTGTGGGAGCCGGGCGACGAGATGGGCGACGCGGTACACGCGCTGGATTGGGGCCAGTACGGCGACCTCCAGCGGGGCGACTACGCGAAGGCGCGGGTGTGGATCGATCGCCTGGCGTCGATGGTCGAGAACGACGGCTTCGAAGTCGGCGGCTCGCGCGGCGCCGCGGGTACCGCCCGGGCGCGAGGCGCGCTGCCGCTTCTCAAGGCGCGCTACATCGTCGAGACAGAGGAGTGGGACGTGAAGCCGATCACGGAGGATTCGGGCGGCCCCGAGCTCCTGGCGACCGGGCTCAGCGCCGCCCGCACGGGTGACAGTGAAGCACTCGCGGCAGCCGAGAAGGCCTTGGGCGAGAAGTCCGACGGCAGCGGCTACAACCACGTCATGCACATGCAGGTGAGCGCGCTGCTCCATGCCGGAATGGGTCACGGCGACATGGCCGCCGGCTTCATGGACGATGCGGTCGCGACCGTTGAAGCCATGGCGCCGCCCCGCGGTTCCGCCAACCCGATCAAGCCCGTGCACGAGTTGTACGGGGAACTCCTCCTTGAGCTCGGCCGGGCCGAGGACGCCGCCGCGATGTTCGAGACCTCGCTGCAGCGCATGGCCAACCGTCCGCGCTCGCTCCTGGGGCTGGCCCGGGCTAACGCCGCAATGGGCAACGAAATGGTCGCGGCCGAGAACTACGCCAAGGTCACCGCGCTGTGGGCGGATCGCGAAGGTGTGCCCGGGCTGGACGAGGCGCGCACCTTCGTGGAGGACCACGCGGGGGGCGGGGCGGGTTCCAGCCGGCCGAACGGATGAGGAGAGCAAGTCTTTGGGTGGCTGGCCTTGCCATCGTGATGGGATCGACGGCCGTGGCGGGCCAGGATTTGCCGCCGGACATCCAGGTGGACCTCTACCTCGTGCGGGCCGAGCGGCTAATTGAGAGCCAGGACTACACTGCCGCGCTGGAGGCACTCGACGTCGTGCTGGCCCTGCAGGCCAGGCACGGCCTGGATACGCCGGCGGATCTCTGGTTCAGGCATGGGCAGGTAGCACTCGAGGCAGGATACGCCCAGACGGCCATAACGTCGGCGACCCGCTACCTGCAGGAGGCGGGCCGAGAAGGAGCTCACTATACGGCGGCGCTCGAGGTGATTGACGAGGCACAGGCACTGGCCGCAGGGAGAGAAAGGCCCGCGCCAACGCCTGCGGTCGTGGCCGCCGAACCACGGCAACCCGGTGAGCCCGAACGTGCGGCAGGCAACCGCTTCACCCTGGTCTCCATGCTCGGGGTGAACGGGGCGAACATGGCCTTCGGGAGCAGCGGACCGATGACCATCGATGCGACGCAACTCGTCGGCCTGGCGGGCGGAGTCGCAGTTGTGCTCCCCATCGGCTTCGACTTTCTCGGTGTCCAGATCGGTGCCCAGTATTCGCAGAAGGGGGCACGAATGGAACTCGGGGACGACGATGTGACCGCCACCGCGGACCTCGAATTCCAGACCGTCGATTTCACTGCGCTGGCACGCATCTACCCCGCCCCCGCACACCTGCCGCTCTACGTGCTGGCGGGCGGATATGGGTCCTTCGAAGTGGACTGCCGCTTCGCCGTGGACGCCAGCGCCGGGACCGAACGCATCAGCGCCAGTGACGATTGCATCAGCGCAGGCATCGAAACACGGTCGTTTGATTTCGGGCTGTCAGGGGGTGTGGGCTTCGAAATGGGCACCGGTGCAACGCGCCCCACCATCGGGTTTCTCTACAACTATGGCCTGCAGGACATCAACAGGTACACGGGCGAAACAGCCAGTCACCGCGTCCTCAACATCCACGTCGGATTCGCCACAACCTTCTGAATTGGTCAATGCGAGATCGCACTACTGCAGCCCGACCCCCAGCGCCACCCCGATCGCCACCAACCCGATCGCCACCAGCCCCAGGTAACGCGGCGCCGTGAAACGGATCCAGTCCTCGTAGCGGACCCCCGCCGACGCCAGAATCGCCATGAGCGCACCGTTCGTCGGCGTCAGCAGTTCGCAGAGCCCCGCGCCGTACTGATACGCCAGCACGGTCACCTGCCGTGACATCCCCAGCAGGTCCGACAGCGGAACCAGCAACGGCATCGTGAGCACCGCCTGCCCGCTCACGCTCGGCACCGGCACGTGGATCGCCGCCTGGGCCGCGACCATCCCCATGCTGGATGCGAGCACGGGCAGGCCCTCCAGCGGCGTGAACATGGCGTGCACGATCGTGTCGACGATGCGCCCGTCCTGGAGCACCACGTAGATCGCCCGCGCGAACCCGATCAGGATCCCCGCGTAGGCCATCCCCCGGAAGCCCCGCACGTACGCCTCGGCGGTGCCGCTGACCCGCATGCCGCTGAGCAGGCCGACAATCACCCCCATGATGAAGAACGCGGCCGACAGCTCGTTGAACCCCCAGCCCCACCAGATCATCCCCACGACGACCGCCGTGAACGTCACGCCGACGAGCGCGAAGATCCCGAGATCCGCAGCCCGCACACCTTCCGCCGCCTCCTCGGCCACATCTTCGGCCGGGCCGCGGGTGCGCCGGGCGTAGCGCATCGTCATGCCGATCCAGAAGGTAAGGGCAATCAGCAGAAACAGGACCCGGAAGGCCGCCCCGGACGCCAGCGGCAGCTCCGCCAGCCGTTGCGCGATCGACACCTGGAAGGGATTTATGGGACTGAAGGCTGACCCCACGAACGCGGCTCCGGCGCTCATCGCGACCGCCACCATGGGGGTGAAACCGAGCCTGCGGGTAAGGATGAGCAGCACGGGAATGAGTGGGATGATCTCTTCCTGCATGTTCTCCACCACGCCACCGGTCGCGAAGAGGACCGAGACCACGGGGATGACGAGCAGGTCCCGCCCCCTGAGCGCACGCACCATGGATGTGACGCCGCGCCGGAGCGCCCCGGTCTCGTCCACCACCGTGAAGGCGCCGCCGATCAGGAAGACGAGGAAGATGACTTCGGCCGCGTCGGCCATGCCGCGCGGGAGCGCGACGATCGCGTCGAAGAAGCCCACCGGGCTCGGATCGACCTCATGGTAGGTGCCCGCGACCACGACGCTCCGGCCGGTCGCCTCGTCGTCGCGGCGGTCGTATTCGCCCGCCGGCAGCACATGGCTCGCGACGGCCGCGAGGATCACGCAGCCGGTCAGCAGGACGAGAGGATGGGGGACGCGGAACTTCACCGACGGCGATAGACCAACATGGTGTCAGCGTATGTAGCGGTCAGGCCGCCCGGATCCCGGGCCGTGATCGAGATGATCGGCATACCCGGAGATACCGTCCGGATTTCGAGTTTTTTCTCGGACATTGAGACGGTGGCCAGCCCGGGGCTCGACGTCTTCGCCGAATAGGTCAGCGAATCTCCGTCGGGATCTTCGAACCAGAGGTCCACATGCATCGCGACGACGGATTCGGTTGCGAACGGAAACAAGAAGATGGGACCATCCTTCACCACGACCGGGGGGTGGTTCGCGGGCTCGGCCGGTGTTTCGCAGGCCGCGGCCCAGGCGACCACTGCGAGGATCGTGGCAGCTCGCAGGGTGTGGCGGATTCTCATTTGCGAGGCTCCGGTCTCTGGAGGATGTCAAGTATGATTTACATGATGTCAAGTGTAGTTGACATTATGGAGTGCTGGGGCCGCCTTCCGGGTTGTGGGTGAACTCGTTCTCGGACTTGAGGCGGGAGCGGACGGCAACGTCGTTTTCGTCCGTGATCGTCACCTCGCCGACCATGCGGTAGACGCCGGGGGCGGCCGTACCGTCCTCCAGATCGGCGTAAGGACAGATCTCTTCATCGCCGCGCTGCGTCCGGATCCAGCCGCTGCCCTGCTTCATCTGCCATTCCGTCCAGTGGACGTCGAAGTCACCGTCGGTGAAGGTTCTGACGATAGCGGCGCTGAAACAAGCGGTCAGAGTGATTGACGCAGCGCCGAAGGTAGCGTGAAGCTTGCCCTCCTCGGTGATCATGATCCCCTCCCACGGCCCATAGTCCTCCGCCGCCACAAACACCTCCGCCCTCTGGGGGAACGACAGCCCCTCCGGATCCGTCGCCGTCACCGTGAGCGTCACGGCAAGCACTTCGTCCTCCACCGCCGACAGCGCCGTGGTGGTCACCACGGCCCCATCCACCGCGGCCATCGCCACGGCGTCGTCCGACGTGGTCGCCGTGTAGACGAGCGGGTCCCCGTCCGGATCGACGAAGTACCCGGACACGTCCAGCACGACCGCGCCGTCCACGACCAGATCGTGGGCGGGGAAGGGGATCGTGTCGTCGGCCATCTGCGGGGCGCGGTTGGACATCGCCTGCTCCACCGTCACCATCACCTCCTGCGACGCCGACAGGCCCTCCGGATCCGAAGCCGACACGGTCACGGATACGCCGCCCGCCGCCACACCCCCGATCGTGACCGTGTCATTGGAAGCCAGCGCGGTGGCGATACCCGTATCCGAGCTTACGGCTTCGAAGGTCAACTCGGCCCCTTCCGGATCCGTGAAGTGACCGGACACGACGATCATGATCGTTTCGCCCACCTGAATCCCCTGCGCCGGAATCGAATCGCCCAGTTGCGGCGCCTGGTTGCCCTGCAGGATCATGACCGCCATGTCCTGCGTGGCGGAAAGGCCGCCCGGATCGGTGGCCGTAACGGTCACGGTCGCGCTTCCCAGGCCGACACCGACAACCACCACCGTTGCCTCCGACGCCGTGACGGTCACCACCGTCGTGTCGGAACTGGCCGCCGCGTAGGTGAGCGCGTCCTCGTCGGGATCGCTGAAGTTCTCGGCCACATGCACCGTCACTTCACCGCCCTGTTCGAAGGACAACTCACCCAGCGAGCCCACCGCCACCGGCGCCTGGTTGGCCGCCTCGACCGTCACGCTGATCGACTGCGTGGCCATCGCGCCGTCGGGGTCGCGCGCGGTGACGGTGACCGTGGCGCTGCCGGCTGCCACGCCCGTGATCGTGACCGTGCTGCCGGCCACCGAGGCCGTCGCGACGCCCGCGTCCGAGCTCGCGGCCGTATAGGTCAGCGCGTCGCCATCGGGGTCGTTGAAGTTCGAGGACACGTTGACCGTGACCGATTCGCCCGCGGCGACGGTCTGCGCCGCGATCGAGCCGACGGCCGTCGGGGCCTGGTTGGGCGGTGGTGGTGGAGGAGGGGTTATAGTCGTGCCACCATCTCCACCGCAGGAAGCAACCCACATAACGGCCGCCAGAGCGGCGAAGAACGGTACGATCCTCAAGGGGCGGGGCATGCTTGAGTCTCCGGTTGCTGGTGCGACGTTCAGGAAAAATCAGTTTACTTGACGCGATGGCTACTGGGCAACAATCCGCGACACTTCGTCAGTTCGGTATCACCCGCACGATGCGCCCGTCCGCATCGACCACCGTGACGGGACCCATGCGCACATCGTCACTCAGGTCCAGCACCCGCGCGCCGCCCTCGATGTCCGCCGCGGGTACGCTACCCGGTAGACGGTAGCTGTCGGCAAGACCGGAACGTACGGCGGCCCGAAACCTGTGCCGTGACCAGGCTGCCGTCCGAGGTCGAGGCGGCGAACGCAAGCGTGGTCGCCATCGGGGTCGCTGAAGTAATCCGTCAGGCTCAAGGTGACGCTCTCCCCGAGGAAGACGGTCTGAGCAGGAATCATCTCCGCCACCACCACGCTGTCGGAGACCGCGGCCGAAAACGCAAGCGAGTCCCCGTCGGGGTCGTTGAAGTAGGGGAGCAGGTCCAGCGCGGCGGTGGTCTCGGCCTCGATGGTCTGCGAGGGGATCGTGTCAATCGGAACCGGTGGTCGGTTGGGCACCATCACCCGGAAACTCTGCATCGCCGCCAGGCCACCCGGATCGGTGGCCGTGACGGTCACCGTGACCTCGCCCTTCGCGGTCGCCACGATGGTCACGACGCTGCCGGCAACCGACACATCGGCGACCGCGGTGTCGGACACCTCCGCCGCGTAGCTGAGCGTCTGCCCATCGGGCTCGCTGAAGTTGCCGGACACGTCCTCGGTGGCGGATTCGCCCACGAAGAGAGTCTGCTGCGGGATCGTCCCGCACAGTCCGGGGGGCTGGGGACTGTCACACGCGGCGATCCAGGCCGTGGCCACAATAGCCAGGGCTGCGATTGAGCGGAGGCATCGTCAAGTAGGACCAGGGACCCACGGCAAATCGTCAGAGCACTCGAATGACGGGTTTGCTCCAAGCGCAATGCGCATCGCCTCTAGTCTTTCAGAATCACGCGGATCACCGGCCCACTGCGCCGCAACGGTGCCGTTTCCTCCTCGATTACGTTGACGACCTTCCCGTTGGTGTCGACAACCATGATCGGCCCGCGCTCGACATGATCTCCGTACCCGAGGATCTCCACCCCGTGGCTTTGTGCACCCGCGGCGATGTCCGCGACCCGGGCTGTTGAGGGAAGGCGGTATGGCTGGGCATGGGATACATCGATGAGGTAGCCCATGTCGGCAAAGGACTGCAGGGTGATCGCGCTCAAGGGGTTTGCTTGTCCAAGGACCAAGGAAGGGGTCATCATTTCATCATCAAGGACTGATTCCCTCCAGTGCGCATCGTCGCCCCCGTTCTCGACCGGTACCTTGGAGCCGGAATACCTGCTACCGCCCGCGTCGTCGAACGCGCGGATCGCCTGAGTGCCCGTGAAGTATGTATCGGCTTTGTGGTTGGTGCCGGAGGGGTCCTGAAGGAGGCCGCGGCGCGGCCAAAGCAGTCCGAATCCCAGGATGTGAGCGATCTCATGGACGGCGACGTCCACCAGGTTCCCCATTTGCACCAGCCGGTCGACATCGGCTCGGTCCAGGACCGTCATTCCGAGCACCGGTGTCGCGGACCGAGTACGGATCACACAAAGACGTGCGGCTGCCACGGTGCCTCCGGGACCGTCCAGATCTGCCATGGCCACCACGAGCCCAACGTCGTCCAGGGTGCCGATCTCGACCTGAGCCGTGATTCCTCTGAGGGTGCATTCAAAGGTCCTGTTCAACTCGAGGTCCGCCAGGTCGGTGAACCGCAGGCTCGACATCCAGTACGAAGCGGCGGTACGAAACGCCCGTTCCTGAGCCGCGGTCATGCCGGGTGCGAAGCCGACGGTGATGTCGAAGTCCATCGTGACACGCTCGACGACGACCTTGAAGCTCTGGTCCGCGGACGCGCCATCGGTATCGGTTGCAGTAACCGTTACTTCGGCCTGGCCTGCGGCAACCGCCCTGACGACAACCGTCGAGCCCGATATCCTTGGCCGGACCACGCTCCGGTCCGATGTCGCTGCGGTGAATGTCAGCACATCTCCGTCGGGGTCGGCGAAGTGGGGCCGCATGTCCAGCGTCTCCGAACGTCCCGGAGGGATCAACTGCTCCGGGATGGTTGCGGTGGCGATCGGTGCACGGTTCACCACGGTGACCTGGAAGCTCTGCGCGGCGGCAAGGCCGCCCGTATCGCTCGCGGTTACGGTGATGGTGGCTTCGCCCCGCCCACCCGCCCGCACGGTGAGTGTTCCGCCCGAAACGGTCGCCGTAGCCACACCAGGGTCCGTCGTCTCGGCGACGTATTCCAGCGCGTCGTCGTCGGGATCGCTGAAGTGCCGCGACAGGCTGACCGGGGCCGTCTCTTTCTTGTGGAGGGCCTGTGCCGGCATGGGGTCGCTGACGACCGGCGCACGGTTCGGGACGGTCACCTGGAAGCTCTGCCGCGCCGCCAGGCCCTCCGTGTCGATGGCGATGACCGTCACCTCGGTTTCGCCCTGTCCCAGTGCCCTCACGGTGAGGATGCCGCCAGAGACCGCCACGGCCACCACGCCGCCCTGGGAAGCCTCGGCGCCATACGTCAGCGGGTCGCCATCGGGATCGCTGAAGTACGGCGCGAGTTCCAGCGTGTCGGCCTCGTTCGTGAAGAGCATCAGGGCCGGAATCGTGTCCGCCACCCGCGGTGGCTGGTTCGGGACGGTAACCTGAAAGCGCTGCGTAGCCGCCAGGCCCTCGTCGTCGGTGGCGGTCACGGTGACCACCGCCTCGCCCTTCCCAAGTGCCGTAACCGTCACCGTGCTTCCGGCCACGGACGCCGCGACCACACTGCTGTCCGACACATCGGCAGCGTAGGACAGCGTGTCGCCGTCCGGATCGGCGAAGTAGGGGGAAGCGTCGAGGGTGTCGGTCCGATCGGCCTCGATGGTGCGCGCGGCGATCGAGTCCACCGCGACCGGAGCCCGGTTGGGTACCTTTACCTGGAAGCTCTGTGTGCCGGTGAGGCCGCCCGGGTCGGTGGCGGTCACGGTTACGACTACCGTCCCCCTGGCCACCGCGACGAGCGTCAGGACCGCGCCCCGCGCCGAGACTGTCAGGCGGCTGGAGTCGGACACCGCCGCCGTGTAGCTGAGCGCCTGCCCGTCGGGTTCGGTGAAGTAGGCGGAGACATCCAGCAGGGTGGAATCTCCCACCATCAGCTCCCGGTCATCGATCGTGCCGACTGCGGCCGGCGGCCGGTTGGGCACCATCACCCGGAAGCTCTGCCGCGCTTGCAGGCCGCCCGGATCGGTGGCGGTCATCGTCACAACCGCAACGCCGGGGGACACCGCGGTAACGGTCACCGTGCTTCCCGACGCCACGACTGTCGCCACCCCCGCGTCCGACGACGTGACGAGGAAGCTCAGCACCTCATCGTTCGGATCGAAGAAGCAGACGGATACCGTAGCCGACTCGCCCACGAAGAGGGTCTGCTCGGGGATCGAGCCGCAGGCATCTGGTGGCTGGGGGTTGTCGCAGGCGGCGACAAGGGCGGCGGCGAGGAGGGCCAGGGCGGTGGGGACGGGGGGGCGGACGTGCAGGTTGGGAAGGTCAGGAGGCATTGGGAAAAGATATCCCCAAAGATCGGTCAGCGGCGATTCCTCAGTTCGGGATCACCCGAACCACGCGGCCATGGCGATCTACCACGATGATCGGGCCCCTTATAGGATATCGTCACCGCGCTGCCGGACACGGCAACCTCCTGCCCATTGGATCTATCGAGACAATCCGGGAGCTATGGAACCGAGTTGATGCGCCAGTTTGCCGTGTCCTCAATCCTGCTGGCCGAGAATCCCCCGGATTCGATCTCACGGTTGGAGCAGTCCGATTCGATCCCGTCTTCCAGTATCTTGCTGTAGCACGCGAAGTCCTGGTCCTCGACCTCGAAGCGGTAGCCCCCGCTCACCACACAGCTTTCTCCGGGACCCCACTCTTGTCCTACCTGGCACGCCTCCCCGTCCAGCTCGGTCGTGCTGTCGCCACAGGCGGCGACGCATACGATGCACGCAAGTAACACCAACTTGTACTTGTTCACCCCGTCTCCATTTCGTCTGCTAGAACCGATATGCCACGCTCACGATGGGGCGGATCTCCGCCTGGTCGTCCAGGTAGTAGGCCAGCCCTGTCTCCCCGGCGATTCCCGCTTTGAGGAACCGCAGGCCGGCAGTGACAATGTTCGTTCCATCCTCGATCCCGACCCGCCGGAATTCGCCGGCCAGCCCCAACTCCGGCGTCACGCTGAAGTCGCCGCCGAGCGCAAAGACACCGATCTGCTCGGTGATGGTCTCACCAAAGATCGTCGCGGAAATCCCGAGCACTCCGCCGGAAGCATGCAGACTGAGGCCCCCGTCCACCGCTATGGAGCCTGCAATGGAGCCCGCGTAGTATGTCACGGTCTCCTCGGCAAGCCAGAACCCGACATATCCTTCAACGGCGACCGAAATCTGCTCGGTGTTCCATGCGCGGAACTTGGGCGCAAAGTACGGAAAAAGGTCGGAGTCACCGCTACCCACGTTGTAGTAGAAGAAGCCGGAGCCCGCGGTGACCGTCAGATCGTCCGTCACCCCGTAGGACGCCTGACCTACTCCGGGGATTACATCACCGATTTCTGCGAACTGTGTCAAAGGGCTGGCACCCATATAGCCGACGCTCACGTGACCCCGACCCTGGGCAAGGGTATACCCCGTCGACGCCACGAACCCCGCCAGCAGGCGCGGAGGGAAGGGATCGGGTTGCCGGGCCCGGGCGGCACTCTGCGCACCGGCACCGGCCTCGTCCACGTTGGGTACGCCGGGCTGCGCCCGCTGGGGTTGCGTGGGCTCGGGCGTCGCGCGCTCGGGTTGGACCGGCTCGGGTCGCTCGGCCTCGGGTGGTGCCGGGGCGGGTGCCACCTGATCTGAACCCCCGGCCACCGTAATACTCTGCGGTACGGAGAGGCCACCGGGATCACGTGCCACTGCGTTTACGATCGCTGTACCCGTACCCGCGTGTGTGATGGTCACGACATCGCCCGAAACGGCGACAATGGCTACGGCCGGGTTGGACGTCGATGCCGAAAAGCTCAAAGTGTTCCCCTCGGGATCGCGAAAATAGGAAGACAGGCTGATCGACAGCCATTGGCCCGGGGCGAGGGTTTGGCCCGGGATCGTCCCGACAGGCTCCGGTGCCCGGTTGGGCGCTTCGACCGTGACTTGGGTGCCCTGTGTGGCCGACAGACCACCGGGATCGCTGGCGAAGACGGTTACCACCGCCATCCCGGGTCCCACGCCCGCGATCGTCAGGATGTTGCCCGACACGGACACCGTGGCTATCGCGGCATCCGAGACGGTGGCCGCGAAGGCCAGTGCGTCTCCGTCCGGGTCGCTGAAGTACGGCATCACATCGAGCGACGCCGACTGGCCCGCCGCGATGGTCTGGACGGGAATGGAAGCCACCGCCTCGGGAGCCCGAGAATCCTGGGCCACCGCGGGCACCGCTGACCATGCAATCGCAAGCACCATGACGGCTGCTGCAAAACCCATTTGGGGGATGGATCGTTGGGAATTCCGTTGCATTTTCATGACATCTTCCTGGGGTTGAGGCCCAATCGCGATTCTGTGACTGTAAAGAACATTCGTGGGGCAGCAGCCATGGCCTAACCGCGGGGGCACCACCTAACTGGCGCAGGTCTTTCCCCCCTCGTGGTCGGCAATCGAGTTCAGCCACTTCTGGAATTCCTCGTCGGCGGACGCACAGAGTTCGACACTGTCGATGATCGGCTTCCAGTGAAAGCGTTCAAGCGTGAGCTTCATCCACTCGCGCGGGATTTCTCCCTCGAACCAGTTCCCGCTGATGTCCAGCCACCGGAGGTTCGTCAGATTGCCCAGCTGTGGCGGGAGCTTGCCATTCAGGTCAGCCTTTCTGAGATCCAGCCTCTCGAGGCTTTCCAGCTTGCCAAAAGTGCTGGGAATCGGGATCTCTCCCAGGCCAAAGAAATGGGTATCGCTCAGGTCGAGCCATTTCAGCTTCTTCAGGTTCCCGAGTTCACGCGGAATCGTGCCGCGCGCAAAGAACAGGCTGTTGCTCAGATCCAGCCATTCAAGATTCTCCAGGTCGCCGAGTTCCCGGGGGATCATGCCCTTCATGTTGTTCTCGCTGAGGTCCAGCCGGACAAGCTGCTTCAGTCCGCCGAGCTCGCGCGGAATCGAGTTGTCCAGGCGGTTGTCGGGAAGTTCCAGCCGGGTGACGCGGTCAAGATTGTCGGCTTTGACGCCGTACCAACTCCCGAGAGCTCCTTCGGTCAGCCAGCCGCCACTGTTGCTCCAGCCCGCTCCGTTCGTGTTGATGTAGAGTGTACGCAGGATCTCCCGGTCCATCGACGGCTCTGCGACCGTCACCATCACGGTCTGGCTCGCGGACAGATCACCGGGGTCGGTGGCCATCGCTGTCACGGTCGCGTTGCCGGGTGCCGCTCCGGCGATGGTCATGATGCTGCCTGCGACCTGCGTGGTGGCCACGCCGGTGTTGGACGAGGAAGCCGAAAACGTGAGTGCGTCCCCGTCGGGGTCGCTGAAGTAGTCCGCAAGGTTGACGGACACCTCCTCGCCGGCTTCGATCTCCCGGGAAGGAATCGCGCCGGAGACGGTCGGGGCCGCGTTGGGGCGCTGCACCGTCACGGCGACGTTCTGGGTCGCAGTGAGGCCCCCGGGGTCGGTCGCGGTGACAGTCACCGCCGCCGAACCATCGGACACTCCCGCTATCGTCAGGGTGCTGCCCGAAACCGTCGGCGAAGCGACCGCGGGGTTGGACGTTGACGCCGAGTAGGCCAGCGCATCCCCGTCGGGGTCGTTGAAGTAGGAAGCGACATCGAGAGACACGACCTCGCCGGCCGTCACTGTCTGGGCGGGGATCGAGCCCTCCGCGGCCGGTGCCCGGTTGTCGTCCGACGGTCCGGTGCCACCGTCTCCGCCGCAGGCGACAATCCACCCGAGCCACAGCACGGGCAAGCCCGCTCTCACTGCGTCCATCGTTCTGCCCCGCCTCACAGCAAGCCGCCTCTTCCTCGCTGGCCAGAAGCCCGTACGCGCCACCTTATCCACCAGACGAATCACAGGTCCAGTGACCTTTCTGGTCGGGAATCGAGTTGAGCCAGTTCTGGAACTCCTCATCGGCGGGAGCACACAGCTGCTGAGTTGCTACCCAGTAGAACCTATCCAGCTTGAGGTTGATGAACTCGCGAGGGATCGAGCCTTCGAACACGTTGTAGCTGATGTCGAGCCACCGCAGATTCTTGAGATTGCCGAGTTGGGGGGGAACCTTGTCCCTAAGTCCGACGTGGCTCAGGTCCAGCCTTTCAAGGCTCTCCATATCCCCCCATTCCGCGGGAATAGTCGGATCTTCGGTACCAAAGAAGATGATCTCGCTGATGTCGAGGTGTTTCAGCTTCTTCAGCTTCCCGAACTCAGGTGGAAGCGTGCCGCGCGCAAAGAACAGGCTTTCGCTGAGGTCCAGCCATTCCAGGTTTTCAAGATCACCGAGTTCTCGCGGGATCATGCCTTCCATATTCCGGTTGGCGTTGAGATCCAGCCTGACAAGCTGCTTCAGTCCGCCGAGTTCACGCGGAATCGCGTTCTCCACTCGGTTATCAGCGAGCTCAAGGTGCGTGACGCGGTCACGATCGTCGGTCGTGACGCCGTACCAGCTACTAAGGGCGCCATCGCTCAGCCAATTGGAGTCGTTCCGCCAGTCCGCTCCCTCCGTCTGGATGTAGAAGGTGGTGAGGATCTTTCGGTCCATCGACGCCTCTTCCACGGTCACCATGACGGTCTGCTCAGCGGACAGGTCGCCCGGGTCGGTGGCCGTCACCGTCACGGTCGCGTCGCCGGGTGCTACTCCCGCGATGGTCAACAGGCTGCCCGAAAGCTGCGTGGTAGCCACGCCGGTACTGGACGAGGAAGCCGCAAACGTCAGCGCGTCGCCATCGGGGTCGCTGAAGTACTCCACCAGGTTGAAGGAGACTTCGTTGCCAGCCTCGATGACCTGGGCGGGGATCGTGCCGGAGGCTGTCGGCGCCGCATTGGGGCGCTCGACCGTTACGGAGACGCTCTGTGCCGCGGTCAACCCTCCCGGATCCCGCGCGGTCACCGTCACCGTGGCCGGACCATCGGACACCCCCGCGATTGTCGCTCGACCGTTAGGGTGCTGCCCGAGAACGTGGGCGAGGCAACCGCGGGGGCGGATGTCATGGCCGAATAGGTCAGCGCGTCCCCGTCCGGGTCGCTGAAGTACGACGTGACGTCAAGGGACACGACCTCGCCGGCCATCACGGTCTGGGGTGGGATAGAGCCTACAGCTGTGGGGGCCTGGTTGTCATCGGTTGGCTCGGTGCCACTCTCGTCGTCGCCGCCGCAGGCAGTGATCCACAAGACCAGGAACCAATGAAGCCGGAGTCTCACCGCAGGGCTGCTCCTCGGACGCGTCATCTCGGGTCTCTTACCTCTATTCGCCTATTGAGGCTGATGGAAGTATCGGACTCGTCTGTCGAGTCCCGTGCTTCGAACCCCACCCATCTCGGGTAACGTGACGTTGCACGAGTCCTGTTCCACGCTCTTCCACGCGCCTGTCGACGCATGCTATGACTCCGGAAGCCAGCGTCAGCGTCGCTTTCATGAAACTCCTCCTTGTGGAATGTTCCGGTGTGATGTTCGGTCAGTGAGCAATGCGCACTCCGAGAAGCAGGGTGTTGCTGGAAGGACTGCGCCCGGCAATGGGTCTGAAGCTCAGATCAGTTCGAGCGAACGGGATGGCAGTCCACAATTCCCGCCTGATCAAAGCACCGACGCCCGCCCCCAGGAGACCCCCGCCCGCACCCCACGTGAGCGCGGCAAGAAGCGCCACTTCCGCTCCGACCTCGGCACATTCCTGGGTAGCACCACCCAGCGTCAGGGTGTCGCAAGCGCCACTCACAAGTGCTCCGTATAGGAGGCCCGCTCCTACCCCAGCGCCACCGCCGTAAAGGAGTCCCGTTTTCCATTGAGATTGGCGACCCGCACTGCGCTCCAGGCGCGCTATCGCGCGATATGAGAAGGACTGCAGCGTCCCTTGATGTAGCATTTGGAAGCCTTGATCGTCCACTACGGTCACTTCGCCAACCGCGGTCAAGCCGGGGGTAGTGACCCGGATGCGGTCTCCGATGCTCTGGGCCGACAGCGGGAGCGATGTCAGGCCTTCACCCACCGGTACCAAGGCCATGACGAAAGCCAGACTCGCTGCGGCGCCGCCCTTGTCGTATACCGCCATACCCACCTCCTCGCTTTAGTTTGAAGCGGTCGAAACAAGTATGTGGAGGGGATATGCGAACCGCGTCCCCTCTTTGGGGGACACTGGTGGGCGGGCAAGATTCCGTCAGCGCCCACGGCAGTCAGAGCACAAAACGTGACAATGGCATGGGATGCGGCCCGAGTGCCGCGTGGAAATCTCCCGTTAGCGGAAAGACCCTCGCAGAGCATCCAGCGACAGAACCCTCCGCACGAGCTCGGTTTGCTTACGAATCCCCAGCTTGCGGTAAACCCGCTTGAGGTGCGTCTTTACGGTACTCTCCGCGCAGCCCAGCGCGTCCGCAGTGCCAGCTACCGTCTGGCCGGTCGCCACCGCCACCGCCACACGGCTCTCTGTGGGCGTCAAACCCAGGACCGCAGCCGCCAAATCCGGATCTACCCGGGGTCGGGTTGCCAGGTCGACGACCAGCACCAGTGCCCCGACCTGCCACGCACGATAGTCCGTGCCCATTCGCTGTACAGGATGGATTTCAAGGACCAACGGCATTCGAGCCTTCCTGCGTGTGATCTTCATCGAGCCCCCGGCGCCCTGAACACCGTACGGGGGCAGCGCCTGCGCCAGTAAGCGCTGTAGCTCTGCGTTCTCCTCTTGGATCCCGGCAGCAAGCACGCCCTGCTCGTCGTGGAGCCCATCGCGTTTCAGCAGGATGCCCCTGGCGCGGTCGTTCGCCTCCAGGATGCGTCCGCGCCTGTCCAGCTGGATAATACCCGACCGCCGGTTCTCGAGCAGTTCCATTAGCGACGCGCCCAACGCCTCAGCATCGGCCAACGCACGCCGGACGCGCGCGAACTGGCGTATGTGAGGCGCGAGACGCTTGATGACCCGGATCTGATCGTGCCCCCAACCTTCGCGTTCAGTGGAGTCGCCGAAGGACAAGACGGTCGAACACCCGTCCAGTCCATCGAGCCCCATGAAGAGGCCGTTCTGCGTCCCGTTGACGCGCCGAAACTCATTGTATACGGCGGACGTGTTCTTCTCCTGGTCGGTGTAAAGATCCGACTTTTGGACCAGTTCGTTGTCGCGAAGTCCGTAAAGTCGCGGAATAGCTTCGTCCCGCGAGAAGTAGTCGCGATAATACAGGTCCGCCAGATCGTCCCTACGTTGCGTACCCACGAAGAACCGGGACAGGTGAATCTCGGGCTCACCCCCCGGACCCATGTCCACGTACGTCACGCTATGGCCGTTCGCATTGAGCATGTCGTTGATCAAGCCAGCCGCCGAGACCCACGTGTCATCACCCAGCGCCGCCTTGTACAAATTCTCCAACACGCGTGCGAACCTGTCCTCCGCGGCCATATCGCCTCCCTCCGGTACATGCCGTTTCGGTAACTCCAGACCGGCCAGCACCGATTGATCTGGCAACCTAGGTACTCAAGAGCCGAGCGCGGCGAGCGACCAAGCCAGAGACCCGGCTAGCCTCAGCTGATCCCCACCCGCCCCCTCACGTCCGCCAGCATCAGGGAAGAATCGTATCCGACTCCGTCCTTGAATACAACCGTGACGCTGCGTATCACCGACGGATCGGCGGTCAGGTCGCCGCTCATCACCACCAGGTCCGCGATCTTGCCGGCTTCGACGGTTCCCAGGTCGTCGAACACGTCCAGCACTCGTGCCCCGTTGGCGCTCAGGACCTGCACGACCTCGTGGGGAGCGAACCCCGCCTCGGAGAGGAGCTCGAAGTTGCGCTGGTCACCGTAGCCGGGAAGCGCGCCGCCGTTGCCGGTGGGATCGACCCCCGACGCGAGCAGGCCGCCGGCGTCGTAGAACGCCTTCTCGTAGGCCATGGCAGTCAGGAATCCGGCCTCCGGGCGTCCGATTTCGTCGATCTGGGCCTTGGCCGCCAGGTAGTCCTCGCGCACGGCGGGCGACATGGCCTCCAGCGAGCGCGCGTCCCGGGTGGGCCGGCCCTGGATGAAGAGTTCGTACACGGCCAGCGTCGAGGTCATGGCCACGCCCGCGTCGATCATGGCCTGGAAGGTCGCCTGCGCTTCGGGTCCGTTCACGTCCACCGCCACGGCGTCGTCCCAGAGGTTGCTCGGGCATTCGTCCTGCCCGCGCCCCTCCGAGTAGTCGCTGTTGGTCGCCAGCCCGTGCTCGATGTTGTCGATCCCGAGCGCGACGGCCTCGGTGAAGCTGATCGAGCAGAGGTGGCCCGTGACCTTGATCCCCTGCTGGTGCGCCTCGTCGATGGCCGCGCTGAGTTCTTCGGTGCGGATGTTCGTGTACGCCTTCAGCCAGGTCGCGCCCTCGGCGGCCCAGTAGCGCACGAAGCGCCGCGCCTGTTCGGGGGATTCCAGCATGGTCATGCCGGAGATGCCGCCGCCGGCCGTGACGTAGGGAGCCGTGATGTGGATGCGCGGACCGGGCGTCCTCCCGGCCTCGATCTCGGCGCGCAGGTTCAGTTCGGCGTAGGGCTGGCGGCTTCCCGTGGTGCGTACCGAAGTCACCCCGCTCCCCAGGTAGAGCCGCGGCGCGCTGTAGGTGAGCTGCGCGGACCGGCCCCCGGCGGCCGTGTAGAAGAGGTGGTTGTGGAGTCCGATCATCCCCGGCATGACCGTGTGGCCGGACATGTCCATGACTTCGGCGCCGGCGGGGATGTCGACCTGGCCGTCCGGTCCCACCGCGGCGATGCGGTTGCCGGAGATCACGACCGTCTGGCCGCGCCGCGCGGGCGTGCCCGTCCCGTCGATCAGGGTGACGCCGGTGAGCACTGCCACGTCGGCGTTCGCGTTGACGACCGCGTAGCCGGCAGCTGCGGAGCCCGCTTCGGGACGCTGACCGCACAGGGTGGCGGCGGCGATGGCCATCAGAGCGAACGCAGCCATCGCGGCCCTCGCAATATTCCTCTTGTTCATGCTGGTTTCTCCTCGGTTGATGACGGTGATCGTCGTGGGATCAATGCCAATGCCTCAGTTGATCCCCACCCGCCCGATCACGTCGTCGAGCATGGCCGGTGAGTCGTAGCCGATCCCGTCCTTGAAGACGATGGTCACTTCGCGGACCACCGACGGGTCCGCCGTCAGGTCGCCCCGCATCACCACCAGGTCGGCGATCTTGCCGGCCTCGACCGTCCCCAGGTCGTCGAAGACGCCGAGCACCCGCGCGCCGTTCGCGCTCAGCACCCTCACCGCGTCCTCCGGGGCGAACCCCGCCTCGATGAACAGTTCATAGTTGCGCTGGTCGCCGTAGCCCGCGAGCGCTCCGCCGTTGCCGGTCGGGTCCACACCCGCGGCCAGGACGCCGCCCGCGTCGTAGAACGCCTTCTCGTAGGCCATCGCGTTCAGGAACCCGTCTTCCGGAGGGCCGATCTCGTCGATCTGGGCCTTGGCGGCCAGGTAGTCCGCCCGTACGGCGGGTGCCATGGCGGCCAGGGTGCGGGCGTCGCGCGTCGGCCGCCCCGCCACGAACAGTTCGTAGACGGCCAGCGTCGAGGTCATCGCCACGTCGTTGTCGATCATGGCCTTGAAGGTGGCCGCGACCTCGGGTCCCTCCACGTCCACACTGGTTGCGGTTTCCCGCAGGTCCGTCGGGCACTCGTCCTTCACTTTGCCCGGCGAGTAGTCGCTGTTGGTGGACAGGCCGTGCTCGATGTTGTCGATCCCGAGCGCGACGGCCTCGGTGAAGCTGATCGAGCACAGGTGGCCGGTCACCCTGATCCCCGCTTTGTGGGCCTCGTCGATCGCCGCGGCCAGGTCTTCCGTGCTGATCGTCGTGTACGCCTTCAGCCAGGTCGCGCCCTCGGCCGCCCAGTAGCGCACGAAGCGCCGCGCCTGCTCGGGGCTCTTGAACCGCGTCATGATGCTCAGGCTTTCGTCACCGGTCATGTAGGGCGCGGTGATGTGGATGCGGGGGCCCGGCTGCAGACCGCGCTCGATCTCGTCCTTGAGGTTGACCTCGGCGTAGGTGGCGAGGCTGCCGGTGGTGCGGATGCTGGTGACCCCGGAGCCGAGGTACAGACGCTGGCCCGTGTAGCTCATCGGGTGCATGCGGCCACCTGCGGCCATGTAGAAGAGATGGTCGTGAAGGCCGACCATGCCGGGCATGACGGTGTGGCCGGAGAGGTCAAGGGTTTCTGCGCCCTCGGGAACGCTGACCTCGCCCGCAGGACCCGCGGCGGTGATGCGGTTGCCTTCGATTACGATGGTCTGGTCGCGCAGGACCGGTCCGCCGGTGCCGTCGATCAGGGTGACGCCTTGCAGGGCGATGGCCTCGGCGTCGATGGCGACGTACGCAGCGGCTGCGGAGCCCTCGGTGGGGCGCTGGGCGTGGGCGGGCCGGGTGACTGCGGTACCCGCTAGACAGAGGGCGGCGAGCAGCGCGGCCCGACTCGTGCCGATGGCTGAGAGGCGTCTGGCGCTGGCATGAGTTGCGGGTCTGGTCATCTGTTCCTCCTGCGGAAAACGTGTTGGTCTGGCACCCGCTGTGTTGCGGGCATGCGTGCGTATATCCCAAGGGCATTGTGGTCCGTATCGCGGGTTTGCGCCAGCGGCGGTGTCGGTATGGAACGGCGGGATGCGTTTCCTGGGCGCCTCGCCGTGCAGGGTGAGTGACTTGAGCGGCCAATTTGCCGGGCGTGGGTGCTGTGGCGTGGTGTCCCCGTGGCGCGCTTGGGCACCGTCCCAACCGAGCATGCCGATGTCCCTGGTTTTGCCGCGGAAACGTGGGGAGGGATGCACTGGTTGCTGCTCGTTCGGATCACGCCCGTTTCACGCCAAGCACCCCCCGTTGTCCGTCTGCGGATCCCGTTGAAACATCCGGGCCTTGGCGAGGACGTGTTGGGCAGCGGGCAGAGCGTGCGATGCGGTTGTCCCGATGCGGCGTCGACCCATCGGGGCGCGGCTCCGGCCCGTGGCGGCATCTCATGGGCCTGATCGTTCAGGGCGGTATCCCAAGTCGCCGAACGATAGTCCCATCCAGCCATGTACAGGTTTGAGATCGCGGCTTTGGAGAGGTGCGGGATGCTGTGCTGGAAGGTCGCTGGGGGTCGTCAGTGGACCGCTACGGGGCGAACGCGGCCGGAGCACCCTTCGAAGCCGTCTCAACCCGGGTTTTCGCGTCCAGGGCCGCTCCAGAAGGTCGCAGACACGCCCGTTATCTTTAGGGGTAACTCTTTGCTGTATTTGACTTTAGGAGGACCCCATGAACGACGACCTGTTTCGGCTCGGCGAGCGCATCGCCGAACTTGCCGCCCGGATCAACATCGCCACGTACGAGATGCTCACCCTCATCGCCGAGTTCGACCGGGGCGAGGGGTGGGCCGACGAGTTCACCTCGTGCGCCGAATGGCTCGCCTGGAGGACCGGCCGCATGCTCGGCACGGCGCGCGAGAACGTGCGGGTGGCGCATGCGCTCGAGGACCTGCCGCTCACCTCCGCCGAGATGAGTTCCGGCAAGATCTCCTACGCCAAGGTCCGGGCCATGACCCGGGTCGCGACCCCGGAGACCGAAGAGACGCTGCTCGAATACGCGCGCACCGGCTCGGCCGCGAAGCTCGAACAGATCGTGCGGGGATGGAAACATCTGTCGCGGGAGGGCGAGCTCACGGCCGAGGAGGCCCGCCATCAGAGCCGCGCGTTCTCGGTCGTGATCGACGGGGACGGGATGTACGTGATGCGGGGGCGGCTCGAGCCCGAGGTCGGGGCTGTGCTGATGCGGGCGATCGAAGCCGCGAGCGACGCGCTGTACCGCACCGAGCACCCCGACGCGCGGCCGAGGAGCCGCCAGCGCCGGGCGGACGCGGTCGGTCTCGTCGCCGAGCGAGCACTGGCAACCGGGTTCGGTGGAGAATCCGGGACGCGTGCCGAGCGGTTCCAGGTGGCGGTCCACACCGAGATGGCCACGCTGGAGAAGGACGGTGAACCGGGCCGCTCGGAAGTCGACGGGGTGAGAGTGAGCGCCGAGACCTCGAGGCGGATGGCGTGCGACGCGGCGGTGGTGCCGATGACGCACCGCGACGGGGAGGTGATGGGGGTGGGGCGGAAGACGCGCACGATCCCCCCGCACATCCGCCGCGCGCTGGAAGAACGGGACCGTGGCTGCCGCTATCCGGGATGCGGGAGCCGGTTCACGGAGGCGCATCATGTGAAGCACTGGGCCGACGGGGGCGAGACGAGCCTGGCGAACACGGTGCTGCTGTGCCGTCGGCATCACCGCGTGGTGCACGAGGGCCGCACGCGGATGTCGCTGAACCGTGAGGGACAGGCGGTGTTCTTCACGCGGAAGGGGAAGATGATCGCGACTGCGCCGCCGATGAGGCGACCGGGGTGGCAGCCGTCGCCGCTTCCACCCGCACCACAGCTACCGCCCGGCGAGCTGTACAACGGGGCGGCGCGGCTGGTGGACTCGGCGATCCCGTGGAAGCTGGAGGCGGCCGCGCGAGAGGCGGTCGAGGAGGCGCTGGACTCGGCGCGTGAGGTGGCGCGGAATGCTGCCGGGGAGGCGCTGGACTCGGCGCGAGAGGTGGCATGGGACGCTGCCGGGAGTGCTCCCGGCGAGCCCGCTGGGGATGCTGCCGGCGAGCCCGCTCGGGATGAGTCCGGTGAACCCGCCGGGGATGCTACTCCCGAGCACCCGCCCCACACCCTGCGAACGGACCCGGCCAGGGCCGCGGCGGCTTAGCGGCGTCGCCCCGACGTTTCCGCGGCAAAACCAGGGACGTCGGCATGTCTGGATGGGGCAGTGTGAGGCCGGAGGCGCTCAGCGCCGTCCTCCGGTCACTTGCTTTCCACTCGACGGTGTCCGGCTCCACCGGCAGGTTTGCGCCGGGGGATCGCCCGCGCCATGGTGCGCATCATCCCTCAGACCTGAAAACCGAGGTGCGGACAGCGTGAACACGACCATCCACGACGCCCGGGGACCCGGGGCACGACCGCTCGCTCTTATGGCGGCCCTCGCGATCCTGGTGGCCTTCGGCCCGGTCTGCACGCCGCCCGACGCGGCCGACCAATCGGACAGGCCCTTCCGAATCGGCGCCACGATCGAAGTGGGCGCCGCCCCACACGGCATCCGCTTCAGCGCGGACGGCGACACCGCATACGTCGCCCTGAGCGGCGACGGTCAGATCGCGGTCGTCGACCTCACCGGCCCCTCGGTGGTCGCCCGGTGGAACGCTGGCACGACCCCCCTCGACCTCATCCGCGCCGGGGACGGCTGGCTCGTCAGCCAATTCCGCGACTCCACGCTGGTCGCCCTGGACGCTGAGGGCCGCATCGTCCCCGGCGCGGTCTGGAACATCGGCGCGGGTCCGTCGCTGTTCACGCCCGGCACCGTTCGCGGCCTGGCCTGGATCACATCCGAGTTTGCGGACCGCCTCTGGGTCGTCGACACGGGGACGGGTGCACCGGTCGAATCCCACGCAACCGGCGACCGCCCTTACCCCTCCGACGTCATGTGGGACGGATCCCACGCGTTCGTCCCCAACCTCGACGCGGGTACCGTTTCCGTGATCGACCTGCTCAACATGGAGACCGACGCCACGGTTGACGTGTGTCCCGGCCCGGCGGGGGGCTCGCTCACGCCCGATCAGGTCACCTACATCCTGGCCTGCGGCGGTTCGGACGAACTGGTTTTCATCAATACGGCGTCGTTCGCGGTGACTGGCCGCGTCACCGAAGGGCTTGGCCCCCGGCCGTTCTCGGTGGCCGTGCCTGGCGAGGGCCGCTACGCGTTGGTAAACAACGCCGGAGGCAGCACGGTGTCGGTGGTGGATCTGCAGTCCCGGTCCGTCGTGCAGACGATCGAGGTGGGGGAGCAGCCGATCGTGGTTCGCGTGCATCCGGACGGCGAGCGGGTTTTCGTGGCCAACGAGGTCTCGGGTACGCTGGTCGAGCTGATTCCGGCGGATCCGGGGGACCCGGGAGCGCCGGAAGCGGCGTCAACGGCCGACGCGGCTGCGCCCACCGACACGCCCACCGACACCGACGCGGCCCCCAACGAAGTCATCGTCCTCGGCATGATCCACGGCGCCCACGAGACCAGCCAGATGTTCAGCCTGGAGGTCGTGCGCGATCTGGTCCGCGAGATCGACCCCGACTACTGGCTGACCGAGATCCCGCCGAACCGCTGGGACCCTGCGTGGGCCGAGTTCCAGGCCACGGGCACGGTCGTTGAGCCCCGCGTGCGCCGTTTCCCCGAGTACATGGAAGGGTTGTTCCCGCTGTCGCGCGAGCTGGACTTCGAGGTCATCCCGACGGCCGGGTGGACGGAGCCGATGTCGGACTTCCGGGCCGCCTACTTCGACGCCTACGCACGGGACCCGGAGCGGGCGGACGCCTGGGCCGAATACCAGGCCGCCGGCGCGGCCTCGGCCGAAGCGCTCGCGGCCGGCGGAGGTGCCGACGACCCACGCTGGATCCATACCGACGCCTACGACGATGCCTACGACATCCGCATGCAGGTCTACGCGCGGTTGTTCGACGCGGATCTGGGCCCAGGGGGATGGGACGCGATCAACCTTTCGCACTGGGCGAACATCGAACGCGGGCTGGACGAGCATCGAGGGGAGGGCGTGCGGTTTCTGCTGACGTACGGCGCGGGACACAAGGGCCCGTTCCTGAGGGAATTGCGCAGGCGCGACGACATCGTACTGCTGGAGGTGGCCCCGTTCCTGGACCGGCTGGAGGACCGATGACCATCGTGCGCGCAGCCTGCCGGCCGCCCAGCGTGGCCCGGCGGCCCCTCCGCGCGGCCGGACGGCCCCTGGGCACATCCCGAAGGCCACAAACCGGCGCGCTCACCGCGCTGGCGGCCGCGACCCTTCTCGCAGGCGCACCGCATCCCGCCACCGCCCAGCCCCGCCCCATCCTCATCCGCGCGGCCACGATCCACACCGTCACCAACGGCACCCTCCGGAACGGCGAGATCCTGATCCGCGACGGCATCATCGCCGCGGTGGGGTCATCGGTCCCGGCCCCGCCCGACGCGCAGCTGTACGAAGCCGAAGTCGTCATCCCCGGCATGATCGACGCGCACGCCCACCTCGCCCTGGACCGTTCCGGCCGGTCTCGCATTCCCGGACCCGTCACCGCCGAGTGGAAGGCCGTCGAGCACCTGAACCTCGACGACCCCATGATCCAGGTCGCGCTGTCCGGTGGAGTCACCTCGGTGATCACGCGTTCCGGCAGCGGCATCATCTCCAGCGGCCAGTCCGTGGCGCTGAAGATGAAGAGCACCCCAGGCCCGGACATGATCCTCAAGCCGTATGTCGACCTCAAGATGGCGGTGCGGCCGCTCATCAACCTGCGCCCGGGCGAGACCCCGCAAACGGTCATGGGGTGGTACGCGACTGCCGACGACCATTTCCGGCGGGCGAAGCAATACCTGGATCGGCAGAATGCCCACGCGGCGGGCGAGGGCCCGGCCCCCGAACACGACGAGCGGCTGGAGGCGTTCGCCGCGGTCATCCGCGGCGACGTCATGGTCCACGCCCACTCGCACTACCCCAGCGAGGTCATGATGGTGCTGCGCCTCGCGCGGAAGTACGGTTTCATCGACCGGCTGGCGCTGGCGCACGCGGAGGAGGTCTTCCCGCTCACGGAACTCCTCGCGGGGACGAAGATCATCCCCGTGATCGGCCCGATGATGATCGTCCAGTACTACAACGACCCCGAGCCGCGCAATCTGCTCGAGGAACTCCTCGACGCGGGCGTCAATGCCAGCATCCAGACCGACATGTCACAGCAGCACTTCAAGGACTTCCGCGAGTACGGGGCGTTCCTGGCGCGGCACGGTCTCACCGACCAGCAGGCGCTGGAAGTCATGACGATCAACGGCGCCCGCGCCATGATGCTCGACGACCGCGTCGGGAGCATCGAGCCCGGCAAGGACGCGGACCTGGTCCTCCTCGACGGGCACTTCCTGGACCTCGCCGCCGACCGGATCGAGCGGGTGTTCGTGGACGGACGGCTGGAATACGAGCGCACCCGCGTCCTGCAGCCCGATGATCCCCGTGTGGCGGGCCCGTTCGCGCCGCTCATCAACGGAGTCGGCTCCGACGACCGGACCTTCGCCATCACCGGCGCCCACGTCTTCACCATCAGCGACGGCGCGATCGAGAACGCCACGCTCATCGTCGAAAACGGGACGTTCACGCGCGTCGAGCCCGGGGCGGCCCCGCCCCCCGGCATCCCCGTGATCGACGCCGGCGGCAGGATCGTCATGCCTGGCACAATCCTCGCGCGCGCGTTCCCGAACGACTGGATCGGCGACCTCAAGTGGCAGGTCCAGAACGACGAGATCACCGAGCCCATCGTGCCCGAGATGAACGCGCTGTACGCGGTCGACCCGTGGTTTCCGTCCTACCGGGTGAACACGACGGTGGGCGTCACCGCCATACACGTGACGCCGGGGACGCGCAATCTGATCGGCGGCAACGGGGTCGTGGTGAAGACCCCCGGGATCGACTTCGAGAAGATGGTGCGGAGGGAGCCCGCGAGCATGGTGTTCGCGCTGACGGCTTCGGCGCGGCGCGAGTGGTCCGACCAGACGGGTGCCCCGATGACACTGCAACGCGCGTCGGCGATGATCCGCGAGGCGCTGAACGCGGCCCGGCAGTACGCGGCGACCGGCGGCCCGAACCGCGACCACGACCCACGCCACGAGGCCCTCCTTCCGGTGCTGCGCCGCGACGTTCCCGCGATCATCCACGCCGACAGGCTGCCCGAGATCGAGGAAGCGCTAAGCATCGCTGAGGACTTCGGCCTCCGACTCGTCGTCAGCGGCGGAGTCGAAGCCCACAAGGTCGCGAACCGCCTCGCGGCCGCCGGTGCCGGCGTCATCCTGGGCAACTCCGGTAGCTACGCCTCGGACATCCGCGGCGGGGGAGACGGCTGGAGCGTCGAAGGCCCCGCGATCCTGAACCGGGCGGGCGTCAAGGTGGCGTTCTTCGGCCCGGGCGCCTCACGCCGGGCATCGCCCATCGGCCGGCTGGGGGGCGAACCGATCCTCAATGCGGCGTGGGCATTCCGCAATGGCGTACCCGAGGTGGACGCCCTGAAGATGGCCACGCTCAACGCGGCCGAGATGGTCGGCATGGACGATCGCGTGGGGAGCATCGAGGTGGGCAAGGACGCGGACTTCGTGGTGCTGGAGGGTCATCCGTTCGACCATCGGGTGGTGCCGGTGATGGTGTTCGTGGATGGACGGCTGGAGGTGTGGCGGTAGGCGAGCGGGGCCGGTGGACAAGCCGGTCAACGGGGTGGGCCCTCGGTCTTCATCCGCTATGAGGACCAGGCGGAACGGGAAGGGAAGTCCCTCGGGCAGTGGATGGGGGAGGCGGCCGACGAGAAGCTGGCGGTCACGCGCCCCCGCAAGTTCACGGTGGAGGAGCTTCGAGAATTTGCTGCCAGGTGTGACGCCCTCCACCCCCCCGGCACACGGGAGCCGGACTGGCCCGAGGTAAAGCGCAGGCTCGTGAGGACGCGATATCCGGCCCTGGAGGTCGATTGATCTTCGTTGACGCCGACGTCTTCATGTACTTCGTGGGCACCGAGCACCCTTTGCGTGACGAGGCAAGGGCGTTCTTCATCCGCGCTCGTGAAACGGACCAACCCCTGGTGACGTCCTCCGAGGTGCTACAGGAAGTCCTGCACAGATACCTGAGCCGGGGTCGGGGGCGCGTGGCGGACGCGGCATTCGACCTCGTTGATGCTACCATGTCGGAAGTCTGGCCGGTCGAGAGGCAAGACGTCGAGTTGGCCCGGAAGCTGTCGACCCGGCACCCCGGCCTGGAAGCCCGCGACCTCGTTCACCTGGCCTGTTGCCTCCGTCGGGAGCCTCGGGACCTGATGACTTTCGACCGGGGTCTGGCGGCGGCGTGGGATTCCCGGTCTAGCTGATCGTCTCCGCCAGCTCCGAGTCAACGATCCGCCTATCCTGCGTCAGCAGCGTCGCTCCCAGCGTCCGGGCGGTGGCGACCAGAATCCGATCCGCCGGGTCGCGGTGGAACCAGTCCGGCAGTGCTGCCATCTCCGCGGCAATCGCCGGAGATATCCCGAGTCTTCGCACCAGCGGCGGGGCCACCGCCTTCTCCAGCCAATCTCTGAGCGGGATCGACAGGCGGATACGGCCGAGGCTGTGCAGAGTGGCGACTTCCCAGAGCGAGATGTCGGACACCAGCAGCGGGGAATCGGCATCGGCCGTCTCAATGACCCGACTCTGAGGGGATGAGAGCTGACTGCGGTCATTGAGCCACCGAATGAGGACATGCGTGTCCAGCAATGCCTTCATTCGGATCCTGTCTTGTAGCGACGCGCCGAAGGCTCACTTGTCGTATCCGTTGGCACTCCCAGGCTCTCCCAGTACTCCTCAGGAAGCACCGGCCCCACGATGTCGCCGCACACCTCGACCGTTCCAGCGAGTTCCGTCTGCGGGTGGAGGGATCCGGTACGGCTCACCGGTCCGAGCTGGGCCACGGGCCGACCACGTTTCAGGATGACGACATGCTCGCCCGTCTCTCGGACGCGGTCGAGGATCGCGAGACACCGTGCCTTGAAGTCGGAAGCGTTGATGGTTTCCATATGACCAGTATCGGTGACTGGTCAGGTAGTGTCAAGCCGCACGTCAGGGACCCCCAACGCCGAAAACCATGCGCATGCCCGACTCCAGGTGCTCGGAAATGTGACAGTGCGCCATCCAGCGTCCCGGGTTGGTGATCTCCAGCAGGATGTCGGTCGTGGTGCCGGCCGGGAGCAGCACGGTGTCCTTCCAGGCCATGTTCTCGTTCGGCACGCCGTTGCGGGAGAGAACGAGGAAGCGCTGCCCGTGGATGTGGAAGGGGTGCTGCATGGCGTGGAAGGTGCGCCGCTCGTTGTGCAGGCGAATCTTCACGACGTCGCCCACCGCGAACTCCCAGCCGATGTCCATGTTCTCGCTCCCGGTCGCGGGTTCCCGGATGATCCAGCTCACCTCCGCGGACGACGAATTCCAGTTCATCATGGGCATCGTCCCGCTCCACTCCACGGGGTGGAAGTAGGCGGAATCGAAGCGCATCAGACGGTCCACCACGAAAGGGAGACCGTCCTTCTCCATGGTGAAGGTGAGTTCGCGGTCGACCGGGGCGTCGAAGTACTCGCGGTACAGGGCGATCTCGCGGGCGGCGTGGACGTTGGTGCGGAGGGTGTCGAAGGCGGCTGCCGCCGGGGTCGGGGGACTCGCTGGGTCCGCTGCCGGTAGGCCGGACTCCGTCGCCCCGGCCTCAGCGACCCGCACCACCCCCAGCGTGTCCGTCTCCTGGAAGAAGCTGCCGCCCAGGTGGTCGATCCCCTGCACGCGGTTGACCAGTAGCGCGGTCCCCGGCTCGTTGAAGCGCACATGCACGATGTAGCGCTCGGCGGGGCTCAGAACGATGCTCTCCACCCATTCCTCGTGTTCGAAGGCGCCCACGTCGGTGCCGATGACCTTGATGCGTGCCGCCGGGGGTGCGCCGTTCATCCCCTCGAACGACAGGTTGAAGGTCCGCGTGTTCGACACGTTGGTCAGGTACAGTCGGACCACCTCGCCTGCGGTCACATCGAGCTCGTAGTCGGGCTCGCCGTTGATCAGCATCAGGTTGCCGAAGCGACCCATGAACGCGTGCGTGGAGCGCTCCAGGCCGAAGGGCATGGGGGCATCGCCCGCCATCAGGAAGTCGTCCACCATCAGGACCTCTTCCCGGTCGGCCGGGGCGTAGTAGTCGGGCTGAGCAGGCTCGACGAGCATGTTCCCGTACAGCCCCAGGTCCTTCAGGACATCTTCGCGGTGGTGCGGGTGGTACCAGTAGATGCCCGGATCCTTGAAGTGGACCGTGTAGCGGAAGGTCTCGCCGGGCTCGACAGGGTCCTGCGTGATGCCCGGCACGCCATCGGACGCATTGTCGAGGCGGAGGCCGTGCCAGTGGATGGTCGTCGGCCACGCGATCGCGTTGGTGAAGTCAACGGTGATCGTGGCCGCCTCGGGGACGTAGAGGAGCGGTCCCGGGTACTGGCCGTTGAAGCCGTACATGATATGGTCGCGGCCGCGGATGCGCCGCCGCACCAGCCCGGCCTCCAGGTCGATGGCGTCACCGTCGCCGAGCCGGACCACGTCGCGGGGCCGGGCGAGGGGAAGGGTGGCGGGGTCGATGCCGTCGCCGGGCAGGAAGGGGTCGGTGCCGGGTGGGTCGAGCTCCATCAGCGCCGGAAACATGGTGAGCCCGGGCATCATGGGGGGGCGGGGCCAGCCGCGGTCGCCGGGACCTGTCGCGCCGTGCTGGTGGCCCGGCATCGGCGCGCCGCCTGTCGGGCGCCCGGTCGCCCCGAGCAGGAACTCCTGCAGGTCGGGCGGCGACATGCGGGCGCTGGGCGACGTCGCGCGCAGGAGCAGCCGCCCTTCCCATTCCGGGGCGTCGGGCCGTGCCTCCGCCGTGACGAGGACCATGAACTTGTTGAGGCTGATCTCGCCGATGCTGCGCGTCCCGTTGGTGACGGGCCCGAGACTCCTGACCGTGTCGAAGAGGGGGGTCGCCAACCACGCGACGATGTGGTTGTAGTCGCCCAGGGTGGCGGGGTCGGGGAGCCCGTCGAGCGTGAGGATCCCCTCGTACAGGTGGTTTCCGGCCGCGTTGACGGCCACCCCGAAGGGCGAGTGGGGTGTCCGCAGCTCGAGGCGGCCCGCGAGGTCCTCCAGGCCGGGGCGCGCGGTGAGGAAGACGCAGTAGAGGTCGCGGCTGGGGGTGAGGGTGGCGCCCTGGGGCGGGGGGGTGTCGTCGCAGGGTGAGATGGCGGTTGGTGGGGTGCGCGGGCCCGCTCCCTGCTGTGCGGCGAGGGTGGAGGGGCCGGGGGTGACGGCGACGACCGCCAACGTCGTGGCTGCCAGCGCGATGACCGGCAGCTTCGCCCTCAGCTTCTTGTCCATGGATCAATCATGGTGACTCCGGTGTTCCTGAAGTCCCTTTTGTTGCGGGTGACGAGTGCGAGTCCGCGACTGGCCGCCGTGCTGGCGAGCATCGCGTCCGGCAGGTGGCGGTCGAGCGGTTCGCCCCGCCGACGCTTCTCTTCCATGATGCGGGCACACTCCTGGGCGTCGGCCACGGTCCAGGCGAGCACCCGGCCTTCGAAGATGTCGCTCAGGAGGCCAAGAAATCGCCTGGCAAGATCCTCCCGCCGCTGCCCGGGATCCAGACGGCCGATGCCGTTGAGGATTTCCCAGACGGTGACGGAGGAGATATGAATCCCCTGATCGGCGATCCTGTCCAGGAACCCGGCGACTCGGGGCTCCGGGTTCGGTCGCATCATCTCCGAAACGACGTTCGTATCGAGGAGCCAACTCACAGTCGGGTCACGCATCGCTCTCGTCGGCGAACTCCACCGGCCTGTACCCGTAACGCCCCCGCCGCGGCAGCTCGACCCCGTGCTCCGGTCCGAAATACCGCTTGAAAGCCTCGGAAGGCTTCGTGCGGCGCTGGTCTCTCTCTCGCTTTTCCCGGATGAGGCGGCGGACGAACTCTTCCATTGAAACGCCGGCCTGGCGGGCCTCATTCTGCAGCCAGGACTTGTCCCCCGGATCAATGCGGCGAACGGTAATGGTGGGACTCAATCGGACAACGCTCCATGGCCGGAGATGGAATCGGTCTACGGAAAGAGTAGTGCTAGCAAGTTGTGCTGTCAACCATTCTCCTACAGCCCCGCCTGCTCCTTCGCGTACTGCGCCGCCTCCAGATGCGTCGCGAACCAGACTCCCTCGTGCCCCTTCATATACTGGATCAACTCCTCCAGGACGACGATCCGGGAGCGGTGGCCGACGACGTGGGGGTGCATGGTGAGGACGAGCATGGTGCCTTCCTCGTAAGCGACGTCGAATTCGTCCTTCCACACCTGAAGCACGTCGCGCGGGTGCGAGTAGCTGTCCCCGCGGGGGTTGAAGAGCGGCGCGTCGTCGAGGATCCACTCTACGGGGAGTTCGACCATGCCGGTGGGCTCGCCATTGGCGTTGATCTCGTAGGGGCGGTCATCGGCCATGAGGGACGAATCGTAGAAGAAGTCCATCTCGAGAAGGATGTCGAGCGTGTTGGGGCTGAAGTTCCACGACGGGGCGCGGTACCCGAGCGGGCGGGTGCCGGTGACCTCGGTCATGTAGTCCACCGCGCGCTCGAGAAGGGCGCGCTCCGTCTCGGCGTCCAGGCTCGAGTTGAGCTCGTGGATCCAGCCGTGGATGGCGAATTCGTGGTGGCCCGCAGCCTGGATGACGCCGATCTGGGACGGGTCGAGGACGAGGCTGACCGCCGGGATGAAGAAGGAAGCGGGGACGCCCTCACGGTCGAGCAGGTTGACCACGCGGGGCAGCGCGACCCGGGCACCGTACTGGCCCTGGGATAGCCCGCCCACCGTGGCGTCCCCGTAGCGGAGGCCGGTGACGGTCTCGTTGTCCACGTCGAAGGAGAGGAGGACGGCCACGCGGGCGCCACCGGGCCAGGCGTCGGGCTGCAGGCTTCGGCCGGCTCGCACCGCGTTCACGGTCTCCATGACCCGCTCGTCGGACCAGGTCCAGCCGGGCTCGTTCTCGGGCGTGCCGGGGGCGGGGGCGGGCTGGCAGGCCCAGGCGGCCGCAACCGTGACGAGCATCAACGTGCGCATCTTCATCCTTCCATCTTCCACAGAGCTATTCCTCCGGCTTGCTTGCCGATTTGTGCGGACGCGACGCGCGTGCCCGATTCCAGGTCGATCACTTCGACTGTCCCGGGATCGCCGCCGATGCCTTCGATCGTCACGATCGCGTAACGGCCGTCAGGGGTGGCCACGACCCCGTGCGTCACGCGCATGCCGGAATCGACGAGGTGCAGCAATTCGCCCGATGCGACATCCCAGACGCCCAGCTTGGCGCTTCCCTTGAGGGTGGCGAGCAGCTTGGAGCCGTCGGGGGTCAGGTCGAGGTTGTAGGGAGCTCCCGGGGCCTCGATGCGGCGCGTGATGCGCCAGTCGTTCAGGTCGATCTCCAGGATCACGCCGCCCTTGTTGCAGGGGACGAAGACGCGCTTCCCGTCCGGGTGGGGCGTCGCCCAGGTCGGAGAGCAATTCTTTTCTGCGGGCGGCGCCATGGCCATGTGCCCCTCCATCGGGGCGTGGGCGGGCTCGTTGGCGATGAGGTCGAGCCGCCTGCTGACGTCCAGGGTTGCGCCGTCGATCTCGACGAGCTGGTTGTCCATCATGCACGCCGAGTAGTGCTTCGAGCCGTCGGCGTTGAAGCGGGAGCCGTGAGGCATGGTGCACGTCACCACGTCCGCGATCGGGTACATGGTCTCCAGGTCGACGATCGTGACGGTCGAGGGGATATGGTCGCCGTGGAAGTTGGCGTTGACGGCAAGGGCAACCGTGCCGTGCGGCGGGACGGCGATCGTCGCCGGGAAGAGGCCGAGTTCGGCGACGCCCACCACCGTGTCCGACACGGTGGCGTACTTGACGAGGCGGCCGTTGGGGAAGCCGTGTCCCAGGGTGAGGTACCAGAATTCGCCGCCGGGATCGACGAACACACCGTGCGGCGCCTCGATCTCGGCCGCGAGCCATCCGGCGGTGATCGTCTTTTCGACGACCAGGTCGCCGCCCGCGTCGTACCTGAGCAGGGCGACTTCGTCCTCGGATTCGGCCGCCACGTAGACCCAGTAGGACTGGGCGGCCGCGGGCCTGGGGACCGCAGCGACCGCCAGCCACCCGAGGATCGCGAGCCGCACGAACGCGCGGGCGGCGCAATGGCCGGATCGGCCGCTCCCCGCGAGCCGCGCCAGCACCGCCTTCACCCGCCCGATCACGGAATCAGCGTCCGCCGCGGCTGGAGCTTCACGGCCCACATGCCCGAGAAGTACTCGGCGAAGAACAGGTTGCCCTTGTGGATCTGCGGTCCCCACGTAAACGGCGCGTTCGCCACCACGCCATCCGGATCATACGACTTGTACACCGCGATCTCGCGGCCCTGGTGGTACAGGTTCCCCTTCAGTTCGCCGGAGATGTCCACGACCCGCAGACCGCCCTGGTAGAACGCCGCGTACAGCCGGTCGTCGTCGATCCACATGTTGTGCGAACCGGCCTCGGGGATCTCGTAGCGGGCCACTTCTTCGGGGTTCTCGGGGTCGGTGAAGTCGACCACATGGATGTAGCCGGACATGAACTGCGGCGTGCGGCCGGCCTCCTGGCCATCGAACGTGGGCGCGCCGATCTCGTCACCCATGAAGATGTAGAACTTGCCCGTCGGGCTCTTGTAGGGGAACGCCGCGTGCGTGGCCCCGCCGATGTCGGCGAAGCGCGCGATCTCGACCGGGTTTGCGGGGCTTCCGCCCTTGTCGCCGCCGCCCACGTCGATGACGACGACCCCGTCGCTCCAGTTCGATGTGTACGCGATCCCGTCCACGATCCAGACGTCGTGGATGGCGTGCCCCGGCGTATCCAGCTCGAAGCGCCCGACCCGGTGGGGATTGGCCGGATCGGCGATGTCGATCACGTCGAAGCGCGTGCCGTTGTTCACCGCGTAGACATGGTCCTGGTAGATGAACAGGTTGTGTACCCCCCCGGTGAGTTCGTCGTCGTAGGTGGAGATGATCTCGATGTTGCGGGGATCGGTGCAGTCCACGATGACGATCCCGTTGCGGCGGTTCGACGCACCCTCGCGGGAGATCACGCAGAGTTCGCCGTCCTCCGAGACCTTGACGTCGTTCGTCGTGCGCGCGTCCACGAGGAGCGAATCGGTCAGCACCGGGTTCGCGGGATCCGTCACGTCCCACCAGTAGGTGCTGCCATGGCCGCTGTGGGTACCGGTGATCGCGTAGTCACGTCCGTCGACACCCTCCCACACCCACAGGTCCGACGTGGAGACGTTGCGGACCGGCGCGTGCCCGACGAGCGTCACTTCCTCGCTGATATGGCGGGGCAGGATTTCGACCGTCGCGTGCGAGGTGGTTCCCGGGACGCTCGCCGTCACGGTGTAGACGCCCGGCTTGTACGCCACGAACCGGCCCGCGGCGTCCACTTCAGCCGGCGGGATATCGGCGGTTGCGACCTTGTCGGGATCTGCGATCAGCCCGAAGGTGACGGGGATGTCGTCCACCGCGCCGCCGCTCGCGTCCGCGGGCATGGCGGTGAAGTGGATGACGTCGCCGGTCCTTCCGCGGGCCTGGCTGGCCTCCACGGCCATGGAAGTGACCGGGTTGTCCGCCACTTGATAGCTAATATGGCCGACAACGCCCTCGGCGGCGGCCGAAAGGGTGACTTCGCCGGTCGCAAGAGCCGAGAAGACGCCGAAGCGGTCGACTGTCGCGACCGACTCGTCGGAGCTGCTCCAGGTGACGGCCACGTCGCGCACATCGTCCGCCCGGTCGATCACGGTCGCCTTGTGGCGCATCGTCACGCCAGCGTAGAAGCGGCCGCCGTCCTCCGAGATCTCGACACGGTCGATCGCCGGAAACGCGACGGTGACGGTCATCGTTCCGCTGACCCGGGTCGGGCCGAGAACACGAGCCATGACCTCGTACTCGCCGCCCTTGAACGCCTCGACTTCACCCGTGGCCCGGTCGACGGCCAGCCGCCCTCGCCCGCCGCGCGAGAAGAACAGGAAGGGCACTTCGACCGCGTTGCCGTCCGCATCGAACGCCTTGGCCGAGAGCTGCGCCTTCTCGCCGACTTCCAGGGAGAGCGTGGCGGGGGTGACCTCCACGCGCGCGATTTCCTGTGCTGCGATTCCTTCGGTTCCCAGAACGGCCAGCGCCCCCAACAGCGCGGCCAGCCGGATCGTCTTCGTCGTTCTCATTCCTTGTGCCCCTTCCTGCGTTGTACATCCCGACCGTGGCCGGATGGTCACGGCGAAGGTAAGATTGAGCGCGTGGGACAGGAGCGCAACGAACGGGGTCGCCCCGGAACGGTGATCCGGCGACAGACCCTCAACAACAAGGGAAGACGATCATGGTGTGGAAACAGACGCGGCGCGACTTCGTGAAGACCTCGGTGCGGGCAGGCGGCGCGCTCGGCGTGCTGGGCGCGTTCGGCCCGATGGCCTGCGCGCCGACCGACGAGGGCTCGGCTCCCGACGCGGGCGGATCTCCGGACCCCCAGCGCATCCTCATCCTGGGCGGCACGCGCTTCATCGGCCCCCACCAGGTCAAGTACGCGCTCGACCGCGGGCACGAGGTGTCGATCTTCACCCGCGGCCAGACCGAACCCCCCTTCTTCCACGACTACTTCGAGCGGGTGGAACACCTCTTGGGCGATCGCAACGACGACCTGAGCGCGCTCGAAGGCCGCGAGTGGGACGCGGTGATCGACAACTCGGCGTCATACCCGCGCTGGGTCCGGATGACCACCGATCTGCTTCGTGACCAGGCTGACCGCTACCTGTTCGTGTCATCGATTTCGGCCTACGCCGACTTCGCGGCTGTCGGGATCGATGAGAACTACGCCGTGGGCCAGCTGTCGGCTCCGGACGTCGAGGACATGAGCGAGTACGGGCCGATGAAGGCGCAGTGCGACCAGATCACGCGGGACGCATTCGGCGACGGCGCGATCGTCGTCCGGCCGGGACTGATCGTCGGTCCCGGCGACAACACCGATCGCTGGACGCACTGGCCGGTCCGCGTCGCCCGCGGCGGAGAGGTAATGGCGCCGAATTCACCCTCCGACCCGGTGCAGAACATCGACGCGCGCGATCTCTCGGAGTGGATCGTCCGGCTCGTCGAGACACCCGGCAACGCCGGCACCTACAACGCGACGGGCGAGGTGCAGGCCTTCGGCGACATGCTGGAAGAGGTCCGCGGAGCGCTCGCTTCGGACGCCACCTTCACTTGGGTACCGACCGAGTTCATGGCCGAGCACCAGGTCCGGCCCTGGGGCCACATGACGAACTGGGTGCCGCCCGAGGGCGAGACGATCGGGATGAACCAGGTCTCGGTCGCCGCGGCGGTGCAGGCCGGGCTCACCTTCCGGCCGCTCGGCGACACTGCGCGTGACACGGTGGAGTGGTGGAATTCGCTGCCGGAGGAGCGGCGCGCCCAGCCGCGGGCGGGTCTGCCGGCCGAGAGGGAAGCCGAGGTTCTGGCGGCCTGGCACGCGATGGGTTAGGGGCTCGCTCCTAGCGACTCTCCGCGGACATCGCTTCCTGAACCGCCGCTTCCATCGCGGCGACCTCGTCATCGGTCAACTCTGCGAAGCGTCCGCGCTTCCGCGCCGCGAGCTGCCCGCCGTTCTGCATGCACAATCGCACGAGTAGCGACGCGCGCCGGTCGGGCATGTCGACGATCTCGCGGACGCCTCCGAGGGCTCGGTCAAACACGGCGACGAAACCGAGTTCCTCCTTGAGATCGCGGCGAACCGAGTCGGCCACCCGGTCGTAGAGGTACTCGGCGAAGGTGGTGGCGTCGAAATGGCGGTAGAGGCCGGCGGTTTCGCTCTTGACGACCATCCCCCGGCCCGGAGTGTCACCGCCTGCACCCGACCATTCCCATCGTATCAGGTCCAGCAGAGGCCGCGAGAAGCCGGAGAGGACATCGTCGTAACCGTGCCGGTCGCGCAGGATCGCCGCGGAGACCGGAAGGATGGTTCCGGGCGGGCCGTATCCGCGCTTGGTGAGCACATGGTGCATGAGGAAGCGGTGAATCCGCCCGTTGCCGTCCTCGAAGGGATGGACGAAGACAAAGGCGAACGACGAGACCGCTGCCGCGACGACGGGGTCCACGCCGCCGCCCGTGACGCGCCTGGTCAGTGCCGTCCAGCCCCGCATGAGGCTGGGGACGTCCGCCGGGCGCGGACATATGAAGTGCACCTGCTCCCGGTATCCGCCGATGGTCTCACCGACGAAGTTCTGGATGGAGCGCCAGTCGTCCGCGGCGTACCGGGGATCGACGATGGTTGCGTGCAGGCGCAGAAGGTCCGTCTTGTCCGCTGGGTCGAAGGCGGGCGCCGACTTCAGCGCCGCTACGAACCTCTCGGCACGTCCTCCGCTTGGGGTCTCGCCTTCCAACGCGAATGACGAGCGCGTCTCCTTGGTGTAGAGGTAGTTCACCGCCCTGGCGAGGATCGCCGGGTCGTAGCTTTCCATGAGGACTTGGGCCTCCTCGTCCAGGCCCGACTTCATCGCGCTGCGCAACTTCGCAGTAAGCCTCACTGCGGGACAAAGCTCCGGCCCACCCAGAAGGTTGTCGGCGACCCGGTGACGCCTGGAGTTACGGCGGCCGGCGACCAGATGCCGCCTGGGGTCAAGGGCGCCGACGTAGTTGCCCGCCTTCGCGTCGTTCAGATCCAGCGTTCGCCCGGTGAAGGTCTCGTAGAGGAACCACGCCCGCCGGCTGAAAGCGCCCGTGGGTTGCGCCCGGACCCAGGCCTCGATGGCCCCGGGTTCGATCGCATGGAGGGCGGCAACCAGGACACCGAGATCGAACGCCTCGCGCCGCAATGCGAAGCGGAGGTGCGCGACGACCGAATCCTCGGTGGCGTACCGCATCGGGTAGAGCTCAGTGGTTCGCGGACCGTCCGTTTCGGTTCGCCTTGCACCCGCGACGACGTAGCTCTGTACGGCTGGCCTCGGAATCGCCAGATCGAAGTTGCGGAAGAGCCAGGCCTGGCCGACAGGTTTGCGGGCTTCGTTGCTCATGGGTCCGCCGTGGCAAAACGGTTACAAGGGTGGCGAAACCATTACAATAGCGGAGTTTCGTGGCAAATCAATGCCATCATACCGTGATCCATGAGTCGCTGCGCCGATTATGTACAGTTCATATTGTACAATATGTACAGAACGGACTGTACATATCGCGGCTGCTGCATGACGACCGCCGTCAACGGCGCTCCCAGGGCTTTCGCGCCTCGCCCTTGAGCAACCCAAGGTCCCGCGTCGCCTCGACGAGCCGGATGAACTCGCCACGATACCCGCGCGGGTCGTCGCCCCGTGCCTTCTCGGCCAGCCGGATGACGTCGTCCAGCGTGAAGTCGCCGGCATGCTCCGAGTCCCGCAGCAGCATGCCGAAGCCCGCCACCGCCGTGGCGAAGCGGAAGTCCGTCGAGGGCGACTCCACATCGTCGGCGACCGCGTGGTCCAGCAGCTTGCTGGTCGAGCCGTCGGGGTCCTTGTAGCGGACCTTGACGTACAGGAGCTCGTCGTCGAATTCGCTGGGCGGGGTCGGCGGGTCGTCCGCTTGGGGCTGGTAGCGCAGAGCGTCCACGCCGCGCGGCACCGACATCCCCGCGGGCACGACCTCGTACAGCGCGGTCACGGTGTGCCCCGCGCCGAGTTCACCCGCGTCCTTGGTGTCGTCGTTGAAGTCCTCGTCGGCCAGAAGCCGGTTCTCGTAGCCGATCAGGCGATAGCCGCTTACCCGCGCAGGGTTGAACTCGACCTGGAGCTTCACGTCCTTGGCCAGGGTGAGGAGGGTTCCGCCCATCTCCTCAACGAGGACCTTGCGCGCTTCCAAAAGGCCGTCGACGTAGTGAAAGTTCCCGTTCCCGTGGTCGGCGATCTGCTCCATCTTGGAGTCCTTCAGGTTCCCCGTGCCGAAGCCGAGCACGGTCAGGAAGGTCCCGCTGTCACGCTCCTTCTCGATCAGGCGCACCATTTCGGCGTCGCTGGAGGCGCCCACGTTGAAGTCGCCGTCGGTGGCGAGAATCACGCGGTTGTTGCCGCCGTCGATATGGTTTTCGCGCGCCACGTCGTACGCCAACTTGAGCCCGGCGCCGCCCGCCGTGCTTCCGCCCGCTTCGAGCTCGTCGAGCGCCGCCGTGATCTTGTCGTGCCGGTTTCCCTTCGTTGACGGCAGAACCAGACCGGCCGCGCCCGCGTAGACAACGATCGCGACCCGGTCCTCGGGCCTGAGCTGCCCGACCAGAAGCGCGAACGCCTTCTTGAGCAGGGGCAGCTTGTCGGCCGGCCGCATCGACCCCGACACGTCGAGCAGGAAGACCAGGTTGCTGGGCGGCAGGTTCTCGGTGTCGACCGAGGGCGCGTGCAGTCCGATCCGCACCAGCCGATGGTCGCGCTGCCAAGGCACCTCCGACACTTCGGTCGTGACCGCGAAGGGATGTTCGCCCGACACGTCGTCCCAATCGTAGGGGAAGTAGTTGATCATCTCCTCGATGCGGACCGCGTCGACGGGAGGCCGGTCGCCGGACTGGATGAAGCGGCGGATGTTGGCGTAGGACGCACGGTCCACGTCGATCGAGAAGGTGGAGAGGGGTGACGCGCTCACGAGACGGAAGTCGTTCTCGTCGATGAGGGCGTAGGACTCGGTGTTGAAGTCGAGCATGCTCACGAGACTGAACTGGACTCGTGCGACGCCCTGCCGCGCTCGTTCCATCTCCTGGACCGGCTGGGCCACCCCGGTCACCGTGATCTCGTCCAGTGTCAGGGCCCCCTGCACCAGCGCGAAATCGACGACGGTCGTCTGGCCCGCCGTGACTGTGACCAGCCGCCGCTGCGTGGTGTAGCCGATCCCCTCGGCGATCACGACCTGGTTGCCTGCGAACACCCCCGATAGCGAAAAGCGTCCCTCCCGGTCGGTGCGGGCGGCCACGCTGGTTCCGTCCACCGAGACCTGCGCGGCGGGGAGGGGTTGCCCGGAGATCGCGTCCGTGACCTGCCCCTGGATGGTACCCGTCTGTGCCTGGGCGCTCGCTGTTGCTGTGGCGAGCAAGAGCGCCAGGAGCGTGAGGATCCGGACGGCTGGTTGGCGAGCGGCGAGAATGGAGCGTCGCATCGGTCTGTCCCTTTGATCGGTGGTGTGGCGGCGATGGGCGGCGCAGCTTCGCACGCCATCTCTACATTCTAGGTACCCGGGCCGCTGGCCAAGGTTGCTTGGGCACGGCGTCGCCCGACGCTGCCGGAGGTCGGTGACCAGCGGGTTCACCGCGTGCCTCCCGTCCCCCCCGTCTCGAAGAACCCGTAGTGCTCCAGCATGAAGTTCCGAATCACCCGGGCGGCCTTGGCCGCGTAATCGACGCGGCTCATGTGAGTGTCCCGAATCCCGCCGTAGTGATGCTCGATCTGGACGCCGCTGATCACCTCCGCATCCTCGGACGATCCGTGCTGCCGCGTGTTGTATCCGCCGCGGAAGTAGGCCGCAGCACCGGGTCCGGGAGCGCTGGGGCTCGGCACCGACGGAATCTCTTCCTCGTCGAACAGCCCCCCGAACGAGGTCGGTCCCCGCAGCAGTTGCGAGAAGGGGATCGGGGATGTGCGACCGAGATCGCGGATGCTCGTGCGCGCCACCACTTCCAGCGAGTTCAGGGCGATGTCGGGCCGGTTCAGTTCCTCGGAGGTGAGCAGGTAGCCGAGCTCGAGGCGGTCGATGTCGTGGCCGTGTCCGTGGATGTCGAAGTACATGCCCTTCTCGAACTCGCCCGCGACGTCGGAGCGGGCGAATCCGATCCAGTCCTGGAACTCCTCCCATGCCTGCTCGGCGTAGGGGTTCTCCTGGGCGGCCTCGACGATCTCGCGGTTGGGGTCGAGCCTGCTGCGGTGAAGGTGCGAGAGGATGACGTGAGGCGCCTGGCCGGTGAGAGCAACAAGCGCCTCGCGGATCGCGAGCGTGAGTTCGATCGTGTTCCTGTCGCTTGACGAGACGCCGTAGGTCCGGGGCGGAATCTCACGCGGATCGAGCGCCCCGCCGTGGGGGGCGGACAGGACCACCGGGAGTTCGCCGGGGATGTACTCGACGTATTCGTTGCGACCGAAGTAGCTCTGGCCCGGCTCGTAACGGGTGATCCTCTCCGGGACATGGACTTCCAGGCGCGCGGTACCGCTCGCCCCGCCGATCGTCGCGGTGACGGCCGTGATCCCGTTCGCGAGGCCGGTCGCAAATCCGCCGGGCAGGATCGACGCGACAGCCGGATTGTCGACGGACCACTCGGGCGTCCCGGAGACGATCAGGTCGTTGGCGTCGCGCGCGACCGCCGAGAAGGCGACCCCGTCCCCGACGCCGACGATGAGCGCTTCGTCCGGCACCACGTCGACGGTCGCGACCTGTGGGCCGGTGGGGGAGTCCCCCCCGCCGCACCCGAGAAGGAGTGCGGCCACGAGCACCGGAGCCGGGAGGCCCCACGGCGTGAGCGAACGGGTGGGGGTGGCGGGTCGCGCCGGCGATGCAGGGGTCGGCGGTGCAGGGGTCGGCCCATGCATGGACCTACTCCGGCAGCCCGAACGCCACGAGCATTGCGCCCTCTTCCCCTCCCGTCGCGATGACCACGAGTTGGCGCCCTCCACGCGTCCGGAAGGTCATGGGGTTGGCATAGCCGCGCCCGGGAAGCCGCCCCTCCCACAGCACCTCGCCGCTCGCCGCGTCGAAGGCGTACAGCACATCCGACCCGCCCGTCAGGAAGACGAGGCCCCCCGCCGTGACAAAGGCTCCCGGGGGCGCCACGACGCCCAGCCGGGCGGGCAGCGCGACTCCCGCCAGCGCCGGATCGCTCCTGACCTCGGGCCGTTCGCCCACCGGCTCCTGCCACACGATCTCGCCCGAGTTCATGTCGATGGCGGTAAGCGTGCCCCACGGTGGGTTCGAGATGGGGACGTTGCCGATCCGCAGCGTGCGGGGGGCGCCGCGGGCGAGCCCGTAGTCGCCCACGGTGGTCTCGGGGTTTGCCGGACCGATGGTGAGCAGGCTGGGTTGTTCCGAGGCCTTTACGAAGAGGAAGCCCGACCCGGGATCGAACGCCGCGCCGCCCCAGTTGCCGCCGCCGAGGATCCCCGGCATGGCGATGGTGCCCTCCAGCGAGGGGGGCTCGTAGAGCGGGCCGAACCGATACCCCGCCGTCAGCTCCTCGGCGCGCCGCCGCAGCTCGGGGGTGAGGTCGATGAGGTCGTCGCGCGTGAAGCCTTGCCGTGAGAAGGGGGCCGGGTGGGCGGGGAAGGGTTGGGTGGGGGCGGAGGCTTCGCCGGGCACCTCGCTGGGCGGAACGGGTCGTTCCTCGATGGGCCAGACGGGCTCGCCGGTCTCGCGGTCGAAGGTGTAGACGAAGCCGGTCTTTCCGGCCACCGCGACCGCGTCGACCGCCTCGCCGTCCCGTTCGACGGTCATCAGCACCGGTGCGCCCGGCAGATCGAAGTCCCAGAGACCGTGATGCACGGTCTGGTAGTGCCAGGCCAGCTCGCCGGTTCGCGCGTCAAGGGCCACCAGCGACTCGGCGTACAGGTTGTCGCCCTTGCGATGACCCCCGTAGTAGTCGTTCGAGGGCGTGCCGATCCCGGCGAAGAGGAGCCCGCGCGCTTCGTCCACGACCATGGGCGCCCAGGCGTTGGTGTGACCCGTGTAGTCCCAGCTGCCGTCCTCCCAGGTATCGTTGCCGGGTTCGCCGGGCTGCGGGATCAGGTTGAAGGACCACACGAGCTCGCCGGTGTGGACGTCGAACGCCTGGATGTTCCCGGGCGGGTCGCGCGGGTAGACGAAGCCGTCCCAGACACCGTTGCCGATGATGAGGAGGTCCTCGAAGACGACGGGCGGCGACGTCTGCGTGTAGTGGAGCCGGTTGGTGCGCCAGAGCAGGTTCTCGGTGAGGTCGATCTCGCCGCGGTGGCCGAACGCCTCGATGGGCTCACCGGTGGCGCCGTCCAGCGCGATCAGGCGCCAGCGGGTGTTGAGGAAGACGCGCCGCTGGTCCGGCCCGTTCCACACGGCCACGCCGCGGTGCACGAAACCCGTGCCGTTGGGCGGCTGGCCCCATTCGACGGTGCGCGGGTCGAAGTCCCAGATGGTCTCGCCGGTGCTTCCGTCCAGCGCGATCACGCGGTTGTAGGAGGTGGTGAAGTAGAGCGTGTCGTTATACGCGACGGGGGTGGCTTCGAAGTTGCCGGGCCGCACGCGCTGGCCACGGATGGGCGCTGCCGGACCCTCGATGGGGACTTCGCCGGTCTCCCAGCTCCATGCGACGTCAAGCCCGGCGACGTTGTCGGGGGTGATCTGGTCGAGGGGCGAGTACTTGCTGCCGCCGGCGTCACGGCCGTAGGCGGGCCAGTCGCCGTCGGCGTCGGCGTCGGCGGAGGATGGAGGTGCGGGGGAGCAGGCGCCGATGGCTGCCGCCAGCGCGAGAACCGAGGTCACTCGGGGAACGAGGGTAGTCGGAGGGCGGTTCACGGCCGGCCCTCCCGCGCCGCGCGAATGACGGCCACGGCGGTCGAGAGCGCCTGGTCGATGGCTTCAACGAGACGGTTCCGCTCGCGAGCCAGCCCCGTGGCCGCGAACCCCCGCCGGTCGCCTCCGGCGTCCTCGGACGACAGGATCCGGGCGGGGGCAAGCCCGGGAAGGGGGCCCAGACCGACGCCGGGATCGGGGTGGTAGGCGTTGAGGGGCACGTACATGACACGGTGTAGCGGCCTGAGCACGGCGACCTGGTCCAGCGGCCCGACCGAGCCGGCGTCGGCAAGCTCGTCCAGCCGTTCCGCGGCTTCCCGGAGGCCCACCAGGCGCCCGCCCAGCCGTTCACCGAGTCCGAGCGCGCCACCCGACGCCGCGTCACGCGCGGCGACCGCCTCGGCGAGGGATGCGACCTGAGCGGAGAGGCTGACCGGATAGCGGGGATTCGCCAGCATCTCCGCCAGCGCGTCGGCGTAGATGTCCGTGTCGGTCTTCAGGACATCCCCGTCGATCTTGTCGTAGGTGTCGTCGGGCGTGTGCCACCACCAGTAGCCGCCGTCTTCCGCCAGCCGGGTATGGTTGAACTGGATCAGCGGCAGGCCGACGCCGTTGAAGGCCTGGTCGGAGTTGCGCCCCGGCCGCGACGGCGAGATCTCCTCGCCCTGGGTCTCCTCCACCACACGGGCAGCGAAGGGCTGGAATGCCTCCGACGCGGAGGCGCCGAAGCGCTTGGCCTCCATCTGGCCGACCCCGTCGATGTTCATGTAGGCCAGGCCGCGGGTGCGCAGGTCGGTGAAGTGCTCGTCCGCGAACCATGTCGACCCGGCGTAGCGCGCGTTGCTGTGGCCGGGCCACCACGCCACCACGAGGCCGTGGCGGAGCTGGTCGCGCACGTCGTGGAAGGCCAGCGCGAGCGCGAGCATCGCCGCGTTCGACGCGGCCTCGTCGGTCGCGCCGTGGTACCAACCGTCGATGTGACCGCCGAGGAGCACGTACGGCGCACTGTCCGTCCCGGTCGGCTTGATGGTGGCCACGGCCAGCCGCATCGGCTTCCACCCCGTCGCGACCTCGGTCTCGACACGCAGCTCGACCGGTCCGGCCGCCATCCGCGCGCGCAGCTCCTCTCCCGCACTGCGGGCGATCTGCGCCACCGGCACCCCGGGCAGCCTGTGGTAGTTCATCAGGGACGGGCTTCCCCAGGTGGAGGTCACGATCAGGTCGTTGAGGCGCTCTTCGGGGTTGATGAACACGATCGCCGCCGCGCCCATGCGCTCCATCGCGATCGTGGGCAGGTTGCGGGGCTGCCCGTCCACGATGGCGACCTTGCCGGTCAGGTCGGGGAGGTCGGCGCCGAAGTCCTCGCCCTCGATGACGAGGCGCTCCCCTGTGCCGACTTCGAGCCGCGGCAGGTCGCTCAGCGCGCCCATGTCGACCACTTCGCCGACCGTGCCCGCGCTCGACGCCGAATACGCCATGGTGATCGCGTCCGGCGCGAAGTCCGTGCCCGGGATGGTCACGGAGGCCGAGACCGGGTCGCTGGCGTATGCGTCCAGCTCGTGGACGGCAACGGGGACACCGTTTGCTTCCAGGGTGGCCACGATGGTGTCGATCGCCGCGTTCTCACCGGGGCTCCCCGACGGGCGCTCGTGCTCGGCGATCGCGCCCGAGAAGGTCATCAGCGCGTCGGTGGTGATTGCGTCCTTGACCGACTGCGCGAGGGCGTCGACCTCGATGGTGGTGGGCGCCGGGGTCTCGACCGTGCAGGCGGCGAGAGCGAGGACGGCGAGTGCCGCTGAAGGGCCCGCTTTCCAGGCCGGGGGTCCTGTTCTCATGTCCGCTTCAGCTCCTGTGAAGGCTCGCCTTCGGCTCACCCCGTGGGCTCAGGCTCACGCCCCGGCGGGTAGAAGCAGTCCTCGCGTCGGCTCGTGTCGACGAGCTGGGTGATCTGCCAGCCGTTCTCGCCCTTGTAGAGCTGGAAGCCTTCCTTGCCGCAGTGCGAGAAGGTGTCGTCGCGGTAGAAGGCATACCTGGTCCACATCTGGGCGAGGCGGCCGTCCACCTGAACGGTCCAGTCCCAGATGGGCTCGTCGTACACCTCGTCTCGCGGCTGGCCGATCATCTCGATGAATCCGTCGGCGGGCCGGAAGCTGATACCGTCCTCGCCGGCGCGGCCGAGACGGGCGTCGGGGTGCATGACCGCGGCGGCCATCTCGCTGTCTCCGGTGCGCATGGCCTCGAAGAGCTGCTCGACGGCGGCGACGACCGCGGCTTCCTCCGGGTCGGGCTCGGGGGCTGCCTCGGCTTCGGGCATTTCCGCCTGCTGGGCGCAGGCCGCGGTGAGGAGCAGGCCCGCGGCGGTGGCGACGATGGCCAGGGGGGAGATCGTCATGGTTGCTTCCTTGGTCCTGGTTTGTGGGTGCCGGGGATCTGGTCGCGGTTCAGGCGACCGGCTTGTCCCGGAACTTGTCGAACCACGCCTTCAGGTAGAGCTGGGTCATGATCCGGTGGGAGGTCGACCGGGATCCGTGGTACTCGTCCGGGATCTTGACGTGCATCGTCTCCTGGCCGAGCACCTTCAGCGCGCGGTAGAACTCCTCGGCCTGGGGCATCGGCGTCCGCAGATCCTCGACACCCGAGAGCAGCATCGTGGGGGTGGTGACGTTGCCGACATAGTGCAGCGGCGAGCGCTCGGCGTACTCCATCGGGTCCTCCCAGGGCATCGAGCGGAAGCGGCGGTACCAGCTGCCCCCGTCGGTGGTGCCCACGAAGGAGTGCCAGTTGATGACCGGCCGTTGCGACACCGCGGCGCGGAAGCGGTCGGTGTGGCCGACGATCCAGGCGGTGAGGACGCCGCCGCCGCTGCTCCCCGTGACGAACATGTTGTCCTCGTCGATGAAGCCGCGATCGATGGCCGCGTCCACGCTGGCCATGAGGTCGTCGAAGTCGTTGCCGGGGTACAGGTAGTTGATGCCGTTGACGAAGTCCTGGCCGTATCCGGTGCTGCCGCGCGGGTTCATCCAGAGGACCGCGTAGCCGTCCGCCGCGAAGTTCTGCCAGTTCCAGTTCCAGCGCACGGTGTACATCGAGACGGGGCCGCCGTGGATCCATAGCACCATCGGGTACTTCTTGCCGGGCTCGAAATTGGCGGGCTTCATGAGCCAGCCCTGCACCGGCCAGCCGTCCGAGGACTCGGTCCAGATTTCCTCGACTTCGCCCAGTTCGATGTTGCCGAGGATATCTTTGTTGTAGTCGACCAGGGTGGTCAGCTCGTCCGGGTTGTCGAGGTCGAAGGTGACCAGATAGCTCGGGCGGTAGAAGGTCGAGTTGGTGGCGGCCACCCGGCCGTTGTCGGCGATCGAGACGCCGGAGATGTAGTGGACGCCGTCCGTCACCTTCCGGATGTCACCGCCGGTGGAGACGAAATGGAGATTCGACGAGCCCTCCTCGCCGAGGGTGTAGTAGAGGCCGGAGCCGTCGGGCGCCCATGCGACGCCGCTGGGGGAGTTCTTGAGGTTGCCGGCGAGCATGCGGCTGTTGCCGCCGTCGGCGTCCATCAGGTAGAGGTTCGAGAGGTTGCTGTAGTTCTCGTTCTGGTCGTAGCCGGTGTAGGCGATCCTGCTGCCGTCGGGGGAGACGACGGGTCCGTTGTCGGGGCCGAGGCGGTCGGTCAGTGTCGTGAACTCCAGGGTGGCAAGGTCGATGGCGTGGACCTCGGAGTTGCCGCGCTCGTAGCCTTCGTCGGGGATGAGGTCCCCGCTGAAGTAGAGTTTCGTGCCGTCCGGCGACCAGCGCGGGTTGCCGTGCGAGTTGTCGCCGAAGGTTATCTGGCGCGGGGTCCCGCCCAGATCCGCGTCGACGATGAAGATCTGCGAGTTGCCCTTGGGATTGTATCCCCGTCCATCGCGCTGCCAGGCGATCCGGTCCTCCACTACGGCCGGCGCGGCCACCTTCGCGCCCCTCGGGAAGTCGGGCATCTTGATCGGCAGCGGGGACCCGGTCTCGGGGATGAACACCGTGAACGAGATATGCATCCCGTCGGGCGACCACCGGATCCCGCCCGGGGACCGGTCGAGGTTCGTGAGCTGCTTGGTCTCGCGCGTATCCAGCCACATCACGTGGATCTGGTTGGTCCCGCTCTTGTCGGACAGGAAGGCGATCCTGCTCCCGTCGGGCGACCAGATCGGCGACGACACCTCAAAGCTTCCGGTCTCCAGCTCGCTGGTCCGCTCGGTGGCCAGATCCATGATCATCAGGGCGCTCATGTTCCGGTCGTTCATCCTGTCCACGCCTCCGCGCGTGAAGAGGACGTAGTTCCCGTCCGGGGATATGCGGGGGCTACCGACGGACTCCATCTCCATGTAGGTGTCCATGTCGAGGAGCCCGCTCGGCTGCTGCTGGGTGGCGGCCGGGGAGGGGTGGGCCAGGGCCAGAAGCAGGAGGGGCAGGGTGGGGAGGAGGGTGCGAGCGGTCTTCATGGGTGGCCTCCTGGGCCGTGGGGCGTCGGGGGGTGGAGAATTGGCGGCGCGCGGGGACGTAGCGAGCAGCCCGCAAACGTTAGGAATAACGCCGATGGACATGGTCGTGCCAGTAGCGCATGCTGCTACCCGCGGAACGTGAAGTTGGGCGCTAGGGCCTCACCATCCGGGCCTGCCGACGACTCTGAGGATCCTGCCCTGATGGCTCGCCTGGACCTCCTGTCTGCGGCGTTCGCGGGCATGGAGCCCGCCAGCGAGATCCACAGCGCCCCGGCTGTCCTGGTGCTGGACGTGGACCAGGTGTCGCTGCTGTGGCATTGAGGAGCGGATCCGGCGCTGGATGAGGGGAATGGAAACTGAACGGAGTGTGTCCGGCCTGGCGACCACCGGGGCCTTCGCGACCCATTGCTCGAAGCGCTGCTGCACCATTGCGGGATCGCGTCCCGCGGTGGCCAGGGTGCATCCTGCCAACCGCACGCTGTATCGCTCCAGCGTACGTCGGCGTACCCCTGCCCGGCGGGCGATGGTGTCCCACTTGGCGCCGGGACGCTGCCGAACCGCCCAAAGGAGCGTTGCCCAGCTCAGGAATTCCTTGGGTCCGTGCTGGATCGGCATTTCCTTCCGCCAGTAGCGGCGAAACGCGTCGGGGGGAACCCTGGCATGCCGCGCCAGCTCCCCGACCGAGCTCGGCGGGGGCACGGAGTCGGCGCCGTTGCCGCATGTGCGCTTGATCGCCTTGACCAGAGACCAGTGAAGCGAGTGATCGCGGAGCAGACGATGGCCGAACCGCCGTAGGGGATCCCGGTACCAGGGCTCGATCCGACCCACGAGATCGACCAGGCGATCGTCGATCTCTTCCGCCCATACGATGTGAAAGCGGTTGGACTTGATCCGGCGAAGCCGCTGCATGCGCTCCAGGGACAAAGAGGTGACGAGGACGCACGATGCCCCGCCCAAGCCCTGGCCAAGCATTGCCCGAAGCCACATGACATCCGCGTCCGAACACTCCCCCAACCCCGCAATCGCCACACTCGCGGCACCGAACAATCCCTGGAATGTCTTGCGGCACTCCGTTTCCTGAAGTTCGGCCCCCGCGAGCAACCCTGCGATCCGACTCCGTATGTCGCGTGTCTCATAGTAGAACGCGATCATGGTGCGAAGCTACGCAGGTGAACAGGGGGCGGCAAGCTGTTCTCGAGCGGGTGTCCGGCTCCGTCGCTCGAGCAACCGACGAAACCCCGCATCCTCCTTGATGTTTTCGAAATCGGCCTGCGTGGCGGCCAGCTCCCGCCAGCGGTCGTTGAGCTGGATGGCATCGCCCAGGGCTGCCACAGCGTTGCCCACATCGCCCGCGCGAGCATACAGTCGCGCCAGCCCGTAGATGAGCTGGTCTTCGCCGGGGACGATCGCGATCGCTTCCTGCTGAGCCGCGATCGCATCGTCGAAACGGCCCTCCGCGGCCAGATTCCGCGCTTCGCCGGAGTAGATGCGCGACACCGACATGTTCACGAGGCGCCGGAGTTCCTTGAACGGTTCCGCGTGATCGTCCACTCGGACATCCACCCAACGGTCCGTCGTCCGCCCGGAGTCGCCGATCGGCTTCACTACGAGGACCCCGCCGGCCTGTTTGCCCCTCGCGTCGCCTCCTGCCGCCTGGCCCGCGTCAAGCGCGTCCATCAGGCGCAGTGCGAGCGGGCCGCTCGCGGATTCGAAGACATCCGCCATGGCGCGTACGACCGCTTCACCGGCAAGGATGTTGCCCTGCACCGAGTAGTTCTCGCCCTCGATGTGCCCTGCCCAGGCGCTCGTGCCTGATCCGGTGTACGCGCGCACCCGCCCCGTTGCGTCGATGACCGCGAGCTGCCTGCGGTCGCGTCCGGGATCGGATCCGGTGAGGTGGTCGACGACCTCGTCGGGGGACAGGCCGAGTTCCAGGAGCTCGAGGCCGCGCGGCCCGTACGTCTGGTTGGCCGCGGCCTGTGTGGCGATGGCGCCGACCCCGGCCCTGGCGTACGAAACGATGGCCCCCGCGCGGAACGCTCGCGACTGGACGGCGACGCCCAGTTCGCCGGTGTCGGGATCGCGGGCGACGATGGAGAAGGTGGCGACGATCTCGTCGTCGTGGTCAGCGGGGATCTCGACGGCAGTTTGGGCTCGGAGTTCGAAAGCCGTGGTCGAGGCCAGCGCGAGCGCGAGCAGTCCGAGGGCTGCGAGGGCAAACGGAGTTGTTGTTCTCATGGTCGGCTTCCCTGTTTCGGGTTCGAAGCAGCTCGGGGGCACAGCACCCCCCAATATGGTCTGCCCGGTGGTAATCCGCTATATTTAGGGGTGGTCACCTGTGGCCCCTACTAGATCTTGTCACCAGGGGGATTGGCGATGCGTATGCTCAAGCCGTGGCGAGGCGGACTCGCCCTCATAGTACTCGTTCTGCTCGTCAGGTGCGGAGGAGACTCGCCGACCACGACGGATCCGCCACCCGTTGACCCACCGGTCCCGACCACGGTCACCGTCTCACCGGCGACCGCCATGCTTTCAGCGCTGGGAGAAACCGTCCAGCTGACCGCGACCGTGCTCGATCAGAGGGGCCAGGCGATGAGCGGCGTTTCTGTCACGTGGGCGAGCAGCGACGGTGGGGTCGCGACGGTGGGCACAAACGGGGTCGTGACGGCCGTCCAGAACGGAAGTGCCAGCGTGACGGCGACAGCGGGGAGCGCGTCCGGGAACGCGGCGGTGACGGTGTCGCAGCAGGCGGCGCAGGTAAACGTCTCGCCTGGCAGCGTGACTCTGTCGTCTGTCGGCGATACCGCGCGCATGTCGGCGGAAGCGTTCGACTCGAGAGGAAACGCGATCGCGAATGCCGGATTCCAGTGGTCTACGGATGACGGCACGGTCGCGTCGGTGGATGCGTCCGGGCTCGTGACCGCGGTCCGGAGCGGAAGCGCCAGCATTACGGCCAAGTCCGGGGAGGCGTCCGGGGATGCGTCCGTCATGGTTTTGGTGGAACTGGCGGGGTTGGAGGTAACGCCTGTCGCAACCACGCTCTTTTCCGTGGGCGATACGTTGCAGCTGGCCGTGCAAGGGCTCGATGCCAACGGCAACCCGGTCCCGGGGGTGAGTGTCACCTGGAGTTCGGAAGACGATGCCGTGGCGGAAGTCGATATGACCGGGTTGGTGACCGCATTGAAAACCGGAGCCGTGTACATCGTCGCGGCGTCCGGAAGTCTCGCCGACTCGGCTGCGGTCACGGTGGCGCAGCTGGCCACGAGAGTCGTGGTGACACCGTCGGTGGACACCCTGAATGCCGTTGGGGACACGTTGCGCCTGACCGCGATGGCCCTCGACGCAAACGGCAACCTGGTCGAGGACACCGACTACATCTGGACTGCTCGCCACCCGCATGTGGTCACCGTGGATAGCAACGGCCTGGTCACCGCGACGGGGAAGGGGGGCGGCACCATCAGAGTCAAGGCAACGCGAGCCGGGGGCAATTATGTTGGCGAGGCCTCGATCACCGTGCTGCAGGCGAGCGGGCAGGACTCGGATGATGGGGGGGCGCTGGTGCTTGGGGAGCCGCGACGTGGGCTTGTGGGGGTGATACGGAGGGTGGCGAGGGACTGAACAGCGGGCCTTGGATCCCCATGCGCCGCATGATCATCCCCGTAGCTGTCCTGGCTCTGGTTACCCAGGGGCCAGCCGCCGTCCCTCGTCCGCTCCAGGCGCAGACCCGGTCCCCGATCACCGCCGAGACACGGTGGACTCTGGCCAGCGTGGGCGACGTCATCATGAATCGGCGTTTGGCGCAATTCGACCACACCGGTGACCCCGGCCTCCACGAACTCGCCGACATCATTCGCGCTGCCGACGCCGCCTTCATGAACCTGGAGCAGTCGGTATTCCGGCTGCAGGAGTTCACCGGCTGGCCCGCCGCCGAAAACGGCGGGAACTACGAAGTGGGCTCCCCCGAGACGCTGAAGGACCTGGTCGACATGGGGTTCGACCTCTTCAACCGGGCGAACAACCACACGACGGACTATGGCGTGGAAGGCATGCGCGTCACCAATCGGCTCCTCGACGATTGGGGCCTCGTGCACTCCGGCACGGGTGAGAACCTCGCCTGGGCCAGCCGTCCCGGCTACCTGGACACGCCGAAGGGCAGGATCGCGCTCATCGGCATGGCGTCCACGCACACGCCCATGTCACGCGCGGGCCGCGCGGGGCCGACCGTGCAGGGACGGCCCGGACTCAACGCGCTGCGGCTCAGCACCCGCTACGAGGGATCCCCCGCCACCATGGCCGCGCTTCGCGACGCGGCCCGGGCACAGGGCGGGTCCGTCTCGGACGATCCTGACGCATCCGTGCGCGTCTTCGGCGCGACCGTCCGTCCCGGCTCCGAGGATCGCACCATCGTCACGCTGAACGACGCGGACCGGGAGCGCGTCCTGCACGAGGTTCGGAACGCGACCGACCAGGGCGACTACGTCGTCGTGAACAGCCATTCCCACGAGCCCGGCAATGCGTCGAAGGTGCCGCCGGAGTGGATGGTCGAGTTCGCGCGGGATGTCATCGACGCCGGCGCGGCCACCTTCATCATCCACGGTCCCCACCAGCTGCGCGCGGTCGAGATCCACAATGGCCGCCCGATCTTCTACTCCCTGGCCAACTTCATCTTCCATAACGAGACCATCGACCCGATGCCGTCCGACCAGCGCGACCGCTACGGGATCCCTCTGGATCGGCTCGCGTCGGAGATCTACGACACGCGCTTTCGGGTTGACGAGGATGGGAACCCCACGACGGGTTTCCCGACAGGCGCGGAGTGGTACGAGAGTGTGGTTCCGGTGGCGACGTTCGAGGGGAGCGAGGTGGTCGAGATCAGGTTCTACCCGATCGAATTGGGGTGGAAGGCGCCGAGGTCGCAGCGGGGGACGCCGCGGATCGCCCCGGAGGAGCTGGGGCGGAAGATCATCGAGCACCTTGCCGAGCTGTCGCGGCCGTTCGGGACGGAGATTCGGTATGAAGGCGGGGTGGGGGTGTGGCGGCGGTAGCCCTCACCCCCCCATCCACCGATCCTCCACCACCCTCACCATCGTCTCCACCTCGCGCCCGTCCACCGTCAGCGTCACACGGTAAAGCCCCGGCTCGGCCATCGGCCCCTGGCCCCGGCCAAACCCGAACCCGCCACCGCCGCCACCACCCTCCGGCGGCTCCTCACGCCGATTCCCGCGCAGATCCCACTGTACCCGGTTGATCCCGCTGTTCCCGACCGGCTCCAGATCCCGGAACAACTCGCCCGTCGCGACATCCGTCACCGTCACCGTCACATCCCCGGACGCCTCGGCCAGCCGGTAGTGGATCGCCACCCCCGCCTCCGCATTCTCTCCGCGGAGTACCCTGTCCCCCGTCACCGACCTTGACAGCCGCCGATCTTGCTTCCACTGCACGGCCTCCCGAGGTTCGAACAGGAACACATCTTCACCCATCACCTCATCGGTCAACTGCTGCAGCGGCGTAACGTCGTCCATGATCATCACGCCGCGCCCGTGGGTCGCGAGCACAAGGTCCCCGTCGCGGGGATGCACAAGCACGTCATCCACCCGCACCACCGGCAGCCCATTCATGAACGGCTGCCATGTGCCGCCTTCGTCGAGCGAAACGAAGAACCCGAACTCCGTCCCCGCGTACAGCAGCGACGCATTCTTCGGGTCCTGCCGCACAGTGTTGACATTCCCGTACTCGGGCAGGTTGGAGGTGATGTCGGTCCAGTTCTGGCCATAGTCTCGCGTCACGTACGCGAAGGGTCGCAAGTCACCGCTCTTGTGCCCGTCGACCGATACGTAGGCCGTGGCCGCGTCGAAGTACGAAGCCTCCACCCGCGACACGTAGTACCCCATCGTCCCGCCGCTGATGTTGCGGCCGACCTCGGTCCACGTCGCTCCGCCGTCCCGGCTCACCTGCACATTACCGTCGTCGGTCCCGACCCACAGCACCCCCGGCACCAGCGGCGACTCGGTCAGCGAAACGATCGTGCTGAACCGGCTGACCCCGTCATTGCGCGACAGAATGCACTCTTCGCCGCGATCCATGCGGTTGCAGCGGGAAATGCTGTTCTCCAGGCCCATGATCTCGACGCGGTCAAGGTCGAGGTCACTGGTCAGGTCGGGGCTCATCGTCCACGTCTGGCCCCGGTCCAGCGACCGGAACAGCTGGTTGCCGCCGGCGTACACCACGTCGGGGTTGTGGGGGGACAGGATGAACGGGGTGTTCCAGTTCCAGCGGATCTCGGTGTTCAGCGCCGGCTCGGGAACGATGTTCGTGGCGGAGTTGTTGTCCGTCGGCGCGCGCGGACGGATGCTGACCTGCTCGCCGGTCGCCAGGCTGAGGCGCCGGATGTTGCCGTTCTGCGATTCCGAGTAGACGACGGTGTGGTCGGTGGGGTCCACGGCCGTGTAGAAGCCGTCGCCGCCGCCCACGCGGTACCAGTCCTCGCTCAGGATTTCACCGGTGCGGACGGCGCTGGGGCCGCACCAGCTCCCGTTGTCCTGCAGACCCGTGCACACGAAGTAGGGCCGCCGCATGTCCACCGACGCGTGGTACGGCTGTCCCACCGACCAGCGCCGGTGCGACTCCCAGGTCTCCCCCTGGTCGTAGCTGACGTCGACCGACCCGTCGTTGCCGATCATGATGTGGTCGCTGTTGTCGGGGTTGATCCACAGGGCGTGCTGGTCCACGTGGCCGTAGCCGTCCAGAACCTCGAAGGTCGCGGCTCCGTCGGTCGACTTGTGCACGCGCTGGTCGACCACGTATACGGTCTCGGGGTCCGCCGGATCGACGCGCATCTGGCTGAAGTACATCGGCCGCCCGTTCTCGTTGCTGCGGAACTCCCAGCTCGCGCCGTTGTCGTTGGAGCGCCAGATGCCGTTGTACTCGGGATCGGGCGGGAGCGGCTCGTCGATGTCGCCCAGACGTTCCAGCTCGCCGCGTTCCTCGTCGGTCAGAGGCTCTTCACGGTCCGCGGCCACTTCGATCTGCGCGTACACGACGTCCGGATCGGCCGGGGTCATGGCCAGCGCAACACGCCCCATCGTGCCACGGGGAAGACCGTTTCCGCTCAGCCGCGCCCAGCTGTCGCCGCCGTCGTCGGAACGCCAGATGCCGCTGCCGGGCCCCCCGCCCACGAAGCAGCAGGCCGTCCGGCGCCGCTGATAGGTGGCCGCGAAGAGCGTGTTGGGGTTTGCAGGATTGATGACGAGGTCCGTCGCACCGGTGTCGTCGTCCACGAAGAGGACCTTGTTCCAGGTGCGGCCGCCGTCGGTGGTCTTGAAGACGCCGCGCTCGGGGTTTGCCCCGAAGAGGTGACCGTTGGCCGCGACCCACGCCACGTCTGCGTCGGTCGGATGCGCAACGACCCGCGAGATCGACTGCGTCTCCCGCAGGCCCGCGTGCATGAAGGTCTCGCCGCCGTCGGTCGACTTGTAGATCCCCTCGCCGAACGAGGAGCTCTGCCGGTTGTTCGCCTCGCCCGTGCCGACCCAGACGACATCCGGGTTGGCCGGCGAGATCGCGATGTCGCCCACCGAGTGGGTGCCGTAGCTGTCGAAGACGGACTGGAAGGTGGTCCCGTTGTTGGTCGTTTTCCACAGCCCGCCGGTGGCGAAGCCCACGAAGTAGCTGTGAGGATCGTTCGGGTGGACCGCGATGTCGTCAACGCGGCCGCCCTGCCCGAAGGGGCCGATGGCGCGCCAGCTGAAGACTCTCAGCAGCGGGTCGTCGGACTGGTTGACGGCGGGCGCGTCGGCGTCCTGCGCGAAGCCGGCGCCGGGGATGACGGCGGCGGAGGCGAGGAGGGCGAAGAACACCGCCACGGAGAATGGCGAGGGGCCACGGATGCCGGACATGAAGACCTCACGGCTGGGGATGACAAGTGACGGACACTGGAGAAATAGTGTACGGGCGCGCGGGCTCCACCGCCACGCGGCCCTTTTCGCCAGGCGGCCCCTTTCGGCCAGCGGTCCTTCAGCTATGCGGCTGCCGGATCACCCCACATGCGGATACACCAGCTCGACCGCCCGGCGGGCGCTGTCACGGACACTGGCGGCATCCTCTCGCGAATAGAATCCCGAGGGCGTCAGGTCTTCGGCTCCGTAGAACGCAAGTTCGCGATCCCTGCGCAGCTGCCGGGACAGCTCCGCGAGCCATTCGATCTCGCAGGCCAGCTCCGGGGGGAGACGGTCCCGTTCGGCGAGCAGCACGGCCGAGACATCGTGGACGCGGGGCGGGTCGATCCCACACGAACGCAGCAGCCCCTTCAGTGCGAGCTCGACAACCTCCTGGGACTCTCGAACCACGTCCGCCCAGCTTTCCGCGGCAAACAGGACGTCGAGCGCCTCCAGTCGCACCCTCGCGCGCCAGACGTAGTCACGGGCCAGTGCGGAACTCCTCACGAGGTCGCCCGGACCCAGTACACCTGTTCGCCCACCACCCGGCGGCTGATCTCGCCCTCCAGAATCTGTCTGCGAAGGCCGGCGACGTGTCGCGACACCGCCCACGTCTTCTCGAAGAGGACGAGACCGTCCATGGCTATTTCCGCCCAGAACCCGGAGATCGGGGCGCCTTCGGATGCCAGGCGGACGAAGTGGGGAGAGACTCGGTGCCCGTGCCAGCCGAGGGCCGGTTCGGTGTCCCACCGCCGGTACAGTGCTCTGGAGATATCGACGGCCTCATCGGCGATCACGAGAACATCCAGATCCGATTCGGGCGAGTCGTCGCCACGAGCCCAGGAGCCGAACGCTACGACGCCGATCAGTGAGTCGCCAAGCACGGAAATCGCGCGGCGGACCACGGCGGTACCCTCCTCGTCAAGCCCGGTGCCGAGCGACGCAAGCTTCTCGGCGCAGTAGCTGTTGAGAGACGTGTCCGCCGCGCGCGCAGCGTCGCGCAGCGAGGCGTGCAGGCCCGGATCGATGCGGAGGACGAAACGGCCGGACGGAGCTCGTCGAGGTATGGTAGTATCATGAGTCATACAATGATGATACTATACCTTGTGGTCAGGGGCCAGCCCTCGCGGGCACGTCGTGACGCGCATCCCTGCGGCTGGCGCGTCGCAAACGCACGAGTGTGGTCGCAAGCGTATGAGTGTGGTCGCAAGCGTATGAGTGTGGTCGCAAGCGTATGAGTGTGACTGTCGGGTGGCTTATGCCTCTGGCCCGCCTCCCGGTCCCGCCCCACCTTGCCCGTATCACTGCTCGCCCACCTCTGCGGAACAGGACCATGTCTGCTCTACGCTTCGTCGCTCGGGCCGCCACTGCGGCCGCCGTCACCGCCGCCACCCTGGCCGCCCCCGCCCCCCTCACCGCCCAGCAGCTGGCCCCCGACCAGTACCAGGGCCTCCGCTTCCGCCACATCGGCCCCGTGGGAAACCGGGTCGCGTCCGTCGCGGGCGTGCCAGGCGACCGCACCACCTACTTCGCGGGTGCAGCGAGCGGCGGGGTCTGGCGGACCACCGACGCGGGGCTCAACTGGGAGCCGGTCTTCGACGACCAGCCGGTCCATTCCATCGGCGCTCTGGCGGTCGCTCCCAGCGATCCGGCCATCGTCTGGGCGGGCACGGGGGAGAGTTCGATCCGCTCGAACGTCTCGATCGGCAACGGCGCCTGGAAGTCCACGGACGGGGGTGACTCCTGGACGCACATGGGGCTGGAGGGCACGGGCCGGGTCGGCCGGATCATCGTGCATCCGCGCGAGCCGGACGTGGTGTACGTGGCGGCGCTGGGACACGCGTACGCCTCCTCCGGCGAGCGGGGCGTGTACCGCACCATGGACGGCGGCGCGTCGTGGGATCAGGTGCTCTTCGTCGACGAAGGTACCGGCGCCTACGAGATGGTCATGGACCCGCACAACGCGCGGAAGATTGTGGCGACCACATGGGATCTGGATCTGAAGACCTGGAAGAGGGACAGCGGCGGTCCGGGGAGCGGTCTTCACGTCACGATGGACGGAGGCGACAGCTGGCGGAAGCTGGAGGGCAACGGGCTGCCGACCCGGCGGATCGGCAAGATTGCCGTATGCATGTCCGCCAGCGACTCGGACAGGATCTACGCCCTCATCGAAACGGGCGACGGCGTGCCCATCGACGGGGAAGAGACCGACAACGGCGAGCTGTGGAGAACGGACGACGGCGGCGAGACCTGGCAGATCACGTCGTACAGCCATGACCTGGCCAGTCGTCAGGCCTACTACACCCGCTGCGGTGTCGCTCCCGACGACCGGGACGAGATCTACTTCCTCTCCTCCAGCTTCAGCCGCAGCCTGAACGGCGGCGAGACCCACAAGACCGTGAGGTTCCTTGGCGGCGGCAGCGAGGGCCCCGGCTGGGACCATCACGACATCTGGAGCGATCCTCTCGACGGGGACCGAATCGCGATCGGCCACGACGGTGGCTTCTCGATCAGCGAGAACCGTGGCCGTTCCTGGTTCCGGGTGCAGCTGCCCATCGCGCAGATGTACCACGTCACCGCCGACAACGCGATCCCGTACAACGTCCTCGGCAACCGTCAGGACGGGCCGTCGTTCCGGGGTCCGTCCAACTCGCGGCTCTCGGGGCTCTTCGCGAGCGGCCGCATCCCGCGCGGGGACTGGCGGGGTGTGGGGGGTGGGGAGAGCGGCTTCGCGACGGCCGACCCGCGCGATCCCAACATCGTGTGGTCGAGTGCGTCGGGGGCCGGTGCGGCCGGAGGCATTGTGGTCCGCCACGACGTGGAGCGCGGCCAGTTCCGGCAGGTCGAGGTCTGGCCCATGGGGACGCTGGGCTACCCGGCGGAAGACCTGCGCTACCGCTTCCAGTGGACCTTCCCGCTCCTGATCTCGCCGCACGACGCGAACACGATCTACGTGACCAGCCAGCACGTGCACCGCACCCGCAACGGCGGACAGAGCTGGGAGGTGATCAGCCCCGACCTGTCCACCAACGACAAGTCGAGGCAGACCATTTCGGGCGGGCTCACCCCGGACAACCTCGGCGTCGAGTTCTGCTGCGTGATCTACGCCTTTGACGAGTCGCCGGTGGAGCAGGGCGTGTTCTGGGCCGGGACCAACGACGGGCTCGTGCAGGTGAGCCGCGACGACGGCGTGACCTGGACGAACGTGACGGACAACTTCCCCGACCTGCCCCCGGACGGGGTCGTGCGCAGCATCGACGCCTCCCGCTGGGACGCGGCCAAGGCCTACATCACGATCGAGCACCATCAGGTGGGCGACTTCGAGGCGCGCGCGTACCGGACCGATGATTACGGGGCGAGCTGGACCCGGATCACCGACGGAGTGGACAACGATCCGCTCGACTACACACGCTACCTGCTGGAGGACGCGGTCCGGCCCGGTCTTCTCTACCTCGGGACCGAGAGCTCGCTCTACATCAGCTACGACGACGGGGACAGCTGGCGGACGTTCATGCCGGAGCTGCCGCCGACGCCCTACTACGGCCTGTTCATCCAGGAGCACTTCAACGACCTGGTCGCCGGCACCTATGGACGAGGGTACTGGATCCTCGATGACCTCGGTCCGATCCAGCAGCTGACCCCCGAGATCGCCGCTTCGGACGCGCACCTCTTCGAGCCGCGCGACACGTACCGGCTCCAGCCGATCACCGAACCGTCGACCATGCTGGCCGACTGGGCGGATGGGGAAAATCCGCCCCCGGGCGCGGCGATCAGCTACTGGCTCGGCGGGGGTGGCGAGGGTGGGGATGGCGGCGAGGGCACCGGTGCCGGCGGCCGCGAGGTCCAGTTACGCGTGGACAACGCCGCCGGCGAGACTGTAACGACGCTCGACGGCACGTCCCACGAGGGTTTCAACCGGGTGTGGTGGGGCCTCACCGGGGATGGGCCGACCGAGATCAGGTTGCGCACCAAGCCGTTGTATGCCGATTGGTTCCGCATGCCGGACGAGGGATTCCGCACGGCTGGCCTCGGTTTCGGCGGCGGTGGCGGCCCGCTGCAGCCGCCGGGCACCTACACCGTGACGCTCCTGGTGGACGGCGCGGAGGCGGGCAGCCGGCAGCTGACGGTCCTCAAGGACCCCAACTCGGAGGGCACCCTCGCCGACATCGAGCAGCAGTACGGCCTGGTACAGGAGATCATGGCGGACAGGACACGTGCGGCCGACATGGTGAACCGGATCGAGTTGCTGCGCAGGCAGATCCAGGACCTGCGGCCCGTGCTCGAGGAGCGCGGCGACGCGGAAGACGTCATCGAGGCGGGCGCAGCGCTCGACCAGCGCCTGATCGAGGTTGAGAGCGAACTGATCCAGCTCAAGGACACGGGCAGTGACGGCGTGCGCTGGCCGTCGATGATCGTGGGCCGGCTGCGCTATCTGCAGGGTGTGGTCTCGACGGCGGACTTCCGGCCGCCGGACCAGCACAGGGAGGTCGCCGGGATCCTCAGGGAGCAGCTGGGTGAGGTCGAGGCCGCGCTGGAGGCGGTCCTGGGCGACGATCTGGAACGGTACAACCGGCTGCTGAGAGAGAGGACGGGGCGGACGATCACGCAGTGACGAGAGGGATCCGGCAGGCGTGCACCGGATCCCACCACAGGCTGCTCAATACCCGACCGCGCGTCCTCCCAGCGCCAGTCCCCGGATCGAACTGCCGCGCAACTCCCCGGTTTCGGGGTCGATCATGATGGCGATCCAGTAACCGCGCGTCCCGTCGTTCTCTTCGATCGCCTGGCCCATCGCCTCGACCGCCGCGATGAAGTCGGGTGAGTAGTCGCCGATCCCCACCCCCTGGGCCGCGCGTGACATGTCACCGTCCATGGTTGCGCCCAACGAGAAGGTACCCAGCGCCGGCTTGTCGACAGCCTCCGCCGGGGTAAGGCCAAAGTCCAGCACGCTGAGCAGGCCGCCGATGGTCCGCTGGTGCAGCCCGGAGCCGATCGAGCTGAAGCCCATGAAGGGCTTGCCGTCCTTCAGTACCAGTCCGGGGTTCGTCGGATCGGGCAAGCGGGTGCCGGGCTCGATCTGGGCCATCATTCCCTGCTGGAAGATCCCGGAGTCCGGGATCGAGATTCCGTCCACGAAGACACCCGTCGTGCCCCAGCTCACCGTGTTGATCGAGTGCACCACGGCGGCGATGTTGCCCCACCGGTCGATGGCCACGATCGCGTCCGAGTGGGCGGGCGCTCCCCCGGCCGGGACCACGGCCCCCGGAAACGACCCGTCCTGGATTGCCGCCCACAGCTTCGCCGAGGTCTCCTTGTCGACCCGGGTTTCGTGGTTCAGCTCGGCACCGATCACGGCGGCGACGGCATCCGCGGCCTCCTGTCCGCCCACCCCGAAGGTGAGGCCGGGGCGCGCGATCTGAGTCAGCCAGAACAGGGCCTCGGGCGATTCACCGTAGTGCCCGATGTCCGAGAGCCCCGCCAACTCAGCCAGGTTCATGGCCTCGATCAGCCCGATCCCGCCTTCGGCCGGGCTGCCGTGCATGTACAGGTCGTAGCCGTGATAGGTACCCCGTGCGGGCGTACTCCAGAGCACGTCGTAGTTCGCCATGTCCTCGACGGTCATCTTGCCGCCTATGTCCCCCACAAGTTCGACGAGCTTTTTCGCCCACGGCCCCTTGTACATGTAGTCGGTTCCCTGTTCGGCGATCTTGCGGAGGGTTTCCGCCAGCGCGGGCTGTTTGAAGAGATCGCCTGCCTGGTACGGGGACCCGTCAGCCTTGGTGAAGACCGCCTTCGTCTCGGGCAGGCGGCTCAGCACCTTCTCGCGGAAAGCGTACTGTCCCGCGTTCCCCTCCTGGTAGGTGAACCCCTCCTCGGCGCACGTGATGGCCGAGGTGAAGAGGTCCGCGAAGGGGAGCTTGCCGAACCGCTCGTTGGCGGCCTCGACCCCCTTCATGAATCCGGGGACGAGCACGGTGCGGCCGTCCGGTTCGGCCTCGAAACCGGCGAAGCCCTGGCTGAAGTCGATGCCGGGGATGCTCTCGGGGTCGGTCTCGTTCTTCACCGTGTTGTAGGCCGCGTTCATGTTTTGGACTTCGTCCGCCTCGGCGTCGTAGTAGACCATCGTCATCAGCCCGGCGTAGCTCACCCACGATCCCGCGGCCATGCAGATCTGGGTCAGGGCGGTGGACATGGCCGCGTCGGCCGCGCTGCCCCCGGCCTTCAGGATCTCGACCCCGCCCTCGATGGCCGCCGCCCCGGTCGTGCCGGTGACCATGCCGCGGGGCGGTGACCCGTCCGCGGCGTCGCCCCCGGGGCCGCAGCCCGCCAGCGCCAGAGCCGCGACCAGGGCGCGCGCGACGGTGGTCGGAGCCGGGGAACGTGTATGGCGGGTCGTCGTGCTTGGCATGTCCGGCTCCTTGGACGATCGGGTGAGGCCTAGAGCAGTCCGTGGATAAGCCCGGATGCATCGCCGATCGAAGGCAGCGGGGTTTCCTCCACGGGCTGCTAGGGGATGTTCGGGTTGTTGTCCCGCTCGACGTTCGGCAACGGGAAGCATACGGCGGACCCGTGCACACCACCCCAGCGATACGGTGAGCCGGCAGGCGGCATCAGGGGTACCCCCAAACGGGCCCGGTCGTACGCGCGATGCCCCTCGAGGAACAGCTCTCGGCGCCGTTCTTCGATCAGGTGAGCCTGGATGTCGGCCTCGCTCCGCCCCGTGGCGTCGTACGGGGGAATCCCCGCTCTCGCGTGCAGCGTGTTGATGATGTCAACCGCCGTCTGGCCTCCGGCCGCCTCGGCCATGATGAGCTGCGCTTCCGCCCAGCGGGCGATCGGTATCGGTGACGTAATGTCCGCGTATTTGAGTTGCAGCACATGTTCAACGCCCAGGGTCGTGAGTCCGCGGCTGACCGACGCGACGCGCGGATCCGCGACGCCCTCCCACTCGACGTTCCAGAAGGACGGGTCCAGGCCCGTGCCCGCGAGCGTGTTGATGCTGTACGCCACTTCGTTGCGCCGCTCGGAGTTCGTCGGTGTGGCCCCGTCGTAGGTGGCCGCATACACGAATCCGGCCGGCACCTGCGCCGCGTCGCTCGCCGCGCCCGACGTGTTGCCCATGTTGAGCCGGGCCCGGGCCCGCCCGACCAGAGCGAGGTTCTGGATATCGCCCGCTCCGGCCGAAGCCGCGACCTCGAAGGCCTCGGTAAAGCGCTGCTCGGCGAGCCCGAACAGGTCCGCCTGGGTCAGTTCGGGGCCTTCGTCGATGGCCGCGGAGCACATGCTCTCGCCCAACAGCACGAGACTGTATCCCGAATACGCCGCCGTGGCGGCCATCAAGCCCGTCCGGTCGGGGACCTCGGCGTCCGTCCAGTTCCTGAGCTTTTCGGACACGTTGTCGGCGAACCAGCGCGCCGACGAGAGTGGCTTGTACACCCCCGGAGACGCGCAGTCGCCATCGGCGTAGACGCCCACGAACCCGCCCGCTGGACTCGGGTCGCGACGGTCGTAGGAGTAGATAACCGTGTTCCCCATGCTGTTGAGCTCGTCGGCGAACAGCCCCATCGCGTGCTGGTAGCCCGAATAGGCGCATTCGAAGGTGGCCTGGACGCTCGTGGCCAGCAGCGGGGCCGCATCGGGGCCTTCCAGCGTGCTCTCTTCGACACGGTCACCGAGCTTCACGTCGATGATCGAGTCGCACGCGGTGGTGGTGGTGAGCGCCAGGAAAGCGATGATGGCGACCGTGAGGCTACGGCCTCGGCGCCTTCGCCCGTATGTGATCGTCTTTGTCATTTTGGTTTTCCCATCTTGGACGTCAGGCGCGTCAGAACGTCAGGCGGATGCTTGTCAGGAACTCGAACGGGTGGGGCACGGAATTGAACGCCGGCTGGTACACGCTTCCCGGGAAAACGACCGCCAGCTCGGGCTCCGGGCTCCGGTCGTAGTCGGTGAAGGTCGCCAGGTTCCGGGCCGACACCGTTACGGTGGCACCGCTTCCGCCGATCTTTCTCGCCCACGACTCGGGCACATGATAGGTAGCCGCCACCTGGCGGAGCTTTGCGAAGCCGGTCTCGGGCGTGACGTACGGCCCGAAGATGAACTGAGCCATCTCGCCGGCCGCGGCCGGATTGGACGTCGGATCCACGTTGGGCTCGCAGAGGCGGAGGATGGTGCACTGGATCGCCAGATCCGCGCTGAAGATGCTCTGGCCGTACTTGTAGTCGAGCAGCGCGCTGAGCGTCAGCCGGTTCCATAGCGTGATGTCGGAGGTGATCGCCCCCTCGTAGTCCGGCAGCAGTTGACCGATGAAGAGCCGCTCCGCCTCCGCGCACGGGACGGTGGCGCCGCCTTGCCGGCCGTCCATTCCCGCGTCGCACATGAGGTTGGTGGGGAGCCCTGACACGGGATCGACGTCGGAACTCACCGTGACCTTCTCGAAGTAGGCGCCGACGGGGAACCCGGTGCGGTGGTACTGGTTGACGGGGCCCGCGATCTCGTCGCCGATCCCGAGATCGAGGATCTCGTTCGTGTTGTGGGAGACCGAGAATCCGACACTCCAACGGAAGTCCTCGCTGTCGAAGGGCAGGGCGTTGAGGAAGATCTCGTAGCCCGTGTTCTGGATTTCACCGAGGTTGACGAACTGGTTGCCGATGAAGCCGCTCGACGGTGCGACCGGCTTGGCCACGATCGCGTCCTTGGCGCGCTTGTCGTACCACGTGAACTCGAGGTTCAACCGGTCGTCGAGGGCGCCCGCATCGAATCCCAGCTCGATCTCGGAGCCCCTCTCGGGACCGAGTTCGGAGTTGCCCACGAACTGTGGCCGGACCGCGGCGCCACCCCCCGGTCCCGTGATCGGCTGATACGAGCGGAGGGCCGCGAAGGCGTCTGGCTGCTGCCCTGATTGGCCGAAGGCCCCGCGTATGCGGAATGTCCCGATCGTGGGCAAGGGCCAGAACGCTTCCTCGCTCATCACCCAGGTTCCGCTCACCTTGGGGTAGACCACGGCTTCGAAGTCGCGTCCGAATGCGGAGTTGTCATCCATTCGCATCGCCACGGTGACAAAGGCGCGGTCATTCAGGCCGAACTGCTGCTGGAGGAATCCCCCGAAGGTGATGTTCTCGACGAAGTTCTCGGTGCCGCTTTGGACGGCCGCGCTGGAGATCGTGGTCACCCCCGGCGCCGGGAACTGTTGCCCGGAGATCGTCGCGATCTTCTCGTATTTGCGGTAGTACTGGATCCCGAACGAGGTCGTGGAGCTCACGGACTGACCGAGGCCGCGGCGCGCCGTGGCGCCGTAGTCGACGGTTGTGGTTGTCCGGTCACGCGTATTGACGACCTTCGATCCCAGGATTGCTGCGGGGCCGAAGAAGATCCCGAGCGAGTCCGGGAGCCGGGGAACCAGCGTGTTCGCCTCTTCGTTCACTTCGTCGATCCCGACGCTGAACCGCTGGGACAGCCAATCGAACGGCCGGTGCTCCAGACTGATCCCGCTGGTGAAGCGCGACACGTCCTCGGTCTGGTGGTACGCGGCCCTCAGCGCTTCGGGGGGCGCCACCAGGAATCCCCGGTTGGGCGTCGGCAGCTGGTAGGGGGAGGGGTTGAACGGCCCCCTCAGCAGCTCGTGGTGCGGAACCTCGATGCTGGAGGACACATACCCGGCATTCGCGGAAACGGTGAGTTTTTCGCTGGCGATCGCCTCGAAGTTGGCACGCCCGTTCCACTTGTCGGCCGTGTTGGGATCCATGGTCCCTTCCTGGGAGTCGAACGAGCCCGTCACGAAGTACCGCGCGACGTCCGTGCCCCCCGACACCTCCACGCCGTAGCGCTGGCTGCGCCCGGTTTGGAAGATCGGACGGCCGGCCTCCTCTTCGGTCTCTACCAGGTTGAGCGTGGAGAGCTCACCCTCCGGCGTGTAGTAGTAGCTCCTCGTGCTGTCGAATTTCTTCACGGCGTCGAGGATGGACGAGAAACCCAGGGCGGTGAAGGCGGTGAAGCGCGTGGCCCCCGGCGTCCCCCTCTTGGTGAAGATCTGGATAACGCCGTTCGACGCCTCGGTCCCGTACAGCGTGGCGGCCGCGGGGCCCTTGATGACCTCGATCGACTCGATGCTGTTGGGATCGATGTCGTTCAGGCGCGATGTGGCCCCCCACGTGAACCCCCGGCCGGTCTCGTTGTCCACGCGGACGCCGTCAACGTAGATGAGCGGCTCGTTGTTCAGGGATATGCTGTTCGTGCCGCGGATCCGGATCCGCCCGCCCGCCCCCACCACTCCCTGGCTCGCCTGAAACAACACGCCGGGCGCACGCCCGTTCAGCATGGTGCTCAGGTCCTGGGACGGCGCGAGGAGCTGCTGGTCGGCTGCGTTGATCGTGGCGACGGAGTTGCCGATGGTGCGCCGCGCGGACGCGATCGACTGGCCCGTGACCACGATTGCGTCGAGGGCGATCGCGGACTCGCTCATCACGATGCGCAGTCCGGTCGTCCCCACGGACGTGGTCACGGTCGTCATGCGGTACCCGATCAGCTCGAGTTGCAAGGTGACCTCGGTACCCGGCACACCCTCCAGGGTGAAGCGGCCGTCCGGACTGCTGACCGTGGACTGACCGCCGGCCGTGACGAAGACGCTGCTCAGCCCGGCGAGCGACCGGGCCGACACGACGGTTCCCGAGATGGTGCCCTCCTGGGCCCGTACCTCGATCGCGGTGGTGAACAGCAACCCAATCGCCACGACCACGGCGCCGATGGCGCTCGGGGGGACCCGGTAACGTGCTCGACCATTACTAACGTCGGCTTCCATGGCAATCCTCCTTGGGATTTGCCGCTCCTTGGGATTCGCCCCGTCGCGACCATCGTCAGCGGTCAGGCGGGTCGGACGGGAATGAGACCGTTCACGCCTGGTGGAGTTGGCGTCTCCTCCGACGTTCTGCCATATTGTCAAGTCGGCATACTTGGATACGGATTCGTGTGCCACACGTTCGAGCACAATATGGCCGCTTGGCGTGGCGCGCAATAACTCCCGGCCGGTTCCGGAATGGCGGGCGATGCCCTGTTGCCCGCGGTGACCCCCTCTTGCCGCTGCGGGTCCGCCTACTCCATCATCGCCGCCACTTCACGCATCCTTGCCGCGAGGTTCTGAATCGCCCCCACGTAAACCCGCTCCCACCCCGGCAGATCCGCACGGTCGTCGGTCTCGATCTCGTAGCGCAGCCCCGGCAGCATCCACGACGCATACCCGCTGAACGGGTCCGGCGAGACGTAGATCGACCGGCTCCAGGGCCGACCCTGGAGGCCCCGGTCGTTCAGCCACGCCTTCTCCAGCCCGATCAGCGCGCGGTTCACCGCTTCGGCGGCTGCGGGGTCCACCTCGCCGGACCCGATCCAGCGTTCGCGCGCCGTCACCAGAGCCGCCGCCGCTTCGTCCAGCTCCGTCGTAGCGGCAACGAGCCCCGACAGGTCGACCTTCAGCCCGCGGCGTGACGCGACCTCGTACAGCGTCTCGACGTGCGTGCGCGTGTCGGTGGCGTAACGCGCCGCGTCGTAGGGGAGCACGTCGGCGTTGGCGAACCTGAGTGCGAGGATTCCGTCCGCCTGTGCGACCATGGGGCCGTACACGAACTCGCTGTCCCCGAAGCGCTCAAACCACGCGAAGTTGTCGTAGTTGGAGTGGTAGACACCGCCCGGGTTCCCGGACGAAAGTCCCCCCGACGGCACCCCGGCGTGGGTGTAGAAGCCGACGTGGTCGGACCCCCCGCCCAGGTTGCCCAGCGCGGGTTCCTTCGCGCCGTCGGGGGCGTGGTCCATCCACCAGTCGTAGAGGGGCTCCCCCGTGCCCGGGTAGGTCACGGCCCTGGTGGCTTCGAGGATCTCGGACTTCAGCGACGGTGACGACGACGCCCCGAAGTTGCCTCCCGATACCGCCCCGTCGGCGTTGATATACGCGATCGCGTTCGCCTCGAGGTCCTCGCGGAACTCCTCTACCCACTCGGTCGACCCGATGATCCCGTATTCCTCCGCGTCCCAGTGGGCGATCATGATCGAGCGGCGCGGACGGCACTCTTCATCCCGGGCCAGTTCGCCGAGCGCTTCGGCCAGGGTGAGGAGCATTGCGGTCCCCCCGTTCGGGTCGATCGCACCGAACCCCCACGGATCGTAGTGCGCGCCCAGGATGAACCACTCGTCCGGGAACTCGCTGCCGCGAATCGTCCCGACCACGTTCGTCGCCCGCACGAGTCCCTTCGGCTGATTGACCCGCACACGCACCGTGAGGTCCGGTCCGCCGGTCAGCCGGTAGTCCAGCTCCACCCCGGCGTCCCAGTCGGCGGGGGCCTCAGCGCCGGTCATCCGTGACAGGATCTCCGACGCCGCCTCGTAACCGATCGGCAGCACGGGGATCGTGTGCAGCGGCACCTCGGAGGGGTCGAGCCGCTCCACCTGCCGGTCGCCGTCCACCGGCAGCGCCGGCACGAAGGGCGTCAGCGGATCGCCCGTCCAGGGCAGCGTCAGCACCGACCCGCGCTGGATCGTCTGCCCGTTCATCATCGGCCCCTCGGGGTAGGCCGCCATGTCCGAAGACCCCGGGTCGTTGAACAGGATGACGCCCGCCGCGTCCCGTTCTTCAGCGAACTTGACCTTGTAGCCGCGGAAGTTCCCGCCGTAGCGTGCGATGACGACCTTCCCGGCCAGCGAAATGCCCATCGAGTCCAGTGCCCGGTAGTCCTCCCGCCGCCCGAAGTTGGCGTACACGACCTCGCCGGTGACGTCGCCCGAGCCGGAGAAGGCGTTCCAGCCGTTCAGCAGGTCCGGGTGCCCGGAGAAGCGGTCCTCGTCGAGCGCGGGTTCGCGATTGGACAGCTGCATGGCCACGGGAGTCACGATGTGGACCTCGACGTCGTCGGTGAGTTCGGGCAGGTAGACGTCGTAGGGGTGGCTCGTGACATCGAGGCCCGCGCTCTCCATCGCCCGGGCCAGGTACTCCCCGACGCGAGCCTGGGCCGCCGAGCCCGCCGGGTGAGGGTTCTCGGTGATCGTGCGAAGATGCTCCCGGAACGACTCGCTACGCGGCAGCTCCAGGAAGCGCGCCTCGCACGCAAGCTGTGAGGCGGCGCGGTCGTCGGTGAACCCTGTCAGGGTGGGGTCCTGTGACAGGGCGACGAGGGTGAGTGCGCCTGCCGCGAGGAAAGCGACGAGAGCAAACAGGGATTTGGTCGTACGGGGGAAGGTATTCTGCATCGGCTGGGTCAAGGATGGGGATGTCGGGGTCGGGCAACGGTTCGCGTTGGCTGCCCGGGGCTACTCATATTGCACGAAGGCGAAGGCGGGGCAAGCGACCCGGCCAGCCGGAAGCGAGCGAAAGCTCTGAATCTCCAAGCACTCCTTCCCCCGGAGTACCGACATGTTGACACAAGCGCCGACCCCATCCCCGATCCGCATCCTCGCGGCCACCCTCGCCACGTTCCTCCTGTCGGCACCCGGCCCCGCCGCCGCGCAGGACCCGGGCGGTGCTCTCGCCATCGTGGGCGGCACGATCATCGACGGGAACGGTGGTCCCCCGATCGAGAACGGCACGATCGTCATCGAAGGCAACCGGATCACCGCCGTGGGCCCGGGCACCTCGGTCGAGGTCCCGGAAGGCGCACGCGTGATCGACGGCTCGGGGAAGTTCGTCACCCCCGGCTTCATCGACGGCAACGTCCACCTGTCGCTCTATTCCGGCCAGGAGACCCTCGTCCGCTACGAGGACCGCAACGCCAGCCTCACCCTCGAAGCGGCCCAGATGCAGCTCAAGCACGGGTTCACCACCGTGCGCGACAGCTACGGCTCGCTCCTCCCGCTGATGCAGATTCGCGACGCCATCGCGCGCGGCGACACCATTGGGCCGCGCATGCTGGTCGCCGGCAACATCGTCGGCTGGGGAGGGCCGTATACGATCTCGTTCTCGCTGATTCGCCAACAGGGGCTGACGCTCTTCCAGGAGCAGTTCAACGACTTCATCACGCAGGGGTCGGGCGAGGAGTGGATGGAGATGGAGCCGGAGGACCTGCGGGTCGCGGTCAACGAGTACCTGGATCTGGGCCCCGACTTCATCAAGTACGGGGGGACCGGCCACTTCTCGAATCCGGTGATGATCGGGTTCTCGCCCGAAGCGCAGCGGGTGATGGTCGAGGAGACCCACAAGCGCGGGCTGATCGCCGAGACGCACTCGACGTCGCCGGAGGGGCTCAGGATGTCCGTCGAGGCGGGGCTGGACCTGATCCAGCACCCCGAGGTGCTCACGGCCGAGATGTCCGATGCCCTCGTGGCCGAGATCGCGAAACGGGGCATCGTCTGCGCCATGCTCTCCAACACCATCACCGGCGAGGTGTGGCAGGAGCATGTCGAAGCGCGCGAGAAGGCGCTCGCGGAGCCCGATGAGGAGGAGGATGACAACCGCCGGGACGGTTTGGCGAAGACGTCGGTCGAACTTCGGGCCGAGCGTCGCGCGGCAGGCGAGTCCATGGAGATCCGCCGCCGCAACGCGGAGAAGCTGATCGCCGGTGGCTGCGTCACAACGATCGGGACAGACAACTATCTCGGCGCGGCCCCCGAGTTCCGGCGCGAGAAGAAGGCCGAGAGACAGGCGTTCGGCATCGGCAGCGTGATCGCGACCGAGGGGCTCGTCGAGCTGGGCATGACGCCGATGGAAGCGATCGTGGCGGTGACCCGCAACGGCGCCATCGCGAGCGGGATGCTGGACGAGCTCGGTACGCTGGAGGTGGGCAAGTACGCCGACGTGCTGGTGCTGGACGCGGATCCGCTGGAGGAGATCGGAAACATCCGGATGCTGGGCATGGTGATCCGGGATGGCAAGATCGTTGACCTCGACGCGCTGCCGTACGAGAGGATCTTCTCGGCGCCGGGGAAGGGGCATGCCTGGTAGTGGGGGGGCCACCCGGGCGACAGACGTAGGGTTGCTACGCGTCGTAGTACAGACCGTCGTAGAGAAACGAGTGTCGGATCCGGTCACAGTCGTTCTCCGTGACGCCACTGTCGCGCATCACCGTGTGCCACGACGAGCGGATCGTTCCGGTCACACGCTCGAAGATGGCTTCGGCCTCACCGGGATCCAGCAGGAAACGGCCTGGCGAGCCCAGCAGGTTCGACCTGTTGGCCCATCGTCCCCCGGGACCACAGATCATCGCCAGGTCGCGGCGCGCGACGGAGATCGCCGGGATGGGCGTCAGATCGTAGGCGGGGCTGAGCCGCCAGCTGCGACCGCTGGCGAGCATCGCGTGATTGCGGGGCTGATCATCCAGGTTGGAGACTGCGGCGTTGAAGCACATGCGGCCGAAGAGCTCGCGCAGGTCGTCACGCGGGTTCGCGCTCGCGCGTCGGATTTCGTCCGCGAGGGCCAGGTAGGACCAGCGCCGCTGATGGGGCAGCGTGTCATCGGACCTGAGAAGGGTCGGGGCGCTCACCATGCGGCTTCGGCGGTAGCCGTGATCGGACCACTCGCGGTCGAAGCGGCGCACCAGTAGGACATCGCGGTCACCGACGCGCTCGATCCGGCTGTGAGCGGGATCGAGACCGCATTCATGTGCCAGTCGCAGCAGCCCATGTTCGACACGGGGATGATTCCAGCGGTCGTCTCTCTGGGCGAACTTGGCCACCCAGAGGGCGTTCCCGTCCTCGACCACGGTCTTGGCCCGGGCGCCCCCCATCGATGTTCCCTGGAAAAGCAGCTCGTGGGCCTGCAGGGCGACCGGTCCCGCGTTCCTCAGCTGACCGCGGAGCACCGCTTCGGCGGCAGACTGGAGCTCTCCCAAATCGACGACGGAGTTGAAGCGGCGCCGTGGATCCGGGGGCTCGAGGCCGGGCCCGAAGCCCAGGGCGCCCGCGCGATCGTCCGCCCCCTGCATCAGGTAGTCGAACTCCTCCAGCCGCGTCCGTCCCGACCTGCTCTCGATGAGCAGACGTCCCCAGTAGTCGGGCATGGAATCGCGAATCGCTCCGAAGAACCCGTTCATGCGGACTGTCTCGTGGATGCGGTCGCCGAGCCGCAGTTCGACCGGGTCGAGCTCGACCGCGTCCGGACGCCGGAGATAGCTGCGCCCGTAGACGAACTCGCCGAGCGGAGTCCCGCGTGGTGTCATCGAGACCCGAAGACGACCCGCGACCACGAACTCGGTCTCCCCGGGAAGAACCACGAAGACGTAGCACGCGCGTTCAGAAGTCATTGTCGAGACGCCCCCGGCGCGGGGCTCGTACAGGGCGCCGGGCGCTCTCCAGGGTCTTGCCCTCCTCGTCGCGGTCGGGGTTGGCCAAGTCGTCCGCGGGGCCGAGCAACCCCATGGCCCAGAGAGCTCCGAAGTAGGCGGCGGCAGAAGTTCCCGGCTTGCCCTTCTCCAGATCAGCGACCGTGAACCGGGACGTGCCCATGCGGTCGGCGATGTCCTGAATCCGGAGTCTGCGGCGCAGCCGGGCCGTGCGGAGGTTGCGGCCAAGCTGCCTGAGAACTCTCTCGACCTCGGCAGGGGGAGATCGAGTGATCCTGTTTTTGGATGTCATGTTGAATATTTCCTACTTAACAACGTATTGTGTATATCATTACAAACATATGCCCTGTGACGCAATCGGTCCAGCAGCCCGTGACGAAGCAGGGCGTCAGCGCCGAGAGTCTCGATGCGGCCCACAGTCCCGTCTTGCAGGCTCCTTCCAGCGTTCCGTGGGTATCAAACCCGGGAGTGCGGTTGGCGGCACGCTTCCTTGCCCGCGCCCCGCTTCAGTCGAACCATAGTCTCGTTAGTTTGTCATATGTCCATGAAGTCCTTCGTCATCCGTTGTGGCACGACTGCCGCCCTCGTGTTGTCAGTCCTGGCCGCGTGCGGCGATTCCGGGAGCGAACCGGAGCCACAGCCCGACCCGCCCCGCGCCGCCGCCATCGCCATCTCGCCCGAGTCGGCGACGCTGTCCTCCCTGGGAGAGACGGCGACCTTCGTCGCGACGGTCACCGACCAGTACGGCGCGGCCTTCCCCGCGACCGTCACCTGGTCGAGCAGCGATCCGGAAGTCTTCTCGGCGTCGTCCTTCGGCACGGTCTCGGCGGTTGCGAATGGCTCCGGCACCCTCACCGCGGCCTTCGAGTCGCTCAGTGCGACGGCCCAGGTCACGGTGACCCAGGTTCCGGCCTCGTTGGTGGTCACGGCGGGGGACGCCCAGGAGGGCACTGCGGGGAGTCCGTTGCCCGAACCGGTGGTCGTGCGGGTCGACGACGCCGCCGGCTCCCCGGTTCCGGACGTCCCGGTCATGTTCGCGGCCGCGGAGGGCCACGGCTCCGCCGACCCCGGTTCGGTCGTCACCGACCCCGCCGGCCTGGCCGGCACATCATGGACCCTCGGCAACGCGGCCGGCGTCCAGTCCCTCACGGCATCGCTGGCCGACGGGGTGTCCGCGGAGATTGCCGCGAGTGCGGGGCCGCTCGACCCGCCTTCGGACTCGGCGGCCTACCGAATCGTCTTCAACGCCACGTGGAGTTCGAGCACGCACCCCGCCAACTTCCCCGGCGGCGCGCACTTCTCCCCGCTGATCGGCGCCGTGCACAACGACGGCGTCAGCTACTGGGAGGTCGGCGAGACCGCCAGCCCGGGGATCGAGCGGATGGCGGAGACCGGGGGCACGAACATCCTGACCTCGGAGATCGGGGCGACGATCCCTGGGCTCGCCCGCGCGGTCATCAACGGGCGCGGGATCAGCAGCCCCGGCAGCGCGACCATCCAGCGCGTCACCGTCACCCTGGACTTCCCCCTTGTCACACTGGTCACGATGATCGCCCCGAGCCCGGACTGGTTCGTGGGCGTGTCCGGTATGTCGTTGCAGGACGGCCTGGGCCAGTGGGTGGACGAGCTGCAGATCGTGCTGTATCCGTACGACTCGGGGACCGACGACGGGACCTCCTACACGTCCGGCAACGACGACTCTTCGCCGAAGCAGCCGATCAGGAGCCTCAAGGGTGTGAACCCGTTCTCGGAAGAGCCGATCGGGACCTTCACCTTCACGCGCATCGACGCGTCGAGCGGCCGGTGAAGAATCTTCGCAACGTCGCCATCATCGCCCACGTCGACCACGGCAAGACCACGCTGGTCGACCAGATGTTTCGGCAGGCCGGGGTGTTCCGCGAAGGCCAGATCGTCGGCGAGCGCATCCTGGATTCCAATCCGCTGGAGCGGGAGCGCGGTATCACCATCCTGTCGAAGAACACCGCCGTGCATTGGCGGGGCACCAAGATCAACATCGTCGACACGCCCGGGCACGCCGACTTCGGCGGCGAGGTGGAACGCATTCTGCGCATGGTGGACGGCGTGCTGCTGCTGGTCGACGCGGCCGAGGGGCCGATGCCCCAGACCCGCTTCGTGACCCGCAAGGCTCTGGCTCTGGGCCTGCTGCCCCTGATCGTGATCAACAAGGTGGACCGTCCGGACGCCCGTCCGGATGAGGTGCACGACGAGGTGCTCGAGCTTCTCATGGACCTCGAGGCCAACGATGCGCAGCTCGACGCACCATTCCTGTATGCGGCGGGGCGGGACGGGTGGACCGCCAGGGAGCCCGGAGTCCGCGGAACCGACCTGACCCCGCTCTTCGAGGCGGTGGTCGATCACATCCCCCCTCCCCGCGTGGACCCTGACGGGCACTTTCAGATGCTCGTGTCGACGCTGGACCACTCGTCGTATGTGGGACGGATCGCGATCGGCCGGGTGGAACGTGGAACGGTCAGGATGGGCGAGCGCGTCGCCAGATTGTCCCCGGCGGGAGCGGACTCGGCGCCCGCCGGGGCAACGGGTGGCTCCGCTCGGGTGATCGGCCTCTACACCTTCAGTGGCCTGGACCGCGTCGACACGGAGGAGGTCGGGGCTGGGGACATCGCCGGCCTGGCCGGTGTGGAGGGGGTCGATATCGGCGACACGCTGGCGGATCCCCGTCACCCCGAGCGCCTGAGCGGCATCACGGTGGAGGAGCCGACGATCTCGGTCGACTTCGTGGTCAACGACTCGCCCTTTGCGGGACGGGTGGGGAAGTACGTGACCACCCGCCAGCTGCGAGAGCGTTTGGTGCGCGAACTCGAGCGCAACGTGGCGCTTCGCGTGGAGGACACCGGCCGGCCCGACACCTTTGCGGTGAGCGGGCGGGGCGAGCTTCACCTGACCATCCTCATGGAGACCATGCGCCGCGAGGGCTACGAGTTCCAGGTGTCCCGCCCGCGGGTGCTGACCCGGACCGATGGCAACAGTGGCCGCCTGGAGCCGTACGAGGAAGTCGTCGCCGAGGTCCCCTCGGTGCTCGCCGGCACGGTGATCGACAAGCTCTCCCGCCGCCGGGGCGAGCTGACCGTCATGCGGCCCATCGGCGATTCCGGCACGACCCGCCTGCACTTCAGCATCCCCGCACGGGGACTCTTCGGCTACCGCACCGAGTTCCTCACCGACACGCGCGGCGAGGGCATCCTTCACCACCGCTTCGACCGCTGGGACGTCTGGGCGGGATCCATGCGGGGGAGGGGACGCGGTGCGATTGTGGCCGACCGGGCCGGCAAGGCGGTGGCCTTCGCCCTGTTCGGGCTGCAGGACCGCGGGACCATGTTCGTGGAGCCCGGCGTGGAATGCTACAACGGCATGGTTGTGGGCGAGAATGCCCGCCCGGACGACATGGACGTCAACGTGAGCCGGGGCAAGAAGCTCACCAACATGCGCGCGGCTGCGGCCGACGAGAACGTCCGCCTCGAGGCGCCCCGGCGCATGACGCTGGAGCAGGCGCTGGACTTCATCGACGACGACGAGCTGATCGAGGTCACCCCCGACGCGATCCGCCTGCGGAAGCGGGAGCTGGACCAGAGCCGGCGGCGGAAGGCGGCGAGGGCGAAGCGGGTGGATGCGGGGTAGGCCAAGCGCATCTCGCCCGATTTCGGCCGACCGGGTAACTTCCTCGCATGAACCCCGACACACACCACACCAAGCGCCCCACCGTTCCCGCCGCCGAAGAAATTCTGGGCGGATACTTCCCCGTCCTCGACCACGGCTTTGTCGCACTGGTCGACTACATGGGGACGGACGACTCGGTAGAGCGGGCCGCGCGAGTCAGCTACGGGTACGGCACGCGCAAGGTCTCGGCCACGCGGGGACTCGTCCGCTACCTCCGCCGACACCTCCACACCACCCCGTCGGAGATGGTCGAATTCAAGTTCCACTGCGCGATGCCGATGTTCATCGCGCGGCAGTGGATTCGGCATCGGACGGCCTGCCTGGCCGAGGGCACCGAGGTCTACTTCGACCTGCCCGGCGCGGAGGCGAGAGGACGCCGCCAGCTCTACAAGCTTCCGATCGAGGAGATCTGGCGACGCTTCCAGCCCACCCGAAACAAATCCCGTCCGGACAAGCAGCGGAATTCGTTTTTCGGCCGCGACCGCGTGAAGCAGATGAAGCTCAGACAGGTCGACGAAGATACGCTCGCGCTCCAGCATACCCGAATCGTGGACGTGTACCGAAACGGAGTGAAGCCGGTCTTCAAGATGGTCCTGGAAGACGGCAAGTCGATCGAGGCTACGTCGGATCACCGGTTCCTGTTCGACGGGGGTTGGGACACGCTCCGGGGAGCAACCGGTTTGCGGGAGACGGGCGGCCGCGCGGTGTGGAGGCACGGCGACTACTTCGTCAATGTCAACGGTGCGGCCGAGCAGCGGCCGGCGCTCTATGGGGATCCGATCTGGTTGCAACGCGAATACCGCGGCCATCGGCGCTCGTTGACCGACTTGGCCGAAGCGTGTGGCGTTTCAACGCATACGATACGGAAGTGGCTGCGCCGGTACCGCCTGACGGAGCTGGGCCGGGGAACCTTCAAGGTTTGGCGGGGCGGCACCTCCACAGGACGCGAATCAATTGCACGGTGGACCACTCAGGTCGCCGCCAAGATCCATGCCAGACATGGCTGGACGTGCCAGCTATGCAAACAGCGGGCACCAGAACTGCACTGCCATCACATCGTGCCCGTCTGGGCCGACCTGGACCCGGCCAGAGACCCCGCGAATCTCACCACGCTGTGTGGCAACTGTCACCGGTCGATCGCCGGCCGAGAACTGGACTTCGTCGAACGACTCGGTGGCCCACCGGTCAAGGCTGAATGGGTCCCGCGCCCCCGCATCGCCTGGAACCGACTCGACAAAGCCAAGCTCGTGAGGATCAGGCGCTTCGAGTATGTGGGAGAACGGGAAACATACGACCTCGAGGTAGAGGGCCCGAACCACAACTTCGTGGCCAACGGCATCGTCACACACAACTCCGTCAACGAATACAGCGGCAGGTATAGCCTCATGCCGCTCCTCTTCTACCGCCCGAAGCAGGACCAGTTCTCCTTCCAGAGCGCGACGAGCAACCAGGGACGCGCACCCGGGTCCGTTGACGCCGATTTCTACCGCGAGGCGATCGGGCGGTGGGAGGCGGTGCGGAAGCAGGCGGCGGGCGACTACAGCTGGCTTGTCGGCGAGAACGTGGCCCGGGAGCTCGCGCGGATTGATCTGCCCCTCTCGACCTACACGCAGTGGTACTGGAAGATCGACCTGCACAACCTGCTCCACTTCCTCACGCTCCGCGTCGACGACCACGCACAGTGGGAGATCCAGGAATACGGACGGGTGATGGCGGGAATGGTCAAACGGGTCGCGCCGCTGAGCTACGAGGCCTGGATCGACTACCAGGTGATGGGCGACAAGCTGACCGGAGGGGAGATCGCGGCGCTTTCGCGACTGGTGGCGGCGGATGATGACGGGGTCGCGGCACGCCCGGGGGCGAAGCTCGCGAACGCGGATCTGGCCGGGCTGGGGCTGTCTGGCCGGGAGATCCGGGAGCTGAAGGAGAAGCTCGATCCGCGCGAGGTGCCGGACTACGAGCTGGATCTGACGACGATGCGGGACCCGGAGTCGGTTGCGGCGGAGATGCTCGAGGCCGTGCCGGGGGTGGACAGGGGTTGATGGACCGCCGCACCCGCCCGGCCCTGCTTCTGGTCGCGTGGCTCGCCTTCCTGGCCGGCTGCGGCGACACCGCCGCCCCCCCGGGCGCCGAGACCTTCCTCATCCAGGGCGCCACCATCGTGGACGGCACCGGGAGTCCCGGCTTCACGGGCTCCCTGCGTGTGGTCGCTGGGTCGATCGCGGACGTGGCTGCCGACAACGCGGACAACGCTCTCTCACCCACAAACGGCGAGCCGGTCTACGACGCCACCGGGCTGGTTCTCGCGCCAGGCTTCATCGACACCCACAGCCACCATGACGGCGGCCTGCTGGACGAACTCACCGCGCTCGCGGTGGTCAGCCAGGGGATCACGACCATCGTCGCCGGACAGGACGGTGGGTCGAGGCTCCCGATTGCCGACTTCTTCGCGGCGCTGGAAGCGACCCCGGCCGCGGTCAACGTGGCGTCGTACGCGGGGCACGGGACGCTGCGCCGGCAGGTCATGGGCGACGACTTTCGCCGCGAAGCCACGCAGGACGAGGTGGAGGCCATGCAGGCCCTCCTGGAGACCGAGCTGGCCAGTGGAGTTCTGGGCCTCTCGACCGGCCTCGAGTACGACCCGGGCATCTACTCGTCCACGGACGAAGTGGTCGCGCTGGCGATGACGGCGGCGTCGAGCGGGGGCCGCTACATCTCCCACATGCGGAGCGAGGACCGTGCGTTTCACGAGGCGGTCGAGGAGACGATCGAGATTGCGGAGCGGGCACGGCTGCCCGTGCAGATCTCGCACATGAAGCTCGCCGCGCGGGGGCTCTGGGGTGGGGCGGGGGACGTTCTGGCGCGCCTGGACGAGGCACGCGCCGCCGGGCTCGACATCACCGCCGACGTCTACCCCTACGAGTACTGGCAGTCAACCATGACGGTCCTCTTCCCGGAGCGCGATTTCACCGACCGTGAAGCCGCCCGCTTCGCGCTGGAGGAGCTGGTGGCGCCCGAGGGGATGATCATCGGCCGCTTCGGCGCCGATTCGACCCTGGTGGGGAAGACCCTGGCGGAGATCTCTACCGAGCGGGGGACCGATCCCGTCACGACATACCTGGACCTGATCGCCGAGTCCCGGGCAGCCCGCGACCGCGGTGAAAGCGGAGGGGAGAGCATCGTCGCGACCAGCATGACCTTCGAGGACATCGCCTCACTGATGTCCTGGCAGCACACGAACGTCTCATCCGACGGGGGCCTGCGCGGCGCGCATCCCCGTGGCTTTGGAGCGTACCCGAGGGTGCTGGGGCGCTATGTGCGCGAGGAGGGGCGGCTGGGGCTCGAGGAAGCGATTCGCAAGATGACGGGTCTGGCCGCAGAGCACATGGGGCTGCCCGATCGTGGCGTACTCCGGCCCGGGGCGCCTGCGGATCTCGTCCTCTTCGACCCGGCTACCGTGATCGACCAATCGACCACCGCCGAGCCGCACCTGACGTCGACGGGGATCGAACGGGTGTGGGTGGCGGGTACGGTGGTCTACGAGGACGGGGCGGTGACCGGGGCGCAGCCGGGGAAGGTTCTGCGGCGGGAGGGCCGCTAACTGCCGGAGGTCGCGGCCGCAACCTCCGGTATGCCCCCCTCAGGTCACCCCGCCCCCGCTCAGCGCCTTCACCAGCCGGTACAGGAACTCCTGGCCCTCGAAGAAGGCCTCGATGCGGATGCGTTCGTCTCGCCCGTGCGCCCGCACGTCGTCCATGTCACCGAACAGACCGCTCACCCCGTAGACCGGGATCCCGGCGTTGCGCAGGTACAGCCCGTCGGTAGCGCCCGTGGACATGACCGGGAGGACGCGCACCCCGGGCCACATCTCGCTCGTAATCTGCTCGATCGGGCCGAGCACCTCGTCCGTGAGCGGGGAAGGCGGGCTTGCGGTGACCTCGCCGCGCGGCTCGACGCTCACGTCGAAGGGCGCGGCCACCTCCGCCAAAGTGGCCAGTACATCGGCAGGGTCATGACCCGGGAAGATGCGGCAGTTCACGTTGGCGCGCGCCAGCTGTGGCAGTGCGTTCTGGGCGTGGCCACCCTCCAGTAGCGTCGCCACGCAGGTAGTGCGCAGGCGCGAGTTGTAACCCGCCTCGACCGCCAGCGTCCGGGCGGCTTCCGCGTCGTCCGGGTTCGCGACGATGCGCCGCATGGCGTCCCCCATCTCATCACCCACGAGGTCGGCCGAGCGTCCGAAGAACTCCTCCGTGATCTCGTTCAGCATGACCGGGAAGTCGTGGTTCTGCACCGCGAGGAGCGCGCCGGACAAGTCGTAGATCGCGTTCTTGCGGACCGGCAGCGAGGAGTGGCCGCCGGGGTTGGTCGCCGTGAAATAGAACGAAAGAAAGAGCTTTTCCGCCGCCTGCACGTTGTTGGAGAGCTTCTCCCCGTCCTGCGCCATCCCGCCACCCCCCTCGTTCAGGGCGAAGGCCGCGTCGATCAGATCGCGATGCTCCTCCAGGAGATAGGCGACGCCGTTGCGCGGTCCGCCCTCCTCGTCGGCGGTCAGCGCGATGATGATGTCGCGGTCGGGGACGAAGCCCTCCCGCTTCATGCGGATCAGGTTTGCGGTGTAGATCGCGGCCTCGTCCTTGTCGTCGGTAACGCCGCGTCCGTAGAAGTAGCCGTCCCGCTCGATGAACTCGAAGGGCGGCAGATCCGGGCTCCAGTCCTCGGGGAGCGCTTCCACGACGTCGATGTGTGCGAGAAGCAGGATGGGCTCGAGGCCCGTGTCACGGCCCCGCAGCCTTGCCACGAGGTTGCCCTTGGTGGGGGAGTCCTCCGGGACCAGAACGTGCACGTCCTCGTCCGGGAACCCGGCCGCGAGGAGCGCACGGGCGGCCGTCTGCGCGGCGGAGGTGTTGTCGCCCCGCTCGGTGTTGGTCGTGTTGATTTCGACCAACTCCTCGAAGAGCGAGCGGGCCAGCTCCATGTACTCGGCCGGCGAGGTGTTCTGGGCGTGGAGCGGGGACGGGGCGAGTGGCGCGGCGGCGACGGCGAGCGCGGCCACGAACGGCACGATGGCGGTCGTGAGCCGCGCGATGGTGGTTGTGGGTGCGGTGCTGGCGCATGCGTTCTTCATGGGGATGGGCCTTCCTGGGAGTGCGGGTTCTGCCGCGACGCACGGCGATGCCACCGCGACGCGCGGCGATGGAAGGTGTTGGCGGGATGATGGCAAAGGCAAGCGTATGGCGGGTGATCCAGGCCCCCGAGCAGCCCGTCACCTTCTCCAGGGAGCACTTCACCAGGCCCTTTCCCGTTGGACGGGACTCTCTCCTTTACACCGGGCTTCATCACGGCTACCATCGTGAGACCGATGCGCCGATGACCGCACGTCCTGCGGCTGCTCCCATGCCGAGGTAACCGGGATGCTCTTGATTCGTGACCTCGTGAAGGTGTACCCAGGGCCGGTGGCCGCACTCCAGGGGGTCGACCTCGACGTCGGTTCCGGGATGTTCGGACTGCTGGGCCCGAACGGCGCGGGCAAGACGACCCTGATGAAGGTCGTGGCGGGGTTGCTGGAGCCCACATCCGGCTCGGTGGAGCTCGAGGGCCAGGACATCGTGCACAATCCCGAGGTCGCCTGGTCGCAGCTCGGCTACCTGCCGCAAGACTTCGGCTTCTACCCGCACCTCTCGGCGCACGCCATGCTGGTGTACCTGCTCAGGCTCAAGGGCGTCACCGCCGACGTGCCCCTCAACGAGCTCGCCGACCAGCTCCTGGCCCGCGTCGGCCTGACCGGCGATGCTCGACGCGAGGTCGGCGGCTACTCCGGCGGGATGCGGCAGCGGCTCGGCATCGCCCAGGCCCTGGCCGGGGATCCGAAGCTCATCATCGTCGACGAGCCGACCTCCGGCCTCGATCCCGAGGAGCGGCTGCGGTTCTACCGGCTCCTCGCCGAGATGGCCGAGGGCCGCACCGTCATCCTCTCGACCCACATCGTCGAGGACATCGCCGTGTTGTGCCCGCGGTTTGCCGTCATGCGCGACGGTGAGATTGTTGCGGACACCACGCCCTCGGACGCACGCGATTCCATCCGGGGCACGATCTACGAACGAACCATCGCGAACGAGGACCTGGCGCAAGTCGCCGCGCAGAACCGGGTCACCCAGGCGCTGCTCGTCGAGGGACGCTACCGGGTCCGCGTGCACGCGGACAACGGCAACGTTCCCGAGGGCTTCGAGCAGGTGGCGCCGACCCTAGAGGACGCCTACCTCGTTCTCATGGGCGCCAAATGAGCGCGGCTCGCTTCCTCGAGGTCACCCGGCGTGAGGTCGGCGCCAACCTGCGACGGCCCCTGTACTACGTCCTCCTCGCGATCATCGGCTACACCTCCTGGTACTACGCCCAGGGGGACGTCGGGCTGCAGAGCGGCACCACCGTCATCGGCGGCAAGGAGGTCTGGCTCAACTCCGAGTTCTTCGTCTCCTGGTCGATGGCGGCCATCACCTTCGCCGTGTACAGCTTCTTCGTCGCCATCGCCGCAGGCATGACCATCATCCGCGACGACAAGCTCGGGGTGGGCGAGATCCTCCACACCACGCGGCTGACCCCCGGCGAATACGTTTGGGGCAAGTTCACGGCCGTCCTCATCTGCTTCGTCGTCCTGTTGGGACTCGACCTCGGCCTCAGCATGCTCTTCAACCACGTCGTCCCCAACGGCGCGGAGCCCGAGCAGATCGGTCCCTTCTCCGCCTGGACCTACCTCCGCCCCGGCCTTCTCTTCGGATTGCCGGTGATGTTGTTCTTCGGGGGCGTCTCGCTGGCAGTCGGCACGCGCTGGCGCAAGCCCGTCCTCGTGTTCGTCGTTCCCATCGGGATCGTCATGCTCTCGACCTTCCTGTGGACCTGGTCTCCCAACTGGCTTGACGGTCGCATCAACACCGTGATCTCGGTCCTCGATCCGTCCGGATTCCGGTGGCTCGACCAGACCTACATCGAGATCGACCGGGGCGCCGACTTCTACAACGCTGCCCGGGTCGCCGTGGACCCCGGCTTTCAGTTGAATCGCTTCGCCATCGTGGCGATCGGACTGCTCGGGGTGCTCTGGGCTCAGAGGTCGCTTGCCGGGAGCCTGCGCCGGGCCCACGGAGAGCAGAGTAGACGAGCCCGCCGCGCCGCGCATGCGGCGTTCGAAGCAGCCTCGAAGGGCACGGGTCGCGGAGGCGGTAGGGCGGAGTCTGCAGGCTCGCTCTCGGTGGTCCGGATCACGGCCGTTGCCGGCCCCCGCGCAGCGATTGCGGTCGGAGCCGCCGCCAGCCCGCCCCTCGCCCGCATGGGGACGGCACCTCCGGCCTTCCTCACCACCATGCGCGACGTCGTGGCGGCCGAGCTGCGCGCCCTGCGCAAACGCCCCAGCCTCTACCTGTTTACGCCGCTGATCGTGTGGGAGGCCGTGACCATCATGGGTCTGACTACCGGCCTGTTCGACTCCCCGATGCTGCCGGTCTCGGGGATCATGGCCGTGTCGATGATGAACACGCTGTCGTTGCTGGTCTGCGCCCTGCTGCTCTTCTACATGGTCGAGTCGATTCAGAGGGAGCATACCTGCGGCCTGGCCCCCATCTACTACGCGGTCCCGGCGCGCACGGGCGCGATTCTGGCCGGCAAAGCCGTCGGCAACGGCCTGGTCGCGCTGGTCGTTCTCGGCGCCTCGCTGGTGGCGGCGTACGGTGTCCTGCTCTACCGGGGCGCCACCTGGGGCGTCGATGTCCCCTTCCATCTGAGCCCCTTCCTGATCATCTGGGGTCTGATCCTGTTGCCGACCTTCCTGGTCTGGGCCGCCTTCATTCTTGCCGTGTACACGTTGACCCGCAGCCGCTATGCCACCTACGGGATCGGCCTCGCCGTGCTCTTCTACAGCGTCTTCACCGCCATCGCCGGCGAGGTCACCTGGGTCACCAACTGGATGGCCTGGAACACGCTCTCGTGGAGCGACATGGGGACGCTGGAACTCGACCGCGGCGCGCTCCTGCTGAGCCGGCTGATGCTGCTCGGCCTCGCCGCCCTCTTCGTCGGCCTGGCGGTACGCTTTTTCGGTCGTCAGGAGTTCGACGGCGTGCGCATCCTGCACCGGCTGCGCCCGCGTTCCCTGCTGCGCACGGGGGTAGCGCTGCTGCCCCTGATCGCCCTCCCGCTGCTTCCGGGGATTCCCCTCTACGTCCTGGTCCGCAACGGCTTCGAGGGCGATGTCGTTGACGAAATTCAAAAGAACTACTGGCGCGGAAACATGGCGACATGGCGAAGTGCCCTCACGCCGAACATTCAACATGCCGACCTCGACGTCGAGGTCGAGCCAGAACACCGCTTCTTCTCCGTCGAGGGCAGCTACGTGCTCGTCAACGACGAGAGCGTGGCGATCGATCACTTCCCGGTGACGTTGGGCCTTTGGGAAGACGTGCAGTGGAGCCTCGGCGAGCGAGCCGGCGCGGTCGACAACAGTGCCGGCCTCTGGGTTGTCCGGCCAGCCAGCCCGCTGCAGCCCGGTCAGACGTTGCGCCTCGGCTTCTCATACCACGGCGAGGTCCCTACCGGCGTCAGCAGGAACGGAGACGGTTCCAACCTCGACGGCGCTCTCGTACTGCCGTCCAGCATCAACATCGGCTACGGCGTCGGCGGGACCTTCCCGTGGATCGACTACGACGAGGACATCGGGCAGGACGAGGACAACGACTACGATCCGCGCCGCTATCCGGACAACTGGTTCGAAGGTGTCACCCCGCCGAACTTCGGCGGCGGCCGGCCGTTCACAACGCGGATCCGGGTTACCGGCCCCGAGGCTTACACCTACAACTCAACCGGGGTGATGACCGACGAGCGGGTCGCCGGCGGCCGTCGCACCGTCGTCTGGGAGAGCGACGAGCCCGTCTTCCTCTTCAACATCCTCGGCGGCAAGTGGGCCGTGCGACGGGGCGCCGGGACCGCCATCTACTACCACCCCGAGCACACCTGGAACATCGAGGAGATGGGCGAGGCCCTCGATGCGGCTCGCCGCTACTACTCCGAGTGGTTCTGGCCCTACCCCTGGCGCGAGCTGCGCATCAACCAGGTCAGCCGGCTCTACGGGCCGGGGGCCCAGGGGTACCCGACCAACACCATCTTCTCCGAGGCCGCCTTCCAGACCTACAACGAGCCACGGACGCGCCTCGCCTTCCTGTTCGTGGGTCACGAGATCGCTCACCAGTGGTGGGGCAACCTCGTGCAGGCGGGCGAGGGCCCGGGCGGCCACGTCCTGCACGAGGGGCTGTCCCATTTCTCGGCCCTGATGCTGGTCGAACAGGTCATGGGACCGCGCGACCGCATGGAGATGTTCGAGCGCTTCGAGGGCAACTATGCCGAGTCGCGGCTGTTCGACGACGAGGTTCCCATCTCGGAGCACACGGATCTCGGCCCCAACAACACGCTGTTCTACGACAAGAGCGGCGCGGTTTTCTGGATGCTCAAGGAGTTCATCGGACGTGACGCCATGCTCGCGGGCCTCGGCGCCTATATCCAGGCCTATCACCTGAACCCGGACCATCCGCTGCCGCCCGACTTCCTCCGCGTCATGCGTGGCTACGCCCCCGATCCGGAGGCCTTCGACGCCTTCACCCGGCAGTGGTTCAACGAGATCGTCCTCCCCGAGTACCGGCTGGCCGAGATCACCAGGGAGGAAACCGGCGACGGCCGCTGGCGCGTGCGTGGCCGCATCACGAACATCGGCACCGGCACCATGCCGGTCGACATCGCGGCCACCAGCGGCCAGCGCTTCGCGCCGGACGGCTCCACCGTGCCGACGTACCGCACCGTTCGCACGGACATGCTCCTGGGGGCTGGCGAGGATCGCCGCTTCGAGATCGTCGCCGACTTCGATCCCCGCGAGGTCGTCGTCGACCCGGACGTCAAGGTCTTGCAGCTGCGCCGCCAGCTCGCCGTGCACCGCTTCTGAGGCTAACAGTCCGTGGGCTGCTATGCCTCCACCTGTACGGTTTTCACGTTCACGAATTCCTGGATCCCGAAGTGGGTCAGCTCTCGTCCGACGCCGCTCGACTTCACCCCGCCGAAGGGCAGGCGCGGGTCGGACTTCACAAAGTCGTTCACGAAGCACAGCCCGGCCTCGATTCCGGTGCGCGCAATGCGTTCCCCGCGCTCCAGGTCGCGGGTGAACACGGCGGCGCCGAGGCCGTAGGCGGTGTCGTTGGCGATCCTGACGGCCTCCTCCTCCGACCCGGCCCGGATGATGCACGCCACCGGTCCGAACATCTCCTCCGCGTAGGCGGGCATGCCCGGCGCCACACCCGTCAGGACCGTGGCCGGGTAGTACCATCCGGGCACGTCGGGGACCTTCCCGCCCAGCGGGCACGCCGCGCCGGCCTCGATGCTCCGTGCGACCTGCCCGGCCAGATGGTCGCGCAGATCCTCCCGTGCGAGCGGCCCGACATCGGTCATCTCGGCCATCGGCTCGCCGACGCGTACGGCGCCCATCCGCGCGACCACCGCTGCGGTGAAGTCGTCCGCGACCGCCTCGTGCACGATCATGCGCTTGGCCGCGATGCAGCTCTGGCCCGCGTTGAGGAGGCGGCCGGTGACGCACGCCTCGACGGTGCGGGGCAGGTCGGCGTCCTCGAGCACGACGTAGGGGTCGCTGCCGCCCAGTTCCAGCACGCAGGTCTTGATCTGGGACCCTGCTATCCCGGCGACCTGCCTCCCCGCGCGGGTGCTTCCCGTGAGGGTGACCCCCTGCACGCGGGCGTCGCGGATAAGCTCCCCGGTCGTGTCAACGTCGACGAAAAGGTTGGTGAAGAGCCCGTCGGGAAGGCCGGCAGCGGCAAACAGGTCCGTTAGCTCGAGGGCGCAGCAGGGTACGCTCGGCGCGTGCTTGAGGAGGACACCGTTGCCGGCGATCAGCGCCGGGACCGCGGCCCGCATCACCTGCCAGAGCGGAAAATTCCACGGCATGATCGCCAGCACGAGGCCCAGGGGCTGGAAGGTGACGTAGCTCTTGTAGGACTCCGTCTCGACGACCTGATCGCGGAGGAACCCGGCTCCGTTCCGGCTGTAATACTCGCAACCGGACGCGCACTTCTCCACTTCGAAGAGGGCTTCGCCGATGTGCTTTCCCATCTCCATGGTGACGGTCTCGGCCAGGCGCCGGTGGCGGACGCGAAGCAACCGGGCCACTTCGGCCATGGCCCCTGCCCGTTCGGACACCGCGACCCGGCTCCATGCGCGTTGGGCGTCCCGGGCCCGCGTCAGAGCGGCGTCCACCCGGTCGGCGGACAGGAACGGATACGAGCGCAGCAGCTCGCCGCTGGCAGGATTGATCGTCGCGAATTGCATTGCGCCTGGATGGGTCTCCCGAGGTCAGGTCTGCGTTGGCCGACTCAACCCTATCCGTTCGGGCACGACGTCGCCAGATCCCCCTTTGCTGCGGCACGAACAACCGGCTACTCTCAGCAGGCTTTGCACCAGGACCACAGCGAGGTGACCTGATGGAAAAAGACCGATGATTGCCACCCGAACCGCCCCGTCCGTGCCCCTCACGGCACTCGACCAGCTCTGGTTCCAGGTCAGTGGTACCGTCTGCAACCTGCGCTGCAGTCACTGCTTCATCTCCTGTTCGCCCGACAACCACTCGTTCTGGTTCATGACGCGGGCGGAGGTGCGGTCCGCGCTGGAGGAGTCCACCCGGTTCAATGTGAGGGAGTACTACTTCACCGGCGGCGAGCCCTTCATGAACCGCGAGATGGTGGAGATCCTGGATGACACGCTGGACTTCGGGCCGGCGACCGTGCTGACCAACGCAACGCTGCTGCCCCCGCGAACGGTCGAGGGGCTGCGGCGCATCGCCGAGGGACGGTGCCATCCGCTGGAACTGCGCGTCAGCGTGGATGGACCGACACCCGCAATCAACGACGCGATCCGTGGCGAAGGCACCTTTGAACGCGCCATGGACGGGGTCGGATCCCTCGTGGCGGCGGGCTTTCGTCCGATCATCACCACGATGCAGAGCTGGCCGTGCGAAGAGATGCCGTGCATGCTCCAGGCCTTCCGGGACGCGCTCGGCCGGGTGGGCTACCGGGAGCCGCGCCTGAAGGTGCTTCCGCCGCTCCTGATCGGCGAGGAGGCGGACCGCAACCGGGGATACTCGCCCGACGAACGCGTCACGCACGAAATGATGCACGGCTACGACATCGACCAGCTCCTCTGCACCCGCGCCAGGCTGGTCACCGCGGCCGGGGTCTACGCCTGTCCCATCCTGCTTGACTATCCGAGCGCCCGCCTGGCCGACACGCTGACGGAAGCCGTCGGCGTGAGCGTCGAACTCGGCGAGTCGGCGTGCTATACCTGCTACGTCAACGGCGCGATCTGCTCGAACGCGACGACGGGCACGGGGGAGCCTTCGGCGTGCGGGGCGGAGCCGTCGGCGTGTGCGCCAGAGCCGGCGTCGTGTGGGGCCGCGTTGCCGTCCGAATGCGACGGCGCGCCAGCCGTGTGCGACGCCGGGCCTTCCGCCCGCGACACCGAGCCAGCGGGCTCCTGCGGCTGAAAGCGCCTAGAGCGCTGCCGGGTCGAACGGTAGCGGCTCCACCGTGATCCCGGGACGATCGATGGCAAACGCCGCCTTCGCCCCCGTGCTGCGGGGCAGCCCGGCGACCAGCCATTTCAGGGGATCCTCCGCCTGGCCGTCGATCCGCACCAGTCCGGTCGTCGTCCTGTGTGCGGGATCGACCGAGAAGGAGCGGAGCGGGATCGTGAGGCCGACCCCGAGCGCCTTGGTGAAGGCTTCCTTGTGGGTCCATAGACGGAAGAACATCGCCTGCCGGTCGCGCGCGGGAGTCGCACGGAGAAGCGTCACCTCGTCGCGAGCGAAATGCTTTTCGGCCAGCTTGGCCATGAGGCGGACCGTCCTGACCTTCTCGATGTCGACGCCCAGGCGCCCCTCGTTGGCCACGGCGATCATGATCCGCTCCCCGCAGTGGGATTGGTTGAACGATGGACCATCGCCGAGGTAGGGCTTCCCGTGCTTCCCGTGGCTGAACCGGATGCGCTCGGGACGGGTTCCCATGAGTCTTCCGAGGGCTCGGCGCAAATGGACCTGGGCGACCGTGTAGCGGCGCCGGTGGCGGTCGTACACGAAACGGTCGGCCCGGGCGCGCTCTCTATCGGACAGGAGCGCCCGGGCTGATGCCGTGACGGTGGCGGGCGTGTCCAGGCGACCCTCCCAGACGTACACGACGCCATCTCGCAATCCGGGGGTGAGTGGCTTCATCTCTGTTGCGACGAGGTTGAATGACATACCGTGACGCCAGCACTTGCGGGCAACGGGCACCTGAAGTCTGGAGTCAACGCCTCATGTTGGACAGGTCCGGAATCGCCTATGTGGACGGTCACCGCCTGCGGCGCGCGTTGCTCGCCGCTTGCGGGCACGCCCGGAAATACAAGGGCGAGCTCAACCGGATCAATGTGTTCCCGGTGGCGGACGGGGACACCGGAACCAACCTGACCCTGACGCTCGATGCGGTCGTCAGCGCTTTGACGGGGTCCCGCGAGAGGCGGATCGACCGGGTTGCGGCGTCGGTGGCGCATTCCGCGGTGCTGGGCGCGCGGGGGAACTGCGGGATGATGCTGTCCCAGTTCCTGTTGGGATTCTCGGGCGGGGTGGACGGGCGGCCACGGGTATCGCTGGGCGAATTCGCCGGGGCACTCGAGGCGGGCGCGCGGTCGCTGGACGGGGCGGTCGAGGAGCCGGTCGAGGGCACGATTCTGACCGTGGTGCGGGACGCCGCGGCCAGGGCGGTGGAGGAGGGCGACGCGGACGGCCCGGGAGACTTCGTGGACGCGATGGCGGGCGTTCTGGACACGGCCCGTGAATCGCTGGCGCGAACGCCCGATCTTCTCCCCGTGCTGGCCGAGGCCGGAGTGGTGGACGCGGGCGCCATGGCGTTCGTCCGCATCGTGGAGGGAGTGGTCGCGCTTATCGAGAAGGGGGTGGCCGGCGTGGACGCGGCCGCTGCGGCGGGTGGCACGCTCGGGGACGACCTGGTGGACGATCTGTCGCGCCCCGACTGGTCCCCGATCGCGGCCACCGAGCACCCGTTCACCCACGGCAGCAAGCGGTTCTGCACCGAGATCCTCGTCGAGGGCGCCGGTCTGCCGAGCGAAAAGGTGGTGCGCGCGGCCCTCTCGGAGGGATCCGAGGAGCTGCTCGTCATCCGTAGCGAAGACATCCTCAAGATCCACCTGCACACGGATCAGCCCCAGCCCGCGATCGACTACTGCGGGACGCTCGGGACGGTGACCTCGCACAAGGCCGAGGACATGCTGGCCCAGTACGAGGCCGCGCGGGACGCGGGGACCCGGGCCGTGCGGAGGCCGGTCGGCATCCTGGTCGATTCGGGATCGGACCTCCCCGAGGCGGTGGTGCGCGCTCACGGGATCCACGTGGTGCCCCTCCTCCTCATCGAGGACGGCAAGACGCTGCGCGACCGTATCGACGTCACGGCCGAGGAGTTCCACGCGCGGTTGGGTAGCGGGGGCCCGCTCCCGACGACCTCGCTGCCTCCCCCCGGGGACTTCGTCGAGGCGTTCGAGCGGGCGTCCAGTGATTCGGAGGTGGTTGTGGGCGTGCTGGTGGCCGCGTCGCTGTCGGGGATCTACCGGTCGGCCGAGAGCGCCGCCCGCCTGGCGCCGCACCTGGACGTACGCCTGGTCGACTCCGAAGCGGCCTCGATCCTGATCGGCCTTCTGGCCCTCAAGGCGGCGGAGCTTGCCGAGGCGGGCACGCCGGCGGACGCGATCATCGAGGAGATCAGGCGGATCCGAAGACAGTCGGGCATCCTGTTCACCGTCCGCACCCTGGATCGCCTGATCGCCTCCGGGAGGGTCAGCCAGTTCGCGGGTTGGCTGGGCGGCGTGCTCGACCTCAAGCCCGTCCTGGGACTGGCTTCCGACGGCGCGATCAAGGCGTACGGGAAGGCGCGCGGCGCGGCCCGCGTCCGAAAGCTCATCCTGGACAAGGTCGCGGCGGCGATCCCTCCCGGAGTGAAGAAGGTGCGGTTCGGGATCATCCACGTGGCCGCGCCGGATATGGCGAATCTCCTGCGGGGCGAGATCGCGGCGCGCTTCGGCGACGTCGAGACCCTGGTGGCGCCGGTCACGCCGACCATCGCGACCCATCTGGGCACCGGTGCCTGGGGGGTCGCCTACATGGTCGAAGACTAGCCGCCCGTGGATAAATCCCGCGTCGCCTATCCCCCCGGCCCCCTGCGGCCCAGCACCAGCCAGTTGTATGTCGCCATCTGCGCGCTGGACGGGTTCGGCGGCAACCCCACGAGTAGCGGGCGCGCGTTCTTCGCGTCGGGAACGTGCAGGATCATGTCGCCGACCTTCCCCGGAGGCGCGAATGGACGTGACCGCCCGGTGGGATCGACGGCTACCGGGCGGCCCGGAGAGGTCAGCCCCGCGATCAGAAGACCAAAGGATTGCCACGCCTCGAGTGGGTCCGCGCCACGCTCGGCAATGGACGTGATCAACTCCTTCTGGTAATATGCGACCGCTTCAGCGTACCCTTCGGGGTTGGACCGCTTCAGCTCCCTGAGCTGTTTGCGGTAGTATTCCCGGGGGTCTCGTGCACCGCTGGTGGCGAGGGCCTCGGCGAAGCGGGTGTCGGCTTTCTGTTGCGAATCGGTCGTCATCGAATGGGAAGTCTACAGCGCGGACAGGAGAACACAATGATGAATCCTTCTTTCAACCAGCGCGACGTCAGCCCGGCCGAGGACTTTCTGGAGCTGTCGTGGGAGATGTTCGGAGAGCTTTGCCGTGCGCTTGCCCTCAAGGTGGCGGGCGCATACGACCCCGATATCATCATCGGGGTGGCCAGAGCGGGGGTGATTCCCGGCGCCGTCATCGCCTGCATCATGCGGAAGGATTTCTTCTCCCTGAAGATCACCCGGCGGGAAGGCGGGCGAGTGGTTCGGCAGCGCCCTTCGATCCTCTCCTCCGCGCCCCACCAGGCGCACGGCAAGCGCGTTCTGATCGTCGACGAGATCACCACTTCGGGCGAGACGCTTCGCTTGGCGCTGGCCGCGGTCCGGGGTGTGGGGCCGGCCGAGGTACGCACGGCCACCAGCTTTGCGCGGACGCGGGGTTACATGCCCGACTTCTACGCCCTCGCGACCGATGCGACGCTGATCTACCCCTGGGACCGCAAGGTCTTCGAGGGCGGCGGCCTGGTCGTCAATCCCCGCTATCGGGACGCGGACGCCTGACCCAGGAGCCCGTGGAAGACATCCCCGCTGCATTCGAGCGCCTCGGCGCTCTCGGTGCTGACGCGGGGTTTCTCCACGGGCTCTATACCCCTTGCACCATGGCCCTGAGGAAGTCGGCGTTGGTCCGGTGCCGGGCCAGACGCTCCATGAGAAACGCGATCGACTCCGTCGGGGACATGTGGGCGAGGAAGTTGCGCAGGAGGTAGACCCGGTTCAGCTCCGTCTGCGACAGCAGCAGTTCTTCGCGCCGGGTTCCGGAGCGGTTGAGATCGATCGCCGGGAATATGCGGCGGTCCGCAACATCGCGGTCCAGGACCAGTTCCATGTTCCCTGTTCCCTTGAACTCCTCGAAGATCACCGCGTCCATGCGGCTGCCGGTGTCCACCAGCGCCGTAGCGATGATTGTGAGCGAACCGCCCTGGTAGATGTTCCGTGCGGAGCCGAAGAAGCGTTTCGGCTTCGCCAGCGCGTTCGCGTCTACGCCTCCCGAGAGGATCCTCCCCGAGTGAGGCGCAAGGATGTTGTACGCCCGTGCCAGCCGGGTGATCGAGTCGAGGAGGATCACGGCGTCGCGTCCGTGCTCGACCAGCCGCTTGGCCTTTGCCAGCACCATCTCGGCTACGTGCTTGTGACGGCCGGGCGGCTCGTCGAAGGTGGAGGCGACCACTTCGCCGCCCCGCACGGTCTCCTCCATCTCCGTGACCTCTTCGGGACGCTCGTCGATCAGCAGCATGAAGAGGTCGACGTGCGGGTGGCTGGTCGCGATCGCGTTGGCGATGTTCCGCAGGATCGTCGTCTTCCCGGCTTTGGGGGGTGATACGATCAGGCCGCGCTGCCCCAGCCCCACCGGCGCGATCAGGTCCATGACGCGCATGGCCAGGTCGCCTCCCGGCACCTCCAGCGTGAGCCGTTCCTGGGGGTAGAGCGCGCGCAGGTCGTCGTAGGAGGGGCGTTCCCGCGCGACCAGCGGGCCGTACCCGTTGACGCTTTCCACCCCCGCGAGAGCCAGGTACTTGTCGCCCCCTCTCGGGGGTCGCACCGGGCCGGTCAGGGTGTCGCCCTTGCGAAGACCGAGGGCCGAGATCTGCGGCGGACTCACGTACACGTCGTCGGGTCCGTTCAGGTAGTCCCAGTCCGGTGACCTGATGAACCCGTAGCCGTCGGGGAGGATATCGAGGACGCCCCGGACGTGCGGCGTTTCGTTTCGCTCGGCAAGGGCGTGGTGGATCCTGAAGATGAGATCCTGCTTGCGGAGTCCCTCGTAGTTGGGGATGTTCAGCGATTCCGCGTAGCCCTGGAGCTCCGCTACAGTTCTGTTCTTGAGTTCGGCGATGTCCATCGAGAAATCAGGGGAGCCCCCATGGGGCGAGGTTCTCGCGAGCCACGGGGTCGGCAGGGCTGGCGCCTACCGGGTGGTGCGGGGACGAGTCCGCGAAGATGTTTCCGAGAGTGACATGGTAAACGTGGTAGCATGGGCCGACCAAGTCCACACCCACGCGAACGGTTCGCATACGGAACTCGTCGCCTTTCGGCGGGAAGTGTCATCCCCTCCGGACCGCCTGCTGATCCATTTGCTCCTCTTTCTGGCCGCACTGGCAAGTGCGCTGGTGGCGGGAGGATTCCTGGCCGGGACCGACGTGCTGGGCACGCGCTTTCGGGAGATCGGGGGGAGTTGGTTTCCGGTCCCCACCGGATTGCGGTTTGCCGCGCTGGGCACCGGCGTACCGTTCGCGATCACCTTCATCGGCATTCTGCTCGGCCACGAGCTGGGCCACTACTTTGCGGCACGGCGGCACCGAGTGCCCGTCTCGCTGCCCTACTTCATCCCGTTTCCGCCCTACTTCTCCCTGGTCGGCACACTGGGGGCGTTCATTCGTCTCAGGGGGCCCATAATCCGCCGATCGGTGCTGTTCGACATCGGGGTCGCGGGCCCGTTGGCGAGTTTCGTGCTCTCGCTGCCGGTTCTGGTCATCGGCCTCAGCCTGTCCGAAGTCATCCCTGCGTCGGATCCCGGACTGTACCCGTTCCTCATCCACTTCCTGGATCAACCAGTCCGTATCGGAAGCAACGTGATCCTGCACGTCGCTGCCACGCTGATCCTGCCCGGCTTTGGCGCCGGCGCCACGGTCATCCTTCACCCCCTCGCGTTCGCCGGGTGGCTCGGGATTTTCATCACCGCCCTCAACCTGATCCCCCTGGGGCAGCTGGACGGAGGCCACATCCTCTACGCGATCGCCGGACCGAGGCAGCGGGCTCTCGGGATGGCCTTCATCGTTCTCCTCCTGCCCCTGGGGCTGGTCTGGTGGGGCTGGTGGCTCTGGGGAGGAATCGCGCTGGTGCTCGGGCGCGGCAAGGTCGCCCACCCCCCCGTGCTCATGGAGGAGGTCCCCCTCGGCAGGGGGCGCACCATCCTGGGCTGGGCAACCTTCGTCCTGTTCGTCTTGAGTTTCTCACCCGCACCCCTGGAGATCTGACATGGCAAGGCACGTCAGGCAGGGAAGCGGAGTGGATCAGCGGGGCTTTCGCTACCGGATCAGCTACCACCCGGACTGGCTTGACCGGATCCGGGTGACGCGTCGGCTGCAATCGGGCAGGCAGTCCACCAAGACGCTCTTCCGGAACCCGGCAAGGAATCCACAGGCGGATGAGGGCGATCTGATACGGACGCGGATCGAGTGCCCGGAGCAGGATCTCGCGATCGAGGTTGCCTTTCGCGCACTTCCCGGACAGGTCGGAGAGGTGGTGGTCCACTGGCGCGGCGAAAAGGGCGGGAACCTGCTGGAGGAACGTGTCGGCTTCACTCTGAGCGGATTTCCACGCCGCTGACGGGGGCGATTCCGGGGTGGCCCGAGCGCATCGCAGCCTCTGCCTCGCGGCCCCGGATGGGTCGCCTCCCGGCCCTTCGTGGTTCGTCTCGTGAAGCGGGGCGGCTGCGGACGATTCCATTATTATTCCCAATGCTTGACTTCCTGTCGAAACCACTCGCCGTCGCGGGACGCGGGACCATCGGCGCTCTGGGATCGGTGGGCCGGGCCTGGGCGCTCTTTGCCGCGTCGGCGGGGTCGATGCGCCACGTTGACGTCTGGGGACCTCACCTCTTCCCGCAGATGGCGCGGGTGGGTGTGGCGTCGGTCCCCATCGCGCTCTTCATCGCGACCTTCACCGGGATCGTGATGTCGCTGCAGGCGTCCTATACATTGACCGGCACGATTCCCCTGTACTTCGTGGGAACCCTGGTCGGCAAGACGATGATCATGGAGCTGGGCCCGGTGCTGACCGGACTGACCCTGGCGGGCCGGGTCGGCGCCAGCATTTCGGCGGAGTTGGGCACGATGCGCGTCACCGAACAGGTGGATGCCCTGGAAACGCTTGCCTACGACCCCCTCGCCTACCTCGTCGTGCCCAGGGTACTCGCGGGGATCCTCATGTTCCCGATCGTGGTCCTCCTCGCGGTCGCCATCGGCATCGCATCCGGCTGGTTCACGGCGCTCCAGCTCCTGGACATGTCCACTGCCGAATTCGTCAAGGGGCTCCGCCTCTTCTTCGAACCCTGGGATGTGTGGTTCGCGGTCATCAAGGCGGTGTCTTTCGGTGCAGTGGTCACCGGTGTCGGCTGCTTCTACGGTCTCCAGACCGAACGCGGCGCCGAAGGGGTCGGGAAGAGCACAACCCAGACGGTCGTAGTCGCGAGCATGATCATCCTTTGCCTCGACGCCTTCTGGGCGGCGACCCTGCTGTGAGCATCCGGCTTACGGAAGTCCGCAAGGGGTTCGGGCCGAAGGAGGTCCTGCGCGGGTTCACGCTGTCCGTCGAGGACGGGGAGACCGCGGCCATCGTCGGGCCCTCGGGGAGCGGCAAGTCCGTCCTCCTCAAGCAGCTGGTGGGACTGCTGCGCCCCGATTCGGGCACGGTGGTCGTGGACGATCAATCGGTCCCCGAGCTGGCAAGGGACGATCTGGCGCGTTTGCGGCGCCGCATCGGCTACGTCTTCCAGTTCGCGGCGCTCTTCGACTCCATGACCATCGCCGAGAACGTGGGCATGGCGCTCCGGCGGCTGCCGGGATGGGACCGTGGACGCACCGCAACTCGGGTGTCGGAATGTCTGGGACTCGTCGATCTCGACGGCCTGGGCGGGCGGTACCCGGCCGAGCTCAGCGGGGGTCAGCGGAAGCGCGCCGGCCTCGCGCGGGCGATCGCCGCGTCGCCCAAGTACCTGCTGTACGACGAACCCACCACCGGGCTCGATCCGGTGACCACCTCGGTGATCGACGGGCTCATCCTGCGCATGCGTGACGAACTCGGCGTGACGGGGCTCGTAGTGACGCACGACATGACCAGTGCCTTCAGGGTGGCCGACCGGATCACCCTCCTCCACGAAGGAAAGGCCCGCTTCACGGGTACGCCGGCGGAGGTACGCACCGCCCGCGACGACGTGTTGAGGGGCTTCGTCGAGGGGGATCCGGGCCTTTACTATGGATTGCAGGGAGGACAACGGAATGGACCGTAGACGAGAGATTCTGGTGGGTGCGGTGGTGCTGCTGGGGATTGCAGTGGGCATAACGGGCACGATCTGGCTGCAGGGAGGGTGGGGGCGCGACCAGGTTGCCATCCGTGCCGCGGCGACCACGGTGGGACAGCTCGTGGAAGGCGCCTCGGTGAAGTTCCGCGGCGTCGCGGTGGGTCGGGTGGAAGGGGTGGCCGTGGTTCCGAGCGGGGAGGCCGTCATGGTGGAGATGACCGTCCGGCCCGACCTGGTCATTCCCTCCGACGCGGCGGTGCTGATCGCGCCCGAGTCCATGTTCGGGGACTGGCAGGCGGAGATCATTCGCCGGGGCGAATACCAGACGCACCCGTTCCTGGACTACCCGGAGGAAGGGGTGCTCCCCGGGGCTGCGCTGCCCGATTTTTCGCGACTCACCGCGACGGCCGACGAAATCGCGAGCAACCTGACGAGCATCTCCGAGCGATTCGAGATCGCCTTCACGGAAGAGACGGCGCAAAACCTGCGCCGGGCGATCGACAACCTGGGCGAGGTGAGCGACGGTCTCTCGGAGATGGTGTCGCAGCAGGCCGACCGCTTCCAGGACCTGGCCGAGGGCGTGGACACGTCCGCGCGCGAGCTGGCCGCCGCGGCTCGTGAGGCCCGCATCTCCTTCGAGCGGGTCAACGTGCTGATGGGGGGGACCACGCTGGAGGAGATACTGGCGGACGCGGGTGCCGGGATGGAGAACGTCCGGGTCCTGACGGAAGGGATGAGCCAGGGGATGGAGGAACTTCGCGCCGCCGCGCGACAGGCGGACGCCACCTTCGCGCGGCTGGACGCCGTTCTCGCGACGGCGGAGGCGGGTGAAGGCTCGCTGGGCCGCCTCCTGGGCGATCCAACGCTCGCGACGGGAGCCGCGGATGCGATCGAGGAGTTGAGAGCGCTGCTCAAGGACATCCAGGAACACCCGAGCCGCTATCTGAGCTTCTCGGTCTTCCAATAGGGGTGATACGCAATGCAAGATGTGGACGCTCGGATCGAGCGTAGCGCGGGTGGAGTGGTGGTGCGCCTGTTGGGGGGAACCTGGCATGTACTCCTGATCAAGGACCCCTATGGGAAATGGTCTCTCCCCAAGGGGCACATGGAGGGCGGCGAGAGCATGCGGGAGGCGGCGGCGCGCGAGGTGGAGGAGGAGACCGCCATCCGGCCCGACCTGGTCGGACCCAAGATCGACACGGTCGACTGGACCTTCCGGCACGGGGATGACACGGTCCACAAGTACTGCACCTTCTTCCTCATGCGGAGCCGGGCGGGCGACCCGGCTCCGCGGCGCGAAGAAGGCATTACCGACTGTGCATGGCTGCCCCTGTCGGATGCGGCCGCCAGGATCGTCTACGACGACACGCGGGCCGTCGTGCTCCGGGCGACCGAAATGATCAGCGAGGCGGGCTGGTGAGCCCGGGCATGCGGGACGGCGGCGACATGCCGTGGCGTGTTGCGCAGGGAGCGGTGCTCGTGCTGGTGGCGGGGTTCTTTCTCTTCAGCCTGAGGGACCTCCTCAACCCGTTCCTCCTCTACCTGGTGTTCATCGCGGTTCTCGCGCCCTTCCGCGGCATCCGCGGCCACGCCCTCATGGTCACCACAGCCACCCTTCTTGCGGCGGTGTGGGTACTCGACACGGCCGGCACCCTGCTCGCGCCGTTCTTCCTGGCTTTTGTGCTCGCCTACATCCTGGACCCCGTCGCCGACAGGGTTTCCGCGCACCCGCGCATAGGCCGTACCGCCGCGATCTTCCTCATCCTCGTGCCCGTCCTGGCGGCCGGTGCGGTGGTGGTGGTGGTGGCGCTCCCCGCGCTGGTGGGGCAGGCGCGTGCCCTGATCGGCGAAGCGCCCCGCGTCATGGGAGAGTTGACGGCGTGGGTCCGGGGGCTGAGCCCCGAATCGCTCGGCTTCGACATCCCGTTCGTGAACGAGGCGGTGCTGCTGGAGCGGGTTCAGGCCATCGACGCACAAACCGTGACAGATTTCCTGGAATCCCGGCGCGCCGAACTCACCGAACGCGCGTGGGCGACCGTCCTGGGGCTCGGCCGCGGTTTCGGCACCCTCCTCACCGTGCTCGGCTACCTGGTGCTCACCCCCGTGCTCATGTTCTACCTCCTGCGCGACTACGACCTGATCGTCGCGCGTGTGGGCAATCTTCTTCCCGGCAAGTTTCGATCCAGCGCAAGCGGCCTTCTGCGCGAATACGACGACCTCCTCTCCCGCTACCTGCGCGGCCAGGTCGCAGCGTCCCTGCTGACCGGGGGCATCACCTGGCTCGGTCTGCTGATCGTCGGCTTCCCGTATTCGTTCCTGCTCGGCGCCACCGTGGCGGTGTTGGGCATCGTCCCGTACCTGGGTGTGGTCGTGTCCATTATCCCCGCGATCATCCTGGCGCTGGTCAGCGACAACATCGGGCTTTCGCTCGGCAAGGTGGCCATCGTCTACGGAATCGCGCAGGGCCTCGAGAGCGCCGTGATCAGTCCGCGAATCGTGGGCGAATCGGTGGGGCTGCACCCGGTGTGGATCGTGCTGTCGCTGTCTCTGGGCGGCTTCTTCTTCGGCTTCGCCGGGCTCCTGATCGGCGTGCCGCTTGCCGTGGGCGTGAAGCTCCTCGTGGTCCGGGGACTCGATCGCTACCAGACATCCTCTCTCTACAAACAAGGACCGGTCCTTTCGAAATGAACAAGGAGACGATCGTCGTCATCGGCTCCGGCCCCGCGGGCTGGACCGCCGCCATCTACGCCGCCCGGGCGAACCTGAACCCTCTCGTCTTCGAGGGCGCCGGAAGCCGCACGATGATCCCGGGCGGCCAGCTCATGTTCACCACCGACGTGGAGAACTACCCGGGCTTCCCCGACGGCATCGGCGGGATCGACATGATGTTGGACTTCAGGAAACAGGCGCTGCGCTTCGACACGCGCGTGGTCACCGAGGACATTGACGAGGTTGATTTTTCGAGCCGTCCGTTCCTGTTGCGGTCCTCCGGCGGCCAGGAGCTGCTCGCCGAGACCGTGGTGCTCGCGACGGGCGCCAACGCGCGCTGGCTGGGCGCGCCGGGCGAGGAGCGGCTGGCCCAGAGCGGCGGCGGGGTGTCCGCCTGCGCCGTGTGCGACGGAGCCCTGCCGCACTTCCGCGGCCAGGTGGTCGCCGTGGTGGGCGGCGGCGACAGCGCCATGGAGGAAGCCCTCTACATGACCAAGTTTGCCGGCGAAGTGCTGCTTATTCACCGCCGGGCCGAGCTGCGCGCATCGCAGATCATGCAGGAACGCGCGCTGGCCAGCGAGAAGATGACGTTTCTTTGGAACAGCGTGGTGGAAGAGGTGCTGGGCGACGACGTGATTACCGGGTTGCGGTTGCGTGACACCGTAACGGGCGAGCGGCGGAGGTGGCGGTGGGGGGGATGTTCGTGGCGATCGGTCACGACCCGAATACGGCTTTCCTGCGGGGCCAGATCGACCTGAAGGAAAACGGGTATGTGCGGCTGCCGACGCCGTGGCGCACGGAGACCAACGTGCCGGGCGTGTTCGCGGCGGGGGATGTGATGGACGACTACTACCGGCAGGCCGTGTCGGCGGCGGGGACGGGGTGCATGGCGGCGCTGGAAGCGGAGCGGTTCTTGGCGCACGGGGGGTGAGGGGGGGTTGGGCCGCTGCCATTCGAGTTTGTCCGCCACTTCGGGCCGATTATGGCGGACAAACGGACCCGGAGCCTCGGTTGGGGCTCTCAGGCGACAGGTTTTGAGACATCGATCACGCAGACGGAGATCTTGCGGCGTTCGTGATCGGAGAGGGTGTCGAGCAGGGCCTTCTCGAGTTCGGCGACCGATTTCGGCTTTGGACCGGATCGTGGTGTTGGCCTGCAGCCTTCCGCGTCGCCGAACCAGAACACCAGGTAGATGCCGTAGCCATCGGTGCCGGGGTCGCGGGTGTACTTGGCGATCAGTTGGGTTTGGATCGCACTCCAGAGTTCGCGATGACAGCTCCGCTTGATCTCGATCGGGACGTTGTGCGGCGGGACTGAGAGACGAATATCGGCGCGCTTATCGTCGGCGTAGGTTCCCTCGGCCACGGCATCTATGCTCAACGGAGCCAGGTCGGTCCGCAGATCTGACAACAGGGCGTCCCGACAAGCGTTCTCCGGTTTGGGTCTCTGAGCCTTGTTGTATTGGTCCACGTTCCAGTATTGCCGCCAGTCCGATGTTGCCCCGTCCCGGATCTCTCTGGAGAGCTGCCGCAGGAAATCGATGGTGAGTGCCCAGAGATCCGCCACATTGGCGGGTGGGCCGTTGTCCAGGACCTCCGCGACCCGCTCGAGGCTTGGATGCGCGAAGGTCGCTTCCCGTCGGATGCTCTTCTGCCGATGGAGGCGATCCAAAAGTTCGGATCGCCTATTGCGAAGTCGATCGTCCTTAGCCAGCGACTCAAGTGCGTTGCTGGCCGCATCGGAAGTATCCTCCGCGAGCCGATCGATGTAGCTGTGAAGAGTCCGGTCAGCTTGTATCGGCCAAGTCACCGAATAGACTTCGCCCGTGCCTGGAGGTGCGATCGTGTAGGGCCCGATCAGGCGAATCAGCTTCTCGAGAACGGTCGCACCCCTCCGATCCCTCAGCGTATGCGCGACGGCGTGTCCATAAGTCATTTCCACCAATCGCTGAATTCGACGTACTTTTCCGGAAACATACGATTCCAACCGATCGCCATACACCTCCGGCTGCACGAACATCCCTGCGGTGAGCCAGTAGACTCTCTGGCCGGAGTTCATGCTCTTGTAGCCAAGCTTCGCCTCAATCAGCTCCAGGAATTGTGTCCTGTCCCCGTGCGCCATGGCGGCCCCGAGCAGGGACCTCAGGATCGGAAGCTGACCAGCCCCGCAGCGAACCGGAAAAGCATTCAGGAGTGGCACTGACGCCGCCTGCGCCAATTGTGCGTATTCGGGTTCGCGATCCAGGCGATGGGTGTCCGCCAGAGATCTCTCACCACGACCGAGTCGGGCCCGGGCGCAATGGGCCCAAACCTCCGCAACCGTGTCCGGCTCGCGCGCTACGCAACTGCGAAGCCACCGAGGTGGGCGCTTCGAGTCGTCCGCGTGACGCATCCTGGGAACAGCGAAGTGGATGGCAAGGGCCAATCGGGTCTGTGGATCGCTGAGCTGCCAGTCGCTTGTTTCCGCGGCCACAGCGAGCTCTTCCAACCCCACCATGAACGGGTAAGCCAGGTAGTGAGTCCGTCCTTCGGCAGCCAGCTTCGAGATTTCGGTCCATGTGGGGAGGTCTGGGCGGCAAATCGCTCCGCGCAAGCCGGCCAGGGCGGCATCCAGAAGGTCATCGTTGGGGCCAAGCAGGTATTGCAACCGCTCCAGGGGTGTGTCACCCCGGACATTCGAGAAGCCGTTGAAGTACGCTACAGCAAGGCGATGGAGCAGGTCAGGTCGACATTCGTTTTCGTGTAGCGCCGACTCGTTTTCCTTGACCCAGCCCCTCAGCTGGTCGAAGCGACCGTGCTTCGGTATCGGGTGCGCCTGCGGGGTTCTGTGTGTCCCCTCTTGGAGACCGCTCGGCTCTTCCAGAAACTCCAGCCTGTCATCGAACAATCGAGCGAGCCGGGCGTCGTCACGGAGCTTCCGAGCGATCGCCTCCCTCTGTCGGGGGCCAGGTCCCTTCGCATTATAGACAAACGCGGCTGACTCCCAGACGAACCAATGGGCTACCGTGTCATTCGCTGCACCGAGCGCCTGATCCGCGCACCAGGTGCCGTAGTCGTTCGGCGGTGTCGTGCCGAAGAGGCTGCGCTTTGCGTAGCGCATGCACACAAGGAAGTCACGGTCCCCCTCTCGGCACCTGATCACTCCGTTCTCGACAATTGCCTTCTGTATGTCGGGTCGGTCGGAGATCCAGTCCCTGAAGAACTGAGCATCGCCGATCACGCCTCCAAAGCTGAATTCCAGCTCCTGTCCAAGCCAGCCCGCGAAGTCAAGCCAGTGAAGGAGCTGCTCCCGGGAGATGCTCTCGGGTGAACAGCCCAGAAGATGCCGAAGCAGCACGATGGGTGGTCGAAGCACCAGATCGACTCGCCTTGGGAATTCACCCGATTCCGCCCGCACCCTCTCCATCGGCACTTTGAGTCGGTCGAGCAACAGGACCATTTGCCGAACTGTCGACTTCTCGATCAGGCGATCCGTCCAGAACCTCTCATAGCGGGTCGTCCGATCGCTCCCGGCCGGTTCACGCAGGTAGCCGACCAGATCCGCTACCGGCAAGTCATCCGGATACAACTCCGCCAGCAGGGTACCCAGCAAATCGTCGTCCTGGGTCGCTACGACACCGGTGTAGACATCGTCAAGCAGCTCCCGAAGCGTCACGGGGACTCTAGGGTCATCCTGACGGACTCGGATGTACGCTTCCAGGGCGGCACATCGGATGGTCGGTCGCCAGGAATCGTCCCGGACAGTACGCATGAGAGAGTCGGCAAGTCCGGGAAGCGGTTCTGCATCCCGGACGGCCTCGACGATCAGGAGGACGAAGGACTGGTGCGCGTCGTCTCGTGCCGGATCGGTCAGCGCCTGCCGCATGTCGTCCTCCAGGTCGGGACCGACAAGGGACCGTAGTGGCGAGTCCGAACTCGTGTAGGACACCAGCCACGGATTCTGGTCGATCTCCCCCTTCACGGTTTGCAAGGCGAGCCTCTTGTCGTGGACGGTGAACGGCTGAACGTCCCCGTAGAGAACCACTCCCAGAGGGTCGCGTTCGATGATATCGGCGCGAGCCTCTGTGCTCTGAGCAGCCAGCCAGGCGGCGAGACCGCGGAACTCGGAGACTATCCCACCGTCGAACCCCGTCATGAGCGCGAGCGCACGCCCCACCGGGAGCCCGTCGGCGATCAGTTCAGCGAGGTATCGCGCCGCCAGGAATTCGGCGACTTGCCGGTGCGTGGCGGCCACGCGGCCTTCGGACGGGGACGCGAAGACGGCGCGACGCAACACCTGTCGCGAGAGCTGCGGGTCTGGCTTGGGGATTTGTTCGATCCCAGGGTAGTCGCGGTTCGGATCTGTACCCGGTAGGGTGAAGCCCGCCTTTCCACCTAGGAGGAGCAGGGCGCAAAGGTGCCCAGCCTCGTGCATGAAGGACTCGATGTCGTGGCTCTCCGACGCGGCGATCCGATGCTCCTGGTTGTGTTCTTCAATCAGCTTTCGGCAAGCCAGGTCGAACGTTTCGGCCTTGGTCCTTGGCCATTCTTCGTCGTCTACCGCCTCCACTAGCATCTTCAGGCTCTGCGGATTCCCGAGGAGACCCTCTACCCCCCGTTTGCGAGCTTTGGCCACGAACGCCTTCGGATCGTCGATGTCCAGATTCCTGACCAGGTTCTCAAGAATCCCCTCCTCCGACATCGGATCAAGCCGCAACACCAACACCTCACCATCGGGAGAGACTGCCTTCAGGCGGTCTCTGTCGTTGGCCCCGAACCAGTCAGCGTCGCGGCAGGAAAGCCGAAACCGGGGGCGGCTGAGGTGCTGGAGCTTCCGCCGGATCGCGTCGAACGGTGTGCGGCCGTCAGTCGCTCCGGCCCGGGTCTCGTCGAGACCGTCGATATAGAGTGTTGTGTTCTCCCATTCCGGCTCAGGATCGAGCGTCTGGAAGTCACGGGCCGTGACGGGCTGAACCCCCTCCTCCTTCGCCTCGTGCTCGAACGCTTTCGTCTTTCCGGACCCAGGAGGCCCGAGCAGCACGTACGCTGGCTCGTCCCGAAACGACTCGAGGGGGCGGGACTGAGGCTCGTGCGCGAGGCTCGATTTGGTCTCCCGCCGGGGTTCCTTCTTGCGTTCGGAAATAACCGTGCACGTCCGCTCAACGAAGTGCTTCATGACTCCTCGAACCACTCGCGAGCGGGTGTCAGCAGGAACTCTGCGACCGGGATGCCGCCGTGACCAACAACGTGTGACTTCACCACCGGGAAGCTCTTCGCGAACTCATCAAGACCACTCAGGCTTCCATGCCGTCCACCGCTCTTGACCTCGAAAGCGACGAGCTTGCGGCCATGTTCCAAGACGAAGTCCACCTCTCGACCCTTCTTGTCCCTCCAGTAGTAGACCCGGTACTCCGGCCGTCCGGTGTTGACCAGGTGCGCGCCCACGGCGCTCTCCACCAATCGACCCCAGAATCCCCGATCGGCTTAGAGCCTGTTGGAACGTGTAGTCGGAATGGACCGACGTCAGCGCTGTGTTGAGCACATTGAGCTTGGGACTCGACGCCCTTCTCCTGTGGAGGCGACCGGCATACTTCGACAGTCCGGTGATCAGTCCGGCACTGGAGAGCAGGTCCAGGTAGCGCGCCAGGGTCGTCGTGTTGCCCGCCCCATCGAGCTGGCCGAGCATCTTGTTGTAGGAGAGGATCTGGCCGGAATATCCGGAAGCGAGTTCGAACAGGCGCTTGAGCAGCACGGGCTTGTCGACACGCTGCAAGGCGAGGATATCCCGCTCGAGGTTGGGCTCGATGAGCGAGTAGTTGATGAAACTGCGCCACCGGCTCTGGTCGCGGACGATCGGCGCCGGACCCGGATAGCCGCCAAAGTAGATGTACTTGTCGAGATCGAAGTCGAACGCCGCCGCCATTTCGGCAAGTGACCAATGCGTGAGTTCCAGGATCTCGTAGCGACCAGCCAGGCTCTCGGTCAAGCCGCGTTGCATCAGGAGGGGCGCGGAGCCCAGAAGAACGACATGAAGAGGGAGCCCGGCAAGCCGGTCAGCATCCCACAGTCCCTTCACCGTCTCGGACCAGTTCGGGATCTTCTGAATCTCGTCGAGCGCCAGTACGAAGCCTCGCTCCGACGCCCTGGCTTCGAGCCGGGCCTCTTCCCATGTGCGGACAAGCCACCGCGTGTCCCGTCTATCCACAGGCGGAAGGGAGGTGCCCGTCGTCAATGACGTGAAATCCCTCCCGAGTCCGGTGGTGACCGGGACGGTGGTGGGGTCGGGTGCGTCCACAGCGATGTGGGTGGACGGCCGATCGAACCGGCCGAGGACCTGTTTGACCAGCGTAGTCTTGCCCGTCTGGCGTGGTCCGGTGATGATGATGAGCCAACGGGGCTCTTCACGCAGGCGGGCCAGAAGGGTCTTTCCGTGTGGGCGCTCGAAGGTTTCCATGGATCAAGATTACACTACTGAGTAATTTTACTCAAGAGCGTATTTGCGAGCGCTGGCAGGAAGCCAGGGGGCCGCTCAGCCCGCCATCCCCAACCCCCCGTCCACCACGATCACCTCTCCCGTAATGTAGTCGGCCCCCGCCAGAAACCGCACCGCGCCTACCACGTCGTCCGGTGTGCCGATTCTACCCAGCGGCACGCGCCTCCGGTCGCGTTCGATGTCCGCCTCGCTGAAGTACTCGGGTGGCAGCACATGCCCCGGCGCGATTGCGTTTGCGCGCACATGGGGTGCGAGCGCTCGGGCCATCACCTTCGTGAGGTGCAGGAGCCCGGCCTTCGAGACCGAGTGGTGAGGGTGGCTGGTCCACGGTTGCAGGGCGGACAGGTCCACGATGTTCACGACCGATCCCCGGGCGGCGCGCAGCAGGGCGGCGGTCTCGCGGACCAGCAGAAAGGGCGCGCGCAGGTTCACCGCCATGACCGCGTCCCATTCCTCGGCGGTCACCGCGAGCAGGTCGTTTGCGACGAAGCTGGACGCCGAATTGACCAGCAGATCGAGTCGCCCGAAGCGATCTGCGACCGAGCGCGCCAGGCGAACGACATCTTCTTCGCGTGACATCTCTGCCTGCACGGGGTGGACACGCCTCCCCAGGCGCGATGCGGCGGTCGCGACTTCGGCGGCCCCCGTCCCCGACGAGTTGTAGCTGACGACCAGGTCGTATCCGCTCTCGACCAACCCCAGGGCGATCGCTCTTCCCACCCTCACGCCACCGCCTGTTACGAGTGCGACCGGGTTCATTTCCGTGATCTCCGTTGTGGGTGGGGGTGAATTCCGCGGCTGCCCGTGGTAGCTTCCGCGCGGTCAATCTAAACAACGAGGCGTGACATTGTGTCGAAAACACATCGAATCGAGAAGGACTCCATGGGCGAGGTGCGGGTTCCCGCCGACGCCCTTTACGGCGCGCAGACCCAGCGCGCGGTCGAGAACTTTCCCATCAGCGGGCGGCGCTTCGGGCGGCGCTTCATCGAGGCGCTCGGGCGGCTGAAAGAGGCCGCCGCCGAGACCAACGTCGAGCTGGGACTCCTCACGCCCGAACGGGGCGCGGCCATCGCCGCCGCTGCGCGGGAAGTCGCCGAAGGCAGGTGGGACGACCACTTCCCCCTGGACATCTACCAGACCGGATCGGGCACGTCCACCAACATGAACGCGAACGAGGTGATCGCGGCGCTGGCAAACCGCGCGGCGGCGGACGCGGCACATGTTCACGCGAACGACCACGTCAATTATGGTCAGTCATCGAACGACATCATCCCGACCGCGATCCACGTCTCGTGCCGGGCCGCGCTCAACGGCGAGCTGATCCCCGCCCTCGGCCGCCTGCACGACGCCCTCGCCGAGAAGGCGCGCGACTTCGACGGGATCGTCAAGTCGGGCCGCACGCACCTCATGGACGCGACGCCGGTCCGCCTCGGACAGGAGTTCGGCGGCTACGCGCGCCAGGCGACTCTGGGGATGGCGCGGGTGGAGCGAGCCGGCGAGGAAATGGCCGAGGTGGCGCTGGGGGGAACCGCCACCGGAACCGGGATCAACGCCCATCCCGAATTCGCGGCCCGGACGATCGCAAAGGTCGCGGCCAGCTACGGCATCGACTTCCGCGAGGCGGAGAACCACTTCGAGGCTCAGGGCGCCAAGGACGCGTGTGTCTCGCTGGCGGGCGCGCTCAACACGGTGGCGGCCAGCCTGATGAAGATCGCCGACGACGTGCGCTGGCTGGCGAGCGGCCCGACGTCGGGGATTTCGGAGATCCAGCTTCCGGCGGTGCAGCCGGGCAGCTCGATCATGCCCGGTAAGGTGAACCCGGTCATGTGCGAGGCGCTCATGATGGTGTGTGCACGGGTAATGGGGAACGCCACGACGGTCACCATCGGGGGCCAGCGCGGCAACTTCGAACTCAACGTGATGATGCCGGTGATGGCCGACGCCCTGCTGGAGTCCATCACGCTCCTGGCCAATGCGGCCACCGTCTTCGCCGATCGGTGCATCGCCGGGATCACGGCCCGGCCGGAGCGCGCCCGCGAGCTGCTGGAGCGCAACCCTTCCATCGCCACCGCGCTGAACGCCCGGATCGGGTACGACAAGGCGACCGTCGTGGCCAAGAAGGCGGCGCACGAGGGCCGGTCGGTCCGGGAGGTGGTGGAGGAGATGGGACTGATCGACTCCGACGAACTGGACGACGCGCTGGACGTGCGCCAGATGACCGAGCCGGGGGTGCCGGGAAGCGCGTGACGGCGGGGCGGTAGACGCGTGACGGTCAGGCGGGAGATGTGCGACCGGCCGGGCGCCGGCATGTCGCGTCGGGACCGGTTTTTCGAAAACTGTTGCGGTTCCCGGATTCACTCTTCATATTCCGACTGTGCTGGAGGGCTCGTATTTGAGCCAACACTGGAAGAGCCGGGACTACCTCCCGCGGTGGACGTCACGCCCCGGAAGGGGGACTGCGAAAGCAGCGGGGGAGTCACCAAGAGTTGAGCCCGGGCTTCAGGTTACACCCTCCGGCACATTAGGGGCCGGCGTTCCCTCGTGGACGCCGGCCCTTATTTTTGGGGTAGTACGCAACTGCCACCGGGGGACAGCCAATGCCACGGGTTCGAATCACCCGCCGCCTGCACTTCAGCGCAGCCCATCGTCTGGCCCGCCCGGAGTGGAGCGACGACAGGAACAGCCGCGTCTTCGGTGACTGCGCAAACGCAAACTGGCACGGTCACAACTACGATCTGGAGGTGACGGTGTCGGGACCGGTCGACGCGGAGACCGGGTACGTGATGGACCTCAAGGATCTCAAGGACCTCGTGAACCGTCGTGTGGTGGACGACCTGGATCACCGCAACCTGAACCTGGACGTGCCGTGGCTCGAAGGGGTCATCCCATCCACCGAGAACCTCGTGGTGAAAGTGTGGGAGCGGATTGCGCCGCTCATTCCCCTGCCGGCGAAGCTGGACAGGCTGGTCCTGTGGGAGACGCCGCGCCACCGGGTGGAGTACTCCGGTGAATGAAGGCAGGGCCACGAGCTCGGACGGCGCCGGCCCGCGCGCGGCCGCTCTGGTCACCGGAGCGACGGGCGGGATCGGCGAGGCCATCGCGCGGCGTCTGGCCGGCGACGGCTTCCACGTCTACGCGGCCGGCCGGCGCCTTGCACGGCTGGAGCGCCTGGCGGCCGAGATCGACGGGGTCGCGCTGCCCTTCGACGTGACCGTCCAGGAAGAGATCGAGCGTGCGCGCGCCGTCGTGGAGGGTGGGGGCGCGCCGCTGTCGGTGCTGGTGAACTCGGCGGGTGTGTTCGACCTGGCGCCGGTCGCGGAGACCGGTGCGGAGATCCTGGGGCGCAACCTGGACGTCAATCTCGCCGGAGTCGTGCATGTGACGCGCGCGTTCCTGCGCGGCATGCTGGACGCCGGATCCGGACTCGTGATCAACGTGGGGTCGGTGGCCGGGTGGCGGGCTTTCCCCGACAACGCGGCCTACTCCGCGTCCAAATTCGGGATGCGGGGGTTCCACGAAGTGCTGCTGGAGGAGATTCGGGGAACGGGGGTGAGGGCCTGCCTGCTGGAACCGGGGGCCGTCGACACCTCGCTGTGGGACCCCCTCGATCCCGATTCGTCCCCCGTCCTGCCCGACCGCGCCGACATGTTGCGGCCCGACGATGTCGCGCGCGCGGCGGCATTCGTGGCCGGGCTGCCCGGCGACGTTGCGGTCCCTCTCCTCAGGATCGAGCGCGGGTGAACGTCGTCCTCACGGATCACCTGGTGTGCCCCCGCTGCGGCCCGCCCTTCGGGCTGGTTCTGCTGGCGCATAACGTGCGCGACCGCCGCGTGCGGGAGGGGGAGTTCGGCTGTCCCAACTGCCGTGACCGGTTCCCGGTGGAAGATGGCTTCGCGGACCTGAGGCCACCGCCGCGAGGGCCGGCGCCGGTTGAGGCGGAGGGGGTGAACGCCGCGACCGGGCGAACGGGCGGGCGGGACGAGGAGGTCGCGTCCCGGGCGCTGCGCCTCGCGGCCGCGCTGGGCGTGGCCGAGGGTCCCGGGCTGATCGTCGTGCCGGACTCCCACCGCGCCGAAGCGGGGCCGCTGGCGAGGCTGGTGCGCGGGATCGAGGTGGTGGTGGTGGGGTGGCGTGGGCGTGCCGTGGTGGCCGAGGGTGTGAGCGCCTTCGTCACCGGGCCGAGGCTCCCCCTGCGCGACGGGGTGGCGCGGGGGGTGGTGGTCGCCGGGGGGGAAGGGGAGGGGTGGTGGGGCGAATCGCTCCGGGTGCTCGTGCCGGGGGGCAGGATCGTGATCTCGCATGCGACGCCGGCGGCGCGGGGGTGGGTGGGGGGGGCGGGGCTCGTGACCGTGCTGGACGAGGGTGGCATGGTGGTGGCGGCGGTTCCCGCGCCGGGGGCGGGGCCGCGCCCGGGGCGGTGGGTGGGCACGATCAGGCCGTCGCGGTAGGAGTCCTGCGGTCCGACACTTGCCGTGCTCGCACGCGGTGCGTACTAGTATCACCTGAAGGAAAGGCTCTTCGCTTCGCGGGGTGACCGGGGACAGCAGAGGGCCAATGCCAACCCTCGGCTGGAGGTTACGATGGTGGAAGTTGATCGCAAGACCTTCCTCGCCAGCCTTCCCGCTGGTGCTCTCGCCGCCATGTCGCATGAAGACAAGGCGGAGGAGTTGGAGCACTACATGGAAGAAAAGCTCGACAGGAAGATCGCCCTGAGGCGGGGCGTAGCGGACGGGGAGGCGGGCTCCATCATCACCCTTGAGGAGTTGGAGCAGCAAGGTCCGACGCCACCGAGGGGCACCGGGAATCTCTTCCGGCCCACGGAAGAGGAATTCGAGCCCCTGCCGAAGAACCCGACGCTGCTCGACTTCTTCCGCCTGCGCTTCGCGCCCGCGAACCATGTGCTGCAGAGCGCCACCCACGCGCTCAACACGGGCCAGCCGGAGCGGACCATCTTCGCCTGCCTGATGCACGACGTGGTCCTGAACCTGATCAAGGTGGACCACGGCTGGTGGGGTGCCCAGCTGGTCGAGCCCTACGTGGACGAGCGCGTCTCCTGGGGCATCCGCTACCACGCGCCGCTGCGCTTCTATCCGGACGAGGAGTACGGGTACGAGTATCCGGAGATGTACAACCGGATCTTCGGCCATGACTACGTCCCGGAGCCCTACATCCGGCGGGCGTACGAGTTCGCGCGGGCCCACAAGTGGTATGGCGAGGCACGCCTGATCACGGTGAACGACACCTACGCCTTCCAGGACGGAATGGACGTCGACATCGAGGTGTTCACCGACATCATCGGTCGCCAGTTCAAGCAGCCGAAGGAAGGGCTCGGGTTGGACAACACCGCCTCCTCGCACATGTGGCGGACCATCGCCAACCCGAATCGGCCGCTGTAGGCGGAATCGGCGGGAAGAAGCCGGGCACGGTGGCCACCCCCTTTGGCGTGGCCATGAATTTGCTGGTGCGGTTTGGCAAGAGGCGGCGGCCCGCACTTGAAGCTGCCGCCCGTGTCTTCTAGCTTTCCTCGCCCTAAGGGCCCGTGGGAGAACCCCGCGTAGGCTCCGAGACCGGCGAAGCGGGGCCTGTAGCTCAGGTGGTTAGAGCGCACGCCTGATAAGCGTGAGGTCGGTGGTTCAAGTCCACCCAGGCCCATAAGGACTTACGGGATTCCGGGGTCCGATGTCCGCTAATTGGACCCGAAACCGACCTCCCGGTACTCCGCGAGAGCCTTCCTGAGGCGGTCCTCGTCGGGCCGCTGATAGCACTGAAGCACCGTCTGGGCAGTCTTCCAGCCGCCCAACTCGCAGAGCACCTTGAGCGGCAAGTCCATGAGGTCGGAAGCAAACTTCCGCCTGAGCGAGTGCCAACCCCGCCCCCGCTTGGGCGCGAGCCCCGCGTACTTCACGGCCCTTCTCCACCAATCCCGCGCCAGTGAGCGGCTCATGCACGCGAAGGGATCCTTCGGCGCGGGGCAGCACGGGCGCGTCCCCGATTCCGGGGTTGTGCCTCCGGGCCTCCTCCAGAACGGCCCGTGCCATGGCGGTGATCGGCGTCCGGTGCTCGTACCCGGTCTTCTCATGCTCGCTCCGCCACCGGATCGTCCGGGCATCAAGGTCGATGTCGGACCACCGCAGCTGACGGATCGCCCCCCCCCGGGTGCGGCCCGGCGCGTCATGTCTACTAGCCCCATGGCGACGTAGCCGGCGACCTCCTAGGCAAGGTCCTCCAGGCCTTTGCCATCGGCGTAGTAGCCGCCGGAAGCGTAGGCTGGCACCGTCACAGCGCTACCGGCACCAAGCTCCTGGTACAGCGGCCGACCGGCTACCCGGGCCCACCGATCCCACAGAGCGATATCGATCGCGCTGATTCCGTTCATCACCAACCCCGCGCGTCCTTGAAGGAGCACGCCGCGATACATCGTGTCCCAGAGCACGCCGATCTCATCTGCCTCGCCACCCATGAGGACTGGTGCCAGTAATTCGTTGGCCGCAATGGCCGCAGCGCGCGCCCCGCCGGTGCCGATGTAGCTGAATCCGATCCCCCGGCTGCCGTCGTCGCATTCGAGCTCGACCAGGAGAAAGTCCCGATGCCGGAACGTCATCGCCGACGCGACCATCGGCTTCTTGAGTGGAAGGCGTACTGGAGTGATTCGAACGCTGCTAACCTTGGCCAAAACAGCTCCACGTAGTCAGACGGCTCAATTCGAACTCGCATCGCGGTTCATTCGACATCGCAACGCACGACCTTGCTTGGGGAATGGTCGATCGGCACGTCAGTGGCTGAGGATCTTGCTCACGAACGCCTGGCACCGTCGCGTCTGAGGGTTGTCGAAGATCCGGTCCGCGGAGCCTTCCTCGATCACCCTGCCTCGGTCCATCATGACTACCTTTGTGGAGATCTCGCGGACCAACGCCATCTCGTGAGAGACCATCAGCATGGTCATCCCGTCGGCGGCCAAGATGCGGATCGCGTCGAGCACCTCACTGACCAGCTCGGGATCGAGCGCCGACGTCACCTCGTCCAGCAGCAGGATGTCCGGCTTGAGCGCCAGGGCCCGAGCGATCGCCACCCGTTGCTGCTGGCCGCCTGACAGCTCGTCAGGATACGCGTGCAGCTTGTCGCCGAGACCCACCTTCCGGAGAAGGGCGGTGGCTTCCTCCTCGACCTCTCGGGTGTTGCGCTTGCGGATCTTGACCGGTGCGACGGTCACATTGCGCAGCGCATCCATGTTCTGAAACAGGTTGTATTGCTGAAAGACGATCGCCAGCCGCTCCCGGAGCGCCTTCACGCTCTTCTTGTTCGTATAGTCGACCTTCTCCCCGTCCAGCATCACCTCGCCGGACTTCGGCACCAGGAGCCCCATGAGGCTCCTCAACAACGAGCTCTTCCCCGAGCCCGAAGGGCCGATCAGGCTGATGATCTCTCCCTTCGCGACCTGAATGCTGACGTCGACGAGGACCTGTTCCTTCCCGTCGTAGCTCGCCGTGAGGCGATCGATTTCCAGGTGATGCATCAGACCGACTGGACCGGGGCGGCACGGATCCGGAACAGCTCTCCAGGATTGGTCGAGTTCATCGTGCGGATCTCCTCTTCGCTGAAACCGGCGCTCTCCAAGAGCAACATGTACTCCCGAAACGCCTCGACCGGCGGCGGCAGCAGGAAGACGCCCGCATCGCTCGAGACAATGGCACGTTCCGGGGTCGCGGCCCGGATCTTGGGCGCCATCTCGTCGATGGTCATGCCCTTCGAGCGGTGCTTCTCCCTGTCCACATGGGTCAGGCTCACCTGCGTCGCATGCGTCAGGATGAAGAACGAGAACTCGGCGTACGCACCGGCGGCGACGACGGCTTTGATCTCGTCTTCGGTATAGCGTGCCGCCTGGGTGCGCAGTCGCTCGAGACCTCGTCGCTTGCCTTCCTCGACCAACGCGACCGCTTCGTGCCCGGCCACATGACCGCAGTCGAAGACCGCATCGGCCTCGGCGACCAGATCCATGATCTTGAGCACCACGTCCGGCACCTTGCCCGACTGGGGCACCGAGAAGGTCGTCTCGAGGTAGGCAGGACTTCGGCCCTCACGCTCGGCAACATTGCGCGTGTGATGGGTGGGCAGCGAGACGAAGCGAGCGCCGGTTCCCGGTCCGTACCCGTAGGCCAGCGCCGTACGTGCGGCCTCGACCGTGACGCCTCCAGCGATCGGCTGCATGATGCTCCCGCCGAACACTTCGACGCCCAGCGACCCGAGTTCGGCCATGGCCAGGGCGGCGAACCCTGAGCTGTTGCCGAAGTTGTCCATCAGGCCGATGGCACGCATGCCGGCGTCGGCCGCCTGTCGTGTCGCCTCGAACACGTTGATCGACCGGCCGTTGATGTGCGGGCAGACATGCGTATGGCAGTCGATCGCACCTCGCAGATACTGCATCCCGGGACTCGTCGATGTCGTCATCTTTCGGGTCGGTTGGAGTGGTCAGTCGCGGTCATGCAACCCCGGACTCGGCGAGCAACGGGGCGCCCGACTTCCAGCCACGAGGTCGCTCCAGCTGCCTCTCGAGCCTTCGTGCGTAGAGGTTGAGCGGGTAGCAGATCATGAAGTATAGGACGAGCAGGGACCCGAAGCTCAGGACGGGCGAGAACCCTCTCTCGTTCAGGACCTTCGCCGCGTAGGTCAACTCGAAGACGGAGATTTGCGAGGCGATCGACGTCGACTTGATGAGGCCGACCGTAAAGCTCAGCGCGGGCGGCAGAATGACCTTCCACGACTGTGGCAACGCCCAGAGTCTGAGGCTCATGACGCCCCCCATGTTCATGGATTCCGCCGCGTCCCACTGACTCTCGGGCAATGCCTCGAGCCCCGCGCGCATGATCTCCGCTGAGAAGGCGGCCGCGGCCAGCGCAACCGTGGTCGCAGTGACGGTGAACATGGAGACCCTCATACCGACGACCTCGAAAGCGAAAAAGACCACCATCAGCTTGACCAGGAACGGAACCCGCCGGAAGGTCTCGCTGAACCCGACGGAAAGGAAGCGCGCGGGCAACACGTCGACCACATGGCGGTTACGAATGAAGGCGAGCAGCGCGCCGACGGTGTACCCGACGACGCAGCCGACGATCGACAGGGCCACGGTTACGCCAAAGGCCTGGGCCAGAAACGACACATTGGAATACGACAGGAAGAGGGGTAGCTGCTCCAGGAGGGACCCACCCATCAGACGAACCTCGCCTTGACGCGGAAGAGATAGCGTCCGATGAGCCACAGCACGGCGCTGGCGACGAAGGTCAACACCACGTAGAGGACGGCCGACAATGAGAAGACCTCGAATGAGCGGAAGGTCTCGGCGCTGACGTTGTAGGCCCGGCCGGTGAGCTCCTCGAGACCGAAGATCGAAGCGATGGACGTCGTCATCGTCAGCAGGATGTACTGGTTGGTCAACGGTGGATAGAGCACTCGGATGACGTGGGGCAGAATGACGTACCACGTCATTTGTGCAACGCTCATGCCGAGCGTTTCCGCCGCCTCGATCTCCGACCTGCGTACGGACTGGAAGCCGGCACGCAGCGTTTCCGTCAGATACCCGCTGACGTTGAGCGTCAACCCCAGCAGCACAGCCTGGTAGGAAGACAGGAACACACCCATTTCCGGCAGAGCAAAGAACAAGAAGAAGATCTGTACCAGGACCGGTGTGTTCATGAAGAAGGCGACGTAGCTGCTCACCGCAGCGCGCAACGCTCGGTTCCTGCCATAGGACAGAATGGTCGCATTGACGGTGGCGATGGTGACGCCCCCGACGAAGGCGAGAAACGCAATCTGGAGCGCGAGCCAAGCTCCCCCGATCAGGTAGCCCGTGAAGCCGACGACCTGCCCCCATTGCAGCGTATAGGCCACGTCAGTCCCTGCCGGTCGCCACTAGTCGGTCCCTCGGCGCCACGGTGGCACGAGTGCGGCTACCCCTACTGGAAGAAGGGAGTGAACGGTACGGGGGTGGCCATCGGAGCTCCGAACCACTCCTCCCAGCGAGTCGCGATGAAGCCGGACTCGTGCATCTCGTAGACAGCGACGTTCAGCCAGTCCCGGAGCGTGTCGTTACCCTTGGCGACCCCGAACCCTGAGTAGTCGGGAGGTCGGAAGTCGGGCGTGGCGAACCAATACCAGTCAACATCGGAAAACGCACGCGTGAACCGGAACCCGAGGGTGTCGATCCCGTCCACCGACGCGTCCGCGCGACCCTGGGCCAGCGCCCGGTCTCGGTCCGTGTAGTTGTCGAGCAGCAGGAGCTGGGCCTGCGGCAACAGCCGTTTGACGATCTCGACTGTGACGGTGCCCCGTACCTGAACGAGGGTGATGTTCTCGTGGTTGAGCTGCTGCCACGTGGTGATGCCCGTGTCCTTCCGGGTCAGGACACCGTAGCTCGACGTGTGAATCGGAACGCTGAAGTCGATGACCTTGGCCCGCTTGGAGTCCCGCGTCATCGCTCCCATGACGGCATCCACCTTTCCCAGCGCGACGAACGGAATGCGGTCCGGTGAGCCGACGACCACGAGCTCGACATCGACCCCGAGCAAGCGACCGATCTCGGACGCGACGTCAACCTCGAACCCGACGATCTCGTTCTGGTCGTCGTACAGGGCGCGCGGCGGGATCTTCGGATTCAAACCGATCCTGATCGTACCGGCCTTGAGGATGTCGTCGAGTGTGCGAGCCCCGGTCCTGTCCGTGGTGCCCTCCGACGCACATCCGCCCGCCCCCACAAGCACGACAAGGCCGAGGACGGACCCTCCCAGAATGCCTCGTGACGCCCAACAGGGTGTCTTCATCCTAGGTCCCTCCCGGACTCGAGAAGCAAGTAAGCTCCAACCACGGACTCCTAGGGCTTGGTTCAGGCTCCGATGACATCGACGCTGGTTGTTCAGAATCTGGGCGCTCAACACCCGCATAGCGACGTCAGATCAACCGGCGGATCAAGATAGGGGTTGTGGGGCGCCGGCGCATCCGACCGCCGCACCTGACGTGGCGCGGCGCGCTGTTTGGTAGCATTCTGTCACCAACCTGAGGGATTCAGCGTTCCTCGGCCTGGCCGACTGGTACCGTACCTAAGGGCACCTCATCACGGGGGATCAGGGCATATGAAGACGTCGACCTCGATCAAATCCGCCTCGACGGCGCTGCTCCTCCTCCTCCTCCTCTTGACGGCGTTCCAATGGCAGGCGGGAGACGCACGTGAGGAGGGTATGCCGGACGGGTCGGGCACCTACGATGACCTCGTTGCACTGTTCCAAGAATTCCTCGAGTGGACGGATCCGGCCAGGGCGTCGGGCAACGTTCCGAACCGGGACATCGCCGGCAGCGCGACCGACGTCTATCCCGACTACGGTGAGGCGACCGTCGAGTGGCGTCGCGCCACGATGCGGGACTTCCAGGCGCGGCTCGAGGACATGGCGGTCGTGGACTGGGAGCTCGATCAACAGGTCGACTATCTGGCAGTTCGTTCCCGATTCGATCGTCACGACTTCACATTGAACGTGTCCCGCCCCTGGTCTAGGGACCCCGGCTTCTATGTCGATCAGATGCTGCGCATCACGTTCGCGGACTTGCCATTGGACGACGATGGGACCACCGCGCTCCGGACGCGCCTCGAGGCCATCTCACTCTTGGTGGAGCAGGCCAAGAACAACCTGACGGAAGTAGCCGCCGACTACGCGGACCTCGCGATCTTCAATCTGACCAACGCCGACGGCGTGGGGCACGGCTACCCGTACCGAGCAACGCCGCCGGCCGGCGTCCTTGGCTGGTACGACGACTTCCGCGAGCGGGCGGCCACGCAGCAACCCGATCTCCGCGCCGACATCGCCGCGGCCCGGGAGTCCGTCCGCGGCTTCCACGACTGGCTCGTCGCGAATCGAGGCGACATGACCGCGCAGGGCGGCGTGGGTCGAGAGATGTTCGACTGGTACCTGAAGCACGTGAAGCTCATGGCGTACGACGCGGATCAGATCGTCACGCTGGGCCTGCGGGAGCTGGATCGCCTCTGGAGTGTGTATGCGCTGGAACAGCACCGGAACCGGCATCTGCCGCCGCTCGAGTTGCCGGCGTCGGCGGAGGAGTATGAGGCGCGGATCGACAGCGTCGACACGCGGATCCGCGACTTCCTGGTGGAGGAGGACATCATCACGATCCCGGACTACGTCGGGGAGCTCGACACGAACGTGCCGTGGATCGTCCGTCCCGGCGGCCCGAACTTCTGGGAGCAGGTGCAGTTCCGTCCGCGGCAAGATCAGCAGCGGGGCGCGCACCGAAGGCTGACCCGACGCCCGATCACCTGCACGCCGTCATCCCCGGGCATCGTTTCGACGGCCTGGTCGCACGGCACAACACGCACCCCATCCGCGGCAAGATCAGCAGCGGGGCGCGCACCGAAGGCTGGGGCACCTATCTGGAAGAAGCCGTCATGAACGCCGGCTTGCTCGATGACGCGCCGCGGGTCCGTGAGCTCATCTACGTCTTCGGTATCTTCCGGGCCGCCAGGGTGCCGGCGGACGTGTGGCTCCAGCTCAACGAGATGACAGTCGACGAAGTCGTAGCGTGGTGGATGGAGCGCACCCCGTGGCTGGACGAGAACGTTGCGCGCGTGGACGCCGAGATCTACCTTCGCCGACCGCCCGGCTACGGGCTGGGGTACGCGATCGGCATGCTGCAGATGCAGCAGCTCCTCGCCGATCGCAAGCGCCAGCTAGGCGACGATTTCGACCTCGGGGAGTTCCACGACACGTTCATGGCAGCCGGGCGGCTCCCGATCTCGCTGATCCGTTGGGAGATGACGGGCCTGGACGACGAGGTGCGGGATCTCTGGAAGCGGGAGCGGCTCGACTAAAAGGAGTGACAACCATGAGAACGCTGAGCTCAGTCTTGGGCTTGTCGGTACTGTTGGCGGGGTGCGCCGGGATCGGTGATGGAGAGCTCACCGATGCCGAGCGTGCGGCGCTTGGCGACTCCATACGTCAGTTCGCCAACGAGATGGTCGAGACCATCGACGGTCACGATGTGGACGGCTTCATCGGGTATCACCTGGACGGCCCCGACTTCGCCTGGGCGAGCCGCGGGGAGGTCACCCCGCTGGAGTCACATCGTGCCTCGATGAAGGAGTACTTCCCCGGCGTCGGAAGGAACGTGCACTTCACGCTCGGAGAAAGCACAGTGCACGTGCTGGACCGGGACGCCGCGGTGGCCACGTCGGTCATTCACTCGACCAACGTCGGCGAGGATGGAGAGCCGACCAGCGGTTACGAGGTCTGGAGCATCGTGGTGCAGCGCATAGAGGGCGAGTGGAAGGTGGTGCAGGTGCACGAGTCGTACCCGCCGCCCCCGGACCCCTAGCCAGCCTACCTCGGCACCTCCGTATCCCCGTAGAACGCCGGTCCGTCCGGTCTCGCCCGCGTCTTCCGGAACGGAGCGTCGGGCAGCATTTCCGGAACCGTCGGCGAGTTCGCGAGGTTCCGAACGAGGTAGACCGACATCACGGACATGGCTACCGGTGACTCCCAGGACATGGCTACCGGTGACTCCCAGCTCGCGTCCGGAAGAGGAGCGCTTGGGCCGCCGCGAAGGGCGGGATCCTGTAGGTCTCGTACGAGGTGCCGTACTCCTCACCCGCCTGCTCCAAGAACACCCCGAGCGTCGTGTACTCGTCCCCGAAGGCGAGGAAGTCGTCCGAGGCCTGCCCGTCGAGCCCTCCGTCATGGTTGATGGCGGCGACGGTCTTCTCCATGGGGAAGACGGGGTCCCGCACGTAGTACCACGACCCCAGGAGGCCCCCCTCTTCGGCTCCCACGGCGAGGAAGAGCACCGAGCGGGACATCTCGAGTCCGACCATCGCCTCGGCGGCCGCCAGGACCTTCGCGACGCCGAGGGCGTTGTCGTGCGTTCCGTTGTAGATGCTGTCGCCATCGGCGTCCGGGGGCCCGATGCCGACGTGATCGAGGTGGGCGGTGAAGACGACCACCTCGTCGCGCAGCTCGGGATCCGCTCCCCGTACGAGGCCCCCCACGTTCCATCTCCTGGAGGTGCGAAGCTCGTGGACGGGCTCGATGGTTACCGGCCCCAGATCGACCGGCTCGGCGCTGGCCTCGGGACCGAGCGACCACCGATCGAGCAAGGTCCGGGAAGCATCGGGTCCGAGGGTCCCCGCGGGCCGGAACCTGGACGTCGTGCCGTCGGCGAGCACGCGGAGCGGGCGCCGCGGACGAAGCCTTCTCTCCCACGTCTCGGCGTCGGGCCGGGGATCCACGACCACCACGGCCTCCGCCCCGCGGCGATACGCGAGCTCAACCTCCGTCCGGGCCCGGATCACCACGTCCAGGTCCTGTTCTCGTCCTTCGGGGATGCCGGCCAGGACGAACGCGATGCTCCCATCCAGGTCCACCTCCGAAGGCAGCGCGCCGTCCACCAGCCCACGGCCCACGTAGACTCCGCGGCCCGAGATCGAGGGTCGTTCACCGAGCCAGTCCGGGGTGAACGAGGCCTCGGGGTAGGCGATCTCCCAGTCACCGATGCGGAGGCGGCTTCCCCGATCCCCAACGATTTCCAGGAGGTCGAAGGGTTGCAGATAAGATCCGCCGAAGGCCGGCTCGAGGCCGATTCTCCCGTACTGCTCCTCCACGTAGTCGCGGGCCATCTCATAGCCCACGTCGTCGGTATCACGGCCGCGCAGACGGTCGTCCGAGAGGAACTCGATGTGGGACCGGATCAACCCCGGCCGGATGACCTCGATGGCCTGCGCGACGTCCCAGGAGGCTGCCTCCCCGCCGCACGCCGTCAGGGTCCCCAGCACGGCCAGGGCTGCCACCAACGCTAAAGTACGTCTCATCGGCTCAACCCCCCTATTCGAGTACCTACAGCGCCGACCCCAACGTCCTGTTGACCCCCCCGCCAGCGGCCGAGCCGGCAGCACCCGTGGAACCCACGGAGCCAGGTGAGGGCAGGCGTCTCAGCGCACTCGGGCGGCGGTGGCGATGAGGCCTTGCCGGCCGGCCGGAAGCCCCGACAGCACCTTCCCCACTAGCACTCCCCCGAGGAGCAGGAGCGGGACCGTCCATCCCGCGGTCAGGTCGTGAAGATAGCCGAACACCGGAGGGCCGATGGCGGCCACGAAGTAACCCACCGACTGGCTCATGCCCGATAGCTGGCTAGCGGACTCGGTGTCCGGAGCCCGAAGCACGAGGAGTGTCAGAGCCAGCCCGAATGTGCCGCCCATGATGAAGCCGAGCAGCGAGACCCAGAGGGCTACGAGCAAACCGCCCGGCAGGAGCATGCCGCCCAGTGCCACCGCCTCGAGAACGGCGAGGGTCCAGACAAAATGTCCGCCATTTTGCCCCGATTTTCCCGCCATTCGAACACGACAGGCCCGGTCACGGCCTCACGGCAAGAACGGCAGATCGTGCAGTCCTGATTGAATTTGACGATTTCTTGCCGTGATTCACGCCATCTGGGAGACACCTGATAAGCGTGAGGTCGGTAGTTCAAGTCTACCCAGGCCCATTTTTCGTCCCAAGTCGCACGGAGGTCGACTGGATTTGGCAGATCGCGTCACGTTGGAGAGCGTCAAACACTGGGTGGAGGACTTCGGACTGACGCATGAGCCACACCCAATCGACAATGATCCGGCGTACGATTGGGCGCTTCTGGTGCGCGGTCAGGCATTCTCGACCCTCGATCGAGTTTGAATCGGAAGGGCCTGACGAAGTGCAGTACCCGGGGAAAGTGATGATCGGTGCGAATCTGACGGAAGAACCGATTCGGAGGGCCGATTGGTTTGCTGGGTCTCGTGTGGCAGCAGGAGGAACCACTGGGCAAAGCACGAAGCCAATCAAATTGATCCCGGGAGCTTCACGGGAGACCACACAGCCGTGGTACGACGAGGAGGGTATGGAGGGAATGGGGCATGCCGTCGAGAAGATGAAGATGGAAGCCCGCAGGCTAGAGCCACGCGCCCGGTTCAGTGAACCGGTTGTGGAACGTGTGGGCGATGATGACGGCTGGGAACTCGCTCTCCTCGTCGATGATCGATGTACATCCCAAAGGAGTCCGATGGAATGGAGTTTCGTGATCGGTTTTTCGGTCGCATCACGGATCTTCTTCCTCGAAAGGACCGGGCGAGGCTTGCCATTGGCGTTGGGCGACTGGGCCCAACCGCCTAGACGTAGTCCGCTCGTCGCGGTGTCTTTCCGTCGATCGGTCGAGCGGCAGCGCCAGGAAGCAATCCCAACATCATGCCGGCGGGCCCGCCGCCGGCAGTCTCCTGACCACGATGGTCGGCACGTCGAATTCGTCGCGCTCCACGTAGGCGACGAGACCGTCGGGTCCGAAGGCGGCCGGCATCTCGCCCGCGGGCAGCGTGCCCGCGTACTCCCCGTCCGCGTCGAAGACGTCGATCGGGCCGGAGTCGTCCCAGGGATCTTCGCCCCGCCGTTGTATCCAGAGCGCGCCGTCCCAGGTCGCCTTCAGGCCGCGCACGACGGGGATCTCCTCGAAGAAGTCGCGCTCTTCGAGCACGTCCCTGAGTGCGTCCATCATGCCCGGAAGCATGGGCCCCGAGCGTCCGCTTGCGTCCTCTGCCTGTTCGTCGAGGGCTCGGAGCCGTTCCTCCACCATCGCCTCGCGGATCCGCCGGCTGACGGATTCGGGGTGAAGGTCCCTCCGCAGCACCGCGTTCACGGTCCCGTCCGATCCGGCGAGTTTGATCGCGTACCCCGATGAATCGGAATAGGCGATGGTGCCGTCGGGGAGCACGTCCCAGATCATTTTAGGCTCGAAGAACCTTCTTTCCGGGCCCGTCATCGCTTCGGCCATTATCCTCAAGAAATCCTGGGTGTCCTGCATGGTCGACTCGCGTGCGGGTTCCGACTGCGGGCGCCACCCCTGCAGGATCGGATCAGCGGCAACGACATCCGCGCCGAGGTCGATCCGCTCCAGTTCCCGGTCATCAAGCCCGGGTTCCTCGTCAGCTCCGGTCACCTGGGCAATCAATCCGGAAAACGCGGAAACGGACCCGGGTGTCCCCTGCGCGATCAACGCTCCACCGCGCGGATCAGGCCTGATCGCACTCCGCATGGTGGAGAATCCCGCCATTGCGCCCTGTCCGTCGCTCATCTTGACGAACCGCTCCAGCTCTCCATCCGGAGCGAAGAGCTGGTAGGCGTTGTGCCCCATATCCGAAACAGCGAAACGCCCATCGCGCCAGACCACTTGGGTGATCGGGGTGTTGAACTCTCCAGGACCTCCTCCCTGACGCCCCACGGTCCTTACCAGCTCGCCGTTTCGGTCGATGACGGCGACCTGGAACAACTGTGGATCCAGGATGTACAGATTGCCCGATCCGTCGAACGCCAGCCCCGTGGGAGTGCTGAACTGGGCCCAGTCGGGCGCGGTGGCGCCGCCAGCGCGGTAGACCTCCGCGAACTCAGGGGACAGCGGCCGATCCTGCGCTATTGCAGGGGGCGCGGCTGTGGTCGACGCCGCGAGCAGCACGGTCGCGAAGGAGAGTATCCGGATGGTTAGATCGTTCACTTCAGGTGCTCTCCTGGAAGAATGGCCCGCGCGCAACCGAGCATCGGAGGCGCGCCTGTACGGAAGCGACGGGTATTGAATGAAATTCGTGCAACATAGTGTACCGCCTTCCGCAGGTTGTCATCGCCCACCGGCATCCTGTGGAGTGGGCTGCCAACGCTATCCTCAAGCGGTCGCTGTGAACCTCGACGACAGCGGATACTCGCCGCGGTCGTTCCAGCCTGGTCTGGGGGCTTCATAGGCGTCGCGGCGTGAACCCCCCGTGGGAAACGATCCGGGGAAGCGACCGACGGCTACGGCCTGCGCAAGGTCAGGTCGCGCAGCTGGACGCGCTCGAAGCCGAGGTCGTCGGTGGCGACGCCGAGGGCCTGGCCGCGGCCGACTTCCTCGATCCGGAGCGATGCGGGGACGTCCACGCGGCCGAGGTATGCGCCGTCGTTGGCGAACACGTCCCAGCGTTGGATCGGCTCGCCCGGCAGAAGATGCGAATCTCCAACGCCTGCCGATCAGCCACGATCAGGTTTCCCGCAGCGTCGCGCCGGGCGGAAGCGATCCTGCCGAAAAGAAACTCCTCCGGGCCACTGAGCAGGCCGATCGACAGCGAGGGTTCTTCGGCCAGCGCCGCGTAGAGAAGGTCGCCGGGCGGGGTCTGGACGATCCGGATCCCGGCGGAGTCGGAGATGATGGGGCCCGAGGAGGGTGCGGTACCCGAGTCGTCGCAGGCGAAGAGAGCGAGCGATGTGGCAACAAGGACTGCGCGTTTCATCGAACTCCCGTGGCGTGTGCCGCGCGCAGCCCCTTCCAGGTGCTGTAGCACAGGGCGATCAGCACCAGCGTGAAGGGTAGTCCGGTGGCGGTGATGGCCGCCTGTGCGGCCACGAGGCCGCCGCCGAGCAGCAGTGCGACGGTGACCAGCCCCTCGAAGACGCACCAGAACACGCGCTGGGCGACCGGCGCGTCCAGCTTGCCGCCGGCGGTGATGGTGTCGATAACCAGCGATCCGGAGTCGGAGGAGGTGACGAAGAACACCACGATGAGCACGAGACCGATGACCGCCGTCACGTTCGCAAGCGGCAGCGTCTCCAGCAGCGCGAACAGGGCGATCTCCGGTTGCTGCGCCTGCACGGCCGCGATCACGTCGAGATGACCGCGGTCGACGTACTGCGATACCGCAGTCCCGCCAAAGGCGTTCATCCAGATCGTGATAAGCAGCGTCGGGATGATCAGCATGCAGGCGATCAGCTCGCGCACCGTCCGGCCGCGCGAGACTCGGGCGATGAACAAGCCGACGAAAGGGGACCACGAGATCCACCAGGCCCAGTAGAAGACCGTCCAGCCGTGCATGAAGTCGAGGTCCTCGCGGCCCACCCAGTTGCTGAGCGGTCCGATCGCTGCGAGATAGTGGCCGAGGCTGGTCACGGTGCGGGTGGCGATGTCGAGTGTCGGGCCGACCGTCAGCACGAACGCCAGCAGCAGCAGGGCGAGCCAGAGGTTGGCTTGGCTCAGCCGCTTGATCCCCTTCTCCATCCCGCTGACAACCGACGTCAGCGCCATGGCGGTGATGCCGGCGATCATCAGGACCTGGGTGGTGTCGGTCGTCGGCGTGCCCCATAGGTGGGCCAGCCCCGCCGCCAACTGTTGAGAGCCCAGGCCGAGCGACGTGGCCAGCCCGAAGAGCGTGGCGAAGACGGCGAGAATGTCGATGCCGTGGCCGAGCCGTCCCCACACCGCCTCTCCCAGGAGCGGATAGAACGCCGACCGGAGCGTCATCGGCAGCCCAAGGTTGTACGACGCGAAGGCGATCGACACCGCCGCCACCGCGTAGATGGCCCACCCATGGATGCCCCAGTGGAAGATGGCGCCGGCCATGCCGAGGCGCGCTGCCGCGGCGTCGGCCGCCTCGAGCCCGAGCGGCGGTTGCAGAAAATGCTCCACCGGCTCCGACACCCCAAAGAACATCAGGCCGATGCCCACCCCGGCGGCGAACAGCATCGCGAACCAGGTCCATCGAGAATAGTCCGGCCGGGCATCCGCGCCGCCCAGGCGAACGCGGCCAAGCGGCGTCACCAGCAGGAGCAGGCAGAAGAGTACGAAGAAGTTGCCCGCCCCCATGAACACCCAGTCGAACGTCGGCATGAGCCACGCGCGCAGCGCCCCAAAGGCGGCCGTCGCCCGGGCCTGGAATGCCACTACCCCAGCGACGAACGCGATGATGGCGAGGCTGGAGACGACGAAGACCGGATTGTGGATGTCGAGGCCGAGAACCTGGACGTTGTCCTGACCCAGCTTGTAGTCGGTCTTCGCGATCTTGGTCACAGGGTCTCGTCAGCGGGCCGCCGCCCCGTATGCGCCTTGGGCGAGGGCGTAGTTGCTTGAGGACATGGGCCGGCATTCCTCGAGGTTGGGGCATCGTTCAGATTTCGTGAAACCTGTGTTCGGACTGGCTGCACAGCAACCAGCCTCTTTTTTCGTGACCGTCGGGCAAGGAGATCCCACTCGCCTGACAGCCCGCATTCCTGGCCGATCGGGGAAGCGATTTCATCTTGGTAGTCGAAAGCGTAGAGAGACGACCGAGTGCACGTCGGTTGTGGGGTCGATAATGACTCCGACGATGATGTCTTCGCCGAAGAATGGCGGTGGATCCGCCAGCAATGGGGCCGGCACGACGACGGTGCCCACGTAGCGGCCGTCGTATTCCAGGACTTCGTAGTAACGTGATGACCTCATGCCTGCCGGAGGCCAGCGCTCGACCCAGATGCGGTCGGATGCACCCACGTGGATGGAAATGAAGGCTGGCAGCGAATCCGGGATCTCTCCCTGCAGGATTTCCGGCGCGACGTGAAGAACGTCGTCCAGCGGGACAGGCAGGGAATCGATGCGCGCCTCAAGTGCTCTGATGCTGTCGGCACGTTCGGCCCGCGGCACCGCTCGGCGTTCCAGCTCACGGCCGGCGATGGTCCTGAGAAGCCGGCCATCCTGGGAGTATTCCCCAAGCTGGTAGGACTGTCCGTCGCTCACGATGATCGTCCCTCGTCCGGTCATGTCCCAGTCCGCCCGGGGAGCGAAGGGCGCGATGTTCAATCCGTGGACGATTCGGCCGCCGCGTTGGCCGACCCGGTAGAAGGCACTCCTTTGCCTTCCGAGGTCGCCCAGGTCGGGCACCCGGACCGTGTCGCCCGTGAACCCCTCTGGGCCGTACTGCAGATAGAAGTAGTGCTTAGGTCCATTCGTCCAGCTTTCATAGTGCGGGTAGTAGTAGACTCCGTCGACCAGTCGAGCGCGCCAGGAATCGGAGTTGTAGTAGGGGGGAATCCTCCAGGTGCCGACAACCGAGTCCGGATACTCCGACGAAGCACTGGCCGCGAAAGTGGTGATCCGTGATCCCCGCACGAACAGCTGGCCATTGGCAGCGGCCAGGATGTCTACCGGCCATGTGAACTCGCCGGGCCCTTCACCTTCCTGTCCGATCCAGGCCGTGAACTGCCCATCGGACCCGAAGACCCGAACCGACGGCGAGATACGATCAGCGACGTAGATCCGCCCATGCTGATCAGCGGCCACGGACGTCACGTCGCCGAAGATGTACTCGTCACTCTCGTCGCCAAAGCCCGTACTCCCGATCCGCGCGGTGACGACGGCGGTGACGGTGTCCGTCGGCAATTGGACCGGATGGGCGAAGGCCGCCGAGACCCCAACACTACCGATCGCCATTACCATGAGGGCGGTGACCATGGGGCTCCGACGCGGCCGCTGTGGCTTGAGAATAGCCATGATTCTCCTCTCCAACTGCGAGTGTGAGCGCGGGCTCATAGATAGGGACAAGACCGGCTGATGGGCGCTCATGCCTCCGGCCAACGAAAGAAGGTGGGTCGCGTACTCCGAGGGGCGGGTGCCGAGTGCCAACACCTCCTCGTCGCAGGCCTCCTCGCTCGCGACCGCCGCGAGCCGTGCCGCCACCCAGCTCAGGGGATGGAACCAGTAGAGCGAGAGCACGGCCCGGGCCATGAGCTGCCGGAGCACGTCGCGGCGACACACGTGGATCATTTCATGCGTCAAGACGGCCCTCCACCGCTCGGGGGACCACCCTGCCGCCGATCCTGGAAGCAAGACCACAGGCTTCCACAACCCACCCGTCATCGGTGTGGTGGCTGCGGGGCTGAGAAAGAGCCGCACGTCGCTGCGGATCCCCAGTCGCTGGCGAACCGCTTCCGCCTGTCGAAGCCGGATCGGGTCGCGAAGTGGTTGTGCCACCCGAACAAGTCTTGCGAACCGAAGCCAGCCTACGGCCAGCGAGGCCAGCGCGGCGGCGCAGCCAACTCCCCACAGCAGGAGTGGAAATGGGATCGAGCGCGATGGCGACAGCGGCTCTCCCACCGGGACGGCCGTGGATCCACCGTCTGACAACGGTGGATCAGGTGCGGGCAGGCTGATGAATTCGTTTGAGGCACCATCGACCGGAGCAGCCTCGGAGGGCAGCTGCCGGGGCACGCTGCTGTGGGACGGGAGGATCGACAACTCCCATGACGGGCCGAGGAGGCCAAATGCAGGGAGCCCGAGCAGAAGCGCGAAGGTCATCGTCCACAGCAAATGACGGATCCCGGCGGGCCCTTTTCGGACGAGCCACGCGAGAGCGAGCGCCGCCGACAACAGGATCGTGGCCCTGACGACGAGTCCGAGCATGTTCAGAGAGTCGGGTAACAGGAGCGAATCAATCACCGTCCCTCCTCGGACGCCTGGTCGATCAGCGCCTTGATGCGCGCTCGCTCACCTGGGGTGAGCCTGGTGTCCTCGAGCTGGAGCAGCATGGCGACAGCCCCCTCCACCGAGCCGCCGAAGAACGTCTTGAGGACATGCTGCATTGCCGAGCTTCGCGCACGTTGCGCTGGGACCGTGGGTGAGTAGACATAGCGAGGCCCGTCGTATTCGCTTGCCAGATGTCCCTTCTGGACGAGGATCCTCAGCACCGAACGGACGGCCGAGTCGGTGGGTGGGTCGGTCAATCGCGCTCGGATCTGGGCGGCGGTGGCGTGTCCCGACTCGTGGACGATGTCCATGACTTCGCGCTCTCGTCTGCTCAGCCGCGGCAATTCGGTCAATGTAGCCTCGCTTTTCCTGGCGATAGTGGTTGAAGCACCGCTACTCGACGCCTCCAGTGACGGTTCGACATTCGACAACATTCCGACGTCGGCCGTTCCATGATGATAAGGTGGTGATGCTGAAAAATCAACATGCTGTTGAACTTTCAGCGTGCTGGTGTCTGCGGGTGCCTGTCGAACGCGAGTAGATCGCCGGTGGTTGGCTCAGTCAGCGGGGAGCATGGCGTCCAAAGCGGCCCGGTCGAGCCACGCGCCCCGCCGAACCAGGCCCACGATTCGGCGCGTGTTTCCGATATCCTCCAGGGGATTGCCGTCCAGCAGCACCAGATCGGCGGGGCTCCCCTCCACCACCATCCCCGCGCCCGGCCCCCGCGCAAGAAACGTCGCCGGGTTCACCGTCGCGGCCTCCAGCGCCTCATACGGCGTGAGCCCCGCGCCCACCAGCTCCTCCAGCTCACGGTGGAGCGCGAAGCCGAGCGGCGGCGTATCCGTTCCGGCCATGACCGGCGCTCCCACGCCCACCAGCGCCCGGACCAGGGAGTCGGCCACTGCGAAACCGTCCATCGCGGCTTCGAAGTCGGCGGGGGCGAAGTTGCTCATCCATGGGATCGACATACGCTCGGTGTAGAAGGCGCGCATGCCTTCGGTCATGTGGGACGCTTCCTCCGTGGCGAGGTAGGCTTCCACCAGGCGGTCGGGCTTCATGATCATGCGGACGGCCAGCGTCGGGACGCTCCACACGCCTGCGTCGCGGGTCCGCTGCGCCAGCTCCTGAATGCGCGACAGGTCTCCATCCGCCCACGCGAGGGTCCGCGACCTCAGGTCCGCGCCCGGCTGGTTGGCCGCGTCGGCGGGCACGAGGTGCCAGATGTAGCCGCGCAGGTGCTCGATGCTCGCCTGGCCTGCCGCGAGGGCGCCATCGAGGCCGACCTCGAAGGGGACGTGGCCAGCCACGGGGATGCCGAGGCTGCGGGCTTCCGTGACGATGCCGCCGTACGCCGAGGCAGGGACGTTGTTGTAGACCTTGATGAAGTCGTACCCCGCGGCGTGCTGCTCCCGGACCGCTTGGGCTCCGTTGATGCTGTCGCGGACAATCACTCGGCCCGCCGTATCGATCACCGCCGCCAGCTCCGGTGGCGGCAAGCCCTCGATGATGGTGCCTGCGGTGTAGATATCGGGACCGGTCAGTTCTCCGCGGGCGATCCGGTCGCGAAGGTCGAGGGTCGATTGGCCGCCCCACAGGACGCGCACGCCGGTGACCCCGGTCGCGAGGAAGCGGCCCAGCGCCTGCTCCTCCTGGAAATGCACGTGCATGTCGTTCAGGCCCGGGATGAGGAAACGGCCCCGCCCGTCGACGCGGATGGCCCCTTCGGGAACCGTGACCTCATCGGCTGGCCGAACCGCCACCACCCGGCCGTCGCCCACCAGGACGGTCATGTCGGGGAATACCTGCTCGCCGTCCATCGGCACGACCGAGACGCCTTCGATGGCCAGGGTGACGTGCTCGCCGGCCGCGTCCGCCGACTCGCCACCCTGGCCGCAGGCGAAGACCCACGGTGCGGCCAGCAGCAGGGCGGTGAGACGGCGGCTCGCTGATGCGGATCGGAGCGGAGTCGGTTTGGTCGTCATCGCAGATCGCCGGGTTGAGGTCCTGGGACGCAGCGGCCGGCTGGCCGGTTGGCAACATGGCCGCCCGGCCGCGTGGCGGGCAAACAATGACGGGGCGCAGCGCAGGATGGTCAGGCCGACATCGGATTGCCCCCCCGCGCTTCGATCCGTAGACTGCCCGTCATGAGACCCGATTCGTTTTTGCCCAGACCCCTGGTGGTGGCTTTGCAGGCGATCGCCGTCATCGTCCTCGCCCCCTTTATCGTTGCGTGCGAAGCCGCGCCCGCCGGATCCGGGGATGAGGCCTCGCCGGACGCCGCGGCGGAAGCCGCGACGGAAGGATCCGGGGATGAGGGTGAAGATGCCGGGCAGGATGCTGCCTCCGAAGGGCAGGAACCCGCCTCCGAAGACGCCGCCGTCATCCGACTCGACCCCGACGACCCGAACCTCGAAGTGTGGCGCGATCGCGACATTTCGAACGACCCGCCCCGCGAGCCCGGACCCATCAACGTCGGCTCCGTGCTGAGCTTCTTCGGCCTGCCCGTCGCGCGGACCGTCGAGGATCTGGTCGCGGGAGAGGTCGAGGTGGCGTTGATGGGCGCCCCGGTGGACATGGGGGTCGGGTTCCGCGGCGCGGGAGAGGGCCCGACCGCCTTTCGTGCCATGCGACGGAGCGTCGGCAGCATGGAGACGATGGTGCGCTGGCGCAGTGAGCTGACCGCCGTGGACTACGGCAACGCGCCGATCGACAACCTCAGCGTTGAGCGCAGCATGCCCCCGATCCGGCGCATGGTCCGCGAGATCGCGCAGACCGGCGCGATCCCGGTCATCATCGGTGGTGACCACTCGATCGAGTTCGCCAACGTGGCGGGGCTGGCCGATGTGTACGGCAAGGAGAACGTCGGCGTCATCCACTTCGATGCCCACTACGACGCCGGGGGCACGCGAGGCGGCCACCTGATCTCGCACGCGCAGCCGGTTCGCCGCCTCGTCGACGACGGTCATATCCTCGGCAGGAACTTCATTCAGGTCGGGCTGCGCGGCAGTTGGCCCGGTCCGGAAGGCTTCGAATGGATGCGCGAGAACGGCCTCCGCTACCATACCATGGCGGAGATCGACCGTGACGGCTGGACCACGGTCATGCAGCGCGTGCTCGACGAAGCGAACGACGGGCCGGAGTACCTGCACATCTCCTTCGACATCGATGTCATGGACCCGGCCTACACCTCGGGGACCGGGACGCCCGTGCCGGGAGGACTGACGCCCCGCGAGGTCTTCTACATCGTCCGGGGACTGTGCTCCGAGAACAACGTGGTGGGCTTCGACCTGGTCGAGCTGAACCCGCTCGTCGACCCGGGCTACACGACCGCGCTGAACGCCAAGCAGGTCGTGGACGAGTGCCTGACCGGGATTGCGCTGCGGAAGCTGGGGCTGGGCAGCCGGGACTACCTGAGTCCGCTGACGCGGCGCGATACCCGGCGGTAGGACGGCGCGCGTCAGGGGCGCGAGGCCAGATCCGCGCCAAGCCACACGACCGAGGAGGAACACCATGGGATCCGCCCCGAAAACCCCGACGACCTCCCGAAGAGACTTTCTGGCCAGTTCGGCCGCCCTCGCGGCGGGCACCCTCGCGTGCCAGCCGGACGCCGGTGACGGGTCGGCTGCCGGGGCGCCCGCGCCCCAAGCTCCCGCCGACATCACCGCCGCAACCATCGCCGAAGCCGAAAAGCTGCACGCCGTCGCCTACACCGCCGAGGAACGCGCGGCGCTCGTGCAGTCGATCGGCGACCAGGTGGCCGGCATCCTGCAGCTCCGCGATGTCCCCCGCGAGCTCAGCCTTCAGCCGGCGATCACCTTCGATCCGCGTCTGCCCGGCGTGTCGTACCCCACACAGGAGAACCGGATCGATTTGTCCGCCGGACAGCCCGCGTCGCTGCCAGCCGACGAGGCCGACATCGCATATGCGTCGGTGCGGTCCCAGGCGCACTGGATCCGCACGGGACAAATCACCAGCCGCCGGCTGACCGAGATCTACCTGTCGCGGATCGAGCGTATTGCGCCGCAGCTGTACTGCTACATCACAGTCACCGGCGACCACGCGCTCGCGCAGGCGGACGAGTCCGACCGTGAGCTGGCGGCCGGCCGTTACCGCGGGGAACTCCACGGCATCCCCTACGGCATCAAGGACTGCTTCGACACGGCCGGGATCCCCACCACCTGGGGCGCGATTCCCTTTCAGGATCGTGTGCCCGACCAGGACGCCCGGATCGTCACAATGCTCCGCGACGCCGGGGCCGTCCTCCTCGGCAAGCTTGCCACCGCCAGTCTCGCCAACGGCTACAGGTGGTACGGCGGGAAGGTCCGCAACCCCTGGAACACCGAGGAGCACGCGGGCGGCTCCAGCGCCGGACCGGGATCGGCGACCGCAGCCGCACTGTGCTCGTTCTCGATCGGGACCGACAGCCTCGGTTCGATCCTCAATCCGGCCGACCAGTGCGGTGTCGTCGGCTTGCGCGCGACCTTCGGACGGGTGCCCACCAAGGGCGCCATGCCCCTTACTCCCAGCCTCGACCGCATCGGGCCCCTCACGCGCCGCGTTGAGGACGCCGTGCCGGTGCTGGCCGCGATTAACGGACCCGATCCGACGTCGGCGTGCTCCCTGGACATGGGTTTCGACTACGATGCGCGTCCGGATCCGGGCACGATCCGCGTCGGCTATTCGGAGGACTGGTTCGGAGAGGTCGGGTTCGGTCCGGGCGCCTCCACTCCGGTCGGGAACGCCCACCGCGATGCGCTCGATGCGCTCCGGGACCTCGGGGTCGAAATGGTCGAAATCAACCTCCCCACGTTCCCCTATTCTGCCCTCATCCCCAACCTCTACGTCGAGGCCGCCACCATCTACGAGGCACTGACCCTGGATGGCCGCGACGACCTCCTTCCCCCCGAAGGCTGGCCTGACGCCTGGCGCCGCGTCCGCCTCCTTTCAGCCGTCGACTACCTGCAGGCCGAACGCCTCAGGCGGCATCTCATGCACGAATTCCACCGCATCTACAGCGACGTGGACGCTCTCTTCGGTCCGACCTACGGTTCCTTCGATCTGCTGATGGCCATGAACTACACCGGGCACCCGGGGATCACCCTTCGTGCAGGCCTGGACCGGAGCCCGACCCGAAGCGCGGGCCCGGTCCCGGACGATCCGCAGGGAGAGCCGCACACGATCACCCGCAATGTGGCGTTTCATGGCCGACTCTTCGAAGAGGGCAAGATCATCGCGCTTGCCCGCGCGCTCGAGGAGCGGCTCGGCGTGCATCACCACCGTCCGCCGATCGGGTAGCGGCCGGCGCCGAAGCCCCCGGTTTGCGCGGGGAGGGTGGATGCGGAGAGTTGGCGGCGGGCGCGTCCCAGCTACCGGCGCTACTCCCCGGACCAGCCCCGCGGGGGTTTTTCCGGTGCACCGGAGTCGGGAGGGATGACCAGTTCCAACTCGGTGTGGCGCGCGATCACCGCGAAGTCACGGTCGCGTGCGAGAAGGGGGCGGTGCTCTCCCAGCGCCGTCGCGGCCACCATGCAGTCGACCGTCGAGCGAATCGTGAATCCCGCCCGGCGACAGGTGCGGTAGATGCGCGTGGCGCCCTGATAGTCCTTCAGGGAGCCCGGAACCAGAATCTCAAAGCGGCTTAAGAGTTGCAGGAGCCCTGCCGCCCTGACCTCGCTGTTGGCCCCGGAGAGCAGTTCTGTGACGACCGCCGCAGGTGTGGCGATGGGTTGCCCGTCCCGGACCGCCGCGTCCAGAAAGAGGTCGAATGCGCTTTCCGTTCGCCGTATGTACTCGACCCAGGCGGAAGTGTCGACGATCACGGCAGCTCAATCGATGTCAATCGGGTCAAGCACATCGTCACTTGGGTCAATCATTTCGATCGGGCCGTCATCGCGCATCTCGTCGAGATCTCCATCCCACCCGACACCCCGCATCGCGAGCGCTTCCTCCTTCGTCATCGGGGCGACCGCCTGCCTGCACACCGCCTCCTCGACGGCCGCCTTCCAGTTGCGGAGCCCGTAACGCTGGCGGACGGCTTCCAGGTCGTGCTCCATCAGCCGCACCTCGATCGTGACGTAGCGGAGCAGCCCGGGCTTGAGGATGGAGTAGTCTGGACGCGCTTCGCGTACAGCGGCGGCCCCACCGCGCCGATCGTGCCCCGCCGCCTCCCGCAGAGTGCGGCGCACCCAAGCCGACACGGTGACGTTGTTGCGTCGGGCCGCGTCGCGGATCTCCTCCAAGTCCGCTTCGGACATCACTACCTGCAGTCGCTTACTCATGATTTGAGTATAACATACTCATGAGAAAAATGAACGGGCGACTGTGGCTCGGTGGACGGCGGCGGGGCGTGCGCGCGAGTCTTCCGAAAGCGCATGTTGCCCCGAAGCACCCGCAGTGGCATCCTCACAGAGTCCGACCGCCCTTCGCCCGAAGCCCGGGGAGCCGCGCCCATGACACGCTCGATCGTTCTTCTTCCAGTTCTCGCTCTCGCCGCCCTCTCCCCGGCGCCCGCACAGGCCCAGCGCTTCTCGATCGAGGATGTCCTCAGCCCCGGCTACCCCGTCCAGCTGGTGTCCGCCACGGCGGCCGACCGGATCGCCTGGATCGAGTACGAAGAGGGGCGGCGGAACGTCTACACCGCGGCCGCACCCGGCTTCGAGCCCGTCAAGCTGACCCGCTACGAGGACGACGACGGACACGACCTGTCCACGCTGCGCATCTCGGATGACGGCTCGACCGTGGTGTTCCTGCGGGGCCACACCGCTAACCGGGACGGGTGGATCGCCAACCCCGCCAGCGACCCGAGGGGCGCGGAGCGAGCCGTGTGGGCGGTCGGCACGGACGGCGGCGAGCCGTGGCGGGTGGCCGGGGCGTGGAACGTGGCTCTGTCTCCGGACGGGAAGTGGGTGGCCTACGTCGAGGACGATGTCATCTACCGCGTGCCGGTGAACCCGGGCGTAGCGACGACCGGCGAACCACAGCCGCTGTTCAGCGTCTTCGGAGAGCAGGGGAACCCCGTCTGGTCCCCCGATTCGCGCAAGCTCGCCTTCGTGAGCGACCGGGGTGACCACAGCTTCATCGGCGTCTACGACACGGACAGCCCCCGGATCACCTACCTGGGTCCCGGCGTCGACCGCGACACGAGCCCCACCTGGTCCCCGGGCGGAAGCACGATCGCCTTCATCCGCAGGCCGGGTCTGCCCTTCGGTGCCCGGGCGGACCGGGGTGATGCCAGCGGCGACGCCTGGCCCGACGGGATGACCGAAGCGCGCTTCGCGGGCGGGCACGACTTCTCCATCTGGGTCGGCGACGCGCGCACCGGCGAGGCGTCCGAAGTGTGGCACAACGCGCCGGAAGACAGCCTGTTCAGCGAGGCGCGACAGGTCATGTGGGCTGGCGACCACATCATCTTCCAGGCTGAGCCGGAGGGCTGGCGGCGCTACTACTCGGTGTCGGCCGAGGGCGGTACGACCGCACCCGTCGAACTCACCCCTGGGGACGGAATCGCCGAGCACATCTCCTTGTCGCCTGACGGCCGCACCCTCTTCTACGCGACCAACGCGGGCGACATCGACCGCCGCCACCTTTGGCGCGTGCCCACGGCTGGCGGGCCCGCTCGGCAGCTCACCGACGGCCACGGCATCGACACCTACCCGGCCGTCCTGGCTTCGGGCAGCCACGTTGCCGTGCTCAACGCGAGCGCCAGCCGGCCGCTGACCGTTGCCGTGGTCCCTTCAGAGGGCGGCGAGGCCGAGATGATCCGCGAACTGCCGTCGCGCTTCCCCCTGGACCGCCAGGTCGTCCCCGAAGCGGTGACGCTGGAAGCCGAGGACGGCTTCGAATTCTACAACCAGCTGTTCCTGCCCCCGGACCTGGAGCCCGGCGAACAGCGTCCGGCGCTCATCTTCATCCACGGGGGATCCCGCCGGCAGATGCTGCTCGGCTACCACTACATGCACTTCTATCACATGGCCTACGCGATGAACCAGTACTTCGCGAACAAGGGCTACGTGGTGCTGTCGGTGAACTACCGGAGCGGCATCGGGTACGGGCGCGATTTCCGCAATGCGCCGGGGCGCGGGGGCCAGGGGAACACCGAGTACCGGGACATCAGGGCGGCCGGGGAGTACCTGCGCGACCGCGCGGACGTCGATCCGGAGCGGGTGGGGCTGTGGGGGCTCTCCTACGGCGGGATTCTGACGGCGCAGGGACTGGCGCGGGACTCGGATCTCTTCGCGGCAGGGGTCGACATCGCCGGCGTCCACCTCTGGGGCAACTCGATCGACCCGGACGACGTGTCCTACCAGTCGTCAGCGGTGTCGGAGGTGGAGGATTGGACCTCGCCGGTGCTGCTGATTCACGGCGACGACGACCGCAACGTGGCGTTTTCGCAGACGGTGGGGCTGGTGCAGCTGCTGCGTGCTCAGGGGGTGCCGCACGAACTGATCGTCTTCCCGGACGACGTGCACGACTTCCTGCTGCACGAACGCTGGCTGATCACCTTCGGCGCGACGGACGAATTCTTCGACGAGCACCTAAGGGGTGGAGATGTGGTGACGACGGGGGGAAGGCGGTAGGGGGCGGACCGGGGCGCACCCCCCCATCCGCTGCGACCCTCGCCCCCGTTGGGCGGTCGGCCGACTTTCGGCCCACGGATCAGCAGCATAGACTGCAAGAGTTGCTACGGGAGATCCTGCGCGACACCGCGGGCGGGGAGGGTGATTGCGGAGCGACGCACAATGGGCGGACCCTCGGTTGGATACCAGTCATGAGCGCGATGAAGTCGACACCGCTACTCGGCCTGCTCCTGCTTGCCGGAGTCCTTCCCGCTGCCGCCCAGGGCATGCGGCCTGGCACCGTGTTCCAGGACTGTGCGGCCTGCCCGAAAATGGTGGTGGTTGCGGCGGGTAGCTTCGTGATGGGGTCGCCGAGTAGCGAGGAGGGACGGTCCGACGACGAGGGGCCACAGCACCGGGTGACGATCGGGTCACCGTTTGCGGTGGGGGTGTACGAGGTGACGTTCACTGAATGGGGCGTGTGTGTGAACGCGGGGGGCTGTGGGGGATATCGCCCGGGGGACCAACGCTGGGGGCGCGGACCCCGTCCGGTGATCAACGTGAGCTGGGAGGACGCGCAGCTATATCTGGATTGGTTGCGGCTGGAGACGGGAGAGCGGTACCGGCTGCTGAGCGAGGCGGAGTGGGAGTACATGGCGCGGGCGGGCACGTCCACGGCGAGGTACTGGGGGGAGACCGAGTTGGGCCAGTGCGGGAGAGGGAACGGAGCGGACCTGGACCTTGCGGGCAGATACAGGGGGCGCCTGCCGGAGGGCTACGCCTGGGTCCGATGTTCCGACGGTTATGTGGAGACGGCGCCCGTGGGGTTGTTTCAGCCGAATGCCGGCGGGTTGTATGATGTGCTTGGCAACGTGTGGGAGTGGACGAACGACTGTTGGAACGAGAGCTATTCGGGTGCTCCAACCGATGGGGGCACGTGGCGATCGGGGGATTGTTCCCTGCGTGTGTTGCGCGGCGGCTCCTGGTACGACGATCCGTGGCTCCTCCGTTCGGCGAACCGCGGCAGCTACTCGGTCGGGGGCCGGATCTACAGGGCCGGGTTCCGCGTCGCCCTGACCGTGAACTGAATCCGCCCCCCCTCAACTCACCGGCCGCAACGCCCTCCTCAGCGCCTCCACCCCTCCCACCACCGGCAACTCGATCGTCGTCCCCCCCAGATCCACCGTCAGCATCGTCCCCGGATCCGGGTGCACCGTGAAGTTCTTGTCGCTGGAGAACACCATCAGCCCGATCCGCGCCCCCGCCGGGATCACCTGATCATCCGGCTGCATCGCAAACTCCAGCGATTCTCCTGGAGCCTCTTGATTTCCGTCGGGATGAGATCGTTACGTTTGTTGGAAGCGGTCGTCGAACTCGTGTGAGGCGAGCCACTCTCTTGGCGGAAGCAAGAGGCACCGATGAAGTCCAGTGAGATCATCTTTGAAGTTACCGAAGCCGCCGAGGGCGGATACGACGCCAGAGCGCTCGGACACAGCATCTTCACCCAGGGCGACGACTGGCCGGATCTGAAGGTGATGGTCAGAGATGCCGTGCTCTGTCATTTCGACCCCCAAGATGCGCCGAGGGTGATTCGGCTGCATCTGGTAAGGGACGAAGCAATTGCGGTATGAGGAAGCTGCCGCGCGACCTCACGGGGGACGATCTGGCCAGTTTGCTCAGGCGTCACTACGGGTACGAGGCCAAGCGGCAGCGTGGTAGCCACCTGACCGTTACCACTGTATTCGGGGGTTCGGAGCACAGCGTGACGATTCCACGCCACCGGCCGGTCCGGGTTGGCACACTCAACGCGGTCGTGTCTGCCGTGGCGGAATTCCATGGATTGGCCAAGCAGGAGGTGCGGCAGAAGCTATTCGGAAGATGAAAGCCGTTGGTGGTCAACTCACCGGCCTGAGCGCCCTCCTCAGCGCCTCAACACCCCCCACCACCGGCAACTCCACACTCGTCCCGCCCAGATCCACCGTCAGCATCGTCCCCGGATCCGGGTGCACCGTGAAGTACTTGTCGCTGGAGAACACCATCAGCCCGATGCGCGCCCCGGCCGGGATGATCTGGTCATCCGGCTGCAGCGCAAACTCCAGTTCCACGAACTCCCCGGGCGTGAGGTCGGCACCCGACCGCGGGCTCGCGATGTCGTCGGCACCGGCGTTCGTGGGGTCGGCCCAGCCCTTGGTGATGATGTTGTCGTTGATGTTGTCGCTGTTTGTCCAAGGGAGCGACACCAGCCACACGGACAGGTTGGCCGCGGGTGTGTCCGCCGACACACGCACCCTCACCCTGGCGACGCCCGACAGGTGCACGTCATCACGCAGCTCCGGCGTCGCATAGAGGAGGCGGTGGTTCGACCACTCCGCCGCGGCGAGCTGGCCCCCCTCGAAGGCGAAGTTGTCCACGATGCCGCCGGTGCCATCGCCCGCGTCGCCGGCGTCCAGCGAAAGGGTGCCTGTCCAGTGCCCATCGCCTGCCGGGTGGAGCGGCACGCCCTCCGCCTCGGGGTGTGGGTAGCTCGGATACGGCGTCGGCTCTCCCCGTTCGCCATCCTCGCGCACGATCCACGCCTTCGGGTCGTCCTCCACGCCGTTCTCGACGCCGAGGACGTAGCGCGTGAACCACCGGTTCATGAGCTCCAGCGGCGGCGGGCCGCCGTGTCCGCCCTGGTGGTAGTAGATCTGCACCGGAACGCCCCGTTCCTGCAATGCCATCGAGATGCGGTAGCTGTGCTCGGGCATCACGTTCCAGTCGTTGAAGCCGTGGCTCATGAGGGTGGCCGCGCGCACGCCGTCGATGTGGTTCAGGTAGTCGCGGCTGGCCCAGAAGTCGTTGTAGTCGCCGGTCGCGCGGTCGAGTTCGGCGTACATCTCGTCGCGCACGCTGGCGATGCAGTAGTCCCGCACCTCGGGGAAGCTGCTGAAGATGAAGTCGAAGAGGACGTCGACGTCTTCGCCGGGGTATCCGCCCGGAGACCGGACCAGTCCGTTCGAGCGGTAGTAGTGGTAGTACGACGTGTTGGGCGCAATGGGGATGATCGCTTCCAGCCCCTCGACCCCCGTGGTCGCGGCGGCCAGTGGCAGCGTGCCGTTGTACGAAGTCCCCGTCATTCCGACCTTGCCGGTGGCCCAGTAGGCCTGGACCTCCTCGTCACCGTCGAGGCTGGTGAAGCCCCGAGCGCGCCCGTTCAGCCAGTCGATGACGGCCTTGGGAGCGAGCGACTCGTTGGCCCCGCCCACGGTGGGGCAGCCCTGGGACTGGCCGGTGCCGGGCGACTGCGAGTGGATGACCGCGAACCCGCGGGGCACCCAGGTCCGGATGTGCGAATTGGAGATGACCGGCTGGCTGGCGCGGTGGGCGATCGTTGCCGGGAAGGGGTCACGGGGTGGCGGATCGCCGCCCACCTCCTGCCGGAGGTTCCAGAAGTGGTTCCAGTCGGTGCCCGCGACACCCGAGTAGTACGGGCTGGTCTCGTAGATGACCGGGACCGTGATGCCGTCGCTGTCGGTCTGGGCCGGGCGCGTGACATCGACGTGGACGCGGTCCGGGTTTCCGTCGCCATCGGTGTCGAATTCGGTCTCCACCCAGAGTTCGTGGCGGATCCAGGCGGAGGAATCGGCGAAGGCGGGGACGACCTGGGCCTGGCCGTTCTCGATGACCGGGCCGGTCTGGGCGTTGGCGGTTGCGGAGGAGAGAAGAAGGGCGAGGGTGGCGCACGTGACGATTTGCAGATTCGTGCCTCGGGTGACTTGCGCAGTACGAGAAAGAGTCATTTGACCTTTTCCGAAGGTTAGGGTTGTCGACAGTGTTCCGCGGGCCGTCAAGTGACGAGGAAGCGTACCACGAACAGCGCTGCTACGGTAACCACGGCGTCGTTCAGTTCGTGACTCCGCCCGGCGACCAGCTTGATCAGCACGTAGGCGATGAAGCCGAGCCCGATTCCGGTCGCGATCGAATAGGTGAAGGGCATCGCGAGCGCGGTCACGATGGCAGGCACGCTCTCCGTGAGATCGTCCCACTCCACGCGCTTGAGAGCCCGCGCCATCATGCAACCCACGAACAGAATCGCCGGTGCGGTCGCATAGGCGGGGACGGACGTGGCCACCGGTGCCAGGAACAGGGCTGCGAGGAACAGGCCGGCAACGACCACGGCGGTTAGCCCGGTCCGTCCCCCGGCGCGCACCCCGGCCGCGCTCTCGATGTAGGACGTGGTGGTCGAGGTGCCGAGCAGGGCCCCCACCATCGTGGCCGAACTGTCCGCAACCAGTGCGCGGCGGAGGTTGGGAAGCCGTCCGGTCCCATCGGTCAGGTGGGCCTCGTTGAGCACGGCGACCAGGGTGCCGGAGGTGTCGAACAGGTCGACCATCAGGAAGGCGAAGACGATGGCGAGCAGACCCACGTCGAACGCCGCCGCGATGTCCAGCTGGAAGGCGGTCGGGGCGAGCGACGGCGGAGCCGCCAGCACGGACTCGGGCGCGGGTGACAGCCCCCCGATCCAGCCCGCGACCGCCACCGCCAGGATGCAGATGATCACCGCGCCGGGAACCTTGCGATGCTCCAGCGCCACGATGCCGATGAAGCCCGCTGCCGCCAGCACCACCGTCCACTGCACCAGATTGCCCAGCCCGACGAGCGTTGCCTCGTTTCCGACGACGACCCCGGCGTCGCGAAGCCCGATGATGACCAGGAAGAACCCGATTCCCGCTGCGATGGCCAGCTTCTGCGAGCGCGGGATGCTGTTGACGACCCACTCCCGAACCGGCAGCACGGACACGATGAGCATCAGCACGCCGGAGCAGAAAACGGCTCCCAGCGCGGTTTGCCAGGGCAGGCCCATCGTGCCCACGGCGACGGCCGCAAAGTAGGCGTTCAGCCCCATCCCCGGGGCCAGCGCGATCGGGTAGTTGGCGTAGAGACCCATGACCGCCGACCCGAAAGCTGCGGCCAGGCAGGTCGCCACGAGCACGGCCCCGGTGTCCATCCCGGTCTCGCCCAGCACAAGCGGGTTCACGAAGATGATGTACGACAGCGTCAGGAAGGTGGTGCATCCGGCCAGCACCTCGGTGCGCACGGACGTTCCGCGCTCTTCCAGGCGGAAGTAGCTCATCACGGTTCTTGCTCCCTTGTCTAAGGCCCCAGTGCTCCAATCGGGATGACGCCCACTTCGCCGCCCCGGACATGACCGTATCCGTTGGGGACGATCACGGCTAGGGCGGAGGGCTCGCCGCGTCCTCCCACCACCATGCGGGCCGCCAGTCGGCACGAATCCAACCGGCGTTTCGGCACGAATCCAACCGGCGTTTCGGCACAGCTACACAACGTCAATGCCGTGCCCGCACACATCCCCCACTTGACGGTCACCCCCGCCAATCGGACTCTGTCACCGAGATCACCGTCCCCAACCCAAAGCCGAGACGAACCCCATGCGCATTCATCCCTCCCGACTCCGCCGCGCCGCCCTGCCGGCATGCCTCGTGGCAATGGCCACATCCGCCAACGCCGCCTTCGCCCAGCAAGCCCCCGACCCCGCCGCCTACACCGCGCTGGAATGGCGGCACATCGGCCCCGAGGGCAACCGCTTCTCCGCGGCCGCGGGTATCCCCGGCGATCGGCACACCTACTACGTCGGCGCCGCGTCGGGCGGGATCTACAAGACCACCGACGGCGGCGTGCACTGGGACGCGATCTTCGACGATCAGCCCGTCCAGTCGATCGGTTCGCTCGGCGTTGCCATGTCCGATCCCAACATCGTCTGGGCCGGTACGGGCGAAGGGAAGATCCGCAGCCATGTCTCGGTGGGGCAGGGGATCTACAAGTCCACCGACGCGGGCGCGACGTGGACGCTCATGGGACTGGAACAGACGGGCCGCATTCCCCGGCTGGTCATCCACCCGACCGATCCGGACATTGTTTTCGTGTGCGCGCTGGGGCATTCCTACGGGCCACAGCCGGAGCGCGGGGTGTTTCGCACGATGGACGGCGGCGCGTCCTGGGAGCATGTCCTCTTCGTCGACGACGACACCGGCTGTTCGGACATCGCGATGGATCCGTCCAACCCGCGGGTGCTCTTCGCGGGCACATGGCAGCTGGAAATCCACACCTGGGGACGGACCTCCGGCGGGCCCGGCGGCGGCCTGCACGTTTCGCGCGACGGCGGCGACAGCTGGACGAAGCTGAACGGCCCCGCCAACGGCATCGGCCTGCCCGAGAAGCCGGTCGGGCAAGGTGGCCGTGGCGGTCGCTCCGTCGAACACGGACCGGGTCTACGCCATGCTGGAGACGGGCGACGGGATCCCCTGGGAGGGACGGGAGACGGAGGACGGCCAGCTCTGGCGCTCGGAGGACGGCGGGCACACCTGGTCGCTCATCACCCGGAACCGCAACGCCATGGGACGGCCGCACTACTACTCGCGGGTGGTCATCTCCCCCAACGACGAGGACGAGGCGTACTTCCTCACGGCTTCGTTCACGACCTCGACCGACGGCGGACGGACGCTGGACGTCACCCCCCGGCCCCGCGCGCCCGGCGGAGACCACCACGACATGTGGATCGACCACACCGATCCCGACCGCATGATCGTCGCGCACGACCAGGGTCTTTCCATCTCGATCAACCGGGGCAGGACCTGGTTCCGGCAGCGCCTCACGAACGCGCAGATGTACCACGTTACCGTGGACAACGCGGTCCCGTACAACGTGCTCGGCAACAAGCAGGACGAGCCCACCTACCGGGGGCCGAGCAACAGCCGCATCCAGGGCCAGCGCCGCATCACCGGGATCCCGCGGGCGATGTGGCACCATGTGGGCGGCGGCGAGAGCGGCTGGGCCACTCCGGACCCGACCGATCCGAACATCGTGTGGTCGTCGGCGTCGGGGTCGGGGATGGTGGGTGGCATCGTGGTGCGCTACGAGGAGGACCGGCGCCAGTACCGCGCCGTCGAGGTCTGGCCGGATCAGAGCCGGGGTGCGGCATCGGGGGTGCGCTATCGCTTCGTGTGGGACGCGCCGATCCACATCTCGCCGCACGACAACAACAGCGTGTACGTGGGCAGCCAGCATGTGCACCGCACCCGCACCGGGGGCCAGAGCTGGGAGGTGATCAGCCCGGACCTGACGCTCAACGACCAGAGCCGCATGGGGCTCTCGGGGGGACTGACCGGGGACAACATCGGGGTCGAGTACGCGGGTGTGGTGTTCGGGATCGCGGAGTCGCCGGTTCAGGAGGGGTTGATCTGGGCAGGGACGAACGACGGGCTGCTGCACGTGACCCGGGACGGTGGCGCCACGTGGACGAATGTGACGGCCAACATGCCGGGCCTGCCCGAATGGATGGCCGTGCGCAGCATCGCGCCGTCCCGTTACGACGCGGGGACGGCCTACGTGGCCATTGACGGGCACCAGGCGAACGTGCGCGATCCGTACGTGTACCGGACGCGCGACTACGGTGCATCCTTCGAAAAGATCACCGACGGGATCCCGCCGAGCATGCTGAGCTACACCAAGGTGATCGTGGAGGACACGAAGCGCCGCGGGCTGCTCTATGTCGGAACCGAGAACGCGATCTACGTCTCCTTCAACGACGGGGACGACTGGCAGCCGCTGCAGAACAACCTGCCGCACGCGCCGGTGTCGGGGATCGTGGTGCAGGAGCACTTCGGCGACCTCGTGGTCGGCACCTACGGCCGCGGCTTCTGGATCCTGGACGACCTCACGCCGCTCCAGCAGCTCACCCCGGAGGCGATGGCTTCGGCCTCCCACCTCTTCGCGCCGCGTGACGCCTACCGCTTCCGCGCGATCACGCCGCCTTCGGTCCCCTACAGCGACCCCACCGAGGGGACGGACCCGGAGTACGGTGCGTCGATCAACTACTGGCTGGCTGAAGCGGCCGACGAAGCCCCGACGATCGAGATCGTGGATGGGATGGGCGATGTCGTGCGGACGTTGCGCGGCACCACAAACGCGGGCGTCAACAGGGTGCATTGGAACCTGCGTGACGAGCCCAACGGGCCCATCCGGCTATTGACACGCCCCATCTACGCCGACCACATCGAAGTCGGCGATGAGGGCCGTCCCGCGCCCGGCGGACGGGAGATCTCGATCCTGATGCCGCCGGGACGCTACACGGTACGCCTCAACGCGGCCGGGGAGACCCACGAACAACCCCTCACCGTCCTCAAGGATCCCCATTCGGCGGGCACCGAGGCCGACATCGCGGCCCAGGTGGCATTCCTGCGCGAGGTCCGGGACAATGTCGTCGCAGCGGGCGAGGCCGTCCACCGCGTGGAAGCGATCCGCGTGCAGCTGGAGACGATGGCCCGCTTCGCCGACGACGAGACCCTCGCGGAGGCGATCTCGGGGCTGCACACGCAGCTCGCCGACCTGCAGATGAACATGGTCGACCTGCGCCTGACGGGTCAGGGCCAGGACGGCGTGCGCTTCGAGGCCAGGCTGCTCCAGAAGCTGGGGTACCTGACCGGCGCGATCGCGGGAGCCGACTTCCCGCCCACCGACCAGGAGATGGAGGTGAAGGTGCTGCTGCAGGAACGGCTGCGCACCCACCTGGAGGCGCTGGAAGCGCTGTTGGCGAACGAGGTGGCGGCGCTGAATGAGATGTTGAGGGCACGTGGAATGCTGATCATCGCGGACGGGGGTTAGGGGGTCGCGCGCCTGGTGCGTATGTAACTGATTGACGAAAATCATATCAGTCACTTACATTGAATACCATGCATACCTACGCACGCCCCCAAGTGGACCAGCTGATCCACCTCCTCACCCGCGACGCCAAGCCCCTGATCGTCGCGGTCACCGGACCCCGCCAGACGGGGAAGACGACTATCATGCGCACGGCGTTGGAGCGGGTGAACATGCCCAGCCGGTACTTCGCGGTGGACGAAGTGGCGGTCGATCCCGACAGCCGGTGGGCCAAGGGCGGCGATCCGGGGGGAAGAGCGTGGTTGCACCAGGCCTGGAGAGAGGCCCGGCGGGACGCGGAGCAGAGTGACCGGGGCTTCGTCCTGGCGCTCGACGAAATCCAGCATGTGGACCGGTGGTCACTGATCGCAAAGGCTCAATGGGACCGTGACCGGCGCATCGGCTGCCCTCTGCGGGTCATCGTCGCAGGATCCGCGCCCTGGTCCATGATGACTGGTCTGCACGAGAGCCTTGCCGGGCGCTTCATGCCGGTTCGCGTCAGCCACTGGTCGTACCCCGAGATGGCGGAGACATTCGGCTTCACGCTCGATCAATACCTGTTCTTCGGGGGATATCCGGGGATAGCTGCCGAGATGGGCGATGTCGACACATGGCGTGCTGCAGTCCACGATACCATCATCTCCCCGGCCATCGAGAAGGACATCGTGGCCATGGCCCGCATCGAGAAGCCCGCGCTCATGCGTCGCCTGATGGACTTGGCTGCCGACTATTCCGGCCAGATCCTCTCCTACAACAAGATGCTGGGTCAGCTGCAGGAAGCCGGCAACGCCACAACGCTGGCCGAGTACCTCGACCTGCTCTCGCAGGCCAGCCTGGTCACCGGGCTGCCGAAGTACTCCGGGGCACGGTACGTCGTCCGCGGATCGAGCCCGAAGCTGAACGTCCTCAACACCGCGCTGATGACGGCCCAACTCAAGCGCACGTTCGAGGAAGTGCATGCCGACCGCACGCTGTGGGGCCGGATCGTCGAGAGTGCCGTGGGAGCCCACCTCCACAACACAGCCGGACTGACAGCGGATCTGTACCATTGGCGGGAGGCGATGCAAGAGGTCGATTTCGTTCTTTCCCGTGGACTCGGTCCAGTCGGCATCGAGGTGAAGAGCGGTGCCGGAGCAGGCAAACGGCATGGGCGCGAGGCTTTCCGAAAGCGTTTCCCGGGGGCACGAACGCTCCTGGTTGGAGAGCGGGGGATCCCGCTGGACGAGTTCCTGTCCAAACCGGCCAGGTACTGGGCGGACTACGACGGACCTTCGCAGGCCGGTGCGGGATCCGTCGGTGAAGGCGGCAAAAGCAGCTCCGTCCGCGAACCGACACCAGACTACCCCGGCAAAGCCAGGACCGAAACCTGGACCCAACCGCTCGTGCCGGGCTGGAAGGAGTCGGGAGACCTGGTCGCCGAGGCCAGGCAGAGGAAGTTCATGGCGGAGGCCCGGGAGCAGATCGCCCAACTCGCGCGGGGCGAGGGCTCACCGTGGCTGTGGCACCGCATCGGACGGGCCTACATGTGCGCGATACCGGGGCACTTCGACGACGAGCCCTCCGCGAGCCTGCGCGCCCAGCTCGAGTCCGATGAACGGCTCCTGGACGCGGCGCTGCGAGGGCTGCCGCGGTTCGCGCACCGGGACGACACTCCCCCGCTCGACGAGATCGTGCGGCTGGACGGAACGAAGGAAGGCGACCACTACTCCTACGCGGTTCTGGCCAGCCTCGCCGAGACCGCGAGGCATGGAGGCGACCCCCTCCGCCGACTCGACGAAGCAGGGATTAAAAGGGCTATCGGTGCCTGCCATCTGGCGCAGTTTGTGAAGGAGCCGACGTGGTATCGTCGTGCCATCCACCGGTACCCGTGCCTCTGCGCCGACGCCTTCGTCAGCGTGTACCGCTCGCTGATTCGTCGCCGGATTGAATGCGACGGTTATCTCTTCGCCCTCTCGGACGACGGCATTTACGGCGAAGTCGCGCGGCTCGTGGTACCGACCTTGCTGGGCGTTTTCCCGACTCGCTGCACCAGGACGCAGGTCTCCGCGCTGCACGCGTTGCTGTGGGCCGCCCTGATCTACGCACCCAAGGCCGAGCTTGCCGAACGCATCCGCCGGCGGGTCGCCGCGGGCGGGATGGACGCGGCGCAGCGGGCGCTATGGCTCGCTGCGGGGCTGTTCGTTCTGGCGAGAGAGTACCGCCCCGAGATGGTGACCTTCGTCCTCACCGGGCGGGAGCCCAGGGCCCGGCACGTCCTGAACTTCCTGGTGCCTGACCGGCCCCGTCGCCGCGATCTGCCGGAACCCTGGGACGACTGGACCACGCCGGACATCGTCGCGCTCTTCAAGGCATTCGCCCGCTGGAACGACCCCTGGCGGAGCAGACGCAAGTCGCGTTACGAAGCGACGACCCTCAGCCTGAGGACCGACTGGCTTCTCAAGCGCTGGCTGGAGATTCTGGCGGAACGAGCCGGGGAGGAAGGCGAGGAAGCACTTCTGTCGCTCAGCAGGTTGCCCGCCCTGGACTCCTGGTTCGATGAGATCCAGGAGGTGCGGGGCCGCTCGGAGTGTGCGGCGCCCTACTCCGCCTCCAGCACGCAGTAACAGTACAGCTTCAGCGTCCCGCGCCAGTCCTCGGGATAGGCGGCCACCCTTTCGCCCTCCCCGAACTCCTCGGCCAGGCTGGCGAAGCTTCCGGACTCCGCCACCTTCAGGCGGGTCTCCCGCTCGAACACCGACAGGTCGGGGAACCCCGTCGGAAACGACGCCCCCATCGCGGCCTCCACCCCCTCGATCCTTGCGAGGTCCTTCCCGGATGATTCTTCGCGGTTGGCGAGATCCAGCGCGAAGTAGTCGAATGCGATCCGGAAGGTGGAAATCGCGTCCCCCAGCCGGTTGAGGAACGGCATGATCGATTCGGGGGGCAGGTACATGGTGTTGCCCTCCCACACGATCAACGTCGGCGCGTCGAGATCGAATCCCTTCTCCGCAAGTCCGTCGGGGACATCGACTTCGAGGTAGTTGCCGTACACCGACGGCGGCATGTCGATACCGTGCTGGTCCAGCACCGTACGCTTGTACTCGAGGACCGCCTTCTGGTCCACTTCGAAGAAGGTCACACCGGGTGCTGCCAGAAGGTGCGCGCGCATGTCCAGGCCTCCGCCCAGCAGGACCACCTGGCGGGCACCGTCCTCGATTCCGCGCTGGACGAGCCGGCCGAAGTACTTCGTGCGAAAGCGAACCATGGTCGACGACGGGGGGAACGCCGTGTCGAGTTGCCGGGCCATTGCCCGTGCGCGGTCGTAGACGAACCAGTCGGCGTAGGGGTCGCTGAACAGCGGCCGGGGCTGGTCCTTCTCCATCGACCTGATGGCTGCGATAACGAAGGCAGTCGCCCCGACTTCGTTGATGTCGATCATTGTCGGAAATCCCCTTGCGGTTGATGTGAATTTCGCGTAATCGGGCGGCCCCCGGGTTGCGCGGGTGGCCGTGTGGCCCCTGGAAATGTCGTTCACGCGCCGCGAGGTTGGAGGCGAAACCCTCGTTGTCGGCCAAAACAGGGTCAAAATGGCGGACAACGAGGCCTGAATGGCGGGTAACCGCCCCCAAGTGGTCGACAATCGCGCCCCCGCGGCGCCCAGCGGTGACTGCGGGCACCCCCCCCGGTGGCCATGTAGGAAAGGCCTTCCGACCGGCAGACAAAGCCGCGCCCCCGAGTCGCCCAGGGCCGAGATGGACCTCGTTACCCAACCGGGCGTATAAGGGACTATCCCGGAAGAGTGGCCATTCCATACCCTTGACAAGACGAGCCGCCGGTGCTGCTTTGGCGCGCCCGGCATCCCGCCAGAACCCGCCGATGCGGAAGGAAACATCCATGCGCAACACAGCTCGCGTCATCAGAACCGTCCTCCACCGCAACCCGACCAGCACGGGCACGCGTACGATCCGGGGGGCAGCGATGCTCGCCCTGGTCGTCGTGCTGGCCGCCTGCAAGGACGGGGTGGTGGAGCCGGTTCCGGAAACGGACGTCGTGAGGAGGGACCGGGCCGCCATCGAGGCACTGTACAACGCGACGGACGGCCCGAATTGGGACCGTAGCGAGAACTGGTTGACCAACGCGCCGATGGACCAATGGCATGGCGTGGTCACCGATAGCGCGGGACAGGTGCTGTGGTTGTCACTCCCCGGCAACGGTTTGAAGGGAACCCTGCCTCTGGTGATCGGGGACCTTGCCGCGCTGCAGTACCTGGGCCTCGCGGACAACCAGCTCACCGGACCGATACCTTCGCAGCTGGGGGCTGCCACCGAACTCGCCGGAGTGTTCCTGAAGAACAACCGGCTCACGGGAGCCATTCCTGACAGTTTCCTGCATCTCGAGCACCTGCGTGTGATCGATTTCCGTGGCAACGAGGGGCTCTGCGTTCCAGCGACCGAGGCGTTCGTGGAATGGGCTGAGGGGATCTCCCAGGTGGACGGACCCGATTGTGCAGAGGGCGACCGGGAGACCTTGGCCGCGCTCCATGAAGCGACTCGCGGCGGTCAGTGGCTCAATTCGATCGGGTGGCTCGGCGACGCGTTGTTGAGTGAGTGGTTCGGGGTCGAGACCGACGCGATCGGCCGGGTGTCGGGCCTCGACCTCAGCGACAACGGGCTCTCCGGAATGTTGCCGGAATCGCTGGGGGAACTGACCGCCCTGCGCAAACTGGATGTGGCCGGCAACAACCTGACGGGTGCATTGCCTCGGTCCCTCACAACCCTTCCCCTTGCGGAGTTCCGATACGGGGATACCCAGCTGTGTGTGCCCCATGAGGAGGAGTTTCAGGATTGGCTGGAGACCATTGGCCAGCACGAGGGAACGGGCCGGAACTGTGCGCCCATGGCGGAGCGCGAAGCTCTGGTCGCTCTTTTCGAAGCCACCGGTGGCCCGAACTGGACCTCCAGCGAAAACTGGCTGACGAACGCTCCCCTGAGCAGCTGGCAGGGCGTGGACGTCGGTTCCAACGGCCAGGTAACCCAGCTGGACCTCGGATACAACGGCCTGCAGGGGTCGATCCCGGCCGCGATCGGGAGTCTCTCCGGGCTCCAATACCTGAACCTCAACGGAAACTGGGGGCTCTCCGGCCCGCTTCCTCCAGAATTCTTCGACTTGAAGGACCTGCAGCAACTGTATCTCTACGCTGTCGGGCTGGCCGGTCCCCTGCCCCCGGAGATCGGCAAACTCACGGAACTGAGGACGGTGGACATGAGAAGAACGGGTCTTGGCGGCCCCCTCCCGGTTGCACTCGGCAACCTGGTCAATCTGTCGACGCTCAGACTGGCCGGTAACGACCTGATTGGCCCGATCCCCCCTGAACTGGGCCAACTGACCCGTCTGCGCTCCTTGAGTCTCTGGGGCAACGAGTTCACGGGGGAGATACCACCCGAATTGGGCAACCTCAAGAGCCTCCTGGTGTTGGACCTTGAGAGAAACCAGCTCACCGGAAGCATCCCGAGTGAATTCGGCAAACTCGGCAGACTCGAAGTGCTGTGGCTAAACGACAACGCGCTGACCGGTGCCATTCCGGCCGCCCTGGGAGGCATGCGCAGCATGGAGCGGATGTATTTGCATGCCAACGAACTGGATGGCGCGCTTCCCGCGGAGTTCGGCGGGTTGACCGAATTGCGACACCTCTGGCTCGGCAACAACGCGGGGTTGTCCGGGCCCCTGCCCGACAGCCTGGCGGCCCTCGGCCAGCTTGAGACCTTCAAGGCAGGAGGCACGGGTCTCTGCATACCGGCCGATCCGGAACTGTTGGCGTGGCTTGACGGTGTCCAGTTTCAGCGCGTGGCCCGCTGCACGGGCGGGGCAGCGGTGTATCTCACCCAGTCGGTTCAGTCGCGAGAGTTTCCGGTGCCACTCGTCGCCGGCAAGCCCGCCCTGCTGCGTGTGTTCGTCTCCTCGCCACAAGCCGACGGAGAGCGCATCCCACCGGTGCGCGCCACCTTCTACCACGGCGAAACGGTGATGCACGTCGAGGAGATCCGGGGCGGATCCGCGCCGATTCCGACCGAGATCGACGAGGGTGCGCTGGAACGGTCGGCGAACGCCGAAATCCCCGGTGATGTTGTCAGATCCGGGTTGGAGGTGGTGGTCGAGGTCGACCCGGACAACACGCTCGAGTCCGACCTGGGGATCGCCAGGAGAATCCCGGAGACGGGCCGCATGGCGGTCGACGTGCGGGAGATGCCCGACTTCCACCTGGAGCTGATTCCATTCCTGTACGAGGCGAGACCCGATTCGTCGATCCTGGAGATCACAGGTGGCATGGCGCGCGACCCGGAAGCGCACGGGATGCTGGCGCAAACGCGGAACCTGCTCCCGATCGGTGGCTTCGACGTCAAGTTGCACGATCCGGTGTTGACGTCGACCAACAACGGCTTCACGCTGCTGCGCGAGACCCAACTGATGCGACGCATGGAGGGCGGGTCCGGCTACTGGCTGGCCATGCTCGCCCCCGTTCCTACCGGCGGCCTCTTGGGGGTCGCGAGCGGAATCCCTTCCTGGTCAAGCTTCTCGGTGCCGATTCCGCACACCGTTGCCCACGAGCTCGGACACAACATGGGCCTGTATCACGCTCCGTGCGGCGGTGCCGGCGGGCCCGATCCCCTGTATCCCGACCGTACCGGGCGGATCGGGTCGTGGGGGTACGACCGGGAGGACAACCGGCTGGTCTCTCCCTACGCCCCGGACCTCATGTCCTATTGTCGCGGCGGCTGGATCGGCGACTACCACTTCTCCAACTCGCTTCGCCACCGCCTGGATGCCGAAGCACAAGCGGCCACCGGGACGGCCACGACACAATCGGTCCTGGTGTGGGGCGGGCTCGACTCCCACGGCGACCCCTTCCTCGAACCGGCATTTGTCGTCGACGCGGCGCCGTCGCTGCCGCCCACGGGCCGCGAGTATCGGCTTCGGGGCAGAACGGCCGAAGGCGGCGAAGCGTTCTCGTTCACCTTCGACATGCCGTATATCCCGGATGTCGACGACGAACGGTCGTCCTTCGTCTTCAGCATTCCGGTGACCTGGACGGGAACGCTGACCAGCGTCTCCCTTGCGGGAAGGAGCGAGTCGGTCACGCTCGACCGGAGCACGAACTCGCCCATGACCATCCTGCGCGACCCCGTCACCGGCCAGGTGAGGGCCATTCTGCGCCAGCCGCGCGTGGCGGCGATGGGGGCGGTCGATGATCCGGGGCTCGTAACGCTGTTCAGCCGGGGGATTCCGGAAGAGGCGGACCAGAGGCGCTGACCCGGGATCGCTGATCCGTCAGCGCCGCGCCCGGCGGGCCACGACCACGCCGGAGAGTATGACCCCCGCGCCCAGCAGCTGCTGTGGCGAGGGGGTCTCGGCCAGCCACAACCACGCGGAGATCATCGCGATCACGGGGACGAGGTTCTGGTAGATCGATGTGCGGCTCTGGCCGATGATCCGCACGCCACGGTACCACAACAGGTACGCGATCCCGATCGCGAAGACCCCCGCGTAGGCGATGCCCAGCCATGCCCCCACGGAGACGGAAGCCCAGTCGGTGCGCACCAGATCGGGGATTCCGAGGACGACGATGAACGGCATTCCCGCCCACAGCGTCCACGCCGTCATCTCGAGAACGCCGCGCCGCCTGGTCATGCGCTGGCTGAAGACCGTATAGACGGCCCAGGATACCGCGGCGCCCAGGACGAGAAGGTCCCCGAGCCGCATCCCGCCGATCTCTCCTGAACCGCCGGTCACGAGGATCACCATGCCCGCCAGCGTGGCCATTGCGCCAACGAGGATCCCGAGGCTGAAGCGCTCCCTGCCGAGGGAGAGCGAGAGCATGAGGACCCAGACGGGGCTTGTGGAGAGCAGGAGCGCCGCGTTGCCCGTGAGCGTCGAGTTCAGTCCGAAGATGAAGAAGAGCTGGAAGGTCACGTGACCGAAGATGCCGAGAACGAGGACCTTGCCCCAGTCCTTGCGCATCGGGAGAAGCCGACGGCCCTGCACGCGCAGGAGAACCCACACCGCGAGGGCCGCGCAGAGGAAGCGGAGCGCGTTGAATGCCAGGGGCTCGACCTCGCGAAGCACGGCCTTGACCACGGAGAAGTTGAGCCCCCAGATCGTTGCGGTGAGGAAGAGGCCCAGGTCGACCGTCAGGTTACGGCGCGCGAGCCTCCTTCTGCGCCCCTTCCGGAGAGCAACTCCGCGGTCGCCCGGCGTGCTCCCGGGACCGCTCGCTCCCGGGGTGCTACCGCCCGAGTTCGCCAAAGGTCGCGTTCTGGATCGCGTACTCGCGCCAGTCGTCGTGGTCGAAGTGCCACCACTCGGCCTCGTACACCGTGAACCCTTCCGCCTCCATGACGCGGCGGAGCAGCTCGCGCAGCCAGCGCTGCCGCGACGTCCCGCCGGGATAGTTCGGGAACGAACGCGGCGAGAACTCGTCGTAGGTGCCCACCATGTCGGCGGGCTGTACGGTGGCGAGGTCGTACAGATTCAGGTCGATCGCCGAACCTCGGTTGTGGCGCGAGCCGTTTGCCGGATCGGCGACGAAGAGTTTCTGCGACTCGGGGGTCGCATCGAAGAACATCTTCGTGACGTACCAGGGGCGGTAGCCATCGTGCAGCAGGAGGCCGTAGCCGTGCTCGGCCAGGGCGCGGTGGGCGCGCGCGACCCCTTCGGCTGCCGGGCGCTGGAGGAAGACGCGCGGCTCGTCGTAGAAGACCGAGGACATGAAGTTGTTGGTCGTCGCGTAGCGCACGTCGAGCTGGATGCCGGGCTCCGGAGTCGTGACCTCGACCAGCTCGGAATCACGGAACGGTCCGGGCTCGTCGGGCGGTGACGCGGCCAGCGCCTCGGCGCGCAACTCCGCCACCGGGCGCACGGGGTCGATGCGGAAGGTGCCGCCAGCCTCGGTGCCCACCTGGCGCCGCGCGAAGTCCACCGAAGCCGCCTCGACCGAGGCCGCCCGTCCGGCGCTGTCCCGCCCGAAGACGAGGTGCTCGCCGTGGTAGAGGCCCCAGTCGGGGAAGGCGTACACGTCCTGCGAGACCTCCTCCAGCGGGTACAGGAAGAACCACTCGATGAGCGCGTGGAGGCGGCCGCCGCGCTCCAGGATGTAGAGGATGTTGTGGTCGGGGCCGTACTCGCCGATGAGGCCCTGCCGGTGGGGAGGCGGCGGGGCCGGGCGGGGGGCGGGGGGCTGGCGGCTGAGCGGTGTGCCGGGTCGGCCGTCGGGGTCGAGGGGGAGCAGGGCGGTCGTGGCAGAGGCGCCGCCGGCGCGCCACAGGAAGCGGTCGCCGAACGCGAGGCGGTCGTCGACGATCAGGGTGTCGCCGCGGGCGCGGAGTTCAGTGGTCGCGCCGCCCCGCGCCGGAGTCATGAAGAGGCGGCCGTCCCGTGCGTCGAGTTCGAGCGCGTCGTCGCCATCGCCGTAGGTGCCTTGGAGTTGCAGTACGAGGGCGGGGTCGAGGGGGGTGGTGGGGCGGGTGGGGGCCGTGGGGAGGGGTTCGCCGGCTCGGGCCGCCAGCATGAGTTCCAGGGCCGCGTCGGCAACGCGGCTGGTCACCGTGTTGGTGCCGTCGACGGCCGAGACGACCACCACGCCGAGCCGGGAGCCGGGCAGGAACGCGAGCTGGGTGGAGAAGCCGTAGATCGCGCCGCCGTGGCCGAGCCAGCGCTCGCCGAAGCGCTCCTGCACGGCGAAACCGAGGCCGTACCCGTCGGCGGCGCCGGGATCAGCGAATTGCGGCTCCCACATGGCGTCCAGGGTCTCGGCCGAGAGAAGACGGGAGTTTGTGCCGGTGGCGTCGGACGGGTTGGCTTCCGCGCCCGCGCCGCCCAGGCCGTCCGCGCCATCCAGTGCTCCGCGCTGGAACATGACCTCCATGAAGCGCGCGAGGTCCAGGACGGTCGTGTACATGCTGCCGGCGGGGGCCATGCCGAGATCGAAGCCGGGCGCGTCGAAATCGGGCCGGTCGAAGCCCCACATGTACGCGCGGGCAAGGTCGTCCGCGAGGTCCGGTTCCCGGGAGAAGGCGCTGGTCCGCATGCCGAGGGGGTCGATGACCGCGCGCTTCACATAGTCGGCGAAGGGTTCGCCCCGGGTGACTTCGAGGACGTATCCGACCACCGCGATGCCCGCGTTCGAGTACTTGATGCGCGCCTCGGGGTCGTAGATGAGGGGGAGGCCGTTCAGGCTGGCAATCGTAGCTGCGAGGTCGGCGCCGCTGTCGTCGAAGTAGTTGCCCACAGGGGGTTCACGGATGAGGCCCGAGCGGTGCGACATGAGCTGGCGCAGGGTGATCGCGGTGCCGGAGCGGTTGTCGGGGGCGAAGCCCGGGAGGTAGCCGCGCACGGGGGCGTCGATGTCGATCTCGCCGCGCTCGGCCAGCTGCATGATGGCGATGTCGGTGAACAGCTTCGAAACCGAACCCACACGGTAGACGGTGGAGGCGGTGGCGGGGACGCCGGGGGACTGCTCTCCGAAGCCTGCCGCCCACGCGACGCCCTCGTCGTCGACCAGCGCGATCGACATCGCCGCGAGACCCTTCTGGTCGCGCTCGCGCTCGATCATGGCTTCGAGGGCGCCCGCGACGTCCGCGTACGTCGGGCGGGGCGCGACCCCCGGGGCGCGGTCCGGGGCGCAGGACGCAAGGGCGAGCGAGAGCGACAAGGTGGCGGCCGCCCAGCAGTTCAACGCGAGACGCGGGATTCGCGACCGGGTGGGCCTTCTCGGAGCGACAGCGGCGACAGGAGCGTGCATCAGGACCTCGGGGTTGGAGCGGAAACGCAAGCACCGCCGCACCGGCCGGACGGTACGGCCATCAGTGCCAGCGCCGGTCGCTCGACTCGGCTCGATAGAGAATGTAGTCCCGCAACCGGCATGCAAAGCCATGGTCGATGTAAGGGACCCTCACGGCCCCGCAGGCGAGAACGACCTCGAGCGTGGCGAGCCCCTTCCGGCGCTGGAGGGGCGAGCGCCTGACCGTGACGCTCTGGGTCTTCCGGAAGAGAAACGCATCGACCTTGCGGCCGACGAGGCCGCTCCGGCTGGCAAGTCCGTCGTCGTCGTACATGTATCCCTGCCGGCGCCAGCGCTGCCAGGCGAGGAGCCCGCTCAGCATCATCCATGCGAGCCACCAGATGCCGGTGGCGATGCCCCACGAGGCCGTGGGCCCCAGCAACCTGAGGAGAAGCAATGTCCCGGCGAGCCCGGGCACGATGCCGATCCGCAGGGTGAGCGCCCGGATGTAGTGCGGCGAGACCCGGATGAACTCCGGACTGTGAGGCAGGAGCGTCAGAGCCCTCCCTTCCCGGCCCAACATCCTGGCACGCAGCTCTTCCGCAAGCGGAGATCTCAGCAAGGGGATTTCGAGCACCTCGGCGAAGTTGAAGCTCGGTGTGTCGCCGCCCTGGCCGGGCAGAAGCGCGGCCGGCATTGCCCTCAGCCGGTATCGCCCAAACCAGCGCATCACCAGATTCTGGGATAGCGTGAGTTGCTGGATCTTGGCGGTCTCGACCACGACCTCCTTTTGTGTGAGCAACCCGGCGCGCGAGCGGAACGCCGTGCCCTGCCGCCACACCGTATAGTTGTGGTAGCGCAGGAAAGCCGCGCCGACTACCAGTGACGACACAACCACGAGGGCGGAGAGAGCGAGCAGGGCGACGAAGATCGTCCGGGCAAGACCGTCTGCTCCCGCGAAGGCGGCCTCGGCCGATTCGAAGGCCGGCTGCAAGGCCTCTTCGACGAATCCGAGGGTTTCGGTGATCGCCCCGAGAAACGCCGCGGCCACCAGGATGTTCCGGTTGGAGAGGCCGATGCGGATCATGTCGCCGCTGGTGAGCTTCAGCAGCTCCTCCCCGCGGTACCCGACGAGACCCGGTCGCTCGTCGCCCACCCGTTCGACCGCGGGGTCGGCGGATGGCTCCCCGCCCGCGGCAGCGTCGTCCCCGATCCGGCCCCCCCGGCCGATGGCGACCCTGGCTCTGAGCCATTCGGCACACTCGAGGCTGACCGAGGGAAGTTGGCCCTCGGCCCCGGCCGACCCGGCGGTGTCCAGGCTGACAGTGACGAGGCCGAGCAGGCGATCGAGGACGGAACGCTCGACGTTGATTGCCTGGATCCGGTCGTAGGGCAGGTCGAGGGCGGTCTTCCTCAGAAAACCCTGGCGGATGAGGATCCTGTCCTCCTCGAGCCTGAACCGGAAGAACCAGTATTGCACCACGCCGATTGCGAGGATGACCAGAATGCCGACGGGGATTGCCAGGACCAGGAAGCTTTTCCTCTCGGTCAGCAGCGCGAGTGCGCCGAAGGTGGCGGCGAGTTGAACGAAGCTGCGCGCAAAAGTCCTGACCGTTTTCCCGACAAAGTAGACGATGGCGAACGGGGATGCCCGCTCCCACGCGCCGGAATCGGACGGGTTCAGCAAACGTCGTCCGCCGCCTCGCCCGTCTCGGCTTCGATTTGCGCCGACACGAAGGCGCGCAGCTGTTCCGCTTTGTCAGCGCCGAGCCCGCGAATCCTGTGACCGCCCGCACCCGCGGGAAAGATGGAAAGGTTGGCCAGGCCGAATCGGCGATCCAGCGGGCTGCTGTCGATCTTGGTGTGCTGGACCCGGTTGAAGGGCACCGCCTTCACCGACTGCCAGAGGACTCCCGACTTGTACACGATGTCCTGCTCGCGCACGACATACCCCCAGCGCGGCACGGCGATGGCCGGCCACCCAAGCCAACCCGTCGCGAGAGCCGCGATCAGGGTCCACGCAAGCGAAGACAGCCACCCTGGAGGGCCCGCGGCTCCCGCCGCTCCCGTCGCGGTGAGCTGCGCACCGCCCAGGATGCCCACGAAGATCAGGACCCGAAAGAGGGCTCCGGCCTGCAGTCGCCGCACGAAACGGGGATGGAGCGGCTGCCAGTCCAGCCCTTCCACGCCAGGCAGGGAGTCCAGCGGCACCTCCCGGTTGACGAACAGGTCGGCAGGGGATGTGGGCGGCACGATCACAACCATGTGCAGCTCACCGCACCTCGAACGTCAGCGTCGCCCAGTTGGACTCGTAGTCGACGTCGGGCTCCGAGGTCGTTTCCACCATGTGGATGGCGCGCACATACCAGCGGCCGGCTCCGCTCAACGGCACCGTGGCGACCCCGTCCACGTTCGTGCGGGTGGTGACTGCTTCCACATGTTCGCCTGCCTGGTCGTGTCCGTGATGGTCCTCGTAGCTCGCGTAGACGAGCTGGTTCGCCACGGGCTGCCCGGCGCGCAGGAAACGCACCTCCAATTCGTCGCCCACGCCGAGTTCGTAGGGGTTCCGGAGCGGAATGAACTCGGCGGGGTAGCCGAGATCGCTCGCCCATTCGCCGCTGCGTGCGCTCCCCACCTGAACCAGCGCCTTCACGTGCTTGCTGTAGCGCTCGACGGCCTCGTCGTTCGTCTTCCCGGCCGCCTCCCGCTGTTCGATCGCATCAACGATCCCGTCGTGGACCAGGTACTCGTTGAACTCCTCGGCTGTCAGGGCGAAGACCCGTGCCGCCGTCGACACGCCGACCAGGTAGGTGCCGGGGGCGCCCGTCTCGAAGGTCAGCAGGGCCGTATCGACGCTGTCGGGGCTCCAGTGAAAGACCGCCGAGTCGGTCCAGGCGGACTCCGGCGGATGGGACACTCCGTCGGGCCCGACAACGCTGACGTCCAGCATGCGGTCGCGGGTGACCACGTTCTCGCTGTTGTCGAAGTCACCATTGATCAGCGCGACCACCCCGGTCGAGTGCGGCTCCAGGAAGAAGCTGTCGAGTTTCAGGAACAGGGTGTGCGCGCTTACCGCGGTGACGATGGCGACGGTGAGCACGACGAGCGTGGCGAGCGTGACGAAAAGGCGTCGTCCGATTCTCATATTGTAGTCCTTACCCTGCGGGTTCCTGTTCCGGATATGCAAGAGAAGCGCTATCCGCCGTTTTGGCCACGCCCGGCCCGGTTTCCAGTCGCCCGAAGCGCAGGAAGAGGGCGGGGACGACCACCATGTTGAGGAAGGTCGATGTAAGCAATCCCCCGAGGACCACCACGGCGAGCGGCGCCTGGATCTCCTTGCCCGGCTCTCCGATGCCGAGCGCCAGCGGGATCAGAGCGAGACCGGCGGTCAGGGCCGTCATCAGGATCGGGCTCAGGCGCTCCATCGAGCCTCGCCGGATGCTGCTGGCCAGGGACAGTCCCGCTCCATGCAGGTCGCGATAGCGGCTGACCAGCAGGATGCCGTTGCGGACCGCGATACCGAAGAGGGTGATGAAGCCGACGAGGGTCGCGACGTTCACCGTCCCGCCGATGAACAGGACGGCCAGCACGCCCCCGGCGAGCGCGAGCGGAAGGTTCACCATGAGGAGGAGCGCGGTGCGGACGCTCCGGAAGGTGCGAAACATGATGAGGAAGATCGCGGCGATCGAGAAGAGCGACAGGATCGTGATCCTGCGCGTGGCTTCCTGGCCGCTCTCGAACTGGCCGCCGTACCGCACGTGGTACTCCGGTGGCAGACCGACGTCGCTTTCGACGCGCGACCGGAGTTCAGCCACCGCCCGGCCCACATCCCGCCCGGCCACATTGGCGCTGACTACGATCTTCCGCTGGACGTTCTCGCGGCTGATCGTGTTCGGCCCGCGCGCCGGCACGATGTCGGCGAGCTGCGAAAGCGGGACCGTCACTCCGGCGGGCGTCGTCATCAGGGTGCGTCCGATGGCTTCGCGGTCGGCCCGGTGGGCATCGTCGTAGCGAACGATGAGCTCGAACGCGCGCTGACCCTCCCGAATGAGGGAGACCTCTTCACCCTGGAACGCCACGTCCACGGCCTGTGTCAACGCGCCGGGGGTGACCCCGTAACGGGCCATGGCGCGACGATTCGCGCGTACCTGGAGTTGCGGGACATCGGCCTGCTGTTCGACCGCGATGTCCACGAGTCCGGGAACGCCCTGGGCGACCGTCTCGATCTCGCGCGCGGTCTCGCGCAGCCGCTGAAGGTCGGGCCCGAACAGGTTGACGGCGATCGCGGCCCGTGTCCCGGAAAGCATGTGGTCGATCCGGTGCCCGATCGGCTGTCCCACGGTGACGTTGGTTGCCGGCAGCCCCTGCAGGTCGGCCCTCAGCACGGCCATGACCTCGGTGAGTTCGTGTCCCACAAGGCTGAGCTGGGCGTCGATCTCCGAGGCGTTGGACCCCTGCGCGTGCTCGTCGAGATCGGCCCGGCCGGTTCGCCTGGAGGTCGACACCACCGCAGGGTGCGCCAGAAGCTGCCGCTCCACGCGTGCGCCGATCGCGTCGGACTCGTCCAACGAGGTCCCGGGCAGGCTCACCACCGAGATGGTAAGCGAGCCCTCCTGGAATTCGGGAAGGAAGGCCCGGCCCAACCCCGGCAGGAGGGCGAGGGTGCCGGCCAGCAGGAGCGCGGTTCCCGCCAGCACGACTCCGGAGCGCCTGAGCGCCCACTCCAGCACGCCCCGGTACGCGCCCTCGAGTCCCCGGAGCAGCCACGACTTGCGCCCCCTGCCGATGGCGCGGTCACCGGCGAGCAACCCGTGGCAGAGAGCGGGGGTCACGGTTACGGCGACCAGCAGCGAAGCCAGGATGCTCACGATGTACGCCGTGCCCAGAGGCCGCAGCATGCGCCCCTCCACCCCGGACAGGAAGTAGAGCGGGACGAAGACGATCGTGATGATAACCGTCGCGCTCAGTATCGGGTCCCGGATCTCTCGCGCGGCGTCGCGGATGACCACCAGCGTGCCGCGGCGCCAGCCCTCGGGGCGGCGCAGGTTCTCGCGGAGCCTGCGGTGCGCGTTCTCGACGAAGATGATGGCGTCGTCGACCAGTGCGCCGATGGCGATCGCCATCCCGCCCAGGGTCATCGTGTTGATCGTCCCGCCGAGCGCGCGCAGCGTGATGACGGCAAGAGCGAGCGAAAGCGGGATGGCAAGCACGGAGATCGCGGTCGTCCGCACATTCCACAGGAAGACGAAGAGGATGGCGACGACGAGTATTGCGCCGTCGCGAAGCGCGGTGATCACGTTGTCCACCGCGAGAGAGATGAAGTCGGCCTGCCGGAAGATGCTCCGCTCGAAGGAAACGCCTTCGGGGAGTGATGTTTCGATCTGGTCCAATTCGGCGTCGATCCTGCCGGTGAGCTCCAGCGTGTTGGCGCCGGGCTGCTTCTGAATCGACAGGATGACGGCGGGTTCGGCGTTCACGGACGCCGTCCCGAACCGGACCGCAGCGCCGATGCGGACTTCCGCGAGGTCATCAAGGAGAACCGGAACCCCGCGCCTGGTCGTCACGACCGTGAGGCCGATCTCCTCCGTGTCGCGGGCGCGTCCGAGACCGCGGATGAGGATCTCCCCGCCCCCGGAATGGTAGATCCCGCCTGACACGTTCCGGTTGGACTCGGTGGCGGCGGCAAGCACCTCGTCGAGCCCCACGCCGTACGCCAGCAGCTTTTCGGGGTCGACGAGCACCTGGTACTGGCGCACCTGACCACCGATCGCGACCACCTGGGCCACACCCGGCACGGCCAGCAGCCGTGGGCGGACCACCCAGTCGGCGGCGGTTCGCGCCTCCATGAGCCTGTCCTCCGGTGCACTCATCCCGACCAGCACGATCTCGCCCATGATCGAGGTGACGGGGGCCAGTACCGGGGGGCTCACGTCCTCGGGCAGCTGCCCCGCCACGGGCTGGAGTCTCTCGCTCACCGTCTGTCGGGCACGAAAGATGTCGGTGCCCCAGTCGAAGTCCACCCACACGATGCTGATCCCCTGAGCCGAACTGGAGCGGACCCGGCGTACCCCGGCCGCCCCGTTCACCGCGCTCTCGACCGGGAAGGTGACCAGGCTCTCGACCTCTTCCGGCGCGAGTCCGTGCGCGTCGGTGAGCACCGTGACCATCGGGGCGGTGAGGTCGGGGAATACATCGACGGGCAGCGTCGCGGCGACCCAGCCCCCGCCTGCCAGGAGCACGACGGCAGCACACACCGTGAAGAAGCGGTGTTCCAGTGAGGCGCGGACCAGCAGGTCGAAGATTCCCGACTGCCTTGCCGCGTGGGTTTCCCCCTCCTGCGCGGGCGCGTTCACCGCCATGGGGTTGTCAGTGCGGGTGACCGTGGTCGGATACCTCGGTGTCGCCGAGCGAAGCCAGCTTCACCTGGTAGGCGCCGGTGGTGACGACCTGTGCGCCCGACGCCACTCCGGCCGCGACGATGGTCCACGATCCGTCCGAGGGCCCGAGCTCGACCACCCGGCGTTGGAAGGCTTCGCCGCCGACCTTCACGTACACCACCGAAAGTCCGTCCTCCTCCAGAATCGCCTCGGCCGGTACCGCCACACCCGCTACCGGTTCGCCAATGAGCAGGTGTCCGGTCGCCAGCATTCCCACCTTGAGGACATGGCCCGGGTTCCGTATCGCCAGACGGACGGGCAAGGTGCGGCTTTCCGGGTCGATGACGCTGCCGATGGAAACGACGCCCCCCGTGGCATGCACCCGTGTGCTGCCCTCCACGGTGAACCACGCGCCCTGCACCTTGCCTGCGGACTCGGAGAGACGGGCTGGAACACGGGCCACGAACCAGAGTGCTTCCGGGTTGACGACGGTGAAGGCGAGGGTGCCGGCGTCCACGTACTGCCCGGAGGCGACGTGGCGGCCGGAGATCACGCCGCCGATCGGGCTGCGCAGCTGGTACAGGTTCGGATCCGCGCCGTCGGCATCGTCGCCGGGACGCATCCCACCGATGGCTTCGAAGGCCGCCAGGGCAACTTCGAGCTCGTGCCTGGCATGCTCCAGGCGGCTCTCGGCGATGACGCCCGCGGCGAAGAGGCGTTCGGCCCGGGCGGATTCGCGCTCGGCGGCCACGACATCGGCGCGCATGCGGGCATAGGAGTTGTCCAGGCTGGTGGGTGCGATCAGCGCGAGGGTCTCGCCCGCCTGGACGGCATCGCCGGGATTGAGGGCCGGGCCGCGCGCCACGATGACACCCGCAACCAACGTCGACACGTGAGCGAGTCCGCTGCCGGGGGCGACGATCTCGCCCGCCACCGGGATCGTATGCGGGATCCGGCGCTCCTCGGCCAGTGCGACCTGGAAGGGCATCGACCACTGCTGCTCCTTCAACAGGGCGATCAGCTCGGGCGGCGGTTGCTCCACGTCGTGCGGCAGCGCGTCCTCGCTCTCGAAGACCTGAAGCTGTCCGACCGGGATCGGGTACTCGACGCCCCGCGCGGAGAGCGTCAGATCGGCGCGCCAGGTGCCCGTCGCCGTGAGGGTCGGGGTCGCGGTATAGACGCCGGGACGGTCGGGCGTGCCGATCCCGATCTCTTCACGGGCTCCGCCAGGCCCCCGGAGCAGCAGCGTCAGGCTTCCCTCGCGTACGGGCTGCCAATCATCGAGCCACGTCAGGTGGATCGCCCATGGGTCGCTGGGAACGTCACGGACGTGGGGTGGGTAGTCGACGAAGAGCTCGAGGGCGTCGGTCCAGTGAGTCACCACGCCGCCGCCCGCATGCGAATGGTCGGCCTCGGCGGCGGCATCGGCCGGGCGCTGGTCGCAACCGAGGGACCCGAGGGCTGCAGCGGCGCTGGCCGCGTACACGGCGGCTGTGACAATTCGTGCTGTGACCAATCGCGCAACCTCCGTTTCGCCACCCATGGTCGGTTCGTGGCACGATAGTGGGGATCAACCACGCTGGAAACAACAGCGGCGGTTGGCTGGCCGAGTGCAAATGGGTAGGATCATGTCCATGACCCAGGACGAATACATCGGTTGTGACGCTACGGCCCTTGCCGGGCTCGTGCAGGCGGGCGAGGTCACCCCGTTGGAGCTCATCGAAATCGCGATGGAACGCATCGCAGGGGTCAACCCCGCAGTGAACGCGGTCGTCTACCGCATGGACGAGGAGGCCCGCATCCTCGCCGAGACCGTGGACCGGAACGCGGTGTTCGCCGGTGTGCCGTTCCTGGCAAAGGACCTGCAGACTCGCTACGCCGGACACCCGACGTCCGGTGGCAGCAGGTTGGGCGCCGACCGGGTGGAGGAGGACGACTCGGAGCTGGCCCGCCGCGTTCGCGCGACCGGCGTGTCCATCCTGGGCAAGACCAACGTGCCCGAGTTCGGGCTTCTCCCGTATACCGAGCCCCGGCTGTGGGGGCCGTGCCGCAACCCGTGGGCGCTCGACCGCACGCCGGCGGGATCGAGTGGTGGCTCGGCGGCGGCGGTGGCTGCCGGCATGGTGCCGATGGCGGGGGGAGGGGATGGGGCGGGGTCGATCCGGATGCCGGCGTCGTGCTGCGGTCTCTTCGGGCTGAAGCCTACCCGGGGCCGCGTCCCGGTGGGGCCGCCGTACGCGGAGTCGTGGCGCGGGGCGGCCATCGAGCACGTGATCACCCGCTCGGTGCGCGATAGCGCGGCGATGCTCGACGCCACCCACGGCCCCGGCCCTGGCGCACCCTACGAGATCGCGCCGCCCGGGCGCCCCTTCACCCGGGAAGTGAACGCCGCGCCCGGTCGCCTCCGCGTCGCGTGGACGACCGAACCGTTGCTCGGGTCGGCGGTGCACCCCGACTGCGTGGAGGCGGTGTCGGGCGTAGTGACCCTGCTGGAAGATCTGGGCCACGAGGTCACCGAGAACACCCCCCGCGTCGACGGCCCGGCCTTCGCGCGCGCCTTCCTCCACATGGTGGTGGGGGAGGTCGGCGCGGAGCTCGACGACGCGGCGACGTTGCTCGGACGAAAACCCCGCCGGGACGAACTGGAGCCCCTCACCTGGGCTCTCGGCCTGGTTTCGCGAGCGAATTCGGCCCGCGAGTACGCCGATTCCCTGCGCTTCCTGGAGCGCACCGGAGGGGCCGTGGGCCGCTTCTTCACCGACTGCGACATCCTGGTTACTCCCACGCTCGCCACGCCACCACCGAAGATCGGCGCTCTGCCTCCTCGCCCGATCGAACACCTTCAGTTGCGCATTCTGGGCCTGTTGGGGTCCGGTCGCCTGGTCAAGGCGGCCCGGCTGATCGACCGTACCGCCGAAAGCGCCTTCGAATTCACCCCATGGACGCCGGTCTTCAACGTCAGCGGCCAGCCGGCAATGTCGGTTCCCCTCCACTGGAACGGGGACGGCCTGCCCATCGGCGCGCACTTTGTCGCGAGGGTCGGAGACGAGGCCACCCTGCTGCGTCTCGCGGGACAGCTGGAGCGCGCGCGGCCCTGGTTCGGCCGCCTGCCTGCGGTGGCCGGCCAGCCGTAGGTAAAGCCCGCACGAGCTCGGAAGGTGGCGGTGCGCCGGGCTGCCGACAGCCCTCTGGCCAGCCAGCGCGCCCTTGCAACCCTACCCGCGGCCGTCGCACTATCTCCCTTCACTCGCAGCCCGCGGCGGTAGCTCCGCGCCACGCAAAAGTAGCGGGCTCCCCGTCACGGGCTGCAGAACCCGGAGGGAATCATGCGCGCACTGTACTCGCCCGCCCACATCGCCGCGCTGGTCGCGGTATTGACCGCCTGCCAGCCCGCCTCCGAGGAAGTGGACCCGGAAGACGGATCCGCCGCCACGCTCCGCATCGAAGTCACCCACGACGCGTCGCTGCATGACGGCCCCCTGACCGGCCGCCTCTTCCTCGGCTTCGCGCCGTCGGACGACCCGGAGCCCCGCATCGCGGCCTACAACTCCGCCCGGCAGCGCAACGGCGAAGTCCCCTTCTTCAGCGCCGACGTGGAAGGAGCCGCACCGGGTGATGCCATGGTCGTCGACGCCGGCGCCGACGGCTATCCGTACCGCCGACTGGGTTCCCTGCCGGCCGGTGACTACTGGGTGCAGGCGATCCTTCACGTCTACACCGAGTACGAGCGCGCGGACGGGCACACGATCTGGGCGCCCCAGGACCAGTGGGAAGGCCAGCGCTGGGCCTTCTCGCCGGGCAACTATTTCAGTGAGGCGCGCCGCGTCAGGGTAGACCCGGCGAGCGACGACGTGATCGAATTCACCCTCACCGGCGAGATCCCGCCGATCGAGGTGCCGCAAGACACGGAGTGGGTGAAGCGGGTCAGGATCCAGAGCGAGATCCTGACCGAGTGGTGGGGCCACCCCATGTATCTGGGCGCGGTCGTGCTCCTGCCGCGGGGCTTCGACGACAACCCCGACATGCGCTACCCGCTCCTGATCGAGGAGAGCCACTTCACGCTCGATCCCGTCTTCGGCTTCACGACCGAACCGCCCTCCGGCGAGGCGCTCTTTTCGCAGATGAGGCGCGAGGCGGGAGGAATGCGCGAGTCCGGCTACGAATTCGCGCAGGCGTGGATGGGTGAGGACATGCCACGTGTCGTCGCGGTCATCCTGCAGCATCCGACGCCCTACTTCGACGACTCCTACGGGGTCAACTCGGCGAACAACGGCCCCTACGGCGACGCCATCCACGAAGAGCTGATCCCGTACATCGAAGAGAACTTCCGGCTGATCGGCGAGCCGTATTCACGGGTGATGACGGGCGGATCGACCGGTGGATGGATGTCGCTGGCCAAGATGCTCCACTACCCGGCCTACTACGGAGGCACGTGGACCTACTACCCGGATCCGATCGACTTCCGGCGCTATCAGCTGGTGAACATCTACGAGGACGAAAGCGGGTTCATCGTGCCCAATTCGGTACCGGGCGCGCCCGAGCGGATGTTCCAGCGGAGCGTCGAGGGGCAGCCGATGGGCAGCAACCGCCAGATCAGCCAGCTGGAAGTGGCGCAGGGCTCGCGGGGCCGGGGGGCAGGGCAGCTGGACGCCTGGCACGCCGTGTACGGTCCGACCGACGAGGACGGCTATCCGCGGCGGCTATGGGATCTGGACACGGGCGTCATCGACCGCGAGGTCGCGTACTACATGCGCGACAACGGGTATGACCTGCGGCACTATGCGGAGGAGAACTGGTCGCGCATCGGACCGGACCTGGTTGGGAAGATCCGCATCTACAACCCCGAGATGGACCACTTCTACCTGCCGTACGCGGTCTACATGATGGAGGATTTCCTGGAGAGCACGACCGATCCGTACTACGGCGGCGAGTTCATCCACGGTGCCCCGATGAAGGGCCACGGCTGGTCTCCCTTCACAAATGCCGATCTTGTCCGCCAAATGGCGGCCCATGTGGCGGACAACGCGCCTGAGGGGGCGTCAACAGCGTGGATGGGGGGGCGCTGACGGAGAACTGGGCATCCGGGGGGACGGGTAGCCGTCCGACTACAAATCGGAGAATCCCACGGCCGTGATACCGTGGCCCATGGGCAGCCGACCTTCGCCCGCGTGGACCAGAAAAGCGGGACCGCACGCCTTCCCCAGATCCTTCTGAAGCGTCCTTAGGGAACGGGTCATGGGCGGGCGCGGGGTCGCGGTCTTCTTCACTTCCAAGGGAATGAGCCGGCCCTCCACCTCGACGAGGAAATCCACCTCCACCCCCGCCGCTGTGCGCCAGAAATACACCTGGGGACGAGAACCACGGTTCGTGAGAGTCTTGAGGATTTCGCCCAGGACGGCGGCCTCCATCAACTGCCCGGCCAAGGGGCCGGATGCCGCGTGGTCCGGATCCTTCAAGCCTGTCAAGTGACAAAGTGTGCCGAGGTCCGTGAAATAGACCTTGGGAGCCTTGACCAGCCGTTTGCCGATATTGGCGAAGTATGGCCTGACGACGAGGATCTGGTGCGTGGCCTCCAGCACCGAGAGCCATGCCTTCACAGTGTTCACGGCGATTCCCAGATCACTCGCGATGCCGCTCAGATTCATGAGCTGCCCGGTCCGGGCCGCGACTGCTCTCAGGAAGCTCTGAAACTGGGTCAGGTCCCCGACTTGGCGAAGATTGCGGACGTCGCGTTCGAGGTACGTCTGAATGTAGCTCGAGTGCCAGAGCTGTATGTCGCGCCCCGGGTTGGCGACCAGTTCGGGATAGCTGCCCCTGAGGAACTCCCGCCACAGGGCTTGCGGGGATACCGTCCGGCCGATCCCTGTTCCGCGTTTCGCCTCCCACGCCAGCGGAGCGCGAACCTCGCCGAATGCCTCTCGCCTGGACATCGGCAAGAGGTGGAGAATCGCGGCCCGCCCGGCGAGAGATTCGGTGACTTTCTCGATGAGGAGTAGATTCTGAGATCCGGAAAGGAGGAACTGTCCGGCGCGGCCTCGTTCCTCGTCGATTCTCTCCTTGATATAGGGAAGCAGTTCGGGAGCGAACTGAACCTCGTCATAGATTACAGGCGGAGGGAACCGAGCCATAAAGGCCCTCGGATCTTCCTGTGCCGAAGCTCGAATGTCCGGCAGTTCCAGTGACAGGTAGCTGTATTCGTCCCCGAACAGGTGCTTCAGAAGCGTCGTCTTTCCCGACTGCCTGGGACCCGTCACGACGACCGCCGGGAACTCCCTGGCGGCCTTCTTCAAGACCGGCTCCAGAGACCGCTCCAGATAGTTGGTCATGCCTTGGACCTTCTTTGCCGGTGTGTACATTTGCATTGCGATTGCAAATATACACGAAAGTATCGCTCCGCGGACACTACCCCGGTGGGCCTAGCTTCGTGGAGTCGGGAAGGGTGCGCGGATCACCCGCGCCAGGAGCCAGCTCGCGACTCTCGATGAGGTACGCGAGGATGGCGTCGTATTCGGCGGCCGGCAGGCTGCCCGGGGCCTCGTGGGGCATGGCCACCCGGAGGTAGCCGTCCAGTGCGCCAAGGGTACCGTATGCGGCCAGAGTCCTCGGGGTGAGCGCCGCGCCGATCCCGTTGGGCACGTCGTGGCAGTAGCCGCATCGCATCGTGTAGGCCTGCTGGCCATCGACGGGGGCCGGGGGCGGGTTGTGGTCGCCACCGCACGCGGGCACCGAGCACACTGCGGCCACCCCGGCGAGCAGGTGAAAGGGCGGGCAAATCCAGCGGTTCACGCGGCCGCTCGTGCCCAGGTGCTCGAGGCAATCCAGCGGTGGCGCATTGCGGCCGGATCCCCCCCTCAGGCCACGGTCACCGGGTGGGGCAGCGCGACGTTGAGGAGGTAGCCCTTCTCGTTGTACACCCCTTCGAGGGGCTGCGTGTCGCCGGCCGCGTCGGTCGCGCGGGTGCGGAGCACATGCTCTCCCGGTGTCGCTGTCCACTCCAACTCGAAGCGGTTCCACGCGTGGGGCAGCGCGGCGGACGCCCCGATCAGTCTTGCCGGGGCCCACGGCCCGCCGTCCAGGCTCCACACCACCCCCGCGACCGGTCCCCGCGGCGAGTAGGCGTAGCCCCTCAGCCGGTGCATCCCGGCGGCGAGCCGCGCGGGGCGGGGCAGCGCGAGGGCGCTCTTCACGCGGCCGGTGGTGATCGCCGCACCATCGGCGGGCGCGTACCGGTCCGCGGGCCACTCATCCCCGACCAGCACGTACGATGTCGTGTTGCTCCTCACCCACACCTTTTCGGTCGCGACCTCGATGCGCCCCACCCACTTCACGCTGGACGACCCGACCCAGCCGGGCACCACCGCACGCACCGGGAATCCGTGGTCCGGCGGGAGCGGCGCGCCGTTCATGGTCATGGCCAGGATCGTGTCCGGGTGCATGGCCTTTGCGACCGGCATGGGGCGGGCCCACGCCGCGTCATCCATCCCGACGATGTTCACGTCCACCGCATCGTCGCGGACTCCGGCGAGAGCAAGCACATCGGCCAGGCGAGGGCCGCCCCACTCCGCGCACCCGATGGCCCCGGTGCCCCACTGGCTGCCGGATGCGGTGCGGCCCGTCACCGACTGGAAGAACCCCCGCCAGTTCCCGGCGCATTCGATGTACGCGACGAGGGTCTGGCTGGGGAGCGCCCGCAGTTCGTCGAGGCTCAGCTCGACTTCCGACTCAGCCCCCGGTCCGCCCACCGACAGCATGTAGGTCGCGGCGTCGATGGTGGGCGTGGGCGCGTGGTTGCGGACGAAGAACAGCTCGTTCGGGGTGATCAGGCCGCCCAGGTCCTCCAGACGGGTCTCCAGGTTGGTGCCGTGCTGGATGAAGGGAGCGGGATCCTTGGCCCAAACAGGCATGTTCGCGCCCGCGCCTGCGCCCGCACCCGCGTCGGCACCCGAACCCGCCACGGCATCAGCCCCGGCACCGCCGGCACCCGACCCGGCTCCGGACTCGCCGGTCCCCCCCGGCCCGCACGCTGCCACGCCCATGCCTCCGGCAATGACCGCGAGCGCTTCTCTTCTGCTCAAGGTGTCGCGTTTCATGCCGCACAGATTAGGTGGCGGGAGGGAAGCCGGCAATGTGTACATATCATATGTACATAAATTATGTACATTTTCGCGACCCTCGGGCGCAGGTACCCTCACCCTCTGGCCCTTCAGCCCTCGCGCCCCCACTTTGCACTGCCACACCACAATGCAGTCGGAGGTGCAAGATGTCCGTCCGTTCTTCCTGCCTCTCGCGCCTGGCCGTCGTTCTCGCCGGCGTTTCCGCCCTGTCGACCGGCAGCCCCGAGGACGCAGCGGCCCAGCGCCGCTTCGCCACCATCGATTCCCTGCGGCACATCCAGTCGGTGGAGCCCCGCACCGGACCGGCCGGGACGGTGGTGGCGATCTACACCGAGAACCTTCCGCCGCAGGCCAGGATTCACGTCGGAGTGGGGGCCATGCGCGCCGGCTTCGAAGCCCTGACCGAGGCCAGTCAGGAAATCTGGGGCGAGGTGTCGGCGTCGGTGCGGGTCCCGTCCTACGCGAGTTGGGAGCGGCCGCTGGTCTTCATCGTCTTCAACGGGGTGTTCAGTCCCATCGGGATCTCCGACCCCTTCCACGTGACGAACGACGAGGGCATGGTCCGCCGTACCGGGCGGATCACCGACGAGGGGCTCGAATGCGTGACGCTGCGCGACAACGACCAGTACAGGTATGCGCTGAGCGGTGATCTGGCCGGGCTGAGTCCCGGAGACGAAGTGGTCGTTGAAGGTGCCATCAGCCTCTCCGGTCCTTGCGGCGAAGCAGATGCGATCGAGGTGGTTCGTTGGACGAAGGGCGGGTGACCTCCCGAGCGACCATGCGAAGCACTCCTACGTGGCCCTGATCCTGCTCACCCGCGCTCGCGGCTGCATGCGCGTCCCAGGACTCGCGCGCGTTTCGGCTTCATCGTTGCGGCCGGAATGTACTCGCCACCAGCCCCGCCCGGCGCGAGGTTCCATCGAAATGAGACGTCCGGCGAGAGCGTAGGCCCCATAGAGCGCTGAGGGCCAACCCAAGGCCAAGCCCGAAGACGACCGCTCCGATCGCACCGCGCCCACCGGCGACCCGTGTCCGTTCATTCATCTTGTGCCATCCTCCACCACCCTCGTACCTGGTGGTAGCCGTCCAAGCCGACCCGATAAGTCGGCTTCGGAAACACCTCTCTGCTGATCGAATGGAAACGCGTCCGGGCTCACGCGTACAGTCGCCATCATCTTCCCGCAGGACGACCAAGCGGTCGCCCGGTGGTACCGATCCCGGACCTTCGTGTAGTGCCGTGCGATGGCGGTGATCTCTGCGTAGATCTCGCTCATGGTCGCCACGTCGGCCAGCCGCACATACTCGTCCTCGCCGCCTTGTTGCGATGGCTGGACCCTGATTGCTACGATCATGTCAACCTCCTATCCGCTTCTGCGGCATTGTGGGCGCATGAAAAGGGCGGGGCCGAACCGGCGCGTTCGATCCGGCACTCCCAATATCGGCAACGCATGTCAGCCGTCCATAGAGGGAAAACCCTGCGATTCGTGAGGGAAACCAACCCCAAGCCAACCGGGGATTTACCTGCGGGGGGAGGAATAGCCCTACTGTTCGCCTTCGCCCCGCAGGAGTCCGGTCTCCAGAGCGAAGCGCACGATGTCGCGCCGAGTGTGCAGCCCCAGCTTGGTCTTGGCCCGGGCGAGGTAGCCCTCGACGGTCTTGGGACTGAGAACCATCTCCTTGGCCGTGTCCCTGGCCGAAAAACCGTGAGCGTACAGCTCGATCGCAGTATGCTCGCGCGACGTGAGCAACTTGGGACCCGGTTTGCGGCGCGCCGTGCCTCGCGCCTCCCGCCTTGCGAGCAGAGCAGCTGCGCGGTGGGGCAGATAGGAGTGGCCGCGTACGACCGCTTCCAGGGCTCCCATGAGATCGGTGTCGGCGACGGACTTGTTCAGAAAGCCCGCGGCGCCGGCGTCGAGGGCCGGTAGAAGGAACTCGTCCTCGTCGTGGATGGTGAGAACCAGGATCTTCGTTTCGATATCGAGCGCGGTGATGCGCCGGGTCGCCTGGACGCCGTCCATCCCGGGCATCGCCAGGTCCATGATGACGATGTCCGGTTCCAGGATCCGGGCTTTTTCCACCGCTTCCTCCCCCGACGATGCTTCGCCCACGACATCCACCCGCCCGGTGGACTCCAGCAATGCCTTCAGACCGGCACGCACAACCATGTGGTCATCGACCAGGAGTACCTTCATCATCGTTCGGAATCCCTTGCTGCAGAAGCCCAATGGGCACCTGTCATGGGCACGGTCGCTCGAATCGTGGTTCCCTTGCCCGGCGAGGTATCCACGGTGATGCTGCCCCCAACGAGCGCTGCCCGCTCCTGCATGCTGGTGAGGCCGACGTGAGCATCCCACTCGAACCCGCAACCCTCGTCCCGGACCTCCGCGATGACCACCCCGTCTACCGACCTGACCGTCACGGTGGCTTCGTTGACCTGTGCGTGCCTCACGGCGTTGGTCACCGCCTCCTGGACGATCCTGTACAGGGCCAGGGTGGCGTCCGCGTCCAGTGCGCCATCCACCTGATCGAGGCTGGCCTGGACCGTGAAACCGTACACCTCCCGGATATCGCGAAACCGCGAGCGAAGGGCGGAAGCGAGCCCCTGATGGTCGAGTTCCGGGGGCAGCAGCCCCCGAATCATCCGCTTCACCCCCCGGATCGTGTCATGGATCTCGTCGGCGATCAGCGCCCGCGCCCGCTCTCTCTCCTCCCCGTCCGCCTCGTCCGCCAACAGCTTTACCCTGATCTTGAGAGCCACAAGGGACTGGAGGAACTCGTCGTGCAACTCGCGGGACAGCCCCTTCCGTTCGTGCTCGGCCGCCCTCACCATCATTCTGGACAGCCGCCGCATCCGCTTCCAGCCGGTAATGTCGCGGACCGTGCAGATCACGTGTCCTTGGCCGGATACAGGTTTCCAGGGGCTCAGACTGATCTCCACCGGGATGCTTGTGCCGTCCTTGCGCAAAGCCAGCAACTCGAGTCCTTGCCCCATCGGACGCGACCGCGGCGCCTCGGCGTAGTGCCGCCGGTGCTGCTCGTGCCGGCTGCGACCGGCGGCGGGAACCAGCCGTTCCACGCGGGAGCCCTCCATCTCTTCGCGGCGCCATCCGAACATTGCGAGGGCCTGCGGGTTGAGGTCCAGGATCACTCCCTCCGAATCCACGATGAGCATCGCGTCCGGCGATGCCTCGAAGACGGCTCTGTAGTCCCTTTCGGTGAACAACCCGGCATCCTTCCTACCCAAGTGGGCTGACGAGCCGCGGCCGCATGGCCTCTTGGTACTGGTCTTCCTTCAACTACAAGGCGTCCGCGACCGGGGCGTGTCAATGGGCATCGAGTCGAAGCCGTCCAGCGTCCGGACGTGGGGGCAGCCGTCTGGAGAGCTCGGCCTGCTGGCCTGCTCCCCGCTATCCCACCGGCTCCAGCCGCACGACCGGCGTCTCGTCGTCTCCGCGGCTCTCGAGGGCCACATAGATGAAGCCGTCGGGACCCTCGCGCACGTCGCGGACGCGTCCCATTCCGCGCAGGATGGTCTCGCTCGCAACGACCCGGCCGTCCTCGATGGTGAGCCGGTCGACGCGTTCGCCGGCCAACCCGCCCGCGAAGAGGTTGCCCTTCCACTCGGGGAACCTGTCACCGCTGTAGAAGGCGAGCCCGGACACGCCGATCGACGGCACCCAGAGGTGAACCGGCTGTTGCATCCCCTCCATGTGCGTGGCCTCGTGAATCGCCCGGCCCGAGCGGTAGTTGACGCCGAAGCCGATGACCGGCCAGCCGTAGTTGTCGCCGGACGTGGAGACGTTGACTTCGTCCCCGCCCTGGGGTCCGTGCTCGGTGAGCCAGACGGCGCCGGTGCCGGGCTGGATCGCCAACCCCTGTGCGTTGCGGTGGCCGTAGCTCCAGATCTCGGGCCGAGCGCCTTCCTGGCCGACGAAGGGGTTGTCGTCGGGAACCGTGCCGTCGTCGTGCAGCCGGACGATCACACCGTGATGGTTCGAGACGTCCTGGGCCGGATGCGCCGCGAGGTCACCCTGCGAGGGAACCTGCCGGTCGCCGACGGAGAGGAAGAGGTAGCCGTCGTCGTCGAAGGCAAGCCGGCAGCCGTAGTGGCCGTTGCCCGAGGAGACCGCTTCGAAGATCTCGTCGGTCATGGTGAAGCGGTGGTTCTCGAAGGTGCCGCGTATGACCGCGGTGGTTCCCCCCGGGGACCCTTCGGACGCCTTGGAGTAGCTGATGTAGATCATCCGGTTGGACGCGAAGTCCGGGTGGGGAAGCACCTCGAGCAGTCCCCCCTGGCCTCTCGCCACGACCTCGGGAATGCCGGGGACCGGGTCGGGGAGCAGGACGCCGTCCCGGATGATGCGCAGCCGGCCGGGGCGCTCGGTTACCAGCATGTCGCCATCGGGGAGGAACGCGATCGACCAGGGCACGACCAGCCCTTCGGCAACGGTGACCACGCGGTAGTCGTGGTACGCCGTGCGCATCACGTCGGACTGGGCGCGCGCCGGTGACGCGGCCACAAGGAGGCCGGTTGCCAGCAGGAAGACGGGGGTAACGCGGGACGGTATCATCATGCCTCATCTGGGTAGGGTTCGGGTCCCGGGGTGGGCACCCGGACCATCTCGGATTGCACTCGCAGAAGAAAACGCTAGGCAACGCCCCGCAGTTGCGCTAGGGCTAACCGCTTTCACCCTCCGCGGCGTCTTCGATCCCTCTGGCCTCGCCATGGACCAGGACAGGACTAGCTCGGGACGAGTCTCCGGCCCACCACGTGGGGAACATCCAGTGAATCCGTCCACACACCCCACACGTGTGTTTCCGTGGCATCCAGAACGGAGAACCACTCCGGCAGAAGAACGCGGCGGGGCTCGTTTGTCTCATCACCCCTTCGGACCGAATACCACACCGTGAGAGTGTCCAGCGTTTCCCACGTGCCGAGCCAAACGTCGCCTGAAGCGGCCAACTGGAAGGAGCGGACCGGGGGGACGTATTCGGGCTCATAGAGGGCTTCCTCCACAGCTCTGCGCGTGGCCAAATACGGTGTTTGAACGCCGAGCTGCGAGAACATTTCTGCAATCCGCCGGACTTCCGCCGCGCTCTAGTCCTCAGAAGGGGTTCCTGGACGAGGGGAGGGGCTCCCTGCCATCCCTCTCTGACCGCTGCCCCAATCTCCGGACGGCCCAGGTAGCTTCCGTCCTGCAGCAATGCGTCGGCCTGAACCCGGAACCCTTGATAACTCACCAAGGCAGGCGGGCCGGCGACCGTCCTAACCAGTTCTCCGGTTGCCGAAAAATACGTGAATCGCCGAAAGTCGCGTACATAGAAGCTGCCGTCGTCGTGGATATGCAGACGATACGGCATGATGAATTCCCCCGGACCCTCCCCTCGCCGTCCCACAGCGAAGATGAGGGAGTCTTCGGGCGTCCATACGGTAACACTCCCGGTATTCGGCTCGACCACGAAGACGCGGTGCCCGTCTGCTGTAACACGCAGATAGGGCACCCAAGAGAAGAGAGTATCATTGCCGATTTGGTATTCGGCTTCGGTTATCCAGTGACCCCCCACCCCAAAACCATCCGTGGTCCGTCCAGCGCCATCACAGGCTACCAGGCCGAATAGCACCGTCGCTTCGATTACCCTCCAAGGCCGCATTGGGCCAGGACCTGACATCACCCGCCTCCTATCCAGTGGTGGTTCCGCCACGGGCACTACGAGCTCAGCAGCTCAACCAGCTCGGCCAGCTCCTCGTCCCACCCTTCGGTGTTCTGGCGGTGATGAAGGTCGGTGCGGAATCCCGTTTCGCGGAGCCGCAGGGTGGTGCCTCCATCGTCGCGCGCAGTCAGCATCCAGTCGACGCGTGTCGCGGGGGCATCCTCGAAGGCAACCCCGGGCTCGTGCACCCAGCTCCACACGAGTCGGTGCGGAGGATCGACCTCCTCGACGCGCATCGCATAGCGACCGTGGTCATCCCACGTCAAGGAGGCGTCGCCGCCCGGCCTCAGGTCGACCTCGGCTTCGTCCCCGAACCAGCGCGCCAGCTCCGCCGGGTCGGTGATTGCGTCCCACACCTTCTCCACGGTGACATCCAGCTCCAGCACCTTCTCGACCGTTCGCTCGCTCATCTTCACTCTCCTCCGGGTGATTCACTGGCCCGCGAAATCCGTACCACCCATTCCATCGACCGGTTGCTGACCTCGACGTCGGTGCCCGAGTACGCCCCGGTCAGCCCGTGCACCAGGCGGGCCTCGACTTCGGCCACCCAGGGACCCCGGAGGCGAGCTCCGGCCCCCGCGGAGGCCGCGACGTTGAGGACCGAGGCGTGTTCGTCCGCCAGGGCCTGCGCGAGCACCGGGTCCTCGCGGCTCTGGACCAGGTAGTCGAGACCGGGACCGGCGGCCGCAAAAACGTGCAACGGCCCCAGACTCCCGGCCACTTTGGCCTGCAGGTGGAAGCTCAGATAGTCGCTCCGCACCTGGCCGTCGAGCGGTTCGCCCCGATGGTCGCTGGAGACGAAACCGCCGCGCTGGGCGAATCCTCCTTCGGCGCGTACCCGGAGCACGCTCGCCGGTGTCGGAACGTCGACGAAAGCGCCCAGCATGAAGCCCGGGCGGCGGGATGTTTCCACGGGCGGGCTCCAATCCTGCTCGGACTCGGTCCGTCCCGCGAAGACACCGGTCAGGCGGCCCGCGTTCTGGCCCTGAGCCGGCTGAACGATGGCCACGAGCACAACCGCCACAGCGGCCGCCAGAAGCGCCGCCATGCGGATTTGCTCCTGCGGCCGGGCCCGCGCGGGGACGGAGCCCCTCCTGACGACACCCCATTCCCCGCGCCGGCCTCTGCTTGACGCGCCCCCTGCCGTGACCGAATACATGAATACCTGCCGCTGAAGAGTTGCGCGGAAACCTGAATCTATCTTACCGAAGAGGCGCCCCATGTCACCCGGTCACGACATCGACGGAGCACGCTTGGACAGTGCCGGACGTTGCACACGGCCACACTGGCTGTGTCTGCTCCTGCTTCTCTCCGGCTCGGCGGCCCCCAGCCACCTCGGCGCCCAGCAACAAGCGGGCTCCCCTGAAATGGACGTGACCCGCTACCACCGGGCCGAACGTCTCCTCGCGTGGAATGTGAATCCCCTGATCAGCGGGGGGGCCATCGCGCCGCAATGGATGTCCGGGGGAAGTCGCTTCTGGTATCGCAACCAGACCGCTTCCGGGGCCGAGTTCGTGGTCGTTGACCCCCAGCGGCGGTCGCGCGGGCTCCTCTTCGACCACGATCGGCTCGCAGCGGCGATGTCTCTCGCGGCCGACACGTCGTTCGCGGGGCCCAAGCTGCCCTTCCGCACCTTCGAGTTCGGGGACGGCGAGGGGTCCATCCGCTTCAACGCCAACAAGCGCGGCTTCACCTGCGACATAGGCGCGTACACCTGCGAGACCGGCGACACCCTGGTCAACCGCACTGCCTACGTGCGCTCTCCCGACGGCCGGCACGATGCGTTCGTGCACGAACACGACCTCTGGGTGCGTCCCGCCGAGGGGGGTGACTCGACCCGACTGACCATGGACGGCGAAGAGTACTGGGCGTATGGAACGACCGCGCCGCGTCCTTCGCTGATCATTGCATCCATCCCCACCCGCCCGGTCCTCCAGTGGTCTCCCGACTCGAAGAGGATCGCGGTCCAGCGGATGGACGAGCGCAACGTCGAGCGGATGCCGATCTATTCGTCGACCACCTCACGGCCCAAGCTCTACACCTATCCGTACGGCCTGCCGGGAGACTCCGTGATCTCCACCTTCGACATCCACGTGATCGACGTGGAGAGCAAGGCGAACCTGAAGCTCCGGACCGATCCGCAGCCCTACATGACCTTCACGGCAACGGGCGTGCGCGATTCCACCTGGGTGACGGTGAAGTGGAAGGAGGAAGGCCGCCGCCTCTACTACATCCGGGGTTCGCGCGGAGGGAAGAGCGTCACCCTGTACGAAGCCGACCTCGAAACCGGGGAGGCCCGCACGATCATCGAGGAGACCCGCGCCACCCACGTCGAACTCAACCTCGACCTCATCGGGGGCTACCCCAACTGGGACGTCATCAACGACGGCGAGGACGTGCTCTGGTTCTCGGAACGGGACGGTTGGGGGCACCTCTACCGCTTTGACGGCAACGGCGAGATGAAGGGCCGCGTCACGGCGGGACCCTGGACCTTCGGGGACCTCCTGCACGTCGACGAGGACGCGGGACGGATCCATTTCACCGCACGCGGCATGGAAGCGGGGCGCATCCCCACCATGGCCGACCTGTACGCCGTCGACCTGGACGGCACCGGTCTCGCACGGCTCGCCGGCGACGACGGCGACCACACGGTGCGCGCCACCCCCGATGGCCGCTACTTCGTGGATTCGTACTCGAGCCCCGACACGCCCCCGGTGAGCGTGGTGCGCGACCAGACGGGTCGCGTCGTGCTGGAACTCGAACGCGCCGACGTCTCGCGGCTGGGAGAGGTCGGCTGGTCCGCGCCCGAGATCTTCGGGTACAAGGCGCGGGACGGCGTGACCACCATGTACGGGCTCCTCTACAAGCCCTCCGACTTCGACCCCGCGAAGGTGTATCCGGTGGTGGAATACATCTACCCGGGCCCCTTCATCGGCAGCGTGGGGCGGTGGAACTTCGGCGGGGGCTCGTTGGGTGGCGCGCTCCGCGGCGACCAGGACGCGCTGGCCGAGCTGGGGTTCATCGTCGTACAGATGGACCACCTGGGGACGCCGTACCGCTCCAAGGCCATCCAGGACAACTACTGGGGCAACATGGGCGACAACGGGATCCCCGACCACGTCGCCGCGGTCAAGCAGCTCGGCGCCCGCTACCCGTGGATCGACCTGAACAGGGTAGGCATCTACGGGCACTCCGGCGGCGGTTTTGCGTCAACCGACGCGATCCTCCGCTATCCGGACTTCTACAAGGTGGCGGTGTCCACATCCGGGAATCACGACAATCGGAGCTATCACGCCGCCTACGCCGAGAAATACCAGGGGTTGCTGGTGCGCGACACCCTCAAGGGCACGGACAACTACGCGAATCAGGTCAACGCCTCCATGGCCGGCAATCTGAAGGGGAAGCTCTTCCTCATGACCGGCGACATGGACGACAACGTGCATCCCGCCATGACGCTGCAGGTGGCCAACGCCCTGATCGCCGCGAACAAGAGTTTCGACTTCCTCGTCCTGCCGGATCGCGGCCACGGTCTCGACGAGCCCTACGTGATCCGCCGTCGCTGGGACTACTTCGTCGAGCACCTGCTGGGGATGAAGCCGCCGCCGGACTACCAGATCCAGCCGCCGCCGGGTTGAGGAATTGACCGTGATGACACGTCTGACACGACCCGGACCGGCCCTCCCCGCGACGACGCGCGCCGCCCTCCGCGTCCTTGGACTCACCCTGCCGGGGCTGGGGTGCATCCTCGCCCCGCCGGCGTTCGCGTGCATCCTCGCCGTCGCTGCGCTGTCGGCCGGCACCCCTGCCGACGCCGCGGCCCAGGCCCGCGTCACCGAGGAAGTCCGCGTCCTCGACACCTATCCGTTCTCGGACCCCGACCCTGTGCCGATCCTGGCCAGCGACCGCAGGCTGTACCCCTACCACGCCTTCCGCGGGTACTCCGTGACCTCCGAGCCGCGTGAGTGGAAGGTGCTGAAGCTGGAGAACGACCTGATCGAGGTGTACGTGCTGCCGGAAGTGGGGGGGAAGGTGTGGGGTGGGGTGGTCAAGGAGACGGGGCACGAGTTCATCTACCGCAACGAGGTCATGAAATTCCGCGACATCTCGCTGCGGGGGCCGTGGACCTCGGGCGGGGTCGAGTTCAACTTCGGGGTGATCGGCCACACCCCCGCCACCGCCACCCCGGTCGACTACACGGTGCGCGAAAACGCGGACGGGAGCGTGAGCGCCTTCGTCGGGGCCATGGACCTGCCCTCGCGCACGCACTGGCGCGTCGAGGTTCGTCTCCCCCCCGACCGCGCCTACTTCGAGACCCATGCCCTGTGGTACAACCCCACCCCCCTCGAACAGCCGTACTACAACTGGATGACCGCGGCGGCCTTCGCCACGCAGGACCTGGAGCTGTTCGTCCCGGGGAACTCCTACCTGGAACATTCGGGGCGCGAACGGCCCTGGCCGGCCGACGAGTCGGGACGCTTCCTGCCGCTCTACCGCAACAACGCCTTCGGGGGGAACAAGTCGTATCACGTCGTCGGCGAGCTCAACGACTTCTTCGGCGGCTACTACCACGACGACGGCTACGGCTGGGGTCACTGGGCCCGCTACGAGGACATGCCGGGGCAGAAGATGTGGCTCTGGTCGCTGGCCCGGGACGGGGGCATCTGGGAAGACCTTCTCACCGACACCGACGGCCAGTACGTCGAGTTCCAGGCCGGGCGGCTCTTCGTGCAATACTCGCCGGGCGATCATGTGAACCCGGTCACGCAGGCCTCCTTTGATCCGCTGTCGGCGAGCGCCTGGACCGAGACCTGGTTCCCGCTGGAGGGGACCGGCGGCCTCACCGACGCGTCCCGCGAAGGGGCGATGCACGTGGAACGCGACGGGGGCCGCGTGCGCGTGACCGTCAACGCCTTCGGTGATGTGACGGACACCCTGCGCGTGTGGTCGGGGGAGGACATGGTGGCGTCGCAGCCGGTCGACCTGACCGCGCTTCACCCCTTCGAGGCCGAGGTCGAGGTGGCGGACGACAAGGCCTTCCGCGTCGCGCTTCCCGCGCTGGACCTCGACTATTCATCCGATCCGGCCGAGCGGACGCTGGCGCGCCCATTCGAGATGGAATCCACGGCGTGGGAGAGCATTCCCGAGGCGGACAAGCTGGTCTTCGAGGCGCGGGAGCTGGCGAAGGGCCGCCGCTACAAAGAGGCGCGCGCCCTGTTCGAGGAGGCTGCCGAAGCGGAGCCCTGGAACCGCGGCGCGCTGCTGGGACTCGCCGACCTGGCGCTGCGCTCGGCCCGCCACGAGGAGGGGCTCGATCACGCGCGGAGGGCCCTCCAGCTGGACACCTACGACGCCGCGGCGAATTTCATGGCCGGGAACCTGTACCGGGCCCTGGGGCACGACACCGACGCCCGCGACGCCTTCGGGTGGTCGGCCCGGGCGGTGGGGTACCGGGCCGCGTCGTACGTCCGCCTCGCCGAGATCATGACCGGGGCGGGGAAGTGGGGGGAGGCGAAGCGGTACGCTGAACTCGCACGCGACTTCGACCGCAACAGCGTTCCCGCGTTGCAGCTGCTGGCGATCCATGGCCGCCGGACGGGGGACGCGGCGGGTGCCGAACGTGCCCGCGACGCGCTTCTCGAGATCGATCCGCTCAACCACTTCGTGCTGGCCGAGCGCTACCTGTCCGAGCCGACGGCGGAGCGCGCGGAGGGGCTCACCGGCGCGCTCCGCAGCGAGTATCCGGAGCAGTCGTTGCTGGAGCTTGCGGTCGGATACGCGAATCTGGGTCTTGACGACGATGCCATGGCCATACTGGATGTGACGATCGGCCACCTTGACGACCAGCCCCTCGTGCGTGCATGGCGGGCTTTCCTTGCCGAAGACGCCTCCGCCCTGGGCGACCCCGGCGACCTCGCCTTCGCGTTCCCCTTCCGCACGGAGACGCTGCCTGTTCTGCGCTGGGCCGCCGAGGAGAGGGACCACTGGGGGTGGAGGTATCTGCTCGGCCTCAACCTCTGGGCGCTCGACCGCGATCACGAGGCGGCGGAGGCGTTCGACGCGCTCAGGGCCCGGCCTGACTACGGGGCGGCCTATGCGGCGCGCGGGTACCTCCTCGACGAGCTTCAGGGCCGCGACCCGGGACTGGATTTCCTCCGGGCGGTGGAGTTCGACTCCGAGAGCCGCATCCTGAGGATCGTGCTGATCCGTTACCTTCAACGCGAGGCGCGCTGGGCCGAGGCGTTGCGGGCTTCGGCCCGGGGGCGCGAGATGTTCCCCGGTGACTTCAATCTGGACCTGCTACATGTGCGGGCGCTCCTCAACCTGGGTGGCTTCCTCGACGCGATCGAGGTTCTGGCGGAGACGCATGTCCTCCCCTCGGAAAACGCCCGCGAGAGCCACCACCTCTACGCACTCGCCCATGTCGGCGCCGCGCTGGACGCGCTGGACGCGGGCGACCACCAGGCCGCGCGCGGCTACCTCGAGGCCGCACTGCTGTGGCCCGAATCGCTCGGCCAGGGCCGCCCCAACGACCCGGACGAGCGCCTCGTTCGGTACCTGCTGGGTGTCGCGGCGGAGCGCGCGGGCGACGGAGACGGCGCGCGCGGGGCGTTCGAGGCGGCCGCCGAGGGCGCGGCAGGGTTGGCGGACCGACCCCTCGACCGCGGTGACCTCCCCGTGATCATGGCGCTGCACGCACTCGGCCGTGATCCCGGCCTGACGGTTGCCGCGGCGACTGCCCGCCTCCTCGCGGACAACCCCGGTGTCCTTGCAGACCTGGAGGGCCGTCTCCTCCGGCGCGCCGCGTCGCTGGCCCAGGGTCGCACCGGAGCAAATCGATGAAAACACTCGCCGCCGGCATGACGCTCGTCGGTGCGTTTCTCGTGGCCGGTATTTCACCTGTATCCCTGGTGACTACTCCCGTATCCCACCAGGTCACCCCAGAGCCCTATTTCAACCCTTCCGACATCCCACCGGATCCCACCCTCGAAACCGTCGTCGAGCGTTACTGCACGCGCTGCCACAATCAGCGCCGCTTCCGCGGCAGCCTGTCGCTGGAAGGGTTCGACGTGACCCGCGCGGCGGACAACGCCGAGACCGCGGAACGCATGATCCGCAAGCTTCGCGCGGGCATGATGCCCCCGCCGGGCGAGCGCCGCCCCTCCGGGGATACGCTCGCGGCCCTTGCCGGGCTCATGGAGGGCGTCATCGACGACGCGGCCGCCACCCGTCCATACCCGGGAACACGCCCCTTCCAGCGCCTCAACCGGCCCGAGTACGCACGGGTGGTGTACGACCTGCTCGGCCTCACCGTGGACCCCGCGGAGTGGCTCCCGCAGGACCGCATCAGCGCCGGCTTCGACAACATCGCCGACGCCCAGACCCTGTCACCCACATTGATGGACGCCTACCTGAACGCGGCCAGCGACGTTGCACGGCGCGCGGTAGGGGACCGGGACGCGGCGACCTCCGCGGTCACCTACACCAATCCTCCCACCGTCTCCCAGCACGAATGGGAGCGGGTCGAAGGCGCGCCGTTCGGGACCCGGGGCGGCATCAGCGTCCTCCATTCCTTTCCGGCCGACGGCGAATACACCTTCGAGATGACGTTCATGTCGGGGTGGGGCGAGCGCTTCCACGACATCGACATCTCCATCAACGGGGACCGCGTGGACCTGCTCCGATACGGCGGGGACATCGACTTCCAGGGCCGCAAGGACTTCCCCATCCGCACCGAGCCGATCCTGATCCGCGCGGGCGAGCACCGGGTCACGGCCGCCTTCGTGCGCAGGATGGACGGACCGTACGAGGACCTGATCCGTCCCCACGACTGGTCGCTCACCGGGACGGAGACCAGCTACGGGACGACCTCCCTCCCCCACCTCATGAGCCTCACCCTGGAAGGGCCGCACAACCCCACGGGCGTGTCGGACTTCGAGGCACGGCGCCGGGTCTTTTCCTGCAGACCCACCTCGGCCCGGGAGGAAGAGCCGTGCGCCCGTGAGATCATCACCCGGCTCGCCACCGGCGCGTACAGCCGGGAGCTCGACGGCGACGAGGTGGACGATCTCGTCGGCTTCTTCCGCATGGGCGCCGAGGACGGCGGCTTCGAGGCGGGGATCAGGACCGCGCTGGAGGCGATCCTCGTCAGTCCCCATTCCCTCTTCCGCATGGAGCGCGAGCCCCGCGGCGTCCGCCCCGGCGAGGTGTACGCGCTGGCCGGAGAGGACCTCGCGGCCCGTCTGTCCTTCTTCCTGTGGGGAACCAAACCCGACCGCGAGCTGGTGGACGCCGCCGGGGACGGCCGCCTCGTCGATCCCGATGTTCTCGAAGCGCAGACCCGCCGCCTCCTCGCCGACCCCCGCGCCGAAGCCCTTGCCACACGCTTCGCGTCGATGTGGCTGCGCCTGCAGGACGTCGAGAAGGTCAGCCCCGACGCCTTCCGCTTCCCCAACTACAGCCGCCAGCTCGCCGAGGCGATGCGGCGCGAGACCGAGCTCTTCTTTCACGACCTGGTGCGTGAGGACCGCAGCCTGCTGGAGCTGTACGGCGCCGACTACACCTTCCTGAACGAGCGGCTGGCGCGGCACTACGGTATCGAGGGCGTGCAGGGCGACGAGTTCCGCCGGGTTGCCTATCCGGACGACCGCAGGCGCGGCGTTCTGGGGCACGGCAGCATGCTGGTGCAGACCTCGCTCGGGAACCGCACATCTCCCGTCCTCCGCGGCAAATGGGTCATGGAGGTGCTCCTGGGGACGCCCCCGCCCCCGCCACCGGCGGACATCCCCGACCTGGAGGAAACCGAGAGCGCCCGCGACGGCAAGGTCCTCACCACCCGCGAGCGACTGGAAGCGCACCGCGCGAACCCGACGTGCTCGTCGTGTCACAACCTCATCGACCCGATCGGCCTCGCCCTGGACAACTTCGACGTGACGGGCAGGTGGCGGATCCGCGAGCAAGGCGCCGCGCTCGACACGCGGGGCACCTTCTACGACGGCACCGACATCGAGAACCCGCACGACCTGTCCCGGGCGCTTCTGAATCGCCCCATTCCGTTGGCGCGCACATTCACCGAGAACCTCATGGCGTACGCGCTGGGACGCCCCGTGGAATACCGCGACCAGCCCGCGGTGCGCGAGATCACAGCGGCGGCGGCAAGAAACGACTACCGGCTTTCGTCGTTCATCATCGGCGTCGTGCAGAGCGACGCCTTCCGCATGAAGCAGGCCCTGGCGGCGGTGGAGGACGATGCGACGGGCGACCGCAGGCCGTAGATTCCGATGGTGCGCATTCCGTTGAAGAATTTGGAGTCTACATGCACTTTCTGACTGGCAAGGCATTGCCTCGCCGCACCTTTCTGAAGGGCGCGGGAGCCACGATAGCCCTTCCCCTTCTCGATTCCATGTTCGCGGCGGGCCGACTCAGGGCCTCGCCGCTGGCCGACCGTCCCACCCGTCTCGTCTGCATCGAAGAGGTGCACGGCGTACCCGGCTGCAACGAGTGGGGAGCGGAGCAGAACCTCTTTGCGCCGGCGACGGTGGGCAGAGACTTCGAACTGACCGACGCCAACGTGCTGAAGGCGCTCGAACCGTGGCGGAAGCAGCTGACGATCGTCAGCAATACCGACGTGCGCATGGCGGAGGCGTTCGAGGCCCAGGAGGTCGGCGGCGACCACTTCCGCTCCAGCGCCGTTTTCCTGACGCAATCCCACCCCAGACAGACCCAGGGCTCCGACATCTTCTGCGGCACCTCGCTGGACCAGCTTCATGCGCAGCGCTTCGGGCAGGAGACCGCGCTGCCATCGCTGCAGCTGTGCATCGAGCGGACCGACAAGGGCGGGGGTTGCGACTACAACTACTCGTGCTCGTACACGGACTCGGTCAGCTGGGCGTCGCCGACGGAGCCGCTGCCGATGATCCGCAGTCCGCGAACGGCCTTCGACCTGCTCTTCGGAGCGGGGGGCACGGTGGAGGAGCGCGCCCGCCGCCGCCGCACCCACCGCAGCATCCTGGACTGGGTCGCGGACGAGGTGGCCGGCATGAAGCGCGAGCTGGGCGCGGTGGACCGGCGCCGGGTGGACCGCTACCTGGACAGCGTGCGCGAGATCGAGCGGCGCATCCAGCGCGTCGAGGCGCGCAACGCCAGCGGGGAGCCGCGGGAGTTGCCGGGCGCGCCCCCGGGGGTGCCGGATTCCTTCGGCGAGCACATGCGCCTGATGTTCGACCTGAAGGTGCTGGCGTTCCAGACCGACACGACCCGGGTGGTCGCGTTCAAGACCGGGCGCGACGCGTCCAACCGCAGCTTCCCGGAGAGCGGTTCCGACCGGGCCTTCCACCCCGCGTCGCACCACGGCGGCCGCGAGAAGAACATCCTGGAGTTCAACCGGATCTGCCAGTACCGCACGGGCCAGCTGGCGTACTTTCTCGAGCGGCTGGAGGAGACCATGGATGGGGATTCCAGCCTTCTGGACCAGTCCATGATCATCTGGGGTTCGCCGATGGGCGACGCGAACCTCCACAACCACCGCCGCTGTCCTCTGGTGGTGATGGGCGGCGCCAACGGCCAGCTGGAAGGTGGCGTCCACCTCAAGGCGGCGACCGGCACGCCGATGGCGAACGTCTTCACGACGCTGCTGCACAAGCTCGGTCACGACGATCTGCCCGGATTCGGCGACGCGACAGGCGAGTTCTCGCTGGCGGCCGCGGTGGCGCCGTGAGGAAGGGCCGGCGGTGGGGCTGTGAGGTGGCTTCGCGGCTGCTGTTTGCGTTGGTTCTCCCGTGGTTGCTGGTCGCGCCCGGGGTGGCCCTCGGGCAACCCGGCTCCCCTGTCGCCGACGCCGCGCGGCGGGGCGACCTGGAAGCCGTACGGCTCCTCCTGCGCGATGGCGCCGACGTAAACGCCGCCCAGGGAGACGGAATGACGGCGCTGCACTGGGCGGCGGAGCGGGGGGACGAGGTGCTCGGCGAGGTGTTGATCTACGCCGGCGCCAGGATGGATGCGGGCACCCGGATCGGCCACTACACGCCGCTCCACCTGGCTGCCCGCGGGGCACACGCCCCGGTCGTGACGTTGCTCCTCGAGGCCGGCAGCGACCCGGCGGCCCGGACGACCAACTCGGGCGCCTCCCCGCTGCACCTGGCCGCGGCCGCGAGCGACCCAAGCGTGGTCTCGGAGCTCGTCGAGTGGGGTGCCGACGTGAACGCCCGGGAGGCCGCGTGGGGACAGACGCCGCTCATCTTTGCGGCCGCGAACAACCGGGTCCCGGTCATCCGCGCTCTCCTGGAGGCGGGTGCGGATCCGTCGCTCACCGCCCATTCGGTGGACGTGGAGGAACAGGCCAAGGCGGATGGGGTGGCCGAACGGCGGCTCGGCGAGTTCCTGGCCACCTTCAAGGAAAAGGAGGGCGGGGGCTCGGACTGGCAGCCGACGCCCAGCCAGGTTCAGGCGGCGATCGAGGCGTCGCGCGAGATCCAGCGCAGGTGGCCCGACGTCCCCGATCCGGCGGACGACGACAAGGAGAGCGAGGAGGAAGCCCCCGATAGCGCGACGGCCGCTGCCGACACCACCGTTGCCGCTGCCGACACCACAGCTGCCGCCGCTGCCGCTGCCGACACCAATGCTGCCGAGGCTGGCGCTGCGGAGGCCGCCGACACTGTCGCCGCCGAGGCCGCTGACACCACCGCCGCCGACGAGGCCCCCCAGCCCATGTCCTACGCGCAACAGGTCGGTTCCTGGGGTGGCCTGACGCCGCTCCTGCATGCGGTCAGACAGGGGCACGCCGAGGCGGCTGCGGCACTGCTCGATGGTGGAGCGGACATCGATCAGCCCTCGGGCGGTGATGAGACCACCCCGCTCCTCATGGCGGCGGTCAACGGCCAGTTCGACCTCGCCCTGAAGCTGCTCGATCGCGGAGCCGCCCCGAACCTGGTCAGCCGTGCAGGGACCACGCCCCTGTTCGCCGTGATCGAGCGCCAATGGGCGCCGAGGGCGTCCTACGCCCACCCCACCGAGCACGAGCAGCAGCAAGCCACCCACCTGGATGTCATCGAGGCGCTGCTGAGCGCTGGCGCGGACCCCAATGTGCGGCTGAACAGCCATCTCTGGTACATGGAGTACACCTTCGGCGTCCTCAGGGGCAGCGGCATCAACCTCGAGGGCGCCACGCCGTTCTGGAGGGCCGCCCATGCGCTCGACGTGGACGCCATGCGGATCCTCAAGGAGCACGGGGCCGATCCGCACATCCCGACGATGAAGCCCCCGCAGCGGCGCCGCCGTCCGCCCGCGCCCGAGCCGGCTGAGAAACAGGAGGCCCTAAAGGAAGGGGAGCAGAAGGTGACCGAGGGGGATGCAGAGATAGCCGCAGGGGATGAAAATGTAGCCGCAGGGGATGAGAAGATAGCCGAGACCGCTGGGGTGGAGGAGGGCAAGCCCGCCCCGACCAAGGGCAACGCGGAGGGCGAGAGCTCCGGGGAGGAAGCCGAGCAGCCCGCCGGTCAGGGCGAAGAGGAGGACGAAGACTTCTCGGGCGTTCCGCCCGTACCCGTCGGCGGCGCGCACATCTTTCCGATTCACGCCGCGTCAGGCGTGGGCTACGGACAGTCCTTCGCGGGCAACGCTCACCGCCATGTCCCGGACAACTGGCTGGCGGCAGTCAGGTTCCTGGTCGAGGAGTGCGAGGCGGACGTCAATGTCCGGGACGCGAACGCCTACACGGCGCTTCATCATGCCGCCTCCCGGGGCGACAACGAACTGGTCCTCTTCCTGCTGGACCACGGCGCCGACGTGACCGTGTTGAGCCGCAAAGGCCAGACCACCGCCGACATGGCCAACGGCCCGATCCAGCGGCTTCAACCGTTCCCGGCGACGATCGCGCTGCTCGAGGAACTGGGGTCGAAGAACAACCACAAGTGTCTGTCGTGCCAATAGGGCGGGTCAGCCGCTAGTTGCCCCTGCGGCGTACCCCTGGGCCTCGTCGCCCGGTTGTCGTCGCCCGGGGCGGAACGGGTACCTCAGGAGCCGATGCCCAGCACCTCCGCCACCTCCCGGGCGACCCGCAGTTCGAGCACGCCTCGTGACTGGCAGTGGACCGGATTGCCGCTCACCGCGCGAGGTTCGCCCCAGGCGTCGACCACGGTCAGCACCTCGGTGCCGTTTTCCCCCTTGGACGTCAGCGTCGTCGTCACCATGAGGGTGATCTCGAACAGGTTGGCGAGGGGGCCGGAAAGGTCGCTGCCGCAGTCCACGAATGTGTTCATGCGGTCTCCGCCAACCCTTCTTGCGCTGTATCCGAGGTTGCCGATCTGCCTGGTACGCGGATTGGATACTTCAACGGGGATGTCCAACTGAGCGTATACGCCCCCGAGCACGCTCCACACGACCTCCGCTTCCGCCGCGACCACGCGGACTCCGACGCCCGGTTCGTTGAAGATCTCTACCGGCGCGTAACCGCCGACCCGCAAGACGGTCCGGGTCTGTTGCGGCGTCGGTGCCGACTCCTCGCCCGTGCCGGAGGTGCCGGACGCGCATCCGGCGGTGGCGGCGAGCGCGGCGACTGCCAGAGCCCGGATGGAGGGCAGGCTGCAAGCACTGATGCGAACGCGTGTTGATTTCATGGGTAACTCTCCGGTGTGACTGTCCAATCGGGTCTCTGGACGAACGCAAGGTAAAGCGGTGGACAAGCGCCGTCCATCGGTCAGGAGCCGATTCCCAGGGCCTCGGCGACCAGCTGGGCGATCCGCATTTCGAGCACTCCCCGCGACTCGCAGTGGATCCTGTTCCCGCTCACCTCCCGGGGTCGCCCGGAGGCATCGACTACGGTTCGTACCTGGGTGCTGTCGGGCTCCTTCGCCGTGAGCACGGTGATCACCGAGAGGGTGACGTCGTACTGGTCCGCCCGCTGGCCCGTCATGTTGTGGCCACAGTCGAAGAAGGCGCTTATCCTTTTGTCACCCACCCGCCGGGCCCTGTAGCCCGTGTTTCCGATCTCCATCGTACGCGGGTTGGATGCTTCCACGGGGATGCCCAGCTGCCCGTAGACGCCTCCCAGCACGCCCCACGCCAACTCCGGCTTCGCGGCGATGGTCATGGTTCCCACACCCGCCTCGTTGAGGATTTCCACCGGGATGTAGCCGTCGATGCTCAACAGCGTTCGGCGCGCCGCCGGGAGTGATGCCGCGTCCTCCGAGGAGCCGGAAGCACATCCCCCGGCGCCGACGGCGACCGCGAGCGCGGCGACGGCAAGGAGTCCGCGGTGGGGAAGGGTCGGCCCGCCGGTTGGAGCGCGTCTCTGTCTCACGGCAAATCCTTGTGTTGTGGATGTTCTTGTGTTGTGGATGTTCTTGTGTTGTGGATGTTCTTGTGTTGTGGATGTTCACATCGGAGAACGGTCTTCCGTTCTCGTACACCTCGGGTCCCGTGCGAGTTCGCCTATGGAGGTCCCGCCGGGCGCGCCACCGCATCGGATTCGAAGATAACCAGCCCCGTTCGCCCCAGCACCGCCCTTGCCCGCTCCACCCAGGACGATCTGCGCACCAATACCAGTTCAAGGTACGGGGGCGGCGGGACCCCGTCCACGATCCTGATGAAGTGGAGGTCGCCGAGTTCCACCGGGTGGTCGATCTCGTAGCCGCTACCGGCCCAGGAGAAGCGAATCCGATCAGCCTGCTGAAAGTCGGCGGCTTTCCAGCGCTGCTCGATGTAGACCTCGTCCTCCACCGCGTAACTGTCCGGTCCGATGCGGTCGCCGTGACGGTAGTAGGCGGGCTCGAAGTCCGACCCGTCGTACCGGAGAAACGTCTGTTCCATGGCATAGTCCACACCGAGCAGGTCGTCCTGGTCCGCGAGCGATTCAAGGTGGTGGCGCAGTTCGTGGGTCAGAGTCTCCCAGATCTGGTCTCGCCAGTCGAACCCCGGATCGAAGTCGGCCAGCGCCCGGAACGATCCCCAGTGGAGAAGGACAAGCGACCGGACAGTGTCGGGTCCGTCCCAGCCGGAGGGGTACGATTCGGTCACGCACTCGCCGAGGGTGTACACGCCCGGGAAGCGGGGGTGCGGGAGCGCGGCGCGGTGGACGGTGAGGCCGTCGACACCTTCCCGGTATCGCTCCGGAATCGTGTCGAAGACCCGGCCGGCCTCCTGCTCGAAGGCGTCGAAGTCCATAGCTTAGCTTACACTCCTTGATCCCGGCCGCCGTGTGCCGGGGCACGAACCTCCTCGCCCGGGACGAATGGAGGCCGGCTTGAAATCATCAGGGCGGGGCCGTCAGGCCGCCATGATCTTCATCCTGATCACGGTGTTCATCGATGTGCTCGGCATAGGCATCATCATCCCCATACTTCCCGAGTTGATCAAGGAGTTCGCCGGGGGCAGCACCACCGTGGCCGGACGCTGGTTCGGCGTTCTCGCGGCCACCTATGCCGTTACCCAGTTCTTCTTCGCTCCCCTCCTGGGGGCTCTTTCCGATCGCGTGGGACGCCGGCCCGTGATCCTCATCTCGCTCTTCGGTCTGGGGATCGACTACATCATCATGGGGTTCGCGCCCTCGATCGCATGGCTCTTCGTGGGCAGGCTGCTCGCCGGGGTGATGGGTGCGAGCATCACCACCGCGAACGCCTATATCGCCGACGTGTCCGGACCTGAGAACCGGGCGAGGAACTTCGGTCTCATCGGCGTCGCCTTCGGCCTGGGGTTCATCTTCGGGCCGGCGCTGGGCGGGATACTGGGCGGCATTGATCTGCGGCTGCCCTTCTTCGCCGCCGCGGGCCTCGCGCTTGTGAACTGGCTGTATGGCTTCTTCGTCCTCCCCGAATCGCTGCTCCCCGAGAACCGGGATGAATTCAGGTGGGCCAAGGCGAATCCGGTCGGAAGCGTCGCGGTGCTGCGCTCCTATCCTCTCGTCGCGGGACTGGCGTTCTCGTTCATCTTCATGGTGCTGGCACAACGGGGGCTGGAGACCGTCTGGGTGCTCTACACCGGGCACAAATTCGGCTGGGACGCCCAGGCCAACGGCCTCTCTCTCGCGCTGGTGGGGATCATGGCCACCATCGTTCAGGGCGGTATGGTCCAGCCCGTGATCAAGCGTTTCGGGGAACGGCGGGCCATCCTGGGCGGCCTGGTGATCGCCGTCGTCACCTATCTGGGCTACGGATTGGCGACCGAGGGCTGGATGCTGCTCGCGTTCATCGTCTTCGGGTCGCTGGGGGGTGTTGCGGGCCCGGCAATCCAGGGACTCGTGGCGGGCACCGTGGCTCCGCACGACCAGGGCAAGGTGCAGGGCGCGATCCAGTCGCTCATGAGCCTGACGGCCATCGTCGCGCCACTGCTCTTCACGGCGGGGCTCTTCAGCTACTTCACCTCGGATGCGGCGCCCATCGAGCTGCCCGGAGCGCCTTTTCTGCTCGGCGCGGTGATGTACGCGACTGCGTTCGTGCTCCTGCTCAGGCTGTTCCGGCGGATGCCGGGGTAGGGCTACTCCTCCACCCCCACCCCCAACTGCCCCAGCAGGAACGCCAGCTCCATGGCCGAATTCCGCACATTCCGGCTGAACGTCCGCCCACCCGCGTGCCCCGTCCGCGGGTCGTAGTCGAGGATCACCGGCAGCCCCGACGCGGTCGCAGCCTGTAGCCGTGCAGCCATCTTCCGCGCCTGCAGCGGCGGGACGCGCGTGTCCAGGTCGCCCTGGGTCAGCATCACCGCAGGGTAGCGCACCCCGTCGCGCACGTTCTGGTACGGCGAGAAGGTCCGCAGCACCTCGAACTCCTCTGCGACCGCCGCGTTCCCGTACTCCAGCAGCGCGGGCATGTTGTTGGCGTGGGTGAACTGGTTGAAGCGCACCATGTCGAGGTCGGGGAGGCCGCAGAAGACCGCGCGGTAAAGGTCGGGCCGCTTGGTCAGGGCGCTGCCGACGAGCAGCCCGCCGTTGCTGACGCCCCGGATTGCGAGGCGGTCCGGGTTGGTGTAGCCGTTGTCGATGAGCCACTCGGCGGCCGCGATGAAGTCGTCGAAGACGTTGGGTTTGTTCTCGAGCATGCCGTCCCGGTGCCAGGTCTCGCCGAATTCGCCGCCGCCCCGGAGCGTCGCGATGGCGTAGACGCCGCCCTGTTCCATCCAGGCGGCCGCGCCCGTGTTGAAGCGCGGCAGGTTGTTGGAGTTGAAGCCGCCGTACCCGTAAACCAGCGTCGGCGTGTCGCCGTCCGGCTCGTACCCCCGCCGGTGCGCCACATACATCGGCGCCTCGGTCCCGTCCGCGGAGGTGTACCACACCTGCGAGACCTCGTAGTCCGCACCGTTGAAAGGCACCGCCGACGGCAGCCACGGCTCGGTCTCCATCGTCTCCAGATCGATCCTGACGATATGGGAGGGTGTGACGAGGGAATTGACGGTGAGCAGGGCCTCCCCTTCGCCCCACGAGCGCAGCGTGGCCACATGGTGTTCGGGAACGGGGATTTCCCCCGTCTGCGTCCCGTCCATGTCGTAGCGCACGATCCTGCTGGCCACGTTGTGGAGGTAGTCGGCGTAGATCTCGTCGCCGATGATCTGGTAGCCGGTGAGCAGATCGTCGCCCTCGGCGATCACCTCGCGCCAGTTGGCGGGATCGGGTCGGTTCAGGTCCACCGCCATGACGCGGTTTTTGGGCGCGTCCACGTTGGTCAGCAGGTATAGCTCGCCGCCCACGAAACGGGCGCTGAAGCGCGCTGGGGCGCTCACGATGATCGGCTTCGGTTCCCCTCCGGCGCCCAGGTCCTGCAGGTAGACGTCGGTGCGGGCCCACCCGTGCCGGACCGTGTAAACGAGGTATCTGCCATCTCCTCCCTGCGTGACGTTGATGAACGTCTCGGGCCCGTGCCCCTCGCCGAACAGCTCGGTGTCCTGGTCGCTGTTGGTGCCGAGGGTGTGATGGCGGACCCTGGGACCGACTTCCCGCGATCTCCACGTATAGTAGAAGCCGGTGCCTTGCGGGTCGAAGAAGGTCGACCCGTAGAGGAAGTTGGGGAGCCGGTCGGGCAGATCCTCTCCGGTGGTGAGGTCCCGGACGCGGATCATGAGCTCGTCCTGTCCCCCGTCCCGGATGGCGTACAGCATGAGGTTCCCATCCGGCGAGAAGTCGCGGATGCTCACGCTGGTGGTGCCGTCGGGGTGGATGTCGAGCGGGTCGATCACCACCTCGAAGTCGCCGTTCGGGTCGATCGGGGTGTCCTCGCGCTCATCGGGCGCTGGACGCCGATAGATGGCGGCCACCTCGCGGTCCGGCTTGCGGAACGTGAAGTACTCGTAGTCGCCGGCCCGGCGGGGGAACAGCGCCCCCTGCACGTTCATGAGTTCCCGCAGGCGGGCCGCCAGCTGTTGCCGCAGCGGCGTGTCGCCCACGATCTGCTCCGCGTACGCATTCTGCTCGGCAATCCAGGCCCGCGTTTCGGGGCTGACCTGGTCCTCGAGCCAGCGGTAGTCGTCGGTAATGGCGACGCCGTGCAGCGTGTCCACCACGGGGTCGCGCACGGTCTCGGGCGGGGACGGGTACGGGGAGCCGCAGGCGAGGGCGAGGCCGACGGTGGCGAGGGCCGCGGTCGCGGGCCAGCGGGAGGAGCGATGGGGTGGAGCAGGGGAGCGAAGGCGGTCGGTCGGGCGGCTGGGTCGGTACGGCATGGTCGGCTCCGGCTGGTGGCTCCGCGCGATTGCGGTTCGCCTCGTGGCTGAGAGCCGAAGGTGACGCGCGGCGGCGTTCCGGCGCAAGCCGCGGGCGGGGCGGAGCCGATCGCTCGCCAGGGCAGGGAGCCCGGCAGTCTTTCCCTGTGAGACTGCTGCCGCGGCTGGGTCAGATCGAAGTCCCCGATTTCGCCGTCAGCTCCAGGTACAGCGCGCTCAAGCGGGCCGCCATCCGCCCCGGGGCACCGTCTCCGATCGTGCGCCCGTCGAGTTCGGTCACGCTGGCCAGCTCGCCCATCGTTCCGGTGCAGAAGGCCTCGTCGGCCCGGTACGCCTCGGTGAGCGAGAGGTCCTTTTCCAGCGCGGGGATGCCGTGCCCGGCACACAGCTCGAGCACCGTCGCCCTCGTGACTCCTTCGGGGCACGCCACCGCGTGGCTTGTCATGACGACTCCCGCTGTGACGACGAAGAAGTGCGTGGCATTCGTCTCGGCGATGAAGCCGCGCCGGTCCAGCATGAGCGCGTCGTCAGCGCCCGCCGCGTTGGCCTCGATCTTGGCGAGGATCGACTGGAGCAGGTTGGCGTGGTGGATCTTCGGGTCGAGGGTGTCGGGGTCGAACCGCCGCACCGAACTGGTGACGAGCCGCAGGCCCGAGCGGTCGTAGACGGGCGCCTTGTGCTCGGCCAGAACGATCAAGGTCGGGCCGGAACGGTTGAGGCGCGGGTCCATGCCGGAGGTGTACTTCACTCCGCGCGTGAGCGTCAGCCGGATGTGGACGCCGTCCCGCATCTCGTTGGCGGCGAGCGTGCGCCGGATCTCGTGAATGATCTCGTCGTCCGAGGGGATCTCGGTGAACGCCAGCGCCAGCGCGGATGAGCGCAGCCGGGCCAGGTGTTCCTCCAGCTTGAAGATCTTGCCGTCGTACAGGCGGAGCCCCTCCCAAACCGCGTCGCCTCCCTGCACCACGGAGTCGAAGGGACTGACGCCGGCTTCGCCGCGGTGCTGCAGCTTCCCGTTGACGTTGACGACGAGGTCCCGGTTCCTTTCGTCGAAGTCTTGAAGCATGGCGGATTCCTTGCTCAGGGAGCCTTGGGCGGACAGAAATGTAAAGTAGACATTACAGTGTGACAACTGTAGTTTACATCGAGGGAGGTGACCTCGGGCACCGAGCAGCCCCACCGCCGTGTGCGGGTCGATGGCGATGCCCCGGTTGCGCCACAGATCGCGGATGCAGGTGCAGGATCCGCCGGAAGTTGCCGGGATCGCCGACGTCCATGGCGCTGGAGATGGTGGCGACGGAAGGCCTGGGGCGGTAGACCCCCCGCGCGAGATACTCCGGGACGACGGAGTTGTCGTTGGTGGCGGCCACGAAGCGCGCGAGGGACATTCCGAGCGCGCGCTGGGCGATCAGGCCGGCCGCGAGGTTGCCGAAGTTTCCCGAAGGGACTGAAAAGACCAGCTCGGGACGCGCCGCCGTGTGCGCCAGCTCGGCCCATGCGTGCAGGTAGTAGAAGGTCTGCGGGAGGAGTCGGCCGATATTGATCGAGTTCGCTGATGTGAGTGCCAGCCGGGCGTTCAGGGCCGGGTCGGTGAAGGCTTCGCGGACGAGGCGTTGGCAGTCGTCGAACGCACCGCGAACCGCGACGGCGGCGACGTTGCCGCCCAGCGTGGCGAACTGCGCTTCCTGCCGGGGACCGACCTTGCCGCGCGGGTAGAGGACCACCACGCGCACGCCCGGCTGCCGGTGGAATGCGTGCGCCACCGCGCCGCCCGTGTCCCCCGAGGTGGCAGCGAAGCCGGAACGAAAAGCCCGCCGTCGGGGGCCTGGCCGAGAAAGAGGGCTTCTCTGAAGGTCCATGTGCCCCCGGCGGGGCCGCCGCGGGTGCTGATGAGCTTCATGGCGGTTCGGGGGCCTGCCGGGACGTGGTCCGGACGCCGCACGTTCATTCGATCTCCAGGATTCGGGCGCCCCTCCCGTTCACGGGTGAGATCAAGGTGTTCGTGTCGAGCCCGGCCTCCTCCCGGAAGGCGGCCGCCATTGCGTCGGCGGCCTGCTCGGCGATGCGCCTTCCCCGGCAGAGCGCGAAGACGGTGGGTCCCGATCCCGAGAGACCCGCCGCAACGGCTCCGGCCTCCAGGGCGCTCGCCCTCACGCGTCCGAAGCCCGGCACGAGAGTCGCCCGCACGGGCTCGGCCACGGCGTCGCACATGCAGCGCGTGATCAGGTCCCAGTCTCCCCTGAACAGCCCGGCGACCATCCCCGCCGTGTTCCCCCACTGCTGGATGCCCGCGTCGAGCGGGATGGTGTCGCCCAGCATCGTCCTCGCGCGGAGCGTTTCCACCTCCATCGCGGGGTGTGCCACGGCCACGATCATGTCCTCGGGCGTCGGAAGCTGCACCATTTCCGGGGGTCGGCCCGGCAAGACCAGCACGAAGCCGCCGATCAGGGAGGGGGCCGCGTTGTCGGCGTGGTTGGCTCCCGAGCCCTTGCGCTCACCGATCATGGCGCATTCGAGCAGCGCGATCCGATCGAGGTTGCCGCCCAGGAGCGCGTCGGCCGCCACGGCGCCCGCCACCGCGCTGGCCGCGCTGCCGCCCAGTCCCGAAGCGAGGGGGATCCCCTTGCCGACCTCGATTGCGATGCCCGCCGTCGATCCCAGCCGATTGATCACGCCCTGGACGGCCAGCGCGGCGGCGTTGCGCGCGGGATCCGTCGGGACGCGGCCGTCGTCGCCGGTCATCGACAGGGACACGATGCCGGTCCCGGCTGCGGCGCGAACCACGACTTCGTCGCCCATGCCCTCGAGCGCGAGGCCGAAGATGTCGAAGCCGCACCCGAGGTTGGAAGCGGACGCGGGGGCGAAGGCGCGGACCGAGCGGGGGAGGCCGTCCCGTTGAGACATGTCAGCGCCCCGAGTCGCCGGACCGCGAATTCCCACGCCCACTCCGCCGGAGCCCCCGCCGCTTCCGGAACGGCATCGCCACCATGCCGGGCAGCGTGGCCCAGTCCCGGCGCTCCGTGTCCTCCAGCCCCAGGGTCAGCCCGAGCGGATTCTTGACCAGGCGGAAGCTGCCGAAGATGCGGTCCCAGAAGGAAAAGACGCTGGAGTAGTTGGAATCGGTCTCGGGCTGATAGTCCGAATGGTGCACCCAGTGCATCCATGGGGTGACGATCAGCCAGCGCAGCCACCGGTCCGCGCCCCCGGGAATGCCCACGTTGCCGTGGTGGAAGAGGATGACCGGGAGCAGCACGGCCTCGTACACCAGCACTTGGCCGACCGTCATCCCCAGCAGAGGGAGGACCGCGAGCCGCGCGATCGAGGAGAGAACGATCTCGCCCGTGTGAAAGCGCAGCCCCGAGCTGGCGCTGAGTTCGCGATCCGCGTGGTGCACGGCGTGGAACCGCCACAGTAGGGGGACCCGGTGGTTGAGGCGGTGCCAGAGGTACTGCCAGAGGTCGAAGAGGACGAAGCCGAGCGCGAAAGCCCACACGCCCTCCACGCCGAACCAGTGCAGGACGCCGAAGGAGTTGGCCCGGGCCCATTCGGTTGCTACCAGGGTGGCTCCGGCGAAGATCAAGGACGCTACGACCGCGTTGAGGACCCCCAGGGCCAGGTTCGAGGCGTCGTGGCGGACGCGCTCGCGGCGACCCTCGAACATGGGGATGAGCCCCTCGATGAGCCACATGATGCCCAGGGCCACCGCGGCGGCGACGGGCTTGAATGCGAACAGGGACTCGGTCATTGCGAGCGGAGTGGAAGCCTTGTGAGAGGTACGAGCATGGACGGTAAGGTAAACGGGGCCGCGCGGCGGGACGAACTCGCGGGCGCCTCAGGTTGTGGCGCCTGACCTTGCGCAGTCTATTGGGCGGGTCGATCCGCCCTCGGGGCGCAGACCGATCCCCCACACCCGAACCGGAGCAGGCACCTTGGCACTGAAGCACAGATACTCGGGCTACACGTCGTACGAGTACGTCAGGAGCCACCGCGACTTCACGGAATACGACCTCATCGAGGGCGAGTCGCTCTTCGACCCCTACCTCGTGCCCCTGAACCCCGCCCAGGAGGCCCGCATGCTGGACCTCGCCGGGCGCATTCTGATGATCTCGCTGCACGAACACCCCCACCTCTTCCCGGCCAGGGCCGACCAGATCCGCGCCTACGACTCCGAGGGGCGTGTGCACACCGCCTACCAGGCGCTTGCCGACTCGTACTGGGACTGCGTCTTCGACAACTTCCTCGACGGCGCGGCGTGCATCACGTCGAAGAACGGCTGGAAGTGGGACGATGTGATCTACGACATGGGAATGCGCTTCTGTGACTTGGCGCACCAGGACTTCATCATCAAGTGCGAGCGGGTCGACGACATCCACCGGGCGCACCGGGAGGGCCTGATCGCGCTGGTGGCGGCCCAGGAAGGCGCCGCCATGATCGAGAACGAACTCGACCGGATCGAGATCCTCTACGGGATCGGTCTGCGCGTCCTGGGGATCACCTACAGCGAGTCCAACGCGCTGGGGACGGGGCTCAAGGAGACGAGGGACGGCGGACTGACCTCATTCGGGCAGAGGGCGGTGACGCGGATAAACGACGTCGGACTGGCGATCGACTGCGCGCACGCGAGCGATCAGACGACGCTGGACACGGTCGAGGTGAGCCGGCACCCGATCTTCCTCACGCACACGGGTGCCCGCGGGCTATGGAACATCAAGCGCCTGGCTCCCGACAACGTCATACGCGCGGTGGCGGACAAGGGCGGCGTGATCGGGATCGAGGCCGCGCCCCACACCACCGTCTCGCCGCAGCACCTGCGCCACGGCATCGAGTCCTTCATGGACCACTTCGAGTACGTGAAGGATCTCGTCGGGATCGACCATGTCGCCTTCGGCCCCGACACCCTGTACGGGGATCACGTGGGGCTGCACCAGGTGTACGCCGCGGCCCTCTCCATCGACGAGACCCACGACGTCGGCGGAGGGAAGTCGCCCGAGCACATCCCGGTCGACTACGTCCGGGGCATCGAGAACCCGACGGAAGGGTCGAAGAACATCCTGCGCTGGCTGGTCAGGGAGGGCTACAGCGACGGGGACATCGAGAAGGTGATGGGCGAGAACATCATGCGTGTGCTGGGGGAGGTGTGGCAGTGAAAGAGCAACCGAGCCGCGTTCCCGTCGTCTCAATGATCCTGATGGCGATCTTCCTGGTCGGGGGCAGCATCGGGCTACTGGCGGACTGGCCGGCGGGGCCGGCGAATCTGGACTGGGGTGTGTGGGTCGTATTGTATGGGGGATATGGGTATGTGATCAGCGCGGCCATCTTTCACGCCCGCACCGGGCGCTGAGGGGTCATGTCCACAACGGTCTTGTACACCGTCATCCTCGTCCTCTACTTCTCCGCTCTGATGGGGCTCGGCTTCTGGTTCAACCGCCGCAACCGATCCCGGCAGGAGTACTTCCTTGCCCGCGGCGACCTCGGCCCGGCGACCCTTGGGTTTTCCTACTCGGCCACCCAGATGAGCGGCAGCTCGTACATGGGCGCCGTCGGCACGGAGCGGGAGCTGGGGTACAACTTCGCCCCGGCGGGCGTCTCCTCGGCGGCGGCCGCGTGGTTCACGTACATCCTGCTGGGCGAGAAGCTGCGGCGGGTGGCGTCGCGGGTCCGCTGCACGACGATCGTGGACGTGTTCGAGGCCCGCTACCAGGGCAAAGCGGTGGGGATGACTGCCACCGGGCTCATGCTGGTGGCCTTCATCCCGTTGATCGCGGCGCAGCTCAAGGCCGCGGGGAACCTCTTCGAGGTGCTGCTGGGGATGCCGTACCTGCTGGGGCTCGTCGTCTTCGGCGGTATCGTGATCCTGTACACCGTGATCGGGGGGATGCACGCCGTCGCGTGGACCGACCTGATCCAGGGCTCGATCATGATCGTCGGCTTCGCGGTGCTCGCGCCCGTGGCGGTGAACGCGGCCGGAGGGTTCAGCGAGATGCACCTGCGCTACAGCGAGATCAACCCCGAAAGTATCTCGTTCCTGGGGGGGATGCCGGCGCTGTGGGTGGTGTCGTCGTTCCTGGTGTGGGGGTTCTTCCAGATCGGAGGGGCGCCCGCGGCGATCACCCGTTTCCTGATTCCCAAGGACAGGGGGACGCTCCGGCGCGCCCTCGTCTTCTCGATCGGTTTTTCGTCGTTCATTTTCATCGGCTCGACGCTGATCGCGATCTCTTCGGGCGTGCTCCTGCCCGACCTGCAGCAGACAGACCTCGCGCTTCCGACGCTCGTGCAACTGCTCCTGCACCCGCTGTTCGGCGGGATCCTCGTCGCGGCCGTGCTGGGGGCCACCATGTCGACGATCGACTCGGTGCTGCTGCTGGCGAGCTCCCTGGTGGTCGAGAACCTGTATGTGCCGCTGTCCGGGCGCGAAGTGTCCCAGGAGAGGGGGGTCAGGCTGGCGCGCTGGACGACGCTGGGGATCGGGGCGCTCGCGATGACGGTCGCCGTGGACCCGCCGGCGACGATCCTCTTCATCGTGACGATGTCGTTCAGCCTGCTGGCGTCGGCGTTCACCTTCCCGCTGCTGCTCGGGTTGTGGTGGCCGCGGGCGACCCGGGCGGGGGGCCTGGTGGCGATGGTCGGCGGGGCCGCCTTCTGCGTGCTGTGGTACGTCCTCGGCTACCTGGAGCACGGCACCTTCGACAACTGGATCGCCGGGCTTTGGCCTGCCTTGATCGGGCCGCTGGTGTCGCTGGCGCTGCTGGTGGTGGTGAGTCTGGTCACGGCGCCGCCACCGCGGGAGGTGCACGAGGTGTTTTTCGGGGAGTGAGGGTAGAGGGGGGGTGGATGAGGCCGCAAGCCGGGGTCCGGTTCGACCCTTCGCACTTTGTCACATGGGGGAAACTGGCTAGATTCCACCATCACGCGGACGCGAAGAGTCGTTACTCACACGGTACACTGCGAGGAAAGGGAATATGAGCATAGAACAACGCTTTAGTGTTCCGGTTGTTTCTGCTCTCGCTTTGCGTGAAAAGGCAAGCCAACAAAATTATAGACCCATTATTGCGGTGCACAAGTGGTTTGCTCGACGGCCGGGCACGCTCTTTCGCGGCCTAATGCTGTCCGAATTCGTGGATGCGGATTTGACGGAGAGCTTTTTTGTCTCGAATCAGCTTGATGGAAAGCGTATCGCTGATCCGTTCATGGGGGGCGGCACACCTCTTATCGAGGCAAACAGACTTGGTGCTGATGTCATCGGTTGGGACATCAACCCGATGGCATGGTGGATTGTCGGCCGCGAGTTGGAACATCTCGACCTGAGAGCATACAAGGAAGCTGGTGAGGAGCTAATCGGCCGATTGCAGCGCAGGATCGGCAGACACTACCAGACCGAGTGCACGAGCTGTGGGAGGGAAGTACCTGTCAAGTACTTTCTCTGGGTAAAGACGCAGCCTTGTAAATCTTGTCACAAGGACATAGATCTGTTCCCGGGATTCGTGGTGGCTACGGATTCGCGGCATCCGCGCTTTGTCTTGGTTTGTGCCACCTGTGGTTGTCTCAACGAGACGGTGGATCGTAGCTCGCCCGGCAAGTGCGCTGGCTGTAGCGGACAGCTGCACGCCGGCGGGCCAGCCGGCAGAAGTTCCGTCAACTGTTCGGGTTGCGGAACCACGAATAGCTTTCCGGCGGTTGAGGACGGGCCACTTGACCACCGGATGTTCGCGATCGAATACTACTGCACCGCGTGCAAGAAGGACCACAAGGGACGATTCTTCAAGAAGCCTTCCAAACGTGACCTGGGCAGATACAGAGAGGCGGCAGAGTCGTGGGAGCAATCCGTCTCGGAATACGTGCCGGACGACGTCATCCCGCCGGGGGACGAGTCGAGCAGGCTGCATCGTTGGGGGTATGGTCAATACCGGCAGATGTTCAACAGCAGGCAACTTCTGGGTCTGGAAGTGAGTTGCAAGCTGATTTCGTCTCAGTCGGACTCGAGAGTGCGAAGGGCGCTGGCCACAAATCTGTCGGACCTGCTGCGGTACAACAATCTTCTCGTGCGCTACGACACCGTGTCGCTTAAGGCACTGGACCTGTTCTCGGTCCACGGATTCCCCGTTGGCTTGGTGCGGTGCGAATCCAACTTGCCGGGCATTCAGGGCCCGAATGGTAGGCCGGTTGGAAGTGGTGGCTGGGTCAACATCCTTGCCAAATACTGTGTGGCCAAGGACTTCTGTGAGAGGCCATTCGAGGTTCCATTCGGGTCACGTACCCGGGTGTACATCAGCGGTGAGTGGATTGGTGATCACTCACGCGACAACGGACGACGGGCCCGGGTTGTGGAATTGAGGTGCGAGAGCGCGACCGGAGCGAATCTGGAGGCGGGGTCGTTGGATGCTGTCTTCACCGATCCTCCGTACTACGACAGCGTTCAGTACGCGGAGCTGATGGACTTCTGTTACGTGTGGCTCCGGCGCTTGGTCGGAGCCGAAACGGTGGAATTCGAGATGGCCTCGACCCGGAACCCCGACGAACTCACAGGGAATGCGACTGAGGGCCGTAACATCTCGCATTTCACCGAAGGTCTTTCCGCGGTATTTTCACGAATGGCGGTGGCTCTCAGGCCCGGAGCGCCCTTCGTATTCACCTATCATCACAATCGCGCGACAGCGTACCACCCGGTGGCGGTGGCGATTCTGGATGCCGGGCTCGTCGCCACTGTAACCCTACCTTGTCCGGCCGAGATGGGGGGCTCGATTCACATCAACGGAACACGGTCGTCGATCGTTGACACCGTCTTCGTCTGCCGCTCCGCCCGCGAGGTTACCGCGGATCAAGGAATCTCAGTTTCGGAGGATGTCGCGCACCTGGTCTCGCTGGACTTGGCCAAGCTCCGGGCTGGGGGTGTGAAACCCACGCTCGGCGACACCAGGTGCATCGCGCTCGGGCACATTACTCGCATTGCGGTGTGGATGCTCTATGGGGGGTGGGATCGGGAAGCGCGGACGGATGAGAAGGTCGCTAGGGTTTCTGAAGCGATGGCAAGCATAGCGGCGATCGACGATGTTGTGGAATGCTCCTGGGCTGCGAAAACGTCGCCGGTGAACGGAGTCCAAAAGGGATTCTTGGAGGAGCGCAGTGGTGAGCAGGCCATCGCTACCCTTTGAGGTGTCGTTTGTCAAGCTGACTGACAACCTCGATAACTATGTCAGCCGGGTATTCGAAGCACTTGAGATCGACTATCTCACTGAGTCTCTGGCAATTCCTCGGGGTGAAGGGTTCACCACTTTCGACGCGTTTGTCCAGGGATACACTGAGATTCACAAAGTGACCGAAGGATTCCGGAAGTTGGATCCGGATCGGCTCTTCGAGGCAATTCGCCGAGTTCCGATGGCACTTGTGGTGCTCAGGACGATCCTGGGGCTCTCGCCTCCGGAATGGGCCGGTGTGGCGACCCGAGTTGGATCCGGATCGGCTCTTCGAGGCAATTCGCCGAGTTCCGATGGCACTTGTGGTGCTCAGGACGATCCTGGGGCTCTCGCCTCCGGAATGGGCCGGTGTGGCGACCCGAGGCGAAAATGACCAATGACGACGGCACGGCGAGGGACAAGGTGGCTCGCGTGTTGCGGCTGGCCGAGATACGCAACAGTCGGGAGTTGGAGTACAAGCCCGGGTTTGACGTCATCGCCTGCATTGGAGGGCGGGGTTTTGGTGTGCGGAAGGCTGACATGCGGTCACTTCTCATCGCTACGCGCGGGAAGGTGTTTACGTTGTCACAAATCGATCGGATCGTGGAATGCACGGCGCTCGCACATCGCAAGCCGCGATGATTGGCGCGTGGGCTGCTCCCATGTAACCGCAGGACACTGGACAGAGCCCCAGTCATCGGTATTGCGGGCTACCCGATGCACTGAGGTGTCGAGGCTGTTACACTGGGGCCCCTTGGTCACCAGTCCTGTCCGTGAAGAGGAGATAGTAGATGCGATCCCACATGCGCTTCCCGCGAATCGCCAGCACCTGCGTCGCTGCACTGGGCCTGTGCTATATGACCCACACCCCCGCCCACGCCCAGGAGGCCGCTTGGTCCGTCGAGGCCCCCACCGGACCCGTTCGCCCACTCAGCTTCGACGCCACCGAAGGCACCTGGATGAGCGTGGATGTCTCGCCCGATGGCCGGCAGGTCGTCTTCGACCTCCTCGGCACGATCTACGAGATGCCGGTCGTGGGCGGAGAAGCCGTCGCACTGACCACGGGACGCTCCTGGAACCTGTCACCCCGTTACAGCCCGGACGGGGGCCGGATCGCGTTCTCGTCCGATCGTAGCGGCAGTCATCAGATCTGGGTGCTGGAACGGGAATCGGGCGAGGTGTGGGCGGTCACCGACTGGCCCGGCGCCAACGTCCACCGGCCCTCCTGGTCGAGCGACGGCGAGCGCATCTACGCGGGTGTGTCGGGGGACGGGATACCGAGCCAGCTGGTCGCCTTCAGCGTTGACGGCGACGGAGAAGGCGAATCCCTGATCGTCGGAAACGGGCCGGTGAACGGCGCACGGCCGGTGCCGGGTGGCCGCCGCTTCCTGTTCGAACACCACAACCAGGCCACGTACCCGTTCGGCTTCAACCCCTACGTGATCCCGACCGGGGGCGCCCGCATCGAGTCCTTCGACGAGACGACAGGGGCCACCGAGATCGTCATCGAGCGCCCCGGCGGTGCCTTCCAGCCGGCGCTGTCCCCGGACGGCGACTTCCTCGCCTACGTGCACCGCGGACTGGAAGGCACGGTCCTGGTGGTCCTCAACATGAACACCCGCGAGGAACGGGTCCTCCTGGATGGCCTCGACCGGGACCGGCAGGACACGCGACAGGCATACGGCCCCTACCCGAGTCTGGACTGGTACCCCGACGGGAGCGGCGTCGTGCTGGGGTTCGAGGGCGGCCTTGCGTCCGTGGACCTCGCCACGGGGACGATCTGGCGCATTCCCTTCTCCGCGCCGGTGCACCGGGACATGTCCGAGACGATCCGCTTCGCGACCGAGCTTCCCGAGGAGCGGGCGCGGACCCGGACCCATCGCTGGGGTGTTCGTACATCCCGGGGCGTCATCTCGGAAGCCCTCGGCGATCTGTGGCTTCATGACGGGAGCGGTGCGCGCAACCTCACGCGGTCTGAAGCGCACGAAACGAGCCCGGCGGTCGACCCGGTGTCCGGCGCGATCTACTTCGCGTCCTGGACGGACGAAGCCCTGGGGTCGGTGCGGCGCATGGCCGTCGCGGGCGGCGGCGGCGCGGACGGGCAGGCGGGGCTGGTCACCGACATCGCCTCCCAGTATGGGGCGGTGGCCGTGTCACCCGACGGGACTGAAGTCGCGTTCGTGCGCGGGACAGGCGGCCTGCACCAGGGAAGATGGCTGTCGAACCAGACCCGGTTCGAACTGGTGCTCCAGGGCCCGGACGGTGAACGACGCCTGACCGGTGTCGAGGGCCAGCCGCTGGAGTATGCCAACATCGCCGGAAAGATCCCGCCGGCGGTCGTCTTCGGGCCCGAGGGCCGGGCGATCCATTTCACCGAGTTCGAGGACGGGGTGCTGGTCCTCAAGCGCATCGGCAAGGACGGATCCGGCGAACAGCTTCTCTACGTGTTCCCCCATGCGGTGGCCGCCGTTGTGTCCCCGGACCTGGAGTGGATCGCGCTGCGCGAGTATCACCGCAGCTTCATCACGCGGTTTGAGGGCGGGGACGCGCCGATCACCGTGTCGCCGTACGAGGGGCAGGGCCGCTCCTACCGGGTCGATCCCGAGGACGGCGGCTACATGGTGTGGTCCGGTGACGGGGAGACCCTGGGATGGACCCGCGGTACCGGCTTCTACGAAAAGACGGTGGACGAGATCGTCGACGGCGCCGGGCGCGGACGGGTCGAGGCCGGCGCGGCCGAGTGGGCGGCTGCACGGGTCCCGGGCTCGACGGCACGCCGCACCGAGCTCTCGATCGAGTACGACGTCGACCGTCCGGATGGGATGGTGGCGCTGACCGGCGCCCGCGTCGTGACGATGGACCCCGCCCGGACCGTGCTCGAAAACGCCACCGTGCTGATCGACGGGGCCCGCATCGCGGCCATCGGCCCCGATGTCGAGATTCCGCCCGCCGCACGCCTCTACGATGTGCGCGGCACGACCATCATCCCCGGGTTGGTGGACGCCCACGCGCATCCCCACATCGATCACTCCGCGCTGCACGTGACCGAACAGGCGCCCGGGTACGTCAGCGGACCCGTCGCATACGGCGTCACCACCATGGTCGAGGTCTACGGCAACGAGTACCGCGACGGCTGGATGACCGACATGATCCGTTCCGGCAAGATGACGGGACCGCGCTTCCTGACCACGGGTTCGGTCATCTACGGCCGCAGGTACGGGGGCCGCCTGCGCATGTTCCGCCCCATCGAGACACTCGACGACGCACGCGAGCAGCTCCGCTGGAACCGCGACCACGGTGCCATCGCCGTCAAGGACTACGCCCAGGCGACACGGAAGCGGCGGCACCTGGTGGCCACGGCGGCACGCGAGCTGGGGCTCAACGTGCTGTCCGAGTCGTCCGCCAACCCGCAGATGAACCTCACCCAGATCATGGACGGTGTGACCGGGATCGAGCACTCGATGGGCCTGGCCCCCTTCCACGATGATGTGGTGCGCTTCTGGCAAGGCACCGACGCCGGGATGACCCCGACACTGCTCGTGGTCTACAACGGCCCCATGGGCGAAGGATGGTTTCACCAGGCGAACAAGCTGTGGGAGGATCCGAAGCTCACGCGCTTCATCGACCCCATGTCGCTCATGCGCATACGCAACACCACTCACCTGTGGCCCGACGACATGTACGCCTGGGACATGGCCCGCGAACTGCGGAAGCTCTACAACGCCGGCACCTCACTGCAGCTGGGGGCCCATGGCCAGATGATGGGACTCGGCACCCACTGGGAGCTGGAGCTCTTCCAGGAGGGCGACTTCCGCCCGGCGCAGATCCTCGAGATCGCCACCATCCGGGGTGCCGAACAGCATGGCCTCGACGCCCAGATCGGCTCGCTCGAGGTCGGCAAGCTGGCGGATCTGGTCGTTGTGGACGGAAATCCTCTGCTCGACATCCGCAACGCGGCCCGGATCCGCTATGTGATGAAGGGCGGGGTGCTGTACAGCGGTGAGGATGCGGCCCGGGTGTGGCCGAATCCGCGTCCGGCGGGGCGGCCGTACTTCATGAGGTAGTGGGGGGGAACTGGTGCACGGGATCGGCCGACCAAATTATGTACAGAATAGTGTGTACATTTCAGCCCCTCGGGACCCCATGAGGCCGCTTCGGGAAATTACCCGGGCCGTCCTCCTGGGATTGACCGCGGCAGCTACGTCCGGTTGCGAGGCAGGACGTGCTCCTGCGAGCACAGCGCGCGACAGCCTCGGCGTGACGATCGTCGAGTCGGTCGCGCCGCGATGGACGGAGGGTGCCGCGTGGAGAATCGATGAGGATCCGGTCGTCGATTCTCGCGGAGACCGGCTCGGGCGAAATGCACAACTTCTTTCGGGTCTGGGATGTGCTAAGGACGGCCGGTGACCACCTGATTGTCGCCGACGGAGCGTCGCAGCAGATCCGTGTCTACGATTCGGCCGGGCGGTTTGTGCGAGCCTTCGGTGGGCCGGGTGAGGGGCCGGGAGAGTTTCGCTTTCTCCGGTCGGTGGTATTGATGCACAGCGGCAGATTCGTTGGGGTGGACAACAGGGGGCCCGGCGCGGAGTTCGACATCGATTCGGGGCTGGTAGCCACATTCCGGATGCCGGCGGAGGTGCGCCCGCCTCGGCACCCCGTGCCTTCGGATGTCGTGTGGGGACTGGACAACGGGTACACCGTGCGCGGCGAAGGACTTCGGCAGGGATTTCAGCGTACACTGGCTACAATAGTTCGTTTGTCCGAGGACCGAATGTCCGCCCATCCAGTCGCCAGTGTTCCCGGCAGCGAACATGTCATCGTACCAAGCGGGGACGCCAACCCGCTCCTGGGTCGACGGACTCACGCCGTACCGACGAGCCGCAGGACTGGTACGTATGGGGCCCATCGGGCGAGTGGCTGGGAGTGGTCGAGACACCTGCACGGTTCGAGCTTATGCGGGTGGGTTCCGACGAGGTGTTCGGGGTGGGTCGCGATGTCAATGAGGTCGAGAGCCCGCAGGTGCTTCGGTTGGTGAAGCCCTGACTATCGCCCCCGGGGTGCGCGGGTGCGGAACATGTGACCATCCTTTCCCATCAAGGTCGCGAAAGCGCCGTCCGCAAAGCTATCCTATCGGGCATGACCACCACCCCCCACCCCCAGCGGCACCTCGGGCTCCTCGGCGCAACCGGCATCGGTGTCGGCGCGATCGTGGGAGGCGGCATCCTGGCCCTCGCCGGGATTGCTTTCCAGACCACGGGGCCCAGCGCGATCCTCGCCTTCGCCCTCAACGGCGGGATCGCGTTTCTGACGGTGTTCTCCTACGCCGAACTCGCCGCCCGGTTCCCGCAGTCGGGGGGGACCTACACCTACGCGCGCAAGATCCTCACGGTCGAGGCCGCCTTTGCGGTCGGCTGGGTCGTCTGGTTCGCCTCGGTGGTCGCGGCAGTGCTCTACGCGCTCGGCTTCGCCGTCTTCTTCGCGCCCTTCCTGGAGCAGATCGTCCGGTTGCTGGGCGACGATGCCCCGGCGTGGCTGGGCGGCCGCTTCGCCCACGTCGTGTACGCGCTCGGCGCGGTGGGATTCTACATGTGGCGCCTGACCCGCTCGGCGTCCGGCGGCGGCCAATGGGAGACGATCGGGGAGGTCGTCGTTTTCGCGGTGATCATTGTCGCCGGGTTCTTCGCGCTCTTCGCCGAGGCCCCCGCGCCCGGCGAGCTGGCCGATCGCTTCCGACCCTTCTTCTCGGAGGGATTCGCCGGCCTTGCGCAAGCCATGGGGTACACCTTCATCGCATTGCAGGGGTTCGACCTGATCGCGGCGGTGGGCGGCGAGGTTCGCGACGCCGAGCGCAACATCCCGCGCGCGATGTTCCTGTCGCTCGGCACCGCGCTCGTCATCTACATGCCGCTTCTCTTCCTCATCGTCGCGGTGGGTGCCCCTGACGAACCCATAGCCGGGTTGGCGGCAGAGAACCCCGAGATCCTGGTCGCCGTCGCCGCGCGCAACTTCATGGGCTCGGCCGGCTATTGGCTCGTCGTGGCGGCAGGGCTCCTGTCGATGCTCTCCGCGATGCAGGCGAACCTCCTCGCGGCGTCGCGCTTCGCCCGTACGATGGGATCCGACCGGACCCTTCCCCAGCGCTATTCGCGGCTCGCGCCCGGCACCGGTACCCCCACCGCGGCGATCCGCCTCTCCGGCGCATTGGTGGCCTTCCTCATCATCGCGGTCCCCAACGTCGCCGTCGCAGGCGCCATCGCCAGCCTCATCTTCCTCGCCTGTTTCGCCCTGACCCACGGAATCGGCTATCTGGCTCGCAGACGGACGGGACGGCCCGTCGGGTTCCGCGCCCCCCTGTTCCCGTCGATTCCGGTCGTTGGCGGCACGGCCTGTGTCGCGATTGCCCTCTACCAGGCGGTCGCGGTGCCGCAGGCCGGCGTGCTGGCGGCACTCTGGCTCAGCATCGGCGCAATCTTCTACGCGCTCCATCTCGGCCCGCGCGCCCGGGTCGTCGATGCGTCGTCCGAGGGGCTCGACCCCCAGATGATGCGGTTGCGGGGCCGCCGCCCCGTCGTGCTGACCCCCATCGCCAATCCTGCCAGCGCCGAGATGCTGGTGACCATGGCGAAGGCGCTCGCACCGCCCGACATCTCGCGCGTCCAGCTCCTGTCCGTGGTGGGTTTGGCGGATCAGGATCCACGGGACGGCCTGTCACGGGGGATTCGCGACGCCCAGGCGGTGCTCGGCGGCGCGCTCAGCACGGCGCTGGATGTGGATCTGAGACCCGAAGCGCTCATCACACTGCACAAGGACCCGTGGCACGAAATCGCCAGGGTCGCCGAGGCGTCCCGTTGCGAGAGTCTGCTCCTGGGCGTCGGCCATCTCGACGATTCGCTGATGACGGGTCCGCTCGCCCGGCTCATCGGCAGGGTCGACGCCGATGTGGTGATCATGCGTGCCCCCCGGCAATGGAAGCCCGAGCAGGCCCGCCGGATCCTGATACCGTCAAGGGGCGGGCGCGACCAGAGTGCCGTGCGGGCGCGTCTCCTGGGGAGCCTGGTTCGCACCGCGCCCCGCGACATCGCGTACATGGGCGTGGTGTCCGCAGGCGTGGGCGAAGGCGTGCACAAGAGGGCGATGCGCGACCTCGAACGGCTGGCGTGGGACGAGGTGGGCGAAGATGCCCACGCGGAACTGGTTGTCAGCGAGGATGTGGTTGTGCAGGTGTCGAAACGCGCGAAGAACGCCGACCTTCTCATCCTGGGATTTCACCGCCGTGGACGCCGCCGTGCCGTCTTCAGCAGCCTCATGCTCAGGATCGCCCGGGCGACCACGTGCCCGCTGGTGATGATCAGCCACCGGCGGGGCGCGTCCGTGCTGCCGGACACGTCGTTGCTCACGAGGGCGCCGATGCCGGAGAAGTAGACCGCGGGGCCTGAGCCGTCGCGTCACCGTCTCCGCCGTGGCTACCGTCCCCCCGCCGCGGCTACCGTCTCTCCGCTACGGCTACCGTCCCTCCGCCTCCCGCAGCAGCCCGCGGTACACCGCCGCCGCCGAATCCACCCGCGACAGGAAGTGTTCGCGCTCCGCGGCCGTGACCCACCGGTCCCGTTCCACCACACGGGCCCGGAACGCTTCCACGGACGCCAGCAGGAAGAGGATGTCGTCGGCCGAACGGTACTCCCGTCCCCCCGCGACAACCCACACCGGGCTGGTCTGGGCGAAGGCGTAGCCATCGGCGACCAACGGCGAAGCGGGGCCCAGCGCCCGCGCCGCGATCCATCCGCCGTCCTCCAGGCGCACCCTGCTTTCCACCGTGAATCGCTCACCTCGTCCTTCGGCCTCGTGCACCGCGACAACCGTGCCGTTGACCACGATTTCGACGTTGTCCAGGGGGCTGGATGAGGCCGCCTCAACCACCACCAACCGCTCCCCCCCGCCCCCGTCCGGCACGCGGATCTCGCCGCCGGGCTCCACCCCGTCCACCGTCAGGAAGAGCAGGGGACCATTCGTCGCGAAGGTGCGCCGCTCCCGCACGGCTCCGAGCCACCCGTCCACCGAGAGCGCGCCGTCGAGACGGGCGTAGGTGCGGCTCGCCCCGGGGCCGGGATCGCGCCACACATCCGAGAAGTTGTCCGAGCCCCCGGTCGCGGCGATGCGGAATCCCGCGTTCAACAACCGGTAGTACATCTCCGCGTTGTCGAGCTCGTCGTACCAGAAGCAGATCACGTCGTAGAAGTAACCCTCTCCCAGGGCGGCATCCACGGGGATCTCCGACGCGCTCACCTGCTCGGGCGTGGCCACCGGGCCGTTGAAGGGGTGCATGAAGCCGCCCGTGCCGCCCTGCTCCCGCGCCGCCACCAGGTAGTCCGCATTCAGCACGTCGGCCGCGAACGGGGTGTTCCCCGCGCCCCCCACCAGCGGCGTGATGAACTCGCTGACCCCCGCGAGACCCACGTGGCCGAACGAGCCCCTGAACTCCTGCGAGTACTGGAGGATGTGCTCACCGGTGGACAGGGGGTGGGGGCTCCCAGTCAGGTCGTTCCAGCGCCCCATGAGGCGGGTCCCGTCCATGTGGATCAGCGCGATCGCGACACGCAGGTCCTCGCTCACGATGTCGTTGAAGAAGTCCTCGTGCGTGAGGCCGAAGCGTCCCTGGTGCAGGTCGTGGACGTGCGTGTCGCCCGCGAACCAACCGGCCTCCCGGGCGTCGAGCAGCCGTTCGAGTTCCAGCACGGCGTCGGTGCGGCCGCCGGGAGGAACGTCCACCGTGACGGTGACGGGCCGGTACTCCATTCCCCTCCGCGCGTGGACCGTCACGGGGCCCGCGGGCACCTCGACCTCGAACGTGCCCGTCGTGCGGAAGTAGTGGGTCTCGGTGGGGGTGAGGACGCGGTGGAAGGCGTCACGGGGAGCGTAGCCGCGCCCGTCGGCGGCGATCACCGACACGCGGGCCGGGACATCCGCCCCTCCGGGCCCGGGGACCCGCCCCAGGATCCACCCCGTCGGAGAAAGATGCTCGCGGTCATCCACATCGAGCGTCCGCCACGAGGCCCGTGCGCCGCCCGAGACCGCCATCACGTGAAGCTCGGTGGGACCCCGTTCATTCGACACGAAGGCGATCTCCCTGCCATCCGGGCTCACGCGCGGCGTGAGCTCATGGCCGACCCCGCCGGTGAGGCGAAGCGGGTTGCCCCCGCCGGCCGCGATGAGCACGAGGTCGTTCGACCCGGCATCGTCCGACACGAAGACCAGGCCGCGGCCGTTCGGCATCCAGTCGGGCCGGGCCCGGTAGGCGGTTTCCTCGGCGCGCACCAGGGCCGCTGCGCCGTCGGAGCCGTCCCCGCTGCCGGGGTCGCCCCCCGCCCCGCCGCCAGCCCCCCCCGCAGCCCGCGTCCATATCGCCCCGCTCCCGGTCACGCCCGGGGACGGCGCCATGTAGGCCAGGACCCCCTGCGGGGAGACCCTGGGCTGGTACTGGTTGCCCCGTCCCTCGACCACCGCCTCCCGCACCCCCGTCGCCACCTCGATCCGGTGAATGTCCATGCCCGCCCCCGCCGTCGCGAAGTAGACGAAGCGCCCGTCCGGTCCCCACGCGGGCTGGACATCCACCCCGCCCCCCTCCACCAGCACCGTCACGGCCCCCCCGTCCACCTCCAACAGCGCGATGTCCAGGCCCTCACCGGTCTCCACCGTCATCACGATGCGCGATCCGTCGGGGCTCCAACTCGGCTCGAAGTGGTACCAGGGCCCTCGCGTAAGTTGCTCGGCTGTGCCCCCCGCGGCAGGAATGCGCCAGATGTCACCCGCCATCGCGAAAGCGATCCATTGTCCGTCGGGCGACCATGCCGGGCTCATCGGCCCCGTGCTCACGGGGGGGAGCATGTGCAGTTCACCGCGGATGTTCCCCCTGAGGCTCGGGTAGCGCAGCACCGAAGCGCGATTCGGCTCCTGGGGGGCCGGGTCGGAAACCTCGGCTGCATCGGGGGTGGGGGGCTCGGCGCAGCCTATGGTCAACGCAAGAGCCGCCAGCCCGCGACAGAGACCCCTGCCGCATCGGGTTGACAGGACGGTGACGCGCATCGGGAATCTCCATTCGGGTTTGGCGCCGGGGTAGGCCGGGCAATGCCGCCAGGTCCGGCGAATGCCGCCGGGTCCGGCGTCGGCGGCGACGTGTCCCGCCACTTCTGATTTGCCTGTCGGGCGAACGCAGCGCAAGATGAACCCTTGTCGGCTGAACCCTTGTCGGCATTTCGCGCTGAAGCGGGGATGCCGCACCCATGAAACGCGATCGCCTTTCTTCCTTCACAAGACAGTCAAGGCAACCCTCTTCGACGGGACTACGGAGTCATGATCATTCGCTCGGCCCACGCCCTCCCCCTCGCGGCTTCCGCCCTCGCCCTGGCCCTCCTTCTCGCCCCGGCCCCGGCCGCCTCCCAGCAGGTCGACTACCACCGGGCGGAGCTCCTGCTCGGCTGGCACACGTCCCCGCTCGTCGCGGGCGGCCCCGTCGCACCCAACTGGATCCACGACACGGACCGCTTCTGGTACCGTAACAACACGGGCGCGGGATACGAATTCACCTTCGTCGACCCGGCGTCGAACGTGAAGCGGCCTCTCTTCGACCACTACCGCCTGGCCGCGGCTCTGTCCCTGGCCGCCGACACCAGCTACGTCCCCGAGAAGCTGCCCTTCGACGACTTCGACTTCGTGGACGGCGACGAGAGCCGGATCGAATTCGCCAGCGGAGCGAAGCGCTTCGAGTGCGACATCGGCGCGTACATGTGCCAGGCGGGGGATACCCTGCCCGACGACACGCCCTTCGCGGAGTCTCCCGACGAGCGCTGGGAAGCGTTCGTCACCGACCACAACCTCTTCGTGCGGCCCGTGGGCGGGGGCGACACAATCCAGCTCACCACCGACGGCGAGGAGTTCAACGGCTACGGCCTCGCCTACCCGCGCCCCAACGACGTCAGGAACAAGGTAGTGCGCCGGCCCGACGTCTACTGGTCGCCCGATTCGCGCAAACTCCTCGTTCAGCGGATGGACCAGCGCGGCGTCGAGCATCACCACTACGTCTCCTACACGCCTCAGCGGACGGAGCACTACTCGCAGCCCTACGCGCTGCCGGGTGACTCGATCGTGCCCCTGCCCGCCTTTCACCTTCTCGATGTGGGGGAGACCCTTGCGGCCGGCGGCGCCGGCACCGATGACCGGCCGGCGACCCGCCCGGCCCCGGCCAACGTCCGCGTGGAGCTCGAGCCCCGGCCGAACCGGCTCTACCTGGCCGGTTCCCAGGTCGACTCGCTCTGGTCCGCCGACTCGCGCTTCGCGTACGTGAACTGGGAGACCCGCGCGTCCAAGAGCAACCATCTCGCCGAGGTGGACGCGGCCACGGGCGAGTTCCGGCTCGTCGCCGGTGACGCCTCACGCACATGGGTGGAGTTCTCCCAGCGCAATCCGACCTCCTGGTTCGTCTCCGAGAGCACCGACGACGCCTTCTGGTGGTCGGAGCGGGACGGCTGGGCGCACATCTGGCGCTTCTCGAAGGACGGGACCGTCAAGAACCAGGTCACGTCGGGCCCCTGGGCCGTCGGCGCGATCTGGCACGTCGACGAGGCCAACCGCCACATCTACTTCACCGCCTACGGTCGCGAAGAGGGGGTGCCCTACTACGGCCGCCTCTACCGGGTCGGCTACGATGGCGGCGGCCTTGCCACGGTGGCGGGCGAGGTGGGCAACCACGCGATTACGGTGTCCCCGTCGGGACGGTACTTCGTCGACAGCTACTCCACGATCGGCGACGCTCCGGTTTCGCTGCTACGGCGCCTCGCGGACGGCAACGTGATCCGCACCCTGGAGACCGCCGACATCTCCGGGCTTGAAGAGGTGGGGTGGCGCGCTCCGGAGGTCTTCTCGGTGAAGGCCCGGGACGGCGTCACCGACATCCACGGCCTGATCCATTTCCCCGACGACCTCGACGAGTCCGGCCTCCATCCCGTCATCGACCACATCTACCCCGGTCCCCAGGTGGGGAGCGTCGGTTCGTGGACCTTCAAGTCCGGCGGCGAGGACTTCTCGCTGGCGAAGCTCGGCTTCGTCGTCATCCAGCTCGACCACCTGGGCACGCCGCAGCGCTCCAAGGCGTTCCACGACATCTACTACGGCGACTTCAACGACAACGGCCTGCCCGACCACGTCTCCGCGATCAAGCAGCTGGCCGCGCGCTACCCCTTCATGGACCTCGACCGGGTCGGGATCTACGGCCACTCCGGCGGCGGCTTCGCGTCGACCGACGCCATGTTCAAGTACCCGGATTTCTTCCATGTGGCCGTCTCCGGGGCGGGGAACCACGACAACGCCAGCTACAACATCTACTGGGCCGAGAAGTACCAGGGGCTCCTCGTGGCGGACTCGGCCAGCGGCACGACCAACTTCACCGACGAGGCCAACAAGACCCACGTCGCCAACCTGAAGGGGAAGCTCCTCCTGATGCACGGCGACATGGACGACAACGTGCACCCGGCCATGACCGTGCAGCTGATCGACGAGCTCACCAAGGCGAACAAGGACTACGACCTGGTGTGGGCCCCCGACCGTGCCCACGGACTGAACGAGCCCTACTTCATCCGCAGACGGTGGGACTACTTCGTGCGGCACCTGCTGGGCGCCCAGCCGCCCATGGAGTACGAGATCACGCGGCCTGTAAGCTAGAGTTGTCCCCGCGCACACTGCGGTCGCCCCCCGCTCCTAAGATTTTAGTTGACATTCCGCGGACCACTCATTAACGTTCTCCCGGAAAGACAGGAGTCGGGATCGGGAGCGCTTCCGGGAGAAGCCCGAAGTGCCTCCGGCCCCGGAGCGTTCCGCGATACTCGCGAGGAGAAGCCTTGGACCGCACGCTGACTGGACGGGAAATGGACGTCATGGCCATCCTCTGGGACCTGGAATCGGCCACCGTCGCCGACGTCAGGGACCGTCTGGATGACGACCTGGCGTACAACACGGTCCTCACCATCCTCCGCATCCTGGAGGCGAAGGGACTTGCCGGCCACGTGAAGGTCGGACGTGCTCACCGCTACCACCCATACCTTGGGCGGGAAGAGGCGGGGCGTTCCGTGCTCGGTCGTCTCCGGGACAAGGTTTTTGCCGGGTCCGCCGAACTCCTCATGACCCAACTCGTGTCTGAAGAGCAGCTGTCTCCCGAGGCCGTGGCAAGGCTTCGCGAGTTGCTGGACAAGCGCCTGGCGGACATGGACCGCCCCGAGAAGGAGGAAGAAGAATGACTGCCGCATGGATGCTTTGGTCAATTGGAGCAGGTCTGCTGTTCCTCGTCGCGGGGCTGGCCGCCGAACGGCTGCTGGACAGGGGCCGCCGGTGGGTGTGGGCCGCCGCCGGGGCCGGGACCGTCCTCCTCCCGGCGGTCCGGTTACTCTCGAGCGGGGGTGGACCGGAAGCGGTTCCCACCGGTGTGCCCATCGCGCTCGAGCCTCTCGCGATCATGGTGTCGCGTGACTCCGCCCTGCACTCCCTTGACGACACGCTCCTCTTCGGGTGGGTCGTCCTCTCTTCGCTGCTGCTGGTCGCCGCTCTGGTGGGGGCCGCGCGGTTCATTCGGCGCCGGAGATCCTGGGAGGCCGGGAACCTGCTCGGGCGCGACGTGCTGTGGTCCCGCCAATCGGGGCCGGCCGTCGTGGGACTGATCAGGTCGTGCATCGTGCTCCCCGAGTGGGTGCGGGGGGCCGGCGAGGCGCGGCAGGAGCTGATCCTGACCCACGAGGAGGAGCACTTGAAAGCGCGCGATGTCCAGCTCAGGTTCCTCGCCGCCGCACTGCTCCTGGCCTTCCCGTGGAACCCGGCGCTCTGGCTCCAGTACCGCCGGCTGAGTCTGGCCCTGGACATCGACTGCGACCGCCGTGTCATCAGCCGCTGGCCGCACCGTCTGCATCTGTACGGCGATCTGCTGCTACGGGTGGGCGCCAGGGGCGGCACCATGCCGGGCATGGCGGTGGCTGCCCTCGCCGAGCAGCCTTCTCTCCTGGAGCGCCGTGTCCGGGCGCTGCTGCGGAAGGCTCCCGAGGTCCGGATGGCGCAGGTGGCCCTCCTGGTGTTCGGTGCCATCATGGTCATCGGCATCGCCGTGATGAGCCCGGGAATCACCAGCGACGGTGCCCCGGTGGATGCTTCGGACCCGGCCGCGGCCGGGGAACAGGCCGTACCGGACTTGTCGGCCGCGCCCATGTTTACTCCGTACACGGTTGCCCCCAACTATACCAACTCGGCCGAAGTGCGGAGTGCGCTCGAAAGCGAATACCCGCCGCTCCTCAGGGACGCGGGCATCGGTGGCACGGTTCAGGTCTGGTTCTTCATCGATGAGAATGGCGTGGTCCGGAAGTCCGTCGTCAACGAGGGTTCGGGGCATGCGGCGCTGGACGAAGCGGCGCTTCGCGTGGCGCCCGTCTTCAAGTTCACGCCCGCCCTGAACCGGGACAAAGCGGTGCCGGTGTGGGTCTCGCTGCCCATCACCTTCGGGACCAGGGGCGGACAGACGGCCGAAGCTGCGGAAACGGCGGCGACGGAAGCGGTCATGACGGCGGAGGTTCAGGCCAGGATGGAGGCTGCCGCGGAAGCGTTGAATGCGGATTTGAAAGCACTGGTGGCACGTATGGCGGAGGTGGAAGCGGCCGGGACGGAGGCGGCCGTCGAGCCGGACCCGTCCTCCGGCCCGGTATTCACCCCGTACACCGTGAGGCCCGATTACACCAACGGGGACGAAATCCGGCGAGCACTCGAGCGCGAATACCCGCCGCTCCTCCGGGACGCGGGCATCGGTGGCACGGTTCAGATCTGGTTCTTCATCGACGAGAGCGGAAAGGTTCAGGAAGCCGCCCTGAACGAGAGTTCCGGAAACGAAGCAATGGACCAGGCAGCGCTCCGCGTGGCACCCGTCTTCGAGTTCACGCCCGCCCTGAACGGAGACAAGGCGGTGCCGGTGTGGGTTTCGCTGCCAATCACCTTCACGACGAAGTAGGGGGGACGGGGGTTGCGTCTTCCCGCTGACGCGCATGTGGGGCCATACTTCCTGCCATGGCCTCTTCACATGCCGGACTCCGTGCGCCCCTGACCTTCACGCCCCGGCTCAAGGACTACCTCTGGGGCGGTGACAGGCTGGTGCGTCTCCTGGGCAGGGATCTGCCGGACGGAGTGATCGCCGAGAGCTGGGAGATTTCCGGGTATCCCGGCGCCGCGTCGATTGTGGACGGGGGTCCGCTCAAGGGTCGCGATCTGCCCGGCCTTGTCGCCGACTACGGAGTCGATCTTGTAGGTCGGCGCGGGGAATGGGCAGTGGAGCGGAGAATGTTCCCCCTCCTGATCAAGCTCCTGGATGCCAGCCACGCGCTCTCCGTGCAGGTACACCCCGACGACGAATACGCCGCCGCGCACCACCCGGGCGAACTGGGGAAGACGGAGATGTGGTACATCCTCCACGCCGAACCGGGGGCGCGGATCATTCTTGGCCTCAGGGCCGGGACGGACCGCGCGGCCCTGCGCCGGGCCGTGGCGGAGGGGAGGCTCCAGGACTGCCTGAACCGCGTGGCCGTGTGTCCGGGTGATTCGGTGCTGGTTCCGGCCGGGACCGTGCACGGGATCCTCTCGGGGATCGTTCTGGTGGAGGTCCAGCAGAGCTCGGACAGGACCTACCGGATCCACGATTGGGGCCGGGTCGGACCCGATGGCGCGCCGCGCCCCCTGCACATCGATCGTGCCCTGGACGTGATCGATTTCAAGAGCGGCGCAGGCGCCCTCGTGGAGCCCCGGCGCGCCGGGGCGTGCGGCGGCGTGCGGCGCGAGGTCGTCGCCGAGTGTGACGACTTCGTGGTGGAGCGGGTGGGTGTGGAGGCGGGCGCCGTCTTCGACTCCGACCTTGACGGGGAGACGTTCGAGGCCTGGGGCGTCCTGTCCGGGTCGGCATCCCTCGCGACCGCCCCCGAACGTGCGATGCGGATGGAGGTGGCGCGGTTCGCGCTCCTGCCCGCGACGATGGGTCGGTTCAGCCTCCGGGCCGCGACGGATGTGGTCGCGCTTCGTGCCTATCTGCCGTGAAAACGGGCGGGCCAGCCTCGCCGGCCGCGCCCGCCCGCGAGCAGCCCGTGGTTGCATGTCTGCAAAGTGCCCCGCCAGGGACTCGAACCCCGAACCTGCCGATTAAGAGTCGGATGCTCTACCAGTTGAGCTAGCAGGGCGAATTGAGCCGCTAAAGATATACTCCGGCTGCTGCCGGGCCAACGCCCCCGGGGGGGGCGGGCCGCTAGCCGCACGCCGAAATCTCGGGGTGGGCGGTCCAGGACTCGAAGGACTCACCCTCGGCCGACAACTCGACGGCCACGGACTGCCCGGCTTCCACGTCGGTGCGCTCCGTGGGGCCGAGTTCGGGGCCACCGGCGAGGTGGACCTCGACCCGAACGGCGCAGAGCGTGGCCTCGGTGGTGTTCTCGACCGTCCCGGCGAACACTCCGCGGGCCGGATCGAATGACAGGATCAACCGGGCCCCGCGCCGGGTCGCGTCCCAGGTCTCGTCGCGCCCGAGGTATACACCCGACTCCTCACCCTCGCCGCCTTGGCCCTCTTCGCCGTGCTCGCCGCCCTCGTCGTGCTCGCCGCCTTCGCCGCCTTCGTCGTGCTCACCGCCCTCGCGGCTCTCGGCATGCTCGCCCTCTTCGCTTTCGCCCTCCTCGCCTTGCTCTTCGCCCTCGCCTTCGTCCTCTTCGCCTTCACCCTCCGGCATGGCGTCGTCAGAGCCGTCCTGCTCGAGCGCCGGTGCGTCGCCGCCGGCGGCTTCCGTCTCGGGCTGGCCGCCGCAGGCAGTCAGGCCGAAAAGTGTCAGGATCGCGACCACCGCGACCAGGGCCAGTTTCTGGATCATCTCTCTCATCGGTCCAACTCCCATTCCGTGTGGATTCCGCTTCGGTCACCGGTCGAACCGACAGGCGACCGAAGCGGCGGGGCGATTCTACTCCGGGGCGGCAAAGCTAGATTGGCGGGGCTCCGGGCAACAGTGGCGAGCGCGTCGCCGGCCCCTGCCCGAAGCCCCGCCTTGGTCGGTGCAGTCAACCCCGTCCCCGGCCGGGACGACCCCTCCCCCGGAACCGGGTTCCATCCTGGCCCCGGTCCGCCCCTGGTTGCCGCCGCATCCCCCGCTGCCGCTCGAATCGTGAACCGCGCTGGATACCCCTTTGGCGCACGGTGCCGCGTCTGTCCATTTGGCGGAGCTGTGCCCGCTGGTCTTCGCTGAGGACTTCGGTGAAGCGATCCCGGAACGCCGTGACGCTCGTGCCGAGTCCATCGCGCAACGCGGCGAGTTCCCGGCGAACGGCCTCCGGCTCCCGAATCCCGGCCTGGACCTCCGACGTGAGCGTCATGAACGTGACGGCCTGGCTCGCGCGCTGCTCCAGCAGGTCAACCCGGATCGACTCGAGCTGATCCTGCTGCGCCTGCGTCAACTGAAGCTCGTCGGCGAGCCGGATGGCGCGCTCCACCGTGCCGGCGCGGGCGTCCCTGGAGCGCATGCCGGGACCCTGCCGCTGGGCTGTCAGCTCCGGTGTGCCGATGGCGATGGCCGCCACCAAGGCGAAGGCCGCGACGTTGGTGCTCTGGCGAATGAAAGGTGCGTTTATCATCTCTTCCCCCTTATGTTTCCCGTTTGTGGTGATTCGTCTTTCCGGAACGGGCTTTGGCAGTCCGTGGAAGAAATCCTCCCGGCATTCGACCGGCGATGCATCCGGGCTGGATCGCTTCGCTCTGCGTTGCTCCTCGGGCGAATAGCGCTGCTATTCACCCTTCGAAGCGCCTTGCCAGCCCGGCGCCTCACCGCTCTCGGTGCTCGTGCGGATTTATCCACGGACTGCTAGCTTCCCCGTTCGGATCATTGACAGGCAGGGCGCCGAGTCCGTTAGGGAAACGCAGATGTTCTTCAGGCAGATCGTCGACAGCAAACTGGCCCAGTACGCGTACCTCGTCGGGTGCCAGCGCACCCGGCAAGCCGTGCTGATCGACCCCGAACGGGACGTGGACCGGTACGTGGCGATTGCGCGGCGGGAGGGACTCCGGATCACGGCCGTGACCGAGACCCACATCCACGCCGACTTCCTGTCGGGGTGCCGCGAGTTCGTGGACCGGTACGGCTGCCGCGCGTACCTCTCCGCCGAGGGAGGCCCTGGCTGGGAGTACGAATGGGCGGAGGGCCGCGACCGGGTCACCCTGCTCAACGATGGCGACCTCTTCACCGTGGGCGAGATCGATTTTCGGGCCGTGCACACCCCCGGCCACACGCCGGAACACATGAGCTTCCTGATCACGGACCGTGGTGCGGGGGCCGGCGAGCCCATGGGGATGGTCTCGGGGGATTTCGTCTTCGTGGGTGATCTGGGTCGCCCCGACCTCCTCGAAACGGCTGCGGGCCACGCGGGGGAGATGGAGCCCTCGGCACGCCGCCTCTACGCCTCGGCGCTCGGTGTTTTCGAGCTGCCGGACTATCTGCGCATCTGGCCCGGCCACGGCGCCGGGAGTGCGTGCGGCAAGGCGCTCGGCGCGGTTCCGGACACCACTGCCGGGTACGAGAAGCGCTTCAGCCCCGCTCTGGCGGCGGTTCGGCACGGGGAGGACGCGTTCGTCTCGTACATCCTCGACGGGCAGCCCGAACCCCCCCAATACTTCGCCCGCATGAAGATCGAGAACCGGCGAGGGCCGGCGCTTCTCGGTTCGCTGCCCCGGCCCGGGCGGCTGTCGGGCGCCGAGCTCGCCGACGTCGCCGCCGATTGCCACACAGTGGTCGTGGACACGCGCGGCGACCGCCTCGGCTATTACGGCGGCCACATTCCGGGCTCCATCTACGCGCCGCTCGACAAATCCTTCCCCACCGTGACCGGCAGCTACATCGACCCGGCCTCGCCGATCGCGCTCATCTGCAATGAGGTGCAGGTGGAGGAAGCGGTGCGCGATCTGGTCCGGATCGGCCTCGACCACGTCACGGGGTGGGCCCCGCCGGAGGCACTGGAAGCGTTCCGCGCCGCCGGCGGTGAGCTTGCCAGCATCGAGGTCATCGACTTCAGCGAGGTGGGTCGCCGCGGGCCCGACCCGGGTGTTCAGGTCCTGGACGTGCGCCGCGCCACCGAATTTGCCGAGGCCCGGGTCGACGGCGCGGCGAACATCGTCCACACCCGTCTGGCCGGGAGGCTCGATGAGCTTTCCCGCGACAAGGAGGTCCTCGTGCACTGCCTCACCGGCGCGCGCGCGTCTGCCGCGGCTTCCCTCCTGGAACGGGAAGGGTTTCGGGTCGCCGCGGTCAACGACATCTTCACCGATGCCTACCGTCGTGGATAACAGCGGCTTTCGCGTCCGCCGGCCGCACCGGCGGCAGTGTGCCCATCCGGCGCGGCGCGCGCGCCTGGCAGCCCGTGGACTGCTCGGCCAATGGACCGCGCTGGCAGCCGTGCTCGCCTGCGTCGTGCCGATGGCCACGGCGTGCGCCCAGTCCCGTGGCGGCGAATCCGAACGCCGAGCCGCCATGTTGGGCATGGTCGAAGGCATCAAGGCCGACTACCCCGACGTGCGCACAATCTCCGCCGACGGGCTCATGGCGGCGCTCGCTTCCGAAGACATCCTCCTGGTGGACGTCAGGACCGACGAGGAGCGCGGCGTCTCCATGCTCCCCGGCGCGATCAGCGCCCGGGACTTCGAGGCCCGTCTGGCCGAACCGACCGGAGATGGCCGCACGGTCGTGGCCTACTGCACCATCGGCGCCCGCAGTTCGGCGTACGCCCGCAAGATGGCCGGGCGGGGCGTCGACGTGCTCAACCTGGAGGGGAGCGTCCTGGCCTGGACCCACGCCGGCGGCGAGTTCACGACACCGACGGGGCCCACCCGGCGGTTGCACGTCTACGGGCGCCGCTGGAACCTGGCCGCCGACGGCTACGAGACGGTCTGGTAGCCGGCTTGCCTCGCGGTGCCTCGCGGGTGGCGGCGCTGATGCCGGTTCCGGCCACGGCCGCTACTCGTCCGCGCCATCGCTTCCGGCCTCCTGGTGCTGCAATCGGTACACGGGCACGGCGAGCAACGCCCCTGCCACGGGTCCGACCCAGTAGAGCCACAGGGCATCCACCGAACCCCCGTCGAGCAGGGCTGCCAGGATCGGACCGGTACCCACGGCCGGGTTGAAGACGCCGCCCGAGATGCCCCCCACGGCGAAGGCCCCCGTCATGACGGTGAACCCGATCGCGAGCCCGTAGTACGAGTTGCCCTCGGTGCGCGGAGATGTGGCTACGTTCAGGATCACGAGCGCCAATGCGAACGTATACAGGATCTCGGCGAGCAGTGCCGCGATCGTGGTCGCGTCGGGACCCGGCGTCACCACGAGGAAGTCGCCGGTCAGGGTCCGAATCGCGAAGGCGGCGGTGAGGGTGCCGGCGATCTGGGACGCGATGTACGGCAGCAGATCCTTACGGTCGAGCTTGCCGCGGACCATGATCGCGATGCTGATGGCAGGGTTGTAGTGCGCGCCGGAGATGTGGCCGCCCATGTAGACCATGATCATCAGCGCGGCCCCGATGGCGAGGGGTGCGGGGACGACACCCTGCACGGTTGTGAGACCGATGGTCAGTACGAGAAAGAACGCGCCGACGAACTCGGTGGCGTACTTGGACATGAACGATGCATTCCAGGGAGGGAAGCCAAGGATCGTGAGACGAGCAAGAATAGGCAGGCGGGCGCCGGGATGCCACGCCCGGGCAACACCCGCGACCGCCGGGTCCGCAGTTGTGATTGCGGCCGTCATGCTGTTTGCCTCGACGTCCGAGGCCCGCGGGCTCCAGTCCGGGGACCGCTGGAAGGCCTCCACCGAGTTGAGCTTTGTGCGAACCGGGGGGAACGCCGAGTCTTCGACGCTGGGCATCGGGAGTACGGTGACCCGGGCCTGGGAGCGCACGGAGGTGAAGGTGGAGGCGGGAGGAATCCGGACGCGGACCACCGACCTGACTCGGACTGCGGTGGGTACGGCGGAAGATTTCAGGCTCGCCGAGCTGTCCGAGTCAAGACTCTCGGCGGAGAACTATCACGCGCGACTCCGCGTGGACCGGAGGGTTTCCGATCGGACATCGTTCTTCATTCAGTCGGGGTGGACGCGAAACACCTTCGCCGGAGTCCGGAATCGTCTGGTCAACGTGGCCGGGGTGTCGACCCGCTGGACCGATAGCGAGCGACAGAGCCTCCACACCTCCTACGGTCTCACCCATACGGTGGAGCAGGACGAGGTTCCGGACCCCGAAAGCGCGAGCCGCTTCCTTGGACTCAGGGTATCGTCGGAGTACCAGCGAGAGGTGACGGACAACACCGATTGGAGGAGCGGTCTCGTGCTCGACGGCAACGGTGACGATACGTCGGACCTGCGGGCCGACTGGACCAATTCACTGAGCGTGGCCATGAACGAACACCTGGGCCTCAAGACGTCCTTCCGCGCCACCTTCGACAACCAGCCCTCGTTGGCGAGCGTTCCGCTTGTGACCGCGACGGGTGAGGCGGCGGGCGAAGTCGTCGTTCCGCGCGAAAAGGTGGACCACGTCTTCACCGTGGCCCTGGTCGTGAGTTTCTGACGGGTAGCCTGTCGCGTCGCCCCTCCCGTGCTGCGCGGGGGGACTTCACCAAGGGCTGCTGGCAGACCGCGGCGGAAATCACAACAGGTTGCCGGGGTCCTCGCGTTTGATTCCCGTTGACGGGAAACCACCAGCCCGCAACCCGAAATCCGCCCCCTCCACATACGGTTCGCCGAAGCGCAGCAGGGTGGTCAACGGCGGTTGGCCCGGCTGGATCACGACGATGTAGAGCCGGTCGTACTCCATTTCGTCGATCGGGTCCGAGGGATCACCGCCAAGCGCTGCCACGAGTGCCGGAGTGGTGTTGCTGTGACCCGACACGAAGTGACGCCCCGGGGCCGCGATGATGTCGGCGGCAAGCGATTCGAGTGCACGGGGGTCGTAGATGCTCGCCTCCAGCTTCGCCCTCTGCGCGAAAGGACGTGCCGTATCTCGTGTACGCTTGAGGTCGGTCGTGTGCACGTGGGTCAGGTCGACATCGGCAAGCAGGGCCAACAGCGTCTGCACACGAATCCGTCCGTGCAGCGCGAGCGGCGGGTCGTCCGTTCCGTCGTCCGCCTTTTCGGCGTGCCGAACCAGGTACACAACGACGGCCGGGTCTTCCGTGGCTTCCGGGCCGGTCGGCATCTGGAAGCCCGCGAAGGGGGCGCCGAGTGCCGAAGACGGGGTCATCAGGGGGGCGGCTAGCGAGAGAGGCCAGCACACGGCCAAGCAAATCTTCGCGAAGCGGATCCGGTTCATGCCGACCTTAGGGCTTCAGTGAGGAAAGCCTGTTATAGTCTCGGCAATATTGCATCATTGCCGCAAAAGCGCAAGGTTCATGTGTCAGGAGGACGGGCTGAGGGATCGCCGCCGGGGGCCCCTTGGGCTCGCCGGACGGAGGAAAGTCCGAGCTCCGCAAGGCAGGGTGCCGGGTAACGCCCGGGCGCCGCGAGGCGACGGAAAGTGCAGCAGAGAGCAGACCGCCGATGGCCCCCGACGGGGGGAACAGGCAAGGGTGAAAGGGTGCGGTAAGAGCGCACCGGGCCGCTGGCAACAGGGGTCGCATGGCAAACCCCACCCGGAGCAAGGCCAAATAGGGGACGAGGGACCGCCTGTCCCGCCCGAGTCCCGGGTAGGCCGCTCGAGGTTCGGAGCGATCCGAATCCCAGATAAATGATCCCGGCCCGCCCGTGAGGGCGCGGCCACAGAACTCGGCTTATGACGCCCGTTCTCCTGACACCTCGCCCGGTGGTCGTCCATGGCCGAAACGGCCCCACACTTGACCGGGGATCAGACGTTTCGGATCATTACTGCGACGTGTTATCCATGCGCCCGTAGCTCAGCTGGATAGAGCGCTGCCCTCCGGAGGCAGAGGCCAGAGGTTCGAATCCTCTCGGGCGTATTCCCGAATGCACTAGGGCTGTTGCGATCCGTTCCCGGCCTCCGGAGTCGGCTCTGTGCGTGTCGTTCTCCCCGCCGGACCTCTCGGGGGCCGACGGAGTTGGATCGGCCTGCCCGCGTGAACCCGCAGGTTGAGTCCCTCGACGAAGATCGAGAAGCCCATCGCGAAGTAGATGTAGCCTTTGGGGATGTGCTGGCCGAAACCTTCGGCGACCAGCGTCATGCCGAGGAGAAGCAGGAAGCTCAACGCCAGCATCTTCACCGTCGGATGGTCGTTCACGAACCGCGACACGGCGGTTGCGGCCGCCATCATGACTACCACCGCGAGCACGATCGCGATCGCCATGACGAGGAAGTCTTCGGCCAGACCCACGGCCGTGATCACCGAGTCCAGCGAGAAGACCATGTCCATGATCGCGATCTGGACCAGGACGCCGACGTAGCTCGCGGCGCCCGACGTGCCCCCGTGCTCGTCGTCCCCTTCAAGCCGGTGATGGATCTCGCGGGTGGATTTGGTCAGCAGGAAGAGCCCGCCGACCACCAGGATCAGGTCACGGCCCGAGAACGCGTGGCCCGCCAAGCTGACCAGGGGCTCGGTCAGCCGCATGATCACGGTGATCGTACCGAGCAGAGCGAGGCGCGTCACCATCGCCAGGAGGAGCCCGATCCGGCGAGCACGAGCCTGTTGCTCTACGGGAAGCCTGTCCGCGAGGATCGATATGAAGATGATGTTGTCGATCCCCAGGACGATCTCGAGGACCGCCAGGGTGGCCAGGGCGATCCATGCTTCAGGATTTGAAACCCATTCCATTGGCACTGCTCTCTGGGGGTTGTGGTACTGTTACTGAACCGAATCTACACCATCCTCCGCAACCGGCGCATGGAAGACCGATGGCAGGCTACTCGGGTACACCCCTTGCCAAGAAGCTGGGGATCAGGGATGGGCACAGGATCGGATGGGATGGCGGCCCCGCCGGTTTCGTGGATACGGTGAATCCGCAACCCTCCGTCGTCGTGGACCACGGGTTCGCGTGTGAGCGGTGCTACGATGTCATCGTCGTCTTTCTTCCGAATCTGGCGGCCCTGACTGGGACGGTTTCGCGATTTTGCTCACATTTGAAGTGGGATGGAGGGTTGTGGCTGGCATGGCCCAAGCTGAGCGGCGCCTTGGCGGGCGACATACGTGAGTCCGACGTGAGACGCGCCGGTCTGGAGAGCGGCCTCGTCGACAACAAGATTTGCGCGATCGACCGGGATTGGTCGGGGTTGCGCTTCGTGTACCGGAAAGGGGACCGCCCCGCGCGGCGAAGGAGGTGATCGAGTGGGCGACACATTGGAGTCGCTGATCGAAGGGTGGGACGGGCTGGGGGTGGTCACATCCCGCCACCGTGAGACCGGAAGCTGGATTTTCATCGCACTTCACGACAACACGCTGGGCCGTCCGTCGGGCGGCTGTCGTCTCAAGAGCTATCCGTCGCCCGCCGATGGGCTACGGGATGCGATGCGCCTAGCCGAGGGCATGACCTACAAGTGGGCGGCCATGGGATTGGGGTATGGAGGCGGGAAGTCTGTCCTGGTCGTACCGGGGCCGCTCACGGGCGATCCCCGCCGGAGCCTGTTCGCACACCTTGGGCAGGTCATGAACGCACTCAACGGGGCCTACGGTGTCGGGGTGGACATGGGCACCACCCCCCGGGACATGGCGTTCCTGGCCACCATTACCCCATACGTCGCCGGGCCGCGCGAAGGCGGTCCGCCTCCCGACCCCGGGCCGTTCACCGCGGCGGGTGTGCACGAGGGGATCAGGGCGGCCATTGCCCACCGGGACGGAAGCCCGGATCTGGCCGGGAAGTCGGTGCTGATCCAGGGCGTGGGCGACGTGGGGCACCCTCTCGCCCGCCTGCTGCGCGACTCGGGGGCGAAGGTGATCGCGTCGGACATCGACTCCGCGCGCGCCGCCGCCGTCGCCGAGGAGTGCGGCGGCACGACCGTCGCACCCGGTGAGGTGTACGATACCGAGTGTGACGTGTACGCCCCGAGCGCCATCGGCGCGACGCTCAACAAGCGCACCATTCCGCGTTTGCGTTGCCGGGTGATCGCCGGGTCCGCGAACAACCAGCTCGAGAAGCCGGACGACGCGGACCGGGTTCGGGAGCGGGACATCCTTTACGCGCCGGACTTTGTCATAAACGGGGGAGGGGCCATGGCGTTCGGACTGATGGAGCGGGGGATTCTGGACGTGGACGAACTGACTTCGCGAGTGCGCTCCATCGGAGGATCGTTGACCGAGATCTTCCAGGAAGCCGACACACGCGGAGTTTCACCCGTCGAGGCGGCACATCGGCGAGCGCTCGGAGTCCTTGAGCGGGGGGACACCGGCCGTCCCGGCCCCGCGGGCCCCGCCCTCTCTGGCGGACGGGCAGCTGCACCGTGACATTTCGAGAGCGACAGGAGGCGCGGCCATGAGGATCATGCATAGACCGCCGTTCGCAACGGCGCTTCTTTTTCTTCTGGCCACCGGAGCTGCCGAGGCACAGCGGGGAGGCGCGGGAGACTCGGACGAGGACGCCTTCCTGCGCGCCGTGGGCGAGCATTTCGATACGCCACAGCCCGAGATTCTGGTGCTTTCGCAGTGGAAATTGCCCGCTGGCGAGATACCGGTGGTCCTCCGCCTGGCCAGCCGGGCCGGGGTCTCCCCGGATGTCGTGGTTGCCCAGCGGCGGCGGGGGAGTGACTGGATGGAGATCGCCCGCGGATACTCTGTCCACGCCGGTGACTTCCACGTGCCGATCGACGGCCCCCCCGGCTTCCTCTCGGGCGCGTACGAGCGCTTCCATGCCAGGCCGGCCTCCCAGTGGCGAGACGTCTCCCTGTCCGACGAAGAGGTCGTCGGGCTTGTCAACGTGCGCTTTCTGTCCCGTTCTCTGGGGCTGCCTCCCGGGCGCGTCCTCAGCGCGCTGGGCGACGGAGACGACATTGTTGCGGTGTTCAGACGGTTGAAGGGCGGCGGCGGGCCGTGAAAACCGCGTCCCGGTGCGGCGATTGAGCGTGCCCCGGTACGTCCCGCTCGCCTCGTACGGCGAGTACCCGCCGGCCGAAATGGAGCGGCGGGCGGCCGGCTTTCGCGCCGAGGTCATGCGGCGGCGGACGGTGCGCGAGTACAGCGATCGCCCGGTTCCCCGCCGCGTGATCGAGGAGTGCCTCCGCGCCGCGGGGACGGCGCCGAGCGGAGCGAACCACCAGCCGTGGCATTTCGTCGTCGTCTCCGACCCGGAAATGAAAGCCCGCATCCGCGTCGCTGCCGAGGATGAGGAGCGTGCCTTCTACAACGGGGGCGCCCCGCAGGAGTGGCTCGACGCCCTGGCCGCGCTCGGCACCGACGAGCACAAGCCGTTTCTGGAGACGGCGCCGTACCTCATCGCCATCTTTGCCGAGCGCTACATGCTCCGACCCGAAGGCGGGAAGGTGAAGAACTACTACGTCCAGGAGAGCGTGGGCATCGCGACGGGGATCCTCATTACCGCGCTGCACCACGCGGGGCTGGCGACGCTGACCCACACGCCGTCGCCGATGAGCTTCCTGAACGAGATTCTGGGTCGGCCCCCGAACGAGCGGCCGTTTCTCCTCCTCGTGACGGGCTACCCTGCCGAGGACGCGCGGGTGCCGAAGATCACGAAGAAGCCGCTGGACGAGATCGCGACGTTTCGGTAGTTCGGCCTGGCGGCGGTCCCGGTCCATTGGCTCGGTGCGCTCTTCCGGAAGCCGTATTCCGCCCGGCCGACTTTCCCCCCGGCCCCGGTACGTGGTAAACTCTGTCCCGGAACCATCAAACGGACACGGTTCCGTGCGAAGCCATCGGGAGTCCATATGGGCGTCGACGTTGCCCCCAAGCGAACACCGGAAGCCCTCCGGATCTTTACGCGCGCGCTGCTGAGAGACCTGCAGGCCCTGGAGCGCGTCCTGGATGACGGGATGATCGAGTCCGGCATCCGCCGTTTCGGCGCGGAACAGGAGTTCTTCCTCGTCGACAAGGCGTGGAGGCCCGCACCGGTCGCGGTGGAGGTACTGGACGACCTGAACGACGACCCGTTCACGACCGAGCTGGCGCGCTTCAACCTGGAAGCGAATCTGTCGCCGCGCGTCCTGGAGGGGTCGTGCTTCTCGGACATGCACACGGAGCTCGACGGCTACGTGACCCGGGTGCGTGACGCGGCCCATCGCCACGATTCGGAGGTCATCCTGACGGGCATCCTGCCCACGCTCAGCAAGTCCGACCTTTCTCTCGACAACATCACGCCCCGTGCGCGCTACCATGTCCTCAACGAGGCCATGAAGGCCGGTCGTAGCGCCTTCAAGCTGCGGATCCGAGGCACCGACGAACTCATGATCCAGCACGACTCGGTGATGCTCGAGGCGTGCAACACGAGCGTACAGGTCCACCTCCAGGTCACGGCCGAGGAGTTCGCCCACTTGTACAACGTGGCCCAGGCGGTGACCGGGCCGATCCTCGCGGCCTCCGTCAACTCGCCGCTCCTCTTCGGCCGGAAGCTCTGGGCCGAAACCCGGATCGCCCTCTTCGCCCAGTCCCTGGATACGCGCGGCGCCGACCTTCACATGCGCGAGATGAGCCCGCGCGTGCGGTTCGGCGGAAGCTGGCTCGAGAAGTCGGTCACCGAGCTGTTCCAGGAGGACATCGCCACGTTCCGGGTGCTCCTCGCCACCGACATCGACGAGGACCCGCTGGCGGTTCTCGACGAAGGGGGCGTACCGAAGCTGAGCGCCCTGGCGCTCTTCAACGGCACCGTGTATCGCTGGAACCGGCCTTGCTACGGGATCTCCAAGGGGAAGCCGCACCTGAGAATCGAATGCCGCGCGCTGCCGGCCGGGCCGTCCACCGTGGACGAGATGGCCAACACCGTCTTCTGGATCGGGGCTGTGCTGGGCATGGCCTCGAAGGTGCCGGATCTGACCGAGCGCATGGAGTTCGACGATGCGAAGGGCAACTTCCTCGCCGCGGCGCGTCTCGGGCTGGGCGCCGGCATGTCGTGGCTGGACGGGACGAGCAGTCCGGCCGACCGGCTCGTGCTGGAGACGCTCCTCCCCCTCGCCGAGGAGGGACTGGGCGCCTATCCGGTACACCGGAGCGAGATCGACCGCTACCTGGGCGTGATCCAGCGGCGGGTGGAAGCGGGGGTTACCGGGGCGAGCTGGGCGCTGCGCTCGCTCAGCAAGCTGAAGCGGGCCGGGACCAAGGGGGAACAGCTGGCCGCGCTCACGTCCGCGACCGTCCGCCAGCAGAACGCCGGCAAGCCCCTCGTGGAGTGGGATCTGGCGGAACTGAACGAGGCGGGGGGATGGAAGTACAACTACCTCCGCGTCGAGCAGTACATGACCACCTCGCTGACCACGGTCAATCAGGACGAGCTCGTGGAGCTGGTTGCCTACCTGATGCACGTACGGCAGATCCGCCATGTGCTGATCGAGGACAACGATCACCGCCTGGTCGGGATCGTGTCCTACCGTTCGGTCCTCAAGCTGATGGCGGAGGGACGGACCCCGGCCGAAGCCGAGAGCATGCCCGTCAGCGACATCATGGAGCGGCACCCGGTCACGGTCGCGCCCGAGACGCCCACCCTGGAAGCCATCAGCAAGATGCGCAGCAACCATGTATCGGCGCTGCCGGTGGTGCAGAACGGACAGCTCGTCGGGCTGGTGAGCGAGACGGATTTCATGCCGATGGCGTACCATCTGCTCGAAGAACGGCTGCAGGGGGACTAGCGGGCGTCGTGGACGGAGACGGAGAGACCAGCCCGGGCGACCCCGGGAGCGCATCTCAGCCGGACGGGATCATCGGCTGGGTGGAAGGCCGTACCGAGGGCCCGTTGCTCCTTTGCGTGGGCGGACTCCACGGCAACGAGCCCGCCGGTGTGCGGGCGCTGGAGCGGGTTGTCGAGCGCGTCAGAGATCGCAGGAGCGTCCTTACGGGGGATTTTGTGGCCGTCGCGGGCAACCTGCACGCGCTGTCCGCCGGGCGGCGCTTCATGGCGTACGACCTCAACAGGGCATGGACGCCGTCGAGGATCTCCGCGCAGCGAAACGGGGCCGTTTCTCCGAATGGGAGGGTTCCTGTTCCCGAAGACGTGGAGATGGCCAGGATGCTCGACATCCTCGACGTGGTGTCGGCACGGCGGCGGGGTCCGGTGTACGTCCTCGACATCCACACCACGTCAGGCGGCGGAGGGGCCTTCACCACGGCGGCGGACAGCCCGCGGCACAAGGACTTCGCCATGGCGATCCCGGCACCGCTCGTCATGCGCCTCGACGAGCACCTCGAGGGCACGCTCACCAGCCACCTTGACCGGCTCGGCTACACGGCGGCGGTCTTCGAATGCGGACAGCACGAGGAGGCGAAGTCCCGTGTGCGGGCCGCCAGTGCCATCTGGCTGGCCATTCGTGCGGCGGGGCTCATCGCGGACGTCCATGTGCCCGAGGCGCAGGAGGGCTGCACCGCGCTGGAGGAGGCCTACCGGCGGCTTCCGAGGATTCTGGAGATGAAGTACCGCCACCCGGTGACGGAGGCCGACCGTTACAGAACCCGTCCCGGCTTCCGGAACTTCCAGTGGGTCCGCGTGGGAGATGTGATCGGAGACGACAGGCACGGTGAAGTCGTCACTCCCAGGAACGGCAGAATCCTGATGCCGCTCTATCAGGAACAGGGCGAGGACGGGTTCTTCGTGGTCAGGGACGTCGAGGCTCGCGTCGCCCCGGTTGCCGCGCACGGCGGGGGGAGTGCAGCGGGGGCCCTCGGTGCGAACGGGTAGATCGTGTGCGGCCGCTTCACCCTGACCCGGAATCTCGACGCGATCGCCGATACCTTCGGGGCCGGCATCGCGCCCGGATTGAGTGACCACGAACCACGGTACAACATCGCGCCGACCGAGGAAGCCCCGGTCGTGATCGCGGCACCGGGCGGGCGTCGCGCGGGACCGATGCGATGGGGTCTCGTGCCCGCATGGGCCTGGGATGTGCGGATGGGGGCGCGGCTCATCAACGCCCGCTGCGAGACGGTGGGGACAAGGAACGCGTTCCGCGAGTCATTCCTCGCCAGGCGCTGCCTCGTGCCCGCCGACGGCTTCTACGAGTGGGAGGCCCGGCAGGCAGAGGGTGCAGGCGAGAAGCCGCGTGTGCGAAAACAGCCGTACTGGATCCACCGTCCCGGCGCCGCTCTCTTCGCCATGGCCGGGATCTGGGCCCTGTGGTCCTCCGGGCCGGACTCCCGCCTTGCCACCTTCTCCATCCTCACCCGTGACGCCCCCGACCCCATCCGCTGGCTCCACGACCGTGTCCCGGTGATCCTGCCGGAAGACCATTGGGCCGACTGGCTGGCGCGGGGCACCCCTGGGGAAGCGCTCAGCGAGATCCTCGGCGCGGCCGATCCCCCCGAACTGCAGCTGCACCCCGTGTCCCGGGCCGTGAACCGCGCGGGCTACGACGCGCCGGACTGCATCAGAGAGGTGACGCTGGAGTAGCCGCGAACACGGACCCCAGACGGTCGAGCGCGCGGACGAGCTCATCCTCCGGGGGACCGAACCCGATGCGCATCGTCCCCTCGATCCCGAAGTGGGCGCCCGGGACCACCAGAAGGCTGTGCTCCACCCGCAGCTGTTCAGCCAGTTCGAGCGAGCTTCCCGGAGCGTGATACCGAACCATGGAGATCGCGCCCGCGTCGGGCGGAGTGAGGGTGAACAACCCGTTGTGGGACTCGGTCCACGCCATCATCACGTCGAGGTTGTTGCGGATGATGTTCCGGGTCCGCGCGAGAATCGCGGGCCGCACACCTGGTGAGAGCGCGATTGTCGCAAGGGCGTCCGAGAGCGACGGGGGCGCGATGGTGGTGTAGTCGGTGCGGGCCCAGAGCCGCTCCACCACGTCGTCGGGGCCGGCGACCCAGCCCAGCCTGAGGCCGGGGAGGGCGTATGCCTTGGAGAGCGAGTTCGTGACCAGGACCTTGTCGTAGCGCCCCCAGAAGCTGGGGACCGGATCGGTGCCCACTTCGGCGCCGCGGTAGACTTCGTCGCAGAGGATCCAGGCTCCGTGCCGGTCAGCCAGGGCGACGATGGCGTCCATCTCCCCATCCGTGAGGGCCACTCCCGTGGGGTTGTTGGGGTTCGTGATGAGGATGAACCCGGCCCCGGCTGCGAGTGCGGACTCGAGCTGGTCGAGGTCGGGGCGCCAACCCTCTTCCTCCCGCAGGTGGAAGGGTACGAATCCCCCGTCGAAGTTCTGGATGAGTCCCGGTACCTGCATGTAGTTGGGAAGCATGACCGCCACCGGCTTGCCAAGGGCCGCCAGCTCCCAGAACGCCACGAAGTTGGCTTCCGCTCCACCGATGGTAACGACCACGGAACGGTCTGTGGCGCCCGGGTACTGCGATGCGATGAGCGCCCGGAGTTCGTCGGAACCGTTCGACTGGCCGTAGCCCAGCCTCACGGACGAGAGGTCGGCGGAGCGGCCGGCGTACGCCATGAGTTCGCCCACGGTCAGCGGATGAACCCCGCTCTCCGAGAGGTTGTAGTCGACCCTGTGCTCGTAGGTGGATTGCCACCGCTCCATCTGGAAGGGGATGAATCCCACGGACCTGCCTCCTTGTGCCGCTACGTCATTCGCGAGACTGTTCTCGATGGGAAAAAAGATGTCTCGATGGGAAAAAAGATGTCTCGATGGGAAAAAAGATGTCTCGATGGGGAAAAGATGGCGAAACGGGGTTCGGGAGGAAATGATCGACATCGAAGAGCATGTGCTTGACAACGGCTTGAGGGTGGTGTTGGCTCCGGACCGAACCACCCCGGTGGTCGGTGTCAACCTGTGGTATGGCGTGGGTTCCAGGAACGAGCCTTCCGGCAGAACCGGCTTCGCCCACCTCTTCGAGCACATGATGTTCCAGGGCTCGGCCCACATCCCCAGGAACGGGCACTTCCACTTCATCGAGCGGGTGGGGGGGTCGGCCAACGCCACGACGTGGTTCGACCGCACCAACTACTACGAGACGGTGCCCTCCCATCACCTGGACCTCGCACTCTGGCTCGAGTCCGACCGGATGGGGTGGATGCTTCCGGCGATGACCGGGGAGAAGCTGGAGAACCAGCGCCAGGTCGTCATGAACGAACGGCGCCAGCGATACGATAACCAGCCGTACGGGGACTGGGACGAGCGCATTCAGTCCCTCCTCTTCCCGGCGACCCACCCGTACCATCACACGGTGATCGGCTCCATGGAGGACATCGCCGCCGCCTCGTTGCCCGATGTCCACGACTTCTTCGCCACGTACTACCTCCCCAACAACGCCGTGCTCTCCATCTGCGGCGACTGCGACCCCGACCACGCCCTCGAGCGTGTGCGGCACTACTTCGACCCGATCGCGCCCGGCCCCGAGCCGCCCCCCCTCCCCGGCACCGCCCGGATCCCCTTCGCGACCGGCGGGACCCTGCGCACCGACGTTCGCGCGGCCGTACCATTGCCCAAGTTGTACATGGCCTCCCGGGTACCTCCCTTCACCGCCGACGCCTTCTACGCCGGTGAGGTCCTGTCCTACTGCCTGGGCCGCGGACGGTCCTCGAGGCTGTACGACCGCGTGGTCCGCAACCTCGAGGCCGAGTCGGCGACCTGCCACCTCCTCCCGCTCACGACCGGCGCGACCATCTTCCTGGTCATCGCAACCGGGTTCCCTCACACCGACGTGGACGAGCTCGAACGGTCCGTGGTCCGTGAGATCGAGGGAATCGGCGACCTCACCGAAGAGGAGGTCGCGCGCGCCATCATCGGCTCGGAGACCTCGACGCTGAGAGAGCTGCAGCGAGTGGAGACCCGGGCCGACCTCCTTTCGATGTACGCCACCCACTTCGGTGACGCCGGGCGCCTCAAGCGTGACCTGCGGCGTCTCCGCAGCGTGACGGTGCAGGAGGCGCGGGAGTGGGGGCGAAGCTACCTGCACAACGAGAACCGCGCGTCGGTCCGCTATATCCCGGAGGAGTCGTCGTGATGCGCCGCCGGTCGCTGCCGCAGCGGACGCCCCGGGTTGTGCGACGCCTAACGGACGAGCCGCCGGGATGACCGACCGGACCGAGCCACCGGTTTCGGGCCCGATCCGCCCGTACGAGTTCCCCTCCGTCTCCCGGAAGCGCCTCGACAACGGCATGGAGGTCTGCGTGGTGCCCGCGACCTCGCTTCCGATCGTGACGGCCATGCTGGTGCTCCCCGCGGGAGAGACTGCCGTGCCGGCGCAGCAGGCAGGGTTGGCGGTGCTCTCGGGCGACGCGCTGGAAGGCGGGACCGAGCGTCTGACCAGCCGCGAGCTCGCGGCGGCTCTGGAGGGCGTAGGAGCGAGTTTTGGAGCGGCAACAGGCTGGGATTCCACCACGGTGGCCGTCGCGTGCCAGGCGGATGTCCTCACCGACGCCATGCCCTTGCTGGCACAGATGGTGCGCTCGCCCAGCTTCGAGAAGTCCGAGTTCGACCGCTACAGGGCGCAACGGCTCGCCACCGCGGCCCGCCGCCGGATGAACCCGTCCGCCATCGCCGCCGATGCACACGCTCGCCATGTCTTTGCCGAAGGTGACACCTACGCCCGCCCGCTGGGTGGGACCGAGGCCTCCATGGGCACGTTGGAGGCATGTGACGCCCGTGACTTCGTGGCGGCTCGGTACGGGCCGGCCGCCGCGGCCGTGGTGCTCGTGGGGGATCTGGGCACCGACGAGGCCAGTGAATTAGCCGATCGGGAGTTCGGCGGCTGGGTGCGCGACCCGGGAGCCGTGCCCCTGCCGAGCGCGTCGCCGCGGCAGCGCGAGCGAGCGGTGCATCTGGTCCACCGCCCGGGATCGGTGCAGTCGCAGATCCGGGTGGGGCATGTGGGGGTGCCGCGTGCCGTCGAGGACTACTTTCCCCTGATCGTGCTCAACCTGGTGCTCGGGGGTTCCTTCTCGTCGCGGCTCAACCTCAACCTGCGCGAGCGCCACGGCTTCACCTACGGCGTGCGCTCCACCTTCTCTCCGCGGCGGGGTCCGGGCCCTTTTTCCGTATCCACCGCCGTCGAGAACGCGGTCACGGGCGCGGCCATTGCCGAGATCTTCACCGAGATCGAGGACCTGGTGGAAGGGGGGCCGACGAGCGAGGAGGTCGCGACCTCCACGAGCTACCTGGCCGGGGTGTTCCCGCTGCGCATGGAGACCACGGGGCAGATCGCGTCCCGGATCGCCGAGATGTTCGTCTACGGCCTCCCCGAGGACTACTACCGGAACTACCGGGACCGCGTCCGGGAGGTCACTCGCGAGGATGCCGCCGTGGCCGCGCGGTCGCACATTCGCCCGGCCGAGCTGTGCACGGTGGTGGTGGGGGACGCGGGGGCCGTGGCGCCGCAACTGGAAGCCCTGGAGATCGGCCCCGTGACCGTACACGGAGCAGGCCGGTGAATTCCGGCAGCCCTGCCGCGGCTTCCGCATGAGCGAGGACAGGAGTGCCCGCATGGACACCCGTGTCATCCACGACGGACGGGTGGTGCACCTCGGCGTGGATACGGTTCGCTTCCCCGACGGGTCGGTTGGGGAGCTGGAGCTCATCCGTCACCGGGGTGCCGCGGCGGTCCTTCCGGTGTTTGGCGGCGAGAGCGACACGGACCCCGATATCATCCTCGTGCGTCAGTACCGGTACGCGGCGGGCGGGTTCATCTACGAGGTGCCGGCCGGGATCATCGAGCCGGGAGAGAGCTGGGAGGAGTGCGCCCGGCGCGAGTTGGAGGAAGAGGCGGGGGTCCGGGCCGGGAGGATGATCAAGCTCACGACCATCCACACGACTCCGGGGTTCACCAACGAGGAGATCCACCTGTACGCCGCGTTCGATCTCGAACGGGGCGTGACCCGCACGGATGACGACGAGTTCATTCGCATTGAGCGGCTGCCGCTGTCCAGGGCCCTCGAGATGGCGCGCACGGGAGAGATCACCGACGGGAAGTCCCTGGTGACGATCCTGTTCGCTGCGCGCTATCTGCTCCCGGGAGCAGGCTGAACCAGGGCGCGCGAGCGGGCCGGTTCGCGTTGCGGAGTCGTTCCGGACCTTCCGCGGTGTCTCCCAACAGGGAATCGGATGTCCCTGGACGGGGACAGCGTCGAGTGGCCAGGGTCAATGAAAATGCGGTAAATCACGTGGCACGCTTTGTGCAACAAGAGGTGGGTCATCAAGGATATCGATCACGGAGATTTCGGACTCTCCGGATCGTACAGCCACCGAGAGGGAGGTGGAGAAAAATGGCCCGCGTGAATCTGATGGTGAACAAGGGTGGTGCCGACCAGCGGTCGGCCAGCCAGGTCAGGCAGGAAATAGCTGCGCTGAGTGACAGCCACGTCGTGCAGCTCTTCCTCGGCGGTGAGGATCGCGCCTTCGCCGAGTTGGTGCACAGGTACGACAAGCGCCTGCAGAACTTCGTCTATCGTACCGTTGGGGACAGGGAACGGGCAGAGGATCTGGTCCAGGAGACCTTCGTACGGGTCTATCGGCACCTCAACCGCTTCGACCAGACCAGGAAGTTCTCGACCTGGATCTACACGATCGCCGGAAACCTGGCCAAGAACGAACTCCGCAACCGGTCGCGGAACCCGCTGGTGCTGTTCCAGGCCATCATGAAGAACTGGGAGTCCGACTATCGCCCCCTGGAGTGGGAAGACCCCCAGAACCGGCCCGACGACCTCTACCGAAAACGCTTCCTGCGCGAAAAGGTGAACGAAGCCGTCGACCAACTGCCCGCTCATCACCGCACGGTCTTCGTGCTGCGGGAGCTGCACGGCAAGACCTACGAGGAGATCGCGGAGATCACCGGGTGCAACCTGGGCACCGTCAAGAGCCGCCTCAACCGCGCCCGCAACAACTTCGCGCGGATTATCGCCCCGATGGTGGACTGACCGGGCACCCGTCACCCCACAGACGACTGGCGCTCCGGAACACCGCAGGTATATTACGGTATACAATTGTGAGCGCGGTGCGAGTGTGGAACGCGGAGATGGGTCGTGCGGTAGAAACGGATAGTCGGGGTCGCCATTTTCTACGGGGTGGGGTAGGCAGCCCGTGATCCGGTAGCATCTGAACCAAAGGGGGATCGGCTGAATTGCAGCCGCGGGATCGTGGATAGACAAGTTTTCGTGCTGAAGCACCCCGATAGAGGGGGGGCCGTCCTCGAGGATGAGCGGGCTCGCGTGACGCGAGGTTGCCGCTGGTTCCTCGACATGTATTCCGACTACCGGGACGCATGTCTGGACGATGCCACTCGCGCTCTGGCCGATGCGCACCTGCGTGCCTGCTCCTCGTGCCGGCAGTACGACCAGGTGGTTCGGAGGGGGGTCGATATCCTTCGCGACCCGCGGTCCGCCCCCGACACCCGCCCCCTGGGCATCGCCTTCCTGCGGGACCGGGCGTTGGCCGCCGAGAGGGAGTCCAGGGCGCTGGGCACGGCGGGGTCCGGCGTCACACTGGCCGCTGCTGCCGTTGTCGCGTTGCTTCTCTCGGTGGCCGCGTGGTTCCCCGTCCTCGCCGGCGGGACGCCCGAGGTTGAGATGGCGCCGGTCGTGGCTGCCGCGCCGCAGCCCCTGGCTCCGGCCTTCTTTGCGATTCCCGGCGGCTTCTCCTTCGAGGTCGACCGTGCGGACCTGACGAAGCTCACGCCGGCCATGCTTTTCGAGTACGGCCGGACGCCCGCCAGCCCCGCTCGGGGAGTCGCCAGCGGACCCGACCTGGATTAGCGGCCCGTGGTGGCGGCAGCCCGGGGTGCCGGGCTCTCGCTTCACAGGCATGACCGGAGATCGGCCTTGCTGCCCAAGTCGTTGATGACCGCCAGGAACGGAGGCGTTTTCTTCCTTCACGGGGGCGACGAATACAGCAAGTCGGCCGCCGCGAAGCTCCTCCTGGATCGTTATGCGGATCCCGCCACCCGCGACTTCAACGTAGACCGTATCGAGGGCCCGGAAACGTCGGTGGAACGGCTCGCCTCGGTCATCGCGACACCGCCCATGATGGCCGAGTGGCGCGTGGTCCACCTGAAGGAAGCGGAGGCGTTGGCGGGTAGCCCGAGCGCGCGCAAGGTGATCCTCGACACGGCGAAGAGTCCCCCGCCGGGGTTGGTGCTCATCCTGCAGGCAGCCGTTCCCGCGGGGTCCAGGGCAAAGTTCTACAAGGACCTCGCCCGGATCGCGACCGCCGTCGAGTTCAAGCCGGTTCCGGCCGACGAGGTGCCCGGGTGGCTGGTCTCGTGGGCGCGCGAGGAGGCCGGAGTGACGATCGAGATCGAGGCCGCGAGGGCGCTTGCGGGTGCCGCTGGAACGGAGTTGGGAATGCTGACGCAGGAAGTGCGCAAGTTGGCCGAGATGGTGGGCGACGGCGCCGCGGTGGATGTGGAAGCGGTGAGAAGGGGGGGGCTCAGACTGCCCAGTCAGGACCGCTGGGCCTGGTTCGACCTGGTCGGCAACCGGCAGATCCGTGAAGCGGTACGCGGGCTTCCGATCCTGTTGGCACAGGGTGAGTCCGCGGTGGGGCTCGTCATCGGTCTGTCGACCCACCTGCTCAGGATCGGGGTGGCCATCGAGGGCGGCCCGCCCGCGCTGCAGTCCGCTCTGCCGCCCTACCAACGTTTCCTCGCCCGCCGGATCCTCGGACAGGCCAGGCGCTGGACCCGGGCCGATCTCCGAGACGCGCTACGGGGGCTGTGCCGGCTGGACCAGCTTCTGAAGGCCAGCGCGATCCCCGACGAGGTCCTGGTGGAGGAGTGGCTGCTCGGATTGATGGTGCGGTCGGGGGGAGCGGTGGGCGCCGCGTGATGCGGCCCCGGACCGAAGGGGACCGCGGTGTGAACGCCGGGGAGGCGGAATCCGGCCGGGAGGCGGGGAGAGACGTCCGCCTGCGCATTCGCGGAATGCACTGCGCCGCCTGCGTCACGACCGTGGAGAAGGCCCTGAACGCGGTGGGCAACGTGTCGGGGGCCAGTGTGAACCTGGTGGACGAGCTCGCCCGGGTCCGGTCGGGCCCCGGGGGCGCCAGCCACGCGGCACTGGTGAGCGCGGTGGAGGGGGCGGGGTACGAGGCGGAGGTGCTGGACAGCGAGCGTGCAGCGCTCGATTCGGCCCGCGCCCGGGACGAGGAGAAGGACGCCGAACACGCCGGGTTGATGCGGCGGTTCCGGGTCGGTGTCATGTGCGGGTTGCCGGTCGTGCTGATCGGACACTGGAACATGATCCCGGGTCTGGCGCCCCTCGCGGGGAGCGCCGAGCGCGTGGCGTGGTGGCTGTCCTGCCTGCTCACCGTGCCGATCATGGCGTACGTGGGGCGGGGGTTCTTCACGGGGGCGTGGGCCGCCGCGCGGAGGCGCACCTCCACCATGGACACGCTGGTGGCGCTCGGGACGGGCGCCGCGTGGCTGTATTCCACGGCGGCGTTGGCCGTGCCCCACATCTTCCCGGGGGGGAGCGGGCGCCCCTTCTACGAGGCCGTGGCGGCGGTGATCACGCTGGTGGTCCTTGGCCAGGCGGTCGAAGCCCGGGCCCGGGGCAGAACGGCGCGGGCGCTGCGGGCCCTCTTCGACCTCACCCCCGAAACCGCCGACCGGCTGACCGACGGCGAGGCCGAGACGGTTCCGGTGGCCGAGATCCGGCCGGGTGACCTGCTGCTCGTCCGGCCCGGCGGCCGCATTCCCCTGGATGGACGTATCCGGGGCGGGGAGAGCGAGGTCGACGAATCGATGCTGACGGGCGAATCCATCCCCGTGACGAAGACCCCCGGCGACGATGTGGTCGGCGGCACCGTCAACGGGACCGGCGCCCTCACCATGGAGGCGACGCGGGTCGGCGCGGACACCGTATTGGCGCGCATCGTGGAGATGGTTCAGCGCGCCCAGGCGACGAAGCCCCCCATCCAGCGGACCGTGGACGTGGTGGCGGGGACGTTCGTCCCGGCCGTGATCCTCGTGTCCCTGGCGACCTTCTGCGTCTGGTACCTGGCCGGGCCCGACCCCCGGCTCAACTTCGCCGTTGTCACCGCGGTCTCGGTGCTGGTCATCGCGTGTCCGTGCGCTCTGGGGCTGGCGACGCCCATCTCCGTGATGATCGCGATCGGGAAGGCGGCCCGTCATGGGGTGCTGATCCGGGACGGAGAGTCCCTGCAGAGGGCGCGCCGGGTCGACACGGTGGCGCTGGACAAGACCGGGACCCTCACCGTCGGTCGGCCCGCAGTGATGTATGCGGGAACCTCCGGCGCCGTTTCCGAGGGGGAGCTTCTGGAAGCGGCGACCGGCGTGGAGGCGGTCTCCGAACACCCCGCGGCGCGCGCCGTCGTGCGGTACGCAAGGGAGCGGGGCGTTGCCGCCCGGACGGCGGCGCACTTTGCGGCGCACCCCGGGCGGGGGGCCTCCGCGGTCGTCGCGGGGAAGCGGGTGCTGGTGGGGTCGCCCTCGTTCGCGGAGGCGGCAGGCGTGGACACGGAGCCGCTCGGCGCGCACCTCGACCGGGTCGCAGGAGAGGGCGGGACCCCGGTCGTGGTCGTGATCAACGGGGTGGCGGCGGGGGTGTTCGGGGTGGCCGACACGGTGCGGCCGGGTGCGCGGGCGGCGGTGGGGCGGCTGGAGGATCGCGGGATCGAAGTGATCATGCTGACCGGCGACGACGAGGCCGCCGCAAGCAGAATCGCGGCAAGCACGGGCATCACACGCGTGCGCGCCCGGATCTCCCCGGAGGAGAAGGCCCGGGAGATCCGGAAGCTGCGCGACCAGGGCAGGGTGGTGGCCATGGTCGGCGACGGGATCAACGATGCGCCCGCCCTGGCGACGGCGGACGTCGGAATCGCGATGGGGGGCGGGACCGAAGTCGCGATCCGCACCGGCGACGTGGCGCTGCTCGGCGATTCCCTCCACGGGGTCGAGACCCTGCTCCGCATTTCAGCGGCGACCCATCGCAACATCACGCAGAACCTGGTGGGGGCGTTCGCCTACAACGTCGTCGGAATCCCGGTCGCCGCCGGCGCGCTCTACCCGTCGCTGGGACTGCTGCTATCGCCGATGATCGCCGGGGCGGCCATGGCCTTCAGTTCCGTGACGGTGGTCGCCAACGCGAACCGGCTGCGACGCTTCCAACCGTCCCGCGCCCGTTGATCGCCGGTCCCGGCGGCGGTATCGTAGGCATTCGGGCGCCTCGCCACTTTCGGTAGCGACGCGGAGGTCTACCACGGACTGCCGGGCGGTTCCCGTTCCCCGGCGCAACGAGCACCTGCATCGCCCTTGGCTACGTCCCAGAACCGCGGCCTCGACACACCGCTCATGCGGCAATGGCGGGAGGCGAAATCCCGCTGCGGGGACGATCTCGTCTTCTTCCGCGTAGGCGACTTCTACGAGCTGTTCTGCGAGGACGCCGAGGAAGGCTCCCGGCTCCTGGGCCTGACCCTCACGTCCCGCAACAACGGCGCTGCGAGCCGCGTCCCTCTGGCCGGGGTCCCGGCCAAGGCCGTCGCCGAGTACGTGGCTCGGCTGGTGAAGCTCGGGAAGACGGTCTCGATTTGCGACCAGGTCGAGGATCCGGCCGAAGCCAAGGGGATCGTGCGCAGGGAGATCGTCGAGCGATTCACTCCGGGCACCGTGATCTCGGAAGCGCTCCTCGAAGCGGGGCGCAACAACTTCGTGGTCGCGCTCGTCGGCGGGGATTCGGCCATCGGCCTGGCCGCCATGGATGTATCGACGGGCGAGCTGATGCTCATGCAGGCCGGCCCTGCCGAGGTCGAAGACGAGCTTGAGCGGCTGGAGCCCCGCGAACTCCTCGTGCCCGAGTCGGACGACTGCCTCCCCGAGGGGCGTAGCGCAGTGGTGCGCACAGTCCGGCCGGACTGGATGTTCGAGGTGGAGACCGCCCGCGACGAGCTGAAGCGGCGCTACGAGGTGCTGTCGCTCGACGGATTCGGGCTGGAGCCAAGGGACGAGCTGCTGATCCGGGCCGCGGGCGCGCTGGTCGCCTACGCGGAAGAGATCCGCCCCGGGACGGGGGAACACCTGCGTCCGCCCAGGATCCACCGTCCCGAAGCGGTCATGACCCTCGATTCGATGACCCGCCGCAACCTGGAGCTGGTCGAGGCGTTGCGTCCCTACGACGGAGACGTGTCCCTCCTGTCGGTGCTGGATGCCACCACCACTCCCATGGGCGCGCGCCTCCTGCGGGCGTGGCTTCTCAGGCCCCTGCTGGACGCGGAAGGGGTCTGGCGGCGTCAATCCGGAGTCGCCGAGCTCCTGGAAGCCCCGCGTGCACGCGCCGGACTGCGCTCCGCGTTGAAGAAGATCCGGGACCTGGATCGCCTGGGAACCAGGATCGGGTCCGGCCACGGCACCCCGCGCGAGGTGGTGGCCCTGGGGCTCTCGCTCCGGCGGCTGCCCGAGGTCGCCAGCTGTGGAGCCGGGCTGGAGAGCGAGACGCTGGCGGAGCTCCTCGGGGACCTCGACACCCTGGAAGACGTGGAGGCACGGATCACCGCGGCCATTTCCGACGACGCCCCGGCCGCGATGTCCGATGGCAACGTGATCCGGGAGGGGTTCAGCGAGGAGCTGGACGAACTCAGAGCCGTCCGCGACGGCGCCCGGGAGTTCATTGCGGGTCTGCAGGCCCGGGAACGCGAACGGACCGGCATCGCGTCGCTCAAGGTCGGATACAACAAGGTCTTCGGCTACTACCTGGAGGTCACGAACCCGAACCTCTCGCGCGTCCCGGAGCACTTCATCCGGAAGCAGACCCTGACCGGTGCGGAGCGCTACTTCACCCCGGAGTTGAAGCAGTGGGAAGAGAAGGTTCTCGACGCCGACGACCGGATCGCACGGCTGGAACAAACCCTCTTTCTGCGCGTGCGGGGTGAACTGTCCTACGCGGTTCCGCGGATCCAGCGGACCAGCCAGCGGATCGCCATCCTGGACGTGCTGTTGTCCATGGCGGAGGTGGCAGAGGCGCGCGGATACGTGCGGCCCGAGGTCACGACCGGATTCGGGCTGAGTGTCGTCGCGGGCCGCCACCCGGTCGTGGAGACGATGATGCCGCGGGAGGACTTCATCCCGAACGATCTGCACCTGGATGCGGACGGGCGCATCGTGATCCTCACCGGCCCGAACATGGCCGGGAAGAGCACGGTACTCCGCCAGGTCGGCCTCATCCAGCTGATGGCGCAGATCGGTTCCTTCGTGCCTGCCCGCAGCGCGCGCCTGGGGATCTGCGACCGGGTCTTCACACGGGTCGGCGCTTCCGACAATCTGGCGCGCAACCAGTCCACCTTCATGGTGGAGATGAACGAAACCGCGGCGATCCTCCACGGCGCCTCCGAGCGCAGTCTGGTCCTCCTCGACGAGATCGGGCGCGGCACCTCCACCTACGACGGCGTGTCCATCGCGTGGGCGGTCACCGAGCACCTTCACGAGCACGTGGGGTGCAAGGCCATGTTCGCCACGCACTATCACGAGCTGACCCAGTTGGGCGATCTTCTGACGGGCGTCGGAAACCTCAACGTGGCGGTGCGCGAAGCCGGAGACGGGATCGTCTTTCTGCGGCGCCTGGAAGAAGGAGGCGCGGACCGTTCGTACGGCATCCAGGTGGCCCGTCTCGCCGGCCTCCCGCGAGACCTGATTGCGCGCGCAATGGAACTTCTCGTCGAGTTGGAGGGAACACACTCGGGGGACGGACGTGGACTCGGTCGCGGCGAAGGTGGTCGGGCGGCTGCCGGAAACAACCGGGACCAATTGTCGTTGTTCGAGGTACGGCATCCGGTGGTGGAGCGCCTCCTGAATGCGGACCCGGACGGGATGTCGCCGCTAGAGGCACTGAACCTGCTCTACGACCTCAAAGCCAGGGCCGCGGAGGGGTAGTCACTGTGGAACCGGGAGATCTTCGATGAAGGGTGCCCTGCCGAGGGCGAAGGACGCGAGGGACGCGCCGGATGTGCCGGGATGGCTCCGCCGCCGGACGCGGCGCGGGATGCCGCGCGCCGTCCGTGCGGTGGTGTTGGTGGCGCTGATGGCCGCCGCATGCCGTGGTGATCGGGGGATCGACCGGCCCACGCCCCTGTTCACGGCCAGTCCCGTGGAGTATCCGCTCGATTTGTGGGACCAGGATGTGGAAGGAAGTACGCTGGTTAGGGTACTGGTGAACGAGGAGGGGGGCGTCGACAGCGTGATGGTGATCGAGAGCAGTGGCCATTTGGCGCTCGACTCGGCCGCGGTAAGGGGAGCACTGACGATGGAATTCGATCCGGCCCGGAAAAGGGGCGAGCCGCTGCGTGTCTGGGCGCGGGTTCCGGTTCACTTTTCGAAGGACGGGAAGCCGCCGACGCAAGACGGACCCCAAGGGGAGCCTGACGTAACGTCAGGGTCGACGGAAGGCGGCCCCGCATGACCCCGGTGGCGACTTCACCCCCGGTCCCGCGCCACGCCCAACCGTACGACGACGTGCTGGGTCTGGTGGGGTGGACGCCGCTCATCCGGCTGAACCGGGTCACCGAGGGGATCCGCACGCCCGTGTACGGCAAGGCCGAGTTCATGAATCCGGGCGGATCGGTCAAGGACCGGATCGGCTTCGCGATGATCGAGGCAGGCGAGAACGCGGGGCTGCTCGAGCCGGGTGGAACGATCGTCGAGGGCACCAGCGGAAACACCGGGCTCGCGCTGGCGATGGCCGCGGCGACGCGCGGGTACAGGTGCATCTTCACCATGCCGGACAAGATGAGCCTGGAGAAGGTCAGGCTGCTGCGGGCGTTCGGCGCCGAGGTCGTGATCACGCCCACCGCCGTGCCGCCGGATCACCCGGAGCACTATGTGAACCGGGCCCGCGCCATTGCGGAGTCGACCCCGGGGGGCTTTCTGGCGGACCAGTTCTACAACCGCGCCAACCCCGAGGCCCACTACCGCACCACGGGCCCCGAAGTGTGGGAGCAGACGGGAGGAGCCGTCACTCACTTCTTCGCGGGTGCCGGCACAGGGGGGACGATCTCGGGAACGGGGAAGTACCTGAAGGAGAAGAATCCGGCGGTCCGGGTGATCGGTACGGACCCGGTGGGATCGGTCATCGCGGGCTTCTTCGAAACGGGAGAAGTGGGCGCGAGTGCGCCCTACAAGGTCGAGGGCCTGGGGAACGACAAGGTGCCCGGAACGCTGGACATCGAGTACATCGACGAGTACCGGAGGGTGACCGATGCGGAGGCCTTCACCATGGCCCGCCGTCTGGTCGCCGAAGAGGGATTGTTCGTGGGCGGCTCCAGCGGCCTGATCGTGCACGCCGCGATTGCCGAGGCCCGGCGCATCGACGACCCCGACGCCTGCGTGGTGGCCATCCTCTGCGACTGGGGCGAGCACTACCTGACCCGGCAGTACGACGACGAATGGATGCGCAACAACGGGTTCCTGGCGCGCAAGCGGGCGACGGTGGCGGAGATGGCGGCCTCCAAGCTCGAGCGCCTGCCGGGTCTTCTGACCGTGGCGCCCTCCACCCCGGTGCGGATGGCCATCTCGACGCTCTCGTCCCACAACGTGTCGCAGCTTCCGGTTGTGGTCGCGGGCGAGTGCGTCGGCAGCATCGCCGAAAACGACCTCATGAGCGAGGTACTGGCCGACCGCGCGGTGCTGGACCATGAGGTCGAAGCCGTGATGGCTGCGCCGTATCCCGTCCTGGACGAGACGGCCGACGCCGAGGCCGCCACAAGGCTTCTCAGTGGCAATGCACACGCGGTCCTGATCCGCTCGGGGGGCGCGCTGGAAGGCATCCTCACCCGATACGACCTGGTCCGTTCGCTGGCGGCCTCGCCGTGAGACCGGTGGTGGCGGATCGGAGACCGCGCCGGAGGGCGGCGAAGGCGCAGCCGCGAGAGTCGCTCCGGGTGGCGGTGCTGATGGGCGGCAGTTCGGAGGAACGGGATGTTTCCCTGGCCAGCGGGTGCGAGGTGGCCGCCGCGCTGCGCGCCGCGGGGCACCGGGTGACGAGCATCGACTCGGCGGTTGGAGCGATGCCGCCGGCGCTGGAGCGCAGGATTCTGGACTCGGGGATCGGCCGGGCCGAGGTGCCCCTGCCGCCCGCAGGCGACCCGAACGCACTGCGTGACGCGGCGGTCATCGCCTCGGAGCCCGCGCTTGCCGCCGCGGACGTCATCTTCCTCGCACTGCACGGCGGCGCGGGCGAGGACGGTACCATTCAGACCCTGCTGGAGGTGGCGGGCGTGCCCTACGCCGGCAGCGGCCCGGTGGCGTGCGCGCTGGCGATGTCCAAGGATCTGACGAAGAAGCTGCTGAGGGACGAGGGCGTCGCGACTCCCGGCTGGACCCTGGGTGCGGTACCCGGATCGGTCGTGGCGGACCGGCTCGGCCTTCCGGTGATCGTGAAACCCGCGTCCGGAGGATCGTCGGTGCGGTTGACGCTGGCGAGGTCGGTCGCCGAAGTGGACGCGGCTACGGAGGTGGCCCGCGGCGGAGGCGACACGGTGATGTACGAGGCATATGTCGAGGGGCGTGAGTTCACGGTCGGCGTCCTGGACGGCGAGGCGCTCCCCGTCGTCGAGATCGAACCCGTCAATGAGCTCTTCGACTTCGACTGCAAGTACGAGACGGGGATGGCGGTGGAAACGGCGCCCGCGCGGATCCCGGAGGAGTTGGCCGGCGGACTGAAGTCGGCGGCGCTGAAGGTGCACCGCCTGCTTGGGTTGAAGCACTTCTCGCGCGTGGACTTCATGGTGGATGGGCGTGGGAAGGCCTGGTGCCTCGAGGCCAACGCGCTTCCGGGGCTCACCGGGAACAGTCTCCTGCCGAAGGCGGCCGGGGCGGCGGGGCTGGAGTTTCATCAGCTCTGTGAGCGGATTTGCGTGCTGGGCCGGAACATCGGCGCCCGGCGGGGTACGTGGTGACGATGAGATACACCAACCAGCCACCGGCTTTCGGCGGGGCCAAGATGCGCCTCCACGTCACCCCCTGGGTCAAGATCCTGCTCATCTCGAACGCGGTGGTCTACCTGGTGACGCTGGCCGTGGGCAGGGGTCCGATCTTCGACCTCTTCGCCTTCTCGCCCGATCGAATTCTGCAGCAGCCATGGGGCATGCTGACCTACATGTTCGTGCACGCGGGCTTCTGGCACCTGCTGATGAACATGTTGTTCATCTTCTTTTTCGGGCCACCCCTCGAAGAGCGCTGGGGCTCGGAGATGTTCCTCAAGTTCTATCTCGTCTGCGGTCTGGGCGGCGTCCTCCTCAGCTTCCTCTTTGCAGAGGCCACGATCGTGGGTGCCTCGGCCGCGTGCTACGGGATCATGCTCGCCTTCGCGATGGCGTGGCCGAACCAGCCGGTCTACGTCTGGGGCGTGTGGCCGGTCAAGGTGAAGTGGCTGGTGACGTTCATGGTGGCGATCAGCTTCGCGAGTGCGATCGGACCGACCCGCGACGGGGTCGCCCACCTGGCCCACCTCGGTGGTGTGATCGTCGGCTTCCTCTTCGTGAAGAGCGGCTGGCTGCCGGCGGGCACGTGGGAGCAACCACGCCGCACCCGGGCTGCAAAGCGGCCGGGCTCCACCCGAGGGCCCGCAAAACGAGGTGGCAGCTGGACGGCGAAACGGCGGGGGCCCGGCTGGACGGAGAAGCGACGGGGCACATCCGCGTCGTCCACCCCGATCGGGGATGCGTTCGAGCGCCGCAAGGTGCGGAAGCGCATGTCCGAGGAACGAGCCGAACTCGACCGGGTCGACGCCGTGCTCGACAAGATTTCAGCCCAGGGGATCGATTCGCTCACCGCCGAGGAGCGCGACTTGCTGGACCGGGTTTCGAAGCAGACGAAGGCCAACTGAAGGCCGTTCCACGGACTGCTTGGGACATCGCCCCGCCTTGACCCCGCCGTAACGGGGTTTCTACAATCCCGGACCCTTCGCTTCAACCCGAAGGGTCGTCGACCCCCGGGCGGCGGCACCGTTGCAGGCTGTCCCGGGCTCAGGTTGAACGCGTTCCCGCAACACCAACAGGAGGTGGCATGGCCGCGGCCAGATCTTTCAGAACGGAGCAGATCCGCAACGTGGTGGTCCTCGGGCACGGGGGGTCGGGCAAGACGACCCTCATCGACGCGGTGTGTTTTGCATCGGGGACGTCCCGCAGGAAGGGGAGCGTCGGCGACGGGACCGCGCTGACGATGACCACGCCGGAAGAGACCGGTCACGGGATGTCCCTGCAGCTCACGGTCGCGCACGCCATCTGGAACGGGACGAAGGTCAACCTCCTCGACACGCCCGGGTACATGGACTTCGTGGGAGAAGCCGCCGCCGCGGTGCGGGTCGCTGATGCCGCGGTTGTGACGGTGACAGCCCCGTCCGGGGTCGAGGTGGGCACGGAGATGGTGTGGGAGCTGTGCGAGAAACGCGGGCTCCCCCGCATGATCTTCGTCTCGATGATGGACAAGGTGCACGCCAACTTCGACCGGGTGGTTCGGGAGGTGAGGGAGCTGCTGGCCCCCGGAGCCCTTCCGGTCGAGATCCCGATCGGGGCTGCGGACGGCTTTCGGGGGGTTGTGAATCTTTTCACAAACAAGGCTCACATCTACAAGCCCGGCACGATGACCGGAGAGTACGAGGAAGGCCCCATCCCGGACGAGGTGGCGGACGACGTCGAGGCGTGGTCGACCGAGCTCATGGAGACCCTGGCCACGACCGACGAGGATCTGCTGGACCGCTATCTGGAGGGCGAGGAGATCGCTCCGGAAGAGGTGGTCGCGGCGCTGGCGGTTGCGGTGGCCGATGGAGAGGTCGTCCCCGTCTTCTGCGGCGCGGCCGAGCAGTCCTTCGGGGTGCGCACCTTCACGCAGAAGATGGTGGAGCTGCTGCCGCATCCCGGCCAGGCGGGTGACGTGGAAGCCGCCGGAGACGACGGTGATACCGTGCGGCTGCGGGCCGCGGACGACGAGATGGTGAGCGCCCTGGTCTTCAAGACGAGCGCGGAACCCCACGTCGGCGAGCTGTCCCTCTTCCGCGTGTACTCGGGCATGGTCGTCAACGGCACCGAACTGCGGAACACGGCCCGCGACGCGATCGAGCGGATCAACCACCTGGCCATACCCCAGGCGAAGGAGCGGGTCGAGGTGGACGGGCTGCACGCGGGGGACATCGGGGTCGTGGCCAAGCTCAAGTCCACCCACACCAACGACACGCTTTGTGCGGCCACGAACCCCGTCACGCTCGACGGCGTCGTGTTCCCGCGGCCCGACATTTCCACGGCGGTGCGCGGCGCCACCCGTGCCGACGAGGACAAGATGGGGGAGGCGTTGAGCAAGCTCCACGAGGAGGACCCCACCTTCGTCGCCGAGTTCAACCCGGAGCTTCGCCAGACGATCGCACGCGGGCTGGGCGAGCTTCACCTCGACGTGCAGTTCGAACGGATGAAGCGGAAGTACGGAGTGTCGGTGGAGACCGAGCAGCCCCGGATCGCCTACCGCGAGACCATCACCGTGCCCGCGGAGGGCCAGGGCCGCTTCAAGAAGCAGACGGGCGGCCGGGGCCAGTTCGGAGACTGCTGGGTCCGGTTGGAGCCGCGGGGCCGTGGCGAGGGGTACGAGTTCACCAGCGCGATCAAGGGCGGAGTGATTCCCACCAAGTATGTGCCATCGGTGGACCGGGGCATCCGGGAGGCGGCGGTGAAGGGCGTGGTCGCGGGCTATCCCATGGTCGACTTCGAGGCGCAGTGCTACGACGGCTCGTACCACTCGGTGGACTCTTCGGACATCGCCTTCAAGGTGGCCGGATCGTACGCGTTCAGAAACGTCGCCGCGAAGGCGCGGCCGGCGCTGCTGGAGCCGATCCTCGAGATTACGGTGATCGCGCCGGACGAATACCTGGGCGACATCATGGGCGACCTGAACGGCCGGTCGGCGCGGGTGCTGGGCATGGAGCCGCAGGGCGGGAAGACTGCGATCAGGGCGCAGGTGGCCCAGGCCGAGGTGTACAAGTACGCCTCCGTACTGCGGTCGATCACCCAGGGGCGGGGATACCACAGGCGCAAGCTGCTCGGCTACGACATCGTGCCGCCGCTCCGTGCCGCCAGGATCGTGGCCGCGGTGGCAGAGGCGGAGGGGTAGGTGCGTCGCCGCTCGAATCGGCGGGGTCCTCCACGGGTTGCTACCGCGTGTAGATGAGCAGCACCCCGTTCGCTCCGCGTTGGCCGTACAGCAGTCCCGCTTCCAGCGGTGTGATGAACTGGATCCGCCGGATGTCCTGGGGATTCAGGTCCATGACGAAGAACGCGGGGTCGGGGACCGGCCCGTCGTTGATGCGGACCTCCACCATGTTGCAGGCGTTGGTTGTCGAGCTGCTCCGGCTCCGCTGCATCTCGATGCACACGCCCAATTGCGGATCACCGAAGGCGTTGGCGATGTAGCCTTCCGAGATGGACAGCCCGGGCATGCGCACCGCCCGGGCCATGCCTGCGAAGTCGGTCACCCTTGGAAGGATCGAGTCCACCTGTGCTTCGGTCAGCCCCGAGAAACGGGTTCCGGTGGTCGTCAGGACCGGTCCGCGGTTCCGCCGCCCCGTCACGATCAGGGGCTCCAGCACGATGGCTTCGGTCGACAGGAGGATCTCGAGCCCAAGGGCCTCCTGGCTGAACACCGTGAGGGAGTCGATCCTCGTGGCATAGCCCAACTGGTCCGTCTGGATGATCTGCTTGCCGGGCGGCACGCCGCTGAAGCCGAACTTCCCCGCCGAGTCCGTGAGCACGTCGTAGTTCGTGCCGACGAGCTGGACCCGGGCACCCTGGATGGGGGCCCGGCCGGCATAGTTCACCACCGCACCCGTGATCGTCACGGGGTCCGAGATGTGGATCGTCACGTCAACGACGTGGGTTCCGCTCCGGCCGATCTCGATAGGTATCGCCTCGTTCGTCCCGAAGGAGGCCGTGACCGAGAGTTCCTCCGTGGCGTCCAGGCCGCACAACATGAACTCGCCGGAGTTCTCGGTGCGCACCTCGGCGACCACGCGTCTCCTCTGCAGCGCCCCCACGCGGTCGCCGAGGGCGCTCACCCTGGCCCCGGGTAGCGGCACCCCGGTGAGGGCGTCGGTGACCACCCCGCCAATCGAGGTGTTGCCCGTCCCTTCCGCTGCCGCACACCACGCCGACAGGATCGTCTCCCGGGACGGCACCGACAGGAAGGCCTCGACGACTGCATCGTCTCCCACCACCACGCGTTGCGTCGTGCCCGTCACCCCCAGAGTGCCCAGCCGCGGATGAAAGAACATGACCGTGTGCTCGCCGACCGGAACCGCGTCCAGGCGGAACTGTCCGGATTCGTCCGAATCGGCGATCGCGGATGTGCCCACCACCGCCACTCTGGCTTCGGCGAGGGGGGCGCTGGTGGTGCTGTCGTAGACGAGTCCCACGATGGTCCCGGTAGGGCCCTTGTCCTCCTGGGCGAGGAGAGGCGCCGCCAATGCGGCGAACATGGTTGCGGCCGGGAGTGCCCCGGCCCCGAGCCGCCGCAGGAACGCGCCTTCGCCACAGGCCGCCCGCAGTCGCCGCATGGATCCGCGCGGATCCATCGTCGCGCGAATGCCGGGCGGGTTCATTCCACGGATTGCCGGGGCGGGCTCACGTTGTGACATCATCAAGGCTCGGAACGGGTACGGATTTCACGATCAGGCCGGACATGCGACCACTATCCACTCAAACACTGCTCAATACCATATCGTTCCCGCGCGATCGTTCCCGCGCGATCGTTCCCGCGCGATCGTTCCCGCGCGCAAAATGTGACACTGCACCGTTTCTCCCGGTGGGGCGGCGTGGCGATTCCGGAGTGGACGAAGCCCGTCCGATTGCGGGTTGACTATATTACACCCAGCAGCGGCGGGCGCGCACGAGCGCCGCCGCAGGCGAAGCGGATGGCCCCGGGGGCCGGCCCGGATGGAGGCGAGCGTTGTCGGGACACAGCAAGTGGTCGCAGATCAAGCGAAAGAAGGCGGTCAACGACCAGAAGCGGGGCCAGATGTTCACCAAGCTCATCCGCGAGCTCACCGTGGCGGCCAGGGAGGGTGGGGGAGATCCCAACTTCAATCCCCGTCTCAGGCTGGGAGTGGATGCGGCCAAGGCCGCCAACATGCCCCAGGACAACATCGACCGGGCCATGAAGCGCGGCACCGGCGAACTGGAGGGGGTGACCTACGAGGAGATCGTGTATGAGGGGTACGGACCCGGTGGCGTGGCGCTGTACATCGAGACCCTGACCGACAATCAGAAGCGCACCGTGGCTGAAGTCCGCCACCTTCTGGACAAGAACGGAGGCAACCTCGGGACGGCGGGCTCCGTGGCCTGGCAGTTCGACCGCATGGGGATGATCTACATCAACGGCGCGGGTGTCGACGAAGACACCGTATTCGAGGCGGCGGTGGATGCGGGAGCCGACGACGTGAGCCGTGAAGAAGAGGAATACGTGGTCTCCACCGAGGCGGGTGACCTGCACGAGGTGCAGGGCGCACTCAGGGCCGCGGGGCTGCCGGTGGAGTCGGCGCAACTCGCGATGGTGGCCAGGAACGAGGTAGGGATGACGGGAATGCCGGGAGAGCGGCTCCTCAGGCTCCTCGATGCGCTCGACGACCACGACGATGTTCAGCAGGTGTACTCCAACGCCGACCTGGACGAGTCGGTCCTGGCCCGGGCCCTGTGAGCGCGGGCGGCGGCGAAGACTGCAGCGTAATGCTCGGCATCGATCCCGGCACCGCCGTCACGGGGTTCGGCGTCGTAACGGTGGACCGGCGCCGCAGGGCGGAACTGGTCGCCTGCGGCGTGGTCCGCACCTCGCCGAAGGCTCCCCTGGTGGCGCGACTGCTGGAGATTCACGAGGCGGTGGCCGGGCTCATCAGCGAGTTTGCCCCCGCGGTGATGTCCGTCGAGTCCGCGTTCTACGGGAAGAACGTGCGTAGCGCCCTCACGCTTGGTCAGGCCCGGGGCGCGATCATCGTGGCCGCGGCCCGGTGCGGGGTGGAGGTGGCGGAGTATGCGCCCCGGGAGATCAAGAAGGCGGTCGTGGGCACGGGAGCCGCGACCAAGGACCAGGTCGCGTACATGGTGCGCCGCCATCTGCGCCTCCGTACGGATCCGACGCCGAGTGATGCGGCGGATGCGCTGGCCGCGGCACTGTGCCACGCGCTTACCGGGGACCTCCCCGCGCGGCCGGCGTCCGCGATGGCGGCTCCGTGATCAGCCGGGTCCGTGGCGAACTGGTCAGCCTGGACGTGGACAGGGTCGAGGTTGCGGTCGCAAGCGGGGTCGTGTACGAGGTCCACGTTCCCCTCACGGTCTTCAACCGTCTTCCCGCCGTGGGTTCGGAGCTGGAGCTTCTCACCGCGTACATCGTCCGCGACGACACCCCGAGCCTCTACGGTTTCCTCGATGCACACGAACGCGTCCTCTTCTCCCGCCTGCTGACCGTCCAGATGGTTGGCCCGCGCCTGGCCCTCGCCATGATGAGCGCCTACCACGCCGGGCGGCTGGCCCGGGCGATCGCCGAGCGCGATGTCAAGGTCCTCATTCAGGTGAGCGGACTCGGAAAGAAGACGGCGGAGAGGGTGATTCTGGAGCTGGCGGACAAGGTCCGCGACATTGCCGTCGCCGAGACGCTGGACGGCCCGGAAGCCAGGCGGGCGGCGGAAGCGGTGGCGGCACTCACCAGCCTGGGATACTCTTTCGCGGAGGCCGACGCCGCCGTGCGCGAAGTCGCCGGCACCACCGGCGCGGAGAGCACCGAAGAGCTCGTCCGCCTCATTCTTGCGCGGCGTGCATCGGGCCGGGACAGGTAGCACATGGCCAGACGCACCGAGATCACCACGCCGGAGGTTCTCCCCCGCGAGTCGCGCACCGACGAGGGGTTGCGGCCGGAGAGGCTGTCGAATTTCATCGGCCAGGAGAAGGTGAAAGCGGGTCTGCGGATCTCCATCGAGGCGGCGATCGGCCGGAAGGAGCCGCTCGACCATGTCCTTTTTCACGGTCCTCCCGGGCTTGGCAAGACGACGCTCGCCATGCTTCTGTCCCGGGAGATGGGGGTGAGCATCACGACGACCTCCGGGCCGGTGCTGGAGAAGCCTGCCGACCTGGTGGGCGCTCTGACCAATCTGCGCGCGGGCGACATCCTGTTCATCGACGAGATCCACCGTCTGCGTCCGGTGATCGAGGAGTTCCTCTACCCGGCCATGGAGGATTTCCGGGTAGAAGTGCGTCTCTCCGAGGGGCCGAAGGCGCAGACCATGACGATGGCGGTCGAGCCCTTCACCCTGGTGGGGGCGACGACCCGCTTCGGCCTCCTCACCGCACCCATGCGCGCCCGGTTCGGGATCACCGATCGCCTCGACTTCTACCCGGCCACCGATCTCGCGCGCATCATCACGCGGAGTGCCCGGATCCTGAAAGTGAAGGCCACCGCCGGAGGCGCGTACGAGTTGGCCAAGCGCGCGCGGGGTACCCCCCGGGTGGCCAACCGGCTCCTGAGGCGGGTGCGCGACTACGCGCAGGTTCGCGCCGACGGCGTGCTCGATGTGGCGGTCGTGCGGGACGCGCTGGAGCTCCTCAACGTGGACGAGTATGGCCTGGACGGGATGGACGCGCGGATCCTCATGACCATCATCGACAACTTCGAGGGCGGGCCGGTCGGCCTGAACTCGTTGGCCGTCGCCCTCGGCGAGGACTCGGGCACCATCGAGGAGGTGTACGAGCCCTTCCTGATCCAGGAGGGATTCATGATGCGCGGGCCGCGGGGACGCATCGCCACCGCGAAGGCCTACAGGCGATTTGGCCGGCCTGCGCCGGACGAGCAGGGTGGAGGGCCGGGCCTCCCGCCCGCAGGCAACCAACCCAACCTGTTCAACTGAGTGGAGAAGGGGCTCGCGCCGCGCGGGGTGTCCACGGCGGACTTCGACTACGAACTCCCGCCGGGGCGCATCGCGAAGTACCCCGTGGGGCGGCGCTCCGATTCGCGCCTCATGGTTCTCAGCCGATCGACCGGTGCCGTCGAGCATCGCCGCTTCCGCGACCTTCCCGAGCTCATGGAGCCCGGGGACCTGCTCGTGGTGAACGACACCCGGGTATTCCCCGCGCGGCTGCGGGGCAGGAAGCTGACGGGGGCCGCGGCAGAGGTGCTCCTTCTCCGTCCCGTGGGCGGCGATGTGGAGGAAGCGGCTTCACGCGGGGAGCCGGGCAACGCGCCGGATGCGGTCCGGAGCGCCCCGCCCGGCGAGGATCACCACGACTGGGAAGCGCTCGTGCGACCGGGGAGAAAGCTGAAGCCGGGCCGTGTGGTGGTCGTGTCGCCGCAGCTGTCGGTTCGGATCCTGGACGTCTGTCCGGACGGGCGGCGGATCGTCCGGCTGGAGAGCCGGATCGGCGTGCGAGAGGCGATCGAGCGGTTCGGGCGCGTGCCCCTGCCGCCATACCTGGAGCGGGACGACGAGCCACTCGACCGGGAACGCTACCAGACGGTCTACGCGCGTCACAGGGGCTCGGTGGCGGCCCCGACGGCAGGGCTGCACTTCACCGGTGAGCTGCTCGACCAGGTGGAAGCCCGGGGCGTGACCCGGAGCGCACTGACCCTGCACGTGGGCGCATCGACGTTCCGCCCCGTGGACGTCGCGGATCCCGCGGATCACGTCATGGACTCCGAGATGTACGAGGTGTCTGCCGAGGCGGCCGCGGAGTACCGGCGCTGCCGGGAGCGGGGGGGGCGGGTGTGGGCGGTCGGCACCACGGTGGTTCGGACGATCGAGTCCGTGAGCGATGGCCGGGACAGCATCCGTGCGGGGACGGGCACCACCGATCTGTTCATCCGGCCGCCCCACGACTTCAAGGCCGTGGACTGCCTCATCACCAACTTTCACCTCCCGCGCTCCACCCTTCTCATGCTGGTGGCGGCCCTGGCGGGTGTGGACACCGTGCGCGACGCCTACGCGGCGGCGATCGGCGCGGGGTATCGGTTCTACTCCTACGGCGACGCGATGGCGGTGATCCCGTGAGCGCCGTGATGGGGGGTGCGCGCTTCGTCCTCGAAGCGGTGGACGGACGGGCCCGGGCGGGGCGCCTGACCCTCCCCGGGGGTGTGGTGGAGACGCCCGCGTTCATGCCCGTCGGCACGGTGGGCACGGTCAAGGGGGTGTCACCGGAAGAGCTGGCCGGTGCGGGCGCCTCGATGATCCTTGCCAACACCTATCACCTCTACCTGCGTCCCGGCGCGGATGTGGTGAAGGAGCTCGGCGGACTTCACGATTTCATGCGGTGGAGGGGCCCCATCCTCACGGACTCGGGGGGCTACCAGGTGTTCTCGCTTGCCGCCATCAGGGACATCGGCGACGACGGGGTCACATTTCGCAGCCACATCGACGGAAGCAGCCACCACTTCACGCCGGAGAGGGTGATGGACATCCAGCGACGGCTGGGTGCGGACGTCATCATGGCCTTCGACGAGTGTTCGCCCGGCGGCGTGAGCCGTGAGGATGCCGCGCAGTCGAACCGGAGGACGCTGCAGTGGCTCGAACGCTGCCGCGCCCGTTTCGAGGCCACGGAGGGCGATGCCCGCGCGCCCCAGGCTCTCTTTCCCGTGCTGCAGGGCAACGTCTACGACGATCTCCGCGCCGAACAGGTGGAAGGGGCCATGGCCCTGGGCGACTGGCCCGGCTTCGGCATCGGGGGCCTGTCGGTGGGTGAGGCGAAGGGGGACATGTGGCGCACCCTTGAAGGGCTGGATGCGCGACTACCGCGGGAGCGTCCCCGTTACCTCATGGGAGTGGGGTATCCGGAAGACCTGCTCGAGGCGATCTCCCGTGGCTGCGACATGTTCGACTGCGTCGCGCCAACCCGGAACGCACGGCATGGGACCGCCTGGACGCTCGACCAGGGCCAGGTCAACCTCAAGGGCGCGCGCTTCCGGCTCGATCGGGATCCCATCGACCCTGAATGCGACTGCTACGCGTGCCGGGGATACGACCGGGCCTACATCCGTCACCTTCTGATCGCGGGTGAGCGCTTCGGCCACCGCCTCGTCTCCATCCACAACCTTCGATTCCTGATCAATCTGGCCGGCGCTTCACGGTTACATATTCGTGAAGGTACGTTTACTATGTGGGTCCGATCGTGGTTGGAGCGGTACCGTGCGGCCGGACTGCCCGTTGAAGCCTGCTGACCCTGTCCCCGAGGAACAATGAACGTGCCACTCACGACAACACTCGCGACGGCGCTGACGGTGCCGACTCCGACGCCCGCGCTGGTCCCCCGCGAGGGGGGCGGTTCAATGGGCGTGTTCCTGTTCCAGATCGTGATGATGATCGCGATCTTCTACTTCATCCTCATCAGGCCGCAGCGCATGGAGCGCAAGCGCCAGCAGGCAATGCTGCAGCAGTTGGTCAAGGGGGACCGGATCATGACCAACGGCGGGATCCTCGGTGTGATCATCCATGCGGCGGAGCAGGAGCTGACGATCCGTACCGGAGAGCAGACGCGCCTCGTCGTCGACCGGGGCCACATCGCCCGCAAGATCGAGGAGCAGTAGCACGGCGGTGGCCATCCTGGATATCGAGATCCTCGGATCGAGGGTCCTGCGGGAGAAGGCCGCCCCGGTGGAGGCGGTGACGGACGATGTGCGGCGACTGGTTCGGGACATGATCGACACGATGTACGACGCGGAGGGAATCGGTCTGGCGGCGCCCCAGGTGGGCATCTCGGAGCGCATCCTCGTGGTGGATGTCGCGGACGAGGAGGAAAACCGACACATGCATGCGCTGGTCAACCCCGTCATCGTCGAGTTCGGCAACAAGACCGAAAAGGAGAGCGAGGGGTGCCTGAGCATTCCCGGCATCGAGGAGATGGTGACCCGGCCGGCCAGCGTGATCGTCGAGGCCCTCACGCCGGACGGCGACCCGGTACGGATCGAGGCGGACGGCCTGCTGGCGCGGGCCCTTCAGCACGAGGTGGACCACCTGGACGGCATTCTGTTCATCGATCGACTTTCGTCGCTCAAGCGGGGTATGGTCCTCAGGAAGTGGCGGAAGAGCAGGGGCGGCAACGCGCGGTGAAGCCGCGGTCCATGACCGCCGTAGCCAGTCCGGCGTCATGTCGCTCTCGTGGCGCGGGCGGTTCTGTCCACGGGCTGCCGGCAGCCTGACATGCGAGTCCTCTTCTGGGGTACTCCGGATTTCGCGCTCCCCGCGATCCGGGCCGTCGCAGACGCGGGTCACACCATTGCGGGGGTTGTCACCCGTCCCGACCGGCCGCGCGGGCGTGGCCGGAAGGCTTCGCCATCCCCGGTCAAACGCTGCGCGGAGGCACGCGGCTGCCCGGTGCTGACCCCCGAGACCCCTCGTGGCGAAGCATTCCTCGAGATGGTGCGCGCCACCGGTCCCGACATCTCGGTCGTGGTTGCGTACGGGCGCATCCTGCCTCGGCAGGTGCTGGACGCTCCCCGGCACGGGTCGGTGAATCTCCATGCCTCCCTGCTCCCCGCCCTGAGAGGCGCGGCCCCGATCAACTGGGCGATCGCACGTGGCCACGCGGCGACCGGTGTCACGGTGATGCGCATGGTGACCGAGATGGACGCGGGGCCGATCCTGGCACGGGCGGAGCTGCCGATCGGCGCGACCGACACGGTGGCGCTTCTGTCCCGCCGCCTCTCCGAACTCGGCGCGGATCTCGTCGCCGAGACGCTGGCCCGGCTCGAGGCCGGACCGGTCGACGAGGTCGAGCAGGATCACACGGCGGCCACCTATGCGCCGAAGGTGGACCGTACGGCGGCGCGCATCGACTGGACCCGGGACTCGGGTGCCGTGGGGTGTCTGATCCGTGGCATGGACGACGTGCCGGGTGCGTGGACCGTATGGAAGGGCCAGCCGGTCAAGCTGTTCGCGCCGGAGCCGGTGGAGGACGGAGACGCCGCGGCGCGGGAATCCGCCGTGGGACGGGACGTGGGGCGGGTGTCCGCCGGACGCCGGGCCCCCGGCCCCGGACGCGTTCTGGCCGCCGACCCCCGGCACGGCCTTGTGGTTGCCACGGGCAGGTGCGCGCTCAGGATCGGAGAGGTGCTGCCGCCGGGGAGGCGGAGGATGGAATCGGCGGCCTGGCTGTGCGGCGGGGGGCCTCGCGCAGGTGACCGGTTCGAGTAGCCGCATGACCGTTGATCGGGCGCGGGGGCTGCCGCGGCTTCACGTGATCGTGGGTGACGGGATCCTCGGCGCGGGGGATTTCCGGGAGCGGCTGCGTCCGCTGCTGGAGGCCGGGGGAAGGGGTCTGGCGCTCCACCTGCGGGCGAGGGACGCATCGGCCGCGCGTCTTTTCGAGGTGGCGTGCTGGTTGGCCGGCACGGCGAAGGAGTACGGCACGATGGTCGTCGTGAACGACCGTGTGGATGTGGCCCTGGCGTCCGGGGCGACCGGCGTCCATCTGCGCGAGGACTCGATTCCTCCGCCCCTCGCACGAGAGATCGTGGACGCGGCGGAGGCGCACGGGGGGCGGGCTCGCCCGGGGGGGCCGGACCACGCGGAAGCACACGGCGGACGGTTCTTCATCGGCAGGTCGATCCACGCCCCGGAACAGGCCGCGGGGCGATCGGGCGACGGGTTGGACTACCTGGTTGTCGGCGCCGTCTACCCCACTCGCTCGCACCCCGGGGGTCGTTCCATCGGGACCGGTGCCGTCGCCGACGCGGTGCGCACGGCCGACCTGCCGGTCCTCGCCATCGGAGGCATCGAGCCGGCGACGGCGCCGGTGCTGGTGTCGCTGGGCGTGCACGGCATCGTGGTGCTGAGCGGCGTCTGGAGAGCTCCCGACCCGCCTGAGGCGGTGACTCGCTACCTTGAAGTGTTGCCCGGGCAGAGGCACACGGAGGACACGACATGAGGGCTTCGGGGGAACGGAGCGTGAACGGGGCCGGCGAAGCGGCGAGCGCGGCGACAGGCCGGGTATCCATCGTCCTCAACGGCGAACACCGCGTCGTGGGAGCCGGTCTGAGCGTGGCCGGGCTCCTCCGGCACCTGAGCCTTGAGCCGGGGATGGTCGTCGTGGAGCGCAATCGTGAAATCCTCGCCCGCGATGCCCTTGCAGCCGTTCCCGTCGAGGAGGGAGACCGGTTCGAACTCGTGCACTTTGTGGGAGGAGGATAGGCAGTGACGAATGGCCACCCGGACCAGCCCTTCGTGATCGGGGGCAGGACCTTCGCCTCCCGGCTCATTGTGGGGACCGGGAAGTACCGCACCAACCGTGAGATGGTCGGCGCGATCCGGGCCAGCGGTGCGGAGATGGTGACGGTCGCCGTCCGTCGCGTGGACCTGGACCGGAGCCGGGAAGAGGGCATCCTGCATCACCTCGATCCCGCCGAGTTCTTCCTGCTGCCCAACACCGCGGGCTGCTACACGGCCAATGACGCGCTGCGCTATGCCCGCCTCGGACGCGCCGCGGGGCTGAACGAGTGGGTCAAGCTGGAGGTGATCGGAGACGAGCGCACACTTCTTCCCGATACGGCCGCGACGCTCGAGGCGGCAGCCGAACTCGTCGCCGATGGTTTCAAGGTCATGGCCTACACCAACGACGACCTGGTCACCGCGCTCCGCCTGGAAGACGCCGGGTGTGTCTCCGTGATGCCCCTGGCGAGCCCGATCGGAAGCGGCCTCGGGGTGGTGAATCCCTACTACATCCGCGAGATCAAGCGTCGGCTGACGGTTCCGGTGATCGTGGACGCCGGTGTCGGCACCGCTTCGGACGCGTGCGTGACGATGGAGCAGGGCGTGGACGGGATCCTCATGAACACCGCGATCGCGGCCGCCTCCGACCCGGTGGGCATGGCGCGCGCGATGAAGCTGGGCGTCCGGGCCGGACGGGAGGCGTATCTCGCCGGGCGGATGCCTGCCCGGGAGATCGCGGTGCCATCGTCTCCGGCCGCGGGGATGCTGGACCGGGAGACGACTTGAGCGGGCCCGGTTCCGGGCGCCGGGGTAGGGAGAGGGTCTCCCCGGAGAGGATCCTGGCGGCCTCCATACTGGCCGAGGTCGAATCCGGCCGGCGCCTGGACGTCGCCTGGGAGGCTTCCGGCGCATCGGCGCAGCCGGGCCGTGCGTGGATCCGCAACCTCGTGTACGGCACGGTGCGCCTGCGCGGAAGGATCGACCACATTCTTTCCCGGGTGGCGGGTCGCGATCCCCGCGAGCTGGACCCGGACGTGCGCGGGATCCTGCGGCTGGGCGTGTACCAGATCCTGCAAATGGGCGCGGTCCCGGACTATGCCGCGGTGTCCGAGTCGGTCGAGCAGGTCAAGGGGACGCGCCGCCGTGCCGCCGCGGGGCTGGTCAACGCCGTCCTTCGCAAGGTGGTCCGTTCGGCCCCCGGGGAGGGATCGTTCCCGGACCCCGAGGTGGACCTGGAAGGCTATCTCTCGACGTGGGGCTCCCACCCGCGATGGATGGTGCGGAGGTGGTTCCGGTCGTTCGGGGCCGAGGCCGCGCGGGCGCTCGTCGAGGCGAACAACCGCGAGCCGGGCGTATACCTGCGCCCCGTTGGCGTGGACCCGGACGAGGCCGGGCGGACACTGGAAGCGGCGGGGCTCGCGGCAGAAACGTCCCGGTGTGGTTGTTCCATCCGCCTCCGGCGCGGGGCGGATCCCGGCGCCGCACTCGCCATGGTCCCCGGGGTGATTCAGGATCCGGCGGCGTCGCTGGTTGTCGATTATGCATCGCCGGCTCCCGGGTCGTGGGTCGCCGATCTGTGTGCCGCTCCGGGGGGCAAGGCCCTCGCCCTCAGCGACAAGGTCGCAGGGGTGGCGGCCGCCGACCTTTCCCCTCGGCGTGTCGCACGGCTCGTCGAGGCGCGGCGCAGACTCGGGGCGCGGGTCTGGCCCCTGGTCGCGGACGCCCGCTTCCCCCCGTTTCGCGAGGCCCCGACGGTGCTCGTGGACGCGCCTTGCAGCGGAACGGGGACCCTGCGGAGGCACCCGGACGGCCGTTGGCGCGTGAGGGAAGCCGACATCCATCTGCTGGCCGGCGTACAACGCTCGATCCTGGACGGTGCCGCGTCCGTGGTTCCCCGCGGCGGGCTCCTGGTTTACGCTACATGTGCCCTCGAGCCAGAGGAGAACTGGGGTCAGGTGGAGAGTTTCCTTGCACGTCATCCGGACTTCCGCGTCGAAGCGGGCGCCGCCCCCGAGCGGTGGCTGGAACCGAACGGCTGCCTCACGGTGATGCCGGGCGGGAGCGGATTCGACGGTGCCTTCGCCGCAAGGCTCAGAAGGGTGTCGCGCTGATGGATCTCGGCAGCTCGATTCGCCGCCGGAGGAAGCGCCCCCGCCGTAGGTCCCCGGGCGCACGGAAGAGGGGTGGTGCGGCGAAGAGGGGTAGCGCGGCGAAGGCGGGGCGGACGAAGGTGCCACGACCGGGGGGTCCGCGCGTGCGCACGGCGGGGATCGCGCTGATCATCGCCGCGGCAGGGCTGGCGGCGGGGTACATGGTATCCACCTTGGGCTTCTTCCCGCCGCCGGAACCGCCGCCGGCGCTTCAAGGTGTTCCGGAGCTGTGGGGCCGGCCCGTGGAGTCGGCCCTGACTTTGCTGGCGGATTCGGGACTGGCCGCGGGCCGGGTCGATTCGGTGCGCCACCCCATGGTGCCCGCGGGCGTGGTGATCGGGCAGAGCCCCCTTCCCGGGCGAACCGCCTTGCCGGGCGCACCGGTGAGGGTCACGATCTCGCAGGGCCCCGAGATGCGCTCCGTGCCTGATGTGACCCGTCTGTGGGGAGGGAGGGCCGCCGTGCTCCTCGAGTCCGGCGGGTTCGTGGTCCAGGTGGACACCGTCGAATCGGACACTCCGGCCGGGAGGGTCATCGCCATCGATCCCGTCCCCGGAAGTGAACTGGCCCTGCCCGGGAACGTACGGCTGGAGGTGAGCCTCGGGCCGCCCACCTCCCCCATGCCCGATCTGTCGGGCGTGACTCGATGGGAGGTGCGGGGTGTGCTCGATGCTCTGGGCCTGACCCTGTCCGGTGTGGAGCTACGGTATAGTATTCTGAACGTAGATCGTGTTTTCGGCCAGTATCCCGAACCGAATATGCCGGTCGAGCTGGGCACTGCAGTGCGTGTGATCGTGGGTGAGGAGATGCGCCTGATGCGGGAAGGCCTGCGATGAACCGGACCTACGTCCTGGCGGCACTCTTCGCCGCGGCGGTCGTTGCGGTCGCATGGTTCAGCCGCAACCGTATCCAGCCGGTCGTCTCCGGCTACCCGGCGCCGGACTTCGCGGTCACGGATGCCGAAGGCGCCCCCGTGTCTCTGGCCGACTACGACGGCAGGGTGGTTCTCATCAACGTATGGGCCACCTGGTGCGGGCCCTGCCGGGAAGAGATGCCCTCCATGCAGCGTCTCTACGACCGTTTCTCGCGTGACGAGTTCGAGATTGCGGCCATCAGCGTCGACGCCCCCCCGGGCCGGTTCGACCCATCGGGGAATCCCGGCGGAGATCCCGTCGCGTTTGCGCGCGAATTGAAGCTGACGTTTCCCATTCTGTTGAATCCGTCCGGTGACATTCAACGGACGTACCGGACCTCGGGCGTCCCCGAGTCCTTCCTCATCGGTCCGGACGGTGTCATCTACAAGAAGGTGGCGGGATCGACACGGTGGGACTCGGATGCCAATGTCGGGCTCGTCCGTCGTCTGGTCGAAGGGAGCTGACCGTTGTCCCTGTCGGGATTCATCGTGCGCAACTGGCGCCTCAAGATCGCCGCCTTCGTGCTTGCCGTGCTTTTGTGGGTCACGATGCGGCTCAGTGACGACCGCGTCAGCCGCCTGAGCATACCGGGCGTCGAGGTCAGGGTCGAGCAGGTCCACCGGGACTGGTATCTGCGCCAGGCCCCCCTGCCGCCAACGGTGGAGATGAGCGTGAGCGGCCCGATCGGTGAACTTCTGCGCGTAGCGATGTCCCAGCCGGCGATCGTCGTCAGGGTCGACTCGGTCCTGAAGGAGGACTCGGTGCTGACGCTGATCCCCGACTGGGTCAGCAATGTGGACCGGAGCAGCGTCACCATCGAGAACTTCGCGCCGAGTTCGGTGCGACTCTTCTTCGAAAGGAACAAGGAAGAGGAGATCCCCGTGTCGGTCCGGCTTATCGGGACGCTCCCCGACTCCCTGGCAATGGTGAACGAGCCCCGTGCCAACCTGCTTTTCGCGCGGGTCCGTGGCGCGGCTTCGTCGGTCGACGCGCTCGAAACCGTTTTCCTCGAGCCCTTCGACCTGGGCGCGTTGACGGGACCGGGGCGCTTCGATGTCCCGATCGACACCGCGGGGCTGGGTGAGCTGGTCGTGAGTCCCACGACGGCGACGCTGACCGTGGACGCAAGTACCAGGACGACCCGGGTCCTCATGTCGATGGTCGAGCTTGCGGGTGCGGGGGACGACCTGGCGGTGGAGCCTGTATCGGTGGCCGTGACGCTGTACGGTGCCGAGGAGCTTCTGGGTGCGGTGGACTCGGCTGCCGTGCGGGTTCTCGTAGGCGCCGAGGCCGGGGAGTTGAGGCGGCAGCTGGAAGAGAACGAGGCGGTGCGGGTTCCGCTGACACTGAGTGGTCTTCCGCGCTGGGTGGAAGGCACGCTCGGCGTGGATTCGGTGACCGTAGGAGGATCCGGCACGCCGTGAACGGACCGATTCTGGGCATCGAGACCACCTGTGACGAGACGTCGGCCGCCGTCCTCGACGAGCGCGGGACCATCCTCGGCATGGTGATCCACTCGCAGGATGTGCATCGGGTCTACGGCGGCGTAGTCCCCGAGCTTGCCGCGCGGGACCACCTCAAGCGCATCGAACCGGTCGTCACCGCCGCCCTGCGAGATGCGGGAACCCGGCGGCGCGACCTGGGGGCCATCGCCGTCGCGGCCGGTCCCGGCCTGATCGGCGCGCTGCTCGTCGGCGTGACGTGGTCCCGCGCGGCCGCGTTCGCCCTCGGCATCCCCATGATCCCGGTTCACCACATGGAGGGCCACCTCTTCGGCCCCGTGCTGAACGACCCCGGCGCCGTGCCCCCGTTCGTGGCCCTCCTCGTTTCGGGGGGACACACCCTGCTGCTATGGGCCCCGGAGTGGGGCCGCTACTTCCTCATGGGCGAGACCCGGGACGACGCCGCCGGCGAAGCGTTCGACAAGGTCGCGAAGCTGTTGGGGCTGCCGTACCCCGGGGGCCCCGCGATCGAGAGGGTAGCGGCCGCCGGCGACCCGAAGCGGTACTCCTTCCCAAGGCCGATGTTGGGACGGGGATGGCGGCGTCGAGGCGGCGCCACACCCGCGGCCACCGCTCAGGGCAGCCTCGACTTCTCGTTCTCGGGTCTGAAGACGGCGGTGGCCCGCACGGTGGCGCAGCTCGCCGAAGCGGGCTCGCTGGACGCGGAGCGGGCTCACCTCGCCGCGTCCTTCCAGGAGGCCGTCATCGATGTGTTGGCGGCGAGGGCGCGGGCCGCGATGGACGTCGTCGGCTGCGACAGATTGGTGCTGGGCGGTGGCGTGGCCGCCAACCAGGCGCTGCGATCTCGCCTCCGGGAAGACATCGGCCCGGGTGGCCGCCTTTTCGCCGGGTCGGCCAGGTTGTCGATGGACAACGGAGCGATGATTGCGCGTGCCGGGCTGTTCCGCCTGGCTGCCGGGAGCTACGGCGGCCTCACGGGCGCGATCGCCAGCGTTCCCATCCCGGGGACGCGCCCGTGGCGGCCTGATGCCCGTCACGCTTCGTCGCGACCACGGCGCCCCTCGTCGCCGAAAGGTGCGGGGTCGTCGAGTCCGCAGGTATCATCCAGGGCAGCAACTTCACACTGACAAGGCCAGGTCGCCGTGTACCCTATCCTGTTTCGATTCCCCGAGTGGTTCCCGTTCCTGGGCGGCGAACCGATTACCACCTTCGGCGTGATGATGCTGCTGGCGTTTCTGACGGCTGGCTACGTCCTCAAGGCCGAGATGGTCCGGATGGGTCACGACGCCGAAAAGGCGTGGGATCTTCTTTTCATGGGGGTGATCGGGGGTGTGGTGGGCGCCAGGCTCTACTATGTCCTCCTCAACTACCCGCGCCTCCTGGAAGACCCTGCCGGCATGCTCTTTTCCCGTGGCGGAATGGTATGGTACGGTGGCTTTCTTCTCGCGGGGGGCCTCGTCCTGTGGAGGACCCGCCAGCTCAAGCTCCCCATGGGCAGGACCGCCGACGCGGCCGCGCCCGCCCTTGCGCTGGCCTACGGGGTCGGACGAATCGGTTGCTTTCTGGTGGGTGACGACTACGGCCGGCCGACAGACTCCTGGGTCGGGGTCGCCTTCCCCAACGGCACGCCGCCCAGCACCGTCGACGCCATCTCCGGCCAGTTCGGGATCACCGTCGATCCGGCGTTTGTCGAACAGTACGGACAGGTGCTTCCCGTGCACCCCACGCAACTCTATGAGACCGGTATATCCACGCTCGTCTTCTTCCTGCTCTGGACGTTGCGCCGCCACCACCACCGTGCGGGATGGCTGTTCATGGTGTGGCTCGCCTGCGCCGGAGCCGAGCGCTTTTTCGTGGAGGTCTTCAGGGCGAAGGACGACCGCTTCTTCGGCGTCCTCACGCTGGCTCAGGTGATCTCGCTGATGCTGGTCGGGGTCGGGGTGGCCTGGATGGCGAAGCTCCGAAGGGAGAAGGGCGCCACCGCTGCGTGACGATACTCCACGTCTCGGACGTTCACTTCGGCAAACCGCACCTTCCTGCGGTGCGGGACGCGGTGGTACGGTTCGCGCACGACGAGCGCCCGGACGCGGTCGTCGTCTCCGGGGACCTTACCCAGCGGGCCAAACGGAGGGAATTCCACGCCGCGCGGGCCTTTCTGGACCGGCTGGCTCCCCACCCCGTCATCGTCACGGCGGGCAACCACGATGTCCCCCTCTACCGCATCTGGGAGAGGCTGTTCGCGCCGTACCGGAACTACCGGGCCACCATCTCGCCGGAGCTCGACTCCGTCCTGGATGTCCGGACCGGACGCGGGGAGCGCCGCGTCCGCCTTGTGGCGCTGAACTCGTCTTCGCCGCGCACGGCCATCGTGAACGGCCGGCTCTTCCCTCGGCAGCTGGACTTTGCGAAGAGGTCGTTCGGGTCGGCCGGCCCGGGTACCTTTCGCGTCCTGGTCGTCCATCACAACCTCGTCTCGCCACCCGGCTACACGACTGCCGCGCCCTTGCCCGGAGCCGGCCGCATTCTGGCATTCATGCAAGGCCTGGGTGTGGACCTGGTCCTCTCGGGACATATCCACCAAACCTGTCTAGCCTGGAGCGGGAGCACCCTTCCCGGGCCGGGGCCGGGAGAGGCCGGGATGCCCATCGTCCTTGCCGGCACCGCGTCGTCGAGCCGGGGACGGGGGAAGGAGGTGGGGCGGAACTCCATCAACCTGGTCCGGGTCGAACAATGGGGCGTCGAGGCCACCGCGTATCTATATTCACAGGACGCCGGATGCTTTCTGCCGGGGGAGGGCCGCCGGTATCCCGGGGTCCGGGTGACCCGTCCCTCCTTCGGACTGGTGGAGAAGGGGAGTCCTCGCGGTGAAGAAGGTGCACATCCGTAGAAAGCCCACAAGCGTCGACGCGGCATCGGTGACCCGGGCAGCCGGCCCGGCGCCTCGCCGCTCTCGGCGCTTGCCGGCTTTCATGCTTGTCGCGGTTGCGTTCCCCGCCGGCGGCCAATGGGCCCCGGCGTCGGCACAAGGGTCGGCACAAGGGTCGGCACAAGGGGTTCGAGAGGAGATTGCGGCCGTCGATTTTGTCGGCAACGAGGCCTTCACCGATGCGGAATTGCGGCGGGCGGTGTTCACCCAGGCTTCAAAGTGCCCTCTTGTGCTGGCGGTCACCACATGCCTGTTCGGCATCGACTGGGGGAGGGATCTCTCCTACTACAGCCCCCGGATCCTGGACGACGATGTGGAGCGGCTGCGCATTCTCTACCGTGCTCATGGCTTCCGGGGAGTTCGATTCACCCCGGAGGTCGTCGAACATGACGACGGGAGCGTCTCCATCACCTTCGGTATCGACGAGGGCATACCGTTCAGAGTGGGCGAGGTAAACCTCCTCGGAGACCCCCTGCCGCCGGGGTTGGAGTTCGAAGGATCGCTTCCCATCGTCGTGGGAGACCCGCTCAGTGGACTCCTCATCCAGGAGACGGCCGACTCCCTCACCCGTCAGCTCCGCAACCTCGGCTACGCTTCGGTGGACGTCTTCCCCGGCTTCTTCCTGCCCGGCAGCAGCGACTGGGCTACCGTCAGCTACCGCGTGGAGTTGGGCCCGCTGACCACCTTCGGCCCCATCGAGGTGGCGGGCAACGAACTTCTGGACGCAAGCGTGATCCTGGACCGTCTGCCCTTTCGGGAAGGACAGCTGTTTCGGGAGCGGCAGATATGGGAAGGGCAACGCAGTCTCCACGAGCTCGATATCGTCACCCGCGCCCTTGTCCGGCCCGACACGGCGCGAATCGTATCGGACTCCGTACTGCCGATTCGAGTGGAGGTGGTGGAGGGCGATGCACGCCGGGTTCGAACCGAAGGCGGGCTGGACAGCGCGGAGTGTCTCAACGTCGAAGGGCGGTGGGCGAGCCGGAACTTCTTCGGCGGGGGCCGCATCCTTCAGGCCCAGGCGCGGATCTCCAACCTTCTGGCGTCGGTCCTCCAGTCCACGCCCCTTTGCGCGCAAGCCGGCACCGGAGACTTCAGTCAGGTCAACTGGCGGGTGGGGGCCGACTTCAACCAGCCCACGTTCTTCTCGCGCCGAACGAATCTGCTCGTCGGACTCTTCGCGGAGCGTCAGTCGCGCAAGAACATCTTCGTGCGGGATGCCTATGGCCTGGACATCGGTATGAGCCGCACGCTGGGGGTCAATTCGTTCGCGAACGTGAGGTTCCGTCCCGAGCTCAATCGTCTGGCGGCAGCCGAGGTCATCCTTTGCGCGACCTTTCTCGCGTGCGCACCCGAAGACATCGAGGTTCTGTCCGGCGCCACCTGGCTCTCGCCGGTCGCCGTGTCCTTCAATCGGGACGAGACCGACGAACTCTTCAACCCGACCAGAGGATTCCGAGGTCTCGTGGACCTTGAGTTCGCCGACGGGTTCACCGGGTCCGACTACTCCTATTTCCGGGCGTTCGCCGACGGAAGCGTCTACAGCGCGATCGACAGTCGTACGGTACTTGCGCTGCGGCTCCGGGCCGGGAGGATCAATCCAGGCGGTTTCGAGGGTCTGGCGTCTCCAGGACAGCAACTCCCGGAGGTGGTGCCGCCCCAGAAACGGTTTTACGGTGGAGGAGCAAACAGTATCCGTGGATTCGCGCAGAGCACCCTGGGACCGAGGAGCCTGTCCATCGGCGTGGAAGAACTGCTGCGCCGTCCTGGCGCCGGAATGGGACCGGCCTGCCTCCCCGCCGCGGTGCGAGACCTCACGTGCGACGGATCTCCGCTGGCCGAATCGGACGCCTATCAGGTACGGCCGATCGGCGGTCTCGCGACGGTCGAGGCGAGCGCCGAACTGCGGTTTGCGCTCGGCGACGGTCCCTGGAGCGGTGCGGCCTTCGTCGACATGGGTCAGGTGTGGCCGCACGGCCTCACGCTGGAGGACCTCGAGGTCGCTCCCGGCGTGGGGTTGCGCTACAACGCGCTCTTCGGTCCGATCCGCTTCGACGTTGCCTATTCGTTCCGTGGCCGCGAGCCGCTTCAGGTCGTCACCTCCCGGATCCGCCCCTTTTCCCCCGGCGCCGACGATCCGGCCGACCGGATCGACATCGGTCCTCCGAATGCGCCGGGCGAATTCATCGACTGGGTGGTTTCGGAGGACCTCGCGTTGCTGGGGCCGCAGGTGCTGTTCGGCGACGACCCCGGGTTCTCGATCCGGCGCTTCCAGCTGCACTTCTCCATCGGACAGGCGTTCTGAGGGATGAGCGGCAAGGCGGCGAAACGGACGCGCGGCGCGCGTGACGGCGAGCGTCGCCGGGCGTGGCCCACCGCCCTCCTGCCCTGGGCGATCGTGGCTGTCAGCGTCCTCGTCTCGGCAGGAGTGGCGGGTGCGGTGATGCTGACCCGCACCGCCGCCGGGCGCGAAATGGTGCTGGACTGGGCCCTGTCCCGTCTTCGTCCCGCGATCAACGGCTCGATCCGGGTTGGCTCGGTGGCCCCGGGGGGTCTCCTGACCGGCGCCACGCTGCACGATCTTGAAATCAGCGACAGCCTGGGCCGGCCGGTCCTGGTCGCGGATTCGATCCGGGCCCGCTACTCCGTCCTGGAGCTGCTCGCGGGCACGTCCGGCGTCGCGGATGTGCACATCTGGTCACCGACCCTGACCCTCGATCACGCGCCCGGCGAACGCGTCGACCTCTCCAGCCTTCTCACCGGGACGGACGCGGCTCCGGACGCTGCTTCCGATCGGCGCGGCGAGGGCGATGCGCCCGGCTTCCGCATCAGGGGTGCCCGGATTCATGCGGGCACCGTCACCATGCTCGGCGACGACGGCACCGAGAGGCGGATCGATCGCATTTCTGCGGCGTTTGGGCGGATCGATATACGGCCCGGCCAGGGTGTCGACCTGACCGCAAGCCTGGAAGACGTGGCGCTGTCGTATCCATTGGGGGGCGGGAGGTTGGACCTCGCGGACATTCAGGGTGCCCTGGAGGTGGGTGCCGGCGGGATCTCCGTGAACACCGATCGGTTTCGTCTCCCGGGGTCCGAGGGAAGGGGGCTCCTGCTCGCCGAGCGGCGCGACGAAAGATGGTACACCACCTTCGACCTGGACTTCTCGCGCCTCTCCCTCTCCGACTTGAGCTGGCTCGACGAGAGGCTCGATTCCGGCACCGCCCGCGGCGATGTGCTCATCCGGGTCGGCCCCGGCGGGGTGCTGATCGACGTGACCGATGGCCGCGTGGAGGGCGACCCGGGACGATTTGCGCTTTCCGGCGGCGTGTCGTTGGGGGGCACCACCCTCTTCCGCAACCTTCGCATCGCGCCGGAGATGCTGGCCACGTCGGAGCTGGACCGATGGCTGGCCTCGCCTGCGCCCGTCTCCGGTGCACTGTCGGGCGATGTCCGGTTCGACGGCGAGCCCGGGCGCCTCGAGATCTCCGGAGAGCTGGCGCTGGTGCATGAGGCCACGCTGGACACGCTGGCCCACCTCGTGGGTGAAGGAACGACGTTGGGCCGCCGCATGGTGGATGACGTCGATGTCGACGTGACCTCGCTCGACTACACGCTGCTGCGCAACTTCGTCCCCGGGGTTGAATGGGACGGCCGGGGTGACGGGAGCCTGCAGGTGAGCGGGGCTCTGCGCACCGGCATGCAGGTCCGGGTGGTGGCGAATCAAACCATTGCGGGAGGTTTCCGCAGCTCCGTCGCGGTCTCCGGCACCCTCTACGGCGACACGGCGGTGTCCCTGATCCATCTGGATGCGTCGTTGAGCCCCCTGTCCCCGGAGACGATCCGCGACGTCTACCCCGACTTCCCCCTGGCGGGGGCGATCGACGGAGCGGTTTCCCTGATCGGGCCCCTCGAAGAGCTCGTCGTGACGGCGGACCTGGGTACCCTGGCGGGTGCACTGACGGCCAGGGCAACGGTGAATGTGCGTGATCCCGCCGCCGGGTACCGGCTTACGGCCTCGGCAGAGGACTTTCGCCTGTCGGAGCTGATCGACGGATTGCCGGATTCCACCGTGGTCTCGGGGACCGCCAACCTCAGCGGGAGCGGGTTCGACCTCGGTTCGCTGCGCGGCGCCCTCGACTTCGACGCCGGGCCGTCCAGCCTGGGCCGCCTCAGAGTGGACTCCGCCTCCGCGAATCTGTGGGTGGACGACGATGGCGTGCTGCACGTCCTGTCCCTGTATGGAGACGCGGGCGGGCTTGTCGTGCAGGGGCGCGACGGGAGCATCGGTGCCGCGCCGGGCGCATCCGGAGAGGGAATCGTTCTGGCTGTGACGTCATCGTCGATCCACCCCCTGCGCGACCTCGTCATGGGGGAGAATCTGTTCGTATGGGACGAATTGGCGCCAATCGAACAAAATGCCATGATCCAGTTCGACGGAGTGGATCCGGACACCTTCCCCACCGCGCGTGAAATCCGCTTCGACGGCGCGATGGCTGGCGAGATCCGGGTGGAAGGCGGACTGGACGACATGACGGCCCATGTGGATGTCGACATCCAGGGTCTGGAGTACGGTGTCAACTCGGCTCGTCTCGTGGAGATCGACGTCACCGCCCGGGGCGTCGGTCTTCCCGGGTCCGATTCGGATTCTGCCGCAGCTTCGCCGCTGGTGTTGGAAGGCACCATAGGGGGAGACTCGATTGCCTTCGAGGGTCGCGAATTCCGCTCCGCGCGGCTGGAGGGCGAATTCGACCTTGACGCGGGCGGCCCGCTCCGCGCCATCGTGGTGCGCACTGGCGGCGCGGCCCTCTCGCGGAGCGAGTCCTATGAAGCCCAGGCGGTCGTCAATCTGGGTGACGGGGGGGGGCGAATCGACCTCGACCGGCTCAACCTGGTCTTCGACGACCGGCGCTGGGGGCTAAGGGGGCCGGCCAGCTTCGAATGGGATCGGGACGTGCTCGTCGTGAACGATTTCGGCCTGATCCGGCCCGGTGCCGAGGGCCTTCGCGCGCTGGCCGACGGATCTCTCGCCTTTGGAGAGGCCGAGTCCGACTTCGAACTGCAGGTCACCGACCTGGACCTCGGCATCGTCGGCAGCCTTCTGCAACTGCCGCTCTTTCCGGCCGGTCTCGCGACGGCCGAGGTGCGGGTGACGGGATCCGGCGCGGACCCCGAATGGGAAGGCTCCTTCGAGGTAGAGGACGCGGAGTACGAAACGATCCGCTTCGATCGCGTGGCCGCTGCGGGCAGGTACTCGGGCCGAAGCGTCGAGGGCGGCATCGAGTCCTGGATCGGAGGACGCCGGACGCTTCGGGTGGATGGCACGGCGCCGATCGACCTTCGGCTCAGGGCTGTGGACGCCCGGATCCCGGACGAGGCCGTGGATCTGGACATCGTTGCCGATTCCTTCCCGGCCGCCATTGCCCTTGGCTTCCTCCGGAGCCTGGAAGAGGTCGACGGCACCCTGACCGGAGATGTAACGGTTGGAGGCCGTCGGTCGGATCTGGAGCCGGACGGGGTGTTTCGCCTGGAGAACGCCACGGGCCTGCTCGCGCCCCTCGGGGTCCGGTTGTCAGCTGTCGACTTCGACATGGCCCTGAGTCCCGACGGCACCGTGGCGGTCGACGGCTCTGGCGTGTCAGGGGGGACGATCGAGGTGCGGGGAACCGTGGGGGCGGGGGATCCCTCCGACGTGGTGCTGGACCTGGCCTTCTGGCCCCGCGAATTCCGGCTTGTCGACCGCCGCGACATGGTAGCCGCGGTGAGCGGCGACTCGATCACCCTGACCGGCACCTTCAACCTCCCCTTCATCGAGGGACGGCTCGATGTGAACGGGAGCACGGTCTTCATCGAGGAGTTCCAGCGCACGGCGGAAGCCGTGGACTTCTACGACCCGGTACTGTTCAGTGCGGCAACCGCCGAGATCGGAATCAGTGATGAAGACGAGGAGTCGGGCACCGGAGTCCGGGAGCGCAATCCGTTCCTCGAGCACCTGCGCGTGGCGATCGACATGCATGTGGGCCGGGGCAACTGGCTTCGGTCCCGCGTCATGAACGTGGAGACGGCGGGAGACCTCTCGGTCACCTTCGACCGCCAGGGCAACCAGCTGATCCTCCAGGGCGAAATCGAGGTCGTGCGGGGCACGTACAGTCTCGGTCCCAGCACCCTGACGATGACCGAGGGAACATTTCAGTTCGTAGGGACGCCCGGGTTCGACCCCGGGCTTGCGGTAACCACCGAGAGGCAACTTCGCACCCGTGAGGGTGAGCCCCTCCTGATCACCGCCGGCCTCTCGGGAACCCTGCTGTCGCCTCGCATCAATCTTGCCAGCAACGCGACGTTCGCCATGTCGGAGGCCGACATGGTCACCTATCTGGTTCTGGGGCGACCAACCTCGGCGCTGATCAGCGAAGGGGGCGCGGGTTCGGTCGGAGCGGGAACCAACCTGCTTCTTAGTCAGTTCTTCAACGAACTGGGGTACGTCCTGGCGCTTGAACTGGGCGTCGATCATCTGTCGGTGTCGCAGGCCGAGCAAAGCCAGGCCAACGCGGCTTTCGGCGCGTCGTCGCTCCAGGTGGAGGCGGGATGGTACCTTGTAGACGATGTTTTTCTTACCGGTGTGTACCAGCGTGGCTTCTGTGCCGATCCCACGCTTCCCGTCAGCAGCGGCGGGGTCAGGGTCGAGGTGGAGATGCCGAAGGACGTGAAACTGGAGGGATTTCTGGAGGGCAGATGCACCAGAGAGCGGTACCGCGGGCTGGGTGATCTCTCCCTCGAGCTGGCTCGTATCTGGGGCTTTTCGTTCTTCCGCGAATGGGGGTATTGAGGGTGGATCTCGTCGTGCGCGGAGCACGTGAACACAATCTGAGGAACATTTCGCTCGAGATTCCCAGAGAGCGGCTCGTGGTCGTGACGGGGCTGTCCGGATCGGGCAAGTCGTCGCTGGCCTTCGACACCATCTACGCCGAGGGGCAGCGCCGGTATATCGAGTCCCTTTCGGCCTATGCCCGCCAGTTCCTGGGCATGATGGAGAAGCCCGACGTGGATTCCATCGAGGGGCTGTCGCCGGCGATCTCGATCGAGCAGAAGACGGTGTCGAAGAACCCGCGTTCCACCGTCGGCACCGTGACCGAGATCTACGACTATCTGCGGCTTCTGTACGCGCGCGCCGGGACGCCCTACTGCCCGAACTGCGACCTGCCCATCCAGCGTCAGCCGGCGACACAGATCGTGGAGCAACTGCTGAAGATGGAAGAGGGGACCCGTGTCCAGGTGCTGGCTCCCCTCGTGCGCGGCCGCAAGGGACAGTTCAGGGATGTCTTCGACCGCGCGCGCAGGGAGGGCTTCGTTCGTGCCATGGTCAACGGGAAGGTGTACGACCTGCGCGAGATTCCCCGCCTCAACCGCTATGAGAACCACGACATCGGAATCATCGTCGACCGGTTGGTGATCAGGCCCGACGACCGGATCCGCCTCTCCGACTCGGTTGAGACCGCGCTGAGGGCCGCCGAAGGCGTCGTACAGGTTCTGGAGCGGCGTGGAAGCCGCGACGTGTCCCATCTCTTCAGCGAACACTACGCGTGCGCGGATTGCGGGACGAGCTTCCCCGAACTCGAGCCCCGGGTCTTTTCCTTCAACTCGCCACACGGCGCGTGCACCGACTGCGGCGGCCTCGGGACCACCAGGGAAGTCAACGGCTCGCTCCTGGTGGCGGACCCGTCGCTGTCCATCCTCGAAGGCGTGATCATTCCGTGGGGCCAACCCGGCGGTCACCTGCGCGGCTCCGTGATTCCGGGTCTTGCCGAGGCGTACGAATTCGATCCCCGAAAGCCATGGAGGGACCTCCCCAGGGAAGCCCGCGACGCCGTCCTGGCGGGGTCCGGCAGGATGAAGATCCGCTTTCCGTACAACGCCGGAAAGATGAAGGGCTACTACGAGGACTATTGGGAAGGGGTCGTGTCGAACGTGGAGCGCCGCTATCGGGAAACCACCTCGGAGCACGTGCGTTCACAGCTGGACCAGTACATGTCCAGCCGGACGTGCGCCACCTGCAGCGGCTCGCGGTTGGGTCCGCTCGGCAGATCGGTGCGGATCGGAGGCGTGCCCATCAGCAGCGTCGTCGATCGGCCCATCGGCGAGGTCATGGCCTTCATTCAGACCCTTCCCGTGACCGGTGAGGCGCCCTTGCCCGGTGTGGAGACCGCGCCCGGCGAGCCCCTCTCGGCCGAGGTCGCCGGGCCGATCCTCAAGGAAGTGCGGGAGCGGCTGGGGTTCCTGCGCAACGTAGGGCTCGACTACCTCGCGCTGAGCCGTTCCGCAGCCACGCTGTCGGGGGGAGAGTCCCAGCGCATCCGCCTGGCGACCCAGATCGGAAGCCGGCTCGTGGGCGTGCTCTACATCCTCGACGAGCCCTCCATCGGGTTGCATCAGCGCGACAACCACCGCTTGTTGCGCACACTCCGGGATCTGCGTGACCTGGGAAACTCGGTCCTGGTCGTGGAGCACGACGAGGACACGATCCGGGCGGCGGATTTCATCGTGGACCTCGGGCCGGGCGCCGGACGCGCGGGTGGTGAGGTCGTGGTGGCGGGGTCTCTCGAAGACGTCGTGGCACGGCCGGACTCGATCACCGGGGCGTACCTGCGCGGGGACAGGGAGATTCCGCTTCCCGCCGAGCGCCGCCGGCCCGATCCCGCGCGGTGTCTCACGGTGCGGGGCGCGTCGCAGCACAACCTGAAGGACATCGACGTCGCGTTTCCCCTCGGCTGCTTCGTCACCGTTACCGGGGTGAGCGGCTCCGGCAAGTCCACCCTGGTCAACGGCACCCTGTACCGCGCCCTGTCGCGCCACTTCTACCGGAACCGATCCGTCCCGGGTGCCCACGATCGCATCGACGGCCTCTCGGGCGTGGACAAGGTCATCGAGGTCGACCAGTCGCCCATCGGCCGCACCCCGCGCTCGAATCCCGCCACGTACACGGGGCTTTTTACGCCCATCCGCCAGCTCTTCGCCGGCGTCCCGGAGGCCCAGATCCGCGGCTACAAGGCGGGGCGCTTCTCGTTCAACGTGAAGGGTGGCCGGTGCGAATCCTGCCGCGGCGACGGTCTCGTCAAGATCGAGATGCACTTCCTCCCGGACGTATACGTGTCCTGCGACGTGTGCCGCGGGCGACGCTACAACCGGGAGACCCTCGACATCTACTACAAGGGCCGGAACATCGCCGATGTCCTGGACATGACCGTGCGGGAGGCGCTGGACTTCTTCGCCGCCGTGCCCCAGATCAAGCGGCGCCTGCAGACGCTGTTCGACGTGGGACTCGGGTACATCCACCTGGGCCAGAGCGCGATCACGCTGTCAGGGGGTGAAGCGCAGCGGATCAAGCTGTCGTCGGAACTCTCCAAGGTGTCCACCGGGCGCACCATGTACATCCTGGACGAGCCCACGACCGGGCTCCACTTCGAAGACGTGCGCGTCCTTCTGGGCGTCCTGCACCGTCTTGTCGAACGCGGGAACACGGTCGTGGTCATCGAGCACAACCTTCATGTGGTGAAAACGGCGGACTGGGTCATCGACCTGGGGCCGGAGGGAGGCGACGCGGGCGGGTGCATCGTTGTGGAGGGAACGCCCGAGACGGTGGCCCGGGAGCCGGCATCGTACACGGGTCAGTATCTGGCGACGCTGTTGGCGGGACACGCGCCACCCGGCGCGGTGGATCGGTCCGGTACCACGAGCCACCCTGCGGGGCACTGCCTGTAGCAGCCCGTGGACTGCTGGAAGGTGCAGGCGAGGTCGGTTTTGGCTCCCAACCCGCTCCCATGTTATTTTCGGGGCTGAAGGCCTGGCCGTCTGTTGCAGGAAATCCCGGCCTGTTCCGTAGGGTTGTGCATCCCCGCATGATTCCTGTGACACCGTCAAAGGAGAAGGGTATGGTTACCCGAGAAGACCTGGAAAGCTATCTGATCCGCATGGATGCGGACTTCGACGAAGTGGACGAGGGGATGTTCCTGGTCCACACGGAAAACGGTGGTGCCGTCGTCGTCCATCACTCCGAGCCGCTGTTGCTGGTCCGCATGAAGGTCATGGACCTGCCTGCCGACGCGGAAGACCTCGGCGACCTGTACGAGACCCTGCTGAGGCTCAACGCCACCGATGTGATACACGGGGCATACGGAATCGAAGCCGGAGAGCTGGTTCTGAGCGATACGCTCCAGCTCGGCTCGCTCGACTTCGAAGAACTCAGGGCGTCGCTGGAGAGCGTTCAGCTCGCTGCGTCATCCCACGTTTCGCGGATCCAGGCTCTCGCAGGGACGAGAGGGGGCGAATAGAAGATGAGCATCTTCAGCAAGTTCTCGACGATGATCAAGTCCAACCTCAACGACCTCATCTCGCGGGCGGAAGACCCGGAGAAGATGTTGAACCAGATCATCCTGGACATGAGGGACCAGCTGGCGAAGGCAAAGCGGGAAGTCGCGGCCGCGATCGCCGACGAGCGCAAGCTCAAGGGTCAGCTTGCGGACGAGGTCAAGCAGGCGAGTGACTGGGAGCACCGCGCCATGCTCGCCATCAAGGAAGGCCGGGACGACCTGGCCAAGCAGGCTCTGGTCCGGCAGCAGGAGCACGCGGATCGAGCCACGGTCCTGGACAACACATGGGGGGCGCAGGCCGACGAGACCGAGAAACTCAAGGGCTCTCTCCGCAAGCTCAACGACAAGATCGAAGAGGCGAAGCGGAAGCGGAACCTGCTGATCGCCAAGCAGAAGCGGGCACAGGCCCAGAAGCGCATCCACGAGACCATGTCCGGACTTTCGGACACTTCCGCGTTCGAGGCCTTCAACCGCATGGCCGAGAAGATCGAGGAAGAGGAAAGGCGCAACCTGGCACAGGCAGAGGTGACCGAGGCGCTTGCCGGAGACACGCTGGAGACCGAGTTCCTCCGTCTCGAGTCGGGTTCGAGCGGCGTCGAAGTCGACGACAAGCTTACAGCCCTGAAAGCCCAGATGGGACTGCTGCCGGCCGGTTCTTCTTCCGCTCCAAAGCGGTTGGGGTCGGGCGGTGACGCCTCCGAGGGTGATGAGGCCGACGGGACGGACGCCGCACCCGCCGAGGACCCACCGATCCGCGAGGCCGAGCTGCTGGAAGAGTTCGACAAGCTGCAGCGCAGGGGGGACGCCAACTGATGAGCGTCGTCCACCTGAACGGGGAATACCTGCACAGGGACGAGGCGCACGTGTCGGTCAACGACCGCGGGTTCGTCTTCGCCGATGGCATCTACGAGGTGACTCCGGCCTACAACGGCCGCCTCTTCCGCTTCGAGCACCACCTGGCCCGCCTGCGCAAGGGACTCGCGGCCATCGGGATCGACTATGATGCCGCTGCGATCGAAGGGGTGAAACAGGGACTTCTCGCCCGTAACGGGCTCGACGAAGTCCCGGTGGCATACGTCTACGTGCAGGTCACGCGGGGTGTGGCTCCGCGCAGCCATGCCTTCCCCGACCCCGCCGTGCCTCCCACCGTGTACGGCTTCGCCAACCAGTATCACCGCGCGAGCATGGAAGTCTGGGAGCAGGGGACGAAGGCGATCACGATTCCGGACCAGCGGTGGGCCCGTGCCGACATCAAGGCGATCGCCCTGCTGCCCAACGTGCTCGCGCAACAGGCGGCGGTGGACGCCGGTGTGAGCAACACGATCTTCGTGCGGGACGGAATCGCGCTGGAGGGATCCCACAACAACATGTTCGCCGTTTTCGGCGGCGTGCTTGCGACGGCGCCCAAATCCAACTACATCCTGCACGGTGTGACCCGCGACTTCGTCATCGAGTTGGCGAGGGAGCTGGGCCTCCCGGTCGAGGAGCGGGCCATTTCGCTCAGCGAGCTCTACCACGCCGACGAGGTGTTCTTCACGGGAACGACCACCGAAGTCAGGCCGGCTGTCGAGGTCGACGGAAGAACGATCGGCGACGGCAAGGTTGGCCCGGTGGCGCGTCAGCTCTTCGAGAGCTTCCTGGCCGCTACGGGAAGCTAATATAGCAAGTATAAACGGCGCCATGCAAGGTATTCGCCGACGCCCGCACCCCAGCTTTCCGCCAACTGCCCATAGGAAGCCCCGGCGTCGACGGCGGTGCGCAGAGCGTCGGTACCCGCGAGCCGGTCGAAGTGGCCGGGACGCCAGCTCCAGTGCTCTCCTGACATAACTCTGATCTCGGCCAGCAGTGCCAGCGCTGCGAGGGTAGGGTCGTACGCGGGGCCGTCGGCCAAGAGGCGGACACCCCCCACCTCGGTGTCGCCGAACTTGCCGTCGCCGGGCTCCCTGGGCGTGAAGCGCACGGGCACGAAGCGCGCATCCGGTACCCCGAGCGCGCCCAGACGGCGGGCCAGCTCCTCTCCGTCGAGCCACGGGGCGCCCACCTGCTGGAACGCTCGATCGGTGCCGCGCGCCACCGAGATCGGCGTGCCCTCGAAGAGGCAGGTTCCGGGGTAGTGCAGCGCACTCTCCACCGACGGCATGTTGGGCGAGGGCGCGATCCAGGGGATGCCCGTGTCCTCGAAGGGCATGGTGCGCCGCCATCCGTCCGCGACCGCAACGCTCAGCTCCACCTGCACCCCGAACTCCCCCACGGCCATCCGCGCAAACTCGCCCGCGGTGAGCCCGTGCCGCATCGGGATGGGGTAGAGGCCCACGAAGCTGGCGAAGCCGGGGTCGAGGACATTGCCCTGCACGGGATCGCCGCCGATCGGGTTGGGCCGGTCCAGCACCACGAACGGGATGCCGTGTTCGCCCGCGGCCCCCATCGCGAGCGCCATGGTCGACAGGTACGTGTAGTAGCGGGCGCCCACATCCTGGATATCGAAGAGGAGGACCTCCACGCCTTCGAGCATCTCGGCCGTGGGCGTCCTGGTCTCGCCGTACAGGGAATGAATGGGCAGCCCGGTACGCTCGTCCACGCTGCCCGCAACCCTGACCCCCGCCTCCGCGCTGCCCCGGATCCCGTGCTCGGGGGAGTAGAGCGCGACGAGCTCGACCTCGGGGTGCGCGGCCAGCAGGTCGATCGAGGGGGTGCCGCTCCGGTCCCGTCCCGTGTGGTTGGTGATGAGCCCGGCCCTGCGGCCGCGCACCAGCGAGAGCGAGTCGCTCAGGAGGACCTCGATGCCGGGGCGGACGGAGGCCGCGGATGCCACCTGCGCGTCCGGGGCGCCTTCGGAGGCCGCGACGGCTGCACGTCCCGCATCGTCCCCGGGAGAACACGCGGCGGGGAGGAGCGCGACGAACAGGGCTGCGCCGACGTGCTGCCGGGGGCGGGGGCCGGTGCGGCGCGGCGGCTTGGCGCGAGGCGCCGGACCGGCGCGTGATGTGCGCGGGAAGGTGGTCAAGGTCCGTCAGGGCTCCTTGTGTGAATACCGGCCGGCAGCGGTCGAAGGGGCAAGGCGCCGACAGTGATATCGGAATTGAGTGCCGAGGTGAGACCGGGGTCAAGGCGGATGTGGAGCGCCAAATCCCGATGCCGGCCGTTTCGCACTATCTTGAGTGATGGCGGCTTCCAACGACCCCGTGTCCCGGCAGGGCGCACGAACTCCGGTCCGGCGTTCCGGGACGCCGCGCGGCTTTCTCCCGCTTCGGTTCTCCGCCCTCCTCTGCCTGGCGGTCCTTCCCCTCGGCTCCTGCGGCCGCGTCGCCAATGCCCCGTCCGCGGGACCAGGGCCGACCACCGTCGCCCCGGGGCCGCCGGAGGCGCCGGCGCCGCCGGAGGCGCCGGCCGGGGCCTACACCCCTCCCGCCGTCGCCACCGAGCCGTACGACGCCCGCAGGTGGGCCGAGCGCACCCTGGAGTCGCTGACGCTGGACGAAAAGGTCGGCCAGCTGATGATGCCGATTCTGATTGGCGACTTCGCGCCCGAGGGATCCCGTGCCAGCCAGCGGGCCCGGGCGATGGTGGAGCAGCATCACGTCGGCGGGATCATCATCTCGGTGGGCTCCCCGACCGAGGTGGCCGCCAAGCTCAACTGGCTGCAGTCCCTCTCCGGGCTGCCTCTCCTGATCGGCTCGGATCTCGAGGCAGGCGCCGGGTTCCGCTTCGACGGAATCGTTCATGCCCCCACCAACATTTGGCTCGGGGGTGCGACCCGGTTCCCGGCGCTGATGGCGCTGGGCGCTGCAGGGGAGCCCGGGCTCGCGTACGAGACGGGCAGGATCACCGCGCTCGAGGCCCGCGCCATCGGGGTCCACGTACCGTTCGCTCCAGTGCTGGACGTGAACAACAACCCGGAAAACCCCGTCATCAACGTGCGCTCCTTCGGCGAAGATCCGGAGCAGGTGGCCACGCTCGGCGCGGCTTTCGTGAGGGGCCTGCAGGACCACGGCGTGATCGCCACCGCCAAGCACTTCCCGGGGCACGGGGACACCGAAACGGACTCGCACCTCGCGTTGCCGGTGATCCGGGTGAGCCGCGAGCGCATGGACTCGGTGGAGCTGCTTCCGTTCCGCCGCGCTGTCGATGCCGGGTTGGGCGCGATCATGACGGCGCACATCACGGTGCCGGAGATCACCGGGGCCACCACCCCCGCCACCCTGGCACCCGCGGTGCTCACAGATCTGCTTCGGGACCAGATGGGCTTCGGCGGCCTGGTCTTCACGGACGCCATGGACATGGCCGCGGTGGACAGGATGTTCGGTCGCGGGGAGGCTGCCGTGCGTGCCATCGAGGCCGGCGCGGACGTGATCCTCATGCCGCCGGACCTTGAAGAGGCGCGGCAGGGGATCGTGGCGGCGGTCCTCTCCGGGCGCCTCACCGAGGATCGCATCGACCGGTCGGTGCTCAGCCTCCTGCGCGCAAAGGAGAGTCTGGGACTGCACCGCAAGCGCACGGTCGACATCGACCGCGTCCGCCGCGTTGTCGGCGTGCCGTCCCATCTGGGTGTCGCCCGCGAGGTGGCCAATCGCTCCATCACGGTGCTGAAGGACGAGCGCGACCTGCTTCCGCTCCTGGGCACGCCGGGTGCCAGCGTGTATTCCGTGACCTACCGCCGCCCGAACGACCTGCGTGCGGGGCGCTCCTTCAATGCGGGACTGCGCGAGACCTATCGCCGCCTTCGTGCCGTCGACGTGGACCCGGAGACGACGGACGCGGAGTACGACGACATCCTGGCCCGTGCCCGCACGATGAACCTGACCATCGTGTCGCTGCATGTGGGCGTGCGAACCGCTTCCGGATCGGTCGCGCTCCCCGAGCCCGCGCTCAGGTTCGTGAAAAGGCTGGCCCGGCTGGGGCGGCCGTCCATCGTGGTTGCGTTCGGCAATCCCTACCTGCTCTCCGAGTTTCCCGAAGTGGGGACCTACCTCACCGCGTGGTCCGGCGTTCCGGTCGCCGAGCGCGCCGCGGCCGACGCCATCCTCGGCCGGATCGCTGTGACAGGGAGGGCGCCCACGAGGATTGGGGAATTCGGTATCGGCGCCGGGCTCCAGATTCCCGCTCGCGCCGAGACCACCGGCAATTGAAGGGCGTGCGGGTCGTCGCGGCCGCCGCCATCGCGGCCCTGCTGGGGTCGTGCACCGGTGCCGGCCCGCTCCCGCAGGCCGCCGGACCCACCCCTCTCTCCGGCTCCCTGGACCCCGGCGCGAACCGCTGGGTGAACGAGACCGTGGCCGGCATGACGCTGCGCGAGGCCGTCGCCCAGCTGGTGATCCCGTGGATCCCGGGAGGCTATGCGTCCGAGAGCGACCCCGACTTCCGGGAGCTGCTGGGATGGGTCGAAGAGGGACTGGGCGGCGTGTCGATCTCCATCGGTGTCCCCGACGCATATGTCGCGAAGCTCAATCGACTGCAGTCGCGGGCCCGGATTCCGCTCCTGGTGACCTCGGACTTCGAGAACGGCGGCCCGGGGATGAGAATCAACCACAGCTACGCGATCCCGTCGCTCCTTCCACAGGGCGGGGGAACCAGCTTCCCTCCGACGATGGCCTTCGGCGCCGCGCGTGACGAGGACCTCGCCTACGAGTACGGCCGCATCACGGCCGAAGAAGCCCGGGCGGTGGGCGTTCACTGGCTCTTTGCGCCGGTGCTCGACGTGAACAGCAATCCGGACAACCCGGTGATCAACGTCCGCTCCTTCGGCGAAGATCCGGAGGCCGTGGGGCGACTGGGTGCGGCCTTCATCCGGGGGGCCAGGGAGGGAGGTGCGCTCACGACCGCCAAGCACTTCCCCGGGCACGGCGACACCCGGACCGATTCGCACATCGAGCTACCCGTCATCGGGGCCGACCGCGACCGCCTCGACCGGGTGGAACTCGTCCCCTTCCGCATGGCGATCGACGCGGGCGTGGACGCGGTGATGACCGCACACGTGGCGGTGCCGGGAGTGCTCGGCGACGACCGCCCCGCGACGATGTCCTCCCATTTGATGACGGAGCTGCTGCGCGGCGAGATGGGGTTCGGCGGCCTCCTCTTCACCGACGCGCTGCGCATGGGCGCGATCACGGAGGGCTACGGCGCGGGCGAGGCGGCGGTGCTCGCCCTCGAGGCCGGGTCGGATGTGCTGCTGGCTCCGGACGGCATCGGCGCGACGATCGACGCCGTGACCGCGGCGGTGCAGTCGGGCCGTGTCACACGGGAACGGATCGACGCGTCGGTGCGGCGGCTCCTCGAGGCGAAGGCGCGGCTGGGTCTTCACCTGGACGGCGGCCGCGCCGATCCCCGAGCGGTGGCGGAGCGGGTCGGGACGGCCGAACATCGCGCCGTGGCGGAGCGGGCCGCGGCCGCCTCGCTGACGCTGGTGCGGGACCGGGACCGCGTCCTCCCCCTCGCCTCCGGGTCGAGGGTGCTGAGCGTCACCTACGCGCGTCCCGGCGACCTTCTCGCGGGCAGGACCTTCGACGCCGGGTTGCGCGCGCATTCCGGGGGCCTCTCGATCGCGCGGGTCGGCCCGGACACGCCCTGGGCGGTGTACGACTCGCTCCTGTACGCCGCACGGGCCGCGGACGCCGTCGTCCTGGGGGCCTACGTCGCTCCCCGCTCGGGCGTGGGTTCGGTCGGGGTCCCGGCGGCCTTCCGTGCCTTCGTCGAGGGGCTCCACCGGAGCGGGGACATCCGCGTCGCGGTCCTCTCCTTCGGCAGCCCGTACCTGCTGTCGGCCTTCCCGGACGCGGGGACCTACCTTGTCGCCTGGGGCGGGTGGGAAGTGTCGCAGCGGGCCGCCGCCATGGCCGTCACCGGCGCGGCCCCGATCACGGGGCGCCTGCCGATTTCGATTCCGCCGCTTCACGGGGCAGGTGAGGGACTGGACCGGACCCCGTCCCGCCGGGTCGCGGACAGGAGGGAAGAGACCCGGCCGGACCCGCTCCGCGAGGCCGGATTCGTGCCGGGCGCCCGTGGGGCGGAGGGGGCGGTCACGGGATCGGCCGACACCGAACGTGCGACCGGAGGACCCGGCCTCTGGCGCGGCGGCGTCGCGCTCCCCGAATGCACCCAGTCCGCAGCGACCCCGCCGCCCGACCTGGCCGACACCTTCTGCCGAGTTGGCCACACGGCTGCCTCCCCGCGCGAAGTCGACCCTGCCCGGGTCGGCATGAGCGCCGACTCCCTCGCCGCCCTGGACGACTTCATCCTCGCCGCCCTCGCCGATTCGGCGGCCTCCGGCGCGGCTCTGGCCGTGCTGCGGCGGGGACAGCTCGTGCGGCTGCGGGGATACGGCCGCCTGGACTGGGACCGCGACGCGCCACCGGTCACCCCGGCGTCGATCTTCGACCTCGCGTCGCTCACCAAGGTGGCCGGCACGACCTCGGCCGTCATGATCCTCGCCCAGCGCGGTCTGATCACGCTCGACGACCTTGTCATCGACCATCTCCCCTGGTGGGACGACGGTGACCCGGCAAAGTCACGGGTCACGATCCGCCACCTTCTTCTGCACCGGGCCGGGCTGCCTCCCTTCCGCCGCTTCTTCCTCGAGATGGAGGGCCGGGGCGCCTACGAGGACGCCATCGGCGCGCTTCCCCTCGACCACCTGCCCGGCGATCGCACCGTGTACTCCGACATCGGCCTCATGACCGCGGCCTTCATCGTCGAGGCCGTGTCGGGCAAGCCGCTTGACGCGTTTCTGCGCGACGAACTCTGGCGTCCGCTCGGCATGGCGGACACGGGCTTCACCCCGGCTCCGGCGCTGTGGGACCGGGTCGCCACCACCGAGCTGGACGAGAGCTACCGCGGCTTCCACGTCCACGGTGTCGTCCACGACGAGAACGCCTACGCGATCGGCGGGGTCGCGGGTCACGCGGGGATCTTCAGCTCGGCGCGCGACCTCGCCGTCTTCGTCCAGATGATGCTCGACCGTGGCGTCGCGGCGCCCTGCCGTGCCGATGCCGCCTCCGGACTGCCGTGCCACCGTCCGCGCTTCGCGCCCGTCTCGATCTTCGGGCAGGGCCGGGTCGATCACTTCACCCGCAGGCAGTCGGAGGAGTCGACACGCGCGCTCGGCTGGGACACGCCGTCGGGGCGTTCGTCGGCCGGCGACTACTTCTCGGCGCGCTCCTTCGGCCACACCGGCTACACGGGGACCTCGATCTGGATCGACCCCACACGGGAACTGGGCGTCGTCCTCCTCACCAACCGGGTGAACCCCACGCGCGAGAACAACGGGCACGTGCCGCTGCGCCGGGGAGTGCACGACCGCGTCGCCCGGGCGATCACCGACACGCCGGCGTCGCTGCGCGAGGAGGCGCCGGGAGGGCCGCGATGACCTTCGGTATCATTGACACGACGGTAGTGCTGCTCTATATGTTGGGCATAACCGCGTGGGGTGCATGGCTCGGGCGCACCAACAAGGGCGGGACCGACTACTTCCTCGGCAGCCGCAACCTCCCCTGGTGGGCGGTCATGCTCTCGGTGGTCGCGACCGAGACCAGCACGCTCACCTTCCTTTCCATCCCCGGGGTCGCCTACCTCGGTACCCTCGCCTTCCTGCAACTGGCGCTCGGCTACCTGGCGGGCCGCGCGGTGGTGGCCTGGATCCTCATCCCCGCCTACTACCGCGGCGAGCTGTCGACCGCCTACGCCCTCCTCGAGACCCGATTCGGCGGCGGTGCGCGGCGCTACGCGTCCGGGATCTTCATGGTCACGCGCCTGCTGGCCGATTCGGTCCGCCTGTTCGCGACCGCGATCCCCCTCGCGATCATCACGGGCTGGTCGTACCCGGTGTCGATCCTGGTCATCGGCGCCGCCACCCTGGTGTACACCTACTTCGGCGGCATCAAGGCGGTGGTCTGGGTGGACGCACTGCAGATGACGCTCTACGTCGCGGGTGGCGTGATCGCGCTGCTGCTCCTTCAGGGCGCGGTCGATGGCGGCTGGCCGGTGATCCTGGCGAGCGCCGGGTCGGCGGGGAAGCTGCAGGTGCTGGACTTCAGCACGTCGCCCGCCGTGGCGTACACCTTCTGGGCTGGCCTGATCGGCGGCGGCTTCCTGTCGATGGCGTCCCACGGGACCGACCAGCTCATCGTGCAGCGCCTGCTGACGTGCCGCAACGTGGCCCAGAGCCGGCGCGCGCTGATCGGCTCCGGCTTCGCGGTGATCATTCAGTTCGCGCTCTTCCTCTTCGTTGGACTCGGGCTCTGGGCCTTCTTCCAGGGACGCGATTTCGCCAGCTCGGACGAGATCTTCGCGCGCTTCATCATCGACGAGATGCCGGCCGGACTTCGCGGCCTCCTGATCGCGGGGGTCTTCGCGGCTGCCATGTCGTCGCTGTCGTCGTCGATCAACTCGCTGGCTTCCGCGAGCGCCTACGACTTCTGGGGCCCCGCGACCGGGCGCCGCGACGATCGCTCAATCATGAAGGCGGGCAAGGTCTTCACCCTGCTCTGGGCGGGCCTTCTGATCGTCGGCGCCATCGTGTTCATCCCGCTGTCGCAAGGTTCGGCGGCGGTGGAGGTCGCCCTCGCCGCGGCCTCGATGGCATACGGCGGGCTCCTTGGCGCCTTCGCCCTGGGCGTGCTGACCCGCCGTGTGAACCAGACGGGGGCGATCGTCGGGATGACGGCCGGGGTGGGCACGGTGGTGGCGATCTGGATCACGGCCCGGGACGTGGTAGCGTGGCCCTGGTTCGTCTTCATCGGGCTGGTGGTCACGGTGGCCGCGGGCTCGCTGTTCAGGCGGCGGCGGTGAGTGATCCGGCCGCTGTGCGTCGCCACCGGAGTGCGTCGGGCACGTCGGCGCCGCTCTGCTGGATCGGGGTGGACGGCGGCGGAACCCGTTCCCGGGCCATGGCAGGCGACGCGCATGGCCGGGAGCTTGGCGCAGCGGGCGGCGGCCCGGGGCTGATCGATGCGCGCGAACCCGGGGGCGCGGTTCGGGAGGTGGCGGCGGTGGGCCGCGCGGCGGCGGCTGCCGCGGGCGTGGAGCTCCCCGTGCGCGGGCTCTGGGCCGGTTTGGCGGGATCGGGACACGAGGCGGCCCGCGCCGCGGCGGAGGAGGGGCTGCGGGGAATGGGGCTTGCCGAGCGGGTCGCCGTCGGCTCCGATGTGGACGCCGCGCACGCCGACGCGTTCGGGACCGGGGCCGGAATGCTCCTGGTCGTGGGGACGGGGTCGAACCTCCGCGCGGTGGATCCCCGGGGCCAGGTGCTGACGGTGGGGGGGTGGGGGGCCCTGCTGGGCGACGAGGGAAGCGGGTACAGGGTCGGCCTGGACGGCGTGCGCGCCGTGCTGCGCAGCGCCGACGGCAGGGAGCCGGAGACGGCGCTCACCGCCGCGTTGCTGTCCTCGACGGGGACGGCCGGGCCGTCCGGCCTCGCAGCATGGGCCATCGGCGCGACCAAGGGAGAGATCGCGGCGCTTTTCAGCCCGGTGGCGACCGCGGCCCGGCAGGGCGACACGGTGGCGGCCCGGGTGATCCACCGTGCCCTGGGGGGTATCCGCGCCCTCATGGAAGCCGCGCTCGCGCGCACGTCGGGGTGGGAGGGCCGCCCTCCGATCGCCTTCGTGGGGGGGTTGATCGGGGAAGGCGGCAGGCTGGGGCCGGCCGTCGCCGAAATGGCCTCCGAGCTGGGGTACGAGGTGCGTCCCGGGCCCGTGGTGCCCGAGCGCGGCGCCGTGAAGCTGGCGATCCGCATGACGGAGGGCTGAGCCCTTGGTGACGCCGCCGCAGGTGTTGCAAGACCTGTTCGGAACCCCTTGACCGAAAGGGTGGTGGCGTGGGCCGAGTTCGTGGGAGAGAGGACTGGACAATGATTCAGCGAGTCACCCTGAGGAACTTCAAGCGATTCGAGGAGCAGGTATTCGACCTTGCGGACTCGGTGGTCCTGGCGGGTCCGAACAACGCGGGCAAGTCAACCCTTCTTCAGGCTATCGCGACGTGGAAATTCGGTTTGGACCGGTGGGTTGCTCGCCGGCAGGACGGGAGCAGCGCCGTCAAGCGGACCGGTGTGGCCATCACGCGAAACGACTTCACCACCGTGCCGCTACGAGAGATGAACCTCCTCTGGAAGGATCGGCGGGTGTCTGGCGGGGATGGTCCCGGAGCATCCCGGTTCATCGAAATCGAGGTCGCGGGGTATCGGGACGGCGTCACCTGGGAATGCGGCCTTGAGTTTCAGTACCACAGCCGTGAGATGGTCTACGTGCGACCATTGGGAGCGAAGCGGCTTGGCGGTGACGACATCTCGCGCTTCCCCCCGAAAGCGGCTGTCGGTATCGAAGTCGTTCATGTCCCGCCGCTTTCCGGAATTCAGCGCGATGAGCCTCTTCACGCACGGGGGATGCAGGACTTGCTTGTAGGGCAGGGGCGGTCTGGCGAGCTGTTGCGCAACCTGCTGTTGGGCATCCACCAGAGCGGCAATGAAGACTGGCACTCTCTAGGCTAGCCGGTCACGTCCGCGATCTGTTTCAGATCGATCTGCTGAAGCCGGTTTACGGCCCTGGCCAGCCTTTCATCGTGTGCGAGTACACCGAGGCAGGCCAGAAGCGTCCTTTGGATATCGCCAATGCCGGGAGCGGAGCCCTCCAGATCGTTCTTCTCCTGGCCTTTCTCTACGCCCGCCCGGGAACCGTGATGCTGCTTGATGAACCCGACGCCCATCAGCACATCATGCTGCAAAAGGAGGTGTATGTCCTGGTCCAGAAAGTGGCTCGGAAACGCCGTGGCCAGGCAATCATCGCAACGCATTCGGAAGTGATTCTTGACGCGACGGCACCGGAACGCGTACTGGCCTTCATCGGCGACGTTCCGCGCGCGCTGGCAACCGACTCCGAACGGGACAAAGTCCGAGAGGCGCTGAAGCGTCTAACCACCACTGACCTGCTCCTTGGAAGGGAAGCCGGGGCGGTGCTGTATGTTGAGGGTGGTTCCGACGAAAGAATCCTTCGTGAGTGGGCCCGTGTTCTGGATCATCCGGCTCAGAGGTTTCTGGAGCGGCCATTCGTTCACTGGTTGGGCGGACGAAGGCTTCAGGAGGCCAAGGCCCATCACTTTGCGCTGTGGAGTGCTTTCCCCAATGTACGGGCTCTATGCCTTCTTGACGGCGACAACATCGACGACGTTGGCGAACAGACTACACGCTTGGAAATGGTCGTATTGCGCTGGCGGCGCTACGAGATCGAAAACTATCTTCTGCATCCCGACGCCATCAAGCGCTTTGTAGACCTTCCGCTGATGCAACACACGGTCGAAGGGGGGTTTGCCGATCATGTTCCTGCGGCGGCCGAGCTGTTTGGGGATCACGTGGCTTTGGTACGCGTGAAAGCAAGCGACGAGTTCCTGGTACCACTGTTGGAACACGCCGGCAGGCCAACGCCGAAGCGCGATCTTCACCTCTTGGCCGCCTTGATGAAACCGGAGGAGATCCATCCCGAGGTCATCGAGAAGCTGGATCGCATCGCGGAGGTACTGAATCCACCCCGGTCCGAGGTCCCGGTATAGCGTGCCACCGACCCTACCCTCGTTCACCGCGAGTATTTCAGAGGTCACTACGGATCGGGGTGCTCCGGGCTGATGGGTTTCGGCCAACTCCGGGCAATTGCACATACCCGTCGACAACCTGCCATTTTGGCAGACTTTTCCTGCCATTTTGGCCGCTTTTCGGCCCCTTTTCGTGCCGAGAGCCCCTGAGCTTGCCATTTTGGCAGTATCCAGCTGGCACGGAGCATGCTCTGAGGATCGCCGGGCGCACACGACTCGTGCCCCGTGATTCAAACCTCAAATCAAAGGATGCTTCCAATGTCCCTGACCAAACACAACAACCGCTTCACCCCCTGGAACGAGCTCGATGTCCTGGCCAACAGGGTGAACCGTATCTTCGGCGACTCGGGTCCCGGCCAGTTGAGCTACGGCTCCAACCGGGTTCCCCCGGTAAACGTTGAAGAGAGGGCGGGGGAGGTCCTCCTCACCGCGGAGTTGCCCGGGATGACCGAGGACTCCGTGGAGATCGCCTTGGAGAACAACGTCCTGACGATTTCGGGTGAGAAGCGCGACACGCGCGAGGAGGGCGAGTCCGGCGGCAAGTTCCACCTTGTGGAGCGCACCTTCGGGTCCTTCCGCCGGTCCTTCACCCTGCCGCGGACGGTTCGCGCGGACGGAATCACCGCCGACTTCGACAACGGCCTCCTGACCGTGCGGCTGCCCAAGGCCGAGGAAGCCGTCAGCCGCAAGATCGAGGTGAGCCGCAGGAGCTGACTCCGGTTGGCGAGCGGCTCGACGACCACGTCAGCCGCCGCCGCGAGCGTGACGAGGGGATCCGGCTGGTCACGGCCGGGTCCCTTCACGTTTTGGGACGGGCCGCCTCCGTCAGTTCACCGTCCTCACGAACGTCACGGTCTGGTCCGAGAAACCGGCTGGCCGCTCCGATCCGTCTCCGTCCGGATCGCCGGGCTCGAAGTCGACCCTGAACCGATCCGGACTCTGGATCTCCACGATTCCAAGTAGCGTGCGTCCGACCAGTGGCCCGGTCGACCACGGACCGACATCGAGGTGAACGGGGCTCGTCCCATAGTCGACCCGGTAGGCCACCGCAAAGGTGTCCGGGCCCTGGCCGAGCTCCAGCACCCACTTCGCCTGCCCGCCGGGCTCGAAGACGTAGGTCATCTGCGGACTGACTCCTCCGACGCTCACCCACTCGCCCAGAAGCGGTTCGGGGGGCTCGGCGCAGGAGAGCCCGGCGGACGCGAGCGTGACGGCTGCGCAGGCCACGATTGGGGACCGCACGATTCGCCTCGGAATTCTCGGCACGCTTCCTCCGTGTCCCGGTCCGGCCGAGTCGCTCGCTGCCGAAAGCCGACCCATCAATACCGGTAGTGATCGGGCTTGTACGGCCCGCCCACCGGCACGTTGAGGTAGGCCGACTGTTCCGGAGTCAACTCGGTCAGCCGGATTCCGAGCCGGTCCAGGTGGAGCCGCGCCACCCGCTCGTCGAGCGATTTGGGGAGCAGGTGCACGCCCAGGTCGTAGCTGTCGTGCCGCTGGTGCAGCTCGATCTGAGCCATGACCTGGTTGGAGAAGCTCGCCGACATCACCAGGCTCGGATGCCCGGTCGCGCACCCCAGGTTCATCAGCCGCCCTTCGGCGAGGACCAGGATGCTCGTGCCGTCCGGGAAGGTCCATTCGTCGAACTGGGGCTTGATCGTCTTCCTGACCGCGTCGGACGACTCCAGCCCGGCCATGTCGATCTCGTTGTCGAAGTGGCCGATGTTGCCGACGATCGCCTTGTCCTTCATGCGCCGCATGTGATCGAGGGTGACGACGTCCCTGTTGCCTGTGGCCGTGATGAAGATGTCCGCCGTCTCGACCACGTCTTCCAGGCGCGCCACCTGGTACCCCTCCATGGCCGCCTGGAGCGCGCAGATGGGATCGATCTCGGTGACCACGACCCGCGCACCCTGTCCCCTGAGCGCCTGGGCGCAGCCCTTGCCGACCTCACCGTAGCCCATGACGACGGCCACCTTGGCCGAGATCATCACGTCGGTTGCGCGGTTCAGACCGTCGATGACCGAATGCCTGCATCCGTAGATGTTGTCGAACTTCGACTTGGTCACCGAGTCGTTGACGTTGATCGCCGGAAAGAGCAGCGTGCCGTCCCTGGCCATCTCGTACAGCCGGTGCACGCCGGTGGTCGTCTCCTCCGACACGCCATGGATGCTCGCAGCCAGCCGCTGCCAGCGGGTGTTGTCGATCGGCTGATGCACCCGGAGCAGCTCCAGGATCACGCCCCACTCCTCGGTGTCGGAGTCCGGCTCGAAGGCGGGGACCTCGCCCGCACGCTCGAACTCGGCGCCCTTGTGGACGAGCAGGGTGGCATCGCCGCCGTCGTCGAGGATCAGGTTGGGCCCCTTTCCGTCCGGCCAGGTCAGCGCCTGCTCGGTGCACCACCAGTACTCTTCCAGGGTCTCCCCCTTCCACGCGAACACCGCGGGTCCCTCGGGTCGCTCCGGGGTGCCGCCCGGCCCGACCACCGCGGCCGCAGCGGCGTGGTCCTGGGTGGAGAAGATGTTGCACGACGCCCAGCGCACCGAGGCCCCCAACTCGATCAGGGTCTCGATCAGAACCGCGGTCTGCACGGTCATGTGGAGCGACCCCATGATCCTGGCGCCCGCCAGGGGCTGCAGGTCACGGTACTCGCGCCGGATCGTCATCAGGCCCGGCATCTCGTGCTCGGCCAGGCGAATTTCGTCCCGGCCCCACTCGGCCAGGGAGAGGTCGGCCACCTTGTAGGGCGGCCGCTCGATGGGGAGGGAAGTCCGGCGGGTGCCGGCGACTGCGCTTTCCATGATCTATGACTCGCTTTCCTGCGTCTCTGCGCTCGGACGGTCGGGTGCAACGCCGGTTCCCCGGTACGAAGTGTCCGGTGAATCGGTCGCAATTCCTAATCTAGCCGGGGCGGCACGCGAATCCAGCCCCCGGGCAGCTACTCCGGTTGTCAAGATATACCAAACCGTATAAAATAGATATCTTATCAACTCACTATCGTATGTCTCCACCCCTTGATCCGAGAAGGTTTCCCATGAGAAAGACCAGTGTGGAAGTGGATTCCGCCCTGATTGCCCGCGTGAGAGTTCTCCTCGGAACATCGACGATCAAGGAGACGATCGACATGGCGCTGCGCGAGGTCGAGCGCCGGGAGGCCAGGCGCCAGGAGATTGAGGCGCTATCGACGATGGACGGACTCGATCTGGCGGACCGGGAGGTCATGGCCAAGGCGTGGCGGTCCTGAAGGACATGGGGATGCCCGCAATCCATCTGATCGACAAGAGCGCATTGGCTCGCATGGAGCATCCCGATGTCAAGGCGAGGCTTGGGCCGATCGTCGAAGCGGGTGACGCCGCCACATGCGCTGTGGTCGACATCGAGGTCCTCTACTCCGCGCGAAATCACGAGGAGCACGAACGTGCGCGTTCCCGGCGTGCCCACGCTTATCGTCAGGTGGAGCTGACCGAAGCGGTCTTCCGGCGGGCCATCGAGGTCCAGGGCCTGCTCGCTCGCCGGGGGCAGCACAGGATGCCCATTCCGGATCTCATCATTGCCGCCGCCGCAGAGGCCGCGGGGATCGCCGTGATGCACTACGACTCGGACTTCGAGCGGATCGCGGCGGTCACGGGGCAGCCGATGGAATGGGTTGCGCCTGCGGGCTCGCTTTAGCGTGAGGCTTTGTCTACCTCACCCCATGAGTCGCGGGTCATGGGAGAAGCCCCGCGAAGAGGCGATACGGACATCCCGCGCGTCCGGATGTGCCGGGTTCACCAGCACGTTGGATTCCTCGGGCACGAGCACCGACGGGACCCGGAACAGCAGGTGCTCGCCGGCGCTTGCCCATTTGTCGCCGATCTCCCGGCACTTGGCCGGTGGCGGAGTTCGGCGCCATTCGGAGGGAAGATCGCCGGGCGTGCACGCCAACTCGGTTGCCTGTTCCGGGACTTCCATGCTCACTGCCAGAAGGTCGTCGGGTACTTCGTCCACGTCGATGTGAACCAGGTATTCGAGGGCCGCGAGTGACAGATGCGAGGCCGTGTACACCACCGCGATGCCCTTGGAGTTCCACCGGGCACCGAAAAGGCGCGCGCCCTCGCCATCGGGCTCGATATGCGCCGCCCTGGTGACCCGCCAGAGGACCATTCCGGTCAGCGCCTGAGGTCAGGAGCCCGTGGAGAAACCCCGCGGGATGCGTCGCCGCTCGAATGCAGCGGGGATTTCTTCCACGGGCTCCTAGGCTCCGAGGCCGTGCTCGATGCGACCCAGGACCTGCTCCACCATGCGGACGCCGATGTCGTTGTCCAGCAAGTCCAGGGGCAACCGGCCACGAAGTGCCCTGTTGGGCTTGCGGAGCCAGCGGCTCGCCTTGTCAGGGTTCCCGATCGCCTCATCCGCTCGGACCACGATGCGGATGACTCGGGCCAGGCGGTCGGACTGCTCCGCGGTCAGCCGCCGCCCCAGTCGCTTTCGGTGAGCGAGCGTACGTCGCGGGATTACGAGGGCGTAGAGCTCGGATGCGCGCAGGTCGCCAGCGCGGAGTACTGACTCCGCTGCTTCCACCGGCAACCCGTGTCTGACGGCGTTGTCCAGATCGAAGTCGGACTGGATGTCACAGCCCAGGACCTGTTCCCCGCCCAAATGATCTGCCAGAACCTGTGGCGTCATGATCTCTCCTGTGCAATATTGCACATGCAATATGGGCATATGGCCACATCGGTGTCAAGGGTCGTGGCGGCCCGGCTCCCTCCTCCGGTCCCAGTAGTCCGTCGGCCGGTCGTCGCTCCGGAGCGCGTCCTCGTCCACCCAGTAGTAGTCGCCGAACGGCCTCGCCTCCGGCCACAGCTCGTCGAGCGTGCCTGCGTCGTAGACGATCCCGTCCTTGATCACATACACGATGTCCGCCGTGTTGCGGATGTCGTCGAGCGGGTTCGAGCCGAGCACGAGGAAGTCCGCGACCTTGCCCTCGGCGAGCGACCCGAGTTCGTGTTCCAGCCCCAGGAAGTGGGCGCCGTGGATCGTGCCGATCTCGATGCCTGTGTGCGCATCCGTCCCCGCCGCCGCCATCCACACCTCGTAGTGGGAACCGAGTCCGTGGAGCTGGCCGTGCGCGCCGATCGCGCCCCAGCCGCCCTCTTCGATAATGTCGCCCAGGCCGCGGGCCATGAGCGGGAAGGAGTAGTCCGTCTCGGGGCGCAGCATGCGGCGGCGCGTCGAGGGGATGAGCATCCTCCAGGGTAGCCAGCGGCGCATTTTCGGGTCCTTCCAGATCTCGTAGGTCTGGTAGAAGTACTCCTCGTTCCACGCGCCCGGACCCCCGACCATGAAGGTTGGCGAGTACACCGCCTCGGCCTGTCCGAAGAACTTCGCGACATCCGAATACAGCGGCGTGTAGCTCATGGGGTGCTCCCACCCGGTGTGGCCGTCCATGATCATGCCGAGGTTGTACTCCAGATCGCCCCCTTCCGCGGTGACGCGCAGCCCCCGCTCGCGCGCGGCCTCGGTGACCCACTGGCGCTGGTCGCGGCGCGGCTGCATGTACTCCTTGATCGAGACGGCTCCCCACGACATGAGCCGGGCCACGTTCTGGTCCGCGGCTTCGTAGCTCGTGATCTCGTTCTGGCGCGCGCCGTCGCCCGAGTAGATGGGGTCGCCCGTGCTGTAGGCCCGCGGGCCGATCATCGCGCCGGCCTCGGTGAGTTCGGCCGCGGCGAAGACGTTCGACGACCACTGCGAATTGTCGAGCGTGGTCGTGATGCCGTACGCCAGGTAGATCCCCGACTCCCAGTTGCGCTGCGGGATCACGCCATCGTGGTCGCGGTGGTGGTGCGCGTGCATGTCGATCAGGCCGGGCATGATCGTGCGGCCGGCCGCGTCGAACACCTGGTCGGCGCCCGAGGCGTCGCAGTCGCCGACGCAGGCCAGGCGGCCGTCCTGCACGACCACCGTGCCGCTCTCGATGACGCGGTCGTTCTCCACCGTGATGATGCGTGCGCCGGTGAAGGCGATCGTGCCGGCTGGGATGTTGCGGGGCAGTTCGAGGCGGATGGGGATCTCCTCGGTGTCACCGGTCGCCGCGTTGTGCGTGTAGTAGCGGGGGCCGCTGACGAATTCCAGCGTGTTCGCGTCGCGCCAGCGTGGATGGATGCCGCCTTCCAGACTCACCTGGGTGACAGGAAGCTGGCCATCGCGCTTGGCGATGCGCACCGTGTTCGAGCCGGTGCCGCCGTACGGGAACGGCATCGTGAAGACGTTGTCGCCCTCCTGGAAGGCCAGCCACTGGCCATCGGGCGACACCGCGGCCTCGTCGGCGTCGGGTAGCGTGAAATGCACCCTCCGGTCCGAGCCGTCCAGCCGAATGGACGCGATCTCGGTGCCGGTCGGCTCGTCCCCCATGGGCAGAGTGGTCTCCGGGTAGAACAGCCGTCCGTCCGGACCGAAGGACGCCTGCGCGATCGGGCGCCGGGGCATCATCGGTCTGCCGCCGGTGTAGGGGCGCTCGACGCGGGTGATCAATGTGGCTTCGCCGCCATCGGCGGGCACGCGCACGAACTCGTAGAACTGGTTGTTGGCGACGGTGCGCCCGTGGCTGGTGGCGCCCGAGCCCCGGGTCACGACGATGTCGGCCCCGTCCGGGCTCCACGCCGTGTTCAGGTACTCGCCGGCGCGCAACGTTATTTGTTGCGGGGGGCCGCCATTGGCCGGCACGCGCCACACATGGCCCTGGTCCTCGTCGGCCCAGCTGGTGAAGGCGATGCTGCGGCCGTCGGGGGACCAGGCCGGCGACATCTCGGAGGGCGCGAAGTCGTCGCCGGTGAGGCGCGTGGGCGTCCCGTCGGGGAGGTCCATCATCCAGATGCGCCCGACCGCCTGAAACGCGAGGCGGCCGCCATCGGGCGACGAGGCGGTCCAGCGCGGGAACTTCACCGTGAAGGTCTCACCCAGCGCGGCCTGGGGCCGGCCGGCCATCTCCGAGATGGTGCGATGGACGCGCGCCGTGAACGGGATGGTGGCGACCTCGCCGCTCGCGATATCGACCCGGCGGATCCTGCCGCCCGCCGCGATCACGATCGAGCCTCCGTCCCGGGCCCAGGCGTACCCGGGCAGATCCCGCGAGACCTTCATGCCCTCGGCCATGTCGACCTCGATGGGGTCCATCAGGAGGCTCTCGGCGCCGGTCTCCAGGTCGCGCAGCCAGAGTGCGGTGCGGGGGCCGAAACGGAGGCCCTTGTGCGAGATTGTCCCGTCGGGGATGCGGCGGGCGAAGGCGAGCCAGCGTCCGTCCGGGGAGACCTCCGGCGCGATGCCGCCGCCGCTCGAGGTCTGTCCCTGCTGCACCGTGATCCCCGACGTGATCTCGTCCACCTGCCCCGTCTTGAGGTCGAGCCGCCGGATCTGCTTGTGGCCCTGCATGAGGTCGGTGCGCCCGGACCAGGTCCCGGGGGGCGCCGTGCGGATCTGGAAGTACAGGGAACCGCCGTCCGGCGAGAAGGCAGGCCACGCGGCGCCGGAGTAGTCCGACCCGACGAGCTCAACGCCTTCGCCCCCGTCACGCGAGTACATCCACAGCCCGGCTCCGCCGCTGCCACGCTGGGTGGGGGCGCGTCTCACCACGATGAAGCGGCCGTCCGGCGACCACGCCGGCTCCCAGGCACGCAACGTCCGGCTCTCGAACACCGGCCTCGGGTCCGACCCGTCGGCGTCCATCAGCCAGAGGTTGTTCTGTCCGCCACGGTCGGAAATGAACGCGATCGTCGAGCCGTCCGGCGAGAAGCGGGGGTGGAAGTTCACCGCTACGCCGCTGCCCTGGGTGAGTGAGGTCGCTTCGCCTCCGGCTGCGGGCACGCGGTACACGTGTCCCAGCAGGTCGAAGACGACCCATTCGCCATCCGCGGCGATATCGACCGACATCCACGTGCCCTCGCTCGTCGTGAATTCGATCTCGCGGGTCTCCCCGCGTGGGGCGGTGACGTCCCAATCCTGCATGTCGTCGCCCGCGTCCTGGGCGTGAAGGGGCAGGGCAGCGCCGAGCGGAAGCGCGAGCACGAGGGCGGCGACCCACGGCGTTGACGGAATCAACCGGCGGGAGCGCCACCGGGGTGAGGAAACAAATGTTTGCGAGCGCATATGGGAACCCTCCAGCGGTTCATGTGTGTCACTTCCAGCGACAAGTGCACGTACTTACCTCGTCACTCACACTGCGTCGCTCCACCGCGCCGGGCAACACCGCGCCCCGCGGCCTCGGGCTCCTCGCGTCGCTTCATCGGGCCGAACTGGTCACACACCCTGTAAATACAAGGAAACACACATGATCAGACGAACACTCATGACACTGGCTCTGCTGGCCATACCCTCAACCGCCCTCGCGCAGGGCACGATCGAAGGCGCCGTCCGCGGCCTCGACAGTGGACAGGGACTCGGCAACGCAAGAGTCGAGGTTCTGGCACTCGGGCTCGTGGACTACACCGCGGCCGCCGGCACCTTCTCGATTTCCGGTGTGACGGCGGGCACACACACGCTGGAGGTCCGGCTGCTCGGCTTCGGCCTTCACACCCAGGAGGTGGCGGTCGCGGAAGGCCAGACCCTCAACCTCGACATCACGCTCGGGGTGACGGCGTTCGCGCTCAACGAGCTGGTTGTGGTGGGAAGCCGTACCCGGCCCCGGACCGTGACCGAGTCGATGGTTCCGGTGGACGTGATCCCGGTCTCGGAGATCGCCAGTCAGGCCGAGACCAACATCGACTTCCTCCTCCGGACAGTGGTTCCGTCCTACAACGTCAACATGCAGCCGATCAGCGACGCCGCGACGATCTCTCGTCCGGCCAACCTGCGCGGCCTGGCATCGGACCACACCCTGGTCCTGCTCAACGGCAAGCGCCGGCACCGGGGCGCGGTCATCACCTGGCTTGGTGGGGGGCTCTCCGACGGCTCCCAGGGGCCTGACATCGGATCCATTCCGGGCATCGCTTTGCGCCAGGTCGAGGTACTCCGTGACGGGGCCTCGGCACAGTACGGGTCCGACGCCATTGCGGGCGTACTGAATTTCATCCTGAAGGACGACCGCTCCGGCGGCAGCGTGGAGGTCAAGCAGGGCAGCTTCTTCGAGGGCGACGGCGACGCGCTGGCAGTGGCCGGCAACTTCGGTTTGCCACTCGGCCGGTCCGGCTTTGCCAACATCACCGTCGAATACGGCAACCAGGATCCCACCGACCGCGCCATCCAGCGGGGTGACGCGGTCGGTCTGATCGCGGCTGGCAACACCGCCGTTCGCACGCCAACCGCCCAGATCTGGGGTTCGCCCAAGGTCACGGACGACCTCAAGGTCTGGGCCAACCTGGGCTACACCTTCGACGACGATGAGCACGCCTATGCCTTCGGCAACGTGGCAACGAAGGAAGTGGACGGTGGATTCTTCTTCCGCAACCCCAACACCCGGGGCGGCGTGTTCAGTGGCGACGGCGGCAAGACGCTGCTGATCGGAGACGTCCTGGACGCCATGGACGGCGTCAACGACGGTTCGGCGAACTGCCCCGTGGTCAACATCGTGGACAACGTTCCGGATCCGGTGGCCCTCGAGCAGGTCTTCGACGATCCGAACTGCTTCTCCTTCCGGGAAATGTTCCCCGGCGGGTTCACACCTCAGTTCGGCGGCAACGTCCTGGACGCGTCGGTGGTGGCGGGCATCAAGGGCCGCACGGACGGCGGCGTTTTCTGGGATGCGAGCACGAGCTACGGAAGGAACCTCGTCGACTTCTTCATCTACAACACGGTCAACGCGGCGCTCGGGCCACAGACGCCCACGGATTTCGATCCGGGCCTATACAACCAGGAAGAACTCAACTTCAACCTGGATTTTTCCTACGAGGTGAGCGACCGCGCCCGCCTCGCGGGTGGCTTCGAGCGCCGGGAAGAGCGCTTCGAGATCGGGCAGGGTCAGGACGAGTCCTGGCGGATCGGGCCCTACGCTTCGCAGGGCTTCAGCTCTTCCTCCAACGGGTTCCCGGGATTCAGCCCGCTTGCGGCGGGCAACTGGAGCCGCAGGAACACCGCCGTCTACGCGGATCTCGATCTGGGCGGCAGCGAGGATCCGTGGAACCTCGGGCTGGCCGGTCGCTTCGAGAATTTCTCGGACTTTGGCGGCAAGGCGACCATGAAGGTATCAGGGAGATTCGAAGCCAGTGAGCAGGTTGCGTTCCGGGCGAGCGGGACCACAGGATTTCGCGCGCCCACGCCAGGGCAGCAGAACGCCTTCAACGTGTCGACGGTCTTCGACTCGGAGATCGGCGACCTGGTCAACCGCGGCACGATCCCCTCGACCTCGGCCGTTGCGGCCACCCAGGGCGGAAAGCAGCTCGAGCCCGAGACTTCGTTCAGCCTGGCCGCCGGGACAGTGTACGAGGCTGGCGACTTCAGATTGACGGCCGACTACTTCCGGATCTCCATCTCCGACCGCTTTGCACAGACCAAGACCTTCAAGTTGACCGACGCGGAGGTCGACAGACTCGTCTCGGAAGGGATCACGAGTGCCGCGAACCTGGCCGAATTCCGTTTCTTCACCAACGACTTCGCGACCCTTACCCAGGGCGTGGACCTCGTGGCCAACTACTCTCCCGAAGCAATGGGCGGCAACACGAGCTTCAGCGTGCTCTTCAACTACACCGGCACCGAGGTGACCGACCGCAACCCGGAAGTCGTGGACGAAGACCGCGTGTATCAGTTGGAGCAGTCACTGCCCAACATGCGCGCGGCGCTGAGCGGCGTGCATCCGTTCGGGAAGGTCCGCAGCCTCCTGCGCGCGGCCTACTACGATGATTGGTACGATGTCGGCGACGAGCACGACTACCCGGGACGGTTCATCGTTGATGCCGAGTTGGCGCTGGACCTGTCCAACAGCGCTTCGGTCACGATCGGTGCGCAGAACCTGCTCAACACCTACCCGGATGTGAGTCCGAACGCGCTGAACGTTGGGGCACAGTACCCCGAGAGCACGCCGTTCGGCTTCAACGGCGGCTACTACTACGTGCGGATGAATTACAGCTGGCTGTGGGCGACGCGGTAGCCTCGGGACACGAACAAACCGGGAAGATGTCGCACCCCGGCGGGCTCGCTGGATGCCCGCCGGGGTGCCACCTCCTCAAGAGATGTTCGGGTTGTTGATGCGTTCCACGTCCGGGAGGGGGAAGCAGGTCGTATCCCCGTACGGCTGACCCTTGTGGTTGATACCCGACTGGAAGGGCAGGCCGTAGCGGAGCATGTCGGCCTGGCGCCGGCCCTCGAGGAAGAACTCCCGGCTCCGCTCCTGAATGATGTGGTTCATGATCTCGGTGGCGTCGGAGCTGGCGAAGGCGGGAAGCCCGGCTCGCGCGTGCATGGCGTTAATGATGTTCACCGCTTCCGGTCCGCCGCTCGCCTCGGCGATGATCAACTGTGCCTCCGTCCAGGTGGCGAGCGCGATCGGGTCGGAAACGTCCGTGTACTTCATCGGCAGGATGACCGGAGTGATCCCGTCGTGGCCCAGGCGTCCCGCGTCGGCGGTGACGACCCTCGGATCGGGGGTGCCGCCGTACTCCAGGTCGCGGAAGAGGGGATCCACCGAGTAGTAGAATTCCCCGTGGGTGTGCCTGGCGATCCGGTTCCAGCGCCGTTCCGTCGACCCGGAGCGCTCCACGTTCCAAACGAAACCCTCGGGCACCATCGCGGCGATCCCTGCGGCTTCCGCGGCTCTCCCCTGGTTCAGGAGCACACGGGCCTGGCCCACGCGGGCCATGTTCAGAAGGTCATCGGCGCCGGCCTGCTGAGCGAGTTGCATCGTCTGCCCGAACCAGTTCTCGGCCTGGCTCATGGCTTCTGCGGGTGTCACGAGCGGTCCTTCGTCGAAGGCCAGTTCGCAGAAGGCCTCCCCCAGGACGGTGTACGTGTAGCCTGCATGGACCGCCAGCGTCGCCAGGGCGAGGGGCTTGTTGGCGACATCGCCCTCGGGGAATTCCTGAATCCGGGCGAAGTTGCCTTCGGCCTGGACCCGTGCCGTCTGTAGCGGAGTGTAGACCCCGAAGCCGAAGTTGGTGCATCCACCGGATCCCAGGTCCTCGTCTGCGGAGGTGATCTTCCGGGTGTCCCAGTCGGTGTAGTCTATCCACCCCGCGGCGCCGATGAGCTCGTCGGTGAGGGCGGCCGTCGCGCCCGCGTAATTCGTCAGGGCGCAGTTCAAATCTCCCACGGCGCTCTGCACGAGTACTTCGGCGAGAGCGGGATCGTCGAGGGCCTCGGCGGGGACATCGCCGGGAATGTCCACATCGAGCAGGCCTTCGCACCCGCCCAGGCCCGGCATCAGGGCCAGGCACAGCGCGGCGGGGCCCCAGCGTGCGAGCAGCGCGGCGGCTGGGGTGTGGGTCGTCTTTTTCATTCTCATATCCATTGAAGCGTCTCCTCTAGCGCAGGTTGTCTTCGTCTCTCGGGGCAATCAGAAGGTCAGCCGCATCGTTGCGACGAAGCTCGAGAGGTGCGGCAGGACCGTCTGGACGTAACCGCCGGTCTCGCTGGACGTCAGGCGGTTCTCGGGGTCGATGATCCTTCGCCCGAAGAGTTCCTCCGTTTGCTGCCAGAGGATCGCCAGGTTCTGAGCCGACAGCGTGAGGGATGCTCTGGATGCCCCGATTCCGCTCACCATCTCTTCCGGCAGTGTGTACGTGGCCGACACGTTGCGCAGCTTGGCCCAGCCGGCACCGTAGAGGCCGGAGTGGAACCAGCTGAATCCGCTGATCTGATCGTACGCCTCCAGGATCGGATGCGAATTCGTCAGGATCGCTTGCGTGTTGCGGAAGAGGTGGTGAGCCCCCGCGATGTCGCCCGTAACCGCCTTGTGACCCGTCTGAAAATCGACTTCGGCCGAGAGGCGAAGGTTCCCGAAGAGGGATACCGAGGAGTTGATGTTGCCGGTCAGCTTTGGATCCGGTTGACCGGCGAAGCCGCGCGGGGCGCCGTCACAGGGGACGGGCGACCCACCGTCCTGGCCCTCGCACATGGCACTGATGACATTCCCCGCACCATCGAGATCCGCGCTCACGACACGGCGCATGAAGTAGGCCGACACCGGGTAGCCGACGCGGTGGATCTGCCCTGAAAAACCGGCGCCGAGGTCACTGAACTCGCCCAGATCGACCACCTCCGAGTTGTTCGTGCCGAGGTTGACCCCGAGCGACCAGGCGACGTTTTCCTGCTGAATGAGCTGGGCTTCGATCCCCAGTTCGATCCCCCAGCTGTCCAACTGCCCCACGTTGACGAAGCGGACGCCGGGGAAGCCGGAGGAGGGGGGAACGGGCGCCCCAATGATGGCGTTTTTGCGGCTCTGGTTGTACATGGTGAAGTCGATTCCCAGACGGTCGTCGAGAAGGGCCGCGTCGAAGCCCAGTTCGAGTTCCTCACCGCGCTCCGGCTCCAAATCCGGGTTGCCGATCGTCCGCGGTGTGAGAATGGAAGAGTCACCCGGGCCGGTGGCCGGCTGATAGAGCCGGATCGCCGCGAAGACGTCGGGTTGCTGCCCCGCCTGTCCCCAGGCCCCGCGAAGCTTCAGCGTGTTGACCCACGGGACGTTGAAGAACGACTCTTCGTTCACCACCCAGGTGGCGCTGACCTTCGGGTAGATCACGAAGTCGAAGTTCTGCCCGAAGGCGGAGTTGTCGTCGCCGCGTACGGCGGCGGTAAGAAAGAGACGGTCGTTGAAGCCCACGCGCTCCTGCACGTAGACGCCGACGGTCTTGTTCGCGACATAGGACTCGCCGGAAAAGGTCTGCGCCGCACCGCCGATCGTGGTGACCGGGGGTGCCGGAAAGACCAGGCCCCGTCCGGTAAGGCCTTCCGTTTCCTTGGTGAAGTACTGGAAGCCCATCGAAGTAGCCGATGAGATCGCCTGGGTAAGGTCGAAGTCGGCCGTGGCTCCCAGGTCCACCGTGGCGTTGCGCACCGCTTTCCGCTCGGCGTTCTTCTCGCCCAGACTCCTGGACCCGAAGAAGTAGGCTGAGCCGGTGGGATGACGCGGGAAGAGGATCGAGTTTTCCTCGTCGGTCATGTCCAGCCCGACATTCATCCGTGCGTTGAGCCACTCGAAGGGCCGGTAGTCCACTGTCGTACCCACGGTCGCCCGCAGTACTTCAGAAAAGGACTGGATCGTAGCCGCGGCTTCGGGGGTGGCCCGCAGGAATCCCCTGAGTCTTCCGTCGCGGGATCGCGGATTCCCCCAGGTGAACTGCCCCATCAGGTCCCACCCGGACGCCGCCTGTCCGTAGCGGGTCTCGCTGCTCACCACCCCCACATTGACGGTGGCGCTGAGGTTTTCGCTGGGTACGATCTGGATGTTGGCACGGGCGCTCAGCCTCTTCTGCCAGTTGTAGTCGACGATGCCCTCGGTGTCGTCCCAGGCCGCCGAGGCGAAGTACCGGATGCCCTCGGTGCCTCCCCGGACGCTCAGGTCGTAGCCCTGGCTGTGGCCGGTTTGCAAGGGATTCCGTCCGGCGGCGACCTCCTCGTCGAAGAGATTCTGCGAGATCAAATCGCCACTCGGCCCCAGGGAGTAATTCGTGGGGAGTCGCCCCGCCGGATCCCGGAAGTAGTTGGCTCCCTGCTTGACGGTCAGATTCCAGGTGGGGGCGCCCTCGGTGCCTCTCTTGGTGATGATCTGGATCACCCCGTTGGAGGCTTCGGTGCCGTAGAGGGTGGCGGCAGCCGGCCCCTTGATGATCTCGATGGACTCGATCTCCTCGGGGTTGATGTCGTTGATCCGGGAGGTCTGGCGGCCACCCCGGATGGACGGGCCGGAGCGGAAGTCGTTGTTGACCCGGATCCCGTCGATGTAGATGAGCGGCTGGTTGCTCAGCGACAGACTGGTAACGCCGCGCATCCGGATCACGCCGCCGGTGCCGACGTTGCCCTGCCCGGTCCGCACGGTGACCCCGGGAGCCGCCCCTTTCAGCAGTTGCTGCAGATCGCGCACCGGCTTCAGCTGGAGCTTGTCCTCGGCCTGTATCTGAGCGACCGAATTACCGACGGTACGGGCCCGGGTCTCGCCGGGCGTCCCGGTCACCACGATCCCTTCGAGCTCCACCGCCGTCTCTGCGAGCAGGATCCGGACATCGGTGGCCCCCACTGGCACAGTCTGCCGCGCCGTTCTGTACCCCACCATTATGACCTCGAGGGTGATCTGGGTGCCGGCCAGTCCGGTGATCGTGAAGCGTCCACCGGCGTCGGTGATGGCGCCTGCCTGAGTGCCCTCGGCGACGATCTGGGCCCCCGCGACCGGCTGCAGCGTCTGCTGCTGGAGCACCGTGCCCCGGATCATGTCCTGCTGTGCGGTCAATGGCACGCACATTAGAACGGCTCCCACGGTGAGAGCCGCGCCGGAAAGCCGCGGCGTGCGGCTCCCCTTGTACTGGTGACGGTCGATCCCGGGTGATCGCGACCAACGGCCAAAACGATTCGCGTGCATTGTATCCCTCCTTGCGCATGATTTTGTACACAATTGACTCGACTACACTAGCGCGCAGGTAGCGAGCGTCGGAATCAGGTCACGCTACAGCGCTATCAGGATAGCCGCAAGGTCCGCGCGGAGCTCGGTTCAGCGTTGTGGCCGGACGGCTGGCGACCCCGCCGCGGCTACCCCCTCAACCCGGCACCCACCCCACCACCCTGAGCGGCCCGCCGCTGCCGCCCTCGATCTTCATCGGCAGGGCCACGATCCCGGCCCCGATTGCGGGCAACCTGTCCAGGTTCGTCAGGTTCTCGAACCCCACGATGTTCTCGCCGTACAGGATCACGTGGGTCTGGAAGTCGGCCGACTGGCCGTAGTCGATGCTGGGTGTGTCGATCCCGATCGCCGCGATGGCCCGATTCTCCACGAGCCACTGCGCGGCGTCCGGCCCGATGCCGGGAAAGTGCAGCTCCGGCACCGCGTCGGGCCCGGTGAGGTCTGTGCCCAGGTACGCGGTGCGGTCGCTCCAGCGCTCGGACCAGCCTGTCCGGATCAGCAGGGCCGTGCCGCTCGCGAGCTCCCCGTGCTCGGCCTCCCACGCCGTCAGGTCCGAGACCGACACCAGGTAGTCCGGGTCGACCGCGGACGCAGCCGAGACATCCACCACCGACGCCTTCGTGATCAGGCTCGCCAGCGGGATCTGGTCGGCGGCGTAGCGCCCTTCGGCGAAGTGCATCGGCGCGTCGAGGTGGGTGCCGCCGTGCTCCGCCGACGCGAAGGAGTAGGACGCGTAGAAATAGCCGGCGTCGGTGTTGCCGAACGCGAGCTCGGTGTGCTGGAAGCCCGCCGTGTCGGTGGGCCAGTAGATCGTGGACGGCCCGAAGGCGTGGGACAGGTCGACCCACTCGCCCGCGCTGCCGTCGAAGATGGCGGAATGGTCCGCGCCGCCGGGACTGCCGCCCGGGGCCTCCCGCAGGCACCCCGTGGCCACAATAGCGCCGGTCAGTGCGGCCAGCCCGGCCGTTGCCCGGATCGTCGTCCTCATATCCTCCTCCTTCTGTCCTGAATCGACGGAGGCCGCTGCGCGTGGGCGCGCCGACTACTCCGGCAGGCGCAGCGCCACCAGCGAACCGGCCAGCCCGCGGCCGTTGATGGCCACCACCACGTACTGGACCCCGTCGTGCATGTAGGTCATCGGGGCGGTGAGCGAAGAGCCCGGGATGTCGACCGCACCCAGCTCCTTGCCGGTCATCTTGTCGACGGCGCGGAGGATGGGGGCGGCCCCGCGGCCCTCGGCGTACATGAGCAGGGTCTTGGTGACCAGCTTGGTCGCGTGCGACCGTGCGCCGGTATTCCCCACATCCACGCCCTCGAGCAGCGGATGGTTGCGGACCGACTCCGGAGTCATGCCGTTGGGGATCTGCCAGAGGTGGTCGCCGGTGTTCAGATCGATGGCGGTGATGGTGCCGTACGGCGGCTTGAAGATGGGCAGACCGCGCGGGCCGCGGACGCCGCCGGGGCCGACGCTCACCCAGTCCACGTTGGAGTCCGGGTCGACATCGACCCCCGGGACCAGGCGCGGTGCGCTGCAGCCCCGCGTCGACGCGACGTAGAGGACGCCGGTCTCGGGGTCCACGGCCGCGCCGCCGGGGATGTTGGCTCCGCCGTTGGCGCCGGGGCAGTGGATGGCGGCCTGGGTACCGTCGGGCGCGCCCTCGACGGAGGGGGGATTGAAGAGCGGGCCCAGGCGGAAGTTCTTCACGATGTCGAGCGCCATCGCGCGCAGTTCGGGGGTGAAGTCGATCAGGTCGTCCTCGGTGATCCCCTGCATCTCGTAGGCGGCGGGGCGGGTGACGTGGGGCTGGGTCGGCGACAGCTGCTCGCCGGGCACGTCGGACTGCGGGACGGGGCGCTCCTCGATCGGCCACACGGGTTCGCCGGTCTCGCGGTTCAGGACGTAGGCCCAGCCCTGCTTGGTGGTCTGCACGATGGCCGGGATGTTCTGCCCGTCCACGGTGATGTCCACCAGGTTGGGCGCGGTGGGGTTGTCGTAGTTCCAGACGTCGTGGTGTACGGTCTGGAAGTGCCACCTGCGCTCGCCCGTCTGGACATCGATCGCGAGGATGGACGTGGCGAAGAGGTTGTCGCCCGGGTGGAAGCCGCCGAAGTAGTCGACCGTCGGCGGGTCGGTGACCACGTAGACGAGACCCAGGTCGGGATCGGCCGAGAGTGGTGCCCACGCCGAAACGTTGCCGGTCCACTTCCAGGCGTCGTTCTCCCAGGTCTCGTGGCCGAACTCGCCCTCCTGGGGGATGACGTTGAAGGTCCAGAGGTGCTCTCCGGTTGCCGCGTCGTACGCGAGCACGTTCCCGGGCACGTTCTCCTTCATCGTCTGGTAGTACCCCTGCTCATGCGAGTTGCCGACCACGACCACGCCGTTGACCACGATCGGGGGCGACGAGTTGGTGATGTAGCCGACTTCCGCGGGCAGGCCGTCCTCGGGGTGGTGGTCCCAGGGGCCGAGGTCGTCGAGGAGGTCGACGGTTCCGTGCTTGCCGAAGGAGTCGACCGGCCGGCCGGTGTCGGGGTCGAGCGCGTGCAGGAAGAAGCCGGGGGTGACCAGGTAGATCATTCCGCGTCCGTCCACGTCCGCGTAGGCGACGCCCTTCCCGTAGTTCTTCCGCATCGAGTCCTCCCACCGCTTGGTGTGAGGTTCGCGGAAGGTCCACAGCGTCTCGCCGGTGGCGGGATCGATGGCCATCGCGGTCCGGCGTGAACCGGCGACCGAATAGAGGGTGCCGTTCACGTAGATGGGGGTCGCGCGCAGGAACGGGTCGGGGTCGGGGCTGAAGTTGTCGCCCCTCCACATCCACGCCACTTCCAGTTCGCCGAAGTTGGAGGCGTCGATCTGGTCGAGGGGGGAGTAGCGCGTGCTCGAGGCGTCGGACCCCCAGTAGCGCCACTCGCCGTCCTGGGCGGAGGCCGTGGACGGGGCCACGAGGCAAAGGGCGACGAGGGCGGTCAGGGCGGCGATCGTGCCCGCGGACCGGGCCCGAAGTGTGGGATTCACATGTTCCTCCGGATTGAACTGGGCTGGATGATTTTGGTCGGCCCCGAGGCCCCCGTAGCCGGGTGTTTCCGCGGCGGGAGGACGATCCAGGGCCGAATGAGAATACGACGGTTTGCGCCGGTTGGGCCAGTGGCGGCGGCGCGGGTTCCGGATTGGCGGCGGCGCGTGCGACCTGGTTCACCCCGGCGGGAGCTCTCCGTTGAGCTCCATGTACACCCGGCCCAGGGCTCTCGAAGCCTGGCTCGAGCGCAGGGACCACGTCTCCAGCTCGCCGAAGTCGGCCTGCTCGACCGCGTCTTCCAGGCGCGCGCCCGCCGCGTGGAGCCGGCCGGCCTCGGCGATGACCCGTGCCAGGGCCTGCCGGTACGTCTCCAGCTCTTCCGCGAGAACCTCGGGCGAATCGACGAAGCCGTGCCCGGGCACGTAGGTGTCGACGTCCAGCGCCTGGGCGGCCTCGATCATCGCGACCCACTCGGACGGGTACGCCGAGCGCATGGCCGGGAAGACCCGGTTCAGGTACGCCTCGCTCATGAAGAGGATCTTCTCTGCGGGGAGGTGGACGACCAGGTCGCCCCCGGTGTGGGCCCGGCCCAGGAAGAGGATGCGGATCTCACGGCCGCCGAGCGTGAGGACCTCGGTTGTCTCGACCGTCTCCGTGGGGACGACGACGGGCGGGGCGGTGGCGGGGCGGTCGGGGTTGTCGGCGGCCGCCTGCAGGATGGCGCGGGAGGTGGGATGCGCGTAGAAGACGGCGCCGGCGGGGAACTCGGCGTTGCCGGCGGTGTGGTCGCCGTGGTCCGAGCAGACCACCACATGGGTGATGGGCCGGGTGGTGATCCCGGCGATGGTCTCGACCAGGAGCCGGGTCTCGTCGGGGCCGCCCTGGCCGTCAGCGACGAGGACTCCCTCGTCGGTCACGACGAACATGCTCACCGTGGTGAAGCGCTCGTCGCCCGCGGAGCGCAGCTGTTCGTAGGAGTAGACCCCGGGCGCGAGTTCCCGGACGCGCGGGAAGTCGTCGTCGGTGTAGCCGCGGGCGTAGGGATCTGCCGTGCGGACGGGGTCGTCGGCGACGGGGGTGGATGCGGGGTCGGGGGGGCCGCAGGTGAGGGTGGCGGCGGCGGCGAGGGCGGCCAGGGCGGCGAGACGGGCGGTGGGTGGGGCGGGGGCGGCTCTCATGGGATCGGCTCCTGGATGGATTGGTTCCTCCTTTGCCGGGCAAGGTCGCCACCAGGGCGCGCCCGCGCTACAATGGTGAGCTGACCGACCATGATCACCTGAGCCAGGTGCCGGGGGCGGACGCGCCCGGCCGACTGCCAGCGAACACCAAGGAGACATGACACGATGCGCAGATTTCTGTTGGCGGCGGCGGTTGCCGTCACAACCATGATTGCGGCCCCGAGCAGAGGCGCCGCGCAGGAAGCGGGGGACGGGCTCATCGAAGCCGGTGCGATGGCCCCCGACTTCGAGTTGACCGGGGCCACCCGTCACGGAGTCCTCCGGGACAAGGTGCGGCTGAGCGACTACCGCGGGGAAACGGTGGTGCTCGCGTTCTTCTTCAGAGTCAGGACGCGTGGCTGAACGGTTCAAATGAGAGCGTACCGTGATCAGTACGCAGAGCTGTTCAACGAAGGCCGCAACGTCGTGGTGATGGGGATTTCCAACGACTCCCCCGAGGATCTCGCCTCATGGCTGAAGGACGAGGACTTCCCGTACATATTCGGCAGCGACGCCGAGAACGAGGGCGCCTCCTTCGCGGCGTTCGGCGGGAGCCTGAGAGACAACAACATGGCTGGAAGCAGGGCGGTGATCGTCGTGGGGCCCGATGGCCGCGTGGCGAAGGTGATCCCCAGCTTCAACCAGGTGGACCCGGCGGCCTACGAGGAGTTGGCCGCCGTAGTCGACGAGGTGACGCCGGAGCCGGAGGAGGGTTCCTAAGGCAGGCCGGGCAGGCGCTTTTGCGCGGCGGGTGTGCTAGCGGGTCGCCTCTCCCAGCATCGCTTCCACCGCCTCCACCAGTTCCTGCCCCGGGCCCACGCCCGTGGAGACGATGCGTCCCTCGCCGTCGACGAGGACGACAATCGAGGTCGTGAGGGCTTCGTAGGCTCTCACGGCCTCGCCTTTTGCGTCATAGACATAGGTGTACCCGGGGTCGTGCTGCTCCACGTGGCGCCGCACCCGGCGCTGCGACTGCGCTACCGCCACCGCCACCGCGACGACCGTGATCTCGCCCCCGAACCGCGCCTGGACCTCGTCGATCTGCGGCTGCAGCGCTTCGCACTGCTCGCACCACGATGCCCAGAACTCGAGCAGGGCGGGGCCTCCGCCCACGATGTCGAGCAGCGAGACTGTATTGCCGTCGAGGTCCTCGACCTGAGCGTCCGGAGCAAGGGTTCCGGGTGGCAGACCCAGCCGGGTGTCTTCGGCCTGGGCGGATGCTCGATCCGGCGCAACAAGAGCCACCGCCGCGATGACGGGAATCCACATGGCGGGGACGATCGCCCACGCGCCGAGGTTCGGCAGTTTCTTCCAGGTGCTCACGATCGATGTCCTCACAAGTTGTATCCGACCTGAATGAAGTAGTACTGCGCGACCCCCAGCATGACAATCGCGGCGACCCGCTTCACGATCACCATCCATTTTCCGGACTTCGGGAGGCGCGAAAGGGTTCCCGAAAAGAGGCCGACCACGACCAGCAGCGCGGTCATCCCCAGGGAGAACACGAAAAGGTAGACGAATCCCATGGCTCCCGCTCTGGTCGCCGCGACCCATGCCAGGACGGCGGCGAAGGCGGGAGCCCCGCACGGGGCGGCCACGACCCCGGAGGTGGCGCCCAGAACGAACACGGCGCCGTACGAACCGCCTCCGCGTCCCCCGGCCCACGTCAGGAGGCGCTGAGGTACCCGCACGGGGATCACGTCCAGCATGGCCAGCGCGAAAAGGAGGAGGAGGTTCCCGATGGCGAACAGCGCCCAGGGGCTGGCGCTCACCGTGCCGAAGAGGGTGCCGGTCATACCCGCGATCAGCCCCAGGAGGGCATACAGCAACGCCATTCCGACCACGTAGGTCAGCGTGAGCGCCAGCGTCCTGCTCCAGGGCTGATCGTCCCGCGCCGTGCCCGAGATCACCGAGGCCGTGATGGGGATCATCGGGTACACGCAGGGGGTCAGGCTGGTCGCCACGCCCGCGCCGAACAGGACCACAAGAGCGAGGAGCGGACTGGAAGCCAGGGCCTCGGACAGCCCTCCGGCCGCCTCCTGCGGCAGAAAGGAGATCATGACCGGGGCTGGCCACCGGGAGTGGCCGGCCCCGGTTCGATCGTCGCGCTTCTAGACGCCACCGCGTCGTTTGGCCGTCCGGCCCGTGCTGCTGCCGGAACTGCGACTGCTGGAACTGCGGCCGGATGTAGAGGGCATGCCGCGAATGGGGCTGCTGCCTGCGCTGGACATGGAACTGCTGCCGCCGCGCGCTTTGGCTTTGCGGCCGCCGCCGCTGCTCCCTCCGGAGGACGCCGAACCCCGGCTGCCGCCGCTACTGCCCACCCAGGAACCGCCGCTGGAGCCACCGGATACGGACCGCGGGCCTCTGTACCCCTTCCCCGCAACCACCCGGCCGCCGGTGGAGCGCGGCGTGCGGTTCACGTTGACGACGACGGGCACATAGCTTCCGCCCCAGCCGCCGTAGCCATACCCGCCGTAGCCATACCCGCCGTAGCCGTAGCCGCCGTAGCCGCCGTAGCCATAGCGAGCGTAGTAGGGGTTTCGGTAGGAGCCGTACAAGGGGTCCGCATAGATCCTTCTGGCTACGCGGCGGTCGTCGTACTCCCCTTCCTCCGGGGCGGCCCCCTGCTGTCCGAAAGCGAAGCGGGTGGGGAAGGAAACGGCTACCACGACATCGATGACCTTCGTGGACACGCCCGCTTCCTCCAGCCGCATCAGATCATCGGCGTCCAGGTTTATGAACTCCTGCCGCACCGCGGCGATCCAACCCTCCACGGCTTTGGGGTCCACGTTGGCGGAGGCGTCGATCACGTCGTCGATGCTGATGACGGAGTTGGCGTACGCCACGGCACCCCTCACCGAGAAAGGACTCGGCATGTCGAGGTCCGCGAAACCCAGCTCTCGCAGGACACTGCCATCCGTCCGTTGATACCACTGGGACCACGCCGTCGACACGCCGTTCATCTCGATGGCCCGAACGTCCAGCCATTCGCTGGCCGACGGCATGGAGATGATCCCGGTACTCCGGCGGGGAGCCTCTCCGTCGCAACTCAACTCGGAGACTGTATAGATGCGACGCTGATCGTCGGAGAAGCGCGCGGACTCGCGTCCGCTGCACCCCTCCTGCTCGATGTCTCTCGGCAGTCCGTCCGTCCGGAAAGACTCGCGGTAGGAGATGGAGCCCTCCACAACCGTGAGCATCTCCACATCGGCACCACTTGGAACGAAGCACAGGACGCCCTCGTCCACCTCGTTGCCCGAGAGCATCCAGTCGCCGCTGGCGGCCAACTGAGGTTGCCAGCATCCCAGATAGGGCTGCCAGCCCGTCTTCGTCTCCGCCTCCTGGCCGTTCAAGGCGGTCGGGGCAACGGCGAGAGCGACGACGGCTCCCACGCCGGCGACCAATCCGATGCTCTTCATCCTGATGACCGTGGTTGTTGACTTCGCATTGCGCATGTTCAGCTCCTCCGCTGCCGGCACTGGCCTGGTTGGCGTGCTCATTTCTAATACCTGATCCCAATCCCGGCCGTGATCTGCAGCCCGTTCAGATCAAGGTCCGGAAACCCCGTAAAATCCGGTGAGTCGATGGGCGCGCTGGCAATACCATACCGTGCTTCGCCCGTGAAAACCAGCCGCCCGTTGACAGTCACGTCCATTCCACCCGTGAAATGCACGGTCGCTCCCCTTTCGGTCGCGTAGAATTTGTCGTTGAATATGTCCAGGGTCTCGTAGTCCACGAAGTCACCCCATTGCTGGAAGCGGTAGGATACGAACCCGCCGGCGACGCCCGCATAGAGATTCCAGGTACGCGGGATCCACGCGAACTGACCCACCGACCGGCCCCTTTCCCACAGGTATGCCTTGACCCCGACCGTGACGGGCACGGTCGTGAACGAGGTGGTCTGCTCGATGGGCAGGTCGTCGTTATCCACCCAGTCACGAAACTCGGACCGGGTCTCGGAGGCGTTGTAGCCGACGGCCACGGTGAGATCCAGCCGCGGCGTGGTTCGGATCCCCAACTCGCCACCGAGGGACATCCCGGCCAGATCGCCGGATTCCACCGTCAATTCTTCGCGCGTCAGATCCCACAGGCTCTGGGTTCCGCTTCCACTGCCCGCGCGCGGCATGTGGTAGCCGGCCCTGACCGTCAGGGAGACCCTGGGCATGCCGAGAAGGAAACCACGGTCCTGGGCCTGCAATTCTGCGGCTCCCGCCATGCCCAGCACCACCATGCCGGCGAAAAGCGCCAGCGACCTCTGGAATCCCGGCTTTCCGGGGCGGCGGACCTTCCCACGGAGGGGTACCATCGTCAAGTGACGGAACATTGAACGCTCCTGTTGGGGGTTTGGCTGATTTATCATCGCAAGATCCGTGCCTGTGTGCGGAACCGCTCCTGACAAGCCAAAACGGGCCATTTCGACGCTGGAGGGGCGTCGAAGCGGGATCTCGTCCCGAGGGACCAACCGCGCGGGGGGACACCCTGTGTCACTGCCCGGGGACAAGCGTGCGCTCCAGGTAGTCCTTCAGGCGCTGCCACGCGTCGGCGGCGGGGGCGGTGCGCACCTCGGGGTCCTCGTCCACACGGAGCCAGAACCCGTGGTTGACGTCGTCGTAGATGTGCAGGTCGTGCTCGACGCCCGCGGCACGCAGCGCGGCTTCGAAGGCGGCCACGGACTCCGGCGACGGACCGCTGTCGAGCGCGGCGAACGTCCCGTACACCTCATGGTCCAGCGCGGCGACCACCTCCGGGTCGTCCACCAGGCGGCCGTAGAAGATGGCCGTGGCCTCGTGGTTCACGCCGTCGAGACCAAAGGACAGGGCGACGCCCCCGCCGAAGCACCACCCCATCGCGCCGACCCGCCCGGTCACGTCGGGGCGTCCCCTCAGGTATGCCACCGCCGCGTTCAGGTTGGCGATCATCGCGTCGGGGTCCGCCTGCGCTTCCCCAACCAGCGCCATGTTCTCGTCGCGGTTCGCGCCCGTGCGTCCCTGGAAGAGGTCCGCCGCAAGCGTCACGTACCCCTCGGCGGCGAAGTCGTCGGCGAGCTGGCGCACCCGGTCCTGGAGGCCGTTCCACTCATGGATGATGACCAGCGCGGGGAACGGGCCTTCGCCCCCCGGGACGGCAAGGTAGCCGGTGGTGAGGGCGTCTCCGTCGACGTATTGGAGGTCCGCGCCCTCCAGGGAGCCGCCTTCGCCGATGACTGCGGGGGGCAGGCCGGCACCCGGGCCGGGGTCGTCGGGGGGGTCGGGGGGAGGGGGGTCGCCGCACGCGAGGGCGAGCAGAATGAGCGGGCCAGTGGAAATAAGTCGGCGCATGGACGTATTCTCCATTCTGGTGATCGTCATGGTGAGGGTCACAGGATTCAATAGGAGCGGTGCGCCGCCCGGCGTCAAACCTTTCCGGGGCCGGTTGGGGGGCGCCCGCGCATACGCCGGACAGGCGGGAGCGAGAGAATGAGGAATTCGTTGTGGAGCCGGGTGAACCGTATCACCGGGATGGCTGCCGCCGCGGTGCTGGGCGGAGGTGCCGTGGCGGGACCGGTCGTCGGCCAGCAGGACATGTCGCAGGTGGAGATCGTAACGGTGCAACTGGAGACCGACCTCTTCATGCTGATGGGACAGGGCGGGAACATCGGGCTGTCGGTGGGCGACGACGGCGCCTTTCTCATCGATGACCAGTTCGCGCCCCTGACCGACAAGATCCTTGCGGCCATCGCGGAGGTGACGGACCAGCCCGTGCGCTGGGTGCTCAACACCCACTGGCACGGCGACCACACGGGCGGCAACGAGAACCTGGGCGGTGCCGGGGCGATGATCGTCGCCCACGAGAACGTGTACCGCCGCATGAACCCGGCCGAGTTCGCCGATGTGGTGGGCCGCTCGGACCAGGCCGCGCACGCCGCGCTGCCCGTCGTGACCTTCGCCGACGGCGTCGGCTTTCATTGGAACGGGCGGCACATCGACGTAACCCACGTCGGCGAGGCCCACACGGACGGCGACGTGATCGTGCACTTTCCCCGTGCCAACGTCTTCCACATGGGCGACACCTTCTTCCGGGGCCGCTACCCCTTCATCGACGTGGACAGCGGGGGAGGGGTCGACGGAGTGATCGCCGCGGCCAACCTGGTGCTGGAGCGGTCGAGCGAGGGAACGCGGATCATCCCGGGCCACGGCGACCTGGCAACGCCCGAACACCTGCGCGCCTACCGTGACATGCTGGAGACGGTGCGCATGCGGGTGGCCAGCCTCGTGGCCAATGGCCGGACCGAGGATCAGGTCGTGGCCGCCGCGCCCACGTCGGATCTGGATGGAGTCTGGGGCGACAACCCCGAGCGCTTCGTCCGTGCCGTGTACAAGAGCCTCTCGGGATCCTGAGAAAGGACTACATGATGATCAGCAGATTTCGCACTACTTTTCGCACTACAAGGTGGAGCCGTCCACGGCGGTCGACCCGCCGCGCGCGTCAGGACGGGCTCGCCGGCATTGCCGCCCTCTCGGCGTTCGCGGCTGCCCTGCCGCTCGCCCCGCTCGGCGCCCAGGACACGCAGGACGCACAGGTCGACGAAGTGCTTGCCGAGGTCCGGGATTCCATCATCCGGCTCCGGGAGACGATCCACCAGAACCCCGAGCTCGGGAACCGCGAGTTCAGGACGGCGGAGCTCGTCGCCGACCACCTCCGCGCACTCGGCTTCGACGAAGTCCGGACGGGGATCGCTCACACCGGCGTGGTGGGGATCCTGCGGGGTGGCCTTCCCGGCCCGGTGGTGGCGGTGCGGGCCGACATGGATGCGCTACCGGTCACCGAGGACACCCCGTACCCCTTCAAGTCGACCGTGCGCGCCACCTACCTCGGCCAGGAGGTGGGGGTGTCACACGCGTGCGGCCACGACATCCACGTGGCGGTTCAGCTCGGTGTGGCGGCCATCCTGGCCTCGATGCGCGATGAGCTCCCCGGCACGGTCAAGTTCATCTTCCAGCCCGCCGAGGAGGGGCCGCCGCCCGGCGAAGAGGGTGGCGCGGACCTGATGGTGGCCGAGGGTGTGCTGGACGATCCCGCCCCCAGCGCGATCTTCGGCCTGCACAGCTTCGCCGAGATGGAGGTGGGCAAGGTGGGCTTCACCTCCGGGCCCGCGCTCGCCGCGGTGGATCACTTCAAGATCCGCGTGACCGGGAAGCAGTCGCACGGGGCCGCGCCCCACCTCGGCGTGGACCCCATCGTGATGGCGTCGCAGGCGGTCACCGCGTTCCAGACCATCCGTTCGCGCAATCTCAACCCGCTCGAGCCCAGCGTGATCACGGTGGGGATCGTGCGAGGCGGGACCCGCTTCAACATCATCCCCGATGTGGTCGAGATGGAGGGCACGGTGCGGACCTACAACCCCGACGTGCGTGATGCGGTCGAGCGTCGGATGGGCGAGATCCTCGCCGGGATCACCGAGGCGGCCGGCGGCACCTTCGAGCTGGACTACGATCGCGGCACGCCGGCGACGATCAACGACCCCGATCTGGGCGTGCGGATGCTGCCCACGCTGGAGCGGGTGGTGGGCGCCGAGAACGTCGTGACGCTCGATCCCACAATGGGTGGCGAGGACTTCGCCTACTTCGCCAACGAGGTCCCCGGCTTCTTCTTCCGGCTGGGTCAGGTCAAGCCCGGCGGAACCTCGGGGGGGCACCACACGCCCGACTTCCAGGCCGACAACGAAGCCGTGCCGGTGGGGATCCGGGCGATGACCAACCTGCTGCTCGACTACCTGAAGCAGCCCGTGGTGAACCCTCGCGTAAGCACCGAGAGCGGTCGAGGCGCCGGGCTGGCAAGGCGCAACGAGGGAGGATAGCAGCGCTATTCGACCGAGGAGCAACGCAGAGCGTAGCGTCCAGCCTGGATGCATCGCCGCTCGAATGCAGCGAGGGTTCTACCGCGGGCTGCCAATCGGGGAGGCCGGCGACGGAGTAGCGGCCGCAGGCAGCGCGCCGGGGCGAGCTGCGGCTATCGACTCAGTAGGCGGCCTGGTGGACCCCCGCGACCGCGCGGCCCGATGGGTCGATGGTCCTGGACAGCTCTTCGTCCCAGGCCAGCGCTTCGGGGGTCGAGCAGGCCACGCTGGGGCCGCCGGGTACGCAGCGGGCCGCCGCGGGCAGAGGGAAATGGGATTCGAAGATCCGCCTGTACAGGCAGGATTCCTTGTCCGTGGGTGGATTGTGGGGGAAGCGATGGGGTGCGCTGGCCATTTCGCGGTCGCTGACGCTCCGATCCGCGTAATCCTTCAGCGAGTCGATCCAGGAGTAGCCCACGCCATCGGAAAACTGCTCCTTCTGGCGCCACAACACCTCGTCCGGCAGGTAGCCCGCAAAGGCCTCCCGCAGGATCCGCTTCTCGATGCCGCCGGCGGGCATCTTCCCGGCCGGGTCCATCGACATGGCCACATCCAGGAATTCCTTGTCGAGGAAGGGAACCCGGGCTTCGACCCCCCACGCCGCCATGGCCTTGTTGGCCCGCAGGCAGTCGAACTGGTGAAGTCGGTCGAGTTTGCGGACGGTTTCCTCATGGAAGGAGCGCGCGTCGGGCGCCCTGTGGAAGTACAGGTAGCCGCCGAACACCTCGTCGGCCCCTTCGCCCGACAGCACCATCTTGATCCCCAGGGTGCGGATGCGGCGTGCCATCAGGTACATGGGCGTGGCCGCGCGCACGGTGGTCACGTCGAAGGTCTCCAGGTGATGGATGACGTCCGACAGCGCGTCGAGTCCTTCCTGCACCGTGAAGTGGAACTCGTGGTGGACGGTGCCGATGTGGTCGGCCACGAGCCTGGCGCTGGCCATGTCCGGCGAGCCTTCCAGGCCGATACAGAACGAGTGGAGACGGGGCCACCACGCCTCGGTCCTGTCGTCATCCTCGATCCGGTTCCGGGCGTACTGCTGGGCCACGGCGGAGATGATCGAGGAGTCGAGCCCCCCGGACAGCAGGACGCCGTAGGGCACATCGGACATGAGCTGCCGGTGCACCGCGGCCTGCAGGGATTCGCGGATCGCCGCCGGGTCGGGCTCTGCCGTGGCAGCGGTGTGGCTCCTCCACTCCCTGTGGTAGTAGGGCCTGACGGTTCCTTCGAGTGAGTCCAGGAAGTGCCCGGGAGGAAACTCGGAGACGCTTCGGCAGACGGGCGTGAGCGCCTTCATTTCGGACGCCACGTGGAAGCGGCCCTCATCGTCGTAGCCCGTGTAGAGGGGGACGATTCCCAAGTGGTCGCGCGCGACGAGGTACCGGTCCTGCGTGGCGTCGTAGAGGACGAAGGCGAAGATCCCGTTCAGTTTGTCGAGGAAGCCGGCTCCTTCTTCGGCGTACAGCGCAAGGATTACCTCGCAATCGCTCTGAGTCTGGAACCGGAACGGGCGCGTCAGGTCGGCCTCCAGCGCCCGGTGGTTGTAGATCTCGCCGTTGACGGCCAGTGCCACGCTGCCGTCTGCGCTGCAGAGTGGCTGTGACCCGTGCTCCACGTCCACGATCGCCAGGCGGTTGTGGGCCAGGACCGCCCGTTCATGGGTGAAGACACCGGACCAGTCGGGTCCGCGGTGCCGCTGGAGCCTGGACAGCGCCAGCACCCGGTCCCTGGGCGGCGGATCGGAAGGATCGAGGTCGAGGATGGCGAGGACGGAACACATGGCGTAAGATACCGTGGCTGTACGCTGCACCGGTACCCGTACACTCCCACCACCTCAGGGCGGCCAGACCCATGACACTCATCATTCGATCCCTTGCGAGGGTGCGTCACCTCGCTCTTGTCGCCCTTGTCGGTGTCCTCGCCATGGCTTCCGCCGCAAGGGCGCAGACCCTCGGCCCGGTCGATGGCCGTGACCTTTCGCCTGCCGACCTGGAGCGCGTGGGCGTCGGCGACGAGGCGCCTCTCTTCACCCTGGAGTCGTACGACGGCGGTCCGGTCGATCTCGCCGGCTTTCGGGGCGACAAGAACGTGGTGCTGGTCTTTTACCGGGGCCACTGGTGACCGTACTGCGCCGGTCAGCTCGTGGAGCTGAGAGCCCTTCTCCCGGACGCACTCAAGGGCGATACCGAGATCGTAACCGTGTCGGTCGACGACCGTGAGGGGATGCAGCGGATGATCGACAGGGTGACGGACACCGACGGCATGGCACCCGATTTCGTCATGCTGTCCGACCCGGACCACAGCGTGATCGACCGCTACGGCCTCTTCAACGAGGACGCACCTCGCAACCGTCCGATGCCTCACCCGGCGACCTACGTGATCGACAAGGAAGGCATGGTGCGATACCGCTTTGTCGAGGTCGACTACCGGGTGCGGCCATCGAATGCCGAAGTCCTGGCGGCGCTGGAGGGTGTCACGGGCAGCTAACCGCCCGCGAATGAGGTCCCCGCGCTTCCAAGGGGAGATTCGCCCGGCGGTTGCCGCATGCCGGGATAGCTCGGGTCCAGACCCTCGGCGGCCCCGGAAGGGGTGCTGCGGGGGGTGGTCAGGGGTTGCCGCACCCAAGTCTGACCGGTCTTCCAGCCCCGTTTTGCGTCCCTGGGGAAATCAGTCCCAACCAGACATGTAAGCGCACGTCAGAGGGTGGTACCGTGTGTCCCGCATGATCGCGGTGACGCACTCCAACGACGGATTCCACCCAATGTTCGCATCCAGGCCCCCGACCCTCGACCACAGGGCACGACGACTCCAGCCGGGAACCGCTTCCCGGCGCGCGTTCGCCACCCTGATCCTCTTCCTGGTTCCCGGGGCCTTCGCCGTGGCAAACCTCGCGTCGACCGATCTGCCGCGTCTCGGCAGAATCGTCGCGCGCGTCGACCTCTCCATGTCGGAAGCTACCTACCTCGGCCTTGAAGGGGTGGTCCTGCAGTCAACGCTCACCGACTGCGGGCCGGCCGCGCTCGCCAACATGATGCGCGACCTGGGCATGCAGGCTCCAGCGACAGATTCGTTGATGGTGCTCGCCGGTACCGGGCCCCTGGGCACGCGTGCCAGCGGCCTGATCCGGGCCGGAGAGGTCTTTGGCCTCTCACTGACCCTCGAGCAGGTGCCGTTGGCGGTGCTGCCGGAAACGCCGATGCCGTTCATCGCGTGGGTGAACCGCAGCCACTTCGTGACGGTTACCGACAGATCGCCCTCGGGCCGTCTGACGGTGGTGGATCCACAGGTGGGTCGTTACTCGATCAGCGAAGACGGGTTCAAGAAGACCTGGTCCGGCGAAGCACTGCTGCTCCGCGGATAGCACCCAGGTCTACCGTGGCGAAATACGTCACGGGCCCGATTCACCCCGAATCATTGGGAGGAAAGAATGAAAGGATCACGCACTCGAAGCATCGTGGTCGCACTGTGTCTCGGACTCGTCGCGGCGCCAGGGGTCGGACATGTCGTGAATGCGCGAACCGCAGCTTCGCCACCAGCTCAAGTCGTCGATGTTGATGGCCGGGGCTGGAAGACAGTCGTTGCCTGCCTGGGTTGCTTTGCTGCCGGCGCCACACTGGTTGCCACGGGCGGCTGGGTGACAGCCATCTATATCCCCGGATCGGCGCTGGCGGCGGCGGGATGCGCCGCGGCATGCCACGCGGCCATCTTCGAATAGTAGTGCTTTTGAAACCAGGAGAAAACAAATGAACAAAACGCTCGGATTTGTAACAAGGATTTTTGTAGTGGGTGCCCTTGCAATCACAATGAGTAACGCTCGCACGGCAACGGAAGTTTCGGCATCGGGCGGGGCACTGCTCGACACCGTCCGGCCGACGCAACTCGACAGTGCCGACTTCGTCTCGAACCCCCTCGGCGGGCAAGGTCCGGTAAACACGCCAGGACAGAAAGCGGGCTGCATGGCATGCGGTGGTGTCATCCTGTCCGTGGGCATCGCGAGCATTGGCGGACTGCTTCTGGTCTCCGCTTTCCTTCCCGAGGTGGTCGCCGGGTGCGCGTTCCTCTGCACGCTGGCATTCACGTAAATCGTGACCTGATATCAATCTACAACGAGGAAAAGACATGAAATCAACGACAGCGAGACTATGTGTGAGTCTCTCAACGTTCCTTGCGCTGGCACACACCACCGCGCTTGGAGTCCGTCCAGGTTCGGACGCCACCCCGGTGTCGCCCTCCGGCGAACCGGTCGAAGTCGCACCGGTGGAAGATTGGGTCCAGGGTCGGGGCGGCTGGCTGGAGAAACTGGCTTGCGGAGGGTGCATTGGGGCGGCGGCTGTGACATCTACGGTTTCCGGGGGCGCCGCCGTGCTCTTGTTCGTTGGGTGTGCGGTGTACTGCCATGATGCATTTCAAGATGACCAAGACTAAAGGAAAGGTAACAACTAATGAAAAACGCAACAATGAAGAGAACTCTGAATATCGCAATGCTTCTCGCACTGGCAAATGCCGCCATGTTGGGAGGTCGCCCGATTCCGGATACTGTGGCTGGGTCCCACACCGTGCAAGCGGTGCAGCTTATTGACTCCGAGACAGTCGTGGGCGGTGGGGACTGGAGAAAGTGGGCGCTGTGCGGGGCATGCATCGGCGCGGCAATCGCTGCGGGGCCGATCGGACCCTTGGTGGGGACCTTCGCGTGTGGATTCGTGTGCGGCTATGCGGCTGCGGAAGCCTAGATCGGAAGGCTGGCCGATCGGTAGTGCTACGACGTGTGAGGTCGCCTGGTCGTAGTCGCGACATGTGAACGGGGACCCGGGCGGGGCTTGCTCCGTCCGGGTCCAACCACCGGAGAAGCGGATATGAACGAACCACGACATCGAATACCGCGAAAGGCGATTGCGATCGCGGTGGCCGCGTGCGCTGCGGGCGTGGCTCTCGGTCCGACCATCCTGCTGGCGGGCAAGCGAGGAGGGCCCGGCCCCAAGGAGCCGCCATGGCTCTTCCCTTCGGCGGCGATGCCGTGGGGCAGTGATGCGGTAGGGGGGTCGGGGATGTATATTCGGGGTCCGGCAGCCGTGGTCTATGTGGATCGCAGCTGCGTCTACTGCAAGGGGGAGCTGGATCTGTGGGGAGGGATGGTGGCGGCTGGTGAGGCGGGTATCGACGTGTGGGTGGTGGCTTCTCCCCGATCGGTCATGGACGGGGCGGCATGGGTGCCTCCTTCGCTCCGCGCGCGAACCGTGAAGGATTCCGACGGGAGCATTGCGCGCGCCCTCGGCGTCAACGCGGTGCCCGTCACGTTCTGGATCGACCATACGGATACGGTGCGAATTGTCGGTGTCGGGCGAGCCACCAGGAGGAAACTGGTCGAAAACACCGTAGCTCTGCGAGAAGGGGAGGGGGCGTCATGACTGTAGCGGACGGAAGGGAGCGGGGTCGCAGCGGTGCCGCTCTGAGGGTCAAGTACTTTTTCAACATGCTCGTCCCCAGCCTGGATGACATTCGCGAGCACCAGCCCGTCGTGCCGCCGTTGGTGATCGGCTGGGTCTTCGTGCTGATCTCGACGGTGTCGCTGCGACCGCTGATGTTGAGTTCGCTGTCGGGGGACCAGGCCGCTCTGGCTCAGGGCATGGAGGTCCTGATGTGGCTGCTGGCCCTGGCGGCGCCGCTGATCCAGCTGCTCAAGGCGGGTGTGTTCGCCGCGCTCGGCTGGGCCGTGCTGGTTCTCGCGAACTCGTCACGCCGCATCCGCCCGATCTTCTCGGTGTTGCTGTACGGGGAGGCTATCCTCGCGGCACAGGGGGTGCTGCTCGCCCTCTTTCTCCACTACACCACGGGTGGTAGCGTGTCGTCCCCGGACGAGCTTCAGGTGTCGCTGGGGCTCGCTGCATTCGTACCGGCTTCGCAACCGTTCCTGTATGCGGTGGCGCAGGGCCTGTCCGTCGTCCACCTGCTCTGGTTCGCGTTTCTCGTGATGGCTCTGGGGCGTTGTGACGGACCCGAGCGGCGACCCTCGCTCGCCCTTGCATGCTTCTTCTGGGGAGTGACCCTCTCCTTGGCCGCCGCCCGCACCTGGATTGCCCTCTGATGACGACTACCGCTGTTTCCGTGCGCCTGTCCGGCTTCGGTGTCCGCTACCCGCAATTCCACCTCGAACCGATCGACCTGGAGATTCGCGCGGGCGAGCGGGTTGCACTGGTGGGTGCAAACGGGGCGGGCAAGAGCACGACGCTCAAAGCAATTGCGGGGAGGCTTCGCGACTACGATGGGCGCGTCGAGGTGGCCGGCCGGGAGGTGCGGGCACAGGTCCCCGAGATCAGGACGCGGATCGGCTTTCTCCCGGAGCAGCTGTTGGGCTTCATGTGGATGACCGTGGCCGAGCACCTCAGGTTTCTGTCGGCTTTCTTCCCCACCTGGGACGACGACTACGCGCAGGAACTCCTTGGGCGTGTCGCTCTGCCATCCGCCTCCAAGCTTGGAACGCTCTCGAAAGGGATGGCGGTCAAGCTCTCGTTCGTGGCCGCGGAGGCGTATCGCCCGCCCCTGCTGATTCTTGACGAGCCGACCTCCGCGATCGATCCCCTGATGCGGGGTGAATTGCTGGGGGTCATCGACGAGTGTGTCCCGCGCGGCGGGGATCGCCTCGTCCTCTTTTCCAGCCACATCCTCGAAGACGTGGAACGGATTGCCGATCGGGTGATCATGATGCGGCGAGGGCGGCTGTTGGGCGACATGACCACCCGGGAGCTCCAGGAGCGCGATAAGGGGAGCCCTATCTCTCGAATCCTCTACGATGCGTTGGGGTCGGATGAATAAGCGTGCGTTTCTGAACTTGCTGAGTGTCGAGTACCGTCGCTACGGGCCGCATACACGCGGGTCGATCGTCGTGTTCGGAGTCGTTTCCGTGATCATCGTCGCGACCGGAAACGCGACGCCCAACGGGCTGGCGTTTCTCCTTGGTGCCCTCGGGGGGTCGCTCTTCATGATGGTGCCCGTCACGGTATTGAAGGACAAGATGAGCGGGACGATGGACTTCCTCGTCTCCTTGCCCGCGCCGGCGTCTGTCCTGGTCTCTGCCCGCTTCGCCGCGGCAATCCTTTTCGCTGCCGCCGGGGCGGTGCTTGTCGCTGCGGCGGCCGGCTTGAGCCTGCCTCCGCTTCTCGGGTCGGCGGAGCCCGCCAGAGTGGCCGGTTTGGCGTTTCTGGTGACCTGGGTGCCGACATCCGCTCTTGCGTGCGCGGCGATCGCACTCCTGATCCGTTTCAACGTCAACGCGCTTGTCACCTATGGGCCGCTCATCATCGGTGCGACGGTGTTCGCCGTGATCTACGGCTACGACCGGCTCTTCGGCAGCCCTCTACATGTCATTCGTGCCGTGATGGCCAGCGAACGGGCCCCGCTTGTGATCGGGGCGATCTCGGTCCTGGGTGCCGCCGGAGTCCTGGCGGCTTCGTTCCTGCTGGCACGCCGCGCAGTCGAGAACTACCAGCCACAACCCGACTCCATCGACTGGTGAGGTGGCGGATCGTCACCAAACACCCCGCAACGGCGGCAACGCTTGTGGTCAACGCTATAATAAGGGGGAGGAAGATGTCCACTGCCTGGTAGAACTATGTCCGGAGACGCCATGAGTCTGGTCGAAACCCTGCTGTCCGATGTTTCATTCGACGAAGGTTGGAGTCTGATTGAGCGGTTTGCGATTCTCGTGAGGGAGTCGGGTTCCACCGACGAACGTGCCGGGGCCCATTTTATCGTTTCCCGTCTCGAGGCCCTGGATATCCCGTACACGCTGTACGAACCGGACTTGTATCTGTCGGTGCCGCGCTCCGCTTCCGTTGAGGTGGCGGGCGCGACCCTGATCGCCAAGCCTCCTTCGTTCTCGGCATCGACCCGGGCGAAAGGCCTGGCCGCGCCGCCGGTCCACGTCCCTGCGATTCCCTTCCGGGATGCCTCCGACCTTTTCAAGTCCTCGCACGGAGATCTGCTGGCCGACGTTGCCGGGAAGATCGTGGTGACCGAAGGGTTCCCGATGCCGGTGTCGGTAGCGCTGTTCGAAGCCGCCGGTGCCGTTGGCCAGATCTACATCAACCCGGGCAGCCGTATTCACTGGGGGATCTGCACCACGGTTTGGGGCTCGCCCGGGGAATCCCAACTCGAGAAAAGACCCTCGACTCCGGTGGCCGCCATTAGCCGCTGGGACGGGGACAAGGTGATCCAGGCCATTGTGGACGGCGTTGACCGGATCACGTTGCACACGGAGCTGACCGAGGGGTGGTATCCGTGTCAGTTGCCTGTTGCCCGCATCGACGGCCAGGAAGAGCACTTCGTGTTGGCCCACGGTCACTACGATTCCTGGGATGTCGGCATCGGTGACAATGCTGTCGGTGACGCGACGCTTCTCGAACTCGCTCGCGTTTTCCACAACAGGCGCGAAGAACTGCGTCGTTCGCTGCGGGTGGCATGGTGGCCCGCGCACTCCACCGGACGGTACGGGGGCTCGACCTGGTACGCCGATGCATTCGGCCCAGAATTGACCCGGCAGTGCGTGGCGACGGTGAATATCGATTCTCCGGGCTGCTGGGGAGCAACGGAATACGATGCGGTGCCGTGGATGGCGGAGGCCGGCGAAGTGTGCCGCTCATCCATCGAGGCCGTCGCCGGGGTAGAGCCCGGGCGCCAGAGGCCCCTGAGGGCGGGAGACTATTCCTTCAACCAGATCGGGCTTACGTCCTTCTTCATGCTCCTCTCGAATATCCCGGGAGAGGAGCGGGACCGGCTCGGCTTCTATCCGGTTGGCGGGTGCGGAGGCAACATCGCGTGGCACACCGAGAGAGACCGAATCGAGATTGCGGATCGTGACAACCTTGAGCGGGACCTGCGTGTTTATATAACGGCGATCTCCCGATTCCTGGTGGACGACATTCTTCCGCTGGACTTCCGTGAGACCGCCACCGAACTGGACGAGGCTCTGAAGGGCTACGAAGCCAGGATAGACAAGGTCCTCGGGAAGCAGTTCAATCTGCTGCCCGTCCGTAAGGCCTTCGATGGCTTCGTGGAACGATTGGGCGTCTTCTACGGCATGATCGAGGAAGGGAGTATCGAGCCGGTTCTGGCCAATGAGCTGCTGCTCAGGGTCGGGCGGATCCTGGTGCATGTGGGATATGCGGAAGGCGCGCCCTTCGACCACGATCCGGCCACTCCGCGTGTCCCGATCCCCAAACTGGCCAGGGTTGGCGACCTCGACGCCATGCGCGAGGGGGATCCGGACCTCTTCCCGTTCGTGGTGACCGAACTGCGCCGCCAGGTCAACAAGGTGCTGCACGGGTTCAACGAGGCTTCGTGGCTCCTCGACCGTCTCGCCGGGACGTCTCAGGCCGGCTGATCGCCATGGGCTTGCGCGGAGCCGGGTAGGCCCTCGCGGATGGTGCGACTCCAGCCGACACCATTGCCTCTACGAGCTTGAGTGACGCAACCACCGGATTGACCACCGGCACGTCGAGCCGAGACTGCAGGTCCCGTGCCACGTCGACAAAACCCATCGTCATGCAGCCCAGGACCAGGGCATCGGCACCGTTCTCAACCATTTCGCGCCCCACCTGCTCGAGCGTCCCGAGCACTTCGTCGCGGCGCTGGCGCAGCTCCAGCACGGGCACGTCCACCGCGCGCACCTCCGACAGGAAGCCCTCCAGGCCGTGGCCGCGCATCTGACGGCGAATCGCGGGAACGATCTCGTCGACGACCGTCAGGATCGCGAAGCGGGACCCGAGCTGCGCCGCCAGGTGGCCGCTGGCCTGACCGGGCCCGACAACCGGGATACCCGTCAACTCGCGCGCGGCGCTCAGCCCCGGGTCGCCGAAGCAACCGACGATGATCGCGCTCGTTCCCTCCGACTCGAGAACCGGAGCCGCCGCGAGCAGCCCCGGCACGGCCAGGTATTCCTCCGCTGCCGATTCGATCGACGCGGGACCGTCGGCACTCTCGCGCACGGAAATCAAGGTATCGGGGGCAGCGTGCCTCTCCAGATAGGCTTTGCGCCGGTCCAATTCGCCAAGCCCGAGAGGGCCCTGCGACATTGGGCCGGGAATGAAGTAGGTGATGTGCACTTCGGCCTCCTGACCCTGGCTTGTCCGGGCGAACGCCGGGCGGGCGCTCATCTCGGCCGGGGAATCTCCACCCTGAGTTAGTCTTGTCCAAGGGCCGCAATGATGCCAGCCTTACTATCCCCAGTCGGACTTCCAACCCATCGGATCGGTCGGAACATGAGCAGGAAGAGGAAAATGAGCAAGAAGAGGAACATGCGCAAAGTGTTGGCAGTTACGCTTCTCTCGCTGGCGGGTGCCGGCGTGTTGCCCGGGTCGCTTCTCGCACAGGGATTCGCGTCAAGCGTGGTCGTTGCGGGGGATGAAATCCTGGTGGCCGAATCCCGTGCCGGGGGTGCCGACGGCGGGGTCGTGCACATCTACACCCGGAGCGGCGACGAGTGGGTCGAGACGGGGAGGCTCCTGCCCCCGGAGCCGTCCGAGGGCAACGGATTCGGCTTCAGCATGGCGCATTCCGGGAATCGTTTGCTGGTGACCGCGATGGACCCGAGATCGCCGGAGGGCGGTGGTGTCCACACGTTTTCCAGAAACGGATCAGAGTGGATCCACGAAGGTCGGATTGTTGCGGAAGGCCTCCCCGAGGGGATGATCGTGGGGATAGCGATGACACTGAGCGGAGACCTCGCCGCGATCAACGCGGGATCGCAAACCGGTGACAGCATGGTGCTGCTCTTCCGGAACGTGGATGGCGGCTGGGTCCAGGAAGCCATGCTCGAATCTCCGGAGACCGCGGAGCGGACCGGCTTCGGGGGGACTCTGGCCCTGTCGGGCGAGACGCTGGTCGTGGGTGCTCCCGTCGCCGATTCGGCTTCCGGGGCTGCGTACGTCTACGAGGGCGGACCCGACGGCTGGACGATGACCGGCGAGTTGACGATCGCCGACGGACCGGAATCCTACCTTGGCGTTTCGGCAATGGTGATGGCGGATCGCATTCTGGTCGGAGCGGGCAGTCCGTTTGGCGGCGGACCCGGCAGCGTGGTGTCCTTCGTCCGGCAGAACGGAGAGTGGACCGAAACCGGTCGCCTGGCGGCGTTCGACGGGTCCGCTGGTGACCAGTTCGGCAGCTCGATGGCGACGGATGGGCAGACCCTCTGGGTCGGCGCGCCGGGTGCGAACGGACGTCGCGGTGGCATCTACGAGTTCGGGGACGGCAACGCGGATGGCTGGAGTTCCGTGACCCGGCTCGGCGCGCCGGAACCGGAGGCGGGCGACTGGGTGGGCACCGTCGTGACGTACGGCGAGGGGGTGCTCGTGTCTGGCATGCCCCGGGACGACTACGGACTGGGCACGGCCCTGATCTTCGCCAGGGACGGGGACGGCTGGACGGACGGCCACTCCATCTTCTCGGAGGTCGAGGGCATGGACCCGGTGCTGGGAAGCGAGGTCGAGTGTGCCGAAGGCGCGGCGACGGTCTTCGGTTGCAGCAACGTGGACCTGGTGTCCTTTGTTCCGGTCGAGGACCTGGGCGGGGCCCGCGGCGTGCGCGTCAACGACGTGTGGGGATGGACCGACCCCGAGTCCGAGCACGACTACGCCATCGTGGGCCGTACGGATGGCACCTCGTTCGTGGACGTCACCGATCCGCTCAACCCGGTGGTCGTGGGCAACCTTCCGAAGCCCGAATGGGCGCCGGGGAGCAGCTGGCGGGACATGAAGGTCTACAAGGACCATGTATTCGTGGTCTCGGATGGGGCTCGCAACCACGGCATGCAGGTCTTCGACCTCACGCGGCTGCGCGACTTCTCGGGAACTCTGCTCACCTTTGACGCGGACGCCCACTACGACCGGATCAACAGCGTCCACAACATCGTGATCAACGAGGAGACCGGCTTCGCCTACGCCGTCGGCAGCAGAGGCGGGGGCGACACCTGCGGCGGCGGCCTCCATATGATCGACATCCGTGATCCCGGGAACCCGTCCTTCGCGGGCTGCTTCGCGGACCCCACCACCGGGCGTAGCGGCACGGGGTATTCGCACGACGCGCAGTGCGTCACCTACAAGGGACCCGACGAGGAACATTCCGGCAAGGAGATCTGCTTCGGAGCCAACGAGAACGCGCTGAGCATCGCCGATGTCTCCGACAAGGAAAACCCGGTCGCCCTCGCGATGGCGACCTATCCCAACTCCGCCTACACCCACCAGGGCTGGCTCACCGAGGATCAGGCGTACTTCTTCATGAACGACGAGTTGGACGAGGTTGGGGGGTTGACCCCGGCCACCCGCACCCTGATCTGGGACGTGCAGGACCTCGATGACCCCGTCCTCGTCAAGGAGCACCTCTCCGCCAACACGGCCAGCGATCACAACCTGTACATCGTGGGCGACCTGATGTACCAGTCGAACTACAACAGCGGGCTGCGCGTCCTGGATATCTCCGACGTGGAGAATCCACGGGAGGTGGCTTTCTTCGACACGGTCCCCGGCGAGGACTTCCCGTCGATGAACGGATCGTGGAGCAACTACCCCTTCTTCGCGTCCGGTATCGTCATCGTGACGTCGGGGTCGGAAGGGCTCTTCCTGGTGAAGAAGAGGGACCGGACCCCCGTGTCATAGGGGCAGACGCGGCCAACTGACGAGAGGCGTGACGATGAATGGAACGCAAACGGCCGCGCGTGCGGCGCGAGAGGCCGCGGCCAAGGCGCCGTGGGCCGCGCGCGGGAGGCTCTCGGACATCCTGCGGCCGCGCACGGCCATCCCCCGAGCGCGAACGGCAGCTCGTCGGCTCGCTTTCATGTGCGTTACGTTGATGATTGCGGGTTGGCCGGTGGTCGCCACAGCCCAGGCGGCGCCCCCGGGAGAGCGCGTCTACGTGGCCAACCAGTCCTCGGCCACGGTCTCGGTGATCGATGCCGCATCGGGTGAGGTCGTCCACACCGTCGACGTCACCGAGTTCGGCTTCGACCCCAACTCCCGCCCCCACCACACCGCCGTCGAACCCGATGGTTCCCACTGGTACGTGTCGTTGATCGGAGGCGGTCACGTCCTGCGCTTCAACGCGGACAACGAGCTCGTCGGCCGCGCGCCCTTCGAGACGCCGGGCCTTCTGGTGGTGGACCCCGCGTCGGAGATGCTTTACGTGGGGCGCTCGATGATGGCGGTGAGTCCCCCGCAGCGCATCGGCGCGATCGACCGGAGCGACATGAGCGTGGAGGAGCTGGACGTCTTCTTCCCGCGCCCCCATGCCCTCACGGTGGATCCCGCGACGAACCGCATCTTCACGGCCTCGCTGGTCGAGAACCGCTTCGCGGTGATGGAAGGCGGCTCCGACGCGCTGGAGCTTGTGGACGTCGAGGGACCCGCACACACCTTCGTGCAGTTCGCGCTCTCTCCCGACCGGCGCCATCTCGTCGCGACCGCGCAGCTTACCGGGAAACTCCTCGTCTTCGACGCTGCCTCCCCCGGGCGCGGCCTCGTGGCGGAGGTGGATGTGGGGACCCAGCCGTGGCACCCGGTCTTCTCGCCGGACGGTTCCCGGGTCTACTTCGGCGCGAAGGACGATGACGCGGTCGTGGTGGTCGAGACGGAGACGTGGACGGTCGTGCGGCGGATCACCGCGCCGGGGATCGTGGAACCGCACGGCAGCGCGGTCACTGCCGACGGGCGGTATCTCTTCGTGTCGAACAGGAACCTGAAGGGCACCTACGCGCCGCGTCGCCCGGTTGAGAAAAACGCCGACGTGGGGACGGTGGTCAAGATTGACACGCGCACCTTCGAGGTCGTGCAGACCATCGAAGTCGGCAGCTACCCGGCCGGCATCTCGATCGGACCGGCGGGGTAGCGCGTGCACCGGCGGAGCCCGCAGTGAAGCCCCATGTTCGGCCGGGGCCGACCCGACGGCCGGGCGGCTGGCGCGCAGCTGCGGCGGCCCTGCTGCTGTTCGGCCCCGGCTGGGTGTGCGCCCCGGTTTCCTCCGCGCCCCCGGGCCCCGTAGCGGTGGAATCCGCGTCCGCGTGGGAGCGTGTCGTCTACGGGATCGCGGTGGTGGACGAGGCGGGCGAGCCCCTCGACCACCCCTTCCTGGGCGGGTTCAACCTGCCCAGGCCCCAGCTGGCCGATGCGGACGGAGACGGCGACCTCGACCTCTTCGTTCAGGAACAGTCGGACCGGGTCATGTACTTCCGGAACGACGGCGCGGGTCTGGAGAGCGAGTACCGGTGGGTCACCGACACCTACGAGGATCTGTCGGTGGGGGAGTGGCTCCGCTTCGTGGACGTGGACCTCGACGGAGACCTCGACCTACTGACCGAGGAGCCCTTCAGCTACATCCGGTTCTACCGCAACGACGGGGGCACCGGGCCAGCCAGCTATGTCCTCGCCACGGACACGCTGCGCGATGTGGAAGGCGAGCCGATCTTCTCGGACCGCCAGAACATCCCCAACGCGGCCGACATCGATTGCGACGGCTTCCTGGATCTCCTCATTGGACGCCTGACGGGCACGATTACGCGCTATGAAGCCGAGAGCACCGGCGACGACGGCATACCCCGCTTCCGGCACGTCACAGACTCCTTCGAGGACATCGAGATCGTCGGGGCCATGCAGGGCAGCCTTCACGGTGCCAACACCATGGCGCTGGGCGATGTGGATCAGGACGGCGACCACGACCTGTTCTGGGGCGACTTCTTCGAAGCCGGGCTCCTCCTCATCGAGAACACCGGGACCTGCCGGCGCCCGGTGCTCAGGGGGACCCCCCGGCCCTTCCCGCTCCGCGACCCGGTTCGCACCTCGGGGTACAACGCGCCGGCGCTCGGTGACGTGGACCGTGACGGCGACATGGACCTCACCATGGGCGTCCTTGGCGGAGCCTTCAACCCCAACCTCACCACCGTCGAGAATCTGTACCAGTTCGAACAGGGCGAAGACGGGGACTTCACGGTGGTTGCACGCCGCCTGATCCGCACCGTCGACATGGGCAGCGAGTCCATTCCCGCCTTCACCGACCTGGACCGGGACGGCGACCTCGACCTCCTGTTGTCCAACAAGATCGAACCGGGCGACACGCGCAGCGGCCGCCTCTTCGCCTTCGAGAACACGGGATCCCGCACGGCTCCCGCCTTCGCGGCGCGGGGCGCCGTGCCCGGACTTCCCGAGGCGTACCACTACGCGCCGGCCTTCGGCGACCTGGACGGCGACGGCGACGACGACATGCTCCTGGGCGAGTGGCGCGACCGAATCGCGTACTACCGCAACGACGGCCGGGGCTCCGACGGTGGCGTTCTTCCTCGCTGGACGATGGTCGATTCCGCCGCTGCCACGCTCACCCGGGGACGCAACACGACGCCCGCCCTCGCCGATCTGGACGGCGACGGCGACCTCGACCTTCTCGTGGGGGAGTCGTCCGGCACGCTGAACTACTACCGCAACGACGGGGGGCCGCAGGCACCCGACTTCCAGCTTGTCTCGGACGAGTTCCAGGACATCGACATCGGTCGCCGCAGCGTACCCACGATCGTCGATCTGGATGGTGACGGAGACCTGGACCTCGCCGTGGGATCGGAGGTTTCAGGGTTGCGGCTGTTCCTGAACGAGGGAACGCCGACCGAGCCGGTTTTTGTGGAGACCGTGCCATTTGGGCCCCGAGTCCCCACATTTACCACGCCGGTCTTCGTCGACCTTGACGGAGACGGCGACCGGGACCTGGTGATGGGTGGTGGGGGGGGCGGGCTCACGGTCTACCGCGCGCGATAAAAGGAGCCGGACGTGAATCTCAGGGACGTGCAGGCTGTCATCGACAGCGCCAAGGTGCGGGACAACGGCCGGCTGGAGGAATTCATCCGGACCACGGCGCCGAACGCCACCGACGAAGAGGTGATCGAAGCGGCCGAGGTTGCCGTCGAGGTGATCGAGACGGTCCCGTTGCTGCTGGCCCGGGCGGCCCAGGCGGGGCAGCAGCGTCAGCTGGGTGTGGTGGTGAATCCGGTGCTGGAACACGTCGCTCGCTACTTCATCAATCCGGTCGACCTGATTCCGGAGATGACGCAGGGATTGGCCGGGCTCCTGGACGACACCTATCTCGCGCTCAGAATCCTGGAGAACCTCAATCGTACGACCGATCCTCTGTTCGACGCCGACTTCAACGAGCCGCTTCGCTTTCTGCGCAGGCTGGTGGGACGGAAGATCAGCAGGAAGCTGGATGCGGCGTCCCTTTTTGCCCTTCAGGACGTATCCACGAATGTCAGCCGCGCCTTCGCCGAAATGGAACGGCCGTCATGAGCGGCGCCAGTCGCGGGAAACGCGGGCGCTTCGCACGGCGTAGGCAAGGGAAAACGGGGCCAGGCCCCAGGAAAGGAGCATAGACCATGCTGGAGTTGATCATACTCGGCGGCGCGGGCGCCGCGGGAATCCTTGGACACCTGAAATCGAAAGAGTTCGTGAGCCGTAAGCTCCGCTACACCAAGATCGCGGAGAAGCCGGCGGTGGGCGTTGGGCTTGCCACGGGAGCCGCGACCGCGTTCGTCGCCGCCGCCGTGCCGCTCGTCACCTTTTTGCCCGCGGTGGTTGTCGGGGCCGGAATCGGCACCGGAGTTGCAATGGGCATCAAGAAGGCTCGCGGAGGCTGACCTTGGGCGGAAAGGCCGGCGCACGCGCGCGCGCAACCGACGGCCCGGTCACGTACGAAAAGCGCTCCGTCAGGGCGTGGGTATCCTACGACTTCGCCAATTCGATCTACCCTGCCGTCGTTACAACGGCGGTCTTCCCGATATTCTACCGTGGCACGGTCGTCGGTGGAGAGGGAGGACTCGGAGAGTTGTGGTGGGGTTGGGCCGTGGCTCTGTCGGCCATCGTCGTCGCGCTCACGTTGCCCCTGCTCGGCACGATCGCCGATCGGAGCGGCACCCGCAAGCGATTCCTGGCCTTCTACGTGGCGTGCTGTCTCGCGGGCGTGGCCCTGATGACGACGCTCCAACCAGGGATGGTCGTCGCGGGTTTCTTCTTCTTTCTCCTCGCCAATGTCGGTTTCGAGAGCGCGAACGTCTTCTACAACGCCTACCTTCCCGACATTGCGCCGCCCGAACGGCTGGGGCGGGTCTCGGGCTACGGCTTCGGACTGGGATACCTGGGATCGGCGCTTGGCCTGATCATCGTGCTCCCATTGGCTCAGCGCGGGCAGATCGAACTCGTCTGGCTCACGGTGGTCGCCTTCTTCCTGATCTTCTCGATCCCGGCGTTCCGTTTCCTCCCGGCGGACCCGAAGGGCGGGATCGGGATCGCGCAGGCGGCGGTGAAGGGGGTTGCGGACTTCAGGCGGATCGCATCCGACGTGTGGGGTGACCGGAATCTCCGCAGGTTCCTCTTCGCCTTTTTCTTCTATATCGATGGCGTTCTCACGATCATTGTGATGGCCGCGATCATCGCGGAGGTGACCTTCGGATTCAACCAGCAGCAGGTCATCATCCTGTTCCTCATCGTTCAGTTCTCGGCGCTGCTTGGGGCGTGCGCGCTCGCGGGGCCCGCGGACCGAATCGGACCGAAGAAGGTGTTGACCGGCGTGCTCTTCCTGTGGGTCGCCGCTGGAATCTCCGTGTACTTCGTCGAGAGCTCGAACGTCTTCTACGGGCTGGCGGTCGCGGCCGGATTCGGTCTCGGGTCGGTGCAGTCCGCGAGCCGGGCCCTGATGGCGTCGCTGGTCCCCGATGGCAGGGAGGCCGAGATGTTCGGCTTCTATGCGCTGTGCGGCCGGTCGTCGTCGGTGCTTGGCCCTCTGCTCTTCGGGGGCGTGACCTACCTGGCGGGGGGCAACCAGCGCCCCGGTTTCCTGGTGCTGACCGCTCTCTTCCTCATCGGCCTCGTCCTGCTGCAACGGGTGAAAGACCCCAAGGCGGGCCGTTCACTCGATAGACAGGCGGCATGAGCATGGATGCAACACAGCGGCGCAACGCCGTACGCGATCGCTACGCAAGGGCGGCCACGACCGGAGACGGATGCTGCGGTCCGGTGGATTCCTGCGATCCTTCCAACGGAGCGACCACCGCCGCCACAGCGGTCGCGGAGGAAATCAGTTGCGCGGTCGGATACGACGAGAGCGAACTGAAGAGCGTCCCCGACGGGGCCAACCTCGGACTGGGGTGCGGCAACCCCGTCGCGCTGGCCTCGCTATCGCCAGGGGAGACGGTGCTCGACCTCGGCTCCGGCGCCGGCTTCGACTGTTTTCTGGCGGCGGAACGGGTCGAGCCTCACGGGTTGGTCATCGGCGTGGACATGACACCCGAGATGCTGGAGCGCGCCCGCGGCAACGCGCAGAGCGGCGGCTTCGCCAACGTCGAGTTCCGTCTGGGCGAGATCGAGGCGCTGCCCGTGGCCGACGCGACGGTCGATGCGGTCATCTCCAACTGTGTACTCAACCTCTCCGGTGACCGCCCGCGCGTCCTCGCCGAGGTCATGCGGGTGCTGAAGCCGGGCGGCCGGGTCATGATCTCGGATCTGGTGTCGGACCACCCTGTGCCGGATTTCGTCGCTGCCTCGAAGGATTCCCTGGTCGGCTGTCTTCCCGTGCTCGTTTCGGAGTATCGGGCTGATCTGGCCCGCGCCGGATTCACCGAGGTCAGCGTGGAGTCACGCCAGCGCTATCCCTCCGAGCACATCCTGGCCGACCCGAGGGTGCAGGCTGTCATTCGACGCGATCCGTTGTGCGAAGCGCCGGTCCGCGACTTCGTGGAGTCCATCCACGGCGGGACCATCCGGGCGGTGAAGCCGATCGACTGAAGCCAAGCGCGGGATACGCCGGATCAGCCTGCAGCCGCGCAACATTTTTTGTTGCGCACTGTTTTCGGGCTCGGTAGGTTGAGAACATGAGCCAAGCCCAACACCACCTGAAGATGATTCGCGTGGCGGTGCATTCCGACCGGGCGATTGCGGGCATTCTGGGAGTGTCCGCCTCGCAGGTCTCGCGTTGGCGACAGGGTCAGCGTCCGGACCGGGACAACGCCGACCGGCTTGCGGGACTGGCTCTCGTGGCCGAGATGCTCATTCGGTGGCTCGATCCCGACATCGTCGAGGAGTGGCTTACCGGTGCGAACGCCCACCTCGACGGGGCGACACCTTCGTACTACATCCAGCTGGGACAGCTTGCCGAGGTGGTCGGTGCCCTGGAAGCGATGAAAGCCGGCGTCTTCGCCTGAGGAACGGGGGTCGTGGCTCTTTTCTGGCGTGTCTTCCCCTGGAACCACGATGCCGTTGACGGTTCCCCATTCTCGCCATCCTACATTCCGCCGACCACCGGCCGCGGCCGCTTCGATCTGCCGGTGGCCTGTTCTCCTGTACTCTATCTGGCGGAATCACCGGAACACGCTGTTGCCGAGGCCATTCAGCCCTGGCGCAACCGGCCGTTGCGGAAGCCCCACCTCCGGCGAGCCGGGCGTCCACTCGCACTGGTCGGTGTGCAGTTGGGACAGGGCAAGACGGCAGAGCTGGTCGACCTCTGTGACCCGGCCACGCTGCGCCGCCGCCGTCTGAGACCGAATCAGATCGTGTCCCGCCATCGCGGGAAGACCCAGCCGATCGCCGCGTCGATCTGGGACAGTGGGCACATGGGGTTGCGATGGTGGTCGAGCTTCTGGGGCGACTGGCACGGGGTGGTCCTCTTCACGGCGCGGGCGGGCAGGAGCCTGGCCTGCGGCCGGCCTCAGATCCTGTCCGTCGACAACCCGGCCCTCCATGAGGCGGCCGCCTCACTGGGGATGCCGCTGGCGCTCTAGGAGCACGTGGAAGAAACCCCGCTGCATTCGATCGGCGATGCAGATCCGTGCCAGCCGGAGTCGGGTGGGGATCCGGCGCGCAACAGTTTTTGTTGCGCGACAGCCGACAGCCGACAGCCGACAGCCGACAGCCGACAGCCGATGGCCGGCCTGGCGTCCCCTACTGCCCCGGACTCCTCCTTGGCGGCCGGCACTGCGGCCACGTCCCCTGCTGACCCGTCCGTTCATTGACCGGCATGACGCGCTGCGTCACCACCATCCGCTCCGGATCCTCGGAGGCGGCATAGACGAGCATGGCCGCCAGCGTCGCGTTGTTGCGCAGGTCGTCAAAGACGATCTTGTCGAAGGTGTCCCTGTTCGTGTGCCAGGTGTACTGCCGGTAGTCCGGATAGTTCGATTGGAGACGGAACCCCGGTGCGGGTTTGCAGATGAAGGACATGTGGTCCGAGCCGCCGGTTTCGGGGACGCCCGGGATGTCCAGCTCGATGTGGCCGGTGATCTCGGGTGGAATCACCTCGAACCAGCGCGCGAAGTGCTTGCCCGCGCCGAGGAACCCCTGCATGCGGATGAAGTCGATCCGCCAGGTGCCGTTGTCCTGGTTGAACGAGGCCTGCAATCCGTCCACGACCTCGGGGTTGTCGGCGGCGAAGGCGGTTGACCCGATCAGCCCCTGCTCCTCTCCCCCCCAGTGCCCGACCATGATCGTGCGGCGCGGATTCGGATACGTGGCCTGCAGAATGCGCATGGCCTCGTGCATCATGATCGTGCCCGTGCCGTTGTCGGTCGCGCCCGACGCCCCGTCCCACGAGTCCAGGTGTGCGCTGAGCAGGACGTATTCGTCGGGAAGCTCCGTGCCCGGGATGCTCGCCACCACGTTGAACGCGGGTACGTCGCCCAGGGACTCGGCGCGGGCGTCGAGCCGGATGCGGGGACCCTGCCCGCGCGAGGCCAGGCGGTGCACCAGGGAGTAGTCTTCGCAGGAGAGGTGGACCGAAGGGACCTGCCGGGTCAGCGCCGCGAAGATCTTGTCCACACCCCAACCCGCCGACCAGCGGGCGGTGAGCACGCCCAGGGCGCCGGCTTCTTCGACGCGCCTGGCACCGGAAGCGGCCATGAAAAGGGGACCGTAGCTTCGTTGCCACTCCTGCCGGGCCTGGTCACGCGCTTCTATCATGCGCTGGAAGGTCTCCGGGGTGGCATGGTCCTCCCAGGACTGGTCCTCGCGGCATGTGGGCTCGGCGAAGGAGATCGCGACGAACTTGCCTTCCACCGACGGGAGCCACGCCTCGAACTCGCCGGCCTCGGCGAAGTTCGGCAACGCGATCACCTCGCCCTCCACCGGGCCGTCGGTTCCGGGACTCCAGGCCAGCATCGTTCCCTCGAGGGTGCGAACGCGTGGTTCCAGAAGGTCGATGTGGGTGAACCCCCGGTCCCAGCCTGTCCAGGTGCCGTACTCCTGGCGGGCAGCTTCGATCCCCCAGCGCTCGTAGTTGGCGAGGAGCCAGTCCGCCGATCGAGAATAGGCCGGCGAACCCATGAGCCTCGGGCCGATCGAGTCCAGCAGCGCCTGCGCCAGGTCGTGTGCCCGGCTGCCTTCGCCCATCCCCTCTTCCCAGATTGCCTGGATGACCGGGTCGTCGGCCGGGAAGGTCTGGGCCTGGAGGCGTTGCGTGGTCAGGGTGAATGCGGCGGTGAGCAGCAGGGCTCGGGCGATGGACGTGTGGGCGGTCTTCACGTTGACGGGTCTCTTTCTCTGGGGCGAATTGGACGCAGACGGGGGACGCTACCGCATCCACATGATAGCCGCGATCGTCCGTAAGGTCCCGGGCGAGCGAACTTGCCCCGTCCCGGCGGACCACGGACTATTCGTCATGGTCGGTGACCGTACTACGCATTGCCGCCGCTCGCCAGCCGGGCGGGCGGTGGAGGGCGGTGTCTACAGGGCTCGCTTCGGGCTCCTCGCACTCATGTTCCTCACGGTGTTCCCGGCCACGCTTGCGGCCCAATCCCCGGAGAAGGTCGCAGACGATTTCCTCAACGCGCTGGGCCGCCTTGGCTGGGACGATGTGGCCGACCATCTCCACACCGGCGTTCTGGCCGAATTCCACCTGATCTCGCGGCAGCTGGTGGAGAATCGGGCCGGGGACAGCATCCTCATCCAGCTCTACGACGCCTCCCGCGAGGAGTGGAACGGCTGGACGAGCCGTGAAGTCTTCCGCCACTCCATGCGGGGCATGACCCGCTATGCCCGCGGCCTGATGGAGTCGCTGGTGATGACGGATGTCAGGATCCTGGGCACGGTCCCCGAAGGCGACACCATCCGCCATGTCCTCTACCGGGAGCTCACCGACCACATGGGCACGGTGATCGAGGGGGTGTTGACGGTGTCGCTGATCCTGGAACAGGGACGGTGGCGGGTCCGGGAGAACGCCGAGCTGGACGTCCTGAAGGCCGCGCTGCGCGGAATCCCCATCGGGCGCGGATCGCGGCCGGTCCCTCACCTGGCGTCGACGGCCTCCGCGCCTCCGTGAGCACCCCGTCCGCGCGGCCCCCGTCTGTCCCAACCCACTCCCGCATCTTAGGTTGAACCGGCTTGGCGCGGTCCTTGCGACCGCCGAGCGGATCCGATTCCCACAACGAATGACCCCTGGAGAAGACCAGATATGAGAAGGACCATCACCACGATCACCCTGGCGGCCGCGGCCATCGCCGCGAACCTCGCCCCGACCGCCCCCGCCCTCGCACAGGACACGGCGGCACGCTTCAGCGAGGAACTCTTCGGCAGCCTCCGCTACCGGTACGTCGGCCCCTCGCGGGGCGGGCGCGTCACCGCTGTGGCGGGTCACCGGGACCAGCCCTCCACCTTCTACATGGGTGCCACCGGCGGCGGCGTGTGGAAGACCACCGACTACGGGCACGGCTGGGACAACGTCTCCGACGGCTACTTCGCCACGGGTTCGATCGGCGCGATCCGCGTGGCGGAATCGGACCCGAACATCGTCTACGTGTCGACCGGGTCGGACGGCCTGCGCAGCAACGTGATCATCGGCACGGGGGTCTACAAATCGACCGACGCCGGGGCGAGCTGGCGCAGTGTGGGACTGGAGCGCACCGGAAACAGCGGCGCGGTCCTCATCCACCCGGACAACCCCGATCTGGTGTACGTGGCCGCCATCGGCAACCCGTTCGCGCCGAACCCGGAGCGGGGCGTATATCGCAGCCGCGACGGTGGCGCCAACTGGGAGAACGCACTCTTTGTCTCGGACAGCACCGGCGCCGTGGACCTGGAGTTCGCGCCCGACGACCCGAACACGGTCTACGCGACCATGTGGCGCGGCGAGCGCAAGCCATGGACCATCATCTCCGGCGGCATGGAGGGAGGTGTCTACGTCTCGCGCGACGGCGGCGACAGCTGGGAGCAGGCAACCGATGGGCTGCCGACCGGCCTCCGGGGCAAGTCCGACCTGGCGGTGAGCGCGGCCGATCCGGATCGCGTCTACGTGCTCATGGAGGCTCCGGCCGACACCGGCGGCGTCTATCGCTCCGACGACCGGGGCGCGACCTGGAGTCAGGTCACCGACTTCCAGGCGATCCGAAACCGGCCGTTCTACTACAACAACCTGGAAGGGCACCCGACCGATCCCGACATCCTCTGGGGGATGGCCGAGGGCCACTGGATGAGCACCGACGGCGGTGTGAGCTGGCAGTCCCGGCGCACCCCCCACGGCGACAACCACGACTTGTGGATCAACCCGGACAACCCGGACATCATGATCCAGTCCAACGACGGCGGGGCCAACGTCTCGCTGGACGGCGGCGACAACTGGTCCACGCAGTACAACCAGCCCACCGCGGAACTCTATCAGGTCGACGTGTCGGACGACTTCCCCTACCGCCTCTACGCCGGTCAGCAGGACAACTCCACGATCTCGGTGCCCAGCCTGCCGGAGCGTTCGGAGCCCGGCGGATTCCAGTCCGCGTGGGAGGCCCACGGTGGCTGCGAGACCGGTCCGGTGGTGCCCAAACCCGGTGATCCGGACATCGTGTACGCCAACTGCAAGGGCCGTTTCGGCCTCTACAACCGCCGGACGGGACAGGAGCAGCAGTATTACGTGGGCTTCGGCAACATCTACGGACACAACCCGCGCGATCTGGATTTCCGCTTCCAGCGCGTCGTGCCCATCCACGTCTCGCCCCACGACCCCAACAAGGTCTACCACGGTTCGCAGTTCGTCCACATGACCACCAACGGGGGACAGCTCTGGGAGACCATCTCCCCCGATCTGACCGCCTTCACCCCGGAGACACAGGTCGTTTCGGGCACGCCCATCACCATCGACGTGACGGGCGAGGAGCACTTCTCGGTTCTCTACGACATCCAGGAGTCCGTGCTCGAGCCCGGTGTGATCTGGACGGGCGCCAACGACGGTCCCGTGCACGTGACCCGCGACGGAGGCCGCAACTGGACCGACGTGACACCCCCCGGCATCGCTCCCTACGGACGCGTACAGACCATCGAAGTGTCCCATCACGACCCGGCGAAGGCCTATGTGGCCATTCTCCGCTATCAGATGGGCGACTTCTCGCCGCACACCTACCGAACCGAGGACTACGGTGCGACCTGGACCCGGATCACGACGGGTGACAACGGCGTCCCGGACGACCAGCCCGTCCGCGTCGTCCGCGAGGATCCCGATCGCGAGGGACTCCTCTACCTCGGCACCGAGTTCGGGATGTTCATCTCCTTCGACGACGGCGGCTCATGGCAGCCCTTCCAGCTGAACCTTCCGGTGACGCCCGTCACGGACATGAAGGTGGTGCACGGGGACCTGGTTCTGTCGACGATGGGCCGCGGCTTCTGGATCATGGACAACATCGCGCCGCTGCATGCCCTGGACGACGGGGTAGCCGGCGCTAGCGCATACATGTTCGACGTGCGCGACACATACCGGCTGCGCTACGGCGGCGGCTTCCGCTTTGGCGCGTCCTCGCCCGACGAGCCGGTCTTCCCGCCTGCCGGCGCCAACGTCGACTACTACCTCGCCAGAGGCGCTGCCGGGCCGGTCACGCTGGACATTGTGGATTCGGGTGGCACCCTGGTCCGTTCCTTCTCAAGCGAAGGGGCGGGCGAACTCGTGATTCCCGCCGAACCCGGGATGCGCGAGTGGCAACTCGAGCGCTTCGGTACGCCGCGTCTTCCGGCGCGTGCGGGCGCGCACCGGTTCACCTGGGACCTTTCCCACCCGGGGCCGTGGGACGCCAACCCCATGCGCGCGGGCCGCGGTGGCCCGATGGTTCCGCCCGGGACGTACACGGCGCGCCTCACCGCCGGCGACTGGAGGGCCAGCCGCACCTTCGAGGTGCTTCTCGATCCGCGAGTGGTGGCAGAGGGGATCGGCGAGGGAGTGGTGCACCGGCAGGTAGACCTGGCGCTGCAGGCGCGCGACGCGCTGAGCGAGGCGCGGCTGGCGGTGCATCGCATCGCCGAGGCGCGCAACCGTGGCGGCGGCAACCTGGCGGCCGAAGTGGAGGCCATCGAGCAGGAGTTGGTCACCGCGCCGCGCCGCTACTCGCGCCCCATGCTCGTCGACCAGCTGCAGTACCTGTACGGCAACCTGACCCGCGCCGACCAGGAGCCCGGCCAGGACGCGGTGCGCCGTTACGACCAGCTCAACACGGCGCTCGAGGAGCACGTGCGCCGGTTGGAGCGGCTGCTGCGAGCGAACATCTCGGACGGGGCGGGTCGCTGACGATGGACCTGGGACTTGCGGGCAAGGTGGCCGTGGTCACCGGCGGCAGCCGGGGCCTCGGCTTCTTCTCCGCGCGAGCGCTGGCGGCCGAAGGGGCCCGACTCGCGATCTGTGCACGTGGCGAGGATGGTCTGGCGGCGGCGGCCGAGATGTTGCGGGCCGAGGGTGCGGACGTGCTGACCGTCGCGTGCGACATCGGCGAGGCGGAGGGGGCAGAGTCGCTCATCAAGGCGGTGCGCGGCCGATACGGCGGTGTTGATGTGCTTGTCAACAACGTCGGCGGCAACCGGCGGGGCAGGTTCGAAGAGACCACCGATCAGGATTGGCTGGACATCATCGAACTCAACGTGTTGTCGGGGTTCAGGACCGCCCGGGCCGCGATTCCGATGATGCGCGCGCGCGGTGGTGGGTCGATCGTGTTTGTTTCTTCCGTCTTCGGACGGGAGAAGGGCGGTCCGGGGCTCTCGATCTACAACACCACCAAGTCCGCACTGATCTCGGCCGCCGGGATCATGGCGCTCGAGCTGGCAGGCGACCGTATCCGGGTGAATTGCGTTGCCCCCGGCTCGATCCGCTTCGAGGGAGGCAGCTGGGACAAGCGGGTGAAGGCCGACCCGGACGGGATGCGCGCGTTCGTGAAGGCCAACCTGCCGCTGGGACGCTTCGGCCGGGGCGAGGAGGTGGGGGATGTGGTGGCGTTCCTGTCCTCACGGCGGGCCAGCTTGATCACGGGGGCGTGCGTCGCGGTGGACGGGGCGCAGGGGAGATCGTTGGTATAGGGGTCCGTGGGGTCCTAAGGCCCGCGGATTCCTACACGAACCGCATCAGCCTCACGTCGAGCGACCGGGTCGGCCTGGGCGGCTCCTTCCACTGAACCAGAATCGGGCTCTGGTAGGTCCCCCATCCGATCTCGCCGGTTCCGTCTCCGCTTCGGTCGAGGACCGGGAGGCTGAAGCCGCGCTTCATGCGCAGGAAGTGTGACACCGGCAGGGCCAGAGCCTTGTTCACGACCCGCTCCACCACCGACTCGCGCAGCCGGGTGGTGTCCATGACCTTGTTCAGCACCTGAACCGCGTCGAACTGCGCGAAGTTGAGGGCCTTTGCGGGGATGGTGCGCGGGTCTCGCAGCACATCCGTGACATCTCTGCCCGTCTGCGCCATGAACCGGAACGGGTTTTTCAACACCTCGCGCAAGTCGTAGTTCATGAGCAGCGTTTCGTACTCGTTGACCGTCAAGCCGGCGTCCAGTTCATCGTCAGGGAGGGTGACGTCGAAACGGCCGAACGAGACTTGGTGCTTCTCGACCAGCTCCTCCAGCTCACTGATGAATCCCAGGTCCGGGTCGCGAAGGTTCTGTGCGTCGATGGGGTGGGGCGACGACTTCACGGAAAGACGCAGCCGGGCGACCTCTTCCTCGCCGTCGTAGGCGACCACAGTCGTGCGGCGGTGGCGGGTTCCGCCCACATGTACGCCGTCGAGCTCCACGAACCAGACGGGCTCTGGACCGTTCAGTTCATAGGAGGCCGAATTGCGCAGTCCGGCTCCGATGAAGGTGAGGTGCGAGTCGGCGTTGAGGGGCTCGTTCGCGCGCTGTTCCGCGGTGAGCTCGGTCCTCAGGTGCATGGTGTCGTGCACGTAGTCGGCACCGGGCGGGAAGAGTTCCTGGAACAGCTGCAGGTAGTCCTGAATCCCGCCGCCGTCGTGCTCGAGAAGTTCTGCCAGGCGCTGGTCCAGGTATCCCGCAGTCGTATGGTTGGATACGTAGAACGACTTGGTGTACCTGGTGAATTCGTCCCCGAACTCCTCGCGCAACTTCCCGCGTACGTCGATGAGTTGCACACGCGCGGCCGGCTTGATTCGAAGCGTGGCCTGGAACGGACCCTTGCCGGAGTGTATGTGCCGGTCAATGAGAATCATTACCGGAGCGCACCGTACACGAGTGCCCGCAGCTTCGCGTGGTCGTCCACCGGCAGGTTGTCCCGCAGCTGAGTGAAGTAGACCACGACCAGACGCTCGACCGGATCGACCCAGTACGTAGTGTGATAGGCGCCACCCCAGCCGTAGTCGCCTTCGGACCCGGGCTCGCCAGCCGCGCCCAGGTCGAGACGGACCTGAAAGCCGAGGCCGAAGCCGAAGCCCGGCCCGAGGAGATCGCCGATGTGGTTGGCGGTCATCAGGGCCACGCCGGCGGGAGACAGGATCCGCGCGTCGCCCAGGGAGCCGCCGTTCAGCATCATCTGCAGGAAGCGCGCGTAGTCCCGGGCGGTGGAGAGCAGGCCGGCGCCTCCCGAGAAGCTCTTGCGCGGCCCGGTCACGTACTGCCCCTGCGTGTCCATCCCCGGGCCCTCCGGGGCGCGGACCAGGTAGCCTTCGTCGTCGTGCCCGTAGACGGTCGCCAGTCGGTCCACCTTGCCTGCGGGCAGGTAGAAGTGCGTGTCGCGCATGTCCAGGGGTTCGAAGATCCGCGACCGCAGGAAGTCGTCCAGCGCGACTCCCGAGACTTCCTCGACCAGCGCCCCCAGAATGTCGGTGGAGTAGCCGTAGACGAAGCGCTCCCCGGGTTGGGACTGGAAGGGCAGGGCTGCCATGCGGTCCACGGTGGCGCGGACGGGTTCGTCGAGGTGCGCGAAGTACCAACCGGTGATGTCGGCATCACTCCAGCGGTCGCCGCCGGGACCGTACCCGTAGGAGATCCCCGCCGTGTGAGTGAGGAGGTCTCGGATCGTGACCGGGCGGTTGGCGGCGACGATGTCATACCCGCCGTTGCCGTCCGGGACCGCGACCGTGGTCTCCCGGAAGGCCGGGAGGTGCTTCCCGACCGGGTCGGAAATCAGGAGGGCGCCTTCGTCCTGGAGCGTCATCACGGCCACGCTCACGATCGCCTTCGTCTGCGAAGCGATGCGGAAGATCGCGTCCGCTTCCAGCGCCTTGCCCCTCTCGACGTCACTGTAACCGACGGCCTCTTCGAACACGACCGCTCCGTCGCGCAACACCGCGACGACCGCGCCCGGTATGCTGCCTGCGGCAACGTAGTCCTCCAGAACCGAGGCCACGGTGGCGAGTCCTTGCGGAACGAACCCGGCTTCCTCGGGCGTGACCCGCGGGAGTTCCTGTGCACTCGTGGTGACCGGCGCGAAGACCAGGAGGAAAGCCGTGAAGAGCGCGGCGCGGCGCATGCGGACCGAAATCGGCGGCGGGCGGGTGCGGGTCATGGCGATCGCCGGGAGTTTGAGGAGAGGGTAAACCTAAGCTAGACTTCCCCGCTGACGATCACAACGAACACGGCTCACAACCAAGGATCAACCATGTCGGCAGCCACGGGCTTCGCGGCCCAGCTCGGATCATCCCTGAAGTACATGAAGGCCACCGTCTCGACGTTCGACGACGACGACGCGGGCTTCGCTCCCCAGCCGGAGCTCTATACGGTGGCCGGGCACATCGCGCACGCCGCCGACTCTGTCGAGTGGTTTGTCGAGGGCGCGTTCGGGAAGGGGTGGAACATGGACTTCGAGGGCCTCATTGCGGCCGCGCGTGCCGTTACGACCATGGAAGAAGCCATGGCGTGGCTCGAACGCGCCTACGCGACCGCGATCGCGACGATCGAGAAGGCCTCGGACGAAGACCTCTTCGCGCCCATCTCCGACGAGCGCATCATGAAGGGCGCGCCCCGGGTCGCGATCGTCGGCTCGATCATGGACCACACCGCCCACCACCGCGGCGCACTCACGGTCTATGCCCGCCTCCTGGGCAAGGAACCGCGGATGCCGTACAGCTGATCGGCGGGGTTTCGGCGTCCGCCCCGAAACCGCCTTGCGGCGCTGGCCTCCAGCGGACCGGGGCGCCGGCCGCCCTTCAAAACAGCATGTGTCCGATCAGCGCGCAGACGGGAATCGTGATCAGCGTCCGCAGCAGGAAGATCACGAAGAGCTCCGGCAGGCTGACCGGCAGCTTCGACTTGAGCAGGTACGCCCCGACCTCGGACATGTAGATCAGCTGGGTCACGGACGCGCACGCGATGACGAAGCGCGTCAGTTCGCTCTCGATCCCCTGGCCGAGGATCACCGGCAGGAACTGGTCTGCGAAGCCCACCAGGAGCGCCGGAGCCGCCGCCGCCGCTTCGGGCAGCCGCAGCAGTTCGGCGAAGGGCACCAACGGGTACGAAAGCCAGTCGAAGATGGGTGTATGGTTGGCGACCGCGAGCGAAAAGGTGCCAATCACCATGACCAGCGGCAGCAGGCCGAACCAGATGTCGCACGTCGTCCTGAAGCCTTGTCGCGCCAGGGCGGCGGCCCCTGGCGCCCGGGCCGCACGCTCGCGGGCCAACTCCAGGCTGCGCGCCAGAAGCCCGCGTCCGTCTGACGGAGCGGCGTCCGGCGGTGGGCCGGCTGGAGCGTAGCGGTCACGCTTGCGCGACAGGGGAGGGATGCGGGGAATGATCACGGCCGCCAGCATGCCGCTGACAAGGACGGCGGCGTACAGGGCCAGGAAGTGCTCGCCGAGGCCCACGAAGTCGATGACCACCTTGGCGAAGGCGACCGAGACGACCGAGAAGTTCAGCGCGATGACCAGCGCCTCCCGTTCCGTGTAGAATCCGCGGTCGTACTGCTCGGTGGTGATCACGAGGCCGACGATGGAGGAGCCGAACCATGACGCGGCGCCGTCGACGGCGGCTCTGCCGGGAAGCCGGAAGAGGGGCCGGAATACACGCTGCACGAGCGTCCCGATGAACTCCATCAGGCCGAAATCGGTCAGGAACGGCAGGACGAACGACGCGAACACGAACACCACCATGATCACGGTCATGAGGTCGTTCAGGATGACCCCGCCCGTCTCGGCGGAGGTGATCCACGCGGGCCCGGTCTCGAAATGGATCATGCACGCCACGACGGCGGCGACGGCACGGACGAGCGCCGAGGTCAGGGACACGCTGAAGACCTTGCCGAGACCACGCGGCTCCCTGGACCACACCGGACGGGCCAACGCCCCATACAGGGACAGCAGCGCGGAGACGCAGACCGCAAGCACGGCGACCGCCCGCAGGGAATCGCCCAGCAGTGCCTCGGTCCAGTCGGTCAGGAACCCGAGTCCGATGTTGAAGCCGTCTGCGGTGGGGAAGGGCGTGAGGAACATCGCCACGCCCACGAGAGATGGCAGAACGAAACGGAGGGTCTTCATGGCCGCCAAGGTAGACATCGGGGCCGCGGTCCCGCCAGCAGGGTCGTTCGTGGCGCACATCTCGCCGCCCGCGTCTCGCCAGCCAGCCTGAATGATGCGAAGTTTTCAGGCTGGGCCGAAGTTTCCAGGCTGGGCCGAAGAGGGGCCGGGGAATCCGTCACTGCTGCAATTGGAGCCCGAGCGCGTGATTTCACTCGCGGGGAAGACCGCCATCGTTACCGGCGCGGCCAGGGGAATCGGTGCCGCCTGCGCCCGTGCCTTCGCCGAACACGGGGCCGCCGTCGTAGTGGCGGACATTCTGGAGGAACAGTGCGCCGAGACCGCGCGGCGGATTGCCGACGCGACCGGGGTGGACACGATGGCCGTTCGCGCCGACGTGAGCGACGAGGGGGACTGTGCCGCGCTGCTCGACGCCTGTACGGACCGGTTCGGAGGCTGTGACATCCTCCTTAACAACGCGGGGATCATCGTGCAGGGCTCGATCCTGGATGCCACCGTGGAGGACTTCGACCGGGTGTTGGCCGTGAACCTGCGCGGCACCTTCCTTCTCAGCCGCCTGGTCGCGCGTCACATGGTGGAGTCCGGCACGCGGGGGACCATCATCAACATGTCCTCCACCAACGCCATCGTCACCATCCCCGACCAGCTGCCCTACGCTGCCTCCAAGGGTGGCGTCGCCCAGATGACCAGGGCGATGGCGATGGCCCTGGCGCCGCACGACATCCGCGTGAACGCCATCGGCCCGGGGACGATCCTCACCGACATGCTGAAGGTGGTCATCGCGAACGAGAAAGCCCGGCGGACGATCCTGTCGCGCACGCCGATGGGCAGGATCGGCGACCCGAGCGAGGTGGCGAGCGTGGCGGTGTTCCTCGCGTCGGAATACGCGTCGTACCTGACCGGCGAGACGATCTATCCGGACGGGGGACGGCTGTCGCTGAACTACACCGTCCCGCTGCGCGAAGACGACGCGAGTGTCCCGGGTAGCCATTGATATGAACGGGGAATCCACCGAACGGGTTGGGGCGGACGGGCCGATGCACGAATCCACCGCCCGGCTGGCCCTCGACATTGGCGGAACCTTCACCGATGTGGCCCTGGAAGTCCGCGGCCGTCTTGTCACCACCAAGGTGCTGACCACCCACGCCGCCCCCGAGCGGGGTGTCCTGGAGGGGGTGCACAAGGTGCTCGACATCGCGTCGGTTGCGCCCTCGGCCGTGCGGCTCGTCATCCACGGGACCACCCTGGCCACCAACGCCATCATCGAGCGGAAGGGCGCGCGCACCGCGCTGATCGTCACCGAGGGGCACCGCGACGCCCTCGAAATGGCGCATGAGAACCGCTTCGAGCAGTACGACATCGGTGTCGACCGGCCACCGCCGCTGGTTCCCCGCCGCCTTCGTCTCCCGGTAGCCGAACGCGTCGACCGGCACGGGCACGTACTGGTTCCCCTCGACGAAGACTCGGTGCGGTCACGGCTACAGGTCCTCGACGCACACGGCGTGGAGGCGGTCGCGGTGGGGTTGATCCACGGCTACGCCAACCCCGCCCACGAGCAGCGCATCGGGGAGATCATCAGCCGCGAGCGGCCCGGCCTGTCGGTTACGCTCGCGTCGGACGTATGTCCCGAGGTACGCGAGTACGAACGCCTCTCCACGGCCTGTGCCAACGCGTACGTGCAACCCCTCATGTCCCGCTACCTGCAGGGTCTCGCGGCCTCGCTACAGGAGTCGGGGCTGGCGTGCCCCTTCCTGCTCATGACCTCCGGGGGCGGGCTCACGACGCTGGAAACCGCCGTCAAGGCACCGGTCCGTCTCATCGAATCGGGCCCCGCCGGGGGTGCGATCCTGGCGAGCCACCTCGCGCGGCAGCTGGAACTGGGTGACGTGCTGTCCTTCGACATGGGTGGTACGACGGCGAAGCTCTGCGTGATCGACGGGGGTGAGCCGCTCCACTCCCGTACCTTCGAGGTGGCGCGCAGCTATCGCTTCAAGCAGGGCAGCGGGCTGCCCGTGCGGATTCCCGTGATCGAGATGGTCGAGATCGGGGCCGGAGGGGGGTCCATCGCCGGGGTGGACGACCTGGACCGCATCCATGTGGGACCCGAGAGCGCGGGTTCGGAGCCGGGCCCGGCGGCGTACGGGCGGGGCGGCGACAACCCCACCGTGACCGACGCGGATGTGGTGCTCGGACGCATCGACCCGGAGCTGTTCGCGGGAGGGGCCATAGGGCTGGACCGGAGCCGGGCGGAGAGCGCGATCGGGGCCAGGGTGGGATCGAAGCTGGGGCTGGACGCTTCGGTGGCCGCGCTGGGGGTCAGCGAAATGGTGGACGAGAACATGTCCAACGCGGCGCGTACCCACGCGATCGAGTGGGGGAAGGGGCTGAGCGGGCGCACCGTGATCGCCTTCGGTGGATCGGCGCCCATCCACGCGGCGCGCCTCGCCGACAAGCTGGAGCTGGAGCGCTTTCTCGTGCCGGGAGACGCGGGGGTGGGCTCCGCGGTGGGGTTCCTGTTGGCGCCGATCTCGTACGAGGTCGTGCGGAGCCGCTACATGCGCCTGTCGCGCTTCGACCCGGGACTGGTGCGCGATGTGCTCGCCGGGATGAGGGCGGAGGCGGCGGCGGTGGTGGCGAGGGGCGCTCCCGGGACCGCAACCTCCGAACGTGCGCACGCCTACATGCGGTACGTGGGACAGGGCCACGAGATCGGGGTCGAGCTGCCGCGCGAGGTGGTGGACGCGGGGGTGGGCGGTGGTGCAGTGCGCGCTCTGCGGGACGCTTTCGACCGCGCCTACAATGCGGTGTACGGGCGCACGATCCCGGGCCTGGATGTGGAGGTTCTCAGCTGGACGCTGGTGGTGTCGGCTCCGGGGCGGGCAACGGCGGACACCGTCGAGGCCGGAGCCGCCCTGCCAGCGACGCCCCGGGCAGAGCGTCCCCGGCCGACCGCCTGGACGGAACTGTTCGAAGGCACGGAGGAGGGACGGGTGCCAGCCGCCGTTCACCACCGGGCGGAACTCCAGGCGGGTGTGGTGGTCGCCGGCCCCGCCCTGATCGCGGAAGCCCAGACCACGACGGTGGTCCCTGGCGGCTGGGAGGCCACCGTCCTTCCGGGCGGGCATCTCCTGGCAGAACGGCGCGTTCGCGACGTGGCCCGGGCCACCCTCTCCGCCCTCCAGGACCAGATCATGTGGAGCCGGCTGCTGTCCGTGGTCGAGGAGCAGGCCCGGACGCTCGTACGCACCGCCTTCTCGACCCCGGTGCGCGAGGCGGGCGACCTCTCCGCCGGCGTGTTCGACCTGTCCGGCCGCATGTTGGCCCAGGCGGTCACGGGGACGCCCGGGCACGTGAACGCCATGGCCGCGTCGGTGGGCTTCTTCCTGCGTGATCATCCGGTGGAGACGCTGGACGAAGGCGACGTCCTCGTCACCAACGATCCGTGGGAGGGGACGGGCCACCTCAACGACTTCACGGTGGTGACCCCGACCTTCCTGAACGGCCGGCCGGTTGCGCTCTTCGCCGCGACGAGCCACATCGCGGACGTCGGCGGTCGCGGATTCGGCGCCGACGCGAACCAGGTGTTCGAGGAGGGGATTCGCATCCCCATCGGCCACCTGATCCGCGCGGGCAAGGTGGACGAGACCCTCATGCGGATGGTGCGCGCGAACGTGCGCGAGCCGGACGTTGCCCAGGGTGACCTCTACTCGCTCGCCGCCTGCAATCGCACCGGTTGCGAGCGGCTGATCGCGATGATGACCGAGTTCGGCCTCGATTCGCTCGAGGGACTGGCCGAAATGGTCATCACGGCGTCCCGTCGCGCCATGCTGGACCGGATCCGTGCACTGCGTCCCGGCACCTATCGGCACCGGATGATGATCGACGGCTACGACCATGACCTGGAGCTGGTGTGCGCGCTCACGGTATCGCGGGACGGCATTCGCATCGACTTCGACGGCACCTCCCCCATGTCACCCTACGGGATCAATGTGCCCGAGACGTACACGCGCGCGTACGGGTCCTTCGGCGTGCGTTGCGTGGTCGGCTCCGAAGTCCCCAACAACGCGGGCTCGCTGGACACCATCGAGGTCACCGCCCCGGTCGGCTCCCTCCTCAACGCGCCCCCTCCCGCCGCCGTTTCCGCCCGCCACGCGATCGGGCAGATGCTTCCCGACGTGGTGCTGGGCGCTCTCAGCCAGGCCATGCCCCCCGGCTCGGTTCCGGCGGAGGGCGCGTCCTGCCTGTGGAACCCGGTCATCATGGGAGGGCGGGGCTTGACCGGATCGGACCCGTACGGGGACGCGGAGGAGTTCGTGGTCAACCCGTTCCACACCGGGGGGACGGGCGCGCGGCCGGGCAAGGACGGCCTCTCGGCCACCTCGTTCCCGTCCGGCGTGCGCAGCACCCCGATCGAGATCACCGAGACGGTGGCGCCCCTGATCTTCTGGCGGAAGGAGTACATCCCGGACTCGGGAGGCCCGGGCGAGTACAGGGGCGGCCTGGGTCAGGTCATGGAGATTTCGCACGCCCAGGGCGCCCCTTTCGCCGTCTCCAAGATGTTCGAACGGGTGCGCAACGCCGCGCGGGGCCGGGATGGGGGCGGGGCGGGTGCCGCCGGGAGGGTCCGTGTGCCCGGCGTGGGCGACATGCGGGTGAAGGGGAGGGAAGTCGTGCCGCCCGGACACCGGATCGTGCTGGAGACGCCGGGGGGCGGGGGGCTGGGGGACCCGTGCGACCGAAGCCGTGACAAGGTGGGGGAAGACGTGCTCGACGGATATGTGAGCGCGGAGGAGGCGGTCAGAGCGTATGTGGCGAAGGGCGACCCGGAGAGGTGACGCGGCGGTGCCTCCGGCCTGGCGAAGATTAACCGCGGGCCCGCTACCCGTCCGGACAGGCCGGATACATCACCAGCGACTCCAGATCCTCCTTGATCGCTTCATACAGGCTCTCGGGTGTCGTCGGCGCTTCGTTCTCGATCCAGCCGCCGCACCGGGCACCCCCGGACATCCGTCCCTGGTAGCGGATCCGGCCTGTCTCGTGATACACGGTCAGCTCGCCCTCCCAGGTTCCGTCGCGCAGCGTCGCCTCGAGCTGTGGACGCCCCTCTTCGCCGGGGAAGTTCCGGAAGACCCTCCCCGAATACGGAAGCATGGTGCCGGGGTCCAGATAGGTGGTGTCCTGGACGACGAGTTCGCCGATTTCCCGTGCGGGTGCCTGGCAGGCGAAGAGCACGAGGGCCACGCAGCTCAGCCCGAACAGGCGAGGCGCGACAGGGCGCCGCACGGGGCCGGGTGCCTGCCCAAAATTGCGCCCGGGTCTTGAAGCCATGCATGGGTTCCTTGCAGATTGCTGGCAGGCCCGAGCGGGCGACCCTTCGGAGTACGTGCACCGATACAGAGGAATCATGAGCATCAACCTAGCCGATGACGCAATCCATGCGCTAAACCGCGCTGCCGCGGCGGCCGCACGAGAGCGCAGGGACACGATCGCGCCCGGACATATTCTCGCCGGGATCATTTCTCAACGCGACCCGGACCTGCTGCGGGTTCTCGAGCAGCTTGGTCTGGACGCGCGAGCCCTGCCGGAGTCCATGCGGAACCTCCCGGAGACATACGAGGGACACCTCCCCTTTACACCCGCATCTCACGACGTGCTCGCGGCCGCGGTCGGTTTCGAGTCGGGGTCCGAGGGTGCCGCGACGACCAGCGGCCACCTCCTGCTGGCTGTCGTGCAGGCGGGTGACCCCGACTCGCGCGCGGCATTGGAGTCGTGGGGGCTGGACGAGGCGGCCCTGGAACGCGCACTGCGGCCGGACCCGTCGGGCGTGGGAGCCGCGGAATGAGGCTTGCCATCGGAGGCGGTGCGGTAGCTGTTCTCGTGCTTGGGCTGGCTTGTGGGGCTCCGGCGGAGTCGGACACCGACGCGGGGTCGCCGTCCTCCGACGATCCCTTCGCTGCTACCCCCGCCGACGGCCCGGCACCCGAAATCGGTCCTGCCCCAGTCGACTACCGCCCCACAGCGGCCGGAGCTCCGTCCACGGACATCTGGGTGGGCCGCATCGAGCGGGGCGAGGACGGCGCGCTCTCCATCTCCGACCTTGCCAACGCGACCGACCGGGACGGCTACGACAACCAGCCCTCCTTCGACCTCTCCGGGAGCGCGATCTACTACACGTCGGCGGTGGACTCCACCCAGACCGAGACCTTCCGGTACGTCGTGGATACCGGCGCTATCGAACAGGTGACCCATACCACCGACGCCAGCGAGTTCTCCCCCAACGTGATCCCCGGGCAGGACGCGCTCTCGGCCATCCACGAACTGCGGGGCCTGCAGTTTCTTTGGCGCTACGGCATGGACGGCTCCTCGCTGGGCCCGATCTTCGCGACCGCCGAGCCGGTGGGGTACCACGCGTGGGCCGACGAACGGACCACGGCGATGTTCATTCTGGGCGACCCCCCCACGCTCCAGGTCGGAGACGCGATCTCCGGAGAAATCCGTATTGTTGCGGAGAACCCCGGCCGGTCGATCCACCGGATTCCGGGGTCGAACGACATTTCGTTCGTGCGCAAGGTCTCGGACGACGAATGGTGGATCGAGCGCCTGGATCCGGGGTCGGGGGAGACCGAGCGCCTCACGCGGACACTGCCCGGGCGCGAAGACTACGCCTGGACCCCGGAGGGCGCTATCCTGATGGGGGACGGTGTCGGGCTCTTCGCGTGGACACCCGAGAGCGGCTGGCGCGAAGTCGCGGCGTTGGATCCAGGCGCTGGCGGAGAGATTTCCCGCCTCGCCGTCAGCCCGGATGGCACCCGGATTGCCGTGGTGAGGAATCGATGACATCCGTGACCGCTGGCGGTAGGCAAGCGTCACCGGTGGCCGTGCAGGAAACTACGGCCTTGCGCACGGCGTACATTCATGGAGACCCGGGCAGTCCCGGGTCGAAACCCGTATAGGAAAAGGGACAAGAATCATGGTGGGAGAATTCTTCAGTTGGTACATGACTTCCGTGGGCGAGTTCTGGGGCTCCGCCATCAGGATCGGCCTCCCCCAGATCCTTCTGGTGGTCCTCCTCATCTGCTGGCTGAGGAGGAAGGGCTGCGGCAAGTCGCGCGGCAAATCCTGCTGCTGGATCTGGTCGTGCGGCTCCGGTTCGTGCAGTGACGAATCGGGCAACTGTTGTTGCGCGACGGAAGGGTGCGGCTGCACCTGTGGCAAGTGCTGCTGCCAGGCCGCTTCCTGCGACGACGACGGGGACTGCGCCGACCACGACCACGAGTGACCGCTCGCCCCATCCGGTCCTCGTGTCTGGCCTTTCTGACAATCCTCGCCGCAGGCGCACTCCCATTCCCCCTCCTGGGCCAGGACACCCGCGAACGTGCTGAACCGGACGACCCGCCGGGCACCGGCGCCCGGACCATTCGGGCGGTTCGCGTCCCCCGGCCCCCCACCATCGACGCCGTTCTCGACGAGCCCTTCTGGAACGAGATCGAGCCGGTCACCGACTTCCGCCAGCGCGTCCCCGTCGACGGCGCCCCGTCGTCCGAGCTGACCGAGTTCCGGGTCGCCTTCGACGAGAACAACCTGTACTTCGCCGTCGTGCTCCACGACCGCGACCCGGCCGGCATCCGGCGCAGCATCCTGCACCGCGAAGGCCGGATCGACCAGGACGACAACATCCGCATCGGGCTCGACACGTACAACGACAAGCGCAACGCCTACATCTTCGAGATCAACCCCTTCGGCACCCAGGGCGACGCCCTCATCACCGACGAGTCCATGACCCTCGCCGACTGGAACTGGGAGGGGGTGTACGAAAGCCAGGGCCGGATCACCGACGACGGCTGGGTGGTGGAGGCAGCCGTGCCTTTCACGACCATCCGTTTTGCGGATGTGGATGCACCCGAGATGGGGATCCTCGTGGAGCGCACCATCCGCCGCAAGAACGAGATGGTCTACTTCCCCCACATTGGCCAGGAGTTCAGCCGGGCGCTCACGCAGGTCTCCCAGTACGCCACCCTGACCGGTCTCGAAGACCTGCGCCGGGGGCGGCACATCGAGGTCAAGCCCTTCGCCATCACGGGTCGCTCGACCACGGGAGGCCGGGAAGCTTCCCCCGCCGCCACCGAGACGCTCAACGACCTCGGGCTGGACCTGAAGTACTCCATCACGCCCAACCTGACCATCGACGCCACCCTCAACCCCGACTTCGCACAGGTGGAGGCGGACAACGTCCAGATCAACCTCACACGCTTCAGCCTCTTCTTTCCCGAGAAGCGGGAGTTCTTTCTGGAGCGGGCGGGGCTCTTCGGTTTCGGCGACTCGGAGGAGACGCAGGTCTTCTTCAGCCGGCGGATCGGCATTACCAACGACATCGCCGGGGGCGGACGGCTGACCGGCCAGGCCGGCCCCGTCTCGGTCGGCGTGCTCAGCCTCTACACCGACGACGCCACCGGTCTGGACGGGCGGGTCGTGTCCGGGGGGCTCAACTCGGTCGTGCGGCTGCGCACCGACCCGTTCCCGAGGACCACGATCGGTGGGATCCTGACGTCGCTCGACACGGACGACGGTGCGAATCGGGTGGTGGGCGGAGACATGCAGGTCCGTTTCGGGGGCTCGAGCTTCGTGCAGGGGTGGGTGGCCCGGTCGTCGGGGGATATGGGCGCGTCCCGGTCAGGGTCTGCGGGTGCTCCCGGGGCTTCGGGTGCCTCCGATGCCGCCTCCGGCGCCATCGCCACCTCCATCGAAACCGATCTCCGCAACAGCCTCATGTCGGCTGGCGCGGGGTTCACACGCATCCCCGCGGGGTTCGAGCCCGCGCTCGGTTTTGTTCGCCGCCGCGACATGCGCCGGGTCACGGGATCCGTGGCCGTCTTTCCGCGTTTCGAGCAGAGCCGCTGGGCACGGCAGCTGATCGCCGCGGGCAACGCCGAGCACATTGCGGGGCTGGACGGGGTGAAACAGAGCACGTTCCTCCTGTCGCACAACATGCTCACCTTCCAGAGCGGCGATAGGGCGATGCTCAACATCACGCGCCGTTCCGAGGTCCTTCTGACACCGGTGCGCATTCAGGGGCGCGAGCTGGCGCCCGGCAGCTACACGTTCAGCGGGGCCCAAGTCCGCTTCACCACCAACACCAGCCGGCGATTCTCGGCGCAGGGCGGCTTCTCCCGGGGCGGGTTCTGGAGCGGAACGGGCACCGAAGTTGCGATCGGCGGAATGTGGAAGACGGGACCATACCTCACGATCAGCGCGGACTACACCCGGAACGACATCAGCCTGCCCGTGGACGACGGTGACTTCACCACGCGGCTCTTCGGGGTCACCATCCTGGCCGCGGTCAGCCGGTCGCTCTTCGCCAACGCTCTTGTCCAGTACGACGACGTCTCAAACGTGGTCCAGGCCAACGTGCGCGTCGACTGGATCCACACTCCGGGCAGCGACCTCTTCGTGGTTTTCGACACCGGGTACCTGACAGGTGACCTGCTGGACCCGAGGACGGAGCGGTGGCGGCGGAGGACGGGGGTTGTGAAGCTGACGTATATGAAGGCGTTCTGAGGGGCAGACCCGTGAAGGAGTGGTCACAGGAGGACGGGCAACAGAAGACGACGCCTTCTCAACCGTGGCTTTCTTCTCGCTCAGGCGATGGAACGCTGGCAGGCGCGAGCCATATGGGTTGTAACGAGAGCGGACGCGGACTATCCCCGACGCCTCAAGGGGCGGCTGCGAGGGAACTCGCCGCCTGTCCTCTACGGCTGCGGCGATCCTGCATTTCTCGACGGGGGCGGTCTGGCGGTAGGCCCTTGTCGTGAACTCCGACCATGGGCATGGAGGTACCTGGGCGGGCGCTATCGAGCAGCTGGGCAAGCTTCATTTCGTGCCGGTCCATGTCCGCGACAGCGGTCAGCCGTGCGACGGACTTGGTGGATTGCTCAGGCGAGGTGCCCGGTCCGTGGCGGGATCGTTTGCAGATCCCGCCCCAGCCGCACCGGTGCCACTATGTGCGGGCCAGGGTCGAGGTGCGCGAATACGGCGACGGCCGCATGGCCGTCTTCCACGGACGCCACGAGCTCGGGCGATGCGATCCGAACGGGAGGTTGCCGGACAGGGCCGAGGCAGCGGCGTGAGCGGGTACCGCCGCCCCTCTCGGCTTGCCTCGGGGAGCGGCGGAACAGAAGAACGGACACTTCATGTGCTCTGAGAACCAGACACTTTATTTGCTCCCGACATGGGCCATTGACAGCCCCCGGCGGGTGGCTACGATTCAGCCTCACTCCAAGAAGCGCGAAGAAGCGCGGTTCCCCGTACAACCTGGAGAGGGCACCATGAGACCCCACGCGCGCAGCCTTCTGCTTGCCGCTGTCACTGTCCTGCTAACCACAGCCCAGCCGGTCGCGGCGCAGCCACCTCCTCCACCCGGCAGTTGCTTCGTTTGCGGTTGGTGCCCGTTCCTGGGCGGTGGGAAAATGTGCAAGGGCGCGGACTATGGGGCCGGCAACTGCTCCCAGAACGAGCTTTGGGGTGAGTGTATTTGTCTGACCTACGGCGGGGTATGTGATGCTGACTCCTTTGCGAGCGCGGAGTTCCAAGCAGAGGGGGCGCATCTAGCCGTCGAGACGCTCACGGCCACTGGAACGCTCCCGGCCGACGGGCCGTTTTTTTTCGCCTCCCAATCGAGCGGTGACGTGCTGCTGCGGCGCAAGTGTGACGGTGCGTTCGTCGCCCGTCTCTCGCGAGGCGAATCCCGGTTTGCTTTGTTGGAGGTTGCACCCGAAGTCGCCATGGTAGCGGCCCGCGACCGCAGTGAACTCGCTCAAAGTTCCCAGCAGCCAGAGGGATGAGCTTCCACGCTGCGGCGTGGAGCCGGCGTTGGAGGGTCTGCGCCGCCGTCGTTGTATTGGGATGTGGAGGGTGTGGGCGGCCACCAGTTGCAGACGAGGCTGAGACCTGGGTTACCGAGCCTGAATTCAGGATCGGGGACGCGCTGGAGGGCGATGCGCTCTTCTCGTGGATCCCGTACCTGCGCGCGACCGAGGACGGGCGGATCTTCGTCCTGGAGCCATACATCAGCGCAGTAAGCGTCTGGGATCGCGACGGCGAGCCGGTACTGAGCATCGGGCGCCCTGGCCAGGGACCGGGCGACTTCGTCTTGCCGCACCGGGTGCACGTCGGGCCCGACGGCTTCTTCGTGCACGAGGATTCGCGCTTCACGTTCTATGCCGATGACGGCACACTGCTGAGAACGGCGCCCGGGATACCCACATCGGCCAGCTTCCAGGGATGGCCAATCCGGACGTTGGGGCGCATGGAAGACGGTAGCTGGCTCGGGTTCCCCAGTGTCAGAGCTGCCGCCAGACTCGGTTGGTTGGGCGGCGAACCCATAGGCGAACTACCCCTGTTGAACGTGGCCAATGTGGACGGGCGCTGGGCCATGGACACCGTGTACGTCGTGGACCGAAGGAACCGAACCCTGGGGATTCGAGACCCCGGCGGCGAATCCCCACACGCTGGGCTCTTCACTGCGCAATTCTTCGGGGACAGCGACCTCTATGAGTTCGATCCTGGGACAGGTACGGTCTTGGTTGTACGGAGGAACACCGGAGTCGGCGTGCTGGAGATCGTCGAGGTGGATGCCGCAGGTGACACGGTCTGGCACCGTAGACTCACATTCGCTCCGTTGGAGCTGGATGACGAGCGGATCGAGCAGTCCGTCACCCTCTTGGCGGAGGTGTTGAGCAGAGGTCCGGGCGACATATCCGCTAGCAACGCGCGCGACCTTGCCTCGGAGGCGCTCGATACACCCGAGTACCTCCCGGCCGCTGTGGCTGTTACCGTGGCGTCCTCGGGCCAGGTATGGCTGCGGGGTTGGGAGGAGGGGGACACGCTGCGGGCGTGGTACTCAATCGACCGTGGCGACATGACGTCGGCACCGCGCAAAGTCCTCGTGCCCGAGTGGTTCCAGGTCATGGACGCGACCGAGAATCACGTGTGGGGCGTGTGGACGGATTCCTTCGATATTCCCTACGTGGTCGGACGCAGACTGGTGAGGGCCGACAGTAGCTGAACCTCCAGTCTGCCGGGATCGGCACCGGTAGGCGGCCGTTGCCCGCCATGCGGAGGGACGCTGAAGAAACTTGGATATCGGCTCGCGCGGGCGTATCCGGGTGCCCGCTCAGCTAGTTGTGCGCCCCCTCGGCGAGGGACCGGGCCCACTCCGGCACCACGGACGGGTCGATATCGAACACCGCGAGCCCCACCGTGAAGACGACGGTCGCGATCACCACCACCCCGACCAGATTCAGGACGATGCCCGTGCGGGCCATCTCGCCCACCGTGATCCGGTCGCTGCCGAAGACGATCGCGTTGGGCGGGGTCGCCACCGGCATCATGAAGGCGCACGAGGCCGAGAGCGTGGCGGGGATCATGAGGACGAGCGGATGGGTGCCTGTGACGACCGCCACCGATGCCAGGATCGGCAGAATCATTTCGGTGGTGGCGGTGTTGCTGGTGAACTCGGTAAGGAAGGTGAGTGCCACGCAGACGAGCAGGATCATCACGAAGACGGGGAGGTTTCCCAGCACCTCGAACTGGCGGCCGATGAGTTGCGCGAGCCCGGTCTCCTGAAACCCGGCCGCCAGCGCGAAACCGCCGCCGAAGAGAAGCACGATGTTCCAGGGCAGCCGCGGGATCACGTCCGGCCCCATGACGCGTGTCGCGCCCTTCTTGCGGTTGCGCGTCGGGATGAAGAACAGCACGGACGCCAGGGTGATCGCCACGGTGCCGTCGTCGATCATCCCCGGGTTGGGAAGGAGGCGCGACCACCCCGGCAAGCTCAGGAAGCCGAGTTGCAGGTCGACCCTGAAGACCCACAGCAGCGCGGTCGAGACGAACACGGCCAGCACGGCCCGCTCCTCGAACGAGACCGTGCCGAGACGGGCGCGTTCCGTCTCGACCACCTGCCGATCGACGGTGACCCCCTCCGGGACGCGGTGGAAGACACGCGTGATCATCACCCACGCCACCACGAGCATGATCATGCCCACCGGGAGCGCCATGACGAGCCACTGGCCGAAGGCGATGGCCGGGGCGTCGGGGAAGAGGATCTCGAAGATGCGGACGAAGGACAGGTTCGGGGGCGTGCCCACAAGGGTCGTGAGCCCCCCCACGGTGCAGCCGTACGCGATTCCGAGCATGAGCCCCACCGAGAAGTGGCGCGCCCGATCCCGTCCCGCTTCGCTTTCGATCTGCAGGACGATCGCCAACCCGATCGGCACCATCATGACGGCCGTCGCCGTGTTGGAGATCCACATCGAGAGGAAGGCGGCCGCGACCATGAACCCGAGGACGATTCGCGCGGGGCCGCCCCCGACCGCGTGGATGATGTTCAGCGCGATACGGCGGTGCAGGTCCCACTTCTCCATGGTCAGAGCGATCATGAAGCCGCCGAGAAAGAGCACGATCGTGCTGTTGAAGTAGATCGGCGCGGTATCGTTCCCGGACATGATGCCCAGGAGCGGGAAGAGTACCAGCGGCAGCAGGGCGGTGGCGAAGAGGGGGATGGCGTCGGTGACCCACCATACGGCCATCAGGACGGCGACCGCCGCGAGCCGGCTGGCGGGCACGTTCCCGGGGTCGACCGGGAAGAGCAGCAGGAGGAGGCAGGCCGCGCCGCCGAGCCAGAGGCCCAGGGCGCGTCCCTTCGAGGTGGGTTGTCGTTCAACGGCCATGGGGTGTTCGCATGGGAAGGTTCATTTCATGATCGCGAGGGGATCAGTTGTGCCGGGCGCCTAACTGTCCTTGCGCTGGCTAGGTTCCTGCTCGATCCACGCCGATATGATACCGGCGAGTGAGCCGATGAGGCCCAGTGAGAGGACGACGAGCCAAAGTGACATGACCCTCCCGGCCGTGGTCACCGTGTGGTGGTCACCAAACCCCGCCGCCTCCGCTCCAAACAGCGTCGAGACCGCCCACCACAGCGCGTCTTCGGCCGTCAAGATGTTTGCGGCGGGCGCGCCGCTCTCGACTCCGAGCACAACGAAGCTGGTGGTGAGCACCGAGATCACGATGAGGGCGAAGACGGTGGCGGCCACGGACCGAGTTCTGTCCACGTTGAAATAGGTTGCGATTCCGTGAACGCCGCGCGTTGTCGACCGGATCACCCGGATCATCATGACCAGTCGTAGGGCACGGAGCGGTCTCAGAAAGCCCACGCTGGGGACGGAGGCCAGCAGATCGGCCCAGCCCCACCGTAGCCATCCGACACGTGACGGCGCACGGTAGAAATCCCAAGCTGCTTTGCCCCAGAAAAGGGCGCACACCACTAGGTCCGCGAGCTCGGCAAGGTGAGCGACTTCTCCAGGGAGGGAAGCCAGCTCGCGCAGCCCGAATAGAATCACGGAGCTGATAGCAAGGAGGGCGTAGAGGCTCTCCACTATGATCTGTGGTCCGGACGGAGTGGGCGAACCGGCGCGATTGCTCATCGGCGCGTCACCGTATCGACCCCTCGTCGCACCGTTTGAGAAACTCAGCCACGGAAACGATAGGCTTTCCGTAGCTCCGGGCTTTTCGGGCCTTACCAGATGCGCTGGAGACGTCTGCGGCGACGAGGATGTCACACTTCTTCTTGGTCACACTCTTGACCGGCTCGCAACCGTTCCGTCGTGCGATTTCCGAGAGTTCGCCACGCGTCCACACCCGACCGCCTACCAAGGCCTCCCCAGTGAAACAGACGCGCATCCCCGGAGATAGATCACTCGCTCCGGCGCGTCGGCTCGGCTCCGGTATTGCGGCGTCGACCTGGAGTTGGTGGGCTATTCTTGTGAGGATGGCGTGCTCCGCTTCACTGACGAAACCATCTCTCTGCGCTGCGGCAACCATGCATTCCACATAGGAGCGTTGGGCTTGGCGTTGGCTTGCCCGCGAGAGTCCCCATTCCCTCGCGAGTTCATCCATCGCCGCCCGCTCGGTGCGGTCGATGACACCGTCATCAAGCACCCAGTCCAAAGCATCCAGGTAATGAGCCATCGCTTCATCCCCGTGTGGATACGGCGATCTGCAAACAACCCGATGCATCGGGCTCGTTCCGGCATCTGCCAGCCCTCGGCGATGGGTGCGCGCGTTGGTTGTTGTGTCGAGTGCATCGACCTTCACGGGCCGTGTGGAAAGCTCCGTGGTCGCTTGTCGAAGTCGCCTCGCAAGTTCAGCCGTGGCGCGGGCGTCGGCCAGAGCGCGATGAGCGTCTTCCAGGCGAATGCCCTCGCTCTGGCAAGCCGCTCCCAGTTTGGCACGCGTGGCCTTAAGGGTGCACATGCCCTGACCGAAGTCGATGGGCACACGATGTCGCTCGAACTCGTAGCGCATCATCCGGGTATCGAACGGAAGGTTGTGCGCGATCAATACAGCTCCCCGTAGCCGCTGCGCCACAGGGGGGAGGATGTCTGCGAAAACAGGAGCGAGTTCCACCATTCCGGCTGTTACTCCGTGAACGCCGGTGGGCCCGACATCCCTTTCCGGGTTGATAAGGGTGTCGAATTCGTCCTGCGTTTCCCAGGTCTCGGGGTCGAGGGTTATGACCGCGATTTCGACGATCCGGTCATGCGCGCCGAAGCCGGTCGTCTCGACATCGACGACGACCGGCTTCGGACTTTTCGCAAAAATGTTGTGTAGTTCTGGCATTCTCGAGTGAGGATCCCGGCGACAAGGGCGGATCCTACCGGTTCGTACCCTCCCGGGTCTCGTTGTCCTGCGCCATGGCCGCACGCTTGGCGAGCTCCGCCTCGTACTGCTCCTCCGTCAGGTACGTGATATCCACCCACGCGTGGGCCATCTCGTCGACCGTGCGGTCACCCCAGCCCACCCACTGTGTGTGGTCGGGGTTGTTGGGGTTCTCGGCGGTGTTGTCGTGCCAGGCCGTGAAGACGAGCGTGGTCCCCGCGGGGAGGAGCGGAGCCGCATGGTCCGCGTAGATGTAGTTGACGTGCCAATTCCACTGGAAATCGCTGACCTGGCTCAGAATCTCCTTGCGACCGTCCGGGTAGATGGCCGCCATGGACATGGTCTTGCCGCGCATGTGCATGTGAGGCTGGTAGTTCTCGAGCCGGGTCGGCCACTTGAGCACATGGAAATCCTGGGTGACGGCAATCTTGCCGGGCGCGATGTCGAGGCCGTCGCCGGTCGCGTTGAACATGCGCAGGCGGGTGCGGTTCTGGGGAACCTCATCCTTCGGATAGAACCAGATGCCGAGTTCCACGTAGGTGTCCTCGACCTCCCTGCCGATGGCGTGCATGTGCACCTCCCAGCGAATCCTGGAACCCGGCAGCATGAGCTTGCCGGCGCCGTCCGGGAAGATCTCGCCGACCTTGCCTACGGCCCATTCCATGAAGAGCCCGGGACCGCCCATGGAACGGCTGCTGCTTGCGAGCGCGGCAGACTCGGGGGTCATCTCGTCGGGGTCCTCGTCCTGAATCAGATAGGCCAGCGTATGGTGGACGACGCTGCGGCCATCGGGGTAGGACGGCCGGATCTCGATCGCCTTCACCCAGCGCTCTTCGGTCAGGCCGGTCTCGGTTTCGGGGCGGAACCACTTGTCCATGGTCTCCGCGGCCAGGGTGTAGGGCTCGCTTTGAACGACCAGGTCGGGTTCGCCGAACTGTTCCCCGAATTGCCAGACCGACGGGTCGGGGAACTGGGGCGGGGGCGGCATGTCGGCCTCGTCGCCGTAGGGCATGTTGCCGTCCAGCCAGGTGATGAAGGTCTCCAGCTCTTCGTCCGTGAGTCCCCGGTCGTTCTTGAAGTCCTGAATCCCCACGGACCGGTCGATGTGCCACGGGGGCATGACCCGCGCCGCCACCTTCTCCCGGATACGGGGCGCGTAGCGCTTGACTGCGTCGTAGGTCAGCAGCGACATCGGTGCGATGGACCCCGGCTGGTGGCAGATCTGGCAATTCTGCTGGAGAATCGGCGCCACGTCCCTGGCGAAGGTCGGATGGTCCTGCGCGCCAGCCGGTGCCGAACCGGCGACAACGGCCCAGGTGACCGCGAGGCAGATGGTTGTCAGCCCGCGAATGGTTCTCTTCCGGCGCATGCGATTCCTCCTGATCGTCAGTGAATGACGTGTACTCTCACGAATCCATTCGTCCAGCAGCATTGGGCGTGTCCTGCTCCCGATACTCCTGAAGCATCGTTTGCTCGAACGCGAAGCACGTACCTGCCCGGCTCCGCGAAGGTGGCCATGGTCGTCATCATCCCCCCGGAGATCGCGACCTCGCCCTCGGTTTCACTGAACGTGACGTCGCCGGGTCCCTGATGTTTGAACCACGTCAAGTCCATATTGGCACCAACGGGCCTCCCCGGACGGCCCCGCCCATCGTCGTGGGCCCACACGGTCAGCGGCACGGGAGTCCCCGCCATGGCCTCGACCGGTTCGCTCCAGAGCCCGGCCGGTCCGGCACCCTCCGGTCCGCCCTCCGAGAAGGTCAGCACGGGTGGCGTGTTGCCGGATCCCGCCTCTCCCACGAGCGCGTCGATCTGCCAGTCCGTGTGGAGCGTTCCCGGAATCGAGTAGCGCTCTCCCCGGAAGTCGATGGTCCACACCACCGCCTTGTCGCCGAAGTCCGCCGGAACGGTCACCGTGAAGACGCCCCAGTGTCGGCGAGGGCTGAATTGCGTGGGCTGGGGGCCGTCGAAGCCGGCGGGCTCGATGTGGTTGCCGGGTCCGACCGGAATCTCGACCACTTCTTCGAAGTTCCGGTTGAAGTAGCCGAAGGAGAGGCTGAAGGTACCGTCGGAGTTCTCGTACCAGCCCTCGAAGGCGGGCGTGACCGACTGACCGCTGGCGGTTCGGATTCCGAGCGGAATCTGGGCGGAGACGGGGTCGGGGGACGTCAGGCCGGCGCACAGCGTAACGGCGGCCGCGCAAACAATGGACCGGGGTCTTGGCATGCGGGGTCTTGGCATCGGGGACTCGTGGGGGGGATTGCATTCTGACATTAGGACACTTGGGGGCCCGGCGCAAAGCCTGTGCTTTCAACGCGTGTCGAGATGCGCTGGTGCCGGACGTGCCGGGAGGCTAAGGTCGGGTACGGGCGTCCGATCTTGCGCGCCGTGGGCGCCAGGGCATAGCCGGAGGAGTGCGATGAACACGAAGACAGAAACCGGTGTGCATGGGCCCGGGCGCAGTGCCGTTATCGTCGTCCTCCTTGGCCTGTTCGCGTGTGAATCCCCTGCCGACGACCCCTCCCTCGTTGTGCGCCGGGACAGCGCCGGCGTGGAGATCGTGGAGGCGTTGCGTCCGGTGTGGGGCGACGGGGAAGGGTGGCGCATCGATCCGGAGCCGGTGGTGGATCTTGTTATGAGCGGGAGTGGCCCCTCTCACGAGTTCGCCGACGTGCTCGGGATGGCCCGCTTGTCCGATGGCTCGATTGCGGTTGCGGACGGGATGCTGAACGAGGTCCGGCTGTATGCGCCCAACGGCGGTTTTGTCGGCTCCGCAGGCCGCGAGGGCGAGGGCCCGGGCGAATTCAGCGGTGGCATCTACGAGATGGTGATGGGCGCGGGCGATACGTCGTGGGTGCGTGACTGGGGTCGTCGGGTGTCGATGTTCGGCCCCGATCTGACCCTGGCACGCACATTCGGCCTGACGTCTCCGGTCAGCGGAATCTACGACCTCGAGGACGGAACGATGGTGGTGGGATTCCACAGGCCGTTCGGTGGGGACTCGGATGTCGGCGGGCTGATTAAAACGCCGACCGCGTTGTGGCGCTTCGACCTTGCAGGGAATCGCCTGGACAGCATCGGGGGTACGGACGGCTATACGGACTTCGTCAGGGAGTCCAGCCGTGGCGGGATCATGAGTATTGCAACCCTTTTCCCCGTGGATGCCCAGGTCGCCACACACGGGGGCAGGCTGTTCGTGGGCAACGCGGACGTCATGGAAGTGGAAGAACGCACCGCGGCCGGCGATCTGGCCCGTATCCTGAGAATCCGTGACTATGACCTGGGATTGTCCGCGGCTGAACTAAGCGCAGAACGGGACGACTTCCTTGGTGACAATCCTTCGTCGCTGCTCCAGGAAGTGGCGGAAAGCACACCCGCATCGGGCAACCGGCCGGCCTACGACGACATCATCGTGGATCCGTTCGGCGCGTTGTGGCTCCGCCGGTATCGGGGAGGGAGCGAAAGTGCCGAACCGGAGCGATGGCTGGTGTTGGCGGCCGATGGTACGTGGCTGGGAACTGTCGAAGTGCCCCACAGGTTCGGCGTCGTCGATGTCGAGGTGGACGCCGTGCTGGGCGTCTGGTACGACGAGTTGAATGTCCCGCATCCGCGGGTGTTGCCCTTGAACAGGAACTGACGAGGGGCTCATGGCCGGCCATGTGCGACTTGCGTGTGTGGCGGTGTCCCTCGGCTTGCTGTCCTGCGGCGATGCAGGGGGCGGCGACCATCCTCTGGTCGAGCAACGGGACAGTGCCGGAACGCTCATCGTTGAGGCATCGCGGCCGCTGTGGGGCGACGCGGACCCGGCGCGGTGGACCCTCGACCCGGATCCCGCCGTCGACCTTACCCTGAGCGGGACCGGCCCGGACCACGAATTCTACCGCGTGCGCGGCATGGTGCTCCTCTCGGACGGGTCGGTGGCGGTCGCGGACGGGGGCTCGAATGAGGTCCGGCTCTACTCCGACGGCGGCGGCTTTCGCGGCTCGGCGGGCGGGGAGGGCGAGGGCCCCGGAGAGTTCGACCGGATCTGGGGATTGCAACGCGGGCGTGGCGATACCCTGCTTGCGCTCGACCAATCCGACCGCGTCACGGTGTTTGCCCCCGATCTCACCTTCGTCGCGAGTTCCCGGCTGGCACCCTTTTCGCAGGCAATCTACGGCCTCGATGACGGTACGATGGTCGTCGAGTCCCAAACCATGTCGCTGGAGATCTACGAGGGCGGCGGGTTGGTCCGTAGGCCCACGGTTCTATGGCGCTTCGATCCGGAGGACGCGCGCATCGACAGCATCCGCGAGACCGCGGGCACCGAGGAGCACGTCGTTGTTTCCGGAGAACACCAGGGGCAAACCGGCACCCTCTTCGGCAAGGGCGCGCACATCGCCACGCACGGCGGAAAGATCTACCACGGCCGGGCGGACGCGATGGAGGTGGAGGAGCTTACGGCGGCTGGCGACCTGGTCCGAATTCTGCGGATCCGTGACTTCCCGCTGATCTTGACCGCCGAACAGATCCGCGTGGAGCGAAGAGCGATGCTTGGCGAGGAATCCGTGTCCTGGTGGCGGGACATCGTAGCCCGGGTGCCCGCGCCGCCGACCCGGCCTGCCTACGACGACATCATTGCGGACCCGACCGGCGCGCTCTGGCTCCGCCCCTTCCGCGGTCGCAGCGAATTGGAGGGGCCGGAGACGTGGCAGGTGATTGCGACCGACGGAATGTGGCTCGGAGGCGTGGAGATTCCCGAGAACTTCCGTGTCATGGACATCGGGATGGACGCGGTGCTCGGCGTCCGGCGGGATGCACTGGACGTCGAGCACCCGCAGGTGCTGCGGCTCCGCCGGGAGTGAGTTCACGGTATCCGGACCTTGCCCGCCGGGCGTTTCGAGGCGAGCGCCCTCTTGCCCCTACCTCACCAGATGCAGCTCCGTCTGCCGCCTCAGCGACCAGCGCATCTCCCCGTCCGCCGTGACCTCGGCCTCTTCCTCCTGCGCCATCCGTACAGGCTGGCCGTCCCACTCCGGAACCGGCGTGGTGACCTGAAGCTCCGTCGAGAACCACATGCTGGGGATCACCAGGGGGTCGCCGCGTCCGGGGACGCCCGTCTGGTAGTCCCACAGGCCGATCAGCGGCCCGGCGCCATGGCCGTGGTCCCCGATGGGATGGGTGTACATGGTCCCGTTCAGCCCTTCGGCCCGCATCTTCTCGAGCACCGACGCCAGAATCTCGTTCCCGCTCCGCCCGACCTTCGTCTCCTCCAGGAGGATGTCCTGCAGGCGGTTCGAGTTGGCGAGCGCCCGTTGCAACCCTGCCGGCGCTTCCGTCTCGCCTTCACGGAGCACGTAGGCCATGTGCTGCGTATCGGTCGCGAGCCCGAGCGCGACGATCCCGAAGTCGCAGTGCAGCACGTCTCCCCGCTCGATCACCGGCGGGTCCGAACCGGCCATTGACGCGCCCCGCCGCTGCACCGAAACCGATGGCTGGAACCACGAGCCCATGCCCAGGTCGTGCACCCGCTGGCGCATCCACCACACCACGTCGGCGGTGGTCGTCCGGCCGGGCTCGATCACCACATCGGAGAAGGCCGTGGCGATGATCTCGTGCACGATCGCCTGCATCTTCCGGTACACGGGTGTCATCGCGGGCACGCGCATGGCCAGGTAGTCGATCGCGAGCAGCGGCTCCCGCACGACCCGGCCCGCCAGATCGGAGCCGAGCGCCTCCTCCATCTGCTCCCACTCGCCCGCCGTGAGGCCATCGGCGAAGTTGTGGTCGTGGGAGATATTGACCGCGATCCGCGCGGGGTCGCGCTCGCGCACCATGCGGGCGAAGAGGTCCCACTGGTCCTTGCCCCACAGCTCGGCCGAGCGGCCATCGGGGGCTGTCGCGGTGGCGCGCACGGCCTCGTAGGCGCCGCCCTGCGACGTGCCTCCCAGCGCGAGCCGCTCCACACCTGCGGCCGGGCCGCGATCGTGGAACATGTAGATCGTGCGGCGCCGCGCGGCGAAGGTCGTGGGCGATACGAGAGCCCGAAATACGGGGTCCTCGTTGTATTCGCGCATGGTGACGACCCACATGTCCACGCCGTGCTTCCGCATCAGCATGGGCAGGTTCTTCTCCAGCCGCTCGTCGAGCCATGCCTGCTGCGTGCGGGCCTGCTCGCGCAGGGTGCCGAAGGGCCGCTCGGGGTGGTAGTCCCGGGCCTGGCCGGAGAGGGGGGCCGCGGGGAGCTGCAGCAGGGCGGCCAGGCAGAGGGCCGGGACGCAGGCAATCATTCGGCGGTTGATCGGGCTGGTCATTGGTTCGCTCATCGGGTTGCGGGATCGGTTGTACCTGACCGAATCAGGTCCAGGACTTCGGCCACGATGGCCTTTCCCTTGTCGCGGGCGTAGAACCTGCGGGTCTCGGCGTATCGCGGGGTGGGCTCCATCTTCATCCCCTCTTCCATCACCCACTTCTGGAGTACGGTGGGCCGGGGTCCCCACCAGCCCCGTTCCCGGTAGTCCTCGTCGAGGAGGATCACCACCGGAATCGAGCGGCTCTTGCCGTTGGTCAGGTGCGCGTCCATCAGGTCGAGGTTCTCATCTCTGGGCAGGACACGCAGCTCGACGCGGTCGAGTGCTTCGGCGAAACGGGCGACGACGGGCAGGATGTTGACGGCGTCTCCGCACCAGTCCTCGCTCAGGGCAAGCAGGCGCCAGCTGCCGGGGATGGCGCTGGCCTCAGCGATGGCACCGTCGGGCAGCCGCACCCGTTGATGGACGCCGCGCCACAGCTCCTCGTTCTTGCGGACTGTCTCCAAATAGGCGGGGAAGGGAAGGGCGGACTGAAATCTCTCGCGCATGAGTTGTTTTTCACCGGGGTTTGTTGCGGATTCGGAGCAGCCCTTCCTGGGCCGCCGACGCGACGACTTCTCCGTCGCGAGTGAAGAAAGTTCCCCTCGCGAAGCCTCTGGCGCCATGGGAGACGGGGCTGTCCACCGAGTAGAGGAGCCATTCGTCCGCGCGGAAGGGACGGTGGAACCAGAGCGAATGATCCAGGGACGCGACCATGAGGTCCCTGTCCCGCACGTTGCGGGCGTGCGGCTGCAGAGCCGTCGCCAGGATCCCGAAGTCGGAAGCGTACGCCAAAGCGGCCTGGTGGTGCACCGGGTCGTCGTCCAGGGGTCCAACCGTCTTCACCCAGGTATGGCGCACGGGTGCGCGCGGGGCCGGGTCGAAGGGGTCGTAGGGATCCACCTGCCGGAAGTCGATGGGCCGGTCCTGGGTCAGGACCTCCCTGACGGACTCGGGAATCCGGCCGGCCTCCCCGCGCAGAAGGTCCAGGTCCGAGCGCAAACCCTCGGGGGGCGGCACGTCGGGCATGGGCGCATGGTGCGACAGGCCGGCCTCGGTCCGGTGAAAGGAGGCCGACAGCGTGAAGATGGCCCTGCCGTGCTGAATGGCCCGCACATTGCGCGTGGTGAAGCTCCGGCCGTCGCGCAGACAGTCGACGAAGTAGACTACCGGGATGGCCAGATCACCCTCGAGGATGAAATAGCCGTGCAGCGAGTGGGCCGAGCGGTCCGCGTCCTCGATGGTGCGCCGGGCCGCCACCAGCGCCTGGGCGAGGACTTGTCCGCCGAAGATTCTTCCGGCGCCGAGGTCGCGGTTCTGGCCGCGGTAGATGTTGCGCTCGATGGGTTCGAGGTCGAGCAGCTCGATCAGGGCTTGGGTCGAACGGGCCATGGGTAGATGGTAGCGAAATGCGGCCTGGCGTGCATCAGGGGCGCCGGCGGTCGTTACTTTCCGGTATGCCCGTCCTCACATATCCTGAGGTTCGCCCCGTTCCCGCACTGCCATCGGCACCCCCCGCCCCATCGGAGGCCCCGCCACCTTGATCAACAACCCTTCTCACGATGACCGATGGTCCTTTCCGTCCTACCCTGCGGCCGAGGCCGGCCGCCTGGTCGGACTGACCGCCAGCCGCGTGCGCCGTTGGCTGAAGGGGTATGACTACAGCTATGGTGATGCGATGCGGCGCCAAGGACCGGTTCTGCAGAGGCGGCCGACCCAGGTGACATCTTATGCTTCCTTTCTCGAGCTCGTGGACCTCCTGTTCGTGAAGCGGTTTCTCGATCACGGTGTGTCGCTTCAGAAGGTTCGCCGCGCGCTGGTCGAGGCTCGTGAGATCCTCGGCACCGACCACTTCGCCAGGGAGATTTTCTTCACGGACGGCAGCGGAATCTTTCTCAAGGTTCGAGAAAAGGGAAATGCGATCCTCGAACTGATTTCCGGTGGTCAGTGGACGATCGAGTCGATCATTCGGCAGCTCGCCACACAGATTGACTTCGAGTCTCCCGGTGGCTTGGCGCGCCGTTGGTATCCCCTGGGTCGCGAAAGATCGGTGGTGCTTGACCCCTCAGTGTCCTTTGGTCGGCCGTCGGTAGTTGGCCATGGGACAACAACCGCGAATGTCTACGACCTCTACCTCGCCGAGGGCCAACGAGTGGGGGCGGTGCGGGCATGGTGGGGTCTGACTGCTGACGAGGTGGAAGCGGCGGTGGAATTTGAGCGTAGCCTCGCGGCATGAGGTTTTTCGTTGACAACAACCTCAGTCCACAGCTCGCGAAGGGCATGGAAGGATTCGGCCAGAACGTTGTCCACCTGACGGACCATTTTCCTGCCGACACCGAGGACACCGAGTGGCTGGCCCATATCGGTGAGAAAGGTTGGATCCTCATCACCCGTGATGAACGAATCCGTTTCCGGCCCGGAGAACGGGCCGCCCTGAAGGAACATGAAGTGGGGGCCTTCTTCATGGGTGGAAAAAACCGCAACGCATGCCAATTGATTCAACAACTCGTCCGGAACTGGCCGCAAATCAAAGAACGTGCTCGTAGCACCAAGCGGCCTTTCGCCTTTCGTGTCAGGCCCACAGGCGGCAAGTTCGACCGTCTCCCGCTAAAGTGACCCGATCTCCGGTTGTTTGCATGTGACCAACCCGACCCCACCCCGGACCCCCCTCCGCCGCTTGGCGTGGCCCGTCCTGGTCATCGCGCTCGCGGCGCCGACGCGGCCCGGCCCCCCGGCCGCGGCTCCGTTCCCCCCACCCGGCCCCGCCACCCGGCGCGCCGTCGATGTCGTCGAACTCACGGCGACCCAGGTCCACCAGGACCTTGTCGCGTCCAGGTACACGGTCACGGAACTCGTTCAGGCATTCCTGGACCGGATCGCGCGGTACGAGGACCACTACAACGCCTTCATCTCGATGAATCCGGAGGCGCTGGCCGTGGCCGCCACGCTGGACGAAGAGCTGCGCACGTCGGGCCCGCGCGGCCCTCTGCACGGCGTCCCCGTCGTCATCAAGGACAACCTGGACCACGCGGGGCTGGTGACCACGGCGGGCTTCAACGGCTTCAGTTCCGCGACCGGGGGCATCGACATGGTGCCCGGGGACGACGCCGCCGCGGTGGAGCGGCTCAAGGACGCCGGCGCAGTCATCCTCGGCAAGACGAACATGCCCGACTTCGCCGGCCACGGGACCCGCACTCGAAGCTCGGTGGCCGGTGAGACGTTGAACCCCTATGCGACCGACCGCGTGCCCGGCGGATCGAGCGGAGGGACCGCGACCGCCGTCAACGCCAGCTTCGCGGTGCTGGGTCTCGGCACGGAGACCGGCGGCTCGATCCAGAATCCGGCCGCCGCCCAGGCGTTGGTCGGTTTCAAGCCCACCTTCGGGCTGGTGCCTCTGGAAGGTGTGGTGCCCATAGACGCGACCTATCGGGACGTCGTGGGACCGCTCGCCCGGACGGTCCTCGACGCCGCGCTGACCCTCGACGTCATCGCGGGGCCGACCGTGGATGACCCGGCGACCTTTGCCGCGGCGGAGCACATCCCCGAGGCGGGCTATGCGGCCGCGTTGACCACGACCGCTCTCGAAGGGAAGCGCTTCGGCCTCGTGGGCCCGGGCTGGCGGGAATCCTTTCTGCCGCTGGCGCCCGAGACCGATGTCCTGTACCAGGAGGCCGTTGCCGCGCTGCGGGCCGAAGGGGCCGACGTCGTCGAGGATCCGTTCCAGGACCGGGGGTGGGTCGAACTCTACGGCGAGCGCCCGTCGGTTCCGACCGTGGGGAGCCACGACCTGCTCGTATACATGCAGGGCCTCGGACCGAGCGCGGCCTTCCACACCGTGGAGGAGTGGGAGGAACTCTCGGGGCGCGAGTTCCGGGGGGGACGCAGGCGCAGACCTCCGGCTGCACCGACTGCCACCGAAGAAGGGGACGCGTTCGCGGCCTGGCGCATGGAGATGCGCGCCCTTTTCAGAGCGGTCGTCGAGGACCACCAGCTGGACGGCCTTTTCTTCCCCCAGGCGGGAGAACCGATCCGCCCGCTGGTGGAGGACGCGGAGCGCCCCGACTACCGACCCAACAACCACGCGGAACTGCCCAGCAACATCATCAACGACATCGGCCTTCCGACCGTCACGGTTCCCTTTTCCTACTACGACGACGGAACACCCTTCGTCCTGGCCTTCATCGGGGATCTGTGGACCGACGCCGATCTGCTCGCCTACGCGCATGACCTGGAGCAGGCGACGCAGGCGCGCGTGCCGCCGGAACTGACGGAAGAGCCGGGCAACCCGTGAGGAGACCATGATGAAGTCCAGCCTCCTGATCCTGGCGGCACTGGCGCTCGTCGCGCCGCGCTTCGCCACCGCCCAGTCGACAGTGGAGGACCGGGTTCGCCGTGTGCTCGAACGGGTCCCGTTGATCGACGGCCACAACGACCTGCCGGGCGCCGTCCGGGCCGCGATTACACCGGACGGGGACGTCGCGGTCTACGACCTGCGGTCGCCTCGCGAGGGAGACACGGATCTGGCCCGGCTCAGGGCTGGCGGCGTAGGCGGCCAGTTCTGGTCCGTCCACGTTTCCTCCGGCACCGTCCATGCGGCGAGAGAGCAGCTCGAACAGATCGACATCGCGCTTCGCATCATCGAAGCCTACCCCGGTCACCTGGGCTTGGCGCTGACCCCTTCCGACGTGGAGAGGGTCTATGGATCGGGGCGAATCGCGTCCATGCTGGGGATCGAGGGGGCGCACACGATCGAGAACTCGCTGGGCACGCTGCGGGCGTACTTCGCCCTCGGGGTGCGCTACGCCACGCTCACCCACTTCGGCAACACGGACTGGGCGGACTCCGCCACCGACGATGTCGTCTTCGGCGGGCTCAGTCCCTTCGGCGAGGAGGTGGTGCGCGAGATGAACCGGCTGGGGATGCTCGTTGACCTTTCCCACGTCTCTCCGGGCACCATGAGCGACGCGCTCAATGTGGCGGAGGCGCCGGTGATCTTCTCCCATTCCGGCGCGCGTGCGCTGGCCGATCACACGCGCAACGTGCCGGACTCCATCCTGCGGCGCCTGCCCGAGAACGGCGGAGTGGTCATGCAGGTCTTCTATCCGCCGTACGTCTCCGAGGGGGCCAGGGAGCACGACCTGCGCACCCAGGAAGCGCAGGCCCGGGCCGACGAGATGCACGGCACGGGAACGGCCGCGGCGGCGGCCGCCATGGAAGCCTGGCACGAGGCCAATCCCGCCCCCCGTGTGCCTCTGAGCGCGGTGGCGGACCACATCGAGCACATCCGGGACGTCGCCGGGATCGACCATGTGGGCCTGGGGAGCGACTTCGACGGAATCCCCGCCTACGTGGAGGGGCTGGAGGACGTCTCCACCTTCCCGGCGCTGCTGGTGGAGCTGGCCCGGCGGGGCTGGACCGACGAGGAGCTGGGCAAGGTGGCCGGCGAGAACCTCCTCCGGGCGTGGAGAGGGGCGGAAGCGGCGGCCCGCCGTCTGCAAAGGGAACGGCCCCCGTCGACCATGCGCTTCCCGGGGGATCCTGGTTTGTAGAAACCGCTGCGGGCGCTCTCGTCTTGCGTCCGCAGGCCCCCTCTCGCAGTCTCCCCATGGCAAGATCCGTGACCGCTCGTTCGCTGTCGGGACGACGGCACGTCCGCACCCCAGTACGCCGGCCTCGGCCGGGTAAGGCAGCCATATGTCCGCTTCACGCACGGTCGCACGATTCCCCCTCGTCCTTCTCGTCGCCGCCATGGCCCTCGCCGCGCTCGTCCCCCCCGCCGCGGCCCAGGAAGCCCTGCCGGGCATCGCGGACAAGACCGATGGCACCACCGCCATGGAGGGCTTCTTCAACCTCTACTGGGACGATGGCGAGGGGGCGCTCTACTGGGAGCTGGACCTGGGCGCCGGCGAATTCCTCTACCAGATCTCGATGGGTTCAGGGCTGGGGTCGAACCCCGTGGGAATCGATCGCGGCCAGCTCCGTGGCACCCATGTGCTGGAAGCCAGGCGGGTGGGACCGCGGGTCCTGCTCATGGAGCCCAACTACCAGTTCCAGGCACGCAGCGACAATGCGACCGAGGTGCAGGCGGTGCGGGACGCGTTCGCGCCGTCGGTCTACTGGGGCTTCGACATCGTGGCCCGGACCGGGGACAGGGTGCTGGTGGACGCGACGCCCTTCTTCCTCCGCGACGCGCGCAACGTGATCGGGCAAATCGCCCAGCGCAACCAGGGCACCTTCCGCCTCGACGCGTCCCGTTCGGCCATTCACATGCCCGCGACCCGGTCGTTCCCGGAGAACACCGAGGTCGAATCCCTCCTGACCTTCACCAGCGACAATCCAGGTGGTCTGGTTAGCGGCGTGGCTGTCAATCCCCAGGCGGTGACGCTGCGCCAGCACCACTCGTTCATCCGGCTCCCGGACGATGGCTACCGCACCCGGGTCGCCGACCCGCGCATCGGCGTCAACGGTCCGACCCTCTTCGACTACGCGACGCCGATCGACGAGGACCTCCGCCTCCGCCTCGTCGCCCGTCACAGGCTCCAGAAGAGGAACCCGGGCCCGGGGCCATCGGAGCCGGTGGAGCCGATCATCTACTATGTGGATCCGGGTACGCCCGAGCCGATCCGCAGCGCCCTGGTCGAGGGAGCCAGCTGGTGGGCCGACGCATACGAGGCAGCCGGCTTCATCGACGGCTACCGCGTCGAGGTCCTGCCCGACGGCGTGGACCCGCAGGACATCCGCTACAACATGATCCACTGGACGCACCGGCGGACGCGGGGATACTCCTACGGGAACACGGTGACCGATCCCCGCACCGGCGAGATCATCCGCGGCGTGGTCAACCTGGGCAGCCTGCGCTTGCGCCAGGACTACCTTCACGGGCAGGGGATGGTCGCTCCCTTCGTGGGGACAGTCGGTGGCGGGTCGGCTGACGGCGGACCGCTCGGCGTACAAGGGAGCGCGTCCGGGTACTCGCTTTCCTGCGGCATGGCTGCGGCACCCGCCTTCGAATACCTCGCCCAGCTGGCCGGCAATTCGGACGCCGTCGAGATGGCGCTGGCGCGGGTGCGGCAACTGTCGGCCCACGAGGTCGGCCACACCCTGGGCTTCCCGCACAACTACATCGCCAGCACCTACGGCCGCGAGAGCGTGATGGACTACCCGGCGCCCTACGTCGAGATCGACGGTGACGGCGACCTGGACCTCTCCAACGCCTACGTGCAACGGATCGGCGAGTACGACAAGCTCTCGGTCAACTGGCTGTACCGCGAATTCCCGGAGGGTACCGACGAGGTCGCCGCTCTGGAAGAGATCGCCATGGAGGGCCTCCGCGACGGACTTCTCTTCATGGCGCACACGAACAACAACTTCATCGGTGCCGGGCACCCCTACGCGAGTGTCTGGGACAACGGGTCCAACCTGGTCGACCACCTCAAACACGAGATCCGGGTACGAAACATCGGGCTCCGGGAATTCGGCGAAGATGTGATCGGCACGGGTCGCCCGCTGTCCGATCTGGAGTACGTGCTGCTGCCGTTGTACATGCACCACCGCTTCCAGCTGCGCTCCGCTGCGCAGAGCCTGGGCGGCGCGGACTACAGCTACGCTCTCCGGGGCGACGGGCAGACCCCGGTGTCGATCGTGCCGGGCGAGGAGCAGCGGGACGCGCTCGAAACCATCCTGTCGGCGATGACGGTGGACTTCCTGGCCCTCCCCCAGGAGGTGATCGCCATGATCCCGCCGCCCGCGTTCCGGCACGGGGAAGGTGAGATCTTCGCGGGGCACACCGAGGTGCTCTTCGACCCGTTGGGCGCCGCCGAGGCCGCCGCCGACTTCACGGTGGGCGAGATCCTGCATCCTGCGAGGATGGCCCGGCTGGTGGTGTACGGAAGCATGGGCGACTACCCGGATCTGGAAGAGGTGACGGACCGTGTGGTCGCGGCCACGTGGGGTGCCGCGGACGAGGGTGACGAATACCGCCTGAGAGTTCAGCACGTGATCCAGCGGGCCGTGGTCGACCGCATGATGCAACATGCCGGGAGCGCCGGCACCATGACCGAGGCGCGGGCCGTGCTGTCGGACCGCCTGCACGATCTGGCCGGGCGCCTGGAAGCGCTGATGAACCCCTCACCGCATGAGCGCCTGGTCGCGGCCGACATCCGCAGGTGGCAGGCCAGGATCGAGAATACCACGCCGGGCCCGTCGCTTCAGCTGCCGGCCGGGGATCCGATCGGGGGTTCCGCGACGACTCCGGTGCCGGGTCGGCGGAGGCGTTAGCTCACCGCGGTGCCTGGAAGCGGTATCCGAAGCCCCGCACGGTTTCGACCCACTCGCCGGCGGCGCCGAGCTTGCCTCGCAGGCGGCGCACGTGCATGTCCACCGTGCGAGTGTGGAGGCGGCCCGCCATGGCCGAGTCCACGTCCCACGCCTCCGAAAGCAGCTGGTCACGGCTCTGCGTGCGGCCGCGACGCTCCATCAGTGTTCTGAGGAGGCGGAACTCGGTCGGGGTCAGCTGGATCTCCTGGCCCTCCAGGGTGACGATGTGCGCACCGACATCGAGCCTGAGCAGTCCCGCGCGCAGGATCTTTCCGCCGCCGCCGACGGACGTGAGCTCGCCTTGTGCACGGCGGAGGATCGCGTCCACCCGGAGCACAAGCTCCCGAGGGCTGAAGGGCTTCGTGAGGTAGTCGTCGGCACCCAGCTCCAGTCCCTGGATTCGGTCGACCTGCTCCCGCTTGGCGGTGAGGATGAGCACGGGTACCGCGCGGGTCGCGGTGTCCGAGCGGATTGATTTCAGGACATCGTCGCCGGACACGCCAGGCAGCATCCGGTCGAGGACCAGCAGGTCGGGCAGTTCCCGCTCCAGGGCGTCCAGACCGGCCGTCCCGCTCAAGGCCGTCTCGACCCGGTATCCTTCCCGCGTAAGCTGGTACGCAATCAGGGCGGCGATCTCACGCTCGTCCTCGACGACCAGCACGCGGGCCGCCGGCTTGCTTTCGTCCGTTGCGGGAGAGGCCGACGCGGCCGTGCCGTAGGTGCCGGCTGTTCCATACGCGGGTGGAGTCATGATCCGCCCCCTGGTGACGGGTCGCCGACGAGCGCCCGATCTTCGTCGGTCACGAGTTTCGGGTCTGCATCGTAGTATCGGAAGATCTTGTATCCGCTGCCTCTTTCCAAGACGTCCTTGAACAACTGAAGCTGGTAGAGATGTCCCCGGGCACGGAATTCCGGCTTGCCATGACCTGATCTCCGTGTATGATCCGCGAGGGCCAGTCGCAAGAACGATGCAGGTCGGCGGCAACGTCGGCGCGAAGATGGAGCAACCCCTTTGAAACGACTCTCAGTCAAGCGCGAAACCGATTTCGAGTCGGCCGTCCGCCACACGGAGGGGGTTCAGCCTTGGCGGCGGCTCTTCCACTCGGGGGGCGGGTTGGCCATGATCGCCCTCGCGCATTTCGCGGGAGCCGACTCATCTGTCATGCTGGCGATCGTCGCGACGGGGGTCGGGGCGGCCCTGATCCTGGACCTGGTCCGTCTCCGCTTCGAGGCAGCCAACACCGTCTTCTTCCGCTGGTTTGCCGCCCTCGCCTCTCCACGCGAAGCCGAAAAGGTTGCGTCGTCGACCTGGTTCCTGATCGGGGCGCTGACCCTTCTCCTGTTCGCACCACCCGGGCTGTTCGTTCCCGCGATGCTTGTCCTCGCGTTCGCCGATCCGGCAGCGAGCGTGGTGGGCCGGCTCTGGGGCCGCCGGCGCCTGGGGAAGGGAACGTGGGAGGGGACGACGGTCTTCTTCCTGGTGGCGTTGATCGTGCTGACCCCCGTGGTCGGCTTCCAGCCCGCTCTCGTCGGTGCGGCGGCTGCCGCAGCGTTCGAGGTCGTGCCCAGCGGCGTCGACGACAACCTGCTGGTTCCGCTGGTTACCGCCGGGGCCCTGTGGCTCGCGGGGGCTCCCGGTTAGGTGGTGCGGACTTCGAGCGGTGGAACGCGGGCCGAAAGGCGGGTGACCATGAGCGGTTCCCGGACGCCTCGCCGAGTCGGGCGGGAGGTGCCCTTAGCGCGAGACTATTGACCTGACGTGAGTTTTGCCTCAGCTTTCGGACGTACCAATCAGGAGTAGTCTGCGCGGTCAAAACAATCTCACACTCACGACGGGCCTCGTACCCAAAGGGGGGAGCCCGTCTTTTTCTTTCCGTCACGACCGCGTCCCCGCCGTGCCAAACAGCCAGTCGGAGGTTCGAGGTCAGCAGACTACCCCGCGACACCAGGGAGAACAGCAACGTGCGTACGCAGGGAACCGTCAAGTGGTTCAACGATCAGAAGGGGTTCGGATTCATTTCCCGAGCCGACAATGGACAGGACTGCTTCGTCCATTTCTCCGCCATTCAGGGCGATGGCTTCAGAAGCCTCACCGAGGGCGAGAGTGTTGAGTTTGACGTGGTCGACGGCGCCAAGGGGCCGGCGGCTGAAAACGTCATGCGGACGGCCTGACCGGCAAAAGCCGATTTAGGCCCGCCGGGCGGTCTGCCGACCAGCCCGGAAAAAAACACCGCAGTCACAGAACAGAGCGTGCCGGGTGACCGGAGCAATTCGGTCGCCCGGATCGCGCCACCTATGGTTCGACCCGGCCACGTCCACTCGTGGCGTCCGCGATCGCCGCGTCCAGACGGGCGCGACGGTGTGCGGGAACCAACACATGGTAGCGCACGTCGGCACCGAAGAGCTTTTCGGTAACGGTTGCGTCCAGTTCTGCGAGTAAGCGGTCCACACGTTGTGACGCCTCGTAGCGCACGGTGACGACGACGGGGGTGCGTTCGACCTTTTCCACGGTCGGACACACGTCCAGGACGTGTTTGACTCCGCCCGAGTAGGCACGCGCCAAGCCCCCCGTTCCAAGCTTTACGCCTCCGTAGAAGCGGGCGCACACCGCGACCACCTCTCCCACTCCCGAGTGGAGCAGGGCGGTCAGCATGGGCCTGCCCGCCGTCCCGTGCGGCTCGCCTGCGTCGCTCATGCCGATGTGGGCCGTCGAACCCGGTGCCCCCGCGTTGAACGCCCAGCAGTAGTGGGTCGCGCCGGGCAGCTTCTGCCTGGCTTCCTCGATGAAGAGCGCCGCATCCTCCCGGCTTGCAGCGCGTCCCGCACGAGTCACGAAGCGGCTGCGCCGGATGACCTCCACGACTTCGGCGGGGGTGGCCGGTACGCGGTAGGAGTGGCTCAATCCGGAGCTCCATCAATCATGGTGGGTGAGGGATCCGTTCCGGGGCCGGGGATCGACCCTGGTCTCCCAGGACGGGGGTGTCCATCCCCGGGGGACTTTCCATTTCCGGAATGCCCCCTTACTCTACTAGCGTGTGGCCGCAATTGAGAATCAGTCTCAATCTCAACGATGGCCGATTCAGATATCACGGTATCCCATTGGGTGCTCTCACGGGAGGACTTGTGAGAAGGACAACAACTTGACAACAACTTGTGAGAAGGACAGACAACTTGTGAGAAGGACAGACAACACGGCGCCGAACCCCAACGACCGCACGCTGGCTGATGTCCCTCTGGAGGAGGAGGTCGTTCTGGTAAGGATGGATGTGGCCGGTGCTGATGTCGAGTCTCTTCTGGAGCGGGGGATCGTACCGGGATGCAAGCTTTGTCCGGTTCGGCGTGCTCCGGCGGGAGGCCCCACCGTCTACCGAGTGGACGGCGCCCTGGTCGCACTCCGGAAAGAGACCGCATCGTGCCTTTGTGTGCGTAGTGCGCTGGAAGCGGCGGGGGTTCTCGACTCGAATTGAACGGGGTGACACGGTTCGCCACCCCGGCGGCGGAGCCGGCCGAGGGTCATGTGGCGGAGGGGCGTACTCCCCTGGTCGCACTGGTGGGACCTCCCAACTCGGGCAAGTCCACGCTTTTCAATCACCTGACGGGCCTACGGCAGCGCGTTGCGAACTACCCCGGCGTGACCGTCGAGCGGAGGTCCGGGCTGGTCACGCTGCCAGCCGGCTCGGTGGAGGTGATCGACCTTCCGGGGGTGCACGGTCTTTCTCCGCGCAGCCTGGACCAGATGGTGACCCGGGACGTGCTTCTGGGTGAGCAGGATGGCGCGGGACAACCCGACGCGGTGGTGCTCGTTCTGGACGCCACGCAGCTCAAGTCCCATCTGATGGTCGCCGAGCCCGTACTGGGGCTCGGCCTGCCGACCCTGGTCGTCCTCACGATGGCCGACGAGCTGGACAGACGTGACGGAGCGCTGCGCGTGTCCCGTCTGTCCGGCGAGCTTGGCGTCGAGGTGGCGCTGGTCAACGCGCGGGACCGCGCGACGCTGGAACCCGTGCGCCGCTTCCTCGAGGCCCTCCACACGGGGGGGAAAGAGGTGCGCGCGTGTCCGATCGTCGTAGCGGCCGACCACGTTGAAGGCCACAATGCGGGCCGCCCCCTTCCCATGATCGACCTCTTCGCGGCGCGTCGGGAGCGAGCCCGTGCCCTCGGCCGCTCGGCAGGGTTTCAGGCCCCCCGGCTCTCGCGGTCCACCCAGCGGCTCGATGCCCTCGTACTCCACCGCCTCTGGGGGCCCCTCATCTTCGCGAGTGTGGTCGCACTCGTTTTCGAGGCCATCTTTGCGTGGGCAGTGCCGCTCATGGACGGCACCGAAGCCGCGATCGCCGCTTCCGGCGAACTCGTCGCGACGGTCCTCCCCGAGAGCTGGTTCCGATCCCTGCTGATCGACGGCGTTTGGGCGGGGGTGGGGTCCGTGCTGGTGTTTCTCCCGCAGATCCTGATCCTCTTCCTGTTCATCGCAATCCTCGAGGACTCGGGGTACATGGCGCGGGCGGCCGTGATTGCCGACCGCCTCATGCACCGGGTAGGCCTGCAGGGCAGGTCCTTCCTTCCGCTTCTGTCCGCCTACGCGTGCGCCGTGCCCGCGATCATGTCGGCGCGGACGGTCGAGGACGAGCGGGACCGGATCGCCACCATCTTCGTGGCGCCCTTCATGACCTGCTCCGCCCGGCTTCCCGTGTACGCGCTGCTCATCGCGGCGTTCATCCCCGCAGAACCCTTGCTGGGACCCTTCTTCGGGCAGCGCGCAGCCGTTCTCGTCGGGCTCTACGCGCTCGGTCTGGTCGCGGCCCTGGGCACGGCGGCGATGCTCAAGGGCACGCTTCTCAAGGGGCGGCCCGTCCCGTTCGTGATGGAGTTGCCTCCCTACCGTCTGCCCAGTGTTCGCTCGATTGTGACGCGCCTCCTTGACCGGACGAAGGTCTTCGTTCGGCGTGTCGGGAAGGTCATCCTCGCGGTGACCGTGGTGCTCTGGGTTCTGACCCAACTTCCCGTAACTGCGGAAGGGGAAGCACCGGCCATCGGCGACAGCGCTCTGGGCCGGATCGGCCACGTGATCGAACCTGTGATCGAGCCCCTCGGCTTCGACTGGCGCATCGGGATCGGGCTCGTCACGTCCCTTGCCGCGAGGGAGGTGATCGTCGGGACATTGGGCACCATCTACGGGGTGGAGAACCAGGACGGGCAGGACTTCGAATTGCAGGCGGCCCTCCAGCAGGACCTGGACCTGGGCTCGGCGGTCGCACTGCTGATCTTCTTCGTCTTCGCGCTCCAGTGCATGTCGACCGTGGCCGTGATGCGCCGCGAAACGGGAGGATGGCGATGGCCCATCCTGCAATTCACGTATATGCTGCTGCTCGCCTATGTGGGGGCGTGGGCGGCCAACGCCATCCTGTGATGGTGGCCATCGAGCGCCCGGCCATCGTCCGCCGCACGATCTGTCTTCTCGCCGCGCTGGTATTCTGCGCGAACTGCACGCCCGCCCCGCCCGACGCGGCTCCCGACGAATTCGTCGTCGACGATCGGGGGCGCAGGCACGACGTGTCGATCCCGCGCACCCGCATCGTCTCCCTGATCCCCGCCGCCACCGAAACACTGGTTGTGATCGGCGCGACCGACCGCCTTGTCGCCCGGACCCGCTATGACGATCAGCCCGACCTGGCGTCCCTCCCGTCCGTCGGGGGAGGGATCGACCCCAGCATCGAGTACCTGGCCGAGCTCGCCCCCGATCTGGTTATCCTCTGGCCCGCCGCCGGAGGTGGCGTCACGCTCGGGGACCGCCTCGCCGAGATCGGCCTGCACGGGTACGCGGCGGAGGTCCAGACGGTGGCCGACTTCAACCGGCTGGCGCGCAACCTCGGTCGCCTTGTCGGCTTCGGGGATCGCGCGGATGCAATGGTCAAGGCCGTGCAGGCGCAACTGGAAGACGCCCGGCAGGTCTGGTCGGGGCGCGATCCCGTCGAAGTGATGTACGTTGTGCAGCACGAGCCGCCGATGACCGTCGGGCCCGGCACCTTTCTGGACTCGATCCTGGCCGCGGCCGGCGGGGTCGGCGCGTTCCATGACATCCGCGGCAACTGGCCCCTCGTCAGCATGGAGGAGGTCGTATGGCGGAACCCGGAGTTTCTCATCGTTCCGGTGGTGGGCTACGGAACCCCCCCGGTCCCGCTGGAATCCCCCGATCCCTCAGCGGCCCTGTTGGCCGAACGACCGGGCTGGGCGGCGGTCCCGGCGGTGCAGGCGGGCCGCGTGATCTCGGTCGACGCTTCGCTCTTCGGGCGGCCCGGACCCCGCATGGGTGATGCCGCCCGCTACCTGGCGTCCCGGCTCCACGGCGGCGCGGTGGCCGCCGATTCCGCATCCGGCCGCTGAGGATGCCGCGCCCCGGAACACGCGCAGCTCCCCGGCCGCTCCCCGGCCGTCAGGATACCCGCGGCGGCCGCTTCCTCAGCACGAAGAGCCCCTCCTTGATGCTCGAAACGATGATGAGCCCGCTCTGGAAGTAGGGGTATACGCTCCACGCCCCCGCGAATCCCGCCTTGTCCTCGCCGAAGGGCACCGTGTCGAAGAAGCCCACCTCCCTGGGCGCTTCCCCGTCGGAGATATCGAGGATCCGGAGTCCGCTCAGGTAGTTGGCCTGGTACATGAAGTCGCCGCGGACGTACAGGTTGTGATCCGAAGAGCCGGTCGTGCCGAAGTGCTCCTTGACCAGCACCGGATCCCCGAGCTCCTCGATGTCCCAGACGAGCGTGCGCGTCCGGGACACCTGGCCGCCGAGTTCGTCCGTTTCGTCGTTCATGTAGAAATACCGGTGGTCGTCCGAGATCCAGCCCTGGTGGAGATATCCGGTGTTGGGGTAGGACTCCGTCGCCAGCGAAACCGGGGCCTCCTTGTCGGTGACGTCCGAGATCGAGAGCGCGTTTTCGTTCGCACCGAGACAGATCTCGTGGCCGGTGTAGTCTTCGTCGGGCCCGTGGTAGACGACGCACTGGGCGTCGTGGCTGTACCCCGTGCCCGCGTTGCCGGTGCCGGCCTCGGCGAAGCATCCGGCGAAGACCGGGTTTGCGGGGTCGCGGATGTCGATCATGTGGAGACCGCCCCCACACGTCTCCCCTCCACCCGATGCCCCCACGACGTACGCGAAGCCCGTCTCCTCGTTGATCACGATGTTGTGCGCCGAGTTGATGCCGTCGTAGCGGGCCGTGGCCTCGAAGGTGACGGGGGGTGAGGTCACGTCGCGCAGCTGCGTGAGGTCGAACACCTGGACGCCGTGCGCGCCCGCGTTGTCCGCGACCACGAAGGCGTGGTCCGCGTAGACCTTGATGTCGCGCCACATGTTCGTGATGGCACCCTCCGTGAGGGGAAGCTCCCCCAGATAGACCGGGTTGCCGGGGTCGCTCAGGTCGATGAATGTCGTCCCGTCCGCGCGCCCCATGATGGCGTACTCGCGCCCCGACTGCGGGTCCGTCCACCCCCAGAGGTCGTTCGCAATCATGCCGCGCTCGCCGCCCAGGTCGTGGACCGGCACGAAGGCGACGAGGTCGACCTCGCTGCAGGTGAAGCCGCCCGCTTCACCCTCCTCGCACTCCCGCTCCTCGCCGCGCACTGCCTCCAATCCCGCTGCTTCGTCGACGATCGTGCCCTCCGGCTCCCACCCGTCGGCCGTGCGGCGGAAGATGAATCCCGCGCCCTCGAAGAAGTCGGCGCCGGGTGCACCCACCACCGCAACATCCCCTCCGACCGCGACCGCCATGCCGTAGAAGGCGAAGGGGCCGCCGGGTCCGAAGTCGGCGACTTGCGACCACTCGCCCGTCTCATCCCGGCGAAACGCGAGGCCACCGCCGATCCCGCCACCGACCAGGGGGGTTCCCGCGACCAGATCATCACCGGAGGCGGCGACCGCCATGCCGAAACTGGAGAGGGGAGCGGGGGATTCGGGCAGGATGGTGTGCGAGAGCGTCCAGTTGCCGGCTCCCTGTGCAGCCGCACCGATCTCACCGGTCCGGGTGAAGTGGTACACGGCGCCGGTGCCTTGCCCGCTCAGGGGAGCTCCTGCGAAGACTTCGCCTCCCGACACCGCCACGCTGGCTCCCAGCGACGAGGGTCCGGGATCGGGGGGATCGAGGCGGCCTGCCGGGGACCAGGCGCCGGACTCGCCGTCGAAGACGTGCACCGAACCGGGCTGGAAGTTGGGCTCACCGGTCCCGGGAATCAGCGCGATCCCCCCGCCCGGGGCACCGATGGCCAGAAGGTCTCCCTCGATGTCCAGGGACGTGCCGAATCCGGCCCCGTCAGGCAGGTCCCCGGGCTGGAGAACCCGGGCCTCGGTCCAGCCGGCCGCGCTTCCCGCGAAGACGACGACGGCTCCCGTGCCGGCTTCCGCTCCGGGAGCGCCGACCGCGATGTCCTGGCCGTTGGTGGCCACTGCGGCTCCAAAGCGGGGATCCGCGCCGGCTCCGGACCACGCGAGGCGTCCCTGAAGGGCCCATTCGCCCCCCGTCCGGCGATAGACGTAGACGGCGCCCGTGCCTTCCTGCGGCGCCCCCACGACCATCACGTCGCCGCTGGCGTCGAGCCCTTCGCCGTATCCCGTGGCCGACCCGGCCTCCTCCGCGATGAGGGCGGCGATCTCGGCCCACGAGTCACCCGCGCGGCTGAAGACGTGGACGCCCCCCGGCCGGTTGCCCGGCATTGGAAAGATGGCGAGGCCGCCCGGCCTGCCCACGTAGATGTCGCCATCCTCCACGATGACGCTGGCGGAGAAGGCCGTCAGGGCCGCCGTGGCCGGGATTGACGGGCCGGTCGCATTGGTCTGGCCGCGGGCCGCCAAGGGCGAGAGGAGCAGGATGGCGGCTGCCATCGGAGCAAGGAGGCGCACCCGCGCCGCGGGGGAGGTGTGTGGGCTCAGCCGCCGCGCGAGGGGAGAGAAGGGCAGCCCTGGCCCCGTGACATGGAGGTGGTGTCGGATTCGCATCGTGTTCATGTCCTGACCTTTTCGAGCATTCCGTGGTCGGTTCCCGTCGGTGGATCGGTCGATCAAGGTATGTGCGCATGTGGTCATCGAACCAGATCACCCGCGCCTCGGCGGAGCCGACACGCGCATCATGGCCAACATGGCAGTCACGGAGCGCAAGGCCGGCAAACGTGGCATAATGAGTGGCCACCGACATCCCACGCCGGAGACCATCGATGACCTTTGCCCGCGCACGCACTGTGACCCCCGCGATGCTGGCCGCCGCCAGCGCCGCGCTGGCCGTCGGCGCTTGCGACTCCGTCCCCGATCCCGTCCATCTGACCACCGCCCACCAGATGGGACCCGTGGCCTATCGGGACCCGGCGGGCTCGGTCTCGCCCGACGGCCGCATGCTCGCCTACACACAGGGACGGGAGATTCTGGTCCGAGACGTGGTGGGTGGGGAAGTCCGCAGCCTCGGCCTCGCGCCAAGCCAGGTCCGCTACCTGACGTGGCATCCGGCGAGCGGCCACCTCCTGGTGCATGAGCGCTCCTTCGACCGTCGCAGGCAGGGCTGGTTCGTGTACGATGTTGGGACGGGCGCCAAGGAAACGCTGTGGGGCGGGCGCTACTCGGCCGGTCTGCCGTCCCTGTCCAGCCTGCTCGAACTCAGGTGGGCACCGGATGGGCAATCCGTGGTGGGCGCGGTTCGCGACACCGGAGGCTCCCGGGTATGGCGCATCAGCGCGGAGGGCGACGTCGGAGAGATCGTCGGCGAGGGCCGCCGCCTCTCCTATCCCGTCGTCTCTCCCTCGGGCGAAGTGGCATGCATCGAGCGGGACACGGGCGTGCAGTCCCTCCGATACCCGTGCGCGGGCGGTCCGGTGAGCTGGCTCCAGGACCACCAGCCTTACGGCCACATGGCTTTCTCTCCGGATGGAAGCCAGCTCTACTACGCCGCACCGGATGAACGCGGGGCCCTGGAGCTGTGGTCCCGTCCCGTCGGCGGCGGTCCAGGGCAGCGGCTGGCGACCGCCGAACGGGACGTGTATGGACCGGGGGTCACCGCCGAGGGGGACATCGTCTATCGGAGCCAGTGGTATATGGTGTCCGTTTCGGCCGTCCCCGCGGATGGCGGCGACGCCACGCCCGTTACGACCTTCCAGTCCGAGACCCCGACATGGTCACCCGACGGCACGGAAGTCGCGTTCACCTTCGGCGGCTGGCGGATCGCCACCGACGACGTGAACTACCCGGACATCGACCAGCACATCGGCATCGTCGACTTCACCTCGGGGCTCCCCAAGGGCGGCCCGGACCGGGTCATCCGCAGCTCGTATTCCGAGGACCAGGGCATGCACTGGTCTCCCAACCAACGCTGGATCACCTATCACAGCCACATCGACGGGACTGACGACATCTACCTCATCCCCGCCGCCGACCCTTCGCCCGCCCGCATGATCTCGACCGACGGCCACGAGACGGGCTGGCCCCGGTGGTCACCCGACGGCAGGTGGATCTCCGTCCCGAGCTACACCCTCGACGACGCGGGCGCCCGCAAGAGTTTCCTTTACGTCATCCCGGTGGACCAGCAGTCCGGGGAGACGCGGTCCCAGCGCATCGTCGACATGGGTGACTTCCCGCACGATGCACTTCAGACCGAGTGGACGCCGGATTCCGAGTCGCTGGTGTTCGAGGCCGCCGAGGGGCCGGGCAGGAAAGCGCTCTACGTGGTTCCCCGGGAGGGTGGCGCGCCGCGGCGCTTCCACGAATGGGAGTCGGACCAGGTGCACTCCGGGATCGCCGTATCCCCGGACGGGGAGTGGGTGGCCTACATCGGCCCGGGGCGCGACGGGTTCTTTCAGGTGTTCAGAGTGCCGATCGGTGGCGGTGAAGCCGAACAGCTGACGGTGGATCCGACCCGGAAGACACAGCCCTCGTACGACCCGACGGGGCAGTGGTTGGCTTATACGGCCTTCAGCTACGAGGCGCGGTTCTGGCGGCTGAAGCCCCGAACCCCCCTCACCACCGCCGCATCTTCCCGGTAACCTCCACGTCCACCGGCACACCCCCGGCTCGCCGCGGCAATCGCCCCCGCAACCCCGCGTCCTCCCGCTCCACGTACACCTTGATGCACGGTTTGCCGCCCCTCAAACCGATGGCCGTCCCGGTGACCCCCTTCATGCCGATCACCTTGCGGGTCACCTTGGCGCGAGCCTGCTCCAGCGAGTCGTCCACCGCGTCAGCTCCCGTCGATGGTCACGTTGAAGCGCTCGAGCACCAGGTCGATCGGGTTGGCAAGGGTGTTGGTCTGACTGCCCGCGAAGAGGAGGCCGACCGGACGCCGGCCGGTCTCGCCCGGTCCTCCCGAAACGATCAGCGACCCTGAATCGCCGGGGCCGGAGAAGTCACCCCCCGCGATCAGGATCTGGCCGGTAAAGCGCGCCGTTCCATCGCGGAATCCCACGTTCATCGTGGCGTTGATGCCGCTGACGAGGCTTGTGGTGTGGCCGGTGGTGCGTCCGTATTTCTGGACCTCCATCCCGAGCCGCGCGGCCGCCGTCTCGGAGCGCGGGGTGCCGTAGCCGTTCGACGGCGTGCTGTTCCCGAGGTTCTCCGTGGTCGTGGCGGCGATGGCAGCGTCGATCCGGTTGGCCGGACAGCGCGGGAAGGGGGAGCAGAACCTGATGGGCTCGTAGTCGTGAAGGGTACCGATCGCGTCGGTGGGATTGACCCCTCCGTCGACCGTACCGGGCTGGAGGATGTGGTCGCCCAGGTTGGCCGCGTTCCGGTTGGCATAGACATGATTGTTGCTCAGGGCGAAGACATCGGCCCCGGACACCACCCGCGCCGCGATCGTCCCGGCCGTCACGTCCACCTGTCCCGTCGATACCCCGATGGGGACAGGGCGCGGGAAGGATTGCCTGGGGTCGGTGTCGGTGCCGGCGCCCGCGGGGATCTCCCCGAGGGCACGGAAGGCGCCCGTGACTTCGGTGACGAGCGCATGGCCGTCCAGGGTGGCCGGAATCCCGATCACGTCGGCAGCAACCAGGTAGACCTTGACCACGGGCCGCCCGTCGGCGCCGATCGCCACGGCGGTGCCCGCGACCCCAGGGATGTTGAGCAGGTCGGGGTTGTGGCGTTTCTGAACCGCCATGGCGGCCGCGAAGTCGCCCTGGGCGAACGCCAGCAACTCGGACCCAGCGCTCGGCTCCATCGTGGGCCGGAAGAGCACGAGGTCGAGTGCCACGGCGGCGGCCAGCGTTGTGACCCGCAGGAACGATTTCCTTTTCATGTCCTGACTCCTCCACACCGGGACCTGTAACTATCGGTACTCCCCCGACGCGACTAAGGTTTCTTCTGCGGGCTGGCTGCGCCACCCCCCCGCGGGAAAATCACTCGTCTTCCGGGAACAATTCCCCCTGGTGTTCGCCCGCCGTCGGAGGAAACCGGCGGAGCTGCGTCCGCTTGCCGTCCCACCGGACGGGCAGGGGAATGTCCACGTAGCCAGGGATGGCGGGGTGCTCGCACGTGCGGAGCATGCCGGTCGCGGCCGTCTGCGGGTCGCGCAGCGCCGAAGCCACGGTGTGAATGGGCGCAGAAGGGACCCGGTGGCGCCGGAGCAGCTCCAGAAGAGCTTCGGTCGTGAAATGACCGGTCCTCTCCGAGAGCAGCCCGGCCAGCCGCTCGCTGTTTGCAACCCGGGAGGCGTTCTCGGCGTAGTCGGGGTGCACCTCCAGCTCCAGTTCGAGGGCCTGGCACAGCCGCCGGAAAATGTCGTCGTTGCCGGCGGCGATCATCACGGCGCCATCCGTGCACGGAAATGCCTGGTAGGGTGCGATCATCGCGATGGAGGTTCCCATGCGCTCCGGAAGGACGCCTGTCGACAGGTAGCTGGTAAGGTGATAGGACATCCACGCGAGGGACGTGTCCAGCAAGGACGCGGTGATGTGGCAGCCGCGTCCCGTCCGCTCGCGCTCCATGAGGGCCCCCAGGACCGCGATGGCCGTCCACATCCCCGTGCCGAGGTCGACGATCGACGTGCCGACGCGCGCCGGGTTCCCCTCCGGGTCGCCGGTCACCGACATGAGACCGGAACGCGCCTGCATGAGCGGGTCGTATCCGGGGTCGTCCGCGAGGGGGCCTACCAGTCCGTGAGAGGTGACCGACACGTAGACGATCTCGGGGTTCACCGCGCGTACGTCCTCGCAGCCGATGCCGTACCGGTCCGCAACGCCCCGCCGCAGTGCCTGTACCACCACGTCGGCGCCGGAAGCCAGATCGAGGGCGCGGGCGCGATCCCGCCCGGTCTTGAGGTCGAGGATCACCCCGCGCTTGTTGCGGTTCACAACCTGGAAGAGGTGGCTCTGCCCCCCGATGAACGGAGGTCCCCATCGCCGCGCCGGGTCGCCCCCGGGCGGCTCCACCTTGACGACATCGGCGCCGAGGTCGCCCAGGATCTGGGTCGAGAAAGGCCCGGCGAGGTTCTGCGAAAAATCGATCACGCGCACACCCGCGAGCGGCGCGATGGCGGTGTCCGCGCCCTGGTACGGCGGCGGCGAAGTCGGTTCGATTGGGGGCACGACCAAACCGTATCCCTTGCTGGCAGGTGGCAGGCGAAGCTTCTTTAGTGTAGTTCCTTCCAGGAGAAGATATGGAGACGATTCGAATCCCGAACAGCGCGACCTACTCCCCCATCTCCCTGACCGACCTCATGATCGCGGCGCCATTGGCGTCGCGCCTTCTGATCGGGGCGACGCTTCCGGGCCGGCTCATTCAGGCGGCCGCCGCCGGAGCGTACGCCGGCAGCGTCATCGGTGACTGGGCCAGCCGGCGCGGTGTGAGGAAGATCGACTTCCTGGCGACCTATACGTCCGACGTCAAGCATTTGGACGAGATGCCCGAGGAGCGGCGCAGGGAAGACATTCAGCGTTTCTCCGGGGAGTTGATGCACATCCACGAGCCCGTCCGGCGCAGCCGGGAACTGCTCGCCGGGGACGTCAACGAGCGGCTCACCTCGTACATCGCGGGGGTCACCGGGCAGCGGGTGGAGACCAGCAGTTCGGTGCGCGAGATGACGCTGGCGCGGCTGATGATGCCTTTTGCGATCGGGAGCTGCGATATCCTTTCCGGGGATGTGGCCGTCTTTCGCAGTACCGGTGTCTTCGAGCCCCACGTCCTGGCGCACGAGTTCTGCCACCGGAAGGGCTACCTGAAGGAGCTGGAAGCCCAGGGCCTCGCGTACCTCTCTCTCTCCCGTTCCCGGGATCCGGTGCTTCGCCAGGCCGCCCTCGCGGAGCGGGTCTACCGCAACCTGAGGGTGCTCGACGGCGACGATCCTGCCCGCTACGGAGAGTTGCTGGAAGAGACTCCCCTTGGCGGTGAAGTCCTCGAAGACTTCCGCCGTCTCCGTCCGCCCGGCCAGCGGCCGGGTGCATTCTCGACCGCGATGCGGGAGCTGTACGACTCGCGCATGAAGCTTACCGGACAGAACGGGCTGTCCGACTACGACCGCGGCTTCACCAACTTCCTGTACACCTACGAATTGGCGGTGTCGGAGGGGCGGGCTTCGTAGGGAGAAAGAGGTTCGGGACAAGCGGTGCCGGCAGGAACCCGTGGCTACGGCTTGCCCCCCCGGACGCCGGCCGGCAGGCTCACCGCCCATCCATTCCCCGGTACCGCACTGAACCGTATCTGATCAAGCGGCATGGCTACCCATCCCTGACGTTTGAAGAAGCGGCTCAGAATGACGCCGACCGCCGCACCGATCCCCGTCCCGATGGCGAATCCGCGCAGCGCGGCACCGCCGGCACTACCCCCTTCGGGGCAGGCCACCACCGCGATCCCTTCCGCGAGTGCCGACTCGTCGCTCGTGCACTCATCGTGGAGGCCCAACGCGAATGTCGCTCCGGCCGCGCCGGAGATGGCTGCCGTCACCAGGACCGACCGCTTCATGTCGCTTACCACGGCACGGCGCTCAACCAGCGGGCCCTCGCCCAGCGGGATCCAGTACACGGGTTCATTGCCCGTCTCGAAGAGGATTGTGTCGCCTCTCATGCCGACGACGCTTCCTTCAAGAACGATCGGGTAGAGTCTCGGCGGAGACGCCGGGCCGCCCCTCAGCACCGTCGCGCCGGTGATCCTCACTGCACTGCCCATCGACAGCTCGTGCTCCTGGCCGGATAGTCCGGGGCTTCCGGCAAGGACCGCGAGGGCGAGGAGGAGAGCTGCAAGCGCCAAGGGAATCGTTCGCATGGTTGTCTAGAGATAGGGCCGCAGCCGGGGGTCGACGGAGAAAATCAACTCGAAGGTACCGCCGGGGATTCCCCATGCGCCATCGACCCGGACGATGTCGTAAAAGGTCGCCAGCCCGACGCCCGCGTATCCGAGCAACCCGTCCGTCGGTGCCGTGTCCCATGCATCGGCGGCGAGGATGGGTGTCGCACCGACGGTGCCGGCTCCGGCCAGCAGCCGTGCAGTCAGCCAGCCGGGGACGACGCTGAAGGCCGCCTCGCCCCTGGCCAGCAGGAAGCGGCGCCCTCCGTATGCTCGAAACGGGTGGCCCGGGAGCGTCCCTCTCCCCCCAAGAAAGAAGAGAAGCTGATGGGGCAGGCTGCCCCATGACGTCCCCGCCTCCACCGTCACGTAGCCACGTCGGGAGAGGCCCGGATCCGCCACCCTGGCGTCCAGCCGTGCCGTGACCGCGGCGTTTCCCAGCCCGTCCCATCGGCCTGCCGTGCCGTTCAGGGACGCCTCGGCACCCCAGGCGGACAGCCCGCCCCAACGGTACGTGACTCCCCCGCCGGCGCTCGCGAACGCTCCTTCGCCGGCGGGGCGGACGGGTCTCTGGTCGGTGGCGGAGCCGATGCCCGAGGACCAGAGCTGTTCAGCTCCCGTAAAGTCCTCCCAGCTCCCGCCGATCCGAAGCGCGGCACCCCCGCCGAGCGGGTGTTCCATGAACAGGCTCGCCCCGGTGGCATGGTAGGGGTCCGTGTAGTCGACGTTCCGCAGGAGCGCCGAAAGCGAATTGACCGCCCCCGACGCGCCGGGACGGGGGCCCACATCCCGCAGCTGGCGCCCGAAGAGGGCGAGGGTCGTCGTCGTGCCGGCGTCGCCGGTGGCCCAGCGCAGGCGGACCGCTCCGGTGAACTTGCCGTTCGCCGTCCCGTATCCCGCCAGGACATTCAGCTTGAGGAGGTCGCGGGGCACGAAGGAGGCCCCCGCACCGATGTGCACCCCTTCCGCGCGGTTCGTCCGCAGTATCGACGAAACGCCGTCCGCGTAGAGGCGGGACCTCGGCAGCCCGCTGACCAGGCGTGCGCGCGCAGCCTGGCGCGCCTCGGCCTCGATCCGGGCCATGCTCACGGGGGACAGTCCCTCTTCGGCCATGCGATCGGTGAGCCCCGCGCGAAACTCGGTCGAGTCCGCTGCTCCATACGGCACCATGGTCACACGCGGGCCGGAGAAGAACCCCGGCTCCAGCTCGGGGTTGAAGTCGTACCCGGTGACCTCCAGCGTCGCGCGGATCACCGAACCCACGGGCAGGTCGAACTCGGGGATTTCCCTGCGCACCTCCACCACCTGCCGGTACGGGAGCCAGAGGGTTTCCTCCCACAGGGCGTGCTCCAGCCGGACGGTGATCCGGTCCGAGCGCGGATCCACATACGACGCGGGGGTGAAGGTGAACACCATCCGCGCGAGGGCGCCGGTCTCCGCCTCCAGAAACACGCTGCCGACGAATGCGGGGACATCGTCCCGGCGGGGCACGACTTCGACCTCGTAGACGCGGATCGGCGCTGGCAGGCTGGGGACTCCCACCCGGATGGAATCCGTGATCCGGTAGCGGTAGAGCTCCTCTCCGTCACTGGCCAGAGGGTGCGGCACATCACGGACATCCCGCCCCTCACCGATCGCGATCCGTTGCCCAAAGCCGTTCTGGACGGCCGTCAGCCGGTCGATGTAGTAGCGGAAATCATGTACGGGCAGGAATTCCTTCCGTCGCAGCCCGCGGATGACCTGTCGTGTTCGCCCGTCGGCGCTGCGGAAGAGGTCGACCGCGACCTGATCCACACGCATCGGGACGGGCTCGCCCCCGTCGTCGCGGTCGAGGAAGAAATAGACGTGCCCCTCGGCCCGCGCCTTGTAGGAGGTGGCGGTCGCGGCTGAAAGGGGTGACTGGCGGAGTTCCCGTGCCTTGCGGACAAGAGATAGCGCCTCGGGTGTGTCGAAACCCCTCTCTTGACCACATATCGGGCCCGCGCCGACCAAGACGGCGCAAACAGCGGCGCTGAGCGCCGCGTAGCTCAGGTTACGTCGCTGAGCGAGAGCCCGTTCTTTCGCAGGAATGCCGCCAATCCCATCTTGTCGATCGACCGAAGGGCGGACGTCGACACCTTCAGGCGGACCGGCCTCCCCAACTCCGGGACGAAGATCCGCTTCGACTGCAGGTTCGGCAACTGCCGCTTCTTGGTCTTGTTGTGAGCGTGGGAAACGTTGTTCCCGGCCAAGGGCCGCTTTCCCGTGATGTCGCACTTGCGGGACATCGTGTTCCTCCGTTTTATACCCCGAAGACCTATTTGTCTTCCTTGAACAGGACGTGGCGGCGCAGGACGGGGTCGTAGCGCTTGAGTTCCAGGCGCTGAGGGTTGTTCCGTTTATTCTTCGTGGTTGTGAAGCGGTGGGGGCTCTCGGTGCTCGACATCTTGATGATCACTCGTGGACCTTTGCCCGACTTCTTGGCCATGATTTCTCCTTGGCTGCCCCCGGTGTGCCTCTACTGGCTCCTCCGGCCAGGTTCGCGCTCGGGGCGCCAAATAAGATAGCCCGTTGACCGCGCTCGTCCAGTCGGGGTAGAATTATGTCCGCCGGATTCGGTCGCCGCACGTCGCGGTCGCCGTGGCAGGAAACCAGGAAAGCAGCTGTGAAGAAAGACATCCATCCCACGTATCGGCCCGTCGTCTTCCAGGACGTTTCCACGGGCTATTCCTTCCTCACCCGTTCCACCGTGGCCACCAAGCGGACGGTCGAGTGGGAGGACGGGAACGAGTACCCCCTGGTCACGCTCGAGATCTCATCGTCGTCGCACCCGTTCTACACGGGGACGCAGCGGCTGCTCGACAGTGCGGGCCGGGTGGAGCGCTTCCAGCGCCGGTACGGGAACAAGAGCTAGCGATCGCGGCGGTTCCGGCGCTGCGGATTCACCCCGGCACCGACCACCTCGTCTACGCGGTCCCCGACCTCGCCCTCGGGGCGCATGACGTTGAGGCGCGTTTCGGCGTCGCCCTCACGCCGGGCGGCAGCCATCCGGGGCTGGGGACGCGCAACGCCCTGCTCCGGATCGGTCCCCGCATCTACCTCGAGGTCGTCGGCCCCGATCCCGAACAGCCCCGGCCTCCCGGCGGCCCGTGGCTCGGCGGCGGTCCGGCCCCTCTACCCGCGCTGATCACCTGGGCCGCCCGTTCGAGCGACCTCGACGGGCTCGTCGCGGGCCCCGGGGGCCACCTCCTGGGTCCGGTGCGATCCATGTCCAGAACCAGACCCTGCGGCGAGCGCATTCGCTGGACGCTCACCATGCCGCGGGCCCCGCTCCCGCGGCGAGGCCTCGTCCCCTTCTTCATCGACTGGGGCAACACCGTGCACCCGTGTGAAGGGCTCCCCGACCACGGGATCCGGCTGGCGCGTCTCCGTGCGCGCCACCCCTACCCGAATGCCGTCCGGGCCGACCTGGCCGCTCTGGGCACGGAACTCGATGTCGTGGCCGGGGAAGAAGCGGAGCTGGAAGCTGTGCTGGAGACCCGGGAAGGGACCACCGTCACGCTGTAGCGCAGCGTCCAGCCGGGATGCAGCGTCCGAGGCAGCGGTGGTTTCGCGCCGGCCGGCCGGCGCTCGCTACCGATGCTCCTCCACCTGGGCGTACGCGTCGTGCTCGTGGATCGACTCGAAGTTGACCACGTGGACGTTGAACCAGGTCACCTGCTCCATGTCGCGGAGACGCAGGGTGACCTCCCGGACCAGGTCCTCCACGAAGCGCGGGTTGTCGTAGGCGCGCTCCGTCACCCACTTCTCGTCCGCCCGCTTCAGGACCGGATAGAGCCCGCACGACGCGGATTCGTCCACCAGCTCCACCAGGTCTTCGATCCACAGCTCCCCCGTGAAGCGCGCCTGCACGGTTACCATGCTGCGCTGGTTGTGGGCGCCCCGCGCGCTGATCTCCCGCGAGCAGGGGCACAACGTCGTGACGGGAATCCTGACCGTGAGCACGAAGTCGTCCTCGCTGCCGCTGGACGCGTCGAAGGCGCAGTCGTACGACAACAGACCCGCCGCCCCGGTGACGGGGGCCCGCTTCTCCATGAAGTAGGGAAAAGAGATGCGCAGGTGCGCGGTCTCCGCGTGGAGCCTCTCGCGCATGGTGAGGAGGATCCCGGGCAGCGCCTCCACCGAGATCTCGCCGTCGTGAGAGTTCAGGATCTCCATGAAGCGGCTCATGTGGGTTCCCTTGAAGTGGTCCGGGAGATCCACGGACATGTCGATCCGTCCAACCGTATGCTGCGCGGTCTTCTGCCGGTCCTTAACGGCGATGGGGAACCGGATGTTCTGAACCCCCACCTTGGCTATGGGAACCTGTCGCGCGTCGGGGTTGGCCTGGACGTCCGCCAGGGCCATGAGGTCAATTGTCTTGGTCATCACTCTTCCGGCTCGCAGGGGGACTCCGGCTCGGCCAGCCGTCGCCTGTCGATGCGCCGCATCTTGTGTTGGACGACGGCCGCCAGGTCGATTCCCCGGCTGTTGGCGAAGTTGAGCAGGGCGATGCAGACGTCGGCCGATTCGTCCTCGAAGTCGGCGGCGGCCACGCTGCGGCCCTTCCAGACTTTCTTTTCGAGGTTGGCAAGCTCGCCGGTTTCGCCCGCGAGTTCCAGTGCGAAGAAGCGGGGCGGCCGTTCGGGGAAGGCGGCTTTCTGGTAGTGCAGGAACTCCGTCTGAAGGCTCCTGAGTCCCCCGTAGCTCGAGGGGAGAAGGCCGGTGGCTGCGTCCTGTCTGGCGTCGTCGTTCATAGGTCGTCGGTCCGGGACTGCGGGGGGGAGGCTCCGCCCCTGGTGTGAAAAAATGTCACGATGAGTGCATATTGTCGATCAGGGTCCTGCGCCGTGCCGGCCGGCGTCCCCGGTGTCGAGTGTCCCGGCGTCACGGAGTTGACATGGTCGAAGATGTACGGATAGGCATCGTCTCGGTGTCGGACCGGGCCTCGCGCGGCGAGTACGAGGACCGTGGCGGCCCCGCCGTGCGGGCGTACCTGGAGGAGGTGCTGACGACCCCCTGGGAGGCGCGCGCACGGGTAATCGCCGACGAAGAGGATCTGATCCGGACCGCCCTGGTGGAGCTCGTGGACGAGGCGGGCTGCTGCCTGGTGATCACGACGGGGGGGACCGGGCCCGCGCCCCGGGACGTTACCCCGGAAGCGACCGCGGCCGTCCTGGACAAGGAGCTGGTCGGGTTCGGCGAGGCCATGCGCGCGGTTTCGCGGCCCCATGTGCCCACCGCCGTGCTGTCGCGGCAGACGGCGGGGGTGCGCGGATCGGCGCTGATCATCAACCTGCCCGGCTCGCCCAGGGCCGTGCGCGAGTGCCTCGACGCCGTGTTTGCCGCGGTTCCCGACTGCGTGGACCAGGTCGGGGGACCGCGGCTGGAAACGGACCGCTCCCGGATGGCCGCCTACCGGCCCCACGGATCTTGATTTCCCCGCGCATTGTTGCAATGATTAAAGGCTAGGGTGCCGTCGGACCGACGAGATCCCGGGGCTGGCGCTGCATGCGTTCGCCCTTGCACGACTGAAACCACTCCAGAGAATCGTCGATGGCCAAGAAGGGCAAACTTCAGAAGAACGACCGGCGGGCCAAGCTGGTCGCCAAGTATGCCGACCGGCGGGTCAAGCTCACCGCGGTCATGAAGAATCCGGACGCTTCGCCCGACCAGAAGCGTCAGGCGATGGCCGCACTGCAGGCGCTTCCCCGCGATTCCGCGGCCGTGCGCTACCGCAACCGCTGCCAGATGTCGGGGCGGCCCCGTGGCTTCATCGGCAAGTTCGGAATCTCCCGGATCGCTTTCCGGGACATGTCTCTCCACGGCCTGATTCCCGGCGTTCGCAAGTCATCCTGGTAGTGGGCGGGGCGCAGGCCCCGCCCGGTCCCGGGCGCATCGGCAAGTCGTACTACGACGAGACGGCGTACTTTGACGCCGCCGCCCACCTGCGTGACTTCGGCAGCCGCTTTCAGCGCTACCGGGTCCGGAAGGTGCTCGAGGTGCACGCGCCGCGGCCGACGGATCGGGTGCTGGACATGGGGTGTGGGTGGGGGACGATCAGCTACGCGCTCGCCCCGAAGGTGCGGGAGGTCGTCGGGCTGGACTTCTCCGAGCGGGCGATCGCGGGCTGCAAGGCGCGCACGGACCTTCACGGTCTCGACAACGTCGTCTTTGAAGTGGGTGACGCGAGGGACAGCGGCCTGGACGCGGCTTCGTTCGATGTGGTGGTTGCGGCGGACCTCTTCGAGCACCTGTACCCCGAAGACTCGGTCGCGGTGGCCGCGGAGGCTTTCCGCGTCCTCCGTCCCGGCGGCAGAATCGCCGTGTGGACCCCGTGCCGCAGCCACGTTCTCGAAGTGCTCAAGAACCGCGACATCATCCTCAAGCGGGATGTTAGCCATGTCGACTACAAATCGATGCCGCGGATGAAGGAGATCCTCGCCGGGGCCGGCTTCGAGATCGAGCGTGCGTACTTCGCCGAGTCGCACCTGCCGGGCCTCAGGGTGCTGGAACGGTTGGCGCAGGGGTGGATGCCCCTGCTGAGGCGGAGGATCGCGGTGGTCGGGCTGAAGCCGGAGCGGGCGTGATATGGCCGCCCTCACGACCTCGCTGACGGAGCACGCCGGGATCGAGGTGCCGCTGATCTGCGGCGCCATGTACCCGTGCAGCAATCCGGAGCTCGTGGCCGCGGCCTCGGAGGCCGGGGGGATCGGGATCCTGCAGCCCGTGAGCCTGACATACGTCCACGGCTACGACTTCCGCGAGGGCCTCCGCTACATGAAGCGACTGACCGACAGGCCCATCGGGATGAACGCGCTCATCGAGACGGCGTCCCGGCGGTATCATGAGCGGATGACCGAGTGGATCGACATCGCGCTCGAGGAAGGCGTGCGCTTCTTCGTGACGTCGCTGGGCAAGCCGACGTGGGTGGTGGATCGGGTGGCGCCCTGGGGAGGGATCGTCTACCACGACGTGACCGAGCGCAAATGGGCACTGAAGGGACTCGAGTCGGGGGTGCACGGACTGATCGCCGTGAACCGGCGCGCGGGAGGGCACGCCGGGCCCAGAGGCGTGGAGGAGCTGATCGGTGAGGTGGGCGATCTGGGGGTGCCGGTGGTGTGCGCCGGCGGGGTGGGGACTCCGGCCGAGTTTGTCCGGGCGCTCGAGCTCGGGTACGCGGGAGTGCAGCTGGGGACCCGCTTCATCGCCACGCGGGAGTGCACGGCCTCCGATGCGTACAAACGGGCGATCCTCGAAGCCGGCGAGGACGACGTGGTGCTTTCGGAGAAGTTGACCGGGGTGCCCGTGTCGGTGCTGAACACGGGCCGTATCCAGCGGATGGGACTCTCGGCCGGCCCGCTCGCGCGGCGCCTGCTGAGGAGCAACCGCACCAAGCACTGGATGCGGCTCTTCTATGCGGTCAAGTCCTTCTGGCAGCTGAAGAGGTCGCTTTCCGACGAGGACAAGGAGTTGTGGCAGGCCGGCAAGAGCGTCGCGGGGATCTCGCAGATCGAGTCCGCGGGGGACATTGTCCGGCGCTACGCGGCCGCTGTCAGCGGGGCGATCCCGGCCTGAAGGGGCCCGACCGCCGTTAGCGCGGTGATCCGGGCCTGAAGGTTCCGGTCTTCGTAGTGTCCGGTCGCGGCTTCGGGGCCGGTTCAACGTCCCCTTCGACGGGTTCCTCCGCCGGAGTCTCCACAATGGCGGTGGTCGTGTCGAAGAATTCGAAGCGCCTCGAGACCGGGACGATCTCGTTCGCGATGCGCACCAGCGGCTCCTCGACGAATCCTCCCGCGGGTTCGAGCGCAGCCTGCGTGTATCGGCTGCTCGGGTTCCAGAGCACCCACTCGTCGATGCCGACATCGTACGCGGCCTGGATCTGGGCCCGCACTTCGGGGGCCTCGTAGCGGGGCGGGCCGAGCGTGAAGTCCTGCAGCCACGGGCGCGTCGCGCCGGCTCCTTCCAGCTCCGATGAACGGCTGAGTGCGTCTTCCAGCGCTTTCCGCACGATCTCGTAGGGGTGCGCGTTGGGCTCGTCGATGCCGAAGTTTCCCTTCCAGTAGTGGCTGGGGTAGACCATGGGGAGCGCCACATCGACGACATCGATGAACGTCTCCCACACCTGTCCGATGCCCACGTCCCGCCTCGCGGAGGTGGTAACCCCGAAGACGTCGGCGGTGACGTCCGCGCCGAGCTCCGCCAGGCTCCCGCGGCTGTAGTCGAGAAACTCGCGAATGGCGTCGGTTTTGGCCCTGCCGTCCCGGCCGGGGTAGCTCGCGCGCCCGAGCGCCGAGGCCGGCGCGTCGGGGAAGCGGACGTAGTCCCACTGGACTTCCCGGACGCCCATGGCTGCCACTTCGCGGGCCAGCTCGACGTGATAGTCCCACACCTCACGGCTGAAGGGGTTCAGCCACACGATCCCCTTGTTGTCGACCCATGTGCCGCCGGCGGTGTCCTGAACCGCGAGCTCGGGACGTGCCGCCGCGAGGAGCGGATCCTTCACGATGACGATGCGGGCGATGGGGTAGATCCCGGCCTCTTCCAGCCGCTCCAGCGTCCAGGCCAGATTCGGAATCCGGACTTCCCCGGTCGCCCCGATCTCGTGCGCGAGGGGCACCCGGGTGCGATGGCTCACGTAGCCGGTCGCGTCCTTGATGTCGATGACGAAGGTGTTGATCTCGGTGCGCGCGGCCAGGTCGATCAGCGCCGCGAGGCGCCGCCGCGAGCCGGCTGACCACGCATTGACGTAGATGCCGCGGACGTGCTCCGGCCGGGTGAAGTGGAAGAACGTGCGCGCGGGGAGATCGGGTTCGACCTCGGCCGGGGCGGGGTCGTCCAGGGTGAGGTCGCCGTGGGCCGGCTCCGCTGCGGGTGTGGCGGGGCTGGTCGTGGCCGGGGCGCTCCCTTCCGGGGCGGCGAGCTCCACGGCGGTGTCGTCGCCACCGGGCGGGGAGGTGGGGGCTCCCTCGGGGTCGCCGGACCGTTGACTTCGGTCATCACAGCCCGACAGAAGGGCGGCGAAAAGCAGGACCGTCACGAAGGGCTTCATGAAACGAATGTAGTCAAAATGCGAAACTACCGTACGGCGTGAACGGTAATGTCCTTGGAAAGCCGCCACCGCCGCCGCTATCTTCGTTCCCTGATCCGGCACTCGTCGGAAGTATGGGGCCATAGCTCAGCTGGGAGAGCGCTGGCTTTGCAAGCCAGAGGTCACCGGTTCGATCCCGGTTGGCTCCACTCCACGAACCTCCAGAGAGACACCGGCCATGATGTCCACCGCCCCGACCCCTCCGCTGGCGCTGGCCGCGGTCTTCCTGTCACTGTCGCTCCCCGGTTGCGCACCGTCGGTTGACGAGGGCGCCGAGGACGCGGCCGCCGAGCCGTATCACATCCTCGTCAGCAACGACGACGGCATCACGTCGCCCGGTATCCAGGAGCTGGCGGATGCGTTGCGCGGCGTGGGTGATGTGACGGTAATCGCGCCGTGTGGGCAGCGAAGCGGCAGCAGCATGGCGGTCGACCTGCGCCAGGAGATGCGCCTCATGCCGTACGAGGTGGACGGCGAGGCACGGGGACACTGTGTCGATGCCTCCCCGGCGGGTGCCGTCCTGCTCGCGATCGAGGCGCTCGCGCCGGAGGGCGGCTTCGACCTGGTCGTCAGCGGGATCAACGCGGGCGCGAATGTGGGCGACCTGTCGCACATGTCGGGTACTGTCGGCGCCGCCATGATGGGCGCCTACTACGGGATTCCCGCGGTGGCCGCTTCGCTCGGCGACGCGCGTGACTTCGGCTATGCGGCGGCGTTCACGGCTCGCTTCGTGGAAGAGGTGCGCCGCCGTCCCCCGCTCCCCGGGGTCGTGCTCTCGGTCAACATCCCGAGAACCACAGAGACCGGGACCGAGGGAGTGGCCGTGGCCCCAATGGGCGGAAGCTACCTCGTTTTCGGCTATGAGGAGGGCGATCCGGAGGAGGGGGCGCGGGTCTTTCGTCCCCGCCTCGCGTTGGAGGACAGCCACCCGCCCGGGACCGATTCCGAGGCCTACACCGCCGGCATGATCACGATCACGCCGCTGCGCTTCGACTGGACGGACGACGAGCTGGTTCGCGAGCTGGCCTCGTGGGGCCTCGATCACCGGGTGGGCGGGCGACCGTAGTTAGAAGCGATAGGTGTAGTTCGCCTTGACCGCGCCGCCCCGCGACAGCGTGATGAGGTCGCGGTCGTCCAGGATGTCCAGCCCCAGGTTCCGCCAGTTGTGGGTGTACACGAGGAAGATGTCGTTGCCGGGCTTGACGATCCATCGCAGCCGCGCGAACAGACCGACGATGTCGCTGTCGTTGTCGAACTGGATCTGGTTCGTGATGCTGACCCACTGGTTGGGGTTCCACTGCCCCTCGACTTCGTAGACGTTCGCGTCGAAGTCCCCGCGCGGCAGGGTCACCTTGTTGCGCTCGAAGTTGGTGGAAATGCTGACGCCCGGATTCGGTCTGAACGATGCCCGCACACTCATGCGCGTCCGGTTTCCGTCCCAGAATCCGCCGCGGGCGAAGGTGGCGAAGCCCGACACGCGGCGCCGGCCCGTCGTGCGCCCCTGGACGCTCCACTCCCAGTTCGCGTATTCGCCCGGCAGGATGTCGATGCCGTCGCTGACTTCGTAGCCGTAATCCAGGAACTCCAGGGTGCGCGTCGCCTGGACCTCGATGTTGTCGCCGCTCTCGAAGTCGACCCCTAACAGGTCGAGCTGCCACTCGCGCTCTTCCAGGATTCCCGTCCCCAGCTGGGTCAGGTTCCGGAACTGGGCCGAAAAGTCGAACTTCCTGATCCAGTCGATGCTCTCGGGGCGGGGGGACCACCCGATGCGGGGTTCGATCCGGCGGAAGCCGTTCCTGGTGACGAAGCCCATGGTGGGCCTGTAGTCGTCCCCGAATTCACGGTAGGACAGGTGCGCCGTCCACACATCGTTGGGGAAGCTGACGCGGATCCCCCGCGCCGAAAGGTCACTGGGGGAACGATCCACCGTCGGGTCCGGGTTGGAGTTCCAGACGACGAACGCCTCCATGTCGGCGCGGTGGCGGCCCAGGAAGTTACGGGTGACGAGCCGCATGTCGATTCCCGCCGTGTGGCCGTCCCGGGGTGCCTGACCCGTGGGGTCCACCGACGTGGACCGGCGCGTGTAGATCGCCCCGATGGTCGACTGCTCCAGGATCGACCGCTTCACGCGCGCGACGGTGAAGTTCTCCCGGGGGATGGCCACGTCGATCGCATCGCCTTCGTCGAAATACGAATGGGCACTGGTGCCGATCTGATAGAAACCGAGCTCGTAGCGCCCGGCCTGGCCCGTCATTCTGGTGCCGTACTGGATCGGGACCTGCTGGCCCGCGCTCAATCCGATCCGTCGCGAGAAGAAGGGCGACGGTCCGCTGCTCGGCGCGAAGGAGAACACGCCCGAGCCCTCCAGGAAGAAGTCCCGCCGCTCGGGGAAGCGCTGGGGGAAGCGGGTGAGGTTGACCCGCCTCTGGTCGCTCTCGACTTCGGCGAAGTCCGTGTTGATGCTGGCCGACGCCCGCAAGCTGGAGGTCACGCTGTAGTTGACGTCGAGGCTGACGTCCGCCGGAAAGGTCGTGGGGTCGGTGTTGCCGGGGACGTTCTTCCAGTTCGCGACGGTGGATGGCCTGGCCTCGAGCCCCAGCCCCTGCGACAGGTTCTGCAACCCCGTGAGCCGGCCCGCGTGGACCGGTTGTCTGAGTCCCTCGGTGCGGCGGTACCCCCGCCAGAGAATCTCTTCGTTCCGCCGGCGGATCGTGCGCTGAAAGTTGATCCCCCAGCTTTCCAGATTCGGGTTGAAGTTGAGGGTGCGGAAGGGGATGCGGATCTCCGCGGACCAGCCGTCGGGCCGCCGGGCGGTCCTGGCCTCCCAGATGCCGTCCCAGGCTTTGCCGCCGCCGCCGCCTCCCCTGCCCGGGCCGCCGCCGCCCCTGCCGCCGCCAGAGAGGAGTCCGTCGCCCATCAGGCCCGCGGGATTGATCTCGAAGAAGTACCCCGTGCGGCCGTCCCCGAAGGTGTCGAGGATCCACATGAAGCGGTCGTCGGTTCCCAGGCTGGCGTCGCGCTGACGCTGGAAGGCGATGATCCCGTCGGGGTCGTCGTAGAAGATCGCCCCGATATACAGGTTGTCCTGGTCGAACACGACGCGGATCTCGGTCGCTTCCGACGGCACACCCCCCTCGACCGGTTCCTGCTGGGTGAAGTCCGTGATCGGCTCGGCGCTCTGCCACGCCGCTTCCTCGATCCGACCGTCCAGATCGATGTCCATCGACTCGGATACCTGGAACGCTTCCAGGGCAACGTGGCCGTTGTCGTCTCCGTTCGAGGACTGTCCCCGCGCCTGGCCAGTGGCCGCCGCCACCGCAAGCGCCCATATCATCCCCGTTCCCACGAGGCGCGGGATCCTGCCACGGGCTGCCGGTTGCTTCACGTTCGTTCGCGTCCTTGCCGGAGGTGTCTCGCTGTGGGGGACCGGGCGGAAGCACCGCCCCACGGGAAAAAGACACCCCGTCCCCGGTGTTCGTTGGCGCGGGCCTTCCTCGCCTTCTACCTTGAGGACCTGATCGGCCACATTACCGGGAATGAGAGGCACCATGCGACAGAATAACCTTGCCCCGACCATCGCGCTCGCTCTGCTCACAGCGACCGGTCTGGCCTGCTACGGCGGCGATACCGAGTCGGCCGACCCGCCCGCCGATGCCGCCGAAGCCGCGGCCCCGGACATGCCGATGGGCCACGCGAACCCGAACCTGGGAACGTCCGAAGAACTTGCGGGGGTGCCGGGAATGACGCCCGAAGCGGTCGCCGCCGTCGAAGGCGGCCGGCCCTACCTTCGCATGGCCGATCTGCACGCGGTGCTGGCGGGTGCCATCGGGGACGAGGCGGCCGGGGCGGCCTACGAGTCGCTGTGGCTGCGAATCAACCTGAATGACGTCACCAACGACGAGGTCCTGCTGATCCCGGGCGTGGGAGACCGGATGGCCCACGAGTTCGAGGAATACCGCCCGTACGAGGACATGGACGAATTCCGCCGCGAGATGGGAAAGTACGTGGACGAGGACGAGGTGGCCCGCCTGGAGAGTTACGTGTACCTCCCGCTCGACCTGAACAGCGCCGCGCGGGAAGACATCATGGCGGTCCCGGGAATGTCCGAGCGCATGGCCCACGAATTCGAGGAGTACAGGCCGTACACGGACCTTGAACAGTTCCGGCGGGAGATGGGGAAGTACGTCGACGAGAACGAGGTGGCCCGCCTTGAGCGCTACGTGATCATCAACTGACAAACTGACCGGGCCCGGCGGGGAGTGGGGCGCGAGACGTTGCCCGGGCCCGTCCGGCGTCGCTCGCGTCGGAGGGCACGCGGTAGCGCGCCCCGGCCGCAGCGCTCCGGACCATGATCCGCGCGGTCGTCTTCCGGTTGCACCTGACGGTGGCCGTCGCTGCCGGCCTGGTGATCCTGATGATGGCGGCCACCGGGGTCATCCTCGCCAGCGAGGAGTTGGTGACCGGCCTGGCCGAGCGGCGCCACCGGGTGACCGTGCCGCAAGCGGGCGAAGGTGAGCGCATCGCGCCTGAAGCGCTCGTCGCGGCGGCGGAGGCGTGGGGTGCGGGGGCCGAGCCCCCCTTCGCGGCGACCTCGATCGAGTACCGGGCCGGGCCGGATGCGGCGGTGCGGGTCCACGCCGGGCGAGAGCGGCGCGTCTTCGTGGATCCCTACACGGGTGGGGTGCTGGGCGGGGGGGCGGTGCGGCTGGAGGGCTTCTTCGAGAGCGTGAACGCCTGGCACCGCTGGGTGAGCTTCCCGGATTCCGCGATCCGCAGGGGCAGGGCGGTCACCGCGGCGACCAATCTGGCGCTCCTCTTTCTTCTCCTGACCGGGCCGATCCTGTGGGTCCCGCGGCGGATCACGCGCAGGTCGGTGGCCGAGGGTCTGTTGTTTCGGCGCGGGGTGGAGGGCGTGGCACGGGCCCTGAACTGGCACTACGTGATCGGGATATGGTCGGTTGTGCCGCTCCTGATGATCGCCGCGACGGGTGTGGTCATGTCGTACCCGGCCGTCGGCGACCGGGTGTACCCGGTGGTCGGCGGGGCGATCTCTTTCGGGAGCCTGGCGGCTGGTCCCGGCGTGGGGCAGGTGGGCGGGGAGGTGGCGGATGGGCAAGCGGCAACCGAAGCGGCGGACCAGACGGCTGACCCTGCGCTGGCGCCTCGCGCCGGTCTGGCGGCCGCCCTCGCCGCGACCGAGTCAGGAATTCCTGGATGGCGTGCGATCGTGCTTACGTTGCCGAGGCCGCGCGATACCGAGGTCCGCGTGGAGGTTCGCGCCGGGCGCTCCGGCCAGCCCCAGAAGGCCGGTGTGATGACGGTGGACCGGAGGACGGGTGCCGCGCTCTCGTGGGAGTCGTTTGCGGACGCCACCCCGAGCCGGCGGGCCCAGCAGTTCCTGCGCTACGCCCATACGGGGGAGTACTGGGGACTGGCCGGACAGGTGGTCGCGGGGCTGCTGGCGGTCGGGACCGTGCTGATGGTGTGGACGGGACTCTCGGTCGCGCTGCTGATGTTCCGCTTCTGGCGTCAGAAACGCTCCGGGTAGCGGCCGGGCAGGACGGTTGTCGGGCGCGTCGACTCGTAGTGGATGAGTACGTCGAACCACTCCTTGAGCGGCGGTTGCGACCAGTAGCGGGAAGGTGCGCCCGCGTCGTAGCAGCATCCGATGGCGCGGAAGGATCGCGGACCCGTCAACCAGGAAGCGCCTGCGGAACTCATGTCCCGGTTCCGCAGATCGAGGACCAGACGAGGCGCCGCCGCGCTGGACAGGTAGTGTTCGTAGGAGAGCGGCAGGGGCGGGTCGAGGACGTGCTCGGCGAGGCCGAGGTTGTTCGAGCCCCGCTGCGTCACCGCCGTGAAGGTGCCGCTCTCGTGGCTAAAGCCCGCCACGACCATCGCGTCACCGTATTTACCCTGCAGGTACCATCCCTGGGCGCCGGGCTGCATGGACACATGGAAATTGTGCGCCCACAGCACCATCCGGCTGCCCGGGCCGAGGCGCTCGTCGAGCCAGATGGTGTTCTCGGCCATGGATTCGTCGCGGGTCTGGTCCCCCGTGACCTGCAGGTGGTACTGAATGGCGACGCGCATGCTCTGCAAGGCCACCGCGAAGGCGTCCTCGCCGGAGACGGCTTCGTAACCCTCCCGGTTGGCGAGGAGCTGGTCGCGGGCTTCGCCGAGCGACGCCCCGCAGGCCGTGCGATGGGCGTCGGTCTGGTCCCGATAGCCCGGATTCGGGAACAGTCCGTCCGGGCCGTTGGCGTAGCGGTTGAGACAGTCGATCAGCGTCGCGACCTCGGTGACCCGGTCGGGGTCAACGACGCGGAGGTACTCGAAGACGTTGTGCAGCGCCATCCCGGGGAACTGCATGTCGAAGCCGTAGAAGCCCACGTCGCCGCCGGCTTCGTTGTGAGCGCGCATCCACTCGATCATTTCCAGCACCGATTCGGTGTTCCAGGTCCAGAAATACAGGGCGGACAGGAGGACCTCCGGGTCGCCTTCTCCGTAACGCACGTACCGGTCGAGACGGTTGGCCTCGGGCCAGGTGGCCTCGATCGCGAAGGCGTCGAAGTCCATCTCCTCGACCAGGAAGCGCAGGATCCGCGCCTTCATCTCGAAGAAGTCGCGGGTACCGTGTGTGTTCTCGCCGAGCGACACGATGCGGGCGTCACCGACGATGTCACGGAGGAACTCGATGTCGTCGTGGGGGAGGGAGAGGTGGGAGCCGTTGAAGAGGACCGAGTTGCTCTCGATCCAGGTGGTGGCCTCCGCGGGGATGGGGGGTGGCTCCGGGGGGACTTCGGCCACGGGTGCCGCAGGGTCATCGCCGCAGCTCTGGGCCAGCGCAAGGAACGCGACGAAGAGGAGAAGCCGAAGCAGACTGCTCCGGACCGGGCGGCGGCGCGCCCGGGACGTCATGGTTCCCGGTTGACCGGGTAGTGGTCGGCGTCCCCGTAGATGAGCCGCCACTGCCCGTCCCGGCGCTCCCAGATCAGCGTCGTGGGTCCCTGCGTCTGCATCAGGCTTCCGTCACCGGCGATGATCGAGTCGCGGAATAGAAACGAGGACAGTGCGGAGTTTCTCCCCAGGGGCACGACCTCCACGTCCGTCCACTCGGTCTCGAAGAGCAGGAGGCTTCCCATGGTTGCGAGGATGTTGTCCCGCACGGTCCCGTAGTCCGAGCGGATCCCGTCGGCGTACATGTAGAAGTCGGGCCAGAGGTGCGCCAAAGCCCGCTCCGCGTCCCGGTCCACTTCGGCCTGGCGGAAGGAGCGCACGGCTGAATCGACGGCCGCCACCACCTCCGCGCGCTCCGCGTCCGAGAATGGCGGGGCATCGGCGGGGACGCACGCCGCAACGGCCAGAGAAAGGGCCACCGCGGCAAGCAGCGGAGCGACGAGCAGGGTGGGATGGGACGCCCACGGGAGCCATTGTGACCGCGGCGGATGTAGTCTCACACGCTACCTCCCCTCCGATCGATCAGGTGCCGAAGAAGACCTCGCTGAACTCGAGTGCTCCGCCCTCGGACAGGTTGGCCCGTTGTGAATACCCGACCTCGCCGTCGAAGGCAACCGACAGCGTGATCTGCGCGACCTCGGAAGTGTGGTTGGTCAGCCGGACGTAGAACCGCTTCGAAGCCTCGATGTCGTATTCCTGGACGAAATCGGGCCGCACGAAAGACGTGTCGGCCTGAACCAGCACGGTGTACCTGGCGCCCTGGTCGAGGTCCGATACCCTGTTGAAGTTGTCGGATACGACCAACTCCAGAGCTTCGGGCGCGCTGCCCGTGATCTCCACTCGGGCGACATTCGGGAGATCCTGGTCGTCGTCGAGGATGTTGCAGGTGGCGGAGGTGGCGGCGAGCGCCAGTGCGGTCGCCATCCGCAGGAAGCCAGGGGCCAGGGTCCGACGGACTGAACTCTGGACCCTCAAGGAGCGTGGGGGTGCGGCGGCCGCCATGGCCGCCGCACCCCCACCGATCAAGCGCTTGTGCACGCTTTGTTCACCAAACCGCTAACCGTCAGGACGGCTTGGTCAGGTTGGGGTTGCCTTCGTACTCCTCTAGCGGAAGCGGGAAGCACGTGGCGTCCCCGTAGGAGCCCCACTCGGTGGTCGGGTGGGTTCCCGAGGGGAAGAAGTCGCCAGCACCCTGGTTCTTCCAGCGTCGCAGGTCGCCCAGGCGGAATCCGCCCAGGTACATGTCGCGCCCGCGCTGATCCCGCAGTTCGGCCATCAGGTCCGCACCGGAAAGGTCGACCGGCTCCTGCTTGCCGGCAGCCCGACGGGAGTTGACGAAGTCCAGCGTCGATCCGGCCGGACCCATGCCATCAGCCCCTGCCGCCTCGTAGTAGTGGTGCATCGCCTCGAGCCCGGAGGCCATCTTGATGTCCGTGCCCCTCTGGTAGAACGGAGGCGACCCCCCGTCCGCCTGCGCTTCCCCGTTGTATCCGCTGAACGGCAGCGATTGATACGGCTTATACAAACGGGTAAGACGGTTGTGGCCCAGCGACCAGCTCGGGGTATGCTGCACCCGCGGATCGGTCTGGCCGGCTACGATGTCCTGAGTTCCGAACTCACCGTTAAGGAAGTTCGGGTGCACGCCGAGCGAGTGGTTGCCGCCGTTGATCCTGCCCCAGAGCACCAGGTCCGTGCCGCCGTCCGAAGTCTGTTCGTATTCCACCCAGTATGCGAAATCCGCCGGTACTTCGGACGCGTGTTGCATCACCTGGCTGTGATTGCCCAGGTTGAGGTGCGCACGGGCAAGGCCCACACGGGCAAGGTTGACGAGGTCCCCGCGCCCGGCCGCTCCGGCCACCTGCATGCCCTCCTCGAATCGGGACAGGCCGCGCTCATAGACCTGCGCCTGCGAAGATATGGTCTCTGCCACGTCGAAGACGGCTTCGCACATGGCGTCGCCCAGAATGATGTGGGAGTAGCCGGCGTAGATCAGCGCGATAGCCATGCGTTCATCCGCCGCCGAGTTGTCGATCAGGGTGCGGAACCGTCCCGCGGCGCTGTCGGCCATCACCCGGGCGGCACTGAGTGCCGAGAACATGCCGTCGGAAGGACCCTCGTCGTACCGAACCAGCCTCTGGCTCACCCGCGCGGTCTGTTCCCAGTTGATCCCCGTGATCTGTTCATCGGTGAACATGCTGCCCTGCCAGATGAACGGGCTGTCGTACATGGCCGAGAACTCGCCGATGACGCTGTTTGTGAGCACATCGACCAGGAGCGCGTCGTTGAGCGCGTCCTCGGAGATGCGCTCGGGGTTCTTTGCTATCAGAAGTTCGTCGAGGGTGTCGCATCCGGCGACAGGACCAACGACGGCCAACGCGGCCAGGAGCCGCAGCGTCTTGCTGAATCGAGTCATTTGCTTCCTCCTCTCAGAACTGCAGGGCGACTGACGCCGAAAACCTGCGCGTCATCGGCGTGGATGCGTAGTCGAGTTCGCTGAACTCGCGGGTACTGTAGAAGGTGACTTCCGGATCGGACGTGCCTCCGTACTTGGTCCACATCCAGATGTTTCGGCCCGATAGCGTCACCGTAGCACGGTCCGCGCGGAAGGCGTTGCTCAAATTGGCCGGCAACGTGTAGCTCAACGCGACCTCCCGGAACTTCAGGAAGTCCGCCGGGAACAGGTGCGTCTTGGTCTGACGGCTGCGCCACACCAGGACCTCGACCGGATCGGCGTTGGGGTTGTTCACCTCCCAGCTGTTGCGATCGATCCGATTCCGGATCGAGCAGATCGCGCACCACTGGTGGTGGCCGCCCTTGTAGTCGAACTGGGCGAAGACGCGCAGGTTGCCCATCAGCGTAAAGGTATTGGAGAACGCAATCTCCCGCGTGGGCAGCTGAGGCCCCACGTACTCCTCGTTGTCGTAGTCGACGGTCACGCCTCCGCCCGAGTTGAGAACGGGGTTGCCGCTCGCGTCCCGTACCACATCGACAGACCAGTACCCGCCCAGCGGGTAGCCCTCTATGTGCTTGTGGACCTGGGCGAACGCCCCGAAGGAGATGTCTTCCAGTGCACCACCGAAGGAGACGAGTTCGTTCGAGTTGGTGTAGAATGACACCGACGCGTCCCATTGAAGATTGCGCGTGTAGATCGGTGATCCGGTGAGCAGCATCTCGAATCCGCTGTTCGCGATCTCGCCGATGTTTATGAAGTGGCTGCCGCTGAACCCGCTCGAGGGCGGATCCGGCACCGAGATCAGCGCATCGGTCGTGCGCTGGTTGTAGTACGTGACTTCAAGAGCGGCGCGACCCTCCAGAAGCGACGCATCAAAGCCGAGCTCTATCTCGGAACCCGTTTCGGCTCTCAGGTCGGGATTCCCGTACGAGGCGGTCGAGAGCTGGTTTACGGCCACATCACCGACCACGGTCACGTCTGGCGCATAAGCCCGGTCCGCCGAGAAGGGGGCCGGTGCCTTTCCTGCCTGGCCCCAGGCGCCCCGGAGCTTCATCTCGTCCACGTACGGTAGGCTGAAGAAATCTTCGTCCGAGATAATGTAGGACAGCGAAGCCTTCGGGTAGACGACCAGCGAGAAGTCGTTGCCGAACGCCGAGTTGTCGTCAACCCGCACGGCCACCGTGCCGTAGAGACGGTCCCGCCAGGCCGCCTGTTCCTGTACATACACCCCTAGAGAGGTCTGCTCGATGAAACCCTGCGAGGCCAGCGTCGTCGCGGCGGTTCCGATGAGGTTCAGGTTGTTGGCCACGAAGCCCTGTCCCTCGACGTAGTGGGACGAGTACTGCTCCCTGACCAACTGCGCCCCGAAGGACAGGGACGAGGTGAGTTCAGTGGTAATGTCGGTGCCGACCGTACCCGCGTAATCGGCTGTCCACGAGTGGTCGACGGGCAGGTCGCGCTGGACCACGCCGTTGGCGCGGACGGCTCCCCAGGGCTGGGCACCGGTGGTGTCGATCTTGTAGATCTCGGAGTTCGTTCGATCCTGCTTGTCCATCCCCAGCGTCAGGCGGTTCGTGAACCAGTCCCACGGCTGGTAGTTGACGGTCATGGCGATGGTAGTACGCTCCGCCTCGGTCTGATTGTTGTACTCGTTGGCCAGCATGGGTCCGAAGCCCCTGAATCCCTCTTCCCATGGCGGGGATGATCCCGGCCTTCCTCGGAACCCGTTCCGCAGAATCGAGTTCGAGGAGTTGTTCGCGAACGGCATCTGCACGTGGGTACGCGCGTACCCGACGTTGACCGTCGTCGAGAACTTCTCGGTGGGCGTGAACCCGAAGTTCGCACGCCCCGAGGTCCGGTTGGAGAAGTTGTTGTAGTAGACCCCCTCTTCGCCGCTCTTTTCAAACGAGAGGTAGTAGTTGAAGGCTTCACCCCCGCCACGCGCGGAGAGGTTGAAGCTGCTGAGATCGGCGTAGTTGTCGGTCCCGCCTTCGTTCTGACGAAGCGCCAGCGGATGACGCTTCACCGGGTCATCCTCCAACACCGTGTTTTCCGCGACGCCCGCGCACCCCGGGTAGATGTCAGGGTTGCCGATGTTGGACGCGGTGCACCTCCAGTAGTTGGTCGGCGTATTGAGTGCCCACGCGTTGAAGCCGGTCTCGAACGAGGCGTTCCACACCAGTCCGGATCCGGCACGGCCCTTCTTGGTGATGATCTGGATGACGCCGCCGGCCGCATCGGCTCCGTACAGGGTCGAGGCTGCCGGGCCCTTGATCGTCTCGACCGACGCGATGTCGTTCGGGTTCAGGAAGTCGAGGGCGTCGGTTCCCTGAGCACCGCCCCAGCCCACGTCCAGACCTCCCTGCGTACCCGACTTCATCCGAACTCCGTCGACGTAGACCACGGGTGCCAGCCCCGCGGCGAGGGATCCGGCTCCCCGGATGCGAAGCTTGGAGCTCGCGCCGGCCTGACCGGAGTTGGCGACCAGCGTCAATCCGGGAGTCCGGGCAGTCAGCAGTTCCTGCACATTGCTGATCGGCGCGATCTCCACGATTTCGGCAGCATCGATGGTCGAAACCGTGTTCCCGATCGACCTCGCCTCCGACCCCTGCGCCGTGCCGGTGACCACGATCTGGTCCAACTGCAGCGCTGACTGGGAGAGCTCGAAGTCCAGGACGGCGGCCTCACCGCTCGCTACCGATACGGTCTGCGTGAGGGTGGCGAAACCGATGAACTGTACCCGCACCTCGTGGCTGCCCACGGGGACGTTGAGGATCAGGTATTGACCTGAAGTGTTGGTGAGGCCGCCCTGGCGCGTATCGACAATCTCGATCTGGGCCCCTCCGATGGGCCTCTGGGTGATAGCGTCCACGACCTGCCCCCTTACGGAGCCGGTCTGGGCCGTGACGGCGGTGGGAAGGAAGAGCGCGAGCGCCGCGAACACAACCGCGGCGGCGCCTCCCTTCGTGGTGATTGTTCTGACGTGTGTTGACACCATGGATGTCACCTCCCGGACTAGTCCGTGTGAGCAGTGGGCGGGGTTGAAGTCGTTCGCTCTGGTGGTACATGGAACGGCGCGCCCCGCGGTGGGTTATGTCGTATACTACTACGACTACTGTGGTGTACACAAATGGTTTGGCAGCGGTTCCCGGAAGTGTCGCGTCCGACCCGGAGATGGAGTTACGGATGAGGAGCATGGCAAGGACGTTGTTGACGTTGCTCGCCATGGTCTCCGGGAGCGTGCCGCAGGTCGCCGCCCAGGCGGTAACCTCGATCACCGGCCGGGTGGTGGACGGCAGTTCGGGGGCTCCGGTCGCCGGTGCGGAAGTGATGGTAGCTGGCGCGGGTGTTCGCGTGACAGACGCTGAGGGTCTCTTCCAGTTCGATCTGGTTCCCGTCGGCTTGCGGGTGCTGCGGGTGAGTCACGTCGCGTACGGCACCCACGAGGGTGAAGTCGAGGTGAGCGAGGCGCCGCTCCGGGTGACGGTTGAGGTTTCGTCCGAAGCGATTCGGCTTGCGCCGCTTCTCGTCGAGGGCGTGAGCCGGGTCGAGCGGGAGCGCCGCGGCGCGGGCTATCAGATCAACCGGATCGTCCGAGCGGAGATCGAACGCTATGAAAACACGTCGATGAGACTGGTAGACGTGCTCACGGCGCAAATCCCCGGCGTCAGGATCACGCGCAGCGGGGTGGTGGGGCAACCCACCTGTCTCGAATTCAGAGGAGCGCGCGCCGGCAACTTCATACGTGGCCTCGGGAGCAGTGATCCGGGATGCAATTCCCCGGAGGTCTACCTTGACGGGGTGCTGGTGCACAACCCGGCCACGCTGTACGCAACGTTGCCCGTCGAGACGATCGAGAACATCGAGGTGGTTCCGCCGTCCGAAGCGGGCGCACGCTTCGGCACGGGTTCAATGTGGGGAGCCCTCATCATCAACACACGCCAGGCCTGGAGCGCTGGACAAGACGACCAGCGGATGGGCTATTCGCGGGGTCCCCAGAGGTACGACTGGAGCCTGGAGACCGTGCCTCACCAGGGGCGTAACGTGCTCCTCGGCGCGGCGGTGGGGAATGTTGTCGGACTCGCGGCGGGGGTGGGCGTGGCCAGCCGCTGCATCAGCTTCGGCGGGGCGGGAGACTCGCTCGTCTCCGATTGCAGCGCCACGGTGACGATGGGGGCGGCAGCGGTGGCGATGGCGCTGCCCGCGCTGGGGTCGGCGCTGGGCGCTCGCATCGCGGGGTCGACCGAACGTTCCCGGGGAAAGTTCGTCGCGGCGCTCGTCGGCGCGGGAGTGACGCTCATCCCGGCGTACGGACTGGCGATGGCCGGCGAGCACAATGACTCGAACGTGCTCGGAACCATGGGAATCGTCGGCCTCACGGTCGCGGTGCCGCTGGTCGCAACGCTGGCGGATCGGTTGTTCCGGTCGTCGCGGCCCGAGAACTGATGGGAGATGTGGGGGGACGGGCCGGCCGGCCGCCGCGGCGTTCAGAGTGAGCGCAGGAAGCGCAGCAGGGCCTGACGGTCGCTGACGGACAGAGCCGCGAAGGCGTCGCGGGCCGTTTGGGCTTCGCCGCCGTGAAGTTGGATCGCCTGCTCGATGTTGGACGCCCGCAGGTCGTGCAGGTATGTGCGCCGCGACCCCAGCCCGAGGAGGGGAGCCGTGCGGTACTCCGTCTCGGTGGCGCCGGGAGCGCAGGTGCTCGCGAGCGCTGGACCGAGGTCGTGTAGCAGGAGGTCCGAGTACAGGGGCGCGCGTACCCGGTCGAGGGCGGCCACGGGGGCCGGGCCGGTCGCCACATGGGGTGTGTGGCACGCCGCGCAGCCGGTCCGGGCGAAGAGGGCCTCGCCGCGCGCGACGGTGGTGGCCGCGTCGGGGGAGGAAGTGCGGCGGGGCGGGGCGGCGAGCATGCGCACGAAATCCGTGATGAGGGCGACGGTTTGGTCGCCGATTTCGGGGTCGGGGGACGGATCGGTGGCGGGGGGCAGGGGCGCACCGTTTTGGCCGCGCTCACGGGGATGGGCGGTGGTTGTCATCCCCATCTCGTTGAACAGGGCCAGGTGGGTGAACTCGTGCAGGGTGGCCACGTCTGCCTTGCGTCCGAAGCGTCCCACGCGGCCGTCGGGCGTGCGTCCCAATCGTCCCGAAATACCGTCGCCGTCGCGGTCGTCGGGGTCGGCGGCGCGGCGAAGGTCGTCTTCCGGCACCAGGTCGGCCGCTCCCAGGCCGAAGAGAAAGGGGACCGTGAACGTCGCGATGTCTGCGGACGCCGAAGGGACTGTGTCGCGTACCGCGCCGAAGCGTTCCAGTGCGGGGGTCGCGCGCCGTCGCAGGTTCTCACCGCCTTCCTCGGCCATGATGTCGCAGGTGCCGTCCGAGCGCCGCCGCGTGGCCTTGATGACGAGCTGCTCGCCGGTGCCGCCCGTCGCGGGGAAGGTGTGACAGGCGCTGCACTGGTTCTCGTTGAAGAGCGGCCCGACGCCCTGGTCGGTCGTGAAGACCCGGTCGAAGAGGGCTCGCCCGGCGTCGAAGCGGGCCAGTTCGTCGCTGGTGAGTCCCGGCACGGGATCGCCGATCTGCTCCGCGTCTGGGACGGTCGGGGTGCACGCTCCGGCGGCCGCGCAGATGACCAGCACGGCCATGGGCGCGGCGGGCGCCCTCACCATACCAGGGGTGACAGGCTCATCCCGTTCTCGTCCAGCCGCCGTATGAAGTCCTTGGTATACACCAGGAGGACTCCCACCGTCGCGACCCAGTCCATCGAGTGGATGTGGTCGTGGGGGTAGATCTGGAGTACGACCATCCCTCCGGGGAGGGGGAGGCCGTCCAGCATCACCGAGATCTTCTTCTGTCTCCCACGCACGACGACACAGCCGGGGGTCATGGACTCATCAGGATCGGATGAGCAGGGCACGATCAGGGAGTTGGCCTTCCGCCTGAAGATCGCGGTCGGATCCGGGTTGATCGCGTTGGCGATGATCTCCGGGGAAATCCTGGTGACCCGATAAGGGGTCAGGCGCCGGCGACGCTCGAGGAGCTGCTCGGAGCGCGTGCGGACCCGCAGCCCCTCCAGCGCGATCGGATCCGGGTTCAGGCGAAGACTGAGTCCATTGCCCTCCGACACCGTGACGGAACCGTCCAGGGTGTGATAGCCGAGTTGCTCGACGACGATCTCCCAGGTGCCCTCGGGGAAGTCCGCGAAGTGGAAGCGGCCGTTCACGTCGGAGAAGACGAAGCGACGCAGTTCCGGCACCTTGATGACGGCCGCGATGACGGGACGCTCGTTGACCCCATCAACGATCTGCCCGGTCAGCGCAAAGGTCGGCGTCTCCTGCGCGGCAGCCGGGCGTGCCACCGTCCACACCACCATCACGAGTACGGCAGCGGGTAGGGTCGCCGCACGAACTCTCACCATTGCCCGCCGGGTCCGATGGGAACCTTTACCAGTCGGCCCCGTCTTCGGATGATCCTCGTCTCCGGGGGACACAGGCCCGGAATGGAGTTCAGAGACACGGCGACGCGCCTCTCCCGGGTCATCCGGTCCAGGTACTGCTGCGTATATGCACGGATCGCGCCCCCGTAGCTGTAGACCTCCACGAGGGCGAAGTCCTGCGGTCGGAACTCCTCGAAGATCCCGATTCTCACGGCGCGGTCGTCGATGTAGAGGCCCACGCGGGCCCGGACTCCGTAGATCGTGGCCATTGGGCAGCCGAAGTCGTTGTATCCCTCGAAGTGGAAGCCGTGCTGCCATCCCACCAGGTCCCAGACGTTGTCCTTTGCGCTGGTCAGGAGGGCCTCCCCCTCCAGCACGTAGGACGGAGCCAGGCTGCGGTTCCGCCTTCGCGCGAGCCGGGTCTTGTAGGTCAGCCCCCCCGCGGTGATCTCCTCGAGGGCGACCGGGTCGGGTTCCAGGCGGAAGTGGAGTCCGTTGCCCTCCGCTACCGTGACCGAGCCCTCCAGGGTGTGGTAGCCGAGCTGCGCGACGACGATGTCCCAGGTTCCCTCGGGGAAGTCGGCGAAGAGAAAGCGCCCCCGCACGTCGGAGAACACGAAGCGGCGGAGGTCCGGCACCTTGATGACGGCCGCGATGATGGGACGTTCGTTGACTGCGTCGACGATCTGCCCGGCGAGGGTGAAGGTCGGCGCTTCCCGGGACTGCGGCACCTCCTGCGCGGTGGCGCGCACTGGTGCGATCGTCGCGGTGCCGACACCGACGCCGGACGCAATGACGATCACGGCAGCGCGCACGACCTCAAGCCTCACGCGCGCCTCCCCCGCCTACATCGAGCCGATCGACGCCCGGATCTGAGTGACCGCGGCGTCGACGCGCAGGTCCATCCCGACGCTTCCGTATTCCGCGGAAGCCCGGGTCGGGTCACCGGAAACGCCGCTGCCCTCGAAGCCGCCGCCCAGGGCCAACTGGTCCTCCCGGATGTGCTCGGACGCGACGTACAGCAGGATGGAGGTGTCCGAGATACCGGCGTGTCGCCCGATCGTCTCATCCGTCTCTCCCTGCTCCATCAGCCATTCGCGGAAGCCGTTGGCCGAGTAGTAGTCTCCGACGAAGTGGACGCGGGCCCCTTCGCCGCCCCATGCCTCGTTCAGCATGTTCGCGACCTCTTCCATGCCGCCCTGGTTGCCGCCGCTGTCGCCGATGAAGACGATGTCCGTGAAGCCGTGTGCCCGGAAACTCAGCGCCGCATACTCCAGCAGCTTCATGAAATACTCGTTCGGCAGCGTAATGGTTCCGGGGTACTGCATGTGCCCCGAAGGCGGGTCGACGCTGCCCTCGGGCACATAGGTGACCGAAGGCGCCACCAGAGCATTGCCCAGCTCGCGGGCGATCCTGTCGCTGGCCTCGTCGATGATGTAGCGGTGCTTCCCCATCACCATGTGGGGCCCGTTCTGCTCCGTCCCGGCGGTGGGCACGATCACCGTGGTCTTGCCGGCGTCCAGCGCGTCACGGATCTCGGTCCAGGTCATCTCCTCGATGAAGACGGTGTTGACCTCCCGGCCCGCGGCGCTTCCCTGCGCCTCGGCGGCCTCGCCACCCGCGTTTGCCGCTTCCGCCCCTTGCTCCTGCGCACACGCCGCCAACGCCAGGGCCGCACAGGTGGCGGCGGTGCTCGACCAGCGCATCAGTTTCCGGCTGCGAAGCAGTAGAAGAAGCCGTTCCCGCCGGTGCCCTGGAGGTTCTCCTGGCTGCAGCCGCGCGACCCGTGGGCCGAGTTCCACGAGGTGGGATTGTCGCCGCCGCCCTGCCGGTCATGGTGACCGACCGCGGTGGATCCCTCGCCGTTGCTCATCCAGTTGTCGCAGTTGTTGTACTCCTCGCCGGTGAAGGCGGTGCCGTCCATGTTCGAACCGGTGAGGATGTCGTGCATGTTGGGGTCGTCGCCGCGGCCGTTCACCATGTCGCCCATCTCCGTGAGGATGGTCTCCTTGGTCAGGTTGGCGGCTTCCGAGTGGAGTTCGTCGGCGTCGTTGGCGACCAGCACGCCGGCCTGATTGTGCCACGGGCCGGTCCCGATCCGGTCGCGCGCGTTGACCGCGGCGCTCCCGTCCTCGTTGATCGTGCTGAGGTAGGCCGCCCAGCCCATCCCTCCAACACCTGCCGCCGCCGCGAGCGTCTCGCAGTGGGCGTCGGCGCCCTCGAGGCCGCCCAGGCTGGCCCCGTCACCGGGCCCCGCGCTGGTGATGAAGAAGGTCATGGCGGCCATGTCGGCGACCTCCTCGGTCTCCGGGGTGTCGCTCGGCGCGCAGGCGGCTACGATGAGCGCGAGCGCTGCGGAGGTTGCGATTGCGTAGGTCTTCATGATGTTACGACTCCTGTCTGCGGGTGTCCGGTCCTGCCTCATATCCGGGTTGCTGCATGTGTCGCCAGCCGCCGCCCCTCAATTGCCCGTCGGCCAGGGCGCGCCCTGATCCATCGCCGTCACCGGACCCAGGCCCTTGTAGACGAACTTCTGGACGCGCTTCCCTTCATAGGTTTCCGTCGTGTAGATGTTGCCCTGGGAGTCCGTGGCGATGCTGTGGACCGCGAAGAAGAGCCCCGGTTGGCGCCCCCCGTCGCCGAAGCTCGTGAGGATTTCCAGGTTCAGCCGGTCCATGACGTACACCTTCATGTTCTTCCCGTCGGCCAGGTACATGTACTTCTGCTCGGGGTCGCGGGAGAAGGCGATGTCCCACGTCGACCCGTCGCCCAGCGTGCGCGGCGCGATCCGGACCTCGTCCACGAACGTCCCGTCCTTCTGGAAGACCTGGACCCGGTCGTTGGGACGGTCGCACACGTACACGAAGCCGTCGAGCGAGGGTTCGGCGCAGTGCACCGGTGTGCGGAACTGCTGGATGAGCGGTGCGTCCGGATCGTAGGCCGGCGTCCGCGTGTCGTCCGGCTCGTTTCCGTAGGCGCCCCAGTAGCGCTTGAAGGCGCCCGTCGAGGCGTCCAGCACCGCGACGCGGCGGCCGCCGTAGCCGTCGGCGAGGTAGGCCTCGTTGGCTTCGCCGTCGAAGGCCAGCTTGGCGACCCGGTTGAAGCGCGTCTGGCTGTTGCTGTCCGCCGGCCCGGCCTCAGGCTCGCCGTACGAAGCCAGGAATTCGCCGTCGCGCGAGAACTTCAGGACGTGGGTGTCGTTCGGCCCGTTTCCGCCGATCCAGATGTTGTCCATGTGGTCGACCGTGATCCCGTGGTTCGAGCCGGGCCACACGTACTCGTCGGAGGGGCCTCCCCACGAGTTGACGAGGTTGCCCTCGGGATCGAACTCGAGCACCGGGGGCGCGGCCCGGCAGCATTCCCCGATCGGCGGGTCGGCGTCGGCCCCGCCTTCGGTGCGCTCGGTGAGGTTGCCGCGGTGCACGATGAACACATGGTCGCGCGAGTCGACACCGACCCCGATGGCCGACCCGAGCACCCAGTGATCCGGCAGCTGGTTCGGCCAGAATGGATCGACTTCGAACATGGGGGCCTCGACGGCGTCGGCCGAGGCGGTCTGGAGGCGATCCTGAGCGAAGTAGATGACCACGACGGCCAGCACCAGAACCGCGACGAGAAGCTGGTTGCGCTTCATGTGAAAGCTCCCTTGGTGGGGACGGGCGATTGGGAATTGGGGGCAAAGTATGGGTTGAACCGCTTGTCAGCCAAGGGCTGGGGGTTCAGGGTAGGTCTCCGGGGATGCCCCGCCGGTCGAGGGCAGCGGGGGTTCCGCTACAGATTCTGAAGGCACGGGCGGTGGCCGGATGGGGGGCCAAGCGCATGTCGGAGGTGGTTGGATGAAAGCACGAAGGATGCCGTGCGGCACGTTCCTCGCGCTGGCGGCCGCGTTCTGGATGCTCGTGTCGCCTGCGGGAGGTTCGGGACCCGCGAACGCGGCGGCACCCCACGAAATCCCCGCCGACGTGATCGTGCGGGCCTTCGTCAAGGCCGAAGATGGGGTGCTCCAGCTTGTGCTCCGGGTACCCCTCACCTCCATGCGCGACGTGGACTTCCCCGTACGGGGGCCGGGCTACGTCGACATCGAGGGGGCTGCGCCGCTTCTGGCCGACCAGGCGAGCCTCTGGATTGCCGGCTACGTGACGCTCTACGAGGAGTCCGCGCGCCTCCCCGCGCCAGTCGTGACGGCAACCCGGATCTCGCTTCCCTCCGACCCGTCCTTTGCCGACTACGACCGCGCCGTCGCCCACCTCGCCGCACCCCCGCTCCCCGCCGGCATCGACCTGGTTCTGGAACAGGCCATGCTCGATGTCGTTCTCCGCACCCCCATCGAGTCGGCCGAGTCGCGATTCGAGATCGAGCCCGCCTGGGCCCACCTGGGCCTCCGCACGACCACCGTGCTGCGCTTCGTCACCCCCGATGGCGCGGAGAGGGTCTTCCAGTACCAGGGCAATCCGGGACGCGTGCGGCTCGACCCCAGGTGGCATCAGGCACTGCTTCGTTTCGTCGCGCTCGGCTTCGCCCACATCCTGGACGGGATCGACCACCTCCTCTTCCTGCTCTGCCTGGTGATCCCGCTTCGGCGTTTCTGGCCGCTCGTGAAAGTCGTCACGGCCTTCACACTGGCCCACTCCATCACCCTGGTGGCGTCGGTGATGGGCCTCGCCCCCAACGCACTCTGGTTCCCCCCGCTCATCGAGATGCTGATCGCGGTCTCGATCGTCTTCATGGCGCTGGAGAACATCGTGGGGCGCACGCTGCGGCGGCGGTGGATGTGGGCGTTCGGCTTCGGCCTGGTGCACGGCTTCGGCTTCTCATTTCAGCTCCGGGAATCGCTGCAGTTCGCGGGGTCGCACCTCTTCACATCGCTCCTGGGCTTCAACCTGGGTGTGGAGCTCGGCCAGCTCTTCGTGCTCCTCTTCATGGTCCCGGGGCTGGCGCTCCTTTTCTCGAAAGTGATGGCGGAGCGGACCGGGAGCATCCTCGTCTCGGCGCTGGTCGCCCACACCAGTTGGCACTGGATGACCGAGCGGTGGGGCGCTTTGACATCCTACGAATTTCGTCGTACTATGGTGGATGCGGCCTTCGGAGCGGCGGTTCTCCGGTGGGTGCTGCTGCTGCTGATCGTGATCGGAGCGGCGTGGGGTCTGGGGGCTCTGTACCGGCAACTTTCGGCGCGGTTCGGCGGTCTCAAGGGGGAGGGGTCGGCGGAAGGGGAGGGTCCACCCACGGCGACGTAGACAAGGGAGACACGGCGAAATGAGCGGAAGGCTGAGGGGAGCGAGCAGGAGATTCGTCGGGTTGCAGGCCGTGTTGGGGTGGCTGCTGTTGGGGTGGCTGCTTTTGGCAGGACCGGCCGGTGCCCAGGAGATCGTTCAGCTGCCCAGCGAGGATCGGTGGATCGCCGCCGACTTCGAGGAGGTGTACCGGGTGGGGTCGCTGGGGGGGGAGGAGTGGGAGCAGTTCGGGAGAGTGCGCAGGGTCGCGTTCGATGGTGCGGGGCAGCTGTATGTGTTCGACGCCGAGGTCGACCGCATCTTCGTCGTGGGCCCGAACGGCGAGTTCCGCCGCGCGTTCGGACGGCAGGGAGAGGGGCCGGGCGAATTCCGCAGTCCGGATGGACTCGCGGTCTTTCGCGACGGCCGGGTAGTGCTTGCGGACACCGGTCACCGCGCCTACCAGATCTTCGATGCCAACGGTGACTTCGAGCGCATGGTGCGGATGGAACCGGACGGCGGCGTCATGAGAGTGACGGACCTGCTGCCGGAGCCCGGCGGCGAAGCTGTCTTTTCGGCGGTGGGGGCTCAATTGTTGTCGCTGTCGGGGTTCAGCTTGAATAGCTCGGCCTCTACCAGGCCACACATGTCGCGCCCAATTGAGCGGCTTGACCTCATGGGGGAGGTCGTCGAAAAGGACACGATCGCCGAGGGCTGGCTACCCCGACACGACGGACCGCCGGCCACAAGGATCGGTGGCGGGGTCCCCCGGCCACGAGTGTTCGGCCCGCAGATGCTTCCGGGTGTGCTGCCGGACGGCAGTGTGGCGTTCTCGGACTCCTCGGCGTACGCCATCAAGATCGCCCGGGCGGGGACCGGGGTGTGGCGAGTCCTGCAACGGCCATTCCAGCCGGTCCCCGTGACGAACCGGATGATCGAGGCCGAAAAAGATCGGCGCCTGAAGGAGCTGGAGGCTTCTCCGGATGGTGGTGGTTCTCGAATGGTGATCAACGGGGTGGCAATGTCGTCAGGGAGCAGCGACAGACGAGCGCGCGAGCGAATCGCGAATCTGGAGTTCTTCGAGGAAGTCTCGATCGTGCGCGACTTGCGGACCACCTGGAACGGGAATATCTGGGTGCAGCGGCACGGCGAGGACCCGGGCGACGACGATGGCCCGATCGATGTGCTGTCGGCCGATGGGCGGTATCTGGGCAGCTATGCGGCTGGCAAGACCAGGATGCCGGACGCATTTGGTCCGGAGGGCCTGGCCGCTTTCCGGGCGGAGGACGAGTTGGGCGTGAGCGTCGTGATCGTGCGGAGGTTGCCGGTAGGCGTGAATTGATGGTTGGTCCTTGCCCGGCCGCACCTGCGGCCTGTCTCATGGCGTTTATGCATCTGGTTGGGGGTATCGGCCTCTCTGCCCAGGAGATCGTCCAACTCCCTGCCGAGGACCGCTGGCTCGAGGCCGACTTCGAAGAGGTCTACCGGGTGGGATCGTTGGCGGGCGAGGAGTGGGAGCAGTTTGGCGAGGTCCACCAGATCGGCTTCGACGAAGCTGGCAATCTCTACATATTGGACCGGCAGGCCACGCGTATCGTCGTGGTTGGCATGGACGGCGGCTACCTTAGAAGCTTCGGGCGGGTCGGCGACGGACCGGGCGAGTTCAAGGGTGCGGAGGCCATGGTGGTCATGCGTGATGGCCGCGTGGTTGTCGCGGATATGGGGCACCAAGCATATCAGGTCTTCAACGCGAACGGCGACTTGGAGCACAGTGTTCGCATGGTGGCCGAAGTCGGTGTCAGATTCTTCACAGATCTGATGCCGGAACCCGGTGGCGAGGCCGTCATTTCCGCCGTCGGGAGCGCGCCCAACGCCATCCGCTTTTCCTTTGATGGTGGCGACGCGTCAAACCCGCGCGCCGACTCTCGCCCCATTGAGCGTTTGACGCTTACGGGTGACGAGGTCGTCAAGGAGACGATCGCCGAGGGCTGGCTGCCGGCTTCGGGCCCTCCACCGACATACGAGATAGGTGACTATCGGCTGAATCTGGGCGTGAGCCCCCCGCGGGTCTTCGAGCCTCGAATGCTTGCGGGCGTCCTTGCTGACGGGAGTGTGGCGTTTTCGGACTCTTCGACCTACTCCATCAAGATCGCCCGGGCCGGGGTTGGCGTGTCACGAATACTGGTACGACCATTTGAGCCCATGCCGGTTACGGACCGAGTTGTTGCGGCCGAAAGGAACCGACGTCGTAGAGAGCTGGAGGCGATGTCGGACGAGGATGTGCCGGGCGCCATCGTGTTGGGCCGCCCTCCGCAAGAACGCCAGAGGCGTGCGCGCGAGCGAATCGCAAACCTCGAGTTCTTCGACGAAGTCTCGATTGTGCGTGACCTCGGGACTACCTGGAACGGCAACATCTGGGTGCAGCGGCGCGGCGGGGAGCCGGGCGACGACGATGGCCCAATCGATGTGCTGACAGCAGATGGGCGGTACCTGGGTAGCTACGAGGCCGGAGTGACCCGGATGCCGGCTTCATTCGGTCCAGGGGGGCTGGCCGCCTTCATCGAGGAGGACGAGTTGGGTGTGAAGGTGGTGGCTGTGTGGAGATTGCCGGAGGGCGTGAATTGAAGGTTGGTCCCTACGCGCCAGCACCTGCGGCTTGTCTCACGGCATTTCTGTGTCTGGCTGGGGGTATCGAGCTCGCTGCTCAGGAGATCATCCAACTCCCTGCCGGGGACGAGTGGCTCGCCGCCGACTTTGAGGAGGTCTACCGGGTCGGCTCCGTCGCCGGGGAGGACTGGGAGCAGTTTGCCAAGATTGTGAGCCTGGGTTTTGACGGTGCCGGCAACCTCCACGTACTCGACGGACAGGCGTCACGTGTCGTCGTCGTGGCTCCGGACGGCAGCCGGCTCCGCGAGTACGGGCGGGCGGGGGACGGCCCCGGGGAGTTCCGTGCCGCCAACCAGATCGCGGTCATGGCCAACGGGCATGCAATGGTCTTCGACAGGGAGCACAGCGCATTCCACATCTTCGACCCGGGTGGGCAGGTTGTCCGGACCGTACGCATGCCGGGAGGTGCACTCATGACCAACATGCCGGATCTGGATCTTGCGGGGACCGGTGATCGCGTCATTCCCAATGGATCCGTGAGTTCGGTGTCCTTCAACCTGTTGGCGGGGATTGAAACGGATGAGCCCGGACGACACTCGCGCCCGGTAACGCGCCTCAGTCTGAGCGGCGACGAAGTGGAGACGGATACGATTGCCGAGGCTTGGATGGCTCCACCGGTGCAGACCGCCCAGCGTCAGGCGAGCAACGGTGTCGTTTGGCTCGGTTCCGAAGCCTTGGCGCTTGCGCCCAGCTTGTTCGTGGGCGCGATTCCGGGGGGTGGCGTGGCGTTCTCGGATTCGTCTGCCTACGCCATCAAGGTGGCTGGCTCCGAAGGCGCCATATTGCGCATCCTGACTCGGCCGCTCCGGCCCCAACCCGTTACCGATCGCGTCCGGGAAGCGGAGAAGGAACGCCGGCTGCGGCTGGAGGAAGAATACGCGTCTGAAGCGTCCAAGCGCGCGGCGGGGGTGTCCGAACGCATTGGCGCGATGATGGGTCGCATCCTGGAATCCCGCCGCGAACTGGTCGAGGCGATGCATTTCTATGAAGAAGTCCCTGTTGTTCGCGGTCTACAGACGGGTTGGGGAGGGACGATCTGGGTTCAGCGGGGTGGCGACGACCCCCTCAGCGACGGTCCAATCGACATGCTGACAGCCGCCGGCCGGTATCTCGGTAGCTATCCCGCCGGAGCGTCAGTAATCCCGTCCGCATTCGGCCCCAACGGACTGGCGGCGTTCATTGAGCGAGACGAGTTCGATGTGGAAATGGTGGTGGTGAGGCGGCTGCCGCTTGCCGTGAAGTGACCGATGGCAAGAAGGAGCGCGTGATTTCACTGTTCACGGGACCCATTCCAGGAAGGTGCGGTAGGGGGACATGCGTCCAACGAGGCTACTCGAGACGGAAGCACGAGCGATGAGAAGCACATTGGCTTTGTTGGCCTGTTTGATGGCCGCGGTTCCAGCGATGGCCCAGGAAATCATCGACCTTCCCGGCGAGGACCGCTGGCTCGCCGCCGACTTCGAGGAGGTCTACCGGGTGGGGTCGCTCGACGGGCCCGAGTGGGAGCAGTTCGGGAGGATCTTCGACGTCGCTTTCGACGGTGCAGGCAACGTTTACCTGTTGGACATCGACGCGATGACCGTTTTGGTCGTGAACCGGGAGGGCGGTTTCGTCAGGACAGTCGGGCGCGAGGGAGACGGTCCCGGCGAGTTCAACTTCCCCCGACAGTTGGCGGTCACGGAGGGCGGGCGCGTTGTCGTGGGCGATATCCCGCGCCATCGCGCGTTTCAGATGTACGACAGCGACGGCGAGTTTGAGCGGAACGCGCGGGTGGGCGACGACCTCTTGGCCGTCATGGGCCGAATCTACACGGATGGTGATCAGGGTGATGCCGTCGTTCTATCCGGGCACGTGATACGTATCGAGTCGATGCGACCGGAGAGCGCGAAACATCCGCCCGGGAAGCGCCCGATCCTTCGTTTCGTCCTGGGCGGTGACGAAGTTGTCACGGAGACCGTTGCCTACGGCTGGGCACCCCCCCCAGCCGAGTTCAAACTGCGGACTGCGAGTGGGCGGGAGCTCGTTACCGGAGAGACCACGCCCCCTCCACGCACCTTCGATCCCGGGCTGTTTGCAGGTTCGCTTCCCGGCGGTGGCGTGGTTTTCTCGGATTCATCGGCCTACGCGATCAAGGTGGTCGAAGCGGACGGCACAGTGTCCCGGATTCTATCTCGGCCTTTCCAGCCCGAACGGGTTACCGACCGCATCCTGAAAGCCGAAATCGAGCACCAGCTCGAAGAATACACCAGGCGGTTGGAAGTCACAGGCCAGCGGATCAAATTGGTGATGAACGCGCGGACCGGTGAAGTGGGCGCGGGCTCACTTGACGGCTGGATGCGAGAGGCGGCGATCAGGTCAACGCGCACGATCCTGGAGGTGATGCCGGTCGCCGACGAGGTTCCGGTCGTTCTGGACTTGCGCACGACCTGGGACGGCGAGATCTGGGTGCGGCGGCGAGACGACGATCTTCTCAGCGAAGGCCCTATCGACGTGCTCAGCCCCGATGGGAGGTACCTGGGAAGCTTTCCGAGCGACACCGCCATGCCGACCGCCTTCGGCCCGGAAGGACTGGTGGCGTTCGTGGACACCGACGAGATCGGCGTGTACACGGTGGTGGTGAGGCGGGTGACGAGGGAGCGGAATCAACTGAATTGAGCCGAGTCTGAGCGGCGACGGTGTTCGGAATGACCGAAAAAGTCAGTCTCTACAGTTTACATTATGTAAAGTATTCTTTACACTCGGTTTGCGTGCTCATGGTGGGTGCCGCGTAACGACCCCCGACGGAACGATCTGGGTGCGCAGGAGTGGCTCCGCCCCCCTCGCCGACGGCCCCATCGACGTGCTAACCCACGACGGTCGCTACCTGGGCAGCTATCCCGCCGACACGCCCATGCCCGCCGCGTTCGGCCCCAACGGACTGCTGGCGTTCATCGAGACGGACGACCTCGGGGTGCAAACAGTGGTGGCAAGACGGGTGGCGCTGGCAGGGAGCTGACGGGCGTCAGTCGGCGCATCTGCGGTTTACATATACGGTGACATCCCCCCTGCACGCATTCTTGCCCGACACCCCGCTAGCGAGCACGTTGGAACCGCGTATGCCAAGTCAGCTCATTCCGTCGCAGGAGGCTCGCCATGATCCGCCGTTTCCCTCCCCATCCGTGGGGCATCCTCGCCGTCCTCTCCCTGCTGATGATCCCCGCCGCCGGCTGCGCCCAATCGGGCGACCCCACGGCAGACCCCCGCTTCGAGCAGGCCGTCGACCTCTTCGAGGCCTGGCTCGATGCCAAGATGGACTACGAGAAGATCCCGGCGGTTTCGGTGGGTCTCGTGCACGACCAGGACCTCGTGTGGGCCAAGGGCTACGGGTACGCACACCCTGACGCGGGCGTCGCGGCGACCCCTTCGACCATGTACTCGATCTGCTCGATCTCGAAGCTGTTCACCTCGATCGGGGTCATGCAGCAGCGCGATGCCGACAAGCTCCGGCTCGACGACGCCGTGTCCGGCCTGTTGCCCTGGTTCGACCTCGAGCAGGCGTATCCCGACGGGCCCAACGTGACCGTCGAGGGAATCCTGACCCACTCTTCGGGGCTCCCCCGCGAGTCGGCCCATCCGTACTGGACCGGTCCCGATTTCCCCTTCCCGACCCGGGCGGAGATCATAGACGGGCTCTCCGATCAGGAGACGCTCTACCCCGGTGCGCGTTACTTCCAGTACTCGAATCTGGGCATGGCGCTGGCAGGGCAGCTCGTCGAGCAGGCGTCCGGCATGACGTATGACGAATATGTGCGGACTCACATTCTGGATCCGCTCGGCATGTCGGACACCTACACGGACATCCCCGCCGAGCACAAGGGTGACCGCTTCGCCACGGGGTACACCCGTGTGGGGCGCGACGGCCAGCGCCACGAGGCGACCTTCTTCCAGGCCCGCGGCATCGCGCCGGCGGCTGGCTTCGCCTCGACCGTCGAGGATCTGGCGCGGCTGGCCTCGTGGCAGTTCCGGCTGCTCGAAGACGGCGGGACCGAGGTGCTTGGTGTCAACACGCTGCGGGAAATGCACCGCGTCCACTGGGTAGATCCCGACTTCGACACCATGTGGGGACTCGGCTTCGCGGTTTCGGAGCGCGACGACCAGCGCACCGTCGGTCACGGCGGCAGCTGCCCGGGCTTCCGCACGACGCTGCAGCTGATTCCCGCAAAGAAGCTCGCCGGTGTGGTGATGATCAGCGCGCAGGGGGCGAGCCCGGACGACGTGTGGTCGAAGATGGCCCAGGTCCTCGGCCCGGCGCTGGAGTCGATCCACGATGATCCCCGCGGCGGGACGGCCCGCCCGGCTTCGCTCGCGGAATACGAAGGGCTCTACGAATCCAACTGGGGTGAAACGGTCATTCTGCGCTGGGACGACAGCCTGGTGGCCGTGCGTGTGCCGAACAACGACCCGATGGAGGCCATGACCAAGCTGCGGCGAACCGGCGACGACACCTACCAGCGTGTCCGCGACGACGGCGAGCTGGGCGAGGCCTACATCTTCCACCGGGACGAGTCGGGCACGATCGAGAGCCACAGCGTGCACGGGAACTTCTCGCGGAAGGTGCGGTAGGGAGGCTGTGGTCCCGGCTCCATTCGGGCGGCGGTGATTTCGGGTGGGGCCTGGACACACCCGGACCGGCATGAAGCGGAGAGATGCGCGATGATCAAGAGATCGGTCCTATGGGCCTGGCTGTTGGCGGCTGGCCCTGTAGGCGCTCAGGAGATCGTCGAACTCACTGGCGAGGACCGCTGGCTGGAGGCCGGTTTCGAGGAGCTGTACCGCCTCGGGACGATGACGGGCCAGGACTGGGAACAGTTCGGAAACGTTGCCGGCGTGGCGTTCGATGGCGCGGGCAACCTTCACGTCCTGGACGACCAGTCCGATCGCGTCTTCGTTGTGGGTACCGACGGTCGTCTCATCCGGGACTTGGGAAGGAAGGGCGACGGACCGGGCGAGTTCGGGAACGCGGTAGCCATGGCGGTGATGGCCGACGGGCGGGTGGTGGTGGCCGACCTGTCACGCCGGGGCTATCACCTGTTCGGCCCGGACGGCGAGTTTCAGCGCTTGGTCGGCATGGGTGGCAACCCCTTCGTGACGACTGCGGGATTCTTCCACGCATTGCCTGGGGCGGACGCCATCATCCGAGTCCCGACGCTGTCGAGACAAGTGTTGTTTTCGGGGGACGCGTTCAGGGGCCCGGTCGTGCTGCCGTCAGCGCACGTGGTCCTGCGGGCGAGCCTGACGGGGGAGGAGGCGGAGACGGATACGGTCTCCAGACCTTGGCTGCCGCCGATCAACTTCGAGGATCTCTCGGAGACCAGGCAACGGAACTATGCGCCGATGCCCACCCGCTTGCTCCCCGCATTCAGCCCCGGCCTCTACCTGGGCATGCTTCCCGATGGTCGTCTGGCGTTTTCGGACTCGAGTGCGTACGCCGTGAAGATCGTCGAGCCGGGCGGAGGGGTGATGCGCATCCTGACGCGGCCACTTTACCCGGAACCGATGTCGGGCCGGGTGATTCGCGCCGAAAGGGACCGGCTCTTGCGGCAACTGGAAGCGACGGCCGTGCCGGGTGTCGTTCCGACGCGCGGCGGCAGGCGCATCGAAGACATGGAGTTTGCCGGTGAAATCCCCGTGGTCCGCGGGCTCGGGACAACCTGGGACGGCCAGATCTGGGTGCTTCGGTACGGCGAGGATCCCCGCGCGGACGGTCCCATCGATGTGCTCACGGCGGACGGCCGCTACCTGGGCAGCTTTCGGGCGGGTACGACGGCGCTTCCGACTGCATTCGGCCCGGGCGACCTGGCTGTGTATGTCGAGCGCAACGCACTCGGTGTCCAGACGGTGTCGGTGAGGCGGCTTGCGACCCACGACACGGCAAGTCGGCTACGGCCCCATGACCACTGGAGCGTGGTGGCTCGCACGCACTCCATGGCTACGCACGTGCGAGTGTGGACGGTGGACGAGGCTTTCCGGTGACCACGCGCCCGCCCGTTCAGGGCCTGTCGGCCATACTCAACCGGTTGGTCTGGCCTTCGCTCAAGATTGCCTCCGTCGTCGCCCTGGTCGTCATACCCTTCGGTTACGCAATCACTGGCATCCACCACGACGTCTGGATGGGGGTGGGCTGCGGAGTTGCCATCGGCGTGGGGGTCGGCGTCCGGGGAGGCTCGCGCAGCGGTCCGTGGACCGGCATCCTGATCGGCTCCATTGTGGGCGTCGCCACTTCGCTGATTGCTGGCGCGTTGTCCCAAAACGCGGGGTTGATTCTGACGCCGCCGATTCTTGCTCTGGCGGTTGGCTTGATCGACGGGCTCGGTCGGTCTTCTCTCTCCGGGTATCGGGACGTGAGCCGCGAGACGTTCATCGTCTCTGTCCTGGTTTGCCTGGGCTTCCTCCCCGGGCCCGGTCTTCCGGTGCAGCCCCTCGTGTTGATGCCCTGGCTCGCGCTGCTCATCGGCCTCCTCATGCACCGTCGCAAGGGATGGCGTGACGTCCGTCCTCCACGTTTGTTGATCCTGGGTGCGGTTGCGGTGCTTGCCTTGGAGGTTTTGGTGCTAGTCTCCGAGTCCGAGGGGTTGGGCAGACAGATCTGGCTACTCGTTCGGATCCTGCTCCTCACGATGGTGGCGCTTCCGGCGGCCGCGTTTCTTCTGGGGCGCGCCGCCATCACCTGGCTCGGTCCGCGGCTTCGGGTGTACAGCCAACTCGCCGACTACCTGCGCGTGATGTGGGTCCCGATCGGCGGGTTTGCGGTCGGCTATCTGACGATCATCGCCCTGTTTGGCGGGTTCTACGGAACGCTGGAGCGCTTTAGCCCCGGCGCGTTCGACGGCGCCGGCACCGGGATCATCGAATGGTTGTCCTTCTCGTTCTTCAACGCGCTCGGCCAGGACTACAATACCATCGTCCCGGTTTCCGTCGCTGCTCGGGCGCTGGTGGGCGCCCATCTGATACTGTCAGTGGGTTGGGCGCTGGTCCTGTTCGCGGCGGTGATGTCATCGATCCAGCCGAAGCTGGACCGGATCGCCCGGCGCCATGGGGACGAGAGCGGCGACTGAGCGGAGTCCCGGCCCGGCTCACCGCTACCCGGCGCGGGTCGCCCGCGCACCCCGCCGCTCCTGAACCGCCGACCGCAGCATCAGTATGGCCGCATACAGCACCACCGCGACCACCAGCCAACGCATGGCGTTCAGCGGCAGCGACCGGACGATAAACGCCGCGACCAGCACCGCGGGGATCCCCCCGAGCGCCAGTCCCAGCGCGGCCTTCAGCCCGTAACGCCCTGCCTTCAGGAACCGCACGCTCGCCACCGGCATCAGGAAGGCGGAGGCTCCCATCATGATCGGGAAGGCGACGGTCGGGTCCATTCCCATCAGGCTCACCACGATCATCGTCGGCGCGTACATGCCGATGCCGATGGTCATGAGGGCGCCGAGGGCGAAGAGACACGCGAAAGCGATCGCGAGGCCGGCGCCGGACAGACCGGTCGCCTCGCCGCCGACTGCGGTGATCTCGAAGATGGCCAGGACGAAGGTCACGGCCGCGATGAGCAGGGCGACCCCCATCCCGACCTGAATGCGGTAGCGCGGCAGCCGCGCGACCACACCCGCGCCCAGCCAGGCGCCAAGCACCGCGGCGGCGAGCAGGGTGACGAGGGTGACGGGGTCCACCGAGATGATCGCGATGAAGATGAAGGCCTGGATCACGACCGGGGCTGTGTGGCCGATCATCATCGTGCCCGGGATGTTCTCGTCCGGTACCACCCGCTTCAGCTTGAAGGCGGAGGTGGTGGGGGCGAACGACCCGATCCCCAGGGTGTCGAAGAAGTTCGTGACGAAGCCGAGCGCGCTCTCGAAGAAGCTGGGTGGCGCGCTCCAACCATCGCCGTCCCGGCCGGCGCGGGTGGCCGCCGACGCGGCCCGGAACCAGGCGAAGAGGAACCAGGCCGTGAGGAGGGCCAGAGCCGAGAAGAGAAAGACGCGGGGGTCGAGGGAGTCGGACACTGTGGGTCTGATCCAGCTGGAGGGAATGGACGGAGGTACATGGTGGGCGTACGATTGACCCTCCGCCACCCTCTGCCCCGGAGTCGTCGCCATGAAACGTCGAGATTTCCTGTCCGTTACCCCGGTTGCTGCCGCTGCGGCTGGCGCGGGTCTTCTGGGGTGTGGCCAGCCTTCGAACTCAGGGGCCGCTTCAGCTTCGGCCGCCGGCGGTGGTGCCGCCGCCCCGGGGCTGCTCGGAACCGCGCACGGGAGCGTGTGGGGCCGGAGGGGCGTGACTGCCGCCGCCGACCAGCACGCATCGCTTGCGGGCACGACGATCCTGATGCAGGGAGGCAACGCCGTCGACGCGATCGTGGCCGCCGCGGCTGCGCTGAACGTCTCCGAGCCCTACATGTCGGGGATCGGCGGCTTCGGCGGATTCATGGTGATCTACCTGGCGGAGGAGAACCGCGTGGTCGGGCTCGATGCGCTCGGCAGGGCGCCCGCCGCCTCTTCGCCGAGCACCATGACGCTGGACGACTTCGAAGCCGGGTACAAGGCGCCGATCGTGCCCGGGGCCCTCAAGGGCTGGGCGGCCGCGCTGGAACGCTACGGCACGATGAGTCTCGGCGACGTCTTCGAGCCCGCGATCCAGCTTGCCGAGGACGGCTTCGTGATCTCGAAGTTCGACCAACTCCATACGGACGGCGCCGCAGAGAAGCTGGGCCGCTTCCCGTCGACCACGCGGGTCTTCTTCCCCAACGGGCGCCCGCCGCGCATGGGCGAGGTCATCACGCAGCCCGAACTCGCTGCCAGCATGCGCCATCTGGCCCGGGTGGGTGCGGACGACTTCTACAAGGGCGACCTCGGCGACCGGATCGTCTCGTTCCTCGCCGAAAACGGCGGGCACATGACCAAGGGGGACCTCGAATCATTCGACGTGGAATGGAAGGAGCCGATCACGACCACCTTCCAGGGCCACGACCTGTACGCGATGCCGCCGGGGTCGTGCGGAATGTCGATGTTCCAGGCGCTCAACATCATGGACGGGTTCGATCTGCCGAACATGGATCTGTACGGCTTGGATTTTGTCCACCTCTGGCTTGAGGCGTACAAGCTGGCCCTGGCGGACGACGACCGGTACAACACGGGGAAGGACAACGTCGACATCCCGGTCGAGCGGATCATCTCGAAGGCCTACGCCGACGAACAGCGGGCGAGGATCGACCCGGGGCGCGTGGCATCGTTCTCCGGGTCGCCACTTCCCTTCTTCGGCACGACGAGCCTGTCGACCGCCGACCGCTGGGGGAACGCCGTCGCCTTCACGCAGTCGCTGGTGAGCATCTACGGAAGCGGCGTGATCGCGGGCGACACCGGAATCTTCCTCAACAACGGCCACACCTTCGGCTTCGTGCTGGAGGAAGGTCACGTCAATCTTCTCGAGGGTGGCCAGAGGGCCAAGGGCGTGATGACGCCGTGCGTGGTCATGAAGGACGGCCAACTCGTCGCGGCGGTCGGGGCGGCGGGCGGCTACACCATTCCGCAGACCGTTGGGCAGGTGATCACAAAGCTGGTCGTCGGGGGGATGGACATGCAGCTCGCGATCGCGTCGCCCCGCATGGCGATTAACCGGGGCGGGGGCCGGACGCCGATCCCGGAGGACTCGGTGACGTATCTGGACGCTGGGTTCCCGCCCTCCGTGTACGAGGAGTTGGCGGCCCGTGGCCATCACCTCGACGAGCCCGGCAACCTGGGCGGCGTGCAGGGCGTGTACAGGGACGCGGAGACCGGAGCGCTGGCGGGGGGGTCCGACCCGCGCCGCGACGGTCACGCGATCGCATGGTGATGGGCGCGCGAGGTGGTTCGGTGGGGCGGGGGCGACCCGCTGCCGGGCGGGGGCGTGCCGCTGCCCGGTGGGGGCGAGCAATGGGTGCCGTCGGGCTGTCGGCCGCCTTGGGACTCACGGTGTCCTGCGGTGGAGACGATGTCTCGCCCGGCGGGGCGGGGTCCCGGGGTCCGGCCAGCACCCTGGATCGCAACCAGGCCCTCCACATCCCGATGCGTGATGACGTGCGTATTGCCCTGGACATCTGGCTGCCCGCAGGGATCGAGCCGGGCACACGTCTCCCCACGATGATCCGGGCGACGCGCTACTGGCGGGCGCGGGGCCTGGTCAACACCCCGAGCGAGGGCGACTCCAACTTCGACGAAGCCGAGCGGTGGAACGCCGCGGGGTACGCTCTGGTGCTCGTCGACGCACGCGGGAGCGGGGCGTCCTTCGGGATCCGGCGCTTCGAACTCGCCGAAGACGAGGTGCGGGACTACGGCGAGGTCGCGGACTGGATCGTTTCGCAATCCTGGTCGAACGGACGGGTGGGGGCCTACGGCGTGTCCTACGCAGGCAACACGGCCGAGATGCTGGCGGTCAGCCGGCACCCGGCGGTGAAGGCGGTGGCGCCGCTCTTCAACGACTTCGACAACTTCGGCCATCTGGTCTTCCCGGGCGGGGTGCTCACCGTCGGCTTCCTGGAGAGCTGGTCGGACCGCACACGCATGCAGGACCTCAACGACATCTGCGGGCTCTCCGGAGTGAGCGGTCCGGAGTGCGACGAACTGCGCACCCGGGTGACCGGCGTGAAGCCCGTCGACGGGGACGAGGACGGCGCGCTCCTCGCCGGCGCCGTGGCCGAGCACGAGGCCAACACGGTCCCCTTCGGCGCGGCACTGGAGTACGAATTCCGCGACGACCCGTTCGGGCGCTACGGCGACACGAACGTGGGGCATCGGCGCAGCCCATCGGGCCACCTGCCCCAGATCGAGGAATCGGGCGTGGCGATGTTCATACGTGCCGGGTGGCAGGACGCCGCGACCGTGAACGGCACGCTCGGCCGCTACAACACGATCTCGAACGCGCAGCAGGTCTTCATCGGGCCGTGGGACCACGGGGCGCGCAACGATGCCGACCCCTTCCGGCCCGACGAAACGCCCGTCGCCCCCGACGCCGACGAGCAGTTCGCGGAACTCGTGACCTTCTTCGACCAGCACCTCAAGGACGGCGGGTCCGAACGGACGCCCACCGAGATCAACTACTACACGCTCGGCGCGGACCGCTGGACACGCACCGAGGCCTGGCCTCCCGAAGGCTTTGAAGATGTGACCTGGTACTTCGGCGCGGGTGGCACCCTGACCCGGGAATCACCGCCTGAAGCGGCAGGCGAGGACAGCTACACCGTGGACTTCACGGCGACCACCGGCACGCGGAACCGCTGGTACACCAACGGCGGCGGCGGCGATGTCGTGTACGGGGACCGGCGCGACGAGGACGCGAAGCTGCTCACCTACACCAGCGCTCCGATGGCGGCCGACACCGAGATCACCGGCCACGCGGTCGTCACGCTGCATGTCGCCTCGACCGAGAGCGATGGCGCGTTTATTGTCTATCTGGAGGACGTCGCGCCGGACGGTACGGTGCGGTACGTCACCGAGGGGCAGCTACGGGCCGTGATGCGCGCTGTCACCGGCGACCCCCCGCTGTACCGCAAGTACGGTCCCCACCGCTCCGAGCTGCGGGCGGATGCGATGCCGCTTGTACCCGGCGAGGTCGCCGAAATCAGCTTCGATCTCTGGGCGACCTCGGTCCTGATCCGGGAAGGGCACCGCATCCGCGTGGTCGTCGCGGGGGCCGACGCGGACACCTTCCTGCGCTATCCCCGCGACGAGAGCGTCCCGGTGCTCACGGTGCAGCGGAATCTGACTTACCCGTCGGGGATCGTGCTGCCGATGAACTCGCACGAGATCGGAGGGTTGCGACCATGAAACGAACACCTGCGGCACTGCTGGCGGCCGGAAGTCTGTGGCTGGCCGCCTGCGCGGATCTGGCGATCGACCCGGACCAGTTCCCCCACTCGATGGTGATCACTCCGGCCGACACCCTCATCACCGAGGGGGACCAGGCCAAGCTTACACTTGTCGTACAGGACCAGGACCTCAACCCGATTCCGGGCCCCCCGTCGTGGGCGCCGCCCGAGTGGGAGATCAAACCGACCCCGGACAAGATCGACATCGCTTCGGATGGCAGCCTGACAGCACTGGGTGGTGCCGACCTGAGGGTGACCGCGAGGGTGGCCGGACTCGAAGCGTGGACCACGCTCAGGGTCAACCCGGCAAACATCAGGCTGTACGCGTCGGCGATCTACCTGAATCAGGTGATCCCCGCCGTGGATGGGGTTCCCGTCATCGCCGGGCGAGACGCGTACCTGCGGATCTTCGCCACCGGGGACGAAACGAGCTTCTATCAGCCGAATGTGCGGGCCACCTTCTACCAGGACGGGTCGATCGTCCACACCGTGCTGATGAACCCCGGGTCGGACGTGCTTCCCTCCACAATCGAGGAAGGACGGCTGGACCTGTCCTTCAACTCCCTGATCGAGGGAGAGATCATCCAGCCTGGTCTGGGTCTGGTGGTCGAACTCGATACCGAGGGCATTGTTCCGCTGGACACCGGAAGCGAGACCCGAATTCCGGTCGAGGGTGTGATGGACCTGGGCGTCATGGAGTTTCCCACCCACATCCAGACGATCGTGCCGGTCCTGATCTCGTCCGCGCCCGATGAACGGGTCTTCCAGTGGACTCGGGGACTGGACGCGGAACACCGCCACATGCGCTTCGCCCGGACCGTGATGCCCATCGGTGACGTGGAAGTCAGAGTCCACGAGCCCTTCTACACGTCGTCCGACCTTACGGAGGACAGCGGCTGGCGACGGTTTCTCGGTGAGATTCGGACAGTGTGGTCATTGGAGGGGGCGAAAGGCTATTACTACGGGGTCGTCGTGCTGCCACCCGGTTCACGGTGGGGCGGGTTGGGCCTCATCGGCCGGCCAATAAGCGTGGGGCGGGATTCGGATCGGACCTTCACACACGAACTGGGTCACAACATGAGTCTCCGCCATGCGCCGTGCGGCAGCGCCGGGGGTCCGGATCCGAACTATCCTCACGACGGCGGAGAGGCGGGTGTGTGGGGCTACGACATACAGCGCACGCGCCTCCTCAACCCCGTCGATTACAAGGATCTGATGGGGTACTGCAACCCCGACTGGATCAGCGACTACCACTACAAGAGGGCGTTCGATCACCGCAGAGCCACGGAAAACTTCAGCGGGGCGCCGGCGGTGGATCAGGCTCCCTCCGAGAAGACGCTCCTGCTCTGGGGGAGCGTCCACGATGGCGAACTCGTGCTCGAGCCCTCATTCCTGGTGGAAGGTGCCCCCAGGCTGCCGGAGTCCGGTGGCCCGTACCGCCTGGAAGGCATGGGCGCGGGCGGGCGCTCTCGTTTCTCCTTCAACTTCACCCCTGACCCGGTCGAATACGGAGGCGGACAGTTCCTCTTCACCGTTCCATACGATCCCGAACGGGACGGAGCGCTGGAGCGGGTCGTCCTTTCCGGCCCCGAGGGCGAGTTTGTGCTCGGGCCATCGAGCGAGACCCCCATGGCGATCATCACCAACCGCGCGACGGGCCAGGTCAGGGCGATTGTGCGGGACTGGAACGGGGGCTTCAGCCTTGTGGACGGGGACACCGAGATCATGGTCAGCGACGGCCTGCCGGGAGGTGTGCGATGAAGGGGTGGGCGGCTCCTGCCCCAGCTTTGACTCGTGAGGAAGACGGAGGCGGTGATCGCAGTGGAGTTCCAGATGCGTCCAACGGCTGTGCTGGCGGCATGCGTGGTTGGGCTGGCCGCCGGTTCCGCCGTCGCCCAGACGGTCGTTGAAGTCTCGGGCGAGGTGTCCTGCGCCGAGTGCCGGATCACCATGGACACGGTGCTCACGCTGGGGGGACTGGATGGTCCCGGCAGTCATCTGTTGGAGGGTCCCGTTCCGCTGGCCGCCATCGACCAACGGGGGCGGATCCTCCTGGCGATGTGGACACGTCCCGACATCGCGGTCTTTGACTCCACGGGGGCGTTCATGCGCGAGATGGGCGGCGCCGGCGAGGGCCCCGGCGAGTACGCCCTGATCACTCACCTCAACGTCGGGCCTGAGTTCATCCACGTCTTTGACGGCGTGAGGGGCCGCACCGTGCTGGACGCCGACCACGGCTTCGTCCGCGCGGATCGTTTTCGGGGCAAGTTCAATTCGGCGGCGGTAACCGAATCGGAGACCGTCATTTTCGCGGGCGATGTTCAGTCGTCCGAGTCCGTGGGGCACAAGCTGCACATTCTGACCGCGAACGGCGATATCCGTTCGTTCGGAGGGGACGGCTCGGTGTACCGCGGTCCCTCGGACCGGGAGTTTACGGTGGCGGCGAACGACTCCCTGGCCTGGATTGTCGACGCCGGTTCGGGCCGGATAGAGGAGTGGGCTCTGCTACCTGAGCCGAAGCTGTCCAGGATCCTCAACCGGTCCGTGGAGGAGTTCGACCGGGAGAACAAGGAATCGTTCGTATGGCCCAATGTCGCGAACATTGGTGCGAGACTAGACGACCGTGGGCTCTGGATTCTCTGGTGGGGGCCAGATCCCGGTTGGGCAAAGCGCACCAGCGATCCGGAGGTGTCGAACCAGTGGTATCGCGAGGCGCCCGGCCATACGATATTCGACGGGGTGTTGGACCTGATCGACCCCGAGACGGGACGGACTCTCGCCCGCCACCGAAGCGACCTTCCGTTGCCTGGGTTCGTTTACGGATCGGACATGGTCATAGCCTATGAGGAGACGCAGGAGGGCGTTCCCCGGATGCATCTGCTCAGGCCAACGGTTCACGACCTCGCTTCGCGGACGCGCTAGAATCACGGGTTCCGCCCCTGCGGGGTCTTGCGAAGGGAGTCCGGAAACCCCCTCGTTGGGGGCTGGAGTGGTGGGGGCTCTACCTTCTACCGACGGTAATAGTCCGCCGACGGGAACGACCGGAACGATGGAACGCCGACGACATACGTGCCGTCTGGCGAAAGAACGTCGGATAGGAAAGAGACATGGAAGTGAAGAGGCTGGGGCTGGTGCTCGCGCTCGCGCTGTCGGTCGCTTCCTGCGGCATCATCTTGGACGCCCCTCCTCCTGGTGCGTCTCTCCAGGTCGAAGCGGCCGCGCAGGCAGAGTCGATGATGGTGGGGAACCCCCCTCGACGGATGCCAGTCGTCAACGGCCCGGATGACCCGAAGGGGCTGGCCGGGATCGAAGTCGAGGTCTACGCTCGGAACCTCGAACGGCAGAAGTTCTTCGCGAAGGATCTGCCGAGCGCTCGCTTCGAGGTGCCCGAGTCCGGTACGATCAACGTCGATCTGCTCCTGCACCAGGACGGCGCCGCCGTGGCCCAAGGCCGTGTGACCTGGCTCCTTGAACCCGGCGTCGAGTGGAGAATCGTTGTAGACAGGGCTCCGTCTCTGATATACCTGGAGCTCGACAATATGCCCAGGACAGGCCCGAACCCGCTCAAGTGCGGGTGGTGGTGGTGTCACGAGGTCTGGCGCTTCGAGATCCAGCAGGACGCTCTCAACTACGAGGGCGAGGCCATATGGCTGATGATCTGGCGTGTGGTGCCCGGCGCGTGCGCGGATGTCTGCTGGGAGCCATCATGACAGAGAAGTTGCCTTTCCTGATCGTGCTGGCTATCGCTGTCGGCTTCTTCCAGCCTTCCGTGAACCGCGTCGCGCTCAACGTCGGCCCGCACCTCTCGTATCAGGATGTGCACATGACGGTTGGTATCTCAGGCATGACGCCTCGTGGGGTGATGCTCGGTGTGGGCTACGCACGCAAGGGGCCGTACACGCGCTTCCACAAGTCGGAGGATAGCTTCGATGTCCACGCGCTCTGGCACGTCAGGTCGGCCACCATCGACCGGGTGGCGCTGCATGTCATGGCCGGCGGCAAGGTCGGGCTCCCGGTCTCCTGCCGCAGCAAGACTCCCGATTTTCCCTGCACGGTCCCCGACCGGATCATGGGCGGGCTGGTCGGCGGGACGGGGGCCGCGATGCCTGTGTCGGATCGCACGCACCTCACGCTGGGGCTTCGCTACGAGTACGGCCTGACAGGGCACCGGCATCGCACCCTTTCCCTGCTCGGTGGCTTCGTCTACCGGGTCAGGTGAGCGGGTGCCCGGGCGGGTTGCGGCGCACGCCGGGGCACCCCCGCTCCCCCGGGGTCCGGTTTGTCCGCCACTTTCGCCCCAAAGTGGCGGACAAACCGCAGTAACTCGTCGGTTCAGCTGCCCTCTTTGTCCTCGCTGACCGGCCTGGTCCGCAAGGTCGGGTACTCGATCCCCAGCTGCTCCAGGTACGAACTGAAGCGCGAGGGGTCGTAGTAGTGCTTCTCCATTTCGGGCTTCCACCGCCCCATGATGTCCGCGTTCAGCCAGATTGCGGGCTGGTCGTCAGGCGTGATGAAGGGGGTGTAGGTCATCTCCTCCGCTTGTACGTCGTTGAAGTAGGCCCAAGCCTCGGTCACCAGATCCTCTTCGAGCAGGAGGTCCAGGAGGGTCCGTGCCTGGACCTTCGCGCCGGCGACTGCCCCCTTGTGGGCGATGGGCGTGGCCATGGCGATCCCGTTGGCCCAGTTGTGCCCGGGCGTCCCGCTCACATTGGACGGATAGCGCATGGTGACGGTCGGCATGTTCCAGGAGATGTCGCCGATGTCGTCGGAGCCGCCTCCCAGGGAACGGCTGAGGTCCACGGGGCCCCGAAGGTCGCCGATCTCGGTAGACAGCCCACGCTCCTCGCTACCGAGTTCACGCTGGATCCCCTTCGCCAGGGCAATGTCGTCCTCGTCCCACTCCGGTAGGCCGACGTGCTCGATGTTGGCATACGTCGCCTCGGCCACCGGTTTGCTGAAGTGGCGGCTCCACGCCGAACCGACGGTCATGATCGTGTCGATCTGGGTGTTGGTCATGAGGGCGGCGCCCTCGGCCATCAACTTCGCGGACTCGTAGATGGCGATCACGTGCTCGTAGTCGCGCTCGCGGAAGAAGAACCAGATCGTCGCGGTCTGGGGCACCACATTCGGCTGATCGCCGCCGTCCACGATGATGTAGTGGATCCGGTACGCGGGCTGAAGGTGTTCCCGCTTGAACTCGATTGCCTGGGCCATGAGCATCACCGCGTCCAGCGCCGAGCGCCCACGCCAGGGAGAGCCTGCGGAGTGGGCGGTCTCACCGGTGAAGCGCACCTGCACGGACATGAGCGCGTTGCCGCCGCCCTGGCCCCACGACACGCCGAAGTTGTTGCCCACATGGGTGAAGAGGTTCACATCGACCCCCTCGAAAACGCCTTCTCGCACGAAGAACGCCTTCGACCCGAGCTGCTCCTCGGCGATTCCGGGCCACATAAGGAGCGTGCCGGAGATGTTCTCGCGCTCCATCAACTCCTTCACGGCGAGCGCGGCCACGATGTTGACGGCCTGCCCCGAGTTGTGCCCCTCTCCGTGACCGGGCGCCATGGACAGAATCGGGTCGCGGTAGCCGACGCCGGGCTTCTGGTTGGACTGGGGGATCCCGTCGACGTCGGAACCCAGCGCGATCACCGGCGAGCCGGTGCCGTTCGACCACCGGGCGGTCCACGCGCTCGGCATGCCTGCGACGCCGAGTTCGATGTCGAAGCCGGCCTCTTCCAGAATGCCGGTCAGGTAGCGCTGGGTCTCGAATTCCTGCATGCCCAGCTCGCCGAACGAGAAGAGCATGTCGACGATCTCCTGAACCTGCTTGGATCGGGCCTCGACCATTCCGAGGACCTCGTCCTTGAGGTCGTCGAGATCCTGGGCGTGGCTCTGTTGCGGAGCGAGGGAGAGAAGGGTAAGGGCGAGGACGCCGGCGGCGGCGGTTGAACGCATGGGTGGTTCTCCGGTGGTTGGGTGCCCGTGCTATTTGAATGGTCCAGTGTGGGTCCGGAACAAAGTGTCCCGGACTTGGGGTGCGCGCCAGTTCCTCAGGCTCGAAACCGGGGTCTACCGAGCGTTCCGGCGCGTATCCGGGACCTGTCCGGATCGTCCGCGTGCAGTCACCCGAATGTCGAAATGCTCGAGTCCTCGCAGGACGACGCTCGGCCGATACTTCGGTGGCCGCGTGCCGAATCCGAGTTTGTCAAAGCGCTCGAGCAGCACCTCGAGCGCGATTCGTCCTTCCAACCGGGCGAGCGGCGCCCCCAGGCAGTGATGGATCCCCCGGCCGAACGAGATGTTCCCCTGGTCCGCCCGTTGGATGTCCAGTGCGTGGGGTCGGTGGAACCGCTCGGGGTCGTGATTGGCGGACCCGATAGCCAGGGTGACCATGGTGCCCGATCGCACGGCCGCGTTCCCGATTTCCAGATCGCGGCGTGCAATGCGCATGTCCAGCTGCACCGGCGAATCGTAGCGGAGGAGTTCTTCCACGGCCGAAGGAACCAGCTCCGGCCGCTCCCGCAACAGGGTGATCTGGTCGGGGTTCCGCAGAAGGGCTCGAACCCCATTGCCGATCAGGTTCGTGGTCGTCTCGTTGCCGGCCGCAAGAAGAAGGCGAAGCATTACGATTGTCTCGCCTGATGAGAGCTTGTCACCCTGCTCCTCGGCTTCCACCAGCCGTGAAACGAGGTCGTCGCGGGGCTCGCGGCGGCGCTGTGCGATGATCGCCCTGAAGTACTCGGCGAGTTCCTGAGCGCTCCGGTACACCAGCTCCTCTTCCTTCGGGGAAAGAAGGGGTTCCAGCGCTCGGGCCAGGCGGTCGGACCACACCTTGAAGCGATCGAGGTCCGTCTCGGGAACGCCGATCATCCTCGCGATTACGATTGTCGGAAGCGGCACCGCGAAGGCCTTCATGAGGTCGAATTCGTCGGCCCCCTCGACCTCATCGAAGAGACTGTGAGCGGTGGCTCGGATGTAGTCCTCCATCTTCGCGATTTGACGGGGCGTGAAGGCCCGGTTGACGAGACGACGGAGACGCGTGTGGTCCGGCGGGTCCAGCGCGAGCATGCTCGGCTTGAGCTTCTTTCGCGTGGCCAGGGAGCCGCGTGAGGAACGCGCCCGTTTCAGGTCGTTGGAGAAGCTCCTGTGATCCCGCAGGATTCGGTCCACATCCGCGTAGCGGGATATCACGACCTGCTGGGTCAGGATGCTGTAGTGGAATGGATCCCGTTCACGAAGCTTGCGATAGACGGGATACGGGTCGTCGATGAACTCGGGCGAGAGCGGCCACCACGCTACACCGCTTCGCAGTCTCTCCTCGGCCAGTCGCGCGCGGATGTAGATCGCCCTGGCTGCCGTCGCAATCGCATTCCTCATTCCCATTCCGTATTATCCTGCCTTCTCGAACAAAGTGCTACCGCCCGAGTGCCTGTACACCTGCGGCCCGCCACCTGTTTCCTGTCGGCGGGATGAGGGTGCGGGTCCGTCATCCGCGCTTGGAGGGTCGGGTAGTGAAAAGGAGGCCGATGGGGTCATGAAGACGGATCCACGCTATCCGACGGTAAAGCGGACATTACAATTTGTAATCCAAAGTTTACGTTGCGGATGCTGTGCACTGTCGTCCGGGTTGTTGCTCGCGGCTTCCGGGGGTGCCCAGCAGATCATCCAGCTCCCCGCCGAAGACCGCTGGCTGGAGGCCGACTTCGAAGAGCTGTACCGGCTGGGCTCCATGGCGGGCGAGGATTGGGAACAGTTCGGATACATCAGGAGTGTGGCGTTCGACGGTGCGGGCAACCTCTTTTTGTTCGACCGTTTCATGGAGACTCAGATCGTGCTCGTGGTGGGTTCGGACGGGCGACTCGTACGGCAATTGGGTGGACCGGGTGAAGGTCCGGGCGAGTTCGGCCACGCGGGCGCCGTGGCGGTCTTCGCCGACGGACGGGTGGCGGTTGTGGATGTCGGCCGCCGCGGGTACCACATCTTCGCTGCCGACGGCGAATTCGAGCGTTTGGTACGTATCGCCAAGCCTTCCGGCGTCACCAGCGTCGGACGTGTCGTGGCCCAGCCCGGAGCGGATGCGATCATCGGAGTGCCCACGCTGGCAACCATAATGACGATCACGGGGGCAGCGTTTCGTGAACCGGTCAGATTCCCCACGTCGCATCCGTTCGAGCGCACGACTCTGGCCGGCGCGGAGACGACGACGGACACCATCGGAGACGCGTGGCTGCCCCCGATCGACCTCGAGGGTTTGGACAACACGGACCGGGTGAACGCTGCACCCATGCCCACGCGCCTCCTCCCCGAATTCAGCCCGGAGCTCCATTGGGGAGTCCTTCCGGACGGCCGCGTGGTGTTCTCGGACTCGACGACGTATACGGTCAAGGTCGTCGAGGCGGGCGCCGGAGTCGTGCGAATCCTGAAACGTGCGTTCCAGCCCGTGCCGATGACCGGCGGCATGATCCGCGCCGAGAAGCGCCGCCGACTGCGCAGGCTGGAAGAAAACGCCGCACCCGGCGCGAACCTGCAGGGGCGGCGCAGGAGTATCGAAGAGCTCGAGTTCCACACCGAACTGTCCGTGATTCGCGGCCTGGGAACAACTTGGGACGGATACATCTGGGCGCTGCGGCAGGGCGAGGGGCCCCGGGACGACGGGCCCATCGATGTGCTCGCGCCGGACGGTCGCTACCTGGGTAGCTATCCTGCCGGGACCACGGCGCTGCCGGCCGCATTCGGTCCGGACGGTCTCGTTGCGTTCGTCGAGGCGAGCGAGCTGGGTGTGCAGACGGTGGTGGTGAAGCGGGTGGTGGGGAAGGTGCAGTAAGCGGGCGGCCGGTCGGGCGAGACGATTGCGCAGCCGTCCCCGGGACCGGACCTTGCCCGGAGAGCCTACCCACCCGATCCCAGGGGCCACCCGATGAAGACCGACCGCACCCTCCTCCTCTTGGCCGTCCTCGGCGCTGCCGCCGCCGCGCCGACGAACGCCAGCGCCCAAACCGCCCTCGAGACCACCATCTCGCACCTCGAGTACCGCGGCATCGGGCCTGCCCTGATGGGCGGGCGCATCGCCGACCTCGCAGTCGTCGAGTCGAAGCCGCAGATCTTCTACATCGCGACCGGAACCGGCGGGGTCTGGAAGACCGTGAACCACGGCACGTCCTGGACGCCCCTCTTCGACGACCAGCCCACCAGCTCCATTGGCGACGTCACCCTCGACCAGTCGAATCCGAATCTGGTCTGGGTGGGCACCGGGGAGCCGCAGAACCGCCAGTCGTCCGGCTGGGGCAACGGCGTCTACAAGTCGACCGACGCCGGAAACACATGGCGGCACATGGGGCTCGAAGGCACGAAGCACGTCGGGCGCATCCTCATCCACCCGCGCAATCCTGACGTCGTGTACGTGGCGGCGGCGGGCGATCTGTGGGGACAGAACGAGGAACGCGGCGTCTTCCGCACGAAGGACGGCGGCGAGACGTGGGACAAGGTCCTCTACATCGACGAACACACCGGCGCGATCGACCTCGCCATGGACCCGGGCGACCCCAACACGATCTTCGCCGCGATGTACCAGCGTCAGCGCACCGGCTGGGGGTTCAACGGGGGCGGTCCCGGAAGCGGCCTGTACCGTACGTTCGACGGGGGCGACAGCTGGACCGAGCTCAGCGAAGGGCTTCCCGAGGGCGACAAGGGACGGATCGGCGTCGATGTCTTCCGCGGGGACGGGAATGTCGTCTACGCGCTTGTGGAGGCGGAGCCGCGCAGTGCCGACCAGGGATTCGGTGGTGGCGGGGGCGGCGGAGGTGGCGAGTCGCAAAACGGCCTCTTCCGCTCCCTCGACCGGGGCGACAGCTGGGAAAAGATGTCCGGGGCCAACCCGCGTCCGATGTACTACTCCCAGGTGCGGATCGACCCGAGCAACGTGGACCGCATCTACCTCCTGGGAGGCTCGCTGATGGTCTCCGACGACGGCGGCCGCTCCTTCCGCAACGACGGCGCCGAGCAGATCCACGTCGACCATCACGCACTCTGGATCAACCCGAACGACCCCGACCACCTGATCCTCGGGAGCGACGGCGGCGTCACCGCGACCTGGGACGGGACCGCGCACTGGCGCATGTTCGACAACCTGCCGCTGGGCCAGTTCTACGCGATCGGCTACGACATGCGCGATCCGTACTATGTCTGCGGCGGCCTCCAGGACAACGACCCCTGGTGCGGCCCCTCCAACACGCGCTCGTTCCACGGCATTCGTCACCAGGACTGGTACGAGACCGCCTATGGCGACGGCTTCTTCACCATCGTCGACCCCACCGACTCGACCATCGTCTTCTCCGAGTCCCAGGGTGGGAACATGAACCGGTACGACCTCGTCACCGGCGAGAAGACCCCCATGCGCCCCATCACCGGGCCGCGCGCCGACGGCGACACCGCCAAGACCTACCGCTTCAACTGGAACTCGCCGCTCCAGCTCTCGCCCCACGACCCGGCGACCGTGTATCTCGGCGCCAACTACCTCATGCGCTCCCGGGACCGCGGCATGTCCTGGGAGGAAGTCGGCGGCGTCGACCTCACCAAACAGATCGACCGCAAGGAGCTGGAGATCATGGGCCTGCCCGGCTCGGAGCCGGCGATGTCGATCCACGACGGCACGTCCAACTACGGGAACACCACCGCCTTCGCGGAGTCGCCCGTCACGCCGGGGCTGCTGTACGTCGGCACCGACGACGGCAATGTCCAGGTCAGCCGCGACGACGGTGCCACCTGGGCGAACGTCGCGGACCGGATCGACGGGCTCCCCGAGCGCACCTACGTGAGCCGCCTGGAGCCGTCCGCGCACGCCGAGGGCCGTGTCTATGCGACCTTCGACGGCCACCGCAACGGCGACTACGCGGCCTACGTGTATGTCAGCGAGGACTACGGTGACAGCTGGTCGCGCATCACCGACGGCCTGCCGGACGGCTGGTCGGTCAACGTGATCACCGAGCACCACAGGGCGCCGAACCTGCTCTTCGTGGGGAATGAGGTCGGCGTATTCGTGTCGGTCGACCGCGGTGAGCAGTGGGTGCAGCTGAAGAACAACCTGCCGGTCGTGCCGGTGGACGACATTCTCATCCACCCCCGCGACAACGACCTGCTGGTGGGCACGCACGGGCGGTCGTTCTGGATCCTGGCGGACGTGACGCCGCTTGAGCACCTGTCGGAGGAGATGCTGGCGGAGGCTGGCCGGGTCTTCCCGTCGGCCCGCGAGTCGATCATGTGGGTGGAGCGGGGCGACTGGCCGTTCACGGGCGCGACGTACTCGGCGCCGAACCCCCCGCGCGGGGCGCGGATCCGGTACTACCTGCGCGATGCTCAGGCAGCGCCGATGGCGGAGGAGGAGGGGGAAGAGGGCGAAGATGGCGGTGCGGCTGGCGATTCCGACGCAGGAGACGGCGGCGAGGTGGGCGGCGGTGCGCCTGCGGGAAGCGCGGCGAGCGGGACTGCGGGCGAGGCAATGGTTGCGCGGGACGACACCGGGACCGGTGGTGGCGCGAGCGGCCAGGACGCCGGCGACGACGACGCCTTCGCCCTGACGATCACCGACGTGGACGGCAACCACGTCCGCACCCTGGAAGCGCCGTCGGAGGCCGGCATCAACGAAGTCATCTGGGACTGGCGCTTCGACGCGCCGTACGACCCGCCGCAGGGGCAGGGCGGCGGCGGCGGTGGTGGGGGTGGGTTCGGGGGCGGCGGCACACCGCAGGGCCCGATCGTGGTGCCGGGTGTCTACACGGTGAGCATGACCATCGCCGACGAGACATTCTCGTCGACGGTCGAGATCCAGGCCGATCCGCGCCGTCCCATGAACCGGGCCGACCGCATGGCCCGCCAGGATGCGCTGATGAGCCTGCACGCGCTCGCCGTGCCGATCTACGAGGCTGGCCGCGCGATTCGGAGCCTGGAGGAACAGCTGGACGCCGCCGAGGAGCTGATCGAGGCCGCGGCCGAGGCGCCTGAGGACCTGACGGATGAAGTGGAGGCCATTCGCAAAGCGCTGGAAGAGATCGACGACGACGTGGCCGAGGCCCGGCGCAACGCGGGCGTGGCCGGAGCCATCCAGGGCTCGTCAACGCTGCCGACCGCGGACCAGATGTGGCAGGTCGATCACGCGTGGGAGGTGATGGCCGAAGTGGTCGGGCCGCTGAACGAACTGATCACGTCCCGTGTGCCGGCGTTGAATGCGCAGCTCTACGCGGAGGGTGTGAGGCCGAAGCCGGGTGAGGCGGTGGAGGTGCCGGGGCGGTGAGGGGGATTCCGGCGATCGTCCTGATGGATGCCTCGGGTTCACCGCATCAAACGATACATCCGGACGCTCTCCCGCTCGAGTTCATCCTTGTGTAGGCCGAGGACATGGTCGTCTCCCACCTCGAGGAGGAAGAAGCCCGGAGGCGTTCGGAGTTCGGCGATAGGCAGTCCATCACGATCGACCACCCTCCACCGGGCGCCTCTGTCGTCCAAACGCCGGAAAGCTGTCGGATTCTCCAGCTCCCATGGAAACACCGGTTCCTTCAACGGTGGATAGGCCATCACCCAGACCCGGTCCTCGGGAGCCGCCACAAGTCGCGCGTAGCGAGGATAACGATCCGGATAGATGAACGTCCAGCGCATGGTCATGCTTTGCCCTCCACTGGTGAACACTTCCTCCGCGAACAGCTTCTCCATGGCGTTGGCGAGCACGGGAGACGGTTCGAAGGGAACGGGGAGAGCGGCGATGGTGTCGCCGCTGAAGCCCATCACCAGGATGGTGTCGGACCCGGTGTCGCCGAGATAAACGCGGTCGTCCGCGATGCCGAAAACCAGGTTCTTCGCATAGGCGTATCTGGTCTCGATTTCGTAGGTCTCCTCCAACCCGGGTAGCTCGGCGATCGTGTCGAAATCCTGGGTTGTCGGAACGTATCGCCCGATCAGCGCCGGAGGCTGCGCCTCGCTGGGTCTTGGGCATTCCTCGTCGTCGCTGCTGAGACCCACAAAGACGGAGAATAGCAGCAGGATCGAACCATCGGGAAGCGGGTGTTGGCCACCCTCGAGCCTCCGACAATCTCCGCGCTGTGGCAATTCGTACGGATTCGAGTTCGCGTACCGGCCATCGGGCCCGAATCGGGTGAGCCCCGACCGCCAGGAAAGCACCAGTATCGAGTCCCCGGGAAGGCGGGTGACCTGCTCGAACGATTGAAACTCGCCCGGCCCCTCGCCCTGGCCCCCGGCGTTGAAGAGGTGCGCCCCCTCCGCGCTATAGTATTTCAGTTCCAGGCTGCTTCCGTTTGCGATGACGATGCGACTGTCGCTGAGGCGGGTCGCTCCGACCACGCGGTGGATCAAATGGCCCTCGCGTTCGTCGGCACCCCCGATGACGACGCTGGGCTCATCCGACAGGCTCCAGCTTTGGAGCGTGTCCCGCGAACCGGAAGCCGTGCCGCCGTCACACGATGTGGAGAGGAGCACCGACGCGAGGAGGACAGGCTTCAGCAGCAGCAGCCGGTGTGTCGACGGATTCGGGGTGACGGTGTGCGGCGCGTCCATTGGGTCCTCCAGCGAAACCTGCAAGTTTGGTCAACTTTACATGACATGATGTAAAGTTTAGTTGACCATGAGGGCCTGCGGAGACCGTCCGTCAGCCAATCATTCACGGTGTGAATGGATATCAGCGCTCCCTACGTTTGGACTCCGAAACTGCCAACGCGGTTGCTGGTCTCCCTCAGCTCCCCCCGTCCAGCAACTCGAAGATCCTCTGCACGGTCACCGCCGGCACCCCCGCCCCAGTGATCTGCGGGTAGTGCTCCGCATGGTCCGTCATGTCGATCTGAGCGGCGGCCTCCTCGTACGACATCCCTTGCGCGTGCAGTTCGGCGGCGCGCGCTTGCAGGTCCCGCATGTAGTCCTGGAGGTACGTGATCCGCTCCTTCTCCTGGAACGGGTTGCCGTGGCCCGGGAGGACCCAGTCGAACTCCAGTGACTTGAGGTGTTCCAGCGTGTCGTCCCACTCGTCGAGGAAGCCATCCCCCATGTACGGAAGGCCGGGCACCAGCAGGTCGCCGGTGACGATCACCCGCTCGTTGGGCAGATGGACCACGACGTCGCCCCCTGTGTGACCCCGCCCGAAGAAAAGGAGGCGGATTTCGCGGTCGCCACGGAAGAGGGTCATCCGCTCCGACAGGGTGGTGTTGGGTCCCATCGGCACGAGATCCTGCTGACCCGCCAGGTAGTTCCTCATGTAGGCCAGGCGGGCTTCCAGTTCACCGCGCTCGGCATCGTCTTCCGAGGCCGCGACCTGCTCCTCCAGCGCCGCGACCTGGTCCGGCAGACCTCCGACGAACAGCTGGTAGGAACGCCCCATCGAGCCGCCGTTCTCCAGCATCTCGCGGGTGACCTCGTGGCCGATCACATGCACGTCCGGCGGATAGATCTGGTTGCCGTGCGCGTGGTCGAAGTGGTAGTGGGTGTTGACCACGTACCGGACGGGCTTGTCGGTCAGGGCCTCGATCTCGTCGACGACGGCCTGGGCAGCAGCGGGGGAGATGTGGGACTCGACCAGCAACACATCGTCGTCGTTGACGATTACCGCGCCGTGCGAACCCACCGCCAGGCCGCCGGTCCCGCGGGCGTGATACACTCCCGGCACGACTTCCTCGAACTCGAAGGCCGCGCCGGAATACTCGGAGCCGGGCGGAAGGGTGGCATCGGACGTGGTGTCGCCGCCGGGCGAGTCGGTGGGCTGGCAGGCGGCAAGCATCCACAGTGAGCAAACGAGGGCGGGGAATCTTTTTCGCATGACTGGCTTCTCGACTGAATGGGCACTGTTCGTTCTGTGACTACACTTGCGTTGCTGACCTGGAACGGCAAGATGCAAGGAAGGCCACCGGGCCTTGCCCAATCCCGGCTGGTTCCAGCCCGATCCGCGCGGAGGAACACGGAATGCCGACAGCTGTCAAAGGAATCGCGCCCCCGACCGGCGTTGCGCGCCCTACCGCCCTTGCGGTTGCGGCGACCATTGCCATCGCTGCCGCCATCGCAGCCCTGATCACCGCGTGCGTCCCGGCGGACCGTACGCCAGCCGTCGAACGCCCCACCGTCTCCCCCCACCCGGTCGAACTCTTCGATGGCCGCGTCATCCCCGCCATGCCGGAGCTGCTGGGCATGCGTGCGCAGTACGAGCTCCGGCTGGAATGGCTCGTCGCCAAGCGGGCGCTCCTGCTCGACCAGATGCGCGAACACGGGATCGAGATGTGGCTCGTGGTGAGCGAGGAGTTCCATCAGGATCCGGCGCTCTACTACGTCGCGCCGCCGCTCCAGTACGCGCGCCGCCGCGACGTCATGGTCTTCGTCGACGGCGGTGACGACGGGCTCGCCGCGTACTCCGACTACTGGCGTCCGACCGCGGACTACCGCCGCTTCTTCGAGCCCATTCCGGCTGCGCGCAACGCCCGGGGCATCCAGGACACCCGCACGGGGCTGCGCGTCCTCTGGGAACGGTACGATCCCGCCACGATCGGCCTCGCCATCGGCGGCAACCGCGGTCACGACAGCAGCCTCACCCACGACAGCTACCGCTTCCTCGCCGACGCCCTCGGTCCCGCGGCGGAATCGCGGTTCGTGTCCGCCGCGCCGCTCATCGAGGACGTGTTCGACACCCGGCTGCCCGGCGAGCTCGAGCCCTACCGCCAGCTCGTCCTCGCTACCGACGTCATCGCCCAGACCGCCCTCTCAAACGTCGTGATCACCCCCGGCGAGACCCGCGCGGAGGACATCAAGTGGTTCTTCGACGAGTCCATCGCCGAGCTCGGCGTGGGCGGCGAGCCCTGGTTCGAGATCCACGTGGCGGTGCAGCGCTTCGATCCGGACACCGGCGAGATGATCTCGTACGTGCATCCCTCTCCCGACGACCTGGTCTTCCAGCAGGGCGACATCATCCACCTCGACTGCGGCTTCGACTACCTGGGCTTCGCCAGCGACTGGCAGAAGGTCGCCTACATCCTGCGCGACGGTGAGGAGGACGTCCCCGAAGGGCTGAAGACCGCGTTGCAGAACGCGAACATTGTGCACGAGGCGTTTGCCGCCGCGCCGCGCCCCGGAATGACGGGGTGGGAGGCCACGCTTGCCATCGCGGCCGAGCTGGAAGACGTCGATTTCCTTCCCAGCCTGTATTCGCACCCGATCGGCTACCACGGCCATGCCCTTGGTCCGGCGATCAACGCACGCAACATGGACCTGTCCTCGCCCCCGGAGTGGGACTCCCACCTCCGGGACGGCGCCTACCGTTCCATCGAGTTCAGCGCCACGACCGCGATCCCCGAATACGGCGGCGGCACGGTCACGATCCCGATGGAGGACGACGGCTACCTGACCGCCGACGGGTACGAGTATTTCCGCCCCTATCAGACCGGGTGGTACCTGATCCGGTGAGTCGGCCATGAAGGCGCGCGCCTCCACCGCCGACCTCGTGGCGGCGGTCCGGGCCCTTCACCAGCGCGATCCGGTGCGGCTCATCGACGACCCCTACGCCATCGTGCTCTGCGGCCGGTACCTGCGCCGCATCCTGCGGATTCGCCGCGCCGGATGGATGATCGCGCACTGCCTGCACGGCTTGCGGCCGTCCATGCTCGGGGTGCTGATCCGGGCCCGCTACGCCGAGGTGGCGCTGGAGGAGGCGGTCGGCGCCGGGGTTACGCAATACGTCATCATCGGCGCCGGGCTGGACTCGTTCGCCCTCCGCCGGCCCGATCTCATGACCCGGCTCCAGGTCTTCGAGATCGACAGGGCCGCCATGCAGCAGGTCAAGCGGGATCGGCTGCGGTGCGCCGGCGTGGAGCTGCCGCGGGGACTGCACTTCGTGCCCGCGGACCTCGGTCGGATCCTGGTGATGAAGGCGCTGTCACACTCCGCGTTCGACCCTTCGAGAAGGGCGTTCCTGTCCCTCCTGGGGGTCATCTACTACCTGCCGCGGGAGGTCGTCGTCTCGACCGCGCGCTCGATTGCGGAGGGCGTGGCCCCCGGCTCGCACCTCGTGGTCGACCACATGCTCGACACCGGGTCGGCGTGGCCCGAGCACAGGAAGAAGAGGGAACGCCTCGAGGCATACGTCGCCAAGAGGGGAGAGCCGATGTACGGTGATTTCAGTTTGGAGGGGATGAGTGCGTTGATGGCCGATGCGGGCTTCCGCACGCTCGAATCCGTCACCATGATGGAGCTGGGACGACGGTATACGGAAGAACTCGGCCCTTTGCCGTTTGAAGTCCCCGGAATCTTCGCTTGCGGGCACTTTCAGAGGTAGGACTCCGCACCGGAGCCGGCGACTGGCGCCCGCTGTCGGGATCGGTTCATTTTCGAGCCTGCGGGAGGGCCCCACAAGCCGACGGGGGGCGCGCCTCGCACACGTCCCTCTGAAAGGAGTGCTCCTACATGGTCCCTGCCCTCAGCCTTTGGCTCCCCATCCTGGTGTCCGCAGCGCTCGTGTTCGTGGCGAGCTCGGTCATCCACATGATGCTTTCGTACCACAACAAGGACTTCCGTGCCGTCCCCGACGAAGACGGCGTGATGGATGCCCTACGCGGTTTCGACATTCCGGCCGGCGACTACTCGCTTCCGCACGCCGCAAACCTGGAGGTTATGCGGAGCGAGGAGTACCAGGACAAGGCTAGGCGCGGACCGGTCACATTCATGACGGTGTTGCCCGACGGGCACCTGTTGAGCATGCGCGATCAGCTGATCCAGTGGTTCGTGTACAGCGCAATCGTCAGCCTGTTCGCGGCCCACGTCACCGGGCTCGCGCTCGGACCGGGGGCCGACTCCATGGCGGTCTTCCACTTTGCGTCGGCGACGGCCTTCGCCGGATATGCGTTCGCCCACGCCCAGAGATCGATCTGGTTCTCCCAGAATTGGGGAACCACGGCCCGAAACATGTTCGACGGGCTCGTCTACGCGCTGTTGACCGGCGGCGTCTTCGGCTGGTTGTGGCCATGACCGAGCTTGTCGGGCAGACATGCGAGGCTTGCCGCCGGGGCGCGCCGCCGGCCACGGAAGCGGAGGTCGTGGAGTTCCGCAAGCAGGTCCCCGATTGGGAGATGGTCGAGCGCGACGGGATCCCCCGCCTGGAACGGGTCTTCGCGTTCGGGAACTTCGCCGCCGCGATGGCATTCACCAACCGGGTGGGGGAGTTGGCCGAGGAGCAGGGCCATCACCCCGCACTGCTCACGGAGTGGGGGCGCGTGACCGTGACGTGGTGGACGCACAAGATCCGCAATCTCCACGTGAACGACTTCGTGATGGCGGCCAAGACGGATGAGGCGTTAGGGGGCGGGGCGGGGTGAGGACGATCGCCGGTTCGAGTCGGATGGCAGGCCCCGGCCGCCTCCTGCGGCTGGCCATCCTCGTCTGCGTGGCCGGACTCGGGGGCTGCCAGGACGGACTCCCCGGACTTTCCGAGATCCGCGAAGCGGACATCCGGCGTGACATCGACGTGCTTGCAGGGGACGGCATGCGCGGCCGCGAGGCGGGCACGCTCGACGAGTTGCGCGCGTCGGCCTGGATCGCGGACCGGGCTCGTGAAGCCGGGCTCGAGCCCGCCGGGGACGACGGCACCTACTTCCAGTTCTGGCCGATCCGGCGCACGCGCATCTCGGATCACAGCGTGGTCCAGGTCGACGGATCGCCGTTGACGCTCTGGAGCGACGCAGTCGTCATGCAACCCGTCGAGGCCACGATCGACGGCACCCTGGTGGACATCGGCGCCACGCCCGCCGACGAGGTCACGACGTCGCACATTGTGGGCAAGCCGGTCGTGGCCCGGTTGCTTCCACCCGATCCCGTGCCGGACCTGAACACCCTGATCGGCAACGTCCTCTACACCTGGCAAGGGGTGGCCGAGAGGGCCGAGGCGCTGGTCGCCAAGGGGGCGAGCGCGGTCATCGTCGTGGGCGACTCCGTCAGCGAACGCGCGGCCGATTGGATCGCGGAGTGGCAATCCCGGGGCAGCTACGAACTCGACGCGGCCCCCTCGGACGAGTCCGGCGATCCCGGCCCGGGTGTGCCGGTCCTTCTGGTGAGCGAGGGGCTGGGTGTCGCCATGTCCGCCGGGTCGCGGTTCCAGGCCGAGATCTCGGTCGACAGCTTCCGTTATCCGTCGGTCAACGTGATCGCGCGGGTGGCGGGTACCGCCGCCGGGCTGGCCGACGAGCATGTGCTCTTCTCCGCCCATCAGGATCACGACGGGCTGCGGTACGCGGTCGAAGGGGACTCGATCTGGAACGGCGCCGACGACAATGCGTCGGCAAGCGTCGCCCTGCTTGCGATCGGACGCGCGTTTGCCGCCGCCCCGGCCCGCCGCTCCGCGCTCTTCGTGTGGCACGGTGCCGAAGAGAAGGGCCTGCTCGGTTCGCGCTGGCACGTGGCCAACCCCGTCGTGCCACGGGAGAAGATCGTCGCGGTCCTGAACGCGGACATGATCGGCAGGAATCACCCCGACACGGCCTCGCTCCTCGGGGCCCAGCCCCCGCACCGCAACTCCCCGGAACTCGTCGCGATGGCCCTGGAAGCGAACCGCGCCACTGCCGGGTTCGTCGTCGATTCGCTGTGGGACCGCCCGGATCACCCGGAGGGGTTCTACTTCCGCAGCGACCACCTCCCGTACGCGCGCGCCGGCATCCCCGCGCTCTTCTTCACGAGCGTCCTGCACGCCGACTACCACACCCAGCGCGACGAGCCGGCCGCGATCGACGTGGGCAAACTGGCCCGCATCGCCCGCTGGATGTACGCCACCGGCCGGTCCGTCGCCGACGCGGCCGTGGCGCCGCGCCTCGATCCCGAGTTCGAGTTGGAGCGGTGATCCGAGCATCGACCCGAAGCGAGCCTGTAAACTGAGTCGCTACGTGGGTCTGGGCGCCGTGGGGCTACTTTCCCTGGCCGTTGGTTGTGGTGAGGGCGAGGAGAACCCGGAGCGACTCTTTGCCCCGCCGCCAACCGGAATATCGCAGCTATCGTTGAGCGCGCACGGAAGCATCACCCTTCTCGCGGACGAAAGCACGGCCTGCGTGATCGACTCATACGAGGTTCGGATCCGCTGCGTGGATCGTCGCGGCTCGGTCGTCGGCGTCTTCGGTCGTGAGGGAGAAGGGCCGGGCGAATTCGGAAGATTGGGCGGTCTGGTCCGCGGCCTCGACGGGACCGTCGGGGTCGTGGATACCGGCTCGAACCGATTCACCGTATACGAGCCTTCGGGGACCTGGATCGCGGACATAGCGCTTCCCGGCGCCGCCGTCAGTTTGAACCCCACCGCCCCCTTCGGCGAATCCGTCTTGGGGGTGTCGATGGTCACCGCAGCGGCCGGATCCGGGCGAACCTACACCCTGTTCGAAGTCGACATCGCTTCGGCGGAGGTGCTGCGCCAGGAGGAAATCCCGCCGATGCCGGTCGAGATCCAGTGCGGCGACACGGCCCACTACGGTCTTCCCGACCCCTCGGGTGGCTGGGTCCTCATCGCTTGCCGGGGGCATCTGGTCTTTCTCGGCGCGGACGGCCAGGCGATCGGGATCCAGGCACCGACCTACGTCGAAGAGCTGCCAACGGAGCGAGATGTTGCCCGGCGGCAGGCGGAATTAGGTGTGCTGGGGAGGCGCGCCCGCGGCCCGCAGGTGCGCGTGGATTGGCTGGAAGGATATCGGAACACGCCGAAGGCCTACCACCTGGTGTTCGGAAGCGAACGGTTTGACGCCCTCGGCCGGCTATGGATCCCTACCCAGCGAGACACGCACGAGTTCTCGTACCTGGATGTCTACTCGGCTCGTGACGCGGAGTACGTCGGCACCGTGAGGGTCAGGGACCGCATGATGGGTTTCGACCTCGCGGGCTCGACCCTGGTGGTCCTGGTCGAACGCCAGCTCGGGCCGGACGATCCTGACGGGATAGCGGACCGCGCGGTCGACTGGTACGACATCGGGGGGTGGCGGTGAAGCTCTGACGCGAGTACGGGCCGGAAGTCTGTGACTCCTACTTCGACCTTCCCCGTGCCACTCGCCCTGGTCGCCGCTTCGTGAACTTCACCTTCGACACACCGGCCTCCGGATCCTTGAACTGCTCACCTGGCGTCCACCCCTGGGCCACATAGAACGCATTCGTCGGCCGGTTGTCCGCGAAGCTCTCCAGTCTCAGGACCGCGCGGGCTTCGAACAGTTCGGCTTCGATGTGGCCGAGGAGAACACGCCCGAACCCCTCCCGGTGCCGTTCGCTGTCGACCATGAGCAGGTCGATCAAATCACCCTTCGCGACACAGTAGCCGACGACTTGACCTTGCACTTCGACGACCCGGCACTTCGCCCGGTGCTGGTCCAGATACGCTTCGACGGCGCCGCTGGCGAGCCACGCTTCAACGGCGACGCGGCCGAGGAAGCCTGTGTAGCTGGCACGAATGGTTCGCATGGAGATCGAGACGAGCATCGCGCGGTCGGTGCTCTGTGCCGGTCTGATGTTGATGGCGGTCGGAGTGGAGTCTCCGGGCGTGCCGGGACTAGGCGGCGCCGGGCTCGCCGGAGCCTCGAATTGCGGCTCATGGCCGTAGGCTCGGAGCAGCGAGGCCAGATCCGGCAACGACACATTGAGCAGGGAAGCCGTCTGTCTGACTGAAAGGCGTCCCGCATCGAGAGCCGTTGCGACTCGCTTGACGAATTGTCGGCTGAACGGCCGGACATCCGGCGTGGCCCCGCGCGGGTGGCCATTCTCCACAAGCCGGCCGTCGTCAACACGCGTCAAGTCAGCCTTGGAGAGCAGGCCAAGCCTGCGGAGACGCCACTTGCAGGCAGCCCCGGGTACGCGCAGTGCGACCGCCATGTCATTCAGCCGGTCGTGAACATCGGCCGACTTTATCTGGGAGCCCCAATACTCCCGCAGGACGGTCCCCGGCATGAGCAGCGCCGAGGCGAAGTGCTTAGCCAGTCGCCGGACATGCCATCCCTTTCGTCGGCGTGGCACCTCGACGGGCTCTTTCCGCGCGGGTGCCATCGCGTCCCAGGTGAGCAGGTGGAACAGTGCGTCGGCGAAGTACAAGTTCCGGCGTCCTTCCGGGTCCTGCCGGTTGACCAGGACGCAACTGAGGCCCGGAACCCGGGCGATAGCCTCCGAGATACCGACTGGAGGATCGGTGTCGAGCACCAGGATGCGCATTCGGTCCTCCATTGCGGACCGGAGCAACTCCGCCGGGCAACGCTCCAACTGCCAGTGATCGGCTAACGCCTCACCAGCTCCCTCCGCGTCCTCGAAGGTGGAACGCGGGGTCAACGCCAGCTTGAACTCCAGCCACTGCGGTACTTCGCCCTGCTCCCTGGCAGTTCGCGGTACATGGCGATCCACCGTCCCACGCGTTCCTCGAACTCGTCGAGAACCGCGTCCGCGACGGGTCGGCTAGTCCTGAAGGAGAACCGCCCTTCACCCACGAGGCGGAAGGAGTCGGTGAAGTAGTCGAGGTCCACATCGAGAGCACTCATCGCCCGAAGGAGTTCCTGAGCGCTCAGGCTGCGGCGCCCGGCCTCGATGCTGGCGACTGTCTGGCGGTGCCTCACGCCCAACGCGTCGGCGAGCTGCTCCTGGGTCAGTCCGACCCTTCGCCGGGCAGCTTTGAGCCGGGCACCGATGCGGGTGTCTTGTTGCATTATCATAAATGTACGATAATACTAACATTACATAATATGCAACCGCATTCTGGTGGTGCCCATGTGACTATGGCGCTGACCCGCCCCCGAATGCAGAATAGATTGGTCTGGGTGTTCTTTTTCGGGACCGTGAACGGGAGGTGACACGACGTTGTTGACCGTCTTTGAGATATGCGCGGGAGCGGGTGGGATGGCCTTGGGCCTTGAGAGAGCTGGTTTTCAGGCCAGCGGGCTGGCCGAAATCGACCGTCATGCCTGCGCGACTCTGCGAGCGAACCGACCCTCTTGGCGCGTATTGGAAGCCGATGTTCGGACGCTTGATCCCACGAGCTTCCGGGGCGTGGACCTCTTCGCGGGCGGCGTGCCGTGCCCTCCGTTTTCGGTGGCCGGAAAGCAGCTGGGCGCCGAAGACGACCGAGACCTCTTCCCCACGGCGCTGGAGATCATCGAGCGGATCCGCCCAAGGTCCGTCTTCCTGGAAAACGTCCCCGGCTTTGCTTCCAACCGGTTCGTGTCGTACCGTCGGGCGCTCGCGACCAGCCTCAATTCCCTCGGCTACTGGGTGGACTGGGCGGTGCTCAACGCGAGCGACTACGGAGTACCACAACTGCGGCCCAGGTTCATTCTTGTCGCGCTCCGGGAGCGCTTCGCACCGTTTTTCGAATGGCCCGTCCCGAGTCCAGCCAGGCAGTCAGTCGGGGAGTGCTTGGCCGATCTGATGGGGGAGGACGGCTGGCCCGGCGCGGCCGAGTGGGCCAAACGAGCGAACGGAATCGGACCCACATTGGTCGGAGGCTCCAAGCGACACGGCGGAGCCGATCTGGGACCGACCCGAGCTCGGGCCGCTTGGCGAAAGCTGGGAGTGAACGGAATATCACTCGCGGACGCGGCTCCAGGGCGGGACTTGCCGGTAGGCGCGATCCCGCGACTCACCGTCAGGATGACCGCCCGCGTCCAGGGGTTTCCCGACTCCTGGCGTCTCACTGGCCGGAAGACCGCCGCATACCGGCAGGTCGGCAACGCCCTGCCACCGCCTGTCGCGGAGGCCGTGGGCCGTTCGCTCGCAAGCGCGCTTCGTGAGAAGGCGCCGGCGCACCATGCCGATCGTCAGTTGTCGCTCCAGTCGCAGATGGCATAGTGAACGAGATCCTTCCCGGTGCCCGCCGTGAATTCCACCGAGGGCTCCAATCCAGACTCTGGTCGGTGCGCAACGGAATCCCAAGCAATGCGGACGCGAACAACGCGACCAGCGTGGGAATAGGGCTCGCTCTCGCCGAGGCCGTGGGCGTGACCGACGACCTGCTCCGCCTCGGCGGGTCGGCTGCGGGGAGCGAGTTCGAACGGCAGACCATGGACTTTCTCAAAGCTACCTTCCCACGCCTCGGTCACCTAAGGCCGGGTGATTGGCGGATCAAACCGGGTTCCGCGATCGCGAACTTCGAACAATACTCGCATCTTGACGCGCTTGAGCAGGCGGCCAAGGCCAATCGCGAACTCGCAGCCGCACTGGGCGGCGACTACACGATCAAACCCGACATCATCATCACGCGCCGACCCGAGCCCGACGAACGGATCAACGAGCGCGAGACCATCGTCGCCCGCGGAGTGGCGCTGTCCAGTCCGCTACGACGCAAGAACACGGATCTGGAGATTCTTCACGCCAGCGTTTCGTGCAAATGGACGATCCGCAGCGACCGAACCCAGAACTCCCGCGCCGAGGCCCTCAATCTCTTGCGCAACCGGAAGGGTCACGCGCCGCACATCGCCGTAGTCACCGCCGAACCCCTTCCCAGCAGACTCGCCTCGATCGCCATCGGCACGGGTGACATCGATTGCACGTACCACGTCGCGCTCCAGGAACTCCAGGAAGCCGTTGGTGATTCGGGCTGGGGCGACGCCCAGGAGATGCTCGCGATCATGGTGGAAGGCAAGAGGCTCAGAGACATCTCCGACCTGCCTCTCGACCTCGCCATCTAGCTGGCCTGGTGGAATACAGGCCGAAGTCCCGGGAAGAGGTCCGGCGCAACATGTCGGCCATCCGCAGCACTGGGGGCAAGACGGAAGTCGCCCTCCGCTCGATCCTGCACCGGCGCGGCCTCCGTTTCCGAAAGAACTATGCGAAGCTGATCGGCAAGCCGGACATCGTGTTCCCTGGTGCCCGGGTAGCGGTGTTCATCGACGGCGACTACTGGCACGCGCGGGTGTTGCGGGAAAAGGGGCCGGAGGCGCAATATGCCCGGATCAGGACCGCCAACCGGGACTACTGGATCGACAAGTTCACCAAGCGCGTGGACCGTGACGACCACGTTACCGCCGCATTGGAAGAGGATGGCTGGACCGTAGTCCGGATCTGGGAGACCAACGCGCGGGCGGACTTGGAGGGAGTGGCGGATCTGATTGAGGCCGTGGTGCGGCGGGAGTGCCAGTATTGGGAGGCTAGGCCTAACCCAAACGCTCAGCGGTGATTCCGTGAAGAGAGGGCTGGCGTCCGATGCTGGCGGTGGTTGGGAGTGGAGTTGCCCCGCTGGCGTCGCGCACCTGCTCCGTGGTCACAATCTCTCCGATGTGTCGAAGCAGGAAGGCACGGATCCCGGCCTTGCCCTTCAGGTTTTGGGACATCGTGCCAACGGCTTGGCCACTGCTGTAGCGAGGAGTGCGTTACCCGGTTGTCGCCATGCGTTTTCGGCCATGGGTATTCGTACAGGTGCTTGTGTGAGCCTCGGCTCATCAGCCAGTTGCTGGTGAATCGGAGTGGACTGCTCGCGAACTGCCTTCAGGCGCCGACGGAGGCGGACGTTAGGCTACGTTGACACAAACGACAAAGTAGGCTTGGGCATCTCACGATGCAAGGGTGACGCCCGATTGTCCGGCCGTCTGGACTCCCCCCCTACCGAAACCCCTCCTGCACCTTCTCCAGCGCCTCTGCCCCCGGACATAGATCCTCGAACGGGTAGTTGACCAGCGGCTTGTCCACCGTGCCGTGAATGCCGTGGAAATGCGTCCCCTCTCCGTCCGGCGGCGTCTCCTCCAGGTACAGTAGCCCGGTCGCGATCTCGCCGGCGCGCTGGTGGTCCCGGATGTAGGCGTAGACCTGGTCGCGGTCCTGGGGGTCGTAGTCCTGGGGCACCTTCCGGAAGCGCATCCGGCTCCCGTCGTGCATCGTCACCGTGCGCACGTCCCCGGCTTCGTAGCTGGCCGTGATCTCCTGCGCCGGCGGGACGAAGTCGGCCTGCACGATCTCGTTGTAGTGGTTGCGGGTGTACTCGTAGCTCTTGGTCGAGCCGCGGTGATCGTTGAAGGTCACGCAGGGCGAAATGATGTCCACCATGGCGAAGCCCCGATGCCGAAGGCCTCCCTTGATAATGGGGACGAGCTGCTCCTTGTCCCCCGAGAAGCTCCGGGCCACGAAGCTCGCGCCCAGATTCAGCGCCAGGAGGACCGGGTCGATGGGGTGCTCCCGGTTCACCTGGCCCCGCTTCGCCTTCGTGCCGTAGTCGGCCGACGCGGAGAACTGTCCCTTGGTCAGGCCGTAGACGCCATTGTTCTCGATGACGTAGAGCATGTCCACGTTGCGCCGCATGGCGTGGGCAAACTGGCCCAGGCCGATCGAAAGGCTGTCGCCGTCGCCCGAGACCCCGATGCACACGAGCTCGTGGTTGGCGGCGTGGGCCCCGGTGGTGATCGCCGGCATGCGGCCGTGCACGCCGTTGAAGCCGTGGGCTTCCTTCAGGAAATAGGTCGGCGTCTTCCCGCTGCAGCCGATGCCGGACATCTTGGCCACTTTGTGCGGCGCGATCTCCAGCTCCCAGAAGGATTCGATGATCGCCGCGGTGATCGAGTCGTGGCCGCACCCCGCGCAGAGGGTCGACATGGGCCCTTCGTAGTCGCGGCGGGTCAGCCCGAGCCGGTTCCGGGTGAGGCCCGGGTGGTGGATCCGGGGCTTGCTAATATAGCTCATGTTGTTAGTCCGCGCAATGATAAAACGGCGCCGGAGGAGTCGGCGCCGGAAGAGCCGGTGCCAGCGGGCGCCTGGCCCGCGGCAGCAGCAGCCGAGCCCGGATACGACGCAAGGCCGTCGATCACATGGTGGCAGCTCATGGGGTAGCCCCCGTAGTAGAGGACCGACGCGAGGCGGTCCTTGTCCACTCGGGTCTCGGTGATCAGGAGCTTGCGGAGCTGCCCGTCCCGGTTCTGCTCCACCACGAAGTTGACCTCGTGGTCCATGAGGAAGTCTTCCACGTCCGGGTGGAAGGGGAACGCCCGCACGCGCATGTAGTCCACGTCGATTCCCTGTTCGGCGAGCTCATCCACGGCTTCCAGTACGGCGCCCCGGCAGCCGCCCACCGTCACCAGACCGATGGTCGCGCCTTCCCGCAAGCGCACCTCGGGGGCCGGCAAGTGGGGTGCCGCGCCATCGATCTTGCGGCCGATCCGGGCCAGGACGTCGGCGTAGGGCTCCGAGTCCTCCGTGTAGTCGCCGTACCTGTCGTGGCCGGAACCCCGCGTCAGGAACGCCCCGTCCGGATGGACGCCCGGCAGAGTGCGCGCGGCAATCCCGTCGCCGTCCACGTCCAGGTAGCGGCGAAAGGCACCCGACGCCGCTTCAAGGTCCTCCGCCGAGAGCACCTTGCCCCGGTCCGGCCGGTAGGAATCGTCCCATTCCAGCTTCGGCACGGCCCAATCGTTCATGCCGATATCCAGGTCGGTCAGCACGAACACCGGCGTCTGGAACCGGTCCGCCACGTCGAAGACCTTGACCGCGAAGTCGAAGCATTCCCGCGGGTCGCAGGGGAACAACACGATGTGCTTCGTGTCCCCGTGCGAGGCGTATGCGGCGAACTGGATGTCCCCCTGCTGGGTCCGCGTGGGCATCCCCGTGGAGGGGCCGACCCGCTGCACGTCGAAGAAGACGGACGGGATTTCGGCGTAGTAGGCGAGCCCGATGAACTCGCTCATCAGCGAGAGCCCCGGGCCGCTGGTCGAGGTGAAGGCCCGCGCCCCGGCCCAGCTTGCGCCGAGGACCATGCCCGCCGCCGCCAACTCGTCCTCGGCCTGCACGATGGCGTAGCGGTTCCTGCCCGTCTCGGGGTCCTTCCGGAACCGGTTGCAGAACGCCGTGAAGGCGTCGACGAGCGAGGTGGACGGGGTGATCGGGTACCAGGCGGCCACCGTGGCCCCCGCGTAGACGCACCCCAGCGCGGCCGCCGTGTTGCCGTCGATGATGATCGAGTCCTTGTTCCCGTCCATTGCTGCCAGGTGCACCGGCAGGGGGCAGTCGAAGTGCTCGCGGGCGTAGTCGTAGCCCAGATCGATCGCGAGGAAGTTGGAGTCCAGCAGTTTCGCCTTGGATGCGAACGTCTCCGTCAGCAAGCCCTTCACGATGTCCAGGTCGATGTCCAGCAGCGCGGCCAGGGCCCCCACGTAGCAGATGTTCTTCATGAGGATGCGGATCCGCGCACCCTTGAAGTTGTCCACCGTCATCTTCGCCAGGGGGACGCCCAGGAAGTTCACGTCGTCGCGGTTCAGATTGCGGGGCAGGGGCCAGCTCGAGTCGTGCATGACCCAGCCGCCTGTCGTGACCTCCCGGATGTCGCGCGCGTATGTGGCCGGATTCATCGCCACGATCAGGTCGAAGCGCGCCGTCCGCGCGGTGTGCCCGTTCTTGTTCGCCCGGATCTCGTACCAGGTGGGGAGTCCCTGGATGTTCGACGGGAAGAGGTTCTTGCCCGAAACGGGGATCCCCATGCGAAAGATCGCGCTCCGCAGCAACCCGTTCGCGCTGGCCGACCCGGTGCCGTTCACGGTCCCGATCTTGAAGGCGATGTCGTTGACGCGCGACGCGGTCGCCGGCAGCCCGCCGTTTACGAGTACCTGCGTGTCGACCGCCATCAGCGGGCTCCGACCCCGGCCAGGTCCATGATGGACATGCCGGGGTGGACTTCGCCCTTATCGAGACCCGCGTACGGAATCAGAAGATCCGACTTGCGCATGTCCCAGGCCGCGGTCGGGCACCGTTCGGCGCACAGTCCGCAGTGGATGCAGAGGTCCTCGTCCTTGACCATGATCCTCCCGGTCTGTGGCAGGTCTTCGGAGATGAACAGGGGCTCCTCGGGGTTGAGGAGCGGAGCCATCAGCCGTTGGGTCAGATCCTCCTCGGGCCCGTTGACGGTAATCGTGAGGCAGTCGAGCGGGCAGATGTCGAGGCAGGCGTCGCACTCGATGCACAGGTCCGCCTCGAAATGCGTCTGCGCGTCACAATTCAGGCAGCGCTCGACTTCGGCCAGCGTCTGCTCGATGTCGAAGCCTTCCTCCACCTCGATGTCCAGCCGCTTGAAGCGCTCCTGCAGGTCGACGTGGCGCATTTTCGCGCGCTCGGCCTCGTCGTAGTCGTTGGAATACGTCCACTCGTGCAGCCCCATCTTCTGGCTGACCAGGTTCATCCCCTCCGCCGGACGATCCGTGAGCGACTCCTCGTGGCACCAGGCGTGGATGGAAATCGCCGCCTGATGGCCGTGCTCGACCGCCCAGATGATGTTCTCGGGGCCCCACGCCGCGTCGCCGCCTACGAATACCCCGGGACGCGACGTCATGAAGGTGGCCTTGTCGACGATCGGCATGTCCCAGTTGTTGAAGTCGATCCCGATGTCGCGTTCGATCCACGGGAAGGCCGTGTCCTGCCCGATGGCCAGGATGACCTCGTCGCACTCGATGACCTTGCTGTCGTGGACCTCGGCACGGAGCCGCCCGCCCTCGCCCTCGTGCCAGGTCACCAGGTCGAAGACCATGCCCTTCAGCTTGCCGTCTTCGACGATGAACTTCGACGGGGAGTGGTTCTCCAGGATTTCGACCTGCTCCTCGATGGCGTCCTCCAGCTCCCAGGCCGATGCCTTGAAGTGGGGCTTGGTCTTCCGCGCCATGACCTTCACGTTGCTGGCCCCGAGGCGCTGGGCCGTGCGGCAGCAGTCCATGGCGGTGTTCCCCACGCCGATCACGAGCACCCGGTCGCCGCAGCTCTCGATGTGGCCGAAGCGCACCGACTCCAGCCAGTCGATCCCGATGTGGACCCGGTCCGAGTCCCACCGCCCGGGGATCTTCAGCTCCTTCCCCTTGGGGGCTCCCGAGCCGATGAAGAAGGCGTCGTAGTCCTCTTCCAGGAGGGCGGCCAGGCTGTCGACGGGGCTGTTCAGGCGCAGGTCCACCCCCATGTCCGTGATGTACTTGATCTCTTCCCAGAGGACCTTGCCCGGAAGCCGGAACTCGGGGATGTTCGTCCACATCAGGCCACCGGGCGCTGCGAGCTTCTCGAGGATCGTGACTTCGTACCCCAGCGGCATCAGGTCGTTTGCGACGGTGAGCGAGGCGGCCCCGGCGCCGATGCACGCGATGCGCTTCCCGTTCTTCTCTTCGGGAATGTCCGGCAGGAAGGGCCGGATGTCGTCCCTGAGATCGGCGGCCACCCGCTTCAGCCGGCAGATCGCCACGGGCTCGCCGTCCAGCCGCACCCGCCGGCAGACCGGTTCGCAGGGACGGTCGCAGGTCCGGCCCAGGATCCCGGGGAAGACGTTGGACTTCCGGTTGAGGAGGTACGACTCGGTGTACTGCCCGTTGGCGATGAGCCGGATGTATTCGGGGACGTTGGTGTGCGCCGGGCATCCCCACTGGCAGTCGACGACGCGGTGGTAGTGGCGCGGGTCGGTGGTGTCGGTTGGTTTCATCAAGGGCGGCAGTGCGGCTACGGGTTCCGCTGCGGACCGTGACCGTTCGGTGGCGAACAGCCGGCCGGTGTCAATTCGCGTGCCATGCTACTACTCCCTCCGCCCGATGGAAAGGGCAGAGGTGAGGCGCCCCCGCATCCGCCCATGGACCTGATCCCAATCTACCCCGTGGGGGTGGAACGGGGAAGGGAGTTGTGGAGGGGGTCGTGGTGGGGGCGACCGCCGGTCACGCGCCGCTCGCGATAGCCATTCTCGCTGCTCCGGGGGTGAGGATGGGCACCGGAAACGCGGGTGACAGGGCAAGCAGATCGCTGTCGCCCGTTACCAGAGCGTCGGCCCGGCCCACCAGGGCCAGCTCAAGGAAGGGACGGTCGAACGGGTCCCGGCAGTCAGGTACCAAGCGAGGATCGGACACGACGACCGATTCGCAATATGGCAGGTAGTCGCCCAGCAGGTCTTCTCGCTCGCGGTCGGTCAGCCTGAACTTGGCATAGGAGAGCACACGGATCAATTCGGCGATTGTGGCACGGCTCGCGAGTGGCAAGACGGTCTCCGCCCGCCATGCGTCACGCAACCAGGTGACCCTCCCGGCCGGGAAGAGCAGGGCCGACAGCAGCACGTTTGTGTCTAGGACCCATCGCGGTGTCATTCGGCTCGGCGAGCCCAGGCCACCGCGTCCTCCACGTCCGCCTCGGAAAGACCGAGCTCCGCCAGCTTCGCGCGCACGGCGCGAGCTCGATTGACGCGCACGGGAGTCAGCACGATGCGGCCGTGCTCATTGGTCACATCGAAGTACTCCGCCTCCTTGAAGTCGGCCATCACCGCCTTGGGAAGGGTCAGCTGATTCTTGGATGTGAGCTTGGCCAGAAGCATGGAAGTAATCCTCTGTAAAGGAAGTAAGGCATCACGGATACATTACCATGCACGCTTTGCTGGTTCAAGGGATGGAGCGCTGCCGCCCCCCCTTTTTGCCCGCACCGACCCGACTCCATACTCTTCTCGACGGTACCGTAACCCGACCGTCCCCTCCGGAGACACCGATGGCCGACCGCCCATCCCCCACCTTCGACGACCTGAAGATCCCCGACATGACCCCGCGCAGCCTGCTGCGCCAATTCGGGCCCGGGATGATCCTCATGATGACCGGGATCGGGACGAGCCACCTGGTGACGGCCCCGACGGCGGGCGGGCGCTTCGAGTACGCGCTCCTGTGGTGCATCCCGGTGGCGTACGTCTTCAAGTACTACGGCTTCGAGTTGGCTTTCCGGTTCACCAACGCCACGGGCATGAGCATGATGGCGGCGTATGCCACGTCGTGGAAGAAGCTCCCTGTCTGGTATGTGCTCGTGACCACGCTCATCCAGTGCGCGATCGGCCAGGCGGGTCGGCTGATCGCAGCCGCCGCGGTGTTCTACTACCTGTTCTCTGCGAGCATGGGCCTGCCGGTTCCGCTTGCCGGGTGGGCGGCCATCCTCGGCACCGCGTCGGTGCTGATCCTGTTGCGGGGGCGCTACGCGGCGCTCGAGGCCGGGGCCAAGATTGCCGGCGGACTACTCTTCGTCTCGGCGGTGGTCGTGTACTTCGTGCGGCCTGCCCCGATCGGCGAACTCAGCCACTTCCTGATCTTCGACGCTCCCGAAGGCTCGTGGCTGGTCATCGCGGGTTTCCTCGGGCTGTTGCCTACCGGCATCGATGTATCGCTCCAGGCCTCCGAGTGGGGGAAGGCCAAGCGCACCGGGATGGCCAGGATCAGGGATCGGCTGGAGGCTGCCGGATTGGCGCCCAGCTTCGACGCGTTTGCGCCGAGGATTTCGGACCTCACCGTCGATGTCCGCCGGCTCCCGCAGCGGGCCGTCGAGTACAGCCGCCGCTGCTTCCGGATCAGCCTGTGGGACTTCAGGCTCGGCCACGTGGTGTCGTTCATCATCGCGACGATCTTCGTGCTGCTGTCCGCCGTCTGGCTCTATCCGAGCCCCGTCGAGGGACGGGCGGTGATGGGCGAGATCGCGGGGATCTTCACGGAGAGCGTCGGCCCCTGGATGATGACGGTGTTCATGGTCGGCGCCTTCGCCGCGACCTTTTCGACCGCCTTCAACTACTTCGACGGTTGGCCCCGGATCGTGGGCGCCTGCGCCCGCAACCTCTTCCGGCCGACCGCGGCCCTCGAGGGTACCGCGGCGGACCAGCTCACCCCTGAACACCGGCGGCGCTGGTACTCGGAATACAACATCTACCGCGCCACGATGCTGTTTTCGCTGGTTGCCTCGGTGGTGCTGATCAACGGGGTGCCCCGGCCGGTGTTCCTGGTGTTGGTCGCGTCGGCGCTGGCCTACTTCGTGGCTCCGGTGATCTTCTGCCTGAACTTCTACTACTGCCTCAAGGTGATCCCGAAGGACGACCCGCACTTCTACCCGTCGGCGTTCGCGCGGGTGTTCACGGTCGTCAGCATCGTGGTCTTCACCGGGTTGAGCCTGATCCTGATAGCGGCCCGGGTGTTTGGAATCACGCTGTTCGGAGGTTGAGGAGAGCGCGCAACAAAAACCAGAGCGCGCAACAAAAAACGTTGCGGGACCCGATTGCACCGCGCTACGAGACCGGGTACAGCCCCGCCACCTGAGCCCGCTGCCGCACCAGAGCCAGGACGAGGTCGATCGTCGGCGTCGCCACCCCCACCAGACGGCCCAGTTCCTGCACCGAGGTGACCAGGGCGTCGATCTCCATGGCACGGCCCTTTTCCAGATCCTGCAGCATGGACGTCCGGTGGGCGCCGACCGCGGCGGCCCCATCAATCCGTCGCTCCAGGCCGATGCGGAAGCGGATGCCCAGCGCCTCGGCGATCGCCTGGGTTTCCTCCATCATGCCCCGGGCGACGGCCCGCGTCCCCGCTTCGGTGGCCACCCTGTCGAGGGTGGCCAGGGTGAGCGCGCTAATGGGGTTGAAGGAGACGTTCCCCCACAGCTTCAGCCATATCTCCTGGCGGATCGAGCGGACGGGTGCTCTGACCCCTGCTGCGGCGAGCATTCGGCTGAGGGTCTTCACGCGCGCGCTCTTTTCGCCGGAAGGCTCGCCCAGGGAGAAGCGGTTCCCGTACAGGTGGCGGATGACGCCCGGCTCGGCGAGCTCCGTGGCCACGTACACCACGCAGCCGATGGCCCGCTCCGGGCCGATCCCCTCCCACTGACGGCCCCCCGGGTCCACGCTGTCGAGCTTGAGTCCCTCCCACTGGCCGCCCGCCTTGTGGAAGTACCACCAGGGCACGCCGTTCTGGGCGGTGACGACGGCCGTATCGGGTCCGAGCAGTGGCTGCATGGCGTCAACGACCTTCGTGGCCGAGTGCGCTTTCAGCGTGATGATGACGTAGTCCTGCGGGCCGGCTTCGGCGGGATCGCCGGTGCAGACGGGGTTGGCGACGAGGGTTTCGCCTTCGATCAGCAACCGCACGCCGTGCTGCTGCATGGCTTCGAGATGAGGTCCCCGCGCGATCAGGGTGGTGTCGACGCCGGCCAGCGCCAGCTTCACGCCCAGATAGCCGCCGGTCGCGCCGGCTCCGTAGATGGCGACCTTCATCGGGGTGGCTGCCCGCCGGAGGGCGGCTGTCGACTCGGCGGCGGCCACCATCACGCCAGCCCCAGGTCCTCGGCCAGGCCGATCCTGCGCAGCTTGCCGGTGGGGCCCTTGGGGATCTCGTCGAGGACCAGGATCCTTCTCGGCACCTTGAACCCGGCCAGCCGCCCCGCCGCGAAGTCCCGGATCTCACCCGGGCCAGCCCCCGCCCCCTCCCGCAGCACCACCGCGGCGGCCACCTCTTCGCCCAGCTTGGGATGGGGCACGGCGAAGGTGACCACCTGCTGCACGGCAGGGTGGTCCATGAGCACCTCGTCCACTTCCCGCGGCGAGATCTTTTCCCCGCCCCGGTTGATGATCTCCTTGAGGCGCCCCGTGATCGTGAAGTACCCGTCCTCGTCGCGGAAGCCTTGATCGCCGGTGCGGAACCACCCCGCCGTGAAGGCTTCCGCGTTCGCGGCCTCGTTGTTCTCGTAGCCGGGGGTGACGTTCGGCCCCCGGATGACGATCTCGCCCTCCTCGCCCGGTGCGAGGAGGTTGCCTTCGGCGTCCATGACCGAGACGTCGGGGCCCGCCGCGATGCCCACCGTGCCGGGCTTGCGGGGCGCGGGGGGGAGGGGGTTGCACGTCATCTGGTGCGCGGCCTCGGTCATCGCGTAGGCCTCCACGACGGGAGCCGCGAAGAGATCTTCCAGTTCGGCCATGACGCGGGTCGGCAGCGCGGCCGAGGAGGACCGGATGAAGTGGAGGTTCATGCGCTCCACCACCACCCGGTTGCGGGCGGCCCGTGCCACGATGGCCTGATGCATGGTCGGGACAGCCGAATACCAGGTTGGATCGCAGTCCGCAAACCAGCCGAAAACCTTGAGCGCGTTGAACCCCGGCGCGCAGTAGACGCTTCCGCCCGTGTGCACGGTGGACAGGACGCACGCCATCAGCCCGTGAATGTGAAAGAGCGGCATCATGTTCATGCAGCGGTCGGAAGGCTCCAGCCGCAGGGTCCGGCGGATGTTCGCGGCGGTCGCGCACACGTTGCGGTGGAGCAGGGGCACGATCTTCGGGCGCGAGGTCGTCCCGGAGGTGTGGAGGACAAGCGCGATGTCGTCGGGCCCGGCCATTCCTCCTCGCGCGGCAGCTGCCCCGCCGGGCTCCGTTGCGAACTGGAACGTTCCGGCGGGGTCGTCGCTGTTCGCCCGGATCTCGAACACCGGCACCCCGAGCGTCGCCGCCGCCGCCCGGGCGGGTGTGTCGTCGCCCTCGATGAGCACCACCGCCTTCGCCCTCAAGTCCGACAGGTAGAACTCGAACTCGGGCTGCTTGTACGCCGGATTGAGCGGGGCGGTGGCGGCGCCTGCGGCCATCGAGACGAAGGCGCTGGCCATCTCGGGTCCGTTGGGGAGCACGATGGCCACGCGGTCGCCCCGCCCGATGCCGCGCGCGTTGAGGGCGGCCACGGTCTGTTCGACGTGTCGGCGAAGGCCGCGGTAGGTGAGGTCGGGGCGGCCCGGCGCGGACAGGGCGACGGCGTCCTCGGCTCCAGCCCGCAGGACATCCGGGATATGGGTTGGACGTGTCATCGACGGCTACTCCGGCAACGCCAGCGCGACCAGTTCGCCCGGGTGCCCCCGCGCCCCCACCGCCACCACGATGAACTGCCGCCCTTCGTGCATGTAGGTCATGGGCAGTCCGGTCTGATTCGCCGGCAGCTCGAACTCGGCCACCACCTCGCCCGTGGCCTTGTCGTGGGCTCGCAGTTTGTTTCCCCCCGATCCTGCCGCGGCGAACATCCCGCCGCCCTCGCCGGCGAACAGCAGTGTGCGGGTCACGAGGACGCCGCCCCGGTCCGGCCTCCCGGTCATCCCCACGTCGATGCCCTCCAGCGCGGGGTGGTTCTTCACGTACTCGGGCGCGTCGCCGTTGGGGACCTGCCACGCGATGTCGCCGGCATTCAGGTCGATCGCGGTGACCCTGCCCCATGGCGGCTTGAAGAGAGGGAGGCCCCGGGGGCCACCGCCGCCGCGCAGCCGAAGACCGCCGCCCCGGATGTAGTCCATGTCGGAGACCTCGGGCTCGTTGACGAGCGCGATGACGCTTGGTGCGGTGGCCGACTGCACGTAGAGGTACCCGGACTCGGGGTCCACTGCGCCACCCGGCCAGTTGGCGCCTCCCAGCGACCCGGGCACCATGAGCGTGCCCTGGGTGCCTCCCTCCACGGGCACGGTCGGGGGCGTGTACAGGGGGCCGTAGTGCAGCTGTGCGAGGATCTCCTCGGCCTCGGCCCGCAACTCGGGGGTGAAATCGATGAGGTCGTCGGGATCCACGCCCTGACGGTCGTAGGGGGGCGGCCTGGTGGGGAAGGGCTGGGTGGGGGCGGTGCGTTCGCCGGGAACATTCGTTTGCTCCACGGGTCGCTCCTCGATGGGCCAGACGGGCTCCCCCGTCCGCCGGTCCAGGACGAAGGTGAAGGTCTGCTTGGTGATCAGCGCGATGGCCTCGATCGGGCGCCCGTCAACGACCAGGTCCACCAGGACCGGGGCCGCCGGGGGGTCGTAGTCCCAGATCCCGTGGCGGACGGTCTGGTAGTGCCACACCCGCTCTCCGGTGGCGGCGTTCAGCGCGACCAGGCTCTGCGAGAAAAGGTTGTCGCCCTGCCGGTGGCCCCCGTAGTAGTCGCCCGTGCCCAGCTCGACGGGCAGGTAGACGTACCCCAGCGCGGGGTCGGCGCTCAGGGCGGTCCACACGGCGGCGTTGCCCGTGTACGCCCAGGAATCGTTTTCCCAGGTGTCGTTTCCGTACTCGCCGGGCTGGGGGATGGTGTGGAAGGTCCAGCGAAGCTCGCCCGTGAACGCGTTGAAGCCGCGCACGTGGCCCGGGGGCATCTCGGGGGAGGGGGGCGCGCTGCCCGAAGGCAGGGCCGAGCCGACCACGACGACCCCGTCCACAACGATCGGCGGCGAACTGGACCCGATGGGCGCGCGCACCAGGTCCAGCTCGCGGCCCAGGCCGAGGCGCAGGTCGATCACGCCGTTGTCCCCGAAGTCGGCGACCGGTCTCCCCGAAGCGGCATCCAGCGCGACCAGATGGAAGCCCGGCGTCACCACGAAGATGCGCGGCCCCGTGTCCGGCGACTCCCAGTAGGCGACGCCCCTGCCCGAATTCCTTCTCGGGGCCGACCGTTCCCCTTCGTCCATGCGGTAGGTCCACAGGGTCTCGCCGGTACCTGCGTCGATGGCCACGACCGTGCGACGGTATCCAGCCGTGGCGTACAGGACGCCGCCAACCATGAGTGGCGTGGTGCGGTAGTTGTACTCTGGGCCCGGACCGTAGTTGGCGGCCGTCCAGCGCCACGCGACCTCCAGGGAGCTCACATTGTCGCCGTCGATCTGATCAAGCGGCGCGTAGCGGGTGCTGCCGGCGTCGCCCCCGTAGAAGCGCCACTCCCCGTTGGTTGCTCCCTGCTGGCCGGCGGCGAACAGGGGCGCGAAGAGAAACGAGGTCGAGGCGAGCAACAAGGCGGCTACTGCCGGGCTCACGGGACGGGTGTTCAAGGCACAACTCCAGGTGCTGGGTGGGTGTCGTCAGCCGGTAGCTCAAGGTACCTTGCCGACGGTCCGACGGGTGAACATGACCTGTGGACAAGACGTAGAAAAGTAGCAACCACGCAAGAGGAGCGCCGCGATGCTCACAGCCTACATCTTCTCTCTGGCAGTCGGCGGCGGCTTCCTCGCCCTCTCCTTCTTCGGTGACTTCCTCGAGGGGGACGTCGATGTCGACACGGATGTGGATGTCGGTGGCGATCTGGACGCGGCTGCTCACGGAGTCGGGATCGCGGAGCTCTTTTCCATCCGCTCGATCATCAACGCCATCTTCGGTTTTGGTGCCGCCGGAACCATGCTCCATTTGCTACTGGGCGGGAGCCAGCCCGGGTTGACCGCGGTGATCGCCGGCGGAACCGGGTTGGCGTCGGGAGTGCTGATCAGCACGGTGTTCGGGTACCTCAAGCGTACCGAAACGGGTGCCCTCCGGGGGGAGGAGTCCTTCGTCGGGCTGACGGGCGAGGTGTCGCTCGAGATCGTGCCGGGCAGTTCGGGGACCGTGACCGTGAGGCGGGGAGATCGCCGGGTCCGCATACGGGCAAGGGTTGCGGACAGCTACGCGGATACCGAGGCGCTCGGCGCCGGGCACCCGGTCGTCGTGGTCGACATGAAGGACGGGATCGCGTCCGTGAGCCCGGTGGGTCCGAAGCTGCTGGAAGAATGAGTCAACGCCGGGGCGCGAGCCCCACAACAACAGGAGGTCCATGGTGACCCCATTAGTGGCCCTGATATCGGGCATCGTACTTGTCGTCGTGGTCGTCGTGCTGGTCGCGACCATCAAGAGTCTGATCGTCATCACGCCGCCCAACCGGGCCGCCGTGCTGACAGGCCGGAACCGCCTGCTGGCGGACGGTCAGCAGGTCGGATACCGCTCCATCTCCGGCGGACGCGTCTTCCGGGTGCCGATCATCGAGACGGTCCACCACATGAACCTCGAGACCATCCCCATCGAGGTCCTGGTGAGCAATGCCTTCTCCAAGGGGAACATCCCCCTCAACGTCGAGGCGATCGCCAACGTGAAGATTGCCTCCGAGCCCGAGTGGGTCTTCAACAACGCGGTCGAGCGGCTCCTCGGGAAGTCCGAAGCCGAGATCAAGGCGCTGGCGCAGGACACGCTGACCGGCAACCTGCGCGGAGTGCTGGCGACCCTGACCCCCGAAGCCGTCAACGAGGACCGGCTGGGCTTCGCCAAGGCTCTGGCGGAGGACGCGGGCGAGGATCTTGCCTCGCTGGGCTTCCACCTCGATGTGCTCAAGATCCAGAATGTGAGCGACGAGCGGGGCTACCTGGCCGCGATCGGCCGCGAGAAGTCGGCCGAGGCGATTCGGCAGGCCGAGATTGCCGAGGCGCGGAAGCGGGCCGACACCCGTGAGGCGCAGGCGGAAGCCGGGCGCCGGGCCGAAGTGCGGGAAGCGGGGGCGGCGATCAAGATTGCCGAAGCCCGCAACGAGTTGCGCGTGCGGCAGGCGGAGCTGGACCGCGAGGGTGAGACCGCCGAGAAGATCGCGCGTGTGAAGGCCCAGGAAGCGGAGGTCGAGGCCGAGAAGTTGCTGGAGATGAAGCGCGTCGAGAAGGAGGTGCAGCGCCTCCGGGCCGATGTGATCGAGCCTGCCAAGGCGGAGAAGATGGCCGCGATCGCCCGCGCGGAGGCCGAGGCCGCGCCGATCTTGGAGCGTGGTAAGGCCCAGGTGGAGGTGCTCAGGCGGCTGTACGCGGAGGTCGGGGCTGGTGGCGAAGCGGCGTTCGCGGTGTTCATTGCCGAGAAGCTCCCCGAGCTGCTGGAGATTGCGGTGGGAGCGGTCGAGGGTGTGGATATCGACCGGGTGGTGGTCATGGACGGCGGCCGGGGTGAGGGCGTGTCCAACGCGCTGAACCAGCGCGTGAAGGGGGCATACGGGACGATGGAAGGGCTGGCGTCGGTGCTCGGCCTCGACATTCAGAAGGTGCTGAAACGGGCCGTCGGAGGCGAAGAGGAAGGGTAGCAGCCGGCTTGGGCCGGGTGAAGGCGAGCGGTGCTCCCTGATCCCGGTCAATCGGATTCGCGACCCCGTTCCGTGACATCACCGTGACGGGACGGGGTCGGCGTTACCGATCCGTCGATATTTGGTAGCGTATTCGTTACACAAACCACCTCTATTGAGACTCGTCCTTCGTGCAGTGGGTGTGACCTGCTGTACGGACCCACATGATTGCCTTCCACTGTCGGGGAGTCTCAGACCGTTGATCAGAACCCGTATAGCCGGTGCCGCCCTGCTTCTTGCGATGGGCGGGACGGAGGCCTTGCAGGGACAGATGGATATCACCGCCCGCAGCGCGCAGGTGCGGTTTGGAGGCCGTCTCCATTCCCAGTTCGCCACCAGTTCGGCCGAAGGCGGCAAATCCACCGATTTCTTCACCCGGCGGGCGCGGTTCACCATCGATGTTTCCGTGTCCGACCTGCTCGATGCGCGGGTACAGCCCGACTTCGGCGGTGGAGAGCTCGAACTCAAGGACGCCTACTTCCGGCTGAACGTCCACTCGGGTTTTCGGCTTTCCGCGGGCCAGTTCAAGCGCGCTTTCGACATCTTCGAACTCGACAGCTCCACCGATATCGTCGTGGTGGAGCGGACCGGAAGAATCAATGGAGGCAGCAGCTGCGCCGGTCCGGGTGGAACCTGTGCTCTCAGCCGGTTCACGGAGAAGCTCGCGTACTCGGATCGGGACATAGGTTTCAAGGCCGATGGCGCCATCGGTGACCGGTTCTCGTACATGGCCACGTTGACCAACGGGACGGGCACAGGGGGGAGCGACGAGAATTCGGGGAAATCGCTGGCGGGGCGAATCTCGCTCGAAATGGCGGACGGTGTCTCGCTCTCGGGCAACGTGTCGCGGCACGACTTCGTCCGCGGAGACGGCGACACGGGAGCTGGCACCGCGTACGGCGCCGACCTGGAGTTCGGTGGCTTCCGGAGCGGCACGCACCTTCAGGTCGGGGTGATCGGGGGTGCGAACTGGCAGTTGGAAGCACCGGCGGGGGGCGAGATCCCGCGCTTCCTGACCGCCCAGGCGATCATGAGCCGCTACGTCGCGCTGGAGGGCGGCACCTTCGCTGGTGTCGAACCCGTGGCGCGCGTGAGCTGGGGAGACCCGGACCGCGGGGCAATGAACGATGCCGGACTCCTCCTCACACCCGGCGTGTTCCTGTACGTCGCGGGAAAGAACCGAATCGGAGTCAACCTCGACGTCTACGATCCCGGATCGGCCTCCAGAGAGCTGTCCTTCAAGTTGCAGACATACCTGTACTACTGAGTTCGAACGGGCCCGTTGCGGGGGGTCCGCGTCTTCGTTACCGGGCCGTCATTGCCTGGTTGCGGTCCCGTGACAAATGCCCGCTACAATCCCACCTTGGGTTCAAACTAGAGAAGGAGCGAAAAGACAAATGAAGCGAGTCGTCACCATGGTACGAGTCTTCCCCCTGGTAGCCCTGGCGATCGCCGCCTGCGGGGGTGGTGCCGACCGAGTCCAGCGGGCAGTCATCCAGAACAAGGGTTCGGACACGTTGCTGAACGTGGCCCAGGCGTGGGCCGAGGCCTATGGCGCGATCAATCCGAGCGTGGCGGTGGCCATCACCGGAGGCGGATCCGGGACCGGTATTTCGGCCATGATCAACGGGACGGTGGACATCGCCAACGCGTCTCGCAAAATGCGCGACGCGGAGATCGTCATGGCCCGCGAGAACGGTGTCGAACCCGTCGAGTTCGTCGTCGGTTACGATGCCCTGGCGGTCTACCTCCACGCCGACAACCCCATCAAGAGCCTGAGCCTGGCCCAGTTGAGGGCCGTATACGGCGACGGAGGCTCCGTCGAGTCCTGGTCGGATCTGGGCGTTTCCGTTCCGGGGTGCGGTTCCGACGAGATCGTCCTGGTCAGCCGGCAGAACAACTCGGGAACGTACGTCTACTTCAAGGAGACGGTGCTCGGGGACGACATGGAGTACAAGCTCGGATCCCGGGACATGCACGGCTCGAAGGACGTTGTCGACCTGGTGGAGAACACGCCGTGTGCGATCGGCTACAGCGGTCTGGCATACGCGACCGAGCATGTGAACATGCCTTGCATCTCCGCTGAAGAGGGCGGATCCTGCGTCGCGCCGACCATCACCACAGCCGTTGACGGAAGCTACCTCATCGCCCGTCCCTTGATGATGTACACTGCGGGTCAGCCGCAGGGCGCGATCGAGGAATACATGAACTGGATCCTGTCCACGGAGGGCCAGTGCCTGATCCTTGAGCGCGGGTACGCACCCGTTACCGACGTGGAGTGCGCTTGAGCCTCTACGACAAGCGCCTGGAGGCGGACCTCCTCGCCATCCGGTCACGGTTGCGCATGGTCGTGGAGGATGTCGAGGACAACCTCAGGCACGGTGTCCAGGCCGTTCTCAACCTCGACAGGCGCCTGGCCAACGAGACCGTGATCAAGGACCGGGCGGTGAACCAGGCCATCCGGGACCTTGATCACCTGTGCCATCTGTTCGTGGCTCGTCACCTTCCAAGCGGGAGCCACCTGCGGTACGTCTCCGCGGTGCTCCGGCTATCGGTGGCCCTTGAGCGGATCGGCGACTACGCGGCCACGATCTGCCGGGTGGCACGCCAGATCGAATCGGAACTCCCCGAAACCGTTCGCCACAACATCGGGATGATGGGGGAGCAAGCCGGGAAGGCGCTGGGAGCTTCGATGGCGGCGTTTCTGGATGGGGACCCCGACCTGGCCCGTGTCGCGCGGGGAATCGCATCGCAGACGGCAGCGATCTACCCCTACGCCTTCGAGGTGCTCACGGGTGCCGCCGAATCCGACCGGCAGCAGGTCAGGGACCTCTTCGGCGCCCTGTTGGTCTTCCGGCTCCTCCAACGCGCCGCCGAACAGGCCGACAACGCGAGCGAAATGACCCTCTTTGCCGTGAAGGGAAAGCGCAAGGCGGAGAAGCGCTACAGAATCCTCTTCCTTGACGCCGACCATGCGATGACCAGCAAACTGGCGGAGGTGGCGGCGGCGGAGAGTCATCCGCAAGCGGGACGCTTCGGCTCCGCCGGACTGGAACCCGCCGACGAATTCGACCCGAAGTTGATGAAGTTCTTCCGGCGCCGCGGCATCGTGTTGTCCACGGGCGACGAACCCCGTTCCTTCGACGACGCTCTCGATGTCGGCCGTCACTATCACGTCGTCGTGGGGATCGGCGTGGATCCGTCGCTGCACTTCGACGTACCCTACCGCTCTGCGGTTCTGCAGTGGGATCTCGAGGACAGCGGCGTCACGCCCGATTCGGAAGTCGAACTCGTCTACCGTGAGCTGATGGATCGTATTCGCAGCCTGATGACGACCCTAGGGGTGCGGGACGACGAGTGACTCCGCCGGGGGGGCATTCGCAAGCCGTGAGGACACCGGACGCCATGGATCGCAGGGACATGGCGTGGCATGTGGACCGGGCAGCCCGGATTCTCATTTTCATCGGCGGGATCTCGGCGATCGTATTCATCATCGGAATCTTTGTCTTCGTGACCAAGGAGGGCCTCGGCTTCGTCTTCGGGTCCCTCGACGTGGGCGAGTTCTTCACCTCCATCGCCTGGCGCCCCACCTCCAACAACCCGACCTACGGGGCGCTCGCCCTGGTGGTTGGAACGGCCAGCGTGACCGGCTTCGCGATGCTCTTCTCGGTCCCGTTGTCCCTGGGTGCCGCTCTCTACATCGGCGAGTTCGCCACGGGCAAGACCCGAGAGGTGCTGAAGGTGCTGGTGGAGATGCTCGCGGCGATTCCGTCGGTGGTATGGGGGTTCGTGGGCATGTCGATCATGAACCCGCTGATCATCCGGATCTTCGACGTGCCCCTGGGGCTGGGAGTCCTGAACGCCGGCCTGATCCTGGGGCTGATGGCGGCACCGATCATGACGACGATCGCGGAGGACGCGCTCAAGGCCGTGCCCGATACCTATCGCGAGGCCGCGGAAGCACTGGGAGCGACGAGGTGGGAGGTCATCCTCAAGGTGGTGATTCCGGCCAGCAAGAACGGGCTGCTGGCGGCTGTGCTTCTCGGAGTCGGCAGGGGATTCGGCGAGACCATGGCTGTGCTCATGGCCTCGGGGCACGCCATCAACCTGCCCACGAGCCCCTTCGACTCGGTGCGGGCCCTTACCGCCACCATCGCGGCCGAACTCGGTGAAACCGTCAACGGGTCGGATCACTGGGGGGCCCTCTTCACCCTGGGCATCTTCCTGTTTCTGGTGACATTCATCATCAACCTGACGGCCGACCTCGTCGTCCGCGGGATCAGGAAGAAGTAGTCCGTGTTTGCCGCCACCGCCCTCAACCGACGGAGTTACCGTTCGCAATCGGTAGCGAAGGCCGCGTTCTTTCTGATGACGGTGGCACTCGTGATCCCGGTCCTGATCATCCTGGGCACCCTGGTCGTCAAGGGCGGACCGGCGATCTCGTGGGAATTCCTCTTCTCACCGCCCACCAACAACATGACCGCGGGTGGCATCCTGCCGGCGCTGGTGGGGACGATATGGCTGGTGGTCGTGGCGCTGCTTGCCTCCGTGCCCGTCGGCGTGGCCGCGGCCCTCTACCTGAGCGAATACGCGCCGGACAACCTGCTCACCAGAACCATCAATCTGGCCATCATCAACCTGGCTGGTGTGCCCTCGATCGTGCACGCACTCTTCGGCTTCGGCGCTTTCGTGCTCTTCTTCCACATGGGCGCCTCCATCCTGGCCGCCAGCCTGACCCTGGCCGTCATGACGCTCCCGGTGGTCATCGTGGCCACGCGCGAATCGCTTCAGGCGGTGCCGCAGGCGTTCAGGGAAGCGTGCTGGAACATGGGGGCCACGCGCTGGCAGACCATCCGCAAGGTGGTGCTCCCCAACTCCATCAGCGGCATTCTCACTGGAGTGATCCTCGAGGTTTCCCGCACGGCGGGTGAGACGGCGCCGATCATGTTCACCGGAGCCGCTGCCTACGTGGCCTTCCTTCCGCAGGGGGTGTTCGACCAGACCATGGCGCTGTCGTATCACCTCTACTTCATCGCCACCCAGCAGACCGGTGTTCCGGAAGAGCTCACCTTCGGCGTGGCTCTGGTGCTGATCTCGATCGTGCTGTTGATGAATGCGGTTTCGATCGCATTCCGGGTCTATCTCCGGGGGCTGAAGAAGTGGTAGGCTCGACGGCGGCGGCGAATGCGGCTGCAGGCGTTGAAGGCACCGCCGGCCCCCTCTACGACGAGCCTCCCATTGTCGAGGTCCGGGACCTGTCGATTTCCTACGGCGGGGCGTCGGCGCTCCGCGATGTCACCCTGGACGTATACCGGCACGAGATCTTCGGGATCATCGGACCTTCAAACAGCGGCAAGACTTCGTTCCTGCGCGCGCTCAACCGGATGGATGCCTTCAACCCGGCGATGGACGTGCAGGGAAGCGTCCGCCTAAACGGGAAGGACATCAACGACTGGCGCAACGAGTACGCGCTGCGCAGCCGGATCGGGGTTGTCTTCCCGCTCCCGGTGGGACTTCCGCTGACCGTGTATGAGAATGTCGCGTTCTCCCCGCGGCTCCGCGGGATCCGCAAGAAGGAGGAGCTGGACGAAGTGGTCGAACGATGCCTGACCCGGGCCGCGCTCTGGGACGAGGTGAAGGACCGGCTCGACTCGCTGGGGAGCCTGTTGTCGGGGGGGCAGCAGCAGCGCCTCACGATCGCGCGGGCCCTGGCCCAGGAGCCCGAGCTGCTGTTGCTGGACGAGTTCTCGATTGCGGTCGATCCGGTGACGACGATGCGGATCGAGGAGGTGCTAAGGGAGCTGCGCTCGGAGCTGACGATCGTGCTCGTGACCAACCTGGTTCAGCAGGCGCGGCGGCTGTCGGACCGGACCGCATTCTTCCTGATGGGTGACCTGGTAGAGATCGGTGAGACCGAGGACCTCTTCGAAGGCAGAGTGAAGGACGAGCGCACCGCGGGATACATCGAGGGACGTTTTGGCTGACGGCGACCGCGGCGACTACGCCATCGAGACCCGGGGCCTCAACCTCTGGTACGGGGACTTCCAGGCCCTGTTCGATGTGGACCTGGCGGTGAAGCAGGGCATCATTACTTCGATGATCGGCCCCTCCGGGTGCGGCAAGACCACCTTGCTGCGCACCTGCAACCGCATCATCGAACGCCTCGGCTATGTGCGCACGACGGGGAGCGTCAGTATCCTCGGCAACGACATCTTCGGCGACGACGTGGAGCTGGTGCAGGTGCGCAAGAAGGTCGGCATGGTCTTTCAGCGCCCCAATCCTCTGCCGATCTCGATCCGCGAGAACGTGCTCTTCGGCTTCCGGCTTCACGAGAAGCGGCTACGGAAGGTCACTGCGGCCGAGGAACACGACGTTCTGGAGTCTTCATTGCGCCAGGTCCTCCTGTGGGACACCGTGAAGGATCGCCTGGACAAGCCCGCAACCGGGCTGTCGCTGGAGGAGCAGCAGAAGCTGTGCATTGCCCGGCTGCTCCCGGTGAAGCCCGAAGTCCTCCTCATGGACGAGCCCTGTTCGGCGCTGGATCCCGCGGGAACCGAGGCGGTAGAGGAGATGATATGGCGGCTGCGAGGCGACTACACGATCCTTGTGGTGACACACAACATGGCGCAGGCGCGACGGGCGTCGGACGAGTGCGTCTTCATGCTGATGGGGCGCACTGTCGAACACGGGCGCACGGAGGAAGTGTTCCTCGCGCCCGAGTGCCAGGAGACGGCGGACTACATCGAAGGGCGATACGGTTGACGAGAAGGGAGCGAAGCGGGGTGATCGTGACAGGTGTGAAGGGGTGGGCCTCGGCCATGACCAATCGAGTGCGTGCGGCTTCGTGGTTCGCAGCCGGGCTTGCCGGGTGTCTGGCCGCCTGCTCGCCACCTCCCTCCGAATCGGCAGACCTTCTCCTTGTGGGCGGCATCGTTCACACGCTGGACAGCCAGCTGGGCACGGTCACGGCGCTGGCCATACGCGAAGGCCGTGTGGTGGCGGCGGGCAGCGACGACGAGATCATGCGCTACGGGGCCGACGGGACCACGGTGATGAACCTCCAGGGCCGTGCCGTCGTCCCCGGCCTCACCGACAACCACTTCCACGCGCTTGGCGGCGGTCCCGGCGTCGACCTTTCCGCCGCGCGCACGATGGCCGACGTGCTCGGTGCGATTGCAGCGCGGGCCGCCGAGACCGAACCAGGTGGGCTGATCGTCACGAACAGCAACTGGCACGAGGGTCAGTTGGCCGAACAGCGACTGCCCCTGCGGGACGACCTCGACCTGGCCGCCCCGGATCATCCTGTCGTGGTCGTACGCGGCGGGCACGAGTTCATCCTCAACTCGGCCGCGCTGGCGCGCTTTGGCATCGGCGAGGACGCCACCTCTCCCCCCGGCGGCCGGATCGGGCGCTACGACGATGGCCGTCTCAACGGCGAGCTGGTGGACCGGGCGAAGGATCCGGTGCGGCTTCCGCCCCCCGAGGTCGGCCAAGATCCGGCGGAACGCCTGCTGGAGTCGCTCAACGCCATGAGCGCCCTGGGCGTCACGTCGTTGCGCTTCCCGGGCGGGTCGTCCGAACAGTTCGGAATCTTTCGCCGGCTGGCCGAGGAAGACCGCCTGCCGATGCGGATCGAATTCCTCTTCCGGGTACGGGGCACGCCTCCGGAAGAGGTGCGCGCGACCGTGGAATCGTGGGGCGTGTCACCCGACTTGCACACCGGACTGCTTACGGTCGGCGGGGTCAAGCTCGGCGTCGATGGCGGCTTCGAAGGCGGCTGGATGCGGGAGCCGTACGAGGAACCGTGGGGCAGGGATGGCACCTTCCACGGCCTCCAGACCACGCCCACCGATGTCTTTCAGGGGACCGTCCACGAACTCAACGCCCTCGGCTGGCGCGTCGCGACCCACGCGGTGGGCGACGCCGCGATCGACCTGGTCCTCGACGCATACGAAGAGGCTGACGCCCGGTCCTCGATCCGGGAGCGGCGGTGGACGATCGAGCACGGCTTCATTCCCGCCCCCGACCACTTCGAGCGCATCCGCGCGCTCGGCCTCACCGTCACGGCGCAGCACCACCTGTACGTCGCGGCGCCGAGCCTCGTGGACTACTGGGGGCCGGAGCGCGCGGCGCTGACCACGCCGGTGGGCCTGTACGCCGCCGAGCGGGTCCCCGTCTCGCTCGGGACCGATTCGCCGGTCATCCCCCACAATCCCTTTGCGGTGCTGTACCACTTTGCTACCCGCGGCACGATTTCGGCCGGCACGATGGGGGAGGAGTACGCGGTCACCCGGGAGGAAGCCCTGCGCCTGATGACTGCCGGGTATGCGTATCAGGTCTTCGCCGAGTCCGAGCGCGGGACGCTTGGGCCCGGGATGGCCGCGGACCTGGCGGTGTTGTCGGGCGACTACATGGCGGTGCCCGAAGAGGGCATCGGCAATCTGGTTTCCGTGGTCACGGTCGTCGACGGGCGGATCGTCCACGACGCGCGGTAGCCCTTCGTCGCCGCTCGCCGGAAGGCACGGCCCCTGGCGATGATCCGGTGGCGCTCCCCGACCACACCCGGAAGGCGCCGTGGTCGGCGACCGCGCGGACGTCACCGAGGGTGTGTGCCAGGAGCTTCCCGACCGGGAGACGGCGCTGGGCGACCAGGAGGAGCGTGCCGCCCCTCGTGAGGACGGCGGGGGCGTCGCGGATCAGCGCCTCGACGGTGTGGAGGCTCTGGGCCGTGCCGCGGTGGATCGGCGGGTTGGAGACGATCAGGTCGAAGGGGCCGGCTACCGCGGAGAGGTCGCGCCCGTGGACCGGGACCGCGCCGGGGACGTTGCGGGCCGCCGCGTCCAGGGAGATCGCGTCCGGTTCGAGGAGGTGGACCTCGGCGCCGTCGCCGCGCTCCAGCACCGCCGCGCCGATGACACCCGTTCCCGCGCCGAAGTCGAGGACGCGGCCGGGGGCCCTGGCCGTGGGCAGGCAGCCGATGAGCAGTGCGGTGGCAGGGTCCACACGGCCGTACGCGAATACGCCCGGGTAGAACGTCCACGCCCGCTCGCCCGCGCCCCAGTCGACCTGTGCCTGCGACGTCCACGGTTCGAGGCCGTCCGGGCGTGGCGGCGCGCACTCCCTTACCGCTACGAGGACCCGGCAGCGGCGTTTGATGAGGGCAGGGCGGGGCGCCGCCGTGCCCGCGGGGAAGTGCCTGGCCGCCGACCGGATGCCTTCGTCGCTGGCGCCGTAGAGGTGGATGGGTGCTCCATCATCGACCCGGGCCGCTGCCGCGTGGAGGAGCATGGCCGCTTCCCGGGATGACCGAGGCATGCGTACCCAGACCTCGTCGAAGCGCCCCGTCGGCGGCCAGGCCGTGCAGAGATGGCCGGGGGTGAGGAAGCGGTGCCAGCAGGTGACCTCGTACCCCGAATCCCGCAGGGCGAGGGCGAGGTGGGGGGCGGGGTCTCCCAGCAGCAGAGCGGCGGGGTTGTGCGAGGTCGTCCCGGGCGATGGGCCGGGCCGTTCCCGGGCCAGCTCGGCGGCCACCCGCGAGGCCGCGTCGCCGCGACGGGCGGTCACAGCAGGGCGCTCACCAGGCCGGCTGCATTCTCCGCCAACCTGACCGGCCAGCGCCGCGCCGACCAACGCGCCGCGTCCACCTGCCGGCAATCTTCCAGGTACCGCATCTGGAGGAGGCGGAGCTGGGAGGCGAAGTCGCTGTCGTACACCAGGGTGCTGAGCTCGAAATTGATCTCGAAGCTGCGCCGGTCCAGGTTGGCGGTGCTCACCAGGGCGAAGTCACGGTCGACGGTGATGGTCTTGGCGTGAAGCAGCCCCTTGGTGAACTCGTGTACCTCGGCGCCCGCGTCCATGAGGGTCTCATAGAAGCTGCGGCTCGCGAGTGCCACCAGTGGCGAGTCGTTTCGCTCCGGGACCACGATGATCGTCCGCACACCTCGTATTGCCGCCGTGGTGAGGGCCGCGAGAGTTCCTTCGTCCGGCACGAAGTACGGCGTCGTGAGGATCAATTCCTCCCGGGCCATGTGGACTGCGGACTGGATCACGCGTACGAGAGCCTGGTTCTGGGAATTCACGCCCGTGCCGACGATCTGCACGATGTGGCCATCGGGGTGTTCCGCCGGAGCGATGGCCAGGAGATGGTCCAGGTTCTCGGCGGTATCCATGAACCAGTCTTCGATGAACAGAGCCTGCAGATCGCGCACGACGGGGCCCTCGATGCGCACGGTCGCGTCGATCCACGGCGCGAATCTCGGCTTGGGATGAAACGCTTCGGAGGCGATGTTGTGGCTTCCCGTATAGCCGACCCTGCCGTCCACGACGGCGAACTTGCGATGGTTGCGCATGTCGAAGCGTATCGACGCGATCTGGGCGACGCGCGTTGGCAGCGCCGCCACGACCTGGATGCCGGCGTTTCTCATTTCCCGGCAAAGGCCTGTCTTGAGGAAGTCGGCGGAGCCCACGTTGTCGACGAGTACCCGGCACTGGACCCCTCTCGTCTCGGCCCGGACGAGGGCGTCCGCGACGGCTCGCCCCACCACGTCGTCCAGATAGATGTAGAACAGAAGGTGTACATGATCCCGGGCCCGGTCGATGTCGCCGACCAACGAATGCAGGAATCTCTCGCCGGTGGCCAGGAGTGTCAGGCGATTCCCCTTTCGCGGCTCGGTCTCGCTACCCAGTCGGGCGAGTCTGGCGATGGCTTCGGTTCCCCATGGGACGATTGCGGTCCCGGACGCGGTGTGCCAGGCCCGTTGCAGTGCGCTGCGGATATTGCTCTGGATCGTGCGGTGCCGGCGCTTTCGCCGGCTTCCGGTGCGCACCTCACCCACGGCCAGATAGAGGATGATGCCCCCGAAGGGGATCGCGATAATCACCAGGATCCAGGCCAGCGAAGAAGGCTGGCGGACGCGCGGCCGCAGCAGCACGAACACCACGAACACGGCATGCACTCCGACAAAGCCGGCTGTGAGGGCGACTGCGGCGAGGGCGTCGATCATGCCTGCAAGCGCGGGGGCCTCACAGCTCTCGGTGCTCGCTCGGCCCCTCCTGCCCCGGCTACTCGCCCCGGGGCGGTACGATCATGATATGGGCACCCGGGGTGCCGGGGAACATGATCCATGGACCGCCTTCCTGCGGCATGGCCGAAAGGCCGGTCGTCTCCTCGGTCGCTCCGGGAACGTAGATGACCCATCTCACCTGGCCCTCGGCGGTGTTGCTTTCGGAGTCCCAGCTGCCATCGAAGATGTACTGCGCCGCCGACATCACCGGCTTCGGCAGTGTCCCGGCTTCCATCTCCTCGTACCGAATCCGGTACCGGTCTTCGCGGGGCGTTTCCTCGACGTCGAGTTCGCGGCCGCGGGCGAAATACGGCTCGAGCGACGCGTGATAGCAGGAACTGGAGAAGTTCTCACGGATCGGATTCGATGCCAGACATATGAAGTCGTTTGATCCCGGCCTCAGCTCGACCACGCTGCCGTCGGTAGCGTAGCCAAGGATTCGTGCTCCTTCCGCCTTGTCCTCGGGCGCGGCGGCGAGCGCCTGCGCGATCTGCTCCTCCGGGTTCGCGACCTGTGGGGACGCGCAACTCCAGCTGCCGGAAATTGCCAGTGCCGCGATAGCCAGTGGCAAGCGTTCCATGATCATCCGATTCCTCTCGTTGCGAAGATGTGGGTAGCCAGGGGCGGACGAGGTCGCACCGCACAGTCGAAGATCCCACGGAGCGGGCTCCAGCGCCAGTGGACCCTGACTGGCGCCCGGAGGGTAGTCGTGTACAGATTCCATCTCTGCCTACGTGGAATACCCCGCGACGGGACCGCTTCCGTGCGATATTCGATCTGCCATACCTGCCCGGCACAGTTGCGTCCCGGGGTCGTTGTGGTTGTAGCGGTGCTCCTCTCGGCGTGCGGTCCCGGAACAGTCGCCCCCCGTTTGGGTTCGCCCGACATCGACCTGGCCCTGCCGTGGGTAACGGCGTCGGTGAGGGAGGTCGGCGGCTCTGACGACATGGTGGCCAGGGGGCTGGAGCGGGCCCGCGCCAACGACCGTCTCCTGAGCTTGCTCGCGGTAAAGGACGGACGCCTGGTCGTCGAGGAGTACTTCGGAGGGAGTGGGCCCGACGATCTGCACGATGTCCGTTCCGTCACCAAGAGCGTTGTTTCGACACTGGCCGGCGTCGCCCTCGCGCGAGGTGATATTGGCGGGTTTGACGACCCCATCGGTGACTATCTCGATCCGTTGGTGAGGGGTGCCGGGCCCGAACAGCGGGCGATCACCGTCGGTCACCTGTTGACGATGACCAGCGGTCTGGAGTGGGATGAAACCGGTGGCTTCGGCTCGTACATCGAATGGATCCGATCCGGCGACCACCTCAATTTCATTCTCGAACGGCCGGTCGTGTCACCTCCGGGGACGGAGTTCAACTACAACTCCGGAGCCGTCCACCTTCTGGGCGTCGTGGTTGAACAGGCGACCACAATGCGGCTCCCCGACCTTGCCCAACAGGCGCTCTTGGAACCCATGGGCATTTCGATGAGCCGGTGGGAATCCCTGGGCGGCGGGTTTCACAACGGCGGCGCGGGACTCGACCTGCGCCCGAGGGATCTGGCCCGATTCGGCCAACTGTTTCTCCAGCGCGGCTCGAGCGCGGGAAGACGGATCGTGCCCGTCGATTGGGTCGACCGGTCGACGATCGAGCGCTTTGACTGGCGATTCGACTCCGGCTCGCTCAAGGGGATTTCGTACGGGTATCTCTGGTGGATCGTGCCCGACGCACCCGAGCCCTTCTACTTTGCGTGGGGGCACGGCGGCCAATACATCGTTGTCGTCCCGGACCTCAGCCTCGTTGTCGTCGCCACCAGCAACTGGCGCGGGGCCGGGGAGCAGGCCGGCTGGTACGAGCGGCTGACGATGGACATGCTGGTGGAGCACATCGTCCCCGCCTTCCGATAGTGGTCCCGTGGTCGAATCCTGCGGGGATTTCTTGCACGGGCTCCTGGGGAACGGCCGGCAGCCGGGCCGGCAAGCGTCACCCGGTGTGATCCGGGAAGTGCACGACCCGGGCCGGATGGTTCTCCGCTTCGAGGAAGCGCAGGAGCCCGGCGGTGGAGACGGTGGTGGTCATGGAGTTGTCCAGCGGATGGAAGTTGAGGGGTTCCGCAGCCAGCAGATCGGCGTCCAGCGCTACCTGCACGGCGCCGCCGGCGTCATTGAGGATCGCGAAGGGCGAGACTGCGCCGCGCCGGATGCCCAGGTAGCCGGCGAGGCGGCGCTCGCTGCAGAAGGTCAGGCGTCCGGTCCCCAGTTCGGTGGCCAGCCACTTGAGGTCGAGCGTCCGTTCGCTGAGGCAGGAAACGAGCCAATGGCGCTGCTTCTTGTCGCGTACGAAGAGGTTCTTGGAATGGGCTCCGGGGAGCCGTCCCCGCAGCCGGCGTGCCTCGGGCACGGTGAATACGGGGGTGTGATGCATCGTCTTGTGGGGAACTCCGAGTTGGTCCAGGCGAGCCAACAGGTCGGAAGGTCCCCTCGGCTTGCAGCCGTCGATAAGGGGAAGCGGGAGGTCGGTCATTGGATGGGTGTCCGGTCTGGTGAGGCGGAAGTTGAGAAAGTACGTTGTCAGAGGCGCTGTGCGCTGCGGGCGAAGGTTCGTAGGCGTCCTGCGGGGATGATGATAAGGAGGAGTGTGTGGTCCGTTCCAGAATGAAACTGCTCCTGCCCTTCCTGATCGGGGCGTTCGTCTCGGGAGGGTGCGGCGAAGGGGAGGATCCGGTGGAGCCGGACAATTCGCCGCCCGACCTCACCGGAACCTACACCCTCCGGTCGCTGTCTTCGATACTGACCGCGGGCGAAACCCTGACTCCACCCGCCGTGTCGGGAACGTTCACGCTCGAACAGTTGTCTGTGGTGGGAACAGAGGCCAGCGGAACCATGTCCGTGGAAGTCGTGATACCGGACGGGGAGGGCGGAATGCAGCCCATCTCCGATGAGGGTACCTTCACGGTCCGCAGTGACGGGACCTGGGAACAGGCGGGCCAGCTCCTGCAGGGGAAGGGCACCTACGAGCTGATGGGCAACACCCTCACCGTCGTGGTCACGGAACCCGCCTTTTCGGTCTCCACCACGGTATGGCAGCGGCAATAGGCATGCGTCCCATGGCCGCACGCGGATCGTGTCCCGGGCTGCTGGCCGCCCGTGCCGCCGTTGCGGGCCGGTTGCTGGCGGTGGTCCTCCTCGCGCCCCTGTCTCTTGTCGCCCAGGAGGGACCGCGGCTCCGTGGGGTCGTCGTTGATGTGGAGACGGGCGTGCCGGTCGAGGGCGCGGAGGTCCTCGTGCAGTCGACCCCCTTCCGGGTGACGACCGGAGCGGACGGAAGCTTCCAGGTCGCGCTTCCGGACGGGCGTGAGTACACGCTGGTCGTGTTGGCCAGTGGATTCCGGCCCGTGGAGCGCAACGTCGATGCCGCGAGTGTGGCCGGTGAGCCCCTGCGAATCTCCATGGAGCGCCTCCTCTTCGACGTGCCGGGACTGACCGTCACCGCGAGCCGGCGCGCGGCCCGCCCGGGAGCAGCACCTACGAGTGTCGCGGTGATCGGCGCGGATGAACTGGAAAGGCGCAACGTCACCAACCTCAAGGAAGCGCTCCCCTTCGCCCAGGGGGTGACCTTCAACGCGGGCCACATGGACATCCGGGGCTCCAGCGGTATCGCTCGTGGCGTGGGCAGCCGGGTGCTCATGCTCCTGGACGGCCACCGGGTTCTCGGGGGCGTCGGTTCGGACATCGACTTCGGTGTCCTGCCCCTCCTCGACATCGAGCGCATCGAAATCGTCAAGGGGCCCCACTCGACGCTGTGGGGCACGAATGCCATGGGCGGCGTCGTCAATGTGATCACGCGGGCCCCGCCGGGAGGCCAGCGGACGGTGGTGCGGGGCTACTACGGCGTCTTCGATACCCCTGGCGAGCTGGACTTCTCCGAAGAACGACTCAACATGGACGGGATCGAACTCCAGCACTCGCGAAGGATCGGCGGCAACGACCTGACGCTCTCCGTTGCGCGCGAGGGCTCCGATGGATTCCGCCAGAACGGGGCCATGGGCCGGTGGCGACTCAGGTTCAAGACCGTGTTCGGCCCGGAGTCGGCCACCCCCTGGGAGGTGTTCGCCAGCTGGAAGCGGCAGGAAGCGGAGGAGTTCTTCACCTGGCTTTCCGCGGACCGGCGTCTGGAAGTCGATCCGGCCGCACTGGGTGACTACAAGCGGGACGCGGACCTGATCGTGGGGCTGACGGCGATCCCCTTGCTGACCTCCAGGTTGAAGCTGCAGATACGGCCACAACTTCAGCATGTCCGCTCGCAGAACTACTTCCACGACAACGCGGACTTCCATCGCTCCACCCGCTACGGAACGGACGCTCAGCTTTCCGTGTTCAGTGGTGGCCGGCACGCCTTGACCGTCGGTGGGGACGGCGCGTACACCACCGTCGCTTCGAACTTCCTGAGCCCGACTCCAGCCGTGACGGACCTGGCTCTCTTTGCTCAGGACGAAATCGAGTTGTCGGACCGAATGCGGGCTTCCGTCGGGGTTCGGCTGGACTCTCACCGGACTTCGTTCGTCGAGGACGATCTGACATTGAGCCCCAAGATCGGATTGGTGTATCAACCCGGCGAACGTGTCAGCCTGCGGACCTCGTTCAGCCGGGGATATCGCGCCCCGAGCGTATCCGAGCAGTTCACCTCGACGACCGTATTCGGCTTCCGCGTGATCCCGAATCTGGAGATTCGGGGCGAGTCCGCATGGGCCGGCGAGGTTGGCGCAACCGCGAGCCCCCATGATCGGATCTGGCTCGATGCGGGGCTCTTCTGGAGCGAATACGCGGGCCTGATCGAGGTCGGGGCTGCCCCGAATCAGTACTTCACCTTCCAGTTCCAGAACGTTTCCGAGGCCCGGGTGAGGGGAATCGACACGGGTGTCCGCGTGGGACTCGTTCCCAGCAAGCTCAATCTCCACGCGAACTACATGTACGTCGACTCGAAGGACCAGCAAACGGGAAGACACCTTGCCTATCGATCCCGGCACAACCTGACGACGACCCTTTCCGGTTGGAGCGACGTCATCGCGGTGGATGTGCGTCACCGAAGCCGTCCGGACCAGGTCCTGGTCTATCCGCTCGACGAACGCGGGGCCATCACGCTGTTGGACCTGCGAATGGCGGTCACGATCATGGACATGGATGTCCACGCCAAGATCGCCAACCTTCTCCAGACCGAGTACGTCGATGTCCAGGAACGGAACCCTGGCGCCACCAGAAGCGTTCGTTTCACAGTGACATCCCGGTTCTGAGTCCATCCCAATTCCGTCTTTTCCCGGTCATTTGCCCATGAAACAGTCGCTTTCCGTCCATCGCGTCCATCGCGCCGTCGCGGGCCCGATGCTCACAGTGCTGCTCTGCGCGTTGCCGGGCTCTGCCCAGGAGCCCGCGTTGCAGTCCATGCCGGTCGAGCCTCTGGTCGAAGTGGAATGGCTCCTGGCCCATATCGGTGATGAGGACATGGTCGTCGTACAGGCCGAACGCCGGGCGGGACGCTTCGACGAGGAGCACGTCGCGGGTGCGCGTCCGCTTCGCTTCAACGACATCGCGTGGGAGGGCGACGAGGGGTGGATCGCCGAGTTCAGGGGCGTGGACGAGATCACGGCTGCGTTGCAGGCGGCCGGAATCAACCGCGCATCGACGGTGGTGATCTACGGCGCGAGCATGACGACCACGGCGCGGACGTGGGTCACCTTCGACCTGCTGGGCCTCGGGGACCGCGCGTTCGTGCTCAATGGGGGATTGGAGGCGTGGAAGGACGCCGGGGGCGCGGTGGAGAGCGGAACGGCGCCTGCAGTGGCGACCGGTGACGTCGTGCCGGTCAACCCGGTCGACTTTCGGGTTTCGGCCGACTGGATCAACGCGCGCCTGGGCGACGAGTCGCTTGTGCTGCTCGACGCGCGCCCCGACGACGAGTACACCGGCGAGGACGGGGGGTTGGGCAACGGGGGACGGCCCGGACACATCCCAGGCGCCGCTCAGCTCTACTGGGAAGAGCTCATGGACCCGGCGAACAACACCCGCTTCCTGCCGAGGGACGAGATCGCCGACATCCTGGCGAGCCACGGGGCGGGGGAGGGGAAGACCCACGTCTCCTACTGCATGATCGGGATGCGGGCCAGCGTCGACTACATGGCTGCCCGCATGATGGGGCTGGATGTGCTTTTCTACGACGGCAGCTGGCGCAACTGGGGGGACCGTACGGACCTGCCGACGGAGCTGGGGGCCGATCCGCGTGACGCGCGTGAGGGGCGGGACGCCGGCTCCAACGCCGGTACCACCGCCCGTGGTGCCTCCGCTGCCCAGTCCGCCAGCGAGGGCGGTCCGATCCCCGGCTTCACGGCCGAGGGCACGAGCGCCCAGCGCGAGATCGAGGCTCGTTTCGACGCGGAGCTGAGCGAAGACAACCTGCGTGAGTGGATGGAGTACATCGTCTCCGAGCCGATCTACGTGGGTTCGCCTCACAACAAGGAGACGGCGGACTGGATGGTGGAGCGCTTCCGCTCGTGGGGGTTCGAAGCGGAGCTGGAGGAGTACCACGTTCTCTTCCCGACGCCCCGGGTCAGGGAGCTGGAGATGGTGGCGCCGTCGCGGTACACGGCCCGCCTGAGGGAGCCGACCCTGGCCGAGGACCGCACGTCGGGGATCGAGGAGGACCGTTTGCTGCCGTACAACGCCTATTCGGCCGACGGCGACGTGACCGGCGAACTGGTCTACGTGAACTACGGGATCCCTGCCGACTACGAGGAGTTGGCACGCCGGGGGATCGATGTGCGCGGGAAGATCGTGATCGCGCGCTACGGCGGGTCCTGGCGCGGAATCAAGCCGAAGGTTGCGCACGAGAACGGCGCGATTGGGGCGCTGATCTACTCCGATCCAAGGGATGACGGGTACTTCCAGGGCGACACCTACCCCGAGGGCGCCTTCCGCCAGGAGCACGGGGTGCAGCGCGGGTCGGTGCTCGACATGCCCCAGTACCCGGGCGACCCGCTCACGCCCGCCGTGGGCGCGACGGCCGACGCCGAGCGGCTGGATCGGCTCGAGGCGCCCACGATCATGAAGATCCCGGTGCTGCCCATCTCCTGGGGCGATGCCAGGCCACTGCTGGAGGCGATGGGCGGGCCGGTAGCCCCGGAATCATGGCGCGGGGCGCTGCCCCTGACCTACCACATCGGGCCGGGCCCGGCGACCGTGCGCCTTCATGTCGAATTCAACTGGGACCTGACGCCAGCCTACAACGTCATCGCGAAAGTGCAAGGGTCCGAGTTCCCCGACGAGTGGGTGATCCGGGGCAACCACCGGGACGGTTGGGCAATGGGCGCGGCCGACCCCACCAGTGGCATGGTGGCGCTCATGGAGGAGGCGCGCTCCGTCGGGCGGCTCATGGAGGGTGGCTGGCGCCCCCGGCGGACGATCGTGTACGCGGGGTGGGACGCCGAGGAGCCCGCGCTGCTGGGCTCGACCGAATGGGCGGAGCACCACGCGGCGGAGCTCAAGGAACACGCCGTCATCTACGTCAACACGGACGGCAACAACCGCGGCTTCCTGAACATGGGCGGCTCGCACAGCCTCGAGGCGATGATCAACGGGGTCGCCCGCGACGTAACCGATCCGCAGACCGGCGTGAGCGTCTTCGACCGGGTGCGGGCGGCGCGGGCCGTGGGCGGCGACCCCGAGGCGATGTCCCGGCCGAACCTGCGCATCTCGCCGCTTGGCTCGGGCTCGGACTACACGCCGTTCCTGCAGCACCTGGGGCTGCCGTCGCTGAACCTCGGCTTCGGTGGGGAAGGGGGCGGGGGATCGTACCACTCCCAGTACGACTCCTTCGACCACTACACCCGTTTCGGAGACCCGGGCTTCCACTACGGGGTCGCGCTGGCCAAAGTGACCGGCCGGGTGACGCTCCGGATGGCTAGCGCCGACGTGCTGCCGTATCGTTTTTCCGGGTTGGTGGACAACGTGAAGCGCTATCTGGGTGAAGTAGAGCAGCTGGCCGCGGACATGAGGAGCCGCACCGAGCGGGAGAACGGACTGGTCGCGGCGGACGCGTATCGTTTGGCGGCAGATCCCACCCGAAGCTACGTGCCGCCGGAGGCGAAGGATGCGGTGCCGTTCCTGAACTTCGCGCCGGTGCGCAATGCGGTGGCCGCGTTGAAGGAAGCGGCCGGGGCGTACGACGACGCGGTTTCGGGAGCGCTGGCCGGGGGCGGGCTGGATCCAGGCCGGGCGGAGGCGTTGAACGGCCACCTGAAGAAGATCGAGCAGCTCCTGACGGACGAGCGCGGTCTGCCGAGGCGCCCCTGGTTCAAGCACCAGATCTACGCGCCCGGATTCTACACGGGGTACGGGGTGAAGACGCTGCCCGGGATCCGCGAGGCCATCGAGGAGCGCGACTGGGAGCTGGTGCCCGTGCAGATGGGCAGGCTGGCGGCGGCCGTGCGGCGGGCGAGTGAGGCGCTGGAAGGGGCGGCGGGGATGGTGGGGGTGGTGGGGCGTTAGCAGCAGGGCCTTGTGCTCAAGGGGCTCGAGAACCCCCCGTCACCCGATGCTGAACCATCGTCAGCGCGGGCACGATCATCATCAGCACCACGGTCCCGAAGACGATGCCGAAGCCGAGCGAAGCCGCCATCGGGATCAGGAACTGCGCCTGCAGGCTCGTCTCGAATACAAGGGGTGCGACGCCGAGGAAGGTGGTCAGCGAGGTGAGGAAAATCGGGCGGAAGCGGGCCTTGGCGCCATCGATGATCGCCTGGCGGCCGGGCATTCCCTGCCGCATGCGCTCGTTGATGAAGTCGATCATGACGAGGGAGTCGTTTACGACCACACCACTCAGGCCGATGATGCCGAACATGGACATGATGCTCATCTGCAAGCCCAGCAGCATGTGGCCCAGAACGGCGCCGATGATCCCGAAGGGGATCGCCGCCATGATGATGAGGGGCTTGGTGTAGGAGGCGAAAGGGATCGCCAGGAGCGCATAGATCGCCAGCAGGGCCAGCGCGAAGCCGCCACCGAGGGCGCCGAAGGAATCGACCTGTTCCTGCTGTTCCCCTCCGAAGGAATAGGACAGGTCCGGGTCCCGGGCGACGAGTTCGGGAAGGATCGAGCTGTCCAGACGGTTCGTCACCTCGCCGCCGGTAACGATGGCGGTATTGACGTCGGCGGTGACGGTCAGGACCCTGAGGCCGTCCTTGCGACGAATGGTCGTGGGAGACCTGCCAAAGCGTACGGACGCGACTCGGCCCAGGGGTACCTCGCGTCCGCCCGGAGTACGGACCAGATAACTCTCGACATCACCGATGGCGTTGCGTTCGTCTTCGGGCAGCCGCACGTAGACGCGCATGTCTTCGCGACCCCGTTGCACACGCAGTGCCTCGTCACCGAAGAATGCTGAGCGGACCTGTCTGGCCAGGTTGTCGAGCGTCAGCCCGAGGGTTCTCGCCTCGGGGCGCAAGTCGAGCTGGATCTCGCGCAGGCCCTGGTCCTGATCCGCTTGAACGTCGAAGACTCCGTCGAATTCACGGAGCCGCTTGATCACCGTGTCGCCGATCGACGCCAGCCGTGCGGGATCCGGGTGAGAGAGCTCGACGTGGACCGGGAGGCCAAAGCCGATGAGTTCGGCCGTAATGGTGAGCGCCTTGGCCTCCGGCAGGGGACCGAGTTCCTCGCGCCACAGCTGTTGAAAGTCGGCCGCGGAGACGTCCCGTTGATCGGCGGTCACGAGTTTGAACTCGACGGCCGCGATGTTGGCCCGCGGGTCGGGGTTTTCCGTGGATGCGCCGCCGGGCCCGGACTGCCTGGCCCCCAGGCCGATAGTGACGTTCACCCCGGAGAGCAGAGACCCGGCACCTTCGTCCCGCCCGGACCCGAGCCGGCCCGCGGCCCGGTATCCCGCTTCCTCCAGGGCGTCCGCGACATCGGACGTACGCTGAGCGGGGGTGCCTTCGGGCATCTCCAGGCTGGCCGTTACAAGGTCCGCCTCCACCGAAGGCATGAAGTCGACCTTGATGATGCCGGCGGGGATCATCGAAACGCAGAGGACGACCAGCGCGACCCCGGTTGTGATCACCAGCCCGGGTTGGCCCGTCGCGAACCGGAGGCTCCGGTCCAGAGGTCCCTCCACAAAGCGCTTTAGCGCCATGTCCACTCGTGATTGAATCCGGCCGACCAGATGCGGTCTTCGCCCAGCCGGGGAAGCACCACGGTCGGGAAGGTGGGACAGATGATTCGGGAGGACCAGCAGAGATTCGATCAGGGAGAACACGAGGACCGAGATCACGATCACCGGTATGGTTCCGACGATCTTTCCGATGGAGCTGGGGATGAAGAACAGCGGGCAGAAGGCCACCACCGTGGTCAGGACCGCGAAGATCACCGGCCCGGTGATGCGTCGTGTGCCCCGGATCGACGCCACGACCCCGCGCGCTCCCTTCTCCCGCTCGGCGTAGATGTTTTCGCCCACCACGATCGCATCGTCCACGACGATCCCGATGGCGAGGATGAAGGCGAAGAGGGACATCAGGTTGATGGACACGCCCAGAACGGCCATCACGGCGAAGGTTCCCACGAAGGAGACGGCGATTCCCACGGCGACCCAGAGAGCCAGCCGTATCTCCAGAAAGAGCGCCAGGGCGACGAGGACCAGCATCAACCCCAGGAATCCGTTTTTTACCAGGAGTCCGAGGCGGTCCTGCAGGATATCGGCGTCGTTGTTCCAGATTTCGAGACCGACGCCCTCGGGGAGCGAAGGGATCACCTGCTCCTCGAGGTGTTGTTCCACGGCCGCCACGATGTCCAGGACCTTCTCGTCGGCGGTTCTGAAGACCTCGACGTAGGCCGCGCGCTGCCCCCTGTAGCGGCCGATCAGGTCGACGTCGCGGAAGTCGTCACGCACCTCCGCGATGTCCCCCAGCCGCACGACCGTTCCGTCGACCCGGCTGAGAACGATGATCTCCTCGAAGTCCTGTTGCGTGTAGTTCTGGCCGGTCGTACGGATCCGCACCTCCTCGTCCCGGGTGTCGATGCTCCCGGCCGACAGATCCAGCGAACCGGTGCGCACGGCACTGGAGATGTCCCGCAGAGTGAGGCCGAGAGCTCGCAACCGGCGAAGCGAGACCTCGATCGAGATTTCGTACTCGCGCACACCGGTCGTCTCCACGTAGGAGACCACGGGAAGCGCGGAGAGCGCGTCCTCGGTGCGGTATGCCAGTTCCTTGAGGGTTCGCTCGGACACGTCGCCGTAGAGGACGAGGCGGATGACGCTCTGCCGGTTGGTCATTTCGGTGACTTCCGGGCGTTCGGCGCCGGCCGGGAAGGTCTGGATCCGGTCGATCTGGGCCTTGATATCGTCCAGGGCGCGGCTCAGGTCCTCACCCAGCCCGAGTTCCGCGACGACCGACCCCCGACCCTCCGCGGCAGTAGACCTGACCTGTTTCAGGCCGTCGACCGCCTTGATCTGTTCTTCGATCTTGAGGACGATCGATTCTTCGATTTCGTCCGGTGTGGCGCCGGGATAGGCTACCGAGATGCTGATCCGATCAAGCGACACCTCCGGGAACACTTCCTGCACCAGACCACGCAACGCGAAAAGTCCGGCGAACAGGATGAACAGCATGAGGAGGTTTGCCGCCACCCCATTGCGGGCCATGTAGGCGATCGGTCCGCTTGCCGCCCCTCGCCCCCTTCGCTCGCCGGGGCCCTTCCCCTCGTCCGGGTTGTCGCCCCCCCCGCCGGTCCCGTCCACCGTCACTCGTTATCTCCCCCCTCTGTCCGCACAACCATGCCCTCCGTCGCGATCTGGATCCCGCTGACCACGACCGGCTGGTCCGCGCTCAGCGCGCCCGTCACGAACACCACATCGTCGGACCGCTGCAAGACCTCGACCGGGACGATCGTGACCAGGGAACCCTCGCGCAAAGCCCAGATTTCGTTGCCGGTCCGGAGTGCGCTACGGGGCACCGTGAAGTAGCTTTCCGGCGCGACGCCGTCTATCTGCACCTCCACGAACTGCCCGACGAGCAGTGGCGGGCCCTCGGTGGCGCGGTCGTCGCCGGCGTCGCCGCCAGTGGCCGCGTCGCCGTCGCTCACGGGAGTCCCTCCCGCGAAGGGATTCGGGACCCGCACGACCACGTCGATCGTGCGCGTCTGTTCGTCCAGGGCCGCCTCGGCGCGGTCCACGTAGCCGGCCCACGAAAACACTCGGCGGCCGTACCCGGTCGTCACGGAGACCCGGACCCGCCGGTCGCCGTCGCCCGCACGCAACTGCCAGAGCGTCGGTACCAGAGCCGCGTCCGCGTCCGAAAGCGGGACGACGACCTCGACGGCGTCGTCCGCATACAGCCGTCCGACACTCTGGCCCGCCGCTACGAACTGCCCCACGCCGACAGCCTCCGTCCGCACGACGCCGCTGAAGGGGGCCTGCACTTCCGTTCGGGACAGGGCCAATTCGGCGTCGGCAAGGGCGGCGCTGTCTCTGGCGAGGGCGGCGCGGGCCGCACCGAGCTGCGGCTCCCTGAGGGTCAGCGGGTTCGCCTCCGCCGCCGTGGCCGCGTTCGGCTGCCGTTGCCGGAACAACTCGTATTCGGCAAGGGCTATGCGCGCGTCCTCCTCGGCCTGGAGGAGACCGACCTGCTGCGCGGCGACATTGGCTCGCGCCTGCTGCACCCGGTTCTGGTAGTCGGCGTCGTCGATGCGGAAGAGAACCTGCCCTTCCTGGACCCGACCACCGCCCTGGTAGGCGGGGTCGACCCATTCGACCTTGCCGGCGATCTGCGCCGCTACGTCGATTTCGGCTCGCGGCCGGACGGTTCCGGCCCCGTACACGGGAATTGCCCCGGACGCGGCCACCGCAGGCGCGGTGGTGACGAAGGGAACCCGGGACGGCGGTTCACGCAGAGGGGGCTCGGGCCTCATCCGGATCATGATCGCGGCGATCGCCACGGCGCCGACCAGGATGCCTGCGGCAACCAACATGCTCTTGGCGCGACTCATCTACCTGCTCCCTTCGGTGCTTGATTCGGTCGGGACCATACGCGGCCCTTCCAGCGACTCGGGCGGGGCTGTCCATTCGCCGCCGAGCGCGCGGTGGACGGCCAGCCGTGCCAGCGCGAGGTCGCGTCCGGCCCCGGCCAGCGTTGACTCCACGTTCAAGAGGGTGCGCAGCGCGTCCAGGTAGTCGGTGTAGCCCGCCACTCCCGACGCGTATCGTTCAGACTGCAGGTCGACCGACGCCCGGGCCTCTTCGCGCTGGGAGGTGAGAAAGGCGTGGCGCCGGTCCTCGTTGCCGAGTGCGGCCAGCGCCGCCTCGACCTCGTAGACCGCCGTCACGACGGTCCTGCCGTAGGCGGCGGCGGCCTGGTTGAACTGGGCATGCGCGAGCGCCACGTTGTTCCTCAGGCGCCCTCCCGAGAAGATCGGTGCGGTCAGATTGCCCAGCAGATTCCGGAACCACTGGTCCACGCTGAAGAGACCGTCGACGTTGGAGGACTGGACGCCGATCGTGCCTGACAACGACAACGACGGGATGAGTTCGGCGCGGCGCGCCCCGATCGTGAACCGCGCGGCGTCCAGGCGCAGGCCCGCGGCCCGTACGTCCGGCCGCTGGAAAAGCAGGTCGGCCGGTACGCCCGCCGCGACCGGGTCCGCCAGGGAGGCAGGGGCGAGCGAGTCGGGAAGCATTGCATCCAGCTTGGCCCGGAACCCGCCGAGCAGCACGGCAAGCCGTCCCTCCGCGTCGGTCAGCGCGCTCTCGAGCTGGGGCAGCCCCGCCTGCGTGTTCTGCAGATCCTGCCGCACCTGGTAGAGCTCGAAGGAGGTAACCAGCCCGCGAGCGTAGCGGGTCTCGGCCAGCGCCTCGCGTTCCAGGAGAACCTCGACGAGTTCCCGGGTCAGGGCCGTCCGGCGCCTGAGGTCCACGATCTCGAAGTAGGTGGTGATCGTCGTCGCCAGGACACCGATGCGCGCGGCCTGGTAGTCGGATTCGGACGCCAGATACTGTGCCCCGGCCGCACGCGCGTCGTTACGGGCGCGTCCCCAGAAGTCGAGCTCGTACGAGAAGTCCACTCCTAGCGAATAGGTGGTGAAGGCGAGCCGGTCGGGGAACTCGAAGGCGCCCGGCACGGCGCCCTCCCCACCGCCCGCGAGCTTGCGGAACTGCTCGCCGAATCCGGCGTTGGCCGGGGTGTTCTGGTCGGTAGCCGTTCCGCTCGCCTGTATGACGGGGAAGAGGCCGGCCTTGGCAATGCCCGCCTGTGCCCTCGCCTGCTGCACCCGGGCGACCGCCTCCGCCAGGTCGAAGTTGGAGGCGAGTACCGAGTCGATGACCGTGTTCAGAACGGGGTCGTCGAAGGCCGCCCACCACTCTCGCGCTTCATGGTCTCCCGGCACCGAACCACCCATGAAGCTGCCGGGCAACTCGGAGACCGGCTCGGGGACCGATGGGGCCGGGGCGAACGAGCAGGCATGGAGCAGCAACAGCCCGCCTGCCGCGAGCGCGCAGCCGACGAGACGCCGGGCGCACACAGCGTGGGCAGGGCCGCTGTCCCCCTGAGTCCGTGTCGCTTTCATACGCCTTCTCTGGTAAGTGGTGTCATGACGTCGGGCTACGCGCAGCCCGTGCCTGGGCTGGCGCAATCCCCACTCACACCGAAACATTCTCGGACTCTTGATGCCCGCGCAAGAAAAAGGAGACGACGCATGAGAATAACCCGAAACACGCCAATCCGCCGACTGCGGCTCCACGCCGTGTGGGTCCCGCTCATCCTGGCGATCGCCGGTTGCGACGCGGGACGGCCACCGGGCGGAGTGGACGGGGGCGGTTCCGAGGCGATGCCATCGGACGGGCCGCCGGTGTTCCGGGTCGATGCTTCCTGGCCCCGGGAGATGCCGAACAAGTGGATCATGGGTGCCGTGACGGCTGTATTCGTGGACTCCCGCGACCACGTATGGGTGGCGCACCTCCCCGAGACGTTGACGCCGGAAGAGACCTCCGCGGTTCAGGATCCGCCCATGGGCACCTGTTGTGCGCCCGCTCCGTCCGTGATCGAATTCGACGCCGACGGCGCCGTGGTGCAGGGGTGGGGCGACTCGTCGCAGGACGTGTCCGAATATCCCAGGAACCCACATGGGCTCTTCGTGGACCACAACGATTTCGTGTGGGTGGGAACGTACCGGCACCACCGGGTCATGAAGTTCACCCGTAGCGGTGAGCTGGTCATGACGCTGGGCGAGTACGACGTCAACGGAGGCAGCGACGATCCGCGCCTGCTGGGTGGTCCCGCGGGCATCTGGGTCGACCCGGAGTCGAACGAGGTGTTCATCGCGGACGGGTACGCGAACCGGCGCGTGGTGGTGTTCGACGGCGAGACCGGCGACTACCTGCGCCACTGGGGGGCGTACGGGGAAGCCCCCGACGACGAGTACCGGTACGACTACGCCGGACGTGGTGAGGAGGACGCGCCGCCGGGCCAGTTCTCTACCGTGCACGGGATCGTCGGGTCGCGCGACGGGCTCATCTACGTGGCCGACCGGAGGGGCAACCGTATCCAGGTCTTCCGGCAGAGCGGAGAATACGTGGCCGAAAAGACCATCGCACCGCTTACGCTCGCATCAGGGTCGGCGTTTGTGCTGGCCTTGTCGCCGGACCCCGACCAGCGGTGGCTGTACCTGGCCGACGGGACCAACCACAAGGTCTGGACACTTCGACGCGAGGACCTGGAGGTTGTCGGCGAATTCGGGCGCGGCGGACGCCAGGCAGGCCAGTTTCTGCGTCCCCACGGAATGAGCGTGGATTCGCGCGGCAACCTCTACGTCGGAGAGGCGTCGACGGGCCGTCGGGTTCAGAAGTTCACGGCGGGGTCGGGAAGCTCGTAGTCGAGGGTAAGCCGGTGCTTGCCGTCCGGGGCGACGGAGATCTCCATCGTCCCGGACAGTCCCGCCAACTCGCCCGTGCCGGATCCGGGGACCACATGTCCCCCGGTGCGCGGCGGTACTCCGGCGACGGCGATCCCCCAGTGCTGGACGACGAATGTTCCCTCCCGGCCCGCGAGCCGCCCGGATACCTGCTCGGAGGCCACGTAGCCTGCGTTCTCCGGCCCGCTCGCGGCATCGGCCCGACACATCAGCAGACGAGCCCGGCCCTGTCCCTCGAGGTCTCCCCGATACTCCTTCCGGACCATCGCCTCCCCGAGGCTGGGGCCCTTGCCCTCCTCCCCGTACGGCGTCTGGTCCCAACCCGTCACGTCGAATTCGGAGGCCGCGCGAACGCTCATCTTGCTGCTCCAACCACGCGAGTCCCCGAGAGCACCTGCTGCAGCGCCTCGTCCAGCGTCCGCACCGTCCGGTCCACGTTCCCGAGCTTGTCCAGCCCGAACAGACCCAGCCGGAAGGTCCGAAATCCTTCGGGCTCGTCGCACATGAGAGGTACCCCCGCGGCGATCTGCAGGCCGGCGGCGGCGAACCGGGTGCCGTTCTGGATTCCGGGATCATCGGTGTAGCTGACGACGACACCGGGTGCCTCGAAGCCGGGGGCCGCAACGCTGGGGAACCCCTTCTCCGCCAACAGCACCCTGACTCCGTCCCCCAATTCCTGCTGCCGGGCCCGCGCGTTCTCGAATCCGAACGCCTCGGTCTCGGCCATCACGTCGCGGAACATCCGCAGTGCGTCCGTCGGCATGGTGGAGTGGTAGATGGCCTTGCCGCCTTCGTAGGCCTCGATGACCTGGAGCCAGCGGAGGAGGTCACAGGCAAAGCTGGTGTTGGCCGCCGGTTCCATTCTGGCGAGGGCCTCGGTGCTCAGCATGACGAGGCCCGCGCACGGCGACCCGCTCCACCCCTTCTGCGGGGCGCTGATGAGGACGTCGACGCCGGACTCTTCCATGTCCACCCAGATCGCGCCCGAGGCGATGCAGTCGAGCACGAGAAGTCCTCCGGCCGAGTGCGTTGCGTCCGCGACCGCGCGCACGTAGTCGTCGGGCAGCAGTATCCCGGAGGATGTCTCGACGTGGGCGGCGAAGACGACGACGGGACGCGCGGCGGCGATGGCCCCGGTGACTTCCTCGATGGGCGGGGGGGCGAAGGGCGCCTGGGGTCCGTCACCGGTCGGGCGGGCCCTGAGCACCGTGGACTCCGACGGGATCCGCCCCGCGTCGAAGATCTGGGTCCAGCGGTAGCTGAACCAGCCGTTGCGGATCACGAGGCAGTGCTTGCCGGTCCCGAACTGACGGGCCACCGCCTCCATTGCGTAGGTCCCGCCGCCGGGAACCACCGAGACCGCCTTGGCAGCGTAGGTATGCTTCAGCGTCTCCGACACGTACTTCATCACGGCGCGAAAGCGCTCCGACATGTGGTTCAATGACCGATCGGTGAAGACGACCGAGTATTCAAGAAGCCCGTCGGGGTCGATATGAGGGTGAAGCCCGGGCACGTCCACCTCCTTGGAGTGAAAGGGAGATGATACGTTAGCCTGACGGCCGCCCCATGAGAATAGAAAGGCACCCACCCGACGGACGGTGCCGCCCACCATACGAGGCAGTGATGATCGATTCAGACACGAGATCGAGGGTTGCGGGTCCCGCACCCCGAGACCGCCGTACCTCCCGGGCCCGGGCGCGAACGGTCCGGGGCCCCGGCTCCGCGCTTCGGCCCGGCCTGCTGCTTGTCGCACTGCTCCAATCGGGATGCGCCGGCGATGCGGTCACACAGCTCGGCTACGAACTCAGGCGCACGCTTCCGCACGATTCGGAAGCCTACACGCAGGGTCTGCTCATCGACGACGGGACGTTCTACGAGAGCACCGGGCAGTACGGCACGTCGGAACTCCGGCAGGTCGACATCGCCACCGGCAGCGTCCTTCGCAGCCACGCCCTGTCCGGGGAGCATTTCGGCGAAGGTCTGGCGCTGGTCGGCGACAAGCTGATTCAGCTCACCTGGAAGGCGGGGCTGGCCTTCGTGTACGACGCGGCGACCCTGGTTCAGGAGAAGAGCTTCGAGTACGACGGCGAGGGGTGGGGGCTCTGCTACGACGGCGAGTGGCTGTTCATGTCGGACGGGACCGGCGATCTCTTCCGCCGGGATCCGGAGACGTTCGACCTGCTCGATCAGATCCGGGTGACTCGCGACGGCTTCTCGGTACGCAATCTCAACGAGCTCGAATGCGTAGGGGATCACATCTACGCCAACATTTACCAATCCGACGAAATCGTGCGGATCGACAAGGCGACAGGCGAGATCACCGGCACGCTCGACGCCTACTCGCTGACGCTCGCGAGTCGCCGCCCGCAGGACGCCGGCGCCGTGCTCAACGGGATCGCCTTCGACGCGTCAACCGGCGTTTTCTACGTCACCGGCAAGCTGTGGCCGACGATGTTCGAGGTCGCAATCACGGGAGGGTGACGCCGCTGCCCGGAGCTGCGGGGTGCGGCGCCGGCCGACTCACCCGAAGAGCAGCGTGTCCAATCCCCTCACCAAGCCCGTGACGTCGCCGACGCGCCCTGCGGCGAGCAGCGTTCCCGCCACGTAGGGCTCGGCGCTTTCTCCGGCGTCGTGCCGGATGACCAGGCGCTCCCCCGGCAGCCCGAACAACGCCTCGACCGAGACGATGTAGCCGGGCAGCCGCACGGAGTGGACCTGAGTGCCGCCGATCTCCGCGCCGCGGGTGCCGGGTACGCCCAGCGTCTGCTCCACGGGGAAGTGGAGCTTGTTGGGCGCGACGGTGGCCAGGTATTCCGCAAGCTCCAGCGCCGTCCCGCTGGGCGCGTCAGGCTTGCCGGCGTGCGTGTAGTCGACGATCTCGCGGTGAGGCAGGTGACGGGACGCGATGCCGGCCAGGTGCTTGAGCGTGGCAGCCGTAACGGAGAAGTTGCCCGCCGCGATGACGCCCAGACGCGCGCCCAGGGCCGCCGCTTCGATGTCGCGGAAGTCCGGCGCGGCGAGCCCCGACGTGCCGATCACCACACGGGTCCCCGCTTCGAGAGCGCCGATGGCGTGGGACTTGACCACGGCCGGGTGTGTGTAGTCGATCCACACATCGGGACGCGCGGCCAGTGCAATGGCCGGATCGGCCGTGATGTCGACGCCCGTGGCCTGGTCGTGGCCTATCGCGCTCCCCACGTCCTCTCCCGCGGCCTGGCGTGCGACCGCCGACACCAACCGGAAGTCGTCGGAGCGCAGAACGGCTTCCGCCACCGCCCGTCCGGTCCACCCCGTCACCCCGGCCACGCATACTCGAATGCTCATGCGAAGAGCGCCTTGCCGTCGTCACCCGCCACGAAATCGGCGAACCCGGCAACGTCGTCCGCGGCTTCGGAGATACGCGCGACGCCGCGCCGGATGTCGTCCATGCTGTTTGCGATCGACAGGCGCAGGAACTCCTGCCCTTCGGCCGCGATCTTCCCGAAGGACGCCCGGTCCATCGAGGCCACCCCGTGTCGGTACAGCAGGAACATCTGCAGCATCCCCGCCGGGGTCGTCCGGCCGCGCGCCCCCTCGGCCAGTCCTCTGTACGCTCTGTAGATCCCGAGCCGGCGACACACGCCCGACACATCCGGGAAGACGTAGAACGCGCCCTTCGGCGTCCGGCACCGGAGTCCCGGGACCGAATTCAGCGCGGGCACGATCCAGTTCCTCCGCTTCTCGAACTCCCGCACCATCCTTTCCACCTCGACCGCCGAGGCCGGGTCCTCGTACGCCGCCTGACCCGCCTCCTGCAGGAAGGGCGGCACACAGGACATGATGTTGATGTTGAGCTGCTTGAAGATCCCGGCTTCCTCCTCGGTCGGCAGGACCGCCCAGCCGAGGCGCCATCCCGTCATTGCGAAGCCCTTCGAGTGACCGCTGGCCAGCACGGTGCGCTCCGGCATCCCGGGTGGGACATGATGCTCTCGTGCCGCAGCCCGTCGAAGAGGATGTGTTCGTAGATCTCGTCGGCGTAGATGCGCACGTCGGGGCGGCACCGCTCCCGGATCAGCCCGGCGATCCCGGCGAGTTGGTCGCACGAGAGGACCCCGCCGGTCGGGTTGGAGGGGGAGCAGAGAATGATGACCTTGGTGCGCGGGGTGATCAGGGGCGCGAGGTCGTCCGCGTTGAAGGCGAAGTTCCGGTCGTCTGAGAGGCGGAGCGGCACCGGGACCGCGCCCGCGAACCGCACCCAGGACTCGTAGATCGGAAAGCCGGGCGTGGGGTACACGACCTCGTCGCCCGCGTCCACATAGGTCTGCAGGGTGTACCCGATCGGGGGTTTGGCCCCGGGGGTGACGACGACCCGGCCGGGCGTGACGTCCACGCCGCGGGTGCGGGTGACGTGTTCGGCGATCGCCTTGCGGAAGGGGAGGATTCCGGCAGGGTCGCAGTAGCTGGAGCGGCCGGCGTCGAGGGCCTCCATCGCGACCCGGTTCAGGTGGGGTGCGCTGCGGAAGTCGGGCGCGCCCAGGTTGAAGCGGATGACGTCCATCCCCCGGTCGACGCATCGCTGGATGTCGTCGCCGAGCTTGAAGGCGTTCTCGGTGCCCAGACGGCTCATGCGGTGGGCGATCAGGGCCAAGGCGACTCTCCTTCGTGAACGGGGCGGACCATGCCGGGGTTGGTGCTGCCGGCGAGGGAAGCTGTGGCGGAGGTGGGGGCGGTGCAATGGCTGACCGGGCCGGCCCCCCGTATCATGGAAGCAGACCCAACCTCGTTCTGCCGCAAAGGAGCGTCACATGAAACGCGAAGCCACCCGCCGTTCGTTCCTTACCGAGATGGCGGCGGGGGCCGTCGTGCTGCCCGGTGCCTTCGCACTGCCTGGAGCTTTCGGGCTGGCCGGTGCTCCGTCGGGACACGACCGCGACCCCCAGGGGACGGAACTTCCGCCGGGCGGTCCGCGATCCGCCCGCGACGAGCCGTACTGGGAGCTGGTACGCGCACAGTTCTCCTTCACCGAGGAGCGGGTGCCGATGAACGCGGCCAACCTCTGTCCGTCGCCCCGCTCTGTGGCTGCGCGCGTCGAGGACCTCACGCGCGACATCGACCGCGACTGTTCCTTCAACAACCGCGCCAAGTTCCGCGACCTCACCGAACAGTCGCGCGCGGCGGTAGCGGCCCAGCTCGGCGTCAGTCCCGACGAGATCGCGATCGTCCGCAACACCAGCGAGGCCAACAACACGATCAACAACGGCGTGCCCGTTCGCGCCGGCGACGAGGTGGTTCTCTGGGACCAGAACCACCCGACCAACAACGTGGCGTGGGACGTGCGGGCGGCGAGGTTCGGGATCACGGTGAAGAGGGTCCCGGTGCCCCGCCACCCGGCCTCGATCCAGGAACTCATCGACCCCTTCGTCGCGGCACTGACCGACCGGACCCGCGTCCTGTCGCTTACCCACGTCTCGAACGTCAGCGGGATCCGGCTTCCCGTCCGTGAACTCGTCGAGGCGGCACGCCCCCGGGGCATCCACGTCCACCTGGACGGCGCGCAGAGCTGGGGTGTCCTCGATGTCGACTTGCGTGCGCTCGGCTGCGACTCGTATTCCGCCTCCGCGCACAAGTGGTTCATGGGCCCGAAGGAGGCGGGTGTGCTGTACGTCAAGGAGGCCCGCATCGCCGAGATCTGGCCCAACATCGTGGCGCCCGGCTGGGGCAACGACGCCGACCCCGACGTGAAGGGCGCGCGCAAGTTCGAGTCGCTCGGCCAGCGGGACGACGCATGCCTGGCCGCGGTCGGCACCACGGCGGCATTCCACGCGGCTATCGGCGGGCCCGAGGCCGAGCTACGGGTGAGCGCGTTGGCCAAGGCCCTCAAGGAAGGGCTGGCCGGGCTGGGGATGACCTTGGTCACCCCGATGGACCCGGCGCTTTCCGGGGGCGTGTGCATCGCCGAAGTACCGGGTGACCGCGGCACGGCGCTGCGCCGGCTGTACGAGGAGCACGGCATCGCGGGCGCGGGAACGGGGGGTATGCGGCTGTGTCCCCACGTCTACAACACGCGCGAACATGTGGAGCGGGCGGTGGAGGGCGCGCGAGCGCTCCGGGACGTGATTCTGGGCTGAGGGCGGGTCCTATCGCGTATAGATGAGCAGCACTCCGTTGGCACCGCGGGTTCCATAGAGGAGACCGGCCTCGATAGGCGTGATGAACTGAATCCTGCGCGCGTCCTGCGGATTGAAGTGTCGGAGAAACAAGTGAGGGTCCGAGACGACCGCGTCGTTGACTCGGACATGGACCATGTTGCAGCCATTGGGATTACCGCCACCCCTGCTCCTCTGCATCTCGATGCACACAGCCTCCTGAACCGTGCCCAAGGGGCCCGGCATCATGGTTTCCCTGACTGACAGCCCCGGCATGCGAGCCGCTCTAGCAAGCCCGGCGAAGCTCATGACCCGGTGCGAGATCGAATCCACCTGCGCTTCCGTCAGCCCCGAAAAACGGGTCCCCGGCGTTGTGAAAACCGGCTCCTCCCTCCGCCCGACGACTACCAGCGGCTCCAGGGCGATGGCTTCGGTGGCGAGTGCAATCTCCAGCCCGAGGGCTTCGTTGCTGAACACAGTCAGGGAATCGACGCGAGGCGCATAGCCCAGCAGGCTGGTTTCGATGATCTGTTTGCCTGGCGGTACACCGGAGAAACCGAACGCTCCGGTCGAATCCGTAAGTTGGGAGTGGTCGGATCCAACCAGTTGAACGTAGGCCCCCGGGATCGGCGCCCTGGTCCCGTGGTCGAGGATGGAGCCGGTTATGGTCACGGGCTCCGAGATGGCGATCGCGAAATCCAGAATCTGTGAACCCGGGCGCGTGAGCTGCACAGGCGTTCCGTCGTTGTTCCCGAAGGCGACCGTGACCGTGAGTGGTTCCGAAGTGTCCAGATTGCAGAGCCGGAACTCGCCCGAGATCTCCGTTCTGGCTTCGCGCGCCACGCGCCTCCTCTGCAGGATTCCCGTGCGGCTACCGAGAGCTCTCACTTTTGCCCGCGGCAGCGGCACACCGGTCAAGGCGTCGGTCACGAAGCCCCCAACGGAGGCTGCGCCTTCTCCCGGCTCCGCTGAACACCAGGCGGACAGGATGGTGGACCGGGAAGGGATGGTGAGGATCACGTTCGAGACGGATTCACTGTCCACGAGCACCTTGGCCGGTGTCATTGCAACGCCCAGCGTTCCCAGACGCTGGTGAAAGAACACCACGGTGCGCTCGCCCGCCGGTACACCATCGAGCCTGAACCGTCCTTCCTCATTCGATTCGGCTACTACGCCGGTCCCGACCACGGCCACCCGGGCATTCGCCAGCGGAGCGGAGGTAGTGCTATCGAAGACGGAACCGAGGATAGTTCCGGTCTTCCGCCCGGTATCCTGGCCTGCAATCGATGTCCCGGGCGCACCCACGGAAACGGCAGCCAGAAGGATGATCATGGCAAGGCATCGCGGGTTCTCGCGGAGCAAAGCCGTAGTCAGTGGGGGCATTGGGTGCCTTCGCAATCGTCTTGGCAGGCACGATCAGATGGCCGGGCCCTCCGTATTCCTTACCGCCTGACAGCGATCCCCAACACCTCGAAGCGGGCACCGAAGAGCAGCGTCCCCGATCCGATGAACGCACGGGCAGGGAACTCGCTTGTGAAATAGGTCCGGTACACGCTGTTGAAGGCGCCGTAGTCCCCCACATCCGACGCGAACACCTGGACGGTGACCAGATCGTCCATCGTCAGGCCCGCTGTTTCCAGCACGGCCTTGATGTTGTCGAGGACGTTGGTGGCCTCCTGCTCGGCAGTTTCGGGGACCTGGCCGCCTTCAAGCCCGAGGGTGCCGGACACGTACAGCGTGTTCCCGACCCAGACCGCGCCGCTGAAGGGCGCGACCTCGCCGTCGGCCGGCGAGCGGGGGTTGACGTGCTCGACGGTCGCCCCCATGTCGGCTGGCGGATCCGCGGGCGTGTCCGCGGGGGCCGCGCAGGCGGCGGCCAGCGCGAGGATTGGAAGGGTGCGCAGAAATGACGGGGTCATGGGGGCTTGCCTTTCACGATTGCGGGGCGCATTTGCGGGGAACGTGCAACTTTCGCCGCTTCGGGTCGATCCTAAGGAAAGTGCGAGGTTAAGGCCGTGTGCGTCGGCGCGGCAAGGCCGGGCGACGGGACGGGCGCCTGCTACCGCTACCGGAAAGGTCGAGACGATGAGACGAGTGGCGTGCTTGCTCGGGATGCTGACGTGTACCGCCTGCGGTGATGCCGGAGAGGCTCCCGCGGCGATTGCGGAGGTCATCGACTCGGCGGGGGTCAGGATCGTGACCAGCGAGCCCGGCGACGCCGTTTTCGCCGAGGTGGCGGAGGAGCCGACACTTTCGCTCGGCGCGCTGGACGGGCCCGAGGAGCTCCTGTTCGGCCAGATCGCGTCGGTTGCCCGAGACGACGAGGGCAACCTGGTCGTGGCCGACAATGGCGCCGGAGAGATTCGCGTCTTTGGCACGGGTGGGGGTCATCTCAGGTCGTTCGGGGGCAGGGGAGAGGGTCCGGGGGAGTTTCAGTCGCTGGTCGGAGCCTGGCCGTCTACCGGCGGAGGCGTCGTTGCGGTGGACCGGCAGCTCCAGCGCATCACTCGATTCGATCCCACGGGGGCGCTGACCGGCACGGCGACGCTCTCGGGCGTGGGCGAACTGAGCATCTTCACACCGATCGGGCTCGCGGGTTCCGGAGCGTTCCTGAGCAGGTTTACGCCCTTCAGTATGCCGACCATGGGTGAATCATCCGAGACCTCTCTGGAAGAGGCTTTCGGGGGCTTGGGCCCACCGGATTACGTTGTGCGCCACCGATTCGATGGCTCGCTCATCGACACCGTGACCCAGCGCCCGGGCGTCTTGATGTCGGCCTCGACATCCGGGAGCGGGAGCGGGATGGCCATTCAGCTCCTGAGAGTTCCCTTCTCCCCGGAGCCCTCCGCCACCGGATCCGACCACGGTGTCGCGGTCACTGGGGGTGGGGACTACGAAGTTGGCTTCTTCGACGAAGCCGGTGCATTGAGCCGCATCGCGCGCCTCGCCGAAGCGCCCACCATCCGCACGGAGGAGCATCTGGACGCCTACGTCCGGAATTCCGGTAGCCCGTTCGCGCAGGACGACGCGTCGATTCGCGGGATGATCGCGATGTACGAGGGCCTCCCGCTGCCGGAATCGCTCCCCGCGTACACCGATCTCCGCTTCGCCGATACCGGAGAACTCTGGGCGAGACGGTATAGCCAGCGCGGAGCCACCCTGCTCCGCTGGGACGTCTTCGGAGCCGACGGTAGCTATCTGGGCCGCGTAGCGATCCCAGCCTCGTTCCGAATCGAGGAAATCAGCCGGGGGCAGCTCGTCGGTGTTTCCCGGGACGAGCTGGATGTGCAGCGTGTCGAGGTACGCGACCTTAGCTTTGTTGGCCGGTAGCAGGCCCGCGCCAGGGATCCGCGGCCGCGCCCTCGTACCTTGCCCGGCGCCCTGGAGCGCCGTCCCACCACACCTTGGCCCCGACAAAGGAGACCCGGAATGAGACGGAACCTCGAATGGCGGTACCACCGCCCCGGCTGAACCAGCTGCACGCGCACGCAGGAGTTTCTTGCGAAGAACGATATCGAGGCGGGTGAAACGAGAAGTGCGACGAAGAGTCCGGTGATGGAGGACGACGTGGCGTCCCTGCTTGAGGGGATGACCGAGCTGTGCGTCGCCAAGGGCAAGAAGGTGGTGCGCATCGACCTCGCCGCCGAGGATCGCTCCCCGGACAACGAACTCGTCGCCATGATGGTCAGCCGCTGGGGCAAGCTCAGGGCTCCCGCAATGAGGGTCGGCACCACCTTCGTGGTCGGCTACAACCGGGACATCCTCGCGTCGGTATTCGGCACGGCGGGCGACTGACCCGTCGGCCCCCCACGGGGCCGCAGCCGACCCCTGCCACTGGCGGTCGCGGTCAATCCTGCGCAAGCTAGCTGTCCGTGGTGAAATCCCGCGGATGCATCGCCGGTCGAATGCGGCGGGGTTCTGCCACGAGCTGCCAGTCTTCGCTGGTAGCCCCACTGTCCCCGGGGGCAGCCCTGGCCGTCCCCGAACCGGAGGTCACGACAGATGACTCACGCGCGCTCCCGCACGCTGGCCCGCCACGTCCTGCTCGCGCTCTCGCTGGCCCTTCTCGGTGCCACGGCCGCGCCCGCTCTCGCCCAGCAGCGGCCCCTCGACCACGAGGACGTGCTGCACTGGAACACCATCGGCAGCCCTTCCTTGTCCCCCGACGGGACCTGGCTGGTCTTCGTGCTGACGGCCATGGAGGGCGACCCGGTCCTCACCGTTCGGGGCGCGACCGAGGGCGCGGCGTCGCTGACGCTGCGCGGGACCAGCCCGGTCTTCACCTCGGATTCGCGCTTCGTAGTCTACGAGGTGCCGCCGGTGGAAGCGGTGGTCGACTCGCTGAAGCGGGAAGGCAAGAAGGGGGACGCCTTGCCGAAGGACTCGCTCGGGGTGGTGACGCTGGAAGGCGGACCCCGGGCCCGCACCGTGGGCGCGGTCGAGAGCCACAAGGTCGCCGGAGACGGGAGTTGGGTGGCCTACGTGCCGGTCGAGGAAGAGGCCGAAGACGAGGAGGAGGCCGAGGGCGCCGAGGAGGAGGCCGCCGCCGAAGAGCCGGAGCCTGAAGGAGAAGCCGAAGAGGAGGAGGACGACGAGAAGGAGAAGGATGAAGGCTCGACCCTGGTCCTTCTCAACCTGGCCACCGGCGAGGAAGTGCGGTACGAGAGGGTGACCGACTACTTCTTCGCGGAAGAGGCCGCCGTCCTCACCTTCGCCACCTCGGCCAACGATGGCGCCGGCGACGGCTTCTTCGTGGTTGATCTCGGCGACATGGCACAACACGCCGTCATGGAGGGCGAGGGGAACTACAAGCAGCTGGCCATCGCCGAGGACGGGTCGCAGGTGGCGTTTCTGGCCGACCGGGACGACTACGAGGCCGACCAGCCCGAGTTCACCCTGTACCACGGGGCCGGACCATCGTGGGCGGGCGCCGCAATGGCCAGTTCGGCGACGGCCGGCGTCCCGGCCGGCTGGTGGGTCAGCGAGAACGGCAACGTCAGCTTCTCGGACGGGGGCGGACGCCTCCACTTCGGCACGGCTCCCCGTCCCGAGCCCGAAGAGGATGACGAGACGCTCGACGAGGACAAGGTCACCCTCGACGTCTGGAACTGGAAGGATCCGTATCTGCAGCCGATGCAGCTCGTGCAGGCCGAGCAGGAGCGCAACCGCACCTACGCCGCGGTGGTGCACCTCGACGGGGGCAGCGTCGTGCAGCTGGCCACTCCGGATGTTCCCACCGTGCGCTTTGCCGCCGAGGGTGACACACCCTACGCGGTGGGCACGACCGACATGCCGTACCGTCAACTCGTCTCCTGGGACGGTCGCTACAACGACATCTACGCCATCGACGTCGCCACCGGCGAGCATCGCATGGTCGCCGAGATGGTGAAGGGTTTCGGCGGCGCGTCGATCTCGCCTGCGGGCGGGTACATGTCCTGGTGGGACGGCGAGGCCCGGCACTGGATGGTGGCGCCCACCGCCGGCGGCGATCCCGTCGCTGCCAGCGCCGGCGTCCCGCACCCCGTCTGGAACGAACTGGACGACCACCCCGACCTGCCGCCCCCCTACGGTCCGGCCGTCTGGACCGAGGGTGACAACGCCGTCCTCATCTACGATCGCTACGATGTCTGGCGCTTCGAGCCGGCCGCGGGCAACACGACCAATCTGACGGCGGGGGCCGGCCGCGAAGCCGGGATCCGCTTCCGCCATGCCCGGACCGACTTCGACGCGACCCACATCCCCGAAGGCGAGGCCCTCTGGCAGGCGTTCCACTACGAGAACAAGCAGGGTGGCTTCTACAGTGGCCGCACCGACCGGACCACAGCGCCCGAAATGGTGGTCATGGAGGACAAGAGCTTCCGCCTGCGCGGCAAGGCCGACGACGCGGACCGCTGGCTGGTCACCCGCGAGGACTTCCGGGAGTTCCCCGACCTTTGGGTGACTGACGGCGGGGCCCCCGACATCCGCTTCACCGACATGGCGAGGATGTCCGACGCCAATCCGCAGCAGGCCGACTACAGCTGGGGCTCGGCGGAGATCGTCGAATGGGACTCGGCCGACGGCATTCGGCTTCAGGGGATCCTCTACAAGCCCGACAACTTCGATCCCTCGAACCAGTACCCCATGATGGTGTACTTCTACGAGCGCAGTTCGGACGGAATCCACGGCTACCGGTCGCCGGTGCCGGGCGGCTCCTCGGTCTCGTACTCGTTCTACGTGAGCCGCGGCTACGTCGTGTTCGTCCCCGACATCCCGTACGAGATCGGGTATCCGGGCGAGAGCGCGCTGGACGCCGTCGTGCCGGGCGTGCTCAGCGTGGTCGCCCAGGGCTTCGTCGACAAGGAAAAGATCGGCGTCCAGGGCCATTCATGGGGCGGCTACCAGATCGCCTACATGATCACCAAGACCAACCTCTTCGCCGCGGCGGAAGCGGGCGCCCCGGTCAGCAACATGACCAGCGCCTACGGTGGCATCCGCTGGCAGTCCGGCATGAGCCGCATGTTCCAATACGAACGCACGCAGAGCCGCATCGGCGGCACCCTGTGGGAGTCGACCAACGAGTACCTGCACAACTCGCCGGTCTTCTACGCCGACAAGATCCGCACCCCGCTCCTCATGATGCACAACGACGAGGACGGCGCCGTGCCGTGGTACCAGGGCATCGAGATGTTTGTCGCCATGCGCCGCCTGCAAATGCCCGTGTGGATGCTCAACTACAACGGCGAGGCACATGGTCTGCGACGCGAGCCCAACCGCAAGGACTGGGCGATCCGCATGCAGCAGTTCTTCGACCACTACCTCATGGACGCGCCGGCACCGGTGTGGATGGAAGAAGGCGTGCCGGCGATCATGAAGGGGAAGGATCTGGGACTGGGGGTGAAGCGGAAGGTGTCATGAGGACGAAGGGTGGTCATATGAGAATCGCATCTCTCATGCTCGCAGTGGGTCTGCTGCCGGTTGTTTGGCCGGAGCCTACCTGGGCTCAGGAACGACGGTGGCTCCCCGACCCGGTGGAATCGGCCGTGTTCGTGGATGTGGATGGCGACTTGTTCGGAGATCCCCTGCAGATAAGGGGAAGTCCCGGCGGTGGGTTTGTTGTTGCAGATTGGGCGGACTTCGCGATACGTGCCTTCAGCGTCACCGGTGACCGTCTGTGGCGGTTCGGTCGTTCCGGCGGGGGCCCGGGCGAGTTCCTCCGATTCGATGACGTGGAATACGATCGTGATGGCCAGCTCCTGATTCTGGACAACGAGAATCTTCGCGTGACCGTTCTGGACTCGAACGGCAGTCTCGTCGGCAGCTTGCGCTTGCCGAACGACGCGATGCGGGAGGTGATGCCCTCCTCGTTTTCGCCGGGTGATCGAGTCGTCACGCCTCGGGACCGGGGAGAGGCTCTCTGGATGGCAATCTCGAGCGCAGGCCGCGTGAGCGCGACCGGTCCAGCAGTGCCGTTCACCTTCCAGGAACCGATCGAAGGCGAGTCGTGGGCGACACCGTTGCCGAACGGGGGCGCGGCAATCGCCTTCCGCTGGTCGAGTCAGATGATTCTGCTCGGACCCGGGGGAGGGGTTCGCATGACGGTCGAGGGGGTAGAGCCGATACCATTCGCCAAGGCCGTGCACCAGTCTCCGGATGTCGAGATTCCGGGATTCACAATTACCAGGATCACCAGAATGGATCGTGAAACCGCGATCCCGGCGGTGCGGTCGGTGACTGCCGACAACTCACGCATCCTGGTTCTCTTTAGTGGCTCGACCGAAGACGCCGGCCGAATCCTGGATACCTACGCGGTTTCCGATGGCAGCTACCTGGGGTCGTTTCGGCTTCCGGATCGTGCCTACCGGGATGTCACGATGCTCGCGGACGGCCGACTGGCAACGCTGGATACCGAGCTTTACCCTGTCGTGAGACTATGGTCTGTGCGGTGACTGAGGGCATTCACCCGTCGTCAGCTTCCTGTCGCACCCGTTGGAGAATCGCCCGGTCCAACACGGAGTTAACCTTCGGACTTGCTCCCCGGATATGGAACGTTCGCATGAACCTCAGCGCCCCGATCCGCACGAAGAGCTTGCCTATGAACTCATCGGCAAAGCTGCTGGAGATCACGGGGACATCGGCAAAGTCGACACGTACCCGATAGGCGGGATACATCGCAATCAGTTTCTCGAGTTTCATTCTGGCTGACCTGCCAGCCGACCTGGATCCGACCGAGCCGGCTTCCTGTTGGACGACGAAATCGAGACTGTCCTCCGTCGCGTGTTCATACCGGAGTTCGACATAGTCTCCCGCTGGATCGCCCCGGCGACCCAGCATGTCCAATGCGTGCCACAACGCCTCGGGGTTCGAGTCGTTCCGATGGTATCGGGAATCCCCTTCCCGGCGTCCGCCACCGCGAATTCCAGCCAATGCACGCTGGGATAGTGGTTGAGCTGCACCAGTCCGCCCTGCGGGCTTCCGGCGTGCTGGAGCACGTTGTCGGTGATCTCGTTGACCGCCCATTCGAATGCCGCCAGACTGCTTCGCGTGAGTTCGGCCGGAGAGGACAGCACCGCGTCGATGATTCGATCGACGATCTGGTGCTGTTCGTCCGGGGATGTAAACCAGCGCGCGGGCATCACGGAAGTCGGCTGCCAGCCGGAGGGAGCGAACCTGTCGGGAGAGACGATGTGAGCCCAGTTCGCGTTGGAAAACAGGCGGCGCAGTTTGCGATCATTGGGCCGGACCAGGAAGAATTCCACGTCCGATTCGTCGTGGAGACGCACACAGCTGGCCAGGACGGCGAGCATCGGCCCCGGGTAGGCCCTGGTCGTGTCGGAAAAATCCAGCGTGACCTCGCCGAAGCCCTGGTCGGCCACCGTCTGGTGTATGGTCGCGAGGAGCCGCCGGAATGAAGTCAGGTCGAGCCTGCCAGCGATTTCGATGCGTCCGCCTTCGCTGCTGACCTGAAGAGGGGGAGCGTTCATGGCTCTCGTGGTTCGGAGAAGGGCTTGAGGCCCGCGGGGCGAACGGGTGGAACCTTGCGCAAGGTGTGTCGCGAGTCAACGCGCCGGTAGCCGCGTCGCCGCCCCCACCTTACCTTCCATCCCATGCCCATTTACGAATACACCTGCCAGGACTGCGGACTCGACTTCGAGCGCCTGATCCTGGGGCGGAAGACCCCCACTTGCCCGGGATGCGAGAGCGAGAAGCTGGAGCGGCGGATGTCGCTTCCCCGGGTGAAGTCATCGAGCACTCACGACATGGCCATGCGCGCTGCGAAGAAGCGCGACGCGGGCCAGGCTCGCGACCGGATGCACGAACGCATCCGGTACGAAGAGAGCCACGACCGGCACGGTTGATCGGTCGCGTTCCTTCAGGCGTGCGGGGACGGTGTGCCTCTCGATCCGCCGCGCATGTGCATGTCGCGCGGATGGCCGCTTTTGCGGTTGCCTCCGCGCTGGTTTCCTGCGCACCGGACGCGCCACCCGCTGACGAACCGGGGGCGTACGCCGACTCGGTCTCCGAAACCGCTGCACAAGCCAACGGCGCCGCCGCCGACCCGGCCCACATGACCGCCGCCGGGGAAGCCCGCGCCGCCATCGAAGCCTACGTCGCCGCGGTCAGCGCCATGGACCTCGACTCGGCCGGCACCTTCTACTCCGACGCGCCGGACTTCCAGTGGATCGAGGACGGCGCGGTCCGCTATGGCTCCGCCCGCGAATCGCGCGAATCACTGGCCGGCTTGGGGGCCATGGCCTCGTCCACCACCCTCACCCTCGCCGATCTGACCGTGACCGCGCTCGGCACCGACGCTGCCGTCGCGACATGCCACTTCACGCAGGAAGTCGCAATGGGCGGAGGCACCGGCTTCTCCTACTCCGGGGCGATGACCATCATCCTCCGCAAGGAGGGCGACCGCTGGCTCTTCGCCTCCGGACACACGTCGTCGGTGCGCGCGCGGCCCGAAGGCGCGCCGGGCGCGGCACCAGGAGAGCGCCCATGACCTCCGGCCCCGGACTCAGCCGCCGGCTCGGGCTGCTGGGCCTCACGGCGACCGGCATCTGCGCGATGCTCGGCGCCGCGATCAACGTGATCCCGATCATGCTGCAGCGGAACGTGCCCGGGATCGGGCCGCACGTCATGTCCTCCTACTTCTTCGCGGCGGCACCGGCCATCCTCGCGGCCCTCGCCTACGCGAGCCTGGCCTCGGCGATGCCCCGCGCGGGCGGGAGCTACGTCTACGTGAGCCGGTCGCTCAGTCCGTTCTGGGGCTTCGTGGCGAGCTTCTCCCAGTGGTTCGGGCTCTCGATCGCCATCGGCGTGGTGTCCTACATGCTGATTCCCTTCATCCGGGACATCGCCGACGCGCTCGGGTACGCGGGGGCGGCGGAGGCCCTGGACACGGGACCGGTCCGGGTGGGCCTGGCCCTCGCGTTCCTGTGGACCTTCGTGATCGTGAACCTGCGAGGTCTCGGCGCATACCAGCGCACCCTCATCCCCATGATGTTCCTGATGTTCGTCCTGGGGAGCGTGGTGATCGTGGCCGGATTCATGTTCGACCACGCCGACTTCGGCGCGGCGCTGATGGCCACGGAGGGCCGCGCGGTCCCTCCCGAACCGGACGTCCCCTTCCGTCTCGGCCCCTTCCTCGCGGCTTCGGCGCTTCTCTTCTCCAGCTTCATCGGCTTCGATTCGATCGCGCAGGCGGGGGGCGAAGCCAGGAATCCCGCCCGCAACCTTCCCCTCGCGATCGGCCTCGCGGTCGTCACGGTGGGCACCTTCTACCTCCTCTTCACGGGCGCCATCTACCACGCGATCCCGTGGAGCTTCATGGCCCAGGAGGCACAGCTCCGCGACCTTACCGCGCCCGGCCTGCTGGGCTACCTCCTCCCGACGGGCTGGACGGTGGCGATCGTCGCGGGGGCGGCCATCGCCCTCATCAACGACCTTCCCGCCATGCTGCTGGCGGTGTCACGCCTCATGTTCGCGTGGGCCGAGGACGGGATCATCCCGCGGCGCATCGCGGCGGTGCACACCCGGTGGCGCACGCCGCACATCGCCCTCGTCCTGAGCGGCGTGATGGCCTCCGTGGGCATTCTGGGGAGCCACTTCGCAGGGGACTTCTTCCTCGGGATCGACATCCTCGTCACCTCGATGCTGGTGAACTTCCTCCTGATGTCCCTGTCGCTGCTCACCTTGCCGCTGCGCAACCCGGAGCGCGCCGCGGAAATGAAGGTGCTGTCCGGGCGCCGGGGTCAGCGCGTCGCCGGGGTGGCGGGGATTCTGATCCTGGTGGTCTTCCTCACCGTCCACATCCACAAGGATCTGAACGCCGAGGTCTCGGCCTGGTACTTCCACTCGACCTGGGTCTGGCTCGGCGTGATGGCGTTCGCTTCGGGGATCTTCCTCCGCGAGATGGGGCGGATGCGGGCTCGCGGCGCCGACGCGAGCGCCGTGTTCCGGGAGTTGCCGCCGGAGTGAGCAGGGGCGTGGGAGCATGTGACGCCACGTGCCGGCCTGGGCGCCCGCGAGGCCATTGACGTGACCCGGCCACCCATGGATGTCGAGCGAGCATCCCTCGCCCCCGGCCTGGAGATCTCACGCATCCTCACGGGCCTGTGGCAGGTCGCCGACCAGGAGCGGGGCGGGGCGCCGCTGGACCCGGACGCCGCGGCCCGGGCCATGGAGCCGTACGCGGACGCCGGCCTCACCACCTTCGACATGGCCGACCACTACGGTTCCTCCGAGGTGATCGCCGGGCGGCTGGCGCGGCGCCGCTCCGATGTGCAGCTCCTCACCAAGTGGGTCCCCGAGCCGGGGCCGGCGAGCAGGGAGACCGTTGCGGCGGCGGTTGCCCGGGCTCTGGACCGCCTCGGCAGCGAGTGTGTCGACCTCCTCCAGTTCCACCCCTGGAACTATGCGGACCCCAGCTGGCTGGACTGCCTGTTTCTGCTTGCCGAACACCAGGCAGCGGGCCGCATCCGCCACCTGGGGCTTACCAACTGCGACGCCGCCCACCTCGACATGGCCGTGCGCAGCGGGATTCCCATCGTGTCCAATCAGGTGTGCTTTTCCCTGCTTGACAGCCGTGCCGCCGGTGCGATGACGGACGTGTGCCTCGCTCACGGCGTAGGCTTGCTGGCGTACGGGACGCTGGCCGGCGGGTTCCTCAGCGACCGCTGGCTGGGCCGGGAAGCGCCGCCCATCGACGAATCGCTCACGTGGTCACAGATGAAGTACCGCCGCTTCATCGATCAGGCCGGGGGCTGGGATCGCTTCCAGGGCGTGCTGCGGGCGGCTCGCAGGGTGGCCGACAGGCTCGGTGATGACCACCCTGACGTTACGTCAGGGTTAGCGGAAAAGAAATCCGCGTCGGGTGCCGATGCGTCCGGTGCCGAAGCGTCCGGTGCCGAAGCGTCCGGTGCCGAAGCGCCCAGCACCGAAGCGTCCAGCCGCAACGTGTCGATCGCCAACGTGGCCTGCCGCCATGCGCTCGATCAGCCGGCCGTGGCGGGCATAATCGTGGGGGCGAGGCTGGGCGAGACGAGTCACATACGCGACAACCTGAAGCTGTTCCGGATGTCGCTCGACGAGGAATCCCGGCGCGAACTGGACACGGCCCGCGCGTGGCTTTCCCCCATCCACGGCGACTGCGGCGACGAGTACCGGCGCCCCCCCTTCCTGACCGCGTCGGGCGACCTGAGTCACCACGTCACGACCTTCCCGGCGCCCTACCCCGTTCATCGCACGGGCGACGTGGCCCGGGTTTCCACCGCCACACCCTGGGAAGCGATGGCGGGCTACAGCCGCGCCGTGCGGAAGGGCAACCGCATCCTGGTCTCGGGCACCACCGCGAACCACCTGGGACGCCTGATCGGAGGGCGGGATCCCGCCGCGCAGACCCATTTCATCATCGACAAGATCGAGGGCGCCCTGCAGTCGCTGGGGGCATCGCTGGCGGATGTGGTGCGGACCCGCGTCTTCATCCGTGACGATGTGGACTGGGAACCGGTGGCGCGCGCGCACGGGCTGCGTTTCGCGGAGGTGCTGCCCGCGAACACGCTCGTGCGAGCCGACACCGTGGGCGACGATCTGCTCGTCGAGATCGAAGCCGAGGCCGAGCTGTCGTGACGTCTCGCCGCCGCCGACCCGGGCCGCGTCCGGCATGAGCGGCGCGCCGGGCCCACGGGTCGTCCTCTTCGACCTGCTGTCCGCGCTGCTCGACTCGTGGTCCCTCTGGGACGACATCGCCGGGGGAGAGGTACCGGGGCGCACATGGCGCTTCGAATACATGCGGCGGACCTATGCGGCGGGTGCGTACGTGCCCTATGTCGATCTCGTGGCCGACTCCGCCGAGGCGGTGGGCATGCCCCGCACGTTCGCGTCGCGGCTTGCGGCCCGGTGGGACGAGCTGGCGCCCTGGCCGGGGGCGGGATCCGTCCTGCGCGGTCTGGCCGGTGATTGGCCGCTCGGCGTAGTGACCAACTGCTCGGACGATCTGGGCCATCGCGCCGCGGCTCTGGTGGGAGCGCCCTTCCGCACCGTGGTCACGGCCGAGTCGGCGGGCTTCTACAAGCCGGATGCGCGCATCTATTCCGCCGGGGCCCAGGCGATGGGGGCCCGGCCGGACGAGGTCCTGTTCGTGGCGGGTTCGCCCTTCGACGTCGTGGGCGCGGATGCCGCGGGCATGACGGTCGTGTGGCACAACCCCCTGGGGATCGCGGCAGGGCGGGCCGGGGACATCGCCGTCGCCGTTCTCGACGACTTGAGGGAATTGCCGTCGCTGCTGGCATGAGCGGCTTCCCCGATGGTTCGGGGGGTTTCTTCCACGAATTGCCGGGGCCTCCAGTGGCTTCGACGCCCGCTACTGGCGCCCATGTCCGCCGACGTTACCTTGCTCCTGCCGCAACGGCCCTCACATCAAGGAAGATCTGCAATGTCCGCTCGCCTTCGCACCCTCCCTGTCCTGTCGCTCCTGTGCGTCGCCGCCTGCCTTCCGGAAGCGACCCTGGAGACTGCCGCCCAGAAAGCCAGCTACGGGATCGGACTCAACATGGGCCGATCCCTGGTCGAGGTTCAGGAGCATGTCGACATGCCCGCCCTCATGAAGGGATTCACCGACGCCTTGGCCGAGGTGGAGCCGGCGGTCAGCCAGGAAGACATCGAAGCGGCCATGACGGAGTTCAGTGAAATGGTGCAGGCCGAGGCGGCGGGGACGGCTCAGGCCGAGGGCGAGGAGTTTCTCGCGGCCAACGCCGCCAGGGAAGGGGTCACGGTGACGGAGTCGGGACTCCAATACGAGGTACTGCGGGAGGGAGACGGAGATACGCCGCAGTCAGGCCAGCGGGTGACGGTGCACTACCGGGGGACCATGCCGGACGAATCGGAGTTCGACTCGTCCTACGGCCGGGGCGAGCCGTCCGTGTTCGGTGTGGACAACGTCGTGGACGGATTCTCGGAGGCCTTGAAGCTCATGAAGGTTGGCGGCCACCTGCGGGTGGTCATGCCCGGCGACCTGGCGTACGGCCTCGACGGCCGTCCCCCGCTTATCGGTCCCAATCAGGTGCTCGTTTTCGAGATCGAACTGCTGGGAGTCGAATAGCGATCAGGTAGAACGCGAGCCCCGCACCAATCAGCGCCAACGCCATCAGCGCTTCGGCGGGCCTGTCAATGGCGAGATAGGCCAGAGTCCAGAAGGTCAGCCCCATGTAGACCAGAGGCGTGACGGGGAATCCCCACGTCCGGTACGGTCTCGCCAGTTCCGGTTCGCGGAGGCGCAGCACGAACACCCCCGCCACCGTCAGCAGGCTGTTCAGTCCCAGGGTGAAGCCAGCGAAGACGAGGATCGACTCGAACGAGGCGGTCGCGATGAATGCGAGGCTGATCGCGGCCTGGGTCAGGATGGCGACCGCCGGGATGCCATCCTTGTTGGTGCGCCCCAGCCGCCGGAAGAGCGGGTAGTCCTCTCCGATCACCTGCAGGACACGCGGCCCCGCCATGACCATCGCGCTCACCGTCGAGACCAGGAGCACGGCGAGCGTCACCCCCATGATCGCGGCGCCCACCGGGCCGAAGATGTGGGTTGCGGCCACGTAGCCCACTTCGAGCTTCCCGGCTATCTCGGCCATCGGGGCCGCTCGCAGGAACGCGTAGTTGAGGGCCACGTAGAGCACCATCACCAGGAGGGTGCCGCCTCCCAGCACCCGGGGCAGGGTGCGTTGCGGGTCCGCCAGCTCCCCCGTGAGGTAGGTGGCCGCGTTCCACCCGGTGTAGGCGTACGACACGTAGATGAGGGAGACCGCGAAGGCGCCGCCGAAGACAAGCTTCCCGTCGCCGGCGGCGGGGAGGAGCGCCACCGGCTGGGGGGCGTCCACCAGAGCGACGGCGGCGAGGCAGAACGCGGCGATCAGCACCACCTTCACCGTCGTGAAGGCACGCTGGAAGAGGCTCGAATTGCGGTGGGTGGTGGCGTGGACGCCGGTGAGCACCACGACCAGACCCGCGCCCAGCCAGGGGGGTGACAGGGTGGGGAAGACGGACGCGAGGTAGGTGCCGAAGGTGATGGCCGCGAGAGCCGTGGGGGCCGCGAAGCCGATCGTTGCGGAGATCCAGCCCGAGACGAAGCCGGCGACGGGGTGGTAGATCCTGGAGAGGAAGGTGTACTCGCCCCCGGAGCGGGGGATGGCCGCGCCGAGCTCCGCGTAGGAGACCGCCCCGCAGAAGGCCGCCGCGCCCCCGACCACCCAAAGGAGCAGGAGCGGAAAGGTGGACTGGATGTCGAGCAGCTGGAAGCCCAGACTCGTGAAGACGCCGGTGCCGACCATGTTGGCGACGACGACCGCGGCGGCGGCGTAGGGGCCGTAGCCTCGGCGGCCGGATGGTGTCGCCGGGGTGGGATGCCGGGAGCCGGGTGGTTGGGCCGTCATGGCGGTGGCTTCATTGGCGTGAGATCTCCTGAGGTGCGACTATGGCGACCGGTCACGGCACCCGGCCGCGGATTCCCGCCCCGGTCTGCTCGTCCGCGAACTCCGAAACTCTAACCTGCAACGCGGTACAATCCAGCCTTGAAGAAGATTCCCGTGGTCGGCGTGATGGGGGCTGGTGCCCACGCGCATGAAGAACTGGCCGCTCCGCTGGGGCGCCGTCTGGCACGGCTCGGGGTCCACCTTCTGACCGGAGGCGGCGCCGGGGTGATGACGTCGGTGTCGAGGGCTTTCGCGGAGGTGGAGGGACGCGAGGGCCTTGTACTCGCCGTGTTGCCGCAGGTGGACGAGGACGGCGGCTCCGAAGCCGGCACGGGGTATCCCAACCGCTGGGTCGAAATCCCGATTCGGACGCATCTCGGCCAGGCGGGAGCGGATCCGTCCTCGAGGAACCACATCAACGTGCTCACGTCGGACGTGGTGGTCGCGCTGCCCGGGGGCGCGGGCACGGCCTCGGAGGTCGCGCTGGCGATCGAGTATGGGCGCCCCCTCGTCCTTTTCGGCGAGCTGGACCGCGCGCGCGACCTTCCCGCCACCGTCGGCACGGCGTCCACCGTCGACGAGGTGATCGCCTTCGTGTTTCGGGCGCTGATGTTCCTTGAGGCTGACTCCATCGCGCGCCGGGAAACGGTCGCCCTCACGGACCCTGGGGCCCGACGCGGCGGCCGATGACCGAGCGTCCGACGCGCCCGCCGATGACCGCACGCCCGGCCCGCCCCGGCTCCCGTCTCGGCGACGTCGTCGGCTTCTCCATCGACCGGGTCGCGAGCGCGGCCGGCGCGGACCCGGAAGTCCTTCGCCTCGAGAACCTCGACACGGACATACCGCCGCCCGCATGCGCCGTGGCGGCCACGCGGGACGCCGTGGGCCGCGACGACGCGAACAGCTACCTCCCCTTCCTCGGACGCGACGAGCTGCGCGCGGCGGCGGCGGACCATGTCTCCCGGCTCAGCGGTGTCCCGTACGACCCGGCCCGCCAGGCCATCATCACCGCCGGCGGCACGGAGGGCCTGCTGAACGCCCTGCTGGCCTTGATCGAGCCCGGCGACGAGGTCGTCGTCACCGACCCCACCTACGCCGGGATGCTCTACCGCGTGCGCGTCGCGGGGGGCGTGACGCGCTTCGTCCCGTTCGTCGCGGCCGGGGGGCTGTGGGCCCTGGACCTGCAACGCTTCCACGAGGCGGTGACCGATCGTACCCGCGTGATCTTCCTCATGAACCCGTCCATCCCGTCGGGTGCGGTCATGACCCGGGCGGACTGGGAGGAGGTCGCGCGGGTGTGCGAGGAGCGCGGCATCTGGCTCCTCTACAACGCCGCGATGGAGCGCATCCTGTACGGTGGCCGCGACTACATCCACCCCGCGAGCGTGGGCGGGCTGGCCGACAGGACGATCACGGTGGGGTCGGTGTCCAAGGAATACCGCATGATCGGGTGGCGGGTGGGATGGGTGGTGGGGCCCGGGCCGGTCATGGACCGCATCGGCCTGGTCAGCATCTACAACGTCGTGACCCCGGTGGGCCTGTCCCAGCCGGGTGCGCTCGCGGCGCTGACGGACCCGGCCGGCGCGGGGGTGGCGGAGGCGGTCGCCACCTGGGAGCGAAGGCGCGACACGGTCCAGGCCGAGCTTTCCGGCCTGCCGTTCGTCCGGAGCGACGGCGGCTGGTCGCTGCTGCTGGACACGGGCCGGCTCGGCATCAACGGCGCGGAGGCGTCGCGCCTGCTGCTGGAGAAAGGCAAGGTCGCGGCTACCCCGATGACGCACTGGGGCGACGAAAACGCATCTCAATACGTCAGAATCGTGTTCAGCAACGAGCCGGTGGCGCGTCTGGAGGGGTTGGGGGAGCGGGTGCGGCGGGCGTTGGAAGTGTAGGCGGGTCTGCGCGCTGCTTCCGGCGGGTTCTTTCTGCCTAGATTCAGAGATGACCCTATACGTCGATGAGGGATGGATCGGATGAAGCAGGAATGCCCGATGACCGGAGACGCGTGCGCCGTGACCGAGGCCCCTGGGCTAGTCATTGTGGATCACCCGCGTTTTGGAGAGTACTCGGTAGATGCCGATGCGGTGCCGGTGCTGGGTGCTGACCGGGCGCTCAGAGAACAACTGGGCCGCTGGTTCGCGGAATCCCGATCTCTGGGCATCGACATTCCCTACCTCACGATGCAGCACGTCCACCTGCTTGAGCGCCTGACCGAACTGATGGCCGCTGCGGGGGAGTGGGCGGAATATCGCGAGACCATCAGCGATCCGGACAATGAGCGCCTTTGGAGAAAACTCCGACTCGAGTGGAACTACAACACGAATCACATCGAGGGTAACACGCTGACCTACCGCGAGACTGAGTTGCTACTCATCTACGGGCGCACGGCGGGCGGGCACCCGATGCGGGACTACGAGGAGATGAAGGCCCACGACGTCGCGATCGACCATACCCGACAACTTGCGAAGGACGAGCGAGTCTTGGGGGAAGGCGACATCCGAGACCTGAACAAGATCCTTCTCAAGGAGCCATTCTGGCAGATTGCCGAGACTTCGGATGGCCAGCCCACACGGGTCCGCATCGTGCCGGGCAAATACAAGATCCACCCAAACCATGTGCGCACACCGACGGGAGAACTCCACCGATACGCGGAACCGGAGGAAACGCCCGCCTTGATGGGCCGGTGGACACACGATTTCCAGCGTGACCTCCGACGTAGTGCCTATCCACTGCCGCTGTTTCTGGCGGAGTCACATTGGAGCCTCCTGCATATCCATCCGTTCGGCGACGGGAACGGGCGCACCTCGAGGTTGCTCACCAACTATGTACTCCTTCGACACAATCTGCCTCCGATCGTGATCAAGAGTGCTGAGCGGGACCGCTATATCGGCGCACTCCAGGAGGCAGATCTCGGACGCATGATGCCGCTCGCCCTCTTCATGCTGGACAACGTCTTGTGGTCGTTGGGGATGGCGGTTCGGGCTGCGAAGGGAGAATCGATCGATGAGCCGGATGATGTCGACAAGGAGATTGCGGTTTTCGTGCGACGACACCAGGGCGGCGATTCCGATAGGTCGCATGTCGAGATTCTAGATGAAGTGTTCCATAGATGGATTCGGCCGACGGTGGAACAGACGGAGACAGCGCTTCAACCCGTGTGTCAGCTGTTTTATCGGAACTTCTGGCATTCACACCTGGGAATAGATCACGGCCAGCTCAGTCCTCCGGATGTCCTGTTGCGGAGTGAAGACTGGGAACGTACCAAGAAGAACCATGTCGTAAGGCCAGGGTTTCAGATCACGGATGACAAGCCAATTGAACTCGGGCGCAGGTTGCGATTCCATCAGTACACGGGGCGCGGAGCCCGAGCGTTCGATTTGACGCTGTCCTTCGGTTGGAACCTGAACGGAGCGGGTGTCGTATTCGAGGCCGAACTTGACGGGCTACCCATCCCTTCGGCAGGCCGTCGTTTCCGCTATTCGGACTTCGATACGTGCGACCTCGAAGTCGACCACACCGTCGACACCATCTGCAAGGCCCTGATGACCGAAATCACCCGCCGCTCGGAGGAGGGAATCTGAGCAATCCCCCGTTGCAGCCCTACGGCGATTCCCCCGCCAACTCCGCCAGCCAGGCCTCGATCGCCCTCTGGTAGTAGTTCGGGCTGAACAGCACCCACTCGCCGAGCTCTTCCGGGACCTCGTACTGGTTCGCCGCGTCTTCCGCGTTCATGCCCTGCCTCCGCGCGTCGCGTGCCGCCGCCTCGACCGAGTCGATCATGGCCACGTACCTGGACATCGCCTCCGCGTCCGCCAGCGGTCCATGCCCCGGTACGAAGATGCCGGCCGGGATTGCCTGCAGCGCCCGCACCGACCGCGACAGCCTCGACGGGACGGCGTCCATGTAGTTCGGGAACATCGTGTTCCACACGAGGTCTCCGCACCACACCGGACCCTCGCCCCCGTCCACCTCCACCGACAGGTCGCTGGCCGTGTGGCCCGTGCGAGGCACAACGGTCACCGAACGGTCGCCCAGGTCGATTTCCGTATCGGCGTCCCCTGGAAGCACCACCACGTCGGCCCACGCCGCCCTGGCCTCCTCGTCGCCGCGACCCCCGAGCACGAGGTCCCGCGTCGCGGCGGTGGCGTGCAGCGGAGGAGCGTCTTCGTCACCCCGGGAAAACCCCGCCGGCCCCGCCGAGTGGTCCCCGTGGTAGTGGCTGACCACCACATGGGTCGGCCAGCGGCCCGTCAGCTCCCGGGCCCGTTCGGCGGCCCAGGCGGCTCCCGCCGGCGACGCGAAGGCTTCCACCACCACCGTGCCCGCCGTGCCGGCGATGATCCCGCCGTTGCACACGGTGGTGTAGTCCCCGCCGAGCGGCGTGGAGACGATCGCGAACATCCCGGATCCCACCTCCTCGATGCGCGCGAAGGGCTCCTGGGCCACCACGCGCCGGTTGCCCGTCGCACCCCACCTTCGCAGCACGGGTGCGGGAAGCAACGGCCCCGCGGCGGCCAGGTAGGAGGCGCAACTCGCGGATACGGAGACGAAACGGCGGCGGCTGATGTTCATGTCACAGGATGCTCCGCTGCAGGTACAGGTTCGACAGGAAGCGCGCGACCAGGAACGCGAGGGCCGCGGCGGTCACGCCAACCAGGTCCAGTCCCCATGCGGCCACGGCAAAGATGGCCGCGATCCCCATCACTTCCACGATCGACCCTACCGTGACGGCTTTGGTCTGGCGCGTCAACACCGTGACCGCACGCTGGTAGGACAACCAGGCCCCGAGCCCCGGCAGGGGAACGAGCAACATGGCGGGCACCCTCGCATAGGCGGCCAGCTCGGGAGTCAACCCCGACACCGACTCGAACCAGAAACCGAACAGGGGCGTGAACGCGAACAGCGCGAGCCCCAGACTGCACGCCAATCCGAGCCACACGGCGAAGCGACCCACCACGCGGCGGTTCTGCAGGTTGTTACCCAACAGCGCGATGGCCGCTTCCTGATAGCTGATTCCGATCGAGCGGAACATGAAGGACAGGGCCATGAGCACCGGCAGTACGGCCAGCGACTCTACCGGCGCCTGTGACCGGCCCATGAAGAAGGTGACCATGGGGTGCGCGGCGAGGCTGATGACCGTGGTGAGAGCGAGCGGGTAGTAGAAGCTCAGGATGCCGGAGTAGCTCAACGATGCCGCGGCAGCGGACGCCGGAGGGGGCGTGGCAAGAATCCGGCGGACGGCGCCGCGGCCCATCCACCGGGCCGCAAACGCTTCGGTGACCACACCCGCAACCAGGCCTGCCGAGCCGACCCACGTCCCGGGAAGGTCGGAGAAGGTGAAGAGCAGAATCGTCGTGCCCGCCATGGATACCAGGCGGAAGATGGTCCCCGCCGCGACCTGGCGCGTCTTCCCGGCACGGATCATGACTCCCTGGATGAGCCTCCTGTACCCGATCGCCGCCGTCCAGGGCAGAAAGATCCACAGCGCCCCGTAGGTCAGCGCCGCCACGTCGGATGGAAGGTTCAGCAGGCCCTGGACAAGAGCATCGAAGACGGTCGGGATCAGGAGCAGGCACAGGGGCAGGGTCGAGAAGGCGTTGAGGCCGTGCGAGAACAGGCGCAGCCGCCGGTAGCTCTCGCTGTCACGGCCCAGCGCGGTGATCGCGCTCGTGATCATCATCACCGGGCTCTCGACCATGATCGCGATGGACAGGGCCACGCCGTACGCTGCCAGGTTGATCTTGGGGTCCGGGAGACGGGCGATGAACGCAGCCACAACCGGACCTTCCACGGCGATCATGACCCAGGTAGCCGCCAGCGGGGACCAGAAGCGCGCGATATACCCGGCGGTGGGCGCCGGGGCGACATTCATGACAGGTGCAATCTCCGAAGGCGGGCCGTAAACCCGTTACGATAACCCACGCGCGAGGCCGCGCGAAGCCCGGCCAATGGACGCCAACCTTCGGGATCCCATGAGCGAAGACATCTTCAGCGATTCGAGCCCCTGGGGAAGCTGCCGCCCCGGGGGCTGGGGCGGGTTCTGGCTGAAGGTCGCCCGTGCGCTGCCCGGGGGGTGGCCCTGGAGCCGTCTCGCCCTCGTTGCCCGCCGTCTCGCGCGGCGCAGCCTCACCGGCCCGGTCGACACCACGCTCTGGGGACACCGGCTGCGCCTCTTCCCGGACCGTTCGGTTTCGGAGGCCAGGATCCTCTTCCTGCCCGGTTCCTGGGACCGCGCCGAGCGCGCCCTGATCAAGCGCTGGATGGCGCCGGGCTTCACCTTCGTGGACGTGGGCGCGAACGCGGGTGCCTACTCCTTCTGGGTCCTCTCCCTCGCCGGTCGCTCGGGACGCGTGGTCGCGGTGGAGCCGGACCCGGCGCTGGCCCGCCAACTCCGCTACAACGTCCGGGCAAACGGGGCCGGGGAACGGATGCGGGTGGTCGAGGCCGCAGTGGCCGCGTCGGGAGGAGAGGGCACGCTCGTCAAGGCCGCGCGCAATTCGGGCGAGAACCGGTTGGCAACCGGTGGCCAGGATCCGGTTGCCCCCGGCGAACACCCCGTCGCCCACGGTGCGGGCACCGTTCCCGTTCGCGTGGTGACCCTGGCACGGGTGGTGCGCGACGCGGCCCTGGAGCGCATCGATTGCCTCAAGGTCGATGTCGAAGGCCGTGAAGCGGATGTGATCAAGCCGTATCTCTCGGAGGCGCCACGGAGCCTCTGGCCGAGGCGGCTCATCGTCGAACTGAAGCACGCCGGCGTTCGGGGCCGGGTGGCCGAACTGGAGGCGTGGATCACCGCACGGGGGTACCGGCTCGTGCGGCGCACGAAGCTCAACGGCATCTTCCGCCTTTGAATTGCACGGCCCACTCATGTATGGTGTATGGGTACCGGGTAAGGGTACTCGGACGGAACCGGACGCATCCAGGGACCAAAGGGACGATCATGAACAAGCTGGTCCGCTTGACCACGGCCGTGGTGATCTCGGCCGCGACCTTCCTCGCACTTCCGGAGGCCGGGTCCGCCCAGCCGGTGCCCGGGGGTACGGTGTCAGCGTCGGAGAACTGGCAGATCCTGCTCCGACCCCGGTTCGGGTTCGTCGTTCCGCGGTGGGACTACGCCGAGGGACACCGCATCCCGTTACGTCCCGTCTTCGGGTTCGAGCTGCTGATGAGGCAAAGGAACTCCTGGTACGGGGTCCGCGCGTTGCTTGAGCGGAGCAGCGGCTGGAATGCCCGCGATCTGCCGGACTGGCCGGACAGTTCGCCATTCCCCGGGCACTTCGAGTCCGCGGTCGGCGACGCCGTGCTCTATCCCGTCCCGGGGCACGCGGTGATCCCCTACGTCTTCGGCGGAGCCGGCTTCCAGTCCTTCTCGGTCACGGACGAGGTGGGCATTCTCCCGTACTCGTTCTCCGGCTCCGTACGGAAGATGGCCATGCACGCCGGCTTCGGGTTCGAAGTCCCGATGGACGGCGCCAGAGCCGTCTTCGAAGTCGGCGACTTCTACGGCGAAACCCGCGATGCGGGCAAGGTGCACAACATGCACGTGACCTTCATGATCGACTTCGGGGGCCTGGGCGACCTGTTGGGGGGCCTCCGAGAAGAAGGGTCGGAGGACCGGTAGCAGCCACGGCTGCTGACAACCGCACGCGGTGATGGACCGCGACGAACTGCGGATCCTGCGCCATCCCGATCCCCGGTCCTTCCTCGATCGCGCGGATCCCTGGCTGTTGCTGCGGGAGGCCGAGAACAACCTGGTATTGGGTCTCGCGGACTCCCTGTCGGAGAGCACCAGCGGGTACGGGTCACCCCTCTACTTTGCCACGGTGGAGCGTGGTGGCGGAGTTGTGGGGTGCGCTTTTCGCACGCCGCCGTACAAGCTCGGCCTGACCCGGATGCCGCTGGAGGCGGCCCCCTTGCTCGCCCGCGACCTGGCGGAGGTCTACGAGACGCTGCCCGCCGTGCTCGGCCCCGGGGACCTAGCGCGTGCGGTGGCCGATTCCTGGGCCGAGATGAAGGGGGTGCGAGCCGTTCCCGGGATGCGGCAGAGGATCCACCGGCTGGACCGGGTCCGGTTCCCCTCTCCCGTCGCCCCGGGGGACATGCGGCTGGCGTCCGGCGCCGACATCCCCCTCCTCGTCCCCTGGCTGGAGTCGTTCCTGAGGGCGACCGGTCTGCGCAAGGCGGATCCGGAAGCGGCCGTCCGGCGGCTTGTCGACGACGGACTCATGGCTGTGTGGGTGCACGGTCACCCGGTCTCGATGGCCGCCTTCCACGCCCGCACCAGGAACGCGGTGCGGATCGGCTACGTGTACACCCCCGTCGAGCATCGCCGGAAAGGATATGCGAGCGCCCTGGTCGCCCATCTGAGCAGCCACATCCTTGACTCGGGATTTCGCCACTGCGTCCTCTACACCGACCTCGCGAACCCCACGTCCAACCGCATCTACCGTGCTGTCGGATACCGGCCCGTCCAGGACGTGATGGACGTGAACTTCGTGTGAGCATGGGTGTGCGAGGGCGTGGACGCTCCCGCAACGACGTCGAACTCGCCGGCCGGTGCTTGGGCACGGTTCCGGGCGAGCTTGATCGATGGCCGCGCCTTCCGGTAGCGTAGGGGCATGATCGATCTGCGCAGCGACACCGTCACCCGTCCCGTCCCGGCCATGCGGGAAGCCATGGCCAACGCCGCCGTCGGCGACGACGTCTACGGCGACGACCCTACCGTGCGGCGGCTCGAGGCGAGAACGGCCGAGATCCTGGGCAAGGAGGCCGCCGTCTACATGCCGACGGGGTCGATGACGAACCAGGTGGCCATCCGCGCCCACACCGAGCCCGGCGACCTGGTGGTGATGGACGGGGGATCCCACGTCGTGCGTTCCGAAGGCGGGGCGCCGGCAGCGCTGTCCGGGGTCACCGCGCAGAGGATCCCGGGCGAGCGGGGGGTCTTCACGGCGGCCCAGGTCCGGGACGCGATTGGTACGACGCACCCCGGATCGCCCAGCACCCTCTCACCTCCGGCGACACTCTTGTGCGTGGAGAACACCCATAACGGCGGCGGCGGGAGCATCTGGCCGCTGGACACGCTGGACGATGTCATCGGCGCCGCCCGCGCCGCGGGGCTCGGCTGCCACCTCGACGGCGCCAGAATGTGGAATGCTTCGGCGGTGACCGGCATTTCGGAGGCCCGCTACGCCCGCGACTTCGACAGCGTGTCCGTGTGCTTCTCCAAGGCGCTGGGCGCTCCTGTGGGGTCGGCGCTGGCCGGTTCGGCCGCCATCGTGCAGCGGGCCAGACGCTTCAAGCAGCTTTTCGGGGGCGGATTCCGCCAGGCCGGGATCATCGCGGCGGGGGCGCTCTACGCGCTGGAACACCACCGGGCGGACCTGGGGCGCGATCATGCCAAGGCGGGCGCCCTGGCCGACGTCCTGGTCACCATCCCGGGCGTGAAGCTCGTGCGCGAGCACGTGGAGACGAACATCGTGCGCTTCGCGGTTCCTTGCCCGGCGGGCGACTTCGTCGATGCGTGCATCGGGCGGGGCGTCTCCATGCTGGTGTCGGGACGCCACGATATCCGCGCCGTCATGCACCGGGACGTGTCGGAAGGGGACGTCGAGCATGCGGCCGGGGTGATCCGGGATGTGCTGGGGACGCTGACGGCCAATATGTCAACTGTAGATTACATGATGTAAACTGCCGTTTACTTTCTTGACCCACCCGCTGCACCATGGTCACTCCGCGTAGGCCCAGAGCCATTCCCGGCTGGCCTGGTCGAGGGCCTCCGGGTCGGGCACGTGATACAGGTCGCCGGCCACGTCCCGGATCAGGAGACCGCCGCCCGCGACCGCGACGGGCCAGTCGTCCAGGCGCGTCTGGAAGCGCCGCGGGCCCTGCCGCGTCTCGACCGCCCAGCAGCGGATTTCGACCTCTTCGGACACCTCCCGCACGGCCGTAATCTCCAGCAGGAACCCGGCCACGGCAAGCGCGCGCTCCAGCGCCGCCCGCGACGCCGTGCCCAGGCTGGAAGCGTCCTCGACGTAGGCGAATTCGTCCTCGTCCGGGTCCCGCAGCGATATGTGCCGCCCAGGTTCCGACCAGGGGAAGCACCGGTGTACGACGACCGGAGCACGGCGGCCCTCAAGCGTCCCCCAGAGGAGGCCGTCCCGTTCCCAACGAAGCTTCAGTCCGTTCATCGTGCTCATGTCCTTTCCGCCAGCGGTTCACGCTGCAGTTCGTAGAGTCTCCTGTAGACGCCGCCTTCGAGCGCCAGCAGTTCGTGGTGGGTGCCCGCCTCGGCGAGGTGGCCGCCCTTCATGACGAAGATCCGGTCCGCGCGCGCCAGCGTGGAAAGGCGGTGCGCGATGGCGAAGACCGTGCGCCCGGACACAAGCCGGTCGATGGCTTCCTGGATCTTCCGTTCGGTCTCGGTGTCGACCGCCGAGGTGGCCTCGTCCAGAATGAGGACCCTCGGGTCGTGGAGGATCGCCCGCGCGATGGAGACGCGCTGGCGCTCGCCGCCCGACAGGGACTGGCCGCGCTCGCCGACCACCGTGTCGTATCCCAGCGGCAGCAGGCAGATGAAGTCGTGGGCGTTGGCAGCCCTGGCCGCCTCCACCACCGACTCCAGCGGCGCGTCCGGGTCGCCGTAGCGGATGTTGTCCAGGATCGTCCCGTGGAAGAGGTACGGATCCTGGAGCACGATCCCGATCTGGCGCCGGTAGTGCCCCGTGTCGAGGGACCGGACATCGACTCCGTCCACGAGGACACGTCCGCCGGTCGCGTCGTAGAATCGCGCGATCAGGTTGGTGACGGTGGTCTTGCCGCCTCCCGACGGACCCACCAGTCCGATCATTTCGCCGGGCGCCACCGCGAAGGACACCCCCTTCACGACCTGCTTCACGCCGTCGTAGCCGAAGGTGACCCCGTCGAACTCCACGCCTCCGCGCACGGGATCGAGTCGCACCGGGGCGGGCACGTCACGCACCTCGGGCTCGGTGTCGAGGACCTCGAAGACGCGATGGGCTGAACTGGTCGCCCTGTTCATGACCCGCGCCATCTGGCCGATGACTTCGATGGGCTGTGCGAACATCGTCATGTACAGCAGGAACGAAACGAACGTCCCCGCCGTGAGGCCCCCCGGCTCTCCGGGCATGGCCAGCAGGCGCGGAACGGCGAGCGCCCACACGGCCACGGTCATGAGGTGGACGCCCAGCATCAGCGTCGGCCAGAAGAAGGTCCACATCCGGTGGATGCGGTTGAACTCGCCCATCGCCGCGTCGTTGCTCGCGTCGAAGCGCCGCTTCTCACGGTCCTCCTGGTTGAAGGCCTTGACCACGCGCATGCCCGGGATCGTGTCCGAGAGGATGTCGGTCAGCCCGGACCACGTCCGCCAGGCGCGCGCGAAGAGGCGGTGAATGCGCTCGCCGTGCCTGAAGATCGCCCAGCACAGCAGCGGCACCGGAAGGATCATGACCAGGCCCAGGCGCCAGTCCAGGTTGAGCAGGACTGCGCTCAGGCCGGCCAGCATCACCGCGGAGAGCGACACGTCCACGATCCCGAACGCCAGGAACTCCCACAGTCTGTCCGTGTCGGAACTCACCCGTGTGATCAGGCCACCCGTTTTCTTGCGCGCATAGAAGCTCAGACTCAGGCGCTGCAGGTGCTCGTACAATTCGGTCCGCAGATCCCGGGCCACGAATTCGCCGAGCACGCTCATCTGCTTCAGCCGGATGTGCGCGGCGCCCTCGCGCACGAGGTAGACCAGGGTCATGACCACCACCGCGACCCACGCCGTTCGGAGGGCCGCCGCCAGCTCCAGCGACCCGGCTTGCACGGGCCGCACGACCTCGTCGATCAGGTAACCGGCCAGGTACGGCGGCACGAGGCTCACGACGGTGATGAGCGCGGCGGCCGCGAAGCCGGCCAGCAACCGCGTCCTGTACGGACCCAGGTACGAGAGGAGCCGCCACAGCACGGCCCGCCGGTTGCCGCCGACCAGCGCCTGCGCTTCCCGCACGGGTCCCGCAACACTGCGCTCGTACTCCAGATCGGCGTCGGCGGGCGCGGTCTCACGCCCTTCGATCTGTGCCTCGAGGATGAAACGGAGGTTTTCCATCGCACGCCGCTGCCGGTGCGTGTACCGCAGGGTCGCCAGCGGAGTCTCGCCGGCGGGTCCCAGGATCAGGAGGACGGTGCTGCTCAGTCCGGGGATCTCCCGGACCGCCTCCACGTCGCGGCGCTCGAAGGAGTCGATCCGCCAGGAGCCGTCGTCGCGCTGGCACGCGGTGCACGCCTTTGACGGGCCCAGGGCGAACCACCTCCGGGTGAGCGACATGGATTCGTCGAGGTCGGCGAGGGCGTACAGCTGCACCGGCTCGCCGTCCCAGCGGTCCTCGATCCGTCGCCGGAGGTCCGCCGGCATCTGCGCGGGCTGGTCCGTGTAACGCTCGATGATACGTGTGTCTTGTGTCATGTTGGTCATTGCTCGGTGGATTCATGGGCAAAAGAAATCGGCCTTCCAGCGGGGTGAGCGCCGGAAGGCCGATGTGGGCCGTCGTCGAGGCGGCTTACCGTCCTAGGGCGCTCCTTCCCTGGTCGCGATCGTAACCGGAGCGTCGGCGAAGACGCTGATCGCGGACGCGCTCTTCCAGATGGGCGTGGGTCCGTGCGCGATGCGCCGGTACACCCAGCCCGCGGGAAGTCGAATTGGTTGCGGTATCATTGCTTCGTGGGGTCTCGTGGGTGAAGGTTGTCGCTTTGGGACGCCGGGCCGAACGCGTGAGGGCGCTCCGGCCCGGAGTGTGGGGTTGAAGCGCAGATACGTTGGTGATGCCCGGGTGGTTTCACGGTGGGCCGCCGCATGGCGAACCGGGTGAGGAGAGACAGTTGATCGCGCCAAAGTGTTGGGCGGTGTTCGTTGCACGGGTCATTCTGGGCCTGATCTTCTTCATGGCCGGGGTCTGGAAGGTCTTCAGCCTCGGGGCGGTCGAGCACGCGAGGAACCTCTTCGTGGGGCCCTACGCCGACACGTTCCTGCCCGTGTGGTCGCTCTGGGTGACCGGAGTCGCCGTCCCCTTGGTGGAACTGGCGGGTGGGGCCCTGATGCTTGCGGGATGGAAGCGCCTGCAGGCGGCGTACGCGCTGGGTGGCGTCCTGATCCTCGTCACCTTCGGCCACCTGCTGGCGGAGCCGCTCTACGCATTCAATGCGCATGTGTTTCCCCGCGCAGTGCTCCTGGTCGTGGTACTGGTGATGTATGAGGACGACCGGCTGAGCATGGATGCCTGGCTTGGGCGGAGGAGAGGAGCAGGATGAGTGGCCCATGGCCGCGTCGCACCGGGGACCCGGTCGTCCGCTTCCCCTTCCGGTCCTGGCTTGCCGTCGGTTCGTGCCTCTGGAATCGGCCTCGCGCCGCCCTGCTGGTGCTCGTGGCCGGCGTGTCCCTCGCTGCAGTGGCGTCCGCGCACGCAGTCGAAGCGCAGGAAGCCTCGCAGGAGGCTGGAGTCGTCGCTTGGACCGCGCAGGTACGCGACGCCACCAGCAACGAAGCGTTGCTCGGCGCCGTGATCGAGCTTGGCGGGATGGTCAGCCGATACGTGACCGATGTGGACGGCCGGGCAGTGATGGATGTTCCTCGGGGCCGCTACAAGGTCACCGTGCGCAGGTGGGGGTACGACAAGCTGACCGGTGATCTCGAGGTGATCCGTTCAGGGGAGCTGACGTTGGCGATGCACCGGACAAGAAACGTCGACCTGGACGCGCCCGGCCGTTTGTTGGTGAGGGTTGTGAACGGCGAGTCCGGAGATCCGATCGAGGGGGCGCTCGTGTCACTCCCGGAGGGCGGGAGCCGCGTTACCGACAGAAGCGGACAGACGGAGTTCGAAAGCCTGCGACAGCCTGTGGCCCGGTTTACGGTGGAGACGGCCGGCTACGGCAAGCGCACGGCGCCTGTTGCGCTGCGCCCGGACCGGACCACCGCTGTGAGGGTCGAGATGGCGGTGAAAACGGCTGCGCCCAAGCCGATCGAAATAGAGATGCGTTCCCGGTTTCTGGAGGCGGCCGGCACTCATGATTTTCTGACCCGCCGCGGGAAGCGGACGCACGTGCTCACCCGCGACATGCTTGACCAACTCGCCGTTACCCGGCTCACGGACGCGTTCAGGGCGTTGCCGGGCATCCGGGTTGATCGTCTCGTATCGGGGGCGACCAGGCTGGTGAACCGCAGCCGATGCTCCCTCAGACTGTACGTGGACGGGGTTGAGCGTTACCTCGACGGGAACATACAACGAAGATTGGATATCGACGATCTTCCGCCTGAGTCTGTGGAGTTGATCGAGGTCTGGGAGAACCCGAGCTGTGGTACCGTCCTCATCTGGACCCGGTAAGGTGGCGTGACCGGCACGGCCGAGGCGTTGGCCAGCCGATCCGAGGCCTTTGCCTGGCGGTTGCGCGGGCACCTTTACCAGCGGATCCGTGAATCGGGGGTGGTACCTACGCAGGCGGAATTGCGGGGACAAATCGGCGCAGGCGACGCGGAGATCCATGAAGCCCACCGCTTCCTCGCCGACGCCCATGTCCTGGTCCTGGACGAACACGGCGAAGTCCTGATGGCGCACCCCTTCTCGGCCGTGCCCACGCCATACCGGGTCGAGACCCCGATCGGCGACTACTGGGCCAACTGCGCCTGGGATGCGATCGCGATACCTCTCATCCTCGGCACCGATGGCCGCACGCCGACAGTGTGTCCGCACTCGGGGGTGCGCTTCGACCTCACCGTCGTGGACGGCCGTGTCGGACCCGAGGGTTCCGTCGTCCGCCTGCCCGTGCCCGCGCGCGAGTTCTGGGACGACATCGGCTTCACCTGACGCAACATCGTGGCCTTCCGGTCGGAAGGGGATGCCAGCGAGTGGGCGATCGAACACGGCGATGACCGGGGTGCGACGGTGCCGGTCGATGTGCTGGGAAGACTGAGCCACCACTGGTACGGGGGCAGGTTGAGCGACGACTGGCGGCCATCCTCCGGGGCGGCGAAGCAAAGGTTCCTTCGCGAAGCAGGGCTTACCGGGCCGTTCTGGGATCTGGGGTGATTGCGGCGCCGAGGGTAGGGGAGACCATCCTGCTACCTCCGCGCGTCCCCGACTCACCCGCACCGAGGCCACAGATGAGCCCGCTCTCCGCTGCCGCCACCTCCCCCTTCGTCCGGCCCGCAACATCGGGCACGGCCACACGCGCCCGATCCGTGACGGCGCCCCGAAACAACGCCTTCGTCCCCCCGGCAAAGAAAACCGCCCTGGCGCTGGCTGCCGTTTGCGCGACCTGGGCTCCGCTGACCGCCCAGTCGCCCGCGGCCCCGACCATCGACGCCGGCTTCCTTTCCGCGCTCGAGCTCCGCGGAATCGGCCCGGCCTTCATGTCCGGCAGGATCGCGGATGTGGCCGTCGACCCGACGAACCGGAGCGTGTGGTATGTGGCGACGTCTTCGTCCAACGTCTGGAAGACGGAGAATCGCGGCACCACCTGGACGCCCGTCTTTGACGACTACCCCTCGTACTCGACCGGGGCGATCACCATCGACCCCACGGACTCCAACGTGATCTGGCTCGGCACCGGCGAGAACACGAGCCAGCGGAGCGTGGGGTGGGGGGACGGCGTCTACAAGAGCCTGAACGGCGGGCGGAGCTGGACGAACACCGGGCTCAGAGCGTCCGAGCACATCGGCAAGATCCTCGTCGATCCACGCGACCCGGATGTTGTCTACGCAGCTGCCATGGGCGGGCTGTGGGCACCGGGGGGTGACCGCGGGCTCTTCAAGACCACCGACGGGGGCGGCACGTGGACACCGGTCCTCGAAATCAGCGAGAACACCGGCGTCGCGGATGTGCACATGGACCCGCGGGACCCCGACGTGCTGTACGCAGTGGCCTTTCAGCGGCGGCGGCATGTGGGGGTCCTGGTCGCCGGGGGACCCGAGTCCGGAGTATGGAAGAGCACAGACGGCGGCGAGAGCTGGCGCGACATCACGCGCGGGCTGCCTTCCGGTGATCTGGGGCGGATTGCGCTGGCGGTGTCGCCGATCGATCCGGATGTCGTCTACGCCCTTGCCGCCGCCACCGAGGATCGGAGCGGCTTCTACCGCTCGCCGGACAAGGGTGAGACGTGGGTGCGAATGTCGGACTACATCGTGGTCGACCCGCAGTACTACGGCGAGCTCTACCCGGATCCGCACCGGATGGACCGCGTTTACGCGGTGGACGTGATCATCCATGTGACCGAGGACGGGGGGCGCACCTTCGATCGCGTCAACACGCGCTTCAAGCACGTGGACAATCACGAGATCGTCTTCGATCCCGACGACCCGGACTACCTGATGGTGGGCTCCGACGGGGGGCTCTACGAGACCTTCGACCGCACGCGGACGTGGCGCTACGTTTCCGGGAACCTGCCGCTGATGCAGTTCTACCGCGTCGGAATCGACAACAAGTCGCCCTTCTACACGGTCTACGGCGGCACGCAGGACAACTCGTCCGTCGGGGGGCCGTCGCGTACCGACAACATCCACGGGATTCGAAACAGCGACTGGTTCCTCACCCACGGGGGCGACGGCTTTCAGGTGCGGGTCGATCCGGAGGACACGAACATCGTCTACACCCAGTCCCAGTATGCGGGGATCGTGCGCTACGACCGGGCCAGCGGCGAGGAGCTGGACATCCAGCCGCAGCCCGAACCCGGAGAAGGGGCGCTGCGCTGGCACTGGGACTCGCCGCTGATCATCAGCCCGCACGACTCGCGACGGGTGTATTTCGCGGCCCAGAAGCTCTTCCGCTCCGACGACCGCGCCGAGAGCTGGACGGCGGTCAGCGGGGACCTCAGCCGGGGGCTCGACCGCAACCAGCGCCCGGTGATGGGGCGGATCTGGCCGCCCGAGGCCGTGTGGAAGAACGTCTTCACGTCTCCGTTCGGGACGATCGTCGCGCTCGACGAGTCGCCTTTGGTCGAGGGGCTGCTCTACGTGGGGACGGATGATGGACTCGTGCAGGTGAGCGAGGACGGTGGTGGCGGGTGGCGCCGGCAGGAGGTCTTCCCGGGGGTGCCTGCGATGGCCTACGTGGCCGACGTGGTGGCGTCTCGGCACGAGCCGGACCGGGTGTACGCCGTCTTCAACAACCACAAGGAGGGCGACTTCCGGCCGTACGCGGCCCGTAGTGACGACCGGGGGGTGAGCTGGACGAACATCACGGGGGACGTGCCGGACGGGCAGTCGAGCTGGACGCTCATGGAGGACCACGTGGACCCGGATCTGCTCTTCCTGGGCACCGAGTTCGGGCTCTTCGTGACGTTGGGCGGGGGTGGTTCGTGGGTGCGGTTGCACGGCGGTCTTCCGACCGTGGCTGTGCGGGACCTGGAGATCCAGCGCCGCGAGGACGACCTGGTCCTGGCGACCTTCGGCCGCGGCTTCTACGTCCTGGACGACTACTCGCCGCTGCGCGCCATGGACGAGGCGGTCGCGGCTGGCGCGGCCCACCTCTTCCCCGTGAAGGACCCGTGGGCGTACATCCAGGCGCGCCCGCTGGGCGGACAGGAGAAGGGGACGATGGGCGACGCCTTCTTCACGGCGCCCAACCCGCCCTTCGGGGCCGTGCTGACCTACCACCTGCGGGACGGTTACGAATCGGGAAAGGAGCGGCGGCAGCGGCTGGAACGGGAAGCACTCGCCCGGGGCGAGGACATCGCGTATCCCGACCGGGCCACACTGGCCGCCGAAGACGTCGAACGGCCCCCCGAGGTGCTCCTGGTGGTGTCCGACGAATCGGGCGACGTGGTGCGGCGCGTTCCAGGACCCCGGTCGGCGGGCCTGCATCGCATGGCCTGGGACCTCCGGTATGCGTCACTGGAACCCCCCGCGCCAGGGAGCGGTGAGGCCGACGGCCCGATGGTGGCGCCCGGGGAGTACTCGGCCCGCGTCGTCCTGGTGACGGGCGACGGCTACGAGGATCTGACGGCGCCGCAGTCCTTCCAGGTCAGGCCGCTGGGCACCGCGACGCTCGCTGCCGCCGACCGGGGCGCGCTGCTGGCTTTCCAGCGCGAGGTCGCCGCACTGCAACGGGCCGCTGTCGCCACCGACCGCGCGGCGCGCGAGACGTCGGAGCGGCTGGGCCTTTTGCGCCAGGCGGTGCGGGCCGCTCCCGGGCTCGACGCGGCGCCGTACGAGGCGGGCATCACCGCCTTCGAGGAGCGGCTCTTCGAGATCGGCAGGGTCCTGTCGCGGGATCGCACCGCGCTCGACCGGGCCGAGTTCGCGCCGCCCTCGGTCATGCAGCGGATCGGGCGAATCGTGGGCGCGCAGTTCAGGGCGACGTCCGCGCCCACGACCACCCAGCGCGAGAGCTACGCGGTGGCCTCGCGGCAGCTCGAGGAGATGTCGGAAGCGCTGCGGGCACTGGTGGAAGGGGACCTGGCCGCGCTGGAGGCGGAGCTGGAGGCCGCGGGTGTGCCGTGGACGCCTGGACGGCCGATTCCGCGGTGGCCGGGGTGAACCGCGCCGGACGGTCCGGCATGATCACCGCGACACGTCTCCACGGCATTGTGCTGGCCGTCCTCGGCGTGGTGGGCACCGCGGCATGCGACTCTGACTTCGCGCCTATACACACTGTACACACCGATTCGGCCGGGGTCCCGATCGCCACCGCCATCACCCCCGTGTGGGGACCCGGCGAAGGCTGGACGGTCGATGACGAGCCCGTCCTCGAGATCGGGACGGTTACCGGCGCCCCCGAGTACCAGTTTGCGGATGTCGTCGGGGCCGTGCGCCTGAGCACCGGACACATCGTCGTCGCGGACCGCGGCGCGTCCGAGCTGCGAGGCTACGACGCCGAAGGACGGTTCCTGTGGCGGACCGGCAGGGTGGGGGAGGGTCCCGGCGAATTCGGCAGCCTGGACTTTGTGGGCACGATGGCCGGCGATTCGCTGGTCACCTTCGACAACAGCCTGCTACGCGTGCAGGTCTTCGGCCCGGACGGTGGCCTGGCGAGGACCTTCCCCACCACGTTGCCCCTCTCCGGCGGGCAGTCCGCCGGACCGGTTTCGGACAAGGCGGTAGCGGTCGTGCGAGGTCGCTTGACCTTGCGGTACATCGACCTTGACGACGGAATGCCCACGGGCATTGTTCGCTGGCCCAACGAACGGGTTGTGGCCCTTGACGTGGCCGACGGTTCGACCACATCGCTTCTGGGGGTTCCGGGTGGTGAGGCGGAAGTGCGTTGGCGGGACGATGGCGGCTATTCTCACGGGAGCTATGTCTTCGGCAACATGCCCGAGTTCGGGGGAGCGGCGGGGCATCTCGCCGTCATCGACACGGAAGCCTACTCGGTGCGGTTGGTTTCCCCTCTCGACGGCACCATCGAGCAGATCGTCCGGCGCGACGTGGCCCCCCGTGACGTCACCGGCGCCGTGTTCGATGCCCACCTGGATGGCATCGTCGAGATTGTTTTCCCGGACCTCGAAGACGCCTCCCCGCCGCAGGTGGATGGACTGAGACAGATGTGGCGTGAGAGGTCGCGAGCACCGAAGCTGCCCGTCCTCCGCTCCGTCCACGTCGACGCGGCCGGCAACCTCTGGGTGGCGCCGTACTACATCGCCGGCGCCGAACCCCCGCCCTTCGAAGTCCACGCACCGGACGGCACCTGGCTGGGAAGCGTCGCGCTGCCCCCCGGGCTGCAGCGCGGGTTCATCCAGTACCAGGAGCCCTACATGGAGATCGGCGACGACTACGTGCTGGGTGTCTGGAAGGATGAACTGGATGTGCAGTACGTCCGCGTGTACCGACTGAACAGGTAGTGCTCAGGCTTCAGGTGGCGTTTCGTCCAGCCTGAACAGCTGGGTGCGGATCCTCCAGTCGCGGCCCCGCCGGATGAGCACGGTCAGGTGGATGCCCGTGACGGTTCGCGTGCTGCGCGCGTCCTGCATCTGGAAGTGCATCATCCCCGAAATGAAGCCCATGCGCCCACTGGCGTCGAAGTCGGAATATGCCGCCTGCACCTCTCCGGTCTCCTGGAGCAGCGACGCCAGTTTCTCGCGAATGGCCTCCCGTCCCCGGACCACAGCGTCGTCGGTGTAGATGAAGGTGGCGTCCTCGGTGTAGAGTTCCAGCAACTCGTCCAGTTCGTCGGCGGCCCAGGCCTCGCGCCACTTGGTGAGGATCTCGTTCGTGTGCATCAGAACGTCGGCGTAGTACTCCGCCCGGTTCGCGGCCGCGGACATCCCGTCACTCCCCGGCACTCCCGGGAACCTCTGTGTCCTCTGGGCCGAACCGGCCGCCGGGGTCAGAATCCCGACCGCAACGGCCAATCCCGCGATCACCAGTTTTTTCCTCATGCCACCACGTTCTCCTCCTGTCACGAACAATATGGCACCATGACCCTTTCCGCGCACGAATCCATCAGGGGGTTGCGGTAAGGTTTAGGCTTGCCTAAACTGTGGCAACCCAAAGATCACATTCATCCCCCCAGCCCAGGGAGCCCAACGACGATGTCCGATCCAGGCCTGGCGCTCGCGGTATTTGCCGCCCTTTCGGCCCTCACCGCCATCGCCCTTTGGCCTTCGAGGGGGATTGTCGCCCTTCTGCGGCGCCATTCGAGGCTTACTGACCGTGTCCGCCTCGAAGACGTGCTCAAACAGCTCTACAAGCTCGAGTACGACCGACTCCCCGCGACCGCGGAGAGTGTGGCGGGTGGTACGCAGTTTTCCCGCCACCAGGCCATCCGGCTCCTTCAACGGCTGGAGGATCGGGATCTCGTAACCGCCCGGGACGTGTTCTTCGATCTCACCGGGCCGGGCCGCGAGCAGGCCCTGAGGATCGTGCGCACCCATCGGCTTTGGGAGCGATTCCTCGCCGACCGGACGGGCACGCCTCCCGAGGACTGGCATGACCAGGCCGAGAAGCGTGAACACACCCTCTCGGCGTCGGAGACCGAGGAGCTGGCGGCGGCGTTGGGACACCCTGTCTATGACCCTCACGGCGACCCGATCCCGACCGCGTCCGGGGATGTTCCCGACCGTTCCGGAGTGCCGCTCTCGTCGCTGAAGCCGGGGGAAAGGGCCCTCGTCACCCACCTGGAGGACGAGCCCGCGGAGATCTACCGGGATCTGATCGCTCTCGGGATCGGCCTCATGACGCCGGTGGAACGTCTCGAGGGCGAGGCCGGTCGCGTGCACTTTCGCACCGGGGAGAAGCGGTACGAAATCCCCGGTTCGCTGGCGCGCAACGTCACGGTGGAGCCCGCGAAGGATGTCGTGGACCCCCGTTGGTCTCGCACTCTTGCCGAAGTCGAGCCCGGTGATTCCGCCACGGTTGTGGGGATTTCGACCCTGTGCCGGGGGCCGGCCCGCCGCAGGTTGCTGGACCTCGGGGTGGTACCGGGAACCGTTGTACACGCGCGGATGCGAAGTGCCGGTGGAGATCCCGTTGCATACGACATCCGGGGTGCCCTGATCGCGCTGCGGAGAGAGCAGGCCTCATTCATTCAGGTCGACGACACATTTGCGGGAGAGGCGTCATGACCGCCACCGCCACCGCCCGGACCCGTCCCGGACCATCCACGCGCCGTGCCCGGAACCTGGTTCGCCTGGGGTTGAGCCCGCACAAATGGGATCACCTCATCGCGCTTGCCGGAAATCCCAACGTCGGCAAGACCACCGTCTTCAATGCGCTGACGGGCCTCCGGCAGCATACCGGCAACTGGCCCGGCAAGACGGTCGCGAGGGCCGAGGGTGCGTTCCTGCACGACGGCCGCCGGGTCAAGGTCGTCGACCTTCCCGGCACGTATTCGCTGCAGGCCGGAAGTGCGGACGAGGAGGTGGCCCGCGACTTCATCCTCTTCGGCCAGCCGGACGTCACGGTCGTGGTGGTCGACGCGATGCGCCTCGAGCGCAACCTCAACCTGGTTCTCCAGATCCTCGAGATCACCGATCGGGTGGTCGTCTGTCTCAACCTGGTGGACGAAGCCCGCCGACACGGCGTGTCAGTGGACGCAAAGCGACTCGAGAAGGAACTCGGCGTCCCCGTGGTGCCGACCGTTGCCCGCCAGGGAGAGGGCGTCGACGCTCTCCTGAAGGCTGCCGCGGAGGTCGCCACCGGGGCACGGATCACGCGCCCACATCGCATCGGACCGCATCCGGCAGGGGTTGAGGAGGCGATCGACGCCATCGTACCCCTCATCGGGGAGGAGTTTCCGGAGCTCCCGAACGCCAATTGGGTGGCCCTCAGGCTGCTCAATGCCGACGAACGGGTGGTGGAGGCGGTGCGCACGGGTGAGATCGGCGACCTCGAAGGGGAGGGTGCTCCGGACTCGCCGGATATCGGCGGTAGTGCGGTGGAGGCGCCGCCCGGCCCCGCGGTGCCCCCGGAGGTGACGCAGGGCCGCGCCCGGATCCTGGACGCCGCCACCCGCCAGCGATGGAACCTGCGACCGGGCTTTCACGATGCCGTTGCGGAGAATCTCTACGGGGAAGCGGCCCGAATTGCGGGCTTGAGCGTGCGCCGCGGCGCGACCAAGGGGGGAGGCGAACTGGATCGGAAGCTCGACCGCTGGCTCACCAGCCGCGTTTTCGGCTTCCCGCTCATGCTGGGGATCCTCGCGGTCGTGTTCTGGCTCACCATCGCGGGCGCCAACGTGCCGTCGGGAATGCTGGCGACCCTTCTCATCGACAACTTCCACCCCGTCCTGCTCGGCTTCGGAGAATGGGCCCGAATGCCCTGGTGGCTCAGCGGCTTCCTCTTCGACGGCGTCTACCTCGCGACCGCGTGGGTGGTGAGCGTCATGCTCCCCCCCATGGCCATCTTCTTCCCCCTCTTCACCCTCCTCGAGGACTTCGGCTACCTGCCGCGGGTCGCCTTCAACCTGGATTCCCTCTTCAAGCGGGCGGGCGCGCACGGCAAACAGGCCCTGACCATGAGCATGGGTTTCGGCTGCAACGCGGCCGGCGTTGTCGCCACCCGGGTCATCGACAGTCCCAGAGAGCGGCTCATCGCGATCATCACCAACAACTTCTCACTGTGCAACGGTCGGTGGCCGACCCAGATCCTGATCGCTACCATCTTCATCGGGGCGCTGGTCCCGCCCCACTTCGCGGGGCTGGTCTCGGCGGGCGCGGTCGTCGCCATCGCGCTACTGGGGATCTTCTTCATGTTCCTGACCTCGTGGGGGCTCTCCAACACGGTGCTCAAGGGCGAGGCGACCACTTTCTCACTGGAGCTTCCCCCCTACCGCCCCCCGCGCATCCTGCAGACCCTCTACACCTCGGTGATCGACCGCACCCTGATCATCCTCTGGCGGGCCGTTCTCTTCGCGATCCCCGCCGGCGCGGTCATCTGGCTGATCTCGAACATGGCCATCGGCGGCACCTCGATCGCCCAGCACGGGATCGATCTCCTGGACCCGTTCGCTGTCCTGCTCGGACTGAACGGGGTGGTGCTGCTCGCCTACATCATCGCGATCCCCGCCAACGAGATCGTGATCCCGACCGTGCTCATGCTGACGGTCATGACGCTGGGCATGCCCGAGCTGGGTGCCGGGGCGGGCGTCATGTTCGAGGGAGATTCGGCGGGGGAGATGGCGGGACTGCTCCGCGACGGGGGCTGGACGTTGCTGACCGGCGTGAACCTCATGCTTTTCAGCCTGCTGCATAACCCCTGTTCCACGACCATCTACACCATCTACAAGGAGACGAAGAGTCGTCGCTGGACGACGGTGTCGACGCTGCTGCCGCTGGCGATGGGGTTCGTGGTCTGCTTCCTGGTGGCGCAGGTGTGGCGGCTGGTGGGGGGGAGTTAGGCCACACGGATCGGCGGCCGGTTTCAGACGCCTGTTTCAGGGTCTCCTGCAGCCTCGAGCATCTCCTCGACCGTGCACAGCTTGACGCGCGGACGGCCTTGAGCCTTGCCGGAGGCGGTCTCGTGAGCATCGAGCCGCGCCCACCCCGCGTTGTCCACCCAGCGCACGGCCCGCTCACGCAGCAGATCGGCAAGTCCACCACCCCCCACCCCCCGTCCCCCCGCGAAGACGCCCCCTTCACGGTCCTCGCGCATCAGAGCCACCGTACCCGCGGCGTCCGCCTTGTTCGTCCCGATCACCCCCGACGGCCCCCTCTTCGCCCACCCCACCACGTATTCGCCCGGCACGGTCTTGGCGCTCCCGGCCGCCACCAGCACCCGGCCCCCCTCGTTCGGCACGATCCCGCGCCGCTCCTCGAAGGGCACACCCGGGACCGGCGCGCCCCGGTATCCCACGGACCGGATCACCATCCCGCACGGCAGCGTCTTCGTCTCGCCGGTGCCCTCCGCGCGCAGGTAGCCGTCGTCCTGCTCCACCAGGCGGTTCCTCTCGATCCTCACGCCCGTGACGCGGCCGCCCTCGCCCACCACCTCCAGCGGCGAGACCAGGAACCGGAACCGCACCACCCGGTCACCGTCGCGCGACGCGTCCCCCTGCGTGCTCGCGGCGGCCGCCCCCGTGCCCCCCTCGCTCGCGGCGACCGCCCCCGCGCCCGCGGCTCCCGCCGCCGCCCCGGTCCCCCCGACCCCCGCATAGCCGCGCAGCGTGCTCATGTTGCGGGTCTTCACGGCGTTTCCTTCGAGCGCGGCCCGGCTCGCGGCGTCGATCTCGAGTGCGCTCGCGTCGACCTCCGCGCACACTCCGTCCAGCCGGCCGAACTCGCGCAGCTCCGGATTGGTGAACGATGCCTGGACCGGGCCCCGGCGGCCCAGCAGCGTCACCCTCTTCACGCGGCTCTTCCTGAGCGCCGCCAGCGCGTGGTCGGCGATGTCGGTGGTCGCGAGACGGTCGAGCGACAGCACCAGGATGCGGGCCACGTCGATGGCCACGTTCCCGTTGCCGATCACCACGACATCCTCGCAGCCGAGATCGAACTCCGCTTTCCGGAAGCCGGGATGGCCGTTGTACCACGCCACGAAGCGCAGCGCGGGATGGCTTCCCTCCAGGTCCTCGCCCGGGATGTTCAGCCGCCGGTCGCTCTGTGCGCCCACCGCGTAGACGATCTGGTCGTAGCGGGAGCGCAGATCGTCCACGGCGACGTCCCTGCCGAGCGTCACGTTGCCGAAGTAGCGGACCTCGTCCCGGGCCAGGATCTTCTGGTACACCCGGGCCACGGACTTGATGGCCTGATGGTCCGGCGCCACGCCGTCGCGCACCAGGCCGAAAGGAGCCGGGAGGCCGTTGATGATGTCGATGGCGACGGCCGCCTCTCCCTTGAGGAGGGCCTCCGCCGCGAAGAATCCGGCGGGGCCGGCACCGACGATCGCGATGCGCGTCCCGGAACGCGTCACTCCGCGGACACCTGTCGCGGCGATGGTTGTGTGTTCAGGTTGACCGGCCCGGCTCTCATTGGCGAGCTTCCGAATCCCTGTTCATGAGTGCGACAATCGAGGAATCAAGATAATGATCGAGGAATCAAGATAATGATCGAGACAAGCAGGGCTCCAATGTCCTGGTCATGGGTCCCGGTGGCGGTGCTTGCAGTTCTGGTCGCCTGTGGCGGCGACTCGGGGAACGCCGGCACGGACGGGGCTTCCGGCGAGTCCGCGGCTCCCGCGGAAGAGGCCGATGTTGCCGAAGAGGCGTTGAACATCGACCCGGCCATCCTCCCCGAGGGTGTGACGGTGGCGATGGTCGAAGAGGGCAGGGAACTCTTCAACGGTGGCGGGATCTGCTTCACCTGCCACACGGTCGAAGCAACGGGGGGCCCCCTGGCGCCCGACCTCACCGATGATACCTGGCTCAATGTGGACGGCGAGTACTCCTCGATCGTCGAATTGGTGAAGACCGGCGTCTCCCAGCCGGTGGAACATCTCGGCGCCATGCTGCCGCGCGCCGGAATGCCTCTGACCGACGCACAGGTGGAAGCCGTGGCAGCCTACGCCTACATGCTGAGCAGACTGTAGGAGCCCGTGGCTGCCAGGGGCCCTTCTCGCTCTCGGGCAGCCGCTACCCCGCGAACAGGTCCCGCTGCGCCCCGCCGTCACGCCGAAAACCCGCGGTTGAGAGCGGTGGCGGTGCTCCCTCCAGCCCCGCCTTGCGAACGGCTGCCCGAAACAACCCCTCGAGCTGCTCGGCGTACTGTCCCACACCGCGGAAGCGGCGGTGAAAGGCGCCGTCGTTCAGCTTTCCGCCGCGAGCCCCGCGAATCCTCCCGAGCACCTTGTCCTTCCGGTCGGGGAAGTGGGTCTCCAGCCAGTGCGTGAAGTGCTCGGCCACTCCATTCGGCAGCCTGAGCAGCAGGAACGAGGCGTACATGGCTCCGGCTTCGCCCGCCGCCTTGACGATTGCGGGGATCTCTTCGTCGGTAAGCCCGGGGATCACCGGTGCGACGAACACCCCCACCGGAATCCCGGCCGCAGCCAGCCGGTGGATCGCGTCGAGGCGCCTTGCCGGGATGGACGTTCTGGGCTCCATGACCCGTTGCAGCTCGTTGCGCAGCGTGGTCACCGAGACCGTGACGTGCGCGCAATCGTGCGCGGCCAGGTCGCTCAGAAGGTCCGTGTCCCTGGTCACCAGGTGGTTCTTCGTCACGATCGTGACCGGATTCCTGAAGTCCCTGAGCACTTCCAGGCAGCCCCGGGTGAGCTCGAGCCCTCGCTCCACCGGCTGGTAGGCGTCGGTGACCCCCGACATCCCGATGACTTGGGGCTTCCAGCCGGGAGCCGACAGGGCCTCCCGCAGCAGCTGTGGGGCTCGGTGCTTGACCAGGATCTTCCGTTCGAAGTCGAGGCCCGACGAGAAGCCCAGGTACTCGTGCGTGGGCCGTGCATAGCAATAGACGCAGCCGTGCTCGCATCCGCGGTAGGGGTTGACCGAGGCGTCGAACCCGACATCCGGGCTCTGGTTGCGGGAAACGATCGCCCTCGTGGAATCGGCCAGGAACTCGGTCCGGGGCTTCTCGTCGACCGGTTGCCCGGGGTCCATTTCCAGGTGAACGGTTTCGAAACGGTTCGGAGGGTCGTAAGGTACCGCGCGGCCCTTGATCCGCCGCTTGACAGGTAGAATGCGCATCCGTCAATTTCGGCTTTTATTCGGATTTTCGCAAGAGGACCACTCTGAATGACCATCGATGAGCTGGAAAAGAGGCTGAACAGTCTTGCCGACCGCACCCTGCGCTACCACTACATCATCCAGCTCGGGCGGCGTCTGCCCCCCATGCCTCCCGAACTCAAGACCGAAGCGACTCAGGTGCGCGGGTGCATGAGCCCGGCCTGGCTTGCGGGGGGACTGGAGGACGGCGATCCGCCGGTGTTGCGATTCGTGGGAGACTCGGAGTCCGTCATCGTCAAGGGACTCTTCGCCATCCTTGCGGAGGTCTACAACGGCCAGCCCCCCGAGAACGCACTGGCCGTGGACCTCTCGGACATCTTCGAACGGTTGAAGCTGGGCCAAGCGCTGAGCCCCAACCGGCGCAACGGATTCTACTCGATGGTGGAAAAGATCCGGCGGGTCGCGGCCTCCCTGGCTTGACCCCGGGTCGGGATTTCCCCGCCGGGGGTTTGTTCACGGTTCGCTAAACGGCCTCGATCTCGTAGCCAATCCGCCAGTTGGACATGTTCTCCGGGTCATCGGAGCCCTCGTCCCCGGGCTGAATCACGGCGACGTGGTTCCCGACCGGCCCGGTGAAGGTCCGGCGGTACGTCTCCAGCTGATCGTTGGCGCTGAACTGGTCGAGTTCCTCGCCCCTCAGCTCCACGACCAGATGGTCGGTGACCTCTCCCTCGAAGAGAACCTTGTCAAGGTTCTTCAAGCGGTTCCAGCGGGGACGATCGGAGATCGAGTAGTGCCCCTTCAACGGCATCCGCGTTTCCTGGACGTTGCCGCCGTGGTTGTCGGTAATGACCTTCGACCAGAAGACGAACTCGCCCTTGTCCTTGAAGAATGGCTCGAGGTTGTCCAGGATCTGCAGCCATCTCAGGGTGACTCTTATCCGCGTACCGCCCTGTCCAGTCATTCTCGCTCCGCTCCTTGGTAAGTCGCGCGCCCCGGGACTCCCCTTAGCACCGGTCGGGCCGCAAGGTACGACGAAAGAGGGTTGCTCGTCCACCCCCCGGACGCAAGGGGCGCCTCACTCATCGTCCGGCTTCGGCTGCCCCGACGGGGTTCGCGGGACCCCACCGGTCGATGAACTCTTCCGGCTCCACCCCCAACCCGTCCGCGATCCGCGTGATGTAGTTGAAGAAGCCGATCACCTGCACGGCGTCGTGAATCGCCCGGTCGTCCAGTCCTTCCGCCCGCAGCCGGTCGAGGTCTCCGGCCGACATGGGCGCGTCCCTGGCTGTCAGCTTGACCGCGAAGGCGCACAGTGCCATGTCGGCGCGGGATAGCTCCGCGTTCCTCCAGCCGGCCACAATTCGATGGACGAGGGCGTCCCCCGCCTCCGCGCTCAGGCCCATCTCCTCGACCTCGGCCCGGAGGTCATGCGCGTGCGCCTGCATTCAGTAGAAGCAATCGAGCTCCGCCGATACGACGGTGGCCAGCAGTTCCCGCCGAAACCGGGACAGGGGCGACGGGCCGAACATCACGGCTGCGTACTGCCCCATCGCCGCCCTGAGCACCGGCGCGTTCAGGCTCATCACCTGCACGATGTTCCACACCCGGCCCGAACGGCGAACAGCGTCGTCGAGCTCCCGCTTGAGGAGCCCGGTGGCCTCGTCTCGCACGATCTCCTGGATCCAGGCCACCTTTATCTCGTCTCCGTCGCTGTCGCCGGGGCTGCCTCGTCCGTGCCCCTCGGGACCGGCGCCCGATGTGCGTGCCACCTCGCCCCGGAGGGCCGGAAGTGACGCACCAGGCGGGACAGCAGGGGCAGCAGCCGCGTCGGCTTCACGCCCCGGGCCCGGTTGGCCGCCCCGATGCGGAAGGCCAGCGACCACTGCCGGAACAGCGTGCCGTACGCGGAGAAAAGGGTGCTGCGCGGGTCGTAGATGTTGGTCGCCTCGGATGAGACGCCGTTGAGTTCGATCACCTTGAAGCGTCCTGCCCGGATGTCTTCCATCGTGGTGCCCCGGATGTCGTAGCGGCCAAAGTAGAAGCCGTCAATACTTCGGCTCACCTCTTCGATGGCGGCGGCGAGGGCGGGCGTCTCGAGGTGACCTCCGTCGCGGAACTCACAGCCGAAGCAGTGATTCCCCCGCTCCTCCAGAATCACGCGCTCGCCTGCGCCCGGCACCCGGTCGATCGCCGCCCCCAGCTGCCTGGCGAACATCCGCCGCTGGCACCGGAGCCGCTTGTCGTCGAGGATCAGGCCGCCGATGGTCTGCCGCCCGTCACCGGTCACGACGGGCGGGTGCTTCTCGGTGATCCCGAAGATGTGCCCGCGCTCGTCTCCGGGAATGCGGTAGTAGAAGACGCCCAGCTCCTCACCCGGCACGTACTCCTGCACGATCAGCGCCGGCCCCGGCGCGGCCAGCCGCTCCGCGAGCTCCCGGCGGCTCCTCACGATCATCACCCCCGCGCCCCGCTCCCCAACATCGGGCTTGACTACGACAGGAACGCTCGTCGGCTCCGCGCCCACCCCCGCCCGCCACGTCTCCGCCACCCGCCCCCGGTCACCGATCGCGGCAAGGATGCGCGACTTGGATTCGCCCACGAAGCCGCCGTCCGGGATCGCGGGGTTGGCGGCGGTGAACAGCGTGAGCGACCTGTGTCGCAAGCCAAGCCACAGCACGCACGCGACTACCGGACGGTAGAAGATCAGGGGCGGCCAGAATTCCCACCGCCAGAGACGGCTCCAGCCGGCCGCGGATCTGCGCCGTCCGTCGGCGCTGAACAGCGGCACGAGGAGACGGAGAGCCAGCAGGGCCCCCAGGGCCGTGACAATCAGCCAGGGCAACGTCCGGTCCTGGAATGCACCGATCCGGTCGGCCGCGGCAGTGCCGAAGAGTGCCGTGCCACCGACCAGGAGCGGGGTCCAGAGCGCGGCCGCGACCAGGATCCAGAAGGTGAAGCGCAGCAGCGGCATCCGCACCACACCCGCGGCGACGTAGGTGGGCAGGCGCGTGCCGGGCACGAAACGCCCCCCGAGGATCAGGGCCGCGCTCCGCTCTGTGAACCAGCGGCACGCGCGCTCGAGCTCCTCGCTGCGGATCAGCCATCTGAACGGCGCGATACGGGTCACCGGGCGCCCGATCAGCCGCCCCCCCGCGTACAGGAGAAGGTCCCCCACCGCGATTCCCGCGAGGCACGCGAGGACCCCGGGCGCCCAGGGGAGCGATCCCCGCGCGATGAGGAGCCCGGTGCCGATGCACGTCAGGTCCTCGCTGACGAAGGTGGCCACGACGATCAGGAGCAGGGTCACGAAGAGCGCGAAGCCGGTGGCCGGGGAGGCGGTGGCGGGGTCGTACGGGACCGATGCGGCGGCGATCCGCGCCGGGTCCGCCAAGCTGCGCACCGTCGCCGCGCCGGATTCGGCCCGCAGCATGAAGTCGCGGACCGGCGGCGCGATCAACGCCGGCCGCAGGAAGGTCATGAAGTGGTCCCCGTCGAGCATGACCAGCTCGGACTGGGGAACGATGCGGTGGTGTTCGAGGGCCGCCGCCGCCGGAACGAGCGGGTCGTCCGTCCCGTGAACGATGAGCATCGGGCCGGCGTAGCCGCGCAGGATCTCCCGGAGGGGCCGCTGGTCGGTGTCGTAGAAGTTGCGGGCGTAGGCGTGGCCGAGGAAGCCGTCGTCGGCGAGCCCGAAGTGGGGGACCAGCTCGAGCAGCGACCAGATGGCGACGAGCTGGAGGCCGTGAATCGCGTGGTTCAGGTAGTACTCGCCGAGGAGCTCGTGCTCCTGCACGCCGATCGAGGAGAGCAGGGTGAGCGAAGCGATCCGCGCCGGGTCCTCCCGGTACATCTCCAGCGCCACTCCGCCCCCCATGGAGAACCCCACCACATGTGCGCGCTCGATGGCGAGAGAATCGAGGAGCTGCAGCATCATGGCCGCGTGTGCCCGGATGGAGTAGTCGGGCACGTTGGCGGTGGACGCCCCAAAGCCCGGAAGGTCGGGTGCGATCGCCCTTCCCGCGGCTGCCAGCTCGGGCCCGAGCGCCCGGAAGGCGGACCCCGAACCGGGGCTTCCGTGGAGCAGTAGAACGGGCTGTGACAGATTCTCGGACAGATTCCCCCCGGAATCTGTCACCCATTCGCGATACGCGACCGAGACGCCGCCCTCCTGCGGCTCCGGCCACCCCTCCACCCGCTGAACATGCTGCCCCGGGCGAGGCTCCGGTTCGGGACGCTGGCTCCGCACTGCATGGGATGCGCCCAGCAGCACCAGGTACAGGGCCAGCGCCGCGGCCCCCATTCGCGTCATGCCCCGGTATCCCCGGGGGCCTCGCCGCCGTCCACCGGTTCGAACCGTTCGAGCATCGCGCTCCTCAGGGCCACGGCCAGCGCCTTGCGGTCGGTCGAGCGAACGGGGGCGTCACCGAAACGGACGGTGCAGTGCACCCGCCTGAGCGCGAACAGAGCGAGGGCATGCGGCACGAACCGCATGTCGCCCCACCAGCACACCCGGTCCCGGGCCGGCGGGCTCCCCGGTGGCGTGCGGTAGGTCAGGGTCATCCAGTGCACCGGCTTCCCGTCCGCGGCGGCCGCGGCCAGCAGCGCCGGCTTGAAGGGCAGGATGGTCGCGCCCTTGGTGCTGGTGGCTTCGGGGAAGACGATCACGCGGTCATCCCGGTCGAGCGCCCGCCTGATGCCTGCCAGCGCGGGGACCACGTCCCGCTTCCTCGAGCGGTCGACGAAGACCGTACCCCCCAGAGCGGCCATGAACCCCCAGAAGGGCCACCGTCGCACCCCTGCCTTGGACACGAACACCAATGGCACAACCGAGGCAAGCACCGCGATGTCCAGGTAGGAGAGGTGGTTGGAGACGACCAGCACGCCCTCCGGCGGAATCTTGCCCTCGGTGACCACGCGTACGCCGGTCGCGCGCATCATCCCGCGCCCCCAGCGGTGCATCGTCCGTCGCCTCGCCTTCGCGCGCCGGGCGGGACTGGAACGGGGCCGAACCAGCGTCGGCAGCCAGGTGGCCAGCATGAGGCCGACGACCGCGGTGGTCCAGACCCCGACCATCAGGATCCTGGCCCCTACGCGCGGCCACTCCCGCAGCCTCGGGGCAGGGGGGACGGGGGCCGATTCCGCCCTACCGGAAGAAGCTGCGATAGACATGGCTCTCCAGCTGACGGACGTCCAGCACGACCAGGAAGTCGATGGTCCGGAATTCCCTGTCCACCGCGGGAGGACCACAGATCCTGGCCCCGAGGTTGAGGTAGCTCTGGAAAAGAGTCGGAATCTCGAAGGGTTCCGCAGCTGCGTCGCCATCGCCGTGAAGGCCGCACTCGAACCCCGGCAGCGGCCAGGTCCGCACCTCCGGGTGGAGGTGTCCCTCGTCCACCAGCCGGGCATGCACCTCGTTCCCGATCCGGCCGTCCTGCGTGGTGAGTGAGCAGCATCCGAAGAGGAGGTGCTTCCCGGTCCAAGTCAGGTACTGCGCCAACCCGCGCCAGAGCAGGTGAAGGACACGGCGGTTGCGGTGCGTTCTGGCGATGCACGCCCGTCCGACCTCCACGGCATCGTCCACGACAGCGAACGGGAAGGCCGAGATATCGAACTCCCGTGCCGAGTAGAAGCCGCAGTTCGCCGCGGCCATGGCGGCGGTCTGCATCCTGTAGGTTCCGACCGCCAGACCGGTGCTTGTGTCCACGATGAGCAGGTGGTGCATGGCCTCATCGAGGTCGTCCTGGTCAAGTCCGGATTGGAAGGACGAATCGAATCCCTCTCCCAGCTCCAGATTGAAGACTTCGAAGCGGAGCCGCTGTAGCGCGCGAAGCTGTTCGATCGAGCGGGCGAAGGTCAGGCGGTACCTGCCCGAGGCAATATCGTCCGGGGGGAGCGTGTCCGGGGCCACGGGGTAGCCCGCCGCCCGGCGCCCCCACACCACGGGCAGGCCGACGGCGGGCCGGCCCGCCGGGGATGTGCTTTCTCCGCGACCCGGGCGGGTCAATGCAGCCTCCTGATCTCGGCGGGATCGACGTGCAGCACGGTGGTCGCCCCCCTGCGGACCAGGGTTCCGGTCACCCCTACGGGCTGGGCCATCAAGCCGGAGAGTTCCTCGCCGAGGGCTTCTCCATTCGCCCCCGCCAGGATGATGCCCTCGGTGGTCCCGTCCTCATGCCGCACCATGAGCAAGGGGGGGATGCCCCCGCGAATGCACAGCTCGGCGCACGCCCGGTGGGCGATCCCCGAGCCCGGGTTCATGACGCCCAGGTAGCACTTGGCCCCCACGATCTCGCCCTCCACGCTTCGTTCGCCCAGCACCTCTTCCGCGAGTGAGGGGGGGAGGGCGCCGCCCGCCCGCGCCACCGACCCGGGCTCGACCTGAATGACGGCCTGGCCGTCCCGGTAGGCCAGGGTGCCGTGCATCGTGGCCCAGCCTCCGGCCACCGGCTCGACAAGCGCGTCCGCACCGGACTTGCCCGGCCCCACCAGGAGATAGCGCGAGTTCACGGGTCCCCTGGGAACGATCAGGGACGGATAGGGATCCGCGACGACAAAGCCCTCGAAGGTGCGAATGGTACCGAATTCGAAGGCGGCCGCCGGGAGCTGGCGCTGACCGGTCGCGATCACGACCGCTGCGGCCCCCGCCACTACCAGGGAGACCGCCGCGAACAGACGCTGGAAGCGGCGCACCCGTGGAGGTGAAGGGTCGTGGTATCCGACGTAGAAGTCCGTCACGGACCCTCCTGTCTCTGCGGCCGGGGCCCGGCGACCACGGGGAGGGTCGCCGTCCTGGAAGCCGTGCCGAGGGGGTTGGGCGCCGGGTTGACCCACACGAAGCCGTCCCGGATGGCCACGTCGTAGGTCTCGAGGCGGTCGGTGAAGGGCGGCGGGGCGCAACCGGTCACCGGGTCGTATTGGAAGCCGTGCCAGGGGCAGGTGATGCAGCCGTCGATGATTCTGCCCTCCCCGAGAGGACCCATCTGGTGGCGGCACACGTTGGAGATGCAGGAAATGGTCGATCCGTTGCGGAAGACCGCGACCCGCTCATCCCCGAGCGTGACCACGCGGCCCTCGGTGTCCGGAATCTCGTCGGCGACGATGGTCCGCACATAGCCGTCGGACTGCCGGGACGAACCGGATTCGGCCAGCACGTCGGCTCGATCCCGGCGCCGTTCCGCGAGTCCCGTGTACAGGTGAACCGTGAAGACGGCAACAGTCAGGGCGGCGGTCACCGGCCACAGGTACTCCTTCCCCTCGCCCTGCAGCGCCCCCAGCGCAACGTGCCCCAGCAACACCGCATAGGCCGCGTACACGGTCATGTGAAGGCTCTTCCAGATACGCGGCGTCAGGTTGGCGAGCCAGAAGTCGTGACTCGTCGCCGCCATGAGAAACAGCACGCCCAGCACGATGGCCCCCAGCGGCTGGAAGGGAATGTCCCCGGGGCCGCCCAGGCTGCCGTCGCTGGTGAGGACGCTGACGAACGGGTTGATGTCTCCGAGCGCGTGAAACTGGAAGATCGCGAGCGCTCCGTGGACCAGGCCGGCAAGGAAGGTGGCCACGCCCAGATGGCGCCGGTTGTAGAGGACCGGGAGGAATCGCGGCGAGACGCGTGCCAGAGGCCCGATCATGAGGACGCACGACAGCATCACGAAGGCGAGGCTCCCGGAAGCCCTCAGCATGAGGGTCTCGGCCGTGACGTGGGGCTGGGTGGCGATGGTGACGGCGATGAAGGTCGCCGCGTACGCCGCCATGCATGCCGCGACCACGAGGTCGTACTTCCGCTTCTGGGGCGACCATCCGACCCCGGCATAGGTGTGGCTCACGGGTTGCCCTCCGGGATCGCCGCCTCGCCCAGGCGGATGTCGCGGGCGAGGTCCAGAAGGACGAGGCGTCCGCCGGCGGAAAGACCATCGCCCACCGGGAGGTGTCTGCGCGCGGTACTCACGCTACCCAGAACCCGGGGCGGGCCCCCGTCCGCCTCCAGCACCAGACCGGGCTCGGCGGCGTCCAGTCCGGGTGGCAGCGAGATGTGCAACACCTGGCCATCGGACGCGTCCGCGACGAGCTCGATCCGGGCCGTGCCCGCGTGCGTCTCGACGGAGACGGCCCATATCGCTGCCGCTGGGGCCGGTGCCTCGCCCGGGAGAGGATTCGGCACCGGCCGAGCCGTGCGGATCCCCCACCCGTAGGCGAGCACGCCCCCGGCAACGACGGCGCTCGCCAGCACCGCCTTCAGGTGCGCGGACCGGTGACCGAGCCTCATCGATGACCGGGCCTCACGACAGTCCCCGCCGGGCTCGTCGCCACTGCATGAGCAGAGCCGGCCAGAGCACCACCACTCCGGGGGTGATCAGGATCCGAAAGCCGACTGTGGCACCCCTGGCCGCGGGGTCGACCGCGCTCGCGCCCTTCCAGGCGAACGCCACCGCGAAGACGACCCCGGCCACGAGGTAGACCGCCAACAGGGTCACGAGGACGTGTGCGATTGGGTACGGAATGGTCACTCTTCCCTCGAGAGGGTTCGGGCCGGTGTCGTGCCGCGCCGGGCGACCGCAAACTACCATGGCTTGCCCCGCCTGCGAAACAGGACGGCATTGTGGCTCGTAGCGTAGCAAACAGCGGTGCACCGCCACGCAAAGTCCGCAGGGCGGACCAACCCGGGAGAACGAAATGTCAGATCCGTACGCAGAAGCGACCCGTCACGAACGGCGGCGTGGCATGTCACCACTCGCCAAGGTCGCGCTGGTGGTGGGATCCTTTTTCGCCGTCGGCTTGACGGTGCTGGTCGTGGCGGGTTTGCTGCTCGTCAGGAAAGCGTCCGATATGGCGGGAGATTTCCGTGAGGACCCGGCGGAGACCTTCGCGCTCATGGCCGACAGGTTCAGCGACGACGTGTCGGTCGTCGCGTCCGACGATGATGCCGGCCAGGTGGTCCTGAGGTTTGACGACACGGGTGAGATGGTCACCGTGGACCTGTCCGATGTCGCGCAGTCGCTCAGTGAGGGGATCCGGGCAGGGATCCACTTCGACGGAGAAGCGGATGACCGCGGCGGGGTGCTGCGCATCAGGACTTCCGAGGGCGATGCCACGATCGAGGTGCGGGGCGACGAGGACGGCGGGTTCCTGCGGGTCTCGGCTGCGGGCGAGGAAATGCGCTTCGGGGCTGGAGACGCCTCCGCGGCGTTGCCTCGGTGGGTACCGGTGCACCCGGATGCCCGCGTGCACAAGCGGCTCTTCTCGAGCGAGACCGATGACGCCGTGATCGGGGGGGTCGTGCTCCGGACCGATGCATCACCGCGGGCGGTCATCGACTGGTACGGGGAGGAACTGAAGGGCAGCGGCTATTCATCCACGGTGACGTTCGCCAGGGACGACGCCCTGCGCGCACGGCTCGAGGCCAGTAGGTATTCGGGCGGCGAGGGGCGGAAGCTCTCGGTGATGGTCGGCGAAGACGACGACGGGGACGGCTTCATCATCATCATCCACCGGACGGAGACGTAGCCGCCCGGGGTGAAATCCCGCGTCAGCGCCGGTGAATGCAGCGGGGCTTTCGCCGCGGGCGGCTACGTCTACCTCCCCCTGGTCCATAACAGGAGTGCCCCGTTGGCGGCACGGAAGCCGTAGCGCGCCAGGGCCTCCAGCGGAGGAAGTATCTCCACCCCTTCGAGGTCAGCCGGCGTGATGCTGGAGAGTACCTCGCCGGGATCGGGTATGTGGATATCATCGAGGAAGACGGCCACCATGGCGCAGGCGCCTGCGCGCGCCGCGATGTCGTCCTCATCGGTGGTGCCGAGCTGGTTTGTGCGTGAAGCGAGTCTGCTTCCGGTCTTCTGCATGACCGAGCGGTTGCGGCCGGTCTCGACGCAGATGGCGGTCTCCGGGGCGCCGGTCGACAGGGCCATGCGGCGGGCGCGAAGTCCCGGGATGTTCATGGTCGTGAGAAGCGCGATGAGGTCGCTGCGCGGACCCCTGGCCTGGATCTCCGCGCGGGTCAGCCGCCCAGCCAATGTCCCACGTCGCCGTTCCACCTCGATGAGACCGCGCAGGCGCCCGGCGTCGGGGGTGTTCCGCACCGACGTGACCGTGATCGAGTCCATCGCGATCGGGGCGGGTGGGAGGAAGATCTCTACGGTGACGGTGTCCGCGACGAGGTTGAGCTGAGGCGTGATCGCCCTCTGGTACCCTTGGCGTGTCACCCCCAGCATGTAGGCGCCCTTGCCGGGTACGCCGACCGAGAAGGTGCCGTCGGCCTCTGTAAACAGGCTCGCGATTGGATCGCTCGCCTCGTTCACGACGATCACCAGGGCGTCGCCGACGGGCATGCCGGAAACGGGGTCGATCACGCTGCCGGCGATCCGCTGCGCTGACGCGGGGCAGAAGAAGCCGGCGACCAGGAAGCCGGCGACCAGGACGCCGGCCACCAGGACGCCGGCCACACCCGCGACGAGCAACCCGCCAGGGGTGCGCCATCCGCCCGCGCGTCTGTGCTCCGTTGCCGACATCGTGGCACTCCTGTTCCAGGCTTCGCTGAACCAACATACAACCTGCGCCGGGACTGCACACCATGAGCGCCGGCAGGCAGCGGGGGTCCTGCCACGGGCTGCCAGGGAGAGGATTGGACGGAGTCGACGACGGTGACCTAGTTTCGGGGCTCGGCCCGACATCCCCCACGACCGGATCGTTCCATGCGAAATCCCGTCACGCTACCGACCTGTCTTGCGCTCGGCCTGGTTGCGATCCTCTCCGCCTGTTCCGATTCCGGCGACGGTGCCGAACCCGGCGACGGTGCCGAGCCCGGCGACGCCGCGGTGGCGGAAGAGAGCGACGGCCTCGACCTGGGCGCAATCTCCGACGCGCTCCTTGCCCGCATGGCTCTGCAGCCCGGTGAGCGCGTTCTGCTGGTCGGCCTGGGTGGCGGCCGCTGGGACGCCGTCGTTCCGCTTCTGCGCGAGGGGGTCGCGGCTGCTGGCGGCGTCGACCTCGGCGCGGTCGACGTATTCGGGGCGCCGCTGGCCGGGACGGGGCTCGCCGACTTCGCGTCCTCCCTGGGTGAGGATCCGGCGGGGTGGGCGGGAGCGCTCGCCGGCGTCGATGTGGCGGTGAAGCTCCCCGGTGCGGTGCAGGCGCCGGAGGTGCCGCACGACGTATACCGCGCGCTGCAGGACGTGTTGCGTGGGGGCCACGGCCGGACGATCCACTTTCACTGGGCCGGGGCGACCTCCTTCGAGATGGAGGAACTCCCCGTGGACGACAGGATCGACCAGGTCTACCAGACGGCGTTGCTCGACACCGACTACCCGGCGCTGGCGGAGACCCTGGCCGCGTTCGAGGCCGCGTTGCGCCGGGGTGAGGTCCGCGTGACGACCCCGGCGGGGACCGATATCCGCTTCGAGGTGGGCGACCGTCCGGTCACGCGCCAGGATGGGGACGCGTCGGCCGCCAGGGCCGCCGTGGGGCGCACCCTGATCGATCGCGAGGTGGAGTTGCCGGCGGGTGCGGCCCGGGTTTCCCCCGTGCTGGAGACCGTGCGGGGGCGGATCGCGTTCCCTCCGGCGATGTGGGGCGGCACCCGCGCCGAAGGGGTGGTCATGCACTTCGAGGGAGGCCGGGTGGTGGAGGTGGAGGCCGGCGCGGGGCGTGAGGGCGTGCTCGCGGAGATGGAAGCCGCCGGGGACGCGGGGCGGACGTTCCGGGAGCTTGCCGTGGGGCTCAACCCGCTGTTGGCGATCCCCGAGGGCGAGGAGTGGATCCCGTACTACGGCTACGGTGGCGGCGTGGTCCGGCTGTCGCTCGGAGACAACACCGAGCTGGGTGGGTCGACCGGTGGCGGGTACGTGCGCTGGAACTTCTTCACCGACGCCACCGTGACGGTGGGTGGGGAGGACTGGGTGCGGGACGGACGACTGGCCCAGCGGTAGGCGCGTGGTGTGGCTGGCCGCCCGCGGCGTGGCCGATCCAGCTATTGCGCCGCCCGCCGCCTGGCCGGTCCGGCTACCCCGCCGTCCCGTCTCGCTCCGCTTCGAAGAGGCGGTCGAGTTCGGCCGATGCGTGGCTCGGCGTCAACTTCGCGACCGTCCAGTAGGCCAGGAACGACAACACGACACCGGGGAAGACCTGATGGATCCCGCCGGTCCACGGGAACCGCTCCCAGAGCAACAGCACCGCCAGTCCGACGACGAACGACGCCACCGTGGCTGTCCCGTTCCCCTTGCGCCAATACAGCCCCATCAGGAGCGCGGGTCCGAAGCAGGCGCCGTACACCGCGCCCGACAACGCCGTCAGGGCCACGATCCCGTCGGGCGGGTTCAGGGAGATGATCGCCGTGATCAGGGCGAAGAGCGCCACATAGAGCCGGGTCGCCCTGAGGACCGACCGCTCCGAACCGGGCTTCCGCGCCATCCCCACGATGTCCCGCTCGGCCGTTGACGCCATGACCAGCAGCACGCTGTCCAGCGACGACATCGCCGCCGCCACCATGGCCAGCAGGAGGAACGCTGCGGTACCTGCCGAGAAGACCCCGGGGGTGGTGAGGAGCTGGGGCACCACCATGTCCGTGTCGGGCAGGCCGCCCGGGATGATGTTGCGGGCGTACAGGCCGACCGGAATCAGCAGGGTGTAGACGAGCAGGAAGGCGCCGGTGGAGACCCACAGCCCCTTACGGGCCGCTGCCCGGCTCTCCAGCGCGTAGAAACGCGACAGCTGGCGGGGCTCCACGGCGAACTTGACGGTGCCGGCGAAGACCACGCCCAGCGCCAGGGGCACCGACACGCCCCCTCCCCAGCGCATGAGCGGCTCGGTCAGCGGATCGTCTGCAAGCGCGGCGACGGAGCCGAGCCCTCCCGCAGCGGCCACCGTGCCACGGAAGAGCAGGATGCCTGCCAGGATCATCACCACGCCCTGGACCGCGTCGGTCTTCACCACCGAGATGAAGCCGCCCACGACCGTGTAGAGCATGACGATGAAGAAGACGATGATGATCGCGGCCCTGTACGGGATGTCCAGGAAGACTTCCAGCAGGTTCCCGATCCCCTTGAACACGGCCGTCATGTAGATGAAGGAGGCGAACAGGACGATCACCGCAGCGAGGACACGGGCCGCCGGGCTGCCGAAACGGAAGCCGATGAAGTCGGGGATGGTCAGGGATCCGAGCGACTCCGTGAAGGTGCGCAGTCGCGGGGCCACCGCCACCCAGGCGAAGAGCGACAACCCGATCACAAAGGGAATGAGCAGGAACCAGGTGATCCCCCAGTCGTAGGCCTGGCCTGAAAAGCCGACGAAGGAGTTCGTGCTCGAATAGGTCGCGAAGAACGAGAGGCCGATGGCGACGGGCCCCATCGAGCGTCCTCCGACAAAGTAGTCGGCGACGCCGTGCGTCTTCCGGTTGCCGGACCACGCGTGATACGCCAGCAGGGCGGTATAGACCAGCAGGAGCAGGTGAACGATCCAGTACGTCCTCAGGTTGTCCAGAATGGCCTGAATCAAGCGGACTCCTCCGAAGCGGGGGACGGAATCGGGGGCGCCGGCCGGTCCCCGGGGTCCGGAGGCGCTTCGGAACCCGTGAACATGTCGGAGACCGCGTCCTTGCGCACCTTTCCCATCGCGTTGCGGGGGAGGCCGTCGACGGGCATGAAGTCATGGGGGACCTTGTACGGGGCAAGCCGCTCCTTGCCCCACGCCCGCAGTTCGGGTCCGGTCGCACGTGCGTGGCCATCGAGAGGTACCCACGCCGCGCAGAGACGCTCGCCCCAGTCGGAGTCGGGGACGCCGACCGCCGCCAGGTCCCGTATCGAGGGGTGCGTTCGGTACACATCCTCCACCTCCAGCGCCGACACCTTGTACCCGCCCGTCTTGACGATGTCGACGCTGCGGCGTCCCAGAATCCGGTGGTAGCCGCCCTGGGCGACGCATGCCTCGTCACCGGTGCGGAACCATCCGTCCCGGAAGGCGGCCGCGGTGTCGTGCGGGCGCCGCCAGTATTCGCGGAATACCTGCGGACCCCGCACCTCGATCTCGCCCTGGCCGCCCCCGGGGACCGGGACGCCATCGTCGTCGACGATGCGCAGATCGACGCCGGGCAGAGGATGGCCCACATGGCCGGGCCGGCGTTCTCCGGTGAGCGGATTGGACAGCGCCATGCCGATCTCGGTCATGCCGTAGCGCTCCAGCAGGGTGTGACCGGTAATTTCGCGCCACCGCTCGTGGGTCGCGACGGGGAGCGCGGCCGATCCGGAGACCATGAGGCGGAGCCCCGCGGCGCCCCGCGACCATCGCTGGCGCACGGCGCGGGGCGCCTCCTCCCAGGCGCGGATCAGACGTGCGTAGACGGTGGGCACGGACATGAAGAGCGTGATGTCGCCGGACGCGAGGCGGTCCCAGGTGGAGGCCGGCGCCCCCGAGCCGAATTCGCAGGTTGCGCCGGACCAGAGGGCGCAGGCCAGGGCGTTCACGACGCCGTGGATGTGGTGCAGCGGCAGCGTGTGAAGGATGCGGTCGTCCTCGTGCCACGCCCAGGCGGTGGTGAGCGCGGTGATCTGGGCCGTGAGGTTGTGGTGGGTGGTGAGGACGCCCTTGGCGCGCGCCGTCGTGCCGCTGGTGTAGATGATCAGGGCCGGGTCGGCGGGGAGGGGGAGGGCGGCGGCCGGGGGTGCGGTGGGGGGTGGCGGGGCGAGGCCGCCGAGACCGTGCAGCTCCACGACGGCCGCCCCCAGAGCCCGTGCCGAGGCTGCGAGGGTGGCCGCCTGCGCGAGGGACCGGTCCGCGACGACCACGCGGGGGCGGGCGTCGTGGAGGACGTACTCGAGTTCGCGCATCGGGTGCGACACTGCCAGTGGAACAGCGATGCCCCGGCATAGCCAGGTGCCCAGTTGCACGGCCACGTGCATCCGCCCCGGTGGCACCAGGTACGCGACGCGGTCCCCCGAGAGGTCTTGCCGGGTGTCGTCGCCGACTGCCGCCGTGAGCCGGTCCCGAAACGCCATTGCGCCGCGCAGCACGTCGTCGTAGTGCCATCGTCCCGCATCGTCTGCCAGCGCGGTCCGTGTGGCGAACGACGCTTGCCCGATCCGGGCCGGCAGGGTGGCTGGAGGGATGCTGATCGGTGTGCTCCGAGTGTGGGTCGCAGCTTCAGGACCGCATGGAAGGTGTAGCGTACTCGCATCGCGCGACAAGCCGGGCGTGGCGCGGGTCGGGGGGTGGACGCATCTTTCCCGCATGTCCCCCGAACTTCGGAGATCGCCAGGTGAGCGATGGCCCCCGCGGACTGCTGGCCAGGATGTACGGCGCAGCCATCCTCAATGCGGCCGTGTACGAAGAGGTGGGAGCCGACCGAGGCGCCACCAGGCAAGCCACGTTCGTGGTCGTGCTCGCCTCCGCCGCGGCTGCGAGCCTCGACTACGGTCTCGGGTGGCTCACCATGGCCGCGGCGGGGCTGGCGAACCTGGCGCAATGGCTGGTCTGGGCGGGGATCACCTATCTGGTGGGCGACAAATTGCTGGGAGGCACCGCCACCTGGGGTCAACTGCTGCGAACTCTCGGCTTTGCCCGGGGCCCCGGAATCCTGACCGTCTTCGTTCCGCTCATCGGAGGGATCCAGATCGCGGTCCAGGTGTGGGTGTTGGCTGCCGGCATCGTCGCCATCCGCCAGGCGCTGGGCCTCGGGATAGTCCGGGCGCTGCTCACTGCCGTGATCGGGATGGTTCCGTATTGGATCTACCACACCCTGTTCCTCCATTGACCCCGCGGGATCGGCGAGGGTGATGAGGGTGTGGAAGGCGCTGGCGAGGATTGCCCTGGTTGCCGGCATCGTGGCTGGGGCGGTGGCAGGGCGGGTGTCGGCGCAGGAGATCCTTGACGCTCGCCAACTCGTCGAGTCCCTCGGTTGCGGGGCCTGCCACGCGGGGGTGCCGGGGGCGGAGGCCGTCCGCGTGATGGCCCCGGCTTTCGGGGACGGTGCCGCACTACTTGCGCCGGCATATGTTTTCCATTATATGGACGATCCGCAAACTGTGCGACCGGACATCGCTCCCGCGCGGATGCCCCGCTATGAGCTGAGTGAACGCGAGCGGCTTACGCTGGCGCTCTTCGTCACGAACGATCGCGAACTTCGCGGGGTGGACGATGCCTTCCGCGCCGCCCAGCGACGCCATCCGGACGCCGACCGGTCGGAGGGCCGGACCCTCTTCGAGGCGCTGAATTGTGCCGGGTGCCACGTCAACCCCGGGGTTGCGCCGCATCAGACCGCTCCCGACCTGAGCGTGGTGGGATTGCGGGTCCACGAGGAATGGCTGGCGGGCTACCTGGAAGATCCCGTTACGATCCGGCCCGCCGGACCCGTCCCCGGGCGGGGAGGCCGGATGCCGGACTTCCGCCTCGGCCCGGCGGAGGTGGCCGCCATCACCGGCTTCCTCCTGGAGCAGACGGCGGCGGAGGCGCCTCCCTGGGAGCCCATGGCACTCTCTCCCTTCGCGATGAGCAAGGCGGAGGCACTCCTCCGTGACCGGTGGAGCTGCCTGGGGTGCCATCAGCTGGGCGAAGACGGTGGCAGGATCGGTCCCCGTCTGGACGGAATCGCCCGGCGGCTCCGTCCCGCGTACGTGCGTGCTCTGATGCGCGACCCCGTCCACCTCGCGCCGGGTACGGTCATGCCGGCGTCACTCGAGCAACCGGACCGCCTGGACCTGATCGCGTCCTACCTTCTGCAGAGGGAAGGGGAGTGGTCCGGCACGGACCCCCTTGCAGGGATGCCCGCCCTCCCGTCTTCGGCTGGCCGTGGGACGGGCGCAGCCGCGCCGGAGCACCCCGGAGAGGCCGTCTACACGGCCCGCTGCGCTCCCTGTCACGGCATCCAGGGCGACGGCGACGGCTTCAACGCGCCGTTCCTGCCGGTTTCCCCCACACAGCACGCCGACTCCGCCGCCATGTCCCCGCGTCCCGACGATACCCTCTACGACGGGATCCACGCCGGTGGCTGGATCCTCGGCAAGAGCCACCGCATGCCCGCCTTCGGGGCGTCCCTGGACGATGGCCAGATCCGGTCGCTGGTCGCCTACATCCGCACCCTTTGCAACTGTCAGGGCCCGGCCTGGTCCCGAGACGGGCGCCGGGAGCCGTGACCGGTCCCCCCGCCCCGGCGACGGTCGCGCGCCCCTCCGCTCCGGCGGCGTGCGCGCCGGGAGTGCCCCGCCGGAGTCCGTACCCCCGGACACCCTGGTTTGCGGGCGCGGCCGCGACGATCCTGCTCGGTTGCGGCGACCGGCCGGCGAGCACCGGCAACGCGGCCATGGGCGCCGCCCCGGACGGGCCACCGGCCGAAGTCGACAGGTCTGATTTCGCCGGCTCCGAAAGCTGTAGCGGCTGCCACGCCGACCAGTACGCCGAGTGGGCCGGATCCACCCACGGGCGGGCCGGGGGCGAGCCGGGCCCCGAAACCGTCGTCGCGCCCTTCGACGGAACACCGATCGTCTTTGCCGACGGCGCCGTGATCCCGCGAGTGGACTCGTCCGGCCGGTATTTGTTCGAAATCCGACTATCGGGGATAACCGAACAAATTGTCCACGTCGACGGAGTCATCGGTGGTGGACACATGCTGGGCGGCGGCACCCAGGGATTTGTGGCCCACGCCGCCGACGGCACGGTTCGCTTCCTCCCCTTCGACTACTCTCCGCCGCTGGGCGAATGGTTCTGCAACACGGGCACGCGGGCGGAGAGGGGCTGGGTTCCGATCACCGCGGACATGTCGCTGGCGGACTGCGGGGACTGGCCTCCGGCGAGGATCCTCGGGACGTATTCGCGCTTCGCCAACTGCCAGTCATGCCACGGCAGCCAGATCACGACACATCTGGAACCGGGCACCGGGGCGGTCACGCGCTGGGCCTCTCTCGATATCAACTGCGAATCGTGTCACGGTCCGGCACTGCGGCACGTGGAGCTGATGGCCGCGAACCCGGCCGCGGACTTGCCCGGCATCGCGATGGCGAGCCGGGTCACCGACGGCGTGGAGGAGTCGCTGGGGGTCTGTTTCCGCTGCCACGCGCTCAAGGATGTGGTGACGGAAGGCTACCTTCCCGGCGCCCCGTTTACCGACCACTACGCGCTCAAGCTGCCCGTCCTCGGGGACGATCCCTACCTACCCGATGGCCGCGTGAAGACCTTCGCGTACCAGGGAACCCACCTCTCGTCATCGTGCTATGTGGACGGCAACATGACCTGCGTCAGCTGCCACGAGCCGCACGGGCTGGGGTACTGGGACGTCAACCGGACGCCCCTTGCCGACGAGACCGACGACCGCCAGTGCACGGCGTGCCACGCGGCGAAGGCAACGGCTCCCGAAGCCCACACCTTCCACGCGCCCGAATCGCCCGGAAGCCGTTGCGTATCGTGCCACATGCCCTATCTGCAGCACCCCGAGGTGGGGGACGGCGTGCCCTTTGCCCGTTCGGACCACACGATCCCGATCCCGCGCCCCGCGCTGGATGCGCGACTCGCGCTGGTGAGCGCGTGCCGGGGCTGCCACGGCGACATCAGCGAGATACGCCTGCAGGCGAGTGTCGACGAATGGTGGGGGGTCACGAAGCCTCACGATCCTGTCACGGCGGGTCTGCTGGCCGTGACGGACGCCATGGGCGAGGACCTCGCGGCGCGCATGCTGCTGCACCCTGCCGACGGAGCCTTCATGGCGCAGTTCCAGGCACTGGTGCGCTTCGTCGGCGGCTGGGTCAGGCCCGGCGATGGCCTGGGCGACGAGGCTGCCGCCCGGATCGGCGAGTTGGCCGCATCCGACGACCCCGATGTGCGAGCGCTCGCACTGGCGGTCCTTCACGCGGCGAGTCCCGGCCCCGGCCCGGAAGATCAGGGAAGCACGACCCCCCTCCTGGATGTCGCCGCGGCCGCGGCCCTTGAACCGGAGGCCGTGCGCCGCCGGTGGACCATGGTGCTGGGCTTCCTCTCCGACGAAGCCCTCGCCCGTGGCGAAACGGGCCCCGCCGAAGCGCTGCTGGGGAAAGCGCTGGCGGTTCTCCCGGGAGATCCTGCGATCCTCCGTGCCCTGGGGCTGCTGCACAACCAGGCGGGTAACCCCCGGTCGGCGATCCGGGCCTTCGCCGAGAGCCTCGCGGGGGACCCGAACCAACCCCTGGTCCATGTCAACCTGGGCATCGCGAGGGCGGCGGCGGGAGATCCGGCAGCGGCGATCCGGGAGTACGAGGCGGCGATCGCGCTCAATCCTCGTGAGCCGCTGGCCCACTTCAACCTGGGCAACCTGTACCTTCGCAGCGACAACGTGGCTGGAGCGATTCAGTCGTACGAGAGGGCGGTGGCGCTTGCTCCCGAGCTGGCCCGGGCCGAGCTCAATCTGGCGATCGCGCTGGCTCGCGCGGGGCGCATACAGGAGGCTCTGCCCCACGGCCGCCGGGCGGTGGAGTTCGCCCCCGGCGACGAAACGGCGCGCAGGGTCCTCTCCGATCTGGAAGCGGCGGCCAACGGGAGACCCCCGCAATGAGCGAAATGAAACGGGTACTTCGGGTCCGGGACGGGCTCTCCATAACGGTCGGCATCATCATCGGCGCGGGCATCCTGCGCACCCCGGGGCTGATCGCGGAGTACCTGGGGAACGGCTGGCTGATCCTGGCCGTGTGGGTGCTCGGGGGGATCGTCGCCGGACTCAGCACGCTGGTTCTGGCCGAAATGGCGGCGGCGCTGCCCGAGGCCGGTGGCAAGTACGTCTACGCCCGGGAAGCGTTCGGCCCCGTCGCGGGGTTCGTCGCGGGCTGGTCGGAGCTGCTGGTGTCCCGCGCCTTCTCGGGTGCGATCAAGGCGGTGGCCATCGCCGAATACCTGATCATCCTCACGGGCAGCGGATCGGTGCGCATCCTGGCGACCGGGGTCGTGGTGGGATACGTCATTCTGCACATGGGAGGCCTCAAGGTCGGCACCACCTTCCAGAACGTGACCACGGCGATCAAGGTGGTGGTCCTCGCGGCCATCGCCTTGGCAGGGATCGCCGCCGGCGACGGGAGCGGGCTGGTCGCCGCCCCCACCGTCGCGCACGCCTCCCTGCTGGGCTTCGCCCTCGCGTACCAGTCGGTGGCCTTCGCCTACTACGGCTGGGAGGACGCAGCCAAGATGGCGGAGGAAGTTCGCGACCCGGGGCGCTCGCTTCCCAGGATCCTCATCGGGGGAGCGGCTGCCGTGGCCGTCCTCTACCTGTTGGTCAACACGGCCTACCTCGCGGCGCTCACCCCGGAAGAGATGGCGGGCTCGGAGCTGGTCGCCCGCGACGCGGTGCTGGGGGTGTTCGGCGGCACCGCGGCGACCTTCGTGGTGATCGCCAGCCTCCTCATCCTGATCAGCTCCTGCAACGTAAACTTCCTGGGCATGCCCCGCGTCGCCTTCGCATTGGCCCGGGCGGGCCTGGCACCGAAGGTCTTTCGCTACGTGTCGCCCAGGGGGACACCCGTCGCGGGCCTGCTCCTGATCGGAGTGGTGATTCTGGTGCTGGCTTCGACGGGCGCGCTGGAGTTCCTCATCCAGTTCATGATGCTCGTGGCGATCCCGGTGGACCTGATGGTGCTGTCGGCCTTCTTCCGCCTCCGCAAGCTCCGTCCCGAGCTGGAGCGCCCCATGAAGCTGCCCGGCGGGCGCTGGACAGCGGGGGTGACGATCGTGCTGTATCTTCTCATTCTGGGGATCATCGTCGGGACGCAGCCCTGGCTGGCCGTTGGAGGCGTGGTGATCCTGGGAGGACTGGCCGTTGCCGGAACGGTGACAGCGAGGCACTCGAGAGCGTAGGAGGGACGCATGCCGTTTGTTGGAATCCTCGTCGTGGTCATCGTCGCGGGGGCCGCCGTCGGAGTCGTGGCCAGTTGGTTGTTCGCCTCCAAAGGGCTGGGTGGTCAGTCGCTTCAGGAGCGCCTGAGCAGGTTGGAAACCGATGTGCGGCGGCTCACCGACCAGGAAATCGGCCAGGACCACCTCGGGGACGAAGTGCTTCGGCTCGACGAGAAGGTACGCTTTCTGGAAGACCTCCTGGCCAGCCGCCCGAAGACCGACGCGCTTCCGCCCGGCGAGTAGCATGCCGCCGCCCGACCGCTAGAACTGCCAGACAACCAGAACCTGCACCACGTTCTCGTCGACATCCGTCCCGAGCTTGTTCCGCCAGTACTGGTATTCGATGCCGGCGAACAACCCGTTGGCGGATCCGCCGACCGCCTGGCCGATGTCCCAGCGCAACTGCGGCTGGGCCAAAATCCAGGCATTCACATCGTTGCCCAGCTCGTCGGATGTCGAGCCCACGTACTCGACGTGGCCCGAGATGGAGAGCGCCTGGCTTCCGATGTGGAAGGGGAGGAGTCCGTTCACATCGACGATGAGGCGGTTGCCGGCCTTGGGCGCTCCCCCGCTGTCGAGGCCGCCGCTCCGGTCCACTCCGGCCATCATGTCGGTGTTGAGAAATACGAACCCCGGCAGGCGCCACGAAACGCGCACCCCGGAAATCCATTGAATGAAGTTGGGATCACCCCCGGCGGCGACTCCTCCGATCAGCCCCAGGTCGCTGAACACCCCGGTGGCCAGATCACGGCCCGCCAGCTTGCCCAGGCTGAGGTTCGAATACCACTCGCCGTAGAAGTCGGTGTCGTTGAAGCCGTCGTCGACACCGTCGTCGATCACGTCGACAAAGAAGAAGTTGTCCCCGAACTTCCAGAAGGACGCGTGCTGCAGCGTCAGCACGGCCGTCCCATGGGACATCTCGTTGAACGGGTTCGTGTGACTGCCGTACTGGTAGTGAACTTCGGTCTGGGCCTCGGCCCGGATCGCCCCGCCGGCGCACCACATCGCCGCCAGCACTCCGATCGATGATGCGCGCATGACTCGCTCCTGACGTCCTATCCCGTCTGCCCCACGTCCCCGGGGGTCCGGATCCTGTCCACCAGATCCCGGATATGCGCCGGCGGTGCAGGCGTGAACTTCGATACCGCAAGCGCAACGGCGAAGTTGAGCAGCATCCCGACCGTCCCGATCCCTTCGGGCGAAATGCCGAACCACCAGTTCTCCGGCGTATCCGCAGCCGGATTGACGAAGCGGAAGTAGATGATGTACGCGGCCGTGAAGGTGATCCCCGACAGCATGCCGGCGATCGCCCCCTCCCGGTTCATGGTACGCGTGAACGTGCCCAGGATGATGACCGGGAAGAACGACGAAGCGGCCAATCCGAAGGCGAAGGCCACCACCTGGGCCACGAACCCCGGGTCGCTGATGCCGAGCAGACCCGCGGCAACCACGGCGAGGGCCGCGCTGATCCGGGCGGCTAACAGTTCGCCCTTTTCCGAAATGTCGGGCTTGAACGCCCGTTTCAGCAGGTCGTGGCTGATCGCCGACGACACCACGAGCAGCAGGCCCGCCGCCGTGGAGAGCGCCGCGGCCAGCCCGCCCGCCGCCACCAGCCCCACCACCCAGTTGGGGAGGCGCGAGATTTCGGGGTTGGCGAGCACCATGATGTCGGGGTTGACGGTGAGTTCGTTGCGCTCGGGGTCGCCCACGTACAGGATGTTGCCGTCCTGGTCGTGGTCTTCGAAGGTGATCAGCCCGGTGTCCTCCCATTTGTTGAACCACTCGGGCATGGCGTCGTAGGGCTGCCCGGCAACCGTGTCCAGCAAGTTGGCCCGCGCGAAGACCGCGATGGCCGGGGCGGTCGTGTACAGGATCGCGATGAAGAGCAGCGCCCACCCCACCGAGATGCGCGCGTCCCGGACCTTGGGCACCGTGTAGAAGCGGATGATGACGTGGGGGAGGCCGGCAGTGCCTACCATGAGCGCCGCCGTGATGAAGAAGACGTCGATCATCGACTTCGTGCCGTCGGTGTACGCGGCGAAGCCGAGTTCGCGGTGAAGCCCGTCGAGCTTGTCGAGAAGGAAGACGCCGCTCTCCGGATCCGCGCCCCCAAAGCCGAGCTGGGGAATGGGTGTGCCCGACAACATGACCGCAAGGAAGATGGCCGGGACCATGTAGGCGAAGATGAGCACGCAGTACTGGGCGACCTGCGTGTAGGTGATCCCCTTCATCCCCCCCAGTACGGCGTAGAAGAAGACGATCCCCATGCCGATGATCACCCCCACGGTGACGTCGACCTCGAGGAAGCGGCTGAAGACGATCCCGACGCCCCGCATCTGTCCGCTCACATAGGTGAAGGACACAAAAATCGCGCACACTACCGCCACGATCCGCGCCACCTGGGAGTAGTATCGGTCGCCCACGAAATCCGGGACCGTGTACGCCCCGAACTTGCGCAGGTAGGGCGCCAGCAGCAGCGCCAGGAGGACGTAGCCGCCGGTCCACCCCATCAGGTACACCGACCCGTCGTAGCCCAGGAACGAAATCAGCCCCGCCATGGAGATGAAGGACGCTGCCGACATCCAGTCGGCCGCGGTGGCCATCCCGTTGGCGAGGGGGGAAACGCCGGTGCCCGCGACGTAGAAATCCTTGGTCGAGCGTGCGCGTGACCAGATTGCGACACCGATGTACAGGGCAAAGGACACGCCCACCAGCAGGAAGGTCCAGGTGCGTACGTCCATCGTCTACCGCGGTCGGGCCGCCAAAGCGGGCCGTCGGGACAGGCTTGCCAGGCGCAAGACGAGCGGGCGCCCCCTCATTCCTCCGCCACCCCGAACTCCCTGTCCAGCCGGTTCATCAGGCGGGCGTAGACGAAGATCAGCACCACGAAGACGTAGATCGACCCCTGTTGCGCGAACCAGAACCCCAGCTTGAAGCCCGTGCCGGGGATGCGGATCGCGTTCAACGCGTCGGCGAAGAGGATCCCGAAGCCGTACGAGACGACGAACCAGACGGAGAGGAGGATGGAGAGGTAGCGGAGGTTGCGGGCCCAGTAGGCGTTGGGGTCGGGCATATGGGGGTCGTTGCGGGGGACGAGGCCGTGGAATCGATGCAGCCCCAACTTGGGGAAGCGCCGTGCCCTTCGCCAGCCCTGGGCACCCCGCCCCCGGCTCGGTGCCCCCTACATCAGCCCGTCGATCACCCCGTCCTCGCTCAGGGACATGGCAAGCGCCGCCGGCTTCGCCGCCAGGCCGGGCATGGTCATGATCGACCCCGTCTTGACGACCACGAAGCCCGCGCCCGCCGAGGGCGCTACCTTCCGCACCGCGATCCGGAACCCGCGTGGCCGGCCCAGCAGCGCCGGGTTGTCCGAGAACGAGTACTGGGTCTTGGCGATGCACACGGGCGCGTCGGCAAGGCCGAAGGACTCCAGGCGCTCCAGTTCTGCGGTGACACCGGGCTGGAAGTCCACTCCCGAGGCGCCGTAGATCGAGGTCGCGACGGTCTCGATCTTCTCCTTCAGCGGCAGGTGGTCGGGGTAGAGCGGCCGGAAGTCGGCCTCGCCGTTGTTCGCCAGCTCCCAGACCGCGTCCGCCAGTCCCACGCACCCCTCTCCGCCTCCGCCGTGCGGATCGGCCTCGACCGCGCGGAACCCGCGGGCCGCGCAGCCTTCGAGCACGGTGGCCACCTCGGCCGCGGTGTCGGTGGCGAAGCGGTTCAGCGCCACGACCGCGGGGACCCCGAATTTGGCCACGTTCTCGGCGTGCCCGTACAGGTTCTCCATGCCGCGCTCCAGCGCAGCCAGGTCCTCGTTCGCCAGCGAGTCCTTCGAGGCGCCGCCGTTCATCTTGAGGGCGCGGATGGTCGCGACGATGGCGACCGCATCCGGGCTCAGGCCACCCAGGCGGCACTTGATGTCGAAAAACTTCTCGGCCCCCAGATCGGCGCCGAATCCGGCCTCGGTGATGACGATGTCACCCAGCTTGAGCCCCGCGCGGGTGGCGATCAGCGAGTTGCAGCCGTGCGCGATGTTGGCGAAGGGGCCGCCATGGATGAAGGCGGGGGTTCCGCCAAGCGTCTGCACCAGATTCGGGTGCACCGCGTCCCGCATCAGGATGGCCATCGCGGTCTGGGCGCCGATGTCGCGGCAGCGCACGGGGTCGCGGCTGCGCGTATACCCGATGATGATGTTGCCGAGCCGCTCCTCCAGGTCGGCCAGATCATGCGCAAGGCAGAAGATCGCCATGACCTCCGAGGCGGCGGTGATCATGAAGTTCTCTTCGCGAGGGATACCGCCGAAGGGGCCGCCGAGTCCCACAATCACCTTTCTCAGCGCCCGGTCGTTCATGTCCACGGCCCGGCCCCAGGTGATCCGCCGGTGGTCGAGCCCCGTGCTGTTCGGCCGGAAGAGGTGGTTGTCCAACATCGCGGAGAGGAGGGCGTGCGCCGATGTGATCGCGTGGAAGTCGCCGGTGAAATGGAGGTTGATGTCCTCCATCGGCACGACCTGCGAGTAGCCCCCGCCGGCCGCCCCGCCCTTGATCCCGAAGACGGGGCCGAGCGAGGCCTCGCGAATGCACAGGACCGGGTTGCGCCCTCGCAGGTTGAGCGCGTCGGCAAGCCCCACCGAGATCGTGGACTTGCCTTCGCCCGCGGCGGTGGGGCTGCACCCGGTCACCAGCACGAGCTTGGCGTCGCGGTCGGGCCGAGCCTGGACGACCTCCAGGGGGACCTTGGCCTTGTAGTGGCCGTACTGAAGAATCTCGTCCACACGGAGATCGACCTTGGCGGCGATATCGGCGATGGACTTCATCGGGTGGGCTTGCGCAATCGCGATGTCGGAGAGCATGGGTGTCCTGGTGTGCGGTGGGTCTGGGAGTGGAAAAGCGCCGGAAGATCAGCGCCCCAAGTCTCGCGCTGAAACAAGGGGCGAGCAAGGGGGATTGCCATGTGGGGCGCGATCATCGGCGACATCGTCGGGTCCGTGTACGAATGGGACCGGATCAAGAGCAAGGACTTCGATTTTTTCGATCCACGCGGCCACTTCACGGACGATTCCGTGTGCACGGCGGCCGTCGCCGACATTCTGCTGCACGGTCGCCCGGGCCCGGAGACGCTGCAGAAGTGGTGCCGCCGCTATCCCCATGTGTCCTACGGCGGCTGGTTCGCGAGCTGGATCTGGTCCGGCTCGCCCGAGCCGTACGGCAGCTTCGGGAACGGCGCGGCCATGCGCGTGTCCCCTGCGGCGCTCCTGCACGCCGACGATCTGGCCGCCGCTCTGGCCGCGTCCGACGAAGTGACCGCCATCACCCACGATCACTGCGAGGGCATGAAGGGTGCGCGGGCGACGGTCCACACGATCTGGCTTGCCCACGCTGGCGAAGCCGCCGCGACCATTCGCGCAACCGTCGCCGCCGAGTACGGCTACGACCTTTCACGCACGGTGGACGAGATCCGTCCCGGCTACACGTTCGACGAGACCTGCCAGAAGACGGTGCCCGAGGCGATCACCTGTGCGCTGGAATCGAGCTCGTTCGAAGACGCGATCCGCAACGCCGTGTCGCTCGGCGGAGACTCCGACACGGTGGCCGCGATTGCGGGGCCGATCGCCGAGGCGATGCACGGCATTCCCGGCGACATGAGGGCACGGGCCGAGGACCGCTACCTCGCCGGCGCACCCGACATCGTCCGTGTGATGGGGGAGATGTACCGAGGTGCAGGCCGCTGAGGGTCAGCCTTCCAGCAACGAAGCCACATCCCGCCATAGCTTGTCGAAAGAGGGCGCATTCCGCGCGGCATCGAGATCGAAGACCGCGCTCAGCGCCGCCTGGTCGAGGGTCTCGCGGTAGCGCTGGTCGCGTGGCATGCGCTTTCTCAGCCAGCCCTTCGCGCCCCTGATCGACTCAGGATCGTTGGGCGAAGAGGTGGAAGGATCAATGCCCCGCTTCCCCGCGATGGAGTCAGCGGCCGCCAGAAACCAGGCCTCGTACTCGGTCTTGGCCAGCACGACCCGGATTTCGCGGTCCGGGCGCGCTTCCATGGCCCGGCGAAGCAGTTTCGGTGCGAGTTCTTTCGGACAGTCGCTGTCAGCGTCGAGGAGGATCAGGATGCATCCACCCGTGGCCTGGCGTGCCGCCAATTCAACAGCGCGCTCCAGCTCTCCGGCTTTCACGACTTTGTTTCGCTTGACTCGGATTGGCCGAGGGGCGTGAACCGTGGACCCCAGCGACGCAGCGATCCGGCGAAGAAGCAGCGGAAGCGCCTTGACTTCGCCGTCGCCCTCGACGATGGTGGCTATCGTGCGCAAGGCTCAGAGTTTCAGATCGAATAGATCGCTTTGATTCAGGCGCAGCTTCGAGAGCGCCGGGTCCGGGTCCAGCTGATTCATCCTGAGCAACTCGCCGGCGGTATAGAGATGGTCTTTGAGCACCGAGCGCCCGACGTCGTCCAGCGGGCCGATGCGGCTCTCACCTTGCTCGGCCACGACAGCGAGGATCGATCCGGGGGGGATGTCGTCGCTGTCGAGCAGATCTGCACTGTGGCTTGTCACGAGTATCTGTCCATGCGCGGAAGCGTCCCTCAGGCCGTCGATCAGGACTCCGGCCGCGGCCGGATGGAGCGCGACCTCCGGCTCCTCGATGCCAACGAGCGAACGTGTCGCCCGTTTGCTTCCGGCCCCTTGAAAGAGGGCCACGAGGACACCGATTGCCCGCAGGGTACCATCCGACATGCTGCTCGCATAGAAACGCCAAGGATGCGCCGCGCCACCGACCCGCTGTCGGAATTCAAGAGTCTCCATGGGACCCACCGCCTTCCTGTCGACTCGAGTGACTCCAGGAACGACCTTCTCCAGGTATTCTTCGATCCTCTTCTTGACTCTTGGTGAGCGGGCGCCGAGCCCGGCGAGGACGCTAGCGATATTGTTGCCGTCCCGATTCAAGAGTTCTCCTAGATCTGGGGGTTGGAAATCCCTGATCGCCCTGGGACTCAAGTTGTAGAAGCCAGTGCTGGAAAGCGCATCGTAGACGGGACGAAAAGCATCGACTCCTGAGGCGTTGACCAAGTACAGGCGGTCCTTGGCGGCGGCCGGTGCCGGAGAAAAACTACTCGCAACGACACGCCCCCAGAACACATTGTAGTGATGGGCTTTTTCGTCACCCCTTGGCAACACCCGGCATTCCTCTTGCAGGATTTCGTGTCCACCCCCCTTCTTTGCTCCCACATTGAACGCGAAGTGGCCCGTCGCATCCCCCAGGTCGAACTCAAGCCGAATCCCGAAGTGCGTTGGACGCCCGCTGGACCGCCGTCGCACTTCCTTGATCCCACCCCGGTCCCGCAATGCGTGATCGATCGAGAACCGCAGCGAGTCCCCCACAAAGCGTAGCGCGTCCAGGAAATTACTCTTCCCCGACCCGTTCGGACCCACCAGGAAGGTCAACTGCGCCGGCGACACGTCGCACGCCGCAATACTCTTGTAGTTCCGCAGAACAACTCGCGTCAGTAGCCGCCGGTCTTCATTCACGAATCACACCTCACCGACCTCCAGCCCCATCCCCGCCTGACTCAGCGCCGGCGGAGCCCCCACGGCCTTCAGCGCCACGGGACACGCCTTCAGCGCCGCCGTCTGCGTCACGGGGTCGTATCCGCCCCCGGTGAGCACGTTCACCGGCACGTCGTTGAACGCGAAGGAAGCGAACACGGTTCCGCGGGGCGAGCGGGTTGTGGACCGCACCTTGACGTAGACACATCCTCGCGAATTGCTCAGCTCGGCCCAGCCGCCGTTCTGCAGTCCGAGCCTGGCAATGTCGTCGGGGTGAACCTCGAGCGTCTCCTCCGAGAGCAGGTAGTCGAGCCCTTCCGAGCGCCCTGTCTGGGTCCGGGTATGGTACGCGGGGAGACGCCGTCCGGTGGTGAGCCAGATCGGATGGTCCTCGTCGACGGTTTCCTCGGGGTCGCGGTAGTTGAGCATCTTGAAGATGCCACGGCCGTTCAGGAAGCCGTCCTCGTGCAGCCTCGGGGTACCCGGATGACCGGGCTCGGGCACCGGCCACTGGTACTCGCCCCCGGCGATCCGGTCCCAGTCGAGGCCGGCGTAGGTCGGTGACAGGGAGCAGAGTTCGTTGAACACCTCCTTGGCGGACTGGAAGCCGAAGCCCTCCCATCCCATGCGCTCGGCAAGCCGCGACAGGATCCACCAGTCCGGCCTGGCTTCGCCCGGCGGGGGAACGGCGGCCCTCAGGCGCTGGACGCGCCGCTCGGTGTTCGTGCAGACGCCGTCGGTTTCGGCCCAGGCCGTGGCCGGGAAGACCACGTCCGCCATCTCCGCGGTCTCGCTCAGGAAGATGTCGATGACGACCAGGCAGTCGAGGCTCTTCAGGGCGTGCTCGCAGTGCGACCGGTCGGGGTCCGACACGACCGTGTTCTCGCCGTCGATGATCATCGCGCGGATACGGTCGCCGCAGAGATCCAGCGCGGTGACCTTGGTCATCCCCTCCTCCAGGTCGATCTTGCGCCCATAGGCCCGGGCGAACTTTTCCTGGTGGGCGGGGTCGGTGACCGACTGGAAGCCCGGGTAGTTGTTGGGCAGCGCGCCTGCATCGCCGGCACCCTGGATGTTGTTCTGGCCGCGCATGGGATTCACGCCGGTGCCCTCACGCCCGAGGTTGCCGGTCATCAGGGCGAGGTTGCAGAGGCTCTGCACGTTGTCGACGCCGCAGATGTGTTCGGTAATCCCCACCGTGTAGTAGATGGCGCCGCGGTCGGCCCCTCCGTACAGCATGGCCGCCGCTTCGATGTCCTCGGGCGCGACCCCGCAGATCTCGGACGCCCACTCCGGTGTGAAGCGCGAGACATGCTCCAGGAATCCCTCGCCGTGCGCGGTGCGCTCCTCCATGAAATGTTCGTCCATCAGCCCTTCGCGTGCGATCACATGCGCCATCGCGAGGAGCAGCGACACGTCCGAGCCCACCCGGATGGGCAGGTAGACGTCGGAAATGTCCGCCAGCCCGATCCGCCTCGGGTCGGCCACGATCATCCTGGCACCCCGCGCGAGCGCCTTCTTGAGCCGCGTGGCCGCGACGGGGTGGCACTCGGTCATGTTGGTGCCGATGCAGAAGATCACATCCGGCTTGTCCATGTCCGCGAGCGGGTTGGACATGGCGCCTCTCCCGATTGTTGCCGCCAGACCGGCGACTGTGGGAGCGTGTCAGGCACGGCTGCAGTTGTCGATGTTGTTCGTCCCCAGTCCCGCCCGGATAAAGCGCTGCACCATGTATGCCGCCTCGTGGGGCGCCCTCCCGGACGCCACGCCGTACACCGACTCCCGGCCGTGTTCCTTCACCACCTTCCGCAGATCCGTCGCGGCGCGGTCCAGCGCCTCGTCCCAGGACGCGGGCCGCAGCTTGCCCGACTCCGGGTCGCGCACGAAAGGTGTGGACAGTCGTTCCCGGTGGTGGACGAAGTCGAAGGCGAACTGACCCTTGACGCAGAGCGCCCCCTCGTTGGCGGGGCCGTCCATGGCAGGCAGAACCCCGACGATCTTGTCGCCCCGCGTCATCACGTCCACCGCACAGCCCACGCCGCAGTACGGGCAGATGGTCCTCGTGGTCTCGGTCTCGCCCGGGACGTCCCTGTTCGCCAGCGCCTTGAGGTCGCCCAGGGCCCCGGTGGGGCAGGTCTGGATGCATTGGCCGCAGAAGGTGCATGCCGAGTCCTTCAGGAAGCCTGCGAACTCGGTGGTGATCTTCGTGTCGAAGCCGCGATCCATGATCGAGATCGCGTAGTCGCCCTCCTGCTCGGCGCACACGCGCACGCAACGGTAGCAGGAAATACAGTTGTCGTAGTCGCGCTTGATGAAGGGGTTGTCGTCGTCGAAGCGACTCTCGCCGGACAGCGCCCCGCCGAAGCGCCCGGTGCGCGCGTCGTAGCGGTCGAGCAGGATGGCCATTTCCTGCGAAGCGTAGCCGTGCAGTGGGTCGACATCGGTGTCGCGGTTCTCCGAGGCCACCATCTCCATGAGGACCCGCCGCTGCACCTCGATGCTCGCCGTGCGGGTGCGCACCACCATCCCGGGCTCCGCCTTCGTCGTGCACGAGGCGACGGGATTGCGCGCGCCCTCCAGCTCCACGACACACAGGCGGCAACCCCCAAAGGGCTCGAGGCGGGGGTCGTAGCACAGCGTGGGGATCTCCTTGCCGTGCCGCTCGCCGACTTCGTAGATGGTCTCCCCGCGCCGGAAGGCGACTCGCTCGCCGTCCAGGGTCAGGGTCAACGCCGTTCCGTTCCGGCCCATGGGACTCAGCCTTTCTGTTGCGGCCCGCGGACCGCCACGAATTCCCGAACCTGGTCCGGGAAGTACTTGAGCAAACTCTCTGTGAGGAGGGGTGCGGCCTGGCCCAGCCCGCACGCACTCGTCTTCTTCATGACTTCATTGAGGTCGGTCACTTCGTCAACCCACGCGTCGAGGTCACGGGGCCCCTTCCCGTCCAACCGCTCCACCAGCCGCCGGGTTCCGATCCTGCACGGGAAGCACTTGCCGCACGACTCCTCTGCGAAAAACTCCATCGACTCGCGCGTCACCGCGATCATGTTGCGGGAATCGTCGAACACCATGATCCCTCCCGCGCCCAGGAAGCTGCCCTTGCTCCGAATAGAAGGCTCGTCCAGCGTCACCGACAGGTCGCGCGCCCCCAGGAACCCCCCGACAGCCCCGCCATCGTCACGGCCTGGAAGCTCCGCCCGGGGGGCGGCCCGCCCGCCCAGTCGTCCAGCAACTCGCGGAGCGGGAGCCCGATGGGGACCTCGTAGTTGCCCGGACGGACGATGTCGCCGGAGAGGCTGATCACTTTCGTGCCCGCTTGGCCGCCGCGTCCCAGTGCCTGGTACCAATCGGCTCCCCTTGCCAGGATCGGGGGCACCGATGCCAGCGTCTCCACGTTGTTCACCGCGGTGGGGAGGTTCTCGTACCCGTGGGTGACGGGGAAGGGGGGACGGTTCCGGGGGAAGGGGTGCTTCCCTTCGAGCGAGTTGAGGAGGGACGTCTCTTCTCCGCAAATGTAGGCTCCGGCACCCCGCCGCACCATCAGGTCGAAGGAGAATCCGGTTCCCGGGATCCCGTCGCCCAGCAGTCCGGCCGCGGTCGCCTCGGCGATCGCCCCTTCGAGCACGTCGAAGGTCTCCGGGTACTCGTAGCGCAGGTAGATGAACCCGCGCACGGCACCGGTGGCATACGCGGCCAGCGCCATACCCTCGACCAGCCCGTGGGGGTCGTGGTCCATCAGGACCCGGTCCTTGAAGCACCCGGGCTCACCCTCGTCCGCGTTGCACACGATCGTTTTGGGCTCTCCGGGCGCCTCGGCGACCGCTCGCCATTTTCGCCCGGTCGGGAAACCCGCGCCGCCCCGCCCGGCCAGGCCGCTCCGGTCGATCACGCCGATCACCTCGTCGGGTGTCATCTCCCTGACCGCCCTGGTCAGGGCCTCGTACCCGCCCTGGCTCCGGTACCCGTCGAGGGTGGCGCGGCCCGGCGTGCGGATCCCCGCGAAGACGCACTCCTCGATGCCGTCCGGTGGCGGGGCGGGGAGGGGAGACGGCCCGCTCGACAACGTTGCGGCGGTTCGGCCCGTCAGCACCGTCCCGCCCTGGATCACGGGAACCGGCTGGTCGCAGCGGCCCGGGCAGGGCATGGCGTGGGGGTCGTGGCCCGCGGCGCGCAGGCTGGCTACGAGCACATCGGCACCACGCATGCTGCAAACGGGACCGGTGCACACCCTCGGCCGCTCCGCGCCCCCGGCCTCCCGCGAGAAGTGGTGATAAAACGTGACGGTACCGAACAGATCGGCGATGGGGATCCGCAGTTCCCGGGAGACGGCCCCCAGGGCGTCCTCCGACAGGTAACCGTCGCGTTCGTGGAGCGCGTGCAGCAACGGAAGCAGCGGCGCTGGCTCGTCCTTCCAGCGCGCCACGAGGTCGGCGTTGGTCGGTGTCGGCATACCGTCCCGCGGTTTGAGGTGGCTGAAGTCGAGTGCGATCCGGGGTGGGGGACCAAACGTATGTTCTTTTCGCGTCCCGGGCACATTCGTGCGCATAATGGGAGGGCAGGACCGGGCAACAATTCGAACGGGAGGATCCCTCGATGGGAATGACGGGCCGCAGGAGAGCCGCGCGGGTCCGGGTGGGCCGCATGCGCGACGGGCGCTTCGTGACGCGCGGTGACAGCGTCGCCGTCGAGGAACCGTTGGAGGTGCGCCTCGAGGTACCCGGACCGGACGGGGTGCGGGAACACCCGGTTTCCGTGACGATGCGGACACCGGGCGATGACTTCGAGCTCGCCGCCGGTTTCCTGTTCACCGAGGGCGTCGTGATCGATCCCGCCGCGATGGTGGATGTGCGGTACTGCCGGGACGTGGAGGTCCAGGAATACAACGTGGTCACCGCCTCGGTGCGGGATCCCTCCGCGTTCGACGCGTCGAGCCTGACCCGCAACTTCTACGTGACATCGTCCTGCGGAGTCTGCGGCAAGGCCTCGCTCGACGCGGTGGAGGTCATGGGGTGTCGGCCGGTCGCCGAAGGGACGCTCACCATCGACGAGAGCGACGTGCGCGCGCTCCCCGACCAGCTCAGGTCGGCCCAGAAAGTGTTCGACCGTACCGGGGGCATCCATGCAGCCGGGCTCTTCGATGCCGACGGGCGGATCAAGTTGGTGCGCGAGGACGTGGGCCGCCACAACGCCGTCGACAAGGTGATCGGCGTCCAGCTCCTGACGCGCGCGCTCCCCGCCTCCGCGCTGGGGCTCGTCGTCTCGGGCCGCTCCTCTTTCGAGATCCTCCAGAAGGCCGCGATGGCGGGCATCCCCATCGTCGTCGCCGTCGGGGCGCCCTCCAGTCTGGCGGTGTCGTTCGCACGCCGCTTCAACATGACGCTGGTGGGGTTCGCCCACAGCGAGGGGTACAACATCTACACCGGCGGCGAGAGGATTTCGGGACTGAACGGAGCCCGGGGTTGAGCCACGCGGGCGGGGAACTCCTCGGCGTGATCCTGGCCGGAGGGAACAGCCGCCGCTTCGGGAAGCCCAAGGCGCTGGCCAGGCTGCATGGGCGGCCGCTCTGGCGGCTGGCGGCGAGCCGGCTGAGGACGGTGTGTTCCCGGGTTGTGGCGGTTGCGAACGACATCCGGGTCGCCAGCGAGATGGAAACGGAGGTGGACGTGCTCCCCGACCGCCAGGTCGGCCTGGGCCCGCTGGCGGGCGTGGACGCCGCGCTTGCATTGGCTGGGAAAGAGGGCCTGGAGGGCGCCCTGGTTCTGGCCGTCGACATGCCGTGGGTGCAAAGGGAGGCACTCGTCCGTCTGACGGATTCGTGGCGGGAGCACCGGCGCGGGTGCGCCGTGGCGACGGGCTCTCCATGGGGATTCGAGCCGCTCTGCGCCGTCTATCCCGTGGCGGCGCGGCTACCGCTCGAGGCGGCGCTGGTGCAGGGAGCGCGGGAAGCCGGCGCCTTCGCCCGCTCCCTGGACCTGCATGTGGTCGAATCGGGGCTCCCCGCCTCGTCCTTCCGCAGCGTGAACGCCCCCGCCGACCTGCCGCCCCCCGCCTTCTCGATCGTCGGCAACAAGAAGTCCGGCAAGACGACCCTGTCCGTCGCGGTGATCGCGGAGCTGGCGCGGCGGGGCCGTCGCGTCATGTCGGTGAAGCACGGGCACCATTTCCGGGTGGACACCCCGGGGACGGACTCCTGGCGGCACCGCCACGAGGGCAACGCCTGCCGCGTCCTCCTCACCGGCCCCGCGGACTTCGCTCTGATGGGCGACTGGGGCCCCGGGGGCGAGCCGTCGCTGGACCTCCTGCTGAGCCGCTATCTGCCCGACGCGGAGATCGTCGTCGTCGAAGGGCACCGGGACGCACCGCTCCCGAAGGTCGAGATCTTCCGCGCCACCGCCCAGCCCGAGCCGGTGCTCGACCCGGCGAGAGCGCGCGCGCAGGGAGCTATAGGCGCGGTCACCGACCGGCCCGAACTCCCATGGTCGGTACCCGTCCACGCCCCCGACGCCCCCGATGTCGCGGCCTGGATCGCGGACCTGGTCGAGGGGGCGCTGCTGTGACCACCCTCACGGCTTCCTCTTCGGAGTCGGCGTGGCGATGTCGTTCTCGTTCGCGTCACGGATGGCGCGGGGGGGTTCGCGGCGCGACCTGTGGCGGCATGTCGCTCGGCGCGCGCTGATCATCTACGGCCTGGGGCTGTTCATGGCCGCATACCCCCGCTTCGACTTCGGCACCGTCCGCCTCGTCGGGGTCCTCGCGCGCATCGGGATGGTCTATCTGGTGGCGGGCACACTCGTGCTGTTTCTCTCCCGGCGGGCCGTCTTTGCCGTCATGCTGGCGCTGCTGGCCGGGTACTGGGGCCCTCATGTCCTGGGTCCCGGTCCCGGGCTTCGGCGCGGGCGACCTCTCGCCCGAAGGCAACCTGGCCGCCCACCTGGACCGTCTCCTCCTCGGGGTTCACATGTGGAGCGGCGGGGGAGGCGTGTACGACCCCGAGGGCCTTCTGAGCACCGTCCCCGCGATTGCGAGCACGCTGGCGGGACTGTTTGCGGGCGACTTCCTGCGCTCGGCGCACCGTGGCTCGAGCGATGCGGGGGAAGCTGCGCGGACGGCCACGAGCGGAACCGTCGCCGGCCTCCGCATGCTCATGGCAGGGTTGGCTCTGGTTCTGGCCGGGCTCGTCTGGGATCGGTTCTTCCCCATCAACAAGCCCCCTGTGGACGAGCTCCTACGTGGCGTACACGACCGGGTGGGCCATGGTGACGCTGGCCGCGCTCTACTGGCTCATCGACATCCGCCGCCGGCGCCGGTGGGCACTCCCTGCTCTTCTGGCTCGGTGTCCTGTGGGTCATGTACGCGCGCCGGATCTTCATCAGGATCTAGCAGCCCGTGGGACTGCTCCCAGCCCGTGGGAGAAAACGCTAGTCCTCCGCGGCACCACCCGACCCGAGGACATCAGGCGCTTCCTGGCGTCGCAGCCGCGCGTCGAATTCGGACACCTCCACCAGCCGGTTCATCGACCCCTGGACTTCGTCGAGTTGCTGCTCCAGAAGCCCCAGCCGGCGCTCGACGATCTTGATCGAGTCTTCCGTTCCCTGTCCCTGCAGGTATCTCCCGAGGGCGTCCACGACGGGCTTCAGCGCGAACCGTGCCGTGAGCCCCGCGACGGGGATCAGAACGACGGAAATCCCCATGATCACGGAGACCAGGGCTACAAAGTCGATGGGCAACACGTTCATGGTTGGCTCTCTCCATTCAGGCAGACCGTTTTCGGGAGGGGACTGCTGGCAGCCCGTGACTGCTACAATGCCCGCGGGCGTTCTCCACAGGGTACGCTCCCCGCTCGGAAACCTTCCGCCACCGTGGGGTCGTAGATCCGTGCAGTCCCACCCTTACGGAAAAGGATGATAGAAAGATGACCACTACGACGAATACCCGCACGTCGACGTCCACGGCGTACCCGGGATTCCATCACCTGAGGCTTGTTGTTGGCCTCTCCCTTCTGGTTGCCGCCGCGCTGGCGACCGCCCGTCCCCTGGATGGACAGGAAATCCACCGCCTCGACGGACCCCGGGTCGCCATCTACAACCTGGCCGGCCGCGTGGAGGTCGTTCCCGGCGAGGGACCGTATGCGGTGGTTGAAATCGTGCGCGGCGGCGATGACGCCGATCGGCTCAGCGTCGCGACGGGCCGTGTGGGGGACCGCGAGGCCCTGAGGGTCATCTATCCGGACGACCGTGTCGTGTACCCGGAAATGGGCCGCTCCAACACGACCGTCCGTGTGCGCGACGACGGCACCTTCCTCGACGGATGGCGCGGGGGTGACGAGGTCCGCATCTCGGGACGCGGGCGTGGCCTGGAGGCGTACGCGGACATCACGGTACGGGTCCCGCCCGGATTCGATGTCTCGATTCGTCTCGCGGCGGGCGAGGGGCGCGCGAGCGGCCTGGAAGCCGCCCTGGCCTTCAAGGCGGGTTCCGCGCGCGTGGACGTGTCGGACGTCAGCGGCAACGTCGACGTGGACACGGGATCCGGAGCCGTCACCATAGCGGGGGTGGAGGGCGATGTCTCGGCGGACACCGGATCCGGCTCGATCGGCCTGGAAGGGATCTACGGGACCCGGTTGTCGGCCGACACCGGTTCCGGCCGGGTGGAGGGACGCAACCTGTCGCTCGGAGAACTGAGCGTCGACACCGGGTCGGGGCGCATCACCATGGAGGGGCTGCGCGCGGCCCGGATCGACTGCGACACGGGCAGCGGAGCGGTGCGCCTCTCACTCCTCTCCGATGTGGACCACATGGTCGTGGACACGGGATCCGGGAGCGTCACGGTGGACGTCCCGGAGGACTTCGGTGCCCAGTTGGAGGCAGACTCCGGCAGCGGCCGCGTCGAGGTCGACGTGGCGACACACAACGTGACCATCGAGAAGCGCCGCCATTTCCGGGGCGCCGTGGGCGACGGCAATGGCCGTGTGGAGATCGATACCGGTTCCGGCGGAATCAGCATCCGCCGGCGCTGATCACCCCTGGCGGGCCACCGGGATCTCGACCATGTAGCCTTCCCAGCGGAGAACCAGGGTGGCGCCGTTCGCGGATGCGTTCTCGAAGGACATGCTCAGGGTCTCCACGTGGTCGTTCGCGGACGCCATCGCCGATCCGGATCCGATGTCGTTGGCCGCGATGTCGTCGTTGAAGGCGGGACGCCCCCAGCGGTCCGAGACGCTGTTGACGAAGATCTCCCAGGTGTCCGCGCCCGGCACCGCGTACAGGGCATAGGAGCCGGCCGGAACCGCGACGCCGGCCACCGTCGCCGCGAAGGGGAGGTGGATCGCGGTCGCTTCATTGGCGCCCATCCGCCATGGCGCCCCGTGCGGGTGAATGTCGCCGCCCACAAGGGTTCTGTCGTTAGCCGAGGGGGCGCCGTAGCAGACCTTCACCACATCGTCACCCATGCTGACCACTGCGGAGTCCAGGGGGCTGGGGCGATCCGCGAGGTTCCCGCGGACCCAGCAGTTCTGTGCTTCCAAAGCCTGCGGGGCCACTGCAAACGCCGCGGCGAGTGCCAACAAGCCGAGTGTCGATCTCTTCATGTCTCCTCCTTGGACGACCGGGCCGGAGCGAAGAACGCCTCGGCTCCTGCGAATCACGAAGCCGGAATCTGCAACGGGAGAGCCGCTGCGTCCAGACATGACGGGAACCCGGCTGCCCCGAATGACTGTCGGCGCATCCAACCCCTCCGGACGCGGGCGGACCTTTTGGGCACAACCGGTGGTAACAATGCGTCATGGAACCGATTCGCGTAGTTCGGGGCCGCTCCTGTCTGAAAAAACTCCTTGACCTCGACCATGAAGGATTCATAGATTATTCAGTCTCCCACCTTGAGTCGGCGGAACTCTGGCGTCACCGCACCGGCCACCGTAAACTGACTGGATTGCCGCGAGTGGCCCGGCAGGGCCGCGCCGTGGCGCGTGAGACGTCCGTGGAACCCACATCGGAGAAGATAGGAACATGAGGAGTTGGCTACGCATCGGGATAGTCGTAACGGGTGCGCTCGCACTGCTGTTCGGGCCAATGCTGGCGGCTCGGGCGAACGCCCAGGTGTCTGAGCGATACAGAGTGATGGTCACCAATCTGGTGCCCCTGAACGACGCCGATGACGACTTCGGGAAGGATCTGGCGGAGGCGCTTCGGGATCTGATCAACCAGTTCCCCACCCATCAGCCGGTGGACGAAAAGGATATCAGGGACGCGGCCAAGGAATTCGACATCGACATGGAGGAGCTGGACTGCATCCGCTCCGTTCAGTTGGCCCAACAGCTTCGGGCCCAGAACGTCTTCTGCGGCACCTATACCGAGAACAAGGACGAAAAGACGTTCTCGCTGGCGGGGCTTCAGTTCGCGGCCCCGGGCGGCGCGAGCTTCCCGATCGAGGACAAGACCTGGCACGAGGACGACTACGAGGAGGCGGCCGAGGAGATTGCCGGCGCGTTCGGGACGTTTGTGGAACAGCTTCGCGCGGCGGTTTTCTGCGGGGAATTCTTCAATTCGAAGGACTGGGAGGGCGCGGAGAGGAACTGCACCATCGCTCTGGGGATCTCTCCCAACGACACCCAGACACGGCATGTCTACGCCATGCTTCTCCGGGAGACGGAGCGGAACGAAGAGTCCTACGCACAGGCCCTGCAGGTCATCGAGCAGGATCCGCTGCACGAGCAGGCCCTGCAGCTGGCCGGCTATCTCGCGGCCGAGATGGATCGCAAGGAGGAGGCCCGAAAGCACTACACGGCGTATCTGCAGCTGAATCCGGGCAGTGTTCCGGTGCGGTTGCAGATCGCGTACGACCTGGCCATGGCCGGAGATCCGGAGGGAGCGATGATTCTGGCGGAGGAAGGCCTCGCGCTCGAATCGGACAATGTGGATCTTCGCCTCGGCCACGCGTCCTACGCGACCCGGGCTGCCCAGGATATAACGAACGGTGCGGCGGCCAACGCGCCCCTCTCCATGGAAGCTGCGGAGCTCTACCGGAAGTCTCTGGAGTCTTTCAAGGTCGTGTACGCAGCGCAGGGCGCGGAGATGGACGTTGGCAACATTCGCCAGATGGTCGCCGTTTACGCTCAGCTGGGTCAGTTGGACGAGGCGATATCGATGGCCCGGCAGGGGATCGAGACGCACGGCGAAGACGCACCGCTGTGGTCGCTCTTCGCTGACGTGCTCAAGAAGGCCGAGCGCCTGGAAGAGGCCGTGGCCGCGCTCGTCGAGGCGGAGGCGCGTGATCCCGACTTGACGAATCTCAAGGCCAGGCAGGGATCGTGGACGCTTGAAATGGGGAATGAGGAAGAGGCGCTCGGCTACATGCAGCAGGCGGTTGAGAAGGGTGAACAGACTGCCGATAACATGGCCAACCTGCTCTTCCAGCGGGCCTACTTCCAGGGCATCAACACGAAGGACTGGGTCGTCGCCCTGCGCGTGATCGGGCTCGCGAAGAGCTTTGAAGCCGAACTATCGGAGACAACGCTGGGTCAGCTGGATTTCTGGCACGCCAACGCGCTGTACAACCAGGCACTGGAGCAGGAGAGGCCGCAGACGCTCGAGACCGCCCAAAGAACCTTGCCCAAGTTCCAGCAGGCGGCGCGGCTCTTTACCCTGCCCAGGGTGGCGGCTTACGCCCAGTCCCAATCCTTCGGGATGAGCGGGTTGCAGCAATTCCGTGACGCGACCCAGCAGTACATCGAGATCGAGGAGGCGATCATTCAGCGGGGACGCTGACCGAGCGCCGCCACGGCGGATTCGGGCGCCGCGGGCTGATCATCGGCCCGCGGCGCCTTCTTTTGTCATGTGTCTTCATGTTCTTGTCGCAAACGGAGGAGCCCCCTCCGGTTTGGTCGGCGAACCCCCCTGTTCCGGGCAGGGAGCCCCATGATTCCACCCCTGTTAATGCACTCTTGTGGCTTGCGATGGGGGATGCAGTGTATTAATGTGGGAAGTGGTGGGATAAAATGGGATAAAAGACCATGTCCGGATTGCTCGGCAGACACGAATATCAGATTGACGCGAAGGGGCGAGTCAGCTTGCCCTCGGCGTTCCGCCGGGCTGTGTCCGATAATCCGCTCGTGCTTCTCCAGTGGCAGGACGGCCACCTCGACCTCTTCCCCGAGGAAACCTGGCGGGAAATCCGCAAGAACCTGCTGAGTCACCGCAGGGCGCAACGGGACGGCGGTGCCTACCTGCGGCGGATCACGGCCGCCGCTACGGAGGTGGAGCCGGACAAGCATGGCCGGATCCGCATTCCCAACTGGCTGCGTGACCGGATCGGGCTGACCGAAACCGTGCTGTTCATCGGCGCGCTGGACCGAATCGAGCTGTGGCACCCGGATCGCTTCCAGGCACAGCTGGACGAGTTGGACGCGGGCGACGACGGCTTCGCGGCCCAGATCTTCGGGTGACGGAGGCGTGCGTGGGCCGGATCCCGACTATCACCGTCCCGTGCTGGTCGACGAGGTCATCACGTACCTGGTCGGTGGCCCCGGGTTCTACCTCGACGGGACAGTGGGGGGCGGTGGTCACGGGGCCGCGCTCCTGGAGCGGTGTCCGCAGTGCAGCCTGCTGGCCCTTGACCGCGACCCGGAAGCCCTGGAGACGGCCCGTCTCCGCCTTGCCCCGTTTGCGGACCGTGTTCGTTTCGCGCACCGGTCCTTTCAGGACGCAGGGCGCGACACGGAGGTCCGCGCCTCGGGACTGGCGGGGGCGCTCCTCGACCTCGGGGTCAGCTCGCGCCAGCTCGACAGTGACCGGCGCGGCTTCACCTTCCGTCGTGGTGCCCCCCTGGACATGCGAATGGATGCCACCTCGACGGTCACGGCGGCGACTTTCCTGGCCAGCGCATCGAAGGCGGAACTCGTGCGGGTGCTCCGCGAGGGGCACGCTCCGAGGCCTGCGCCCCTCGCCGCGCGCATTGTGCGCCGCCGTACGGCCAGGCCCATGCGGAGCAGCGACGATCTGGTCGCGGTCCTGGAGTCGGCGCTCGGCCGCCGGGCCGACCACGCGGAGAAGGCGCGCCTCTTCCAGGCGCTTCGCATCCACGTCAACGGCGAGATCGGCGCGCTGCAGAGAGCCCTCCCCGCGATCCGGGACCTGCTGCTTCCGGGCGCCGCCTTCGTGGTCATCTCGTACCACTCGATCGAGGACCGGGTGGTGAAGCGGGCCTTTCGCGATTGGAGCGATCGGTACGCAGGCCTGCCGCCCCGGCTCCCGGTTCGGGCGACGGAGGTCGAGGCCCGCGGGTCCCTGCTGACGCGAAAGCCCGTCACCGCGTCGGAAGCGGAGATCGAGGTCAACACCCGTGCCCGCCCGGCGAGGCTGAGAGCGTGGAGGCGGGCAGCGTGAGCCGGGAGAGGACCCGGACCCCGGGCAGAGGACGGGCGATCGTCGTCGCCGTTTCCTTTCTGGCCGCGCTCACTGCCGTGGCATGGCGACAGTCGACGACCCGGGAGACGATGGAGGAGATCCAGGGCCTGACCCGTGAACTGGCCGTCGCGACGGACGAGCGCGAAGAGCTGGCCCGTGAACTGGTGGGCCTCGAGGGACGGCCCTGGATCGGTGCGGAGGCTTCCCGGAGGCTCGGCCTGCGCGCCCCCCGGGATCGGGAGGTGGTGATCGCGGCGGGAGGCTCCCCGTGAACAACGTCCGTCCGTCCGGCAACCGGTCCCGCAAGATGCGTCTGCGGCGCGGGTTTCTGCTCGTCTGCTGGCTGGCCCTCGCCGGTGTCCTGATCGCGCGCGCCGCGGAGGTGCAGGTCGTCGAGCGCGTCGCCTGGATGGAGGACGCTCTTCGCCAACACCAGAAGAGCAAGGTCGTCCCCGCCTCAAGAGGCCGGATCCTGGATCGCAACGGTGGTGAGCTGGCCATGAGTCACTGGAGGGCCACGGTCGCGGTCGCGCCGAATGAGGTCGGCGACCGGGCGCAGGTTGAGGCCGCCCTGGTGGAGAATCTCGGCGTGCGGCCCCCCACGGCGATGCGTGTGTCCGAATCGACACGGGGGTGGCACGTCGTCCCGGGCCGCTACTCCATGACCCAGGTCGAGGGGCTCCAGGCGATGCGCGGCGTGTACGTCGAGGGCGAACTGAGGCGATTGTACCCGCGAGAGGGTTTGGCCCGAAGCTTGCTTGGCATCGTGCAGGAGGGAGTCGGTACGGAAGGGGTCGAGCAATCCATGGATTCGGTGTTGGCGGGACAGGCCGGGCGGGAGATCGTCGCGCGCGACAACCGTGGCCGGGAGATCCCGGGGCAGGTGGTCATGATGCAGCCCCCCGTTCCCGGGCGGGATGTCGTGCTGACCATCGACCAGGACCTGCAGGCGATCGCCGAAGAGATGCTGGCGATAGCCATCGACTCCACCGGTGCCCGCGGGGGTGACCTCGTGATCACGGACCCGGCGACGGGCGAAATCCTGGCCATGACCTCGATGGCGGATGGCGCGGGGTCCACGCTGTCTGCGGTAAACACCACCTACGAACCAGGCTCCACCATCAAGCCCTTCACCACCGCAGCACTACTGCGGCACGGACTCGCTTCGCTGAACGACTCGGTGGACACCGGTGTTGGAAGCTGGAGTGTCAACGGGCGGCGCATCACCGACATCGATGGTGGTGGTGGCTGGTTGACACTGCACGAAGTCGTACGACAGTCGTCCAACGTGGGGATCGCCATGTTCGCGGGCCTCATGACCGAGGGCCAGCAGTACACCAGCCTGCGGGACTTCGGATTCGGAACGCCCACCGGGGTCGCGCTGCCCGGCGAGGCCTCGGGGATTCTGAGGAGGCCCGAGCATTGGTCCGGGCTGTCCAGCCAGTCGCTGGCGTACGGCTATGAGATCTCCGTGACGTCCCTGCAGATGGCCATGGCGTTCGGAGCGCTGGCCAACGGTGGCTGGCTGATGGAGCCGCGGCTGATCAGGGAAGTACGGGACAACGACGGCCAACCGGTTCGGTTCGGCTGGCCGAGAGCCGTTCGGCGTGCGGTGCCGGAGCGGGTGACCGCCGCCCTCACGCCGGTCCTCGTCGATGTCGTCGAGAACGGGACCGGAACGCGTGCGCGCATGTCGTCGTTCCTGGTGGCCGGGAAGAGCGGTACGGCCCGCGCTACGGGCGAGGGTGGCCACTACGAGCGCGGCGCCTACTACGCGTCCTTTGGTGCCTACTTCCCCGCCGACGACCCACAGCTGCTCATCTTCGTGAAGCTCGACCGTCCCGACGGGACGTACTACGGCGGGGCGACAGCCGCTCCCGTCACCCGCGCGACCCTCGAGACGCTGCTCTCGGCACGGCAGTCCCCCATCGATCGCCGTGCCCTGGCCCGGGTACAAAGGCGCGCCGAGCCCCCGCCCCCGTCCGCTCCCCTCGTGCGCTTCGCGGTCGCGACCGCCGAGCCGGAGGCCGGGGTGTGGCCCCGGGCCGAGGATCCGGTAGCGGACCACGCGGGCACCATGACCATCCCCGTCCTGGACGGTGCGTCGGTCCGCGTCGCGTTGCGCAGGTTGCACAAGATGGGGCTGAGGGTGCTGCTCGAGGGCGCCGGGACGGTGCGGGCGACGGTTCCGGGCGCGGGCGACGGGGTCGCCGCGGGTGACACGGTACGGGTACTGGCGGCTCCTGGTGAGCCTCCGCCCCGCCCCGGGAGCGGGGAGACGCCGGGTCGGCAAGGCGCGACGGGAGGGTGACCGTGTCCATGTCCCGGGTGGTAGCCGCGCTGGAGGACGCCGGAGTCGCCGTCGAGGGTGTCACGCCGGGGAACGGGACGGTGGCCGCGCTTCAGGTCGGCGGCGTGCAGCAGGACTCCCGCCGCGTGGTGCCGGGTGACCTCTTCGTGGCGTGGTCGGGCGCGGCCCACGACGCGCACGACCACCTGGCGGGCGCGGCTGCGGCCGGGGCCGCGGCCGCCATCGTGGAACGGCAGGTCCCGGATGCGCGGCTTCCCCAGATTCGGGTCGACAACGCCCGCCTCGCGGCGGCCGTTGCCGCCGGCTTCGTGGCGGGGTCGCCGTGGCGCACGCTCCGCACCGTTGGCGTAACCGGGACGAACGGGAAGACCACCACCTCGCTCCTGCTGCGTGGCCTGCTCGCACGCGAGGCGCCCTCCGCCGCGATCGGTACGCTGGGCGTGGTTGGTCCGGACGGCGGCATCGAGGGCGACACCTCGGGTCTCACCACACCCGGTCCCGTCCAGATCGCGGCCTGGCTGTCCTCGCTGGCGCGCTCCGGGGTGACGGGTGTCGTGGTGGAGAGTTCCTCGCACGCACTGGACCAATTCCGCCTCGACGGCATCCGCTTCGATGTCACCGCCTTCACCAACCTGACCCTGGACCACCTCGACTACCACGGGAGCCGCGACCGGTACTTCGCCGCCAAGGCCCGTCTGCTGGAACTCGGCAAGGACGGCGCGACGGCCGTCATCAACGCCGACGATCCCGCATGGCGCTCCCTGCGGCCGGCGGGTCCGGTCATCACCTACGGCCTCGGCCCCGGCGCCGGCCTGCGGGCCGCCGATGTCCGGCTCTCGTCACGGGGATCGACCTTCAACCTCCGGTGGCAGGGCGAGAGCGTGCGCGTGGGGCTGCCCCTCCCGGGCGGCTTCAATGTCAGCAACGCGCTCTGCGCCGCCGCCGGCGCGGTGGCGTTGGGCCAGCCGCTGGATGCCGTGGCCGCCGGGCTGGGCGAGGCGTTGCCGGTACCGGGCCGGCTGGAGTCGATCATCCGGGAGCCGTTCGATGTGCTGGTGGACTTCGCCCACACCCCCGACGCCCTGGAACAGATCCTGCGGACGATGAAGCCGCTGGTGTCCGGCCGGCTGATCGTCGTGTTCGGGGCCGGCGGGGATCGTGACCCCACCAAGCGCCCCGAAATGGGCACCGCCGTTTCCCGGTACGCGGACATCGCCGTGGTCACCTCCGACAACCCCCGCACCGAGGACCCGGCGTCGATCGTCGGCGAGGTGTCCGCGGGCGTGACCGGTGGCCGTTCGGTGGAGATCGTGGACCGGATCGAGGCCATCCACTGGGCGCTCGACGCGGCGCGGCCCGGAGACGCGGTCGTGCTCGCGGGGAAGGGTCACGAGACCTACCAGGTCGTCGGCACCGAGAAGCGCCCCTTCGACGAGCGCCGGATCGTCCTGGACCATCTCGCGGCGGGAGCGGACTCATGACCGCGGCGAGCTTCTCCTGGAGCGATGCCGCGGTGCGGCGTGCGCTGGACCTGCCCGGGGGGGGCGCCGAACGCCTCTACCGGGCGATCTCGACCGACACCCGCACGCTGCAGCGCGGCGATGTCTTCGTGGCGATCGAGGGCGAGCACTTCGATGGCCACGCCTTCGTCGCGCACGCGGTTGCAGCCGGGTGCGCCGCAGTCGTCTCCTCCAGGGAGCTGGGGGGCTGTCCCGTCACCGTCTACCGCGTCCCCGACACGCTTGCGGCGCTGGGCGACCTCGCCCGGTACCGGCGCGAAGAAGCGGCCATTCCGGTCGTGGGCATCACCGGCTCGTCCGGCAAGACGACTGTCAAGGACATGACCCTGGGCGCCCTGACGGGCACCACGCGCGCCCACGGTACCCGCGCGAACAACAACAACCGGGTCGGTACCCCGCTCACCATCCTTTCGATGCCCGAACACGCCACCTCGCTGGTGCTGGAAATGGGTAGCAACGAGCCCGGCGAGATCGCGGAGCTGGCCCGGGTCGCGCGACCGACGGTCGGCGTGGTCACGACCGTCTCCGAGACCCACGTGGAGCGGCTCGGGGATCTTTCCGGGGTGCTCTCGGAAAAGCTGGACCTTCTCCGCGCCGTCGACGCGACCGACACCGCGCTGGTGGGCGACGATCCCCCCGAACTCGCCCGTGAGGCCCGCAAGATCCACCCCGGGGTCGCGGTGAGCGGCTGGTCCGAGCGGGCCGACCCCGACCTGCGGCCCTTCGATGCGCGGCTTCGCACCGACGGCACCTACGCCTTCACGTGGCAGGGCCAGCCCGTATCGCTGCAGGTCCCCGGCGCGCACAACGTGTACAACGCGCTGCTCGCCCTCGCGGTCGCCCGCTCGCTGAACGTGGGGGCGGTGAGCGCGGCGGCGGGTGTCTCGGCCGTGACTCCCCGTGCCATGCGCAGCGAAGTCCGCAGAATCGGTGCCCTGACCCTTCTGGTCGACTGCTACAACGCCAACGCCGCGAGCGTGGAGGCCGCTGTCACCACGCTCGCGGCCATGGAGACCCGGGGCCGCCGGGTGGCCGTGCTGGGAACCATGCTGGAGCTCGGGGAACGGTCGGTGGCAATTCATCGCGAGACGCTCGGGCGCGTCCTGGAAGCCGGCGTGGACCGGTACATCCTTACCGGCGCGTTTGCGCGCGCGGGACACGGTGTCCCGGACGTCCGGATCCGCCGCGTGGACGACGTGGCGGAATTGGCCGCGCGCCTCCCCGAACTGGTCGAGCCCGGCGACACGATCCTGCTCAAGGGATCCCGCGGCGTCCGCCTGGAACGGGCGATCCCGGCGCTCGAATCCTCCTTCCGGGGAGCGAGCGCCTGATGCTGTACCACCTGCTGCCCCGCCTTGGCGACACGCACATCGTCTTCAACCTGTTCAACTACCTGACCGTCCGGTCCGCCGGGGCCATGGCGACCGGGCTGGTGCTCATGCTCCTCCTCGGCCGCCCCGCCATCGCATGGCTCAGAGCCCACGGAATCGTCGACGTGCCCAGAAACGGGGCGGACCGCGATGCCCCCGGAGCCGAGCCCAAGGCGAACATGGGTGGGGTGCTCATCGTGCTGGTGGTCACGGTCACGACGCTTCTCTGGGCGGAGCTGACCAACCCCTACACCCTGATCGCCCTCGTGGTCATGCTGTGGATGGGCTCGCTGGGCTTTCTCGACGACTATCTCAAGGTGGTTCGCCGCACGCCCAGAGGGCTGGTCGAGCGGTACAAGTGGTCCGGATCGCTGGTGTTGGGGTTGGGCCTGGGTCTCTTCCTGGTCATGTGGGGGCCCGCGGCCCCGGTGGGCGCCACCACCACCAACCTCCCCGTCTTCGACGAGTGGCAGCTGGTCTTCCGGCCCACCGCGTACCTGCTGTGGGTCACGGTGGTCCTCAACGGGGCCACGCATTCCGTGAACATGACCGACGGTCTGGACGGGCTGGCGCCGGGGCTCGTGGCCATCGCGGTCGCAACGTTCGGGATCTTCGCGTACGTCATCGGGCGCGTCGACACCTCGGCGTATCTCGGGCTCTTCTACCTGCCCGGTGCCGGGGAGTTGTCCGTCTTCGCCGCAGGGATCACCGGGGCCGCGCTGGGTTTCCTCTGGTTCAACGCGCAACCCGCGCAGGTGATCATGGGTGACACGGGCTCCCTCGCGCTGGGCGGGTCGATCGGCGCCATGGCGGTCCTGCTCAAGGCCGAGCTGCTGCTGCTGGCCGTGGGCGGCGTCTTCGTGGCCGAAGCGGCCTCGGTGCTCATCCAGACGCGGTACTTCAGGTATACGAAAAGGCGCTACGGCGAAGGCCGCCGCGTCTTCAGGTGTGCTCCCATCCATCACCACTTCCAGATGATCGGATGGAAGAACGAGCAGGTCGTGGTCCGGTTCTGGATCCTGGGAATTCTGTGCGCGATGGTCGGCTTCGCCACGCTCAAGCTGCGATGAGAGCCGATGTCCGTCCGTCGTCGCCCCCGGGCTCCGGGAGAGAGAGTTGCAGTCATCGGGTTGGGCGCGAGCGGAGATGCCGCCGCGCGGCTTGCCCTCAAGAGAGGAGCCAGGGTCCATGTCACGGATACGCGTAGCGATGACCCAGTTGCAGCCCGTGGAGCCGTCCTGCGGGATCTCGGAGCCGATGTCCGGCTGGGCGGACACGCCCTGGAGGAGATCGCGGCGGCCGACACCGTCGTCGTCAGTCCGGGAATCCCCCCGCACGCTCCAGTGCTCGCGGCCCTGCGCGCTCGGGGCGTCGGTTGGGTATCGGAGCCTGAATTCGCCAGTCGGTTCATCCAGAGTCCACTGACGATCGTGACCGGCACGAACGGGAAGACCACCACCGCGGCCCTCTGCGCCCACCTCCTGCGCGAGGCGGGCGTGGACACGGCCCTCGGTGGAAACATCGGGGGAGGCATGGGCCCGCCTGCGTCCACTCTGGCCGCCGCCGAGCCCCCCCGTGACCGGATCGTGCTCGAGATGTCGTCGTTCCAGCTGGCGGACATCCGCGATCTGACGCCCGACGTGGGTGTCATGACCAACCTTGGCGTGGATCATATGGACCGCTACGCCACGGTGGCGGACTATCACCGGGACAAGCGCCGGCTCTTCGAAGCGGGCGACGAGAACACGACCTGGGTGCTCAACGGGGACGACCCGGCGGTTCTGGAGATGGCCGAGGGCGTGCCGGGGACCCATCTGGTGTTCTCGCTCGACAAGCCGGTCTCCCCCGGCGCGTACCTGACCGGTGTCGACCTCGTGCTGGAGCTGGGCGGCGCGGACCCTGCCCCCCCGGCCCCCGTCGCGGAGACCACCGACCTGAGGCTGCTCGGACGCCACAACCGGGCCAACGCACTCGCCGCGCTGCTGGCCGCCGTCGCATCCGGGGCCGAGCCGGGTTCCATGTCGTCTGCGATGCGCTCCTTCGCGCCGCTTCCGCACCGGCTCGAACCCGTGGGAACGGTGGACGGTGTCCTGTGGGTGAACGACTCGAAGGCGACCAACGTGGCCGCGGTCGCCAGCGCGCTCCGGAGCCTGGAAGGTCCCATCGTGCTCCTCCTGGGCGGGACCGACAAGGGAGAGGACTTTCGCGGACTGGTCCCCGCGATGGAGGGCAGGACCCGTGCCGTCGTAGCCTACGGCGCCGCGGGAAAGAGGGCGGAAGCGGAGGTCGCCGAGGCGGTGGGTCCCCGGATCGCGGTACGGCGCGTGGACGGCGCCTTCGAGGATGTGGTGGCTGCGGGCCGCGCGCTGGCCAGGGCGGGAGACACGCTGCTGCTGGCGCCGGCGTGCTCCAGCTTCGACATGTTCGACAACTACCAGGCCCGCGGCGACACGTTCCGGGGACTGGCCAGGGGGGTGGTGGGGTGATGCGGGGCCGGGGGTTCGCCGGACGGCGAAAGGGGTACCGCCGGGGGCGGGGACCATGGGCCACCGATGTCGCGCACAAGACCCGGCGTTCGCTTCCCGAAACGGGTCTCGGCACCGGTTGGGAGGCGACGGCGGTGCTGGCGTTGACAGCGATGCTCCTCGGCTTCGGCCTGCTCACCCTGCACAGCGCCAGTTCGGTGATGGCCCAGCGCGGCGACCTTCCCCACTACCACTATGCCGCCCGCCAGGGAATCGGTGTGCTCCTCGGCCTGATAGCGATGGCCGTCTGTGCCCGGGTACCCACCGAATGGTGGAACCGCCGCGCACAGCAGTTGATGCTGGGCTCGGTCGCTCTCCTGGTCATCATCATCCTCCCGTTCACCGAGATGATTGCGCCGACGGTGAACGGTGCGCGCCGGTGGCTCCGGCTCGGCGTCACCGTTCAGCCCTCCGACCTGGCCAAGCTGGCGGTCGTGGCCTGGACGGCGTCGCTGGCGGTCCGCAAGCGGGAGCACCTGAAGAGCCTGCACCGGGGACTGGCTCCCTTTCTCGTGGGGTGGGCGCTCATCGGTGGCCTCGTCATGCTGGAGCCGGACCTGTCGACGGCCTGCATGATCGTCGCCGTCGGCATGTCCATCATCTTCGTCGCGGGGGCACGGATCGGACACTTCGTCTTCCTCGGGATCCTGGCGTCCCCCCTCGTGATGCCCGTCCTCAAGGCCGGATACCGCAGCTCGCGGTGGGAATCGCTCCTCCTGGACCCGGGGGCGGCCCCGGCCGGAGGAGCTTTCCAGAGCTACCAGAGTCTCGTAGCGATCGGCTCCGGCGGAGTGACGGGGGTCGGCTTCGGGGAAGGGCGCCAGAAGTTCGGTTTCCTTCCGGAGGCCCACAACGACTTCATCTTCGCGATGATCGGCGAGGAGTGGGGGTTTGTCGGCAGCGTCGCGCTGATCCTCTTCTTCATGGCCTTCATCGTCGTCGGTTTTCGGATCGCGCGCCGTGCGAAGGACTTCTTCGGAGAGTTGCTCGCGGTCGGCGTGACGTCGCTGATCGGCCTGCAGGCGTTTCTTCACATCGGCGTGGGACTTGGCATCTTCCCCGCGACAGGCGTCTCGCTTCCGTTCATCTCGTTTGGCCGCAGCAACCTGGTGGTCATGCTTGCCGCCGTGGGCATGCTGCTGGCCGTCGCCCGGGAAGCTCCCGAGGGGCGCAAGGATCGTGCGGACGAGGTGATGGCATGATGGTGGTCTTCTCCGGCGGCGGAACGGCGGGCCACTTCTACCCGGCCCGGAACATCGCGGAAGCGCTGGCCGACAGGGTGCCGGGCGTCCAGCCCTTCTTCGTGGGGACGGAGGGGCGCATCGAGGCCCGGGAGCTCCCGGGGCTTGGCTACGCATACAGGCTGCTTCCCGTCGCCGGGCTTCGCAGTCCGCTGAGCGCGGCCCGTTCGTCAGGCGGCGTCGCCGTCCGTGCCAGGGGCGTTCTGGCGGCCGCCCTGGGCAACGTGCGGGCCATCTGGCTGCTTGTCCGCGCCGTGGCGAAGTTGCTGCCGGAGTTCCGTCGGGGCAGGGCCGCGGCGGTCGTGCTCACCGGCGGCTACGTGTGTGCTCCGGCAGGCATCGCGGCACGGCTGCTCGGGCTCCCGCTGATCCTGCAGGAACAGAACATGCTCCCGGGAAGGACGACCCGGCTGCTGGCGCGATGGGCGAGCCAGATCCACGTGGCCTATCCGGAGGCGACCGCGGCGCTCCCCGGCCGTGCGCGGGAGCGGGTGCTCCAGACCGGGAATCCGATCCGTCCGCTCCCGCCCGTCGAAGCCCGCGGCCGGGAGGCTCCGCGGCGGGCCCTCGGACTGCCGGCCACCGCAAGGGTGGTGCTGGTCGTCGGGGGAAGCCAGGGCGCGGATAAGATGAACCGGGCATCGATCGAGATTTTGCAAGACGGTATGCCGATCGATGGCGAATTCGTCTTATGGGTGACCGGGCCCGCGCATCACGCACATGTTGAAGAGTCCCTCCGGGGAGTGCCGCGAGAGAGGTTCGCGGTGGTGCCGTACCTGGAGCCCGAGAAGATGTACCAGGCGCTGGCAGCGGCCGATCTGGTGGTGTCCCGGGCCGGTGCGATGGCCACCTCGGAATTCCTGGCGTGGGGCCTCCCGGCGATTCTGGTGCCCCTTCCCACCGCCGCGGGCGACCATCAGACCGCCAACGCCCGGGCACTGGAAGCGGTCGGCGCGGCCGTTCACCTTCCCGAACGGGATCGATCCGGGTCCGACCTCGGCGCGGCCCGATTGTGGGGCGAAGTGCGCCGCCTTCTGGACGCGCCGGAGACCCTTGCCGCCATGTCCGACGCGGCGCGGGCCCGCGCCCGCCCCGACGCCGCTCGCGACGTCGCCGCGGCGGTCGCTTCGATCCTGCACCCGACCCCGGCGAGCACGGAGAGTGCCACGTGACCGGCGCGGCCACCCTCCGGTCCCTCGCGGCGCGCGGTCCCGTCCACTTCATGGGCGTGGGCGGCGCGGGGATGGCGCCCCTGGCCGAGCTGGTCCTCAGAAGCGGGGGAGACGTCACGGGTTGCGACCTCGAGCACGGACGCGCGGCGGAGTCCCTCGTACGCCTCGGCATGGACTTCAGCCAGGGCCACGATACGTCCCACGTCGAACGCGCCGCCGCGGTCGTCGTCACCTCGGCGGTCCCGTCCGGCCACCCTGAACTCGCCGCGGCCCGGGAGCGGGGAATCCCCGTCATCAAGCGGGCGGCGGCCCTGGGCCAGTGGGTGAACGCGGGGCGCGTCGTGGGCGTCGCCGGAACACACGGGAAGACGACGACCACGGCCATGGCGACGCAAGTCCTCGAGCGTTCCGGCGCGGACCCCACGGGTGTGGTCGGCGGCCATGTCCACGCGTGGGGAGGAAACCTGCTCGCGGGCGGATCGAATCTCTTCGTCGTCGAAGCGGACGAGTACGACCGTTCCTTCCACGCGCTGAGTCCCCGGGTCGCGGTCGTCACGAACCTGGAAGCCGACCACCTCGACACCTACGGGGACCTCGACGGGGTGCGGTCCTCCTTCTCGGGATTCGTCGACCGCCTTGATCCCGGCGGCACGTTGTGGGTGTGCGGCGACGATCCGGGAGCCGCGCGAGTGGGCGTCGAGGGCGGCGACCGCACGCGCAGCTACGGACTCGGCGCGGGGGCACGGCTGCGGGCCACCCGGGTACGCACCCACGCGGACGGCAGCACCTTCACCGTGACCGAGGACGGTGCGCGGGCCGGAAGGTTCGCCGTGTCGGCGCCCGGCCTCCACAACGTGAGGAACGCGCTCGCCGCAATCGGCGTGGGACGGTCGTTCGGGGCGGATTGGGACGACATCCGGGCCGGACTCGGCGCGTTCGCGGGGGTGGGGCGGCGCTACGACGTGCTCGGCACCGCGGCGGGCGTTCAGGTGGTCGATGACTACGCCCACCACCCCACCGAGATCGCGGCCACCCTGGACGCGGCCCGGAAGGCGAACCCGGGGGGACGGGTGGTGGCGGTCTTCCAGCCCCACCTGTTCAGCCGCACTCGTGATTTCCGGCGCGACTTCGGAGGTGCCCTGGGGGACGCGGACGCGGTGTGGGTGACGGACGTCTATCCGGCGCGGGAGGAGCCCCTCCCGGGCGTCGACGGCAAACTCGTCGCCGACGCGGTCACGGGCATGGCCGCACGGGTGGTCTACCACCCCGCGCTGTCGTCGCTCCCGGCCGCGGTCGAGGCCGACCTAGGTGCGGGGGACGTGTGCGTCGTCATGGGTGCCGGTTCCATCGAGGTGGCCGGTCCCGAGATCCTGGCCCTCCTGAGGGCGCGCACGGAGCGGGGTGACCGGACATGATCGGGAGACGCCGCCGCACAGGAGCGGCCATCCAGGCCGCGCGAGAGTCCCTGGAGCCATGGCTGTACGGGGTCGAGCCCGCGCCGCCCCCGCGCCGGCGAGTCTCGCGCCGCTCCTGGTTGATCCTCGGTGTGGTTGCCGCGCTCCTGCTGGGGTGGGGCACCTTCCACCTGCTGACGGCGGCGTCATACTTCCGGGTGGACCGGGTCGAGATATCGGGCATCGCGTACCTGACCCGGGACGAGGTGCGGGAGCTGGCGGGAATCGACTCCGCCACCACGGTGTGGACACGCCGTTCCACATTGGTCGAGGCGATCGAAGCCCACCCCCTCGTCGTGTCGGCCACTGTCGAGCGCGAGCTGCCTCGCACCCTGGTCCTCTCCATCGACGAGGCCAAACCCATCGGGCTGGTCGCGTCTCCGCTGGTGGTACCGGTGGACCGTCGCGGAAACGAACTCCCCGTCGATCCCACCAGTCCGGTGCTCGACCTTCCCGTGCTGAGCGTCGTGACACCGCGCGCCGCGGCCTCGTGGGGACTCCGTCTGCTCGCGCAGGACGTGGGGCACATGGCCGACGTGGCGCCGGAGTTCTACGCGGTCGTGTCCGAAGCGCGGCTCGACGACCGGGAAGTGACGCTGTTGCTGGGCGACTCGGGGTTGAGGGTGCGATACCGCCCCCCGGTCTCGGAGGCTCGGCTGCGCCAGGCCATGATCGCGATCAACGATGCCGCCGAACGGCTGCCGGAAAGGGCGCCGCGCGAGATCGATCTGCGCTTCGAGGACCAGGTCGTCGTGCGGACCGCCGCGGCGGTGGCGGGGCCGGGGGGGAGCCGATGAGGTCGATCCTGGTCGCGGGCCTCGACGTGGGCTCCACATTCACCCGTGCCGTCATCGGCGAGTGCGTGTGGGAGTTCCAGCGTCCCGCGCTGCGGGTGTTGGGGGTGGGCCGTACCCCCACCTCGGGCGTGCGCAAGGACGTGGTCACAGACCTCGAAAAGGCCACCGACACCATCCGTGTCGCGGTCCAGGAAGCCGAATTGATGGCGGGGATGCGCGTCGACCGGGTGTACGTCGGCGTATCCGGAGACCATGTGGACGTGAACCGTTCGGTGGGGGTCGTGGCCATCGCTGCCGAGGAGATCGTGCCGCGGGACGTCGAGCGGGTCCACAAGGTGGCGCAGACCGTGGCAATGCCCCTCGACCGGGAACTGTTGCACGCCATTCCCCAGGACTATCTGGTCGACCACCAGCGCGGCATCAAGGACCCGATCGGGATGACGGGCACCCGTCTGGAGACCGACCTCTACCTCGTGACAGGCTGTTCGACGGTCGTGGGGAACATCATCCGTGCCGTCGAGAAGGCGGGGTACCGGGTCCAGAAAACCGTCCTCGAGCCCCTCGCATCGGCCCGGTCGGTCCTCGCCGAGGACGAAAAGGAGCTGGGCGTGGCGATGATCGACCTCGGCGGCGCCACGACCGGGCTCACCGTCTACTACGAGGGCAAGCTCCGCGACCTGGAAGTGTTGCCTTTCGGGGGCTCCACCATCACCAGCGACCTGATCCGGGGACTTTCGATCCCCTTCGCCGAAGCGAGGAGGATCATGGAACGTCACGGTGCCGCGCAGGCGCGGATGGTGGACCCCACGGAGGTCATCGAAGTGCCCGGCGTCAACGGCCGCCGGCGCAAGGTGGCGCGGAGGTTCGTCGCCAGCCTGATGGAGGAGCGCCTCAGGAACGTGTTCCTGAGGATCAACCGCCGGCTTCACGGCTTCTCCTCGCCTGAGCTTCTGGCCGCCGGAATCGTGATCACCGGCGGCGTCGCCCTCACTCCGGGCATCGTCGAGCTGGCCCGGAAGTGCCTCGCGGCGCCGGTCCGCATCGGCGTCCCCAGGGAGGGTCTCACGGGGCTTCTGGACGTGGTTTCCGGTCCCGGATTCTCCACCGCCGCGGGTCTGGCTCTGCACGGCGCCGATCACTTCATGGATACGGGAGAGGGCGCGTCCACGATGGCCTCGGGCATGGTCACCAGGGTGGGCGCGTGGCTCAAGGAATTCTTCTGATACGCTGAAGGTCCACACTACCGGGAATGGAATCCCGAAAGGAGATGAGGAGATGATTTTCGAACTGGACGAGGCCCCGCAAAACAGAGCGCTGATGCGGGTCATCGGCGTGGGCGGGGCTGGCGGCAACGCCGTCAACCGCATGATCGACGAGGATCTGGAGGGGGTCGAATTCATCTCGGCCAACACGGACGCACAGGCCCTCCACCAGTCGAAGGCACCCACGGTGATCCAGCTGGGCAAGAGGCTCACACAGGGTTTGGGCGCCGGCGCCAGGCCCGGAATCGGCCGTCAGGCCATCTCCGAGGACGGGGACGAGGTCCGCAGAGCGCTGGACGGCGCGGACCTGGTCTTCATTGCGGCCGGGATGGGGGGCGGCACCGGCACCGGCGCCGCGCCGGTCATCGGCGAGATGGCTCGCGAGATGGGTGCCCTGGCCATCGCGGTCGTGACGCGACCGTTCGCCTTCGAGGGGAAGAAGCGGCTGCGCCAGGCGGAGCAGGGCCTGGCCGAACTGGGCCGCACGGTCGATACCATGATCGTCGTGCCCAACGACCACCTGCTCGCGGTCGTCGGGAAGGGCACCTCCTTCAAGGACTCGCTCAAGAAGGCGGACGAGGTGCTTCTTCACGCTACCCAGGGCATCAGCGACCTGATCCGTGTCAGTGGTGAAGTCAACGTCGACTTCGCCGACGTACGGACGATCATGTCGTCGTGCGGCGCGGCGCTGATGGGCACCGGCGTCGGCCGGGGCGAAAACCGTGCCCTGAGCGCGGCCAGGGACGCCGTGACCTCCCCGCTCCTGGACAACATCTCGATCCAGGGGGCCAAGGGCGTGCTGATCAACATCACGGGCGGCAGCGACCTGACCATCGACGAGGTGACCGGAATCTCCTCCATGATCCAGGAGGAAGTCGGCGACGAGGCCGAGATCATCTTCGGCACCGTTCACGACTCCACGATGGAAGGAGAAATCCGGGTGACGCTGATCGCGACGGGCTTCGACGAGAACGCCCGGCAGCGCGAGGAGTCCGTGATACGCCCGCAGTTCGGCGTCCGGGCCAACCGTGCGACCACCCTGAGACAGAATGCCATCGAATCGCAGGCGATCATTCGCCGCGAGGCCGCGATGGGTGAATCGAGGATGTCAAGCGGCTTCGGCGTTCCTCGGGCCCGGGCCGCGGGGGGCATGGCTACTGGCGGACTCGGGGGTCATGCAACCACATTGCGACCTCTGCCGTCAGACAGAGTGGCAAGGACAGCCCCCGAATCGGATCGCGGTTTCGCGGTGCGTGACACGCTGGCGCGGAGAGAGTTGGAGCTGCCCACCTTCATCAGGAGGATGGACGCCTGATTTTACCAGCAGGTCCACATGTCAGGGGCTACGGACCGATCCTGGCCGCGGTCGTCGCGGCAGGATTGATCGGCGGCTTTGCGTCCCGGGACCGGATTCCCGAGACTGATACGCTGGACGGCGTGTACGCGCATGCACCGATCCGGGTGGAGGTGCGCGAACTCTCACCCGGCCTGACATTCGGACAGATCCTGGGGGACGCCGGACTCGGTGTGGCGGACCGGAACAACCTCCTTCTCGCATACCGCGAGGAGGGCAACCCCAGGCGCATGCGCGCCGGGACCGAGGTGCGCCTGCTCTGGCGGGGCGAACCGGAGCACCTGTTCGCCGTCGAGGTGGGACTCGACCGGGACCGGAGGATCCTTCTCGACCGAACCGGAATCGGGTGGGTGTCCTCCCTGGTCACCCTGCCCACCACAACCGACACGATCTTCGTCGCGGGCGAGATCACGAACAGCCTGTGGACGTCGGTCACGAACCACGACGAATTGCGGCACATCCCCGCGGGCGACCGGGTGGACCTCGTGATGAGTCTGGACAGGGTCTTCCAGTGGCAGGTCGACTTCTCCCGTCAGATCAGGGTGGGCGATACCTATCGCTTCGTCTTCGAGCGCGACAAGCGGCCGGACGGGAGCATGCGATCCGGCAACCTGCTTTCGGCGGAGCTGGTCAATTCGGGACGCTCGTACCACGCGATCTGGTTCGACGCGGAGGGTGACGGTCGCGGGAGCTGGTACGACCTGGACGGAGAGTCCGTACGCCGGGCATTCCTGAAGAAGCCGCTCGAACTCAGCCGCATCTCTTCGCGCTTCAGCCTCAGCCGCTTCCATCCGATCCTGCGCCGGTGGCGCGCGCACAGAGGGGTGGACTACGCGGCGAGGTCCGGATCCCCGGTCCAGGTGACCGGGGACGGAGTCGTCGCGCGCCGGAATTGGAGCGACACCTACGGACGAGTCATCGACGTTCGCCACTCCAACGGCTTCCTCACGCGCTATGCCCACCTCAGCGCCTGGCCTGGCGGCATCGGCGTGGGCACGCGCGTTGTCCAGGGCCAGGTGATCGGCTACGTGGGCATGACGGGTCTGGCAACCGCCCCTCACCTGCACTATGAGATGCACCGCAGCGGCGAACGGATGGACCCTCTCGCCATCGACCTTCCCGCCGCCGAACCGGTCCCTGCTTTCGCGAAGGCACGGTGGGAGCGGGAGCGGATCGTGCGTCTCGACATGTTGCTCACACTTGCCCCGCCGGAGACATTGCGGGAACGTCGCGCGGCCTCCACGCTGGTCGATTCGGACTGCTGAGCGCGGCCCCCTCGGTCGATGACCCTGCTACCCGTACTCCTGCTCCTGCTCCTGGTTGGGGGCTTCTGCGGATGGATCTACTACCAGCGGGAGTTCGCGGTGCGCAGCCGGGCCGTCCTCCTTGCTGCCCGGCTGGTCGCCGTCGCCGGGGTTGTCGCGCTGCTGTGGAATCCGGTCGTCTCAACGGCGCCGCGCGGGGCGCCACCTGCGCGCTTCGTCATTCTGGACGCGAGCGCTTCGATGGCCGCGCTCGCCGCCGACGGGTCCCGGATCTGGGACTCCGCGGTGGCGCGCGCTCGTACCCTGTCGCAGGGTGGCGCGCGCCTCCTGGTAGTGGCCGGCAAGGTGACGGCGGTGGATCCGGACTCGCTGGGCAGTCTGGTGCCCGACGGCGCGGAGTCGGTGATGGCCGGCGCGGTTGGTGCGGCCGCGGAGGCGGGTGCGCGTGAAATCACCCTCGTCACCGACCGCCGGATAAGCGACCCTGTCGCCACGGCAGCGGTCGCGCGCCAGCTTGGCGTGAGACTGGCGGTGGACACGCTGGCCGACGCAGGCGACAACCTGGGTCTCGGACGCCTGGTACTTCCGGTGTCGGTGGAGAGCGGCGAACTGGTGCGGGGACAGGTCGACGTCGAAGGGGTGACGGACGCCGATTCGGTGACGGTGACCGTGACGGTCGACGGACGGCCCCACAGCGCGCTCCGGATGGCGGCGCCCTCGGGTGGGGGGATCAGCACCGCTTCCTTCTCCCTCGGTACCTCGCTCACGGCGGGTGCGCACAGAGTGACCGCACGCATCGAAGGGTCGGACGCGTTCCTCACGGACGACGAACGCACCCGGATCGTCCAGGTGGATCCGGAAGACACCGGGGTGCTCCTCGTCTCCTTCGCGGCCGATTGGGAACCCCGCTTCCTGCTGCCCGTGCTGGACCAGGTCACCGGACTGCCGGTCCGCGGTTTCATTCGCACCGGGCCCGGTCGCTATCACCCCATGGACGCCTCGGCCACCGGGAGTGTCGAGCCCGTGGACGAAGCCGCCGTGGCGCGCCTTCTGCGCAGGGCCGAGATGGTGGTCGCCATGGGCGTGGATGGCGCGGTCGCGGAGTTCCTGGAAGGCGCCACATCGCGCACGCGCGGGCTCGTCGTCTTCCCGCTCGATGGTGCGGGAGCGGCCGTGGCGGGCATCGCCACCAGCGGGCCGCTGAGCGGCGAGTGGTATCTCGGCGAAGCGCCCCCCTCGCCAATTGCAGGAGAGACGGGTCGCTTCGTACCGGGCGGTCTGCCGCCGTTGACGGAGATCCTTCCCGTTGTGGACGACGGAGGAGGCGCGGCCCTGAGTGTCCGCCTCGGCGGCGCGGGCGAGCCCGAGGCGGCGATGGTGCTGCGGCGGGACGGCCGTCGCAAAGTGGCGGTCGTCCTCGCACGCGGCTTCTGGCGCTGGGCGTTCCGCGACGGCACGCCCCGCGACCACTACCGTCGCCTGTGGGCCGCGGTCGGCGGCTGGATGATGGCCGACGAGCCGTTGGCGGCAGGTCCCGGAGTGAGTCCGGTCGGGTCCGTCCTCCCCCGGGGCGTTCCCACCCGCTGGCGGGGCCGCGGGTACGAAGGGGAAGAGGTCGCGGTGACCGTCACCGACTCGGCGAACACCGTTGTCCTCGATTCGGTGATCACGGTCCCCGGGGGCAGCCTCTTCACGACCCCTGCTCTCCCGCCCGGACAGTACGCCTACACGGTGGCGGCGGCCGAGACGACACCGGCGGCCGACACGACGGGCGGGGTGTTCGATGTGGAAACCTTCACCGGCGAGATGCTCCACCGGCCGCTGGATCCGGCGGAGCTGACGGTGCGGACCGACGCGGAGGGTGTGCCCATCGAAGCAAGCCGCCCACTGCGCACCTGGCCACTTCCGTATCTCGTCATTCTCGCGGCTCTCTCTGCCGAGTGGATCGGGCGGCGGCGGGCAGGCCTGCGGTAGCGGATCGCGGGGCGACGGCTCATGCGCTTCTTTGGACGAAAACGGACGGATTCATCCCTCTGGCGGAGGGTGCTCTCGAGGGCGATCCCCCTTTCGCCTCCAACCTTCGACGCCGACGCTCTGGAGGAGCTGGAAGAGCGTCTGATCACGGCAGACTTCGGTGTCGAAGCCAGCATGCGCTTCGTGGCCGACGTCGAAAAGGCGGCCCGAAGGGGCGATGAACCGAGGCAGGTGCTCGCCGATTCGATCCGCGCCGTCTTCGCCGGAGACGCGGAAGGGGGGCTGGCCGTGGCCGACACACCGCCGACGGTGTACCTGGTGGCGGGGGTGAACGGGGCCGGGAAGACGACCACGATCGGAAAGATGGCGTACCACCTCGCGTCGGACGGGCAGAGCGTGATGGTCGCCGCGGCCGACACCTACCGGGCTGGTGCGATCGAGCAGCTCGAGCGCTGGGCGGACCGTGTCGGGGCCGACTTCGTGGGCGGGAAGCCGGGCGGAGACCCCGCGGCCGTCGCCTACGACGCGCTGGGGGCGGCCCGTTCGCGCGGTACCGACGTCGTCCTGATCGACACCGCCGGCCGGCTGCACACGCACGGCGGCCTCATGCAACAGCTCGCCAAGGTGGAGCGCGTGATCCGCAAACGCCAGCCGGACGCGCCCCACGAGACCTTGCTCGTGCTCGACGCGACGGTAGGACAGAACGGGCTGGTTCAGGCGCGGGAGTTTTCGCGCTTCGTCGACGTCACCGGTATCGTCCTGGCCAAGATGGACTCGACGGCCCGGGGCGGGATCGTGGTCGCGCTGCGCGAAGAGCTGGGCATCCCGGTGAGGCTGGTCGGGGTGGGGGAGTCGCCCGGAGACCTCGAACGATTCGATCCGGACGACTTCGTAGAGGGACTGCTGGCAGCGCCATGAGGGGACTGCTCGACAAGCCCGTCCAGTTCCTGAAGGGCGTCGGACCGCGCAGGGCGGAATCGCTCGCGCGCATGGGGATCCTCAACGCCCGGGACCTCCTCTACCATGTGCCGCGCCGGTACGACGACGCGTCGACCATCACCCCCCTCGCGCTGGCGCAGGTGGGGATGGACGTAACCGCCGTGGGCGTGGTGCGAAACCAGGGCGTCGTTCCCACCCGGTCGGGGTTGCGCATTTTCCAGGCCGTCATCCAGGACGACTCCGGCATCATCACGTGCGCCTGGCCCGGGCAGCCGTGGATCGAACGCAACATGCGCGTCGGGGACCGCATCCTCGTCACCGGCCCGGTGAAGTTCTTCCACGGCCGCCAGATCCAACCCCGTGAACACACGCTGCTGGAGCGGGTGAAGACTGCACCGACATCCCCTGAAGGCACCTCCGCATCCCACCCGGGAACCGGCACGATTTTCGTCACCTACCCGGCTTCGGAAGAGCTGCCCCAGTGGATCTTTCGGCGCGTGATCGGTCAGAATCTGGACTGGCTGCTGCGCCATGTCCGGGATGAGGAGTACCTCTCGGCCACCGCGCGCGGCGAGCTGGGGCTGACGGAACTGTCGGCGGCCCTGGAAGCCTGTCACCGTCCCCGTTCCATGAACGACAAGGACACGGCCCGCCGCCGCCTCGCGTTCGACGAGCTCTTCTTCCTGCAGCTCCTGCAGGCCCGGGAACGCTACCGAGCGACGCGCGAGCGCCCCGGGATCGTGTTCACGCGCACCAACGCGCTGATCAGGGCGCTGCACGACAGCCTGCCGTTCACCCTGACCGGGGCGCAGGTGGGCGTCTTGCGCGAGATCTACGCCGACATGACCTCGTCGCGCCGCATGAACCGCATGCTCCAGGGCGACGTGGGCTCGGGGAAGACGCTGGTGGCCCTCTTCGCGATGCTGCTCGCCGTCGAAGGCGGGTACCAGGCGGCCCTGATGGCACCCACCGAGATCCTCGCCGAGCAACACGCCGCGCGCATCCGCGACTTCCTTGCCGGCCTGCCGTGCGAGGTCGAGATCCTGGTCGGGTCGGTGACGGGGGGGCGCAGGGAGCAGGCCCGCGCCCGGGTGGCGAGCGGTGAGGCCGACGTGGTAGTGGGCACCCACGCGCTGATCCAGGAAGGGGTGGACTTCCATGCGCTCGGACTCGTGGTGGTGGACGAGCAGCACCGTTTCGGCGTCCGTCAACGCATGGCGCTTGCCGAACGGGAACCGAGACCCGACGTGCTTGTGATGTCGGCCACGCCCATTCCCCGCTCCCTGGCCATGGCGATCCACGGGGACCTCGATCTCAGCACCATTGACGAGCTTCCCCCCGGGCGGCGTCCCGTCATCACGCGGCTGGCGGGTCCCGACGAGCGTGGCGACGTCTTTGGGCAGGTGGCGGAGAGGCTCGACCGGGGGCAGCAGGCGTACATCGTCTACCCGCTCATCGAGGAGTCCGAAAAGGCGGACCTGCGCGCAGCCGAGACCGAGTTCGCACGGCTCGGGAAGGAGGACTTCGCGGGGAGGGAGATCGCGCTTCTCCACGGCCGCCTGCGAGGGGAGGAGAAGGACGCGATCATGCGCGCATTCCTCGCGGGCGAAATCGATGTCCTGGTCGCCACCACCGTGATCGAGGTGGGGATCGACGTCCCCAACGCGACCGTCATGGTGATCGAGAACGCGGAGCGCTTTGGGCTGTCCCAGCTGCACCAGCTTCGGGGCAGGATCGGGCGAGGCGACCAGGGTGGGCTGTGCGTGGTGATTTCGGGCGCCGAGGCGGGGGCGACTGAGCGGCTCGCGGTCCTCGCGCGGACGACGGACGGCTTTGAAATCGCCGCGGCAGACCTGCGGATCCGGGGTCAGGGGGACTTCTTCGGCGCGGACCAGCATGGTCACAGCCCCGACCTCCGCTTCGCCGACATCATCGAGCACGAGGACCTCCTCGCCCTGGCCCGCGACCGCGCCCGCGGTCTGGTGGACGAAGACCCCGGGTTGAAACACAACGCGCTCGTCGGCGTGCTCCTCGACCGGCGCTACGGCGACCGGTCGAAGCTCTTCGAGCTCGGCTGACCCCCGCTTCCGGCGGCCCTTGCCAGCCCCGCCGCTTCGGATAGCTTCCGAGTCCAATGGCCCATCAAATACGAGATTTGCCCGCCTTGGCGGGCGAGACAGTCACCGTTTCCGGGTGGACCGCGGCGGTCCGCGTCCACGCCAGAGTCGCCTTCGTCGTTCTGCGCGACGGGACCGGCGTGGTGCAGGGTGTCGTCGTCAAGTCCGCCGTGCCCGAAGAGGTGTGGACGCTCGCCACCACGCTGACCCAGGAGAGCTGCATCGCCCTCACGGGGGTTGTGCATCCCGACGCGCGCGCGCCCGGCGGACACGAGCTCACCGTCACCGGTGTCGAACTCATCGGTGCGAGCGAAGAGTACCCCATCCAGCCCAAGGAGCACGGCGTCGAGTTCCTCCTCGACCACCGTCATCTCTGGCTCAGGTCCAACCTTCAGCGGGCCGGCCTGAAGGTCCGCTCCGAGGTCGAGCAGGCGATCCACGACTTCCTCTACGAGCGCGACTTCGTCCGTGTCGACACACCCATTCTGACAGGCGCCATCGGCGAATCCGCCGGCACCCTCTTCGAGACCGACTACTTCGGAGACCGTGCGTTCCTGGCCCAGACCGGCCAGCTGTACGTCGAGAGCGCCTGCCCTGCGTTTCGCAGCGTCTACTGCTTCGGTCCGACCTTCCGGGCGGAAAAGTCCAAGACCCGCCGGCATCTGACGGAGTTCTGGATGGTCGAGCCCGAGGTCGCCTTTGCGGACTCCAACGACAACATGGACCTCCAGGAGGCGTTCGTCTGCTACCTCGTCCAGCGAGCGCTGGAGCGGTCCAGTGCGGAGCTGGAGGTTCTCGGCCGGGATGTGACGAAGTTGGAGTCGGTCGTGCCGCCATTCCCCCGGATCAGCTACAGCGAGGCGGTCGAGCGCCTTAACGCCGAAGGGCGCGGGTTCGAGTGGGGCAGGGACCTGGGTGCGGTTGAAGAGACGACGATCGCGGGCTGGTTCGACAGGCCCGTCTTCGTCTACAACTACCCGAAGGAGGCGAAGGCGTTCTACATGAAGGAGAACCCCGACGACCTCCGCACGGTCCTCTGCAACGACCTGCTGGCGCCGGAGGGGGCCGGGGAGATCATCGGGGGCAGCCAGCGGGAAGACGACCATGATCGTTTGCTGGCCAGGATTCACGAGGAGGGGCTTCCCGAAGAGGCCTACGACTGGTACCTGGACCTGCGCAAGTACGGCACGTTTCCGCACTCCGGGTTCGGCCTCGGCCTCGAAAGGACGGTGGGATGGATCACGGGACGTCCCCATATCCGGGAGCTGGTACCCTTCCCGCGCATGATCAACCGGCTGACGCCGTGATGGGCTGAGTGGCCACTCTCGTCATCGATCTCATGGACCGGCGGCCCATCTGGGCGCTGCCGGGGTGGGCCCGCGAGAGCATCGTGGCCTCCGTTCCGCGCGACTGGACGGTGACCTTCATGGAGACACCGGCCGACGGCTCGGGAGACGGGGTTCAGCGCGCCCCGCCCGAACTCCTGGCCGAGGTGGCCGACGCCCGGGTCTACATGGGATACGGGATTCCGAAGGAGGTTCTGGAGGCCGCGCCGGGGCTGAGGTGGGTGCATTCGGGCGCGGCCGGCGTGGGGTCGTCCCTGGGCCCGGCCATGCTCGAAAGGGACGTGTTCTTCACCAATTCAGCCGGGATCCACGCCGCGCCGATGTCGGAAACGGCCCTGGCCATGATCATGTACTTCACTCGGGGTCTCGACATCGCGGTGCGCGCACAGCGGGCAGGGCAGTGGAGCGCGCCGTCGTACTGGGCGGCCGATGCGCCCGTCACCGAACTGAGCGGCGCCACGGTGGGAATTGTCGGCTATGGTGGCATCGGCAGGGAGGTGGCGCGCAAGGCCGCCGCGCTGGGCAGCCGGGTGCTGGCAGTGCGCCGTACGGGCGGGGCGGTGGAGGGGGAGGGGATCCGGATCCTGACGGGGGAGCGGGGACTGAGCCGGGTCATGTCGGAGTCGGACTATGTCGTGCTCGCGGTCCCGGAGACGCGCGAAACGCATGGGATGATCAACCGGCAGCGGCTTCGGTCGATGAAGGCCGGCTCGGTTTTCATCAACGTCGCGCGGGGGAGGCTGGTGGACGAGGATGCGTTGCTCGACATGCTTGATTCGGGCCATCTGCGTGGCGCCGGGCTCGATGTTTTTCGCGAGGAGCCACTTCCGCCGGGCCATCCGTTCTACGGTCACCCGGGTGTGCTGATGACGCCCCATGTCTCGGCGACGACGCGCCGCTTCTGGGAGAGGGAGACCGAGCTTATCACCGAGAATGTCGGGCGCTTTGTGCGCGGCGAACCGCTGCGTAACCTGGTGGACAAGAAGGCGGGCTACTGAGCCGGAGTGACGCGGGGTCGCTGAAAGTCGGGCGACACTGTGATAGAGGGCCGGGGCGGCCGAAGGTCAAGTGATGCCGACAGGCGGAACGGGCTGTGGCTGTGCGGACCGAAATGGGGCTTGTCCGCCAAAACAGGGTCAAAGTGGCGGACAAACGGGCACGCAGAGGTTGCCTGGCGCCCGCACGTGGCTGGCTCGCCGACCTCTGAGTTGCCCGCCCCCTGCGCGAGTTGCCCGCCCCCTGTGCGAGTTGCCCGCCCCCTGTGCGCTGTCCCATCCAGACATGCGGGCGTCCCAGGTTTTGCCGCAGAAACGTCGGGTCGACAGGCGCGGAAGCGTAGCGACTTGGGCCGATGAAGGCCGGGTCGACACCGGGGCCAAAGGTCGGTCGACGCCGGGAGGCCGCTACGCCGCCGCAGCCCGGTCCGGACCCGTTTGCGCTTGGTCCGGGGCGGGCTTGGGAGTAGCATCCCAGGCGGGCTCGCCGGAGGCATCCTCGGCAGCGCTCCGCGCCACCTCGCCGGCCGAGTCCAGCGCCTCCTCGACCGCCTCTCGGGCAGCTGCCTCCAAGTCCCACGGGATCGCCGAGTCCACCAGCCGCGCCGCCCCGTTGTACAGCTCGCCGGGCGGTAGCGGTGGTGCGGGTGGGAGCGGCTGCAGCGGCTGTCCCGGTCGCCTCATCGGCGGCGCACTCGCGATCATCTTCCCGTTCTTCGTGAAGAACACGGCCTGTCCCTCCCGGTTCAGCGACATCCGCGTGCGGCCCTCGTGCACTACGCGGTGATGCCTGCGGCACAGCAGCACGGTGTTCGCCAGACTCGTCTCGCCCCCGTCGGCCCAGTGGGTGACATGATGCGCCTCGGTGAACCGGCTTCCGCACCCCGGATAGCGGCAGCCCCGGTCCCGCTCCTCCAGCGCGCGGCGGATGTGCGGGGGGATGGTACGCGTCTTCCGCCCCACCCCCATCACCTCCCCGTCGCGGTGCGTCATCGGCACGACCGCCGCGTCGCACGCCATCCGGCGCGAGGTCTCGGCGCTGACTCTCACCCCGTCGACCTCCGAGCGGCCCGGTTCACCGTCCTTCTCCAGCGTGGCCATCTCGGTGTGGACCGCCACCTGGAACCGCTCGGCACGCGTCCCGGACTCGCCACCGAACCCCGCCGCCAAGCAGCCCGCGGCGAAACCCCGCGTCAGCACCGAGACCGGCGAAGCGCCCGGCTGGCAAGGAGCGACGAGTGAGAATGGCAGCGCCATTTGAGCGAGGAGCGACGCAGAGCGCAGCGTCCAGCCGGGATGCAGCGCCAGTCGAATGCAGCGGGGATTTCTGCCACGGGCTGCCTTGCCCGCTCGGCGACCAGTCCCGCCGCGTCCGCCCTGCGCTGGCAGCTCCGTGGCCGCGCGTCGGGGTGCTCGTTCCTGTACAGCGCGTCGCTCGCGGCTTCGATCGCCCGCATCAGCACGGCCCCGACCTCGGGCTCGAGCCGCCCCCGCATCACGTACATCCCGTCTCCGTCGATGACGACCGAGAAGGCGCGGCTCTGGTGGCGGGCCTCCTCGGCCGTGAGCTCGCCGTCCCGCGACAGATGTTTCCATCCGCGCACGATCTGTTCGAGCTTCGCGGCCGAGCCGGTGCGCGCGTATTCGAGCAGCGTCTCTTCCGTCTCCGGGGTCGAGACCCGGGTCATGGTCCGAACCTTGGTGTAGGAGATCTTGCCCAGCTTCATCTCGGCAGAGGTGAGCGGCAGATCCTCGAGCGCGTGCGCCACCCGCACGTTCTCCCGCGCGGTCCCGAGCATGCGCCCGGTTCTCCAGGCGAGCCAATCGGCGCACGAGGTGAACTCCTCGGCCCAGCCCTCGCGCCGGTCGAACTCAGCGATGAGGGTGAGCATCTCGTAGGTGGCGATGTTGATCCGGGCGGCGAGTTCGACGATGCGCTCGCCGAGCTGAAAGAGGTTGTCGTTCATGGGGCAATCTCCCTAAGTTCAAAACCAACAATAGCTTACCCCTAAAGATAACGGGCATGTTTGCGACCTTCTGGAGCGGCCCTGGACGCGAAAACCCAGGTTGAGACGGCTTCGAAGGGTGACCCGGCCGCGTTCGTCCCACAGCGGCCCACTGACGGCCTCCAGCGGCCTTCCAGCACAGCATCCCGCACCTCTCCAAAGCCGCGATCTCAAACCTGTACATAGCTGGATGGGACCACGTTTTCGTGATTTGGGACACCTGGTCAGGCGTACGCGGCGCACCATGCCGGGATCGGTTCCTCGCCCTGCCGGACCCGCACCTCGCCCTGCCGGACTCGCACCGTGCCTGCCGAACCCGCACCTCGCCCTGCCGGAACAGACCCTCGGGATGTCGCGATGGACCCTTCCCGAGCCGTCTCGGGTTGCATCACCCAGCGAAGGCCAGGCGATCGGCCACCGCCTTCAACCATGCCGCCCTCCCCACGTTTCCGCGGCAAATCCAGGGACACTGGCATGCTCGGTTGGGACAGGTGGCCGAGCACGGCAATCGGCTTGGCCACATCGCCCACGAATCCACGGCGAAAAGCCGGGGAACCAGGATGCCGGCCCACCCTCATAGGTAACCACAGCCACGCCGCCCACAGCCACGCCGCCCACAGCCACCCCGCCCAAATCGGCTCCGACTACCCCGCCCGCTCCCCGTCCTTGACCGCGTCCCACAGCCGATCCAGCCGCTCAAGATCCGTTCCCGGCATCGCAAGGCCATCTTGACGGGCAAGGCGCTCCACCTCCAGAAAGCGTCTCTCGAACTTGGCCGTCGCGCTTGCGAGCGCGGCGACCGGGTCGACACCCGCCAGCCGAGCCACGTTCACGACCGCAAAGAGCAGGTCGCCGAGTTCCTCCTCCAACCGAGTCCCTCCAGCGCCCGCCCCGATAACTGCGTCAACCTCACGCGTCTCTTCGCGCACCTTGTCCAGCGCGCCCGTCGTATCGGGCCAGTCGAAGCCCATCAGACTAGCCCGGTACTGCGCCGCAAATGCCGCCACCAAGGCGTCGGCGGCTTCGCGTTCCGCTCTTCGCTCGGACAACACCGATTCGATCTCCGCCAAGTGATTCGGCCCCCCATCGGGAACGGATCACCAATATGCCGGGCCGCCCCCAGCTACCGCCACCGCCATCACCTCCGCCACCGCCCCCCGCTCTACCACCCCCACCCCGCCACACCTCATCCCGTGCCATATTTGTCGCACGCCCCGGGGACACCCCGCCCGGGACGATCCCGCAAGAGCCGACCACCAGGACCACGCATGCAAGACCCTCCGCCCGCCAACCCCAGCCCCGCCAACCCCAGCCCCACCACCCCCAGCCCCACCACCCCCAACCCCGCCCCCCGCCCCAGCCTCTCCCCCGCCACCCACCCCCGCGACCGCGCATGGGTCGAGGTCGACTCGGCCGCGATCCTTCACAACCTGAACCGCGTCCAGCAATCCGTCGGACCCGACGTCAGGCTGATCCCCATGGTGAAAGCCAACGGGTACGGTCTCGGCATCAAGCGCGTAGTCCAGGCCCTCGCGCCGGCGCGCCCGTTCAGCTACGGCGTCGCCACGGTCGCGGAGGGTCTCGAACTGCGCCGCATCGGCGTGCGCGAGCCCGTCATGGTCTTCAGCCCCGTGCCTCCCGACACTCTGGCGCCGGCCGTTGCGGGGGGGCTGATACCCACAATCTCCGACCAGGCGAGCCTGGCCGCCCTGGAGGAGGTCGCCGCTTCCGTCGCCCCCGGGACCGAAGCCTCCTTTCAAGTTGAAGTCGACACCGGCATGGGCCGGGCCGGCTTCGCGTTCCAGGACGCGGGCACCGGCTGGTGGAACGACATCCTCCGTGCCACCGAGTCCGGCCTGAAGCTGTTCGGCGTGTTCACGCACCTGCATTCGGCCGACCAACCCGACCTCTCCAGCGCGCGCCGTCAGATTGAGCGCTTCGACGATTTCGTGCGCGGCGTGGAGGGCATCGGGCCCGGCACGCTGGTCCACTGCGCCAACAGCGCGGGGTCGCTGCGGCTACCCCCCGGCACCGCCAACGCGGTTCGGCCCGGAATCTACCTCTACGGCGGCGCCGCGGGTCACGCCGCCGACCCGCCCGAACCGGTCGCCGCGGTGCGCGCCCGGGTCGCGCTGGTCCGCGACGTTGCCTCCGGCACCACGCTCGGCTACGGCGCCACCTACCGCTCGCAGGGACGCGAGCGCTGGGCGACCGTGGGGATCGGCTACGGCGACGGGCTGCCCCGCGTCCTCGGCAACCGGGGCCGGGGCATCGTGTGCGGGCGCCAGGTGTCCATCGTGGGCCGGATCTCCATGGACATGACGGTGGTACGTACGTCGGGGGACGTATCCGTTGGTGATCCCGTTACGTTTGTCGGTCGGGACGGCGACGCCGAACTGACGCTGGATGAAGTCGCACAGCGCGCGGGCACCATCGGATATGAGATCCTGACGGGGCTTTCGCCCAGATTGCCCAGAGTCCCAAGACTGTCATGACGGAACATGCCCCGGTGGAGCGGCTGGCGAAGCTGGCGGCGGAGGTGTTGAATTACGCCTATGCCCCGTATTCGCGGTTCAGAGTCGGGGCTGCCCTTGAAGCGGATTCGGGAGAAGTGTTTACGGGATGCAACGTAGAGAACGCTTCCTACGGTCTAACGATCTGTGCGGAACGGGCGGCGCTGGCCGCGGCGGTCGCGCGGGGTCATGCCGGTTTTCGCCGGCTGGTGGTCGCGACGGAAGGCGACCGCGCCGTTGCGCCGTGTGGTGCCTGTCGTCAGGTGCTCGCGGAGTTCGGGACCGGCCTGGAGGTGTATGGCGTGGCGAAAAAGGAGAGTTTGCGTTGGTCGTTGAAGGATCTGATCCCCAGCGTATTCAGGCTGGCGGTCACCGATGAATGATCGTTCGCGCGAGTTGATCCGCGGGCTGTCCGCACTCGCCGTCGTCGTCGGGACCGGGTGCGACGAAGTGCTTCCGACGGCCTCGAGCGACGACCTGATCCAGGGCGGCGTTGCCGTGGAAGTCACCCTGCCGTTCACCGATTTCGGGACCCGGGCCAGGGTCTATGGAGGGTACGGGAGGGCGTCCGAGCTGCCCGGTGGATTCATCGCGCACGACTTCGGAACCGGGCCGGACGGCCGCGACGCGGGCGAGCGGGGACTGGAGGCCGCGACCCTGCTTCGCTTCGGTCGCTACCCCGGCTTCGCGTCCGTCACCGACACGGCCGGAACCAACCGGCCCGACTCCTCGCTGACCTTCCTCTCGGGCCGGATCGTGGCGCGCTTCGACACCCTTTCGAGCGTCCTCTCAGGCCCCGTCGAGGTCACCGCGCATGCGATCACCGAGCCGTGGGACGGGATCAGCGCGACGTGGGAATTCGCGGTCGACACCGTGGGCCTGCGGGTGCCGTGGTCGCTGCCCGGCGGAGGCGTCGTCGAGGAGATCGGCAGCGGCGTCTGGGATCCGGCAGAGGGTGACACCCTGGCGATCATCGTCGATTCGGCGCGGATCGCGTCGTGGGCCGATACTGCGGACCTCTCGAGGGGTGTCCGTCTGATGACCCGGGTGGCCGGCGTGCGTCTGCAACTGCGGTCGGCTCTGTTGTGGCTGGAAACGCTGCCCAGCATCAACCCCGACACCACCATTCAGGTGCTGGCCGATACCGAGGCCACCACCTTCATCTACGATCCGATCCCGCGGGCCCCCGACAACTCGCTGAGGGTGGGCGGCGCTCCCGCGTGGCGGACGGTGCTGGACCTCGACCCTCCTCGAATGCTGCACGGCCCCCCCGAGTTGTGCGACGCCCTGGGATGTCCGGTGGAGATCAGCCCGGAGCAGATATCCTACGCTGGTCTGCGCCTCACGACGTTCGCCGAATCGCCGGCCTTCGCCCCCTCGGATACCCTGACCATGGACATCAGAACGGTCACGGTGCCCGATATCCTGCCCAAGTCGCCGCTGGGACCGCCCACCACCGGGTTCGCCGGGATCATCCTCGCTCCCGAATGGTTCTCGCCCCCGGCGGGGCGTGTGGTCGAGGTGCCCGTGACCGGGCTCGTTCGCGATCTGCTGCGCGGCGAGATGTTGGACGGAGACCCGGTGAGCAACACGGTGGCCCTCCTGTCCAGGTTCGAGCCGCTGTCGATCGAGTACGCCTCGTTCAGTGACGCGCGGTCCGCGGATGCACCGCAGCTGCGGCTCATTCTGAACTTCTCGGCCATCAGCGGAGGTGGGGGATGAAGAAGACGCTCCTGGTTCTGGCCCTTGTGGCCATGGCCGCGCCCGACCGGGCGAGCGGCCAGAGCTTCCTCGGTTTCCGAGGGCTGGGCGTACCCGTGGGGGTTGCGGACGGCCGCTCGGTGGCCCTGGGCAATCTGGGAATCGGTCTTGCCCGGGCCGGACTGTCCGTCAGCGACCCCGCCGCGGCTGCCGAGATCCTGTTTCCCTCCGTCTTCGTATCCATGCAGCCGATGTGGGGCGACTTCCAGCTCGAAGACCAGAACGGCACCATGCGCACCACCCGCTTCCCCCTGATCGCGATCGGCTACCCCGTGCTTTCGGTCAACGGCACCGTGACCCTGTCCCTGGCGGGGTATCTGGAGCAGCGCTGGGTGGGACACACCTCCCGGACGGTCAACCTGGGCGGCATCGACGTGCCCGTGGAGGACCGTTTCACCACGGACGGCGGGACCTCGGTAGCCCGGGTGGGGTGGGCCCAGCGTCTGGGTGCCCGCTTCTCGGTGGGGGCCTCCGCCGGTGCGTATGTGGGTCGGCTGGAGCGCGAGTTCGACCGCACCCTCGATTCCCTCGTCGTCGGCAGCGACGTCCGCCCGTACACGGAGGCAAGCTCGTGGCACTACGGCGGCTACACCCTCTCGGCGGGCTTCGGTGCCGATCCGCATGCGCTCATCCATTTGGCCGGTGCGCTGGAATGGTCCGGCAATCTGAAGGAATCGCCCAGTGAGAGCACCGGGGGAGAGGAGAACCGGTACTCGATCCCGCTGCGGCTCCTGTGGGGTGCGACGGGCCGCCTCTCGGAGCGGCTGCACCTGAACACGTCGTTCGCCTACCAGGACTGGTCGGGTGCGGACGGTTTTCAGCCCGGGGTCGTCAGCGCGAAAACGCTGAGCTACGGTGCCGGTCTCGAGTTGCAAGTCATTCAGAGGCCAACCCGCGGCATCCCCCTGCGCCTGGGGTACCGACGCGTCGTCCCGCCCTTCCGCTATCAGGCGGAGGACCCGGTGGAGACCGCCTGGTCCCTGGGGTTGGGGATCAACCTGGTGGAGGTCGACGGCATCCGCTACGGCTGGATGGATGTCGCGATCGAGCGCGCCGAGCGTTCCAGTGCTCCCCTCAACGAGAATTTCTGGCGAGCGACCGTCTCGCTGGGGATCACGCGATTCTAGAAGACCTGGAGCGGCGCATCCATGCGCATCCACTACAAGACCTTCGGGTGCAAGGCGAATCAGTACGACACCGAGCGCATGCGCCAGCTGCTGGAGGCCCGTGGCGCCGTACGGGCGTCCTCGCTGGAGAGCGCGGATCTGTGCGTGATCAACACCTGCACGGTCACCAATCGGGCCGACGCGGGAGCGAGGCGCTACATCCGCCGCGCGGCGCGCCGGAATCCGGGAGCCAAGGTGGTGGTCGCAGGCTGTTCGGCGGCCCTGCGCGCGCCGGAGTACCGGGCCATGCGGGAGGTCGCGGGGGTGGTGGAGGGCCACGACCCTGCCGAAGTGCTGGCGGCGGCTTCACCGGGCGGGACGCGGCTCGTTCAACTGGGCAGCCGCGCGCCGCTGGACCGGGCCCATCTCGAAGCCGTCGGCGCGACCGTCTTGCGGCGCCGTGCGGGCGCGACCCGGGGCTGGCTCAAGGTCCAGGACGGCTGCGACCGCAAGTGCGCGTTCTGTGCGACCCGGCTGGCCCGGGGCAGCAGCCGCAGCCGCGACCCCGGCCGGATCGTCGAGGAAGCGCGCGCACTGGCCCGCAACCACCCCGAACTCGTCGTCACGGGCGTCCACATCGGCCACTACGGCAGGGATCCGGAGCCGCGCGGCACGCTCACCGCGCTTGTCCGCCGCCTTCTCGACGAGGTGCCCGGCCCCCGTTTCCGGCTTGGCTCGATCGAGGCCACCGAAATCGACGACGGCATGGTCGACCTCCTGGCCACCTCGGGGGGGCGGCTGGCTCCCCATCTGCACATGCCGCTGCAGAGCGGCGCCGATCCCGTCCTGCGGAAGATGCGGCGGTGGCACACCCGCGAGGACTACCGCCGCCGCGCCCACGAGATCGCCGCCGCCGTGCACCCCGTCGGTCTCGGCGCCGACATCATCACCGGCTTCCCCGGCGAGACCGACGCCGACCATGCCTCGACCGTGGCCCTCGTGGAGGAACTGCCCTTCACCTACCTGCATGTCTTCCCGTACTCGCCCCGCGACGGCACGGTCGCCGTGGAGCTTCCCGGGCCCGTGCCGCAGCGGGTGTCACGGGAACGCGGCCGCGAGCTCCGGGAGTTGGCCGAGCGGAAGGGCTCCCGCTACGCACAGGGGCGCGGGGGCGCGCCGGTCGAGGTGGTCATGGAGGGGGCGAACGGCACGGCGCTGACCGGCGACTACCTCAGGGTGTCGGTCCTGGCGGCGCAAACCCCCGACCCCACGGTCCTGCATAACGGCAGCCTCTCCCGCGACGGATCGAGCGTCACGGTTGACGAGGGCGCACCGTTGGCGCTGAATTAGACCTCCATGAACAGCACGCGCCGGCGGGCCTACGTAGAGACGTACGGATGTCAGATGAACATCTCCGACGGGGAACTCATGGAGGGCGTCCTCGAAGGAGACGGCTACGATATCGTCGCTACGCCGGAAGAGGCCGATGTCGTCCTCGTCAACACCTGCGCCATCCGGGAGCACGCGGAGAAGCGTGTGCTGGGACGGGTGGCCCAGCTGGGCGGACTCAAGCGACAGCGGTCCGACATGGTCATCGGCGTGACCGGCTGCATGGCCCAGAGGATGGGCGACGACCTGCTCGCAAGGGCTCCGTACGTCGACCTGGTCGTCGGACCCGACGGCTACCGCAGCCTTCCGTCCGCCCTGCGCGCGGTTCAAACACCCAGGAAGCAGCTCTCGGTGATCGACCTCGATCCGAATGAGAACTATGTGGGGCTGGAGCAGCGTCGCCGCTCGGACGTGAGGGCGTGGATCCCGGTCCAGCGCGGCTGCAACCACCGCTGCACCTTCTGCATCGTGCCGTACGTGCGGGGGTCGGAGAAGAACCGCGACCCGCGCGAGGTGCTGAACGAGGCCGCCGATGCGGCCGATGCCGGCATCAGCGAAGTCACCCTGCTGGGACAGACGGTCAACTCCTACCGGTACGACGACTGGAGCTTCGCACGCCTCGTGAAGGCCGTGGCCCGGGTTCCGGGCATACGCCGCGTGCGCTTCACGTCGCCGCACCCGAACGATGTCACCGAGGATCTGGTGGAGGTCATCGCGACCGAACCGGCGGTGTGCGAGCAGTTCCACCTGCCGGTCCAGTCGGGGAGCAACCGCGTGCTCAAACGCATGGTCCGCCGCTACACCGCGGAGTCCTTCATGGCGAAGGTGGACATGCTTCGCTCGGCGGTGCCGGACATCGCGCTCTCCACGGACGTGATCGTCGGCTTCCCGGGCGAGACCGAGAAGGACTTCGAGCTTACCCTCGGCCTCCTCGCCGACGTCAGATTCGACGAGGCCTTCACCTACCGATACAGCCCGCGCGACGGCACCCCGGCGACACGCCTGCCTGCCGACCAGTTCGTTCCCGACGACATCGGCAGCGAGAGGCTGCAGCGGCTGATCGGCGCGACCCGGTCCATCCAGGCCGAGATCAACGAGCAGGAGGTGGGCCGCGTCGAAGAGCTGCTGATCGAGCGCCGCGGGAGGTACGAGGGGATGATCCTCGGCCGCACGCGCCGCAACAAGGCGGCGGTCATGCGGGGCGGGGAGCACGACATCGGCCACTACCGGACGGCGGAGCTGGTCCGGACGACCGGCGCGACCTTCGTCGCCGAGCCGGTTCAGGGGTAGGCGACGGGATGCGCCGCTTCTCGGGCCTCCTGGCACTCGGTGCCGTCGTCCTGCTGGGCGTGGCCTTCGCGATGGGCAACGCCGGGCGCGAAGTCACGATCAACCTCGGAATCGCGACAATTAGCAACGTGCCCGTCACCTTTGTCGCCTTTGGCGGCATGGTGATCGGTATGGGCGTGGTCCTCGTGGCGGGGATCAACGCCGACCTGAAGGTCCGGCGGTTGCTCCGCGAGCGCCACCTGAAGGAAAGCCTGGCCGCGAACGATACGGAGACGCTGTTGGAGTGAGGGGCGCGCCCCCGATCCTTTGGACCGCCGTGGGCTTCGCCTCGGGCGCGGCAGCCGGCACGGCCCCGTTCATCCCTCTTCTGTTCCTCGGCGTTCCCATCCTGCTATGGCGCGGTCCCGGATCCCGGGCGCTGTCGCTTCTTCTGTGCTTCCTCGCCGGCCACGCCTGGGGCGCGGCCGACCGCCGGTCCCGCGAACATTGCACGGCCACCGTCAAGGACGGGGCCGAAGCGTCGGTGACGGGGTATTTCACGAGCTCCAGCGCCGAGGGGGCCTCCACCTTGCAGGTGGATTCGGGGTGCGCGAGTCAGGTCAGGGTCTACACCCGGGACGGTGCCCCGCCCCTGGCGCGCTTCGTGTCCGTTGCCGGGACGTGGTTCAGGTCCCAGCGACCGGACGGCTCCGTTTCGATCTACCTGAGCGCGACATCGGTGGAGGAGGTGAAGGACGCCGAGCGGCGGGCGCCGTGGCATCACCGTGTGCGCGCGGCAATACGCGGCCGGGCGTCCGAAGCGCTCGAACGCAGGCTGGGCACCCAGGCCGGGGTGGCGTCCGCGCTCGTGCTGGCGGAGCGGGACGGCATCCCCCGCGAGCTCTGGGACGCCTTCGCGCGCTCGGGCAGCGCCCACCTCCTCTCCATTTCGGGGTTTCACGTCGGCGTGATCGCGGCGCTGCTGAGCGGCCTCCTCGCCCTGACCGGGCAGCCGCCCCGCACCCGCGCGGCAGGGGTCGCAGCCGGCGTCTGGGCCTACGTCCTGGTCATCGGCGCCCCGACTTCGGCGACCCGCGCGGCCTGGATGACCTCGGCCTTCGTCCTGGGACGGCTCCGGCACACGCCCGCGCAGCCACTCGGCGCACTGGGGCTGTCCATGCTCATGATCGCCGTGCTGCGGCCCGAGGTCGTCGCCGGCGCGGGCTTCCAGCTCACCGTCACCGGGACGGCGGGCATCCTCATCATGACCAAATGGATGATGAGCCATTGGCCCAGGCACAGGGGGCGCGGCTGGATCGCCCCGCCCATCGCGGCGGGAATCGGCGCCTCGGTGTTCACCGCGCCCGTCCTCGCCTACCACTTCGGCCAGATCCCGCTCCTCTCGCTCCCTTCCTCGCTTCTGCTCACGCCCCTGGTCGCGACCGCGGTGCCGGGCGTCATCGCGACGATCGTCATGGATATCCTGCACATCCCGGGCGCCGCCGTCGCGGGCGCCGGCTCGGAGGGCCTCCTCCTCGCCGTCACCGCGACCGCCGCCGCCCTCGGCGACCTTCCCTGGACGGTCATGCTGGTCACGCCCCGCGAGGCCGCGCTCCTCACGGCGGGTGCCATCCTGCCGCTTCTCGTCGCGAACGCCCCGTGGCGCACGCGGCCCGCGGTCCGGGCCGGGGTCTCGGCCGTCTGTGCGCTCGCGGTCCTGTGGTCAGGGCAGGCGGCCATCTCCCTCGCGGGGCGCGGGACGCTGCAGATCGTCGCGATCGACGTCGGCCAGGGCGACGCCATCGCGCTCCGCACACCCGGCGGCCGCTGGCTCCTCGTCGACGCCGGCCCCCGGGGCTTCGGCGGCTCCGACGCCGGCCTGACCCGTGTCATTCCCTATCTGCACGCGCGCGGGGCGCGCCGTCTCGAGGCGGTCATCCTCACCCACCCGGATGAAGATCACGCCGGCGGCCTCGCGGCGGTGCTCGGCAACATCTCCACCGGTTCCGTCCTCGGGCCCGGCTTCAGCGGCGGCCAGGCCGGGCACATGGCCGGGCTCGCGGAGGCCCGGCGCGCGAACGTTCCCTGGCGCCGGGCCGCTGCCGGCGATTCCTGGACCGTCGACGGCGTCGACTTCCGCGTGCTGAGCCCCGCCCCGGCGGACGCGCCTTCACGCTCGCCGAATGACTGGTCCGTCGTCGTACGCGTCGCCTTCGGCCGCTGCTCGGCTCTCCTTATGGGCGACGCCGACGCCGAAATCGAATCCGGGCTCATGGGCGAGGCCGGCCTCACGGCCCTTGACCCCGTCACGATCCTCAAGGTGGGCCACCACGGCAGCCGCACCTCTACCTCCACGGACTTCGTGCGCGCGTTCTCACCGCAGTACGCCCTCATCTCGGCCGGCGCCCGCAACCGCTACGGCCACCCCGACCCGACGGTCCTCGCGCGGCTCGAAGGCGCAGGCACCCGCATCTTCAGGACCGACCTGCACGGCACGGTCGCGCTCAGCTGCCGCGCGGACGGCACGGTCACCGCCAGATCGTCGCGATAGGGGCATGAGGGGAACCCTCCGACATCGCCCGAAGCTCGGTCGGGATCGCACGCCCTCCCAGCCTTGCCCAGGACCCTCCCCGCGCCCATCTTCCCGGCCATGCGAAGCAAGGTCGTCACCATAGATCGCCACATCATCGACCAGGAGCGCAGCTACCCCGACGCCTCGGGGCGCTTCTCGGCGCTGCTGTACGACATCGCACTGGCCGCCAAGATCATCTCGCGCGAGGTGAACATGGCCGGCCTCATCGATGTGCTCGGCATGACGGGCGAAACCAACGTCCAGGGCGAAGAGGTCCGGAAGCTCGACGCCTTCGCGCAGGAGGTGATGGTCAAGGCGATGGATCACGCGGGCCACCTCTGCTGCATGGTGTCCGAAGAGTGCGAGGACATCATCCCCATCCCGAAGCGTTTCGACATCGGGAACTACGTCCTCCTCTTCGATCCTCTCGACGGTTCATCGAACATCGACGTCAACGTCTCCATCGGCACCATCTTCTCGATCCACCACCGGGTTCTCGACGGACGGTCGAAGCGGAGCGGCCCGGGGACGATGGCGGACTGCCTTCAGCCGGGCTTCCGGCAGGTTGCCGCGGGCTACGTCATCTACGGCTCCTCGACGATGCTGGTCTACACGACCGGGGTGCAGGGCGGCGTGCACGGTTTCACCCTGGACCCGTCGATCGGCGAATTCCTGCTGAGCCACCGCGACATCCGCATCCCCGACCCGCCGGCGAAGGTCTACTCGGTCAACGAGGCGTACTACGCGCGCTGGTCGCGGGAGCAGCAGCGCCTGGTCGACCACTTCCGGGGCGTGAACGGGGAGGGGGGCGGGGGCTACAAGTCGCGATACATCGGTTCGCTGGTCTCCGATTTTCACCGCACCCTCCTCCAGGGCGGGATCTTCATGTATCCGCCGGAGTCGAAGGCGCCTTGGGGGAAGCTGCGGATCCTTTACGAAGCGGCCCCTCTGGCGCTAGTCTGTGAAGCTGCGGGAGGACGTGCCTCGAACGGCTCCCGGGACATTCTGGACATCGTTCCGAGCGGGCTTCACGACCGTACGCCCCTCTTCGTGGGATCGGCGAGCCTGGTTGATCTGGCCGAGCAATACCTGAGACTTCCGGCCGAACCGCCGAGACAGGGGTCAGAAAGCTGACATGAATTGGTTTTCCATGCCTTCGGCAAGGTGGGCGTAATGCCTATACCATTGTCAGCAAACGACTTGCGGTCTCTCAAAAACTTGGCACCAGTCTTGCTATAAAGCATTGCCGACCCGGGAAGCAGCGGGTCGATTGACAACCCCTGACAACCGTCCGCCGGTAGGGTCGACACAGCGTCGGCCGCCGAAGGGCGATAATCATAGATTTTCGGATTGCCTGACCACCGGCACGAGGCCGGAGGAAAAAGGGCGACGAAAAAACCATCCTATCAAAAGGAATGGACATGAACAGACTCAAGAAGCTCCTTGCGGCGGCAACGTTGCTGGTGCTCCCGGTCATCGCGGCTTGCGGAGAGGACGTTATTCCTCCGCCGGCGACCGGCTCCATCGCGGGCCAGGTTTCGATCGAGGGCATGGGGATCGACGGTGTATCCGTCAATCTCAGCAACGGCGCCTCCACCACCACCGCGGGCGGCGGCACCTACCGCTTCGACGGAGTCGTGGCCGGTGCCTACACCGTCACCATCAGCGGTTTCCCGGCGGACGCCAGCTTCGATGCGACCTCCGCGGCGGCCACGATCCCCGAGACCGGCGGATCGGTCACCCTTGACTTCCGCGGCTCCTACATCCGTACCGCTTCCATCATGGGGACGGTAACGGTAGAGAACACCGGCCTAGGTGGCGTAACGGTCAGGCTTTCGGGCATGGCCGATGCACAGACGGCCACCGACAGCAACGGCCAGTATGCGTTTACCGGCCTCCGGTCCGGCACCTACTCGGTCGAGATCTCCGGATTCGACATGGACGAGGTCGGCTTCGGCAGCGTCGAGTCCGCCGCCACGGTTGGCGTGGGCGAGTCGAAGATCATCAGCTTCGACGGCACGTACCTCCGCACCGCCGGCATCATGGGCCAGGTCAGTGTCGACGGTGTAGGCCTTGGGGGCGTGACCGTCACCATGACCGGCGAGGGCGAAGATGAAACCGACGTCACTGACGCCGGCGGACTCTACGGCTTCTCGAAGCTCAAGGCGGGCACCTACTCGGTCGCGATTTCCGGGTATGACCCCGACGAGGTCGAGTTTCAGACTACCTCGCAGACCGTGACGGTCGCGCTTGGCGAGACCGCCAACCGACCGTTCGAGGGCACGCTCCTTCGCACGTCCGGCATCAGTGGCCGGGTGAGCGTCGAGGGCATGGGCATCCCGAACGTTACCGTCACCCTTGCGGGCGCCGCCGAAGCCACCTACACGACGATGGACGACGGGCAGTACGCCTTCGCCGGCCTGGCTGAGGGCACCTACGTAGTCAGCATGGCGAACCCGGACGAGACGGCCTACACGTTCGAAATGATGTCGCACACGGTCATGCTGGGTGACGCGGAGTCGGCGATCCGGAACTTCGACGGCACGCACACGCGGACCGCGTCGATCTCGGGTGTGCTGTTCATCGACGAGGTGATGCAAGACAAGATGCTCACCACGGGCGAGCCCTCGATCACCGCAGCGCTCGCGCCGCTTGTGGAACATGGGTTGCTGGACCCGACGATGCTGGCCGGCCTGCTGACCCACGCGAAGGTGATGTTGCGTGGTCCGGATCTCAACACCATGACACCGGTCGACATCAATGCGGACGGTACTTTCACGACGGGCGAGGCATTGCAGGCCGGGTCCTACCAGGTTGAGCTTCCGGCCAACAACGAGATGGTGGCGGCGGCACTCGCAGCCGCTGGCGTTGCCTTCGTCGGCGAGTCGACGGTGAGGACCATCGCGGCTGGCGAAACCGGCACGGCCAACTCTACGGTCAACTTCCCGTTCCGGATCACGATGCAGACGATCGGCGTCGGCGCGGTGATGGGGAGCGCGGAGATGGTGAGCGATCCCCCACTTCCGGTCGGGGGCGTCACCCTGGCGTTGTTCCCCACGGCCCAGGACGCCGAAGCAGGCACGAACCTGCTGGGCATGGGTACCAAGACCGGTGAGACGGGCATGGCCGGCTTCACCTTCGCGAGGGCCGACGACACCAGTCCCGGCAGCGAAGACACCGACAACATCGTCTTCGTGAAGGTTGTGGATGCCGGTCATGAAGACCTCATGGTGTCCGACAGGGACGTCATCGAAGTCCAGTATCCGGGTATTGCGCGCGTGCATGGAGCGCCGACTACTGTTCGGTTCCAGAACGTCGCGGTGAACTTCCAGTTCTGGATCAAGAACGACGCGGACGCGCGTGGCGGCGACGTGCTGGTCGATGGCTGGCACACGGACGTGTACATGGGCGAAGTGACGGACGAAAGCATGCCGCTCATGATGCCGGACCCTGACGACGACACGAAGATGGTGAACCTCACCATGCCGTCCGAGAGTGCAGAGGACATGGACGGGATGCAGGGCAGGGTGATGGTCTCGTACAGGGTGACGGCGGACCAGCTGCCCGCGACCTTCAGCGCGGCGTTGAGGCCGGACTCGGACGACTGGCAACAGCCGATGGCGATGGGCGAGACGTGGGAGGCAGTGGGCGATGGGCTGAACTATACGCACACCGGGTTCGAGCTTCCGGCGTTGAACACGCACAAGGTAAACGACTTGAACCTGAACCCGAGGTTCGGCCAGGCTCCGGCCCGCTTCACCTTCACAACACAGCAGTTGACGGTCGGCGTGTACCGCGAGACCGACGACGAGCCGGGCTTTACGAACTACCAGAGCAAGGTGGCCGGCGGAGACCAGCGGCCGCACAAGGACGTCGCGGCGGAGATGAGCGTCTCGGTCATGGTTGACGCGTCGGGCCGCAGAGGTCTCGAGGTGTACGACGAGTGGGATCACGACCGCGACCCCGACACGGATCCCCGTGACGCCACCATTACCGGGTTGACCGGCGGAATGGCGACCTTCGTGAATCTGCCGGCCGACATGGAATTCACACTCCAGCTCAATGAGGGCAGCGACCGGGTGGCGGTCGGTGGTCCGGACAGCCGGAGCGACCGCGTTCAGGCCTACGACGACGACCTCGAGCTGGGCATGTCGGTTGGCGCGTTCGGCGACGAGAGTGGCGCCGGGCCCGAAGTTCGCCTCTGCCCCTTGTCGTCTTCGTCAGAGGATGACATGTGCTCGACTTTCGCCTACCAGTGGACGTCCGGGTCGGCTGACGGGAAAATCACGCGGCGTGGCGCGGGTGTTGCCAGTGCGACGGTGAATCTTGACGCCATCACCGACAATCACAGCCCGAGCGAGAGCACGAAGACCAGCAAGGCCTCGGCGACGAAGGGGAACTACAGCTTCTCCGGTGTCCAGGACGGCGAGTACTGGGTGCGCACACCGGCAACGAAGGACAACAAGGCCGACAGTGCGAGAATCGCGTTCTATCACGACGAGACGGAGGACGACGACGCGGATGACGGGATCACCGGGAACCCCGTTACACATACCCAGGACTTCGACGTCACCGCGCTGAGACTCGAGATCAAGGGATACGTTGCCAACGATGGCCAGGAAGGCGACAACGAGACTCCGGATCTCGACAAGATCGTGCGCGGAGACGAGGCCGTTGCGGGCATCGAGCTCGAGCTCCTGACCATCACCAAGGTCTCGGACAACAAGAAGGACACCACGTTCAAGGTCCACCAGACCACCGAGACCGACGATGACGGTTCCTATGCCTTCAGTGACGTTGTCGAAGGCAGCGCATACTACGTCAGGGCCACCGGCACCGGCGAGTACCACGCTGCCGAAGCCAGCGCGATGGACGGATTCTCCCGGAAAGTCGCGGCCGACGAGTACCCGGCCGTGGAGGAGGGCGACTTCGAGCTGCCGTACTGGAACTACAACGCCGGGACGACAATGAACACATCCGTCACGGTGTCAAACGACGCCGAGACGGTTAGCGCCGACTTCGTCAACTTCGCTCTGCTGTACGTGGACGGCAGCATTTCGGGCAGAGTGAGAGAAGCCTCCGGCAACCCCGGCAACATCACGATCGAACTGATTCGTTGCGACACGTACGATGCCGGCGACGCGGAATGTGGCACCTACGACCGCGACGACTTCCCGACCGTGACCAGGGAGACGGCGAAGAACGGCAGCTGGGAGTTCAACGATCTCCTGGAAGGCTGGTACGAGGTCTACGTCGGCGAGGCGGGGTATCTGGCTGCCAACATCGACGACAAGAACCAGATCGACGACGACGGGGCGACCGAATCGGCTGAGATGCACACCGGCCTCGTGAAGGGCAGGCGTGATTTGGCCGCCGGCAACAACTTCTATCTCTACGACAACGGTCTGGATGACGACGACGATCTCGACAGTGATGGGGTCGTGATAGAGGGAACGACCGACCCGGACGAAGACCCGGAGGAATTGACATCCAGTTCCGACGTTATCACATGGGCCTCGAAGGACGTCACGGTGACGCCGGACATCCATAGAGATGCGACCTTCGCGGCAACGACCGAGAGCCGTGGTGCGACGAAGCCCTGGCCCCAGTCCAAGGGCGTGGCCACGGTCGAGCCGGACTACAACGAGACCGGTTCCGACGATGAAGGCGAGGTCAAGGAAACGGAGATCACGGTGTCGGTGACTGCCGAGAACGGCTACAACGACACGGACTATACCTACATGGTCTACCGTGCCGCCCCGGTTGGGAACATGCTGACGGCGAGCGACTTCTCGGTCGAGGCTCCTGCGAGCGGTGAAATCCGCGAGGACTTCGGCAAGGTCGACCAGTTCACCATCAACGTCGCTGAAGCGGCGACCGAGTTGGATTTCACGGTCACGCTGGAGGACAGCGATAAGCAGGCCCTGTTGGTGGAGATGGGCGGCGACGAGGTAGAGGCATCGGATCGCAAGCGCACGGACGGCGCCCATGAGTCGAGGTATGAGCTGACCTTCGCCGCCAGTCGGGCGATCACGGTCGACTTGACCGTGACCTCGGAGGACGAGGTGGAGCGGCTCTACCAGCTGGTGGTGCGGAGAGGTCTGCCGCCACCGCCGCCCTCGGCTGACGCGACGCTCAGCGCGCTCAGCTTGAGCGGCGTGACGCTGGATCCGACGTTCGCCTCCGCCACGGGGACCTACACTGCAGACGTGGCGCACAGCGTTGCGTCGACCACGGTTACGGCGACGGAGACCGAAAGCGGAGCCAGCTCCGAAATCGATCCGGACGACGCCGATGACGCCACGAGCGGCCACCAGGTCGACCTCGATGTGGGCGAGACCGTCATCACGGTAACGGTCACGGCCGCGAATGGGGTCGGGACGATGGAATATGAAGTGACGGTGACACGCGCCTCGGCGCCACCAACTACCTCGTCGGACGCGACACTCAGCACGCTGGAATTGTCCGGCGTGACGCTGGATCCGGCGTTCGACCCCGCCACGACGACCTACGATGCCGAGGTGGCGCACAGCGTCACATCAACCACGGTTACGGCGACGACGACCAATACCGGCGCCAGCGCCGACATCGATCCGGGCGCCGACGTCGACCTCGATGTGGGCGAGACCGTGATCACGGTAACGGTGACCGCCGCGGACAGGACCACGACGAAGGCGTATACCGTCACGGTGACGCGCGAGGCGTCAACGACACCGGCGATTGAGGTGAGCAAAACAGAGCTGAACCTGGTGGAAGAGGGTGATGCGGGGACCTACACGGTGGGCCTGGCGATCGAACCAACGGAATTTCCGGTGACGGTGACCATTTCGGGACATGTTGACCCGGCCAGCGATGTGCGCGTAGACGGTCAAGAAACTGCAGCCGATGCAATGGTGAGGTTCACGAGGTCGGATTGGGACGCGCCGAAGACGGTATCGGTGACGGTGGATGATGACAGCGACTTTGATGACGACGATGATGTCACGCTGACACACACCGCGGCAGGCGGTAACTATGATAACGTGACAGGAGCGTCTGTGACGGTGAAATCCACTGACAATGATGTCGCTGGCGCTGAGGTGACCGTTAGTGAAAATACATTGGAAATCGACGAAGGTGATGATGCCGAATACACGATCGTCCTGGGTGTGGAACCGAAGGCAAATGTGACGGTAACAGCTACCGTGCCGGACGATGCCCAGTTTACCGTAGCGCCGAGTACCCTGACCTTCACCACCGCCAACTGGGACGAAGCACAGACAGTAACGGTGACTGCGCCGCAGGACGACGACGCGGCCGATGGGGCCTCGCTTCAGGTGACACACGCGGCCAAAGGTGGCGGTTACGACGACGCGTCGATCGATGCGGTGTCGGTGACGATCACCGATGATGACGAAGTGGGAATCATGGTGTCCGCGATCGCGATGCAGGTCAGGGAAGGCTCATCTGCAAGATACACCGTGAGGTTGGCCACGGAGCCCACCGAAGAGCCAGTGCAGCTGACCATTGGTGTCGCCGGTGACGATGTCTACACGATCCCGTCGGTGGTATCGTTCACGCAGGATAGCTGGGACCAGCCACAGTCGGTGACGGTGTTCGTGCGCGAGGACACGGACGAGACCGAGGAAAACGGGGTGGCTACCCTGTCGCACCAGGCTGCCGGCGGAGACTACGCGGGCACGACGGGCCCCGAGGTGGCTCTGACGCTCATGGACGATGAGCTCGCCAACGTTGTGATAAGCCATACGACTCTGAATGTCGTGGAAGGCGAGAGGGCTACCTATACTGTGACGTTGACTCAAGCACCGAACGCAGGTGAGACCGTTACGGTCACAGTTGCCGCGCCGGCGGGTGTCAACGTAGCTCCGCAGTCCGTGAGTCTCAGTGCCTCGAATTGGAACACCGGCGCGACGATTACGGCGATTCCAGGCACGGATAACGTGGACGAGACCGGCGAGACCGCGGCACTGGGGCATACCGTAGCTTCCAGCGACGAGACGGACGGAAAGTACAAGGATGTCAATACCGCGGCGGCGGTGACTTTGAATGTGTCCGACCCGGAGGGGTCCTAATCGAGGAGGATGCAGACACGGTACGCGGCTGACCGCCATGTGAAGCCGCAGTTGTAACGGTTCGCCCCCGTCCGGTTCGCCGGGCGGGGGCAACCCCGTTTCCCGAAGGGAGATTGGCGACATGGGGATGATCCACCACACAGCCGTTATGCACCCCACGGCGACCGTTGACGCGACGGCCACGCTGGGCGCACAGGCGATCGTCGGCTCGTTCGGCGGCGTCATGATCGGCAACTACGCCTTCGTCGGGAACCGGACCCGGCTGAGCAGCCACACGATTGTGGGGGTCGGCGCCACGCCGATAGTGCTGCGGCCGTTACTCCATGGATCCGGACGAAGACGACTTGACCACCACGGCCACAAACGCGATTCCGGCGGTGGCGTTCCGGACGGTATCGGGTAGCCGTGCTGACGATTCGGGCGGTCGGAACAGGCTGTGCAAGTACGGTATTTCGCCTGACACCCGGCCTCGCCGAGGTCAGATCTAGGCTGCGGGCTTGACCTCCTTTTCTGGCGGAGTTTGTCCGGGCCGGGGGACTTCTTCGGGATCGCGACCTTGAAGACCTCGAAGGGCGGCCGTCCCTTCATGCCGCAACCGTCTCGTACCAGGTCGTCCGACCCTTGATCCGAAAGCGCTCTTCGAGGAGCGTGCGGAGGAGGCCACGGGCGACTGGACCCCGACATGATCGCAGGGAGCGCTCAGCCGCATCCGCCTGAGCGTCGCCGAGGCGACGAACGCCATCGGCGAACCGAACCTCGAAACCCACTTCAGCCGGGGCATCCCGGAGTAGTGGTCCGGCAGATGCTCCCATCCCGCCATGTAACCGCCCCGGATCCGGCCCGATACTGGTCCGGACAAGACATTGCAACCTCCGTCGAATCGTCGGTACCTTCGTAGCGTCAAAACGGGGCACCAGCGCGGGGGACTCTGGAAGGGGGGGTTATGGATTGGTGGCAGGCTGGTAGCACCATGGCGACATCGGTTCTCGCGGGCTTGGGCGTGGTCCGGTTCTGGCGAATGATGCGACCGGCTTCGGGCGTGACCGGCGGTTCGAGAGGGCTGGACCAGGAGTTCGGCTGGTGCGCCAGGAGTTTGCCCAGCAGTTCGACGGGGTGCACGACGAGTTCGGCAAGGTGCGCCAGGAGAGTAGCGAGGCGCACGACACGATCGGCGCCAGGATCACCCGGCTTGGGGATGCGCAGGATGCGGCCCTGAGACAGGTACACGACAGCCTCGCCGCCGACATCGCGCAGCTCCGGCAAGGGCAGACCAGCCTGCGCGAGGGACTCGGGGAGGTTCGAGGCGAACTGCGAGGCGTGACTCAATCCGTCCAGACGCTACGGGAGGACTTTCGGGCGCATGTGCTCGGAGGTGCGGGTTGATACTTCGGTGGGTCGGAATCGAGCACCGGCACGTGGGAGGGAAGGAATGGATTGGTGGCAGGCGGGTAGCATGATGGGTACGGTGGTCCTGGCGACCACGGCGGTGGTGACGATCTCACCATTGTCCCAGCTCCAGGTACTGGGTGGGCTGGAACGGGTCGAGCATGCTGTCATCCGGGAACACGATGTTGCCCCGGCTGTCGAACACCTGCACCCGGATCCGGCTGGTGTCGGGGTGGACGGTCACCAGCGTGAAGTTGTCCTCCTGCGAGAAGTTCCGGGCGACGTAGTCCATCGTCATCGGCTCGCCGTCGGGCAGGGTGAAGAGGAACGTGTCCCTCTGATCGTCGGCGCTCGAGTTGTGCACGAAGTCGGAGGGCTCGCCGTCGGCGAAGGGGAAGGGCCAGTAGAAGGCCGACGAGGTCACCGAGAACAGCCGCAGGTCCTCGGCCCTCCCGCCGGTGAAGTGCATTTCGGCCACGTTGCAGCAGTGGATGTCACCCGAGAGGAAAACCACGTTCTGGACGCGGCTCTCGACGATCTGCCGCAGGATCGTGCGCGCCGACATGGGGTTGGGCACGAAGAACGGGTAGTCGCCGCACTCGAAGGTGTAGCCAGCCAAGACGACGTAACACGGTGTCTCCAGGCAGTTTGTCCGCCATTTCAACCCCAAAGTGGCGGACAACGTCCCTTTTCTGCCCCCCAAAGCCAATTGCGACCCCCGTCCTATCGTCGGTAACCTCGATGGGTCGGAATCGAGCACCGGCACGGGGGAGGGAAAGCTCCGCCCGGCCCAATAGTCCCATCACGCCATTTAGGCGCCCCGCGGTCTTCGGTCTATTGGGTCATGACCCGAAAGACGACCGCGCCGAAGCCGCACGAGCCGCCGAAGCACGATGCCGGCTACAAAAGCATGTTCGGCAACTCGGGGATGGTGGAACAGCTCCTGCGCGGTCTCTTCGGCGACCTCGCTCGCGAGCTCGATCTCTCGACGCTGCGGAGACTCCCGGCGGACTTCGTGATGACCAGCGGTCTCCTGCGACGTGCCGGCGACCGACTGTGGCGGGTGAACTTCCGCGATCCGCTGTTGTCTCCTCTGATCATCCTGCTGGAGTTCCAGTCCACACCCGACCTGCGGATGGCGTGGCGCATCCTCGAATACCGGACCCTCGCGCTCGAGGAGGCGGTGAAGCAGGGAGTGGCCGGCCCCGGCGGTCTGCGCCCGCTGTTCCTCGCCATCGTGATCTACAACGGCACCGAGGTGTGGAACGACCCGGCCGCGGGCGAGAGACCGGTGCCGAAGAACCTGCTGGACTACGAGTCGCCGCGACTGTATCGTTTGCTGGACATGCATCGGGACGGCACGTCCGGCCTGCCGCCGGACAACCTGGTCACCGCGGTAGTCAAGATCGAGACGGCGCAGTCTGCCGATAAGCTGACCCGGGTGGCGAACGACGTGTTCCGCTGGGGTCGCCGACCCGGGTACCGGCAGGCTGTGGCCGCAATCGCCGGCTGGTTCGACCAGGTGGTGGCGCCGCGGAAGTGGCCCGGGGTCCGGTGGGTGGAACTTCTGGACATGGAACTGGACGAGGAGGAGGAGGAATCGATGTTGGCCGAGACAGTGAAGCGGTGGACCGAGGAGTGGTACCAGGAAGGTCGGCAGGAGGGCCGGCAGGAGGGCCGGCAGGAGGGCACGATTGCCACATTGCGCGATCTGGTGACTCTCAAGTTCGGCGCCGAGGTGGCCGCGCGGCTTCCCGCTCTGCTTGAGGGACTCTCCGAAGCGGATCGAGTTGCAGTAGTGGCCGCCGCGGTTCTCCAATGCGACACGGGGGATGAGTTCATCGCTCGGGCGGTGAGGGGTGGATGATGATGGAGCGCAAACAGTCGATCAGCAATCGGGCAACTACCCCTCCCTCCCTCCCGGTTGTCCGCCATTTCAGCCTCAAAGTGGCGGACAACGACCCTTTTCTGCCCCCAATTGCCGCACGCCCCGTCTTCGGGGCAAGTATTGGGCTCGCACACGAACCTTGGCACCGGTACTCGACGTGAAGTCCCATCCCGCTATGTAGCCACCCCCCGTCTCATCCGATATTGAAGCCGGCAACGCCTGTTGCGACCCCCGTCGGATCGTCGGTAACTTCGGTGGGTCGGAATCGAGCACCGGCACGGGGGAGGGACGAAATGGATTGGTGGCAGGCGGGTAGCGTGATGGGCACGGTGGTCCTGGCGACCACGGCGGTCGCAACGTTCGGATGGCGCGTTCTGCGCCAGGAGACCGACAAGCTACGCCAGGAACTACGCCGGGAGACCGACAAACTGCGCCAGCAGAGTGATGCGCTGCGCCAGGAGAGCCGGGAGGCTCACGACAAGATCGGTGAGAGGATCACCCAGGTTCAAGTCGGCCTTAGCGCCGAAATCGCCCAGGGACGCTCCGAGATCGGGGAGATCCGGGGCGAACTGAAGGGTGTGAGGCTCTTGATCGAAACCCTGCGGGGCGACTTCCGAGCGCACGTGTTCGGGCGGCAAGACTAGCGGACCCTCCACCCCTTCACCGCCCACCGCAAAGCTCAGCCCGGCCCGGTAGTCCCATCCCGCCAAGTAGGCGCCCTGCGGTCTTCGGTCTATTGGGTTCGTGCTGACGAGCGGTCTCCTGCGGCGTGCCGGTGACCGACTGTGGCGGGTGGACTTTCGCGATCCGCTGTTGTCTCCTCTGATCATCCTGCTGGAGTTCCAGTCCACGCCGGATCCGCGGATGCCCTGGCGGATCCTCGAATACCGGACCCTCGCTCTCGACTGACTACGAGTCGCCGCGACTGTATCGTTTGCTGGACATGCACGCGGACGGCACGTCCGGCCTCCCGCCGGACAACCTGGTCACCGCGGTAGTCAAGATCGAGACGGCGCAGTCCGCCGATCAACTGGCACGGGTGGCGAACGACGTGTTCCGCTGGGGTCGCCGACCCGGATACCGGCAGGCCGTGGCCGCGATCGCCGGCTGGTTCGACCAGGTGGTGGCGCCGCGGAAGTGGCCCGGAGTCCGGTGGGCGGAACTTCTGGACCCATGTGAACGTGGCGATCATGGGCAATGAAGGACTCAGCGGTTGTCCGCCCCCGTCTTCGGGGCAGGTATTGGGCTCGCACACCACCTTGGCACCGGAACCCGACCTGAAGTCCCATCCCGCCATGTAGCCACCCCCCGTCTCCTCCGATATTGAAGCCGGTGGTCCAGTTGCGACCACGTCGGATCTTCGGTACCTTCGGTGGGTCGGAATCAGGGAGCACCGGCACGGGCGAGGGACGAAATGGATTGGTGGCAGGCGGGTAGCGTGATGGGCACGGTGGTCCTGGCGACCACGGCGAGTGGTGACGATCAGTTGGCGCGTCCTCGCAGGGATGCGCCAGGAGAATCGGGCGGCTCACGACAAGATCGGGGAGAAGATCACCCAGGTGCGCCCGAGGTCGCCCAAGTCCGAGATGGCCTCGGCACCGAGATCGCCCAACTCCGAGATGGCCTCGGCGCCGAGATCGCCCAACTCCGAGATGGACAGGCGGCTATGCGCGAGGGGATCGGGGAGATCCGTGGTGAGCTGAGAGGCGTGAGGCACTCGCTGGAGACTCTGCGAGGGGACTTTCGAGCCCACGTGTTCGGGCAGCAGGATTGAAGGCTGAGGTAGCACCGGCGCGACAGCCGCGGACCGAGGCGTAATAGTCCCATCCCGCCATGTAGCCACCCCCCGTCTCATCCGATATTGAAGCCGGCAACGCCTGTTGCGACCCCCGTCGGATCTTCGGTACCTTCGGTGGGTCGGAATCAAGCACCGGCACGGGGGAGGGAAGAAATGGATTGGTGGCAGGCGGGTAGCGTGATGGGCACGGTGGTCCTGGCGACCACGGCGGTCGCAACGTTCGGGTGGCGCGTTCTGCGCCAGGAGACCGACAAGCTGCGCCAGGAGAGCCGGGTGGCTCACGACAAGATCGGTGAGAGGATCACCCAGGTTCAAGTCGGCCTTAGCGCCGAAATCGCCCAGGGACGCACCGAAATCGGCCAACTCCGAGACGGACAGGCGAGTCTGCGCGAGGGGATCGGGGAGATCCGTGGTGAGCTGAAGGGCGTGAGGCACTCCCTGGAGATTCTGCGAGGCGATTTCCGCGCGCACGTGTTCGGGCGGCAGGACTAGCGACCGCACCGGAGCCGCGTCCCCGTTTGCGCCCCGCCACCGACCCATGGTACCTTGGTCGGCGTTCGAAGCCAGGGGGAAACTTGGGAGCGGAGGGGATGATGACGAGGGCAAGGGTGGCGACGATATTCCAGCGGGTCCTGGACGACTTGGCCCGTCAGGGCATGGACCGGCATCTCGAGCGGCAGATCGTGGCGCGGCTTTTTCGCCGGCACGTGCCCGGCATGGCCGACAGGATCGACTTCACGACATTGGTGGAGCTCGGCCCTGATCGCGCGGGGCCGGACCGCAGCCTCGACTATCCCCACGCCATGTGGTGGGCCCAGACCACAAATGGGGAGGGGCGGGTGGCCGTCTTCCTGGATTTCCAGCATCGCCCGGATCCCCTGGTGTCCCTGTGCAAGACGACCCGGGCCTGCTTCGAGCTCGCAGAGATCCTAAGGCTCCACGGCCTCCGCATGGGCGAGCGGCTTCCGGAGGTGGTGTCCATCGTGCTCTATCCCGGGGAGCAACTCTGGCGGCCAAAGCCGCGCCGGCTGGCCCACCTCGTCGTGCATTTCGCGCCTGGTGCGTATCACCTGGTGGTCTCGCACGATGACGACAATACATCCCCGGTAGCACGAGACGTGTTGACGATCGCGCTGCGACTGTCGACGGACCGGACCCTGCCGGAGACCGGGATGGATCTGCCGCAGCTGAAACGCGCGGTCGCGAGACTCGGAAGCGAAGACTTCGAGCGCTTCATGCTGGGCCTGGTGTCGAGGTCCAGCTGAACCTCCCAACTCTCCCGGAGGATCTCCCGTAGCCTGGCCCACCTCGGGGCGCATCTGCTCTCCGAGCTCTTCCAACGCGGCCATGGTCACTTCGTGGGATGCCCGGAGCTCCGCGTGCAAGTCGCGGGTCTCCACGCGCATCCTGTCGATGGCGAGCAGGCACACCACCACGGCGGAGACCGGGGCAAACAAGATGCCGAGCATCCCGAGTCCGATGATAATCTGCACGATATCCATCCCTTCCCCCTCTTCCCTTCCCATGTGACGAATCCGACTCTCTAGTGCCCCTCAGGCGTCCTCACTCAAGGGGCGCCGATCCGGGAGGCTGCGGAAACCGCGCCTCGGCGAACTTCTGGAGCGCTTTCGGGGCGAACGCCGCGACCAGGAACGCCGTCGTGATGTAGAGCCCGTTGGGATTCTCCGCGGCGGGAAAGAGAACGGCGAGAACGCCGAACGCGATGCTCGCCAGGAGCGCGACCATGCTCATCAGCCGCATCGACGATGCATTCCCGTGGTGGTCGTCCAGATAACCGTGCGTCCGCGATGCCGATCCTTCGCCCATCTTCCCCTCCCTGTCCCGGTTGATCGTCGCTTGAGCCAACCAGAATATGCGACCCGGGACATCGGGTCAACCTCCGGGCTGTCGTAGCGGTCTGGCGCCGCGCCAAACGACCCTGTACATTTTTCGAGCAGGTCTATTCGGCCGCGCTTGGCGGTGAGGGGTGGAAGATGATGGAGCGCACACAGTCGACCAACGTTCGGGCACAGAGCCAACCTGTCCCCGGCCACCATCATGTCCTCTCCGACCTGATGGATCCCCTCCCTTTCCGGCGCTTCATCCTGCGTTCGACCGGCGAGCATCCAGTGGCACGAGGCCGCGCGGAATCGCCGAACCATAGGCGAAAACGCCAACTGGAACGGGAGACATCATGGCAAAGGTACGCCCACCGGGAATGGGTCCCAGGGTAGGACACACCACCTCGACGAGCTGCAAGATCTGGGTCCGCGCCGGCTCGGAAGCCGACGACGGGGTCAGTCCGGACAGCGAGCACCGCACGGTCGGGGTGATCGCGTTGATGCGCCGCAACGGCCGGAAGAACAGGCGTAACGTGGCGGAGTACTTCCGCCTGCGGAGGGAGTACGACCGTACCGGCGTCATCGACCTGGGTCGCGATACTCCGGGCCTCACCCTGGAGCCGGACACGGAGTACGCCTTCAAGGTGGGGTACCTGCTCCTCGACGACCCCTACGACGACGATACAGGGGTGGGGAGCGACGAACTGGTCACCCGACTCCCGAACACCACGGCGTGGATCAGGGATCTGAAAACGCTGGACCCGCGCACGTCCGAAGCGGTGTTCAGGACCTTTCCGGACTCCGAAGACGCGCCGGTGAGCTTCATGATGGGGTCCTGCCGCTACCCCGGGCTCCTCTGGAAGAAGCGTCACTCCGACCGGATCTTCCGTCCCATGGCGGCGCTCGCGAAGGGGGAGGGAGAGGTACGCCCCAACTTCACGCTCATGATGGGCGACCAGATCTACGCCGACAAACTCAACCGGCGGATCCCCCTGGGACGGGCGGAGACCTACGACGAGTTCCGGAAGCGCTACATGACCGCCTTCAACTCGCCCAACTTCCGCGAGCTCGCCCGCCACAACGCGATCTACTGCGGACTGGACGACCACGAGATCGAGGACGACTGGTCCCGGAACCGCCTTCACGGCCGCGGAAGCTACCACCTCTTCACCGTCGCCATCGACGCCTTCATGAACTACCAGTGGAGCGCCGGACCCAGGACGTGGGGCAAGAACCTCCACTACACCTTCGAGTGCGGCGGATACCCGTTCTTCATGCTCGACACCCGTACCCAGCGCTGGTACGACGAGCGGCCGGGCAACCTGCACGACAACCATATGCTCGGGCGGCCGACGCACCGCAACGCCCCTCCGGGCCAGCTGCAGCGGCTCCTGGACTGGCTGGCCGAGCAGCAGGCCGAGCGCGGCAACACGCCGAAGTTCATCGTGACCCCGTCGGTCTTCGTGCCCAACCCCATGGCGGCGCGCACGGTCCTGGCGGAGAGCGACCCCGAAGTGCTCCAGAAGAGCAGCAGCTGGGCCGCCTTCCCCGGCACACGCGCCGCGATCCTGCGGCACATCGTCGAAAACCGGATCCAGAACGTCGTCTTCCTCTCGGGCGACATCCACTGCTGCAACGCGGCCGAGATGTACTTCACCGGCGGGCGGGCCGAGGACCTGCGGGTCGTTTCGGTGACCTCGTCGGCCTTCTACTGGCCCTTCCCCTTCGCCGATGGCGAGCCTTCCGACTTCGTGCACGACTCGAGCGCCGACGATCAGAGGGACACGTTCCTCTTCACCCTGTCCGACGGCGAGCCGGTGACGATGGACTACGTCGCCTGGAACTTCTCGCAGGAAGACAACTTCACATTGGTGTCCCTCCGCCCCGAGATCAGCCGAATGCGGGTGCAGGTGTTCGACACCCGGGGCAACATCGTGTTCCCGGATGACAGCGTGGTCGACAGGTTCACGCCGAGCCAATACATGGAGATGGAACAATGGTAGGGTTTCGCGACAGACATCCGGTGATCGAAGAAATCATGTCTGCCGTGGTCTATCGGCGCAGGGAGAAGGTGCGGCGCAGCGCTCTGGGCGCCTGCCAGCGGGCCGGTCTCTACCGCGATGTCCCCGACCGGGACAGCCCCCTCTTCCTGGATCGGCCGTGCGTGGACCTCGTGGAGGCCGCGGGCGATGTGTGCCCGATCACGCCGCCGTACGGCCACACCCTGATGGCCTTTCGCGAGTGTTACCTCATGCTCATGGAGGGCTATGGGTACAAGAACGCCCGGGTGCGCATGCAGCGGCTGTGCACGAAGCGCTGGACGTGGAAGGACTGGTGCGAGCATCACATCACCCGCGCCTACTGGTCGGTGCTGGCCGCGGCGCTGGCGATCGGCGCGCCTGGAGCGGTCGAGGCCCAGGGCGTCTTCTACGCGGAGCACGAGCCCGGTATCGGCCTCACGACGGAGCTGGCCGGCGGACGCGGGTTCGACGAGACGCTGGTCGTCGACCTCTACTTCTACGCGCGAGCGCGCGAGGACTCCGATCTGATGACCGAGGTCATTCACCCCGGCAACCGGTCGAAACGGACGCGCGTGTTCGCCGTCGATCGCGGGATCGGCCCGGCGGGCGCGGCGGTCGAGCGCTGCCGGGTGGTCGAGCGCGCCAGCGTGTGCCACGCGCTCGAGCCCCCCGCGTCCATCCGGATCGGGGGGTGCGGGGAAGGCGCACCGCCCGCACCGACTCCCGGCAACTGCTGGGGGGAACGGGTCGAGATCGAGCTCCCCCCCGTCGACGTGGACTGGGACGGCGAGTATCTGCGGCTGATCCTCCCCGAGGGGGCGTTCACCCTCAAGGGCTGCGCCTGCCGCGATGTCGGCGGGCCGCTGACCGTGAAGACGGACGAGGCGGGGAACCCGGTGGCGAGGGCGTCACCGGGGCTCGTCGTACCCCTGCCGGCCCCTTCGGATGTCGAGCGCCAATACCTCGAGCAGCGGCCGTTCCTCAGGTTCGACGTCAGTCCGTTCACGCGGGACCAGTCCGACGGCGACGGCGGTTTCCACGACCTGAGCATGTCGTTCGACGGGGGCGTATACCGGCAGCAGGCGAGGGGCCGATGGATGACCCAGGCGAAGTGGTCGGGAGACATCGCCACGAAGGCGGGACTGAACTTCAATCATCTCAGCGTGGAGGCGGGCGCGGCGTTCAACCTGCTCAAGGGCGACTGGCTTCCCCTCACGCTGGGTGCGAAGGGCCAATCCGATCAGGGTCTCGACGCCTTCGACCTGTCGGCAGAGGCACGGCTGGCCTATGTGCTGCCCTTCAATCTGTCGCTGCAATCGGGTGCCTACCGGCCCGCGGCCGCGCCTCTGGTCAATGTGATCGCGGCGTATGGGGCGGGGCTGGTGCGGCCCGGTGGACCGGCGCCCGTGCCGATCCCGCTCACGCCCGAGGCGTCGTTCTGGCGGATGGGCTACGAGGCGTGGTGGCGGGTGCCGGTGGCGGACAACGTGATCGTGAACTTTCAGCACGCCGGGGTGTGGAACCGCCCGGACGGGGTTGGCGGGGAGTTCCACGCGCTCTGGGATGTGGCGGCGGCGGTCGACATGGGCGGCGTCAGCTACCTCGTCGGGTACCAGAAGGGGGGCGCGGCGCCCCTGTTCCTGCCGATCGAGACGACGCGGGCCGGGCTGAGCTTTGCGGTGGGGCGGTGAGAGGGGGGGTCTGTGTGATCAATCCTGCCGCCTGGCGCAGAACGCGCCACCCGAACGTTGCGACCGCCGTGGTCGACAGGACCACCGTGCCCATCACGCTACCCGCCTGCCACCAATCCATTCTTCCCTCTCCCGTGCCGGTGCTCGATTCCGACCCACCGAAGTTACCGACGATCCGACGGGGGTCGGAACTGATTTTGCCGGAGCAGAAAAGGGACGTTGTCCGCCACTTTGGGGCTGAAATGGCGGACAACCGGGATGGGGTCGGCGGCCACGCTCCGAGGATCGGCATGGCCCAGGATCTGACCGCCGCCGGGGTGGGGCTCCCCGCGCTCATGGTCGCCGGGCGCTGGAAGTCCGAGAGGATGCCGGCGCACTACAGCCGTGGTGAGGTCGCGGGACGGGGAGCCGTGGCGCGGTACTACGCAACGTGATCGCCCCCGCGAGCATGGTTCCCGAGGGGCGCGTTAGTCCAATCCTCCTTCCGGTACGACTCCGGAATCCCGTCGATATACGATTCCGATCGGGGCCATACAGGGTCGTCGTCCGGGAGCATGCTGCGGACAAAATCCTCAAGTTCACCCGTGACCTCGTTGTCTGGCATCAGCCAGACTCCAACTCTTGGCAATCGCGCACTGCCAGGGACGCAGGAGCCACCTCGTTGCGGCAGCTCCGGAAGGTCAATGCCGACCGCTCGAACCTCCTTGGTAACAGCGCGCCAGCGATCTGTTACCTTGTCGTTGGCATCGACGACGATGCCAACAGCCGTGCGGCCATCAACTCTGAGTTCGTTCGCAATGGAAGAGAGGACTTTCTCAACGCTACCCTTCGGAATGATGCAGAACTCTGGCATCCCCGGTGTACGAATGCACATTTGAAGGACAACGTGCTTGTCGCTGTCTCCCTCAACCAGGAGGACGCGGCCGGACGCGGGACCGTCCTTCACCGCACTTCGATTCCCTGCTCCGCCGCGATTCTCAGGTCCTTCTCCGAATACTCGACCGCCCACGTTTCCCCGTCCCGCCGGTTGATGCGCGCAAGGGCACCTTCGATGCCATCACATTGGTTCGTCGCCTGAGCAAATCCCCGCACACAATCGACGCTGTGCGTGGTCGCAAGCACCTGGACGTTGTTCGCATGGGCCGTCTCCAACACCATGCGCCAGAACGCTCGTTGTACCGAATGGTGAATGCCGTTCTCCGCCTCGTCGATCACCAGAAAACCATCGCGACTGTTTGCCAGAGCCAGCGCGACACCAAACAGCCGCACCGCCCCGTCACCCAGACTTCTCAACGGAACCGGTTGGGATTGATCCCGAAGCCGAACAATCGCCCGTCCGTGCTGGCGGGGGCGTTCGTCATCTCCGATCACCGCGACCCGATGAACGTTGTCGCCCAGAACCAGTTGCAGAGCTCTCACGGCTGCGCCTTCGTGATCGGTTAGCGCGACGGCGACCCAGAAGCGGGTAATGTCTCGGTTCCCTAATAGTCCCGGACCCAGTGACTCGCATACGATTTCGGAGGGCCCGTTGCCATCACTCCACATGCGTTGCCAGAACCGCGTCGCGTGAGGATCTACCGTGTTGTAGGTTGGGTCTTCACTTGATCCAAGCCTGAACAAAGGAAGCACCTTTTCCGTTTTGCCGTATGTAGCTTGCAGCGCATGGCCGGTGCCGCCGACGGCAGCGTCCGGTAGCATTCTCTCGAACATCGAGATCTGTTCATTCACCAAGGCGATATCCCGAATCGTCACCTGATCGGCACCATTGCCGGGGCCAATTGAAATAGGGTGATCTGCTGGGTTCCGTCCATGAAACAGGGCGGCAAAATCAGGCAGGGGTACCTTTCTGCCGTCGTCGTCAGCGGAAGGAGAGAACTCTTCGCGGTGGCGCAGCAGTTGGGACAGCACCGAGTACCGGGCGCGGGCGGCGAACACCCTCACCGCTTCCAGGACGGTCGTCTTCCCGACGCCGTTCTTTCCCGCGAGCAGCGTCACCCGGCCTAGCCGACCTATGGACAGGGCCTCGATCCCCCGAAATCCCCTGATCGTCAGGTCTGGAAGATGAAGGCGGTGTTCAAGTCGTTCCTGGGACATGTGGTCACACCATCTAGATGAGTTCGCGGGCCCACGAAAGTACCACGGGGCCCGGAACCCGGCAATCCGGCACACTCGCCAGGCGTGATCGCCCCCGCCCGGCGAACCGGACGGGGGCGATCTGTTCCTGCTACGGGTTCGTGGAAGCCGGCTGAGATCAGGTCTTGTTGATCGTCAACTGGTAGGTCGATTCCACGCCGTCCTCTGACTTCATCGTGATCCGGACGACCGTGCTGTTCGTTGAAGACAGCGTCACGGTGTACTGCTCACCCGAGCAGTCGTCGGTCGCGCCGTCGCTGCCCGTGAGGTTGGTTCCGCCCGCCGTGACCGACACGATGCTCTGCGCACATTCGGCCCCGGTGTTCCTGTCGATGTGAAGCGCGGCAGACGTTGGCTCCGCATCGTCCAGGTCGTGGCTCATGTTCGCGGTTACGTTGACGTTGGCAGTGTTCACGGTGATGGCCGTAGGCGCGTGGCCGACCGGGTTGGCACGGGTGGCGCCGGAAATGGTGTAGTCGGCGTCGTTGATGTCCACATCGCTGACGGTGTTGGCGTCGTTGGGGGTCTCGACGGTGTCAGCCACCGCTCCGTCGTCGCCCATGCCCGACACGATGGCCGATGTCAGTCCGGCCGCCGTTCCCGCGCGCCCGCTGTAGACGTGGAAGTCGTTGCCGGTCGAGTACTGGTTGCGCCCCATGACGGCCATGGTGTAGCTGCCGACCTCGGTACCCTCTGCCGCGTCCAGAGCGCGCAGACCCGCGTAGTCGTCGCCACCCGGGACCGCCACGCGGTACCTCGCGCCTTCCGGCAGCTCGTTGAACTCGTACATGCCGTCGTCGTTGGTCTCGTCCGTCATGTGGACCACCTGGATGCTGTTGATGGCAAACTGGCCGAAGTCGTCCTTCTTCGAGTCGGCTCCCGTGGTCGCGCCACGGTCGTCGTTGTCCGTCACGGCGTCGAGGCTGACGGACGCTCCGCCCGGGCCATCCACGCTACCGCTGACCGACCCGGTCTTCCACTGCCGCTCGCCTCCGGGGAGAGGTGGACATCGCGATCGCGTCGGTGATGAGAGACGCGCTCCTGCGTCGGGGTCCGAGGATCGGCATGGCCCAGGACCTGACGGCCGCCGGGGTGGGGCTCCCCGCGCTCATGGTCGCCGGACGCTGGAAGTCCGAGAGGATGCCGGCGCACTACAGCCGTGGTGAGGCCGCGGGACGGGGAGCCGTGGCGCGGTACTACGCAACGTGATCGCCCCCGCCCGGCGAACCGGACGGGGGCGACCCGTACTGTCACGACTCTCGAAAGAGCCGGTTTGGGTAAGCGCCTAGCTGGCGGCGCGCTGCAGGTTGACGATTGAGACCGCGTCCACACCATCCTCGGATGTGATGGTGACGATGACAGAGACCTGCTGAGCATCGCCCACTGCCACGTCATAGGTGACGATGTTTTCGTTGGTCCGGCTGGCCTCACCCGTAAGTTCGTCGCTACCTACCACGACCATCCCGGTCTGCCCGTCCTCGTAGGTGATGACGAGCGGCACGGAGGTCAAGGCGTTGCCGAAGGGGGCGGCGACCGTGGTTGCCAACGTCACGGCCTCTCCGGCCGCTGTCACGCCATCCGGCGTGTTGTCCGCCGGGTCGGTCCGCGTGATACCGCCCACAGTGTACATGTGGTCGTCGTAGCCGTTGCCCGCGGTGACCGTGATCGTGATCGTGGTCTCACCGGGATCCTCGTCGTCGTCGTCATCGGCGTGGCCGTCGGTGGGATCGAAGCTGATCGAGCATGCACCGCCCGGGCAGCCCCTGGCCTTGCCATCCTGTCCGTCGGCTGCCGTGATGGTGATGCTGGCGCCCGTCGAAGCCTTCGCGGCGAAGTTGGCTGTCCTACCGGCGAAGGTGATTGTGGCATCCCCTCCGTCGAAGCCCGTGACCTCGTCGGTACCATCGTCACTCTGCTGCTCCCGGATGACCGCGTCACCGAGTGAATAGGCAGTGTCGGACTCGGCATCAACAGCAGCGGCGGTAAAGCCCGTGATCGCGAGTTCGGTCAGGTCGTCGGCCGTGCCCGCCCGCGCGCTGTAGACCGTGAAGCTGTTGCGGCTCGAGTAGTCGCTCCGGCCCATCACGGTGGTGATGTGCGACATGGCACCAGCAGTCCCGCCAGCATCGAGATCCGCGTCATCGTCCGGCTTGCCATCGGCGTTCATGTTGGCCGCCATGAGACCGCCACCCGTGAACCACACCGCGTAGTAGCCTTCCGTGAGTCCGTCGAACTCGTAGCCGCCGGTCTTGTCGGTCGTGGTCCTGAAGACATCACCCTGCGTCCACAGGCACATCGCGGCAACGTCGTCCTCGGTACCTTCATCGCCGTCGGGCCCATCGTTACCCGGCGTATAGGTCGGGCACATCGCACCCTCAACCAGGATGCCGCCGTCGGAGCCGCTCAGGTTGGTCACGCTACCCGAGATGTTGTTGTTCGTGAAGACCAGGGCGAAGTTCTCGAGATTCGCCGATACCGTGCTGGGCGCCTTGGCGCTAACCGTCGCCCGCCCGGCTGTCGCCACGTTGGTCATGTGGTTCCAACCCGGCAGCTTACCCCTGAGGTCGTCGCCCTCATTGATGGCCGGGTACTCGTCAGGCGAAACTACGGCCGACTTGTTGTTCGGGCCGTCCTCGAGGTCCTTGACGCCCATGTAGTCGTCGCCGGCGGCAACCTCGACATAGTACTTTCCGCCCTCTGTGAGATCGTTGAACTCATAGAAGCCGCTGCCGTCCGTCTCGGTGGTCGCCTCGGTGGTGAACGTCGTGTCCTTCTTGTCCTTCGACACACCGCCCTTGGCGATCGCCAACAGGTTCACGGCAACGCCCGACAGGGACTCGTTACCGCGGGTCCGACCGTCGCCGTTGTCGTTCGCCACGTAGCCCTTGATGGACAGCCGCAGCTTGGTCGCGGTGAAGTCGGCGCCCGTCATCGACCACGCAGTCCCGACGTACTCGGTATCTTCGTCCTCGTCGTCTTCGGCCTCGTCGTGGTAGATCGCCAGATCAAAGCCACCCTTGGGGCCGAAGCTGTTGTCAGCCGTGTTCGGCGTCGACAGCGCGTAGTCGCCGTCCTGGACGTCGTTGATGGCAAAGTTTCCGACTTGGCCCGTTTTCGTGCTCGTCTTTGTGCTACGGTCGTCGGTGCCCGTCTCAGCCGTCAGGCTCACAGACGCTCCGCCCGGACCGTCGACGTGACCGCTGACCGAACCGGTCTCCCACTGGTAGGCCCATGTGGCGCAGCCGGTCTTGGCGGGAGACCTGTCGGTGGTCAGCGAGCAGAGCTTGACTTCCGGCCCGCCACCGCTCGCCTCACCGAACGCTCCGGTGGACATCCCGATGTCGAGATCCGCGCCGAAAGCTTCGATGTCGCCGGCGTCGGTCTCGCCGACCAGCACCCGGTCACTGCCGACATGCAACCGCACGGTCAATTCCTCGTCCGCCGGCAGGTTGGGGAACGACGCCGTACCGCCCGACCCGATCGCCATCGAGCTGATGTCGTCGGTCGTCGGCTTGCCGTCGTGGTCGTACTCGTACGGGCGCAGACGGTTGCGCCCGTCCCGCGTCAACAGCTGGGCGGTCATCTCGGCCGCCACTGCCGCGTCAGGCCGCGCGTCGCCGCTAACAGTGCCGTTGCCACCACGGAAGTCCGTGAAGCCGGGCTCGTCGTCCACCTCGCGGTACACGCCGACCGTCAGGGTCTGCGTGGTCCACGTGACGTAGATCGGGCCCAGATCGTTCATCTCCATGGTGTTCATGTCCGGATGCGCGAGTGCGTTGTGCATGTGCACGAGCGCGTCGCTCTGATCGTACATCTCGCTGGACTGCTCGTCCTGCACCATCACGGTGAAGGTCGCGGGACCGTCTTTCAGCATGGCCGGATCGATGACGTACGACAGCCCCGCCCTGCCCCTGCTCGCCATGGCGGTGTCGGTGGGCATCGTGGCGTTGACCGTGTCGCCCTTCGCGTTGACCACCATGAGCGGCACCGTGTCCATGCCCATGGTGACCTCGGTGGCCCAGCCTCCGAGGCCCATGTCGCCGCCGCGCGCGTCGGCGTTGTTCTTCACCCAGTACTGGAAGTTCGCACGCGTGTTGACCAGCGTGACCGCCGCAGGCGCCGCGTGTGTGCGGGCCGTTGCCGGATAGGAGACTTCGATCACACCGCCGCCGGACACCGCGAGGTCGTCGTGGCCAGACTCACTCACATTCACGAAGACCAGATTGTCGTTGCCGCCGGGGCCGGTGTTGTCGGCCCGGGCGAACGTGACCAAGGTCACACCTGTTGAGTCGGTCGTGCCTTCTCCCAGCGGCATGCCGGTCATGGCGGCGTCGGCGTAGACCGCAAGTTTGACGCCCCCGACAGGGACACCCAGGTGCTCGCCGTAGCCCATGCGCGCACCCACGCCGATCGTCTGCGTCGTGATCCCGAACGGGAAGTTGACGCTCTGGGTGCCGCCCGCCGCGACGCTGACGATTTCGCCGGTGAGGTCGCCCTTGTAGGCGAAGCCGGCCATGGTGATGGCCGCCGCCACTTCCTCGGTCATGTTGACCAGCACACGGTAGTCACCGGCCATCAGGTCGGAGAACATGTACGCACCGGTGGAATCGGTCGCGCCGAGCATCACGTCGTTCACGCCCGGGCCCTGCAGGGCAACCGGGATCCCGGCGTGCGCCAGCGCGGGCTCGTTGGCCGTGTACATCTTGTCGGCCGGCGCCTCGTCGATGTAGGCCATGCCCGAAACCGACGCGGTCCGCGTGTGCGTGCCGTCGAAGTTCGTGATGTTCGACTCGGCGTCGCCCAGCACGATGGTGGCCGAGGTCGTCTCGAACGCATAGGCCACTTCGTCCGGGTTCATCATGCTGACCACGTACGTGCCCTCGGCCAGCCCGGCGAAGGCGTACTGCCCGCCGCCCGACGTCATGGCGGTCGCCTCGGCCGCACCGGCCAGGACAACCTCTACGCCGTCAAGGCCCATGCCCTCGACGCTCACCCGGCCACTGATGCCGGAGGTGCGGAGAAGCGTGCCCTCGAAGGGAACGTTGGCGGTCTCGCCGAGCGCGACCGAGACGTTCATCGAGGTGGTCGCGAACTCGTAGTCGTCGGTGTCGTAGCCCGAGATCGCGACCGAGTAGTCGCCCGCCCGGAGCTTCGAGAAGGCGTACAGACCACCGGCGTCGGTGGTCGTGGTGGCGTCTTCGCCCTCGCCGGTCATGCTGACGGTCACGCCCGCAAGGCCTTCGCCCTCGACGCTGACCTGGCCCATGATGCCGGCGGTACGGAGGTACGTGCCGTCGAAGCTGATCACTTTCGACTCTCCGACGCCGACCGTGGCGCTGGACGAAGTGGCGCCGAAACCGACCTCATCACCGTCGAAACCGGAGATCTCAACGGAATAGGTGCCCGCGCGCAGCCCCGTGAAGGCGTACTGGCCGTTGGCGTCGGTAGTTGCTGATGCGTCGGCCGTTCCGGAGAGCCGGACGCTGATTCCGCCGAGACCCACGTTCTCCACCGTTACCGTCCCCGTACCTGTATGGTAGCTGCGCGCCCGAAAGTCGCGCGAAGCAGGAGAACTCTATGAATGACGACAATCCGAGAGCGCTCAAGGGCCCGGTCAATCTGCCGGAGCACTACCTGGAGGCGATCCTGGAGGCGGTTCTGGAAAGCCGGCGCCCGGCCACGCGCCGGGCCTATGCGGGTGCCTGGGAGCGATTCAAGCGATGGGCCGAGGCCGAGGGCGTGGAGGCGCACCCCGCCCATCCCATGACGGTGGCCGCCTACCTCACCCTCCGCGCCGGAAAGGGGCTGTCGGTTTCCAGCCTGTCGATGGACCGGAAGGCCATCAGCTACTACCACCGCACCGCCGGACTTCCCAGTCCCACCTCGTCCGAAGGGGTCCGGCAGACGTTGGCGGGGCTGAGGAATCGGGCGACCGACCACGGCCGGAACGAACCGCGCCAGGCCCGCGGATTGACCTTGGAACGCCTCGACAGAATCTGCGCAACGGCCTACAACCCTCGCACGGGGCCGACGGGCCGGAAGGAATCCGCCAATGTCGCTCGCCACCGGGGAGCCGTGGACATCGCGCTGGCGTCCGTGATGAGGGACGGGCTGCTGCGCCGGGGAGAAGCCGCCGAACTTCGCTGGAAGGATATCGAACTCCGTCGCGACGGCACCGGGAGAATCATCGTGCGGCACTCCAAGACATCCTCCGCGTCCGCGATTCTCTTCATCGGTGAGGAGGCTGCCGACGCCTTGCGGAAGCTCCGCCGCCCGGACACCTCACCGGACGCCCGGGTCTTCGGTCTCAGGTGCGGGCGATCGATCTCGAACCGCATAGCCGCGATGGCGAGGGCGGCCGGGCTCGGCGAGGGGTTCACCGGCCATTCGCCGAGGGTCGGCATGGCGCAGGACCTGACTGCCAGGGGGCTCGGGCTTACGGCGATCATGGTGGCCGGGCGGTGGAAGTCGGAGCGGATGCCGGCGTACTACAGCCGCGGGGAGTCCGTCGGAAGGGGGGCGGTGGCGAGGTACTACGGCGGATTCTGATTGGCCCGTGGGGGTGCGGTTTTGGGGGTCGACGGGCGTATGTCCCATTCCGCTATGTACCCGCCCCTGAAAAGGGTGCATCTTCCACCAGCGACCGAGTTGCTACGGAGTTGCATGGACGACGACATTGGCATATATTCACAAAATGGGACGGAAATGGTGAGGGAATCACGATGAGCGGGGTTGAGATGGGTGTGGTGAAGAAGATCTGGGAGACCGTCGCCGATCGCGGGGCACGCGGTGAAATAAGGGGAATACGGGACTCCCTCCAGGATCAGTTCGCGGGGATGGAGTCACGTCAGAACGCGCGCTTCGACCGGCAGGACCGGCGATTGGAAACGTTCAGGACGGAGCTCCAAGGCCAGATCACGGCGACGCGTGAGGAAGCCACGGCCAACCGGAAGGAGCTCCAGGGCCAGATAGCGGCGACGAAAGACGAGCTCCAGGGCCAGATCACGGCGACGAGGGGCGAACTGCACGCCCAGATCTCGTCCGTCCGTGAGGAGGCGACGACCAACCGGAGGGAGCTACAGGGCCAGATCGGGGCCGTCGAGCAGAAGGTCGGGGCCGTCCAGCAGGAGGTCGCGGCCCTCAAAGGTGAGGTCACGGTCACTCGCGACGTCCTGCTGGCCGCGATCCAGGGACTCGATCGAGGGCCCTGACGCTGAGACTCCAGCGGTCAGCGCAGGGCCGATGTCACCAGGGAGGGTGAGATGCTTGCGGAACGGGTGGAACGGTGGAGACGGGAGTGGTATCAGGGAGAATTTGAGAAGGGCATGGAGAAGGGGGTTCGGGAGGGCACCGACAGGCTAAGAGGGCTGGTGGTCGAACTGGCGGAAATCAAGTTCGGCGAGGGCACGGCCTTCGAGGTGTCCGGCCTGCTCCGCCAGATTGCGAGTCGGCGTCGCATCGCCGAAGTCGCGGACGCGGTCATGGGGTGCAAGACCCCTGAAGACCTGATCGACCAGGTATCCGATCCGGAAGAGATGGTTCAGGTCGTCGGATTGATGAAGGGATACACCCGCGGTGAGCGGGTGGTCGCGGCGGTACGTGGCCTGGTGAACCGCAAGCTCCGGCTGGGAGTGTTGGAGAAGCTCTTTCCGTTTCTGGTGCAGTACTCGGACCCGGATGGCATCACGGATGTCGCTGAGTTGGTCCTCCGACGGGACTCACGGTGACGGGTTGAAGTCCCCCGGTCATTCCGTAGGTCAAAAGGATGGCCTGAGGGTTGTATCGACGTTCGAGAGTGGATATATTGTTCACGAAGGGGCATGGAGCAAGGGGAGGAAGAAGAGAATTGAGTGGAGCCGAGATGGGTGTGGTGCAGAAGATCTGGGATTCGGTCGGATCGGGGACCCACCGTGAGCGAGGGATATGCGGGACGCTCTTCAGGAGCAGATGACCGGAGTCGCGGCAGGACGCTCGGATCGGGCGCGTCGAACAGGGATTGGACAAGACCCGGGACGAGCTGAAGGGCGATATCTCGACTCTCCGGGAGGAGGTTGTGGCGAACCGGAGGGAGCTTCAATGTCAGATCACGTCCGTCCGGAGGGAGCTCAGGGCCAGATCACGGCCGTCGGGACGGATGTTGCAGCGCTAAAGGGCGAAGTCGTAGTCACTCGCGACGTCCTGCTGGCCGCGATCCAGGGACTCGATCAAGGGCCCTCACGCTGATCGCGGTCACCGACCTCGGGAAGTCCTTCGGCGAACGCGTCCTCTTCGACGGTGCGTCGTTCCGCCTCGACCCAGGGGAGCGCTACGGGTTGGTGGGCGCCAACGGGTCGGGCAAGACCACACTTCTGAACATTCTTGCCGGTGACGTTGACGCGAGCGGCGGGTCGGTGTCCATGCCCCGCCGGATCCGCCTCGGGGTACTCAGGCAGGACCGGTTCCTGTACGAGGACGAGGAGATCCTGCACGTCGCCCTCATGGGCAACCCGGAGCTGTGGGAGGCCATGGCCGAGCGCGACGGCATCCTGGCCGGTGCGGAGGAACACTTTGACGCGGAGCGGTTTTCGGAGCTGGAGGACGTCGTCGAGCGACACGACGGCTACACCGCCGAGTCTCGCGCCGCGGCGATCCTCGAAGGGCTCGGGCTTCCCGCCAAGGTCCATCGGCATCCTCTCTCGACGCTGTCCGGCGGCTTCCGTCTGAGGGTTCTGCTGGCCCAGGTGCTGGCGAGCGCACCGGACGCCCTGCTCCTCGACGAGCCCACCAACCACCTCGACATCCTCTCGATCCGTTGGCTGGAGAAATTCCTGCGCGGCTTTCGGGGCCCGGTCGTCGTCATCAGTCACGACCACCGCTTCCTCGACAATGTGTCGACCCGGATCCTGGACCTCGACTACGAGACGGTCATCGGCTACTCCGGGAACTACACGGCCTTTCTGAAGGCCAAGGAGGCCGAGCGCGGGCGCCGGGAGAAGGAGATCGCCGTTCGGCAGCGGGAGATTGCGCATCATCAGAAGTTCGTGGATCGCTTTCGCGCCAAGGCTTCAAAGGCACGGCAGGCACAAAGCCGGGTGCGCATGATCGAAAAGAAGGCCGAGACCCTGACCGCGTTGCCCCAAAGTTCACGCCGGTACCCGGCCTTTAACTTTGAGCAGCGGCGCCCGAGCGGCCGCGAAGTGGTAAAGATCAAGGGTGTCCGCAAGTCCTTCGGCGACAACCACGTGCTTCACGGGGTCGATCTGCGGGTGGCGCGCGGCGACCGGCTCGCCATCGTGGGTGCAAACGGAATCGGGAAGTCCACCCTGTTGAAGGTGATGGTGAACCGGCTGGAGGCGGACGGGGGGTCGGTCGAATGGGGATACGAGACGCATCCGGGGTACTTCGCGCAGGACCCCGGCGACCACCTCGGCGAGTCGCGGCGGACCGCCGAAGCCTGGGTCAGCGACTACTGCGAAGGGAAGGGGACCGGCTTCGCGCGGGGCAAGCTGGGGATGGTTCTCTTCAGCGGAGATGAGGCCGAGAAGCGTCTCGGCGCTCTGTCCGGGGGCGAATCGGCGCGACTGGTCCTTTGCAGCCTGATGATCAGGGCGCCGAACGTACTGGTTCTGGATGAGCCGACCAATCACCTGGATCTGGAGTCCATCGACGCGCTGGTGAAGGGGCTGAAGGCCTTTCCCGGCACCCTGGTCTTCGTCTCGCACGACCGTTGGTTCGTGGGACGCCTGGCCAACCGGATCGTGGAGATCACCGAGGACGGGATCCGCGACTACCGCGGCACATACGCGGAATACGTCCATTTCCGCGGCGATGACTACCTTGACGCGGACACCGTAGTGCAAAAGGCCAGGAAGGAAAAACGTGCTCGGGGGAGGGATTCGGGTGTGAGCGGGGCCGCGAGAGGCGCCGGCTGGGGCGCTGTGCGCAAGAGGCCGACGCGGAGGGAGCGGGAGCTCAAGGCGCGGGGTGAGCGTCTCACCGACCGGATCGAGGTGGCGGAGGCGCGGGTGGCCGAGATCGACGCCGTCTTTGCCGCGCCGTCGTTCTACGAGACCGCGAGCCCGGACGAGGTGGGCGCGCTGCAGGCCGAGCGTCGCGGGCTGACCGAAGAGGTCGCCCGGCTGATGCAGGAGTGGGAGGACGTGGAGGCCGGGCTCGGGGATGCGGGGTAGGGCGGATCGGGTGGATGCAACCCCGGTGGCAGGAGAGGGGGAGGGCGCGTACTTTTTGCCGCATGATCGATTCGATGTGGTTGCGCCGATTCGCGGGGCTCGCCGTTCTCGGAGCGGGTTGCGCCGAGGAACCCCCTCCGGGCTCGCCCATTCCCCCCGAGGTGTTGGCGGCCGAGCACGAGGAGTGGCGGACGGGCAGACAGAGCAGTCTGACGAACCCCGACGGCGGGGTCATCAGCTGGGCCGGACTGTGGGACCTCCAGGAGGGGGCGAACGACTTCGGCGCGGATCCATCGCTGTCGATCGTGCTCCCCGAAGAGGATTCACCCGCCTTCGCGGGCACGCTCCACCTGGCCGCCGGCGAGGTTCGCCTGGTGCCCGCGGACGGGAGCGGCCTGAGCATTCGTGACGGCGATGCGGTGACGGAGCCGATCAGCTTGCAGCACGACAGGGCCGACAACACGACCTACCTGGAGTTGGGATCGCTGGGACTCCGCATTCACTCGGAGCGCGGAACCGACCGGCTCTGGCTCCGTGTGTGGGACCGCGACTCGCCCGGAATCGACGCCTTCGAGCTTCCTCCGTACTTCCCCGTCAGCAACGAATGGCGGATCCCCGCACGGTTCGATCCCTACCCCGAACCCCGCACCGTGCTGCTCGCCGACGTGACCGGGGGCACCGTCGACAACGTCTCGCCCGGCGAACTGGTGTTCGAGGCCGGCGGGCGCGAGCATCGTCTGGTCGCCTTCGCGACCGCTTCGAGCCAAAGCTACTTCGTCACCCTGTGGGACTCGACGGGCGTTGCCGACACCTACCAGGGGGGCCGCTACATGCGCGTCTCCCTGGCGGACTACGGGTGGACGACCATCGACTTCAACCGCGCCTACAATCCGCCCTGCGTCTTCACCCCGTACTCGGTGTGCAGCCTCCCGCCCCGCGAGAACCGGCTCACGCTCGCGGTGACCGCGGGCGAGAAGCGGCCGGTCAACGCCCCCTACTGAGGGGCGCAAGCCGGTTGTGAGGCCGCGCGCGCGGCGGCCGGGTTCCTACGGGTTGTCCAGATACCGGTCCGGGATCGGCCCCGCGTCCGGCTCTTGCTGCCAGAAGATCGTCAGGACCCACCACCGCTCTCCGTCGTTGAGCAGCTGGAAGGAGTTGATGCCCCGGTTGAAGGGCTCCGTCTCCTCCGCCGCACGGTACGACGCGTAGCTGCTGAACCTATGGGCGATGTCGCCGTAGGTCTCGGTGACGTTGCCGATCTCGACCTCGTAGAAGCCGTCCGCGACGAAGGCGTTGTCGGCCCCCTCGACGAACTGTTCCGGTGAGATGGCGTTGGCCGAGCTCCTGCGGCCGTTCTGACCCGTCTCGGTACTCACCGGGATGAGCCGCGCGTCCGGCGCGAACAGGGAACGGAAGCGGTCCCAGTCGCGCGCTTCGCCGGCTTCTCCGGAAATGACCTCGTAGACGGCCGTGACGATCGCCTCCACCGATTCCACATCGGCGGGGTCGGCCACCGGCTGGGGCGGCAACTCGATGACTTCCATGGTCGGTTCGGCTTCGGCCGCCGCGCCGTCGCCGCCATTCTCGGGCGCGGCGCACGCCACCGTCACCGCCAGGAGCGCGGCGAACAGGGGCTGTCGCACGGTCAATTGATGTGAACGCATCTCGGATCCTCCGTTTCGTGGGGTGTTGCCATGCTCATTCGTCTTCGTCGGGCCCCGGCGCGGGATCGGTCGCATCCTCCCACCAGGAAACCAGCACTTCCGCGAGTTCATCCGTGTCTCGCGCGCGGAAGAAGTAGCTGCGTCCCTTCGCCGGCCGCAGATGGATGCCCGGGCGCATCAGGCCGAAGGCGAGCGGGGGACCGCGGAGCAGCTGCGGTGTCAGCCAGACGGCCCGGAACCGCCGCATCGAGATCTCCGCGATGTCTTCCGCCTTCAGGACCCGCGAACGCCACGCGCGCGTCTTGATGCGGACGTGATCCTCGAACACCAGAAGCTTGCGCGGCGACGATGTCAGCACAAGGGTGAACACCGTCAGCAGGAAAACGAAGATGACGGCATTGCCCACCGACTGAAAGAGGTAGTTGTCGACCGGCTCGATCAACGTGCTCGTGGCCCAGGTGAGCGTTGGGCCCGAAAGCGTGATCAGCAGGAGGGCGACGGCGGTCACCCCGAGCGTGTACACCGCCCGCAGGACGATCGGGAGCCGGAAGTGCGCGATGTAGCGGATCTTCTTCATCTCGACAGGCTTCCCGAAGACTCGGGCAAAGCCCTTGAGGGTGAGCCCGACCAGTGCCAGGACGGCGATCACCATCGTCCCCTGGCTGAAGGGCTGGGGACGCGTGACCGTGAGAACCCGCCGGGAATTGTCGAAGGTGCCGCCGGCAAAGGCCGCGACCTCCTCCTGCGTCACGTTCTGGTAGAAGGAGAGCACGTCCGGGAAGTCGGCGAACCTCCCCGGGTCGTAGAAGGTGTTCCGCGTCCAGAAGTTGAGCGATTCCGCGTCCTGGTTCAGACCGCGCAGCCTTTCGACCACCGCCGCCCGGTCCGTTTCGAATTCCGCGGGATCGAGGGACCCCGCGCGGAGGAACTCGATTTCCTCGTCGATGATCCCCTCGGCGAAGTCGTAGTCGTCCCTGTCGATGCGGCTGCTGACCTGCAGGTAGGCTGCCGGGCCGCGCGTCAACAGGGAAGCGCTTGCCCCGTACACGGCCTTGCGCTCGCCGTAGCGGAGGCGCTGGTTGAGCCGGCGGCTGAGGAGGTCGCGGACGAAGAGGGCGGTGAGAAGGTCCTCCGCGGACGGATCGAAGAGCTTGTGTCTCGACTGGTACCGGGCCGTGGGCAGGAAGCTCCAGTTGTACGCGTTGCTGCCGGTGCCCGGGTCTTCGGCGCTGATCCTCCAGATGTCCGCCGGCCGGGCGGGGAAGGACCCGAAGGTTTTCTCCGCGCGTTCGAGCGCCTGGTCCCTGTCCAGGTCCCCCACGATCGTCACGGTGATCGCGCCGGGCGCGTAGTGCCGCTCGTAGAAGCCGCGCAGATCCTCGGGCGTGATCGATTGCAGGCTCCGCCACATGTAGGGCCTGGGGTCGCGCAGGCGCTCGATGCCGAACTCCCGCTCCCAGAAGTCCGGGGTTGCGAGCCAGGCGGGGTCGAGCAGCGTCAGCACATGGTCGAACAGTTCGCGCCGGCGGGCGCCGATCTCGTTTTCCACCGGCTGTCGTCCGCGGTCCACCACGGCGGGGTCCATCTCGTGCGGCGACAGGATGCCGGCCACCCACTCGATGGCGAAGAGCCCGTGCTCCCTGTCGATGGTGACGTAGTACCAGGTGTGGTCGCGGTACGTAACCCCGTTGCGCCGTCCCCCGAGTCCCTCCACCGCGTCCTTGATCTCCTGCTCGGTCCGGCCGTCGTGGTCGGAGAAGAGCATGTGCTCGGTGAAGTGGGCGAGCTGCTCCTTGCCGGGCGGGTCGGCGTCCGACCCCACGGGGATGCCGGCGCTCACCGAGACCTGGGGAGCGCCGGGAAGGTGCTTGAACCAGACCTTCACGCCGTTGGACAGGTAGTGGGTCTCGAAGTCGGCGAAGGGGTTGGGGGTGCCGGCCGGGCCGGAGGTGGCCGGCGTTTCGTCCGGCTCCTGGGCCGATGCGCGCACTGCCGGGAGGAGCGCGGCGAGCACCAACGTGACCAGTGCCGAGCGGCGACGCCCTACGGCCGGAATCGCACCCATTTCGTGATCCTTCGCTGGGACACCTCGGCGCCGTACACGTTGCCCTCGCTGTCGACCGCGACGCCTTCGGGTCCGCTGAACCCCATCACGTTGGAACGGTCGTCCGGCAGGAAGAAGTGCACCCACCCCTGGTTCGCGTCCCCGATGCGGATGCCCTTCTCCCACCCCGCGTTGCGCTGTCCGGTGAATTCGTTCGGGGCCGGGCTCGACTCCGAATCGGCAACGTAGATGTTGTCGTCGGCGTCGATGTAGATGCCGCTGGGACGGCCGAACTGCGTCCAGATCGCCAGGAAGTTGCCGTCCTGGTCGAAGAGCTGGATCCGGTTGTTGTAGCGGTCGCCGACGAAGATCCGTCCCTGTGAATCCATTGCCAGCGCGTGCGGGTCGCGGAACTGCCCCGGCCCGTAGCCGAGCTCGCCCCACGTCTCCATGTAGTTGCCGTCGGCGTCGTAGCGGATGACGCGGCCCTGGGTGCGGTCGTGCGAATCCACCACGTAGATCTGGCCGTTGGGCGCGACCAGCACGTCGGACGGCCGGGTCAGGTGGGTGGGCGGATCGCCGGCCTCGCCCGGGGTGCCGATGGTCATGAGCAGCTCACCCTCCGGCGAGAACTTGAGGACCGAGTGTCCGGTGACCGTGGCGCCGTTCGCCCAGGCATCGGCGATCCACACGTTGCCTTCGTGGTCCACGTCGATGCCGTGCGGCCAGGCGATCAAACCGCCCCCGAAGCTCCTGAGCAGGTTCCCGTCCTTGTCGAAGAGGAGGATGGGATCGTCCTCCGAGCCGACGCAGGAGTTCCTGCCGCAGCGCTCCGCGACCCAGATGTTGCCGTCGAGCGCGATCTCCACCGCGCTGGTCGACCCCCACACCCTGCCCTCGGGGAGCTCGCCCCAGCCGTAGACCGGGCGGAAGGGGTTGGTGGTGACGGACTGGGCCTGGAGGGGCGGGGCGACCGTGGCGGCGACGGTTACAGCGGCGACCGCGAGCAGGAGCAGGCCGCGCGGGCCTCTGCCATGGGCCGCCAGGGAGGCTCGAATCGATCTCGCCATTGTGTTCTCCGTTGATGATGAGTTGATGATGAGGATGTCTCTACCGCGGGATCGCTTCCCCCGGAAGTGCGGGTGTGTGCGCCGGATCGCGCCGGACCCGGGTCTTCTGCTCGAACGCGTAGCCGAGGGCCAGCAGCCGTGCCTCGCTGAACATGCGTCCCAGGAACGAAATGCCCACCGGGAGCCGGTCGCTGGTGTACCCTGCCGGGACGATCAGGTCGGGGAGGCCGCTCAGGTTGGCCAGGTTTGTCGCGGAGGGCGCCGGATTGGGTGACGACGAGCCCCGGTTGACGCCGGCGGGGCCGGGGCGCGTGGGCGATGTCGGGTACACGATGGCGTCGAGGTCGTGGGCATCGAGTACCCCCGTCAAAATGGCGCGCACCAGCGGCAGGCCGTGGTCGCGCATCGCCGTGTACTCGTAGTCGTCGAGCGATCCGCTGTTCAGCTCCTGCTGGAAGAGGCTCCAACGGGTCGGGTTGGGGACGCCGCCGTCGGGCGGAGGCGCGAGGATGCCGGTCGTGCGCTCGACCATCTCCTCCAGGGTGCGCGGGTATCCCGGCGCGAGGTCCGCCAGGTAGTCCTCGATCTGGACCTTGAACTCGCGCCAGCGGATCGTCGTGTAGAACTCCGCCTTGGCGTCCAGGAGCCAGCCGGGATAGCGCACGTCGACGACCGTCGCCCCGGCCGCGCGCATGGCGTCCAGCGCGGCGCCGATAATCCAGTCGACCTCCGTATCGTACCCGAGGAAGTCGCGCGCGACGCCGATGCGAGCCCCCTGCAGCGCCCCATCGTCGAGGACGCGTGTGTAGTCGGCCTCGTAGCGGCCTTCGCTGGCCTGCGTGGCCTCGTCGGCGGGATCGATGCCCACCATGACGCTCAGCATCGCGGCCACATCGAACACATGCCGCGCCATCGGGCCGGCGGTGTCGAAGGAGAGGGCGAGCGGTACGATGCCGTCGCGGCTCAGCAGCCCGAGCGAAGGCTTCAGGCCCGCGATGCCGTTCGAGGTGGTGGGGCCGCGAACCGATCCGCCGGTGTCGGTGCCGATGCCCACCTGCGCAAACCAGGCCGCGATGGCCACGCCCGTGCCACCCGACGACCCGGACGGGGTCCGCGTCAAATCGTGCGGGTTGCGCATGGGGCCGTCGATCGAGTTGAGGGTGACCCCCGACGCGAACTCGCTCATGTTCGCCTTGCCCAGGATGATCGCGCCGGCCTCGCGCAGCTTCCGCACGATGAACGCGTTGTCGGGCGGGATCGATCCCTTCAGCAGGAGAGACCCGGCCGTGGTCGGCATGTCATGCGTGTCGACGTTGTCCTTGAGCACCACGGGGATCCCGTGAAGGAGCGAGCGCGGCCCCGTCGCCCGGCGTTCCCGGTCCAGCGCCCGCGCGGTCTCCAGCGCACGCGGATTGAGGGTCAGGAAGGCGTTGAGTCCGGGTCCGTCGTCGTCGTAGGCCTCGATGCGCGCAAGATAGAGGGTGACGAGACGTTCAGAGGTCAGCGAACCGGCGTCGAAGGCGGCGCCCAAGTCGGCGATGGTGGCCTCTGCGAGGGACAGGGACTGGGCGGAGGCGGAGCCGGCGACGGCGATGATGCTTGCCACAGACAGGGTGAGCAGCCCGTGGACCGGATGCGGTTTCATGGCAGTTCCAACAGGCTGCGGGGGTCGAGCGAGGAGGCCTGCCAGCACGGGACGGACCCCGCCGCGAGTCCGGGCGCCGGGCGCCGTGGCTCGTGGACGAGGCCGGTGGGCCCCTGGGCAACTCATGATGGCGATGCTCCGTTCGGTACAGGATCTGTCTGTCCGCTCCGGACACAAAGTGCGTTCGCGGCCATCGTGCGGACAAGCGGCGGCCAGTCCGTGGTTGACCCGGCGGGAGCACCGACAGCGGGATTTCCGGCCCGGTTGTTCGACGGTGCAATCACGCGCACGCGCATTGCGAAAGTGCGTTGTGCACGGCAATTCTCATGGTGAGCACCGCCGTCAACGCCCTGGTCCCGGAGAGCCACCATGCGACACAATCCCGTCCTTTCCGTCTTCCTTTCCCTGCTCGTTCTGGGCTTTGTTACGCCCCCGGGTGCCGATGCGCAACCGGCGCGGCGGCCCTTCCTCTTCAAGGACGCGCGCGGCGAACTCGCCCAGGCGCGTGCACGCGGCGAGGCCGAAGTCGTGGTGGTGATCGCGTCGATGCCGGGGCGCAACGCCCGGGTCGCGGCGGTCATCGGCGAGATGGGCGGCCGCATCGGGTTCCGCTTCGACGAGGTGGACTATCTGCGCGCCTGGGTGCCGGTGGACCGTGTCGAGGAGGTGGCCGGCCACGCGGATGTCCACAGCGCCGACATCGCGATTGCGAACCGATCCCGGTCGTTCGGTCTCGCGGGAGGCGAGCCGGCGGATGGGATTCCATTGCCCGACGCCGGCGCTCCAGCCACGGACACCGTGTGGCCTCCCGTCCTGAGCGACCGTCCCATCGCCTTGCGGTACAGCCCCCTGGGCGATCTCCGCGCAACCGCGTTCCTCGAAGAGAACCCCACCTTCGACGGCCGCGGGGTGACGATCGCCCAGATCGACATGTTCCCCGACATGCTGCTCCCGGAGCTGCAGACCGCGTACACCCTCGACGGCCAGCCTGTGCCCAAGATCGAGATCTACCGTAGCGTCCTCGACCCCGAGATCGAGGACGACGGGCGCTGGCTGGAGCTGGACGACATGGTGGAAGCCACCGAGGGCCGCTTCGTCTACCGCGACTCCGCGTACACGGCGCCCCGCGACGGGGTCTTCCGGATCGCCATCTTCGACGAATCCAAGGCCGATTCGGCCGGGGTCTACGGCTTCCAGGGTCTCGACCTCGACGTCAACCGGGACGGCAATCCGGAGGGATCGAGCCACGACTTCGCGGTGCTGTGGGACGAGTCCACCGGGGATGTCTGGGTGGATACGGACCAGGACTTCGACCTCACCGACGAGGCGACGCTCGGGGAGTACGACGAGCGCCACGAATTCGGGGTCTTCGGCACCGACGACCCCGAGACCCCGGTGCGCGAATCGGTCGGTTTCGGCATCCAGATCGACGCGGAGAAGGGGCGTGTCGCGCTGAACCTCGGCATCGCTTCGCACGGGTCGCTGGTGGTCGGCGCGTCGGTGGGAAGCCGCGGCGAGAACGGCCGCTTCGACGGGGTCGCGCCGGGAGCGCGCCTGGCGGCGGTCGGGGAAGGCGGCTCGGCGTACGGTCAGACGGAGGCGACGATCGTGGCGGCCTCCCACCCCTCGGTCGACGTCGTCTACTTCGAGCAGAGCTCCAACATCACCCACAACTATCTGCTGCGTGACGGGCGACTCGTGCCGTCGGTCATCGCGGACCGCCTGGTGGAGCGCTACGGGACGTCCATCCTGTCGCCCACCCACAACTTCCCCGTTCTCGGCGCCATCGACGACATCGTGATGGGGCGGGGCGTGATCGGGGTCGGCGGCCACGAGAGCAAGGACAACTTCTTCATGAATCACGGCGTGCGGGTGGAGCACGATGACAACCTGCTGATCACCGGCGGCTACGGACCGATGGGCGACGGGACCCTCAAGCCGGACATCATCTCGCCGTCGAACTATGTCAGCACGGCCCAGGGATTCGTGGAAGGCCGCGCGATCCCGGGTCTCTTCCAGCTGCCGCCCGGCTACACCATCGCGGGGGGGACCTCGACCGCCACCCCCACCGCCTCCGGCTCCGTCGCTCTGCTGATCAGCGCGGCCCGACAGTCGGGCATGGACGCGGATCCCCACGCGATCAAGTACGCGGTTACGCGGGGGGCGCGGTACGTGCCCAACATCGCGGCGTACAAGCAGGGCAACGGCGTCATCAGCGTTGCCGGTGCGTGGGAGATCCTTCAGGAGCTGCAGGCGGGCGGCCTGACGGTCGACATCGAAAGCCGTTCGTCCATCGTCACCCCTTACAGCCACCTCCTCCCGACGCCTCACGAGGGGTTCGGGCTCTACGAGCGCAGCGGCTGGAAGGCAGGGGTCCGGCGGGAGCGGACCGTCACCTTCACCCGCACCTCCGGGCCCTCCGGCCCCATGACCTTCGACGTCACCTGGGAGGGCAACGATCACGGCACCTTCTCGTCACCGCTCACCGTCACGCTGCCGCTGGGCACCCCGGTCGACTTCCCCGTCACGGCGACGCCCGCGGGGCACGGCGTCCACACCGCCCACCTGACGCTGAACCACGACGACGTGACCGGCTACGCCCACCGCATGCTCGCGGCCATTGTCGCACCCGAGCCCCTGAACGCGGCGGGCGGGTACACGGTCAAGAAAGAGGTGAAGGTCCCCCGTCCCGGGATGCAGAGCCATTTCTTCGACGTGCCGGAAGGCGCCACGGCGCTGAAGCTGGAACTGACGTGGGAGGACCGGGCCGTCGCGATGGCGGTGGTGCGCCCCGATACCCGTGACCAGCGCAGCGGGGTCGTGCAGACGGGCGGCGCCGGGATCACGCGGGTCATCCCCGATCCGGTGCCCGGGACCTGGGAAGTGCGGCTTTCCGACATCGCCGACACCCGGACCTTCGATTGGGAGCAGGCGAAGAAGGAGGAGCCGGTGCCGCCCACCCCCGCCACCCTGACCGCCTCCGCGCTGGCGGTGGATGTGGAGGTGGTCGCGCCCGAGATGGCCGCCGACAACGGGGAGACATCGGGTACGGGAACCCACCAGGTGTGGGTCACGAACCGGATGGCGACCTTCACCGGGGCCGCGGTGACCACGCCCGGGGGGAGTGCCCACCGTGAGTACCGCTCGATCTCGGCCCATGAGCAGCACGTCTACGAAATGGAGGTGCTGCCGGGCTCGACCGCGCTGATGGTGCGGACGGAGGTCGACAACGCTGACGGCGCCGATCTGGACGTCTACGTCTTCGACTGCACGGGCGATGCGTGCTCGGCCGTCCGCGTGGACGGCGATCCCGTGGGCGACGAGTCGGTGGTCGTGCACGATCCGGCGGCGGGGATGTGGAAGGTGGTGGTGGATGCTGCCGGCGTGCCGGGCGACGAGGTGGGGTACAACTACCTCGACGTCGTCTTCAACCCGGCCTACGGGTCGGTGAGCGTCATCGACATGCCCCAGGAACGCGCGTCCGGCGCACGCTGGACGACCACTGCCATGGGTTGGGCGGCGCAGGCGGCCCACGGCGAGGGACGGAGGCCGTATCTGGCGGTGGTGGTGCAGGGGGGCGCGGGGGACAGCTCGTACTGGGTGAGCACGGGGGAGGTGCGTTGAGCCCCGCTGCAAAATAATGCTTGACTCTCGCCGGCGGACGTTGTAGGTATCATCCAACGACAACTCATCGAGACCGGTTGAGGGACAGGCCCGTTGAAGCCGGGGCAACCTGTGGGAAGTGGCATTCCCGCAAAGGTGCCAACTCCTGCGATGGATGTGAATTCCATCGTAAAGATGACCGCCCGTCGCCCCTCGGGGTGATAGCTAGACGTACCAAGGGTGTCGATTCTCCCGGAGTCCGATGAGCAGACCAGAGACTCGGGAGAGGTTCTCACGATGGCCGGTTGTAGCGCTGCCCGTACGGTTACGTCTGCTCCGTCATTCGGCGCACCTGTACGCGGCTTCACGCGGGCGCGGATCCCCTTCGATCACCTCGGCGCGCGCACGGTATCGGTTCGGTACGAGGCGCACGGCGACCCCTCCGCGCCGGCCGCGGTGGTGCTCGGCGGCATCTCCGCGGGCCGCCACCTCGCGCCCACTCCCTCGCATGCACAGCCCGGCTGGTGGCGCGGCCTCGTGGGAGCGGGCGCCGCGCTCGACCCGGCGAGCGGTCTGCTCATCGGCATCGACTTCCTCGGCGGGACCTCCGAAAGCGGCCTTCTCCGCCCGGTGACGACCCACGACCAGGCGCGTGCGATCGCCGCGGTGCTCGACGACCTGGGCGTCGCGGCCACCTCGATCGTCGGCGCCTCATACGGCGGGATGGTCGCGCTGGCCTTCGCCGAGCTCTTCCCGGAGAGGGTGGCGCGGCTGGTGATCGCATGCGCTGCCCACCGCACCCACCCCATGGCCACGGCTGTGCGGTCCGTGCAGCGTACGGCCGTCACGCTCGGCGCCGACGACGGTGCGCGGGGGCTCGCGCTGGCCCGTGCACTGGCCATGACCACCTATCGGAGCACGCGGGAGTTCGAGGAGCGCTTCTCGCCCTTTGCGCTCTCGGCGGGGGAGTCCGGCAAGACCCCCGCGCGCTTCCCCGTGGAGGAGTATCTGGAGGCGCGCGGCGAGGCCTTTGTGCAGAGCTTCGACACCGACCGCTACCTCGCGCTTTCGGAGTCGATCGACCTGCACAGCACCCGGCCCGGGTCGCTCCCGGACGATGCGCTCCTCGTTTCCTTCGATACGGACGTGCTGGTGCCGCCCTGGCTCGTCGACGAACTGGCGGCGCGGCAGGGCCGATGTCCGGCTCGCCATGTCGTTGTCCCGTCCCTGTACGGGCACGACGCATTTCTCAAGGAGGTCGAACAGGTATCGGCTCTGGTACGAGCCGGCCTGAACGGCCAGGAGGTGTCCCCATGAATCCCGCCAACATCACCCACGGCTTCACGGGGCCCGCGGCCTCCCGTGTCACGCGCGCGGTCCGCGCGGGTCTCGGCGCCGACACCACGCACCGGGCGGTCATGCCGCCCATCCACCTCTCCTCCAACTTCTTCTTCGACTCGCCCGGCGTGTGCGGAGAGTACGACTACACGCGTACCGGCAACCCCACACGCGACCTGGCGGCGGGGGCCATCGCCGAGCTGGAGGGTGGCTGCGGCGCGGTCGTGACCTCTTCCGGCATGTCGGCGATCGCCGTGGTGACGAGGCTGCTCTCGGCCGGCGATCTCCTGCTGGCGCCCCGCGATTGCTACGGCGGGAGCCACCGCCTCTTCACGGCCGAGGCGGCCCGGGGAACCTATCGGGTACGCTTCGTCGACTACAACGCTCCGGGTGCGCGGGCGCGGGCACGGGCGCTACGCCCGCGGCTGATCTGGATCGAGACGCCCAGCAATCCGCTGCTGCGAATCACCGACATCGCCGCGTGGGCCCGGCTGGCTCGTGAAATCGGGGCCATCTGCGTGGTCGACAACACCTTCCTGTCCCCCATCAACCAGCAGCCTCTGGACTTCGGCGCCGATCTGGTGGTCCACTCGACGACGAAGTTCCTCAACGGGCACAGCGATGTGGTCGGGGGGACGGTGGTTGCCGCCGATTCGGCGCTTCTGGAAGAGGTGGCGTGGTGGACCAACGCGATGGGCGCGGCCGGGGCCCCCTTCGACTCGTACCTCACGATGCGCGGAATGCGGACCCTGCACGCCCGCTCCCGCGTTCACGAGGAGAACGCCCTCGCCGTGGTCGAGGCACTCGTCGCGAGCGAGACGGTGGCGTGTGTGAATCACCCCAGCCTGCCGGACCACCCGGGACACGACATCGCCAGGCGGCAGCAGACCGGGTGGGGCAGTCTCGTGTCGTTCGAGCTGCGTGGCGGCCGCGAGGCGGTGGACGCCTTCGTGAGCGGGCTGCAGTATTTCGCCCTCGCCGAGTCGCTGGGCGGAGTCGAGAGCCTGGTGACCCACCCCACGACGATGACCCACGCGTCCATGGACCTGCCGGCCCAACTCGCGGCGGGGATCGGCGAGGGGCTCCTGAGGTTGTCGGTGGGAATCGAGGCCGCGGACGACCTGGTGGCCGATCTGGCTCGGGCGCTGTCCAGGGCCGAGGCGGTGGCGTGTCTGCCGGCGTGACGCTGCGCGCCGGGGCCGTGTCCCCTCCGGTGCACGTGCTCAAGTTCGGATCGTCGGTGCTGGCGGGCCCCGAAAGCTACCGGGGGGTGGCGCAGGAAGTGCGCCGCGAGGTCGCGCACGGGCGTAAGGTGGTGGCGGTGGTGTCCGCGATGGGCGAGACCACCGACCAGTTGCTGGCCGCGGCCAGGGCCGTCACCTCCACGCCCCCGAACGCGCTCGTGGGAGCCCTTCTGGCAACGGGAGAAGCAGCGTCGGTGGCGCTGCTCACGATCGCGCTGGCCGACATCGGCGTCGCCGCGACGGGTTTCACGCCGGCGCGCCTGCCGGTCCGAACGCGCGGGGCGCTTGCCGACGCGAGTCCCGTGGCCGTCGACACCGGGAGGATCACCTCCACGCTGGAGTACTACGACGCGGTCGTCTTCCCCGGCTTCGTCGGCGTCGACGTGACGGGCGCCCCGTCGCGGCTCGGCCGCGGCGGCTCGGACCTGACCGCGCTCTTCCTGGGACACGCCGTCGGGGCGGAGGAGATCCGTCTGATCAAGGACGTGGACGGGATCTTTCCGGCGGATCCGAGCCGCACCACGGGCCTTGCCCCATTCCGCGACCTGAGTTGGGACCATGCGCGCGAGGTCGGCGGTGGGGTGGTGCAGGAGAAAGCCCTCGGCTTCGCTGAACGCAACGGGATACGCTTCCGGGTGGCCTCGATGGGAGGGCGGGGGACGTGGGTTGGGGCCGCCTGACCGACCCTCACATGCCAGCACCCCTCTTCGACCTCTTCGGCCTCGCCCACATCGTCGTGATCGTCCTTGCGGTCGCGGTGCCCGCCGTGCTGGCCGCCGTCGTGAAGCGTGTGGACTCGGAGCGGGTGACGCGGGCGGTGAGCGTCACCCTCGCCCTGGTGATCCTGGTCAACCAGATCGTGTACTGGTGCTACCGCTTCATGACCTTGGGAGGTGGCGTCTTCGTGCGCGAGCACCTGCCGCTGCACCTGTGCGGGATCACCATCCTGCTCTCGGTGGCCACGCTGCTCTTTCGCCACCAGCGAGTCTACGAACTCACCTACTTCTGGGGACTCGCGGGCGCGACGAACGCGATCGTCACTCCCGAAATCACCGAAGGCTTCCCCGAATACATGTTCTTCCAGTACTTCATCTCCCACGCCGGGATCGTGGGGGCGGCGCTCTTCGCCACATGGGGACTGGGGATGCGCCCCACCTTCAGGTCACTGGTCCGAGCCTTTGTCCTGCTCAACGCGCTCGCGGTGCCGATGATGGTCGTCAACCTGGCGCTGGACAGCAACTACATGTACCTGTGCGAGCCGCCGGTCACGGCCTCGCCCTTCCTGTTCCTGCCGTGGCCCTGGTACCTGCTCATCATCGAGGTGCTGGGGCTGACCTTCTTCGCGCTGCTCTATCTGCCCGTGCATCTCCGATCACGCTAACCTACATTCAGCCGCTCTCCGGACCCCGCCAGTCAAGGTAGTGCAATCATGAAGATTCCGAAGTCTCGAATCATCGTCCGATCCATGCTCCTCGTCGCAGTTGCCGGTTGCGGTGGTGGTGATGGCGGGCCCGTTACTCCCGACGAGCCACCCCGGCCGACGACCATCACCATTTCGCCGGAATCGGCCAACCTCACCTACATCAGCCAGGTCGCGACCTTCAGCGCGACCGTGCGCGACCAGTACGGCGCGGCGATGGCAGTCACGGTGACCTGGTCGAGTTCGGACGAAGCGGTCTTCACGGTGGACAGCACCGGCAGGGTCACCGCGACGGGGAACGGATCGGGGACGTTGCAGGCGTCCGTCGAAGCGATTAGCGCGACCGCCTCGATTGCGGTGTCGCAGCGGGCGGCGACGATCATGATCGTCTCCGGGAACGACCAGAATGGGCGACGCGGCGAGGTGTTGCCGGAGCCGATTATTGCGCGCGCGGAGGACCGGGGCGGGTTCGGTGTGGCGGGCGTGACGATGACCTTCCGGCCTGCCACCAACAACGGCTCCGTCAGCGCGGGCACGGTGGACGCGGACGAGAACGGCGAGGCGTTGACGGAATGGACCCTCGGTGAACGGTTCGGCGACCAGATCCTGATCGTTTCCGTTCCGGGCGGCATACAGAACCGGGCGTCGGCGCGGGCGATCTCGGAGAATCCCCTGCCGGATCTCAACATAGCGAGCGTACGTGTTTCGCGGCTCGATCCGACCCAGGACGAGATGGTCGAGGTCGAGGTCACGATCTCCAACGAAGGCGACGGGGACACTCCGGAGACCTTCCCGATGCGGCTCTCGGTGGACGGCACGGATCTGGAGACCGTGGACGCGCCGCTGCTCGCCGCCGGAGACACCACGACGGTGGCGTTCATGGCCATCGGCCCCTTCGCGACCGGCAACCGAACGCTCGTGGTCACGGCCGACCCCGACGAGGAGTTCGACGAGTGGGATGAAACGAACAACGAAGCCAGCGAGACGCTTGGCGTGTTGCATCAGGAGGTGGTCAACCTGGGGCAGGGAGTGACGGTTCGTTCGAGCACCGTGGACGAGGTGTTCCTTTTCCGGATCGACATCACCGAGCCGTCGGACGAGGCGCTCAACGTCGAGCTGGCCGGAGGCACGGGCGACGCCGACATGTTCGTCCACTACGGCGACCGCCCCGATCACCACTACAAGTACCGGTGTACGAGCGGCAACGCCGCCTCCGATGAACTGTGCCAGATGGTACCGACCCGCGTCGGCAGCTATCACGTGGCCGTTCATGCATTTACCGCGTTCGGCCCCTCGACGCTGACCGTGACGGTCGGCGGGAAGCCGGTGGAGACCTACGACATCGAGCTGGTGTTCCTGGACGGCGGAACCGCTGCGCAGGACCAGGTGATGAGGGATGCCGCAATGAGGTGGCAGTCGGTTCTCGCCCGAGGTGCCGACGACTTCACCTACCAGGAAGCCGTGCCTGCCGGCAGGTGCGGGCCGGGCTCACCGGCGATCGCGGCCGGGGAAATGATTGATGATACTCGAGTCTACGTCACGATCGACTCGATCGACGGGGCGGGAGGGATTCTCGGGCGGGCAGCCCCGTGCAGCTGGCGCCAGATCAGTTTCGCGACCTCCGACCCGATTGACAAGGAGATCCTGAGGGGGTTCATCGAGCTGGACGAAGACGACGTCAACCGGTTGGAGGCCCAGGGAGCGCTCATCTCGACGGTCACCCACGAATTCGGACACGTCCTTGGCGTCGGCACACTCTGGAACGACCGCGACTTTCTCCGCAACCCCTCGTTTCCCGACAATGCAAATGCCGACACCCACTTCGTCGGGCCGCTGACCTTGGCGGCATTCAACGCAATCGGAGGCAGGGGCTACATGGGGGCCAAGGTTCCCGTCCAGAGCGGAGGGGAACAAGGCTCGTCCGATTCGCACTGGAGGGAGTCCGTCTTCGGGATCGAACTCATGACGCCCTATATCGAACTTGGGCCCCAGCCGCTGAGCAGGATCACCGTCGAGTCCCTGGCCGACATCGGCTACGAAGTGAATCTCACGGCGGCCGATCAGTACCGTGTATCGGGGGCGATGGCTCAGACCGACGGACCGGTGATCTTCATGGGCGACGACATCGCACGGATACCGATGCGGGTGTTCGACCAGAAGGGGCGGCTCGTGAAGGTGGTGCCACCGCTGCGGTGAGTTGACCGCCGAGGGTCGCTCGCGCCTACTTGATCACAAGGATCCGCCGGGTCACCGGGTAGAGCCATTCCACGCCCCGCTCGGTGACCACCGCGTCGTCCTCCAGCGGGATGCGCACCTTGGCGCCGTCCCAATCCGGGTTGGCGGTGTAGGCGAACAGCTCGACGGAGATCAACGTCCCGGGACGCAGTTCGTAGGTCAGCCGGGTCGGGTTGAAGAAGGCCAGCGACGGGCCGAAGCCGTGCCCCCAGTTGCCGACCGAGTGGGGCCCGATGACCACATCGGTCACGCCGGGGTCGTCGGTGGGCTGGTTGAAGTCGATGCGGTTGAAGCCCGCCGCTTCGATGGCGGCCCAGGTGGCGTCGACGGCTTCCTGAGCGGTGGGCGCCGGCTTGATCGATGCCTTCATGATGTCCCGTACAGCCATTGCGCGTTCGAAGGCGTGGCGTATCCCGGCGGGGGGCTCGGTCTCGCCGTCGCGGAGAACGTAGGCCACGCGCTTCATGTCGGTGTAGAAGTCGAGGAAGCCGACGCCCCAGTCGATCATGAGGAGGTCGCCGCGCTGGATGATCCGGTCCGAGGACGAGGCCTCGATGCCGGTCGGACCCGTGATGTACACCGACGGCATGTCGAAGGACGAATCCAGCCCGCGCGCGAGGAGCTGGTCCCACATCCACCACGCCACGTCTTCGAGAGTGGTCACACCCGGGGTGATGACCTCGTTGGAGAAGGCGCGCTCGGCGATCTCGCGGCTCATCTCGCCCGCTTCGGCGAAGGCGGCGATCTCGGTGGCCGTGCGGGTAGCGCGGAAGTCGGACACGAAGCGCTCCGCCGACACGAGGCGGTCCGCGTACGGCGCTCCCAGCGCCTCGCGCAGGTGCATGTACGAGGTGTGGGAGAGGCCGTCGGCGCCCCCGATGGAGGCCGCCATGTTGACCCCGATCCGTTCGGGACCCCGTTCGGCCACGTATTCGGCCAGCGACGCCGCGCTCCCGAAGTGGTCGTAGACGCCGCACTGTTCCAGCATGTAGCCGCTGACCCCCAGTGCCGCGCGCTCGGCGCGCTCCCCCCGGTCGGTGAAGACGTAGTAGGCCCAGTCACCCACGTAGCCGCGTCCGAGGGCCTCCCACATGGGGTCGAGAAGTCCTTCGCGCATCACGACGATCCACATGTCGAGGTCGTTGTCGTGCATCGCGCCGGGCAGGACGAGGTCGAACTTTTCGGCGCGGATCTGACACATGCGCTCCCATCGGCGCCGGGCTTCCTGGCCGTCGAGGGGGGCGGGGAGGGTGGTTGCCGCGATTGCGATGAGGGCGATGAGGGCGGCGCGGGGTGAAAGCCGGGGGTTACCGCGGCGGCGGGGCGTGTCAATGGCTGAAACGGCCAGGCGCGCGCTCCTCATCGGACCACCACCCAGCCCGAGCGGACCGTGCCGCCCTTGTCCGACTCGGCTGTGACCCGTACCGCCCTTTCACCGCCCGTCGCGCGTACGATCCACGACACCGTGTGCGACCGGGCGGTCGCCGACTGGAGGATGGTGTTGGATCCTGCCAGGTGCGGGATCACCGTGCGCGCGGTGCCTTCGACGATCTCGAGCCCGGGGTGGGTGAGCGTCACGGCGGGGGCGCGAACGACCTGCCGGTCCAGGGAGCCATCGGGGCGCTGGCGCCCGACGGCACCGCGGTCGGTGACGCTGGTGGGAAGGTACCCGGTGTTGGTCACGGTCACGTCGACGCGGAAGGTGCCGTCATCCAGGGCCGTCACTTCGGGGTCACTCATCGCGATAAGCGGGCCCTGCTCGGCGAGGTAGAGGATCCACGGGAGCTGCTGCCCGGTCTCGGCCTGGAGAAACTCGGGCGGCGGGTTTTGTCCCCAGAACTTCGAGTGCCAGCCGCCGATCTCGACGGCCCCGAGCTGCGGGTGGTCGAAGGCGGTCCAGTCGGAGAAGTATCGCCCGCCCAGTTCCTCGTCGTTGAAGCGGTGCTGCTCGGCCTCGCTGATTTCGCCGTCCCCGTCGTAGTCCGTCGCCCACTCTTCCGGGCCCGGCGAGAACTCGGGCACCCACCCGATCACGCCGTGATCCCAGTACCCCCACGAGATCAGCGTCCCGTAGCGGTGCTCGGTGGGGTGGGTCGCGCTGGGGATCACCGGGCGACCCGTCGTGCGGGTGTACTCTTCGCCCAGGTGGACGATCATCTCGAGGTCGATGGGCGGGAACAGCGACGGCGCCGACGCCGAGGGAAGCCGGTACACGAAGCCGCCCGCCGTGTGCCCGTGCACAATCCCGGTGATGTTGCGGTGCGCGTTGATGAATGCGGCCGCGGCACGGGTTTCGGGTTCGGAGAGCGGGTAGTCGCCGGCGCCGGGCTGCAGGTGCACGCGCTCCCAGTTGCGCGGGAAGTTGCGGTTCATGTCGAGACCGCCCAACCCGTCCTCGTTGATCGCGCCGTCACCGTCGTTGTCGACGCCTTCGCGCAGGGTCGAGAAGCGCAAGCCCGCGCGCTGGAGCTCCGGATCGCGCACCATGATGCGGTCGTCGTCCGGATCGGCCACCCAGATCCCGTCCGGGTCGGGGACGCGGATCTGGGTAATCCAGCCGTCGCCGTCGAGGTCCTCGGGCGGATCCTCGTCCGACGCGCCATCCTCGTCCTCGTCGAACGGGTGCGGCGTGCTGCGCAGAAACTGGTCCTCGATGAGCGCCAGATCGGAGCCGTCCGGGTTGAACTTCGGCCGCACGTAGAATGCACGCGTGTCGAGCAGGGCCGTGACGCGCGGGTCGTTGCCGTAGCCGTTCAGGAGGTGGCCGATGAGGTGGGTGGCCACGGCCGAGCCGGTGAGCTCGCCCGCGTGGATGCCGCCGTCGACGTAGAGCGCGGGCTTGTCATGCGCGGGACCGGTGGCCTCGTTGGTGATGGTGATCAGCATGAGGGGCTGGCCGTAGTAGCTCTCGCCGACCTGATCCAGCTCGGTGAGCCCCGGGTAGATCGCGTGGAACTCACGCAGGATCTGGTTGGTTTCGGCGGCCGTGTAGAAGCGGTTCCAGTCGACGTCGCCGCCTGGACCGACCAGGCTGACGGCCTGGGCCGCGAGGCAGGCGGGTGCGATGATCGTGATCGCGGCGGCCAGAACGGCCGGGCCGTGTCGTGTCATGGTTCCTCCCGGGTGAGATCGGCGGGCCCCGGGCGGTCGTCCGCCTCGGGCCAGATGATCCAGTAGTCGTCGATGCTGTCGTCGTCGGTGCCCAGCTCCGCGTTGCCGGGGGGCAGTCCGTTGAGCTGGAAGATGTAGGTCAGGGCGTCGGTGACCTGTTCGCGGGTCAGACTGCCCGGGTTGCCGTGGGGCATCCTCTCGTAGATCCAGTACCAGAGACGGAAGACGGACAGCTCCTCCCATCGGTCCAGGAACGCCTCCTGGGTCCAGTCCTCGGTAAGGTGGCATTCGGCACAGATCCGGTTGAAGACCTGGTGTCCGCGTTCGGCTTGGGCGACGGTGTAGACGCCGTCCATGGTGTTGGGCTCGTCCGCCCGGGACGCGGGCTGCGGCGCGGGCTCGGGCGCCGGTGCCGGCGCGGCCTGCCGGGTGCCGTACTGGCAGGCGGAAACCGTCAGCAGGACGGCCGCCACGGTGGCGAGGACGGGAGGTGGCTGCCCCACGCTACACCAGTTCGAAAGAGAAGGAAGGGAGCGAATCCGACGCGACCTCGTACCGCGTTCCAAGCTGCGCCTCCACCAGGGGTGTGAGTGTTCCGGTCGAGACAAGGTAACGAGGGTGGGGCGCCTGGGTCGGTGGGGGCGGGAAGCCGTATGCGGCCATCCGCGGGGCAAGGCCGCTACCGGCTGCGCTCGACCCGCCGAGCTCTCGCAGCACGTTCATCGGACTTCCGAGAACCGCCTTGCCGGTGCCCCGCGCCAGCCGTTCCCCGTTGGCCGAAAGAGAGACCGCGATCGCTCGCAGCGCAGCCGCCGCGGTGGAGGGTCGCCAGGCGTCACCCGTCATCGGGACGGCCGGGCCGACCACCAACCCTGCGTGCAGGCCGAAGTCGGCGACCGAGTCCGCGGGGTGCAACCGCCATCCCTCGTAGTGACAGTCCACCAGCTCGGCACCCAGAGCCACCCAGTCCGGCGATCCTGTCAGCGGGGCCGCGAATCCGAAGACCACCTCGACTTCGATCCGGGGTGCGGCGCGTGTGCCCAGCGGGACGCGCGCGGGCTCGGGTGGGTCCGCGCGGACGATCGTCTCGGTGTAGACGGGTGCCACGATGGGACGATCAAGCCCCCACCGGGACCAGATTTCGCGGTTGGTGAAGCCTACCTTCCAGCCGCCGAAGCTCCATCCCTGGCGCAGGCGCCACCTTGCCACCTCTGCCCCGATCCGGTATGCATCGTCCAGGTTGAACGGGCGGCCATCGGAAGGCGGCTCCACGAAGCTGCCGGCCTCGTGCGCGTCCAGGAGGGCCCGGGCCAATCCTGATACCGTTTCGGTGGCCTTGTTCTCCCGGGCGCAGGGGTCGCCGGAGGTGGAATCCCCGACACCGGGGTGAAGCGCGTTGACGCCTGCACCGCCGCGGTTCGTAGTGGAAGACATGGAAGGGAAGCTGCGACGTGTACACCGCTCGGGCAAACTGAATAAGGGGAAGATCTGAATGGACGCGTTCCTTGAGTTGTTTTCCACACAGGGGCGAATCAACCGCGCCTGGTATTTCTGGCATGTGATGCTGGACGACCTGGTCATCGCAGGGATGGCGGCGGTTTTCGTACTGGCCGCCGAATCGCTGACCGGGTTGTTCATCCTGCCGGTCATCGGCATCGGGCTGGCTGGGGCGTGGGCCGCGATGGCCGTGACGATCAAGCGACTTCACGATATCGAGCGTCCCGGCTGGCACTTCCTGCTGATGGCGATTCCGATCTACAATATCTTTCTCGGTCTGAAACTTATCTTCGGGATGGGTACCCACGGGGACAACCGCTACGGGCCGGATCCGCTTGCAGTCGGCTCTGGAGGTGGCCGTCAGCACCCATAGCAGGCCGCGGTGCCGGGGGATAGGGGCGCTTAGCTCAGTTGGTCGAGAGCGCCTGCCTTACAACCGCCCTGACCCAAATTGGAAGGTGTCCGTCATAGCGGGGCAACTCCAATCACGCACCCGGCGAGCGCTTGGCAGATGGCCCGACGCGCCAAACGCCACTGCTTGGCCCCACCCTGCCTGCCGGTCAGCACATGCCTGGACTCCGGCTTGTGGGAGGCGGCCCCAAGGCTCGCATGACGACTTCGGGAACGGCCCAAACGAGGCGGCCGACAGCGTACACGGCATCCGCCCCCCGCGAAATGCCCTCTTCCGTACCCATGTGAAGCCACGAGAGAAGCGCTCGTACTCGGCCACCATGGCCGGGTTTAGCCGTCTGTCTCCCACGGTGCGGCATCGGAGGGTATGAGCCAGAGGTTGCAAGAGACCAGTCAAGCCAGCATCAGGCGCTCGCCCTTGGGCTCCGGCACGGGTCGTCCCAACTCCTGTGCCCTGTCGATCCAGAACTGCATCGCATCCTTGATGTTCCCCAACGCGGTCTCCTGATCGTCTCCGTGCGCCATGCACCCGGGCAACTCGGGCGCCTCGGCGACGAAAGCCTGATCTTCGTTGCTCCAGTAGAGAATGATCTCGTACTTGTGCATCAGTCGTCTGCTCCCAGTTTGTATTTCCAGGATTCCTTCCTTGTCGAAGAGGTGGTGACTTCCCCTCACGCGCTCCTCGAATCCGAGATACCGCATCAGGGCGCGCAGTTCGTCGAAGCGAATGTTCGCGTCCGACCGTCCGCGGAGTAGGGTCCGCACCAGCCGCTCGTGGCGACTCATCGGCTACCTCTCCCAACCCGTCGGAATCGCAGGCCCTGGACCTTCCCGAGGCCTCGCTGATCGAGCATCGCCGCGCCCCCGCTTAGCGAGGTGGCGCAGACCGTGTCCCAGAACTCCTCCCGCGCTCGATCCGTTTGCCGCCGGGCAAATCGGCGGCCTTCGGCATGCTCTATGGGTCTGCTCGGGCAAGCTGTTCACGGCTTCTCTCTCCGCGTCAGGGATCGGATCAGCCACATTCCGCGCTTCAGGAATCACGCGGCGCGGGTCCTGATCCAACGGCCACGGCACGGAGTCCCAACTCCGGCGTGCCCTCCAGCCGCCTGGCGACCCAGATGGCGCCGACGACGACGCGATCTTCCGGAGCGCGATCCCCCAGGTGGCTACCTCGAGCCGCGCCATGGTCTGGCGGGCCTCCTCGATATACAGGCCTTGAGCAGCAGCGCGCGTATCCGCCCGGTCGCCGTCTCCGCAACCGCTCGGCCAAATTGTTCGCGTTGGAAGGCGCGGTATCGATGATATGATTCACAGCAAGAAATCGTCCAAGTTCAACCAGGACTGCACGATCTGCCGTTTCTTGCCGCAGTACCATGTCTGGTTCCACCGTTTTGCCACTCCGCCGAACTGGGACTGAGCCTACCCGTCGCCCGGGTCCGGCATGCGGTAGCCGACGCCGTGCTCGTTGAAGATGTAGGCGGGGTTGGCGGCAGGGTCGCCGAGCTTCTGGCGGAGCCTCTTGACCGCCGTTCGCACGCGGTCGGCGTCGTCGGCCTGGCGCCTGCCCCACACCTGGCGGAGCAGGACGGGGGTGGTCACGACGTATCCGGCCTTGAGCGACAGGACGCGGAGCAGGTCGAACTCGGTGGCGGTGAGCGGGACCACGCGGCCGGCCAGGCTTACGCGGCGGGGTCCGTAGTCGATGGCGAGGTCGCCGAGGACGAACGTCTCGGGCTCGGCCCGGTCCCTGAGCGCGGCCCGGACGCGGGCCACGAGTTCGGTCGGGGAGAACGGCTTGACGATGTAGTCGGTCGCACCGCTCTCGAGCGCCCTGGCGATCGTCTCGTCGCGCCCGTAGGCGGAGATGAAGATGACGGGGAGGTAGGCGAGCTCGGGAACCTGGTTCATGAGCTCGATGCCGTCGGTTCCGGGAAGCATGAGGTCAAGGAGCACGAGGCTGGGCTTCTCGGAGCGGATGATCCGGGACAGCCCCTTCGGATCGCCGGTGACGAGCGGGGCGTAGCCCGCGTCGGAGAGGGCGGCCCTCACGTAGCGCAGCGTCTCGGGATCGTCGTCGACCACGAGGATCCGCGTCTTGCCGCGACCGCGCCCGGGCGCGCGCGGCGAGCCGCCGGTCGGCGCCGCCTCCGGGGCGGTGTTTCCGGCGACCGGGATCGTGAACGTGAAGCGGGCTCCGAGGCCCGCCCCCCCGCTCTCGGCCCGGATGCGGCCGCCGTGCGCCTCGACGAGCCCCTTCGAGATCGCGAGGCCGAGTCCGGTGCCTCCGGCGATTCCGGCCCGCTTGCGGAAGAGGTGCGGGACGCGGTCGGGCGCGATGCCCCTCCCCTCGTCCGAGACGGAGAGCACGATGCAGGCGCCCTCGTGCGCCCCCTCGACGCGGATCGGCGCCGAGGGCGGCGAGTGCCGGGCCGCGTTCGCGAGCAGGTTGCCGAGCACCTGCGCGATGCGCTCGGGGTCGGCCATCGCCCGCGGGAGGTCGGGCGGGAGGTCGATGAGCACGGGGTGCCGGCCTCCGCCGGTCAGGAACGTGGTGCGGGCCTGGTCGACGAGCGCGGCGACGTTCGAGGGCTCGGGCGCGACGGTGAGCATTCCCGCCTCGATGCTTCCCGCGTCGAGGAGATTCGCGATAAGGCGCCTCATGTGGTCGGCCTGCCCGTCGATGATGCGGAAGAACTGGAACATCTCGGCCTTGGTCGGGGCCGGCGTGGCGTGGAGCACGGTTGCCGTCGACCCCTTGATCGAGGTGAGGGGCGCGCGGAGCTGGTGGCTCACCATCCCGAGGAACTCCGCCCGCTGCCGCTCGAGCTCCTCGAGCGGAGCCAGGTCCTGCACCGTGACGACGACCGACACGACCTCCCCGTCCGGCGACCGGATCGGCGTGGCGTTGACGAGCGTCTTGACGCTCCGCCCGTCGGGCACCGAAAGCTCGATCTCCTCGGCACGCATCGTCGTGGCGCCCTCGAACACCCGGGCCAGGGGAAGCTCCGCGAGGGGGAACTCCCGCCCGTCGGCCGCCCGGAACGTCATCACATCGAGGAGTTGCTCCGCCGGCAGGCCGGGGGTCCGGATCTCCTCGACGATGCGGCGCCCCTCGCGGTTGAGCGACACCGCGCGGCCGCTGCTTGCGTCAAAGACGACGACTCCGACCGGCGAGGTCTCGACGAGCGCCTCGAGGTCGGCCCGCGCCCGTTCCACGTCGCGGTGCGTCCTGGCGTTCGCGATCGCCGTCGCCGCCTGGGACGCGAAGAGCACCAGGATCTCCTCGTCCTCTGTGGTGAACGCCTCCCCGCCCTCCTTGTCGCCCAGGAAGAAGTGGCCGAGATGCTCGCCCCGGTGGTGCACGGGCGCTCCCTGCAGCGACCTCGACGCCCACGGGGACGGGGAGAGGCCGAGCGACTCCAGGTAGCCGGACAGGTCCGCCACCCGAAGCGGCCCCGGCAGGTCCCGCAGGTGCTCGAAGAGCCGAGGCCCGTCCGGCCACTCCATGATCTCCTGGCGCTCCGCCCGCGAGACCCCGGAGGTGATGAAGTTCCGGATCCGTCCACGCTCGCAGACCATTGCGATCGCACCCGAACTGGCACCGGTAAGCGCGCGGGCGCCGTCGATGGCTTCCCGCAGCACCGTGGCCACATCGAGGCTCCGGCTGATCCTCAGGATCGCCGCGCTCAGCCGGGATGCACGATCCCTCGGGGGACCGTCCGCGGGGGCGCTCCGATCCAGATCGTTCATGGCTCCACTTCCGCCGAAGGGGGAGGCGTCCGGCCGGACTATGGCGGAATGGAGGATAACATCGCCTGGGCCGGGTGTCACGACCTTGACATGCGCTATTCCTCAGATTATCACATATCCGTCACGAATAATGCCCTAACTTATAGGTTAGCTCCCGATAGTTGTAGCTATCAGGAGCTAACCATCACCAATAGTGTGACAAAGGTGCGCGGAGTCAACAGCCGCGAGGTCTTCGACGCTCAGTCGCGTTTCTGAAGCCGTGCGAGCTGCGCGGCGCCGTTCCGCTGCGCGAGGAGCCTCTCGCCGTAGCGCTGCACCATCGAGGCGCTCCTCCAGCGTCCGGCCTGCATGATCGCGGGAATCCCGATCCCCGACGCGATCATGTCCTGGGCCGCTCCCACCCGGGGGCTGTGCCCGGAGATCCGCCGCACCACCTCCGCCGGGAGGCCCGCGCGCTCGGCCATCGCCCTGTAGATGCGCGGCACCTGGCTTTCGTCGAGCGCCTCGCCCACGGCGCCGTCCCTCCGGACCGAGCGGAAGAGCCGCCCGGAGGCGATCCCGCTCGCGGCGAGCCACGCCCGCCCCAGCTTCACTGTGTCCCGGTGGAGGTAGAGCGTCGCGCCGGCGCCGCCCGGATCGTTCTTCCCGCGGCGGACGAGGAGCGAGGCCGATCCTCCCATATCTATCTTCATGTCAACGACTTGCAGAGCCACCAGCTCGGAGCGGCGGAGCATCGCGTCGTAGGCGACGGCGAGGATCGCGCGGTTCCGCAAGTCGATCAGCCGGTCGCCCGCGGCCTCCATCAGGCGCCGCAGGAGCTTCCAGGTCAGCCCCTGTACCTGCCTCTGCCGGCACCCATTGCGCCGGCGCATCCGTTGGAGCGCCCGTTGTACCTCGGGGTGTTCGAGCGGGCTTCGCTCCCCGGCCGCCCTGTGCGCGGTGACGATGCTGAAGACGTAGCGGCGCACGGTGGCCGGGGCTCGGACGGCGGCCATCGCCTCGACGTACGCCGCCACCGTGTGCGCCAGCGCGGGGAGCGGCGAGAGCCCTCGCTCGGCGCACCACGACGCGAATGCGTACAGATCCGCCTTGAGCGCCCGGACGGTATGGCGGCTGAAGGCGCCTCGGACGTCCTCCAGGACGGCGTCGAGCCGTTCTTTGGTTTGTGACAGTCTTGTGGCAGAGTCGGGAGAATCTGACACATATCTCGGGACCGAAATCCGCATAACCTCCTCCGGTACAATGATATAGCGTCCACATGCCTAGCTCCTGATAGCTACAACTATCGGGAGCCGGAAGTTATGCACGAACAGAGGCCTGGTGTGATGTCGGGAGTACTGAAGCGGCGTGGGTGGATGCGGCCAACGGTGTCCGAATCACTCTCTCGGAGGCATCTCCCTTTGGCGGAGGGGCATCGGCTTCACCGCGGACGGCGTAGAGCGACGACGAATGGGCCGTTGTCGCCGGTGCATGCTCATGGAGTGTGACCGGGGGGAGGGGCCGCTCTCAATCCCCGCTTCATGCCCATACCCGGCTGCCTGCGCGGCGTCCGGCGACGTGAGCCCCAGGGCGGCGACGGGCGTCGGCGTCCTGCGGCGCGGCTTGGCCCTGGGGCTGGTAGCGCTGTCCGCCCTGGTGTTCGCGGTACCGTCCGAGGCCCAAACCAACACCGCCCCGACGGGCAAGCCGACGATTGACGGGACCCCGCACGCGGGTGAGACCCTGACGGCCTCCGTCTCCGGCATCGCCGATGCGGACGGGCTGACCAATCCCGGCTATACCTACCAGTGGATACGGGTTGTCCCATTCGTGGCGGGACGAGCAACATTGCCGGGGCCACCGCCTCGACCTATACCCTCACCGCGGACGACGTGACGCACCGAGTCCGGGTGCGGGTGATGTTCACCGACGACGGCGGCACCGCCGAGACGGTGACCAGTGATCTGTACCCGTCGAGCGGTACGGTGCTTTCCTTGCCGGGCGCGCCGCGTCAGTTCACCGCGACCGCCGGTGACGGCAGGGTGCGGCTGAGGTGGAGCAATCCGTCGAATGCCGGCGGAGTAGACGGCACCGAGCTGCGATACCAGTACCGCTACGCCCCCGGCGCCACGGTGCCCGACGGCACGGCCTGGAGCAACGCAAAAGTTTGTACAACGTCGGCAACTCTGATTGACGGTCTCACCAACGGCACGGCCTATGCCTTCGAGGTGCGGGCGGTGAACCCGGTCGGCCCCGGCCCGCCGACGACGGCCACGGCGACGCCGATGACCGTGGCCTGCCCCGCCCCCGCCTCGGCAACCGGCGCCAGCACTGGCGCGGCGACCTGACTATCGATGCCGACACCCTAGCCGGATGGGGATACCCCTGCCTTTTTCGGTTTTGTTGCCGATGAAGACCCGCCGGGGGCAGCCTCAGCGACACCGACTTCACCCTCGGCGCGCAGGCATACGGCATCACCGCGGCGTGGGCGGGCGATGTTGTTGGCAGCGGTACTACGTCCCCGGCGATCTGGTGTTCGGTTTCGATAGGGACCTGACCGAGGCGCACAAGGCCGCGCTGCGGCTGCACGTGTGCGGCACGGCCTACGACTTCAGCGATGCAGACGGGCCGGACTATCCGTACGACACGTATGTGGGAAGACGACCTGGACTGGGAGGTGCTGCCGAGCCGCACGCTCTACCTCAGCCTGCCGCCCGACTATGCGGCCACCGGCATGCCCGCCGTCACCGGCACGGCGCAGACCGCGCACGTCCTGACCGCCGCCAAGGGCACCATCGCCGATGCGAACGGGCTGACGCTGGCCGATGCGGCCGAGGCGGGGTTTGCCTACGCCTACCAGTGGCTGCGGGTGGATTCCGACGGCACCTCCAACCCCACGGACATTCCCGGCGCCACGGGCGCCCGCTACACGGTGACTGCCGCCGACCTGGGGAAAAAGCTGAAGGTGCGGGTGTCGTTCACGGACGATTTCAATGCGGACGAGGCACGCACGAGCGACGCCTACCCGTCGAGCGACACGGTGAGCCTGGGCAAAATCGTCATTGGCTTCCGGGGCGTGAGCGTCCCCGAAGGCGTGGTCGGGACTCTGAGCTTTCCCGAGGATGTCGGCACGGCCGTGTTGACCGCCTACCTCGACCGGTCCCCCGAGACGGCCCTGTCGGTGCCGTGGTTCACCAGTGATGATACGGCGGTGTCGCCGGACGACTACACCGGCGGGGAGGGGACGTTGACCTTCGCCCCCGGAGAAATCGAGCAGACGATTTCCATCCCGATCGTGGATGACGCGATACGGGAAGACCCTGACCCTGTCTTTGGCCTGGACGAGTCGTTCCTGGTAGCGCTGGAATTCGGAGACGACTATCGCTTCAAGGATAGCGGGACGGTCTTCGTGGCTATTCTGGACAATGACGGCGACGACACGGCGACCGACACGCGACCGCCGCTGTTCACCCAAGCGACGGTGAACGCGAGGACGCTCGTCGTGACCTACGACGAGGCGCTCGACGGCGCGTCGACGCCCGCCCCGGGCGACTTCGGCGTAACGGCGGCGGGGAGCACGGTCGATGTCGGCGGCGTGAGCGTGAGCGGGTTGACGGTGACCCTCACGCTGGCCACTGCCGTGCAGGCCGACCAGACGGTCACGCTCGACTACACGCCGGGGGCGACCCCGACCCAGGACGAGGCGGGCAACGACGCGGCGGCGCTCTCCGGGCAGGCCGTGACCAACAACACCCCCGGCGGTGGGGGGTCCGACGGGCGGCCGCCGCTGCTCCTCCGAATGACGGCGAACGGGCGCTCCCTGGGTCTGACCTACGACGAGGCGCTCGACAGCGCGTCGGTCCCGGCGCCGGGCGACTTCGTGGTGAAGTCGGCGGGGAACACCATCAACGTGAACCAGGTGAGCGTTGCCGAAACGATAGTGACGCTGACGCTGGCCACCGCCGTCCAGGCCAACCGGCCGGTGTCGCTCGATTACACACCGGGGACGAACCCGATCCAGGACGCGGCGGGAAACGACGCGGCACCGATCTCGGGCACGGACGTGAGGCCGCCGCTGCTCACCCGGGCGGCGGTGAACGCGAGGACGCTCGTCCTGACCTACGACGAGACGCTCGACGGCGGGTCGGTTCCGGCCCCGGGCGACTTCGGCGTGACGGCGGCCGGGAGCACGGTCGGTGTCGATGGCGTAAGCGTGAGCGGGTTGACGGTGACCCTCACGCTGGCCACCGCGGTGCAGGCGAACCAAACCGTCACACTGGACTACACGCCGGGGGCGAACCCGACCCAGGACGAGGCGGGCAACGACGCGGCGGCGCTCTCCGGACGGGCCGTGACCAACAACACCAGGGGCGGCACGGTGACCGACACGCGGCCGCCGCTGCTCACTCAAGCGACGGTGAACGCGAGGACGCTCGTCCTGACCTACGACGAGACGCTCGACGGCGGGTCGACGCCGGCCCCGGGCGACTTCGGCGTGACGGCGGCCGGGAGCACGGTCGGTATCGATGGCGTAAGCGTGAGCGGGTTGACGGTGACCCTCACGCTGGCCACCGCTGTGCAGGCGAACCAAACCGTCACACTGGACTACACGCCGGGGGCGAACCCGACCCAGGACGAGGCGGGCAACGACGCGGCGGCGCTCTCCGGACAGGCCGTGACCAACAACACCAGGGGCGGCACGGTGACCGACACGCGGCCGCCGCTGCTCACTCAAGCGACGGTGAACGCGAGGACGCTCGTCCTGACCTACGACGAGGCGCTCGACGGCGGGTCGGTTCCGGCCCCGGGCGACTTCGGCGTGACGGCGGCCGGGAGCACGGTCGGTGTCGATGGCGTAAGCGTGAGCGGGTTGACGGTGACCCTCACGCTGGCCACCGCTGTGCAGGCGAACCAAACCGTCACACTGGACTACACGCCGGGGGCGAACCCGACCCAGGACGAGGCGGGCAACGACGCGGCGGCGCTCTCCGGACAGGCCGTGACCAACAACACCAGGGGCGGCACGGTGACCGACACGCGGCCGCCGCTGCTCACTCAAGCGACGGTGAACGCGAGGACGCTCGTCCTGACCTACGACGAGACGCTCGACGGCGGGTCGACGCCGGCCCCGGGCGACTTCGGCGTGACGGCGGCCGGGAGCACGGTCGGTATCGATGGCGTAAGCGTGAGCGGGTTGACGGTGACCCTCACGCTGGCCACCGCTGTGCAGGCGAACCAAACCGTCACACTGGACTACACGCCGGGGGCGACCCCGACCCAGGACTTGGCCGGGAACGACGCGGCGGCGCTCTCCGGACGGGCCGTGACCAACAACACCAGGGGCGGCACGGTGACCGACACGCGGCCGCCGCTGCTCACTCAAGCGACGGTGAACGGCAGAACGCTGGTCCTGACCTACGACGAGACGCTCGACGGCGGGTCGGTTCCGGCCCCGGGCGACTTCGGCGTGACGGCGGCCGGGAGCACCATCAACGTGAACCGGGTGCGCGTCGGCGGGTCCACGGTCATGCTGGCCCTCGCCACTGCCGTGCAGGCCAACCAGACGGTCACGCTGGACTACACGCCGGGGGCGACCCCGACCCAGGACTTGGCCGGGAACGACGCGGCGGCGCTCTCCGGACGGGCCGTGACCAACAACACCCCCAGCGGAGGCGGTGGTGGAGGTGGAGGCAGCGGTGGAGGGGGCGGTGGAGGAGGCGGCGGCGGTGGAGGTGGCCCCTCGGTGCCGGGCGCGCCTGCGTCCCTGACGGCGGCGGCGGGCGACGAAGAGGTGACGCTCGTCTGGAGTGCGCCCGCGGACGATGGCGGCGCACCCGTCACCGGCTACGAGTACCGCTATGCGGCGGGAAACTCGGTACCCGAGGACACACCGTGGCAATCCGCCGAACTGAATCTCGAGAGGACGGTCACCGGACTGACCAACGGCCAACGGTATGCCTTCGAGGTGCGGGCGGGGAACCGTGTGGGCGAAGGCGAGGCGCGGGGAGCCACGGCCACGCCGGCGGGGAGGCCGGGCGCGCCCGCGTCCCTGACGGCGACGGCGGGCGACGGACAGGTAGTGCTGGCGTGGCGTGCGCCCGCGGACAATGGCGGCGCGCCCATCACCGGCTACGAGTACCGCTATGCGGCGGGAACTGCGGTACCCGAGGGCGGGCGGTGGCGATCCGCCGGGTTGAACCTCGAGCGGACGGTCACCGGACTGGCCAATGGCCGGCAGTACGCCTTCGAGGTGCGGGCGCGGAACCGCGTGGGCGAAGGCGCGTCGCGGAGAGCCACGGCCACACCGGCGGGGCGGCCGGGCGCGCCCGCGTCCGTGACGGCGACGGCGGGCGACGGACAGGTAGTGCTGGCGTGGCCCCCGCCCGCGGACAATGGCGGCGCGCCCGTCACCGGCTACCAGTACCGCTTTGCGGCGGGCACTTCGGTACCCGGGGGCACGCCGTGGGTGTTCGCCGGGCTGCTCCACGAGTTGACGGTCACCGGGCTGACCAATGGCCAGCCGTACGCCTTCGAGGTGCGGGCGCGGAACCGTGTGGGCGAAGGCGAAGCGCGAGCGGCCCTCGCGACACCCGTGGGTCCGGCGGGCGCGCCCGCGTCCCTGACGGCGACGGCGGGCGACGAACAGGTGGCACTGGCTTGGCGTGCGCCCGCGGACGATGGCGGCACGCCCGTCACCGGCTACGAGTACCGCTTTGCGGCGGGAGCCGCGGTACCCGGAGGCACGCCGTGGCGATCCGCCGGGCTGAACCTCGAGCGGACGGTCACCGGACTGACCAACGGCCAGCAATACGCCTTGGAGGTACGGGCGCGGAACCGCGTGGGCGAGGGCGAGGCGCGGGGAGCCCTGGCCACGCCGGTGGGTCCGCCGGGTGCGCCCGCGTCCCTGACGGCGACGGCGGGCGACGGAGAGGTGGTGCTCGTCTGGAGTGCGCCCGCGCACGATGGCGGCACGCTCGTCACCGGCTACGAGTACCGCTTTGCGGCGGGAGGCGCGGTGCCCGAGGAGACCCCGTGGCGGCAGGCGGGCGGCGATGTGACGGCGACGGTCAAGGGGCTGGAGAACGAGACGCGCTACGCGTTCGAGGTGCGGGCGCGGAACCGCATGGGCCCCGGGGAGGCATCGAGGGCGACGGCCTTGCCGCTTCGGCTGCGGGCGGAGCTGTTCAGCTCGGCGGCGGCGGCGGAAGGCGAGGCGCTCGTGGTCGGGGTGCGCCGGAGCGGGGGCTTGGCTTTTGCGGCCCACGCCTACATCGGCGTGACGGACAACGCGTTCCCGGGCGTGACCGCGACGGAGCTGGGGCGCGGCGACGGGCTCGGCCGCCACCGGCTGGAATTCGCGGCTGGCGAGGCCGAGGCGACAGTCACGGTCACGGTCGCCTTCGACGGCGAGCGCCGGCAGGACCGGGTGCTGACCGCGACGCTCGATTCCGCGGCAACGGAGGTGGACGGCGTGACGCGGGCCTATGAACTCGTCACGCCGACACTGGTTGTTCCGGTGACGGAGGGGGACGCCGGGCTGTCGGTGGCCGATGCCCGGGTGCAGGGCAGGAGCACGGTGCTGGCGTTCACGGTGAGCATGGACCGCACGCGGGACGTTGCGGTGCGGGTGGATTACGCCACCCGGGACGGTTCGGCGACGGCCGGAGAGGACTACACGGCGGTCACCGGCACGTTGACGATCGCGCCCGGCGGGCGGGAAGGCACGGTCGAGGTGCCGGTGCTTCCGGCGCTGCACGTGACGGGCGAACGGACGCTGACCCTGAAGCTGTCGAATGCCGGGAACGCGGTGATCGACGACGGTGTGGCCACAGGGACGATCGTTCGGGAATCCGAGCTGGCGAAGGCGTGGCTGGCGCGGTTCGGACGGACGGCCTCGGACCATACGGCGCAGGCGATCGGCAGGCGGGTGGCGGCCGGCGAGCGGGAGACGCACGTGACGGTGGCCGGACGGCGCCTGGACGGCCTCGTCGGCAGACTCCGCTCGGGCGGCGGCGGGCTGCTTGCTTCGAAGGCGCGGAACATGGCGAGGAGCGCGACGTCCGGGTTGGCGGCTACGGCGGCGCGGAGCGCGGATCCCGATGGTCCGGGCGCCGGGTCGGGAGAGTCGGCCGAGACCCTGCGCAGCGCGGTCCTTCCCGACTTCGGGTTCAGGCTGCCGGAGGTGCAAGACGCGCTGCTGGGCAGCTCGTTCTACGTCCAGGGCGGGGCGCAACAGGCCGAGGGCGGCGGCAACACGTGGGCGGCGTGGGGCGACGTGGCGACGACCCATTTCGAGGCCGACGCGGGGGATCTCGGGCTCAGCGGCGACGTGACGACGGGCACCGTGGGGCTGGACCGCGAGTGGCGCAAGCTGCTGGTGGGGCTGGCGCTCTCGAGGAGCGGTGGCGAGGGCGCGTACGGTGGGGGCGATGGCACGATCACCAGCACCCTGACGAGTGTGCACCCGTATTTGCGCTACCGGCTGGCGGAGCGCGCCCAGCTATGGGGCGCGATGGGCCGGGGACGGGGCGGGCTCCGCCTGGCGCCGGCGATCGGAGCCGCGATCGAGACGGATCTGAGCAACGCCATGGCGGCGCTGGGCGCCCGGGCCGTGTTGCGTCGCGCCAGCGCGACGGGCTCGTCCATCGAGATTGCGCTGCGCTCGGACCTGCTCTGGACGAGCACGTCGTCGGACCAGGCGGGTGTGCTCGCCGAGGCCACCGGCACGGCGAGCCGGGGACGCCTGATGCTTGAAGGCGCCGGCCAGTTCTCCGGGCTGGGCGGCGTCCTGCGCCACAGTGTCGAGGGCGGCCTGCGCTACGACGGCGGGGACGCGGAGAGCGGGGCGGGTCTGGAGGTGGGCGGCGGCCTGGACTGGGCCCGTGGAGGACTGGCGCTCCGGGTCAACGGCAGAATGCTGCTCGCCTACGCCGACGAATCCTACGAGGAGTGGGGCTACGGCGGCTCCCTGATCTACGAGCCCGTCGCCGACGGCCGCGGTCTGCGGATGCGGCTCGGATTCGACGCGGGCGCGACGGCCAGCGGCGTGCAGAGCCTGTGGGCGCTCGAGAACGCGGCGGGCCTCGTGCGCCCGGGCGGCATGCCCTTCGCGCGGCGCTCCGACGCCGAGGTCGGCTTCGGGCTCGGGCGTCGCATGCTCTGGTATCCCTACCTGGCCGCCGACGCCACCGGCCAGAAGCGATTCGGCCTCAGGCTCAACTCCGGCCCGTCGCTCGATGTCGGCTTGGAGTTCGGCCGAATGCACGACGGAACCCGGCCGGTGAAGGACGCCCTGGTCTTGCGCGGGGACATCCGCTTCTAGGAGGCTGGGTGACTGCGTTCCGGGCGCCCTCGCATCCGACACCGAGGCGCCCGGACGCAGCCTTCGATTCGGAGGCTCCTCTCCTCCTTGCCCTCGTTGACGCGCCGGACAGTGGCCGCTGCGCACCTCCGTGCCCGCGACGAGCCGCCTGATGTCTACCCGGTTCGTGGAACGCGACAACGGGGCGGAGAACCGCAGGGCGATGATGGGGTACCTTCGTTCCCCCAGCGCCGCCCGCCGCGGCCGGCGGCTGCGGTGCTTCGACCGTAGTCGCGCCCGCTCCCACAGGCCCGCCTCCATCATCCATCGGCGAAGCGTGTCCGCGCTCGCACGCAGCTCACATCGGATCTTGAGGTGCTCGGCAAGCAGCGTGGGACCGAAGTCCCGGTACAGCGGATCCGCCGCCACGGCCAGCGCGCGCTCCCGAACCTCCCGTGGCAACGCTCGGTTCGACCGCCGTCCTCGCAACGCATGGATCGCGGCCGCGTCACCCTCAGCCTCGAACCGCCGCCGCAGCCGGCGGAAATGGCGTGGCGTCACCCCCATCCGCACCGCCCCTCCCGACACCGTCACCAATCCCTCGTACGCCTGCCTCAGCACCGAGATCCGATCTCTCTCCTTCAGACCCAAATCCATCTGCTCCTCTCCCGAACCAGAGGACTGACATTTGTCCGCCACTTCAGGCCATAAGTGGCGGACAAATCGGTGCAAGGCGAGGTTTGAGCGCTGAGAAGGGGCGCTTGCGGTACCTCGACGAGGGGTGGCACGTGACGACAACGACAAGGTAGCCTCCAGAAGCCCGGCAGCGCGGGTTCTCCACCCCGCCCAAGGATTGAAGATGCGCCCGGGGGCACTATCTTGGTCTACGAGAATGGACCCGGAACGACCGTGCGTTAGGGGAGAGTTGGGTAAGCGCGAAGACCTGTAGACGGTAAGCGCGAAGACCTGTAGACGCCCGAGAGGCACATCGGAATCGGAAACGGTCTTTCTGTTTACGATGTAAGTTATGTTATAACAACAATTTACAATCCGGGGCGCTTAGCTCAGTTGGTCGAGAGCGCCTGCCTTACAATCCCCTAAGAGGGGACGTGAATCCCGGCAAGAAATCGTCTAAGTCTAACCAGGACTGCACGATCTGCCGTTCTTGCCGTGAGGCCGCGATCGGGCCTGTCGTGCTCGAACAGCGGGAAAATCGGGTCGAATGGCGGGAATCTTGTCGCTGGGTCTTGAGCCTATGCGGTGCGGTGGGCAGGGCGGTTCGCCTGAACCGCGCGGATGAACTGCTCGCCGAAAGGGGTGACCTCTAGGATACCCTTCTCGACTCGCGCAACCCCTGCGGTATGTAGACTTGCTCTCCGTTGTCGTCGCGCGTATCCAGCATTGCGGGCAGCACCGTGGTCTGCCTTTCTCCGCCGTGACGATACACCAAGTTCACTATTGGGACCCTGAAGCGAAGAGCATACCTGTTGAAGAAGCGAGCATCGCCGGGCGACAGCTCATGGATGATCTTGGCAAAAGCAGGATGCGCCTTCGCTGCCGTGCTGCGGTCCATCGCCGTTGCCAGCAGGCTCAGATACATCTTCCTGAGCTCCGATTCTTCGTGCGAATAGGCTAAGCCCTCAACAGCCTTCGCCGCGACAAATGGTTGCGGTTCGACCAACCGTTGCTGGGGTATCGTGGCCATGCGCTCTGCCATTTCAGCGGGAAACTTGCGCTCGAAATAGGCTTTCGCCTTGCCGTATCCGTGATACACGGCAGCCAACGGAAGCAAGCCGACCTCGATGGTCGTCGCTACGTTGCGGGCAGTCCGAGCTAGTGATAGCCCTGCTTCTCTCAGTTCCTCGGAGCCCTTTGCTTCCGAGAGGAGGGCTGTCACGATGCTCACAACGTCCTTGCCTGCCATTGAACCCTCCCCCGTTGTTTCGTTTCCCGGAGAGCCTTCCCGCTAGGGGACTTCCCTTTCTTCAGATAGCCTTTCGCGTTTCGCCTCGTCGTAGGCGGTAAAGGTATCACGGTTCGGTCGGCCGGGAGGGCCAACCGCCCCCTCACCTTCGGGTGGAACGATCCGCTGGGCGAGGATCTCGAGGATCTCCGGCGTCAAGTAGTCGCGCGGATCCATGGGGTATGCAGAATACCCCAAGCGCAAATCACGGCAAGGAATCACATAAGTTCAACCGGGACTGCCCGATCTGCCGTCGGAACATGGCAGGGATCCGATCCGGACTTCACTGCCCGGCTCGGATTCACCATGTTGGAAGCAAGAGGGGCGGCGGCCTCTCACCGCGTGAGAGAACCGCCGCCCCAGGCAACCGTTCAATCGGGTCGCTAAGGCAACCGCGCCGGTCGCATGACTGTCAATTTACCGCCGGGTGCAGCAACCCGTCAACCGGAGTTCGGGCAGTGTACCTGCTCTACCTCGACGAGTCGGGAAACGAAAACGATCCGAGCAATCGCTATTTCGTGCTGGCTGGCTTGGCACTCTTCGAGCGCCAGACACACCACCTGAATCAGCGCCTCGAGCGCGTGCAAGAGAAGCACTTTCCCAACCAGCAACCGATTCCGTTCCACGCCTCAGCGATTCGAGCTGGCCGAAAATTCTGGCGTAGCGTCAGCGAGGAAAAGCGCCAAGGGGTTCTGGATGACGTGATTTCCGCCATCACCGCGACGGATGACTACGGCGGCTTGAGGCTCTATGCAGCGGCAATCGAAAAGGACTCCGAACTCTACGGGGAGCACGCCGTCGAAGCTGCCACCGAACAGGTCTGCAAGCGCTTCGACACCTTCCTGACGAGGTGCTACCGTGAGCACGACGATCCGCAACGCGGGCTGCTGATCTTCTCCGAAGGCCGGTTCGATGCCCGCGCCAAGCTCTGGGTGAGGGAGTTTCGGCGCCGTGGAACCCAGTGGGGTTCGATCAACAACCTTGCCGACATTCCGTATTTCGCCCCAATGAAGGAATCACGATTACTCCAAGCCGCCGACTTCATCGCACACGCGACTTGGCTATTGTATGAGAGGCGCGACCACGCGTTGGTACGACAGCTTCTGGGGCACTTCGACGTACACGAGGGCGTCATTCATGGCTTGGTCCACGTTGGTCCAAGTCGCGGCAGGTACTGCGACTGCCCACCCTGCGCGACTCGGCGAATACCCGGACACGTCGGTGCCTGGATTCCCCAAGAGGAGCAGCTGGAACTCCCTGAGGACGACTCTGGATGAATGAGCGGGGTGCGAGACGATGACAACGAAAGACGACCCGGTGCGCTTTCTGTGCTTGCTTGACGAGCTGAAGACGTCGAGGGAACTCCTCAAGTCGGGATTCGGACACCTCCAGGAAATAGACATGGGGAACACGTTCTACCACCTGCCGCACCAACTTACGCCATCATCGCCCTGCGGTTCTCCGCCCCGTTGTCGCGTTCCACGAACCGGGTAGACATCAGGCGGCTCGTCGCGTCGTCGTGGATCGAAATGAGCACCTGGCTTCCCTCCACCCTGTCTTCCAGCCAGGGATGCACCGAGCTGTCCCACTGCGCCAGTTCCTCCAGCGCCGCCCGCCGCGGCCGGCGGCTGCGGTGCTTCGACCGCCGTCGCGCCCGCTCCCACAGGCCCGCCTCCATCATCCATCGCCGAAGCGTGTCCGCGCTCACGCGCAGCTGGCAACGGATCTCGAGGTGCTCCGCGAGCAGCGTGGGACCGAAGTCCCGGTACAGCGGATCCAACGCCACGGCCAGCGCGCGCTCCCGAACCTCCTGTGGCAGCGCTCGGTTCGACCGCCGTCCTCGCAACGCATGGATCGCGGCCGCGTCACCCTCAGCCTCGAACCGCCGCCGCAGCCGGCGGAAATGGCGTGGCGTCACCCCTATCCGCACCGCCCCTCCCGACACCGTCACCAATCCCTCGTACGCCTGCCTCAGCACCGAGATCCGATCTCTCTCCTTCAGACCCAAATCATCTGCTCCTCTCCCGGACCAGAGGACTGACATTTGTCCGCCACTTCAGGCCATAAGTGGCGGACAAATCGGTGCAAGGCGAGGTTTGAGCGCTGAGAAGGGGCGCTTGCGGTACCTCGACGAGGGGTGGCACGTGACGACACCGGCAAGGTAGCCTCCAGAAGCCCGGCAGCGCGGGTTCTCCACCCCGCCCAAGGATTGAAGATGCGCCCGGGGGCACTATCTTAGTCTACGAGAATGAACCCGGAACGACCGTGCGTTAGGGGAGAGTTGGGTAAGCGCGAAGACCTGTAGACGCCCGAGAGGCACATCGGAATCGGAAACGGTCTTTCTGTTTACGATGTAAGTTATGTTATAACAACAATTTACAATCCGGGGCGCTTAGCTCAGTTGGTCGAGAGCGCCTGCCTTACAAGCAGGAGGTCGCTGGTTCGAATCCAGCAGCGCCCATTGGACGAAGCCATGGACGCGGACGAGCGCGTGCTCGAGGGCTTCGTGGTCTTCCTCGACGAGGACGAAGACGGCACATACGACAACGGGGAGGCCCTCACCTTCTCGTCGGCCGACGGGACGTACGAGTTCGCCGGTCTCGACGCCGACCGCAGCTATTCGGTCTCCCAGATTCTGCATTTCGGGTGGAGCAGCACCTACGCCGGGCCCTCGGCGACTCCGTCGGGTGGGCCGTCGCCACCCATCGCGGCGATCATCAACGGCGAAGACGCCGACATCGAGGTGTTCCCTTTCCAGGTCGCGCTTCGCACTACCGCCACGCAGTTCCAGTTCTGTGGGGGAACCCTCCTGAACAGCCGCTATGTGCTGACGGCCGCCCACTGCGTTTTCGAGATGCCGGCCGACGAAATAGAGATACTGATCGGGAGTGCCGACCTGAATTCGGGAGGCGAGCGGGTGAAGGTCCAGGCCGTGCGTTCCCATCCGGAGTTCGGCTCGACCTTCGACTACGACGTTGCGATCCTGCGATTGAAGGGCTCGCTGTTGCGTCCAAGGGTGTACCTGCAGGAGCCGGACCAGCCGTCCTTCTCCACTCCCGGAGACACCGCCACCGCCATCGGGTGGGGTCGGACGGAGACCGGTCAGTCTTCCGACCTGCTCAAGTGGACGACGCTGCCCGTCATCACGAACGACCAGTGCAACAAGATTGCGGGCGCCCTTTTTGCGAGTATCACGGATCGTGTGATCTGCGCCGGAGCCGATCGTCTGGACAGAGGGGTCTGCTTCGGCGACAGCGGCGGCCCGCTACTCGTCCCGTACCATGAGTCATGGATGCAGATCGGTGTGACCAGCTTTGCAGTGAACGTGGATCAGTGCGGGAACATCCCGGCTGCCTTCGCAAGGGTGTCCGAGCTATACGACTATATCGTCGCCGTCGCCCGGATCGAGGAGTCGCTGAGTTACACGGTGGATTGGGGCACGGAGACCACAGCGCGGGTGGACTTCGGCAACTTCCACTAGCCGGCCTCCCGGTTCACGACACGTGGGCGCGGAGTTGCCGAATCTGTTCGTCGTTGCCGAGCACGATCAGGTCGTCTCCGGCCTCCAGGCGGGTGGTCGCGTCCGGATTGAAGATCGTTTCGTCCGGGGAATGACCACCCTTTTGAATCGCGATCACGAGCAGCCCGGTCTCCTTGTGGATGCGGGCCTCCGCGAGGGTGAGACCCGCCATCCCGGAAGCCGCGTCGATGGTCACCTGATCGATATGGCGGGACACGCGGTGTCCGCTCGACGTCACGTCGAGGAACGAGGGCACGGACGGCCGCACCAGCAGGGACGCCACCCACAGCGCGCCCGTCATGTTCGGGCTGACCACGTGGTCGGCTCCGGCCCGGTACATCTTCGCGGTGGAGTCATCCCCCTCGGCACGCCCGATGACGACGAGCTTCGGATTCAGGTGCCGGGCTGACAGGCACACGAAGAGGTTGTCGGTATCCCCGGAGAGACAGGTCACCAGACCCATGGCCCTGTCGATGCCGGCTTCCTTGAGGACCCGGTCCTCGGTTGCATTGTCCTCTATGACCAGCGCGTCGGGGCTGACCTTGCGCAGGGTGTCGATCGCCTCGGGGTGCTGTTCGATAAGGACGTGTTTCTTCTTCGCCGCGTCCAGTTCCTGCATGAGCTGCCTGCCCATGCTGCCGCCCCCGCACACGATCACATGGTCCTTCATGCGGCCGAGTCTCTTCATGGTTTTTCGCCTCTTGTACGTGTTGCGGAGGTCCATCCGGAGCATGGACGCGGTGACCAGGGCGAACCACATCCCCAGTCCGGTGATCCCGCCGATGAGCATGAACACGGTCCAGTAGCGGCCGGCCTCGCTCAGCGGGTGCACTTCGTGATAACCGACTGCGGTGATCGTGATGATCGTCATGTAGAACGAGTCGGCCCAGTTCCAGCCCTCGATCAGCTCGTAGCCGATCGTGCCGACGAGGATCAACAGTACAAAGAAGGCGAGCACCATCAACACCTGAGAGCCCCTGAAGATCATGGGACGCCTCCGCCGGCCGAACGCGGGTGTGGCCCGGTCATGGGCGCCGCTCGAAAATCAGCGCGCGGACGCGGTCGGCCGTCACCGTGAAGCCGGTGATCCCTCCCGCCCCGCCCCGTACGAAGCGCACGCCCGACAGGAACCACTGGTCACCCTCGAAGGTGTCGGTGCCGGTGGGCGAGAGCACGGTCGGAGCGTTGCGCCAGTGGCTGGCGACGAGTCGGCCTTCCGCGTCGACCGCGAGCTCGTAGCTGCTGTCCAGCTCGGGGCTTCGGTAGGTGCCCGCGTATTGCTGCAGCTGGGCCGCGCTCAGGCTGGGCGCCTCGGGTTGCGGCTCGGGCTCGGGTGCGTCGGGTGCGGGCTCCATCAGGTCCCCGATGTAGAGCTCCGCGATACGGCGCGCGCGCCCGGCGGGATCACAGTCCGACACGTTGCAGAAGACCGCGATGGACAGGTTCTGCTCCGGGAAGCGCACGAAGTTGGTGCGGTATCCGACCCACGAGCCGCCGTGACCCAGGGTGGGCAGGCCACGGTAGTCGTTGACCGTCAGGCCGTGGGCGTAGTCGAGGGTGTCGCCGTTGGTCAGCACCCCGGGCCGGACCATCGTGCGAAGGATGTCCTCGCCACCGACCTGGCCGCTCTCGTAGTTGCGCATCCAGCGAATGAAGTCGTCGATCGTCGTATTCAGCGAAGAGGAGGCGAGGGCCGTGAGCTGGTTGGGGAGATTCCAGAAGGTGCCCTCCGGCGCGCCTTCGGCCTCGGACGGCGCGTACGACTCCGCCCGTCCGGAAACGACCTCCAGGTAGTCGTCCGAGAAGTGCGTGCGGGTCATGCCGAGGGGCTCGAAGATCCGGGAATGCGTGTACTCGCGGAAGGTCATCCCGGACTGCACCTCGATGATCCTGGCCAGCAGGTTGTACCCGGTATTCGAGTACGCGTACTCGGAGCCGGGCGGGAAGTTGATCGCCTGCTGTTTGTGCAGCATGCGCAGGATCTTCTCGAACGAGATCACGTCGGTGAACTCCACGCCGCCGAGCGCCATGGTGTGGGGCCAGTCGCGGATGCCGCTGGTGTGGTGGATCAGGTGGCGCGGTGTGATGACGGCGCCGAAGTCGGGAAGCTCGGGCACGTATGCGTGCACGTCCTCGTCGAGGTCGAGGTCGCCCTCGGCCTCGAGGAGGAGCGCGGCCATCGCGCCGAACTGCTTCGAGATCGACGCGATGTCGAAGACGGTCCCGGGGGTGATCGGGACGCCGTGATCGAGGTCCGCGATGCCGTATCCGGCCCGGTGCACCACCTCGCCGTCCAGGATGACACCCACAGCCGCGCCGGGGCGGTCGCCCTCCAGGTCGGCGAAGATGGCGTCGATGTCGGCGTTGGTGGGGCCGCCGGGCGGGGGTACGGTGGGGGCGCAGCCGGAAAGGGTGAGCGCGATGAGCGCGGCCAGGGTGGCCGTGTGGGGGTAGCAGCGTCGTGTCATGAATCGTCTCCTGCAGGGCGGGCTGCAAGGTCCGGGCACGACCCCGGGGCCCCCTGCCCGCATTCGTGGCAAGCGGCAATATTCGCCGGCCGCGCGGGATCTGTCCACATCCCGCGAAGAAGAAGACGGCCCACTGGGCTGGGCGAGGACCGAGTCGGTCAAGAGCGCTCCGTGCCCGGCGCAGGGCAACCACGCGGTGCTGGCCGCTACCCGTCCTTCACGAGCCGATACCGGACGATGTAGTCCAGATCCATCTCGTCGCGCTCGACCCCCCACACCGCCTCGTCGCCGATCAGCATCACTCGCAGTCCCGCGGGGGTATGAGCCCGGGCCATTGGTGAACCCGCCGGATCCAGGACCCACCACTCGTTCATCTGCTCGCCCGTCTCCGATTCGACCGGATCGAAACGCCGCAGCCAGATGTTGCCGTTTCGGGCCACCGCGAGCTCGGCCACGGCCGGGAGGTACGCCGGCGCGTAGATGGCCTTGCGGATGTCCTCCTCCAGCGCTCCGATCGTGAGCCCCGGCCTGCGCCGGCTCATGGATGGGTGCATGCGCTCGGCGGTGGCGCGCACGACCGAATCGACCCGCGCGGTTGGAAGCGGAGTCGGGGTGTACGAAACCCGGTTGGTGAAGAGGGTGTCCCCGGTCAACCCGATTCCGGTGACCGTAACAACCGCTTCGCCGTCGCCGGTCCAGGCTCGGCGTTCCACGGCAAGCACACCGTGATCGATGTCCGTAGCGAGTACATCGTCGAGGAAGGGCTGGGTGGAGTACGACCCTCCCGTACCGTCCATACCTGGAAGCGCAAGGACATCGCGGGGCTCGTGGGGGTGCATCCATATGTGGGACTGCGTGTTGCCCTCGGAATCCATGAGGACAAAGGGAGTCCGGGTCAGCTGGCCGGTGGCGATTGGGTCCGGGAAGGGGAGCGCCATTCCCAGGAAGCTCCCGTCGCGATAGGGCCTGACGGGGCGTAAAGGCAAACCATCCGGTCCCCCGGAACCCACCATGGCCGACGCAGAACCCAGGAACTCACCCGCCAGGTCGAAGTAGCTGGCGCTGCTCCTGAGAGCATCCCAGACCCAAAGGGAGTCTCCGAAGAAGCCCATGTTGTATGGGACCACGAACTCGCCCGGACCCTCTCCCGCTCGGCCGACGGAGCCCGCGGGGGTGCCCTCGGCGGTCCATTGCCGAATGGTGGCCTCGTCGGGATGGAGGGAATGGAGGAGGCCATCGGGACTCAGCGCGAGGCGGTTGACGGAGGCGAAAATGTAGTCGGGATCGTCGAGCGACCCGATGCGCACCTCCGGGCCGGACACGGTCCAGGGAGCGTCCGCGAAGGAACTCGCGGCAGGACCTCCGTCGCCGCCGCAGCCGGTTGTGAGAATCACCACAAGGCATGAAGCGGAGATCGGGATCGATCGGCCGATTCCAGGGGTGACCAACGACGATCGCGGGGCGGGGAACATCCGGATCAAGGGGAACCCCCCTTCACGAGGCGATATCGCACGATGTAGTCGATGTCGAGCTCATCACGTTCGATTCCCCACAAACCGTCGGGACCGGCGTGCAACACGCGCAGTCCCCGGGGGGTCAGCGCCCGGGCGAGCGGATTGCCTTCCCCGTCGAGAACCCACCACTCCGCGAACGCCTCACCCGTCTCCGACTCGACCGGATCGAAGCGCGACAGCCAGATGTTGCCGTCCTCGGCCACCAGCATCCCGCTTACTGCGGGGAGATGGGATGGCCGGTAAAGTGCATCGCGGATAGCGGCTGCCGAGGCCTGGAACGCACTGGACATGGAAGCCCTCTGCTCGGTCTGGACCTGAACCACGGAGTCGAAACGCTTGGCGGGCATCGGTGTGGGTTGATAGGGCACGGCCGCGGTGAAGATGGTGTCTCCGCCGAGCCCGATCTTGCTGACCCTCACGGTCGAATCCCCTTCGCCGGTCCAGGCCCGGCGCTCAAGGACGAGCAGGCCGTCCTGGAGGATTGTCGACATGTAGCCGTCGCCGAAGGGCTGCCTGGAGTAGGACCCTCCGAATCCGCTCTCGTTCAGGATCGCGAAGATGTCGCGTGGCTCGTGGGGCATGGCCCAGATACGGTCCGACGCTTCGCCGGTCGCGTCCATGTGCACGTACGGTGTCTCCGTCAGCGTACCGCGCGCGATCCCGTCCGACCACGCCGGTACCTGGCCGACAAAGGTACCGTCGCGCAACGGCCTTTCGGGGCGCGGAGGCGAGCTCTCCGGGCCGCCTATCTCGACTTTGGGCGAAACCGACCCCACGAACTCCCCCTCCAGGTCGAAGTAGCTGACGCGATAGGCGTCAAGATCCCGTCACTCTGGCAGCCCGCCGCGAGGATGACCGCCAGGACGAGTGCGGGTGTTCGTGTCGGGCGGAAGGGAACACAGGTGCCGAGGCAGGGTTGCAGGGCAGGGGACATTTGAGTAATCGACCTCTCGGGTGGAGTTGTACTGCTGTTGCGGCAAGAATCCGTGGCGTTGATGATATTTGGCAACCCGCAGGCTGCTGGCTCCCGACGAACTGGAGAGTGTTGATGCGCTTTTCGGCCGATTGTGCAACCCGTGGCAAACGCACATTTGCCCGTTACACTTCGTACTCCGTCGCGGCCACTGCGTTCCTTTGCCTGATTCCACTCTCCGCGACGGCGCAAGGCACTCTGGAGGGCACCATACGCCATGCCGGCACCGGCGCGCCCCTGCCCGGAGCCCAGGTGGGCCTGGCCGCGCTCAGCCTTGGAGGCACCACGGGCCCGGACGGCCGGTACGAGGTCGGGGACATCCCGGCGGGTATACACACTATACACATTCAACTCATCGGCTACGCCACCGAGGTGCGCGAAGTCAGCGTTGCGGACGGCCGGACCACGCACCTGGACATGGAGCTGCACGAGACCGCCGTCGCCCTGGAAGGACTGGTTGCAGTGGGGAGCCGGGCCAGGCCCCGGACGGTCACGCAGTCGTCGGTTCCGATCGATGCCATCACGTCGCAGGACTTCATCGACCAGGGCGACACAGACGTGAACGACCTGCTCAGGACCGTGATACCGTCCTTCAACGTGAACCCGCAGGCCACGGGAGACGCGGCCAAGATCGTGCGGCCTGCGAGCCTGCGCGGTCTGGCACCGGACCACACGTTGGTGCTCGTCAACGGCAAGCGACGGCACCGGGCGGCCGTCATCACGTGGATCGGGGGCGGGTTCGCCGACGGGGCACAGGGGCCCGACCTCTCGTCCATTCCCGCCATTGCACTGCGCCAGGTGGAGATCCTGCGCGACGGCGCGGCGGCGCAGTACGGTTCCGACGCCATCGCCGGGGTTGTCAACCTCACGCTCCGGGATGAGCCATCGGGAGGCCGCGTGGAGGTCCGCACGGGCACCTTCTGGGAGGGCGACGGCGAGTCCTACACCGTCGCCGGAAACATCGGCCTGCCCCTGGGAGAAGCCGGTTTCGTCAACCTGAGCGCCGAATTCGGCGAGTCGAACCCGACCAGCCGCAGCATCCAGCGCGACGACGCGGCCGCGCTCATCGCCGCCGGCAACACCGACGTCAGAGACCCGGCCCAGATCTGGGGCGCACCCACCATCGACAACGACCTCAAGCTGTGGGCCAACTTCGGCCGCTTCCTCGGTGACGGCCTGCAGATCTACGGGCACGCCAACTATGCCAGCGAGACGGTTACGGGCGGATTCTTCTTCCGCAACCCCAACACGCGCGCGGGTGTGTTCAGCCTGGACGACGGCGAGACTCTCCTGGTGGGCGATGTTCTGGATGCGCAGGACGGCGTACTCGACGGCTCGGCCAACTGCCCCGTGGTGAAGATCTCCAACTGGGTACCGGATCCCGTGGCGCTGGGCAGGGTGCTCGATGATCCCAACTGCTTCACCTTCCAGGAGATGTTCCCCGGGGGCTTCACACCGCAGTTCGGGGGCGACGCAACCGACGCGTCTTTGGTGGTGGGGCTGAGGGGCCACACCCACGGCGGCCTGCTGTGGGACGTCAGCGGCAGCTTCGGCCAGAACGCGGTCGACTTCTTCATCGACAAAACGGTCAACGCGTCGCTGGGTCCCCAGTCCCCCGCCTCCTTCGACCCCGGCATCTACATGCAGCGGGAGATCGGCGCCAACCTCGACCTGAACTACACGGTCAACGACATGGTCAACGTGGCGGGCGGGGCCGAGTTCAGGGACGAATACTTCGAGATCGGCATCGGAGAGACAGCGTCGTGGGAGATCGGCTCCTTCGCCCCTCAGGGCTTCAGCGCCGGATCCAACGGCTTCCCGGGCTTCAGCGACATTGCAGCCGGGGGCTGGCACCGGGTCAACTATGCCGTGTACGGCGACGTGGAGCTGCGCGGGCGCGAGGACCGGTGGACCGTGGGCACGGCGTTGCGCATGGAGCGCTTCGAGGACTTCGGCACCACCGCGAACTGGAAGGTGGCCGCACGCCATGCACTTACGGACGTGTTGGCCATGCGGGCCAGCACGAGCACCGGTTTCCGGGCGCCGACACCGGGACAGCAGAACGCCTTCAACGTGTCGACCCAGTTCGACCGCACGCTGCGGGAGCTGGTCAACAACGGAACGATCCCGTCGACATCCAGAGTGGCCGAGGTCAAGGGGGGCAAGCCGCTTGATGCCGAGAAGTCCGTGAACGCCAGCCTCGGTATGGTGATCGACGCGGGTTCGTTCACCGTGTCGGCGGACTACTTTCGCATCGCGCTCTCGGATCGCCTGGCCCTGAGCCAGTCGTTCGCGCTCAACGCGGCCGAAGCCGAGCGGCTGATTGCCGAGGGGATCACGAGTGCGAAGAATCTGGCCAACTTTCGCTTCTTCACCAACGGGTTCGACACACGGACGCAGGGTGTCGACCTGGTGGCCTCCTTCGTCCCCGCGGGGATGGGCGGCGACACCGAATTCAGCCTGGCGTTCAACCACACCAGTACCAGGGTCACGGACTACAACCCGGCAGTGCTCGACGAGGTCCGCATCCGCCAGCTGGAGGACGCCCTGCCCGGCACCCGGTGGACGACCTCGGGCAGGCGTGCATGGGACGCTGTGTCGCTACTGGGCCGGCTCAGCTACTACGCGGGCTGGTTCGATTCGCGTGACGACCGGGACTACCCGGGCGAATACCTCCTGGACATCGAGGCCACCTACGCCGTGAACGAGTCGGCGACGATCAGCGTTGGCAGCCAGAACGCGCTGAACCAGTATCCGGAGGAAAACCCCAACGCAGCGTCGGTTGCGGGGAACCGGTACAGCCCGGCGACGCCGTTCGGAGCCAGTGGCGGGTTCGTCTACGTGAAGGCGGGGTTCAACTGGTAGGCTGATCCCCGTGTTTGCGGATGAAATCCTCGGTACCTTCCGGCAGAAACAGGTTCGATCTCATCCACGGCGTGGCGGACCGTCTGCTTCGTGCCGCCCATCCCAACGTTCCTCGAGCGGGGTCAGAGCAGGTCGAGTGTCCCTTGCGTAGCAATCATATAACTTGCTATTTGATTGCATAAATTGCCTGTCAATTGCCAACATGGCCATTCGTGCCGAGGCGTATTCGTCGGTTCTTTGGCTACTTCCGGCGCTCTTTTCGACCCATCCGCACCTGGACAAGGAGATTGCCGACCCCTTCGGCGGCTTACACGAACGAACGGTATGTGCGTGGCGCCGTCCTGCTCCACCTGGAGCGGCGCAGCGAGGCATGCGGCGTCGTGGGTTCCGCCCCGTTTGATCCTGGAACCGAGGGGGACAGGGGTGACGGATGTCCGGCAGATCCAGAGGGGTCTATCGACCGGTGCCATCGGAGCCGACGAGCTATCTGGCTAACGCCTGCGACTGCGGCGCGGGGAAGTGTTGAAGAAGTGGAGATGGTATTGCAGAAATGCGAGACGCGCTGAAGGAGGGGAAAGGCCCTGAAGAAGCCAGTCGCCGACTCAGTAGCGGCGATTGATGGCGGTGGAGGAGGAGGAGTTCCCGTTGAGTCCTGAGGTCCCCACCGGCCGGGTGTTGACCCGGAGGCCGGTAAATGCATACAGGACAATATTTTGGGCGACTGCGTGGGAGGGGAACATTTTGGAACCTGGAACCGTCAAGCCCACTGGCCGGTACTTCCCACCGTTACTGTCCCTATAATGGACGCTGTACGAATATAGGAGCCGCGGAAGTCAAGGGTGACCGATCCGCCGGCCTCGGGGATCGTGGCTGCGGCGGAGGTCGCATCGAAGCTGGCGTCCGCCGGGAAGCCGCTGATGGTAACGGTGTAGGCACCGGCCTCGACGCCGTCGAAGCGGTAGGTGCCGCCGCCCGCCGTCGTGGTGGAGGCGCCGTTGCTGAGATTGACGGATACACCGTCGATCCCCATGCCCTCGATCGAAACCTGACCCATGATGGAGCCGGTCGCCGGCGGAGGAATAACGTCCTCTCCGCAAGCCGCGATGATCGGGAGCACCAGCAACGTTGCCGCCGCGAGGAGCTTCCTGAGTTTCTGCATTCCGTTTTCTCCTTGGAAACGGGTGATTGAGCCGCCCCGCATATCGGGGGTGCTGCCACGAGAGCGTTGCAAGATTGGTGCCACTTGTCTCATTGCCATATAAGTTGCTATCTGGAATGGACATGCGGTCACCCGGACGTGGCTGACGGTCACTTGACGGAGGCTGGAAAAGGTTGATTTCTCAATCACGGTCAGATTTCTGTCCTTTTTCAGCCCGGCTGGGTGTAGTAACGGGCAACAGCCCCAAGCCCCGCCGCTTGGCCCCTCGAGTAGTGGGCAGGCATGCGTTCGGACTTCCAACGTCCGGCGTTCATGATCGCTACGAGGCCGGCCCCGCGTGCAGTCAGGTCCTGGGTCATGCCCACCCTCGGGGAGTGGCCGGAGAACCCCTCACCGAGTCCCGCCTCCCTGCACATCGCGGCGATCCGGACACAGATGGTCCTGCCGCGCCTGACACCAAACACCCGGGCGTTCGGAGACGGCTTCCTCGGGCGGATGCGGTTCAGCGCTGCGGTCGCCCGCACACCCACGTACAGGACAGCGGGCGTGTTGGACGTCTTCGAGTGCCGGATGATCACTCGCGAGCTCCCGTCCCGCCGAAACTTCACGTCGGCCCAGCGCATGTTGGCCGCCTCGCCGCGCCGCAGCAGTGCGTCTCTCATGACGGACACGATGGCGATGTCCACCTTCCCTCGCCAGCGCGCGGCCTGGGAAGACTCAGTGCGGCCGGACGAGTACACCCTGGGGATGTGCGCAGTGTCGATGATGGCCCTCAACCCTTCTTCACGGAGCCCCCGGGCCTGCTTCGGCTCGGCCCTTCCGCGCTTGGCGGCACGGTTCCTCACCCCGGCCAGGGTCATCTTGACGCCTTCCGAAACTGTGGGTGTCGGCAGTCCGGTGCGGCGATGGAAGAAGCTGATCGCCTTGCAATCCATGGCGAGCGAAGAAAACGACAACCCCAGAGCGTCGCGGTGAACCAGATAGGCGGCCACCGTGACCGGGTCGGCGGGAAGCGACGTGACTCCCTCCTTGTGCGCCCAGGCCTGAAAGCGGCTCCAGGCGCCTGAATAAACCTTCCGCGTGGTCGGGCGCTGGCTCTCCAGGACGGCGGCGGCCACGGCTTCCAGGTGGCGTGCGGCAAGATCACCTTTATGAATCAGGGCGGCGGCGGAATTGATGTTCATATTCCCCTCCAACGTGCTGTTTTGAAGCCCCAGCGCGTAACCGAGGTCGCTCCTCGACACGCCTTTCCGGACGCGGTCCTGCAGACATTCCGCGCCGTCGAATAACGGCGCTGTCTTGTCGCAATCCGACTACATCCGATGCAGGGACAGTAACGGTGGAGAACATGGGGCTCGGGGGTGTGACGGTTCGGCTTTCGGGCATGGCCGACGCGCAGACTGCCACCGACAACAGCGGCCAGTTTGCGTTCACCGGCCTTCGGGCAGGCACCTACTCGGTGGAGATCTCCGGATTCGACAGCGACGAGGTCGGCTTCGCCAGCTTGATGTCCAGCGCCACGGTCGGCGTGGGCGAGTCGAAGGTCATCAGCTTTGACGGCACCTACCTCCGCACCGCCGGCATCATGGGCCAGGTCAGCGTCGAGGGCGTAGGCCTTGCAGGCGTGACCGTCACCATGACCGGCGAGGGCGAAGATGAGACCGACGTCACCGATGCCGGTGGGCTCTACGCCTTCTCGAAGCTCAAGGCGGGCGCCTACTCGGTCGCGATCTCCGGGTATGACCCCGACGAGGTCGAGTTCGGGACCACTTCGATGAACGTGACAATCGCGCTCGGCGAGACCGCGAACATTCCCTTCAACGGCACGCTTCTGCGCACGTCCGGCATCAGCGGCCGGGTGAGCACGGAGGGTGAGGGCCGTGACGGCGTGACGGTCACGCTGTCCGGTGCGGCCGTGGCGACCGCCATGACGGCCAACGGCGGGCAATACGCCTTCGCCGGCCTGGCGGAGGGCACGTATGTGGTCACCATATCCGACTGGGACGCGGACGCCTACAACTTCGAGACGACAACCGCGACGATCGTACTGGGCGACTCCGAGTCGAACATCACGAACTTCGAAGGCACGCACACGCGTACCGCGTCGGTCTCGGGCGTGCTGTTCATCGACGAGGTGATGCAGGACAAGATGCACACCGCAGGCGAGCCCTCGATCACCGCAGCGCTCGCGCCGCTCGTGGCGCATGGGTTGCTGGACGAGGCGATGCTGGCCGGTCTGTTGGCGAATGCGAAGGTGATGTTGCGGGGTCCGGATCTCAACACCATGACACCGGTCGACATCAATGCGGACGGTACCTACACGACGGGCGCGACCTTGCAGGCCGGATCGTACCAGGTCGAGCTTCCCGCCAACAACGAGATGGTGGCGGCGGCACTCGCAGCCGCTGGCGTTGCGTTCGTCGGCGAGTCGGCGGTGGTGATGGTCGATGCTGGGGGCAGTGCGATGGTCAACTTCCCGTTCCGGATCACAATGCAGACGATCGGCGTCGGCGCGGTGATGGGGAATGATGACATGACCGGCGCCCCGGTCGGAGGCGTCACGCTGGCGTTGTTCCCCACGGCCCAGGACGCGGAAGCAGGCACGAACCTGCTGGGCATGGGTACCAAGACCGGTGAGACGGGGATGGCGGCCTTCCAGTTTGCGCGGGCCGACGACTCCAGACCCGGCAGCGACGAGACCGACAATCTCGTCTTCGTGAAGGTTGTGGGAACCGGCCATGACGACCTCATGGTCTCCGACAACGACGTCATCGAGATCGAATACCCCGGCATCGCGCGGGTGCATTCGGCGCCTGCCCACGTACGGCTGCTCAACATGGCGGTCAACTTCGACTTCTGGGTCAAGAGCACCGACGCGGTATCGACGGAGCGGGGCGGCGACATGGGATTCGGAGGCTGGAAGACCGAAGTCTATATGGGCGAGGTGACGGACGAGAGCATGCCGCTCATGAAGGCGGATCCTGAAGACGACATGAAGATGGTCAACGCCACCGAGCCGACGGACACGGCCATGGCGACCGAGGGCAAAGGGACGTTCTCCTACATGGTGGACGCCGCGATGCTCGCCGAGGGACCGGTCATGTTCACCGTAAAGGCCGCCAAAGCCGGCCAGCCCGACGGCGGGGAAATGTGGGAGCAGTCCGACGCCCTCACGTACTCCCACGACGGTCTCAAGCTTCCGGCGGCGAACACGGCTGAAGCGAACGACCGCGGCCCGGTTCGTATCACCTTCACCACCCAGAAGCTCACCGTCGGCGTGTACCGCGAGACCGACGACGAGCCCGGCTTCTCGAACTACCAGAGCAAGGTGGCCGGCGGAGACCAGAGACCGAGCGACGACGTCAGCGAGGAGCTCATGGTCGAATTGATGACCGAGAGCTCGCGCGGACGCCTGACGAATTATGAGTACAAGGCGTTCGACAGCAAAGGCAAGCGCACCGTCGAGGTCAGCAATCCGATGTCGTTCTCCAAAGGCCTGGCCAGCTTCAAGCACCTGCCGGCGGACGAGGAGTTCACGGTGAGGTTCCATGCCGGCTCGGACCGCATGGCCGTGGTGGTGGACGCGGAGAGCGCCCGCAACGGCCGGGACGTGGACGCGTATGGCGGGGATCTCGAAGACGGGACATCGGTCGGCGCATTCGGTGACGACGGTGGTGCCGGGCCCGAAGTTCGGCTCTGTCCCATGTCGTCTTCGTCAAAGGACGACATGTGTTCCACCTTCGCCTACCAGTGGGCCAGCGGTTCGATCAGCGGCGCGGTGACGCGCCGTGGCGCGGGGGTCAGCAGTGCAGCGGTCAACCTCGAGGCCATCACCGATAACCACAGTCCCGACGACAACACAAAGACCAGCAAGAGTGCGGCGACAAAGGGCAAGTACAGCTTCGCCTCCGTGCAGGACGGCGAATACTGGGTGCGCACCCCCGCCACCGCCACCAGCAAGGCCGACAGTGCCAGAGTCGCGATCTATCACGACGAGGAAATGGACGACGATGCCGACGATGGCATCACGGGGACACCTGTGATGGCGACCGCGGACTTCGATGTCACGGCGCTCCGGCTCGAAATCAAGGGCTTCGTTGTGAACGATGGCCACGAAGGCGACCACGAGGATCCGGACCTTGATCAGATCGTGCGCGGAGACGAGGCGATCGCGGGCGTTGAACTTGAACTCCTGACGATCAAGAAGGTCTCGACCAACAAGAAGGACACGACCTTTACGAGTCACGGAACCACCGAGACCGACGACGACGGTTCCTATTCCTTTGACGATGTTGTCGAAGGCAGCGGTTACTACGTCAGAGCCACCAGTACGGGCGAATACTCCGCCGCCGAGTCAAGCGCCAAAGATGGCTTCTCCCGGAAAGTCGCGGCCGACGAGTACCCGGCAGCGGGGGACCCGGCCGTGGAAGAGGGCGAATTCGCCCTGCCGTACTGGGACTACAACGCCGGCATGACAATGAACACATCCGTCACGGTGTCGACGAAAAACGCGGCCGGGACGGTTACCGCTAGCGCCGACTTCGTCAACTTCGCCCTGCTGTACGTGGACGGCACCATATCGGGCAGAGTGAGAGAGGCGTCCGGCAGCCACGGCAACATCACCGTCGAGCTGATTCGTTGCGACACATACGATGCCGATGACGAGGAATGTAGCAGGTACGACCGCGACAATTTCCCGACCCTGACCACGGAGACGAAGAAGAACGGCACCTGGGAGTTCGACGATCTCCTGGAGGGCTGGTACGAGGTCTACGTCGGTGAGGCGGGATACCTGGCCGCGGATATCGATGATGACGACGTCATCGACGATGACGGGGGCATTGAGTCGCCCGAGATGCACACCGGTCTCCTGAAGGGCAAGCGTGACCTGGTGTCCGGCAACAACTTCTATGTCTACGACAACGGTCTGGACGACGACGACGACATGGAAGAGATCGAGGTAGAGGGAACGACCGACCCGGACGAAGATCCCGAGGACCTGGCGACCAGTGCGGCCATCGCGGACCAAGGCACGAATATGGCCACGGCGATCACGGGGATGAGCAGCGATGCGATCACATTCGGGTCCAAGTCCGTCAGTGTGGAGCCGGATATCCACAAGGACGCGGACTTCGTGGCTACCACGGGCGCAGGCAAAACCCTGAAGCGCTACGTGCCGAACTCCAAGGGCGTGGCCACGGTCGGCCTGGATTGGGACGAGACCGGTTCCAAGGATGATAAGGGTGCGGCAACCAAGGCGACGGAGATCACCGTGACCGTCACCGCCGAGAACGGCTACGACGACCACGACTACACGTTCTCCGCTTCCCGCATGAACCCGGTTGGGAACACGCTGCGGCCTTGGGATTTCCACGTCGAGGATCCGGACGACACCGGAGTAAATTCTTACCGTGGGGGCTCAATCGACGCCTTCACGGTGGACGTGGATGATGACCAGGATGAGTTGGTGTTCACCGTGCAGCTGGAGGACATCGAGAAGCAGGCATTGATGGTGTCCGTGGACGGCGACGAGGTGATGCCCTCGAATCGCAAACGTGCCGACGGCGCGGACGAGCAGAGGTACGAAGTGGAGCTGGACGACGGGGCGAACACCATCGACGTGATGGTGACCTCGGAAGACGACGTGGAAAGGGACTATCAGTTGATCGTCCGGCGGGTGGACGACAACACGGTCGGGAAGCCGGTCATCGAAGGTGCGACGAAGGTTGGCGAGACGCTGACGGTCAATATCGATGGCATCAGCGATCCCGACGGAATACAAGACGATCTCGACTCCTGGTATTTCGAATGGTATCGAATCGTTGACGGCGACGACGACGACGAAATCCATGGAGATAACGGCGAAGACGGACAAAGCATTACGTTGACCGATGCGGATCTAGGCCACGAGATCCTGGTGAACGCGCACTATTCCAAAGAAAATGGCCAACGTGACGATAGGAACTGGAGTGACCCTGTCGGGCCGGTTTCGGCGGAGGGCAACAACCCGGCGACCGGCCAGCCGACGATTTCGGGCAGGGCGCAGGTCGGCGAGACGCTGACGGCGGACGCCAGCGGGATCAGCGACGCCGACGGTCTCGGGACCTTCGCGTACCAGTGGATCAGCAACAATGGTACCGCCGACAGCGACATTTCGGGCGCCACCTCGACGACCTACGATCCCGTTGCTGCCGATGTCGGCAACACGCTCAAGGTCACGGTGAGCTTCACGGACGGCAAAGGCTTTGCCGAAATGGTCACCAGTGACCCGACGGACGCGGTTTCGGCGGAGGGCAACAACGCGGCGACCGGCCAGCCGACGATTTCGGGCAGGGCGCAGGTCGGCGAGACGCTGACGGCGGACGCCAGCGAGATCAGCGACGCCGACGGTCTCGGGACCTTCGCGTACCAGTGGATCAGCAACGATGGTACCGCCGACAGCGACATTTCGGGCGCCACCTCGACGACCTACGATCCCGTTGCTGCCGATGTCGGCAACACGCTCAAGGTCACGGTGAGCTTCACGGACGGCGAAGGCTTTGCCGAAATGGTCACCAGTGACCCGACGGCAGCGGTTTCGGCGGAGGACAACAACCCGGCGACCGGCCAGCCGACGATTTCGGGCACGCCCCAGGTCGGCGAGACGCTGACGGCGGACGCCAGCGGGATCAGCGACGCCGATGGTCTCGGGACCTTCGCGTACCAGTGGATCAGCAACAATGGTACCGCCGACAGCGACATTTTGGGCGCCACCTCGACGACCTACGATCCCGTTGCTGCCGATGTCGGCAACACGCTCAAGGTCACGGTGAGCTTCACGGACGGCGAAGGCTCTGCCGAAATGGTCACCAGTGACCCGACGGCAGCGGTTGCGAAGGAGGATGCGCCGGGCCTGATCATTACCCCGAAAGAACTAACCGTGGGTGAAGGTGAAGAGGGGACGTACACGGTCGTCTTGGCGACCGAGCCAGAGTCTGTGGTGACGGTGAGCATTGCGGAAGCCGAGGACAACGCGGAAGTGGAGCTTGACGCAGCGACTTTGCGGTTCAGTGCAACGGATTGGCATTCCCCGAGGACCGTGACGGTTACGGTCGGCGAAGACGCCACAGATTATGACGATGAGACAGTGACCTTGAACCACACAATGACATCCGCCGACGGGGACTATAACGAACCCGACGCCCCAGTGACGAGTGTGTTGAAGGTCGTGGATGATGATGTTGAGGGCGCCGTCGTGGCCATTACAAATGTACCTGTCGGTGACGACGATGAGCCTGTAGACCTTGATGCTTTGACTCTGGTGGAGGGCGCGAAGGGAACCTACCAGATTGCATTGGCGGTGAGACCGTTGGCGGACGTGAAGGTCACCGTGAGCGCCCCCAAAGGCGCCGAACTGGGCATTGACCCGACGACTTTGACGTTCACACAGGATGACTTTGCCACCGCGCAGGAGGTAACGGTGACCTCGATGGACGACGACGACTCGGTCGCTGAAACAGATGTGGTGATCTCCCACAAAGTTGAAGGTGGTGGCTACGGCGACGTTGTGCCCGAGGATGGTCTGACGGTTACAGTCACGATCACGGACGATGACCCGGCGGGGATAGTGGTTTCCGCCAGCGTTATGGAAATCCGGGAAGGATCATCTGAGTCCTACACGATCGTGTTGATGTCGCAACCGGCGGTGGATCCGGTGACTGTGAACATCGCGGTGGGCGAAGGCGATGTATATGCCAACCCCACCTCGGTGAGTTTCACGAAGGCGAACTGGAAGCGGGCACAATCCGTGACTCTAACCGCACGCCAGGACACGGAAGACGGCGATGACAACCCAGAGTTGGATGACCCGGGCATTGAGGTGACCCACACAATCGAGGCCGAGGACGGGTCCGGCTACATGACGATTGATGAGTTGCTGCGGCCGGGTGTGACCATCACCGTCAAGGACGACGAGCTCTTTTCGGTGGTGGTTAGCCATACGGAGCTGAACCTCGAGGAAGGTCAGAGGGGTAGCTACAGGTTGGCCCTGAGTCAGGCGCCCGCCACCGGCGAGTCGGTGAGCATTACTGTGCAGCGACCTGCCGGCGTTACCGTTACTCCGACCGTACCGGTCGTACTGAACGAGAACAACTGGCGGAGTGGTGTGTTGGTCCAGGTGACACCGCAACCCGACAACGTGGCCGAGCCCATGGGGACGGTGGCGACTGTGCAGCACGCGGTCACCGCCAGTGGCGGCGGAGACGATGCGAAGTTCGACGAGGTGACGACGGCGTCTCCTGTGACAATCAACGTGTCCGACGCTTCCTCCTCGTAGCCCTAGATGTGGAAGGAGAAGGTGCAGCAGACAAGGCGGTCACGCGGCTGACCGTTAGATGAGAGCCGCAAGCAGGACCTGCCCCCGCCCGGTTCGCCGGGCGGGGGCAACCCCGTCAAAGAAGGGAGTGGTAGCGACATGAGCACGATCCACCACACAGCCGTTGTCCACCCCACGGCGACCGTCGATCCGACGGCCACACTTGGGGCGCAGGCGATCGTAGGCTCGGGCGCCACCATAGGCGCGCACGTCAAGATCGGAGAACGCGCCATCCTCTGGCGCAATGCCTCCGTGGGTGACTTCGCCACCATCGAGAATGACGCCGTGGTGGGCGAGGACACGGAGATCGGGGCCGGTGCGAAACTCGCCGCCCATGCAAAGACGGGAGCCAACGTACGCATCGGAATCCGCGCGGTCGTGATGTCGAGGGTCGTCATCGGCAACGGCTCGCACGTCGATGACGGGGCGCACGTGGAGATGCGGGCCACGCTGTTCGGCGGCGTCATGATCGGCAAGGACGCATTCGTAGGGAACCGGACCCGGCTGAGCAACCACACGATCGTGGGGGTCGGCGCCAAGGTGGCGCACCGGGTCGTGGCCGGCCGCGAGACCGTGATCGGCGCCGGCGCGACGATCGACAAGATGGTCACCCTGGGACAGCGGTCGCGTATAGGCAAGGGTGCCTTCGTGCCACCCCGGGCGACGGTTCCCGACGGCGGCCGTATCGACAAGGGTGCATTCACACCACCTCCTGCGACGGCTCCTGACCGAGCCTGGGCAGGGTAAGGGCATGGGCTCGCTGGGGCCGACGGAGATTCCTGGCAGCCTGGGGTCCATGGTGAGCACGGGCGCGAACCGTCGCGCCATGCGTGACCGCGAGGCCCTGGTAGCGCTGTACAACGCAACCGGCGGCGCGAACTGGCGCAGCAACACGAACTGGCTTACGGAAAAGCCGGTCGGGCAGTGGCATGGCGTCACGACGGACTGCGCGGGCAGGGTGACGAGGCTGAGCCTCGATGAGAACAACCTGGCAGGCGCGATCCCGGCCGAACTCGGCAATCTCGGCAGCATTGAGCAGGCGTTCCTGGATGGCAACGAATTGACCGGCTTCATCCCGCCGGAGCTCGGTTGCCTTGCCCGCCTTGACTGGCTGGGGCTCAGCGGTAACGAGTTGATAGGCGTCATCCCGCCACAACTCGGCAATCTGGCCCACCTGGAGGGGCTCGGGCTCGGCGACAACAACTTGTCCGGTGCCATTCCGCCGGAACTCGGCCGGTTGGGAAGGCTTCAGGACCTGTGGCTTGGGCAGAACAACCTGACGGGCGCCATCCCGGCGGAACTCGGCAATCTGCGCAGCCTGGTCTGGCTTGGCCTCGGAAACAACAACCTGATGGGTGCCCTGCCGTGGACAGTGGGTAATCTGAGCAGACTCGAGACGCTGTCACTTGAACACAACGAACTGACGGGCCCGTTGCCGCTGTCCCTGGCCGGGCTGGAACGACTTGACGGGCTCAGCTACTTTGACACCGGTTTGTGCGTCCCGGACGACGGGTCTCTCCATGCATGGCTGGAGTCCCTTCGCGTCCACCGGGGTACGGGTGTGCGCTGTGCATCGGGCTCCTGCGCGACCCAATCACCGGCCAGGTGAGCGTTAGGAAACCGCTGCTGCCGACCATATCTCAGCGCTCGGACCCGGGAAAGCCGTCCAACGACAACACCAGCCGCACCAGGTCCGCCTGCCTCGAGATTCGTCTTTTGCGGTAGATTTGGTTCAGGTGCCAACGGACGGTACCCTCCGTACGCCTTGTCCGCGCGGCAATGGTACGCACGCTATAGCCAGCTGCCAGCATGACCGCCAACCGGCTTTCGGACGGGGTAAGCCCCAGGGCCGCCGCCACGATTCCGGGGTCGATCCGGGCCGAACTCTCCGCGTCGGCGACGAGTACGAGGGCGGCGACCGACCGCGAGCGGTTGTCCCACGGGCGCTCGGCTACGGGATTGATATGGACGGCCAGCCGCGTTCGCTTTGCACGCTGTCGCACCGTCGTCCAACCGGCCGACGCCTCAATGCCGAACGGCGCCAGCGCCCGCGCCAGCAACCGCTGGAGTTCGGTGTTGTCAGCCTTCATGCGGGCCACCAGGCAACCGTCTCGGTCGAACAACCCATCGCCTTTCCGGAGGAGACCTTTCGCCCAGTCGTTCGCCTCCACAATCCGGCCCTGCCGGTCGAGCTGGATGACGCCGAAACGGTGGTTGTCGAGCAAATCGACCAGCGAACTTCCCAGTGCCTCGGCATCGGCCAGCGCGTGCCGGACGCGCACGAAATGACGCACATGCGGCAGAAGGTCCGAGATGATTCTCAGCTGGGCTGAGCCCCAGCCTCCGCGTGCGGTGGAGTCTCCGATTACCCAGCAGATCTGTGAACCCCCGGGACCGTTCAGTCGCACAGTGAGGCCGTTCTGATAGTGGTAATCACGCAATATCCCATTGTACGTCTTCGAGGTCTTCTTCTCGGTGTCGGTGTACCGGTCGCGCGTATGAACCAGTTGACCGTCGGGCTGCCGCTTGAAGCTGGGAACGCCTTCGTCCCCGAGAAAGTAGTCCCGGAAATACCGTCGCTCAATGTCCTTGCGGCGTTGCCCGTCGATGGTACTCCGCGCGAAGAAGGTCTCTACTTCGGAATAGAGGCGCCTTTCGCTGAATATCAGGAAACTGCTCTTTGTCTGGGTGACTTCGCTGATCAGACGAGCCGCTTCCAACCAATGGACTTCGTCGAGTGCAGCTTCGTGCAGCAACGTCAGGATCGGCTCGAAATGTTCCTCCGGGGTCATAACACCTCCTCAACAGGTATCCATCGTCCCGGAGGTTGGGGCAAAAAGTGTGTAAACGTCGGGTGGGCGTGACCCCGTTCAGTGACGTTCGGGTAGTCTGTTCAATAGTCGTTCCTCTATTCATATAGTCGTTCTACTATTCATAATAGTCGTTTTTCTTCGTTGTGGCTAGTTGCGACGGCATGCGAGGGATGCAAATGACCGGATTTGCCGAGGGGTAAGGGTAAGGCCGAAGGCTTGCGGGCGGCCTCTGCGGACGGATTCTCGGGGCTCTGGGGGCCGGATTCGCCGGGAACCGGGCCATTCGCTGGGGATCAGGCGATGTTGGCGGCCCGGACCGCCGGCCATTGGTGCGCCGCTTCTCCGCGACCATGGGGATCAGGCGATGTTGGCGGCCCGGAGCCTTGCCGCGGCGGCCCCCCGGGCGGGGTTGGTGCGCCCCGTCCTTCGGCGGCCCGCGCTGGACATCCGGCCCCAGTCGCCGGCCAGGATCTCGACCGCCTTGGGGGGGAACGCCGGTGTCAGCTCTTCAAGGTCTTGTCTGGACGACCAGAAGTCTCGCTTGCGAGGCGAACGACTTCCTCGGTCCGGTGACGGCCCACTCGTTGGCGCGCAGCCACAGGGCGGTGGCCACAAGCGCGAACGACCCGGCCCACACCCAGTAGGCGGGACCGAGATGTCCGTACATGAAGAGGTCGCCATCGACCGTGACCGGAAGCGGGCGCAGGAGATTGAGTACCCCGAATCCGAGGGCGGAGACAACCACTGCTCCAAGGGCTCGCCCCACCCACCCCTCCATCCGGCGTCGGGTCCGCCCGAGTAGCGGCAACGTCATGGCCATCGCCAGGTTCGGCAGCAGCTCAACGATCCAGCCGTTTCTGAGCGCGAGCGACAGGAACTCCCATCCCGCAGCCGAGACCCCGAAGCTCGGGCTGGACCGCTGGAACGCCACGATGCCGAACCCGGGGAGAAGGAGGAACAGTGCGTACAGCCCCCAACCCATCAGCAGGATAGACCTCCACACGGGCGCCTCCGACTTGGCGTACTCCCGGAGGAGTTGGGTCGGGTCACCGATTTCTGCACGGACGGCAGCCTCGAACGCCGCCGCGGAACCGGGGGCGGGACCCGACTCCCGTTCCTCGGCGGCGTGGGACCGCAGGTGGTCCTCCAGCTCATTGAGCTCGAGCGGAGAGAACCACCCCTTGCCCTGCAGATCCTCTCGCCAACTCCGGACTTCGTCATCCAGCCTACACACCACTGGCTCCCCACGATATCTCGAGGGTTGCATGCACCGCCCGCCAGTTCTCCCTATCGGTCGACATCTGACGCCGGCCCTGGGTGGTCAATCGATAGTACTTGCGTGGCCGTTCTTCCTCGGTGACTTCCCAGTAGCTCTCGACAAGCCCGTCGCGCTCGAGCCGATGGAGCAGGGGATAGAGCATGCCGCCGGACCACTGCAGGTCACCATCCGAGAGGTGCTTCACCTCCTTCAGGATTTCGTACCCGTACTTGTTGCCGCCGACCAGGATGGAGAGCACCAGCGGCCGCGAGCACGCCGCCACCAACTCCCTGGAGATCCTCTTCTTCATCAACTCCTCACAAGCGCCCGTGTGTCGAGGGCCAAAAGATGGATCCCAGCAGTGCGAGCACGACCGCTCCCACGACCACCCTCGTCCCCACCAACCGCAGGAACCGCTCGTTGATTGCTGCCCGTCGCTGCGTCTCGCTCCGGATCAGGTCGGCGACAGCTTCGTCTTCGGCCCACCGCAAGGGGGTAGTGCCATTGAGAGCTTCCGCGGACAGGTCGGCGCCCTGGGTGAGGAGTATTTCCACGATCCCCGGATTCGGGTTACCCACCCTGCCCTCATGATTCGGCTTTCGTCTGGCAGCGTCGTGCAGCGGCGTCTCTCCGCCCTTCGCCCGGATGTTCACGTCTGTGACCTTGATGAGTTCTTCCACCACGGCCGGGTTCTCGCTGAACAGGGCCGCAAGGTGCAGGGGCGTGCGCCCTGGCCCGTTCACGGCGTAGTCGTCCGCACCATACCGGAGCAGCAAGCGTACGATCTCCGGGTTGCGGTTGTGCCGGGCGGCGGTATGAAGCGGCGTTCGGTTCAAGGGCGGCCACGAAGCCTCCAGGTCGGCTCCCGCCTCGACGAGCACCACGATCACCTCCGGATCGTCGCTGAACGCCGCCGCCATGTGCAGGACCGTCCACGACCGGCCCAACCGGTCGTGGACGGAGTACCCGGCGGCAAGGCACTCCTTTACCCGCGCTGGATCGGCGGTCCTCCAGAAGTCCTCGGTTGTCCACCCCTCGCACGCGGGCTGGACGGCAGCCTGGGCGACCGACAACGCTGTCAGCACTGGAATAGCAACACAAGTAGACATGGGATCCCTCCTTGGACGAATATTGCGCCGCGACGCCATGCCCGCTAGGGAAGCCAGGTCCGGGCCTTCCTGGGAGGCAACCAGCCGGCTGACTTCGAGCTCACCGACCGCACCTCCGCATACGCCTTCGTCCGGCGCGCGCTGGGCACTTCGAGTGCTATGGCCTCCGCAGTCCTCTCCGACGCGGGCTACGACCCGCTCGTCACGGGCGATCCGGAGGGCTCTCCCGCGTCATCCGCTCCGAGAGGCCCAGCCTCGTGCTCCTCGACCTGATGCTGCCGCGAACCGACGGCATCGAACTGATGAGGCGGGTGCCCGAGCTGGACGAACTCCCCGTCATCTTCATCTCCGCCTACGGGCGCGACGAGACCATCGCCAGGGCGCTCGAGAGCGGCGCGGCCGACTACATCGTCAAGCCGTTCTCCCCCACCGAACTCGTGGCCCGCGTCCAGGCCGCGCTCCGCGACCGGGCCGAGCCCGAATCGTTCGCCCTCGGTGAGCTGACCATCGACAACGGACCCCGGCGCGTGAGCCTGGGCGGACAAGTCATCCCGCTCACGGCCACCGAGTTCCTACCTCTCCTCGCCGTAGTAACGAGCGACGGCCCCTTGCCCCGCTCCCTGGCCCCGCGAGTAGTAGGCGGGCATCCGTTCGGACTTCCACCGTCCGGCGTTCATGATTGCGACAAGCCCGGCCCCGTGAGCGGCGAGATCCTGAGCCATTCCCACCCTGGGCGAGTGCCCGGAGAAGCCCCTGCCGAGCCCCCCTTCCCTGCACGCCGCGGCAATCCGGGTACTGATGGTCCTTCCACGCCGAAGGCCGAACACCCGCGCGTTGGGGATCGGACTGTCCGGACGGATGCAGTTCAGGGCTGCCGTCGCCCGAAGGCCCACATAGAGGACGACGGACTTGTTGGAGGTCTTCGAGCGGCTGACGGTAACCCGCGAACTTCCATCAGGCTGAAACTCAACGTCGGCCCACCGAAGGTCGGCGGCTTCCTGCCGTCGCATCAGCGCGTCTCTCATCACGGACACGATCGCAATGTCCACCGCCCCACGCGTCCGCGCGGCCCCCCGGGATTCCATGCGGCCGGACGGATAGACCCTCGAGATGTGCGCAGTTTCGGTGATGGCTTTCAACTCCGCTTCCCGGAGTCCGCGGGCTTGTCTCCGCTCGAGCCCTCCGCGTTCGGCGGCGCGGTTCCTCACGCCTGCAATCGCCATCTTGACGCCTTCGGAAGCGGTCGGCGTCGGGAGCCCGGCCCTGCGATGAAAGAAGCTGATCGCCTTGCGGTCCATGGCGAGCGAGGCGAGGGACAGCCCCACGGCATCACGATGGACCAGATAGGCTGCCACGGTGAGCGGTTCGGCGGGCAGCGACCTGACGCCTTCCCGCTGGGTCCAGGCCTGGAATCGCTCCCAGGCGCCAGTGTACGCCTTGCGCGTGCTTGGACGCTGGCTCTCCGCGACCGCCGCGGCCACGGCCTCCAGGTGACGTGATGCGAGGTGGTCCTCGACCTGGATCAGAGCGACGGCGGCATTGTCATCCATATCCCCTTCCTTGTGTCCGAATCGCAAAGTCTACGCTCCGAACGAACAAGAATACGGAATCGACCCCGGGTTCCGCGCCTACTAAATCATATGGGGCGCTCCCCGTGCTCCTTGAGAAAGTCCTCCGTCCCTTCCGGCAGAAACAGGTTGTCGGAAATCTCCGCGATCTCCTCCGCGTCCTCCCAGGCCCGTTCCAACAGCCACAACTCGCCCTCCAGCGCCCGCCGTTCCTGCTCTTCGTGGAGCGCCATCTCGAGCGCCAGTTTGGTGGGTTTCGGCATCTTGTTGACGTAGCCCGGCACGCCCTTCTTGTCCTGGAAGCGGTCACCTTCGGCGATGTCCACGAGAAACCGCTCCGGGTGTCCGAACGATTCGATCTCGTTGACGGCGTGCTGAACCGTCTCCTTCTTGCCGCCCATCGAGTTCATCTTGGGAAGGATCGTCCCTGCGAAGCGGCGGGCCTCGGCGCCTTCGTGCCACGTCTTTTTCTTCCCCTTGCGGACCTGCACCTTGAAGCCCAACTCGTCGTCGGCGGGGCGCACCCGCGTGCCCAGCAGGTCCTGCCGCTTGAGCTTGATCACGCCGCCCTTTTCCGGGTGCAACTTGACCAACGTGCGCGAGTTCATCCAGATGTTGACCCAGTTGCCGGACTGGGCCAGAATCGAGGCGCCGATGCCCGCGGCCGCGCCACCGATCACGAAGCCACCGAGTATGGCGACGCCCGCCGCGCCGTACAGGATCGTCTTCCGGCGGCGTCTGCCGAACTGGTCGCCGTAGCGCCACGCCGCGAACTCGGGACGCATCGGCTCGCCGATCCGCACGAGGGTCAACCCCTCCGGGTGGCGCGCGAGCCCGATGTTGTCGGTGGACACGCGAATGCGGGTGTCACGGAAGATCCGCTCGCACATCTCCACAGCTTCCCAACGCTCCTCGAGCGGCGTCAGGTTCCAGCGCTCGCACTTCGTACATATGACCCAGAGACGCCCGCGCGCGGCGTCGAAGGCCAGGCGGCGGCCCACGGGGAACGTCTCGATGACCTCGTTGGCCCCGAGGGGCTTGGTGCAGAACATGCAGGATTTGTACACGGCCGTCGCATTTGACTTTGAGGGGTCGGTATCGTAGCTGTCCCTACGGACCATAGTAGGGTACGAAGCTGGCGGACGCCTTCTTTCGGGCGCACCCGACCGGCCACGGCAAGGACTCAGGCTGGACGGAGCCCATGGAACCCGAGACGACGGCGCTGATCACCGACCCCATGGGGGTCTTCGGCTTCCTGGCCGCCATCGTGGCCGGGGTCTTCTGGGTTTCGGAACTGCCCCGCTGCAAGAAGCTCTTCGAGGTGGTCCCCCCGGTCATCTACGTCTACTTCCTGCCCATGCTCGCGACCACCGCCGGGATCACGCCCTCGGCGTCGCCGCTCTACGACTGGACGGTCCCGTACCTCCTCCTCTTCGCGCTCCTCATGCTGATGGTCTCGGTGGACGTGATGAGCATCGCCCGGCTGGGCGGGATGGCGCTCTTCATGGTGGCTGCGGGCACGGTGGGCATCGTCATCGGCGGACCGATTTCGCTCCTGATCTTCCAGGACGCGCTCCCGGCCGACGCCTGGACCGGCTTCGCGGCGCTGTCGGGGAGCTGGATCGGGGGGACGGCCAACATGGTGGCGATCGCCGAGAGCGTCGGCACCTCCCCCGACGCGATGGGCCCGGTGATCGTCGTGGACACGGTGGTGGGGTACGGGTGGATGGGGGTGCTGATCGCGCTGGTGGGCTTTCAGAGCCGCTTCGACCGGCGCACCAAAGCGCGCACCGAGGCGGTCGAAGAGACGAACAGCCGCCTGGCGGAGATGGACCGGGAGCGACGGCCGACCACGCTGCGCGATGCGGTGGTCATGATCGGGTTCGGCATGGCGTGCGCGGTGGGTGCCCAGCGGCTGGGAAGCGCCTTCCCCGCGGTGGGCGATCCGACGATCATCAGCGGCACCACCTGGTCCATCCTCATCGTCGTGACCGGTGGCCTGGCGCTCTCGTTCACGCGCCTTCGCGAACTGGAAAAGGCGGGCGCTTCGGGGCTGGGCTACACGGCTCTTTACCTGCTCCTGGCCGGCATCGGCGCCCAGGCCGACCTGAGGGCCGTGCTCGACGCGCCGGTGTACCTGGCCGCGGGCGCAGTCTGGATCGCGATCCACGTCGGCGTGCTGTTGATCGCGGCCCGGATCGTGCGTGCGCCCCTCTTCTTCGTGGCGACGGGCAGCATGGCGAACATCGGTGGCGCGGCCTCGGCGCCGGTGGTGGCGGGCGTGTACCACCGCGCGATGGCGCCGATTGGTCTGCTGATGGCGGTGGCCGGGTACATTCTGGGGATCTACGCCGCGCTGCTGTGCGCGTGGCTGCTGGGGCTGGTGGGGACGTGAGGGCGCCGGGCCGATAGTGCGTCGCCGTGTACAAGTCCTGCATGTTCGGTTGAATGACAGGTCGTAAGCCATTGTCACAGTACCTGACCAGACTGCCACCCGACTCGGATCTGAATCCGGGCACTCCCCACCTGGGGGCGTCCCATACCTCGCCTTGCACCGATTTGTCCGCCATTCAAGGCCCAAAGTGGCGGACAAATGTCAGTCCTCTGCCCCTTCAGCGCAGTAGAAATGTCCTCTTTCGGACCATGTTCGGTCGTGAGCGAACGGCGAACCTGGTCCGGGAGAATTTTCGGCGGCTGCTGCGGCGGTTCGAGGCTGAGGGTGACGCGGCCGCGATCCATGCGTTGCGAGGACGGCGGTCGAACCGAGCGTTGCCACATTTCGATCCACGACGACGAGTGCGTCTCCGACCAGCCCCGCCTCCAACTTGGCGGTGACCCCTTTCTCGCGGTCTACACCATCGAAACAGTAGGGCTGCGCGAACTTCGCTTCACAGCAGCGCGGACGCCGTGGTGATGCGGAAGCTGCCGATCGAGGTTCGATGAGCCCGGGCGTGGCGGACACCCCCGGTCATTCGCCCGAACTTGCTCGGTTGACCATCTCCACCTTGTTGATTGCCCGAATCGCGTGCTCGGCGATCTTGAGCAGGCCGTCGGCGTAGTAGCTCGTGACCGGCCCCCCGCCCGCCTCACATTCTTCGTACAGCTCGGGTGCGAGCGGGTGCCAGTTCTGGTAGCGGGGGAGCCATTCCCACTGCGGCCACCAATCGCTGTCGTCTGTGAGCGAAAGGCCCTGGCGTCCCAACGTTGTGGCAAGCTCATCTGCCCCAACGCCTTCGGGCTTCGGACACCCCAATACCAGCCGTTGGGGCCCTGGCGTTCAGATTGGAGCCTGATCGCGCTGCGCCCTTGCTGGGTGGACGGCAGGTCATCGTACCGTATCCAGGCGTCCCGATAGATCGACACACTCGAGTACTTGCCCCTCCTGTAGTGGCACGTCGGATCGCGCAGGTCCGCGATGCTCTGATGTGGAGTGTGCAGATAGCCCACTTTCGGATACGGATCGTTAGGACAGTCGGCATATAGCCGCCGACCTCGCAAGTCGCGCGCCGATGTGCGACGGCCTGGTACGGGCGGCGTTCAAACCGCGCCTGGCACCGATTGTCCGCCAATCAGGGCCCGAATTGGCGGACAAAATTCAGTGCTCGCGCGCCTCGATCACCCGGCTCTTCCGGGCAGACTTGACTTCCGGGTGCCCAACGACGCGCGCTCAATTTCCGTGCGAGATGGAATCGCCCACCTGTCGCTGACGGTCCTCAGAACCTGAACAACAGGCTCGACAAACCTGGATCGTGATCGTATCCTGGATCGTTCCTTGAATTTCACTGTGTCCGCAAGACGGGTGACGATCGGGCTGGCCACCGCGACCCTGCGGGCCGGCGCGGTGTTTTTGAACCCGGGAGGAGCCAGCCATGCGTCGCCTCCGAATCTGCGTCCTCGTTGTCACCGCATTGGCAGGTCTGGCCTGGGTCGCCGGGTGTGGGGACGGCGCGACGGAACCCGCGCCCTATTTCCCTGAGCCCACCACCGTCGCCACGGTGGTTGGGCGAGCAGTGCGGACGGTGAGCCCAGCCACGGCCGAGTTCACGGCCCTGGACGCGACCGTGCAACTGACGGCCGAGGTGCGCGACCAGCATGGCAACGAGATACCGCGGGCGGTCGTGGCCTGGTCGTCGTCGGATGTTTCCGTGGCCTCGGTGGACGGGTCCGGACTCGTGACGGTGGAGGGGAACGGGACAGCCACGGTCACGGCGGCCTCCAGTGAGGCGAGCGGGACGGCGACCGTAATAGTAGCGCAAACGATTGTGTCGCTGGCGGTGGAGCCTGACGGCCTGACCGCTGCCCAGGCAGGCAAGCAAGGTGCGGATACAATCATGATCACGGCTCTGGACGGCCGAGGGTCACCGGTCGCAGGCGCCAGCTACCGATGGTCATCCGACCGGCATTCAGGCTGGGTGTACCCTGCCGGGGGCGTCACCGACGCTCTGGGTCGCCTACAATCCACTTGGGTGGCGGGTTGGCCGGGGGAGGGGGTTCTTTCGCTCATCGTAGAGAACGACTCTTCGCGCGTGACCGAGGAGTTTGCGACGCTATCGACGACACCCGGCAATCCTCCTAACGGAGCTGTCACGATGTTGATCAACCACGGGAACAATGTGAGTGCGGGTTACTCCATCGACCTGACTCCACTGACGGAGCCGACGGGGACCTATTACGCAGCGATCCAATGGGATGGGGGGTACACCGGGTTGATACGCGGAGGCTTCCGTTATGATCGACAGCTCCAATTCTCGGTTTGGGACGCTCCTGGATTCGGAAGTGCCGAGTTGATTGACAAGGCAAGTGATGTCGTGTGCAGGGCCTTTGGAGCCGAAGGAACGGGAGTGGCGTGTGAGCTGAACTATCCGTGGAAGGTAGGATCGGCCTATCGGTTCGAGATCACCGAGGAAGAGATGAACGGCGGCAGTGCAATGACTTTGCACGTAACCGATCTCTCGACGGAGAGCAGCCGCTACGTGGGCACCATACGCTTCGCCAGGCGTGCAAGGATGAACGGTTTTGCGATGTTCGTCGAGGACTTCGCGCAGAGAGCGCAGCACTGTCTTGCCCGGGAAGTGCGAAGCGCAGCCATCCGCCGCCCGAGGGCGTTGCTCGACGGCAAGTGGGTCGTGCTGGATGAGGGGACTCTGAGCAGATGGCTCGTGGACCCATGGAATCCCGGTACGCCGGGCTGCGCGAACCTCGCCGTGCGCGACCATGCTGCTGGACTCGAGTTGGTTATTGGCGGCGAGACGGCCAGTGATCCCAACGGCTCGCGCCACTACACCATTCCGCAGGACTGAATTGCCGCGCCCTCGGGGGACGACTCCGGCGTAAGGCCGCCTTGGCCGGACTATTCCAGCCAATCCATCGGTTTAACCCTGATGAGCGCCGATTTGGCCGCCACTCCGGGCCTGAAATGGCGAACAACTATCAGTCCTCCGGCTCCTCGATCACCCGGGCGATCTGGGCAAATCTGACTTCCAGGTGTCCCAACGACGCGAGCTCAAGCCGCAATGCATCAACGCCGCCAGGCCGCAGCCCCCGGAATCCCGCGGCTGAACAGCACCTCAAGACCTGGAGCCGCCGCCCCGACCGCGTCTGCGGCCACCTCGGTCGCGAGCGGCGAGTCCCGCAGGATGCCGCGCACCTGTCCGGTCCACGGGTTCCGTAAGATGGCCATGGGGATGTCGCTCTCTCCGTCCAGCGTGACGCCGCCCCCCGGCCCAGACAGCGTGATGGTAGCGAGGTTGTCCTCCCACCCAGGCCGCACCGGCAGCGCGAAGGCGAAGCTGGAGCTTCCGTTGCCGTCGGCCGTCTCCGGCATGGTGAAGCTGAGCGAGAAGAGTTGGCCGCCGGCGGCAGTCCGCCCGGTGATGCGGAATTCGCCGGCGGAGTCGGGAAGCGCGGGCGGTGCGTCGACAACGAATGCCGGTTCGAGATAGGGCACGCTGTCGGCGCCCACCCCGCCCCAAAGCAGGAGCGACCGCGAGGACGCAGAGACAGCTGCCGCCGTCGTCCCGTCGTCGAACAAGCGAAAGCGCAGCGCATTGGTGAAGTGGTACTCGCTGATCCCGCTCCCACAGTAGGACATCAGGTCTCGGTCAGACGGACGAAACAGCCTGCCGCCGTCCCGGAAGTCATAGCCCCAGGAGCCGATGGATCCGTCCGGGTACGGATACGAAGGATCCAGTCCGTCCATGGTTCCGCAGGGCGCATGGCGGAGGCTCAGGCCGTGGCCGAGTTCGTGCGCGATGAGGCCCGGGTAAGGCGGCGAGAAGCTCGCCCGGCCACCCAGCGCGGGCCCCGTGACCGGCCACGGCATCATGCCCAAGTAGTAGCCGGTACCGCCTTCCATGACACGGATCGCCCAGGTCTGCCTGTGAAGCGTTACGCCGTTGTTGCTTGAGCTCAGAACCGGCCCGTGCGCTGTGACCGCGAGGGTGCCGATGGGCAGCAGGGTACGCGTCGGCCCGAGCATCTCGTGGTGCTCGGGATCCGCGGTCACGGCCTCCGCCAGGTCCACGATCGACGAATCGTGGGTCTCCGTCCAGATGAACGGGATCAGCGTCAGGTCGAACGGTGGCATGGCTTTGACTTCTACCGCCAGACGGCCTGTCTCCGGGATCCGCTTAGCGACCCCCAACCCCGGGTCCAGCGTGTCGTGCGGATCCACTTCGATCACCATCTCGAGCCCCGGCTGGATCACCCGGCCCGCGATTTCGGCGTTCGCCGATCTGGAAAGGCTGCTCTCGTCCACTTCGGTCGGGATCGGGTCAGCCTTACCTGGTATGTCCTGGACGTGCGTCTCGCGCCCGCCAAGGTAGAACCGGGCCCGGACCAACGGAATCCCTTCGCCGGTGGCTTCCCGGGCAGTCGGAAAAACCCTGAGCAGCGACTTCTCGCCCGCAACCAGCGGAACCGGAAACTCCGGCGACTGGACTGCCTGAGTGAGGTAGGCCGCCGGTGGTTCTCCCGCCCGGCATGAGGCGATCCGGCGCTTGTGCACCCCGTCCAGCCAAGCCTGGAAGGCGGCATCCACAGGCGCGCACAATCCCGTTCCGCTCGCAAGCAACTGCTCCAATCGATCGAGCCCCGTCAACGACTGCGGCAAAGCGCCTGTCAAGCCCGGGTTGTGTGCGAGCTCCAGTGCTCTGAGTTGCGGGAGCGCGCCCAGCTCCGGCGGAACCGAACCCGAGAGGTCGTTGGAGGTCAGGGACAGGGCTCCCAGAGAGGCGAGGTTGCCGAGTTCAGTCGGGATCCGGCCGGTCAGGTTGTTGCTCGAGAGGTCCAGATCCCCAAGCGCAGCGAGGTTGCCCAACTCCGGCGGGATCGGGCCGGTCAGGTTGTTTTGAGCGAGGAACAGCCAAAGCAGCTCGGCGAGGTTGCCCAGGTCGGGCGGAATCCGCCCCGTCAGGTTGTTTTCGCCGAGCAAGAGCTGTTTCAACTCGGCGAGATTGCCGAGTTCCGGCGGGATCGGGCCAGTGAGGTTGTTGGTCCAGAGGCCTAGCCACTCCACTTGGGCGAGGTTGCCGAGGTCGGGCGGGATCGGGCCGGTGAGGTTGTTGCCACCGAGGTCCAGCCGATTCAGCCCGGCGAGGTTACCCAGGTCAGTTGGAATCCGGCCGGTGAGATTGTTGTACACGAGCTCCAATTCCGACACCCGGCCCTGGCCATCGACTACAACGCCGAACCAAACCCCCAGCGGCACGTCCGTGAGCCAGTTGGCATCGTTGCTCCAGTTCGGTCCGCCGGTCGCATCGTAGAAGATCTCAAGGATGTCGCGATCCGATGGCGGCCCGCACTTGAGCCCCGTGCCTTCGAACGACGCAATGGCGTTCAACCAGCTTTGGAAGGAAGCGTCCGCCGGGGCGCAGAGCTCAGTCTTCGAGTACCGGAACTCGACGAGCGGCAGACCGGCCAGGCTCAGCGGCAGTCGACCCGTGAGCCCGTCGTTGTCGGCAATCCGCAGCACGGTCATTCGGGGCATGTTACCCAGCGCTGCCGAAAGACGCCCGGTCAGTCCGTTGCCTTCCAGGTCGAGTTCAGTCACGTGGCCGAGGGAATCCGTGGTGACGCCGTACCACTCTTCCAGCGGATCATCACTCAACCAGCCATCGGATTGATTCCAGCCGGCTCCGTCAGTCCGATCATATAGCGATTCGAGCGCCGCCACATCGGCCGCGTTGCAGTAAGTTCCGGCCGCGGTTCCGATTCCCTCAAACCACGCGATGAAAGCGGAAGCCCCAGGAACGCAGGCATCCTGTTCATCGACACGAAACCACCGGAGCTGGTCAAGTTGCAGGAAGCTCTGCGGGATCGCACCGGTGAGCTTGTTGTTCGAGAGGTCCAGAAACGTCAGCGCGACGAGCTTGCCTAGTTCGGGCGGGACAGGACCTGTGAGATTGTTGTGCCAAAGGCCTAGCGACTCCAGTGCGGCGAGGTTGCCCAACTCGGGCGGAATCGGGCCGGTGAGGTTCGTTGCGCCGGAGGTCCAGACTCGTTAGCGCGGCGAGGTCGCCCAGTTCGGGCGGGATAGCGTCAGCGAGGCGATTGTACGAGAGCTCCAGACTCGTCAGTTCAGTGAGGTTGCCCAACTCGGGCGGGATCGGGCCGGTCAGGCCATTGCCCGAGAGGCTCAGAGTCGTCAACTCGGTCAGGTTCGCGAGTTCGGCGGGCAGTTCGCCTCGCAGGCCATGGGATATGTACTCCCGCGTCTCATTGTCCCACTGCCCCCCGAGATCGATCCGCACGACCCGGCCCGCGGCATCCGTGTCCACCCCGTACCACTCGCCCAGCGGCGCATCCGTCAGCCAGTTCTCGTTGTTGACCCAGTTCGGCCCGTCGGTCGCGTTGTAGAGCGCCACCAGCGCTCCCCGGTCGGGGTTGATCGCGACGGTCACGAGCGCGTCGCCGGAGGCCTCGCCCGCCGTCGCCGTGATCGTCACCGCCCCACCACCAACCGCCGTGACCAACCCGGACGCGTCCACCGCCGCAACGGTCGTTTCGGCGCTCAACCAGGCAACCGGGACCCCTTCCATCACGCGCCCGGCCTGATTGCGTACCTCGGCAGTGAGCTGTGCGGTTTGCCCCACTGCGGTCAATACCACCGTGTCGGGCGTGACGGCGACGGTCGTGGGCAGCGGTGTGACGACCGCCAGCTGCGCGCGGCCCGTGACCCCCGCCGCGGTGGCCGTCACCTGCACTTGTCCCGGGCCGATCCCGGTCACCAGCCCGGATGCGTCCACCACGGTCACCGCCGTGTCTGCCGACACCCACACAAACTCGACCCCGGTCACGACTTGTCCGTTCGCGTCGGTTCCCGTCGCCGCCAGCCGCAAGGTATCGCCCTCCAGAACCGTGGCCGTATCCGGCGTCACGGCCACAGTGCTGACGTCCTGCGCCACGGTCACCGTTGCGCTTCCCGAGGCCGATCCCGCGGTGGCCGTGATCGTGGCGGTCCCGTTGGCCACTGCCGTCACCAGCCCGGACGCGCCTACAGTCGCCACGGCGGCGACACTGCTCGCCCAGGTCACCGTGGGCCCCGACATCACCTGACCGTTCTGGTCCCGAACTTCCGCGGAGAGCTGTACCGTCGCGCCCAGTGCAGTCAGCTCAGCCGTGGCCGGACTCACCGTGACGGTGGTGGGCTCAGGGAAATAGGGTGGAGGCTCCGTCGTCCCGTCCCCGCAAGCGTACACCCAGAGAGTGGCCGATGCCACGGCTGAGATGATCAGGAGCAGTCGTTGACGTCTCAATCGTTTCGTTACCTGGGTTCAGGTGAGGCCGGGTCGGGGACATTCGCCGCTGTCCGGGACGCACACCGCCGCGGGCGCGGACAAACTGGACACCCATGTAACTGGTCTGCCCACAGCGAATCGGTGTCAGGCATACTCAACGTCGCCATGCCCCGCCGCCCGGAATCCCGCGGCTGAACAGCACCTCAAGACCTGGAGCGCGCCCCCCGACAGCTTCTGCGGCCGCCTGGGTCGACTGGGGTGGATCACGCAGGATCCCGCGCACCTGCCCGGTCCGCGGATCACGCAGGATGGCCATCGGTATGTCGCTGCCGCCGTCGAGGGTGGCGGTGCCGGCGGGGCCGGATAGCGTGACGCTAGCGAGCGCGTCCGCCCAGCTCGGCTGGGCAGGCAGCGCGAAGACGAAGGACGAAACCTCATCATCCTCCGAAAAGGCCACGGGCATCACGAAGCTGAGGGAGAAGAGCTCTCGGCCGCTCGCGTCGCGTCCGGTCACGGTGTAGTCACCCGCGGAGTCGGGCAGCGCGGGCGGGGCGTCCGCGACGAAGGCGGGGTCGAGGAATGGGGTGCCCGTCGTGTCGACGCCACCCCAAAGCAGCAAGGACCTCGCCGCCGGGGCGGCGTGCGCCGCCACGCCCTCGTCGGCCAAGCGGTGCCGGATCGCGTTGGTGAAGTGGTAGTCGCTCGTCCAGGTGGGATCGCAGTAGGTCATGTGGTCCATCCGAGTCCTCGGCACCACGGCTGCGCGGCGGAAGTCGTACCCCCAAGCACCGATGGCTCCTCGCGGATCCGGGAACGACGGGTCCGATCCCCTGGGGAGCAAGTTCCCGTGCCCGCAGGGCGCGTGCGAAAGGCTCATGTTGTGCCCGAGCTCATGGGCGATGACGTCCGAGTACGGCTGCGAGAAGCTCGACCGGCCAGGCCGGTGCGCGACTCCTCCCGCACCCGACACGCTTCTCATCATCCCCATGTAGTGCCCCCCACTACCCTCCAGGACTCGGAGCGCCTCCGTCTGGCGAAGCAGGTCGTAGGCGTTGTGGCTGGTGCTCACCACCGGCGCATGGGCCGTCACATCGATGTCTGCGACCGGGAGCAGCACATGGGTCTCCTCGAGCAGAGCGTGTCCCTCCGAATCCGCCGCCATGCCGTCCACCAGCCCGATGATCGCCGAGTCGGGGTCCGAGTCCCAGAGGAACGGAACCACCGTTAGGTTGAGCACGGGCAGCTCCCGCACCTCGATGGCCATGCGCCCCTGTTCCGGGATCCGCCGCGGCACCCCGAGGCTCGGGTCCAGCGTCCCGTCCGGGTCGACCTCGACCACCATCTCGAGGCCCGGCCGCACGATCGACCCAGGCACCGCCACGTTGGCCGACTTCGACAGTTGCCCCTCGTCGATAGCCGTGGGTATTGGCGTCGAGCTCCCCGCGATCTCCGCCACGTGCCGCTCGACCCCGTTCACGTAGAAGCGCGCCCGCACCTCCGGCATCCCCTCGGTCGTCTCCGTGGCGGCTGTGACGAAGACGCGCAGCAGCGCATCCTCGCCCGCCACGAGAGGAACGGGATACGCGAGCGACTGCACAGCCTGCACCAGATACGCCACCGGAGGCTCGCCGCATGGCCGAATCCAGTGCTTCGCGATGGTCGCGAGCCACTCCTCGAACTCCGGCTTTCGTGGCACACACAGGTCCGTGCCGCTCGCGAGAAGCGTTTCCAGCTCCGCGTTGATCAGACCCGCAGGAACGGCGCCCGCCAATCCAGCGTTGTGGGACAGTTGCAGATCGTTCAGACTGGAGAGACTGCCCAGCTCAGGGGGAATGAACCCCGAGAGCTCGTTCTGGGCGAGATTCAGGTATCCCAGATTCGAGAGCCCGCCCAGCTCTGGCGGTATCTCGCCCGTCAGCTCGTTCCCGAAGAGGGATAGGGTCCGCAGACTCGAGAGCCCGCCCAGCTCCGCTGGTATCTGCCCGTAAAGTCCGGTAGAGCTGAGGTCAAGGCTCTGCAGATTCGAGAGCCCGCCCAGCTCCTGCGGTATCTCGCCCGTAAGCTCGTTGGAGGAGAGGGATAGGGTCCGCAGACTGGAGAGACTGCCCAGCTCCGGCGGAATCTCGCCCGTAAGCTCGTTGGAGGAGAGATTCAGGTATCCCAGATTCGAGAGATCGCCCAGTTCCGGCGGAATCTCGCCCGTAAGCTCGTTCCCGAAGAGGGATAGGGTCCGCAGACTCGAGAGCCCGCCCAGTTCCGCTGGTATCTGCCCGTAAAGTCCGGTATAGCGGAGGTCAAGGCTCTGCAGATTCGAGAGGCCGCCGAGCCATGTCGGAATCTCGCCCGTAAGGTCATTCGAGTAGAGCCGCACCGACCGCAGATTTGAGAGAGCCCCCAACTCCGGCGGAAGCGTGCCCGAAAGGTTGTTCCCACTGAGGTTCAGCCCGACCACCTGGCCCTGGGAGTCCACGTCAACTCCGTGCCAGCTTCCGAGCCGCGCATTGGTGAGCCAGCCGCCGCTGTTCCTCCAGCTTGGCCCGCCCATGCCCTCATAGAGCGCGACCAGGGCCTCGCGCTGCGTCAGCGGCGGACACTGGACCGAGGTGCCCTGGTGCGACGGGATCCCCGCCAGCCAAGTCTGGAACTCGGCGTCATCCGGTTCGCACAGATCCGTCCCGTCGTAGTGGAACTCATCGAGATCAAGAGCGGTCAGCCCGATCGGCAGCCGCCCGCCGAGGTCGTTGCCGTCGACACGCAGGCTGGTCAGCACGCCAAGGCTGCCGATGGCTCCGGGCAGCGAGCCCGAGAGTCCGTTGTCGCTCAGCACCAGGGACGTCACGCGTCCCAGTGAGTCGGTCTCGACTCCGTGCCACTCCTCCAGCGCCGGGCCGCTCAGCCAGCCAGTCGACTCGGTCCATTCGTCCCCGCCCCACAACTCGTATAGATCGCTTAGAGAGGCGTGGTCCGATGCGTTGCAGAACGGACCGTCCCATATCTCTATGCCGTGTAGCCACTCCACAAAAACCGACGTGCCAGGCACACACGCAAGGGCGGGACCGCAATAAAAGTCGAAAACCCTAAGCGACAGATTGAGCAAGGATTGAGGAACAGCACCCGAGATCCCAGTACCGTCATAGCTCAGATACTCAAGATTCGAGAGCTCGCCCAACTCAGGTGGAATCGCACCCGTAATGTCGTTCCAGCCGAAGTTCAGCCACTCAAGATTCGATAGAGACCCCAGCTCTGGCGGTGTCTCACCCGTAAGATGGTTAAACCCTAAATCCAATCTCCGTAGATTTGATAGAGACCCCAGCTCAGGCGGTATCTCGCCCGTAAGATGGTTGGACTTAAGGTACAGCCCCTCCAGATTCGAGAGCCCGCCCAACTCCGCCGGTATCTCGCCCGAAAGGTTGTTCTTTGGGAGAAGGAGCCGGACCACCCAGCCTTGTCTGTCCGTATCAACCCCATACCACTCGCCTAGCGGCGCATCCGTCAGCCAGTTCTCGTTGTCGACCCAGTTCGGGCCGTCGGTCGCGTTGTAGAGCGCCACGAGCGCCGCCCGGTCGGGGTTGATAGCGACGGTCACGAGCGCGTCACCGAAGACCTCGCCCGCCGTCGCTGTCACCGTCACCGCACCACCACCCACCGCCGTCACCAACCCGGACGCGTCCACCGCTGCAACGGTCGTTTCGGCGCTCAACCAGGCAACCGGGACCCCATCCATCACGCGCCCCAGCTGATCGCGCACCTCGGCGGTGAGCTGTGCGGTTTGCCCCACGGCGGTCAGCACCACCGTGTCGGGCGTGACAGCGATGGTCGTGGGCAGCGGAGTCACGACCGCCAGCTCCGCGCGGCCCGTCAGCCCCGCTGCGGTGGCTGTCACCTGCACTTGTCCTGCGGCGACCCCGGTCACCAGCCCGGACGCGTCCACCACGGCCACCGCCGTGTCTCCCGACGCCCATACGAACTCAACCCCGGTCACCGCCTGTCCGTACACATTGGTGGCGGTCGCCGTCAGCCGTAACGTATCGCCCTCCACAACCGTGGCCGTGGCCGGGCTCACCGTCACGGTGGTGGGCAGCAGGGGATCGGGGGCCGGAGGCTCCGTCGTCCCGTCCCCGCAAGCGTACACCCAGAGAGTGGCCGATGCCACGGCCGAGATGGTGAGGAGCAATCGTTGTGGTCTCATTCGTTTCGTTGCCTGGGTTCAGGTGAGGCGGGGTCGGGAGCATTCGCCGCTGTACGGGACGCACACCGCTGCGGGCGCGGACAAACCGGACACACATGTAACTGGTCTGCCGAGGTTGGGGCAAAAAGTGTGGAAACGTCGGTGGGCGTGACCCCGTTCGGTGACGTTTGGTAGTCTGTTCAGGGTAGTCGTTCTTCTTCGTTGTGGCCAGCCGGTCCGCTATCGAGCGACAATCAAGGTGAGAACGAGAGGTTGCGACGGCATGCGTGGGAGCGAATGACCGGATTCGCCGAGGGGTAAGGGTAGGCCGAAGGCAAGCGGGCGGCCTCTGGGGACGGATTCTCGGGCCTCTGCGGGCCGGATTCGCCGGGAACCGGCCATTCGCTGGCGATCGGGCGATGTTGGCGGGTCGGAGTCTTGCCGCGACGGCCCCCCGGACGGCTCTGGTGCGCCCCGTCCTTCGGCGGCCCGCGCTGGACGGACCGGAGGTCGCAAACGGTCGTCAGGCCGCGCGCTGTTCCTGTGCGGGGACGGGCTTGCCGTCGGCGTACCGCTTGCCCGCGAGCACCCCGGGCAGCAGGTGGGGGGCGTTGAGCTTCCGGAACCGCTTCTCGGCGACCATGAGGAGCTTCCAGATCAGCGCCGTGGCGCCGTCGACCCTCTTGAACCGCTTGGCGGCCGACGTGCGCAGCCACACCGCCGCGAACGGGCTTTCGACCACGTTCGTCGTGCGCAGGTGCCTCCAGTGCCCGGCGGGGAAGTCGTAGAACGCAGTCATCCGGCCCCAGTCGCCGGCCAGGATCTCGACCGCCTTGGGATACGTGTCGGCGTAGCGGTCCGCGAAGGCGTCGCGAGCCTTCTCGGCCCCGGCCCTCGACTCCGCGTACACGACCTCCCGCAGCAGCCGCTTCGCCTCCGTCTGCTCGCGCTTCGGCAGACGATCGAGCACGTTGGCCATCTTGTGGTTCCAGCACCGCTGCTCCCCGGCCTCCGGCCACACCTGCCGGGCCGCCGCCCAGATGCCCAGGTTGCCGTCGGCCACCAGCAGCTTCGGCACGCCCAGCCCCCGGGCCTTGAGGCTCCGCAGCACTGCGGCCCACGACTCGGCCGACTCGCGGAAGCCCGGCGCCACGGCGAGGACTTCCTTGGTGCCGTCCGCCATGGCCCCGATGACGACCAGCAGGGCCGCCTTGTCCTTCTCGAGGCCCGCCTTCACATAGATCCCGTCGGCCCAGGCGTAGACCAGCTCCCGGCCCGCGAGCGAGCGGCGCTCCCACGCGGCGTGCTCCGCGACCCACCGCTCCCGCAGGCGGCGCACCGTGGACTTCGACAGCGGCGCCCCGTCCCCCAGCAGACCCCGCAGGGCCAACTCGAAGTCCCCCTCGGCCAGGCCGTGCAGGTACAGCTGCACCACCAGCTCGGCCGCCTCCTTCGTCCGCCGCGCGAACAGCGGCAGCACCCGGCTCTCGAACCGTTCCTCCACGTCGCGGACCCGGGGCCGGCACACCTCCACAGTCCCCGAGGCCAACGTCAGGTTCCGCGGCTTCCCGTACCCGTTGCGGTATCCCTTCGGCCCGCCCTCGACCGACACCCTGCGCTGCGACTTCGCCCGGCCGCCGAGGAACTCCGTGACCTCGTCTTCCAGGATCTCCTGGATGAACTCCTGGACCTTCCCGCGGACCATCTGCTCCAGCGTCTCCCACAGATCACTGGACTTCCACCTGCTTCCCTGCGTAGCTTCCCTCATGAGACGGCGTTCCTTTCCCGGGGGTTCCTCCCCGGCTCGTGTGAGTGGTGTCACCGATTGAAAGGTACGCCGTCTCTCCTTTTACACACCCTTTGACCCTACCTCGGTCTGCCCACAGCGAATCGGTGTCAGGCATACTCAACGCCTCCATGCCCCGCCGCCCGGAATCCCGCGGCTGAACAGCACCTCAAGACCTGGAGCGCTCACCCCGATAGCGTCTGCGGCCACCTCGGTCGCGAGCGGCGGATCCCGCAGGATGCCGCGCACCTGTCCGGTCCGCGGGTCGCGCAGGATGGCCATTGGGATGTCGCTCTCTCTGTCCAGCGTGACGCTGCGCTCTGGCCCGGACAGCGTGATGGTCGCGAGGCTGCCTTCCCATCCGGCTCGTACCGGCAGCGCGAAGGCGAAGCTGGAACTCCCGTCACCGTCGACCGTCACCGGCATAGTGAAGCTGAACGAGAAGAGGTCGCCGCCGCCGGCAGTCCGCCCGGTGACGCGGTATTCGCCCGCGGAGTCGGGAAGCGCGGCCGGGGCGTCGACCACGAAGGTAGGCTCCAGATAGGGAACGCTGTCGGCGCGCATCCCGCCCCAAAGCAGCAGCGAGCGCGTGGAGGCGGAGACAGCTGCCGCTCCCGTCCCCTCGTTGACCAGCCGATACTGCAACGCATTGGTGAAGTGGTAGTCGCTGATCCACTGTGGCGCGCCGCAGGTCATCAGGTCCCGCCATTGCGGAGAAACCAGCCTGCCGTTACGGAAGTCATATCCCCAGGCACCGGTCGTTCCGCCCGGATGCGGATACAGAGGATCCAGACCGCCCAAGCGCCCGATTAGGCAGGGCGCGTGGCCTAAGCTCAGGTTGTGGCCGAGTTCATGCGCAATGACGCCGGATTGCGGGCTCGAATAGCTCGACCGGCCACCCCGATGCGCCACCCCGGCAATAGGAGACCCTGGCGGTGGGAACGACATGCCCATGTAGTGGCCGGTACCGCCTTCCATGACTCGGATCGCATCCGTCTGGGAGAGTAGCGCAAAAGCAGAATTGCTTGAGACCAGGACCGCCTCGTGCGCCGTCACCGCGAGATCGGCGATGGGCAGCAGCGTACGCGTTTCCCCAAGCATCTCGTGGTGCTCGGGACCCGCGGCCATCGCCCCCACCAGGTCCACAATCGACGAATCGTGGGTCGCCGTCCAGATGAACGGGATCAGCGTCAGGTCGAACGGGGGCATGGCTTTGACATCCACTCCCAGACGGCCCGTCTCCGGGATCCGCCTCCCGACCCCCAGCCCGGGGTCCAGCGTGCCGTCCGGGTCCACTTCGATCACCATCTCGAGCCCCGGCTGGATCACCCAGGCCGGAATCTCCGCGTTCGCCGACCTGGAAAGATCGCCCTCGTCCACCTCGGTCGGGATCAGGTCGGACTTGCCCGGGATGTCCTGCACATGCGTCTCTTGACCGCGCACGTAGAACCGGGCGCGAACCAACGGAATCCCTTCGCTGGTGACTCGTCCTGCAGTTGGGAACACCCGCAGCAGCGGCCTCTCGCCCGCGACCAGCGGGACCGGGAACTCCCGCGACTGGACTGCTTGGGTAAGGTAGGCGGCCGGGGGTTCTCCAGCCGTGCACTGAGCGATCCGGAACCGTTGCACCCCGCCTAGCCAGGCCTGGAAGGCGGCATCCGTGGGCGCACACAATCCCGTGCTGCCGGCATGCAACTCCCGCAGTCGATCGAGCCCCGTTAGCGACTGCGGCAATGCGCCGGCCAGGCCCAGGTTATTCGCGAGTACCAATGCTTCGAGTCCCGTCAGTGCTCCAAGCTCCGGTGGAACCGGACCCGACAGGTTGTTGGATCCCATGGACAGCCACCAAAGGTTGGCAAGATTGCCCAGTTCGGGCGGGATCGGGCCCGTGAGGTTGTTGTCCTCGAGGCCCAGATTTGCCATCGCAGCGAGGTTACCCAGTTCGGGTGGGATCCGACCAGTAAGGTTGTTGTCCCCTAGGCCCAGAACCCAAAGAGCAGCGAGGTTGCCCAGTTCGGGTGGAATCGGGCCGGTGAGGTTGTTGGGCCCGAGGCTCAGACCGCGAAGCGCAGCGAGGTTGCCCAGTTCGGGCGGAATCGGACCGGTCAAGTTGTTGCCATAGAGGTGGAGTTGACTCAACACGGCAAGGTCGCCCAGTTCGGCCGGAATCGGACCGGTCAAGTTGTTGCCATAGAGGAGGAGTTGATTCAGCGCGGCAAGGTCGCCCAGTTCGGGCGGGATCGGGCCCGTGAGGTTGTTGTTCGCGAGACTCAGTTCCGTCAGTTCGGTAAGGTTGCTCAGTTCGGGCGGGATCCGGCCGATGAGGTTGTTGCCGACGAAGTCGTTAGCGACGAGGCTCAGGCCAGACACCCGTCCCTCGCCGTCAACGTCAACGCCGTACCAATTCCTCAGCGGGGCGTCCGTGAGCCAGTTGCCATTGTTGGTCCAGTTCGGTCCGCCGGTCTCATGGTAGAGGATCTCGAGGACATCGCGATCCGATGACGGCGGCTCGCAGTTGACCCCGGTGCCCTCGAGCGACGTGATGCCGTTCAACCAGCTCTGGAAGGAAACTTCGGTCGGAGCGCAGAGTTCGGTTTGCGAGTACCGGAACTGGACGAGCGGCAGAGCGGTCAGGCTCCGCGGGATCCGGCCGGAGAGCGCGTTGTCCGCAATCCGCAGCACGGTCATTCGGGACACGTCGCCCAACACCGCCGGAAGCCGTCCGGTCAGACCGTTGCCGTCGAGGTCGAGCCCGGTCACATGGCCGAGCGAATCTGCGGTGACGCCGTACCAGTCTCCTACCCCATGATTGCCCAACCAGCCGCCGGATGCGGTCCAGTCGGCTCCACCAGTCCCCCGATATAGTGACTCAAGTACCGCCACTTCGGCAGCGTTACAGAAAACGCTGTTGGCGTCACGACTCTCGATTCCCTCAAACCATACGGCGAAAGCGGAAGTCCCGGGAACGCAGACATTCTGCTGACTGACGAAAAACCATCGGAGCTGGTTGAGTTGCAGGAAGCTCCGCGGGACCGGGCCAGTGAGGTTGATGGAACCGAGGCCCAGACTCGTGAGCGCGGCGAGGTTGCCCAACTCCGGCGGGATCGGGCCGGTGAGGCCATTGACCCCAAGTTCCAGGTTGATCAGCTCGGTGAGGTTGCCGAGTTCCGGCGGGATCGGGCCCGTCAGATTGGCGGCATAGAGATTCAGCCATTGCAGCTCGGAGAGGTTACCCAGTTCGGGCGGGATTGGGCCCCCGAGATTGCTCCACCCGAGCCACAGCCACTCCAGGTTCGCGAGGTTGCCCAGTTCGGGCGGAATCGGGCCCGTGAGCTGGTAGTTGTTACCGAGTTGCAGACGTACCAGCGCGCCGAGGCTGCCCAGTTCGGGCGGGATTCTGCCCGTCAGGTCGTTCTGGCTCAAGTCCAAAACCTGCAACTTGGCGAGATTGCCGAGCTGGGGCGGGATCGGACCGGTGAGTTCGTTGTCGTTGAGATTCAGGTGCTCCAAGGCTGCGAGGTCGCCCAGTTCGGACGGAATCGGGCCAGTGAGGTCGTTGCGTTCGAGATACAGGTGCTCCAAGGCTGCGAGGTTGCCGAGTTCGGACGGAATCGGGCCGGTGAGGCCATTGAATCCAAGACTTAGACTACTTAGCTCGGTGAGGTTGCCGAGTTCCGGCGGAATCTCGCCGGTCAGCTGATTCCATTTGAGCTCCAGGGATACTAAGCTGCTGAGGTCGCCCAGTTCGGGCGGGATCGGCCCGGCGAGATCATTGGCCCAGAGGGTCAGCGTCTCCAGGTTGACGAGCTTGCCGAGTTCCGGCGGGATCGCGCCGGTAAGGCCATTGAACCCAAGATGTAGAGTACTTAGCTCGGTGAGGTTGCCGAGTTCCGGCGGGATCGGACCGGTGAGGCCATTGAACACAAGACCTAGGCTACTTAGCTCGGTGAGGTTGCCGAGTTCCGGTGGGATCGGGCCGGTGAGGTCGTTGCGCCAGAGCGACAGATTCGTTAGCTCGGTCAAGTTCGCGAGTTCGGCGGGGAGCTCGCCCCGCAGACCATGTTCAGAGAGGATGATCCGCACGACCCGGCCTTCGGCATTCGTGCTCACCCCATACCATTCGCCCAGCGGCGCATCCGTCAGCCAGTTGGTGTTGTCGACCCAGTTCGGACCGTCGGTCGCGTTGTAGAGCGCCACCAGCGCCGCGCGGTCGGGGTCGATCTCGACGGTCACAAGCGCGTCACCGGAGGCCTCGCCCGCCGTCGCCGTGATCGTCACCGCCCCACCACCAACCGCCGTGACCAACCCGGACGTGTCCACCGCCGCAACGGTTGTTTCGGCGCTCAACCAGACAACCGGAACCCCTTCCATCACGCGCCCGGCCTGATCGCGCACCTCGGCGGTGAGTTGTGCGGTTTGTCCCACTGCGGTCAGCACCACCGTGTCGGGCGTGACGGCGACGGTCGTGGGCAGCGGAGTCACGACCGCCAGCTCCGCGCGGCCCGTCAGCCCCGCCGCGGTGGCTGTCACCTGCACTTGTCCTGCGGCGACCCCGGTCACCAGCCCGGTCGAGTCGACCACGGCCACCGCCGTGTCTGCCGAGGCCCAAGTAAACTCGGCCCCGGTCACCACCTGTCCGTTCGCGTCAGTGGCGGTTGCCGCCATCCGCAAGGTATCGCCCTCCAGAACCGTGGCCGTATCCGGCGCCACGGCCACAGTGCTGACCTCCTGGGCCACGGTCACCGTTGCACTTCCCGAGACCGACCCCGCGGTCGCCGTGATCGTGGCACTACCGTTGGCCACAGCCGTCACCAGCCCGGACGCACTCACCATCGCCACGGCGGCGCTGCTGCTCGCCCAGGTCACCGTGGCCCCCGCCATCACCTGACCGTTCTGGTCCCGAACTTCGGCGGAGAGCTGTACCGTCGCGCCCAAGGCAGTCAGCTCGGCCGTGGCCGGACTCACCGTGACGGTGGTGGGCCGCGGGGGATCGGGGGGAAGGGGCGGAGGCTCCGTGGTCCCGTCGCCGCAAGCGTACGCCCAGAGAGTGGCCGATATCACGGCCGAGATGGTGAGGAGCAGTCGTTGACGTTTCAATGTTCTGTACCCCGGGTTCAGGTGTGCAGGGTTGGGCTCTGTGTCGTCGCTTTCCGCCCCTCCTGGAGACGATTGACGAAGTTCCGCAGGCAATACTGCGCGATCCGGTTGAGCGCCCCTTCCTGGCGTTCCTGCCTGATGTTCCATCACCGCCTCCAAGCCGTAGCGTCCGGTATCCCGCGGCTGAAGAGCACTTCCAGCCCCGGTTCGGCGGCTTGCCCCGCCGCCTCCATGGCGGCCTGCATCGTGGGCGGCAGGTCGCGCACGAAACCGCGAACCTGGCCGTTGCGGGGGTCGCGCAGGATGGCCATGGGGCGGTCACTGTCCGCGTCCAGGGTCGCGTCGCCATCAGGTCCAGAGAGAGTGATGCTGGAAAGCGTGTCCGCCCACCCGGGCTGCACCGGCAGCACAAAGGCGAAGGAGGATCCGCCTTCCTCTTCCGACAACTCCGGCATGGCGAAGCTCAGCGAGAAGAGTTCGTCGCCGCCAGCGTCCCGCCCGGTGAGGGTGTAGTCGCCGGTGGAGTCGGGCAGTGCTGCCGGTGCGTCCACGACGAAGGCGGGATTGAGGAACAGATTCCCGTCCGGATTGAAACCACCCCACAGCAGCAGCGACTCGGCCGGAGCCTTGGGCACGGCTGTCGCAGATCCGCCCTCGTCGAAGAGGCGATGCCTGAGCGCTTGGGAGAAATAATACTCACCGATCCATATCGGCCCACAATAACTCATCAGATCTTTGCGCCACGGTGGCACCAGTTCTTCGGTCCGGAAATCGTATCCCCAAGCACCGATGCTACCCTCCGGGTCCGGGTAGTTCGGGTCCCCCAATGTTCCGCACGGCGCGTGGCCCAAGCTCATGTTGTGGCCGAGTTCATGGGCGATGACGTACGCATTCGGGACCGAGAAGGCATGCCGCCAGGGTGGCGAAGCTCCAAGTCCTCGTATGCCAGTTATCGGTCCAGACATCATGCCCATGTAGTGGCCTCGGCGTCCCTCAATAACCCACAGTGCCTGGGTCTCACCCATCAGGTGCGAGGTATTGTTGGTCCAGCTAACCACCGGATCGTGCGCCGTCACGTCGAGCTCGCCGACCGGAAGCAGGATGCGGGTGAGCTCCAGAAGTTCGTGGCCCTCGGGATCGGCAGCCATTCCTTCCGTCACCTCGAGAACCGCAGAGTCGGGGTTGGCCCTCCAGAGGAAAGGGACCATCGTGAGATCGAACAAGGGCATTTCGTTCACCTGCACCGCCATGCGCCCCGTCTTGGGCATCCGTTCCGGAACACCGAGATCTGGATCCAAGGTGCCCTCCGGGTCGATCTCAATCACCATCTTCAAGCCCGGGCGCACAATCCAGCCGGGAATCTCGGCATTGGCCGACTTCGCCAAATCACCTTCGTCGACCTCGGTCGGAATCGGGGGGGACTTCGCCGGAATGTCAACGACGTGTCGCTCGGTTTCGTTCAGAAAAAACCGGGCTCGCACTGGCGGGATGCCCTCGTTCGTGGCCTTCCCTGCGGTGACGAAGACCCGCAGCAGCGCCCTCTCGCCCGCCACGAGCGGAACAGTGTAACTGCGGGACTGGATCGCCTGGACCAGGTACGCCGTTTCTTCAGCGCTTCCACAACGGGCGATCCGCTGTATTCGGATTGTCCTTAGCCAAGCCATGAAGGTGGGATCCGTCGGTGCGCACAGGTCCGTGCGCCCGGCCAACAGCGACTCCAGATGGAGACTGGTCAGGCTTGCCGGGAGCACTCCCGCAAGGTCATCGTTACCCGACAACTCCAGCCGGAGCAGACCCGCCAACCCGCCGAACTCGGGCGGCACCGGGCCGGAAAGGCGGTTCCTTGCAATGCCCAATTCCTCCAGATTCGCCAGGGAGCCCAGTTCCGGCGGGATCGCACCCGTAAGGTCGTTGTAGTTGAGATCCAACTCCGTCAGGCTGGCCAAGGAGCCCAATTCCGGCGGGATTGCGCCCGTAAGGTCGTTGTAGTTGAGGTGCAGCCGATCCAGATTCGCCAAGGAGCCCAATTCCGGCGGGATCGCACCCACAAGATCGTTGACGCGGAGATTCAGCCGCTTCAGATTCGCCAGGGAGCCCAGTTCCGGCGGGATCGTACCCGTCAGCTCGTTCTCCCCGAGCACCAAGTCAACAAGATTCGCCAGGGAGCCCAGCTCCGGTGGGATGGTTCCCCGAAGCCCGTTCCGATATAGGCTCAGGGACTCAAGATTCCGCAAGTTGCCCAGTTCCGGCGGGATTGCGCCTATTAGTCCCGGATTGAACCCCCCCACGTCATCTTCCCTCCGCCAGTTGCTGGCTAGCAGCAGGATCCTCAGACTGACCAGACCGCCCAGTTCCGGCGGTATCGCGCCCGTCAGCCTGTTACTCGCGAGGTCAAAAATCTCTAGGTTCGGCAAGCCGCCCAGTTCTGGCGGGATCGCACCAGAAAGATCGTTATTCCGGAGATCCAGCTCCCGCAGATTGGCCAAGTCGCCCAGTTCCGGCGGTATTCCGCCCGAAAAGTAGTTTTCGTGAAGTGTGAGCCGCTCAAGACTCTCCAAATCGCCTAGTTCTGGTGGGATCGCACCCGTGAGATCGTTGTACCTGAGATCCAGCTCCCTCAGGTTGGCCAAGGTGCCGAGTTCGGTGGGGATCGCACCCGTAAGATCGTTGTTGTTGAGAACCAGCTCCTGCAGATTGACCAAGTCGCCCAGTTCCGGCGGTATTCCGCCCGAAAGGCCGTGGCCGTGGCCATGCAACCAATCCCCACCAAGATCGAGCCCGACCACCTGGCCCGATGCGTCCGTGTCCACCCCATACCAATCCCCCAAAGGTGCGTCCGTCAGCCAGTTCTCGCTGTTCACCCAGTTTGGCCCGTCCGTGGAGTTGTAGAGCGCCACCAACACATCGCGCTCCGGCAACGGCAGCCTCACCGTCACCACCGCCTTCGCTGAGGCCGAGTCTGCCATCGCAGTGATCGTCGCCGTTCCGCTGCCCGCTGCCGTCACCAAGCCCTCCCGGTCCACCGTCGCCACCAACCTGTCGCCGCTCGACCAAGTCACCATCGTGCCATCCATCACGCGTCCGGCCTGATCACGCACCTCGGCGGTGAGCTGTGCAGTTTGTCCCACGGCGGTCAGCATCACCGTGTCGGGCGTGACAGCGACGGTCGTGGGCAGCGGAGTCACGACCGCCAGCTCCGCGCGGCCCGTCAGCCCCGCCGCGGTGGCCGTCACCTGCACTTGTCCCGCGGCGACCCCGGTCACCAGCCCGGACGCGTCCACCACGGCCACCGCCGTGTCTCCCGACGCCCACGCAAGCTCGGCCCCGGTCACCACCTGTCCGTTCGCGTCGGTGGCGGTTGCCGCCAGCCGCAAGGTATCGCCCTTCAGAACCGTGGCCGTATCCGGCGTCACGGCCACAGCGCTAACCGCCTGGGCCACGGTCACCGTTGCACTTCCCGAGACCGACCCCGCGGTCGCCGTGATCGTGGCACTACCGTTGGCCACAGCCGTCACCAGCCCGGACGCGCTCACGGTCGCCACGGCGGAGGCGCTGCTCGCCCAAGTCACCGTGGCTCCCGACATCACCTGACCGTTCTGGTCCCGAACTTCCGCGGAGAGCTGTACCGTCGCGTCCAGGGCAGTCAGCTTGGCCGTGGCCGGGCTCACTGTGACGGTGGCGGGCTCAGGGAAATAGGGCGGAGGCTCCGTGGTCCCGTCCCCGCAAGCGTACGCCCAGAGAGTGGCCGATGCCACGGCCGAGATGATGAGGAGCAATCGTTGACGTCTCAATGTTCCGTACCCGGGTCCAGGTAAGCAGGGTTGGGCCTCTAGTCGACGCCTCCCGCCCCTCCTGCAAACGGTTGATAAAATTCCTCAGGCAGTACTGTCCGATCCGGTTGAGCGCCCCTTCCTCGCGTTCCTCCAAGATGTGCATCACGAACATCAGCACGGCGGACTGCAGGAGGGCGAGGAGCGTGGTGTAGAACGCCACGCCGAGGTCGCCGGTCACCTGTTCCATCATCTCGGGGCCGATGGACGCCTCGGTGAAGCTGGCGCCCGCGAACAGCACGCCGGCCGTCCGCATCGCGAACGCGATCCCCAGCACGGTTCCGATGAAGCCCAGTGTCGGGATCAGCCAGATCACGTATCGGAGCATGTTGTATCGCATCTCGATCTCGTGCTGGTACAGCTCGATCGAGAGCTCGATCGTCGAGGTGACCTGACCGATCGATCCACTGTTGCGGAACTGGAGGAGGGCGCCGGACAGCAGGCGCTGCAGCAGGTGGCGGCTCTCCGGATCGGACTGGATCACGCGGTCGTAGATCGGCGCGACGTCCTGCTGGCGCAGGACTGTCCGGTCGTCCTCGGGAAGCAACCCGAGGTGTATCTGTTCCCGTTCCCGAAGGCCCGCCAGGTGCCGCACGAGGAGTTCGCCGCCGGCCATGCAGAACGCGAGCCACATCAGGTTCTGGATCGTGAACGGATACGGGAAGATGCGGGTGTTCCTGTCGATGAGCAGCTCCGCGCCGACGCTGTCGTCACCGGCGGGGAACACGTAGGAGAGCACGCCGATGAGCGCGATGCCGACCAGGAGGGAACCAAAGAGCGCGACCGCGCGGAAGGGAATTTTCTCGTCCCCTGCCGGTCGCCGGGACACGCCCTGTTCGACCTTCACCATCGGATGTTCACCGACCGTCGCCGCGCTGTCCCAGACACCTGGGCAGACTCACGCCGTCCAACTGGGGGTTGATGTTGGACTCGAAACGGCTCAGCGCCTCCGGTATGCACCCCGAAAGGCGGTTGTAGTTCAGAGACAAGCGCCTGAGGTTGGACAGGTTGCCCAGTTCCGGCGGGATGCTCCCCGAGAGCTGGTTGCGCTCCAGAGACAACACCTCGAGCCGTTGGAGCCTGCCCAGTTCGGGTGGTATGCGTCCGGCGACACGCGTCTGTGAGAGGTTCAGGCGGCGGAGGTTGCCCAGGTTGCCCAGTTCCCTCGGTATGCTCCCGGTCAGCGGGTTGCCCTGAAGGAACAGATCCTCCAACTGGGACAAGGAACCCAACTCGGCCGGTATCTCGCCCGACAAACGGTTGCCCTGAAGGTAGAGGAACTCCAGCCCGTCCAGCGCCCCCAGCTCCGCGGGAATCCCGCCTGGTATATGATTGTCGGCCAGATTCAGGTACTGCAACTGACGCAGGAACCCGAGGGTTTCGGGAAGAGCGCCGCTCAGACCCTTGCCGGGCAGGTCGATGCCCGTTACCGCGCCGCCCTCCAACTGCACGCCGGTCCACGATGTCCAGTTCTGACCGCGGCTCCAGTTCAGCGGGCCGCCCATCGGTCCCGCAAGGCCGTCGGCGACGGCCAGGAGCACTTCACTGTCTCCCTGCGCCAGCAGGAACCGGCGCCGGGCCTCGGCGAGGCGCTCCTCTTCGGCCTGGCGCTCGGCCTCCAGGCGAGCTTCTTCCGCAAGACGCGCCTCCTCCGCCAAGCGGGCCTCTTCGGCCTGGCGTTCGGCTTCCAGGCGGGATTCTTCCGCCAAGCGTGCCTCCTCGGCAGAGCGGGCCTCTTCAGCCTGGCGCTCGGCTTCCAGGCGGGCTTCTTCCGCAAGACGCGCCTCCTCCGCCAAGCGGGCCTCTTCAGCCAGACGTTCCTCTTCCAGCCGCTCCGCCTCAAGGCGTTGCGCCTCGAGCTGGCGTTCGAACTCGAGCCGCTGCTGCTCGGCGCGCTGGCGGGATCCGGCCAGCTGCTGCTCCTGCGCGCGTTGCCGTTCGTCGGCCAGCCGCTGGGCCTCGGTCTCGCGCTCGGTCTCGAGACGCTCCGCTTCGGCCTGTTCCTCGGCTTCCCGGCCCACGGCGAAGAGCGCCGCGAGGCTCTCGCGGTCGAGATAGCCGGTCTCTTCAATTCCCTGCGAGGCCTGCCACCGTCGCAATCCCGCCCGGGCATCCGGCTCCAGCATTCCGTCCGCTTCCCCGTCGTAGTACCCTTCGGCCGCGAGACCCTTCTCGACCACCTCGATCGTCTCGGGACTCAATTCCAGCCGGACCTCCATCGCAGCGGCAAGCTGCTCCGGTGTGAGGGCGCTGTTACGCGCCACCGACACCAAGACGGTCACGCCGAGCGCGACGACCGCGATCCCCGCCGCGTAGAACATGCGCCGCCGACCGACCCGGACAGCCGGGGCGGGCGGCATCCGCGCGGCAACACGCTCGGACTGTACTGGGGCTTCCCCGGACAACATCGCCCGCCATTTGCCCAGGTTCTGCGGCCGCTCGCCCGCATCGAAGCGCATCGCGGACTCCACCGCCAGCGCGATAGCCTGCCCCACCGGGTGCGGCGCCACTGACGCGACATCGGGCAGCGTATCCCGCTGCGCCCGCTCAGGGGCGTTGGTGGGCACCTCACCGGTCAGCGCCGTATACGCAACCGCCCCCAGTGCATAGATGTCGCTCCAAGGTCCTCGCTTTGCGGTCGGGCTGTACTGCTCAATCGGTGCGTAGGCCGATACCGGCGGGGTCCAGGGCGTCCCCGCGGTTGTCCCGCTCTGGGATCCCGCCAACGCGAAGCCGACGAGTACGGCGGTGTCGTCGCGCGCGCGGAGCATCACTGTGCGGGGGCTGATGTCCAGGTGCAGCATTCCGAGCGCATGGACTTCGGCCAGCCCGGCCGCGAGCCCCTCGAGCATCGTGCGAACCCTGTCCTCGGACAGCGGACCGGCCGCTTCGATCTCCTCCTCGAGGTTGCGGCCCCGGACCTGCGCGGTGATCACATACGCGGTGCCGTTGGCTTTGGCGACGCGGTGTACTCTTGCGATCTGCGGGTGATCCACTCTCGCCAGAATGCGCGCTCCCGCCAGAAACCGCTCCAGGCCCATGGCGTATGCTTCGGCCGACTCCGCCGACCTGGGCCCCACTGTCCCGTCCGCACGGCGCAATCCGGAGTCCCGTGGCAGATACTCCGTGATCAGGACGTTACGATCGATGGCAAGCTCGTGGGCAAGGTAGGTGGTCGCGACTCCGTCACCCGCCAACTCGCGCTCGATGCGGTATTCGTCCAGAAGGCGGCTTCCCGTTGGAAGAGCATCCCGGGAGGGGGTGTAGCTCATCACCAGTTCCAGGCGACTCCGAACTGGGTACGGGAATCGGCGCGGCCGACGAAGAGGCGCACCGGCCGCTCGGAACCCGATTGCAGTGGCATCGAGAGTGCCGACATCCGCGACAGTTCTTCGACATCACCCATCTTCTGCGAGGCAAGGACCCATTGCGCCACCCCCCAGACACCGAGGACGCTCCCGGCGCCCATGATCCACTGCCTCGCGGTCTCGGCATCGTTCCGCCGGTTGACGGCGGACTGGAACTCCAATGCGTCGTCGAAGTCTTCGGGGTCCGGGACCCCGAAATACGGAATCCACTCGACGGCCGCGAAGGCACCGCCCGCCAGCAACGCACCCCAGAAGACCTTGCGTCTCCCCAGCGAGCGGTTCAGCGTGGCCTCCGCATATTGCCGGTCGAGCGGCAGGGTCGTCGCCTCGGGAAACTCGCGCTCCAGCTGGGACATCTTGCTCCAGCCAGTGACGTACCGACCGATTCCGTAGGCGGCTAGCGCGGCGCCCCCGATGAGGGCCACCTTCTTGACGGTCCCGGCGGTCTCCTCCCTGTCCTGGGCGGCCTGGTATGCGGCGTCATCCTCGTACGACTCGCGATCCTCGACCTCGAAGAACAGCGAGACGGACAACTGCGCAGTCGCCGCCAGTCCCGCGCCCTGGACCGCCCTCTTGAGTCCTGCCGACCGATTCGCCTTCGCGGCCGCGTGTTGCTCCTCGACGCCGGGAATGGCCATTCCGCCGCCGGGCGCTGCCGATGACGTCCGCGGCATCCCCACCACGGCCACTTCGCTGGCCAGGACGTACCCGACCAGATTCTCCTGGCCCGGCGGGCCGGGCACGGACACGGCGAAATAGGGTCCGGACTCGCCGACCCACTCCAGCACAGTGCCGGCCGGCAGCGTGGCGATGACCGGGCTCGCAGCATCGGGATCGAGCCTGAGCACGGTCTCGTTGGCAACCACCTCGACCTGCTGGGCCGACGCCGGTTCGGCGGCAGCACCAGCGCCCAGGAATGTTGTCCAGATGACGGCGTGAAGCAGGACACTGCCAGCGTTCACGTTCATTTTCGTACACCTCCACGACTTTTTCCGACAACGGTTACGGTCACTCCCACCTCTCGCCCCCCTTCCGCTTTGGGCACGCCGCGCGCAGGCCCTCACCATCTCCAACTGATCCCGAACTGAGTGCGCGCACCCCGACGATTCGCGAACAGCTCGACGGGCGCTTCGGCAACAAAGCGGCCGACCGGAACGGAGAGCGCCGACATCCTGGCGGTCGCCTCGATCTGGGACATCTTTCTGGCTCCGAGCACCCACTGCGTCGCGCCCCAACCCCCCAGCCCGATGCCCAACAGGTTGATCCCCGACCTGGCGGTCTCGGCCCGGTCTCTCCGGTCTACTGCGGCATCAAAGTCCTCGGCATTGTCGAAGTCCTCCGGGTCAGGGACCCCGAAGTACGGAACCCACTCGACCGTTCCGTACGCGACGAGCGGGAGAAGGACGGCCCAGAAGACCTTTTTCCTTCCGGACGAACGCATCCTGAACGCGTCGCCGTACTGTTCCTGGAGCGAGGGGCCGGCCGATCGCGGAAGTTCGAGTTCCAGGCTACGCATGTTCCTCCACCCCATGGCGATCTGCGTTACACCCCAGGCACCGAGTGCCGCGCCCAGCGCCGTGGCCACGGTCCTGCCCGTCTCGGCCGTACTGCGCCGGTCCAGGGCGCTCTGGTAGGTATCGGCGTCGTCATGGTCCTCGGGGACCGGAACCTGTAGCGGAGGCACAAACTCGAGCGCCGCATACGAGCTGCCAGCCAGGACGAGACCCCAAATCACCTTTCCAACACCCGATGAACGACGCGCCCGCTCGTCCTCGTATTGCTCCTGCAGACCCGGGATACCGATCACGGGCCCAAGCCCCGTCGTTGGGACCGACCCCACGGGTGGCTCGATGCCCGGCCCCGCGCCCACCAGCTCCACCTCGCTGGCCAGGACGTAACCAATCACTTCTTCCTGGCCGGGATCCCCGGCGACCGACACGGCATACCAGGCGCCCGACTCGCCGGTGTAGTTCAGCACCGTTCCGGAAGCCAACTCCACAATGATCGGGCTCGTTTCGTTGGGATCCAGCCTGATCGCCGTCCCGTCGGCGACGATCCGCACCTGCTGAGCACCGGCATCGGCCGGTACGAATGCGGCGACGGCAAGCAGGATCAAGACCACGGCCCTCATCACGGCCGCAATGGGTTGGCCTCGGAAGTGTTCAGGCACTGTCTTTTCTCCTTCGGGTTTCAAACGCGTCGAAGGTCGTCCGTGCCAATGACCGGCACCGCCCTCGCCGTTGCGGGAATGGAGCGTGAACGCGCGTCCGAGATCGTCATGGCTCCACATGGTCGGCCTCACAACAGGGAGAGCAGGAGATTAACCGTCAGCGAGCCCCCCACGTCGCGCACGAACTGGCCCCGGCCCGCATTGGCCACCGATTGCAGGAAACCCTCGACCTGAGGATCGACAAACCCCTGGGAGTTGATGTAGACGGTCGAGACCCGGTGCCCCGGCAGCCGCGCGATCGCGGTAGCCGTGGCGATGGTCCGGTTCACCTCCTCCGGGTAGGCGGGGTGGTCGGTCACGAGCACGATGACCCTTCTCTCGGACTCGGGTCGCCACGGCATGCGGGCCGCCTCGGTCAGCGCCGCAAGGAACGCCTCGGGCGGGTCGTTGTTGCCGCCGCGGCCGAGGCCCATCCGCACGGAAAGGTTGTTCACGAATCCCCTGAACGCGGCCCGGTTCAGGGTGGGGCCGGAGACCCTCCGCAGGGAGAACGTTGTCGTGGGCCTCTCCCATTGGCGGTCTCCGAACGCGACCAGACCGATGCCGAAGCTGGGGGCCATCCGGCTCAGAAGATTGCTCAGCTGTCCGACTTCGGCCTTGAGCGCGGCGACCTGCGGCCCCATGCTGCTGGTTATGTCAAGGGCGATCACCAGGTCCAGATGGGGCAACTGGTAGGTCGCCGTGGGCGGCACCGGGCCGGGGTCGCGGGCGGGACACGGCACCGGGTCGGGAATCGGCGGGCATACCGGGCAGGTCACGGGCTCGGGGGCGGCCGGCGGCGTCTCGGGAGCGGCGACGGCGACCGGTGTCGGGGCCGGCGAAGGGGTGGGAACCGCGGGGCAGGCCACCGGAGCAGGCGGCACGAGGAAGGCGGGGAAAACGGGGCAGACGATCGGTTCCGGGCACGAAACTGCGGCCAGCAGCGGGATCGGCTCCGCGGGCTCGGACCGCGAGGCATCGGCAATGAGGGGAAAGATGATGATCGAAATCAGGATGAATGCGCCGAGCGCAGAGGCGAACAGGTCAAGCGACGCCATGCCGAAGAGCGTCAGCTCCCGATTTCGTCGTCTCATCTCATTCCGAGTTAGTTAAAGAAACCCCACCGCTGGGACCCTATCTACATATTCCCGGCGATCTGCCTTGTCAAGGGGGGCGAGCGAGACCACCGAGGCGCCAAGATGGAGATTCGAGACGGCTCACGCAAGGTCTTTTTGCATGTCGGAAACGGGGCTAAGGCAAGAGCGCGGCCAGTCCCGTTCCAGCTTGCACTGCGTCGGCACCCGGCACGGGCGGCGTTCAAACCCGGCACCGATTTGTCCGCCAAACAGGGGGACAAATCCTGTTGCCAATTGAAACAGCTGTATCTATGATATGGCCAACCGGAGGTGATGTTTGGGCGATGAATGGGGTATTTGTGATGATTTTTTGGCGATATTCGAGCCGTATCGGCGCGAACGTGTGCCAAAGCCGACGAGAAGTGTCCGGTGACGAAGGATCCTGACGCACTGCGGCGACAGATCGAGGCGTCGCAGGAGCGCGTCTCCCGGCTGTGCGGGGCCATCCTGCGGATCAGCGCGAGCCTGGACATCGGCGCTGTCTTGCAGGAGGTCGTCGACAGCGCCCGCGCCCTGACCGACGCCCGCTACGGCGTGATCACGACCGTTGACGAGGCGGGTCGACCGCGGCAGTTCCTCAGCTCCGGAATTACGCCGGAAGAGCATCGGCAAATTGTGGAGTGGGCTGACGGGCTGGAACTCTTCGAGCACCTCCGGGGTCGTCCGGCCGGGTTGACAGTCGGCGATCTGCCCGCCTACATCCGGTCGCTCGGCCTGAGCGCGGACATGTTGCCGTACAAGGCCCTGCACGGCACGCCGATCCATCATCGGGGCGTGCACGTGGGCAGCCTCTTTCTCACCGAGAAGGAAGGCGGGCGGGAGTTCACGGACGAGGACGAAGAGCTGCTCGTGCTGTTCGCGTCGCAGGCGGCGACGGCCATCGCCAACGCCCGCACCCACCGGGACGAGCAGCGGGCCAGGGCCAACCTGGAAGCCCTGGTCGACACTTCGCCGGTCGGCGTGGTGGTTTTCGACGCCAGAACCGGCCGTGTCGTGTCGCTCAACCGCGAAGCGAAACGGATTGTCGGGGGTCTGCAGATGCCGGATCGTGCCGTGGAGCAGCTGCCGGAGGTGATTACGTGCCGGCGGGCCGACGGGCGCGAGGTCGCCTTGACGGAGTTCCCGCGCGCCGAGACGCTTCGCACCGAGGAGGTCGTGCTCCGGGTTCCCGACGGCCGGAGCGTCAAGACGTTGATCAACGCCACGCCGATCCATGCACCCGAGGGCGGGGTCGAGTCGGTGGTGGTCACGATGCAGGATCTGGCGCCGTTCGAGGAGCTCGAGCGGATGCGGACCGAGTTCCTCGCGATCGTGAGTCACGAGCTGCGCACGCCGCTCACCTCCATCAAGGGCTCGACGGCTACGGTGCTCGCCGCCTCGCCAGGCTTCGCTCCGGGCGAAATGCTGCAGTTCTTCCGCATCATCGACGCGCAGGCCGATCACATGAGCGGCCTCATCGGCGACCTGCTGGATGCGGGGCGTATCGCGACGGGCACGCTGTCGGTCTCGCCGGAACCCTCGGAGGCGGGGGCGCTGGTGGACCGGGCGAGGAACACGTTCCTGAGCGGTGGCGGCCGGCACCCGGTCCTCGTCGACCTTCCGCCGGACCTGCCCCGCGTGATGGTGGACCGGCAGCGCATCGTTCAAGTCCTGAACAACCTGTTCTCCAACGCCGCCAGGCACGCTCCGGAGTCGTCGCCCATCCAGGTCGGCGCGGAGCGCGACGGGGTTCATATCGCGATCTCGGTCTCCGACCGCGGCAGAGGCATTCCACCGGACCGGCTCCCGCACCTGTTCCGGAAGTCCGCAAGCACAGGTGACGCGGAGGGCGGTCTCGGGGGTGGCCTGGGCCTGGCCATCTGCAAAGGGCTGGTCGAGGCCCACGGCGGGCGCATCTGGGCCACGAGCGGCGGGGAGGGCCAGGGAACCCGGTTCACTTTCACGATCCCTGTAGCCGAGGAGGCCGGCGGCGGCCCTGCAGCGGAGGACTCCGGCCAGGCCCCGGCGGGGACGCACCGGCAAGGCCGGGGGCCGGTGCGCATCCTCGTGGTGGACGACGACCCGCGGGCGCTGCTCTACGTCCGCGACGCGCTCACCGCGGCGGGCTACACCCCGCTGGTCACGGGCGACCACCAGGAGGTGTCCCGCCTCATCCAGGCCGAGAAACCCCACCTGGTCCTGCTCGACCTGATGTTGCCCGGGACCGACGGCATCAAGCTGATGGAAGACGTTGCCGAGCTGGCCGATCTGCCGGTCATCTTCATCTCCGCCTACGGAAGGGACGAGACGATCGCGAGAGCACTTGGCGCCGGGGCCGCCGACTACATCGTCAAGCCGTTCTCGCCGACCGAGCTGACGGCGAGGATCCGGGCGGCGCTAAGAAGGCACACCGGGGCCGAACCGTTCGTGCTGGGAGAGCTCGCCATCGACTACGAACGGCGCCAAGTGACCCTGGCCGGCCGTCCGGTGCAACTGACGGCCACCGAGTACGAGGTGCTCCGCGTCCTGTCCGACAATGCGGGACGGGTCTCGACCTACCGCTCGCTACTCCGCCAGGCCTGGGGGCGGTACAAGGGCTTCGTCGACCCGAAGCTGGTGCACGCTGTCGTCAAGAGGCTCCGTCGCAAGCTGGGCGACGACGCGGCGCGGCCGGCCTACATCCTCAACGAGCGCAGCGTCGGCTACCGCATGCCCGCTCTGCGGGAGAAGTAGCGGCGCGCAGGGGAGATCCCACGTCCCGCCGTTCGGCGTAGTAACGGGCGATGGCCCCCTGGCCGGCCGCTTCGCCCCGCGAGTAGTGGGCTGGCATGCGGCTGGACTTCCACCGTCCGGCGTTCATGATCGCAACAAGGCCGGCCCCTTGTGCAGCAAGATCCTGGGTCATGCCGACCCTGGGGGAATGTCCGGTGTAGCCCTTGCCGAGTCCCGCTTGCCTGCACATGCCGGCGATCCGGCGACTGATGGTCCGGCCTGACCGAACGCCGAAGACCGCGGCCGCGGGAGCCGGGTCGCAGGGGCGTATGCTTTTCAATGCCGCTGTGGCTCGCAGGCCCAGGTAGAGTACGGTGGACTGGTCGGATGTCTTGGAGCGCCGGATGGTGACGCGTGAACTGCCGTCAGGCCTGAATTCCACTTCGCCCCAGCGCAGATTGGCCGCCTCGTGACGTCGCAACATGGCGTCTCTCATCACCGAGGCGATGGCAATGTCCACCGAGCCCCGGATGCGAGCGGCCTTGCGGGATTCCGTGCGACCAGACGGGTAGACCCTCCGCTTGTGAGCGGTTTCGACAATGGCCCTGAGGCCCGTCTCCCGTAGTCCGAGTGCCTGCCGGGGCTCGGCTCGTCCTCGTTCTGCTGCGCGCTTCCTCACTCCGGCCATGGTCATCTTGACGCTTACGGAGGCGGTGGGCGACGGAAAGCCGGCACTTTGATGGAAGAAGTTGACCGCCTTGCGATCCATTTCGAGCGAACTGAAGGACAAGCCAAGAGCGTCTCTGTGGACCAGGTACGCGGCGACGGTGACCGGTTCGGCAGGAAGCGACTTGACCCCCTCCTGACGCGCCCAGACCTGGAAACGGTTCCACGCGGAGGTATAGGCCTTCCGTGTGGTCGGGCGCTGGCTTTGCGCGATTGTGGCGGTCACGGCCTCCAGGTGGCTCGTGGCAAGGTTGCGTCTGAAATGCATCTACACCGTAGCGGAATCCCACATCATCTTGCCCTTCGACCGTTTCAGGACCGAGATCCCAACCCCACATCAAGCCTAAAGTTATGGAATCGATCGATGAGTCGCGCCACCCAAATGGGTGGATTCTTCGCTCTGAAATTTTGGTGGGGGGGTGTTGGGCCGGAAGGGGCCCGGATGGCCGGCTATTGACGACTGGAAATGGGGGGAGAGTCGTCCGGGTCGATTCCCGGGATCTCCACCGGGCGGGTGCCGGCCCGAGGGCCCGTAAACGCATACAGGCCAATGTTTTGAGTGGTGTCTTGGCCTTGGGCCAGGATGGAACGGCGGATCGTTATGCCCATTGTCCGGTAGTTCCGACCGTTACCGTGCCAGCTTCGGATAACGTGGAATCAGACGGGTGCCGGCATGGGTAACGGTTGTCAAGAGCCACGCTCCACCGACGCTTCCGGACAGGGTGTCGGGGGGCAACCCCGGCTATGTGCCGGGACCAACAATTTGCACTTTGGAGGGGAAAATGAACATCAATTCCGCCGCCGCCCTGACCCATACCGATGATGAACTTGCTACGCGCTACCTGGAAGCCGTGGCCGCCGCCGTCCTGGAGAGCCAGCGCCCGACCACACGGAAGGTTTATTCAGCCGCCTGGAACCGTTTTCAGGCCTGGGCGCAGAAAGAGGGTGTCAAGTCGCTTCCGGCCGATCCGTTCACGGTGGCCGCCTATCTGGTCCACCGCGACGCTTTGGGGTTGTCCTTCGCCTCGCTCGCCATGGACCGCAAGGCGATCAGCTTCTTCCATCGCCGTGCCGGACTTTCCACACCCACCGCTTCCGAAGGCGTCAAGATGACCCTGGCCGGGGTCAGGAACCGCGCCGCCGAACGTGGAAGGGCCGAGCCCAGGCAGGCCCGAGGGCTCCGTGAAGAGGGGTTACTGGCCATCATCGACACTGCACGCATGCCCAAGGTGTACCCGTCCGGCCGCACCGAGTCTTCCCGGGGCGCGCGCTGGCGCGGAGCGGTGGACATCGCCATCGTGTCGGTCATGAGAGACGCACTGCTGCGACGCTGCGAAGCCGCCAACCTGCGCTGGGCCGACGTGAAGTTTCGGCGGGACGGGAGCTCCCGGGTTGTCATCCGGCGCTCCAAGACGTCCAACGCGCCCGCCGTCCTGTACGTGGGCGTCCGGGCCACTGCGGCCCTGAACCGCATCCGTCCGAGGAAAGCGGCCCCGGGAGCCCGGGTGTTCGGTGTTCAGCGCGGCAGGACCATCAGCCTCCGGATCGCCGCGATGTGCAGGGAGGCGGGACTGGGTGAGGGGTTCTCCGGACATTCTCCCAGGGTGGGAATGACTCAGGATCTGACTGCAAACGGGGCGGGTCTCGTCGCCATCATGAACGCTGGACGCTGGAAGTCCGAACGCATGCCGGCGCACTACTCACGGGGCGAAGCGGCGGGGCTGGGGGCCGTCGCTCGCTACTACGCCGGGGAGAGGTAGACCGACAGAAACTTGACTGCGATTGAAATTCTGACTGGTCCAAGTCCCGCTGGATTAGGTCCATATCGACTGCATACAACGACTTAGAGGCACTTGGGACGTTTGGCACCAATCTTGCGAACACATTGTCCCAGCACCCCGAAATGCGGGGCGGCTCAATCACCCGTTTCCAAGGAGAAAACGGAATGGAAAGATTTAGGAAGCTCCTCGCGGCGGCAACGTTGCTGGTGCTCCCGATCATCGCGGCTTGCGGAGAGGACGTTGTTCCTCCGCCGGCGACCGGCTCCATCGCGGGCCAGGTTTCGATCGAGGGCATGGGGATCGACGGTGTATCCGTCAATCTCAGCAGCGGCGCCTCCACCACGACGGCGGGCGGCGGTACCTACCGCTTCGACGGCGTCGAGGCCGGCGCCTACACCGTTACCATCAGCGGCTTCCCGGCGGACGCCAGCTTCGATGCGACCTCCGCCGCGGCCACAATCCCCGAAACCGGCGGATCGGTCACCCTTGACTTCCGCGGCTCCTACATTCGCACCGCGTCCATTATTGGCACGGTAACGGTCGAGAACACGGGGCTCGGGGGTGTGACGGTCCGGATTTCGGGCATGGCCGATGCACAGACTGCCACCGACAGCAACGGCCAGTATTCGTTTACAGGCCTTAGGTCCGGCACCTACTCGGTCGAGATCTCCGGCTTCGACATGGACGAGGTCGGCTTCGGCAGCACCTCGTCCACCGCCACGGTCGGCGTGGGCGAGTCGAAGGTCATCAGCTTCGACGGCACGTATCTCCGTACCGCGGGCATCATGGGTCAGGTCAGCGTCGAGGGCGTAGGCCTTGCGGGCGTGACTGTCACCATGACCGGCGAGGGCGAAGACAAGACCGACGTCACCGACGCCGGCGGGCTCTACGCCTTCTCGAAGCTCAAGGCGGGCGCCTACTCGGTCGCGATCTCCGGGTATGACCCCGACGAGGTCGAGTTCACATCCACCTCGATGAACGTGTCGGTCGCGCTCGGCGAGACCGCCAACATTCCCTTCAACGGCACGCTGCTCCGCACGTCCGGCATCAGCGGCCGGGTGAGCCTTGATGACGGCACGGGCCTTGACGGCGTGACGGTCACGCTGTCCGGTGCGGCCGAGGCGACCGAAGATGACGGCCGACGGCGGGCAGTACGCCTTCGCCGGCCTGGCGGAGGGCACGTATGTGGTCACCATATCCGACTGGAACGACGTGGCCTATGAATTCACGGAGCCGATGGCCACGATCATACTGGGTGACTCCGAGTCGAACATCACGAACTTCCAGGGCACGCACAGGCGGACCGCGTCGGTCTCCGTCATGATGTATCTGGACGAGGCGCCCAAGGACGGGATGTACACGGCCAACGAGCCTGCGTTCGCGCAGCCGGGCATTCCGGTCCTGCTGCAGGGCCCCGGAGTGAACGACGTCACGCCCGGCATGACCGGCCCAGACGGCAGCTACACGTTCGAGAACCTGATGTCCGGTGACTACCGGGTGCTGGTTAACTTGACCGAAGAGGTGGCGGCAGTACTCGCGATGGCGGGCTATGCGTTCACCGGCGATCTCACCGGTGCGGTCGTCAGCGTTGATCCGGGCGGCAGCATGAGCGTCAACTTCCCGTTCGGCATCACGATGCAGACGATCAACGTCGGCGCCGTGATGGGCAACGACGATATGACCGGCGACGCGGTCATGGATGTCGAGCTTGCCCTGTACCCCACCGCCGAGGACGCCGAGGACGGCACGAACATGCTGGGCGAGCCGATGATGACGGGCGCGGACGGCATGGCCAGCTTCCACTTCGCGAGGGCCGCCGACAGCGGACCCGGCAGCGACGACACCGACAATCTGGTGTTCGTCAAGTCCACCGAACTGCCGCACGCCGACCTGAGGATCTCCGACAACGACATCATCGAAGTCGAGTACGCGGGCACCAGCCGCACACACGACGCGCCCGCTCACGTCCGGCTCCTGAACGTCGGCGTCAACCTCCAGTTCTGGATCAAGAGCGACAAGGACGCCCGCGGCGGGGACATGGGGCTTGCCGGCTGGAACAGCGAAGTCTTCATGGGCGACCCCGACGCCGAGGACGCCAAGGCGCTCGAAAAGCCGGACCCCGATGACGACACCAAGATGGTGAACGCCACCGGGCCCACGGACGATGGCTCAAAGAGCATGGCTGACCTGGGTAAGGCATCCTTCTCCTATATGCTGGAGCCCGCCGACCTTGCGGACGGTGCCGCAAGCTTCCATGTGCGCGCCGGCATGAAGCAGGCCGGAGCCGGGGGCGAGATGTGGGAACAGAGCGATGTCCTCGTGCACACGCACAACGGCCTCGCGCTTCCCGACGACAACATGGCCGCGGACAACGACCTCGGTCCGATCTACGTCACCTTCACCACGCAGAAGCTCACCGTCGGCGTGTACCGCGAGACCGACGACGAGCTCGGCTTCTCGAACTACCAGAGCAAGGTGGCCGGCGGAGACCAGAGACCGACCGCCGACGTTGGCAAGGAGCTCATGGTCGAGCTCATGTCGGAGAACTCGCGCGGACGCCTGACGAAGTATGAGTACAAGGCGTTCGACAGTAAGGGCATGCGTACCGTCGCTGTCAGCAACCCCGCGTCATTCTCCAAGGGCCTGGCCAGCTTCAAGCACCTGCCGGCGGACGAAGAGTTCACGGTGCGGTTCCATGCCGGCTCGGACCGCATGGCCGTGGTGGACGCGGAGAGCGCCCGCAACGGCCGGGACGTGGACGCCTATGGCGACGACCTGGATGACGGGGCATCGGTTGGCGCGTTCGGCGACATGAGTGGCGCCGGGCCCGAAGTTCGGCTCTGCCCCATGTCGTCCTCGTCAAAGGATGACATGTGCTCCACCTTCGCCTATCAGTGGACCAGCGGCGCGCTCAGCGGTGCGGTCCGGCGACGCGGCGCAGGCGTCGGCGGTGCAGTTGTTACCCTCGAGGCCCTCACCTCGAACCACAGTCCCGACGAAAACACGAAGACCAGCAGGAGTGGGGCGACCAGGGGCAACTACGGCTTCTCCTCCGTGCAGGATGGGGAATACTGGGTACGGACCCCCGCCACCGCCAACAACAAGGCCGACAGCGCGAGGATCGCGTTCTATCACGACGAGACCATGGACGACGATCCCGACGACGGCATCACCGGGACGGCAGTGACGCACAGCGAGAACCTGGATGTCACGGCGCTCAGACTCGAAATCAAGGGCTACGTGGTGAACGACGGCCACGAGGGCGACCACGAGGACCCGGACCTTGATCAGATCGTGCGCGGAGACGAGGCCGTCGCGGGCATCGAGCTCGAGCTCCTTACCATCAAGAAGGTCTCGGCGAACAAGAAGGACACTACCTTCACGATTCACCAAACCGAAGAAACCGACGACGACGGATCCTATTCCTTCGTGGACGTCATCGAAGGCAGCAACTATTACGTCAGGAGCGTCAGTACCGGCGACTACTACGCCGCCGAGGCAAGCGCCAAAGACGGCTTCTCCCGGAAAGTCGCGGCCGACGAGTATCCGGCCGTGGAAGAGGGCGAATTCGCTCTGCCGTACTGGGACTACAACGCCGGTACGACAATGAACACATCCGTCACGGTGTCAAACGCTGCCGGGACGGTGAGCGCCTCCTTCGTGAACTTCGCCCTGCTGTACGTGGACGGCACCATATCGGGCAGAGTGAGAGAGGCGTCCGGCAGCCCCGGCAACATCACCGTCGAGCTGATTCGTTGCGACACGTACGATGCCGATGACGCCGAATGTAGCACGTACGACCGCGACAATTTCCCGACCCTGACCACGGAGACGAACCGCAACGGCACCTGGGAGTTCGACGATCTCCTGGAAGGCTGGTACGAGGTCTACGTCGGCGAGGCGGGGTATCTGGCCGCGGATATCGATGCAGACTACAGGATCGACGATGACGGGGGCATGGAGTCGCCCGAGATGCACACCGGTCTCCTGAAGGGCAAGCGTGACCTGGCGTCCAGCAACAACTTCTATGTCTACGACAACGGTCTGGACGACGACGACGATATGGAAGAGATCGAGGTAGAGGGAACGACCGACCCGGACGAAGATCCCGAGGACCTGGCGGCCAGTGCGGCATCGCGGCCCAGGGCACGAATATGGCCACGGCGATCACCGGCGTCAGCAGCACCCCGATCACATTCGGGTCCAAGTCCGTCAGTGTGGAGCCGGATATCCACAGGGACGCGACCTTCACGGCTACCACGGGCGCAGGCAAAACCCTGAAGTCCTGGCCGATCTCCAGGGGCGTGGCCACGGTCGGCCTGGATTGGGACGAGACCGGTTCTTCCGACGACCAGGGTGCGGCAGCCAAGGCGACGGAGATCACCGTGTCCGTCACCGCCGAGAACGGCTACGACGACCACGACTATACCTTCTCCGCTTCCCGCATGAACCCGGTTGGGAACGATTTGGTGGCAGATGACTTCATGGTTGAAGCACCTTCCGGCACCGAAATCACGACAGCCTTCGGTCAGATCGACCAGTTCACTGTCAATGTGGCGGAAAAAGCCGACGAACTCACGTTTACGGTGACGCTGCAGGACATCGATAAGCAGGAGCTCTTGGTGGAGATCGACGGCGACGAAGTGACGCCATCGGATCGCAAGCGTGCCGACGGCGCCCATGAGCAGAGGTACGAAGTGGAGTTGGACGACGGGTCGAACCGCATCGACCTGATGGTGACCTCGGAGGATGGGGTGGAGCGGTCCCACCAGCTGGTTGTTCGGAGAGACGCACGCTCGTCGGATGCGGCTCTGAAGGCCCTGAGCCTGAGCGCAGGCACGCTGAGCCCAGCGTTCAACGCGTCCACTACATCGTACACGGCCAGTGTGGGGAACGCCGTTTCATCGGTTACGGTCACGGCGACGGCGAATCATGACGACGCCAGCGTCGCCCAAAGCCCGGCGAACCCGGTCGCTCTCGATGTGGGCGCCAACCCGATCACGGTGACGGTCACCGCCGAGGACGGAACCACGGGGGACTACACCGTGAGGGTGACGCGCGACGTGCCGGGAGTTTCGTCGGACGCGGACCTGGGTGCACTGAGCCTGAGCGAAGGCGCGCTGAGCCCAGCGTTCGACCCGGCCATGCGAGAGTACACGGCCAGTGTGGGGAACGGCGTTGAATCGGTTATGGTCATGGCGACGGCGAATCATGACGACGCCAGCGTCGTCCAAGATCCGGTGAACCCGGTCGATCTTGATGTGGGCGCCAACGAGATCACGTTGACGGTCACCGCCGAGGACGCAAGCACGACCAAGGAGTATACCGTCACGGTGACCCGTGACGCGCTAGGAACTTCGTCGGACGCGAATCTGGGTACGCTGAGCCTGAGCGCAGGCACGCTGAGCCCAGAGTTCGACATGGCCACTACATCGTACACGGCCAGTGTGGCGAACGGCGTTGAAGAGGTTACGGTCACGGCGACGGCGAGTCATTCCAGCGCCAGCGTCGCCCAAGATCCGGATAACCCGGTCGATCTTGACGTGGGCACCAACACGATCACGTTGACGGTCACCGCCGGGGACGGAATGACCAAGGACTATACCGTCACGGTGACGCGCGCGGGGCCGGGAGCTGGGTCGAACGTCGCGACGCTGAGTGCCCTGAGCCTGAGCGGTGTGACGCTGAATGAGGAGTGGGCCGCCACAACGTATGCCTACACGGCCGATGTGGCGAATAGCGTCGAGTCCACCATGGTGGCCGCTACGGCGACGGATGACGCCGCTACGGTCACGCTGCCTGACCCCAACCCGGTCGATCTCGACGAGGGCAACACCACGATCACGGTGACGGTCACCGCCGAGGACGGAACCACGACCCAAGCGTATACGGTCACGGTGACGCGGGCGGCGGCACCGACCACGCCGGGGTTGCTCGTCTCGATTGAAGATGTCACCGTCACCGAAGGCACCGACCGTGCTTACACGGTGCGGCTGGCTACCCGGCCGAGCGGAGATGTAACGGTGGCCATTGAGGTGGTAGAACATGAAGATAACGGGGATGGTGCAGTTACCCATATCACAGTGACGCGCAACTCGTTGATATTCACGAATGCGAACTGGAGTCGTTCGCGGACCGTGACGATAAGCGTCGGCGAAGATGATAACGAGAGCAGCGAAATCGCAAACATTCGCCACACGATTACCGGAACTGGCAGTTACGACGATATCGACGACGTGGATATCAAGGTGACCGCCAACGACGACGATGTCGTGGCAGGCGCTGCAATTCGGGTCGACAGGACTGCCGTCAGGCTAACCGAGGAAGACGAAGACGACGGCACAGCGGAGATCATGGTTCGCCTCGCCGTCATGCCTATGGCCGATGTGACTATGACTGTGGTATCGGATGATGAAACCGCCGCCACTGCAGCCCCAACATCGCTCACGTTTACGGATTCGAACTGGGATGACGAGCAGACGATCACGGTGACGGCCATCGGCGATGACGATCCGGCGGACACCAAGGCCACGGTAACGCTTTCGGCGGAGGGTGGCGGCTACGGCAGCGCAAAAGACGTCAAGGTCGCCATTACCGTTGAAGACGACGAAGAGGCTACGATTTCCGTCACGGACGACTTTAAGAACGCCGAGGTTGTCGAAGGTGGCATACTTACGTACAGTATCACCTTGTCGGCCCCTCCGGTGGCGGACGAGATGGTTCGCGTAAACCTGCAGGTGCTGGGACTCGCTACGGTGATGCCGGCACAGGCTGAGTTTACGTCTTCGACTTCGGACAACACGATAGAAATAACGGTTACGACGTTGCAGGACTCCAATGACGATGACGCGACTTTCACGATACGGCACTCTGTCGATGCCGACGATGATTCGGGGTACAAGGGCGCGGCGGCACCATCGAACATAACCGTTACGGTCAAGGACGATGAGGCCGCAGGCGTGGTGGTGAGCCGCACCTCGCTGAGTGTCGAGGAGGGTGGCACGGCCGAGTACACTATAATGCTGACCAAAGCGCCTTCAGACGACGAAACGGTGACGGTACACCTTGCCGGGACGGGCGTGAACCTTTCTGCAGGGTCTCTGACATTCACTAGTGCGGCTCCACAGACTGTCACGGTGACTGGCCACACGGACAGCAATAGTGCCGACGACCAGGCGACGGTGGTGCATACGGTCGTTACCACTGGCGGTGACGAGGACTACGACGGGGTGACTGCATCAACGGTCAGGATCACGGTCACGGAGCCGGAGGCGTCCAGCAGCTAAGGCTGAGAATGGAAAGCTGCAGATTGACTTGGCAATTGCGGCTCATCGGCAGATGAGAGCCGCAAGCAGGACCTGCCCCCGCCCGGTTCGCCGGGCGGGGGCAACCCCGTCAAAGAGGGAGTGGTAGCGACATGAGCACGATCCACCACACAGCCGTTGTGCACCCCACGGCGACCGTCGATCCGACGGCCACCCTTGGTGCACAGGCAATCGTGGGCTCGGGTGTCACCATCGGGACGCACGTCAAGATCGGAGAACGCGCCATCCTCTGGCGCAATGCCTCCGTGGGTGACTTCGCCACCATCGAGGATGACGCCGTGGTGGGCGAGGACACGGAGATCGGGGCCGGTGCGAAACTCGCCGCCCATGCAAAGACGGGAGCAAACGTACGCATCGGAATCCGCGCGGTCGTGATGTCGAAGGTCGTCATCGGCAACGGCTCGCACGTTGATGACGGGGCGCACGTGGAGATGCGGGCCACGCTGTTCGGGGGCGTCATGATCGGCAAGGACGCATTCGTAGGGAACCGGACCCGGCTGAACAACCACACGATCGTGGGGGTCGGCGCCAAGGTGGCGCACCGGGTCGTGGCCGGCCGCGAGACCGTGATCGGCGCTGGCGCGAGGATCGACAAGATGGTCACCCTGGGACAGCGGTCGCGTATAGGCAAGGGTGCGTTCGTGCCACCCCGGGCGACGGTTCCCGACGGCGGCCGTATCGACAAGGGTGCATTCGTGCCACCTCCTGCGACGCTTCCTGACCGAGCCTGGGCAGGGTAGGGCTGGCGTGGGCTCCGTGCCGCCGCCGTTGATTCCCGGCAAAGTGGGGCCCCCCTGGTGAGCACGAGCGTGGACGGCCGTGCCATGCGTGACCGCGACGCTCTGGTGGTGCTCTACTGCGTAACCGGCGGGATGAACTGGCGCAGCAACAGGAACTGGCTTGCCGAAATCCCGGTCGGGCAGTGGCATGGCGTGACGACGGATCGCGCGGGCCGGGTGACGGGTCTTGACCTCGAGGAGAACAACCTGAGGGGTGTCATCCCGCCGGAAATCGGCAATCTCGGCAGCCTTGAGCAGGTGTTCCTTGACGACAACCAATTGACGGGTCCGATCCCGCCGGAACTCGGGCGCCTTGCCCGCCTCGATTGCCTGGGGCTCAGCGGCAACGAACTGACAGGCGCCATCCCGCCACAACTCGGCAATCTGGGCAGTCTTGAGGCGTTGGGGCTCGGCGGCAACAACCTGACGGGCGCCATTCCGCGGGAGCTGGGCAGGCTGAACCGTCTTCAGGACCTGTGGCTCGGGGATAACAACCTGACGGGCGCCATTCCCCCGGAACTGGGCAATCTGCGCAGCCTTGTTTGGCTTGGGCTTGGAGAGAACAACCTGACCGGTGCCGTGCCTGTGGAACTGGGCAATCTGCACGACCTTGAGACTCTGTCACTTCAAGACAACGAACTGACGGGCCCGTTGCCGCTGTCCCTGGCCGGGCTGGAGAGACTCGACGGGTTCAGCTACTTCAACACGGGACTATGCGTCCCGGACGACGAAGCTTTCTGCGCATGGCTGGAATCCCTTCCTGTCCACCGGGGCACGGGTGTGGACTGTGCATTGGGCACCAGGCCGTGAAGCTGTCATGAAAGGCTCCCCTCCGAGATGCACGGTGCGCCTGGCCGTGATCCTGGCGTTGGCCATCGCGTCAGGTGCGTGCACGGACGAGGTGGTGGCGCCCGATCTGGTTCCCGGGCCAGCGGCCAACGCGGCCGTGTCGGCTTTGGCGAGGGCGGACCGGGACGCGCTCGTGGCGCTCTACAACGCCACGGACGGCCCGAACTGGAGTCGAAACGACAGCTGGCTCACCGAAGCGCCTGTGAACGATTGGTACGGGGTGGTCTCCGACAGCGAGGGCCGCGTCCGCTGGCTGACGCTCTGGGACAACGGCATGAAGGGTCCGATCGTCCCGGAACTCGGCGACCTGACGGCGCTCGAGTTCCTGGGGCTGGGGGACAACGAACTCACGGGCGAGGTGCCCGCCGAACTGGGAAGCGCAACCGGACTCCTCGGAGTGTGGATCGACGACAATCTGCTGACTGGGATCGTTCCATCCAGCTTCCTTGAGCTGTCAGACCTTCGGGTCTTCGACTTCAGCGGCAACGAGGATCTCTGCATGCCCGGCACCGTTGGCTTCGTGGAATGGGCGGACTGCCCGGCACCGTTGGCTTCGTGGAATGCGGTGTCACTGGTGTCGGGGCCGGATTGCTCGGAGGCGGACGCCCAGGTCCTGCGTGTGTTGTACGAAACCAACGGCGGAAGTTTGAACAATTGGACCAACTCGAGCGGATGGCTCAGCGACACCGCGCTGAGCGAATGGCATGGTGTCGAGACCGACACGATTGGCCGGGTGACGGGTCTTGATCTGAGCGAAAACGGGCTCTGGGGGCAGTTGCCGGATTCGCTGGGAGAGTTGTCGGTCCTCACGAATCTGGATCTCTCCGATAACGCTCTGTCGGGCTCGTTGCCGGATTCACTGGGCAAACTGTCGGCCCTCATGAAACTGGACGTTTCCGGGAACAACAGTATGGCGGGTAGGCATTGCCGCTTGCACTCACGGAGCTGGAGCTCGAGGAATTCCGATACTCGAACACGCGGTTGTGCGTACCTCAGGACGAGGACTTTATCGAATGGCTAGCGGGGATTGCGCAGCACGAGGGATCCGGGCGGGAGTGCCCACCGACATCCCAACACGACATCCTCGTCGCCATCTATGAAGCTACCAATGGCCCGAACTGGGTCAACAACGACAACTGGCTGACTGACGCGCCGCTCCACGAGTGGTTTGGTATTGGCACGGACGGCGACGGTCAGGTCACCGGATTATACCTCGCATATAACAATCTCCAGGGGAAGATCCCGACGGCAATCGGCGGTCTGAGCAGCCTCCGGAATCTGGACCTGACGACCAACCTGCATTTGCACGGACCGCTACCGGAGGAGTTCTTCCAGCTCCGCAACCTGCGCTCCTTGTCTCTCGCCAATGTCGGTCTGGGCGAACCCCTCCCACCGGAATTCGGTGGGTTGACGGAACTGAGGGAGCTGAACCTGGCCGGGACGGGGCTCGGCGGGCCCCTGCCGCCCGAGATCGGGCGCCTCACCAATTTGGAGAGACTCTTCCTGCAGGCCAATGACCTGGTTGGACCGATTCCCCCGGAAATCGGCAACCTTACTGCCTTGCGCCATTTGGAATTGTGGTACAACGAGTTCAATGGGGAGATTCCGGTCGAACTCGGCAATCTCACAAACCTGGAGTACCTGGACCTTGATCGCAACGAATTGACAGGTAGCATCCCGAGGGAACTCGGCAATCTCACCGGCCTCGAAGTGATATGGCTGAACGACAACGCATTGACCGGCGCCATTCCGCCAGCCTTGGGGAACCTGACCAACTTGGACACACTTTACCTGCATGGAAACGACCTGGAAGGCGGCATCCCGGCTGAGTTCGGTGGGATGACCCAGCTGGATCTGCTTTGGGTGGGGCAGAACCCGGGACTGTCCGGGCCCTTGCCCGACTCGCTCACGGATCTTGATGCCTTGAAGAGCCTCAAGGCCGGGGGTACCGACCTCTGTGCACCCGCGGACGAGGACTTTCTCAACTGGCTCGACGGGGTGGAGTTTCAGCGCGTTGCACGTTGCGAGGGTGGGGCACCTGCCTATCTCGTCCAGGTAATTCAGTCGCTTGAGTTCCCGGTGCCGCTCGTAGCCGGGAGGCCGGCTCTATTGCGTGTTTTCGTCTCCTCGCCCTACGCCGACGGCGAGCGAATCCCCCCTGTGCGCGCGACCTTCTACCGCGGTGAGACGGAGGTACATGTGGCGGAGATACAGGGCGGATCCGCTACGATACCAACGGAGGTCGATGAGAGTTCGCTCGCGCGATCCGCCAACACGGATATCCCGGGTGCTGTTGTTCAGCCCGGGTTGGAGATGGTGATCGAAGTCGACCCGGAGGGTACGCTGGATTCTTCACTGGGGATTGCACCGAGGATTCCCGGGACCGGCCGCATTGCGGTCGACGTAAGGGACATGCCGGATTTCCAACTCACACTGATTCCCTTCCTGTACGAACCGGAACCCGATTCGTCCATCCTGGAGATCACCGCGGGCATGGCAATGGACCCGGAAACGGACCCCATGATGGGACCCACCCGGACCCTGCTGCCGATCGGCGGTTTCGACATCACGCTGCACGATCCGGTGGTGACGTCGACCAACGACGGTTTCGAGTTGCTGTACGAGACCGAGGCGATGCGGCTCATGGAGGGCAGGCCCGGGTATTGGCTGGCCATGCTCGCCCCCGCGCCACCGTTCGGGCTCTTTGGAGTCGCCTACGATATCGGCTCCTGGACAAGCTTCTCGGTACCGCTCGCGGGGACGATCGCTCACGAATTCGGGCACAATCTCGGGTTGTTTCACGCACCTTGCGGCGGGGCAGGCGGCCCGGATCCCCTCTATCCGGACCGGCATGGACGAATCGGCTCCTGGGGATATGACCGCGATAGTGGCAGGCTGATCTCCCCGTACGCTACCGACTTCATGACCTATTGCGACGGCGGCTGGATCGGCGACTACCACTTCTCGAATGCGTTGCGCCATCGACTGGACGCCGAAACCGGGACCAGCGCCGAGAAGACGTGGTCGGTCCTGGTATGGGGCGGAAGGGACGCCGGTGGCAAGCCGTTCCTGGAGCCCGCCTTTCTGATCGACGCGATTCCGTCGCTTCCGCCCTCGGGGAATGAGTTCCGGCTCCGGGGCGTGACGGACACGGGTGGAGAAGCGTTCTCGCTGACCTTCGATATGCCCTACGTCCCGGATGTCGAGGATGAACGCTCGGGCTTCGTCTATGCCATCCCGGTGATCTGGACGGACCCCCTGGCCAGCATCTCGCTGGTCGGCGGCAACGAATCGGTCGCGCTCGATCGGGCCAGCAACTCGCCCATGACCATCATGCGCGATCCGGTCACAGGCCAGATCAGGGCCATGCTGCGCGAGCCGGAGACGGCCGCGATGGGCGCGTTCGGCACGGCCGAGGCGCAGCGCTTCGAGGTGCTCTTCAGCCGGGGGATCCCCGAAGTGGAGGACCAGCGGCGCTGAGGAGATGCATATCGCCAAAATATCGCTATAATATCCTTATTTACCGCCCAAAGATCACATGCAATCGGCTATAATACAGATGGGTCGATTCCTGGCGGACGGCAGAGGCATCGGCCGAAGGACAGATGCGCGGGAATCGGCGAGGAAGACCTGGTGGGCGAATCATCGGCAAACCGGAAGAGGAGAGTCGCATGGGTGAGTCCCGCGGCGGGGGTGGGCCGGCCCGCGTCCATGGCACCGCCGGCTCTTCTACCGTAGCGTGGATTCCTTCGAGCGCATCCTGTTCCTGCTGCATGAGGCTGCGCTTGACCCTGCTCGCTGGCCTGCCGCTGCCTGCCTGATCGATGAAGTCAGCGGGGTGAAGGGCAATGCCCTGGGGTTCGGCGGGGGAAGTTGGGGACGCCCGACAGTCTCCTTCGCACTGATCTGCATCGGCGGGGAGCGTCGCAAGGATTTGGAGCAGAGGTACTTCAGGGACTACTGGTCGGGAGATGAACGCATCACGCGCCTCGCCCGCCTCCGTCACGGCGAACTGAAGCACAACAGCGATCTTTACACCGACCGGGAGAAGCAAGTCTCTCCCGCCTACAACGAGATGCTGCGCGATACCGAGAGCCAGAACGGCCTTCATGTGCGCCTGGACGGCCCGCAGGGATCCAACATCGTGTGGAGCCTGGCCGACTCCACGGAACCTGAAGGCTGGTCCTCGGCCCAGATCGAGACGATTTCGAGCCTTCTGCCGCACATACGCCAATTCGTGCGCATGCGGCAGGCGCTGGCCGATGCGGCCGCGCTGGGCAGTTCGCTCGCCGATTTGCTCGACAACACTCGCCTTGGCGTCATCCATCTGGACCGGCGCGGACGGATCGTGGCGGCGAACGACCGCGCGGGCGGCCTCCTGCGACAAGGCGACGGGTTGGCGGACCGGGCAGGGTATCTCAGAGCTGGCGCGTTTGCCGAGAACGTCGGGTTACAGCGATTGTTGGCGCGGGCGCTGCCGCCACCCGGTACCGAGGCTTCGGCCGGCTCGATGACGCTCCGACGCACTTCGAGTCGGACGCGGCTGGTCGTCCACGTCAATCCCGTGACCGGGCGCGAGGGGGATTTCCGTGCGCGGCGGGTCGCCGTGCTCGTGCTGGTCGTCGACCCTGAGAGTTCGTTCCGGATCGACCCGGTCATCGTGGCGGGGGCCCTGGGCCTCACTGCCGCCGAGAGCCAGTTGGCGGTCATGGTGGCTGTTGGTCACAGCGTGCGAGCCATCGCCAAGCTGACGGGGCGCAAGGAAGACACCGTCCGTTGGCACCTGAAGCGCATCTTCCGCAAGCAACGCCTAAAGAGCCAAGCCGACCTGGTGCGGCGGGTGTTGTCGTTGGATGGTCTGTCCAGATCTCCCCGTTGAGACCCTACAAGCCCACCTCGTCACGGCTCCGATCCGCGTGCTGACGGGCTTGTGGCCCAGCCGCGGCAACGCGTAGTTTCGCAGCGTGCCCCGCCATTGGGCCTCATGCCTGCCTCCCGACCGCCATGTACACGAGATGCATTTTCTGCACGAAGCCCCTCGGGACCAACGAGGTCGTCGAGACCTTCCCGGTCGGCCGGCGACTGGCGTTCGACGCGGAACGGGGCCGGCTGTGGGTCGTGTGCCGGAAGTGCGAGCGCTGGAACCTGACCCCGCTTGAGGAACGCTGGGAAGCGGTGGAAGCGTGCGAACGGATCTTCCGCGACACCCGCGTCCGCTTCTCGACCGACAACATCGGACTCGCCCGCCACCCGGAAGGACTGACTTTGGTGCGCGTCGGCGAGCCCTTGCGACCCGAGTTCGCCGCATGGCGCTACGGCGACCAGTTCGGGCGTCGGCGGCGCAGGAAGATGCTGTATGGAGCTGCCGGCGTGGCCCTGGTGGGGGGGACCGCCGCAGGAGGCCTGGCCATCGGTGCCATAGGCGTCGTCCTGGTCGAAGCGCCGCTTCACATCGCCAACCTGTGGGTGAACCTGCGCACAAGGGTCAAGCTTCGTCCAGACGGTGGCGGCGTCATAGGACTCACGCGCGGCGACCTCCGCGACACCCGAATCCGCCCGGCCGACGACGACCCGGGCTTCAAGGTGCAGGTGTGCCGGACCTCTCACAGCGTTGTCCGGAAGAAATGGTACCACGGCTCGGAAGCCCACCGCTTCGCGTCTGCGATCGTACCCGGACTGAACGCGATGGGGGGAACGAAGGCTGCGGTCCTTGACGCCGCAGGGAAGATCGAGGCAGCGGGCCACCCCGAACGCTTTCTCTCCGACATCGCCGGCGGTGACGGGTTCGAGAATCGACGGGGCGAACCCGGAAGCATTGCCGAGATGCCCAAGCCCACCCGCCTGGCCCTCGAGATGGCGCTCCACGAGGAGCAGGAACGACGGGCACTCGAGGGCGAGTTGTGGCTGCTTGAGCGCGCGTGGCGCGAAGCCGAGGAGATCGCCGAGATTTCGGACAATATGTTCTTGCCGGAGGGAACCGAGGACTTCATCAGAGAGCACGGGGGCGCGAAGGAGACGGATGACACGCCACGGCGCGGACAAACGTAGGGATCCGGATGAGTCTCCTCCGGTTTCCCCTCCGCGCACTCCGCTGGGCCATCCTCGGCGCGCTGCTGGCCGTTCTCCCCTTCTTCCTCCTCATCCGGGGCGGCGTCTTCGCCTACCACGAATGGGGACTCGGGACGTGGCTATCCCTGGCCATTTCGGCCGCGGCCACGGTGCTGCTTCTCGCGCTCTACGCCTGGGCCGTGAGCCGGCGAATCGGTGCTCGCAAGGGGCTGAAGAAGCTTCTCACGCGCGGAGCGGCGGTCATTGGCGCGGCGTACGTGGCCTATTCGCTCGTCTACGTCGCCGGCGCCAACGCCAAGTCGGACGAGGTGCGGGACGAGTACGCCGCACTCCACCCGCTGCTGCGCGTGGCCGCAAGCGCCCTGATCCTCGTGGACCCGGGGGCGGTCATCACGGACGCGGGCCGCACCCCCGACTTCTACCGCCGGATGGGATTATCGCCGATCGAGACGTCCCTTCACTTCGAACAGGAGACGGGATTCGTTCACGCCCTGGATCTGCGCACGGTCGGCCGCCCCGAATGGCGGAACCGCGCGGTCGATCTCGCGTTCCGGGCGATGGGCTTCCACTCCCTCCGCCACGTAGGAACCGCCGATCACCTGCACGTGTCGCTGAGGCCGCCGGGGTAGCCCGCGGCCGCCGGGGTAGCCCGCGACGGCCCGAGCGGGCCCACACCTCAGTTGTGCGGATGCCCCTCTTCGTAGTGCCTCGCCAGCGCGTCGCCGCCGAAGTCGTTCTCCAGGTCGCGCCACACGGAATGCACATGGTTGGCGTCGCCCTGCGTGTTGTCGTACTCGATCAGGAACGAGGGCCCGTGAACCCGGTAGTAGTGACCGTCCCCGGGTTCCGTCGAGCCGGCCCAGGCGAAGCGGATCTCGCCCGGGTCGATCTCGCCATGGATGCGCGCCATCCACGCGTGCGCGCTCCCGGCGTCCATGTTGCCCACGTACTCCCCGATCACGCCGAAGAGCATTTGGCGCTGCGCGTCGTTCATGCGCGACGCGGGGAGCCCCTCGACGGTCTCGAGCCGGGCTTCCCGGTCGTTCCCCGTGATGATGTCGCGGGGCGCTTCCGCCGCGATCATCGCCGCCTCGCGCTGCTCCGCGTCAAGGCTCAGCACCAGGGCGCGCGCCATGTCCTCCTCGCGGCCGAGGGGCCGCCACCCGGCCTTGGGCCCGGATGGAACCCGCGCCGGATTGGCCCCCATGAACGCGGGCCCGGTCACGGTCAGCTCGTTGCTCGGCGACGAGAAGTTGAGCGACAGGTGGTGGCCCTCGAAGCGCCACCCCCAGGGCCCGTCCGGGCCGGGCGTGCCGAAAACCGCGACGTAATAGTCCTCGGGATCGCGGCGCTCGGGACGGCCTTCCAGGACGCCCAGAATCCGTTCCAGTTCGATGATCGCGTTGGCCTTGTGGTACCCCTGGCTGCTCATCGTCGTCTGGAGGAGGGCATGTGCCGCGCTCCGCTGCTCCAGCGTCATGTCCTTGAGAGGGAGGCCGTTGCGCGACACGGGCGTGAAGGCCCAGTTGAAGCGCTCCTCGTCGCCGAGGTCGTAGGTGGCCTTCGCTCGGGCCTCGTCGTCAAGGAGGGAGAGGAAGGCTGTCGCGGCCCCCACAACGCCGTACTCGCTGGCCGCGGGCGCCGGTGTCCCCGACCGTCCGGACGCCGAAATCCACGCTGCCACCGCGGCCAGCGCCGCGAGGCCGAGTCCCAGGCGGGCCCACTGCCGTGCCGGACTTGTGCTTTCTCTGCTCATTTTCCTACCCCTCTTCTGCCTGAATCATCGCTGCCACGGCCTGCACCTCGTCGAGAACCCTCAGCAGGTTTCCGCTCCACAGCATGCCGATCTCTTCTTCCGTATATCCGCGGTGCACGAGCTCCAGCGTGACGCCGAAAGTCTCCGACGCGTCGTCCCAGCCTGCCACGCCGCCGCCCCCGTCGAAGTCCGAGCTGATCCCGACATGCTCGAGGCCGATCAGGTTGACCATGTAGTCGATGTGGTCCACGAAGTCGGCAACGCTCACGTCGGCCGGACCGTCCTCGCCCAGGCGCTCGGCTGCCGCTACGCCCAACCGGTTCGCCCTCTGCCTGTAGCCGTCACGCCGGTCGTCGGGGAGGGCGCGGATGGCAGCGCGGTCGAGGAGTTCGAAACCCCTCTCGGCGGCGATTTCGGCCAGGATGGCCCCCATCGCCTCGGAGCGGGCCGCGTTCTTCGTCGTGCTCACAAAGGAGCGCAGCGCCACCGTCTGGATCACCCCGCCGTTCTCGCCAACGGCGCGAAGCTGCTCGTCGTCGAGGTTGCGGCTCACGTCGCTGAGCGCGCGGGCGGCCGAGTGGGACGCGACGACCGGCGCGCGGGTCAGCTCCAGCGTCTGCATGATCGACGGCTTGGACGGGTGCGAGATGTCGATCATGATGCCCAGCCGGTTCATCTCGGCGATCGCCTCGCGGCCCAGGTCGCTGAGGCCGCCGTGGAGGAAGTTGTCCGCTTCGCCGTGCGCGTCCGAGAGCTGGCTGGGACCGGTGTGCGCGAGCGACATGTAGCGGGCGCCCCGGCTATGGAACTCCTCGACGCGCGAGATGTCGGTCCCCAGCGGATACGCGTTCTCGACGCCGATCATGGCGACCTTCTTGCCCGAGGCCACGATCCGGCGCACGTCGTCGGAGGTCAGCGCCAGCTCGATCCGGTCGGGCGCGATCTCTTCGGCGAGGCGGTGGATGGCGTCGAACTTGTCGATGGCGTTCTCGTAGGCGGCGGCGTAGCCCTCGTCCGTGTGCGGGCCCTGGCTGGTGAAGACGACGAACCAGGCCACGTCGAGGCCGCCCGCCTCCATCTTGGGCAGCGTGACTTGTGTGGACAGGTCCATCGTGTAGTTGCGCTCGGCGGTGAAGTTGGCCGTGCTGATGTCGTCGTGGGTGTCGAGGGTGATGACGCGGTCGTGGATCTCGCGGGCGCGTGCGGTCATTTCCTCTTCGGTCTCGTCGGCGGCGGGGGCGTCGGCGGGCGCGCAATCGGTGGTTGCGAGGAAGAGGAGAAGGGGGAGTACGACAGGTCGGCGGATGGTCATCGGCGGTGCTCCGTGGGTCCGTGTGACTCGGGGGCTGGCTGCGTTCGATCGCGGCTCGGCCACTCGCTTCAAGATACGGCTCCGCGCGCTCGCAGGCACCCGGGCTTTGCCGTACACTGTCTCAATGGGCCATTGTTCTGCCCGCGACGACTGTTTTCGTTCCGCCAGAACCTCCGGTCGTCTCCTCCGACCTCCGCTCGTCACCCGCCGCTCGCCTCACCCGAACCCCCGGACCTGCCATGGGAATCATCGACGCCACCCAGCAGCGGCACTTCTCGGCCGCGAAGATGCAGAAGCTCAACCTCTTCGAGACCGATCAGATGTTCTGCGACATCTACTGTCTGCGGCCCGGGCAGGCCCAGCACGTCCACTCCCACGCGGGCGCGACCAAGTTCTACTATGTGATCGAGGGGGAAGGGAGCTTTACGGTGGGGGAGCGACGCACGACCCTGGGCCCCGGCGCGGTGGCGTGGTCGGTGCCGGGTGAGCCGCACGGGGTCGCGAACGAGTCCGATGGGGACCTCGTGCTGCTGGTGGCGATGGCGCCGAACCCGAACGTGTAGGGGGTCGACATGAACCCGGAACTATCCGTCATCCTGTTTGCCGTGGACGTCGGGCTCCTCGTGATCCTCTTGGCGGGAGCCGTCTGGTCCGTGGAGGGGATCACCACTACGCGCGCTGGCGGGCACGATATGTAAACTTTAGTTGACAAAATGTAATGTATAGTTGTCTTTCTGGCTCAGATGTTCACGCGAGCTTCGCTTCGCCCCACGCTGTCCCATCCCGACATGCGGGCGTCCCGGGTTTTGCCGCGGAAACGTCGGAGCGTGCTCGAGCCCCCAGTCAGCTCCGCACTTCGGCGACCTCAGCCACGGAACGCCACCGCCCGGGCTCGGCCTCAAGCCTCACCACCGCCTCCCGCAGCACCTCGAGCGCCAGATCGATCGTATCCAGGTGCGTCCGGAACGCCAGCGCCGCCATCCGCAGCACGAATTTGCCGTCCACGGTCGTGGACGAGAGGAAGACCCGCCCATCGCGGTGCGTCTCATCCACGAGCGCGCGGTTGAATGCGTTCGCGTTGCCCGACTCCGGCAACCAGCGGAATGTCACCAGGGTGAGCTCCGGCTCCGGGCCCACCTCGAATCCGAGCGCCCCGATCTCGCGGTGGAAGTACTTCGCGAGCTCAATCTTCTCGCGCAGACAAGCCCGAAACGGCTCCTCACCGTGCAGTAGCAGCGGAAGCCAGACGCGGAGCGCGCGGAAGTGCTTGGTCAGCTCCGGCGACACGGCGGCGGGCGAGCGCCCTCCCCACTCGGAGTCGATCGTGTCCTGCAGGTAGCTGGCGTAGTAGGCGTGCGCGTCCTGGAGCGCCTCACCGTCGCGGATGAGGACGGCGCCGGTGCCGTAGGGCAGGAACATCCCCTTGTGCGGGTCGAGCACCACCGAGTGCGACCTCTCCATTCCGGCGAGTGTCGGCCGGAACTCATCCAGCAACGCGAAGAAGCCCCCGTACGCGGCGTCGACGTGGAACCACAGACCCTCCCGTGCCGCGATGTCCGCGATCTCGGCCAGCGGATCGATCGCGCCGGTATCGGCAGTCCCCGCCGAGCCGAGAACCAGCCATGGCCGGAGCCCGCGGGCCCGATCCTCGGCGACGAGCTCCGAGAGCGATCCGGCGCAGAGCCGGTGGTTCCCGTCCACTCCGACATCCCGTCGCACGGCCTCGCCAAGCCCGGCGACGCGGATCGCCTTGTGCAGACAGTGGTGCATGTGAGGCGAGGCGTAGACGACCGCCCGCTCGTAGTCGCGGGCCCGCAGCCCGGCCGCTTCGCGTGCCGTAACCACCGCGATCAGGCTCGCAATGGACCCGCCCGAGGCGAGGTTGCCGTCGGCGGTCACGGGGTATCCGACGAGCCCTGCCATCCACTCGAGGATAAGGTCCTCCATGACGACGGATCCCGGCCCGACGAAGCTGACGCCGGCGTACTCGTTGGTTACGGCCGCGAGGTAGTCCGCGAGCGACGATGCGTAGATCCCGCCACCGGGGATGTAGCCCAGGTGTCCGGCGTGTGAAGGCAGGAGTCCGGGTCGCACGACGGATTCGTCGAACCGCTCGATGAGCTCTTCGATGGACCAGGGCTCGCGCCCCACCGGGAGCTCCCGGAGCTTCGCGACGGCCGACTTGTCGTGACCGTACGCAGGCCGTTCCGGGAGTTCGTTCAGCAGGCGTTGGGCGTACGAATGCGTTGCCCCCATGAGGCGGTCGCGCTCAACCGCATCGGGGTCGAGCGATCGTGCTACCTCTTCCAGTTCCAGAATCCGGGACCGTTGCCGGGTTGAGGTCGAGGGCATGACGGGCGCCGGCCGCTGCAGGCGCCGCGTCACCACGGATCATCCGGCAGCACCACCCGCGGCCCCTCGCCCCGATCCTCCATGGCGTCCATGTGGAGGAAGTACTTCCCGACCCCCGCCGCGCCCTGCATGAACCCGGTCTGCGCGACAAGGAATTCGGGCTGCACCCGGTGCTCAGCCTGGATCCACGTGCGGCCATCGCCGCCGGGCGTGTCGACGCTGGACGCGCGCTCCACCAGGTCGTCGTTGAGCCGGTCGGCGAAGGCCTTGTACTCGGCGTTGCCGGTGGTCCGGTAGAGCGTCAGGAAGTGCTCGGCCGCGCCAGCCGTCCCGCAGCACTGGCTGATGTTTTCCCAGAACCCGGGAGTCCGGTGCTCGGGGATGCCGGTGTCCATGACGCCACGGGCGCCGCGCGCGACCCAGCCGCGCCACTCATCGTCCCCGGTGATTTCAGCGAGCTGGTGGAAGAGCCGGTTCGTGCCCACCGGGCCGTGGCACCAGGAGAGGTAGTAGAGGTCCTCGCCGCCGGGGCGGGAGTGGAAGATGCGGTAGCCGGGGTCATCCCCGGGCGCCGTCGCGGCGCCATCTCCCGGCGTCGTCGCACCGCTGCCCCCGACCGTCGCGACCGACTGCAGGTACCGCGCACCCCCCACCGCCGCGTCCAGGAACTCGCGCGAGCCCGTGGCGCGGTGCAGCGTGGCCAGGAAGTAGGCGATTCCGGCCGTCCCGTGCGAGAAGTTGGGCATCTCGCGGGCGTAGCCGGGCCACATGTCCCAGCGCAGACCGGTGTCGGTCTCGATCGCGCGTTCCAGCAGGCGGCTCCCCGCGCCTTCCGCCGCCTCCAGCGCCCCGGGATGATCGAGCACCCGGTCCAGGTACAGAAGTGCAAGCCCCGTGCCCGCCGTGCCGCTCACGATGTCGTTCGATTCGACCGTCTCGTCGCCGGATCCCTGGGGCCACGCGACGCCGGCGCCGACCGAACGAGCGCGGTCGATGAGCAGTTGAGTAGCGAGCCCGCGTGGGACCGCTGCATGTCGTTGCCGGTCGCGCGCCACGTCTCGGCCAGGACGAAGGCGATGCCCGCGAGGCCGGTGTACAGGCCCGCGCCCTGCACGGTGGCAAGCGTCGCGGCGAGGTGGGCGGCCCCCTCCGTCGCGGCGCCCAGGTACTGCTCGTCGCCGGTGGCGTAGTGAAGTTCGAGTGCGAAGGGGATGACGCCGGGGCCGTGCGTGTACAGCGTATCCCCGGTCGATTCGGGGTCGGTCGGATCCGCCGGCCAGGTGGCGCCGCGGCCGGTGTCGATCCGCGAAGCGTCGATCCAGTTCCAGGCCTCGATGGCCATCTCCAGGAACGGTCGGTTGGCCGAGCGCCAGTGCGCGCGCGGGACGCCGGCCAGCCCATGGGAAAGCTCGTCGTCACCGCTGGCTAGCCCGGCGAGCAGCCCGGGCGACAGTGCGAACCCCGCGGCGGCCCCCGCGGAGCCGGACAGGAATGCGCGTCGGGTCCATACGCCATCGCCCTCGGCGTGCCCCGCTGCGCGTACCGCGGCCGGGTTCCACCCCGCGCGCTTGCGGCACCTCACACACATGTCAGTTGCCCCCCACCCCCGGCACCTCACCCGGCTCGTCGTCCCACCACCACAGCGGCCCGATCTCGCGGTTGCCGGGGTACTGCTCGGCGAGCGTGTCCCCGTCGTAGAGACGCCCGTTCATCATCACCATGTGAATCCGGTTGGTGTTGCGGATGTCGTCCAGCGGGTTCGCGTCGAGGACGACCAGATCCGCCAGCTTGCCGGCTTCGACCGTCCCCAGATCCTGATCAAGCCCGATCGCCTCGGCGCCCAGGATCGTCGCCACGCGCAAGGCGTCGTGCTCGTCCATGCCCCCGGCCTGCATCGCCCACAGCTCCCAGTGGTAGCCCAACCCCTGAAGCTGCCCATGACTCCCGACACCCGCCCGGCCCCCCGCCTCCACCAGGTCCTTCACGAAGCGGGCGTGGTCGGCGAAGACGTGTTCCTCGTCGCGGAACCACTGGGCGCGGCGCCGGGTCGCACCGTCCACCACCGAATGGGGCATGAAGCGGCGCAACTTGGTATCGTCGTGCGGGTTCTCGCGGCTGTAGAAGTAGTTTTCGGCCCACGGTCCCCCGTAGGACACGAGCAGGGTCGGGGTGTAGGTCCGGCCCTGGGCCTTGAAGAGCTGCACATAGTCGTCATAGACCGGATAGATGGGGATCGAGTGCTCCAGCCCCGGATACCCGTCGATGGTTTCGTTCAGATTCTGGCGGATGTTCAGCGACCCCTCGGTGGTCGGCATCAGCCCCAGCTCGCGCGCGGCCATGATGATCCACTGGCGCTGCTGGCGATTGCCCGCGACGTACATCTTGATCGTCTTGGTGTCGAAGTAGCTGGCGTACTTGGAGAGGATGTCCCGCGCCTTCTCCTCCGAGTCGATCATGTGCTGCCAGAAGACGCCGGGGCCGGTCGAATACACGCGGGGTCCGACCAGTTCGCCGGTGCGCACGCGGTCCGAATAGGCTGAGCACGTCGGTGGTGCCGGTCTGGGGGTCGCGGGTGGTCGTGACGCCGAACGCGAGGTTCGCCAGGTACGGCCAGACGTCGGAGCGGTGCAGGTTGCGCGCGGGCCGCATGTGGGCGTGCGTGTCGACGAAGCCGGGGACGATGGTCTTGCCGGACATGTCGATGACGCGTGCGTCGCCGGGCACATCGAGCGAGCCGGCGGGGCCCACGGCGGCGATGCGGTTGTCTCGGACCAGGATGTCCGCACGCTCGATCACCCCGGCGTCCGCCACGGTGATGACGCGCGCGCCGCTCAGCAGCGCGGTTCCGCTGGGGATGTCCCGCTCGGCCTGGATGTCGATCCAGACTTCGGCGGGCTGATAGCTGTCGTCGTCCTCTTCGTCGTCACCCTCCTCGTCAACCCTCCTCTTCGGCTTCCTCCCTCCTCGTCCTCGGCTTCCTCCTCCTCCTCGGCTTCCTCCGCGTCTTCGGCTTCCTCCGCTTCCTCGCGCTCCTCGGCCTCGCGGGCCTCTTCGAAGGCCTCCGCTTCGTCGAGGTCATAGGTGAAGAATGCGCGTCCCAGCGACCAGTGCACGGCGCGCCCGCTTGCGGCCCAGGCGGGGAACTCGCCGCCCATTTCGGTCAGGCGCCGGGCGGGCACCGCGGCGTTGTCGGGGTTGCCCACGTTGATGAGCGGGGCCTCGCCGCCGACCATCGGCACCGTGGTGGTGTAGATCTGCCCTTCGATGAGGGCCATCACCTGGTCGCCCGCGGGTGCCATGCGCAGCACCGACGGGGTCAGCGCGTTCTGCGTGCCCGGCGGCGTGGAGCCGCGCACCCGCACGTGTTCGCGTTCATCCGTGCCGTCCCAGCGGATCGAGACCAGGATGTCCTGGCCCTTGTGCAGGTAGATGCGGTCGGCCCTCCGCCATCTCCGCGGCCCCGCCCGCCGCGAAATGGGGTCCGCGGCGTCCGTCCACCGGCGCGATGACCGTCGCGGTGCCCGGCCCGTCGGCATCGGCCACCCACACGATCTCTGCAGGCTGCGGCGCACCGGATCCGAATCCGGCGGCCGACTCCACGAAGTCGCGCGCGTAGCTTCGGAGCGCCACGACACGGTTGCCGGCGGGAGACCATGCCGGGGTCACGTAGACGGCTGCCATCGCGGTCAGCTGCACCGGCGACCCCCCGCCGTCGGCGCGCGTCTTGTACAGGTGGCCCGCCTCGCCGTCCCAGGTCGAATAGGCGACCCAGTCACCCGAGGGAGACCACGCCGGGAAGTGCTCGGACATGTCCGATTCGGTGAGCCGCCGCGGGTCGGATCCGTCCGCCCCCGCCACCCACAGGCGGTCCAGCGCCGTGAACGCGATCCTCGATCCGTCGGGCGAGGGGACCGCGTCGCGGATCTGGCGGACCGTGAAGGTCGGCGTGTCCTCGATCGGGTAGTCGAAGTCGACGACCGGGCCCAGAGCGAGGTCGTAGTTGACCCGGAAGGGGATTTCCTCCGCGCCGCCCTGAAGATCCAGCTTCCAGATCCTGCCGCCGTAGCTGGCGACCAGGTGGCGCGAGTCGGGGGTGAAGGACATGCCGGGCAGCACGTCGAGGGTGGCGCGCGACTCCTGGTCGTCGTGCTGGACCGGGTAGGCGAGCCAGCGCTCGGCGCCCGATTCGAGGTCGCGAATGAGCAGGCCGGTGCGGTCGTCGTGACGGGTGCCGTAGACCAGCCAGCGGCCATCGGGCGACAGGGTGGGGCGGACGCCGGAGCCGTACCGCGAGGTGCGCGTGTAGGTATCGCCGGTGTCCCGGTCGTAGACGGCGAGCTGGTACTGGGGAAGCTGCGCGTTGTAGGTCCAATCACCCGTGCGGCGCGCGTGCCAGATGTAGCGGCCGGTGGGATCGAAGGCCGCACCGAGGGTCTTCAGATTCTCGGGCTCGCTGATCAGCTCCACGCCCGAGCCGCCGTCGACGTGGTGGAGCCAGAGCTTGGGAAGGCCGCCGCCGCGAAAGCCCCCCTTCGACGAGACGATGTAGTCGCCGTCGGGCGCCCAGTCGGGCGATTCGGAGCGGTTGGTGGCGCCTTTGGTGATCTGAGTGGTGTCGGAGCCGTCCAGGGACATGACCCAGACGTTCTGGCCGCCGCTGCGGTCGGAGGTGAAGACGATCCGGGTCCCGTCGGGCGAAAAGCGGGGTTGGGCGTCGAAGGCCATGCCGGACGTGATCCGCGTGGCGTCCCCGCCGCCGATCGGCACCGTGAAGAGATCGCCCAGGTGGTCGAAGACGAGGGTCGTGCCGTCGGGGCTCACGTCCAGCGAGATCCACGAGCCCTCGGTCATGTCGATCGCGAGGGTGCGGTCGGAGGCGAGGGGGAGGTCTTCGTCCTTGTCCGAATCCTGAGCGAGAATCGGGGAGGGAGCCGCGAGGACGGCGGCCGCAAGGAGGGCGGCGGCGAGGAAGGTGCTCAGGGAGGGCGCTGGGTGGCGTGTCGTGGTGGTCCACTTCATCGAGCAAGTCCTTTCCGCAGGTGGCCTGGGTTCGCCGCGTGTACTCTGTCGTGCGCCCGGGTTTGGCGTATGCGCGCGGAAGAATCGCGTGCACCGGGGCGCACGGTAATATGCGTTGTCGAATCGGTTTGCGGCCACCGTGAAGCCTCGCGGACAGCCCCTCGGGGGTCGAGGCCCACAACCCTGACGTTACGTTAGGGTTGTCCCGGGCGGGTGATCGATCGAGGAACAACACGTTGGCCGAAGGAGCGGACCACCAGTGACCGACCTGGCGAACTACCGTCTGCTGGACATTCTGTTCGTGGTCTTCCACACGCTGCTCGTGGGCTTCAACATGCTCGCCTGGGCATGGCGGCGGACCCGGCGGCTCCACCTGATCACCATCTCGGTCACGCTGCTTTCGTGGTTCGGCCTCGGCGTGGTGTACGGCTGGGGGTATTGCCCGCTGACGGATTGGCACTGGGACGTGAAGCGGGCCCTCGGGGAGACCGCGTTGCCCGCGTCCTGGGTCAAGTACTATCTGGACGGCATCACGGGCCTCGATTGGAGCGCGGCACTGGTCGACGCCATCGTGATTGGATCGGCGCTTGGTGCGCTGGTGGTGTCGGTCGTGCTGAATGTGAGGGATGCGCGGCCTCGTTCTCGCGACCGGCGCCGGACACGAAGTTCGAAGGACCAAGCCTGATACGCGCGGATCCGATTCGCCGATGCTGCACGAGCAGGGTCGTCCTTACGCTGGATTGTGTACATATGTACAGAAGATATGTACACAATTTGACTCTTGCCTCGGATGGTTACTTCCGGCCTCACCAGTGTCCCATCCAGACATGCGGGTGTCCCTGGTTTTGCCGCGGAAACGTCGGGGCGACCGGGGGTGACGTCGGGGTGACGCCGGGACCGATGTCGGGGCGCCGCCGCTACGCCGCCGCATCCCTGGCCGGGTCCGTTTGAGCGTGATCCGGGGCGTGCTCGTCGCTTGACTCCCGAGCGGGCTCTCCGGCAGCAGCCCGCGCAGGTTCCTCGGCGGCAGCCCGCGCCACCTCACGCGCCGGCTCACGCCCCGGCTCACGCGCCGGCTCACGCCCCGAGTCCAGCGCCTCCTCGACCGCCTCTCGGGCGGCTGCCTCCAGCTCCCACGGGATCGCCGAGTCCACCAGCCGTGCCGCCCCGTTGTACAGCTCGCCGGGCGGTAGGGGTGGGGGCGGCGGCAGGGGCGACAGCAACTGTCCCGGCCGCATCCTCGGCGGCGCACTTGCGATCATCTTCCCGTTCCTCGTGAAGAACACCGCCTGACCCATGCGGTTCAGCGACATCCGGGTGCGGCCCTCGTGGACCACGCGGTGATGCCGTCTGCACAGCAGCACCGTGTTCGCCAGGCTCGTCTCGCCGCCATCGGCCCAGTGGGTGACATGATGCGCCTCGGTGAACCGGCTCCCGCATCCCGGGTAGCGGCAGCCGCGGTCACGTTCTTCCAGCGCGCGGCGGATGTGCGGGGGGATGGTACGCGTCTTCCGCCCCACCCCCATCACCTCCCCGTCGCGGTGCGTCATCGGCACCACCGCCGCGTCGCACGCCATCCGGCGCGAGCTCTCGGCGCTCACTCTCACCCCGTCGACCTCGGAACGGCCCGGTTCCCCGTCCTTCTTCAGCGTGGCCATCTCGGTGTGGACCGTCACCTGGAACCGCTCGGCACGCGTCCCGGATTCGCCACCGAACCCCGCCGCCAGCGCCCGCTCGGCGACCAGTCCCGCCGCGTCCGCCCTACGCTGGCGGCTCCTTGGCCGCGCGTCGGGGTGCTCGGTGTGGTACAACGCGTCGCTCGCGGCCTCGATCGCCCGCATCAGCACGGCCCCGACCTCGGGCTCGAGCCGCCCCCGCATCACGTACATCCCGTCCCCGTCGATCACGACCGAGAAGGCGCGGCTCTGGTGCCGGGCCTCTTCGGCCGTGAGTTCGCCGTCCCGCGACAGATGTTTCCATCCGCGCACGATCTGTTCGAGCTTCGCCGCGGAGCCGGTGCGCGCGTATTCGAGCAGCGTCTCTTCGGTCTCCGGGGTCGCCACCCGGGTCATGGCCCGAACCTTGGCGTAGGAGATCTTGCCCGTCTTCATCTCGGCGGAGGTCAGCGGCAGTTCCTCGAGCGCATGCGCCACCCGCACATTCTCGCGCGCGGTCCCGAGCATGCGGCCGGTTTTCCAGGCGAGCCATTCGGCGCACGAGGTGAACCCATCGGCCCACCCCTCGCGACGGTCGAACTCGGCGATGAGGGTGAGCATCTCGTAGGTGGCGATGTTGATCCGGGCGGCGAGTTCGGCGATGCGTTCGCCGAGCCGGAAGAGGTCGTCGTTCATGGGGTCCTCCTAAAGTCAAATACAGCAAAGAGTTACCCCTAAAGATAACGGGCGTGTTCTCGACCTTCTGTAGTGGCCTGGGACGCGAAAACCCGGGTTGAGACGGCTTCGAAGGGTGCTTCGGCCGCGTTCGCTCCACACAGACCCAGCGGCGGCCCCCCAGCGCCCTTCCAGCACAACATCCCGCACCTCTCCGAAGCCGCGATCTCAAACCTGTACATGGCTCGATGGGACTATTTTTCGCCGATTCGGGACACCGCCGCGGCCCACGCAGCATATAGGTTCTAGCGGTGGCCAGCAGTTCCGCGCAGCTTATCTTGGCGCATGAGACTGCGCATCCGACGAGATCCGCATTCCATAGTCCGCATTCCATAGTCCGCATTCCATGAAAATCCGCATGCCACAGGAGACAATGGTGACAACCCTGTCATTCCCCAGTACCGCTTCGACCCTCCCGCCGACCATCATGGCCCTCCTGGCGTTCGCCACAGCGTCCGCCGCCATGTCCGCCGCGGCCGCCCCGATCGTTTCCCAGGAGACCGACGCCGCCCCCGAGCCCTCCCGCTGGGAGAGCAGCCACTCGATCATGGTCGGCGGCGAGACGGTGGAATACGACGCCACGGTCGCCAGCACGACTCTCACCAACAACGACGGCGAACCCGCGGCCGAGCTCTTCTACACGGCCTACTTCCGCACCAACGGCGATCCGTCCCGCCAACGGCCGATCGTCTTCTCCTACAACGGCGGCCCGGGATCGGCCTCCTTCTGGTTGCACATGGGGATCATGGGACCTCGGCGGGTCGTCACGCCCGAAATCGGTCCGCAGGGGGCGCCTCCGTACCCGCTGGAGGACAACGCCTACACCCTTCTCGACATCGCCGACATCGTGATGGTCGACCCCATCGGGACCGGCTTCAGCCACACCCTGGGCGACACCTCCGGCTCCGACTACTGGGGCATCGACGAGGACGCCGCTTCGCTGGCGCAGTTCGTGCGGCGTTTTCTGAGCGAGTACGACCGCTGGAACTCGCCCCGCTACCTGCTTGGCGAGAGCTACGGGACGACTCGTTCGGCGGTGCTGGCGGGCCACCTGCAGCGCTCCAACATCGACCTGAACGGGATCGTGCTGGTGTCTTCGGTGCTCCAGTTCAACACGATCCAGTTCGCTCCGGGCGACGACCTGCCATACATCGTGAACCTCCCCTCGTACGCGATCACGGCCCGGTACCTCGACGCGCTGCCCGGCGGCTCCCCGCCCGACCTGGAAGCCTTCATGGCCGAGGTCGAAGAGTGGTCGCTCACAGACTACGCGACCGCGCTGCTGGCCGGGGGGACGCTCGACGACGCCACCCGCGACCGCGTGATCGACCAGATGCACCGCTACACCGGGCTCAGCCACGACTTCCTCGACAAGTCCGACCTGCGCGTCACCGCGCCCGCCTTCGAAGCCGAGCTGTTGCGCGACGAGGGCCGGATCGTCGGGCGCCTCGACGCACGCTTCACCGGTCCGGCGGGCGAGGCGCTCGGTGGCCGCCCGTCGCACGACCCCCAGTCGACCGCGATCAGCTCGGCGTACACGTCGGCGTTCAACAGCTACCTGCGCGATGAGCTCGGCTACGACGGGGAGCGCGAGTACGTCCCCAGCGGCGGCACGCGCGACTGGAACTGGGGCCGGCTGGGCGGCGGGGGCGGGTTCGTTCGCGGCGGGGGCACGCCCAACGTCGCGCCCGATCTGGCCACCGCCATGAAGCGCAACCCGAGCCTCGAGATCCTCCTGGTCAACGGCATCTACGATCTCGCGACGCCATACTTCGCCGCCGTCTGGACCATGGACCACATGGGGCTGCCGCCGGAGCTGCGGGACAACATCCGGCGGGCGGACTTCGCCGCAGGGCACATGATGTACGTCGAGCAGTCGCTGCTGACCCAGTGGAAGGAGACGTTGGACGCGTTCATCCTGCGGACTTCGGGCCGGTCCGTGCCGGTGTCGCAGTAGGCCGCGGGCGTCTGCGGGACCGAAAAGAAGGCTGCCGGCTGCCGGGGGCGCTGATCGTATGCTGCTGATCGCATGCCACTGACCCCATGCCGCTGACCGCCATCCTCCTGGTGCTCGGGGCCGGGTTCCTGCACGCGTCCTGGAACCTGATCCTGAAACGCACCAGCGAACGCCTGCTCGTGACGTCGTGGGGGCTGCTGGTCGGGGCGATTGTCTTCGTGCCGGCGCTCTTGTCGGCGTGGCCGCCCCCCGCGCGGATCTGGCCCTACGCGGTCTGCAGCGCATTGACGCTGGTGGCGTACTACACCTGCCTGGCCCGGGCGTATGAGCACGGCGACTTCTCGCTGGTCTACCCGGTAGCGCGCGGTACGGCGCCGGCCATGCTCGCCGTCTGGGCGATCATCTTCCTGGGCGAGCGGCCGTCGCCAGTCGGCCTGCTGGGGATCCTGGCGATCCTGGGCGGGCTGGTGGTGCTCGGCGGGGCGCCGCTGTGGTCCTTGCGGGACGGAACGAGCGTCCGGCAAACCCTGCGCACCCACGCACGCGGCTCCGGGTTCGCCTTCCTCGTGGCGCTCCTCGTGTCGATCTACACCGCCATCGACGGCGGGGCGATCCGCCACTGGTCGCCGCTCCCCTACCTTGTCGTGGTATTCGCGCTTTCGGGCGCGACGCTCATCTCGCTGCAGGCACTTCGCGAGGGGAAACATGTGTTTCAGATCCTGCGGACGCACTGGGTACCCACCGTGGTCATCGCGGTGATGACCTTGGCCGCGTACTCGCTGGTGCTCAGCGCCTTCCAGATCGCGCCGGTCAGCTACGCGGGGGCGGCCCGCGAGATCGGCATCGTCTTCGGTGCGCTCGCGGGATGGCTGCTGCTGGGTGAGCGCTTCGGGGGCATTCGAACCGCTGGCGCGGCTCTGGTGTTCGTCGGGATCGCGGCGCTGGCTGTGGCCCGCTGAAGCATGGCGGCGCCCGCAAGTCCCCGGCCCGCAAGCCCGCCGCCCGCGAAAGCTCGTACCACCGACCCAGGGCCTCCAGAACCAGGGCCAGTAGTCCGCGTCCGCGAAGTCACGCCCGCTCGCTGGCCCGACTTCGAGCAGCTGTTCGAGGCCCGCGGCGGACCGAGGAGTTGCTGGTGCATGCACTTTCGCCCGGACGAAACCGGCCGGACGCCCCGCGACAAGACGAACCGCAGGCGCGCAATGGCCGCGAAGATCCAGGGCGGTACCCGGGTCGGGCTACTGGCCTACGATGCTTCGGACGAACCCGTCGCCTGGTGCTCGTTCGCGCCCAGGAACACGCTGGTCAACCACGGCGGCCTTGAACCGCCCGACGAGGATCCGGCCACCGTGTGGTCGATCACTTGTTTCTACGTGAAGCGCGGGTTGCGGCGACGCGGCGTCATGGGGCGCCTGATCGAGGAGGCGGTCGCGCACGCGCGCCGCAGCGGGGCGACGATCGTGGAAGCGTACCCGGTCGCCCCCGATTCACCCAGCTACCTGTTCTGCGGCCGGGTGCCCGTGTTCGAGGCACACGGGTTCGTGGAAGTGGGCCGGGCGGGGCTCAGGCGGCATGTCATGCGCCGGGCGTTGCCACCCGCTTCTTCTCCTCCTCCAAGGCGTCCAGCGTCACCCCGTCCGTAATCCACGACGGCGCCGGCTCCCCCTTCAGGTAGTGCCCGAACCACTCCAGGATGCGGCGGTGGTAGTCCTTCTGGTTCGCCTCCTGCCGGAATCCATGATCCTCGCCTTCGTACACCAGCAGCACCATCTGCTTGTCGGCGCGGCGGGCGAAGTTGAAGAACTCGGTGCCCTGGTCCCAGTCCACGACCCCGTCCTCGTTGCCGAAGGCCATCAGCAGCGGCGTCTCCATGGTGTGCACTTCGTGGATGGGCGAGTTCCGCCGGTGGGCCTCCGGGTCCTCCCAGAAGGGGACCTCCATGCGGGCCTGGCCGGTTTCCCAGTGGCTCAGCTCGGCGATCCCGGGGTTCCAGTGGAGCGCACCCATGAAGCTCACGAAATCGGTGAGGGGCGCGCCCGCGACCGAGGCCGCGAAGATGTCGGTGCGGGTCGGCAGGTAGGTCGCCTGGTACCCGCCCCAGGAGTGGCCGATCAGGCCGACCGCGTCCGGGTCGGTGACGCCCATCTCGACGGACTTCGCCACCGCCGCGCGCACGGATTCAAGCGCGCTTACCCCCGGCTCCCGCGCCTGGTACACGATGTCGGGGAGCAGCACGGCGTACCCGTGCTGGGTCCAGGCGGTGTAGTTGTAGTAGTCGCGCTCGCTGGGCGCGCGGAAGGAGTGCATCTGGGGCGACAGCATCTCGTAGGTGTAGACGATCGTGGGCACCGCGCTCCCTGCCTCATGGTCGGCGGGGTAGAGGAGGACGAACTGGAGGTCACGGCCGCCCTCGCTCACGAAATCGACCAGCTCGGCGTGCCCCCACGCGACCTCGTCGATGAACGGGTTGATGTCGGTGACCTGGACGGGGTCGCTCAGGTCGGACCCCGCGACGAAGTAGTCGGGTGGGTCGTCGAAGGCCATGGACCGGTAGACCATGACGTCGGCACTGTCCGCGCGGCTCAGCCCGAGCACGTTGGCGTCTTCCAGAATGAGCGTCTCGACCGAATCCCAGCCGCTGTTCATGCGGGCGTAGCCGCGCTGCTCGGTCTTCTCGTTGTAGAGGGTGAGGTAGGGCCGGGAGTCGGGGTCGATGCCGGGCGTGTCGTCGTCGTCGGGGAGGCCGGCCACACGGTGCGTGGTGCCCGTTTCGCCGCCGCGGGTCAGCCGCGTGCCCCCGGAACCGTCGGGCGCCACACGCCAGATGTCGTGCTTGCCGTAGAGCAGGACCGCTTCGTCGTCCTCCAGCCAGGGGCGGGCACCGAAGCCGTATGGCGGGATCAGATCGGTGGGTGTGTCGTACTCCGTGTTCGCAAAGTTTTCCGCTAACCCTGACGTTACGTCATGCTCCTCTCCGGTGCGGATATCGAGGGTGTGGTAGTTCATGCCGTCCCACCGGAGCATCCAGTCGCCCCCGTCGCTGGGCCATGTGTGACGCACCCGCGTGAGGAGCTGGCGGCGCTCGCCGGTGCCGGTGTCGACGGACCAGACATCGCGATAAGGACGGCCGAACATCGCGCCCCAGGGGTATGGCTCGCTGGTCTCTTCGAGGGCGACCTTCCAGCCGTGCAGCAACCGTGCGTTCGCCATGAGGTCGGAGCCGAGCACGACCACGCGGTCGTCGTCGAGGTGCCAGACGGCCAGCAAGGTGCGGTTGCCGTCCCGGCCCTCCGCGGCCTTCTGCTCGGGGAAGAGACGCACGTCCTTCGTGTGCCAGATCTGGAGGGCGGGGAGGTCGGGTTCGTCGTAGGGGGCGGCTTCGTCGTCGGGCTCGCCTTCGTCGGTCGGCTCGCCTTCGTTGGCCGGACCCGTCTCGTCCACCGTTTCGTCGGTCTCGTCGCCCTCAACCGGCCTAAGCCCCACCGAGATCATACCGCCGTCGTCCGACCAGACCGGCGCCCGGTGCCGGACCACTTCCAGCGAATCGGGGACCCCGACAGTGCTCCCATCCAGCACCGTCATCTCAACACCCCGGTCCACGCCCCGCCCCGCCAGCACGTCGTAGGCCGTCCCCTCGTCCGAGGCGTCGCCTCCCGAGCGCAGGACGGCCAGGTCGGCGGAGTCGTCACGCCACCGGAGGCTCCGATAGCTCGAGCCCGAAGCGTCGGCGGGGCGGAGCGTGCCGGTGGCTGCGTCGTACAGCTGGACCCCGTTGCCCACATCGGTGCCGGTGGCGATGGCCAGCGCCAGTAGAGGAGCCGACGGGCTCCAGGCCATCTCGCCCACATTGCCAAAGCCGGTCTCGGCCCCCGTCGCCAGCGTCACGACGCGGACGTCGGCACCCTTGCCCTCGGGCTCGCCGGGCGCGTACCCGCGCAGCGCGACGAACTGTCCCGTGGCGTCGAAGTCCCGCTCGGAGACCGCGTCGAACTCGCGGACTTCGCCAGTGCTCAGGTCCATCACCGACGACTTCTGACGGACAGGCTCGTCGCTTTCCTCAAGCCGCTCCCGCTCGTCCGGCGACAGACCGACCGTCCACGCCAGCCAGCGGCCGTCGGGCGAAAAGCTCGGCGACGAACCCCACGGGAAAACGCGGGTGGAGTCCTCGTCCAGCTTGCGAACGCGCAACTCCGAGTCTTCGTCCACGCGGGTGACGGTGTACGCGATCCAGTCGCCGCCGGGCGACAGCACGGCCCCGCCCGGATTCTCCCAGCGGCCGTATTCGTCGGGGGTGACGATGGGGAGGTCCTGCGAGGCGGCGGGGAAGGGGAGGGCGAAGGTGGCGAGCGCGAGGACGCACGCGATCAGGAGCGACGCCACCGTGCAGGCGCGGGTCCGCGAGAATGGACGGGTCATGAGTCGATCACCTTGCGTTCGGGTCGGAGTCCAGACGTGTATCATGATACATGGCCGCCAGGAACCCAACACCGGCGAGGTCCCCCCCGTGTACCACCGCATCGTCTGCCTGACCGAGGAACCGACCGAGATCCTCTACCGCCTGGGCGAGGACCGGCGCATCGTCGGCATCTCCGGTTTTACCGTGCGTCCCGCGCGTGCGCGCAAGGAGAAGCCCAAGGTCTCGGCGTTCACGTCAGCGAAGATCGACCGGATCCTCGAGCTGGAACCGGATCTGGTCTTCGGCTTCTCCGACATCCAGGCCGACATCGCCGCCGAACTGATCCGTGCCGGGGTCGAGGTGCACATCTTCAACCACCGCTCGGTGGCGGAGATCCTGCGCACGGTGCGGGCGATCGCGGGGCTGGTGGGCTGTCCGGAGAAGGGCGAGGCGCTGGTGGCCGAATTGCAGGCCGGCCTCGACCGGATCGCCGAGCGGGCCGCGGCTCTGCCCCGTCGGCCACGCGTATATTTCGAAGAGTGGTACGACCCCCTGATCTCGGGGATACGCTGGGTGTCGGAGCTGATCGAGCTCGCGGGGGGCGAGGACTGCTTCCCGGAGTTTCGGGAGTGCGGCCTCGCGAAGGACCGGATCATCGCGGACCCGGACGAGGTGGTGCGCCGTGCCCCGGACGTGATCATCGGCTCGTGGTGTGGGCGGAAGTTCCGGCCGGAACGCGTGGCTGCGAGGCCGGGGTGGGGGGAGATCCCGGCCGTCGCGGGTGGCCACGTGTACGAGGTGAAGTCGGCGCTGATCCTTCAGCCGGGACCCGCGGCGCTGACGGACGGGGTGGAGGCGATCGCGGGGATTATCGGGGGGTGGGCGGGGTAGCAGCCCGCGGCGAAATCCCCAGAATCGGGGGGGGGTAGAATTGGGGCGTCCTGCTTGCGTACGGGCTCTCGGCCGCCTATTGTATGCAATCCAGCGCCACCCGGGTCGGGTCTTTCTGACCGGGTGAACTGGATTTGCCGCGCCGCGTCGAGCGATGCGGTGCGCAGCAGGAGGCACCATGGCTGGACGGAAGCGTTTTTCGACGCTTGACCCTGTCCCCCCCGTGCGTCCGCCAACGCCGACTTCCCCCGATCTTCGCCTTTCCCTGCCGGATTCCGGATCAGCCGGATCCGCTACTGCCCACTCTTGCTGGAGGTGCTCATGGGCAAGCCTCGTATGAACCGATGTTCCACCGTTCTACTCACACTCACTCTACTTCCAATCGTCGCTCTGGGCATCGCGCCGCTTGATGCGCAGGCCCAGGGCGGCACGATCACCGGCCAGGTGACCGACGCCGACACCGGGGCGCCGGTCGAGCTGGCCCAGGTGCGCGTGGAGGGCACCAGGATCTCGGTCACGACCACCGCCCAGGGACGCTACCTCGTGTCGGGCGTGTCGCCCGGTACTCGCACGGTGACCGTGCAGCGTCTCGGCTACTCCGAAACTTCCCAGGAGGTCACGGTCCCCGAGGGCGGCGCCGTCAACCTGGACTTCGCCCTGGCCAGCGCACCGGTGAGCCTCAGCGGAATCGTGGTGACCGCCACCGGTGAGCAGCAGAAGCTGAGCATTGCGAACGTGATCGGGACGATCGGGGCCGATTCCATCGTCGCGACTGCGCCCATCACGAATGTGACCGATCTTCTGCAGGGCCGGGTCGCCGGCGTGATGACCTTCAGCAACGCCGGCATGACGGGCTCGGCGGCTCGTATCCGCATCCGCGGCTTCAACAGCCTGTCCCAGGACAACTCGCCCCTCATGATTATCGACGGGGTGCGCGTGGAGAACACCAGCGGCGGCGGCAGCCGGATCGGCCCCAGACAGCGGAGCTCCGGATGGACGGCCGGCGCGATCACGGACCTGAATCCCGAGGAAATCGAGTCGATCGACGTCGTGAAGGGACCGTCGGCCGCGACGCTGTACGGAACCGACGCGGCCAATGGCGTGATCATCATCCGCACCAAGCGAGGCCGGCCCGGGGATACAAGGTGGACCGTCTACACGGAGGGCGGCATCATCGAGCAGGCGTCGGATGTGCACACCGGGTATTTCGCATGGGGAAGGGACGCCGACGGGGCATCCATCCGCTGTGAGAATCGCGTGCGCGTTGCAGGGGGCTGTACTCTGGACAGCCTGACATCATGGAGCGCGTTCCGTGACTCCCCCGCCGCCCCGCTCGGGATGGGACACCGGGAGCAGCTGGGCGTTCAGGTATCGGGCGGGGTCGAGCGGTTCCGCTACTTCCTGTCGACCGAGCTCGAGAACGAGACGGGATACCTCGAGCTTTCCGAATCCGAGATCGCGCGCAAGCAGGCGGAGCGGGGAGGCGTGGAGATTCCCGATTGGCAGAGACGCCCGAACTACCTCAAGCGATTGGCCATGCGCGGGAATATTACTGCGCGTCTCAACGAGAGCGCGGACATCAATGTCTCGACCGGGGTGACCCTCCAGCAAAGCCAGATCCCGAGCAATGGTGTCTTCTGGAGAGGTAGCTGGGGACCCGGTTACAATGACGACAGTGAAGGGTGGTGGCTTGGCGATCGTCCCGGCGATCTCTTTGCCGTCCGGGCCGGGTCCAACATTACCCGCTTCACGGCCGGAATCAACGGGAATTGGATTCCAAGCCGATGGCTGACGTTGCGTGGCACGGTCGGCCTCGACCATTCGGCCCAGTTCTCCGATAACCTGCTAAGGCGGGGGGAGGACACCTCCGGCTCGTTCAACCCGGGGTTCCGGAACCATATTCGCTCCGACATCGCCCTCTATACCGTCGACCTGGGGACCACCACCGAATTCGACCTCACTCCCTCGATCAAATCGAGGACTTCGACGGGTGTCCAGTACAACCGCCGCCAACAGGGGGTGGCACAGGCATATGGTTCCGACTTGCCGCCCGGGGCCCAGACAGTGAACGGCGCCGCCAACTACCGGGCCTCGGAGTCCAACGTTGAATCGGTGGTTGCGGGTACGTACGTCGAGCAGACTTTCGACATTGACGGTCGTCTCTTCCTCACCGCCGCAGTCCGGGCCGACGGGGCCAGCAACTTCGGGAAAGATTTCAATACCGCCTGGTACCCCAAGGGAGGTCTCTCCTGGCTTATCTCCGAGGAAGGTTTCTTCCCCCGGGGCTCGTTCATCAACAGCCTGCGGTATCGGTTCGCCTATGGAGCTTCCGGCATCCAGCCGGCGGCGACCGACGCTCTGGCGGCCATCAACTTCGGCAGTGTCTTTGCGAATGGCGCGTCGCGGACCGGAGCAACGTTGAACGCACTCGGGAACCCCGATCTCGGACCCGAGCGAGTGACCGAATACGAGACCGGGTTGGACATGGAGCTCTTCGAAAGCCGGGTTCAGGTGGAAGCCACCGCCTACTATCGCAAGAGTGTGGACGCTCTGGTGCGGCGGGCGATGCCGAGATCCGTCGGCATTACCGGTAGCGGTCAGCTGGACAACGTGGGCTCGGTACGGAACATGGGGATCGAGGCCGACGTGCAGGCCGACGTGTTCAGCGTGGGGGGGGTCAACTTCAGCCTCAATGTCAACGGTTCCGTGAACTCCAACGTGCTCCTCGAACTCGCCGAGGGACTCCGCCCGCCGGAAGATCGCTTCATCAAGTTCGTGGAGGGCTATCCGCTGTACGGACAGTGGGATCGTCCGGTCCTCGGCTGGAGCGACACCAATGGCGACGGCGTCCTCCAGGCCGACGAGGTGCAGGTGGGCGACTCGATCATCTTCATCGGCAATACGAACCCGACCAGAATGCTGAACTTTACGCCGATGATCTCTCTGTTCAACGGAACTCTGCACCTCAGCTCGCTCTTCGTGTACCGCGGTGGTTGGGTTCAGACGAACTTCAGCGAGCTCAACAAATGCAACTTCGGCAGCTGCTGGGCGCGGAACGATCCCGAAGCCTCACTTCATTCGCAGGCGCAGTACATCGCCTTCACGAAGCCCGGGCTGACCTACGCGGGATACCAGGAAGACGGGACCTTCACGCGGTGGGCTGAAGCCTCGGTGTCCTACAGCGTCCAACCGGGGCTTCTCCAAAAGGTCGGCCTCGGAGCCACCGGCGCCACGGTATCGCTCAGCGCCAGAAACCTGATGCTCTGGTCGGACTATACCGGTCCCGACCCGGAGGTGACGGCCAACCCGTCCCTCGGCGGCAACTTCGGAACCCGGTGGGATCTGGGCTACGACAACCCTACTGCGCCGCCGGCGCGCTACATCATTCTGCGCTTTGCGCTCAACTTCTAGGAGGAGCGACCGATGAATATGGAAAAGAAGAGATCCTGCCTCCTCGGGGCCACTCTGTGCATGCTCCTGATGGGCTGCGACGCTCTCACGGATGTCTACGCACCGGATGTCGTGCAGCCGAAGGATGTCGACAATGCCGAGGGTGCGGCGGCTTTCGGAGCTGCCGCGATCGACAACCTGTACGGGCAGTTCTCCGGGCTCACCTATACCACCGGCCGATTCTCGGACGAGCTCTACCTCGCCAGCGCGTACAACGCCTTTGCCGCCGTCGACTACCGGGAACAGGCTCTGACCTACACCGAATGGGGCCCGGTCTACCTGGGCCGGGGACGAACCTTCGCGAAGTTGGGCATCGACCTGTACCTCGAGCACGCGCCGGAAGAGCGCGCCGCGATCGGACAGCTCTACGTCGTCCGCGGCCTCGCGGCATTGTTCCTGGGAGAGGTGAACTGTAACGGAACCCCCCTCAGCGAGGTGGAAGACCTGAAGGCGCAGTTCGGCGGGCCGATCACCAGCGACAGCATGACCGCGCGGGCCGTGGCGGAACTCGACCAGGCGCTGGAGTATGCGTCCGGGGACGCGCGCATCCTGAATCTCGCCAAGGTCGCTCGCGGTCGGGCGTTGACCAATCGGGGTCTTTTTGGTGAAGCTGCTGCCGCGGTTGCGGGCGTGCCAACCGACTACGTCTACGAAGCCGAGTTGAACGCGACGGGGCGTGGCTTGCAGAACGTGATTTTCAATGCGAACAATGGTCTCTATGCAACCGTTGCGAATCGTGAAGGGACCAACGGTCTCGACTTTGTCAGCGCCAACGACCCCCGCGTTCCGACTGAAATGGTCGGCACGGGGACGGATGGTGTGACCGAAGTCCACCAGTTCATGAAATACACCGGTCGGTATGACCCGATCGTAATGGCATCCGGGATCGAGGCGCGGCTGATCGAGGCCGAAGCGGCCCTGCAAGCCGGCGGGGGCAACTGGCTCTCGATCCTGAACGACCTGAGGGCCACGGCCATCGATCCGCCCATGGAGCCCCTGATGGATCCGGGAACGCAGGACGCGCGGGTGGATCTCCTGTTCAGTGAGCGTGCGTTCTGGCTCTTCGGAACCGGCCACCGCATGGGCGATCTGCGACGCCTCCTTCGCCAGTACGGGCGGTCACAGAACGACACCTATCCGGTGGGCCACTACAAGGGCCCCCAGAACTACGGGACCGACGTGGTGTTCATTTTGACGCTTTCGGAGCAGTCGAACCCCGAGGGATTCACCTGCCTGGACAGGAATCCGTAGGAGGGCGTCACAAGAACCAATGACGCGGGGGTTGCACCCCGGCCGGCCAGGTGTCTCGCCTGGCTCGGTCGGGGTGCGTTCCGTTAGGTTCATATGAACCGATAAGGAGTTCATATGAACGACGCCGGCGACGAAGGGCGAGAGGAATTCAGTCTGAACAAGCTTGCCACGCAGATGGTCCGTGAGACCAGTCCCGCCTACGGCGTCGCCCCGTCGGGCCTGGGCCGGGTTCGCAAGGCAGTGGAAAACGGGCTCCCGGCCGAAGCCGTGAAGGAGCTGCAGGCCGAGTTGAAGCGCTTCGGAGTTCGCCGTCCCTCGGAGTTCGTCAACAAGATCGTGCCGCGCGCGACCCTGCGGCGGAGGAAGCGCCTCAAGAAGGAAGAGGGCGAAGCGGTGCTGCGCGTGGCCGCGGTCATGGCGCTGGCCGTGTACGTGTGGGGCGAGGAGGAGAGGGCGGCGATGTTCCTTACCACTCCGCATATGTTGCTGGGCTACGAGGTTCCCATCGATCTGACCCTTTCGGAGGTCGGTGCGCGCCAGGTGGAGGACATCATTTGGGGTCTGCACTACGGCTTGCCGGTCTGAGCCCTTGGAGGTCTATCGAATCCACGACCGTCGCTTCCACGCCCTCAGCGCAATGGGAGCTGCGTCTCGGGGCGGGCGATGGAATCCCCCCGGCGTGCCCGTGGTCTACGCGTCGCTCACCTACGAGGGGGCGCTACTCGAGCAGCTCGTCCGCAATGCGGGGGGCATGCTTCCCGTCGGCCGGGTGGCTTCCCGCATCATCGTGCCTCGGGACTGCCGTGTCCGGGTCCTCGACGAAGCCGAGCATCCGGACTGGCGCGACGGGATCACATCCCGCGAGATCGGACAGGCGTGGGTGGCGTCGCGGGAGACCGTCGCACTGCAGATGCCTTCCTACGTATCGCAGCCTTGGGGCCGCGACGTGATCTTGAACCCGCACCACCCCGACTTCGGCCAGGTGCAGGTGGCGGAGGTCGTCGACATTCGCTGGGACTCGCGGCTGTTTTGAGTTGCCCGTGGCACCGAGCCCGCATGAGCGTGCCGGCCCCGGGGGTGCGCCGTCAGCCAGCCCGGCGGTATAGTCCACAGTCGAACAATCTCCCCCCCACCCCCCAACCCGGAGTCACCACACTTGCAATACACCCGTCTCGGGAACAGCGGCCTCGTCGTCTCCCGCATCGCGCTCGGCTGCATGAGCTTCGGCAGCCGGGAGTGGCGCCCGTGGATGCTCGAAGAGGACGAGGCCAGGCCCTTCTTCCGGCGCGCCGTCGAGCTCGGCATCAACTTCTTCGACACGGCGGACGTGTATTCGCTCGGCGTGAGCGAGGAGATCACCGGCAAGTGGCTGCGCGAATTCGCCCCGCGTGACGAGGCGGTCGTCGCCACCAAGGTGAAGATGCGGATGGGGCCGGGGCCGAACCGGGGCGGCCTGTCGCGGAAGCACATCGTCCAGTCGTGCGAGGCCTCGCTGCGGCGGCTTGGGGTGGAGCGGATCGACCTCTACCAGATCCACCGGGCGGACGCGAACACCCCGGTCGAGGAGACGCTCGCCGCGCTGGACCAGCTGGTGCGCCAGGGGAAGGTGCTCTACCTGGGGGCCAGCTCGATGTACGCGTGGGAGCTGATGAAGATGCTGTCGATCTCGGAGCGGAACGGGTGGGCGCGCTTCGTGTCCATGCAGAACCACTACAACCTGGTGTACAGGGAAGAGGAGCGTGAGATGATGCCACTGTGCGTGGATCAGGGGCTCGGCGTGATCCCGTGGTCGCCGCTGGCGCGCGGGTTGCTGACGGGGAAGCGTTCGCGGGGGAGCCACGATGCGTCGTCACGGGACGAGCACGACGCGCCTCTCGCTGACGAGCTGTACGACCATGAATCCGACTGGGACGTGGTGGACGCGACGGAGCGGGTTGCCGAGCGGCGGGGCGTCGAGCCGGTGCAGGTCGCTCTGGCATGGCTGATGTCGCGGCCCGCTGTGGTGGCGCCGGTGGTGGGGTTTACCAGGGTCGAGCAGATGGACGCGGTGGCCGGGGCGGTGGATGTGGTGCTCAGCGCCGAAGAGTGTGCCGAACTGGAAGCGCCGTACCGGCCGCACGGGGTGCGTGGGTGGCTCGGCGGGCCCGTGCGGTTGCCGGGGATCAGTTCGTGAGCGGGGGGGCGAGGGTGGGGGCGGCGGGGGACGGGATGGGCGGGGCAGGAGGCGCGGGCCAGGCTGCGCGGGCGCGGGTCGGCATCCCGGGCTTGACCCTGACCCGGGCCGACTTCGAGGCCGCGTACGAGAATGTGGCGCCGCATGTGTACCGGACCCCGCTGCTCACGAATCGGTCGCTGAGCGAGGCGTGCGGCTTCGATGTGCGCCTCAAGGCCGAGCTGTTCCAGCGTGGCGGCTCGTACAAGGTGCGCGGGCCGCTCAACAAGATCGCCAGGCTGACCGACGAGGAACGGGCCCGGGGCGTGATCTGCTCGTCGGCGGGCAATCACGCGCAGGGCGTGGCGATCGCGGCGCGGCACTACGGGGTCCGCGCGGTCGTGGTGATGGCCGAGAACGCGACGCCGGCCAAGATCGCCGCTACGGAGGGCTACGGCGCGCGGGTCGTCCTGCACGGCAACATCTGGGACGAGGCCAACGAGAAGGCGATCGAGCTCGTGGAGAAGGAGGGCTACACGTATCTGCACCCCTTCGACGATCCCGACCTGATCGCGGGGCAGGGGACTCTGGGGCTCGAAATCATGGCCCAGTTCCCCGAGGTGGAGCTGGTGGTCGTGCCGATCGGCGGCGGTGGGCTGATCTCGGGCGTTTCCATGGCCGTCAAGTCGATCAACCCGGACGTGCGCGTCATCGGCGTCGAGTCCTCCGGGGCGCCCGCCATGAAGCGCAGTGTGGAGGCGGGCGGGTGCATCGTCCTGGAGGAGATGGGCTGCATCATCGACGGGCTGCGGGTGATGCGGGTGGGCGACAACACCTGTTCGGTGGTATCGCGCTTCGTCGATGAACTCGTCACGCTGCCCGACGAGCAGATCTTCGACGCCATGCTGTGGCTGATGACGCGGGCCAAGCTGGTGACCGAAGGCGCGGCCGCTTCGCCGGTGGGGGCGCTGCTTCAGGGGCTGGTTGAGGCGCCCGCAGGCACCAAGACCGTTTGCGTGCTGAGCGGGGGGAACCTGGACGTGGAGCAGTTGCGCGGGTTGACCTGGAATTGAGGGGCCCGAGGTGCCGGATTGCGCGGCGGTTGTCGCGGTAGAGTGTCAGTATTAGTATTGAGTTTCTGACATTCGCTCGAAGCTGGAGAGGAAAGGACCGTGGCCAGCCTGCCGAAACGCATCATGGAGCACGCGGAGGCGCTGCCCGAGGCAGCACCGATCTGTCCTGGTACGCTCCTTCATCTGGGCAATCGTGCGGCGGTCGACCAGGCCTTGTCGCGTCTGGCCCGCCGTGGACAGCTGCTCAGGGTCTGCCGCGGGGTGTATATGCGACCGATCGAGACCCGGTTCGGGGTTCGCGCTCCTTCCCCCCCAAAGGTGATCGCGGAGCTCTCGGCTCTTTGGGGCGAGACGATCGTGCCGTCCGGTGGGGCTGCGGCGAACGTGCTCCGGCTCACGACGCAGGTGCCGATACGAATGGTATACCTGACATCGGGCCCGAGTCGGAAGCTGTGGTTGTTCGCACTAGTTCTCGAACTCCGTCATGCGCCCCGCTGGCAACTCGTGGCACCAGGGCGACCGGCCGGTCTGGCCGTTCGAGCGATGGCGTGGTTGGGTCCACAGGAGATCGAAGAGAGCCTTGAGGTCATCGAGCGCACGCTCTCCGAAACGGATCTTGCCGAACTCGCTGCTGCTCGGGCTATCTTGCCGTCGTGGATTGCCGAACCCGTGAGCACCTTGGTGGCCCGTGGATAGTCTCGACTTGCAGCGGCTGTCCGCGGATGACCGTCGTGACCTGCTCGTTTCCGTTGTCAACCTTGCCGGGCATCCTCCGCACCTACTCGAAAAGGATATCTGGGTAGTTCAGTCCCTGTCCGTGCTGTTCGAGGCACCCTTTGGTCGGGACTTGGTGTTCAAGGGAGGCACATCGCTGTCAAAGGCCTATGGGGCCATCAACCGGTTTTCCGAGGACGTCGACGTCACCTACGACATCCGCCGGTTTGCGCCCGAGTTGGTGGCTGGTACCGGCGAGGATGCACTGCCACCCACCCGTAGCCAGGAACGGCGTTGGACACGTACGATCCGAGCACGCCTTGAGGAGTGGACGAGAGAAGAGGCACTGCCGACGCTCAGTGAGGGAATGACGAGAGGCGGATGGCCTGCCAAGCTTCGCGCGGCAGGGGATCGCGTCTACGTGGAATATGACCCGTTGTTCGGCGACTATGGATTCGTCCGACCCGAGGTGGTGGTCGAGTTCGGTGCCCGGTCGACCGGCGAACCTCACGAACAGCGCCTGGTCTTATGCGACGCCGCCGGCTTCCTGCCGAACATCCGCTTTCCCACCGCCCGCCCTTCCGTCATGCTGCCCGAGCGTACCTTCTGGGAGAAAGCCACGGCCATACACGTGTTTTGTCGACGCCGGCGGCACCGGGGGGATCGCCTGTCGAGGCATTGGCACGACCTGGTTCGACTTGACGACGCCGACTACGTCGAAAGGCCCCTGGGCGACCGCGAGTTGGCGCTCTCCGTTGCGCGCCACAAGGCAATCTTCTTCAGGGAAAGGGATGTCTCCGGGGATTGGATCGACTACGTAGACGCTGTCTCGGGTCGGCTCCAGCTGGTCCCCGAACGCCCGCTGTACGACACCCTTGCGGACGACTATCGTCAGATGCGGCGGTATGGGATGCTCTTGGAGGAAGCAGAAAGCTTCGAGGACGTCATGAATCGATGCGCCGAAATCGAGTCCCGGGCCAATGCGCGCTAAGGTCCCCGCACCCACTGGCCCGTCCCCGGCTGCCTCGTCCCGCCGCCGGAGCGACCATCAGCGCAGCTCCCCGGACGCCCGTTTCATCGTCCGAATCGCCGCCGAAGTCGCCTGCAAGTCCAACCGCACGCGGCGCCGCTTTCAGCAGCAGCTGGCGCGCAATCTGACCGATGCACTGACCTCTATGGGGGCTCGGGCAAAGGTCCGTGACAGATGGAGCCGGTTATTTGTCACGGTATCTGTCACGGACGCGATGTCGGCCGCGGCGAGGGTGTTCGGGGTCAATTCCTACTCGCGGCTCGACGCGGTGCTTCCCGCCGATCTGGACACCATCGTGCGGACGGGGCACGAGCTGTACAAGGGCGCGGTGGACGGTCGTCGCTACGCGGTCGCCGCCCGCCGAACCGGTCGCCATCCCTTCTCGTCACGCGACGTCTGCGTCGAGCTGGGCGCGGCGCTCAACCCGTATGGTACCGTCGACCTGACGACGCCCGAGGTCACCGTGTCGGTCGAGGTGCGCGACCAGCGGAGCTACCTCTACTGTAGCCGGACGGAGGGTCCCGGCGGCCTTCCGCTGGGAGTGCAGGGGAGAGCAGTCTGCCTGATCTCCGGCGGCTTCGACTCGGCGGTCGCGGCCTGGCTCCTCCTCAAACGCGGCGTCGCCCTGGACTACGTCTTCTGCAACCTGGCGGGCCCCGCCTTCGAGCGCTCGGTGATCCAGGTGACCAAGGTGCTGGCGGACCGCTGGAGCTACGGAGACCGCCCGCGGATACATGTGGTGGACTTCGGCGAGGCGGTGGGCCAGCTGCAGAAACGCGTTACCCCCCGCTACTGGCAGGTCGTGCTGAAGCGCCTGATGTACCGGGCCGCGGAGCGGGTGGCCGCGGAGATCGGGGCGGACGCGATTGTTACCGGCGAGTCGCTGGGCCAGGTGTCGTCACAGACGCTGCGCAACCTGCGGGCGATCGAGGCGGTTGCCACGTTGCCGGTCCTGCGTCCTCTTGTCGGGTTCGACAAGTTGGAGATCATCCGGGTGGCGGAGCGCATCGGCACCGCGGCGCTCTCCGCGCGCGTCAAGGAGTACTGCGCGATCCTGGAGGGCAAGCCTGTCACGGCGGCGAAGGTGGGAGCGGTGGACCGTGAGGAGGCGCCGCTGGACCTCGGTCTTGTGGACCGCGCGGTCGACGAGCGCAGGGTGCTGAAGGTGCGGGAGGTGAACGACGCCGACCTGAGGCGTGACTACCTGTGGCTCGATGCGCTCCCGGACGGTGCGAGCGTGATCGACTGCCGGCCGAGGCAGCAGGACGACGGATGGCGGCATCCCGGCTCCCGGCGTGTCCTGCCGCAAGACTTCCCCGATCTGGCCGCGAAACTTGACAAGGATTTCCAATATGTGCTGTTCTGCGACAACGGAATCCAGTCGGGGCAGTTCGCGAACCTGCTTCAGACGGTGGGTTATGAGGCTTATGCATTGAAGGACGGGACGAAGGCGCTGCGCCCCGGAAGGTCGTAGTTATGCGTGTGGCAAGGTTCGCGACCTTCATGCTGGCGCTCCTGGCCAGTTGTAGCACCGATTCCAACCCCGGCGACTCCGGTAACGAGCTCGTCATCGCCTGGCCCGCGTCCCGCGAGCCCGCCTCGCTGGATGGCCACATCGAGCCGTACCAGACCGCGTGGCTCATCGACTACATGATCGCCGACCCCCTGCTGATCATCGGCCCGGACGGGGAGTTCCACCCGGCTCTCGCGACGGGCTGGTCTTCCACGGAAGCAGCGGACGAGTGGACGTTCACGTTGCGGAGCGATGTCGTGTTCCAGGACGGCACCCCCTTCGACGCGGAGGCTGTCAGGTACAACATCGAGCGCATCCTCGATCCGGCCACGCGGTCAGGCGAGATGGCGGCACACGTCGGGCCGGTCGAGCGCGTCGAGGTCGTCGACGACACCACCGTCACCCTCCACTACCCGGCCCCGTGGGTCACGGTCCTCGACGCCTTCCGGCGCGTCCCGATCTGGTCCCCGGCAGCGGCGGAGCAGTGGGGCATCGAGGAGTTCGACCGCCACCTGGTGGGTGCGGGGCCGTTCCTGCTGGAAGAGTGGGTGCCCAACGACCACGTGAGTGTCCGGCGCTGGGATGGTTACGGCGGGTGGAACTCGATCAGCAGCGAGGCGGGCCCGGCCAAAGTCGAGCGCGTGACGATCCGCTTCATCGGCGAAGACGCGGTGCTGGGCAACGTCGTCAGGACCGGCAACGCCCACGTAGCCATGAATCTGCCCACGGCATACATCGACGACTATCGCGATGCGGAGGGCTTCTCGCTGCTGACCGGCTACCAGGCCGGGACCGGGCTGTCGATGGTCATGAACGTGCGCCGGCCGCCCTTCAGTGATCTTGCGGTTCGGCAGGCGCTGCTGTACGGAACCGACCAGCAGGCCATCAACGACCTGTTGTACGACGGGCATTTCCTGGTCTCCGACGGCCCCTTGAACACGGTGCACCGGTGCTACTGGGAGGGGAGCGCGGACTACTATCCTCACGAGCCGGAGACCGCCAGGCGGCTTCTGGAGCAGGCCGGGTACACGGACCGGGACGGCGACGGCATCCGGGAGGCGTACGGGATCCCCGGCGTGGACGACGGCACACCGCTACGCGTGCGCTGGACCATCCTCGACCGTGAGGAAATGGGTGAGGCGGTTCAGGCGCAGTGGCGCATGCTGGGCGTGGACGTCGCCATCGAGATCGTGCCCGGCCCGGTGCAGCTCGAGATGGTGAACGCGCGTGATTTCGACCTCATCTACGAGCGCCAGAGAAGCCCGGATCCCATGCTGATGGACATGCTCTGGAATTCGGCCCACGATGTGGTGGGCGGATGGGCGTGGACGGGGTTTGTGGACGAGGAGCTGGACGGGATGGTGAGCCAGCTGAGGGTGATTCCGGATCAGGAGACGCGGTGTGGGCTGGCGCGTGAGGCGCAGCAGATCATCATGGACAACGCGCTGATGCTGCCTACGCTCAGCGAGCCGATCTTCTATGCGGTGTCAGATGAGGTGCGGGGGTTTGAGCTGGCTTCGGAGGGGCAGTTCTACTTCTTGCACAATGTGGAGTTGGTGAGGGAGTAGGGGTTGTGCTATCGGCTGTGCCGGGTACCAATCACGCCCTTCGCAAAGAGTACGTTCATATTGATCGACCCTTGCCAGTCCGCCAGCACCGGGTGCTCGTTTCCTCGGACGATGTCCGTAGCGCCGTCCTCATTCTTGTCGAAGCACAGCACCTCACATGGTTCCACCAACGCGAGCAGGGCTGGTGAATGGGTGGTGACGAGAACCTGCGCATCATAGGCTGACGACAGTGAATCGCAGATTCCCTCGACCGCCAGGGGGTGGACTCCGTTCTCCGGCTCCTCAAGCAGATAGATCTCACGGTTATCGGGAAGATAGGCCAGCAGCGTTAAGGCCATGAGCCGCATGGTTCCGTCGGAGGCCATCCAGGATGGGACATCCACTCCAGTATCGTAGCGCAGCAACAGGTACGCGTGCCGGTCCTCGGGTCGATCGATGACGCGGACGTCCCGAAGATCCGAAAGAACGGTCTGGATGTGGCGGAGCCACTCCTTGAAGTCGGTCGGGTGGTGATCCTGGAGCCGCTTGATGACCCATGGCAGGTTGGATCCATCGTCTGCAAAACCATTCGTACCGTATTGAGGGGGACTCGCGCGCCGCATGGCATGGCTGTCGAGGAATACGGGTTTGACTCCGATTTCCAACTTGCGCTTCACGAAGGTCGCCATCGGAAATTTCTTGGGAGATTCCGGCAGATTCCCCAACGTGGAGCGGTGGGGGCCGAAGGCGATCTGGGTTGCCCATCCCTTCCCCGCTTTCGTCTCGGTCTCGACGCTGAAGTTGTCTGTTCCTTGAGCCGACTTGCTGAGTATGGTCCTCCTTCCACGCCTCCCACCCCCGATGAGTATCGTGGAAGGAGGAGTTGGAGGATCCGGGAATAGCGTCCTCTGGGCGCTCGGCCGGTGCTTCCGCGAGGGCATTAGAAGTCCTCGCTCCGATGCAATCCGCATTCCCCGCTGGTCTTCCTTGATCTCTACCTCATAGCGAAAGACTCGGAAGTCCTTCTCTGAAGGAAGTCGGTCATTCAGCTCCTCCGGCACCTCCAACTCGATCGCCAGCTCGAAGCCCATGTCTCGTTCGGGCCGCCCCCAGACCAGATCCTGGAAGTTTGACGTGCGGTTTCCGACCGCCCTTTCCAGCCCGTCCCGAACCAGGTCTCCCAGAAAAGCGATGGCGTCGAAGAGCGTACTCTTCCCGCTCGCGTTGGGGCCGATCAACACATGGAATCTGTCGAGCGAGACATCGACGTACCGGAGACAGCGGTAGTTGAGTGCCTGGATTCGACGGATCATGAGGACCTATCGCTTCAGGGAGTGGTGCCGATACGAGAACTGAAGGATTCCCCCTCGGTCCACCGGTGTCAATCCGGCGCCCCTCTCGGTAGGGAGTCGCCGTCCACGTAGCCTGCCGCACACGATGCGGACGGTCACGTGGTGACGTTGTGTGTGCTGGACGACCGGCGGCCTTGTTCGCACCGGCCCCTCCATTCTCGCCCGCGCTTGTTCTGCACGGTAGGTTCTGCCCGAATACGCAGATTCCCGCACCTACAGGCCACCACCCACCCCCCATGCTCGCCCGCTACCTCGCCCGCCGCCTCGCCCAGCTCGCCGTAGTCCTCCTCCTCGTCTCGGTGGCGGTCTTCTCCATCATGCACGCCTTGCCCGGCGACCCGGTGCAGCTCATGCTCTCCGGCGCCGAGAGCGGGTCCGTCACCCCGGAACGCCAGGAGCAGTTGCGCGAGGAAATGGGCCTGAACGATCCGCTCCCCGTGCAATACGGCCGCTTCCTGCGCGGTGCCGTGACCGCCGACCTGGGCACATCCGTCCGGCTGCGCCAGCCCGTGCTCGACCTCATCCTGGACCGCCTGGGGTCCACGCTGGCGCTGAGCCTCGGCGGCATCCTCTTCGCCGTCGTCATCGGCGTAACCACCGGCGTCCTTGCCGCCCTCAAGCAGGGCTCATGGATCGACGGCTTCAGCCGGTTCCTCGCGTACGCCGGCGTATCGATGCCCCTTTTCTGGCTCGGTCTCCTGCTCATCCTGGTGTTCTCGTTCTGGCTGCCGTGGTTCCCCCCAGCGGGATCCGAGGGGCTCCGGTCGCTGGTTCTCCCCAGCCTGTCACTCGGCCTCGTCTCCGCCGGCGTGATCGCACGCCTGACCCGCGCCTCCCTCCTCGAAGTCCTCGTCGAGGACTACATCAGGACGGCCCGGGCCAAGGGTCTCCCCAAACGCATCGTCTACCTGCGGCACGCGCTCCGGAACGCCCTGCTCCCGGTTCTCACCATGCTCGGCCTCCAATTCGGCGCCATGCTCGCAGGCGCCGTGGTCACCGAGACGGTCTTCAGCCGGCCCGGACTCGGCCGCCTCGTCGTCAGCGCGATCCTCTGGAAGGACTACCCGCTGGTGCAGGGGATCGTGCTGTTCATGGCCACGATGTACGTCCTCGTCAACCTGCTCGTGGATCTGCTGGCCGCCTGGCTCGATCCGCGCATTCGGGACGGAGCACCGGCATGACGGCCGCGGGCATGACGGTCAGGGGCATCAGCGTCGGGGGCCGGACGCTCACCCCCGGATTCATCGTCGGGACTTCCATCCTGGCCGGTTGGGTGTTGCTCGCGATCTTCGCACCCTTCGGCGCACCCCACGATCCTCTGGCCACCATCTCCGGCGCCCGCGAGGCTCCCTCGCCCGACTTCTGGTTCGGCACCGATCGGCTCGGCAGGGACGTCTTCAGCCGGGTGATCTACGGCGCGCGTGTATCGCTCGTCCTCGGTTTCATCAGCGTCGCCATCGGGGCCGTGCTGGGATCCGCGCTGGGCCTCATTTCCGGTTACTATCGGGGTGCCGCCGACACCGTCCTCATGCGCATCGTCGATGCCATGCTGGCCTTCCCCGGCATCCTCCTCGCCCTCGTGGTCATCGCCGCCCTCGGCCCCAGCATCACCAACGTCATGGTCGCGGTCGGCGTGTCCACGATCCCGCGCTATGCCCGCCTGGTGCGAAGCACGGTGCTCACGGTTCGCGAGCAGGCCTACATCGACGCGGCCCGCCTCATCGGGGTGCCGGACGTCAGAATCATGTTGCGGCATGTGCTGCCGAACATTGCGATTCCGCTGCTGGTGCTCTCGACGCTCGAGTTCGGCCACGCCATCTCGGTCGGCGCCGGCCTGAGCTTCCTCGGGCTGGGCGCGCAGCCGCCGACGCCGGAGTGGGGGCTGATGGTCGCGGTGGGGCGCGACGTGCTGGGACGGGCATGGTGGATTTCAACCTTCCCCGGACTCGCCATATTCACCGTGGTCATGGCGACGAACCTCCTGGGTGACAGCTTGCAGGAGATGCTCGATCCCAGACTGAAAGCGAGATAGGCACAGTGAGCGCGAGTCCGCGACGGACAGGACCGGACGGAGCGAAAGGCAGACCTCAAGACGAGGAGGATGATCAGCCGTGAGCGACAAGTTCGTAGGCGTCCAGATCGGGCCGGCCAGCTTCGTGGACGAAGGCGTCGACGCCGTGCTCGACACGCTCCAGCAGCGAGCCGGCGTGAACGCGATCATGCTGGGCACGGTGAGCTGGCTCGGGCTCAAGATCGGGCGCAGCATCTCGTGGAAGATCGACGGATGGCCCGACCACGGCGTCCCCGAACCGGCCGACGTGCAAGGCGGGTCCTACCTGGCGCATCATCCCGAGTTCTACCTGAGCACGAGCGTCACGAACTTCCGCGCCCCGGACGAAGCCATGCGCGGTCGGGACATTCTGGAGATGGTGATCCCCGGTGCCCGGGCGAGGGGGATGAAAGTGATCCCGGAGCTGATGGAGCCGCTGTTCAACTATGCGGGCCACGGGTCGGCCGACACCGTGCAGATCCCCAACCGGGCCCGGCTCATGGAGGCGGATTACCTGGGTGGCAGCAGCGACGTACCCTGTCTGGAGAACCCCGACTACCGGAACTGGTGGCACGCGCTCATCGAGGACCACTGCCGAAGCTACGATATCGACGGCATCATGTGGTGCAACGAGCGGCTGAGCCCCCTGGACCAACTTGTGTCCGGGTTGGCCCCGGGGTGCTTCTGCAGGCACTGCCTGGCGAGCCTGGGCGCTGCGGGGATCGACCCCGAAGAGGTCCGGCGAGCGTGCGCGGCGCTTCACGGCTATTTCCGCGAGGTGCGTGCGGGAGCCCGCTTCACGGACGGTGCCTTTGTCACGGGGCTCCGGGTTCTGCTCGACAACCCCGAGTTCCTGCTGTTCGAGCGGCATTGGATCAGGCGCAACAAGGACCTCGACCGTGAGCTCCATGGAGTCACCAAACGGTGCGATCCGGGGCTGGAGTTCGGGCTCAACGTCTGGAACCGCAACCACTTCAATCCCGTGCGCAAGGCGCAGTGGCCGTGGGCCGAGACGAAGGACTACGCCGACTGGGTCAAGCCGATCACCTACCAGCACCAGGCCGGCGGGACCTACACGAAGGAGATGACCCAGCTCCATGCGAGCCTGCTGCGGGATCTGGCGCCCGCGGAGATGACGCCGCTGATGTACCGCATTCTGGGGTTGGACGAGGCCCCGTGGGACGATCTCATCGGTGTGGGGATGGCTCCGGCCAGCTATGTTGGCGGGCAGTGCCGGGCGACGATCGAGGCTCTGGACGGCGAGCTTCCGGTGCTGATGGGTATCGGCGTCGACGCGCCGCGGACCAGCCCGGATCAGGCGGTCTGCACACCGGAGATCGTCTACGAGAGCGTGCACGCGGCGTACGACGCGGGGGCGGCCGGCGTGATCTATGCGCCCAGCTACGCAAGCATGAAGCTCACCAACCTCGACGGCGGCGCGAGGGCGCTGGCCGAACGCGGGATTTGATGGGGATACGCTGATTTTGACGTATGATGCGCGGATTTTGACGTAAGGGAGCGACGATGCCCGAAGCACCAGCCTGGAAGTTCCAGCCGGTCCTGCAGGACCTGGCTCGAAAGGAGCCCGCGTCGGTGACGTTGCGGGGACGCGTGATCACCGGAGTGGGTGATGAGGTGATCGAGGACGGCCATGTGAGCCTTGAAGGGGGCCGGATTGTGGCGGTCGGGGAGGGTGGTGGGGCGGTGGACGGCCGCGCGCTCGTGGAGACCGGTGGGACGATCCTGGCGGGCCTGATCAACAGCCACGCCCACCTGGCCTGGGACGGGATCCACGACCTGGCCGCCCAGTCGCTGAGCGACGCCCCCGAGATCAGCGCCTACAAGGCGGCGAGCAACATGCTGGCCTGCCTGCGGGCCGGGATCACGACGGTGCGCGACCTGGGGATGAACCGGAGCGGTGTCTTCGCCAAGCAGGCAGTGGAGCAGGGGGTGGTTGCGGGCCCGCGCCTGCTGATCTGTGCGGAAGCGATCACCCAGACAGGCGGCCACACCTACTGGTGCTGCCGGGAGGCCACCGGTGCCGACGAAATGCGGCGCGCCGTGCGCGAGCAGATCAAGGACGGCGCCGACCTCATCAAGATCATGATGTGCCACGACAACCTGGAGTTCACCGACGACGAGCTCCACGCCATCGTCGACGAGACGCACCGGCAAAAGCGGCCCGTTACCGCCCACGCCACCTTCGATGTCGCCATCGCACGGGCGGTCGACTTCGGCATCGACACCGTAGAGCACGGCGGCAGCATGTCCGACGAGACCATCGGCAAGCTGGTCGAGAAGGGCGTGCCCATCGTGACCACGTTCTCGCCCGTGCTGCTCCAGTCGAAGCCCGAGATCGCGCGCAAGTACAACATCCCGGAGTGGAAGATCAGGGAGCGGCAGCGGATGGTCGCCGACAAGAGCCGCTACGACGGCCTGCAGCGGGCGGCGCGGGCGGGTGTGCGGATCGTGCTCGGCACTGATGCAGGCAGCCCCGCCGTGCGTCACGGCGTGGTGGTTCCGGAGATGGAATTCATGATCGAGGTGGGGGTGGTCGCGGACAATCACGCGGCGATCATGAGCGCGACCCGGGAGGCCGCGATCATGAACCGGCTCGACGATCGCATCGGGACCGTCGAGGTAGGCAAGGAGGCGGATGTCATCGTGGTCGATGGGAACCCGCTCGACGACCTGCGGGATCTGGAGCGGGTAGCCTTGACATTTATCCATGGCAATTGTAGATATTCGCGTCCAGTGTCGTCCGTAGTGGGCTGATGGGCGTGCGACCATCCCTCGGAGGCGTGATCCGATGACTCAGGTGGCCCACGGATCGTATCTCGCCGCGCGCGCCGTGAGCGTCAGGTCGAGCTTCCGCACCCGCATGCTCGAACTCGCCGCCGGGCTGGACGACATCATCGCGCTGGGCCGGGGCGATCCCGACTTCGAGACCCCGCCGGAGATCGTCGCCGCCGGTACAAGCGCGCTGGCCGGCGGTTACACCCACTACACGGCCCCGCCGGGCCTACCCGAGCTGCGCGAAGCCATCTCCGGCAAGCTGGAACGCGACAACGGACTCCGGTACCCGAGCAGCCGGATCATCGTCACCAACGGCGTCCAGGAAGCGCTCCTGATCTCCATCCTTGGGCTGGTCGATCCGGGGGACGAAGTCGTGCTTCAGGCCCCGCGCTTTAACGCCTTCGACCACATGGTCAACCTGGCGGGCGGCCGGGTGGTGGATGTGCCGACTCGGGAGGAGGACGATTTCGCCCTCAAGGCCGACGCCATCCGGAGCGTTCTGACAAATTGTTCGAAACTCCTCGTAATCGCAAATCCGAACAATCCCACCGGCGGGCTGACGCCGCGCGCGGAGCTGGAGCGCATCGCGAAGCTGGCCGACGAGCACGACCTCCTGGTCATCTCCGACGAGATCTACGAGAAGCTCGTCTTCGGGAACGCGGAACACGTCAGCCTCGGCACCCTTGACGGCATGAGTGACCGCACCATCACCGTCAACGGCTTCTCCAAGGCGTACGCAATGACCGGGTGGCGCGTGGGCTATCTGGCCGCGCCTGCCTGGTTCATGGAACCGGCCGTCGAGATCAAGCACACCCTGAGCATCTGCACGCCGCCCGCCCTGCAGCGTGGGGCACTCGCGGCTTTGGACGGGGGCGACGAGGCGGTCGCCTCGATGCTGGCCGAGTACGAGCGGCGGCTCGAGCTCATCCTGCGCAGCCTCGACGACATGCACATCTCATACGGGCGGCCGGGCGGGGGAATGTACGTCTACGCCAACATCTCGAGCACGGGGCTGGACGCCGAGACCTTCTGCCTCGAACTGCTGGGCCAGGAGCAGGTGATGGTCTTCCCCGGCACCATGTTCGCGGACCCGGCCAACCACCACATCCGAATCACGCTGCTGTCGCCGTTCGAGTCGATGGAGGAGGCGCTGAAGCGGATGAAGCGGTTCGTCGAGCAGGTGCGCGGCGCGTGAGGGAGAGCGCGAGCGCGGCCGGGGGCCGGGACATCCGCATCATCCTCGTCGGCGCCGGCGTGCGCGGGACCATGTGGGCGCGCGTCATCGCCGATACCCCCGGCGCCACGCTGGCCGGCATCGTCGACCAGGACGAAACGCGGGCCCGCCGTGCCCGGGACAATCACGCCCCGGGAGCACCTGTGGCACGTGACTTCGCCTCCGTGCTGGGCAAGCCCCAGATCGACCCCGACGCCGTCATCATCGCGACCCCGCCCGCCACCCACCACGCACTAGTCAGCCGCGCCTTGGCCCACGGCCTCCACGTCCTCTGCGAGAAGCCGCTATCGGAGGACCTCGACGAGGTCGTCGACCTGATCGCGCGGGCCGAGGAAGCCAGGCGCCACCTCCTCGTCGGGATGAACTTCCGCTATCTCCCCTCGTCGCAGCGGATCCAGCGCTACGTCCAGAGTGCACACCTGGGCGTGCTGAGTTATGCGCACTTCACCTACCACAGACAGCGCGACGGCAACAGGGACGACTTGAACGACTATGTCATGTCGATGGCGCATCCGATGCTGCTCGAGCAAAGCATCCACCACTTCGACCTGCTGCGGTACTGCTACAACGCGGAGGTGGAGTCGCTCGTGTGCGACACCTGGCGGCCATCGTGGAGCACGTATGCCGGCGACTGCTGCGTCTCGGTCCTCTTCCGCTTCGAGAACGGGGTGCGCGCCAACTATCTCGGGACCTGGACAGCGGCGTGGAACCGCATGGACTTCCGCTGGCGCAGCGACTTCGAGCGTGGGGCCCTGATTCAGCGCGAGCAGTTCGAGGACCTCGTGCGCGTCGACTTCGATCGTGGGCTGGGGCTCCGCGGGCCCAACTTCAAGGGCGACCACGAAGCCGAGACCCCGGTGGCCGAGCCGCTCAAATCCTGCATCCCCTTCATCGACGACACCCGGGGGCTCCTCGCCGAGTTCCTGGGGGCCATTCGCGGGGAGTCTGAGCCTGTGACTACAGCCGCCGATCACCTCGAGACCCTGCTCCTGGTGCATGGCTGCATCGAGTCGCTGGGGCGGGGGGAATGGGTCACCATGCGGGAGCTGCGGGACCGGTTTCGCATGGCGCCCCCAGCGGCACGGCGCGCCCGAGCCGGCGCTTCACCCGGCGGCTCCCCATGACGCCGGACCGCCCCAACGACCGCATGGCGCCAGACCGCCCCCCCGACCCCTCCCCCGACCTCCTCCGCGTGCGCGGCCTTCACACCCACTTCCTCAGCGACGGGGGAGTCGTCCACGCGGTCAACGGCGTGAGCTTCACGGTGCGGCGCGGCGAGACCCTGGCGCTGGTAGGCGAGAGCGGCTGCGGCAAGACGGCTGCGATGCTCTCGGTGCTCCGCCTGTTGCCCCCGCACCGGACGGAGGTGCACGCCGACGAGGTGAGCTTCAAGGGCCACGACCTGCTCTCCCTCGACGACGAGGGCATCCGGCGAGTGCGCGGCGCCGAGATCGCCATGGTCTTTCAGGATCCTCGCGCTGCTCTCAACCCGGTGCTCACCATCGGGCGACAGCTGACCGAGGTTCTTGCGGTGCACCGTGCGCTGGGGCGTCGGGAGGCCCGCGATCGCGCCATCGAACTGCTCCGGTCCGTGGGCATCGAGCGTCCCGAATCGCGGCTCGACGACTACCCCCACCAGTTTTCCGGCGGGATGTGCCAGAGGGCGATGATCGCCATGGCCCTGGCCTGCGATCCCGATCTCCTGATCGCCGACGAGCCGACTACGGCACTCGATGTCACCATTCAGGCGCAGATCCTCGACCTGGTCTCCGAGCTGCGGGCGACCCGTGACATGGCGATGATCTGGATCAGTCACGACCTGAGCGTGGTGGCGAGCGTGGCCGACCGGGTGGCCGTGATGTATGCCGGCTCCATCGTCGAAACCGCCCCGGCCGTTCGTCTCTTCGAGGCGCCGGAGCATCCGTACACGCGCGGTCTGCTGGCGTCGCTGCCCGCGCTCGCCAATAGTGGCCCGGGACGCCTGACCGCGATCCCCGGCCAGCCGCCGGATATGACTACCCCCCCGGGGGGGTGTACCTTCGCGGAGCGGTGTCCGCACGCCTTCGACCGCTGCCGCCGGGAGATGCCGCCGCTGCTGGCGACGGGGCAGGGAGCGAGTGCGGCGTGCTGGTGGGACGTGGCGCTCGGCCACGAGAGAAAGCCGGACGGAAATCGCGTGAGCCATGTCCCCTGAACCTCTCCTCGAAGTCACCGGTCTGAAGAAGCACTTTCCCGTGCGGCGTGGGGCCATGCAGCGCGATACCGGATCGGTGCGGGCGGTCGACGGAGTCAGCTTCCGGCTCGAACGGGGGGAGACGCTGGGGCTGGTGGGCGAAAGCGGCTCCGGGAAGACCACCGTGGCCCGCGCCGTGCTGCGCCTGACACCCCCTACGGCTGGCCGCGTCTTCTTCGACGGGGTCGATCTTGGGCGGACGACGGCTGCGGATCTCCGCGCTCTGCGACCACGCATGCAGATGATCTTTCAGGACTCGTATTCGTCGCTCAATCCGCGCCTCAGCGTGGGCCGCTCCATCGCCGAGCCGCTGCTGGAACACGAGACGCTGAGCCGCGCCGAACGAGGCGACCGGGTCGCCGAGCTGATGAACGTCGTCGGGCTCGATCCCGCCCTCGCCCCGCGCATGCCGCACGAGTTCTCGGGCGGTCAGCGGCAGCGCATCGGCATCGCGCGCGCCCTGGCGCTGAAACCGGACCTCGTCGTCTGCGACGAACCCATCTCATCGCTCGACATTTCGATCCAGGCGCAGATCGTCAACCTGCTTGCCGACATCCAGGAGCAGTTCGGGCTGACCTATCTCTTCATTTCCCACGACCTGAGAATGGTACGGCACCTGTGTGACCGGGTCGCGGTCATGTACCGGGGGAAGATCGTGGAGACGGCCCCGACGGAGGCGCTCTTCCAGGCGCCGAAACATCGCTACACGCGGACGCTCCTGGCGGCGGTGCCTCGCAGGCCCGGGCGGACTTCATGAGGGCCGCCCGGGCCTACTCCAACTTCGGCCGGAACATCAGTTTCGTGCCGCGGCGCAGCTACCGGCCGCGCAGCGAGAAAGAGGTCCTCCGCATACTCGAAAAGCACCGCGACGGGACGGTGCGGGTCCTCGGGGCCGGGCACTCCTGGAACCCGGGCATAGAGAGCCCCGACGCGCTCGTGGACCTGCGACACCTTCGTCACATGCACGTGGATGGTGACCGCAAACGCGTGACGGTGGGAGCCGGGGTCAGGATCGGCGCTCTCCTCAAACTCCTCTCAAAACGCGGCCTCACACTGCCTTCGATCGGGCTCATCGACCGCCAGACTGTGGCCGGCGCGGTTGCGACGGGTACCCACGGTTCGGGACGGCACTCGATGTCCCACTACGTCGAGTCCATGCGGATCGCGTGCTACGGAAAGGACGGGGAGGCGCGGATCCGCACGGTCGATTCCGGCAGTGCGCTGCGGGCGGCGCGATGCTCGGTTGGGGCGATGGGCGTCGTCCTCGATGTGACGCTACCCTGCGTGCCGCAGTACTACGTGCGCGAGAGGTGCATCTGGCGGCCGGATCTGGAGGCCGTCTTGGAGGGCGAAGCGGGCTCGCCGCTGCAGCAGTTCTACCTCATGCCGCACGCCTGGACCTGGCTCGTGCACGAGCGGAGTGTGGCGCAGGAGAACCGTCGGACGGGGGGCGCGGCCCTTTACCGGGTGTACTGGCTGGCCGTGATCGACATGCTTCTGCACCTGTGCGTGAAGTTCTGCGCCTCGGTGATGCGGAGCCGCCGGCTCGTCCACCTGCTCTATCGACGCCTTCTTCCGGCGTTCATCTTTCCCTGGTGGCGGGTCACCGACCGGAGCGACCGGCAACTCCTCATGCGTCACGACCTGTTTCGCCACCTGGAGATGGAAGTATTCGTAACGCGCGAGCACCTCGCGGCGGCCGTCGATTTTGTCGTGGAGGTTCTGCGGCGGGCGGACGAACGCGGTTCGTACGTCCATCACTACCCGATCTGCATCCGTCGGGTGCTACCCGACGACACACTCATCTCAATGGCCTCCTGCCACGGCATCGAGGAGCAGGACTGGTACGCGATCAGCCTCATCACCCTGACCGAGCCGCGGGAGCCGTTCCAGCGCGTGGCGGCTTTCCTGGCCGAAGGCTTGTCTTCGCTCTTCCGTGCGCGCCTGCACTGGGGCAAGTGGGTGCCTCCGGATGGGGCGGGGGTGGAGCGCGGCTATCCGGGACTGGGGGAATTCCTGGCGACCTGCAGGGAGCTCGATCCGCGGGGCGTCTTTTGCAACCGGTTCCTCCGGCGCACGATGTTGCGTCGAATAGGGACCAAATCACAGCAGACTGACACTTGACGCGGGATCTCGATCTTGCTAGAACCAATGGTATGAGCCACCCCCGCAAATCCCTCCTTGCCTGGGGAATTCTGGCCGGTGTCGCCTGGTTCGTCGGCTGTGGCGACAGCACGACGGATCCTGCTCAGCCACCCGAGTTTCCCGTACCGGCGACGATCACCGTGAGCCCTGTCACGGCCGAGCTGACAGCCGTAGGCGCGACCGTCCAGCTGAGTGCCGAGGTCCGCGACCAGAACGGCCGGGTCATGGCCGGGGCCGCCGTGACGTGGGTGAGCGTCAGCACCGGGGTCGCGCGGGTGGACGCGGCCGGATTCGTTACGTCGGTGGGCAACGGGACCTCCACGATCAACGCGACGGCCGGGACGGCGACGGGGAGCGCCGAGGTAACCGTGGCGCAAGTGGTGAAGGGAATCGAGGTGTTGCCCTTTCCCGGCAAAGTGTCCGCGGGCGATACCCTGCGCCTGACGGCGGAGGCCTGGGACGCGAACGGGTTTGTGGTGCCTGGCAGCAGATTTGATTGGTTTTCGAGCGATTCCGCCGTCGCCACCGTGGATGAGTCGGGGCTGGTCCATGGCATCGTCGAGGGCGTCGTAACCATTACGGCCTTCTCGGCAAGCGTCCCGGGCACGGTGCCGGTCACGGTAGCCCACCAGGACTGGGGCCCACTCGCGGCGTTCTACGAGGCCACGCAGGGTCCGGGTTGGATAGAAGACGACGGCTGGATGTCGGATCGACCGATCGGCCAATGGCACGGAGTGACAACCGGGCCCGATGGTCACGTTACCGCGCTGGATCTTGCTTCGAGCAATCTGGCCGGGATGATTCCAACGGAATTGGGCCGTCTGTCACACCTTGAGACCCTGCATCTCCAGTGGAATCGGTTGTGGGGGCCGATTCCCGGAGAACTGACCAGGCTGCACAACCTCAGGAGCTTGCGCCTTGATGTGAATGGCCTGACCGGCGAGATCCCGGCCGAGTTGGCCAACCTGGCCCAACTGGAGGACCTGCGCCTGAACTACAACTACTTCAGCGGCCAAATCCCACCCGAATTGAGCAACCTGCCCAACCTCACGAGGCTGAGTGTCCAGGGAAACGACCTGACCGGTCTGGTTCCGTCGGCTTTTGTGCGATTCGACCGGCTCCGGCTCTTCCACTTCAGGGACAACGAGGATCTCTGTATCCCCGACGAAACCGATTTCATACGGTGGCTGGCGCAGCTTGACGTCGCGCTCGGACCCGTTTGCAACGAGGACGACCGGAAAGCACTCGTGTCGCTCTACGAGGCCACCGGAGGGAGTGAATGGACTCGTTCCGACGGCTGGCTTGATGATGATGTGCCAGTGAGCGAATGGCACGGCGTGAGCACCGATTCGGTGGGGCGGGTCCTCGAACTCGACCTGTCCAATAACGGACTTGCGGGTCGGCTGCCGGAGTTGTCGGCACCGCTCGCGAGCATGACCTCTCTTCAGCTGGACGGAAACGAGGAACTGACCGGTCCTTTGCCGTTGACGCTGTCCATGCTCTCGCTCGAGGCGTTGAGCTACAACAACACCGGCCTTTGTGTTCCCCCCGGCGAATCGTTCGCCCGATGGCTCGCTGCCATCCCCTCGCACGAGGGTACGGACGCCGAGTGTTCGCCCCCCTCGGACCAGGAAACCCTCGAACTCCTGTACAGTGCTGCGGGTGGCGCCGAATGGAAGGACGACGAAAACTGGCTTTCCGGGCAACCTCTCGGTGAGTGGACCGGAGTGGAGACCGACGCCGTCGGCAGAGTGGTTGCGCTGCGACTTCCGCGCAACGATCTGGCGGGCCGCATTCCACCCCAACTGGGCTACCTGGAACAGCTCCGTGAGCTGGACCTGTCCGGCAATCGACTGGAGGGACCGATCCCCCCCCAGTTGGGCAACCTGTCCAGCCTCACGCTGCTGAATCTGAGCCAGAACGAGCTGGAGGGACCGATCCCCCCGCAGTTGGGCGATCTGACCAACCTGTCACAGTTGCTCCTCTGGGCGAACGAACTGGAGGGACCGATCCCGCCGGAGCTGGGCAGACTGACCAACCTGCTCGTGCTGGGACTCGGCATAAATGAGCTGGAGGGACCGATCCCGCCGCAGTTGGGCGACCTTGCCAACCTTCTCTTGCTGTACCTGGACGGGAATCGCCTGGCGGGACCGATCCCTGCGCAGCTAGGGAACCTGTCCGGATTGCGCGAATTGATCCTTGATCGCAATTGGCTTGCGGGATCGATTCCTCCTTGGCTGGGCAGCCTGCCGAACCTGACGCGTATCGGCCTCGGCCACAACGGGCTGACGGGGTCGATACCGCCCGAGTTGGGCGACCTGTCAGGCCTGACCGAGCTGATCCTCGGTCGCAATTGGCTGACGGGATCGATTCCGTGGAGACTGGCCAGCCTGTCCACATTGACACACATGGATCTCAGCCGGAACAGGCTGACGGGAAGGATCCCGTCGCAATTGGGAGCCCTGTCCAGCCTGGAGCGCCTCAACCTCAGCGGGAATGAGTTGGTCGGACGGATTCCCCCCGAACTCGGTGATCTGTCCAGGTTGCAGACACTGTCGATAGCCGGGAACCGGTTGTCCGGTGCACTTCCGCCTGTCCTGGGCGGACTTGACCGTTTGGAGCGGCTCCACCTGACCGACAACGCCGAAGTGTCCGGGATCCTGCCTTCGGGCCTGACCGCTCTGGGCCAACTGGAGGAACTGATAGTGACGGGTACCGGTCTGTGCGCCCCCACGGACACCACCTTCCAGAACTGGCTGTCGGAAGTGCGCGTGGCGCGCGTGCGGGATTGTGAAGTGGACGCGGGGTCGTCGGCCTACCTGACCCAGGCGGTGCAGTCGTTGGACTTCCCGGTTCCACTGATCGCCGGCAGGGAGGCGCTGCTCAGGGTGTTCGCGATCGCCTCGCGTCCGAGCAGCGAAGGCATCCCGATGGTGCGGGCGACCTTCTACCTCGACGGCGTCGAGAGTCACACGGTCGACATTCCGGGCTCGGGGACCCCCATCCCAACCGAGATTGAAAACGCTCGGAGTTCGCTGCAAAGGTCGGCCAACGTCACAATCCCCGGATCGGTGATCCAACCCGGACTGGAGATGGTGGTAGAGATCGACCCGGACGGAATGCTGGATCCCGAACTGGGCGTGACGAAGCGTATTCCGGAGGAGGGCAGGGCCCCGGTGCAAGTGGAGTCGCTGCCCAGCCTGGACCTGACGGTGATTCCGTTCCAATGGGCGCCGAAACCCAATTCGTGGATTGTCGATATGGCTGCGGCTATGGCGGCAACCCCGCACACGCACGAAATGCTTGGCGATACACGCGCCATGCTCCCCGTAGCCGATGTGGACCTGGAAGTCCATGAAGCCGTCCTGACCTCGACGACCAACTCCCTCGACCTGCTTCGCGAGACGCATCTGATTCGGACGTTGGAGAACGGCACGCGCTACTACATGGGGATCCTCCCCGAGCACGTTGTCGGGGCCCCGGTGGGGGTTGCGTTCCTTGGTTTCCGAATTGGCTTTTCGGTGGCCGATCCCTTTGTTATCGCGCACGAATTGGGACACAACATGGGTCTCTATCATGCGCCGTGCGGAGGTGCCGGCAGTCCGGACCCGGCGTTCCCCCAAACAGATGCTTCGATCGGCTCCTGGGGATACGACTTTCGTGCCGGTGGCACGCTGGTATCGCCGCGGGCCCGGGACCTGATGTCCTACTGCGGTCCTCCGAAGTGGGTCAGCGAGTTCAGTTTCACAAAAGCCTTGAACCATCGGCTTGAGGGGGATGGAAGCCGGGGTCCGTTCGCGCCGACCGCCCCATACGCTCCCACGCGGAGCCTGATTCTCTGGGGCGGCCTGGACGACGAAGGGAATCCGTTCCTGGAGCCCGCTTTCGTGACGGACGCCTCGCCCAGCGTTCCCCGATCGAGCGGCGATTACCAACTCGTCGGCCGGAGCGCCAGTGGCGACGAACTGTTTTCCCTCAGCTTCGAAATGGCGGAATTGGCTGACGCGGAGGCGAGGTCGCTCTTCGTCATCGCGCTGCCCCTGCGGACCGAGTGGGCGGGCATGCCGGAGAGCATTACCCTGTCCGGACCCGGCGGATCGACCACAACGGACCGGACGACCGATCAGCCCATGGCTATCCTTCGCGATACGGCCAGTGGTGAGGTGCGGGGGATCCTGCGCGGCGAGGACGCGACGGACCTGATTGGCGCGGCTGCGGACGCTGTCGGGCCGCGTCTGCAGATGTTGTTCAGCCGGGGGATACCCGGCGAGGTTGATTGGCGGCCCTGATGCCCCCGGTAGCGAGTGCGCGCATGGCACGAGTCACTATGATGCGACCGCGCGCCCTGGTCCTTGCTGCGGTATTCTTCGGCGGTGTCGCCTGGGCCGCCGGTTGCGGCGATGACACGACGGAGCCGCCGCCACCTCCCGAGCCCCTCCGGCCGACGACGATTTCAGTGAGTCCGGCCATGGCCGAGTTCACGGCGGTGGGCGAGACCGTGCAGCTGAGCGCGGAGGTGCGCGACCAGAACGGCCAGGTGATGGACGGGGTCACGGTGACCTGGGCGAGCAGCGCCGCCGGGGTGGCGAAGGTAGACGCCGCCGGGCTGGTTACGGCAGCGGGCAACGGGACCGCCACGATCACCGCGACCGCGGGCACGGTGTCGGGGAGCGCGGCGGTGACTGTGGATCAAGACGTGAGGGGAGTCGAAGTGTTACCTGCCGCCGACACGGTGTCCGCGGGCGACACGCTGCGACTGACGGCGGAAGCCTGGGACCCAAACGGGTTTACGGTGCCGGGCGTCGAATTCACATGGTCGTCGAGCGATGCCGCCATCGCCACGGTGGATGGGTCGGGTCTGGTGCGCGGAATCGCGGAAGGCGCGGCCACGATCACCGCAGCGTCGCCCAGTGTGCAGGGGACAGCGGGGATCACGGTCGCCCATCCGGACTGGACCGCGCTGGCGGCCCTCTATGAAGCCACAGACGGTGCGGGCTGGATAGAGAACGATGGCTGGCTGTCGGATCGTCCGATCGGGCAATGGCACGGCGTGACGACGGACGAGAGTGGTCGTGTCACGGCCGTGACACTTTCCGCGCACAACCTGATCGGGTCGATCCCGCCGGATCTGAGCCGCCTGTCGCACCTGGAGACCCTGAATCTCGAGCGCAACACGTTAGCGGGACAGATTCCCATCGAATTGGGCAGTCTGGACAGCCTCAGGACGTTGAACCTCGGTGTCAACGATTTGACGGGGCAGATTCCACCCGAGCTGGGCGATTTGAGCAACCTGGAGGACTTGCGGCTTCGCAGAAACGAACTGACCGGGCCGATCCCGCCCGAGTTGAGCAACCTGCGCAACCTTCAGAGGCTGGGCCTCAACCAGAACCTCCTCACCGGACAGATCCCGTCGGACTTCCTGGGCATGGAGCGGCTTCGGCTGTTCCACTTCGCGGACAACCGGGACCTTTGCATCCCCGAATCGGCGGATTTCGCGGAGTGGCTCACGCAGCTCGACATCTACGTCGGGCCGCTCTGCAACGAGGGCGACAGAGAGGCGCTCGTGTCGCTCTACGAGGCCACCGGAGGACCGGAATGGGAGCGCTCAAGCGGCTGGCTTGGTGACGGTTTGTTGAACGACTGGCATGGTGTGAGTGTGGGTTCGCTGGGGCGGGTCACGACGCTCGACCTGTCCGACAACGGGCTTGCGGGCCGCGTACCCGAGTCGCTGGCCCCACTCACGAACATGACTTCTCTGCGGATCGACGGAAACGAGGACCTGAGCGGTCCGCTGCCACTGTCTCTGTCCGCCCTCTCGCTTCAAGAGCTCCAATACAGCGACACCGGGCTGTGCATACCGCCGGACGGAGCGTTGGGCGAGTGGCTGGCTGCCATCCCGTCCCACGAAGGCACGAACGTCGAATGTCAGCCGCTCTCCGAACGGGATATCCTCGAGGTCCTGTACGATGCCACGGGCGGAGCCGACTGGACCGACGACGAAAACTGGCTGTCGGACCGACCCCTCGGTGAATGGCACGGAGTGGAAACCAACGATCAGGGCCGAGTCGTCGCGCTGCGACTTCCCGCAAACAACCTGGCGGGACGGATTCCGCCCCAACTCGGCAATCTTGGCCAGCTGCGCGAACTGGCCTTGGCCCGCAACCGCCTGTCAGGTCCGATCCCGCCGCAGCTGGGCAACCTGTCCAGCCTGTCGCGGTTGGACCTCAATGGGAATCAGCTGACGGGTTCGATCCCGTCGGAGCTGGGCAATCTGTCCAACCTGTCGACAATGTACCTCTATTGGAACGGGCTGACGGGTCCGATCCCTTCCGAGCTGGGCAACCTGTCCAATCTGATGACCCTGGGCCTCGGCCTGAATGGGCTGACGGGACCGATCCCGCCGGAGCTGGGCAACCTGTCCAACCTGTCGGCGCTGTACCTCGACTGGAATGGACTGACGGGCCGGATCCCGTCGGAGCTGGGCAACCTGTCCCGCTTGTCGCAGCTGATCCTCAGCGAGAATCGGCTGACCGGGTCGATTCCCGCATGGCTGGGCAACCTGTCCGGCCTGGCACGCCTGAGCCTCAGCGGGAATGAGCTGACGGGTCGGATCCCGGCGGGGTTGGGCAGCCTGCCCAGCCTGTCGGAGCTGAGCCTCAGCGGCAATCGGCTGACCGGGTCGATTCCGGTGGGGCTGGGCAACCTGTCAAGCCTGGCGCGCCTGGACCTCGGCGGGAATGAGCTGACTGGATCAATACCGTCGCAGCTGGGGAGCTTGTCCGGCTTGGGACACATGGACCTCAGCGGGAATGAACTGGCGGGAACGATCCCGCCGGAGCTGGGCAACCTGTCCGGCCTGTCGACGCTGTACCTCGACGGCAATGAGTTGACGGGGCTCATACCTCCCGAGTTCGGTGATCTGTCCGGGTTGCGTCGGGTATCGATCAAAGACAACCGGCTATCGGGTTCCCTCCCGCCGCAACTGGGCGGCATGGCCAACCTGAGGCGGCTCTACCTGATCGACAACGCCGAAATGTCCGGCACCCTGCCTTCGAGCCTCACGGCTCTCGACAAGCTGAACGAACTGCTGCTGACCGGTACCGGTCTATGCGCTCCTGGAGATGCCGGTTTCCAGAGCTGGCTGTCGGATGTGAAGCTCGTGCGGGTGCGGCCTTGCGGGGCAGGAACCGCTTCGTCGGCGTACTTGACCCAGGCAGTGCAGTCACTGGATTTCCCGGTTCCGCTGGTCGCTGGCAAGGAAGCACTGTTGCGGGTGTTCGTGACGGCATCGCGGACTACCAGCGAGGGCATTCCGAAGGTGCAGGCGACCTTCTACGTCGACGGCGTTGAGACCCACGCGGTGGACATCCCGGGCTCGGGAACCGCCATCCCCACAGAGGTTGACGACGCCGAGGGTGCGCTGGAGAAGTCGGCGAACGTCCGGATTCCGGGTTCGGTGATACAGCCGGGACTGGAAATGGTGATCGAGATCGACCCGGACAGCACGCTGGATCCCGAACTTGGGGTGACGAAGCGGATTCCCGAGACGGGTCTGGTACCGGTGCAGGTCGAGGTCGTGCCCGTGCTGGATCTGACCGTCGTTCCGTTCCAGTGGGCGCGGGACTCGGATACGTCGATTGTGGAGATGGCCAACGGCATGGCTGCGGACCCGCAGTCACACGAAATGCTATGGGATTCGCGCACGTTCATGCCGATCGGCGATCTCGACGTGAAGGCTCATGAATCCGTTTTGACCTCGACCACCAACGTGATCAAGCTGATCAATGAAACTCAGTTGATTCGAAGCCTGGAAGGCGGGAACGGCTACTACATGGGCATCATGCCGGAGCGCGTTGTTGGAGGCGAGTCGGGGGTAGGGTTTCTTGGCGGCCGGGTGGGCTTCTCGGTGTCCGATCCCTTCGTGATAGCGCACGAACTGGGACATAACCTGAACCTCCGCCATGCGCCGTGCGGGGGTGCCGGTGGACCGGATCGGGCGTTTCCCCAGAGTGATGGTTCGATCGGTGCCTGGGGATACGACCCGCGCGGGGATGGAGTGCTTGTACCGCCGCATTCTCGGGACCTGATGTCCTATTGCGGTCCTCCGCGTTGGGTGAGCGACTTCAGTTTCACCAGAGCCCTGAACCATCGCCTTGCGAGCGGAAGCAGCGCCACCGCGCTCGCCCGAGCTCCCGTCAACGCTCCTACGCGGACCCTGCTCCTCTGGGGCGGCGTCGACGAGCAGGGGGATCCGTTCCTGGAGCCAGCCTTTGTGGCGGACGCTCCGCCCAACGTTCCCGGGTCCACAGGCGAATACGAGCTGGTTGGCCGAACCGCGAGCGGCGACGAACTGTTTTCGCTGAGCTTCGACATGGCGGAGTTGGCCGACGCCGATGGGAGGTCGTCCTTCGTCTTCGCGCTGCCCGTGCAGGACGATTGGGCCGGCGTGCTGGAGAGCATTACCCTCTCCGGGCCTGCGGGATCGACTACGACGGATCAGGCGACCGACCAGCCGATGGCCATCCTGCGCGATCCCGATAGCGGGCAGGTGCGCGGGATTCTGCGCGGCGAGGACGCGACGGACCTGATTCGGGTGGCTGCGGAGGTTGCCGGGCTGACCGCGCCGCGTCTGCAAGTGTTGTTCAGCCGGGGGATGCCGGACGTGGCGGATTGGCGGCCCTGACGGATCTTCTCGTGTCGCGCGGCGCCCCTATTCCCGCCACGGATACTCCGGCCGTCGCAGATGCCAGTCCGTCTCCCGCTGGTAGGCCATTCCCATATCCAGCACGCTCTGATCGTCCATCGGCGAGCCCACGATCTGCAGCGACAGCGGCAGCCCGTCCTCGTCGAATCCGCATGGGATCGCCAACCCGGGGTGGCCGACAAGGTTCGCGATGTAGTTGAGCCGCGGGGTGCGCGCGCTGACCTCGCCGGGGGGTTCCCACTCGTTGCGCGCCGGGATCGGCCAACCGTCCCGCACCTCGCGCATGGCCGCGCCGTTCGGCCAGGTCGGCGCAATCACCGCATCGTAGCGCGACAGCACCTCGTCGGCCTCGCGCACAAGCTGGTTGCGGATCCGTTGTGCGGTGAGGTAGTCCGCGGCGGGCATCATGCGGCCGGCCATCCACCCCGCGCGGCGGTCCTCGTTGAAGGAGAACATGTTGGCCGCGCTGCCATCGTCGAAGAGCGACTTGAAGTTGGTGCCGCTCTCGACGGTCACGATCGTGGTGAAGAGGGCGCCGGTGGGGCGCAGCGGCAGGGTGATGTCCTCGACCTCGACCCCCATCTGGGCGAACACGTCCAGCGCCTCCTGGAAGACGCGCCGGGTCGTCTCCGAGCCCGACAGCTCGAACTCGGCGCGGTGGACGCCCAGACGGCGCCCGCGCATGGCCCCCGGGTCCGCACGGAAGACGAAGGGGCGGTCGACCGTGCAGTTGTCGCGCGGATCCTGCCCGGCGATCTGCTGCAGGATGTGGCCGCAGTCCTCGGCCGAGCGCCCCACCGGGCCGATCTTGTCGAGGCTCCACGACAGCGCCATGCACCCGAAACGGCTCACGCGGCCGAATGTGGGGCGCAGCCCCGACGCGCCGACGGCGGACGCCGGGAAGACGATCGAGCCGCCCGTCTCGGTGCCGATGCCGAAGCCGATCAGGCCCGCGACGGCGGCGGACACGGTGCCGCTCGACGACCCGAAGCTGGTGCGGTCGAGCTTCCAGGGGTTGAGTGCCGAGCTGGTGTTGCCCCCGGCGAACTCCCCGAGCGACATCTTGGCCATCAGCACCGCGCCTGCGTCTTCGAGTCTGTCGATGACCGCCGCATTCCGGTCCGGTATCCGGTCCGCGAAGATCCGCGACCCCCACGTGGTGCGGATGCCGCGCGTGTCAAGCAGATCCTTGACACCGTAGGGTAAGCCATGTAAGATGCTGCGTCGATTGCCCGCCGCAAGCTCCCCATCGGCCCGTTCGGCGGCTTCGAGCGCGTGATCCCGCGCGATTGTGACCATGGTGGCGAGCTTGCCGTCGTGGTCGGTGCGCGGCTCGCTGGGGAGCTCGAAGGGGGGCACGTCGAGGGCTTCGGCGCGGTCCAGGTAGGCCCGGGTGAGGTCCACCGAGGTGACCGCGCCGTCGGCCAGCATGCCGGCCAGCTCGCGGACGGTGAGGAAGAGGGTCGATTCGTCGATGCCGCGGGGCGCGTCCTGGACAGTCGATTCCTGCGCGGCCGATTCCCGCATGGCTCCGCCCGTTCCGTTCCGCATGGCTAGCCCCTCCAGAAGACGACCAACGGCGGCTCGTCGGGATCCAGCGGGAACTCCCGCAGCGTTTGCTGCACGTTGATCATGTTGGCGAGCGCGGCGCGCAGCCGCTCCAGCTCCTCCGCCTCCTCGTAGATGCCGCGCGGCCCCTGATGGTCGAGGAGCGTCCGCGCCGTGGTGGCGGAAACCTCCCCCGTGTCGGCGACCTCGGTGCACGCCTGCTGCCACGCCAGAGCCATCGCCCCCGCGCCGGCGGCCGTCGCGAACTGTCGGCGGTTCATGGTCATGCGAATGGACTCCTTGCCTGTGCTGGTGACGGCCCGGCACTCGCGTGTCCAGGCCGTGCCCCGTACCTTCGTCGCGCCAATCGCCCCCACCATAACGCGGACCGCCACCACATTGCGAGCACTTCACATCGAGCCCATGCCGGAGTGGATCCGCGGCCTCTTCGAGCGGGCGGCGGACGAGGCCGGGATCGAGATGGTCTGGGGCGGCGCTCTCGACCGGGATGACCTCGTCGGCGCGGCCGCCGGCGCGCACGCGTTGGTCACCGGGCAGAGGCGCATCGGCGCCGAACTGATCCGCGCGGGAGCCGGGCTGCGCGTGGTGGTGGTGCAGGGGAGGGCGCCGTGGGCGGTCGACCGGGAAGCCGCGGCCGCGGCCGGAGTGCCTGTCGCGACGCTGCCGCACCGGGGCGCGATCGCGGTCGCCGAGCAGGCGTTTGCGCTCATGCTCGGTCTCTACCGCAAGGTCGTCCCGGGCCACCTCGGCACCCGGGACGCCGAGTACGAGCGCCTGGGCGTCGAGCCGATTCGCACCACCGAACGCAAGATCGCCTTCAACTGGCTCCGCTACGACGACGTGCGGCAGCTTCATGGGCGCACACTCGGACTGGTGGGGTTGGGCGGCATCGGGCTGGAGGTCGCCCGGCGGGCACAGGCCTTCGACATGGAGGTCGTGTACCACAAGCGTTCGCCGTTGCCCCGAGCCTACGAGCGGATGGCTGGCGTGCGGCACCTTCCGCTGGAGGAGCTGCTTGCCGTGAGCGACGTGGTCAGCTTGCACGCGCCGCACACCGACGCCACCGAGCGGATGATCGGGGAGGCAGCCCTCCGGCGCATGAAAAAAGACGCGATCCTGGTCAATACGGCCCGTGGCGGGCTCGTGGACGAGGCCGCGCTCGCCGGGGCGCTGTCCGAGGGCCGGATCGCGGGCGCCGGGCTGGACGTGTTCGTGGATGAACCGCTCCCGGCGAACAGCCCGCTGATCGGTGCGCCGAATGTCCTCCTGTCTCCCCATGTCGGGGGCGGCACGGGGGGTGGGCAGGTCGGGATGGTCCGGGATGTGGTCGAGAACCTGGTAACCCCATGATCCAGGAGCCGATTCTGGTCCTGGCCTTCATGCTGGCCGTGGTGGCGTTCACCCGCTGGCTGGAGGAGCGCTTCGAGCCCGTCAAGAAGATCAGCTCCGCGGTCGTCTGCACGCTGCTCGGGATCACGCTGGCGAACATCGGAGTGATCGAACACACGGGACCGGTCCACCAGTCCGTCTTCACCTTCGCGATCCCGTACGCGATCGTGCTCGTCATCATGGGGACGGACCTGCGCGAGCTCGCCAGCGCGGGGCGGCCGCTCATTGTCGCCTACCTCGCGGCGTGTTTCGGGAGCCTGGTGGGCGGTGTGGTGGCGGGCGCCACAATGGCTGGATGGGTCGGCCCGGAGACGTGGAAGCTCTCCGGAGCGTTCTCGGCGGCCTTCGCGGGCGGCGGGATGAACTTCACCGCCGTCGGACAGGGACTCGAGATCGACACGAGCACCTTCGCCGCCGCGGCTCTGGCCGACAATCTGTCGACCGTCCCCTACCTGCTTCTGCAGGTGTGGCTGGCGGGCATGCTGGCCACGATGTTCCTGCGCCGGACGAGGCTGGGCGGTGCCACGGCCTGGGCCGGCGAAAGGACCGGGGAAGCGGCCGTGGACGAGGCCGAGGCCGAGCCCGACGAAGACGCCATGCGCCGCCGCTGGACCGACTCGGACATCAACATCACCGACATGGCCATTCTGGGCGCGCTGCCGCTGGTCGCCCTCTGGCTCGCACGGATCATGGACGGCATCTATCCGCTCATCCCGGAGGTCCTGTGGCTGACGACGATTGCGCTGATCGTGGCCCAGCTGCCGTGGGTCAGGAAGCTGAGGGGTGCCGAGATGCTGTCCTATTTCGCCCTGCACATCTTCTTCATCGTGCTGGGCGCGGCGTCCGAACTCGGGATGGTCTTCGAGGCCGGCCTCCCCATCTTCGGCTTCATGATCGCGATCATCGCGGTCCACGTCGTGGTCGCCTACGGGGTCGGATGGCTGGGGCGGATCGACCTGCCCACCGTCTCGATCGCGAGCCAGGCGGCGATCGGAGGGCCGGGTTCGGCGCTCGCCATCGGCATGGCCATGAAGTGGCATCGGCTGGTCGCGCCGGCGGTGATCGTGGGCATTTTCGGGTACGCGCTGGGCAACTACCTCGGGTTTGCTTGCGCATGGATCGTAAATACATTAGTTGGATGAAAAAAGACCCTGTGCGGGACGCTAACCGCCGCTCCGAAGATCCTCCGAGTGACACCCTGACGTTACGTCAGGGTCCGTCTCCGGTGGCCGGCATCGAAGGGGTCGATGTGCTCGTCACGGGGGCGGGCCGGGGGCTCGGGCGCGGGATCGCGATGGCGCTGGCCGGGGCGGGCGCGCGCGCCTGGCTGGTTTCGGAGATGATCGAGGAGCTTGAATGGACGGCGGCGGATATCCGCGAGGCAGGCGGTTGGGCCGAAGTCTGCGTGGCGGACCTGAGCCGGGACCGCGAATGCCGCCGGCTGGCGCGCACGATCCGTGACCGGGCCGACCGGCTGCGGGTCGTCGTCAACAACGCCGGTGTGCTCGAAAGGCAGCGCGTCGAGTCGCTGGACCGGGAGCACTGGGAACGGATCATGCGCGTCAACCTCGAGGCGCCCGTGTTCCTGACCCGCGACCTGCTGCCGACGCTGCTGCGCGAGGGCGGGTCCGTGGTGAACGTGTCGTCGCGAGCGGGTGTGGAGGGCTCCCCCGGGGGGACGGCGTACTGCGCGTCCAAGTTCGGGATCGAGGCGTTCACGCGGTGTCTCGCGCTCGAGCTCGCCGGGTCGGCCGTGAGTGTGAACGCGGTGACGCCGGGTATATACCTGAAGCCGACGTCGGTGACGCGGTGTGAGGCGGAAGCCGTGGCCGTCGACAGGAAGGCGCGCTGGGAGGACCCCGCGCAGCTCGGGCCCGCGTTCGTGTACCTGGCCGGGCTGCGCGGGGAGGTGAGCGGGTGTCGCTTCGACTTGAAGGTGCTGACGGAGGCGCTGGCGATGTGGGGGCCGGGAGAGGTGGTGAGTCGCGTCGGCGAGGTGGCCGAGTACGTGCAGGAGGCGCTGCCGTGAGGGGGGCGGGGGAGGGGGGCGCGGTGGATGCGGCGTTGTCTCGCCGGGCCCGCACGGCAGTGGAAGCCGTGCGGGGCGGGCGCGACCTGGCACGACCCGCCGCCCCCCAGCCGCAACCCGCCGCCCCCCGCCCGAGCCCCGCCGCCCCCCAGCCGCAACCCGCCGCCCCCCAGCCGGGCCCCGCCGCCGCCCCCCGGCGCCCCTCCGCAGCGCTGCTGACCAGTCTGCGCCATCACCTCCTGGCAGGCGAGACCCACTACCCCGACCGACCGGGAATGGTGGAGTTGCGGCGCCGTGTGGGTGCCGCGCTTCCCGGCAGCGGGTATCCCGAACGCGGCGCGGACGGCGTATTGATCACGGCCGGGGAGGGAGAGTCGCTGTTCGTGACGCTGCTGGGGCTGGGAACGCCGCCGGAGATTCGCCTGTCCGGCGACGGCGCGCGCCGCCACCGACATCTGCTGCGCTGGATGGGCGTGTGCGCGGTCGAGCCGGGCACCCGGGACGGCATCGGCGCCGGGCCCGAAATCCACGTCATCTGCGACCGGCTTTTTGGCCCCGCGCCGGCCGCCGCCATCCATCCCGGCGCGGCAGGGCCCCCCGCGCCCACCGTTTCCACCCCGGCGGCTCCCTCGCCCGCCGCCTCTCCGACCCCCGCGCCCACTGCCCCTACGCCCGCCACCCCCGCGCCCCCCGCCCCCATCGTGATCGGCTCACTGGACGGATTGTCCGGCGTGCATCCTTTCCGTCTCGGCTTCGTGGCCGCGCCGCCCGAAGTGCTCTCCGGCATCACGAAATGGAAGCAGGCGTCGTCGATCTGCTCGCCCGCGCCCTCCCAGCGGGCGGCGCTCTGGGCGCTGGGGGTACGCCCGTGACACCGTCCGCGCGGCAACCCGGCCAGGCGGCGGGCTCGGCCTCGGTCCGCAAGGGCGAGCGCGCCACCTCGCTGCGCTACCGCATGATGGCGCTCGCTCGCACCCGAGAGAACGTCATCTCGCTGGGACGCGGCGACCCCGACCTCGACACCCCCCCGCCGATCATCGAGGGCGGCCTGGCCCACTTTGCCGAGCACGGGCCCACCGGCTCTGCCCCCGCCCCCACCCCCGTGCGCGGCCTACTCTCCCTGCGCGAGGGCATCGCCCGCCGCTACGCAGCCGAGCGGGGCGTCACCGTCGACCCGGCCACCGAGATCGCCATCACCAACGGCGCCCAGGAGGGACTTTTCCTGGCCATGCTGGCACTGGTCGACCCGGGCGACCGGGTGGCCTGTCAGGACCCCCGCTACAGCTCGTATGACCAGGCGATCGGCGTGGCGGGGGGAGAGATCGTCCCGATCCCGACCGGCGGCGACCGTCCCTTCCACCTTGGTGCGGACGACCTTCACACACACGCCCAAGACGCGAAGATCCTCGTCTTCGTCAACCCGTCCAACCCCACCGGCTCCTGCGTCGGGGCCGAGGGCGTGCGGAAGCTGGCCCGGGCCGCCGAAGACCTCGGCCTGGTCGCCCTCTCCGACGAGATCTACGAGGATGTCGTCTTCGGCAACGACCCCTTCCTCTCCTTCCTCGCCGCGGACGGCGCGCGCGGGCGGGCAGTCGTCCTTTCGGGCTTCTCGAAGGCGTACGCGATGACCGGCTTTCGAGTCGGCTACCTGATCGGTCCTCCCGCCTTCATCGACGCCGTCGAGGCGCTGAAGAGCACCACCTCCGGCCCGTGCCCGGCATTCTCGCAGTGGACGGCGCTGGCCGCGCTCGACGCGCATCCGGACCCGCGCCAAGCCTACCTCGACGTGTACCGCCGCCGCCGCCGCGTCCTCATGGACGGCTTCGCCCGGTTGGGCATTCCTCACGGACCGCACGGAGGCGGGCTTTTCATGTGGGCCGACGTGTCCCGTTGGGGCACGGACGCAGAGACCTTCTGCTACCGTCTTCTGGACGAGGCGGGCGTTCTCATGTTCCCCGGCAACTCCTTCGGCGGGCGCTGGCGGAGCTGGGTGCGCGTGTCACTGCTGGCCCCCGAGGCGCTGATCCGCGAGGCGATGGACCGGATCGGGGGATTCGTCGGCGGGCTGGACCCTCACGTAACGTCAGGCTTGTGAGCGACCTCCTCATCACGGGCGGTACGGTCGTCACCGCGGACCGCATGGAGCGGGGCGATGTCCTCGTCCGGGACGGCCGCATCGCCGCCGTCGGCCCCGGCCCGTTCGACCATGGCCCCGGCCCATTCGACCATGGCGCCGGCCGCATCCTCGACGCAACCGGCCACTGGGTCATGCCCGGCGGGATCGACACGCACACGCACCTCGCGCACCCCATCGACCGCCTCGGAATCACCACCGCCGACGACTTCTACACGGGCACCGTCGCGGGTGCCTGCGGCGGCGTGACCACGATCGTCGACTTCTCGCTCCAGCGTCGCGGCGAGTCCTTGTTCGTGGCCCGGGACCGCCGCCTCGCCGAGATCGTTCCCGACGCCGTCATCGACTACGGCTTCCATACAATCGTCACGGATGTTACTGAAGGTGTGATAGGTGAAATGCCTGTCATGATTGAAGATGGCTTTCCGTCCTTCAAGGTTTACATGACCTACGGTGACAAGATCGTCGACGACGCCGGGCTGCTGCGCATGCTGGAAGCGACCGGCGCGCACGGTGGTCTCGTGTACGTGCACTGCGAGAATGACTGCGCGGTCAACCACCTGATCGCCCGCCATCTGGAGTCCGGCCTGACCGGGCCCGCATACCACGCCCCGAGCCGTCCGCCCGCGGTCGAAGCGGAAGCGACCCACCGTGCCATCATGCTGGCCGGTCTGGCGGGCTCCCCGCTCTGCATCGCGCATGTGACGTCGGCAGGGGCCGCGCGCCACGTGGCCGATGCCCGGGAGCGTGGCGAGCCGGTTGTCGCCGAGACCTGTCCCCAGTATCTGGTGCTGGACGACTCGGTCTACGATCCGGACGGGGGCTTCGAGGTCGCGAAGTTCGTGTGCAGCCCGCCGATGCGCGCGGGCGAACACCGGGATGCGTTGTGGCGCGCACTGGAGGCGGGATCGGTCCAGCAGGTGTCCTCCGACCACGCCCCCTTCAGGTACAGTGACCAGAAGACCAGGGGACGAGGCGACTTCACCCGCATTCCAAACGGCCTCCCGGGCATCGAGACCCGGTTGCCGCTGCTCTTCACTCACGGGGTCGCGGCTGGCCGGCTGTCACCCCAGCGCTTCGTGGAGCTCACCGCGACCAACCCAGCGCGCATCTTCGGCCTGCATCCCGGGAAGGGCACCCTGGATGTGGGTGCCGACGCCGACCTGATCATCGTGGACCCGGACGCTGAGGTCGAAATCGACGCGGCCTGCCTGCATTCAGCAGTCGACTACAGTCCCTATCAGGGGATGAAGGTGCACGGCTTCCCGACCTGGACGCTATCGCGCGGCGAGGTGATCGTGGAGCGCGGCGAGCCCGCCGCCACGCGGGGACGAGGGCGGCTGGCGGCACGCGGGGTGATCGACCCGGGGGCGTTGCCTTAGTGTTGGGGAAGATCGTCCCCGTCGATGGCTTCACCCTCGTAGAGCAGCTTCGCCCACCGCACCAGCGTACCCCTGCTCAACGAACATGCGGACAACGTCCCCGAGCATCGGGCAGGGAGCGCCGTTGTCGGTCTGACAGGCGGCGACGCCGAGCGACAGAAAGCTCGACAGCGCGAACCAGGCAAAGAGCGTGGTGGAGCGCATCATGGCGATTCTCCTGAGGCGAGATCCTCTCGCACCTCGTCGATGATCCCGAAGAAGCAGCACCACTCTCCCGCGAGCACCGCTGGCCGCGACCGCAGCCCAAAGACGACGCCTTCCGCGGGCGCGACGACCTCGGCCTGTACCTCGCCGTAGAGGTCGTAGACACGCCCGAGCGGAGTTCCGGCCGGGATCGCCGTCTCGAAGGGAACGTCGGCGTCTCCGACCCACATCCCCGAAGCCGGGGCGAGCAGTGCGCGCTGGTGCCCCATCCGCCAGCGGGGGGTGTAGCGGGCGTCCCCGTCGAGCATGCCGTAGTGCCGCATCACGTTCCGGTAGCTGTCCGCGAGGTCCTCCGCCACCGCGTGAAAGTCCGAGGTGAGCGTCCGACAGTTCCCCCCGAGTTCCACGGTGATCCCCGCCTTGCCCAACTCGGCGATCTTCGAGGAGGGGTTCGCGCCGCCCACGCCGCTCCGGAAGACGAGGTCCCACTGGGGGCCCATCGCCGCGGCCAGCTCGAGGCTGGGTGGATTGTCCGCCGCGAAGATCATGTGGGCGAGGTACGAATGCTCCCCCCCTGAGTGGATCGCGATCTGGAGATCGCAGGCGTCCTTCATGGCCTGCCAGTGCGCCCACGCCGCCCGCTCGGTGGGATACCCGTCGGCGCTGCCCGGGTAGATCCGGTTCATGTCGTACGAGAAGGTGTCGAGGGGGTCGCCGCGCTTGCCGGCTTCGAAGGCGGGAACGTTCATGGCGGGGACGCCGACGACCGTCCCGCGCAGATCGGCGGGATCGAGTGCCTCGAACAGCTTGAAGATCGACAGCGCGCCCTCGGGCTCGTCCCCGTGGGTGGCTCCGTTGATCCACAGGATCGACCCGTCTTCGGCACCGCGGCACACCAGCACCGGGATCTCGCGCGGTCGCCCGGAGACGTCGGCGCCGGTCGGGATCGCTCCCCTGGTCAGCGTGCCGGGGGCCGCACGGATGGTCCCGATACGGAGCACATCGCCCTGCGGTCCTGGTTCTCTGCTCACATTCCCTCCGGGTGCGGGGGTTCCGCGCCGGGTTCGGACGCCAGCTGCGACACCGGCCTCAGGGTGAACGCCACGCCCAGGTCGTCCGCGAGGTCGCGCAGGCCCGCCACTGTTTTGCAGTCGACGGGAACCCCACGCCGCAGCCGGTCCCGCGCACGCGCGTGTTCCGCTTGTCCAGGCAGCTGTACAGGCCGCTCCGCGTCGATCGGCGGTGCCGCCAGCACCTCGGTGACGAGCCGCTCGAGACGCGCCTCGAACCGCCGCCGCTCCATGAACGCCTCGATCGAGACCGCGATCATCGTGTGGGCCACATCGTAGTTCTCGTCATCCTGAAATACCTGCGCCCCGAAGAGCGATCCCGTCAAGACACCCGTGAGGATGTCGGTGACCAGACTCAGCCCGTAGCCCTTATAATCGCCGATCGGGAGCATCGGACCGTCCATGGCGGCGCCCGGGTCGGTGGTGCGCGCGCCGTCCGGGGTGAGCGCCCAGTTGTCCGGCATCGGCAACCCCGCCCGCTGCAGCCACCGCATCATCCCCTTGCCAGACTGAGTGAGCGCCATGTCCAGCACGATCGGGTCGTGCCCACCGACGCGCGGCACCGCGATCCCCCACGGGTTCGTGCCCAACACGGGGCGCGTCGCGCCCCATGGCGCCATCTCCGCGCCCGCGTTGGTCATCGCGAGCCCGATCAGCCCCGCGTCGGCTGCGCGCTTGGCGTGATAGCCCGCGATCCCGAAGTGATTGCTGTGCCGCACGGCCACCATGGCCACGCCCGCGTCCCGCGCCTTCTCGACGGCCCGGTCCATGGCTCGCTGCGCGGCCACGTACCCAAGCCCCTTGTCCGCGTCCAGCAACGCGGTGGCGGCGGTCTCCCGCACCCACCGCATCGATGCATTCGGCCTGATTCCCCCATTTCGCATGCGGCGGGCGTAGCGGAACAGCTTCTCCAGCCCCTGTCCCTGTCCCGGATGCCACCACAGTGACGCGGTCACCACACCGTCCGCGTTGATGCGCGCCTCCTCGTCGGTCGCGCCCAGTGCCCGCAGCACGGTCTCGGCGAAGCCCCGCACGGAGGGTTCGGTGAAGCGGTCGACCGCGACCCGGTCGTCGAGCAGGTAGGTGATTCGTCCCCCCCTACGGAATCAACCGCCGCGCCCTGGGACGAACGATGAACAGCCCCTCGCGCTGGCTCGACACCAGCACGCTTCCGCTCTCGAAGTAGGGGTACACGCTCCACGTACCGTCGAACCCGGCCTTGTCCGCGCTCCACGGCGTCGTGTCGAAGTACCCCAACTCGAACGGATTCTCCGGATCGCTGATGTCCAGCACGCGCAGCCCCGCGCGGTAGTTGGACATGTAGAGACGGTCGCCGCGAATGTAGAGGTTGTGATCCGTGGCCTTGGTCGGGTGCATGTACTCACTCAGCAGGAGCGGGTCGTCCAGGTCCGCCAGGTCCCAGATGAGCGTGCGGGTGGCTTCGACCGTGCTGTTCACCTCGTCGAGTTCGTCGTTGGAATAGAAGTAGCGATGATCCTCGGTGAGCCAGCCCTGATGGGCGTACTGCACGCCGGGATAAACGGCGGCCGCGACCGCGATGGGATTGTCCTTGTCGGTCACGTCCGCGACGGAGAGCGCCGTATGGTTCGAATTCACGCAGATCTCGCGGCCTCGGTAGTCCTCGTCGGGACCGTGGTAGATCACGCACTGCGTGTCGTGCGAGTTGCCGGTGTTGCGCCGGCCGGTGTTGGGGTGGGCGAAGCAGCCCGCGAAGACCGGATTCAGGGGGTCGTTGATGTCCACCATGTGCGAGCCGCCTCCGCAGGTCACGCCCCCGTGGGAAGAGCCCACCAGATACGCGAACCCGGTCTCTTCGTTGATCGCCACGTTGTGGGAGGACGCGACCTCGGTGTAGAGAACGGTCGGCTCGAACTCGCGCGGCTCGGTGACGTCACGGAGCTGCGCGAGCTCGAACACCTGCATCCCGTGCTCGCCCGCCCCGTCGGCCACGATGAAGGCGTAGTCCTTGAAGACCTTGATGTCGCGCCAGGTGCTTGGCGGGCTGCCTTCGGTCCGCGAGAGGTTGCCCAGGTAGCGGGGGTTGTAGGGATCGCTGACGTCGACGAAGGCGGTCCCGTCCATGCGGCCGACCAGGGCGAACTCGCGACCGGTCAACGGATCGGTCCAGCCCCACACGTCGTTGAGCCGGGCACCTCGTCCGGCGCCCATCTCTTCGCGCGGAAGGAAGGACAGCAGGTCCACATGGTCGCAGTCGTAGCCGCTGGCGGTCCCGTCGTCGCAGGGGATCTCGCCGCCGTTGACCGCAGGGAGTGGCTCGTGGTCGATCATGAGCGTGCCTGAGCGAACCCATTCGCCCGCTTCCCTGGTGACCACGGATACCGAGCCCAGCCCGAAATCGGTCCCGGGGTTGCCGAAAGCGCCGATGTCGCCGCCGAACGCCAGAGTCTGGTTCGACACAATGATGGCTCCGGGGTCGCCCGCATCGAACACCTCCACAGCACCCTGGAGCTCGAACGGAGCGGCCGAGGCGCCCGCGTCGTCGTCGCGCTCGTATACGAAGATCTGCGGTCCGCCGCCGACCACTAGCGATGCACCGTCCACGGCCAGGGACATTCCAAAGCCCTCTCGCTCGGCTTCATCCTCCGGCTGAAGCGTGCCAATCGCCGTCCACGCTCCGTCAACCCGCGCAAAGCGATGCACGATTCCCTCGAGGGAGATTCCACTATCGTCGTCAATCGCGATCACCGTTTGCCCGACCAGGATCTCGTTCTGGAACAGTCTCACGCTGGTGCCAATTGGGAATGAGCTACCGGGGCCATCGGTCTCCGGCAGGTCCAGGACGCCCGCCGCTGCCCATGGAGCAGGGCCGCTTCGTCGTTCAAAGATCTGAACGACGCCCTCCGTCGGATCGCCGACCACGAGCAGGCCACCAGCGAGGTCGAACCCCTGGGTACCCCGCCTGCCGGCCGCCGCGGGAACCTCGACCGTCCCGACGGGCGCCCACCGCCCGTCCTCACCAAGCCGGAACGTGGCCAGCACCCGTTCACCGTCCTGGTTCCGGGCCGCGGTCATCAGCTCGGTCCCCGACGCCAGAAGCGTTCTGCCCATGCCGGAAAGTCCGGGGTCTGCCAATGTCTGGAGGGGACGAGTGGTACCGCTCGCCACATCCCCAAGACGGTACACGTAGACCAGCCCCCCTTTCGTTCCGTCGGCGCCCACGAAAAGAAAGTCGCCCGCCCGCGCGAGCGCCGAGCCGAAGCCGTCCCGCAACGCGGGGTAGGGGGCGCGCAGGGTGGCGACCTCCACCCATTGGTCGTCCCGGGTGTACACCCGCACGGTGCCCGGCTCTCGCTCGTGGGCTGCCTCGCCGACCAATACCCGTCCGTCGGCAACGAGGACAGCGCCGCCGAAGGCCTGGCCCGCGGCCAGTGCCGGGACGACGGCAAAAAGGACGGCAACGGCGAGAACGCCGGTCGCGCCGAATACGGTACGCCAGCTGACCGGGCGACTCGGATCGTTAGAGGACTTCTGGAATCGCACGGGGACCTCCGGTCTTGAAGCGGGGATGACAGTCGGAAATGTACTGCCTCGGACGGTGCCCCGCGCCGCCGTCGGGGCGACGCCGGGATGCACCGTCGCCCGTTTCTGTTCCGGTCCCCCCTACGGGATCAACCGCCGCGCCCGGGGACGAACGACGAACAGCCCCTCGCGCCGGCTCGACACCAGCACAGTCCCGCTCTCGAAGTACGGGTAGACACTCCACGTACCATCGAAGCCGGCCTCGTCGGCGCTCCACGGGGTCGTGTCGAAATGGCCGACCTCGAATGGATTTTCCGGATCGCTGATGTCCAGCACCCTGAGCCCCGCCCGGTTGTTGGACATGTAGAGCCGGTCGCCGTTGACGTACAGGTTGTGGTCGGTGGCTTTGGTCGGGTTCATGTATTCCGTCAGCAGGAACGGGTCGTCGAGGTCCGCGAGGTCCCAGATGAGCGTGCGCGTGGCGTCCACCGTACCGTTCACCTCGTCCAGCTCGTCGTTGGAGAAGAAGTAGCGATGATCCTCGGTGAGCCAACCCTGATGCGCGTACTGGACGCCCGGATAGTCGGCCGCGGCGACGGCAACCGGGTCGTCCTTGTCCGTCACATCCGCGACGGAGAGCGCCGTCTCGTTCGAATTCACACAGATCTCGCGGCCGGCATAGTCATCGTCCGGTCCGTGGTAGATCACGCACTGCGCGTCGTGCGAGTTGCCCGTGTTGCGGCGTCCCGTGTTGGGGTGGGCGAAACAGCCCGCGAAGACCGGACTCAGGGGATCGTTGATGTCCACCATGTGAGAGCCGCCTCCGCAAGTCACGCCCCCGTCCGAGGAACCGACGAGGTAGGCGAACCCCGTCTCCTCGTTGATGGCGACGTTGTGCGACGACGCGACCTCGGTATAGAGGACGGTCGGCTCGAACTCGCGCGGCTCGGTCACGTCACGCAGCTCTGCGAGGTCGAACACCTGCATGCCGTGCTCGCCCGCGCCGTCGGCCACGATGAAGGCGTAGTCCTTGAAGACCTTGATGTCGCGCCAGGTGCTTGGCGGGCTGCCTTCGGTCCGCGAGAGGTTGCCCAGGTAGCGGGGGTTGTAGGGATCGCTGACGTCCACGAACGACGTCCCGTCCATCCGGCCCACCAGGGCGTACTCCCGCCCCGTCAACGGATCCGTCCAGCCCCACACGTCGTTGAGCCTGGCACCCCTCTCGGCGCCCATCTCCTCGCGCGGCAGGAAGGACAGCAGGTCGACGTGGTCGCAGTCGTAGCCGCTGGCGGTGCCGTCGTCGCAGGTGATCTCGCCACCGCTGATGGCGGGGAGGGGCGCATGGTCGACCGTGAGTACCCCTGACCGCATCCATTCGCCCGACTCTCTCGTGAGCACCACCACCGAGCCCAGTCCGAAGTCGGCCGAGGGGTTGCCGAAAGCGCCAATGTCGCCCCCGAACGCCAGAGTCTGGTTGGACGAAATGACGGCCCGGTCGTCGTCAGCCTCGAAGACGGACACGGTGCCCTCGAGTTCGAGCGGAGTGACGACGGCACCCGAAGGGTCGCGGTCGTCCTCGCTGCGACCGTATACGAAGACTTCCGAGCCGCCTCCCACCAGCAGCGATGCTCCGTCTGTGGCCAGGGACATTCCGAAGCCCTGTCGCTGGTTGGCTTCGTCCGGCTCCAGAGTTCCCACAGCCGTCCAGGCGCCGTCAACCCGTGCAAAACGGTGCACGACTCCCCCCAGGGACACGTCGCCATCGAATACAACTGTCATCTGCCCGACCAGGATCTCATCCTGGAAAAGCGCCACGGTCGAGCCGATCGACATGCCGCGCGGTCCATCGGAATCCGGCGCGTTCACCACACCGGCCGCGATCCATCCAGTTCCGCCAGCTCCGCGCTCGAAGACCTGGACGACACCCTCCCCGGGGTCGCCGACCACGAGCAGATCGTCGCCGAGGTCCAGCCATTGCGCACCCATCGCGCCAGCCCGCGCGGGAATGTTGACCGTCCCTCCGGACGACCAGAGCCCGTCCGTGCCGAGCGCGAACGTCGCCAGCACGCGTTCGTCGTCTTGGCTCCGGGCGGCTGCGATCAGTTCGCGATCCGAGGCCGCCAGCGATGTGCCGAGTCCGGACAGACCGGGGTCACCGAGCGTCTGGAGGGGACGAGCAGCTCCGCTCGCCACATCCGCAAGGCGGTACACGTAGACCATCCCACCCTCAGCACCGTTGGCGCCCACGAACAGGAAGTCGCCCGCACTCGCGAGTGCCGCGCCGAAGCCGTCGCGCACCTCGGGTTCGGGGGCGCGCAGGGTGGCGACAACCGACCATTCTCCATCGTAGTCATACACCCGCACGGAACCCGGCTCCCGCTCGTGGGCTGCCTCGCCAACCAATACCCGTCCGTCAGCTACGAGGACGGCGCCGCCGAAGGCCTGGCCCGCGGCCGGTGCCGGGACGACGGCAAAAAGGACGGCAACGGCGAGAACGCCGGCCGTGCCCAGTACGGCACGCCAGCTGGCGGGGCAACACGGATCGTCAGAGTACTGCGAGATTCGCACGGGGACCTCCGGTCTTGAAGCGGGGATGACTGCCGTAAATGTACTGCCTCGGACGGTGCCCCGCGCCGCCGTCGAGGCGACGCCGGGACTCACCGTCGCCCGCTACCGGCCTGCCCGAGGACGCACCACGAACAGCCCTTCCTCCCGGCTCGACACCAGCACGTTACCGCTCTCGAAAAACGGGTAGACGCTCCAGGCGCCGCCCCCGCCCACCGAGTCCTCGCTCCCGGGGGTCGTGTCGAAGTGGCCGAACTCGACCGGGTTCTCGGGGTCGCTGATGTCCACCACGCGCAAGCCGTCCAGGTTCACGGACAGGTAGAGCCGGTCGCCCCGGACGTAGAGGTTGTGGTCGGTGGCGTTGGTCGGGCCGAAGTACTCCTTCACCAGGACGGGCTCGTCGAGAACCTCAAGGTCCCAGATCAGGGTGCGTGTACCATCCATCCGCCCCGCCAGCTCGTCCAGTTCGTCGGTGGCATAGAAGTACCGCTGGTCCTCGCTGAGCCAGCCCTGGTGGGCATAGGCGACCGCTGGATACGACGCTTCCGCGAGGGCCACCGGACTCTCCTTGTCGGTCACGTCCGCCACGGACAAGGCGGTCTCGTTCGAACCGATGCAGATTTCACGGCCAAGGTAGTCTTCGTCCGGACCGTCGTAGACGACGCACTGTGTGTCGTCCGAGTACCCCGTGTTGCGCCGGCCCGTCCCGGCGTGTGCGAAACAGCCCGCGAAGACCGGATTGACAGGATCGTTGATATCCACTATATGTGACCCGCCGCCACAGGCTTCCCCGCCCGAGGAGCCCAGGAGATAGGCGAAGCCTGTGTCCTCGTTGATGGCCATGTTGATGGAGGACCCGATCCCGGAATACAGTGCGGTCACCTCGAATTCGCTGGGTTCGGTCACGTCGCGCAGCCCGGTGAGGTCGAACACCTGCATCCCGTGCTCACCCGCGCCGCTGGCGACGATGAAGGCATGGTCCCTGAAGACCTTCACGTCGCGCCAGATCCTGGCCCGAGTGTCCACGGTTCTGGCGAGATTGCCCAGGTAGCGGGGATTGACTGGATCGGTGACGTCCACGAACGCGGTCCCGTCCATGCGGCCCACCAGGGCATACTCCCGCCCGGTCAGAGGATCCGTCCAGCCCCAGACGTCGTTGAGCCTGATGTCCCCGCTGGCGCCCAGCTCTTCGCGGGGAAGGAAGGACAGCAGGTCCACCCGGTAACAGGGGTACCCCGCGGCGGTTCCGCCGTCACAGGAGACTGCGCCGCCGGTCACGGCCTGAGCGGCGGCCACGGCCTGAGCGGCGGCCGGGAGGGGGGTGAGGCAGGCAACGGCGAGTGCACAGACGGCTGTGCCAGGCGCGCTCCGGATCTGCATTGCAACCTCCATTCTCGGACGGGTCGACACCGATTGATACTCCCGGCGCGACCGATAGGTTCGTGCCGGCATCCCCGGTGCAACGTGCGGCCAACCGGCAACTCGCCGCTACTCCCCCGGAAACCCCCAACTGTCCCCATGCGGCTGAATCAGCTCCGCCGTCATCCCCGGCAACTGATCCGGGTACACGAACGCCTCGAGTCCGTCGTCCGCGTCGAAGACCGTGTCCTCGAAGAAGCGGATGCCGCGCTCGCGCAGCCCGGCCACGTCGCCCTCGACGTCCCGGGTCTGCAGTGCGATGTGGTCCAGCCCTTCGCCCCGCTCGCGCAGGAAGCGGTTCACCCGCGACTCCGGGTCCCAGTTCTGCACGAGGTGGAGCCAGCACTGGTTGGCGAACAGGATGCGCGCGTCACGTTGCATGCCCTTGCCCTGGTCGCTGCGGAAATCCTGCGCCACCAGCCCGAAGTAGCGCTGGAAGCGTCGGCACGCGTCGTCGAGGTCGTTGACGCAGAGGCCCAGGTGCTGCATCCGCGCCACCTGCAGCGATGAGCTGACCGGTTCCCCCACGGCCTTCGGCGGGTAGTACCAGCTCCTGTCGTGCGACTGGATGAGCTCCACGGTCAGACCCGGGAGCTTGTCGGGAAAGATGAAGGCTTCGTACCCGTCGTTGGCGTCCAGAATGCGGTCTTCCCACACACCCACGCCGATCTCGCGGAGATGGGCGACGTCGGCCTCGATGTCGTCGGTCTCGAGTGCGATGTGCTCCAGTCCTTCGCCCCGCTCGCGGAGGAAATGGTTGACCCGCGACTCGGGGTTCCAGTTCTGCACGAGGTGAAGCCAGCACTCGTTGCCAAGGAGGATGCGGGCGTCGAGCTGCATCCCCTGGCCCTGATCGTCGCGAAAATCGATCGCCGAGAGGCCCAGAGCCCGTTCGAAGCGGGCGCAGGCATCGTGCAGGTCGTGAACGACCATACCGATGTGCTGAACGCGCAGGATCATCGGCGCGCACTCCCGGCCGGGTCGTTCCGGTAGACATTCCCCCCGCGCATCACGAAGACGACGCGCGAGAGTGCCGTGATGTCGGTCGAAGGGTCGCCGTCGACCGCGATCAGGTCCGCCGCGAAGCCCGGTTCGACCGCGCCCAGCGACTCCCCGAGGCGTAGCGACTCCGCCGCCAGACTCGTCGCCGAGATGATGGCCTGCATGGGATCCTGCCCGCCTTGTTCCACCCGGTAGACCAGTTCCTGCCAGTTGTTGCCGTGGGCGCCCGCCACCGCGTCCGTGCCGAAGACGATGTTCAGATCGGGCACCGTGAGCGCGTCGCGAAAGACGTCCAGCGCCACGGGCACCGCCGCGCGCATCTGCTCGAGCCCCTCTTCCGTGTAGCTGCCGATCCCGAGGTAACGGTCGGCGTTGGTGAAGTAGTTGTCGAAGATGACGTGGATGTGCGGATCGTAGTACAGGCCGCGCTCGGCCAGGAGCTCCAAAGTGGGGCGATCGAGGAGCGCGCCGTGCTCGATCTGTGAGCAGCCCGCCAGGGCCGCCCGGCGAGCGCTCTCGGGGCCGTGGGCGTGCACCACCGCGCGCAGCCCGTGCTCGGCCGCCTGCCCGCATGCGGCGTCGAGCTGCTCCTGGGACAGCGTCGGCGTGCCACCCACGCGGATGCTGGCCGAGGCGAAGATCTTGATCACGTCGGCTCCCGCGGCGGCGACTTCGTCCACATGCGCGCGGATCTCGGCGGGGCCGCCGGTGCCTTCCATCACCGCACGGACGGAGGTCAGCACGCGCGGGCCGGGCAGGGAACCGCCCGCGATGGCGTTGCGGAGCGGGATGTCTTCTGTGCCCCCCACGCTCTGGACGGTGGTGACGCCGCTTTGCAACATGGTCCAGGCGTTTTCGGCGGCGTACAGCATCTGTTCCTGCGGCCCGTCGGTCGAGGCGCGGCTGTGCAGCCGGCCGGTCTCGCGGTCGAAGTGCCAGCCCAGATGCACGTGGGTGTCGATCAGCCCGGGGAGCAGGGTGGCGCCCGACAGGTCGTAGACGGTGGCGGCCTCCGTGGATCCGGTGGCGGTCACGGCCTCGATGCGGCCGCCGCGGACGACCACGTCGCTGCCGGTGAGCGATCCGCCGCGCCCGTCCAGGACGCGGTCTGCGCGGAGCAGGATGGCTGATTCGGGTGCGACGCCGGCTCCCACAGGGTCCCCGGGGGCCGCTCCGGGTCCCGACTCGCCGCTGCAGGCAAGACATAGCGTGGCTAGGGCTACGACGCCGGCGGCATGCGTCTCCCTGCTATTGGTCATCCTCATGACTTCTCTCCCCGAAGTGAACGATCTCTGAATCATGGTCGCCAACGCGGAAGGTCGTCAATGTAGATTCGGAGCGAACATCGTTCCCCGATCCCGAGGAGCCTTCATGTCCCGAGGAGCCTTCATGCACCCGTCACTGTCCAGCTTCGACCGCTATCCCCTGACCTTCGGGCCGACCCCGGTCGAGAGGCTCGACCGTCTCTCCGAGCACCTCGGCGGCGCGGTGCGCCTCTACGCGAAGCGGGAAGACTGCAACTCGGGCCTGGCCTTCGGCGGCAACAAGATCCGCAAGCTGGAATACATCGTGCCCGACGCCATCGCGTCGAAAGCGGACACGCTCGTCACCATCGGAGGGGTCCAGTCGAACCACACCCGGCAAGTGGCGGCGGTCGCTGCCAAGCTCGGAATGAAGTGCCGGCTGGTGCAGGAGAGCTGGGTGCCCTTCCAGGATGCCGTCTACGACCGAGTCGGGAACATCCTGATGAGCCGTGTCATGGGTGCGCGGATCGACATGGTGGACGAAGGGTTCGACATCGGGATCAGGGAGAGCTGGGAGCGGGCCATCGAGGACGTCAAAGCCCGGGGAGGCAGCCCCTATCCCATCCCGGCCGGGGCCTCGGTGCACAAGTTCGGCGGGCTCGGCTTCGTCGGTTTTGCCGACGAGGTGCGTGCGCAGGAAGCGGAGCTCGGGATCGAGTTCGACTACATCGTTGTGTGCACCGTCACGGGATCGACCCACGCGGGCATGCTGGTGGGTTTCGCCATCGACGGGCGTGCCGACCGGGTCATCGGCATCGACGCGTCGGGAACACTTGAGCAGACCCGCGCCCAGGTGATGGACATCGCGCGCGTCACCGCGGATCTCGTCGGTCTGGGGCGCGACATCACCGACGACGACCTGATCCTCCTCGGGGACTACGCCTACCCCTGTTACGGCGTCCCGTCGGCGGAGACCAACGAGGCGATCCGGCTGTCCGCTCGGCTCGAAGGGATGATGACCGACCCCGTGTATGAGGGGAAATCGATGCAGGGTATGATCGACCTCGTGAACAAGGGCTACTTCCCGGAGGGGTCGAACGTCCTCTATGCGCATCTCGGGGGCGTGCCGGCGATCAACGCGTATAGCTATTTGTACCGAAATGGGTGAGCCGGCCGAGTAGCCTCTCCGCAGCTTACGGACTGCTTTCGGCAACTGCGTCGGTATGCCAGCGGGTCGCCCGCGTTTGGCCGGTGTCCCAACCGAGCATGCCGGTGTCCCTGGTTTTGCCGCGGAAACGTGGGGGTGGATGCATGGTTGAAGTGGGGAAGGCGGTGGCCGAATCGTCTGGTCTTCGCCGGGTGATGCACGCCCGACACGGCTCGGGAAGAGTCCATCGCGACATCCCGAAGAACCGGTCCCGGCATGGTGCGCTGTGTACGCCTGACCAGATGTCCCAAATCACGAAAACGTAGTCCCATCCAGCCATGTACAGGTTTGAGATCGCGGCTTCGGCAAGGTGCGGGATGCCCTGCCGGAAGGCCGCTGGAGGCCGCACATTGGCCTGTGTGGGGCGAACGCGGCCGGGTCACCCTTCGAAGCCGTCGCAACCCGGGTTTTCGCATCCCAGGCCACTACAGGAGGTTGGAAACACGCCCGTTATCTTTACGGGTAACTCTTTGCTGTATCTGACTTTAGGAGGACCCCATGAACGACGATCTCTTTCAGCTCGGCGAGCGCATCGCCGAACTCGCCGCCCGGATCAACATCGCCACCTACGAGATGCTCACCCTCGTCGCCGACTTCGACCGGCGCGAGGGCTGGGCCGAGGAGTTCACCTCGTGCGCCGAGTGGCTCGCCTGGAGAACCGGCCGCAAGCTCGGCACCGCGCGGGAGAATGTGCGGGTGGCGCATGCGCTGGAGGACTTGCCGCTCACCTCTGCCGAGATGAAGACGGGGTCGATCTCCTATACCAAGGTTCGGGCCATGACCCGGGTCGCGACCCCCGACACCGAAGAGACGCTGCTCGAATACGCGCACGCCGGCTCCGCGGCGAAGCTCGAACAGATCGTGCGCGGATGGAAACATCTGTCGCGGGACGGCGAACTCACGGCGGAGGAGGCCCGCCACCAGAGCCGCGCATTCTCGGTCGTGATCGACGGGGACGGGATGTACGTGATGCGGGGGCGGCTCGAGCCCGAGGTCGGGGCCGTGCTGATGCGGGCGATCGAAGCCGCGAGCGACGCGCTGTACCGGAACGAGAACCCCGACGCGCGGCCAAGGAACCGCCAGCGCAGGGCCGACGCGGCGGGTCTCGTCGCCGAGCGAGCGCTGGCGGCGGGGTTCGGTGGCGAATCCGGGACGCGTGCCGAGCGGTTCCAGGTGGCGGTCCACACCGAGATGGCCACGCTGGAGAAGGACGGGGAACCGGGCCGTTCGGAAGTCGACGGGGTGCGGGTGAGCGCCGAGAGCTCGCGCCGGATGGCGTGCGACGCGGCGGTGGTGCCGATGACGCACCGCGCCGGGGAGGTGATGGGGGTGGGGCGGAAGACGCGCACGATCCCCCCGCACATCCGGCGCGCGCTGGAGGAACGGGACCGGGGCTGCCGCTACCCGGGGTGCGGGAGCCGGTTCACGGAGGCGCATCATGTGAAACACTGGGCCGACGGGGGCGAGACCAGCCTGACGAACACGGTGCTGCTGTGCAGACGGCATCACCGCGTGGTCCATGAGGGGCGCACGCGGATGTCGCTGAACCGCGTGGGTCAGGCAGTCTTCTTCACGAGGAACGGGACGATGATCGCGAGTGCGCCGCCGATGACGCGGCCGGGACAGTTGCTGCAGCCGCTACCGCCCGCGCCACCGCTACCGCCCGGTGAGCTGTACAACGGGGCGGCGCGGCTGGTGGACTCGGCGATCCCGTGGGAGCTGGAGGCGGCTGCCCGAGAGGCGGTCGAGGAAGCGCTGGAGGCAGCGGTCGAGGAGGCGCTGGAAACGGGCGAGGTGGCGCGGGATGCTGCCGAGAAATCGGCGCGGGCTGCCGCTGGCGAGCGCGGCCAGGATGAGGCGGCATAGGGCCCCCGGCGGTCCCCGGCCCTCGACGAGGGTATCCCACCACGTTTCCGCAGCAAAAACAGGGACGCCGGCATGTCTCGATGGGACAGGGCGGAGGCACGACTCATGCCGCTGTGGGTCGGTGGGCTCGGCCTACTGAGCGACCGCAGAGGCTACTCGCCCCCGTTCATGGATCGGTGCAACACCTCGACCAGATGCCGCGCCCTTCGACCCGTCCCCGCCCGGATCTGTGCCCGGCAACTGAAGCCGTTCGCGATGACGGTGTCGTCCGGGGCAGCGGCGCGCAACGCCGGGAAGAGGCTCAGCTCGCCCATCGCGCGGGACGTGCGCAGGTGCTTGGCCGTATACCCGAACGAGCCCGCCATCCCGCAGCAGCTCGACTCGATCAGCTGGCCGGTCGTGCCGGTGAGCGCGGCCAGTGCGTCGCCGGTGGCTGTGGCGGTGCCTGCTGCCTTCTGGTGGCAGTGGCCGTGAATCCGGGTGGGGGTGTCCCGGGCTTGCCCGTCGGTGGTCGCCACACCTTGCCCGGTCGCCGGACCGTGTCGTCGCTTTCCCGAATCCTGTCGCCCGGCACCCAGGCCACCCCGCTCAGCCAGGAACTCGTCGATCAGAAACGCCTGTTCCGCAACCGCGCGCGCATCGTCGCCGGGACAGAGGTGCAGGGCATCGTCCCGCAGCGTCAGCAGGCAGGAAGGCTCGAGGCCCACGATGGGCAGCCCCTGCCGGGCCAGCGGCGCGAGTCGGTCAAGGGTGCGGCGGACCTCCGCACGCGCGTGGTCGAGCATGCCGGCGCTGATATAGGTGCGACCGCAGCAGAGAGGACGCTCCCGCGCCCCGGGGGGGGTGGGGGAGACCGCTTCATGACCAAGGTGCCGAAGGACGGAAACCGCCGCACGGGCAACATCCGGGTCAAAATACCTAGTGAATGTGTCCACAAAGGTGATTACGGGGTCGGGGGAGGGTGTGCCTGTGCTTCGCTCTCCCGAATCAAATGCCAGATTCATGCCAGTATCTGACCCGTAATCTGTCACAGCGGAGACGGAGCGTCGGGAAGCCGGGGGAACCAGACCGGTCGGCGCGGCCGAGTGGGCCAGGCCAGCTGCTCCTGCCAGCTCCTCGTCGCGGAACGGCCTGCGATGCCAGGCCGGCAGCTGCGTTTCCGCCGCGATGCCAAGCATCCGCTCGCCGAGCCACGCCAGCGCCCCGCTCCGGTTGCGCAGATTGAGCAGCCGGCCAAGCCGCGCTCCCAACGGAGCCAGGCGCGGCAGGGAAGCGAACACCCGTTCCCGCAGCGCCACACCGCGCCGCCGATTCCTCAGATGCATGACTTCGGCCTTCATCCTGGCCATGTCCACCCCGGCAGGGCACTCACGCTTGCATGCCTTGCAGCCAACGCAGAGTTCGAGGACCTCGGCGACCTCGTCCCCCGCCAACCCCTCCGCCCCCAGCTGTCCCGTCATGGCCAGTCGCAGCACGTTGGCGCGGCCCCGGGTCGTGTCCGCTTCCTCGCGGGTCACCCGGTACGAGGGGCACATCACGCCCGGGTCCATCTTCCGGCAGGCTCCGTTGTTGTTGCACGCCTCGACCGCTCGCGCAAAGCCTCCGCTCGGGGACCAGTCCGTCGCCACGGGGAGAGGCTTCGCCCGGTAGCGCGGGCCGTATCGGAACAGCTCGCGGTCGTCCATGCGGGGCGGGTCCACGATCTTGCCCGGGTTCATCATCCCTTCAGGGTCGAACGCGCGCTTCACCTCGCGGAACGCCTGTGCCAGTCGCGCGCCCAGCATGGGTTCGATGAACTCCGACCGCAGGATCCCGTCACCGTGCTCGCCCGAATACGACCCCCCCAGCCGCCCCGCCACCCGCTGCACCTCCTCGGCGATGGCGCGGAAGGCCACCACATCGGACGGATCCTTCACATTCAGCGACGGCCGCACATGGAGGCATCCCACCGAAGCGTGCGCGTACCAGGTGCTGCTGGTTCCGTGCCGCGCGAAGATGTCCTCGACCTCGGCCCCGAATTCGGCCAGCACGGGGAGCGGTATCGCGCAATCCTCCACGATCGAGACCGGCTTCCTGTCGCCCTTCATGGACATCACGATGTTGAGCCCGCCCGCCGCACCGCCCAGATCGCGGCCTGCGCGGCAGGGTCTTCGGCGCGGACCACGTCGCGGCCCGGGCCCGTCCCGCGCACCACATCCTTCAGCCGCGACAACCGCCGCGACAGCGCCCCGGCTTCGTCGCCCGCGAACTCGACCAGCAGCACCGTGTGGGCCGCGGCGGGAAAGAACGCCTCGACCGTCGACCGGAACGCCGCGTTTTCGCGGGCCAGCGCGGTCAGCGTGTCGTCCACCAGCTCCACCGCGTGCGGCTCGAGCTCGACGATGTGCTGCACCGCGTCGAGCGCGTCCAGCAGCGACGGGAAGCAGCACACGCCGAGAACGCGCCGGGCCGGCCTCGGCGACAGCTTGAGCTCGATCGTGCGGAAGAACGCCAGCGTGCCCTCCGAACCCACGAGCAATTCGGCCATTGACGCGCCCGGCCGCAGCAATCGGTGCAGGTTGTAGCCGGCGACGTGGCGGAGGACTTTCGGCACCCGGCGCTCCAGTTCGTCGGCTTCCCTGGCTGCGATGCCGTGAATGGCCCGGATCAGGGTGCTGACCCCCGCGTCGCCGCTCGGACCCCCGCGTCTGCGTCGCGGACCGCGGTGGCGGTGTCGCCAGCCCGGAGTGAAGGCTTGGCAACCGCCCCGGCGAGGGGGCTCCCCGCACCAAACGCCACCACCCGCCCATCCGCCAACACGGCCTCGATCCCCACAACGTTATCCGCCATGATCCCATACCGGATCGACCGCGCGCCGCCGCTGTTGTTGCCCGCCATGCCCCCGATCGTGGCCCTGCTCGCCGTGGCCACGTCCACCGGGAAGAAAAGCCCGGTGGGTGCGAGCCTGCGGTTCAGGTGGTCGAGGACCAGCCCCGGCTCCACCCGGGCGGTGCGCGCGTCACGGTCGATCTCGAGCACCCGGTTCAGATGGCGCGACGTGTCGACCACCACGGCGCGGCCGACCGCCTGTCCGCACTGGGAGGTCCCCGCGCCGCGGGGCAGCACCGGCACACCTTCCTCGCGCGCGATGGCCATTACCGCATCGATGTCGTCGAGCGTTCGCGGCAGCACCACGCCCAGCGGCTCGATCTGGTAGATGGAGGCGTCGGTCGAGTAGAGGGCCCGGGTCAGCGCATCGAAGCGGACGGAGCCGTCGACGTTGGCGCGCAGGCGGTGCGCGAGGTGCGAGCCGGCGATTCGGCGCGCACGGCCTGCGGTGTGCGAAGACGTACCCGTGCCAGATGCCATTCCCCAAGGTGCCGACGATCGGGTCCGTCGACAACGGCGGGGGACGCGACCAGGCCCCCTCCCGCCTTCAGGGAATGTTCGGGTTGTTGTCCTTCTCCAGCAGCGGCAGCGGCAGGCAGGTGGTGTTGCCGTAGAAGCCGCCCTTGGGTCCCGACCCTGCCTGGAACACCTCGCCCGCCGGGGGCATGAACGGGATCCCGAGGCGGATCTTGTCGTAGAAGTGGTGCCCTTCCAGGAACAGCTCGCGATTGCGCTCCTGGATCAGATGCGCCCGGATCTCGGCGTCGCTCCCGCCCGCGAAGGGCGGCAGGCCGGCTGCCGCGTGCAGCTGATTGATGATGTTCACCGCAGTTTCGCCGCCCGCGGCTTCGGCCATGATGAGCTGGACCTCGGCGTATCGGGCGATCGGCATGGGCGTGTCCTGCGCCGGGTATTTCTGCTGGGTCCACAGAGGCGTCAGGTCGTCGGATGCGGCGTTGCGGCCCTGGTTCACGACGGAGACTCTGGGATCGGGCGTGCCCATGTAGTCGAGGTCCCAGAAGACGTTCTCCACACTCATCCGCTCATCGCGGTTGTTCAGGGTCCAGATTCGGTTGGACGAACGGAACGAGGCCGGGCTGAAGTATGCGTTGCGCACGAATCCTTCAGGCACCTGTGCCGCGGCCGAAGCGGCCCCGGAGGCGTCTCCCTGGTTCAGGCGGGCCCGTGCGCTCCCCACCATGGCCATGTTCGCGATGTCCCCTCCTCCGCTCGCGGCGGCGCTGAACTTCTCCTCGGCCATGGCGAACATCTGCTGCGACGAGAGTTCGGGTCCGCCGTCGACCGCGGCCGAGCACAGCGCCTCGCCCAGAAGCAGGTGGGCGTAGCCCGAGTATGCCGCTGAAGTGGCGGCCAGTGCGGGGTCGCCGAGCTCGTTCGAGACCGAGAGGGCGTTGTCCGCCGCCCAGCGCGCGGTTGAAAGTGTCGTGTACACCCCCGGGTCGGCGGAATCACAGGTGAAATTCGCGTAGACGCCGCCGGATTCCTCGAAGCTGCGGCGGTCGTACGGCCACATGCGCGCGGCAAGCTGTCCGTCGACGAGTTCCGTCCCCATGAGGCCCCCGGCCGCCACCCATTCGCTGAATGCGCACTCGAAGTCGGCTACCGCACTGGCCACGAGCAGCTCCGCGTTCTCGGGGCTGGCCAGGTCGTCGGCGCGTACGCGGCTCGGCGCGTCGATGTCGAGCAGCGTGTCGCAGCCGCCGAGAGAAACGGCCGCGAGAAGCGCGCCCAGCGCGAGGTGTCGGCTCCGGCCCTGTCGATTGGTCCCGTATGTCATTGTTCTCATCCTCATCGTCTAGAACGACAGTTGCAGGGTGGCGGTGAACTGCGTGAGCTGGGGTGTGTTGTCCTGCTCCAGCAGCGTATAGCCGAATTCGACGAAGGAGGCTTCCGGGTCGAGGCCGGTGTATTCGGTCCAGGTAAGGAGGTTGCGGCCGGTCAGGGTCAGCGCCGCCCGGGAGGCGCCGATCCGGCTCGCCAGAGCGGACGGCAGGTTCACGCTCGCGGACAACTCGCGCAGCTTGGCGAAGCTGCCGTCGGAGAAGATGAACGAGCGTAGCGGGCTGCCGGACTGGATCTCGGCGATGAGAGCCGGATCGTACTCTTCGGGGAAGAAGTTCTCGCGGCAGATGTTGAACACCTGGCAGCGCGCCCGAAGGTTGTTGTCGAACTTCGTGTAGCCGGCCTTCCAGTCCACCAGCGCATAGATGCGAATGCGGTTGAACAGGGTGATCGTGGTCCCCAGCGAACCTTCCAGGTCGGGGGTCACGTGACCGAGGTAGACGCGAGGCGCTCCGGCGCAGGGGACCGGGGGTCCTCCGACTTCCAGAGGCGTCCCGTCGGGCAGCTTCTTCCCGTTGGGATCCCCTCCGTCGCACATGGGATCGGTGGTGCGCGCGTCCCGGCCGGTTCCGACCAGAGTCGCGCTCACGACCTTGCGGCGGAACCAGGAGGCGACAGGGAATCCGGGGACGCGGCGCTGGCTCCCGGCGGCGATGAACCCCGTGCCCTGGTCGATCCCTCCCAGGTCCACGATCTCGTTGTTGTTCGTCGCGAGGTTGAGGGCGAGCTCGACGTTGATGTCGTCGGACTGGTAGGCGATGCCGCTGAGCTGGACCTCGATCCCCTGGTTCCTGATTTCGCCGGCGTTCACGAACTGGCTCCCGGGAAACCCCAGCGACGGCGGCAGGTTCCGCGACAGGATCGCGTCCTGCGTGCGCGTATTGTAGTAGGTGAAGTCGATCCCGAAACGGCTGTTGAAGAGTCCCGCTTCGAACCCGATCTCCAGCTCTGCGCCCTTTTCCGGCTCCAGGGCGTCGTTGCCGATGAACTGGGGCGTCACCGCGGCGATGCCGCCGCCGCCGGTAATGGGCGCGAAGGTGCGGAGCGCCGCGTAGTCGGCGGGCTGCTGGCCCGACATGCCGAAGGCGGAGCGGAGCTTGAATTCGCTGATTCCCGGGACGTTGAAGAAGTCCTCTTCGCCCAGCACCCAGGAGATGCTGGCCTTGGGGTAGACGACGAGGTCGTAGTCCTTGCCGAAGGCGCTGTTGTCGTCCGCGCGGACCGCCGCGGTGAGGAACATTCGGTCCCCCATCTCCACGCGCTCCTGCACGAAGAAGCCGAGGGTGTTGTTCTCGACGAAGTCCTCGCCGCCGAAGGTCTGGGCCAGGGCGTCGACGACCGTGAGCCCCGGCGCCGGGAAGTTGTTCCCTTCGGTCACGAGGAATTCGGTGAAGCGGCGATAGTACTGCGCGCCCCCCGTGGTGGCGGAGCGGATCGAACTCGTGACGTTGAATGTCGCCGTCGCACTGTAGTCGAAGGTCGTGTTCTCGGCGTCTCTCGATTGCACGAACTTGCCGCCGCGGGCGGTGTTCGCACCGAAGAACGCCGCGATGTCGGGCGCCATGCGCTCCCACAGCTGGATGTTGTCTTCGAAGACGCGGTCCTGGCCCACGTTCAGCCGCTGGCTGAGCCACGATGTCGGCCGGTGGTTCGCGGACAGGCTCAGCGTGAAGCGTTCACTGTCCTGCCAGAAGTCGAACGCCTCGGAGATGATTTCCGGCGGGTAGCTGATGAATCCGCGGAAGCGCGTGTCGCGGTTGCCCGGCAGGGCGAACATCGTCGCCCACATGCGGCCGCCGCAGCCCGCCTCGCACGCCAGATTGGTTCTGCCCTGGCTGAACCCGATGGACGCCGTGAGGTCGTACCTCGGATCGGTCGACAGGGTCAGGTTGCTCCGTGTGTTGAGCCGCCACAGATGGTTGGTCGGTTCGATGCCCTCGTTGAACTCGAGGTCGGTGCCGATGTAGTAGCGGACATCATCGGTCCCGCCGCGCACCGTCGCCCCGTAGCTCTGCAGGTGACCGGTGTTGAAGATCGTGTTGCCGAGCGCCCGCTCGCTCTCGAAGAGGTTGTTCTGGAAGGGCTGGCCGGTCGCGGGATCCAGACCCCAGTTGGCTTCGATGCGGTTCTCGGCGTCATGGAACCAGTTCGCGCCCTGGCGGACGGTCAGCCCCCACTCGGGAGCCCCCGACCTCCCCTTCTTGGTCAGGATCTGGATGACTCCGTTCGCCGCTTCAGTGCCGTAGAGCGTCGCGGCGGCCGGGCCCTTGATGATCTCGATGCTCTCGATGTCTTCCGGGTTGATGTCGTTGAGTCGGTTTACGACACCGGATCCGAATCCCTGGATCGAGATCCCCGTACCAACGCCGTTGTCGAGGCGGACCCCGTCGACGTAGATGAGCGGTTGCGTGTTCAGCGAGAAGCTCGACGCCCCGCGGATCCGGATGGTCGGACCGCTGCCCACCATCCCCGTGCCGGGGGTGACGACGACGCCCGGAGCCCGCCCGTTGATCAGGTTGGTGACGTCGGGTGTCGGCGCAAGTTCCATCTGCTCGGCCGCGTTGATCGTCGCGATCGCGGTGCCGACCGCGCGGCGTTCGACCGCCCCCGCGGTCCCGGTGACCACGATCGCGTCCAGGTTGATTGCAGCGGTGACAAGTTCGAACCGCACCGCCTCCGCCGGTGCCGTCACGGTCTGCGTTTCCGTCCGAAAACCGAGGATCACGACGCGGATGGTCACTTCGCCGGGCTGCGTCGCCAGGCGGAACCCGCCCTGGGAATTGGTCAGCGTCCCGAAGGTCGTCCCTTCGACGTAGACCTGCGCGTTCGCGACCGGGGCGCCCTGTTCATCCACAACCGTCCCCGTGACGATGGCCTGCTGAGCATCGGCCGGTTCACTCCCGAGTGCGCCCGCCGCGAACCACAATGTTCCGACCACGCACGACCGAATCCTGGACCCTGAACTCGAGATTCCCTTCATGTCCTCCCCCTCCGTCGAAAGGAAATATGTCCGGGAATTGTAGGGGTCGTTCAGCGCCGTGTCCAGATGACGATGACGCCGCACGAGCCCCCGGCGGGGAACTCGGCGGGGACCTCCGAGAGACGGCGGTAGACCTCGATGCCTTCGATCCCCTCCGGCCGGAGCGCCATCGCCCAGCGCTCCTCGACCTGGATGCCGTCGACCCAGTAGCGAATGCCGCAACCGGTTCGTACCGCGCCGGACATGCGCAGCGTGTAGCGCATGTCACCGACCTGCACCACGTCGACCCCGGGGACGGCACGGAGGAGTTCGACGAAGCCGTCGGCACCAGAGCGCTCAAGCTCTTCGCGGGCGAGAAAGATCCCGCGCCCTTCGCGCTTGCGGCGCTGGAACTCCGCCAGCGGCCCGGTGAATATCGCGTTTCTCGATCCTTCCACCACGACCTCTGCCAGCTGCACCGGATCCGGCGCGAGCATGACGGGGGCGTCCAGCACGCTCACGGCCTGGTCGTCGAGGGAGACGGAGAACTCGGTCTGCACGTATCCCAGCCTCCAGATGCGGATGGTGTGTGTTCCTGCCTCCAGTCCCCGCAGCCGGAAGGTGCCGTTGCGGTCGGTCGTGGTGATCAGGTCCTGCTCCACCGCCGCCACGAATGCGGCGACCACGGGTTTCCGGGTATGGAGATCGAACACCGCGGCGACGAACGTCATGTCCGGCGGGTCGTCCTGCCCGTGTACGGGGGCGGCGGCCGTGGTCCCGGCGACCAGGGTGGCCGCAACGGCGATTCCGGTGCGAGAGGTGGCGAACATACGGCAAGGTGTCGATTATGTTTGGTGGCGACAATGGTCGACGCAGATGAACAGCCAACGGAGGATGAATGCAGGACAAGCCGGAGACGGTCCAGGGGCTCGGGCGCTCGATTCTCATGGCGGGTTGGGCCGCAGTGGCGGTACTCCTGGCCGGTTGCGAGGGATCGTCCGGGGGTCCCATCGAACTCAGCTTCGGGCACGTCGGGGCGCCCGGGTCGCTCTTCGCGCAGACCGCGGAGGAATTCGCCGCCCGGGTAAACGCGCGCCTCGACGGAGAGGCCGAAGTGATCGTCTACGGATCGAGCCAGCTGGGGGGCGACGATGTCCTCCTCCAGAAGCTGAAGCTCGGAACGGTCGACCTGGCGTTGCCCTCGTCCATCATGTCGTCGCGGATCGACGAGTTCGGGCTCTTCGAGATGCCGTACCTGGTCCAGAGCCGTGACCACATGGCCATGATCGAGGAGGAGATCGTCTGGCCGGAGCTGGCGCCCCTCGCCGAAGACGAGGGATACCGCATCATCGCCGTGTGGGAGAACGGCTTCCGCCACGTCACCAACAACGTCCGGCCGGTTCGCGTGCCCGAAGACCTGGAAGGGATCAAGCTGAGAACGCCCCGCGGCACGTGGCGCGTCAAGCTCTTCCAGCAGTTCGGGGCGAATCCCGTACCCATGGCTCTGTCCGAGGTTCTGCTCGCGCTGCGCACCGGCGTCGTGGACGGACAGGAAAATCCCCTGGCGCAGATTCGCTCCTCGAAGCTCGACGAAGTGCAGCAGTACCTGTCGCTCACCGAGCACGTGTATACCCCCGCGTACGTGACCGTGTCACCGGATCACTGGCCGAAGCTGCCCGAGTCCGTGCGTACGGTGGTTGAAGAAGAGGCACGCGCGATGCGCGGGTTCGTCTACGACACGGCGAAGAGGCTGGACCGGGAGCTGCTCGTGGAGCTTGCCGATACGGAGATCGCCGTCAACTGGGCGAACCGATCCGCCTTCGAGGGCGCCAGCCAGGCGGTCTACGACGCGTTCGGAGCGGACGTGGCGGCAGGGCAGGACCTGATCGAGCACGCGTTGATGCTGGCCAGACAGTAACCTTGACTTCCGGCGCGGGGACCCGATCGGGCGGACCGCGGCACGTCTTCCAGAAGGTACTCGAGGGCGCCGTGATCGTGCTGGTCACCGCCATGGCTCTGCTGGTGGTGTTGGGGGTTGTCTTCCGCAAGACCGGGGCGGCGCTTGTCTGGTACGACGAGGTCGCCTCGATCCTGCTGGCGTGGCTGACCTACTACGGAGCCGCGCTGGTCGCGCTGAGCCGGGGCCACATCGGCGTGCCGGCGTTGGTCGACCGGCTGCACGGCCGTGCCCGCACCTGCGTCGTGCTGGTGGGAGAAGTCGCGGTCATCGCCTTCTTCGTCGTTCTGGCGTGGGCCGGGTTGCAGGTGCAGTCCGCGCTGGCGGGCACCGCCCTGGTCAGCCTGCCGGGCGTTCCCGCGGCCCTTGCGCAGTCGGTGATCCCCATTGGGGCGGTCCTCTTCATCATTGCCCAGCTGTTGAGCATGCCCGCGGTCCTCAGGGGTGAGGATGTTCGCAGCGAGGCCGGAGCGGACCCGTGACCATCGCCCTGATCCTGCTTCTCCTCGTCCTCATCCTCGTCAACGTGCCCATCGCGGTCGCGCTCGGGCTCATGGCGGTGGTGGCGATGGTTGTCACGGGGGGGTTCGGCATGTTGCCGAACGTGGGTCTCGTCATGTTCTCCGGGGCCACCGGCTTCCCTCTGATCGCCATCCCTCTCTTCATCCTCGCGGGCGCGATCATGAACGCGTCAGGGATTTCGCAGCGGCTGGTCGACTTCGCCTCCGCCGTCTTCGGCTTCATCCGGGGCGGTCTCGCCATGGTGAGCATCTCGGCCTCGATGTTCTTCGCCGAGATCTCGGGCTCCGCCGTCGCCGATGTCGCGGCCCTCGGCTCGATCCTCATCCCGGCGATGAAGAAGCGGGGCTATTCGCCCAACTTCGCCGCGGCGGTCACCTCCTCGTCGGCCACGCTGGCGGTCATCATCCCCCCGTCGATCCCGATGATCCTCTACGGCGTGATGTCGGGGTCCTCGGTCGTGGAGCTGTTCGTTGCGGGGATCATCCCCGGGGTCGTCGGCGGGCTCCTCATGATGCTGGTCGCGTACATCTGGGCGCGGCGCAACAACCTCCCCATGGAGCAGGCGTTCCGGATCAGGCGCGTCGTCGAGACGTTCAAGGACGCCGGCCTGTCCCTCCTGCTCCCGGTCATCATCCTGGGCGGAATCTTCAGCGGCTGGGTCACCGCGACCGAGGGCGCGGGGCTGGCTGTGGTCGCCGCGCTGGTGATCGGCGGGGGCGTCTACCGGGGACTCGACTTTGCCGGAGTGAAGCGTGCGATTCTGGAGTGCGGGCACCAGACCGCGGTCGTGATGCTCCTGGTGGCGGCGTCGGCGCTTCTGGGCGACGTCCTCACGGAGGCCCGGCTGCCGCAGGCCATCGCGGCATCGATCATGGAGCTGACCGATTCCAAGCTGGCGATTCTGGCCCTGCTGAACTTGTTCCTGCTCGTGATCGGCCTCTTCCTGCACTCGGCCGCGGCGATCATCCTCGTGGTTCCCATCGTGATGCCCCTGATCCACGCCGTCGGGGTGGACCCGATCCACTTCGGGCTCATCGTCACCCTGAATCTGGGGATCGGGCAGCAGACGCCGCCGGTCGCTTCGGTTCTGGTCACGGCGTGCTCGGTCGCGAAGGCGGACATCTGGAAGGTGACCAGGGCGAACCTCGGATTCATCGGGGTGCTGCTGGCGATTCTCCTGGTGGTGACCTACGTGCCGGTCTTCTCGCTGGGGTTGGTGGAGTTCTTCTACCGATGAGCGGGGGGGCGGGCGGAAGTGGGGGCGGTGTCGGCCGGAAAGCGGGTGCCGCGCGCCACGAGGGGGCCAGCCCGTCCGCGCGGGTTACCGCCAGCCGCGAGGGCGGCGTCGTGACCGTGACCCTCGACCACCCGTCCCGGCTGAACGTGCTCGACATGGCCGGCTGGGACGCCCTGGGCGCGCTCTTCGAGGAGCTCGCCGCCGACGACTCGGTGCGTTGCGTGGTGATCACCGGTGCGGGGGGGCGGGCGTTCTCGGCGGGGTCCGACATCGGGGCCTTCGGCGCACAGCGGAGCACGCCCGAGCAGGTGACGAGGTACGCGGCCGCCGTGCACAGGGGTCTCCGGGGCGTGTACGACTGTCCGCACCCGACGGTCGCGGTGGTGCGGGGGGTGTGCGTGGGGGGCGGGCTGATCATCGCCGCGTGCTGCGACGTGACGGTGTGCGGTGAATCAAGCCGCTTCGGCGCCCCGGTCAACCGGCTCGGCGCCACCATGGCGTACGAGGAGATGGCGCCGCTCCTCGCTGCGGCCGGGGCGCGGGCCGTCCTGGAGATCCTCCTGACGGGTGATCTGGTGGATGCGCACCGGGCTCGCGAGATGGGGTTGGTCAACAGGGTCGTGCCGGATGAGGGGGTGGCGGAGGCGGGGGCCGGGATCGCGCGCACGATCGCGAAGGGAGCGCCGCTGGTGAACCGGTGGCACAAGGCGTTCGTGAGGCGTATGGCCGACCCGCGCCCGCTCGCTGAAGAGGAGCGGGCGGAGGCGTACGAGGCCTTCCGGACCCGGGACTACGGCGAGGGGACCGCGGCGTTCATGGAGAAGCGCGAGCCCCGCTTCTCGGGGGAGTAGGGTGGGGGACAGGGAACCGATGGCCGGGGCGCTCGCAGGGATCCGCGTGGTCGAGCTGGCGCACGTCATGGCCGGGCCGATCTGCGGGCGCATGCTGGCCGATCTCGGGGCCGACGTGGTCAAGGTGGAGCCGCCGGGGCCGGGCGATCCGACCCGGGCCTTCGCGCCGCCCGAGATGGGTGGGACCGCGGCCGCCTTCGTGATGGCGAACCGGAACAAGCGCGGCATCGTGATCGATCTGAAGACGGAACCGGGCCGTGAGGTGGCGAAGCGGATGCTCGCGCGCTGCGACGTGGTCATCGAGAACTTCCGGTCAGGCGTCATGGAGAGGTTCGGCCTGGGCTACGAGACCCTCCGGGCCGCCAATCCCGGGCTTGTCTACTGTCAGATCACCGGCTTCGGGCGCACGGGCCCGCTGGCGGAGCACCGGGGCTTCGACCTGATCGCGCAGGGAATGACGGGGCTGCTGAGCATCACCGGTGAAGGGCCGGGCCGGCCTCCGGTCAAGTGCGGCCCGCCGCTGACGGACATCACGGCAGGGATCCTGGGCGCGATGGGCGTTGTGACTGCTCTATACGCGCGTGAGAGAACCGGCGTGGGGCAGCGCGTCGACACCTCGCTGTACGAGGCGGGGCTCACTCAGACCTTCTGGCAGGCTGCGGTGGCGCTTGCGACTGATGAGTCGCCCGGCCCGCTGGGTTCCGCCCATCCCCTGGCCGCTCCCTACGAGGCGCTGCCCACGGCCGACGGCTGGATCACCGTGGGCGGCTGGAACCAGGTGAACTGGCTCCGGCTGGTGGAAGCGATGGACCTGGGTGAACTCGCCGCCGATCCCCGTTTCGAGACGAACGCGGACCGCATGGTGAATCTCGGGGAGCTGCGCAAGATCCTGTCGGAGCGACTCGCAGCGGCGTCGACCGACGAGTGGCTCAAGCGTCTTGAAGCGGCGGCGGTGCCGGCCGGACCGGTGTCCAGCATGCTGGAAGCGCTACGGCATCCGCAGACGGTTGCGCGGGACATGGTGGTTGCTGTGCCGCAGGGTGACCAGGCGGTGGAGACGCTCGGCATGCCGGTCAAGATGTCTCTGACGCCGGGGGCGGTGGAGCGCGGCGCGCCGCGCATGGGCGAGCACACCGAAGCAGTGCTTCGCGAGTACGGCTTCGGTGCGGAGGAGATCACCGAACTGCGGCGGGTGGGGGCGGTGATGCGCTGACATCGGGTGGCGCCGGCCGCCTGGGGTTACCGGTCGACACGGGTGGTGCCGGTCACGATCGCGGGGCGCTGTTGACACAGGCGGCTTGGCGCGTTGACATAGGGTACCTCTAGCGGGAGCATGGTCCCATGAGACTTCGTTTTTTAACGGCGGTAGTCGCCGCCATGGCTATGGGGGTCGGCGCACTTGCGGTCGGGCCCGCTGCCTCGAAAGCCCAGGCCCCAGATCCGGGCAGCTACTCCGCCGCGGTACACGATGTCGTCGAGGAGCGGGGGCATCTGGTCACCATGCGGGATGGGGTTCGTCTCTCGGTGGACGTGTATCGCCCGGCTGATTCGGGCCGCTTCCCGGGCGTGCTCACGATCACCCCGTACGACAACACGGGTCCGCGTGAACGGGCCCGTTGGTTCGCCAGCCGCGGGTATGTGGCCGTGTTGGCCGATTCGCGCGGACGCTACGACTCCGAGGGCGAGTGGGACCCCTTCATCGTCGAGCACAAGACCGACGGCTACGATCTGGTCGAGTGGATCGCTGCGCAGCAGTGGTGCAACGGCAGCGTCGGCATGGTCGGTGGCTCGTATCTGGGATGGACCCAGTGGTGGACTGCGAGCCAGGCCCCTCCGTCGCTGAAGGCCATCGCCCCCGCGGTCGCGCCTCCCGATCCCTTCCACAACATCCCCTACCAGCAGGGGATCATGCTGGGGCCGTTCGTGGACTGGGCTGCCTGGATGTCGGGACGAACCGCGCAGATCCGGGACGAGGGTCCCTACGGCGGCTTCACCAACACCCGCTGGGAGGACCTTCTCCACGCTCCATACATCACCCTGGACGAGGCGCGCGGGATGAAGGACGGGGGCTGGTGGAAGTCCTGGATCAACGGCTACCTGGCGAGCGATCCCTACTGGGACGGCATGGAGTACCAGTCGCCGGAGAGCTTCGCCCGCATGACCGTGCCCGCGCTCAACCTGACCGGATGGTTCGACGCCGACTTTCCGGGGTCGCCCATCAACTACGCCGGCATGAAGGCCCACGGCGCTACCCCCGAAGCTCGCCGGCCGGGTTTGATCATCGGCCCCTGGTTCCACGGCCTGAACGACCGCGTGGTCGCGGGGATCGATTACGGCCCCGAGGCGCAGATCGACCTCGATGGCTACATCACGCGCTGGTTCGACCACTTCCTGAAGGGCATCGACAACGGCGTGACAGAGGATCCGCGCGTGCACGTCTTCGTCATGGGGCCGAACCGGTGGTATGCGCACGACGACTGGCCGCTGCCGGGGACCGAGTGGACCGACGTGTACCTCGCGTCGGGCGGGAGCGCCAACACCAGCCGGGGCGACGGGCGGCTCGAGTGGGCGGTGCCCGCGGCCGATGGGTCCGATACATATGTGTATGACCCGAGCGACCCCACCCCCTCCCCGTACGGCGACCACGGGCATATCCCGGGTGCCGTCGAGGCCGGGGGCCCCGCGCTACGGGACGATGTCCTCGTCTACGAGACGCCCGTCTTCCAGGAGGCGATGGAGGTTACGGGCCCGATCGAGACGGTCCTCTACGCGTCGACCTCTGCCCGCGACACCGACTGGATGGTGCGGCTCGTCGACGTCGGGCCCGACGGCTCGGCGATGCTCCTGGCCGAAGCCATCTTGCGGGCGCGACACCGCGACCCCGACGACGAAGGCCGCTTCAACCCGAACCGGCTGAGCGAGATCGAGCCGGACCGCGTCTACCGCTACCACATGGATTTCTGGCGCGTGACCGGCAACGTCTTCGGCCCCGGCCACCGGATCCGCGTCGAGGTCTCGAGCAGCTATTATCCTTTCTACCTGCGCAACCTCAACTCGGGGCGCGACAATGCGGGCCTCGCCACCGCCGACGAGGCCGTCGTCGCCACGCAAACGATTCACCACGGGCCGACGTATCCGTCCAAAGTCGTGCTGCCCGTGATCCGGAGGCGCTGAACCTTGGACATGCTGGGAATCGATTTAAGCTGGGCCCAACTGGTCGCCTGGTGGGACAACGTGGTCGGCTTTGTCGCGGCCCGCTGGCTGCCGAGTCTCGGGGCTCTTGTGGGCGCCGGGCTCGTGTATTTCGTTGGCCGGGGGATCCTGCGAGGCGTGCAGAGAAGGTTCGCCGCCAAGACCGAAACCGATCTCGATGACCAGCTGGTGCGGACCATCCGGCAGGCGTTCCGGTTAACGGTGGTTGCATGGCTGTTGTGGCGGATCCTGGGCCTGTGGATGCCGGTCCTCGGCGCGGAGACGCCGGACGGGAACTGGGTCGCGTGGGACACCCAGCCCCGCGACTGGGTGTGGGGGATCTGGATCGGGGTCGTCTTCTTCCCCCTGAGCCGTTTCATCGGACACCTGTTGCGCAGCTTCGAGACGAGGATCATTTCCCGAACCTCGGAGACGGCGCTGGACGAGACGGCGCTGCCGATGATCAACCGGTTCGCGCGGTTCATTGTTATCGCGATCGGCTTGCTGCTGGCGATGACCCATCTGGGGTTCCAGATCGCTCCCCTCCTCGCGGGCGCCGGCGTCGCCGGTCTGGCGCTGTCGCTGGCCGCCAAGGACACCCTCTCGAACCTCATCGCCGGCGTGCTGCTCATCATGGATCGTCCCTTTCAGGTGGGGGACAGGATCGAGTTGTGGAACGCACCCCGGGAGACCGGCACCTGGGGCGACGTGATCGAGATCGGCTTGCGGGCGACGAAGATCCGCAATCCCGACAACCTCGTGGTGGTGGTGCCGAACAACGAGATCATGCGGCGCGACATCATCAACTACACGATGTCGGGCGACGACATCCGGCTACGGATTCCGTTCTCGTGCGCATACGAAGCGGACATCGAGCGAGCCAAGGTGCTGCTGAAGGAGGCTGCGTGGGAAGTCGAGGGCGTGAAGCTGGATCCCGCGCCGATCGTGATCGTGCGGGGGTTCGGGCCGTCCGAGGTGAACCTGCAGCTGCGCGTGTGGATCCAGGAGGCGCGGAACCGGCGCCGGATCGCGGACGAGATCACCGAGAAGACGATGGTGAAGTTCGCGAAGGCCGGGGTCGAGATCCCGTATCCGAAACGGGAGCTGTATATCAGGCAGGGCGGGGTAGCGGCGCTGTTGCCTTCGGGGGGTCCGGCTCAGCCCCTCAAATAGACGAAGCCGGCCCGAAGCGCCAGGGTCCGACGTTTCAGGGAATCGTCCGACGTGTCGATATCCTGGAGCCCGTGGGTGTACAGAGCGCCCAGCGAAATGCCCAGCTTGTCGGCAAGCCAGATCTCAAGGCCGCCGCCGGCGGCCACACCAAGGTCGAAGGGTGCCCTGCTCAGATTGGGGCTCTCGAGGCAGTCGTCATCGCGGTCGACCGCCGTGCCGTCCACATTGGCCTTGGCGGAGAGTTCGCAGGACAGCTCAAAGGCAGCGGCGGGGCCGGCAAGCAGATGGGCCCGGACGCGGTCGCCCCCAAGTGGGAATTGAACCCTCCCCAATCCGGTGATTTCGAAATGGTTGGTCTCAATCGTGCTCTGGCCGATCACTTCGGTCGACGCAAAGATCAGGCTTCCCCCCTTTTGCGAGTAGGTGCCGCCCACTTGAAAGCCCAGGGTTTCCGACCTCGGGAAGGTGAGCGTGATGCCGATGGAGGCACGCGTCACCGATTCGACGTCCGGGACCGGTCCTGCATCGCTGCCGATGCTCAGCGTCGCGATGTTGACGCCGCCCGTCAGGGCGAGGGTTGTCTGGCCGTAAGCGGGCGATGCGGGCAGAAGGAGAAGGGCGGTCGCAAGGAGGGGGGTGGCGCGGTGTTTCATGCAGGATCCTTTCGGAGGAGGGTTCCGGGGGTGGGTGGAACGGACGGCCACTACCAGTAACCGAGTAAGCGAACATCCCTGCGGAATCTACAACACGCCACAGGTAGCTCTGTATGTCCAGTCAACAGTGTGGTAGTGTGATCGTCATCTCAAGGCCACCCTTGGTGCCGCGGCCGTACATGGCATTGACCGCCCCCGTATTCGTGGGGATATGCCGACACGGGTTGCCGGCCTGAGATCGGGAGAAACCATGAACTTCAATGTAGAGGGTCACCTCGCCGCCGTGGAGCGCTCCGTGTCTTCGCTGGAGCACGATGGAAGACCTGCGCGCGCCGTCACTCTGTCTCGCAGCTACGCGACCGCGGTCGACGACCTGTGGGATGCCGTCACGAACGGCGAGCGACTTCCGCGCTGGTTTCTGCCGGTCAGCGGCGAGTTGGAACCCGGCGGCCGCTATCAATTGGAGGGCAACGCGGGCGGCGTGATCACGGCGTGCGAACGTCCATCGCGTCTCGCGCTCACATGGGAGTTTGGCGGAGACGTCAGCTGGGTGGAGGTGCGTTGTGCGGCAGACGGGGACCACGATGCTTGGCTCACCCTTACGCACACCGCGCACCTGTCGGAACACTGGGGCGACTACGGGCCCGGCGCAGTCGGCGTCGGCTGGGATCTGGGTCTCCTGGGACTCGCCATGCATCTTGCGCACCCGACCGAGCCGAAACCGGACGAGATTGCCTTTGTCACGTCACGGGACGGCAAAGCGTTCATCGCAGGAAGCAGCGACGGGTGGGCGCAAGCGGCGGTCGCGGGCGGAATGGACCCGGACGCTGCGCGCGCCGCGGCAAGGCGCACGACCGCGTTCTACACTGGCGAATAGCTCGGGGAGACCGGAACGGCGAGGTCAGTCTCCACTTTCGTCCGCGTGGCGCCGGGCAAAATCAGTTCCAGCTTGGGCTGGATTGATCCGCGATGCTTGTTTGTCCGCCATTTTCACCCCCAAGTGGCGGACAAAGGTGGTATCTACTGACGTTTGGCCTCGAGGCCCCTGCTCGAACCGATGGACACAGCATCATCGACAACGGCCGGATAGTGTTCAACATTGGTGGGAACTGGTATGGGAGCCACACAAGATGACGATCAAGCCGATCGGAACAGAAACCGATGCACTGCCCGCCCGCTTACTCACGGTTGCCACCTTCCTCGCGGTCACCGCTCTCCTCGCGCAGCCGGTCGTCGTGAGCCCTTTGGCGGGGCAGGAGCAGCGGACGTTCCGGCCGCTCAGATCGCTGGGTCCGGGCAGCGAGCTAACGGCCTCGGTGAGCTTGGGCGATGTGAACGGCGACGGGGCCCTCGATGTCGTCGTCGCCAACGGCCGTCACTGGCCCGGGCAGAACCGGGTCTACCTCAACGATGGGCGGGCCGCCTTCACGCTGGCGCGGCGGCTGGGGGAGGAAGAGGCCGGCACCTATGCGGTCCCACTCGCCGATTTCGACGGCGACGGAGACCTGGACATCGCGGTTGGGAATGACCGGACACGCAACCTCGTCTTCCTCAACGACGGCAGCGGCCGTTTCGAGGCCGGGGCCACCTTCGGCACTCCGAGTTCGACGCGAAGCCTGACGCTGGCGGATCTGGATGGCGACGGACACAAGGACATCCTGATTGTCAACCGGGGGCGCCAGAACTTCATCTTCCACGGGGACGGGGCGGGGGCCTTCAGCGCCGGGACGCCGTTCGGGGCGGGGGACGACTCGACGATCGATGTCGCCGCCGCGGACCTCGACGGCGATGGAGATCTCGACCTCGTGCTCGCCAACCGCGACGGCGGGGCGAACGCGGTCCACTGGAACGACGCGGGCAGCTTCGAACGGGTGAGCGGGTACGGAACCGGGAGCGACGAGACGCGTGGTGCGGCCGTGGGCGACGTGGACGGTGATGGCCGCCTGGACATCGTGACGGCGAACATCGGCGAGGCGAACGCGGTGTACTTCGGCGATTCCACGGGTGGGTTCGAGCGCAGCCTGCCGTTCGGGTCCGACGACGACCAGAGTTACGCGGTCCGCCTCGCGGACGTGGATCTCGACGGGGACCTGGACATCATCGTAGCGAACGTGGGCGCGCAGAACGCGGTGTATTTCAACCGGGGCGGCGAGGCTGCCGGGTTCGGCGGGGCCGCGGGGTTCGACGAGTTCCGCTTCGGGTGCGAGGACTGCGCCACCTACGGGGTGGGGGTGGGGGATCTGGACGGCGATGGGTTTCCGGATATCGTCACGGGGAATTCGGGTGCGCCGAACGGGGTGTTCGCGAATGTGGGGGTGGGGCGCTAGCTCCTGCCGAGTGGTGGGCAGCTCCTCTACCGGTTGCTTTACCCCGAACTCCGCGCCGGCGAGCGGCACTCCGGCCACTGCGAGCCGTCCGGCATCGCGCGCTGGTCCCGCGGCATCAACTCCGGATCCTCGGACGCCAGATAGACGAGCATCGCGGTCATCACCGCGTCGTCCCGCAGGTCCTCGAAGATGATCTTGTCGAAGGTGTCCCGGTTGGTGTGCCAGGTGTAGACGCTCGTGTCCCAGCGGTTGATGTCCATGGGGAGGTCGTCGCCCCGGCCGGCTCCCACGTGGAAGCTGAATGCCGGCACCCCCGCACACAGGAAGGACGCGTGGTCCGTCCCGCCGGATTCGGGCATCCCCGGAATCTCGAGAGTGACCAGATCCGACAGCTCGCTCGGGACCTTCGCCAGCCACTCACCGAAGCGCCCTGCGGCACCGGCGAACCCCTGCATTGGGATGAAGGTGACCGGCCCGTTCCCGTGATCCACGTTGAACACCGTGTGTGTGTTATCGAGGATCTCCGGGTGGTCCTCGACGAAGGCGCGTGACCCGTTCAGACCCTGCTCCTCGCCGTTCCAGAGGGCGCCGATGATCGTGCGGCGGGGGTTCGGGACTGCGCGCTTCAGGATGCGCATCGCTTCCATGATGACGACCGCGCCGGTGCCGTTGTCCAGCGCGCCGGACGCGCCGTCCCAGGAGTCGTAGTGGCCTCCGAGGATTACGTACTCTTCGGGTTCGGCGGTGCCGGGGATCTCTGCGATGGTGTTGAAGACCGGCACCTCGCCGAGGTAGCGCGCCTGGGCGTCGACGCGCAGCACCGGCACCTGACCGTTCTCGGCCAGCCGGTACACGAGCCCGTACGCCTCGCAGCTCAGGTCCAGGACCGGCGCTCGCTCCGCCCCGGTGCCGAAGATCTTGTTCACGCCCCACCCTTCCGACCACTGCGACCGGATGATTCCGGCCGCCCCGGCGGCGTCCAGCGCTTCCGGGAGCATGCGCCGATCGACACCCGTGTTCTCTTCGCGTTCGCGCCACGCTGCGATCGCGCGCTCGCGCTCCCCGGTCATGCGAGCCAGCGTCTCGGGCCGGGCGAACCACTCCAGGTTGTCCTGCGGGCGGCAGCTCGGCTCCGGTCGCGAGATCAGGACGAACTTGCCGCGCACCTCCGGTAGCCACGCCTCGAACGCCTCGGGGCTGCCCGCGTCCGCCAGAACCACCACCTCCGCCTCGACGGGCCCGTCCGTTGCCGGGCTCCATGCGGCCGCCATTCCCTCGAGCGACCGCACACGCGGCGAGACGAGATCGATGTGGCTGATCCCCCGCTCCCACCCCCGCCATGTGCCGTAACGCTCCTTGTACGCCTCGATGCCCCACTCCGCGTACCTGGCCACCGCCCAGTCGTTGGCGCCGGCCATGGCGGGCGAGCCGGTCAGGCGCGGCCCGATCGAGTCCATCATCACCTGGCCGAGTCGGTAGACCTGCGAGCGCTCGACGCCCTCCTCCCAGATCGCCCGGATTACCGGGTCGTCGGAGGGAAAGGACTGGGCGGCCGCAACTTGGGTCGCCCCTGCCAACAAGCAAACGAATACGACTTGAACCGAGGGCCTCATGGATCGCTCCGCGAGAGAGTATTGGACCTGCTACACCCGATGCCACACTATCCGTCATGAAGGTAGGGACGACCCCGCGCATTGCGAATCCCCGGACGTGTCCCGTTGCCGTGACGATGACAGGCGTATAGAGTCCACATTGCCCGAAATCACCGGACGGGGCCCCCTGCCCACGTCTCCGCACTCTCCCCAATCTCGAGCAAGATACCAGATGCCCAGATCGAACCAGGACTGGTGGCCAAACCAGTTGAACCTGAAGGCTCTTCACCGCCATTCTCGCTCGCCCGATCCTCTGGGCGAGGATTTCGACTACGCCGAGGAGTTCAAGTCGCTCGATCTGGACGCCTTGAAGAAGGACCTTGACGAGTTGATGACGACGTCGCAGGACTGGTGGCCGGCCGACTACGGCCACTATGGGCCGCTCTTCATCCGGATGGCATGGCACAGCGCAGGCACGTACCGCGTCAGCGACGGCCGCGGCGGCGGCGCTTCCGGCACCCAGCGCTTCGCGCCCCTCAACAGTTGGCCCGACAACGCGAACCTCGACAAGGCGCGCCGGTTGCTCTGGCCGATCAAACAGAAGTACGGCCGGAAGATCTCCTGGGCCGACCTGATGATCTTTGCCGGCAACTGTGCCCTGGAGTCGATGGGATTCAAGACGCTCGGCTTCGGCGGAGGCCGTGAGGACGTGTGGGAACCCGAAGACACCGACTGGGGACCCGAGGGCACGTGGCTTGGAGACGAGCGCTACAGTGGCGACCGCGAGCTCCAGGACCCTCTCGGCGCCGTACAGATGGGGCTGATCTACGTGAATCCGGAGGGGCCGAACGGCAAGCCGGATCCCCTCGCGGCAGCCAGGGACATTCGAGAGACGTTCCGTCGCATGGCGATGAATGACGAGGAGACCGTCGCGCTCATCGCCGGCGGACACACGTTCGGAAAAGCGCATGGCGCCGCCGATGTGGGCCCGCATGTCGGCCCCGAACCGGAGGGCGCCGATCTGGAGGAGCAGGGCCTCGGCTGGACGAACACCTTCGGCACCGGCAAAGGCGGCGATTCCGTCACCAGCGGGTTGGAGGGTGCATGGACGACCGACCCGGCGAAGTGGGACAACAACTTCCTGGAAAACCTGCACGGCTACGAGTGGGAGCAGGTGTCGAGTCCTGCCGGCGCGGCGCAGTGGACTCCGAAGGATGCCGCCGCCGCGGACACCGTGCCGGATGCTCACGATCCGTCGAGGAAGCACGCCCCCATGATGCTGACGACGGACCTCTCGCTGAGGATGGACCCGGCCTACGCGCCGATTGCGAAACGCTTCCTGGAGAACCCTGAGGAATTGGCGGACGCGTTCGCCCGGGCATGGTACAAACTCACGCACCGCGACATGGGGCCCCGCACGCGGTGTCTCGGTCCCTGGGTGCCGGCCGAGCCGCAGTTGTGGCAGGATCCCGTCCCCGACGTCGACCATGAGCTGATCGGCGCGCGGGACATCGCAGTCCTCACGCGCAGGGTTCTCGCATCGGGGTTGTCCGTTTCCCAACTGGTCTCGACCGCCTGGGCATCGGCGTCGACGTTCCGCGGCACCGACAAGCGCGGTGGGGCGAACGGGGCGCGCATCCGCCTTGCGCCGCAGAACAACTGGGAAGTCAACGAGCCATCCGAAGTGGCCGGGGTGCTGCGGATCCTGGAGGGAATTCAGGAGGATTTCAACAGATCGCAGTCTGGCGGGAAGAGGGTCTCGATCGCCGACCTGATCGTGCTGGGCGGTTGCGCAGCCGTCGAGCAAGCGGCGAAGAACGCCGGGCACGACGTGCAGGTTCCGTTCTCGCCCGGCCGCACGGACGCGTCGCAGGAGCAGACGGACGCGGACTCGTTTGCCGTGCTCGAACCGACGGCGGACGGGTTCCGCAACTTCCGCGGAAACGGACACCGGAGATCGGCGGTGGAGCTGCTGGTGGATCGGGCGTGCATGCTGAACCTGACCGCTCCGGAGATGACGGTGCTTGTCGGCGGCATGCGCGCCCTGAATGCCAACTTCGGTCGGTCCGAACTCGGCGTCTTCACCAGGCGGCCGGAGACGTTGACCAACGATTTCTTCGTGAACCTGCTGGACATGGATACCGAATGGCAGCCGTCCGTCGCATTCGAAGACCAATTCGAGGGGCGCGATAGCAGGACGGGTGAACTCAGGTGGACCGGCACCAGCGTCGACCTCGTTTTCGGTTCGAACTCCCAGCTCCGAGCGATCTCGGAGGTCTACGCGTGTGACGACTCACACCGGGCCTTCGTGCGTGACTTCGTGGCTGCGTGGGACAAGGTGATGAATCTTGATCGCTTCGATCTGGGGTGACTTCAACTCAAGATGACAATCAAGCCTATCAGAAACGAGACCGATTACGGCACGGCGCTTGCCGAGATCGACCGCCTGATGGGGGTGGCCCCGGAGACGCCTGAGTCCGACAGGTTGGAGGTATTGGTGACCCTGGTCGAGAGATACGAAGCGGAGCACTGGAGCATCGAAGCTCCAGACCCGATTTCGGCAATCCACCACGTCATGGAGGCTCGCGGATTGCGACAAAGGGATCTGGCAGCGCTGATCGGGTCACAGTCCCACGCCTCGGAGGTCCTTGGCCGCCGCCGCCCGCTTTCCCTGGCCATGATCCGAGTGTTGGCCACGGAATGGAGCCTTCCGGCCGATGTGCTGGTACGCGAATACGAACTCGCAACGGGGTGATTTCCACTCGTGACCGCCAGCCGTCATCCAAGGGCTGCCGGGTCCCCAATGCGTCTTGACGGCAAGCGTGCTCTGGTCACCGGCGGCTCGCGCAGCATCGGCCGGGGCATCGCCCTGGGACTCGCCCGTGAGGGTGCGGACGTGGCGGTCAACTACCGGCAGAGCCGCGAGGATGCCGAGAGCGCCGTCCGTCAGATCGAGGAGATGGGGCGCCGTGCGGTCGCCGTGCAGGGCTCCACGGACTCCCGAGCGGATGTCGAGCGCTTCGTCGCCGAGGCGCACGACTTCCTGGGTGGTCTCGACATCCTGGTCAACAACGCCGGGATCCTGAAGCGGACGCCCCTCCTCGAGATCAGCGAGGAGGAGTGGGACGCCATTCTGAACGTCAACCTGAAGGGCTACTTCCTGGTGGGCCAGGCGGTGGCACGCTGCATGGTGGAGGCCGGGACAACGGGCGCGATCGTCAACGTGTCGTCCGCCGGGCAGGCGGTGGCCGCCCCGAACCTCACCCACTACTGCGTGTCGAAGGCGGGGGTCGGGATGCTCACGAAGCAGATGGCGCTCGAGCTCGCGCCCCACAAGATCCGGGTGAACGCCATCGCACCGGGTCTGATCGAGACCGACATGAACCGGGCCGACATCGCGCGGGACGACTTCCGCGAGGGCCGGCTCGCCCGCATCCCGCTCGGGCTTATCGGCACCCCTGACGATCTGGTGGGGGCCGTGGTGTTCCTCGCGTCCAACGACGAGGCGCGCCTCGTGACCGGGGCCAGCCTGTTCGTCGACGCCGGGCAGACGGCCTAGCCGTCCGTGGAGAGACCCTGCGTCAGCACCGAGACCGCGCGCGCGGCACTGATTCGGCACGGCTTCGGCCTGACAGCCCGGGGAAGACTCCTGGCGGTTGCGGCGACGCTCCTGGCGCTGGTGGCGGCGCTCCTGGCGGCGTCGTGCCGTTCCCCCGCGCCCGGCGATTCCGACCCGCCCACCTGGGAGGTCCGCTTCTCCCACGTGCTCTCGGGCAGCTCGGAGTTCCACCTCATGGCGGAGCGCTTCCGGGACCTCATGCTCGAGCGCACCGACAGGCGCTTCCGGGTCGTCATCTATCCGTCGGGACAGCTCGGGGGCGAGCGCGTGGCCTTCGAACAGATCCAGGTCGGCGCGGTTCACATGGCCATCACGGGCACCCCCGTGCTTTCGGGATGGGTGCCCGAGGGGCAGATGTTCGATCTCCCCTTCCTCTTCGAGACCCGGGACCACGGGCTCTCGGTGATGAACGGCCCCATGGGAGACTGGTGGCGCGATCTCCTCCTCGAGCGCACGGGAGTCCGCTCGCTGGGGTTCCTCGACTACGGGTTCCGCCACGTCTACAACAAGCGCCGACCCGTGGAGGTGCCCGAGGATCTCGCCGGTCTCAAGCTTCGGGTCCTTCAAAACGCGACGTACCTGGCGGCCTATTCCGCGCTGGGCGTCCAGGCGACCCCGATGAACTACGGCGAGGTCTACTCCGCGCTCCAACAAGGCGTGATCGACGGCGGGGAGGCGAACGCCATCGGATTCGTGAGCAGTCGGCTGTACGAGGTGGCGAAGTTCTACAGCTTCACGTCCATCACCTACAACCCGATCACTCTCCTGGTGAACGAGCCGTTCTATCGGGCGCTTCCCCTGGAGATCAGGGAGACCGTCGACCGCTCCGCGGCTGACGCGCTCGCCTACCAGAGCGAAGTCGCGCGCCGGATGGAGGAGGACGCCCTGGAGCAGATGCGCGCCCACGGCGTGGAGATCTCCCGCCCGAACCTGGAGCCGTTCGCTCCGGCCGTACGACCGCGCATCCGGGACGAGCTGGCCGATCGGCTGCCGGACGGGCGGGCGCTGATCGCAAGGCTGGTGGCGGAGGCGGAGCGGGCGGCGCGTGAGCCCACGGCGCCCGAGCCCACCGCAGACGCGGGAATGACAGGGCCCGAGGCGGAGCGCGAATGACGCGGCGACTCCAGGCGCTGAACCGGCTTCTCGTAGCCCTCGAGACCTATGCCGTGGGCGGCCTCGTGATCACGGTTTGCGTCGTGGTCCTCCTCCAGGTCCTGATGCGCTACCTCTTCGCCTACCCGAATCCCTGGAGCGAGGAGGTTTCGCGCTTCTGCTTCATCTGGATGTCGCTGCTCGGGGCCTCGCTGGCGGTGGAGCATCGGGCCCACTTCGGGTTCGATCAGGTCACGAAGGGGTTGGCCCCGCGCGCGAAGGGGGCCGTGGAGATGTTCGCCGGGGCGGTCGTGCTGGTGTTCGCGCTCCTCCTCGTCGCCACGGGCATCGCCCTCATGGACCTCACCATGGGAGAGCGTTCCGCGGCTCTGAACCTGCCTGTCGCGCTGGTCTATGCCGCGGTGCCGGTGTCCGGTGTGCTGATGGTGGTCCACATGCTGGCGGGGCGGGCGGGGGATCACTCGCCCGAGGAGACCCTCTGATGGGCGGCCTCCTCCTCGGCATCTTCGCCGTCCTCGTACTGGCCGCCGTGCCCATCGGCTTCGCCCTCGCGATCGCGGCCGTTGTCGCCATCGTGGTGGCGGATATCCCGCTCGTCATCATCCCGCAGCAAATGGTCGCGGGGATGGACTCCTTCCCCATGCTCGCCGTCCCCCTCTTCATCCTGGCCGGCTTCATCATGGACGTAGGGGGGATCAGCCGCCGCCTGGTGACGCTGGCACGGACGCTCGTGGGACACCTCCCCGGAGGCCTCGGGCAGGTGGTCATCATGGCCGAGATGTTCTTCTCGGGGGTGTCGGGCTCCACGTCCGCGGACGCGGCCGCCATCGGGGGCATCATGGTGCCCCAGCTGACCGCGAACGGGTACAGCCGGGCGCGCGCCACCGCGATCGTCTCGGCCGCTTGCGGGATGGGGATCCTCATTCCGCCGGCCATCGTGATGGTCGTCTACGGCGTCATCGGCAACGTCTCCATAGGCGCCCTGTTCGTCGCCTCGATCGCACCCGCGCTCCTGATTGCCGTGGGCCTGATGACCCAGATCGGATGGCAGGCACGGAGGCAAGGTTGGCCGGCCCAGGAGCGCGCATCCTTCGCGGAAGTCCGGCACGCAGCGATCGACGCCCTGCTCCCCCTCTTCATGATCGTGGTCATCCTGGGCGGCATCCGCTTCGGTCTCTTCACGCCCACGGAAGCCGCCGCCGTCGCCGTTGCCTACGCGCTGCTCCTGGCCGGGCCGGTGTACCGGTCGCTCACCGCTCGGGACCTGTGGAGCAAGGTCGTCCAGACCGCCATGGTGTCGGGGATGGTGCTGTTCGTGGTGGGCGCCGCGCGCCTCCTCGGCTGGGTCCTTGCCGTCATGCAGGTGCCCCAGACGCTGGCGTCGTCGGTGGTGGGGATGGGAGGCGGCCAGGCCGGCTTCATGGTCCTCACGATTCTCGTCTTCCTTCTGCTCGGCGCCATTCTCGAGGGCGTGCCCGCGGTGGTCCTGCTGACGCCGATCCTGCTGCCCCTGGCGAGGGAGCTCGGGATCGACCCCGTGCACTACGGCGCCGTCATCGTGGCGACCCAGGGGATCTCCGTGTTCCTGCCGCCCGTGGGCGTGAGCCTCCTGGTGGCCTGCTCCGTGGGAGGGGTCGAGCCGGCGGAGGTCGCGCGGCCGCTGTGGCCGTACCTGGGGCTGATGTTGGGGCTGACGGTGGTGATCGCGTTCCTGCCGGGCGTGGTGTTGTGGCTGCCGGGGGTGTTGGGGTATTGAGGGTCCGGGCGACGAAGGCCTCGCTTCATCCGTATTCCAGCTCGGTCTCTCCCGCAGGCACCGCGAGCCGGCGCCGCACCCGCTCCGTCAGCGCCACGAGCCGCACGTCTTGGAAGAAGAGTCCCCGTTGCCGGGCTCCAGTCCCGCCGGCTCGCCGGGGATGGCGGCCCACACCGATACTGACACTTGCCGCCATCGATGGGCGCCGCCGAGCATCGGCAGGCGCTAGTGTGTCGAAGTGTTAGTCGCCCTTGTCACGCCTGCGGCTTGCTCCAACCGGTGGCTCGCAGGGTCAAGTGCGCGAAAGTCCCACACTCGGTCTCATTGACGGACGGAGCCCATGTCCGCAGGGACTGCAGTTGGTGCGCGATGCGCTGATCGCAGACAAGACTGCCATCATCAACCGGAGCAAGAACTTGCGATATCCTCTGGCCAAGGGGATCCACGAACAGTCGGCTGGCCGAGATCAAGCGCCATCTGAAGGATGTCGACGCCGAGATCCAGAAGCTGCTCCGAAGTGAGAAGCTCCTGAGACGCAAGACCGAGATCCTCACCTCGATCCCCGGCATCTCCGGCATCACCGCCGCGGGGCTGCTCGTCCACATGCCCGAACTCGGTACGATGACCGGGCCCCGGGCCGCCAGCCTCGCTGGGCTGGCGCCGGTTACCCGCGAGTCCGGCACCTGGAAGGGGCGCAGCTTCATCCAGGGCGGAAGGGAGAAGGTGCGGCGGATGCTCTACATGCCCGCTTTGGCCGCGATCCGCTGCAATCCCCACCTCAAGCGGAAATACGAGGCGCTGCTTGCCGTCGGCAAGCCGCCGAAGGTCGCGCTCACGGCGGTCATGCGGAAGCTCGTGATCCTCGCCAACGTCCTTGTCCAGCAGGACCGCCTCTGGACCCCGGAACCGCAGTCGGCTGCGGTTGCCTGACATGGCAAGACTACCACTTGCGGTGTGGATCATTGACGTGTATACCTGATAGTAGACGGAGAAGGCAATCGGAAGCCTTGGACGGGAGGTGTCAATGTCCCCTGGCTCCTCCGGCCTGTTCTGCCCGTTCCTGCGGGCACCAGCATGCGCCACGAAGTTCGGCATGCACCATGTCATCCGGGGTGCGCCCACTCGTGCGGCCCATCGCGCGCTACGCCTTCGAGTGCCGGCTCTTCGACTTCTTCGGCGGAATCGTGCGCTGTGGATTCCGGTCGAACCTGCCTATGCCGACAACGCCATAAGGAGGTAGATCATGTGGCACCCTCGTTCGAGACACCCTCAGCCCCGCATGTTCACATCGCGAATTCGGGGCCCGACACCGGGGTTCATCCCTCTCGTCATCGCGGTTCTTGTCCTCCTGGCCGGTGCCGTGTCGGCTCGGGGCCAGGTGGTTGTAGGGACGGTCGTGGACGCGAACACGGCGCAGCCCCTCGTAGGAGCGGTGGTTGCGATCGAGGGGACCGAGAGCGGTACCCTGACCGACGGCGGAGGCCGATTCCGTTTGGAGGACCTCCTGGGCACACAGGTCACCCTGCGGGTGCAGATGCTCGGGTTTCGCACCCTGACAGAGACGGTGCAGGTTGGGGATACCAATATCCGTATGGAACTCTCACCACAGGCGATCAGTCTCGACGAGATCGTGGTCACCGGCCAGGCTCGTGAGATCGAGAGACGCGCCATTGGAACCGTGGTGGCGTCCGTTTCAGTGCCTGCACAGTTGGCCCGGCAGGCACCGGTAAGTATCAACCAGTTATTGGCCTCCACCGTTCCTGGTGTCAGGGTCAGGAACTCGGGCGGAGAGATCGGGGCGGGTCAGAGATTGAAGATCCGGGGTGCGGGGAGCCTCTCGCTCGGTTCCGAGCCCATATTCTTTGTGGATGGCGTCCGGATCGACTCCCGCGAGAACGCGCCTTCCGCGAACCGGCAGCAGCGCACCCCGCCGTCGCGCCTCAACGATTTGCCGATCGATGACATCGAGAGGATCGAGATCATCAAGGGTCCCGCGGCAGCTACGCTCTATGGGACCGAGGCGGGAAACGGAGTCGTCAACATCATCACCAAGCGCGGGACGACGGGAAAGCCGCGGTTCAACTTTCAGGTGAGGGGAGGAGGCAACTTCCTCCGCAATCCGGAGAGTGTGTTCCCGGTCGTGTGGGCGAGGGATCCAAACACGGACGAACTCATTTCCCTCAACATCGTCCAGAGCGAACAGGACAGGGGAACGCCCATCTTCCGGACGGGCCGACCGATGTCGCTCTACGCCAGCGCCAGTGGATCGACCCGGGACGGGATTCGCTACTACATCTCCGCCTCAGCCGACCGAGACGAGGGGATCGTCTCCTACCATTGGCTGAACCGGCTTACCGGAAGATCGAACCTCTCCTATACGGCCGGTCCCTTCGAGGTGGCCCTGCGGCTGGGGGTCATCCATCAGACGACGCACAACGAGGGCGTACAGCAACCGATCACGGGGGACATCATCTATGGGGACCCTCGGAAGCTCAATACGCGCTCGAGGGGATTGTACCGCGAGGCCCCCGAGGACATGGAAACGATCGCGGGCGAGGAGACGATTGATCGGATCAATCTCAGCCTCAACCTCACGCACTCGCCCGTCAACTGGTTAAGCCACAGGGTTACCGCCGGATTCGACTCGAACAACGGTCGGTCTTTCAGCTTCTGGCCTCGCACGGCTCAGCAGCCCGGCCCCTTCAGAGGCTCGAATCTGGGCCGGAAAGATGTCCTGGAAGACCACTTCCGGACGTTGACGGTCGACTATGCGTTGAGCGCCTCGGGCGGCATTACCGACGACGTGTCGGGGGAGACATCGGTCGGAGCTCAATACTACCTGAGGGAAAACACGATCACCACGGCCGCGGGGAGGGAGTTCCCGGTGCCGGGGTTGGAAACCATCAGCTCGGCAGCTGTGCGGTTCGCCGGAGAGGAGTTCATCGAGAACAAGACCCTGGGCGTCTATGTGCAGCAACGGTTTGGGTGGAAGAACCGGATATTCGTCACGGGTGCCGTGCGAGCGGACGACAACAGCGCCTTCGGGGAGAACTTCGACTTCGTCGTCTACCCCAAGGCAAGTGCCACGTGGATCCTTAACGAGGAACCCTTCTGGAACCTCCCGTTCGTCAATACGCTGAAACTGCGTGCTGCCTGGGGCCAGGCGGGACAGCAGCCCGACGTCTTCGCAGCCACTCGCCTATACGCGCCCATTACGGGGCCGGGCGGTTCACCCGCCCTGACACGTTCGAACATCGGGAATCCCGATCTGGAGCCCGAGGTGGGCGAGGAGATCGAGGTCGGCTTCGACGCGAGCGTGTGGGACCAGCGTGTGGCCCTGGAGTTCACATACTACAATCAAACCCGGAAGAAGGCGATCGTGGCTCAGGCGGCGCTCCCTTCACTCGGCTTTCCCGGGGTGGAATTCGTCAACGTCGGCACGATCAAGAACACGGGATTCGAGGTCGGAGTGGGAGCGGATCCAATTCGCCGCGCGGACTGGAACTGGAATATCGGAGCGAGCTTCTCGACCACCGACAACAAAGTGGTAGACCTGGGAGGCCTCACGCCGCCACAGTTCGGAGCTCCCTGGGCGGGCCAACGGCACGTCGAGGGTTTCCCCGTCGGCAGCCTGTTCATGAAGAACGTTCTCTCCGCCGAATGGGACGGAAGCGGCAACCTCGTCAATCTGATGTGTGAGGGAGGTGACCCGATCTCGGGAGGGGGGCCACCCGTCCCGTGCGACCAGGCGGGCACGGCATACCGGGGACAGCCATTCCCGGGTTGGGATTTCGGTTTGAACACCTCGCTCCGGTTCAAGCGGATGACCCTCAGCGCGACCGCCGATGCGGTGGGTGGATACGTGAAGTGCGACACGCGCGTGGGCTGGACGCACATGTTCTTCCGGAATACCCGGCAGATGAACGTCCCGGCTCCGGAGAGGGATCCGATCCTCGCAGCCTATGACCAGTTTGGTGGGGGAGTCTGTCAGATCGGCCTGGTGGACGCCGGGTTCGCGAAGCTGCGCGATCTCTCGTTCCGCTTCGATGTCCCGGTGGAGTGGTCCGAGAAGTTTGGGGCCTCGACGGCATCGATCACGGTGTCGGGCCAGAACCTCTTCACACTGTGGATCGCCGAAGACGAGAGGTTCGGGCATCCGGTCATCGATCCGGAGGTGCATGCCACGCAGGGAAGGCCCACGTATGCAAACGTGAACTCTGCTACACATGGCATGGTGGCTTACATCCAGGATCAATGGCCGACCTATCAGCGGATCGTCCTTGCGGTCCGAACATCCTTCTGAGGGACAAGATCAATGAAAAACTTGAATGGAAGGAAACAGGGGAGGCCTGAAGTTCGGACGGTGACAGCGGCCGCCGGCTTGATCCTGATGCTCGGAGGGGTGACCGGCTGCGAGGACCTCCTGCAGGTGGAGCTCCCGGGGGTGGTAGAGGAAGCGGCTCTCGAGGATCCGGCAATCGCCGGTCTGCTGGTAAACAGCGCGGTCGCCGACTTCGAGTGCGCCTACAACAACTACACGTTTGGGAGCTCGGCGTTCAGCGACGAGATGTGGCACTCCAGCGGCGCCCAGATCGACCGGGAATGGGGCGGGCGCATCATCGATGCAAACCATCAGAATATGGCCCAGGCGCCTTGCGAGGGCACGGGCTTTGGCCAGTACACGCCAATTCAGACAGCCAGAACCGAGGCCGAGGATGCTATCCGGCGCGTCACGGAATTTCCAGACGCCGACGTCCCGGACAAGGCCTTGCTCGTCGCCACCTCGCACGCATATGCCGGATACGACTACGTCATGCTTGGTGAGGGCTTTTGCGAGATGGCCATCGACGGCGGCTCGCTGCTCATGCCGGATCAGGTGCTGCGAATGGCCGAGGAGCACTTCACGCAAGCGCTGTCCGGCGGCAACGCCGAGATCATGAACATGGCACGGGTGGGGCGAGCGAGGGTCCGCCTGGATTTCGGGGACGGCCCGGGCGCGATGTCGGATGCCCAGCTCGTGCCGGAAGGGTTCAGCAAGGTCGCATCTCGCGGTGACGACCACCCACGCCGGTACAACAAGGGCTATGACCGGTATACCCGTGCCACGGCGTTCACCGTGTCCCCGCGGTTCAGGGATCTCGAATGGAAGGGGGTTCCGGATCCGAGGGTCGCGGTCGAGTTCACCACGGTGCTCCCAACCGCCCCTCCGCTCGACCACTTCATGCAGACGAAGCACACCTCGCTCAGCTCGCCCATACCGTTGGCGACCTGGGAGGAAGCCCAGCTCATCATCGCGGAGGTGAGCGGTGGGGAAGTCGCGGTGGGCATCATCAACATGCTTCATGCCCAGGCCGGATTGCCTCCGTTCGATCCGGCGGCGGACGGCGACATCCTCGCCCACGTCCTTCAGGAAAGGAGCCGGGAGCTCTTCCTGGAAGGCGGGCACCGCTTGAACGACCATCTTCGCTACATGGGAACCCCGAATGAGATCCCCTTCTTCACGGGTGTCGACCATCTGGGACGGCAGTACGGAAACGCGACATGCTGGCCGCTACCGAACGTCGAGAGGCAAGGTAACTCGAACATCCCCTGATCAAGGCAGAAAAATGACCGTGAAGCACCTCCGCAACTGCACCAGCAGTCGGTGGATAAATCCGCACGAGCACCGAGAGCGGCGAGGCGCCGGGCTGGCAAGGCGCTTTGAAGGGGGAATAGCGGCGCTATTCGCCCGAAAAGCAACGCAGAGCGCAGCGATCCAGCGCGGATGCATCGCCGCTCGAATGCCGGGAGGATTCTGTCCACCGACTGCCAGGGCTGTTCGACTCTGTCTCCCTGTCACCGGTCTTTTTCTAGCTACCGCGTTCCCCGCCAGCGCAGTCCAGGCACCTGAGGGCATGATCGCGATCGTCGGAGCCACGGTGATCGACGGGAATGGAGGGGCTCCCCTTCAAGACGGCACGATTCTCGTCGAGGGGAGCAGGATTTCCGCGGTTGGTCCTCGGTCTTCGGTGCGCGTGCCGTCCGATGCCAGGGTTATCGACGGCACCGGCAGGTACGTGACCCCCGGCTTCATCGACACGAACGTCCATCTCAACCTTTCCTTCGGTCGCCGCTGGAGCGAGACCAACGCCCGCTACTGGCGCCGGAACGCCGGTGTCACCCTCCAGGCGGCTCAGCTCCACTTGAAGCACGGGATCACGACCGTCCGGGACAGCTACGGGGCCCTCCTTCCCGGAATCGAGGTGCGCGACGCCATAGCGCGGGGGGATGCAGTGGGCCCCCGCATGTACGTGGCCGGAAACATCGTGGGGTGGGGCGGACCCTTCTCCGTGACCTTCTCGGGCATCCGCGAGTCCGAACTCACCCTTTTCGAGGAGCAGATCAACGACTCGATCACCCTCGGGAGCGGGGAAGAGCTGATGCACATGACCCCCGAGGAGCTCCGGGTCGCCATCAACGCGTACCTGGACCTCGGGCCCGACTTCATCAAGTACGGGGGCACGGCCCACACCGCCTATCCCGCCGGCATCACCTTCTCGCCCCGGGCTCAGCGGGTCATCGTGGAGGAGACGCAGAAGCGGGGCCTGGTCGCGGAGACCCACTCCGCCACCCTGGAAGGGCTTCGGCTCTCCGTCCTCGCGGGGATCGACCTGATTCAACACCCGCGCAGCCTCGGCCGGCGCGAGATCACCGACGAGCTCGTGGACCTGATCGTGGAGCGGGGCGTCATCTGCTCGGGGCTCCAGAACACCGTCACCGGCGAGGCGTGGGCCCGGCATCTCGAGGTGCGGGAGAGCGCGCTCGAGGCCCAGGCTGCAAGGGCCGCCCGAGGGCGCCGGGCGCCCAGGACCTCGGCCGAGATCCGGCGCGACGAGACGGACGCCGATGTCGCACGCGCGATCAAGCGAAGGAACGCCGAGAGGCTGATCCGGGACGGGTGCATCACATCCGTCGGGACCGACAACCTCGCCTTCGGCCACAGCTCGGCCGCCCCCGAGTTCCAGCGCGAACGGCATCCCGTCATCGAGCACCAGGCGCCGGGAATCGGTACGGTCATGGCCATCGAGGGCCTCGTGGAACTCGGCATGACGCCGTCGGAGGCCATCGTGGCCGCCACCAGGCACGGCGCGATCGCCTGCAAGGCGCTCGACGAGTTCGGAACGCTGGAAGCGGGGAAGCTCGCCGACATCCTTGTCCTCGGGGCCGACCCCCTCGCCGACATCTCCAACATCCGCAAGCTCGAGGTGGTGATGAAGGAGGGGGAGATCATCGACATCGAGAGCCTTCCGACGAATCCGGTGACCGGCAAATGGTAGCCGGTCTCCGATTCGCCGTTGCCGGCACTGGCCGCCCGCAACGATTGCCTTGCCAGACGACACCAGGGGGATTGCCATGACCGTGAATGGATTCCGCGCCCGCGCCACAACTCCGCGACTCTTTTTCCTCTTTGCCGGCTTCATCTTCACTACCGCGTTCCCGGCCGGCGCCGTTCAGGCACAGGAGGGCGCGACAGCGATTGTGGGCGCCACGGTGATCGACGGGAACGGGGGGCCGCCGCTTTCGGACGCGACCATCGTGATCCAGGGGCAACGGATCGTGGAGATCGGACCCCGGGCCTCGGTTACGGTGCCGGCGGGGGCCCGCGTCATCGACGGCGCCGGGAAGTACGTCACGCCCGGCATCGTCGACACCAACGTGCACATGGGCCCCATAACCGGTGGGCCGGTGGGTGAGTACACCTTCGCCCGGTATTGGGATCGCCTGGAGGGATTGAGCCTGCAGGGAGTGCAGGGTCAGCTCAAGTACGGGGTCACCACGGTTCGGGACAGCTACGGCCCGCCGCTTGCGCTGATGGCCGTACGCGACTCGATCGCTGCTGGTACATGGGTCGGGCCGCGGATGTACGTGGCAGGGAACATTCTCGGTTGGGAAGGACCTTCCACCCGCCGGGCCCCTCCCAGGTCCGAGCTCACGTTCTTCCAGGAGCAGCTCGACGACCTGTTCACCCTCGGGACCGCGGAAGAATTCCTCAACATGACTCCCGAGGAGATGCGGGTGGCGATGAACACCTATCTGGACAGGGGACCGGACTTCATCAAGTACAACGGCACCTCACACACCTCTCCCGCTCTGATCTCCTTCTCGCCGCGTGTCCAGAGGGTGATTGTCGAGGAGACGCACAAACGCGGTCTGGTTGCGGAAACCCACTCCACATCCCTGGAAGGCCTGCGGCTCTCGCTTCTCGCGGGAATCGACGTCGTTCAGCATCCCGAGGCCTTGGGCCGCAGGGTGATCACCGACGAGCTCGTGGACCTCATCGTCGAGCGGGGCGTCATCTGCTCGCTCCTGCCCAACAAGTACACGGGAAGGATATGGCAGCAACGCCTCGAGCAGCGTGAGGAAGCCCGGGAGGCGCAGGCGGAGGCACAAGACGCCCCGCAGCGGCGCCTACCCAAGACGTCTTTCGAGATCAGGCGTGAAGTGGAGGCTACAGGGCTGAGGGACCCCGGCACGGTGTACTGGAGCAACCTCGAGGCGCGCTGGGCCAATGGGCAAAAGCTCATCCGCGGGGGATGCATCGTCTCCGTCGGAGCCGACAACCTCCTGTTCGGGCGTCCGGGCGTGGCCCCGGAGTTCCTTCGCGAGGATCACCCGGTGCCGGAGCACCTGGAGCCGGGCATCGGGACGATCGTCGCGATCGAGGGCCTGGTGGAGCTCGGCATGACGCCGTCGGAGGCGATCGTGGCGGCCACGAAGCACGGCGCGATGGCGTGCAAGGCCCTCGACGACTTCGGGACGCTGGAAGTGGGGAAGTTCGCCGACATCCTCGTGCTCGGAGCCGACCCCCTGGCGGACATCTCCAACATCCGCCAGCTCGAGGTCGTGATGAAGGAGGGTGAGATCATCGACATCGACAACCTTCCAACGAATCCGCTCACCGGCGAATGGTAGTGCGTCGCCTAGCACCGTTGCCGGGCGTCGGCGCCGGCAACCGTCCGTGTTGTTCGCCGACGCCAATGGGAGTGCCATCACCGTGAAACAACTCTGCAACCGCGCCAGGGCTCTTCGAATCGTCTTCCTTTCCGCCGGCTTTCTCCTGTTGGCTACCGCGTTGCCGGCCAGCGCATTTCAGGCGTCCCAGGGCGCCATTGCGATTGTGGGGGCCACCGTGATCGACGGAAACGGCGGGCCGCCCCTCGCCGACGCGACCATCGTGATCGAGGGCAGGCGAATTGCCGAGATCGGGTCCCGGGCCGCGGTGCAGGTGCCTCCGGGGGCACAGGTCATAGATGGCGCCGGCAAGTACGTGACCCCCGGCTTCGTCGACACCAACGTGCACATGTCCCTCTCCTTCGGCAGGCGCTGGAGCGAAACCAACGCCCGCTACTGGGATCGGAACGCCGACCTCAACCTGCAGGGGGCCCAGCTCCATCTGAAGCACGGGGTTACGACGATCCGCGACAGCTATGGGGCCCTTCTGCCAGGGATGCAGGTGCGGGACGCCGTCGCGCGGGGCGAGGTCGTGGGCCCCCGCATGTACGTGGCCGGCAACATCGTCGGGTGGGGAGGCCCCTTCTCCGTGACCTTCTCCGGTGACCGGGAGTCCGAGCTGACGCTCTTCGAGGAGCAGATCAACGACTCCATCACCCTGGGGAGTGGCGAGGAGCTCATGCACATGACGCCGGAGGAGCTCCGGGTTGCCATGAACGCCTATCTGGACCTGGGACCCGACTTCATCAAGTACGGCGGCACGTCACACTTCAACTACCCAACCCTTATCGGCTTCTCTCCCCGGGCCCAACGCGTCATCGTCGAGGAGACGCAGAAACGGGGGCTGGTGGCGGAAATCCACTCCACCACCCTGGAAGGGCTGCGGCTCTCCATCCTCGCCGGGGTCGACCTCATTCAGCACCCCGAGGTCACAGCAATGCGGGAGATCACCGACGAACTCGTGGAGATGATCGTCGAGCGGGGCGTCATCTGCTCGCTCCTCCCGAACAAGTACACCGGTGAGGTGTGGAAGCTGCACCTGGAAGAGCGGGAGAAGGCGGCGGAACGGTGGGCGAAGGTGGAGAAGGAACGCGGCGCCCCGCTGACGATGGCCGAGGTGAGGCGCAAGGTTCAGGAGACCGGGATCGAGGACCCCAGATCGGTGACCATCGGGAACCTGGAGATGCGCCAGATGAACGGCCGCAAACTCATCGAGGGAGGGTGCATCGTATCGGTCGGGCCCGACAATCTCCTTTTTGGCTCCGGGGGGGTCGCGCCCGAATTCATGCGTGAGAAGAGACCGGCTGCCGAACACCTGGAACCCGGAATCGGGACGATCATCGCCATCGAGGGATTGGTGGAACTGGGTATGACGCCTTCGGAGGCGATCGTGGCGGCGACGAAACACGGGGCGATGGCCTGCAAGGCGCTTGACGAGTTCGGGACGCTGGAAGCAGGGAAGCTTGCCGACGTCCTCGTCCTTGGGGCCGACCCTCTCGAGGACATCTCCAACATCCGCCAACTCGACATCGTCATCAGGGAGGGAGCGGTTATCGATATCGAAAGTCTGCCGACGAATCCGGTGACGGGCGAGTGGTAGGACTGTTTGATCAATATGTTAAGGTAGTGAGCCCGCGAGCCCCCCTCCGCGGGGACAGAGGGCAGTTCATCTCGTGCTGGAGGTTCTTATGCGAAGCGATTCAACTCTTCTCCCCGGCCGAGCGGTGCGCCACCGTCTGAGGTGGTCCTGGGCCACGCTCGCAGCAGTGCTTCTCCTCTTCGCCGTAGCCGCGCCCACGGCCGCCCAGCAGCCGGTGGGCGGCACGGTGGTGAATGCGGGGACCCAGCGACCGATCGCCGGTGCCCAGATCGTCATCGAGGGTACCCAGCTCGGTACGATCACCGACAACCGGGGGCGCTTCCTGGTCCTGAACGTGCCCGGTCAGCAGGTCACCCTCGAGGTGGTCATGATCGGGTACCGCGCCTTCACCCAGACCGCCCAGACGGGCCAGGTCGACTTGACCCTCGCCCTTGTTGAGGTGGCCCTGGCCCTTGACGAGATCATCGTCACGGGGACCGCCGGCGGCCAGCAGGCTCGAGCCATCGGCAACGCCGTGGGCAAGATCGCAGCGGTCGATTTGGAAGAGATCGCTCCGGCCATGACCATCCAGAACATGCTCGGGTCCCAGGTGACGGGTGTGCGCGTCATGAGCTCGGGCGGCGAGGTCGGCGCCGGCGGCGTGATGCGGATCAGGGGCGCGAGCTCCATCTCCCTCGCCGGAACCCCGCTGGTCTACGTGGACGGGGTGCGGGTCAACGGGCAGGACAACATCTCCCTCTTCGGCGGAATCGGCTTCGACGGCGGGGGCCAGCCGTCCAGGATCAACGACTTCAACCCTGACGACATCGAGTCCATCGAGATCATCAAGGGGCCCGCGGCTGCCACCCTGTACGGGACGGAGGCCACGAACGGGGTTATCCAGATCATCACGAAGCGGGGCAACCGGGGCGCTCCCAGGGTCAACGTGACCATGAAGCAGGGCGCGAACTGGATGCCCGACCCCGAGGCGACGTTTCCCAGCACCTTCTACACCTGCTCGGGCGCGTCCCAGAGCGCGCCGGTCCCCGAAGGCGCGGACCCCGCTGCCTTCGACAGGTACCGCTGCAACGCGGGCGAGATCAAGGAGTTCAACGTCCTTGCCTACGACCGGGAGGTGTTCGGGAACGAGTGGTTCACCACGGGGCATGCCCAGTCCTACGGCGCCGACGTGAGCGGCGGGTCCGACCAGGTCACCTACTACATGTCGGCGGACTGGGACCGGGACGAGGGGTTCCTGCCCTACAACTGGAGAAACCACCTCTCGGGCCGGGCCAACATCAGCTACGTGCCGAGCGATGCGTACCGCTTCGACTTCAGCCTCAACCAGAACAGGATCAAGGCCCAGGCCGCGTCGGCCCAGCAGCCGTTGAGCACGGCGGTGATCTGGGCATGTCCGGACCCGGGCTGCGAGGCGGGAAGCGGCTTCGGATCCGACATTGCCGGGCCGTACCGCGGCTACATTGCGTACCTGCCCGAGGCCTACGCCAACGAGATCGAGGGCTTCCAGGACGTGGACCGCACCACGTTCAGCATCCAGGGCCGCCACGACCCCTTCGATTGGCTGACTCACCGCCTCAGCGCCGGGGGGGACTTCTCCAACATTCGGAACTCGGAGCTCTACAAGGCCACGGGGAACATCGGACAGTTCCAGTCGCATGGCCGGAAGTGGATCATCAATCTCAGGAGCACGTTCGTCTCGTTCGACTACGGGGCGACCGCGGACTACGGACTGAGTGACGATATCAACTTCACCACCTCCGGAGGGGTCCAGTTCTACCGGCGTCAGGAGGAGTCCAGCCAATCCGTCGGCGAGTTCTTCCCCATCGAAGCCCTCACAACGGTAAGCTCGGGGTCGGTCCGCCGGGGCGAGGAGGACTTCCTGGAGAACCGGACGTTCGGCGTCTTCGTCCAGGAGCAGTTCAACTGGCGGGACCGGGTCTACATCACGGGAGCCATCCGCGGCGATGACAACAGCGCCTTCGGGAAGAACTTCGATTTCGTCGTGTACCCGAAGTTCTCCCTGTCGTGGGTGCCCACCGATGAGAACTTCCTGGCCGACGCCGACTGGCTTAGCACCCTGAAGCTCCGCGGGGCGTGGGGTAAGGCCGGGAAGCAGCCCGACGTCTTCGACGCGCTGCGAACGTATGAGCCTGTCGTCGGTGCCAACTCCGAGGGAGTGCTCACGCCGGAAAACATCGGGAATTCCGACCTTAAACCCGAGGTGGGCCAGGAGCTGGAACTCGGCTTCGACGCGGGCCTCCTGGACGACCGTGTCGGCATCGAGTTCACCTACTACAACCAGAGGACGAAGGATGCCATCATCCGGGTCCCGGCGCTCCCTTCCCTGGGGTTCCCCGGGGTCCAGTTCCGGAACCTCGGAGAGGTCAGCAATACCGGTCTCGAGATGGGCCTGGATGTCGCGGCCTACCGGAGCGGCAACCTGGGGCTGGACTTCCGTTTCACCCTCTCCAGGAACAACAACGAGATCCTGAACCTGGGCGGGGAGCCGTTCATCGATCACAACTCCAGGTTCGGCCAGTACCATGTGGCGGGCTTCCCGCTGGCGAGCGTGTTCAGAAAGCGCGTCGTGAGCGCCGATCTGGTCAGCGTGGACGGCCGGAACGAGCCCATGAACGTGATGTGCGAAAGCGGCCCGCTCGTTCCCGGGGGCAACTTCTCGAGGGGCGGTGGCCCTCCGGTGCCCTGCGCGGATGCACCCGAAGTGTACTGGGGTCAGCCGCTACCCGTCTGGGAGGGCGGCATCGGCGCCAATGTGACCCTGTTCCGCAACCTGCATCTCTATGCCCTGGTGGACTTCGTCGGGGGACGCACGTTCGAGAACGGCGACGTCATGCATGCGCATCTGACGTTCCGCCAGACCCGGGCCATGCAGGAGCGGACCGATCCCATCCTCCTGGGCTACCAGAGCCTGGGCACGGCAGGGCGAAGGCAAGCCGGGATCATCGACGGCGACTTCGCGAAGCTCAGGACGATCTCCGCCAACTACACCCTCCCCCAGAGCTTTGCCGACGCGGTGCAGGCCTCCCGGATCACCGCCACCGTGACGGGCCAGAACCTGTGGACAATCTGGACGGGGGCGCCGGACGAGTGGCACGGCCACAAGCTCATGGACCCGGAGAGGACGAACCAGGCGGGAGGCGCCACTCCCGGGCTGGAGGTGTTTCTCCAGGAAAGCTGGCCGCAGACGAAGCGGGTCATCACCACGCTGCGGTTCTCCTTCTGACCACCGAGACGTGAGATGCGAAACATGACTCAGATCACACCGACAACGGCTACGACGGAGAAGCGAACGATGAATATGGAGAAGAAGCGACTAAAGTTGCGACCGGCCCGGGGCGGCGTCCTGTGGACGGTGGCGTTGTCTTTGCCCCTGCTTGCAGCGTGCGACATCCAGGAGATCCTGGAGGTCGACATCCCGGGCAGGGTGGAGGAGGACGCGTTGGACAACCCGAGGCTGGCATCAACCCTGGTCACGGGCGTGGTCTCCGACGTGGAGTGCTCGTGGAACCAGTTCACCGCCGGCATGGCCCATCACTCGGACGAGTACATCCCCACATCCGGGAATCTTGACCTGATCCGGTGGGGAGAGAGGCGGATCGAGGACGTCGACGTCCAGTTCGGCCAGGGGCTGTGCGGAGGGGGGACCTATCCGACCTACACGCCCCTCCAGACCGCACGCTTCCAGGGCGAGGACGTGCTTTCGCGCCTCGACGGCGAGACGTTCGCCGGGATAGACGGCCTGGCGGACCTGAGGGCCGTCGCGCGGACCTGGGGCACCTTCCCTCTGATCGCCCTGGGAGAGGCCTTCTGCGAGATGACGATTCCAATCGTGGAGGGCGAGCCCGGGCCGCTCATGACGAAGCAGGAAGTCCTTGCGGTTGCCGAGACCAAGTTCGGCGAGGCGATCAGCATGGCGCAGGGGGTCGGCAACACGGCCCTGGTCAACACTGCGCTCGTCGGGCGTGCCCGCGTACGGATCGGCCTGGGGAACTTCCCCGGCGCCATGGCCGACGCGGCCCTGGTCCCCGCCGGTTTCGAGACCCTCGTGTCCCGGGACGCATCGGAGTCCCGGCGCTGGAACTACTACTACGAGCGGCTGAACGCCCTGACCGGGTTCCGGCAGCATGGCTCGGTTTCGGACCACTATCGGGGCCTGACGATCGATCCCGCGGGGCGGCCTACCCAGAACGACGGGGTCCCGGACCCGCGGGTGAACGTCATGACCAAAGGAGAGCCCGGGTCCGACTTCGTCACGACCAACTGGTTCCACGACAAGTACAACTCCCGGGCCGACCCGTTGCCGCTGGTCACGTACAAGGAAGCGCGCATGTACATGGCGGAGGCGGCGGCGCAGACGGGCGACATCGCAATGGCGACGGACGTGATCAACGAGCGTCGTGCGGCGGCGGGCCTGCCCACGATGACGGCCCCGGCGACCCAGAGCGAGATGATCGAGCTCGTGATCGAGGAGAGGCGGCGGGAGCTGTTCGTGGAGGGCGCCCATCGGTTCAACGACATGATCCGCTTCCGGGGTACGCAGTTCGAGGTCCCGTTCCTGGGTGAGCCCGGCTCGATCCATCCGAACGGAATCAGCCAGAAGGGGGACGTGTACGGCACGACCACGTGCCTGCCGCTGCCGCTCGTCGAGAAGAACGGCAACCCCAACATCCCGTGACGAGCGTGGAGAGGCCGGCCGCCTGCGCGGTTGGGGCGGCCGGCCTGGCTGGCGAGGCGTCATGGGTCGATTTAGCCTGGGCGTCCGTCCTCGCCGTCGTTCTCGGCCTCGCCGCGCCGACGTTGGCGGGCGCCCAGCGGCCCGACCCAGGCCACTATTCCGAAGTCCGCTACGAGCTCGAGGAGCTCCGCGGGGTGATGGTTCCCATGCGGGACGGCGTCCGGCTCTCCGTGGACATCTACCGACCCGACGCACCCGGGCCCTTTCCCGGGGTCCTTGCCCTCACCCCCTACGACAACACCCGGATCGGACAGCGGGAGGCGGCCCGCTGGTACGGCAGCCGAGGCTACGTCGTGGTCCTGGCCGACGACCGGGGCCGGTTCGACTCGGAGGGGGTGTGGGACCCCTTCGGCGACCTCCACCAGGAGGACGGCTACGACCTGGTGGAGTGGATCGCCGCCCAGCCCTGGTGCAACGGGCGGGTCGGGATGATCGGTGGGTCCTACCTGGGCTGGACCCAGTGGTGGACGGCCAGCGCCGCGCCGCCGTCCCTCAAGGCCATCGCGCCGGAGGTGGCCCCGCCGGACCACTTCGAGAACGCCCCCTATCAGAACGGGGTGCTGGCCGGGTGGATCATGGACTGGGGCGCCCGCATGTCGGGGCGCACCTTTCAGACGGTCGACGAGGGGCCCTATACCGGGTGGACCAACACCCGCGCCGGGGACTTCAAGCACACACCCTATGTCACGCTCAACGAGTCCCGGGGCCTCCGTAGCGCCCCCTGGTTCGAGACGTGGATCCGGCAGAACCGCTCGAGCGACCCCTACTGGAGGGGGATCGCGTACCAGGGGAAGGAGCACTGGTCCCGGATGACGGTTCCGTCCGTAGCCATCACGGGCTGGTTCGACGCGAACTATCCGGGCTCGCCCATGAACTACATGGGGATGAAAGAGCACGGCGCGACCCCCGAGGCCCGGCGGCCGACGCTGATCATCGGTCCCTGGATCCATGGGCGGTACATGAGGGAGGCGGCGGGGATCGACTACGGTCCCGAAGCCGACTTCGACTTCAAGGAGTACGCCGCCCGCTGGTTCGACCACTTTCTGAAGGGCGTGGACAATGGGGTCCAGGGCGACCCGCCGGTCTACGTGTTCGTGATGGGAGAGAACGCGTGGCACGCGGAGGAGGACTGGCCGCTGCCCCAGACGCGCTGGACCAGGTACTATCTGAGCTCCGGGGGCCACGCCAACTCCCTCAAGGGCGACGGGATACTCGGTACCTCGCTGCCCGCGGCCGAGGGGCACGACAGCTACGTGTACGATCCCCTGAGCCCCACCCGGGATCCCTTCTTCGGCCGCCCCGGCTACAACGGCCACATTGACGGAGCCGTCGACGCACGGCTGCCGGCCCTGGGCGACGAGGTCCTCGTGTACGAGACGCCACCCCTGGAGGAGGCGGTGGAGGTGACCGGCCCCATCGAGGCCAGGCTGTACGCCTCGACCTCCGCGAAAGACACCGACTGGATGGTCCGCTTGGTGGACGTCGGCCCCGACGGCTACGCCGCGCTCCTCGCCGACGGCGTGATGCGGGCCCGGAACCGGGACCCGGAAGACGAGGGCCGCTTCAACGCCGCCGAGTTCAGCACCATCGAACCCGGCGAGGTCTACGAATACACGATTCGGTTTTGGCGTGGGACGGGGAACCTGTTCCGGGTGGGTCACCGGATCCGGATCGAGATCTCATCGAGCTACTACCCCAACTACCTGCCCAACCTGAACACCGGGCACGACAACGTGGGGCTGGTGGGGGCGGAGGAGGCCGTGGTGGCCGAGCAGCGCGTGTACCACGGGGGGGAGTACGCGTCCCATGTGGTGCTGCCGGTGATTGTCAGGGGGCGCTGAGTTTGCAGCCCGTGGGCTGCAAGGAGCGGCCTTCACCCATTGGAGAGAGAGGTTCTGATGCGTGCGTTGAGCGTTATCGCGATCCTGACCGTTGCCGCGTGCCAGGCCGGCCCGCCCGAGGAAGATGCGGGGTCCCCGGAGCAGCCGGTGGCTGAGGTCGGGGCCCTCGACCTCGTAATCTCCGGCGGCCGGGTCATGGACCCCGAGACAGGCCTCGACGCCGTCAGGAACGTGGGCATCGCGGACGGCCGGATCGCCGCCGTCACCGAGGAGGCCCTGGAGGGGGCCGAGTCCATCGACGCAAGCGGGCTGGTGGTGGCGCCCGGATTCATCGACCTCCACGCGCACGGCCAGGATCCGGTGAGCGCCCGTCTACAGGCCGCCGACGGGGTCACGACGGCCCTGGAGATGGAGATCGGTGTGTTCCCGGTAGCGGAGTGGATTGCGACGAGGGAGGGGCATGCGATCATCAACTTCGGTGCGACCGTCAGCCATCCGGGGGCCCGCATCATGGTGGTGGACGGGATCAAGGCCTTGCACTGGCCCACGCTCACCGAGGAGGAGTCGGCCACGCTCGACGCCGGCATGGGCGCATACGCCGACATTACCGAGGAGCAGATCGGCGAAGTCATCGACCTCCTGGAGCGGGAGCTGACGGAGGGTGGCCTGGGCATCGGCTTTGGAATCACGTACACGCCGGGGGCGTCGCGGCTGGAGATCCTGCGCACCTTCGAGATGGCGGCGGCGCGAGGTGTGCCGGCCTACGTGCACCTGCGGGGGAGGGACTCGGGCGGCACCCTGGGAGCGTTCCAGGAGGCAATCGCCGACGCGGCGATCACCGGGGCTTCCCTGCACATCGTCCATATGAACAGCAGCTCCGGCGAGCTGGCCCCGATCACGCTCGGGATGATCCGGGACTCCCGGGAGCAGGGGCTCGACGTCACCACGGAGGCATACCCCTACACCGCCGGATCCACGCGCATCGAGTCGGCCGCTTACGACGGGTGGGAGGACAACCCGGACGCCGACTTCAGCCGTCTCCAGTGGGCGGCCACCGGCGAGCGGCTGACGGCAGAGACCTTCCGGCAGTACCGGGCCATCGGAGGGTGGGTCATCGCCCACGGGCGGACGGAGGAGATGAACGAGTGGGTCACCGCCCAGACCGACGTGATGGTGGCCAGCGACGGGATCCCGTTCCTGTACGGCCCCGCCCACCCCCGGGGGGCCGGCACCTACGCCCGTGTGCTGGGGCACTACGTGCGTGAGCGAGGCGCCCTGTCCCTCATGGACGCCCTGGCCAAGATGACGATCCAGCCCGCCCAGCGGCTCGAGGGCACGGCCCCCGTCATGGAACGGAAGGGAAGGGTCCAGGTGGGATCAGATGCGGACCTCACCCTCTTCGACCCTGAGACGGTGATCGATCGGTCCACCTACTCGGACGGGGACCAGCCCTCGGCCGGGATCGTCCACGTGATGGTGGAAGGCCAGCTCGTGGTGCGGGACGGGGAGGTGGTGGAGGGGATGTTCCCCGGGAAGGCGATTCGTGGGACGAGGTAGGGGCTGCTTCCCACGCAGCTGCCCTTTGGAGCGCCGATGTGTCAACTATGGATTACATCTTGTCAACTATGGTTGACATTGGTCGAACACCGACTCCAGACAGCCGCGAGAGGAGGATCACCATGAGGCGCATCACAACGGCCGGCCCGGTCCTGTCGCTCGCCCTTTGCATTGTCGCTTGCGGGACATCAGACAGCGCGCCCCGGACCGAGGCGGGACAGGGCGGGGCAGCGGCGGGTGGCTCCGCCGTTGCGGCGACCGTCGAGCCCCCCGTGTACTTCAGCCTCAACGGTTCCGCCAAGCGGTATTGCTCCGCGATCTGGGTGTCGGAGCGGGACCGTGACGAAGCCCTGTACAGCAGCGTACTCCTCACCGAAGAGGATGTCAGCGACTACGAGAGCGGGAAGCTGGTGTTCGAGGTCGACGACGAGCGCCGCATCGTCACCGTGTCGACGGACGGCGTCGAAGGGCGGGCGCGGCACTTCGGCGACCAGGGATGCGTCATTCTGCCGCCTCACACCGACAACGTCTTCTTCACGCCGCGCCAGGTGGTCAGCGCATTGCCCGACGCGGCCACGACACCCTGGCCCATGGGCGACCTCCTCCCCGACGAGCCGCTCCCCGACGACGTGAACGGAGAGCTGCTCGCCGAGGCCGTCGAGGTGATGTTGGGCAACGCGGACGACAACCGGGCCGCGTTCGTTGTGGTCCACCGCGGGCGAATCGTCGCCGAGGCGTACGCTTCGGGGGCGCACCAGGATATGCAGCTGGAGAGCTGGTCGATGGGGAAGAGCATGACTGCCACCCTGATCGGCCGCCTCATCCAGATGGGTCACCTCGAGCTGTGGGAGCCCGCGCCCGTGCCGGAGTGGCAGAACTCGGCGGGCGATCCGCGGGCCGCGATCCGGGTCGCCGACCTGCTCCGCATGTCCAGCGGCCTCCGCTTCACCAACTCGGGGGCGACCCCGGAGCAGATGGCGCTGTCGTTCGTGGCCGGACAGTGGGACCATTGGCTCGGGTACGAGGCCCCGATGGACGTGTTCAAGTTCTCGATGAGCCGCGAGGCCGAGTTTCCGCCCAACACCGTCGGCCGCTACCGCAACTCGGATCCGTGGACGCTGGGTTACATCGTCAAGCGCACGGTCGAGAACGTGCTCGGCGAGGAGTACCTGTCGTGGCCTCAGCGGGCGCTGTTCGACAAGATCGGCATCCGCCGCTTCGTCATGGAGACCGACGCCTACGGAAACTTCCTGCTGACCGGGTACAACTACGGTACCGCCCGCAACTGGGCCCGCGCGGGGCTGCTCTACCTTGAGCGCGGGATGTGGAACGGCGAGCGGCTCCTCAGCGAAGAATTCGTGGATTTCGTGCAGTCGCCGGCCCCGGCGTGGGATCCGCCGGTGTACGGAGGGCTCTTCTGGCTCAACCCCGCGGACGAGTCGGGGCGGGGAAGCCGGATTCCCACATTGCCGTCCGATGCCTACAATGCGGCCGGAGCCGGGGATCAGCGCACGTACATCATCCCGTCGCGGGAACTCGTGATGGTGGTGCAGAGCCACCGCTCGCCCGCGGCCCACGCACCCGACCGCAGAGACCGCGAATTCGAAGCTCTGGGGTTGGCGGTAATGGCTGTGGATCCGGATTGGAGTTGGTAAGTGACGTATGCTCCAGATCCGGCAACCCCCTCGCCTGCGACAAGACGCTGCCCGCGAACTGTGGGTCGCCTCAGCCCGAATCGCCCGGCCGCCCTCGTAGCCGGCCTGGTCCTCCCGGTGCTCTATCTGAGTGCTTGCGCCTCCGTTCGGTACACGGACCTGTTGAACCCTACCGTGAAGGTTGAGGTTGAACACCCGCCAAGTGTAGGGTTCGTCGTCGACCAGGTCGTCTTTGCTTCAGAGCATTCGCCGTCCTTGCTGGAGTCCCTCGGGTTTTCCGGGCCGACCTCGCAGGCCCGCTGTGGAGCCGAGTTGGTGCAGGCATTGACCCAGGTGCTGATCGAAGGCGGCCTTCAAGTCGCGCGCACGGAAAGCGGGGGAGATGCGGACGCGCTGATTACGGTCAACGTTACTCGATGTGACACCGAGCAAGACACGACGCAGACATCGAGAGAGATCGTCGAAACCGTCAGGAACAACACCCGTCGTCGAATTGTGCCGGAGTACCATTCACGAACAAGGGTGTCTTTTCGGGCGACGTTCGAAGTCACAGACTTGTCGACCGGTCTTGTGGCGGTTTCACGGGTCTTCGCGCACGAGCCCGAAATGACCTACTCGAGCGAAGAGGGGTATCCGGAGTTTCCGTCTTTGATTCGGCAATGGTCAGTTTGGAACGGGCCCGCGCGACGGATCCCGATAACGGCGTTGTCAGACGCGCTATCGAGGAAACTCTTTCGGCCGAGGCGGCCGCCGCCGGTGTCAGCCGCGCCGTGAGGATTCGGCGGTTCCGGCGGCAGCAGTGATCCATAAATGACTGGCTGCCAACACGTTAGAGTTGTTCTCCAACGATCCTCGCGCTCTCATGCCATTCCTTGATGTCCGCTCCCATCCCCGATATCATGTGGGCATGAGCGTAGACACCCTTGGCAGCCTTGGCGAGTTCATCGGCGCCATCGGCGTCGTGTTGTCGCTGCTTCTGGTCGCGCGCCAGATGAGGCTCGGTATCGAGCAGACCAGGCGCAACACGAAGAGTGTGCGCGCGGCCGCCTTCAACTCGATGGTCGAGAACAGTATCCGCCTGCTCGAGCACGTCTTCCGCGACCGCGAGCTCGCGGACTTCCTCGTGCGGGCGGCCGACGCCCCGGACACGCTCACGGCCGGGGAGCGGTTGCGCTGGGACTCGTACATGACAGCGATCTTCCGCCACGCCGGCAACCTGATCTACCAGTGGGAGACCGGGGCGATGGAAGAGAAGATGTGGGAGTCCTACCGTAGGGCCTTCAAGGACCATCTACTCACCGAAGCCTGGATGGCCTGGTATCTCGACCACCCCCAGCTCTTCGACCAGCGCCTTGCGGACGAGATGCGCTCCATCCTGGAAGAGCTGGCGAGCGAAGGGGTGCCGCACGCGGTGGAGTGGAACGAGCGAGGGGGCCGCATAGGCTTCAAGGCGTTGCTCGCTGATAGGCGATGAGGTCGGTGACGGGAGGAGCGAACCCCGCCTGACGCAGGAGAAGGACGATCTGGCCGCGGTGGTGGGTGCCGTGGTTCGCCACGTGGTCCAGCACCTCGTTGAGGCCCTGCTCAAATACCTCACCCTTGCTGTTCTGATAGGCGACGGTGCCCGCGAGGTCGTCGGCCGACAAGTTGGCCAGGAAGGTCTGCCAGCCCCGGGCGCGCGCTTCGGCGAGCGGGGGTAGCTGCTCAACCGGAAGAGGCTCCCACAGCCGAGCAATTGGGCCCACCCCTCCGTGGATCCGGGCATGCCAGACCTCTTCCGCGCGGAGAACATGCGTCAGGAGCAGAGTGGCTTGAGCACACGGGTGATTCCGATCGGGGCGTTGGGGCCGTAGGGGTTCAGCTCCCCCCCAGATCCCCATCCCGAATCGCCCGAAACTCATTCCCTTCCCGCCAATTCGGCCAGGCATCCGACGTGACCAGCCGATACCCCACCCGAAACAGCAGCCCCAGGTCATCCAGCGCCCCGGTCAAATCCCACGACGGATCGAACTCGTCGGACGGCTTGTGATACCGGTTGCTGGTGTAGTCCGCCCGCCGCGCCAGCGTCCATTCCGTGCCGTGTTCGACGTGATCGATCCCCGAGTCGGTGTAGATCGAAGGGACGCCGACCTTCGCGAAGCTGAAGTGATCCGAGCGGTAGTAGAATCCCTTCTCAGGCTCGGGGTCCGGCCGGAGGGTGCGGCCCGCCCGCGCGGCGGCCTCCTCCAGATAGTCGTCCAGCTCGGAGGCTCCCATCCCCACGACCGTGATGTCGTTCATGGGGCCGTCGACGTTCACCCCGTCGATGTTGATCGTTGCCACCGTGCTCGACGTCGGGTAGACCGGGTTGGCGGCGTAGTAGGCGGACCCCAGCAGCCCCTGCTCCTCGGCGGTGACGGCCATGAAGAGCACCGACCGGGCCGGACGCTCCGGCAGCGCCCCGAACGCGCGCGCCAGCTCGATCAGGCCTGCGGTGCCGGTGGCGTTGTCGAAGGCGCCGTTGAAGATCGGATCCTCCATGTCGTCGGAACCGCGCCCGAAGTGGTCCCAGTGGGCCGTGTAGATGACGTATTCGTCCGGCCGCTCACTCCCTCGCAGAAGCGCGAGCACGTTTTTCGACTCGGAGCGCTGGATGTCGTTGGTCACGGTCACCGAGGCCGAGGCCCCAAGGGACACGGCGCGGAAATTGGGTTGGGCGGCTTGCCCCGCCAGCACTTCATAACTGTGTCCGGTCGCCGCGAAGATCTCTTGCGCCACGTCCCCCTGTACCCATCCCTCGACCGCGACGCGCTCCATGTTGCCGTCCGCCGCAGCCTGACCGAACTGCGGGCCCGTCCAGCTCCCACTCACGACCTCCCACGGGTATCCGGCCGCCGCTTCCTCATGGACGACGAGCGCGCCCGCCGCGCCCTGCCGGGCCGCTTCCTCGAACTTGTAGGTCCAGCGGCCGTAGTAGGTCATCGAATTGCCGCGGAACAGCGCCTCGTCCTGGGTCGCGAACCCCGGGTCGTTGACCAGGATGACCACGGTCTTGCCGGTTGCGTCGACACCTTCGTAGTCGTTCCAGCCGTACTCGGGTGCGACGATGCCGTAGCCTACGAAGACCATCTCGGAGTCGTTGATCGAGGCGCTCTCGACGACGCGCTTGGTCCAGGCCACGTAGTCGGTGGTCCAGGCGTAGTTCAGCTCGGTGTCGCCCGCCGTCACGGCAAGCATGGGCTGTCCCTGCTCGGTCAGGGCCACGAGGGGGACGTTCTGGTAGAAGGAGTCGCCGTTGCCGGGCTCGAGGCCTGCCGCCTGGAACTGGTCGACCAGGTAGGCGACGGTCGTCTCCTCGCCGGGGGTGGAGGGGCCGCGGCCTTCGAATTCGTCGCTCGAGAGGGTCTGGATAGCGGCGGCGTAGGTCTCGGTGGACATGGCCGGGGCGGGGGCGCTCGCAGCGTCCGGGCTGCCGGCGGGGTAGGGGTCCCCGCAAGCGAGCACGGCGGCGCACGGGAGCAGTGCCCCCAGCAGGATGATTTGGCGGAGCGTGCGCGGGGTGGGGCAGGGGTTGGTCGTATTCATTAGTTGGTTCTCGTGGGGTGAAGGGAGGTCGGGAGCAATGGAGGTAGTCAAAGGACTACGCAACCTCACGCGGCTGAATGGCGGCTAGAGCTCCACCCACACGCAACTCCGCCACCGAAAGCTCGTACCGGTCCTGCAGGTTCATCCAGCTTTGGGCATCGGTACCGAAGTACCTGGCTAGGCGCAGAGCGGTCTCCGCCGTGATCCCGCGTCGGCAGCGCACGATCTCGTTGATTCGGGCCGGTGTCACCCCGATTGCCTTGGCCAGCGCGGTGGACGACAGGGCGAACGGCTCCATGAAGTCGTGCTTCAGCACTTCTCCGGGATGGACAGGATCCAGTCGCGTCATGGTATGTCTCCTCTCAATGGTAGTCGACGATTTCCGCTTGGTAGGCATGCCCGGACTCGAATCGGAAGCAGATCCTCCATTGGTCATTGATCCGGATACTGTAGTAGCCCTGTCGGTCGCCCTTCAGAACCTTCAGGCGGTTGCCAGGTGGTACTCGCAGGAAGTCCAGCGTCGCAGCCGCGTCCAACTGCGCCAACTTACGCTGCGCGACCCGCTCGAACGGTTGGAAGCGGCGAAATCGAAACCCGGCCGCGAGACTTGCAGTGTCTTTGCAACGAAAGCTCCGAATCATCTTCCAGCCTATATCGCATATCGATATGCGGCAAGGCCGCCGTAGGTGTACAGAAGGCCGAACGGCTAGCCCCGAATCAACCGATACATCCGGACCGTCTGCACGCCGAGTGCATCCGAGTGGACCCCCAGGACGAACTGCCCGCCAATCTCGGTGATCCGCAGTTCGTTCGGAGTCGTCAGATACCCTGTGAGCCTGCCTTCGGCGTCGAAGATGTCCCACTCCCCCGGACCGGGATCCTCAGCGAAGTCGTTTCGATACCGTTGGACCCACAGGCTGCCGGTCCCGTCGGCCATGAGTATGCCGTGGACCGGGTGGGTGCTCGCGAACTCCGTGTCAAGGATCCGCTCCACGGATGGACCGGACCTTCCCTCGAGGCTCTTCTCGACTCTGGCCCGGGATTCGGCAATCTCCTCCTGCGTCACCGCCTTCGGAGTCCGATTCATGCGCACGATCCTGCGCACGGAGCCCGTTCGGTCATGCCCCACCAGCTCGAAATCGCTCGGATGCCCGTACCATGCCAGGGTGCCGCCTACCGCGAACCGGGCGCGCGAGCCGAAGCCCAATCCGAGGCCGTTTCGGCCCAGCCGGCTGCCCGCGAACTCGCCGAGCGTCTCGATGATCTCGCCGTGACGGTCGACCGCGTACAGGAAGTGCGTGGACTGGTCGCGCGTGTCCCGGGATGCAGGCCGCGAGTTGGTCTGAATGAGCAGGGTGCCATCCTCAAGCCAGCCGACCACGTTGGGGGCGGACCCCCCTGGAAGCCGGGGAATGGGGAACGACCGGACGAACGCTCCGGCGGATGTGAAGAGGGAAGCCCGACCGTTCAGGTTGTCGATCGCCGCGATCGTGTCGCCTGCCAGCTCTGCAATCGACCAAAGGTTGGTGAACTCTCCGGGTCCCTCGCCCGGGCGACCGAAGGTGATCCGGTGGCTTCCGTTCTCGTCGAAGATGCGGATCTCGCGGGCGAGCCCGTCGGCTACGGCGATGTCGCCGTTGGATAGTCGGATGGCCTGGGAGATGAAGCCGAAGAGGTCCGGGCCGTCTTCGTCGCCATCGGCTCGTCCGATCTCGAGGACCGGGGGGAGTTGGAGCTGCCATTCGTCGGCGGAGGCATCGGAGTGGTTTTCGGCGATGAGGACGTCGGCGCTGTCGCGCAGAATGGTGGAGGGGGAGGGGTTGTCGGAGGTGCAGCTGCTGAGGAGTAGTGATGCAGCGGTGAGGAGGAGGGTGGGGCGGGGGACTGGTGCTTCTGGCATTGGTGGCTCCGGGGGTGGGTGGGGTAACCGGGAAGCCTGCTGTACGTGGGACACACGAAGGCGGCCCGAGGGTTGGCAAGGCCGGTTGCCGGTGGAACCGCCTGAAAGAGACGGTCCTCAGGGTGTTTGTCCGCCATTTTCACCCCAAAGTGGCGGACAACGCGGTTCCGATCGCCGCCCTGTCCGGGTCCACTCCCGCGCACCATGCGGCCGCTCCCACAGCGGCGACCGGCAGCGACATCGCGAGCACTGCTAGTGGCGCAACATTCAGTTCACCACCGGGACATAGACGATTTCCACCGGACGCGAGCCCTCCACTCCTGCGCCTCTGACGTTCCTCAAACCGGCCGTACGCGTGATGACGAGCGCGCCGTCCGCTGTCAATTCGTAGCGGTCGGATACCCAGCCGATGCCCGGGAGCGTTCGCCTGACGACGGGTCTGCCCTCGCTCCACGACAGCCCTATGGATTGTGCGACTTCACCATCCTCCTCCAGGATTTCAATCAGGGTACCGTCCACGGGCAACGAAAAGGAGAACCCGGGTTCATCGCTGGTTACTCGAAAGACCGAGTCGTTCACTTCCAGCGCCACGTGCTGTACCCGCATCATCAGGATCGGGCCAATCTCTTCCATGGTTTCCCTGGCGATGCCGTTGCCGTCCGTCGACGCGAATTGGAGTCTTGTGGGTGCACGATCGGCAGCTTCGAGCACCCATTCGCCGTTGTACGGCTGCAGGGTTGCGATAGCCGGGGTCGGCTGCGGTCCGCTGGCGCACGCGGCCGTGGCCAGAACGCTCGCTACGGTGATTCCGGTGAAGGCCGGTCGAAGGAACCGAATCATTGGAACTCCTTTTGGAAGGACAATTCCGTAATGGGGGCCAGTTGGCTGGCTGTCAACCGACGAGCCCTCACCTCACCTCCAGCGGCAACCGCTTCACCACCACCGTATGGACGTCCAGCTCGCTGCTCTCGACGAACGCGACCAGACCGTCCGGGCCGAAGGCCCACGGAATCGCGGTGGCTCCGGCCGGGTAGCTGCCCAGATAGCGGCCGTCCGGGGTGAGGAGGTCGATGGGGCCGCTGCTGCCGGGTTCCTCGCCTCTGCGTCCGACCCAGATGGTTCGGCTTCCAAAGCATCCTGTCAACTACGCATTACAATCTGTCAACCGTAGTTGACATATGGCCGGGTTGATGCTTGACGCCAGTGTGCATTGATACGAGTGTATTCGTACGACAAATCTCGTCGTGACTGTCCGCTCGAAATCCAAGCCGCGCTCCACGAGTGGGCAAACTCAACAAGGGAACCCCGAAGCCAATGACCCCACGGCCCCTCCCGACTACAGCCATCCTTGCCCTCGCGACCCCTCTCCTCTTCACCGCACCCCTGCGGGCCCAAGAGGTCATTGAGCTCCCCGCCGAGGACCGTCCCCTAAACGCCACCTTCGACGAAGTCTTCCGCATCGGCGTAGTCGAGGGGGAGCCCTGGGAGATCCTCTCGACCCTGGTAAAGGTCCAATTCGACGCCAGCGGGAACCTCTACCTCTTCGACGGGGTCATGGGCATGTTCGCACTGGATGAGCTGCGGGTCCTGGTCTTCGGCGCTGCGGGAGAGTTTCTGCGGGAGTTCGGCAGAATGGGCGAAGGGCCGGGCGAATTCAGCTGGCCTAACGGCTACGCCGTGATGAGTGACGGAACCACGGTCGTGAACGACGCCCGACACGACGTCTATCAGCTCTTCGACCCGTCGGGAACCTTCATTCGCATTGTAGGCACGCCCGACGAACTCGGGATGACCTCGGGGATTCAGGGTGACCCCCGCGGCGGGGCCGTTCTGACCGAGAGTTCGGCGATGAACATGGGTAGCGGGACAGGGTGGACGACCCGCCCGGTACTGCGGCTCTCCCTTGCGGGCGACGTTGTTCAGGCCGATACGGCCGCCGAGGGCTGGCTACCCGACCGTCCGACAGCGGCAGAGGCTTCCGAAGTGGCCCGCAGCTTCGGCTTTGGGTCGCTCACCCAGCCCGCCGTCTTCGAGCCCGAACTCCTGTTCGGCGTACTGCCGGACGGTACAGTCGTACACAGCGACTCCTCGGCCTACCACCTCAAACTCACACCGCCGGACGCAAGCCTGGTGGAGCGGGTCATCACGCGGCCCATCAACCCACGGCCGGTGACGCCGGCGGTGCAGGAGGCGTACAGGAAACAGAGCGACGCGGAGAGGGAAGCGCGAGTTCGCCGAGCCGAGCAGGCTGGGAGGAGGCTCACGGTTATGGGTAGCTTCGAGCCCTCCTTCTATCCCGAACTCTCGGTCATCCAGGCGTTGTCCGCGACGTGGGAAGGGCGGATCTGGGTGCAGCGCCGGGGCGACGAATTGGACGGGGGCGGACCCATCGACGTGCTGACCCCGGATGGTGACTACATCGGGACCTTCTCGGCGGGGACGACCGCGCTGCCGGACGCCTTCGGCCCCGATGGCTTGGTGGCATTCATCGAGTTGGACGAATTCGACGTGGCGACGGTCGTGGTGCGCAAGCTGCCCGCGGCGGTGCGCTAGACGACCCGACCACGTACACCGTCCCCGCCTACCAGCGAGCGGCCGGGCAGGGGAACGCGGAGGCGCACGGATCTGGCGGACCCCTGACAGTGACGGGGGAATGGGATCGCGCTTAGTATAGGGCATTCAAGAACGGAGCCTTGCATACGATGAAATCGCGCATCCTCTCCCGCAGGAGGTTCCTGGGCGAATCCGTCGTGGCGGCCGCGGGAGTCCTCGGCGCACCCTCCACGATCACGGCCGAGCGCCTGAGGCCGACGCTGCCGAGCGGGGTCCAGGCGGGCGACGTGACCGATTCCCGCGCGATCGTGTGGAGCCGGAGCGACCGCCCGGCGCGCCTATGGGTGGACTGGGCCACCAACGACCGCTTCGAGAACGCCCGCTCGGTGCGCGGTCCGGCCGCCCTGGTTCAGGGGGACTACACCGCCGCCGTCGACCTGCGCGACTTGCCTGCAGGCGAAGAGATCGTGTACCGGGTCCGCTTCGAGAGCTTCGATCTCCCGGGCACGTGGAGCGCGCCGGCGACGGGGCGTTTCCGGACGGCTCCAGGGCCGGCGGGTTCGGGGCCGCGACCCATCCGGGTGGCGTTTTCGGGCGACGCCGTCGGACAGGGGTGGGGCATCGACGTCGACCGCGGGGGCATCCGGATGTTCGAGACCCTGAGGCGGGCCGAACCGGACGTGTTCATCCACTCCGGCGACATGATCTACGCCGACCAGCCGCTGGTCCCCGAGGTGGTCCTCGACGACGGAACGATCTGGCGGAACCTGGTCACCGACGCCAAGGCAAAGGTCGCCGAAACGCTCGACGAATTCCGGGGCAACTTCGCGTACAACCTCCTCGACGACAACGCGCGCCGCTTCAACGCGTCCGTACCCGTGATCGCCCAGTGGGACGACCACGAGGTCGTGAACAACTGGTTCCCGGGGCTGCAACTCGACGGCGATGATCGCTACACGGTGAAGAGCGCGTCGCTCCTTGCAGCCCGCGCCCGCCAGGCACTGTTCGAGTTCGTGCCGGTCCGGCGGCATCCGGACCAAAGGGAGCGCATCTACCGGCACTTTTCGTACGGGCCGCTCCTCGAGGTCTTCGTGCTGGACCTGAGGAGCTACCGCGGGGCGAACTCGCCCAATCGCCAGACCGACGCGGGCCCGGGAGCGCCCTCATTGGAGGAGAGCAGCTTGCGTGGCTCAAGGAGGCGCTCCGATCGAGCCGCGCGCTGTGGAAGGTCATCGCTTGCGACATGCCCATAGGGCTCGTCGTGCCCGATCGGCCCCGTAACGGCGAGCAGACGCACGAGGCCTGGGCCAACGCGGATAGTGGCGGTCCGCTCGGGCGCGAGCTGGAGATGGCAAACCTTTTGGCGTTCATGAAGCGCGAGCGAATCCGGAACACGGTGTGGGTCACCGCCGACGTGCACTACGCCGCGGCCCACCACTACGCTCCGGATCGGGCCGCGTTCACGGACTTCGACCCATTCTGGGAGTTCGTGGCCGGGCCCCTGCACGCCGGCACGTTCGGGCCCAACGCCCTCGACGGAACATTCGGGCCGGAGGTGCGGTTCTCGACCGTGGCGGGCGGGATCAAGCCCAACCGCCCTCCCGGCGACGGGCACCAGTTCTTCGGGACGCTGGACATCGACCCGGCGACCCGTGCTCTGACCGCGGCGATCCACAACGTGGGCGGTGAGCGGCTCTGGCAGGTCGAGCTGGCGCCCGACGAGGAGGGCTGACGCCGCCGGCCCGACCCTGACCGGGCCGGCAACGCGTGGCTGCCTAGTGGAACGGCAGCACTTCCGACGAAGCCTTGTTGCTCACCAGTACCGCGTTCATGTCGTGCAGGATTACCGCCAACAGGTCCCCGTCATTGTAGGTGAACCCGTCGAGCTGGTAGTTCTGCGGGATGAAGCCGGGCATGCGCGCCGCCAGGAACGAAGAACTCTCGTCCACATTGGAGTTGGTGAGCGCTTCGTCCAGGGCCACGGGGAAGCGGATTCCGAGGTCGGTCATCCGACGGCCTTCCACCACGAAGATCTCCTGGCGCATGAGGTAGAGCAGGTACAGCATGTCGTCGACCGTCACGGCGGCGTCGAGCATCGCCTGCGTTACCGATGTTCCCGAAACCGTGGGGACCTCCACCAGGCCCGTCCCGCGGGTCAGGACAAGACCGGCCCGGGCCTCGGCGGCGGGGCCGGCCTGCACCAGGATGTCACTGGTGTTCGGATAGATCCACGTTCCGCCGCGCCGGCCCCTCTGCTGCCCGCGATCGTCGATCATGGCGGTGGGGCGGGACGCGACCAGTGCGACCAACTCGACGAGCTCCGTGCGCGCCGCGCCCACGTTCCCTTCCGCCAGCGCTGCTTCCGCCAGAATCAGGAAGGCTTCCTCGCCCTTGAGCAGCGCGATGGGGCTCTGGTCACCCGCCGTCTCGCTGTAGTACTTGGGGAAGAGGAAGTCGAGCCGGGGCAGTGGCTGGAACTCGTCCTGGCCCGAGTCGAAGATGGCGAACTGCATCCTGTTGTTGGGCCCGTCGATGTTGTCGTACCGGGTCCACCGAATCACCGAAGGATTGGACGCCTTCACCTGGGTGGCCGCCGTCACCGCCGCGCCACGGTTCCCCGCGGCGTACTCGGCGCGCGCGATACCCAGCAAGGCCGCGTCGCGCAGGGTCTGGTCGGAACTCTTGGCCCGGGCCTGCTCGAAGTCCTGCACCGCCGACGCCAGATGCGCTGTCGGCTCGACGACCGGGCCACCCCCCTCGGCGGGAAGTCCGACGAAGAGCTCACCCCCGAGCAGGTAGGCGAACCCGCGGTGGAAGTGCAGTTGAGCCTCCATCTCCGGGGTGGAGTTGTCGTCACCCGGCACGATCACGGTCAACCCCTGGTCGGCCATGGCGCGCAGCCGGTGAATACCCGCCTGGATGTTTCGGACATCGAAGTCCGACGCATCGATCTGGGGAATGTCGAAGACCTTGCTGAAGAGCGTCCGGTTGTTGAAGAGATTGTCGGACACCACTTCGCTGCCGGTGATGACCTGGTCGATGGTGGCGGCGAGCTGCCGCTCGACACCGCGTGCCCATGAGGCGGCGGCGTTTGCGGTGCCCAGGAAGGTCTCCTCCGTCACGGTTGGGTTGGTGACGTTCGTGGGGTCCACGATGTCACACCCTGCAAGCGGCAGGACAACCAGCGGCAGGACAGCGGCAGGACAACCAGCGGCAAAATCAAACGGGCGGAAATCGCAAAGGTTCTGGTGCGCATGATGGTAAGCCGGTTTCTGATGTCGGTGGGATACATGGTTCCGCCCTCCTAGAAACGTACGCGGACGGTCGTGAGGACCCCCCGCGGCGTCGGATCGCTGGCGTAGTTGAAGCCGCCCACGGTGGCCGCGCCCTGGCTGGCCGCTCCCGAGTGGTCGGATTCCGGATCGAATGACGAGCTCCACCACCCGAACGGGTTGGTGAGGGTCACGCCGAGATCGATGTTGTCGGCCCACCTCCCCAAGGGTCCCCCGGCCAGGGCGTACTGCGCGGAGACCGTGCGGATCCGCAGGTAGTCGGTGTCTTCGACGAAGAAGTTGGTGAGGTTGAGCCAGTTCCGGCGTATGGGCCCGGGGTTCGCCGAGAGCAGAGCCGCGGGGAGGTTGGGGTCGTCGATCCCGTACAGGTAGCGGAACTGCCGGTTGAACGAATGCAGCTGCGCACCGGTCTGCCAGTCGGCGTTCGCGTGCAGGCGCAGGTTGGCACCGAAGGTCATCTCGAGCCCAAGTGATCCGAAGCGATCCGGAAGAGGCTTGCCGAGGTACTGGAGGAGCTCCCTCGAGGCGATGCTGCCGTCCGCGTTCAGAGTCGCCATGGTGCCGCGAAGGGCCCCGACCGGCCACCCTTCCTTGATGACGGTCTGCACCGTCGACGAACTGAAGCCGCTGATCCCGAAGACCGGCGATCCACCCGCGTTGATGACCTCGTTGTTGAGCGTGTTGTACGACGCCGTCACGGTGGCGGTCATGCCCTCGCGGCGGATGATGTCTCCCACGATCTGGAACTCGATCCCGTGGTTGGCGATCTCACCGACGTTGCGCAGCTGTACGCCCTCGCCGGTAGAAGGCGGTGCGGGCACGAGGAAGAGAGCGTCGCGGGTGCGCGCGTCGTACCAGTTGAGCTGAAGGGTGACGCGGCCGGAGAGCGCCTGCAGCTCACCGCCGACCTCCACGGTGTAGGTCTTCTCGGGGAGAAGACCCGGGTTCCCGGGCTGCCCGAAGGCCGCGGTCTGCTGGCCCAGATACGACGCGAACGACACGGTCCGGTCGTTGGCGAACGGAGGCGGGAAGTTCCCGGCGACTCCGTAGTTGCCCCGCAGACGCAGGCTCGAGATCAGGCTCGATGAAACCTTATCCCGGAAGAACGATTCGGATCCGAGGTCATACGAGAACCCGACCTTGGGATAGTACTGCAGGCCGACCTCGTTGCCGAAGGCCGAGTTGCCGTCCGCCCGCAGCCCGATATCGAGGAAGTAGCGGTCATGGAATCCCCAGTTCTGCTGGGCGTAGACCCCGTAGTTGACCAGCTGGCTGTAGTAGTCGTCGGCCTGTGTCGACCCGGCCCCGCGGACGGTCTCGCTCCCGTCGCGAACATTGAGGGCCACGCGGGCCGACTGATCGTCGTCGTTCCTGAAGAGCTGTGCGCCACCGGCGGTGACCACGGACAGCGGGCCACGCTCGAAACGGTGCTGCCCGGTGCCCTCGAGGGTGAGGCCCACGAAGCGCCGGTCGTAGCTCGAGATGCTGCCGCGGTCGTCGGTCCCCTCGGGCTGGACCCGTGTGTGGATCAGGAACTCGTTCGTCACGATGCCGCGCTCGTTGCTCGTGCGACTGTCGAGCCCCGCCGTCGCGCTGAACGTGAGGTCGTCGGTGGCTTCCCAATTGAAGGCATGGGACATCTGGAAGCGCGCGACCCGGACCCGATAGTTCTGGAGCGACTCGGCCTCGGTCAGGAAAGCGCGCAGGTCGGAGATCTCCGACTCGCTGGCCTCGTTCAGCTTGTTGTTGAAGCCGAGGGCGAAGATCCGTGCGCCCTCGAGAAGCCAGAGCGGGGTGTAGCCCCCGGCGTTGCCGTCGCGGGTGCGGTCGTAGTGGTTCCACCCGAAGCCGAAGGAGCCTGTGTAGCGGAGGTTGTCGCGCATCCGGGCCGTGAGGCCGGTGCGCGCCTGATAGTTCCGCGAGGCGTTGTTTTCGATCCGGTAGCCTTCGCGATCAAGCACACTGCCGCTGAACGACCACGTCATGGTCTCGTTGCCCCCGTCTCCCGAAAGACGGTATTGCTGGGTGAGGCCGTTCTTGTAGAGCAGGTCGGAGGTCTGCGGAAAGAAGAACGTCTTCTCGATGGGACTCTCGAAGCCGATCTCGCTCTCGACCGAAAGGCGAGTGGGGCCGGGCGTTCCCTTCTTGGTGAAGATCTGGATCACGCCGTTGGCCGCGTCCGATCCGTACAACGTCGTCGCCGCGCCGCCGGGCACATACTCGATGCGCTCGATGTTCTCGAGCGGGATGTCGGCGATGGACGACGTCTGCGTGCCCTGGCGCCGGTTCCCCGACACGTTCAGCGAGAGTTCCGCCATGGTGTTCAGGTTGTCGACCCGAATGCCGTCGACGTAGATGACCGGTGTGGTGGCGCGGCTCGCCGAGACCGGTCCCCGTCCGCGCGTTACCGACGTCGCGCCGGGCTGCCCGGAACTCAGGCGTACCTGCACCGAGGGCAGCGCGGTCTGGAGCAATTGCTCGAGCCGCGTGGCCGACGACGCCTCGATGGTCTCGCTGGAGATCACGTCGATGTTCGTGGACAGGCGGCGGCGCGAGATCGCCGCAGCCTGGCCGGTGACCACGATCGCGTCGAGCTCCATGGCCTGATCGTCGAGCACGAGGTCAAGGTTGACCACCTGGCCCGCGGCCACGACGACGGTCTGTGATGACCTGGCGAACCCGATGCGCTGCGTGACGAGGGTGTGCTCGCCCGCGGGGACCCCGTCGAGCCGATACATCCCGGTTTCAGTGCTCAGGGCCGAGGCGATCCGGCCTTCCAGGGTCACCTCCACCCCGGATACGGGCTGGCCGGTGAAGCGGGAGGTGATCCGCCCCTCGATCACCCCGGTATCCTGAGCGGCAACGGGTGCGGCCAGGGCCAACGCCGCGGCGGCCAGGGTGAGGACGCGAACTCTTTGCGACATGACGGAGACTCCTGTCTGGCCGGGGTGCCGATCTAGGGGGATTCTTATTGCACCATATGCAGTACTATGATCCATGGAGTCAAGTTTCCAACGACATCCTGAGATCCCAATCAGGAAGGATGCGAACACGATGCACATTGCTCCTGGTCACCTGAGCGCGCGGCTCTCTCTCGCCGCGGCCGCCCTGTTCCTTCTCCCCCTGTCCCTGGCGGCGCAGGCACCCGGGCGCACGAACACGCTGACCGACGTGGCGGGAATCAAGGTCGGCCACTACCAGCGCGTAGGGGACGGCTACCAGACGGGGACCACGGTTGTGCGGACCGAGCAGGGTGCTACGGCCGGCATCGATGTGCAGGGCGGGGCACCGGGGACGCGGGAGTCGGACCTGCTTGCGCCCGGCGGTCTCGTGACCCAGGCGCACGCCATCGTGCTGAGCGGTGGAAGCGCCTACGGCCTGGACAGCGCCACCGGCGTCATGCGCTGGCTGGAAGAGCATGGCCACGGCTTCTCCATCGCCGGGGGGGTCGTGCCCATCGTCCCCGCTGCGATCCTCTTCGACCTGGGTCGCGGCGGCGATTTTTCCAAGCGTCCGGATGCGGAATTCGGCTACCTGGCGGCGGAGGCCGCGAGTGAGGGCGCCGTCGCCATGGGGCGGGCGGGTGCGGGCACCGGCGCGCGCTACGGGCTGGGATCGGCGAGTGTCGTGCTCGCGAACGGCTATACGGTGGCGGCGATCGTGGGACTCAACTCCGCGGGGTCGCCGGTGAATCCCGAGACCTGTGTGCCGTATGGGGCCTTCCTGGAACTCGACGGCGAATTCGGCTTGGTCCCGCCTGATCCGGCCGAGTGCGAAGCGGCCCGCAATGCCGCCCCTCGAAGAGGCGACCCGTTCAACACGACCATCGCGCTGGTCGCCACCGATGCACCCCTTGATCAGACCCAGGTCCACAGGATGGCCATGGTCGCCAACAGCGGGCTGGCCCGCTCCATTCGGCCCATCCACAGCCTTGGCGACGGAGACGCGGTCTTCGGGATGGCCACCTCCGACCAGGCGCCGGGGGCGAGCGTCTCGCGCCAGGAGCTGCAGGCCATCTACAATGCCGCGTCGGACGCCCTCGGGCGGGCGGTGGTGCACGCGCTGCTCGAGGGGGGCACCTACTGCGCCCAGTTCCCGAGTGCTTGCCGGAATCGGCCGTAGGGGGGGCGTGGGACCTCAACCATCCCCCGGCGTCGTCAGCCGGTACACCACGACCGTCTCCACCCCCAGGTCGTCGGCTTGCACGCCCAGCCAGTAGTCGGCCCCGAACTCGTAGTCGGTGAGCCCGGAGTGGGAGTGCTCCAGGTGGCAGAGGAAGCGCCCGTCCGTGTCGAAGGCCATCCAGCGCGGCGCTTCCGCGCGGGGCCTCCGGTAGGGCAGCACCCATACCCGCCCATCGCGACCGATCTCCACGTGGGAAAATGCCGGGAAGACATCGGCGACGGGAACGTCTTCACTCACAACCAGATCGTCGATGAAACTCCAGTCGGGAGAGTTGCGGCCCCCGCGGCTCTCGATGTAGTCGTCGCGCCACGCCCGTACATCGGCGCCGCTGACGTCCCGGTCGGAATCGGACCACCGCAGTATGCGGCGTGGCCGCAGCTCGTCGTCCAGCAGGCGTACCTCCGTTTCGCTCGTGCGCGCCACCGCGATCGTGCTTCCGGCCGCTTCGACCACGGCGGGCGCGGTGAAGATCAGGTACATGCCCTCTGGGCCGTACGTCGTGTGGATGACGCGGGCCAGAGTTGCGAGCCGCTCGCCATCCGGCCCGTGAGCTTCAACCACGACGGTGTCGGGCACCTTGAAGTCCCGAGGCGTAGGCTGCCTCCACACAGAGTTGACGGAGACCCCGTTGTCCAGCACGCCACCTCCTCGCGACAGGTTCCCGTAGATCGGATTCATCTGTACCGCCCGCACCCATTCGCCGTCAGAGGTGAACACGTTGTAGCGCCAGGGGCGGTAGTCCCCGGCCCACAGCGTGTCGCCCGGAAGCACCCAGAGCTTCCACGCGTCGCGGAACTCGCCCGGACCCTCTCCGTAGCGACCCATGGAGCGCACGTGCCGCCCGGCCGCATCGAAGATCCGGATCTCGGCGTTCGCGCGGTCGATCACGGCCACCGAGCCGTCCGAAAGGCGGCCCACACCCCTGATGCTGCTGAACCACTGCGCTGCGTCGCTCTCGTTGTTGCCGACGCGGAAGATGGGTTCGTCACCGAGGGTGCACGTGGCGTCCGAGCGCGAGGGGTCGCTGGTCACGATCTCGACCCCGGTGCTGTCGCTCCTGATGGTGACGTCATGGGACTCAGCCGGACGGCAAGCGCTGGCGAGGGCCAGGGCGAGGCCGGCCGCTACGGCTGTGGTCGGGGGGAAGCGAGGAGGGGCGTTACGGCGACGGTGGTGGTGCGGTGCGGACATGTGGTCTCCTTGAGGGCCGCCTCACGATGACAGGCGAGCCCTCGACGAGGAAGGCCGAGCGGGGCGACTCCAGGTACGGCGCAAAGGCTTCTCCGTAAAGGGTGCGCAACGTGGCTGCGTTGCAGTCGAAGTTCGCCTTCAAGGTGTTCCAGTAGCGCCAGGTAGGGTGTTCGACGATGTATTCGATCGTTTTCCCGCGGCAGGTGCCGTATCCGTAGGTGTGATCGGTAAGGAACTCTTCTTCGCTGCCCGGTTCGGGGAGCCGCGGATCCTGTGTGGTGTCGGCCGTTGTTTCCACGCGGTTCCAGGCGTTGTCGTGACGCCAGGAATAGCGAACGGTGGTTGCATGCTCACGGGTTGCTGCGTCGGGCGATGCCGGCGTGACAGGATGGCGCCGGAGAAGCCGCTCCATGGGCAGGGCCTTGTAGGGTTCGCCGTAGACTCGGCGGGCCAGGAGAGCGACGGTGGGCAGGGGAACCAGTTCGCGGACAAAGACGACGCCTCTACGCCAGCCGTCGGCGGTCCTGCGCCGGACGTAGAAGCGCAGGTTGATTTCCTCGAAGTGCCGGTGAAAGGGGACGGGAATGCGCAGGACTCGGACCTCGGCGAATTCGAAGCCCACGATGCTGGCCAGCGCCTTGCCCCGCCAGGTGTCGAGTTCGATCCCCGGCGGGAGGAAGGGCGTGAGAATCTCCGGATCGACCACGTAGTTGAGCATGACCAGGTTCCTCCACCACGCGGTGAGGAAGACGGGCGGCAGGCTATTCAAGTGCACGCTCCCTCACGAAGCCGGCCTTCCCCTGCTTCCGACCTGGTACGTCATCCCCGTCTCCCCGTCGATAACGTTTCAGCCTCGTAGTCCTCCGATCACACCGATCATCGCCAACCAGCCGAGGGTACCGTACGGTGGGTGGCTAGTGCACGCTAGCCCCGAATCAATCGATGCATCCGGATCGTCTGCACGCCGAGCGCATCCGAATCGTCAGATACCCCGTGAGCCTGCCTTCGGCGCCATCGGCTCGTCCAATCTCGAGGACTGGTGCCTTGGTCATCGGTGGCTCCGGGGTCCGGGGGTGGGTGGATTGCCGGGAAGCCTGCTACAAGAGGGACACGCTGAGTGGGCCCGGGGTTCGCAAGGCCAGCTACCGGGGAGAACCGCCTGAAGGAGACGGTCTTCAGGGTGTTTGTCCGCCATTTTCACCCCAAAGTGGCGGACAACGCAGGGCGGGCCAGTCAGAACGCGATACCCCGCCCGCCGTGTCGCTGCCGTTTCAGGAAGTGGACGTCATCCGATCCGGAGGGTCCAGGCGGTACATGTGCACTGTCTGGACCCCGAGTTCGGTGTCCCGGACCCGAGCGGGCGGCTGATAATCCTTGAAAAGCATAACTGGCATTGCGGCTTTTCAAGGATTATTGTCGTTCCATGCTCCTTGACCGCCCGACACCCGCCGGACGCATCCGCGAAGCCCTCGCGGTCCATCCCTGCGCCGCCCTGACCGGTCCCCGCCAGTGTGGCAAGACCACGCTGGCCCGACAAATCGCTGCTGAAGCCCCGGGCAGCACCTACTTCGATCTGGAAGCCGCAATCGACCGGCAACGCCTCGCCGCGCCTGAGCTGGCCCTCGGCCGACTGGATGGCCTCGTGGTCATTGACGAAGTCCAGCGCATGCCCGCGCTCTTCGAGACCCTGCGCGTACTCGTGGACCGTCCCGACAACGATGTGCGCTTCCTGTTGTTGGGCAGTGCTTCTCCCCAGTTGGTGAAGGGCGTTTCGGAGTCCCTCGCGGGACGGATCGGCCTCGTTGACCTGGGTGGCTTCGACCTGGGCGAAACAGGAAGCGATGAATGGCGAACGCTGTGGGTGCGTGGGGGGTTTCCGCGCGCCTTTCTTGCCCGCAACACGAAGGCATCATCGCTCTGGAGGCGCAACTTCGTCCGCACGTTTCTGGAGCGGGACATCCCTCAGCTCGGCATCACGATTCCGGCCGAGAGCCTCCGGCGATTCTGGACCATGATCGCTCACTACCACGGCCAGACCTGGAACGCCGCCGAGTTCGCCCGGTCGCTTGGATCGAGCGAAGGTACCGCCCGGCGCTATCTCGACATCCTGGCGGGGGCCTTCATGGTGCGTGTGCTGCCACCGTGGTTCGAGAATCTGAAGAAGCGCCAGGTGAAGGCGCCGAAGGTGTATGTGCGCGACACCGGCCTCCTGCACACGCTGCTCGGGATCCCCACAGAGGACCAGCTGCTGGGCCATCCCAAGGTCGGCGCATCATTCGAAGGATTCGTTGTCGAACAGCTGCTCGGCGCGCTGGAGTCGCACGACGCGTACTACTGGGCGACCCATGCCGGAGCCGAGCTCGACCTCCTCGTTCTCCACGGAGGCAAGCGATACGGGTTCGAGTGCAAGTTCGCAGATGCGCCCGGTACCACCCGGTCTATGCGAGTGGCGCTTGAGGATCTGGGGCTGGAGCATCTCTGGGTCGTGTATCCGGGGGACGAAGGATACGTTCTCGACGACAGGATATCGGTGCTGCCGGTAGCGCAGATCGGGCCGCTGACCGACAAGATAATGCCGCGGGATTGGTAGTTCGGCATCTGCGCGGCGGCGAACTCTATACCTCCCGTGCCCGCGCGATGAACTTGTTCGACGCGGACAATGTGTGGGCGGTTACCCGGGCCGACCACCTGGGGGTCAATGGAGGGTGAAGGAATGACAGGCAGGAAGGTGCTCACTGCATGGGTTGCGGTTGGCCTCGCAGGCTGCGATACCGACGCGGGCGCATCCGGCGCCGAGGTGGCGGTCGAAACGATCGGCGACACCACTGTGGTGCGCACTCTCTCGGGGAGCATGTGGGACACCGAAGCCACCCTGGTGCCCGAGGTGTCGATCGGTGAGCTGGATGGGCCGGAGGAGCTTCTCTTCGGCATCATCTATTCGATCACGGTTGACGGCGACGGGCGGGTGTTCGTCCTGGACGGACAGGCCCAGCACATCCGCGTCTTCGACTCGGAAGGCGCCTACGTCGAGACGGTGGCAAGGCGCGGCAAAGGACCGGGTGAGCTGAGCAATGCCTCGTCGGTCGCGGTCCTGCCCGACGGGCGCATCATGGCGCACGAACCGGGCGACATGCTCGTCAAGGTGTTGGGACCGTTGCCCCGGGATCGGGCGCTATGGACGTACACCTCGGGGGCCATCGTCATCCCTGTCAAGCCGCTACGCATCGACCGGAGTGGCCGCATCCTTGTGCCCGCGGCGGGAACCACCCCCAACGGCGACTTCGTCCAGTACGTCTTCGTCATGGGATCAGACGGCGTGGTCGTGGACTCAATCGCCCCCGCCGGTGACAGCTTCGAGCCCCCTTCCCTGGAGTTTCGCCTTCGCTTCCCTTTCGCGGGCCGGTCCACATCGACACGCGCCGTCCCCCTGACTGCCCGCCATTACTGGACAATGCATCCCAGCGGCCATTTCGTGACCGGCATCTCCACCGACTACCGGATCGACCTGGGGCGCGACGACGGCGTGCTGCGTATCGAGCGCGACTACGAGCCGTTCCCGATATCGGAGGCTGAACGAGGCTACCATCGGGAACGCACCGTGCAGGAGTTGCGCCGCACACAGCCCGATTGGAGCTGGAACGGACCGCCGGTCCCCGCGAACAAACCGCCCTTCAGCGGCCTCGTCACCGGACGTGACGGACGCATCTGGGTGCAGTTGTGGGCGGAGGCGCATCCGGTCGTCAACGAGAACCACAATCCGGAAGACCCGCGCTCGGAGCCGGTAACCTGGGAGTCGCCGGTACGCTACGATGCGTTCGAGCCCGACGGCACCTATGTGGGGACGCTGGCGGTCCCGGACGATTTCGTCACCAGGCCTGAGCCCATCTTCGACGGCGACCATGTATGGGCCGTGACCCGGGATGAACTGGATGTCGAACGGGTGGTACGGTATCGAATCGTGGTCGGCGGGAGCTGAGCCGGTGGTAGTTGCCGTCCATTTCGGAGACGTCGATGTCCGTTCGCAGCCCGCTGAACACGATGTCGCGACCAAAAGGCAGGAGCGTTCGCGGCACATAATCCTCGATCAGCAACATGCTATCTGGAGTCAGGTCCGGGGCCAGATAGGTCAGCGCCCCGTTCTGCGCACCTGTCACGACGATCCGGCCGTCCGCCACCTCCGCCACGCTCCGAATCCTGCGGAATTCCCACGGCCCGTCTCCAAAACGCCCGAACCCGGCCTCCAGTGAGCCGTCCTCCCGGTAGGTTCGCACCCGCGGGAGCAGTCGGTCCCCAATCACGAACCCGCCGTCCCGCCTCTCGAAAAACTCGCCCACTTCCGCGATGGAATCGGACGGGTCCTCCCCCAGCTCAATGATCTCTGCCAGATCGAAGACTTCCTCGAAGGGGGGCGACGGAACCCCTGCCGGCTGCTTCTCGCAGGAAGCGACGGCAACGAGGAGGGGAAGACCGAGGGCCGCGACCAGTCTTGATGACGACACCCCGGGGCTCGCGACCTTGCTAGGCGACATCGCGCGGGCGAATCGCGGCCAGCGTGTCACCCACTCTCCGCTCTGCCACCGCAATGAGCCGCCCGCGCCGGATCACAACGAAGCCGTGGGTGACTTCATGCCTCCCTCGCCCGCGCGATGAACTCCTCCGCATTCTCGCATTCAAGCACCATGGTGGCGACCGCGGCGATTCGATCCGGATCCGAGAGCTGATCGAGCAACGGGGCAAGCTGCTCGGCGATACCAGGACCGAACCTGTGGGCGGCCAGCCGGAACACCATCTGCCGTTCCCCCTGCTGCCGGCCCTGTTCGATCCCCCGCTCGATCCCCCGCTCGATCCCCTTCTCCAGCCACTGCTGATTGAGTTCGTCGCCCCACTTCCTCACCCGCTCTGCCAAGGTCGCCATCTCTTCCTCCTCGCTCCTGGTCCGTAATTCCAGCGTCCTGCCCGCCGCGTCGGTTCGTGACAACACCTGTCTGATCCACGCCTCGAAACTGTCCAGCAGTCTCGTCTCTCCGACTCGCAGGAGCCAGTCCGCAAGCGAAGCCCCCAGCTTTTCCAGCTGTCCCTGCGACCGGGCCCGCTCGAGCATCGCGATCAGCGAGACGACATTCTCCGGCGGCAACGCAGTGGGATCAAGCGCCCTCAGATCCAGCAGAAGATACTGATGTCGTGGGCGGTATCCAAGCAGCTCGTTAGGCATCGGGGCGAACAGCTCACCGGTGTCTATCGCGGCTGTCCAGCGCCGCTCACCGTTGTAGATGACGACCGGAAGGAGGGGTGGATACTTGCCGCCGGGGCCCCGATCGTCGCTTCCGAGACCCTGCAGCACACGAACCGTGTAGTCGAGCATCCGCAAGGCCATGTCACGATCCACCGTCGACTGGAACTCCAGCAGGACCAGCAGGTAGAGCCAACTTCCGTCGGCGGTCTGGATCTTCCACAGCATGTCGGCGTGCCGTTGGCCCAGGTGCTCGGTGACGAAGCTGGCCGGGAGCCTTTCCAGCGTCGACAAGTCGAGGTGCCGTGCGAGCTTGCCGGCGAAGCCGCGCAGGAGGTCCGCGACGGTGCGCCTGTGGGCGAAAATCTTTTTGTAGGAAGCATCGTGCTTCCGTTTCCTGGGCCGCTTTCGCGTCCGGGGCATGATCCACGGTTTCCGTGGCCGGGAAGGACGGCGAGGCGGTCTCGGGGGCAGGCGTCCGCGTCCTTCGGTGGTCTCGGAGGAACGATGGGGTCGGTCGGAGGGCGGGCGAATGGCCGGATGGGACGGATTTTCTTGGATGGCGAAAGGGTGCGCGGTCGCTTGAAAGAGCCGAGAAACGGACGTTTGTCCGCCATTTTCACCCCAAAGTGGCGGACAACACGGGAATCCAACGACTTTCTTAGTGCCGAGGCGACTCCAAGGCGCTTGACGGAGCCCGACGATGTCCCAACGGCGGCCGCTCGGGGACCTGTGGAGCAAGGTCGTCCAGATCGCCATGGTGTCGGGGATGGTGCTGTTCGTGGTGGGCGCCGCACGCCTCCTGGGCTGGGTCCTGGCCGTCATGCAGGTGCCCCAGACGCTGGCGTCGTCGGTGGTGGGGATGGGAGGCGGCCAGGCCGGCTTCATGGTCCTCACGATTCTCGTCTTCCTTGTGCTCGGCGCCATTCTCGAGGGCGTGCCCGCGGCTGTCCTGCTGACGCCGATCCTGCTGCCCCTGGCCAGGGAGCTCGGGATCGACCCCGTCCACTACGGCGCCGTCATCGTGGCGACCCAGGGGATCTCCGTGTTCCTGCCGCCGTGGGCCGTCAGTACTTGATGTCGCTCCGCCCGACCGTCATCCCGATGTTGCCGACTCGGCGACCCATCGTGTAGTGCTCGCCACTCCCGGCGGTCATCCCGAAGAAGTCCACATCGGGCACGATCAGGCGATCGCCGTCGTCGACTGCGCCCTCGATCACGGTCGTCGCCACGACCTTCGCGATGAAGAGCTTCCGCACGGGCGGTACCGCAAGCGAGTCGATGATGCGACACTCGCAATGGATGGGGGACTCCTCCACCGTGGGCGCATCGACCACGGTCGCCGCGCCTCGTGTCAGACCTGAGAGTTCGAACTTGTCGGCTACGCTTCCAGAGTTCATGTCGACAGTGTCGAACGCCTCGATCATCGATGCAAGCGGGACGTTCAGCACGAACTCGTCGTGGAGCTCCAGGAGTTCCCTCGCTTGATGCTCGAAGCCCGCACTCACCCCAATCTGGGGCGGGTCGCCGTTCACGACGAACGTCCATAGCACCGAGATCTCGTCAGGGTCGCCGGGTCGGCCGTTCACGGTGAGCAGGATCGCCGGGACGGGCGGGAGCATCGGGCCTGGCGCCGCAAGCGAACGGCGAGGGCCGGTGAGCGGCGCGGACGGGCTGGTCCCCGGCCTGCAGCCCCAGACGGCGGTGATCGCAGCAGCAGCCGATCCGCTCTCCAGGAACCGTCTTCGCGGCCAGACTGGCATTGACGATACTCTGCCCATTTATTGGTGAAGTAACCGAATACGAGGGCGATTGAAAGGGGAAAGAATCCCTCGCCCAGGCAGTTGAAGTGGCGCGCGATGCCCCACCCGAACAGGAACAGCGCAGCCGACCCGATGAGCCAGACATACGTCCACGCCGGTGAGAAGCCGGGGTCCGGGTACACGGCCATGCCCCACAGCGGCAGGAACTAGAGCCACCCCCTTACATCCCGCCCACTCTCTGATAGGCGATGAGGTCGGTGACGGGTGGAGTGAGCCCCGCCTGACGCAGGAGCAGAACGATCTGGCCGCGGTGGTGGGCACCGTGGTTCGCCACGTGGTCCAGTACCTCGTTCAGACCCTGCTCGAAACGCTCACCCTTGCTATTCTGATAGACGACGGTGTTCACGAGGTCGTCGACCGAGAGGTTGGCAAGGAGGGTCTGCCAGCCCCGGGCGCACGCTTCGGCGAGTGGAGGCAGATGCTCGACCGAAAGGGGCTGCCACAGCTTAGCAATCGGGCCAGCCTCTCCACGGATCCGGGCGTACCAGACCTCTTCCGCCCGGAGAACATGCGTCAGGATCAGAGTGGCTTCAACAAGCGGGTTACCCGGGCCCTGCGACCCATCGGAGCTTGCGGTGCTCTGAACAAGGGCTTCCAACACCAGATCGTTGGCCCAAACGTTGTAGCGGTACCTCCGTCTCTGGGCTTCCAGGGCAGCGTCTCGGTTCTCGTCCAACTTGAATCGCACTTGGACGGCCCCCTAGGTGGACAACGACAACACCCGTTCCTTGGCCAATTCGGCGGCGTAGCACATCGCCGCCTGGACGGATTCCGGGGTGACCGACGGTAATGTGGTCTCGCCAATTCATGGCTTTCTTTCACCTCTCGGCTGAGTTGGGCTATCTCCGAAGATACAACCTGGAAGCAGGGACGTGGCTTCATTGGCGCTGATTGCGTCACACACCGGGCGGGGATCCACCCGAGGCATGAGGCCCTCGCCAGCAAATCGTGAACTGTAGCCGCTCGCGCGCCCCGGCGGATCTCCGCGTCCCGAATCATGTCCGCCTCAGGAGCCCTTCCTCCGCGAGATTGACCTCGATTCGCCAGCGCGTGGCGATCCGATGGGGCACTCTTGGAGTGGACGGATCGAGTTTGCTGATTCCGGCCGTGCGGAGATCCAGCCATTCCTCAAGCATCCTCGGCTCCGGAGGATGGGTCAGCTCAAGGGCCTCGACCGGAAACCCGAGACGTTTTACGACGGCACCGGAGCCGAAGCGGAGGAGATACATCGTCGTGCGGTAACTGGTTTCTCCAAAGAACCCCCTCTATGGGCGGAGAATCGAGCCCGGAGGCCGACGCGTGGCACTTTCTGGTGATCTAGAGTTTGACAACTGCCGCTTCTCGGTTCAACTGCAACACCAGCACGTCCGGGTCGATTACCACTCGCTCGGGATCGAACCCGGCACGAATCACGAACTCGACCGCCTCTCCTGCGTCCAGCTCCACCTCGGTGCGTGCGTCCCGGTAGCCCCCGGCCACCACCGAACGGCTCCCATCATCACCCTGGTCCGACCACCGCTCTCCCGCGGTCGCCGCCACCTGCACCTTCATGCGGCCCGTGCCCACGTTCTCGACCGTCCCCCGCACCATCCATTCATCGCCCTCCCGCGTCTTGGTCACGTCGGACAACCTGTACTCCGGCAACACCACATCGTAGAACCATTGCTCGGCGAAGGCGTCGAACGCCGCCGTGTCGGGCGCGAACTTCCGAAGCACGGCCAGCATGTCCTGAATGACCGGAAAGTCCGGGTCCGGGTTGTACTTCGCGATGAAGGCGCGCAGTCCCGCCAGGATATTCTCCCGCCCCATCTCCTGCTGGAGCATCCACATCACCCAGGGGCCCTTGTCGTATTCGGGGTTCCGGACCTCGACCAGTGGGGGCTCCAGGTCCGCGACATGGAATCTGGCGTACGCACGTTCGCGCCTCTTGCTGTACTGCATCCGCTCGCGGTCCCCGTATACCTGCTCGTGCAGCAGGGTGGTCGCGTATTCCGCCATCCCCTCCGACAGGAGGGCGTTGCCCCCCGGGCCCTCTCCCGGCGTGAGCAGGTTGCCCCACCACTGGTGCGCGGCCTCGTGCGCGACGACCATGAACGCCCCGCGCGAACCGGGTTCGCTCTTGGCCAGGAATCCACTTCCCTCGCTAACCACAATGTTCGTCGGAAACCCCTGCGCGCCGCCCCTGTAGTCCGGGAACTCCGACAGCTTGAGCACGCTCCACGGGAAGGGATGGAACCACTCGGCGTAGTACTTGCGCGCGGCGTCGAGGGCGACGGCCATCTCCTCGAGGTTGTAGTCGTGTTTCGGGTGATAGTAGATCGCCGTGCCCTCTCCCTCTCTCACGGCGTACTTCCCCGCGACCACGTTGAACATGGCCACGGGGTGGTCCGTCTCCCACACCACCGTGCGTCTGCCATCGGCGACCTCGTCGCTCACCAGCCGTCCGACGCCGTTCGCCGTGTACTCCTCAGGTAGCGTGATGCGCGTGCGCACCATGAATGGCGGGCCGGCCCACAGGGTCATCGGCTCCGTCTGCCCCTCGTGGAATTCGTCCTCGTACTCCGGCGGATCGTAGTCCTCCGAACCGATCTCGGGCCGGTATCCCGGCACCGGCGCGAAGAGCGGTTCGAAGCCGTCGATATTGACCCCCGATTCGAGGACGAACTTCCCCAAGCCCTCGGGCGTTTTGCTAATGCCGCCAAAAACTTTGACATCGTAGCGGAAGCCGATGGTGACGGTGTCGCCCGGCTCCAGGGGCTCGGCGGGCGTGAAGAGGTAGAGGCCGGCGCGGTTCTCCGGCTCGTACGGCTCGCCTCCGAGGGTCCACTCAATCGGGTCCCAGGGGCCCGCAGTCAGCGGGAACCGGTCGTAGGCATAGTCGCGGTGGTTGAAGAAGGTGTACGCGCCCGCGACGGCGACGGAGCGCTCGCTCGGCTCGATGTCGAGATCCAGATCCACATGGGACACCGATGGCATCCTGAAGCCGTTCCAGGTCGCGATGTTACGGCTCCAGTACTCCTTTCCCCTTTCTTCCGCGCCCGGTCCCTGATAGCCGGATCGGCCGCCGATCGCGAGGATCGATGCCAGCACGATCGCCGGAACCGCCAGGGGAAACAGGCGCAGTGAGTCGCGCAGCAGCGGCTTGGGACGCAGGCGGCTCAGGATCCCCGTGGCATCGAGGTCCCGCCTGCCGAACCACCGCACCGAGAGAACGATCAGCAACGGAACCAGGCTTAGATAGAGGAGGCGGTTCAGCAGCAGCGGGTAGCCGTGCAGCGCGAACGCACCCATGTCGCTCCATTGGAGGACGCTTGCGCCGAGCCAGTTGATTGTCCAGTTCAACGACGTCCCGTCCCCCAGGATGAAGGTCGTGTAGACGATCACCGCGACCCCGGATCCGTACACGACGTAGCGGTTGCGAAAGAGGGCGAAGAGCGCGGTGACCAGCGCCGTCCAGAAGATGAAGGTGGGCAGGAGCACCGCACCCCAGGCCGCGACGAAGGGCAGAAGCTCGAAGCCAACCGGGCTTCCCTCGGCGATCTGCTTGTACAGGAAGACCCCCACGTAGAGAAGGAGCGCAGCACCGAGGATGAACGCCGCCATGACGCTGTTGCCCAATGCCTTGCCCAACAGGACGGGGCCGGTGCCGACCGGTGCCGATCCGAAGATCTCATGCATGCGGTGGCTGCGTTCCTTGTGCAGCGACTCCACCGTGTAGAAGAGCAGAAGGAAGCAGATCATCAGGCTCAGATCGAAGAGGTGGCTGGTCGCCACCGTTCCCGGGGTCAGCAGGTTGCGCAGATCCAAGGGACCAGACAGACCGCCGGCCGTTTCCGTCGTCACCCAGAGGATCAGCGGCACGCAGAGGTACATCCCGGGTCGGACCAGCAGGTCGCGGATCTCGCTGCCGGCGATTGTGGTGGCGGCCTTCCAGAAGCCGAGCGGCCGGGTGGCCATCTCCAGGTCCGCCAGGGTTGGCTCGGCCGTGGGCCGGACCTCCGCTCTGGTTGCACGCGGGCCCCGCAATCGGCGGACGAGTCCCGGTCCCGACTCTCCCGTCCGGACCCGGCGGGCGTAGCTGACCGCGGCCCCGGCCACACCCGCCAACCCAATGCCTGCCAACACCATCCGGCTGAGCACAAAGCCGATGTCGGGGATCAACGGCACCGTGTTCAGGAACTCCACGCTCCGATCCCCACGGATAAAGGTCTCGTGAATCCATATTCTACCCGTGGGCTCCAGCAGCGCCAGCATGTCGCTGATCCCTTCGGGAAGCCAACCCGGCCACCCCATCAGCCAGTACAGCAGCATCACCAGCGGGAAGAGGAAGACGAGGACCGGGCGGCGGGTCCAGACGCCGATGAAGAACGACACCCCCGCGTAGAGCAGGATCTGCGGTAGCCCGATCAGCAGCGTCGGGAAGAGGTAGTTGCCGAGAGCGAACGGGCCGATGAGGTCGGATCCCGCGCTACCCTCAATGATATGGTTGAACCCCATCGACAGACCCAGGTACAACCCCCAGACGATCAGGAAGAACCCCACCCCGCCCGAGAACTTCGCCCACACGTACTCCCGTGGGGTGAGGCGAGTCGAATTGAAGACCTCCACGATCCGGAGTTCGATGTCCCGGATCACCACCAGGCCCACGGTCATCGCCAGGAACCAGGGGGCGGTCACCATGAGCACGAATCCCTGTCTGTCGGCCTGGTTGAAGACCGAAGTGATGTAGGGCGGTTTCCCTGTGATCAGGGACTCGAGCGTCCAGATGACGCCCGCGCCCCGTGAGTTGCGCCACGCGATCAGCCCCATGAGCACGCATAGGAGCCAGAAGGCAGGCTGGCGCAGCCCCGTCCTGAACTCTCGCCGGACAACCTCCCACCACCTTGCGAAGCCGTTCACGAAGCGAGTTCCTCCGGGGCCCCGTTGCACGCGCCGTCCCCGTTTTCCTGTCCGTTCGCTTGCGCCAGCAGCAGGTAAGCGTCCCCCAACGTGGGCTCCGCCACCTCGAAGCCGGCGGGCGGCGACCCCTCCAGCAGATGGATCCGCACCTGGTTGCGCCCCTCGATCAGGATCACCTGCGTGACGCGATGGTCGGTGTCGATCCTAGCCAGGTCTTCCTTCTCCACCGCACCTTGGTAGATCGTTCCATTGAGGCGCACGCGATCATAGTACCTGATCCTACCCCGGACCAAGGCGTTGAGTTCTTGGTTTTTCGGCGAGCCGCACGCCCGCCGAGAGCAGTTCACGCCTGTTCCGGCCAATAGGCGACGGCGCCCGCGAGGTCTTCGGCCTCACTGCTTGCGCCCTTCCAAAGGAGGCATGATGTTTGCGCCAACACGCTACCCGCGAACTGTGGGCCGCCGCAGCCCGAATCGCCCGGCCGCCTTCTTGGCTGGCCTGGTCCTCGCGGTGCTCCATCTGAGTGCTTGCGCCGCCTATCGGTACACGGACCTGCTGAATCCTACCGTGAAGGTTGAGGTTGAACACCCGCCAAGCGTAGGGTTCGTCGTCGACCAGGTTGTCTTTGCTTCAGACCATTCGCCGTCCTTGCTGGAGTCCCTTGGTTTTTCGGGGCCGACCTCGCCGGCCCGCTGTGGAGCCGAGTTGGTGCAGGCGTTGACTCAGGTGCTGATCGAAGGCGGCCTTCAAGTCGCGCACGCGGAACGCGGGGGAGACGCGGACGCGCTGATCACGGTCAACGTCACTCGATGTGACACCGAGCAAGACACGACGCAGACATCGAGAGAGATCGACGAAACCGTCAGGGACAACACCCGTCGTCGAACTGTGCCGGAATACCATGCACGAACAAGGGTGTCTTTTCGAGCGACGTTCGAAGTCACAGACTTGTCGACCGGTCTCGTGGCGGTTTCACGGGTCTTCGCGCGCGAGCCCGAGACGACCTACTCGAGCGATGAGGGGTATCCGGAGTTTCCATCCGCGGGTGACGTGGCTGAGGGAGCCTACGCCAGTGTGGTGGAAGCCATCATACCGATGTTCTTTCACTGGGGGGAGACGAGAGAACTGGTCTTCTTTGACGACGAGAATTGTGGCTTCAACACGGCATACCGGGCCGTTAGGGCCGGCGACTTCGAGCGTGCGCTGGAAATATCGATTGCGAACGTGGAATCCTGCCAGCCCGACCCGGCGACCGATGTCACAGAGAGGGACGTGGCGGCGGCACACTACAATGTCGGCATCCTGTACCGAATCAGAGGAGACTTTGATTCGGCAAAGCTCAGTTTGGAGCAGGCCCTCGCGACGGATCCCGATAACGGCGTTGTCAGACGCGCTATCGGGGAGACTCTCTCGGCCGAGGCGGCCGCCGCCGGTGTCAACCGCGCCGGGAGGATTCGGCGGTTCCGGAGGCAGCAGTTTGGCGGGGCCGAGCAGGAGGGGTCAGGTCAATGAGTCTTAGCCCTGGCCGCGTTCGTCATCGAGATCCCAACCGAAGGGGCGGAAGCCCGCTCTGGGCCTACCTGGCGCTCATGTCGGCTCCGGGCAACCTGCCGCGGGCGCTTCGATGCTTCAAACTGCGGGTTCGGCCTGCCTCCCGCGCGGCGAGGAGGGGAAACGGGACACGGTCCCCCCAATGGTGTGTGCGAGTTTCATTGGCCATTGACACGCGGAGCCCGACCGCGCGTTGACCCCGGAAGCCGGCATCTCTGCCAAGTGCTCGAAGGCCGTCAAGAATCTCCCGTGGACACGCAACGCACGATCGGTGCCCGAGTGTTCCGATATGTAGAGGAAGATCTCTTCGAGCTCCTCTTGGGCGGTGTGGCTGAGCCGATAGCCTGCCGACACTCAGGTTTGCGCCTCGATACGTTCCCTCAACCGCTGCATGGCCGTTGGCCCGTCCGTCACGCGGTTATCCGCGACTTCGCGCAGGGCGGCATCGGCAAGTTGGCGGAAGTGCGCTCGGGCACGATCCAGAAGCGCCGAGGGGATCCCTTTCCTCTCTTCTTCGCCTAGCCCCTCGAGAATCCACTTCTCAAGCAGCCTGCGGTGCTCGGCTTCCTCCAGCAGACGCAACCCCTGCCGCACCACCTCGCTGGCAGTTCGGTAGTGTCCCCGCGAGACCAATCGTTCGACGAAGGCGTCCTGGTCGGGTGGGAGCGAGATATTTCGGGTTTGCCGGATAGCCATGTGTCAAGATGGCGTACGGCAAGACCTTGTGTCAATTGTTGCCACAGCGCGCGGCCTAGAGAGATGCGCCGCTCGCGCTCGGCTATCCGCCCCCCAAATCCCCCTCCCGAATCGCCCGAAACTCGTTCCCCTCCCGCCAATTCGGCCAGTCGTCCGAAGTCACCAGCCGATACCCCACCCGAAACAGCAACCCAAGGTCATCCAGCGCCCCCGTCAGATCCCACGACGGATCAAACTCGTCGGACGGCTTGTGATACCGGTTGCTGGTGTAGTCCGCCCGTCGCGCCAGCGTCCATTCCGTGCCGTGTTCGACGTGGTCGATCCCCGAATCGGTGTAGATCGAGGGGACGCCGACCTTCGCGAAGCTGAAGTGATCCGAGCGGTAGTAGAATCCCTTTTCGGGCTCGGGATCAGGCCGCAGCGTGCGCCCCGCTCGGGCGGCGGCCTCGTCCAGATAGTCGTCCAGCTCGGAGGCCCCCATCCCCACGACCGTGATGTCGTTCATGGGGCCGTCGACGTTCAGCCCGTCGATGTTGATGGTCGCCACAGTGCTCGCCGTGGGGTAGACGGGGTTGGCGGCGTAGTAGGCGGATCCCAGCAGCCCCTGCTCCTCGGCGGTCACGGCCATGAAGAGCACGGACCGGGCCGGACGCTCCGGCAGCGCCCCGAACGCACGCGCCAGCTCGATTAGTCCGGCGGTGCCGGTGGCGTTGTCGAAGGCGCCGTTGAAGATCGGATCCTCCATGCTGTCGTCACCGCGGCCGAAGTGGTCCCAATGGGCGGTGTAGATGACGTACTCGTCCGGCCGCTCGCTCCCGCGCAGAAGCCCGAGCACGTTTTTCGACTCGGAGCGCTGGACGAGGTTGGTGACGGTCACCGACGCCGAGGCTCCGAGGGGAACGGCGCGGAAATGGGGTTGGGCGGCTTGCCCCTCCAGCACGTCGTAGCTGTGTCCGGTCGCGTCGAAGATCTCCCGCGCCACATCGCGCTGCACCCATCCCTCGACCGCGACGCGCCCCATGTTCCCGTCCGCTGCGGCCTGGCCGAACTGCGGGCCGGTCCAGCTGCCGCTCACGACCTCCCACGGGTATCCGGCCGCCGCTTCCTCGTGGACGACGAGCGCGCCCGCCGCGCCCTGACGCGCCGCTTCCTCGAACTTGTAGGTCCAGCGGCCGTAGTAGGTCATCGAATTGCCGCGGAACAGCGCCTCGTCCTGGGTCGCGAACCCCGGGTCGTTGACCAGGATGACCACGGTCTTGCCGGTCGCGTCGACGCCTTCGTAGTCGTTCCAACCGTACTCGGGCGCGACCACGCCGTAGCCTACAAAGACCATCTCGGAGTCGGTGATCGACTCGCTCTCGACGACGCGCTTGGTCCAGGCTACGTAGTCGGTGGTCCAGGCGTAGTTCAGTTCGGTGTCTCCCGCCGTCACGGTAAGCATGGGCTGTCCCTGCTCGGTCAGGGCCACGAGGGGGACGTTCTGGTAGAAGGAGTCGCCGTTGCCGGGCTCGAGGCCCGCCGCTTGGAACTGGTCGACCAGGTAGGCGACGGTGGTTTCCTCGCCGGGTGTGGAGGGTCCGCGGCCTTCGAATTCGTCGCTCGAGAGGGTCTGGATGGCGGCGGCGAAGGTCTCGGCGGACATGGTCGGGGCGTCGGCGTCGGCCGGATCCGGGCTGTCGGCGGGGTAGGGGTCACCGCACGCGAGCACGGCGGTGCAGGGGAGCAGGGCCGCCAGCAGGATGATTTGGCGGATTGTGCGTGAGGTGGTGTAGGGGGAGGCTGCATTCATTGGTCGGTTCTCGTGGGGTGAGGGGAGGTCGCGAGCGATGGAGGTGGCGTTTGCGGAGCAGACGGGCCCGTAGGGTGTTTGTCCGCCATTTTCGGGCTGAAGTGGCGGACAACGCTGGGTTCGCGGGCAGATCCCGGGCTCCTTCCCCTACCTCATCCCCTGCAACAACCGTGGGCGATCGAACTCGAAGACCTTGATGACGGGGATATCCAGGGCACCGGCAGTCACACCGAATATCCGGTTGTTGAAGATGTCCTTCACGTCCAGCCCCTCTGGAAGCACGACATCCAGAAGATTGCCGCGACTGTCACATACTCGAGCAATACGCGCACGTCATCGCCGTCCCCCTGCATCGCGTAGACGTGCCCCGGCGTGTCCATTTTGCCATCCGCCTGAAGTGGTCGCATGATAGCCACTCCGCAATGGCCAAGGAAAGTTGGACACCTGTGGGTCGGGCATGAAGGTTGTGCTGGTACCGCCGTCTGCGGTCCGAATCTGCCGCTGGATATCCGCCGTTTCCGCCGTTGTGTCTCGGCCATTCCTGCCGTTATATTTCTGCCATTCCTGCCGTTACCACTTCCCACAATGCTTCCGAACCGCTAGTATTCTCCCACAACAACCGTCCGATCAAGACTATGCAGGTGCACCCATGACCTATCATCCCAGAATCGTGGACCGCGAGTTGGCCGAGCGGCTGCAGGCCACTGGAGCGGTAGTCGTCGAGGGCCCGCGGGCGTGTGGAAAGACGACTACCGCGCGGCAGATCGCTGCCAGTGAAGCGCTTCTCGACGTCGACGATGTGGCGCGACGCCTGGCCAGCCTCGAGCCCGCCCGCATCCTGATCGGTGACGTGCCGCGGCTGATCGACGAATGGCAGTTGGAGCCGGCGATCTGGAATCATGTACGCAGGGCAGTGGACGATCGGCGTCTCCCGGGTCAGTTCATCCTTACCGGATCCGCGGTACCGGCCGACGACGCGACCCGCCACACGGGGGCCGGGCGCCTGACCCGGCTTCGCATGCGACCCCTCTCACTGTTCGAGTTGCGCCGTTCTTCAGGAGAGATCTCACTGGCGGGCTTGCTGGACGGGGCGCGTGCCACGGCAAGCAGGTCGGTGATCCCCCTCGATGATCTGGCGGAGTTGATCTGCGTCGGCGGGTGGCCGGTGAACCTGGGGCGCTCCACCAAACTGGCTCTGCGCGCCAACCGGGATCACCTGGACGAGATCCGCCGCCTGGACATTGCGAACGGAGACGGCAAGCGGAGAGATCCGGTGAGGGTCGGCATGCTGCTTCGGTCCCTGGCACGCAACGTTGCGACCCCTGCCGCAATCGCGACCCTGGCCTCCGACACCGGCGAAGGCGTGTCCGCCATCAAGGAGCACACCGCCGGCGACTACCTGAGGGCGCTGGAACGGATCATGATCGTCGAGAACCAGCCTGCCTGGCCGACGCACCTGAGATCGAGGTCGGTTCTGAGGCGCAAGCCGGTCCGGCACCTCGCGGATCCCTCTCTTGCCGTGGCCGCCGTTCGTGCCGAGCCCGCCCGGCTCCTCCGCGATCTCGACTTTCTGGGGTTTCTCTTCGAGTCGATGGTCGTGCGGGATCTGCGGGTTTACGCCCAGGCGGCCGACGCCGAGGTGTTTCACTACCGCGAGAAGGGCGGCCTGGAGGTGGACGCGATCGTGCAGGCCAATGACGGGCGCTGGGCCGCATTCGAGGTCAAGCTCGGGGAGGGCCGGGCGGATGAGGGGGCCCGGAACCTGCTCAGACTGGCGGAAAGGGTGGACCCGGACCGAATGGGAGAGCCGACGGCGTTGGGCGTGATCGTCAGCAGCGGTTATGGGTACACGCGCGAGGATGGCGTAGGCGTGATCCCGATCGGGGCGCTGGGGCCTTAGTGAGTGAGATGCGCCCCCAGCTACGGCTCGAACATCACCACCTGCCTCAGCCGATCGAGTAGACCAGCCCGGCCCGAAGGGAGAGGGCACGCTGCTTCAAGGAATCGCTGTCGGACTTGTCGAGGTCGAGAAGCCCGTACGTGTACAGGAGGCCGAACGACATGCCCAGGGTATCGAGAAGCTTGATCTCAAGCCCGCCCCCTCCGGCCAGTCCGAGGTCGTAGGTTGACCTGTCCAGGCCGGTGGCGCCGTCGCAGTCCTCGGTGAATTCGAACGTGCCAGCATCAGGGCCGGTAGCTTTGGCGGTCAACTGGCAAGATGACTCCAGGGCCAGAGCAGGGCCCGCCAACAGGTGTGCCGAGACGCGGTCGCCCGACACGGGGAATCGCGCCCTTCCGAGCACCGTGAACTCGAGATAGTCGGTCTCCACCCTGGACTCGGCGCTCACACCCTGCTCCGAGATTTCAAAACGTCCCCCCTTTTGCGAGTAGCTGCCGCCCAGCTGAAGGCCCCAGCTTTCGGACGCTGGAATATTGGCCGCGAGCCCGATCGAGAGTCGCGTTACCGATTGGATGTCCGGGACAAAATCGGAGTCTGTGCTGATGTCCAGCGACGCGATGTTCACGCCGCCTGTTACCGCCAGGGAAACCTGGCTGAAGGCGGGTGTCACGGTCAGCAGAAGCAGGAAGGTCGTAAGGAGGGGGGTCGCGATGCGTTTCATGAAGGGTCCTTTCGGAGGAATGGGTGCAAGGCTGCCGAGTAAGCGCACGCCTCGGCAGCAGCTACTATCTGCGTTGGCCAGCTGGGCACGCCGGAACACTGGCCCATCATCAGGTTCGTGGTACACCGCGGGATACCGTCAGGTCCCGCGCTACCCCCGAATCAACCGATACATCCGCACCGTCTGCACGCCGAGCGCATCCGAGTGGATCCCGAGGACGAACTGCCCGCCGATGTCGGTGATCCGGAAGGCGACCGGAATCGTCAGATAGCCGGTGAGCCTGCCCTCGGCGTCGAAGATGTCCCACTCCCCCGGACCGGGATCCTGAACGTAGTCATTTCGATACCGCTGGACCCACAGGCTGCCGGCCTCGTCGGACATGAGCATGCCGTGGACCGGGTGGGTGCTCGCGAACTCCGTTTCCAGGATCCGCTCCACGGCCGGACCGGACCGTCCCTCGAAGCTCTTCTCGACTTCGGCCTGAGCTTCGGCGATCTCCTCCTGCGTCACCGCCTTCGGAGTCCGATTCATGCGCACGATCCTGCGCACGGAGCCCGTTCGGTCATGTCCCACCAGCTCGAAAACGCTCGGATGTGCATACCATGCCAGGGTGCCACCCACCGCGAACCGGGCGCGTGCGCCGAAGCCCAATGCGAGGCCGTTTCGGCCCAGCCGGCTGTCCGGGAACTCGCCGAGCGTCTCCATGATCTTGCCGTGACGGTCGACCGCGTACAGGTGGACCGTGGATTGGTCGCGTGTGTCTCGGGACACGGGCCGGGAGAGGGTCTGAAAGAGCAGGGTGCCGTCGTCGAGCCAGCCGACGACGTTGGGAGCGGACGCCCCTGGAAGCCGGGGAACGGGAAACGATCGGACGAACGCTCCGGCGGATGTGAAGAGGGAAACCCGCCCGTTCAGGTTGTCGATCGCCGCGATCGAGTCGCCTGCCAGCTCTGCGATCGACCAGAGGTTGGTGAACTCTCCGGGTCCCTCGCCGGGGCGACCGAAGGTGACCAGGTGGCTTCCGTCCTCGTCGAAGATGCGGATTTCGCGGGCGAGGCCGTCGGCTACGGCGATGTTGCCGGTCGATAGTTGGATGGCCTGGGTGATCGAGCCGAAGAGGTCCGGGCCGTCTTCGTCGCCATCGGCTCGTCCGATCTCGAGGACGGGGGGGAGTTGGAGTTGCCATTCGTCGGCGGAGGCATCGGAGGGGATTTCGGCGATGAGGACGTCGGCGCTGTCGCGTAGGATGGTGGTGGGGGAGGGGTTGTCGGCGGTGCAGCTGGTGCAGAGAAGTGATGCCGTGAGGAGGAGGGTGGGGCGGGGGACTGGTGCCTTGGGCATTGGTGGCTCCGGGGGTGGGTGGCTTGCCGGGAAGCCTACTACAAGTGGGACACCCTGAGTGGGGCCAATGGTTCGGGGGGGGGTGGTAGTTTCAGGAAGTGGAAGGCATCCGATCCGGATGGTCCAGGCGGTACATGTGCACCGTCTGGATCCCGAGTTCGGTTTCGTGGAAGAGGAGAACGTAGTCGGCGCCGAATTCCCGGACATCGCCGGGGAGCTGGGCCAGGTGGCAGAGGAACTCACCGTCGGGGCCGAAGGCGAGCCAGCCACGGTCTTCGCGAGGCCGGTCGTATTGTTCAACCCAGACGCGTCCGTCGCGGCCCAGCATGAGGTGGGAGATCGCCGGGAAGAGATCGGCCACCGGGCGCTCGTCGCTGAGCCTGGCGTCGTCGAAGCGGGTCCAATCCGTGGAAGCGAACTGGGTGCGCCCTTCGGTGTAGTCCTCGCGCCAGGCACGGACATCCGCGCGGGTCACCTCCCGATCGGGTTCGAACCAGCGGACGATGGTGCGGAGGTTGAATTCGTCGTCCAGGATCCGAAGCTCGGTGTCCCTTCCGTGCGCCAGCACGATCGTGGATCCCCTTGCGTCGAACTCTGCGAACGACTGGAAGAGGGGGAACAGCCAGAGGTCGGGGGCCTCGCTGACGACGCCACTGGTCCGGTCGGGCATGCGGGCAAGACTGCCCACGAGCTGGCCGCCGGGGTCGTGGATTTGCACGATGAGGGTGTCCGGGACGGAGAAGTCCTCACGGCTCGCCGACTTGGATCTCGGATTCACGGTGTATCCGTTGTCGAGCACGCCAGCAGCCTGGGGCGCGTAGGGGAACACCGGCGTGAAGTTGACCTGCCGCACGAATTCGCCTTGGGCCGTGAAGAGGTTGTAGCGCCAGGGGGAGTTGTCGCCCACCCACAGGGTGTCGCCGGCGGTGATCCAGAGCATGTAGGGATCATTGAACTCGCCGGGCCCTTCGCCGTGCCGGCCCATCGACCGCAGGTGCCTCCCGGCCTCGTCGTAGATGCGGATCTCGGCCGTCGCACGGTCGACCGCCGCAACGGATCCGTCGGAGAGGCGCCCCATTCCCCGGATGTAGGAGAACCAATGCCGTTCATCCTCCTCTTCTTCGCCGATGACCAGGACGGGCTCCTCGCTGATCGTGCAGGTCGCGTCCGAGCTCGTGGGGTCGCTGTTGACGATCTGGACCCCGGCGCTATCGATGGAGATGGTCAGTTCGGGGGGTGCTTCGGCGCCGCAGGCGGCGAGGAGGAGGGTGAGTGCGGTGGCGGCGGACAGGGTTGCGGGGGCGGTGACGGGGTGAAGGTGCATCATCATTTGATCATGCCCCAATTCGGATTTGCGGTCAAATCGAGACCCGCCCTCCGCCAGTTTACAGACGTCCGGCTCCGCGACGACGGCTCTTGACGGGGCTGGCGGTTTTGCCAACATTATTGTTGCCAACAACATTGTTGCCAACATTTTTGATGGGAGGATGACGATGGGTTTGAGAAAGGCGGGAGGAAACTGGGTCGAGGGGGACCGCTTCTTTGACCGGGAAGCGGAGATCGAAGCGCTCATGGAGCGTGTCGAAGATGGGACGCACACACTGGTGACCGCCCAGCGCCGGATCGGGAAGACAAGCCTCGTTCGGGAGTTGTTGCGGCGCCTCGGGGAAGATGGGACTTCGGGGCTGGTGGAGGATTGGTGGCGCGCCCGCCAGGCACGGGGCTTCGTGCCCTTCAGCAAGCGGTTGGCATAGCAAGGAGATCCACGGATGGCCGTCGCAACAAAAAGCTACAACCCCGGATTCCTGACCGACGCCGAGCTCGAGGATCTGTTCTGCGTCAGGGTGGCCGAGTTCGATTCGCTCATTGAGACCCTTCGCGAGAACACCGGCAACTCGAACCAGCACGCCATCGTGATCGGTCCACGGGGCAGTGGAAAGACGACCCTCCTTCTCAGAGTCGGTCTGGAGATCCAATCGAATCCGGAGCTTTCGTCTCGCCTGTTTCCGATCGTCTTCGGGGAAGAGAGCTATGGCGTCAGCACCTGCGGCGAGTTCTGGCTGGAGTGTCTGTCCCGCCTGTCCGAGCAGGTGCCTCAACGCGACGGTGAACCCGATCTCCGGCGCACCCTGGAGGAGGTCCGGAAGGAGCGAGACGACCGGCTGCTGGGCGAACGGTGCCTGGGCGCGCTGCTCGACTTCGCGGATCGGGGAGGGAAGCGTCTGGTGCTGGGCGTGGAGAACCTCAACATGATGTTCTCCGACATGATGGATCCGGATGCCGGATGGTGCTTGAGGAAGACGCTCCAGACCGAGCCGCGGATCATGATGATCGGGAGCGCGACCAGCAGGTTCGGTGAGATCGATCGGCCCGACCGGGCGCTGTACGATCTGTTCCGGGTGCTCCAGTTGCGTCCGCTGGGTCGGAATGAGAGTGCGGTGCTCTGTGAGAGGGTCGCCGGGAGACCTCTGGAGGCCGGCGCGGTTCGGCGGCTCCAGATCCTCACCGGTGGAAGTCCCAGATTGCTGGCGATCATGGCGCGGTTTGCGTCAGAACGGTCGTTCCACACGCTGATGGCCGATCTGTTGGGTCTTGTGGACGAGCACACGGCGTACTTCAAGAGCCATTTGGAGTCGCTGCCTGCTCAGGAGCGGCGGGTCTATCTCGCGTTGGCCGCGCTGTGGAAGCCGGCGACGGCTCGCGAGGTCGCCGAGCGCGCCCGGACGGAGACGAGCAAGTGTAGTGCGCAGCTGAAGCGGCTGATAGGGCGTGGGGCGGTGGAGGAGGTGGGTGGAACGAGCCGCCGGAAGCAGTATTACGTCAGCGAGCGGCTGTACAACGCGTACTATCTGCTTCGCCGGAGCAGGGGGACGGACGGCTTGGTTGGTGCGTTGGTGAAGTTCATGGATGCGTACTATTCGAGGCCGGAGCTGGTGGGGGTGGTGGATCAGATGGCGGAGGAGGTGGGGTCGGCGGACTCGCAGATGCGATTGCTCTACCAGGCGGCGTTCGAGCACCTCACCAGATTGCCGGAAATTGCTTGGCATTTCCTCCGCAATCACCCCCGCTACTTGCCTGACGAGGTAAAGAGGGTCACCGCGGAGGCCGCGGCTCCATTCGGTCGAGGTGCCGCCTGTTACGAGCGCGGAGATTTCGACGGGGCGCTCAGGGCCGTTGATGATTTCCTACACCGGTTCGAGGCTAGTGAGGCGGTGACCGTTACCGACGCGACTGGTATAGCCCTGGTCAACAGGGGGAGCATCCTCGCCCGCTTGAACAGACATGAAGAAGCGATCATCGCCTTTGATCAAGCGGTTGAAAGGCTTCGGTCAGCAAAGTCGGGTGAGCTTCGCACCGTGCTGGTGCACGCTCTGACCAACAAGGCAGCTTCTCTCGATTGGCTGGGACGGATCGAGGATGCGATCGCTGCATCCGATGACTTGATTCGTCGCTACGACACCGATGAATCGCTCCCGGTTGTTGAGGTTTTGGCATCGGCACGATTGACCCGTGGGACAATGTTCGGCAAGATCGGCCGCCATAGTGAAGAGCTTGATGCGTACGACGAGATTGAGCATCGGTTCGGGTCCAGCGAGTCAATTCCCCTCCTGGTTACGGTCGCCAAAGCGTTGGCGAACAAGGCGAGCAGACTCTCCATCCTGCAGCGCTGGGAGGAGTCCATGGCGGTATGCGAACTACTTGACAAACGCTTCGGAGAACACGCTTCCGGGCGTCTCTCGGAGCTTACTGTACGAGGACTGATTATCAAAGGTACGGTGCTCGGTGTGTTGGGTCGGGTGGGGGACGAGCTTGCGGCGTGCGAAGAGCTGTTTGCCCGGTTGGACAGGCATGACAGGCTCGTCTCCGCGGGCGGGGTCCGTGACCCCGACGAAATGACCACGCTGTCACTGCGTCTGCAGAGCCATGAAATCCGCATGTATGCCCGCATCAGCCAAGGTGCTGAGTCCGCAGCGGCTCGGGACATCCAAGCCATTCTTGAGATCCTCCCGCGGCTTGGCAGCGTTCCACACCTACCGATCGAGAGCCTGATGGCCGCGAGCCTTGCGATGGGCTTTGACCGAGTGGCCCCCCTCATCCGCGAGTCCCCGTCTGCTGACCGCCTGCTGGCCCTCACCACCGCCCTCGAACTGGAAATGGGCCTTCAACCCAGGGTCGCGATCGAGGTTCAGGAGGTGGCGGAGGACATTCGGCGTGAACTGGCACAGTTGCGGGAGCAGCACGTCCGCGGGTAGGCGAGACGATGGCGATACCCTGAAGCATGGAGTTCTTACCCTGGGACATTTTCGGGCGCTGGGTTCATGTTTCTCTCCCCTCCATCTCCTCAATCATCTCCACAATCTCGAGCGCCTCGGGCACGCCCTGCTCGCCGGCCATCCGGAACCACCTCTTGGCTTCGGACTCGTCCTTCTTGAGCCCGTCCCCGGTGAGGTAGACCAGTCCGATGGCCATCTGCGCGGACGCCAGACCTTGCTCGGCAGCCATCAGATACCAATTCGCGGCTTCCCGCGAGTCCTGGTCCACCCCGCGGCCCTTGAAATAAGAGAAGGCCAGGTTGTTCTGGGCGTGAGAGTAGCCCGCCATGGCTGCCGCGAGGAACCACTTCATCGCCTCGGCCGGGTCTCTGTCCGGCCCCTTGCCCTCGGCAAGCCACAAGCCGTAGTCGTTCTGGGCCGGCGGCCATCCCTCTTCGGCCGCACGGCACAGGAAATCAAGGGCTTTCGCTCCGCTCTGCCGCGCCAGCTCGCCCTCCGCGTACAACCGGCTGAGCGCGTACATGGCTTGGGCGAGTCCCTGGTCGGCGGCCAGCAGCATCCACCTCTCGGCTTCCGCGCCGTCCAGCTCGACTTCGTAGCCGTCCGCGTACCTGCAACCGAGATCGTACTGCGCGGGCGGAAAGCCGCCGTCGGCCGCGGCCCTCAGCCACTTCAGCCGGTCCGGATCGTCCTCCAGGTCGCCTTCTCCATCCATGTACATGACCCCGAGGTTGTATGCGGCGCCTGACGCCCCTCCGGCGGCCGCCGCGCGGAACCACTTTGCCGCCTCCATGTCGTCCTGGTCGACACCCTCGCCATCGGCGTACGCGATGGCGATGTTGTTCTGCGCGTCCGCGTGGCCCTGGTCCGCGGCAGCCCGAAACCATTTGGCCGCCTCGGTCCTGTCGGCTTCCAGGCCCGCCCCTTTGGAATAGGCTACGGCGAGGTTGTACTGCGCGCCCACCACTCCCTGCTCCGCGGCCGCACGATTCAGCCTCGCGGCCTTCGCCAGGTCGACCTCGAGCCCCGCCTCTCCCTGGCCGTACATTCCGGCAAGGTTGTGAAGGGCGGCGGGTTGCCCCTGACTGGCCGCCATGCGGTACCACTTCAGCGCCTCGACGGGGTCCGGCTCCGCCACGCCCTCCCCGTAGTGATACATCAGGCCGACGTTGTTCTGGCAGACCGGATCGCCCTGCCTGGCCGCCGCCCGAAACCACCGGAACGCCTCGGCATCGTCCTTCGGCAGCCCCAGCCCCTCGTGGTAGGCCATCGCGACGATGTACTGCGCGACCGGATCTCCCCGCCACGCCGCCTGACGAGCCCTGTCGATCATCGCGCGGACCTCTTCCGGGGTCGCGCCCAGCCCGGTCGCCATCAATTCGGGGGCCGCGGCGTGTGTCTCTGCCCGGGCCAACTCCGCGTCCTGCTCCGGTGCAGCGCGATACGACCCGGGAGTCTCGTCGTCGTCGTCGATGGTGGGGTAGCCGGCCACGCCGAGTTCGCCGAGCAGGTAGCGGGCCGGGTCGTGACCGGCATCCGCGGCGACTCTGAGCCACCGCTCGGCGTCGGGATCGTCGTCCATGTCCACGTCACAGTCCGCGTACATCATGCCGAGCATCACCGATGCGTCTTCGTCGCCACCGTTCGCGGCCGCGCGGTACCACCTGGCGGCCTGTTCGAGGTCCAGCCCCACTCCTGCGCCCTCGTAGTACGCGTCGGCCAGGCCGGACTGGGCACCGGGGTCGCCCTGCTCGGCGGCGGCCCGCATCCACTTGACGCTCTCCTCGGCATCATACGGAACGCCGTCCCCCGCAAGGTACATGGTCCCAAGCCGGAACTGCGCCTCGGGAACGCCCTGCCGGGCGAGGAAGAGGGTCCTCGGGTCGGGCCCGCGCCTGGGACGCCGCTTGCCGCGTTTCTTGCGTCGTTTTCCTTTGCGGGGCATGGGCAAGGTGGGAACTGGGAGTCGCCGCGAGGTGAGGTTCGGAGGATGGTCTGACAGTGGCGGTTGGGCAAGTGGAGGGGGCTGGGTTGCCGGCTGGTGTGCATTGCCGGGAAGCGTGCGTGTCCGCCCGAGGAAGGTCACGCCCCCCTCCCTGGCTGGCCGCGACCCCCATCGAGGATCACCTTGGTGCTGGCGCAGCGGGTAGGTTCGGCAGGAAGGACGCTGGAGATCAAGCTCAGGAACCGGGAGGAGTGAACGATGACGACGTTGATCGAGCGGGCGCGGAAGTGGGGCGAAGAGCTGAATCAGCAGTGGCTGGAAAAGGGCATCGAACAGGGTCGGCGTGAGGGCGTTGAGCGGGGCCGGCTGGAGGGCATCGAGCTGGGCATCCCGCATGGCGTCGAACGGGGTCGGCTCGAAGGGGAGCGCTCGTTGGTGTACCGGCTGGTCACGCGAAGGTTCGGTGCCGCCGCCGCCGTTCACTTTGTCCCGGTGCTCAACAGGCTTTCCGGCCCGGAACGCATCGCGGCCATCGTGCAGCTGCCGCCGCACAACAAGTTCTCGGTGATCGCGAAGCTCGAAGAGGTCCGGTCGCCGGAGGAGCTGGAAGAGCTGGCTGCCACGCTGGCGGACTGGGTCGAGCGGGCCGGGGCGCCGGAACTCCTTGACTGCTTCAGGGCGTGGGTCACCCTGGTGCTGGCGCCGCAGGTCCATTCGGCGGGAGGGACGCTGAAACTCGGGATCACGAGCGAGGTGGGAAGAACGATGACGACGATAATCGAGCGGGCGCGGCAGCGGGGCCAAGAACTGAATCAGCAGTGGCGGGAGAAGGGCATCGAACAGGGTCGGCGTGAGGGCGTCACGCAGGGCTGGCTGGAGGGCATCGGGTTGGGCATGGGACAGGGCGTCGAGCAGGGTTGGCTGGAGGTGGAACGCGAGCTGGTGGACCGGCTGGTCACCCAAAAGTTCGGTCCGGGTGCCGCCGAGCAGCTTGTCCCGGTGCTCGACAGGCTTTCCGGCCCGGAACGCATTGCGGCCATCGCCGACGCAGTCCTCGAGTGTGAGACGACTGAGGAGTGCGTAACGCGCGCGAGGGAGACGGCTCGGACATGACAGCGGCCACGACGGGCTTCGCGGAAGCTGCTCAGAGACGCGCGGACCGTCGAAACAGGCGTAGCCGTCGTGGATCCCATGCCACCTGATCTGACCAGCCTCAAAGAGGCGCTTGTCCGGTTCGCCTTTTCGGACCCGGCTCAGTCCAGCGGGCATTTGGGTTCGCTACGCTCGTACGTGGCTTGCCGCCTTGTCATCGAAGGCGGCTTCGACCCCGATTGGATTCGGCCGCGCCCGCCGATCGCTGTGGACCGAAACCAGGACGGACTATTCTTCTCCCTTGATCTGGACGCCGCCAAGCCTGGCCGGCGGACCCTTCCGGGTGGGCTGAAGGACGCAGAACCCGACGTGACGGTCGTAATTCCCATATCGGCCCCGTGCTCGCATTGTCCTTGGAGGGAACGGAGAGTGTAGCGGTCGGGCGCGAGGGAGTCCCCGAAATCACCGGCGGGCTGGAGCGCACCGCCGGAGCCTGCGTGAATCTTCACATGATCTATCCGGCGCTCGTGTACGGATTCTGGCACGTCATCGGCGCAAGCCAGATCCAGGACCTTATCCCGGTCGCCGTCCCCGGGCCGGTCGGCGACCCCGTGGATCACGGCGACCACGCCCTGCGGAGAAACGGCGAACTCGGGGCGGAGCTCCAGCGCTACCACGACGCCCTCGCACGCCTCTCGCAGCGCGAGGACATCGGTGCCGCTCCGTCGCGCTACGAAGCCTGCGCCCTGACGCTAGTGGAGCGCGGGACCGGGCCCCAGCAGGGCGTCGTCTGTGCCGACTATCCGCCACCGGGGTCACCACTCGACTACAACCGGATGTTCCAGCGGCTGTACGCGATCTACGACCGCCGCTTCGTCGACAGCACCAGGGCACTGAGGCGTACGACCGAGCGGAAGGTGTGGAATCGTGAGTCGCCGTTGCTGGCCGACACGACCGTGCAGGATGACCTATTCGCGGCGATGACCCCGCGTGTGGGAGGGCGTGACGGCGTTTGTCCGCCACTTCGGCCCCGAAATGGCGGACAACGGGATGATCGGACGGCGTCGATCACCCGCGACGAGATCGTTGCCCGCCTGGACGAGAGACATCGGAGTTCGTCGGACTGACGAACTTCTACAAGTGGGCCACGATACGCCGGGATCGCGCCTCGGGAGGCCAGGATCGCAGTGCTGGGGGAAGCGCCATCGTTGGGGATCTGATTCAGACGCCATCGGTGACAGACGACTTCAGTCACCCGCTTGCATCCGCCGCAACAACTCTTCCGCCAGTTGCTTGAAGTCCGCGTATGCGGCATTCGCGGCCACGGAATGCGCCCCCATGGCGCCATCGCCCGGAGTCAGAGAGAAGATCGGTTTGCGGGCTTCCTGTGCGAGCGCTATCAGGCTGCGGAAGTGCTTGATCGTGGCAACGAGATTCGGATCATTCTCGGGTGTGAGATCATCCGTTCCCGACGGATCGTTCAGGACACTCCTGACGTACTCGGCGGGCATGCGCCTGAACCAGCGATCGTAAGCCATTACCGGTCGGCTCAGGCGTACGCCGTGCTGCTGCATGAGATAGCCGATCGGCCGCATGTCACCCACCGGGAGCTCGAATTCGCGGAGAGCATCCATGCGACATGATAGACGAGGGAGGTCTTCCCCACTCCTCCCTTGTTGTTGAAGAACGTCAGGGTGGTTCCGCTCATGACCGGGCTCGCAGGGTGCAGTGCAGCCAATTGGGCTCAACAAGGAAACTGGGCTCCGGCTGTCCGTTGTCCAGCAGTTCCCTGCGGGCGATGCTGATTCCCATCCCGAATCGCTGCACGAGGCCGAGGACCCGCATGGATTCGGCCAGGCTCGGGTTGCGGTAGTCGGCGACCCACGGCTGGCCGAAGTTCTCAGAGGTGACCGCTCCGTAGGGACCACCTGGACTCACGATCTCGACGCGGTCGTCAAACCAGCTGACGCGGACCGGTGAATTGGTCGCCTCATAGGTTCGGTGCATGACCGCGTTGTATGCGATCTGCCGTAGCGCCGCTGCCGGATAGGTAGAGCGACGCACCTCGCGCCGGGCGGACGTGAAGTCGATGGCGGTCCGGTTGTGGGCCTCGAATTTGTCGTTGAGGCGGGCGAGTTGGCCGGCGATCGGGCCCGTGCATCGTGTCTCGTCCAATACGTCACCCGCGAACTCGGTGCCCGCGATGCGCAGGAACTGGATGTACGCGCCGGGGATGAAGTCCTGCGGCCTGATGCCCAGGATGAGCAGCCCGACAACCGTTGGGGTCGGTTGGTCTACCGACGTGATCATTTTGGCCGCCGCCAGCCGTTCCTCCGCGGTCCGGTCGTTTGCGGCGAGCAATTCCCGGTCGAAGGCTCGGGGTAGATACTCCTCCTCGAATCGCCGCAGGTCCAGATCGGAGAGCGTCGCGTTGGGAACGGGCTGCACATCGAACGGGGCGTCGCGATGCCTCCGTCTTTCGTTGAGGATCCGCTCATCCTGGGCGTCGGCGATGGCCCTGCGGGGCCCGACGTGGATCCAGATCTGGCCCCGTGCGCGCACTGGCGGGGTGTCCGATGGCTCGACCGTAACGACTGCCACGTCGCATCCGGCAAGGGTACGCTTCCTAACGGACATTGCGGGAGGGGGAAGGGTATTACCATCGGTCTTGATGTCCGCCAGCCGCTGCAGTAGACGGTCGGTGACCTCGATGCCAGAGGGCGTCCCGTCGTCGCGCACCCCTACGAACACGACTCCGGGGGGGCGGTGGCCCGGGAGGTCGTTGGCGAACGCGCAGACGGCCTGCCGGATCTTCTCGATGGGGCCGTCCTTCTTCGCCGGGGCTTTCCTGAGGGATTCCTTCCGCTCGACCAGCTCGGACTCGAGGTCGGCCATCATGGCCTCGAGTTGCTGGCCCGAGTAGGTGCGGGTCACTTCGGGGGTTTCACTCCTCTCACGGCGTTGGGGCGTGGTTGTTCTGAATGGCTACCTTCACGCGAGGGGGGTGGGGTGGCAAGGCGGGGGGGACGGGTGTCCGAATCGACGGTTCCGGCTGGTCGAGCAGAACCGGATATGCACATCTCTCTCGATCCGGGAAGGGGAGGTCGCCGAAGCCGACATCTACCTGCAGCGGCAGCCGGATCCTGCCCAGTCTCGCGTTCAAGCGTGCGCGGACGGCACCCTGCGTTCTGCCCACGGGAAGGGCGCACAGGCGGATGCTAATCGCACCTGGTGCGCATCAATACGCCCGCATTCTCAGCGCCGGGTCAACCAGTGACAGCGCGCCGCAGACCTCCGCGGCCCGCCAGATCTGTCCGGGTGCGGCCTTCCTGTCATCGAGCACATCGTGCAGGGCTTCGACCGCGGGTTCGAGTCCGATCTTGCTCCGGAACCGGAAGCAGTCCACGACTGTGCGCGCCGGGGACGTGATCTTCGTCGGCACACCCTCGAATTCCGTGTGCTCCACGCCGTACGTGAGAGAAGCCGAGCTGAAGCGGGTGATGCGGACCGGCAGCCCTTCCAGCGCTGGGACGCGTGCCTTGTGGGGGATCGCGATCCAGACGTGGCGCGGTTTTTGGGTGCCGATGTCGTGTACCTCCAGTGCCGTGAGCAGGCAGACGATCGCTTGCGGAGCCCGTGCACAGACCGCCGCGAGGGTACTGTGCCTGGTGATGTCGGCGTGCGTCTGTCGGTAGAGGCCCCATCCCTCACGCTCGACCAGCCCCAGCCCCTCCAGGCGGCGAAGCTGAGGGTAGCTGATGCCGGCTGCCTCGGCGTCGCATGGGCGGAAATAGGAACCGAGATCAGCCTCCGAGAGACGATCCGCAATCGTGGATTTCGCGAGCATCAGGCATTCAGTGAATTGAAAAATGTCTACACCTGTGAACGAATGCCGACAAATTCTCACATATCCGACTTCCGGTCAAGCCCCGTGATGACCTGTGGAGCCATCGTTCGCTGGGTTGAAGTTGATCTCGTAACCCACGAGACCCATGTGACCGTCCCGGCTGTCGCGCTTGCTCCGGTTGATCCACGCGTCGGGTGCATGGGGCCGGACTTCGCGGTCGAAGAACTCCTGGACACTCGTGGGGATCCCCTCGTCGTCCACCGGATCGGCACCATCCGGCAGTGGCACGCGCTCGGTGTCCCGGAACTCCGGGTCCGGCTCGGGAAAGCCACGCTTGTCACGGCAGATGGCCGCCGTTTCGTCGCGTTCCGAGAGCGCCGTCAGGATCGCCTTCCTGATCGGTGCGCGAAGCTTGATGCCAGCCTTCTTCGCCACCGCGTTGAGCTCGGCGATGAACGCTTCGCGATCCTTGTGGAGGGTGTCGGGCATGAGCCTGAGCGCGGTTCTGATGGAGTCCTGAAGTGCCCGGCCTTCGGCCCTGTCGTGCTCGCCCGCCTCACGCCGCTAATTCCCCAGGCTCTTCTTGAGCGGCGACCAGAAGGAGGTGGCGTCGATGAGCTGGACTCTGCCGGCCCGCTCCGGCGCCTTGCGGTTGGTGAGCAGCCAGACGTAGGTCCCGATCCCAGTGTTGTAGAAGAGCTGTTCGGGAAGCGCGATCAGTGCCTCCAGCAGGTCGTTCTCAAGGATGTACCTGCGGATCTCGCTCTCGCCCCTCCCGGCGTCGCCGGTGAAGAGGGGGGAGCCGTTCATGATGATCGCGATACGCGTCCCCCCCTCCGCCGGCGCCTTTGCCCGGGCCAGCATGTGGAGGAGGAAGAGGGTCTGTCCATCGCTGATCCTCGGGAGCCCAGGGCCGAGGCGCCCGGCCGCCCCCCGTTCGTGCTCCGCCTTGACCGCAGCCTTGTCACGCTTCCAGTCCTTGCCGTAGGGCGGGTTGGCGATCAGATGGTCGAAGCGATACCCCGCGTGCCGATCGTTGGAGAGGGTGCTGCCGAAGGCGATCTTCCTCGCGTCCCGCCACGTCGGTCCCTCATGAAGTAGTCCGGCCTGACGAACGTCGATCCAGACCGCCGCGCGTCGCCTCCATGCGATCGGCCTCCAGAGCCCGCGAGACCGGAATCCGGGTGCCGCATTCATGTGGACTCGGTGTCCCCTCACCATGAACGAGCCCACAGGAGCGGATCAATCAGCGACCGGGCGCGACAGGCTTCGGCGGCACGCAAGAGCTGGCTCCGCGTCACCGTGTTCCACCGTAGCGCGTCGTCCAGCGCCTCCAGCGCGACATCAAGGCCAACCTTGTTCCGGAAACGGAAGCAATCGACGACGGTGCGGGCCGGCATCGCATCGACCACGCCATAGCGGAGCGAGGCGCCCGAGAACCGCGTGATGGTGGGCGTCCTGCTCCCGTGCGGGATCGCGATCCACACGCCGTGCGGTATCTGCGTGCCGATCCGGGCCGGGACCCCCTCGAACTCGGTGTCGACCACGCCATAGCGGAGCGAGGCGCCCGAGAACCGCGTCACGTTGAGCCTGACGTCCTGTATGGTGGGCGTCCTGCTCCCGTGCGGGATCGCGATCCACACGCCGTGCGGTATCTGCGTGCCGATCTCGTGGACGCTGAGCGCCGTGACGAGCGACACGATCGCGTTCGGCACCCGTGCGCGGACGGCGGCGATGTTGTGATGCCGCGCCAAGTCGGCGTCCGTGCGCCGATAGAGGTGGAGGGGTCAAGGGTCTGTCTTCCGCTCACGCTCGTGGTACTGCATGTCGTGGTGAGGTCGCCCCCCGTATTTGTCCGCCACAAATCGGTCGAAATGGCGGACAACGAGTCAATTCGAACACCAAGACGAGGCCACCGCGCGGCGATCTGGCCCGAGCGGTCGGCTAACTGCTAACGCTAACCGGTAGATTCGAGGGGAGCCCAAATCGATTCCACATCTGGCGTTCGTGGAGCGCGTGTCGCGTGAATGCGAGGTCCGGGTGCTGAGGCATCCGTCGATGCGCGGTAGGCGCCGTCCGAAGGATGTGGTGGAGGCGTAGTGGAGGCAGCGTCCCCGCGCTGACGACGCTACTCCCGACGTCCCCCGTTGGCCACCAAGACCCTCGCAGCCACACCATTGAGACCGGACGCAGGCACCGCGGGGCCAGCAATCTGTTCCGCGTTCACAGCACATGCCACGAGCTCCAAGGCACCAATCCCCGCCACCGGCACTCTGTAGCGGCTGCGGAACGCGTCGATCAGGAACCCGTCCCGGATGTCCACATCGCCGTCCCTGTCAACGTCGGCATCCTCCAGCTGAATGTTCCCCTCACGCCATCCGAGGGCGTGCCAGTAGGCTTCGCTGACGTCAGACCCGTCGACTTCGAGGTCGCCGTTCGCGTCCCCCAGGACTCGCTGTCGCTCCGAGGGGTTGACGAAAAATGATGCGACAGATCCCCCGGCTCGAATGGACCTCACGCCCACCGTGCATGGGGAGTCACCGTTGTAGGCGTGACTGCTCGGATCGCTCGTCGATGTGAACGAGGTCGACCGCGTAGAGCCCGGGAATGGATCGCCTGTGTCGCCTGGGTTCTGTCTTTGGCTGTAGTCGAGGTCGTCTCGCCCGTCGGCCTCTTCCAGATCGACGCCCTTGTGATGCGCGTCGGCGTTCACGGTGTTGGAAAGCAGACCTCCCGCGATCTGCTCCGGGTCGATGTGCCAGATCAGCAAGCCCGCCTGCGTCAGGTACCGGTCCGAGCCGAGCCGCTGCCGGTTGGCCAGAAGGAAATACTCCGGGCTGCCAGGGACATCGATGCGGACGACCTTTCCGTCCTGCTGGATGGACCCCAACTGAACCCGGGTTCCGGGCTGGGTAATCGTGGCGACCGTCAACCAACCCAGGCGATCCTTGGACCAGGCGTTCATGTGTGCCGGGGACATTTGGTGGTTGTGGCCGCCCGTACCCATGAGGCCCCAGAACCCGATTCCCTGCGAGTCGGTTCCGTCCTCCAGATCCGTGTCGTAGAGGTCGGGCAGATCAAGACCATGACCCAGCTCGTGGCTGATCGTCCCCGTGCCCATCAGGCTCTCGCCGTCACATTGGATGCCACTCTGGATGGTGTAGTCATCTACACGGATGACACCTCCACCCGCCGCGGGATCGGAGGTGGAAAAGGGAGCGAACGCTCCTCCCGCCCGGGATTGGGTGGCAGAATAGGTCCACCGGTGCGGCCATATGCCCGTTGCGCCGTTGGCACAGGACTTCGCTGCCGTCGGATAGATGAACGCGGCGACATCCACGAATCCGTCGTCGTCACCTGAGTTGGGAACGCCGTCGGCCCCGTCGTTGTCGAATTGGCCGAAGTCGATCAAGGGATCCGCGAGCACGAGGGCGTCGCTGAGGAAGTCGGCAATCTTGCCGTATTTGTCGTCGTCCGCGGCTGGCTCGTAGTACGAAGCAGGCCGGGGCAGCTGCAGCCACGGCAATACAGAGCCATCGATCTCGAAGACACCGCCAGACATCTCGCTGTACAGCCGTGACACCGACACAGCCCCACTACCGCTCTCGAACAGGCGTTCCTGGTACTGCGAGGGGTCATAACGGGGTGACTGGTCGGAATACACGACGGGGATCACCGGCAGGTACATCACTCCCGCTATCGACGCTCCCTCGTCCGCGAGTTCCGACGGCGTGTAGTTCCCGCCAAGAGAGGCCTCGATTTCTGCACGACGTGCCTGCACAGCGGCCGCCCTCTCCTTCCACGCGCGCCGGAAACGGAAGGCGGCGGTGTCCTCGGCGAGTATCCGGAGGATCTCGGCGGGCGGCTCCACTCCCGCCTCGCGCCCTCGGACCAACACGTCCTGGGCGGCGGCATGGCGGGGTTGTGCCGCGGTGGCAGCAATCAGGAGAAGGCCGGTAGTGGCTGTGAAGAGCCAGCGCGGCGGTCTCTCTCTCGTCATGGCTGGATCCTCACCCGTTGCCCCTTGGCGGCAAGCAGATTGGAGATGTCCGCGTAGGACCCTGCCGCAATCGCCTGAATGACGCGGATGTCCAGCGTGGCTTGAGAGCCTCCTGCGCTCGTGGCTTGGAATGGAAGCGCGGCGAGCGTTGACCGCGCTTGTAGTCCGCTTGGCGCGCTGACCACGATGCGCACATAGTCATCCGCGTATACTGCCGACCAGTAATGTTGGGCTGTGGGCTCCGTGTCCGGGTCGAATTGAACCAGCGTTGGGTCGAAAGAAATCTCCACCGCTACGGCTCCGGCGGTATGCGGGACTTGGCGCATGTCGAGGACGATCGCCACGTCGAATGCGCTCCCCGATTGAATGGCGGTGTCCGCGACGAGCGCAACGAACGGAAGGGACTCGCCGACGATGATTGACGCCGTAGCGGAGTGCTCTCCCGACGATGCGGTCATGGTTGCGAGCCCGGGCGCATGTGAGGTCACGAGCCCATCGTTGTCGACGGTGGCCACCAGCTCATCACTCGATGTCCAGTCGAAAGAAACACCCGGCACCACCCTTCCATCGGCGCCATACGCCACGGCGGTCAGGCGCACGACATCGCCAATGGCGGGGAGGCTCGCGGTCAACGGCGAAACTCGAACTTCCGCAACTTCCAGCCGGACGGAGATGGTGGCGGTGCCGATGTGATTGCCTCCCGCACCCCCAGCCCTGGCACGGATCGCGGCGGATCCCGACCCCGTGGCAGTTACCAACCCGGTGCTGTCGACCGTCACAACAAACAGGTTGTTCGAAGACCAGGTGTAGTACGCATCGACGACCAGATTCCCGTTGGCGTCGAGCGCCTCGGCCAGCAACCGGGCGGTATTTCCGACGGCGCGTAGCGTGATAGCCGATGGCGACATTCGCACTTCAACAGCCAACTGGGCCACGGTGATCGCCGCTGATCCGTCAACATCGCCAGCGGCCGCGGCTATCTCGACGCCGCCGGACCGCACCGCGGTTACCAGCCCCGTTGAATCCACCGTCGCGACCGATTCGTCCTCCGAGCTCCAGGCAAGGGCCGCTTCCGTGATCGGATTGCCGCGGGTATCGAGCGCTTGCGCCGACAACCGCAGCGTATCTCCCAGCGAAAACAGCGTCGAAGCTTCCGGCGTGACGAGGATGTTTGCCGGCTGCTGTGCCACAATCACGGATGTAGTGGCGGTGAACTCACCAGCGGTTGCGGTCACCGAAGCGGTTCCGTTCTGGACAGCGGTCACCAGCCCTTCGGTGTCCACCGTCGCCACCGAGTCGTCGCTGGAGGACCAGGCGAAATCGGCGTCGCCTACCGGGTTCCCGTTGGCGTCCAGGCCTTCGGCAAGCAGACGTAGCGTGTCTCCCAGCGATTCGAGGGTCGTTTCCAACGGAGCTACGCGGACACTCGCGACCCGCTGCGCTACGGCGACCGAGGCGCTTGAGGAGGCGGCGCCGGATGTCGCGGTCACGCTTGCGGATCCGTTCTGGATGGCGGTGACAAGGCCTGTGGGGCTCACCGTCGCGACGGTGGCGTCGCTTGTCGCCCAGTTCACGGACGGGCCCGTCATCGCCCGGCCGTTTTGGTCGAGGACCGTGGCCGTGAGCTGTTCGGTGTCACCCAGGGAATGGAAGGTGACCGATGAGGGGGAGATGGTGATTGTGGTGGGGACGGGGGGTGGGGTTGGGGGGGTGGTGGTACCGTCGCCGCAGGTGGTGAGGAGCAAGGTGCCGAGTAGCAGGAGAGCGCGATGCGCGAGGCGGGAAGGGGGGTGGGGTGGTGGGGGGCGGTTCGTATTGGCACGCCGCATCGGTCGGGCTGGCGCGGCAGGCGTGGTCTGGAAGGTACCCATCGCCGCAAGCTCACCGCGAGGGGTGCGGAGGGCAATGGGATGGGTGGGGGTATCCGGGCTCGGGCCGTGTCGTTCCGGTCTTCGCACCGGGCGGTGTTCCACGTATGTCTGCCATTTTGGGAACGAAGTGGTGGGGAAGGGTTGTGGGGCTGCAAGGGGAATAGGGCGTGAGGGCGGAAGGTGGAGGCCCCACCCCCGGAAATCCACCAGCCGAAAAGGAGGCCAAGCCAGCTGCGTAGGCCTGACCTCAGTGACGCCGGGTTGTAGTAGTACAGTAATCACCTGACACCCGGTGTCGCTGGAGGTCAGGTTTACGGGCTGCGGTCTTGACCTCCTTCCTGGCTGAGGGATTTCGGCTGCGAGCCTTCCGCTGGATCTCCGCCTTGAGGCCGATCGCGCGGTCGTTTTCCTTGACGTAGAGCCGTACGTTCACCCCTTTGGTGCGGGACTCGGGCCCGCCAGGTTCACCAGCTGAAGCAATCCGTGCAACCGTAGACTGGGATTCCTCATGACTTTTCTGTGGGTGGTCGGGATCGTGGCATTGGTCGTCTTCGCGCTGTCTCGACTGGGTCGACACGACACACGTGGGCCCACGCCCATGCGAAGCGAAGTGGGGCGCGGCGCAAGCCGCCGGGCCACCGCATTGCGGGCTGGAGAGGCTCGCGCAAGGGTAAGGGGGGTCGGCCGCTGGGTCGCCCCCGGTGATACAGTGACCGTGGCGGGTCGCCGGATTGGCGGAATGATCTATCTGGGTTCGACCCGGGACGACTGGCAACCGTCCGGTGACCCAGTCATCGATCCGGGTCTATCAGTGGCAAAGATCGGCTCCGACGTTGCCGGTGAGAGCATGCCTTACTGGCCAAGCTACAGTGATATCGAGCCGAGCGCGCGGGCGACGTATCTCGACTGGCTGGCCAGTGGCCGATCGGACGAGCGATACAGTGTGGGGTACGTCTTTCTCTACTTCTATGGACTCGAACGACGGTTTTTCGTGGGTTCTCCGGCCGAGGAGGAGCAGCGTGTCCTCATCGACGAAGTCGAGAGGCTGCTGAGCGTCTACGGGACGAATCACTCAGTCCTTGGCTATCTGACGGCCTTTCTTGCGGTCGCTCGCCTCGCGATGGAACCGACCCGAGCGATCGAGCCTCGGTTCGAGAGGTCGGGCTACGGGACTCCGCTCGACATGCGCGTCGCAATCGGTCGGATGGTGAAAGCCCGTCGGCCGCTCAGCGCCGACTGGCTCCTTGGCTGGTACGCGACCGATCCACAAACCCAATTCCGCACACCGGCGAGGCGGGCCTTCCCCGAATTCAAGGCGCTCTTTGCGCATATCTTCGACGAGCGGTTTCCACAGGGAATGAAGATGCGTACGCCAAAGCGGCTTCTCCGTGCAACCTATGATGCGGCGTCGGGTGCCTTTTCCGCCGATCTCGAGCCTCTCCTGGGCGAGATCCCGGACATTACCCGCACGTCTGTGTCACTCAGGATAGCGAAAGAAATCGCTGACGAGGCCACTGACGCTCTGGACAAGTATAGCCGGTTCCTTGGGCGGAATCCGGAGGGCCGGGACACGGTAGAAGCGCACGCTCTGTTGCCCCAGAGTCTTTGGCAGCTATTCCCCAATGCCGAAATGGAAGATCTGCGCCACTGGGCGGAAGAGATCATCGACTCCGGCGGTTTTGCGCCGGTTGAGCGGGTTGTGGAACGACTCGAGGGAGGATTGCCCGAGAAGGTGTACAAACGGCAGCTAACCGGGGCCGCCGATGCGCTGGCGCGCCTTTCGATCGGAATGGCGCCCGATCCGCGCTTCGCGTTGCGAGGCCCAAAGGTCGGAGAGCCGGTGGTTCTCTTCCGGCTGCCCAACGGCATTGCGGCGCTAGAGGAAGTCAGCGACGAATATCGGAAGGTCCTCGTCGGTGTTGCGATGGGAGGCTTCGTCGCCCACTCAGACGGTAGGATAGCCGCGAAGGAACGCGCTGCTTTGGAGGTCCGTATCGGGGCCGCTTCTGTACCGAACGCCGAGCGCCTGCGTCTTCTTGCCAACCTCCAGTGGATACTTGCCGTACCGCCCGACCTCGCCCTGCTCCGACGGCGCCTGAAAGGGGTTTCCGAGGATGTCCTTTGTGAGCTCGGCCGAGTCGCGCTTGCAATGGCTGCTGTCGATGGCATGATTGACCCCGCCGAAATCCGGGCGATTGAGGGTCTCTACAAGGCAATGGGCCTCAAGCCGGAGGGCGTCTATTCCGACTTGCATGCCCTCTCGGTCCAGGACGAACCGAAGACGATTCGTCCCCTGGGCGAAGAGGAACGGGCTTTCACAATTCCGCCACCACCGGAAAGGAACAAGCGGGTGGTGCTGGACGATGAACGCCTCGCTACGTTGATGGCCGATACAGCGCGGGTTTCCGACCTTCTGGGTGACATCTTTCAGGAAGACCAGCCCGATGAGGAGCCGGACGAGGATTCAGGCGGCCCCGGGGAGGCCTTTGCGGGCCTGGATTCGCGGCACGCGGCCTTCCTCCGTGAGCTCCTGACGCGGAGTAACTGGGACGAAGCAGAGTATGAGACGCTGGCGGCACGGTTCCAGTTGATGCGGGGGGGCGCTCTCGAAACCCTGAACGAATGGTCCTTCGACCGCTTTGGAGACATGCTGATCGATGAGTATGAGGGCTACGAACTCAATCCGGAAATCCTGGCCGAATTGCGGCAATAGGGAGTACCGATGAAGAAGCCAACGATCAAGCGGCGCGAGCGCGACGCCATCGTCCAAGCGCTCCGGGCGGGAGTCGTGCCCAAGCTGGGATTGCGACATATCCAAGTTGGGCGGGTCCGCGAAATCGAGGAACTGGTCCGTGACCTCGATCGCAACTGTGAAGGGGGAGCCGCGATCCGCTTTGTAATCGGCGAGTACGGGTCGGGAAAGACCTTTTTCCTCAACCTGATTCGCCTGATCGCGCTAGAGAAGGGAATGGTGGTCCTGTCGGCGGACTTGACGCCTGACCGGCGCCTACAGGCCACGGGCGGACAGGCGCGGTCACTCTATGCCGAGATGGCGCGGAATGCTTCTACCCGTACCAAGCTCGACGGTGGCGCTATGGGGTCGATCGTCGAACGCTTCGCCAGCGGGGCTATCCGCACGGCGGAGAGTAGCGGCCGGGAGCCCGGAGCGGTAATTCGCGAGAAGCTCGCAGACCTGCAGGAACTGACCGGGGGCTACGACTTCGCGGAGGTCATCGCACGCTACTGGGAGGGTTTCGACACCGGTAACGAGGAACTCTGTTCCGCTGCGCTCCGCTGGCTGAGGGCCGAGTACTCGACGAAGACGGATGCCCGCAAGGCACTCGGTGTCCGGACGATCATCAATGACGCCAACATCTACGACCAACTAAAGCTGCTCGCGTCTTTTGTGCGCGAAGCTGGCTACCAGGGGTTGCTCGTGTCGCTCGACGAGTTGGTCAACCTCTACAAGCTGACCTCTTCCCAAGCCAGGAAGGGGAACTTTGAGCAGATCCTGCGCATCCTCAACGACGTGCTTCAGGGCAGCGCCAGTCATCTCGGCTTCATCTTGGCTGGCACGCCCGAGTTCTTGATGGACACGCGCCGTGGCCTTTACAGCTATGAGGCACTGCAGTCCAGGCTTACAGAGAATCCTTTCGCCCACGACGGACTCGTCGATCTGTCGGGGCCGGTTATTCGGCTTGCGAACCTGACGCAGGAAGACATCTTCGTCCTCCTCGTCAACATCCGCCGCGTGATGCAGGGGGATGATACCGCCGTGCCGGACCACGCGCTCAAGGCCTTCATGACCCACTGCTCCGAGCGCATTGGAGACGCCTATTTTCGGACCCCCCGCAATACCGTTACGGCATTCGTGAACCTCCTCGCCGTGCTTGAGCAGAACCCGGGGGCGGACTGGCGAACTCTGATCGGGTCGGTTGACCTGTCTGACGATCACGGGGACGACATGAGCGAGATTCCAGGCGACGGCTCGGACGATGAGCTCACCAGCTTCAAGCTCTGAGCGGTCGGAGGGTTTCGGTCGGCTGGCCAAGCCCGTCCAGCGGTGGATCTGGATGAAGGGGTGGAAGACTCTTCACGAGATTCAGGAACGCGCGATTGCAACGCTGCTGGACGACGACGGGGACGTGATCATCGCCGCCGCCACCGCCGGCGGCAAGACGGAGGCTGCTTTCTTCCCGCTGATTTCCTCGGTACTGGAAAATCCCCGTAGGGACGGCTTCGACTTGGTCTACGTTAGCCCGCTCAAGGCATTGATCAACGACCAGTTCGGACGCCTGCAGGACCTCTGTGCGAAGACCGAACTGCCTGTTCATCCCTGGCACGGGGACATTTCTCAGAGAATCAAGGCTCGTGCCCGCGAGAAACCACGTGGCGTTCTGTTGATCACCCCGGAATCGCTCGAGGCGCTCTTCGTGTTGCGAGGGCTTGAGATTCCACGGCTGTTCATGAGTGCGAGGGCAATCGTCGTCGACGAGTTGCATGCGTTTCTGGACAATGAGCGCGGTATCCACTTGCGGTCGCTCTTGACGCGGCTTGAGCTGGCTGCCGGTCGCCGGATCCGACGGGTGGGGCTGTCCGCAACGCTGGGCGAAATGGACCTGGCACGCAAATACCTCCGGCCGGAAGCTCCAGATGGTGTCGTGGTACTGGAGGACAAGTCGGTGAGTCAGGAACTGAAGGCCCAGCTTCGTGGCTATGTCCGACAGGGGGGTCAATCGGAGAGCGACGACTCGGATGGAATGGCTGCACAGCACGTAGTGGCGAGGCATCTCTTCCACAGACTGCGTGGCAGACGAAACCTGATCTTTGCGGGGTCACGCCAAAGCGTCGAATGGTATGCGGACGCTCTGCGCGAATTGTCGGAAAAGGCGCATCTGCCGCTTGAGTTTTTTCCGCACCATGCCAATCTGTCCCGCGAGCACCGGATGGATCTGGAAAAGCGTCTCAGGACCCATCCGGCGACCACCGCCGTATGCACGTCGACGCTGGAGCTCGGCATCGACATCGGCGACATCGAGTGTGTGGCGCAGATCGGCGCGCCATTTTCCGTCGCCTCGCTTCGGCAGCGGCTCGGTCGATCGGGACGGCGTGCCGGTGCACCGGCCATCCTGCGAATGTACCAGATCGAGATGGCGCCCAGCACAAACTCTCATCCACTCGACCGTCTGCACCTGGGTCTTGTCCGCTCGATCGCGATGGTCGAACTATTGGTCCATGGGTGGTGCGAGCCCCCCCTGCCGCAAGCACTTCACCTTTCCACGCTCACCCATCAGATCCTTTCGGTGATCGCCGAACATGGGGGCACGCACGCGACCCGCCTCTATGCGACGCTCTGCAAGCGGGGACCATTTCGGCGCGTTGAACCTGCTCTCTTCGCTCGCCTTCTCAGGCAACTCGGAAGCCCCGACGTGTCTTTGATCGAGCAAGCGCCCGACGGCGTCCTCCTTCTCGGCCGAGAGGGGGAGCGGCTCGTTGAGCACTACAGCTTCTACGCCGTGTTCCAGACACCCCAGGAATACCGGATCGTTGCGGGTCACAAGGTGTTGGGGACGCTTCCGGTCGTAATGGTTATGGTGCCCGGCATGACCATCGTTTTTTCCGGGCGACGATGGCGAGTCACCAAGATTCATGACCGAGACAAGGTGATCGAAGTCACTGCCGACCGAGTCGGTCGACCGCCCATGTTTGGTGGCGCCGGGGGAGCGGTCCACGACCGCGTCGCGAAGAAGATGCGCGACGTGCTACTGGGGGTGGGCCGTCCCGTCTATCTCGACACGACCGCGGTTAGTCTCCTGGAAGACGCGCGTACCGAATTCCGGCGACTCGGTTTCAGCCGGAGTTCGATCTGCGGGATCGGCCAGCGACACTCCCTGATTGCCACAGGGGTCGGGACGGTCAAGACTTCAACTCTCGCACTGGCGCTTCGTGCGAGGGGCTACCACGTCATGACCTATGACGGCTTTCTGGATGTCCGATGGGCCGAACATGTCCGACCCGTTGCGGCGGCTCTGGAGGCGATCGCCGGCTCGGGACCGATCTCCCCTGAAGAGGTGGTGTCAGGCGACTCGAACCTCAGCACCGAGAAGTTTCACAGCTACCTGAGTCCCGAGCTCCTTCTCGAGGATGTGGCCAGCAGTCGGCTCGACGTCGACGCACTGCCGGGGTTGGCGCGGACGTTGATGGCGGGCGGCGAATGACGACCGATTCTCGTACGCATGTCTTGAGGCCACTTCGGACGAATCGTGCCTGGTCGATTGGATCCCGACCCCTGCCGATCTGTGCTGACGCTCCGCTGACCCGCCCGTGTTAGGTTGAAGGATCCACCGTCAGTCACCTCGTTTACGGATCCCCATGCGCGAAGCGCCAAGTCGCAAAGATCTCGGCTCCTACTACACCCCGCCTGCCGTCCTCGGCACTCTGGTCTCGTGGGCGACTCGGGGAGATCTGAGCGGTTCTGTTCTCGACCCTTCATGCGGCGACGGGCGTTTTCTCGCGGGCCTGGAAGACGCCGTCGGCGTGGATGTCGACCCCGTGGCCGCCGCCGAGGCTTCCCGGTGTGTGAATGCCAAGATCATAACTGAGGATTTCTTCGTGTGGGCCCCTGACGCGAATCGCCAGTTTGCCGCAGCCGTCGGCAATCCACCGTTCATCCGGTACCAGCGGTTCAGCGGCCGGACTCGACAGCGGGCGCTGGAGTACTGCGCCGCCCAAGGAGTGAAGCTGTCCGGACTGTGTTCATCCTGGGCACCGTTCGTGGTTGGGGCTTCCAGCCTCCTGAAGCCCGGGGGACGCCTTGCGTTCGTAGTTCCCGCGGAGATAGGACACGCGGTCTATGCGCAAAAAGTCGTGCGGTATCTCCTCCGTTCATTCGGACGCGTCGAGGTGATCGCGGTTCGGGAGAAGCTCTTCCCCGATCTCTCGGAGGACTGCTGGCTCTTGCGGGCATCCGGATTCGGCGATTGTTCCGATGCGATTCACTTCGTTCGACTCGACTCGCTTCCTTCAGAAGAAGGTTCATGGGCTTTCGAATCGGTGTCGGTGGACGAACTCGGTCGTTGGGGCTTCCGACTGCGCGCCCTTCTGGTCCCCTCGTCGATCCGGACCGCCTACCTCGATATCGCGGTCCACTCGGCGGCCAGTAGGCTGGGGAACTTGGCACGGATCGGGATCGGCTATGTGACGGGATCGAACGACTTCTTCCATCTGCGTCCCAGTGCCGCAGCCGCACTCGGCATCCCGAAGGAGGTACTCCGGGTCTCGGTCCGTTCCAGCCGCAACCTGGTGGTAGACGACGTTGATGAGGATGTGGTGAAGTCATGGATGGAGGAGGACCGCCCGGTTCTCCTGCTGAATCTCGCCGGTGTGCCCGAATTGCCGCGGTCGGTGGAAGCCTACCTGGGATCTGAGGGAGGGCAAGCGGCAAGCCGAAGCTACAAGTGCCGCAACAGGCAGCCATGGTTTGCAGTGCCGGACGTGCGGACCCCCCACGCCTTTCTGTCCATTATGTCCGGCGAGGGCCCCAGGTTGGTCGGGAACTCGGCAGGTGTGACCTGCACGAACTCCGTCCATGCGGTCCACTTCCTGAATGAGGCGGACGTCACACGGTATGTCGCCAACTGGCGGAACGCGCTGACCACCCTCTCCTGCGAGCTGGAGGGACACGCGTTGGGGGGCGGCGTCCTGAAGATCGAACCGGCCGAGGCCCGCCGGGTGCTATTGGCTCCCGAACTCGACCTGTCGGAGGAACAAGAGGAGTTGCTTCGCAGTGGGACAAGGGAACTTCGTAGGTGGAGGCATTATCGTGCCGCCTGAGCCACCGGTCCTCACCAGCCTGAAGGAGGCCCTGACTCGGTTCGCCTTCCCGGATTCCAATGTGCAGACCAGCGGCCATATCCGCTCGTTGCACTGGTATGTGGCTTGTCGGCTGGTCATCGAGGGTGGATTCCATCCCGATCAGATTCGACCGCGCCCGCCGATCGCCGTGGAACGAAGGCGAGACGGAGTCTTCCTTCACCATGACACCGGCGCAGCGAAGCCCGGGGAGCGGACAATACTCGGTGGCCTGAAGACCAAGAGGTTGGACGTGACGGTGACGGTTCCAACGATCGGGCCGGTGCTCGCGGTGTCGTTGAAAGGCACCCACAACGCTTTCCGCAACCTGACCAACCGAATGGAGGAGGCTGCCGGCGACTGCACTAACATCCACATGGCGTACCCGGCGTTGGTTTACGCCTTCTGGCACGTTCTGCGCGCGAACGAAGCCGACGATCCCGCTCCGATTGCTCACTTTCGACTCAAGGACCGTCGTTACAACATGCAGGACCTCGCCTTCCTAAGCGGTGGGGCACTCACAGAATCGATTCAGCGCTACCGACACGCGCTGGAGCGGTTATCAGAGCGAGATGACCTCCGCGACCACCCGTCGCGCTACGAGGCGTGCGGGTTGACGTTCGTGAAGGCCAGGGGCGGTCCAGTTGACTGCGGGGTGTACCCCGGGCATCCTGGCCCCGGGTCGATCCTCGACTACAATCGAATGTTCCAGAGGCTGTACGCGATTTACGACCGCCGATTCGTGTATAACGCGCCCGCCCTGAGATCGCGGACTGAGAGGGAGGTATGGGATCGGGAGTCGCCTCTGTTGGCGGACACGATCTGGCGGGACGAGGCGTTTGCGGAGATGGAGCCGCGGGTAGGGTGAGAGTGGTGGTGATGGACGGGCAAACAGCAAATCGATGAATCGCTACCGCGGTGCGGCTCCACGGCGACTAAGCTCGTTGCACCCGCTTGGCGGCCCCCCTAACTTGAAGTGCGCGACGACCCGCCAGACCCTCGGGTCTACCGACTTCCCCCGGATCCACACCGCAATGGCCGGAGTCAAGAGCCGGATCACTTTCCACGTCGGCCGAGCCACAGGACGAGTCATCGCTGAATCCAACCGGTCGTCCCAGGATGCGTTCAGAACCCATCCCGAGCCGCAGTCGCAGGATGTTATTTGGCAAGGCAGTCCCACGAGCCTGAAATGGGGATCGTGGGGTGCTCGGATAGCCACGGACAAGCCGGAAGCGGTCGCCCTAGGTGATGTCGTCGCAGTGACCAACCGGGATGGAGCGTCGTGGCTGGCGGTCGTGGACACTGTGGTTTGGCGAGGCCCGGAAGTGGTGTTCACGACGAAAGCAAACCGGATGCAGCTCGGGTTGGAGGAACCGCGCAGAGCCGACCCCGCTGATTCTCTTCGATGGTCAGGAGATCGCGAGGATTGATAGCCGCTATGGCTCGACTTGAGCCCCGTACCGATCCAACGGCCTTGCGCTTGCCCCATGTTGCGGCTCGCATGTCCCGCCCGAATCGGCGTCGCGATAGTTTGGACATCCTGGTAGCGCTCCTGGCGGAGCTGGGTCGCGAATGCCCACCGAAAGAGACATGAGGGACAATGGTACGAATATTCCCGGCGGCTCCCAACCATCCCGGCACGATCACCTTGACAGTAGAATCGTCTCGGTGTGTAGATGTCTACTATACACCCTCGGAAGAAAAGCTGACTCTCTTTCGAACGTCTTTTGGAAAAGAGCCACCTCACCCGATCAAGATCCTGCGGATTGATTCAGATACCGGATCGTTGACGATGTGGCCGTTCGATATTCGTGAATCGCGTGACAGTTTTCTTGGCCCTAAGTATGAACAAGTAGAGCGTATAACCCTAGCCGATGCGCCTTTGGTTCGTCTTCCAGAGCATTCCCGCACGCCCTCCGCCAATGAAGTGTTCGTGGCACCGTATTTCGGTCCCACGAAACTCGTAGAATCTAGCGGACTAGAGGAGAACTTGCGTTACGTGCCAACAACGCCAGAGGAGGTCATGGAGATTCTGGAAGACATCCCGTCCGGATTCACGAAGAACTACGACTATGGGCTCGGACTAGCGCATCCCTACCGTTTCATTGTTGATGCCGTGCAGAGGCTATCGGATAGCACAGAGATAGTGGTCTCTCCAGATGTTGTAACTGGACGAGACGATGCGACCGGCAGAATCTTCATTTCCTTTGCCGATTTCGAGAAAGCCAGAAAATCGATAAACAACGCCACGACCCTGGCTCGGAAGGCAGCTCAGTCCATAAACAGTGCGACAGTCCACAACCTTCTCGCCAATCAAGTTGGAGGAGAGGAGATGCTCATCAGCGCGGGACGACACCCTTTGCGCAAGCTGTTCACGAGAGCGGCACAGGGGGAAACGGCTCTCACAGGGGAAGAACATAGTGCCTTACTTGAGACTGTTTCCCGCAATGCCGCCGTGATCGCCGAGAGTGCTCCCCTTCAGCTTTCGAAGCTTCGGAATGACATCGAACTGGTTACACTCGAGCAGCTCATCGATCGTTTCGAAACAATGATTGAAAAAACGCTAAAGGAAAAGCTATGGCAAGCTTTCCTCGGTGAGAATCCGTTCGTTCTAGAACTGGCCTTTGGGTACCCCGTTGTCATAGTGTGCGATCAAGCATTCGTTGGAGGTCGCAAATTCGACGGAAGTGATGACAAGATCACCGATTTCCTCGTCAAGAACAGCATGACGAACAACACAGCAATCGTCGAAATTAAGACCCCGCAGACCCGCCTCTTAAACAAGAAGACCTATCGTGGAGTCTACGTTGCCTCGTCAAAGTTGACCGGCGCCATCAGTCAAGTGCTCGACCAAAAGTGGAGATTGCATCGTAACATCGACCAGAGAAAGTTGGACAGCCGGGTGTACGATATTGAGTCATACGCCATTCATTGCTGTCTAATCGTTGGCGTCATGCCTGAGAATGGCGAGCAGATTAAGTCATTCGAGATGATTCGAGAGGATTCGAAGAGTGTCAGTATTGTGACCTTCGATGAGCTTCTTACGAAGCTCAGAAACCTACATCGAGTCCTGGCCACCGGAGAACTTGGGCAGAGGACGGCGATCGCGGAGGAGGATCTGCCGTTCTAGCCGAGGTTCGTGACACCCAAGAGGAACGTACTATAGTGCCCCCGATTTCTATGGACAGTAGCTTAGCCAACGTCCCGGGGTCCAAAGGAGATGAGGCACTGAATGTCTCGGAGATCGGAGGCGCCGAAGGCCGGAAGCGCTACCGGAGCGGTGGAGCGCGCAGCGGAAGGCCGAGCTGGTGTTGCGGTGGCGGCGCGGGGAGGACATCGGCGAGGTGAGCCGTGAGGTTCCGGTCGCGCCGCCGGAGCTGGAGGGGTGGTGGCGGGTGTTCCTGGACGGGGGCCAGCAGGGCCTGAAGGGCAAGAACGGGACGGGAAGGGAGCTGATGCGGATCCGGGTCGAAGCTGGGGAGCTGTAGTGCGGCCTTGTTGCGGGTGTGACAAGTCTTGGAGACTGCGCAGCTCGCTCTCTCCTTGACTTTGGAGGCCAAGAGTCCGGTCTACGCGTACCTATGTCCGGCGCTAAAGAGATACGAATAGGAACCGGGTAGCGCTGCTTTAGGACGTTCCTTGCCGATGAGTATCGCACCCAGACTCAAGGCAGCGCTAACTGGATCACCCGATACCGCGCTGTACACCGCACCGGCAACACCCAGGGAAAAAGTCGCAGGACGCTTCCAGGAACTCGTGGATAGCCGCTCGATGTCTCGGGCCAGATCGTCGATCTCTTCGGTTCGATCGCCCAGAGCTGCTACACGCTCAGGGGGGGAAAGGCTACTTAGGTCGCGAACAAAAGCCTTCACAGCACGTCTATACGAACGGTATTCGTTCCCATGTTCGGTTCGAAAGGAAAGAACTTCGTCCAGAGGAATGGCACTCAGGTCAACGCCGATGGTTGCGAGATCAGTGGCCACCACGCTGCCTGCCGAAGGCATAGATGGTAAAGACAGGACCTCTCCTAGTGCGGCAACGAGCTGCGGCCTATCTGTGGTGGGTTCAAGGGCGAGGCCAGTTTTCCTCCCATATGGAATCAGGATCTGTGAATGAAGAACTAAGACTAGCGAATGAACAAGAGGATGCAGAGGAATCGATACACCGTCCTCAGTGTCGCGTGCCAGACCTCTCGCTTTCAATTCCTCATGTATCATCTTGGCTAGCTCTTGGTCGCCACGGCCACCAAGACGCGAATAGGACAATTCGTGGAATCGTGTCTCTTGACTTGCTAGTGGGTCCAAGACACCGGACACTATGATCTCCGTCATCGCCTCTGCGAGGTCCTCGGTGGCCGACCGGTCGATCATTGTCTCCGCTTCAAGGATGTGAAGTAACTTGGCATCCATAAGCGGCAAGACAATCTCGGGTACCCGTCGTTCTAGCGAGTGTTTCAGGTACTCGGGTACGAGGACTGCGATCCCGTCGAAGAATAGCAGGAGGTTCTTTATCGCATTGTCTGAATGCCACATCCACCCAGGATAGTAGAATGCAACCTCGGAGTGCGAGGCCTCAGGTGCTGATCCATTCACTGATTGTGTACTCCTCGTGACTGACTGTCTATTTGAGATGGCCCACTCTGGAATTGCCAATTCTGGCAGCGTATGAAGGCTTGTTGGCCAGGAAGAGCATCTGACCGTCGCTGGAGCGCGTGACCAGGGAGTACTCGGGATCGCCCGCATGCTCGATCATGAACCGCTGATCCCGCATCTCCTTCTTGCCGCCCATGCGCTGTTAGGTCGGTCTTCCAACTCTTCCCGTACGGCGGGTTGGACAGCATGAAGTCGAACTCGCTCGACGGGAATGCGTCGTTGGACAGCGTGGAATGCTCCGGGCCGCCCACGATGTTGTCGGCGGCCGCCCCCTCCCCCTTCAGCAGGAGGTCGGCCTTGCAGATGGCGTAGGTCTCGCCGTTGATCTCCTGGCCGTAGAGGTGGGTGGACACCTGCTTGCCCCGCTCCTCGGCGATCTGCTGCAGCACGTTCTCGCCCACCGTCAGCATGCCGCCCGTCCCGCAGGTGCCGTCGTAGAGCAGATAGGTGCCGGACTCGATGTCGTCGGCGATCGGGAGGAAGACCAGCTTCGCCATGAGCGTCACGGCACCGCGCGGGGTGAAGTGCTCGCCCGCCTCCTCGTTGCTTTCCTCGTTGAAGCGCCGGATCAGCTCCTCGAAGACCGTGCCCATCCCGTGGTTGTCGAGCCCCGCATGCCGGACCGTGCCGTCCGTCTCCATCACCGGCGCCGGACTCAGGTTGATGTCGGGCGAGGTGAGCTTCTCGATCAGCGTGCCCAAGGCGTCCGCCCTGTCGAGCCGCGGGATCTGGTTGCGGAACTCGAAGTTCTCGAGGATATCCTGCACGTTGGGCGAGAACCCGTCAAGGTAGTCCTCGAAGTCGGCCTTGAGCTGCTGCCGGCTGGCCCGGGCCCGCAGGTCGTGCAGGGTGAACTTCGAGGTGTTGTAGAACTGCTGGCCGGCTGCCTGCCGTAGCGCCGCGTCCTGGTCGACGATGCCCATCCGGTCCAGCACGGCCTTCATGTCCAGGACGGCCTGCTTGGTGGGTTCGAGGACCGCGTCAAGGCGCCGCAGCACGGTCATGGGGAGGATTACGTCGCGGTACTTGCCGCGGACGTAAACATCGCGGAGTACGTCGTCCGCGATGCCCCAGATGTAGCTGGCGATCCAGTTGAGGTTGGGGGTGGTGGTGGTCATAAGGTACTGGTTAGTGGGTGTGCCCAGGCCGTCCTACGTCCGCCCCGCCGCCGAAACATCATACCATGAAAAGAGATCGACCGCATGAGCGGGGAGTGCCGACGGCAGTCCCACTTCCTTCGTCTCCCCTGAAATACACATCGCGGCACCCTGTTTGTCCGCCATTCTGGGCTACTTATGGCGGACAAGGACGCGGATCGCATCCGGGATCCCGACCAGCGCGTCCTCCAAGACCGTCCAGTCTCATCTGGTTGCGGCCTTTCTTCGGCACTTGCGGCTCCCCTCCGAAGTCCGCAACCTCCCAAGCCCGTGAACCCCTGATCACCCATTGAGCGCGCCCGGCATGAAGTCCACGTGGGTGAGATCATCACCTCCGTTGGTCAGCTCTTCTTCAGACCCGCCGCGCGTCCGAATCGCTTGGTGCGCTAAACGGCACCTGGAATCCAATGTCCTTTCTCAAATCCCTGCTCAGCTCCCTGATCTTCGGCTCCGCCAGCTTTGTCGCCATGTGGCACTTGGGGTCCAGCCGGGCGGACCAGGATCTGCAGTCGGGTGTTCCGTGGCTGTTCTGGTCCATACTCCTGGTCGGATTTGTGTGGGCAACGCGCCGCTTCAGGATTCCCTGTACGCGGGCTACGGAGACGCTGCGGAAAGCCGCACAGGGTCTGGAGCGGCAAGCACGTAAGAAAAGAGGTGACGCCGGGACGGATCCGAGCTCCGAGCCCGATGACCCTTTCCGCTGCCCCGGTGCGTTTGTTCAGGATCGGCGCTTCTCCTTCTCCATACTGTGGACACGGTTCACCAACGCGTGGCGGGGCCGCACCGGCCATCCCGGTTCGACCAAGCAACCCGCGGGAACTGCGTCGTCCGGCGACTTCTTCACGACCGAGTCCATACTGGGTAAGAGATGGGACACCATCCCGGACGCACTTCCCGGCGTGTTCACGGCCGTTGGACTCCTTGGCACATTCGTCGGGATTGCGATTGGCCTGTCGGATATTCCGCAGGGTGATTCAAGGTCCGCAGAGGACCTGGGAAGAGCTATCGACACCCTCATTGGGGGAATGTCGACCGCTTTCTCCACATCCATAGTAGGAATCTCGGCGTCGATCTGGTGGATCTTCGAGTTCCGGGGGGCACGAAGAAAGCTGGAATCCAGCTTGTCGCATTTCGTCCGCAAGACAGATCGCCTGTTTCCTGTCGAGCAGCCGCACGAGACTCTGATGCGCATCGCGAATGTGAGCGCCGACATCGCAACGGGGTTGGGGGCTCTGGACAGTTTCGAGTCCCTGGAGGACGATGTGGCCAGCGCCACGGGTAGCTTGGAGAGCATCAAAGAGAATGTGAAGGGCGTCAAGGGTGGTATCCAGACCCTGGGCCAGGACATGGCAAGCGCCCTGGAGCCGCTGATCGAGAAACACATCAAGGAGCCAATCCAGAACCTGAACGTCGATCTGGGCGAGCGCCAAACGGAAGCCTTGGGGCAGATGGTGACGGAATTCCGCGATACACTTGTGTCTCATGTCGGTGAGGAGTTGCACCGCTTCGGGGAGGCGCTGAAGAGCGCGCGAGCGCATCAGTCGTCAACGGTGGCCGAGCTGGAAGCCTTCTTTGCCCTGCTCGAAGAGGTATCCAATACCCAGCTGAAAGTGCTGGACCGAGGGGCCAGCGTTGCGGCGACCTTTGATCGGGGTCTGTCAGCGATGACGAAGTCGCAAGAGGCCGTCGAGAGGGCAGGGTCCGCGGCCCGCCAGATCATGGAGGAAGCCGAAGCCCTCGTCGGAGAATCCAGGCGGCAGATGGCGGCCCAGAAGGAGGCCGCCAAAGCACTATTGGAGTCATGGGATGCGGAACGGAACACGCTGAGCGACCTGAAGAAGCACTTCCTTGCACTGACATCGGAGTTGGGCGACAAGATCATCGAGTTCAGGGGCCTCGCTGCCGAAAAGATCGCCGAGGTCTTCCATTCGTTCGATTCGGAAATGGGGAAGGTGACCGAGCATCTTGGCGGGACCCTCGCGGAGCTTCGAGAGACGACCGAGGAGTTCCCGGGCATCGCGATTCGTTTGGTCGATGCCACAGGCAGTCTGGAGGAGGCGAGCAAGGCACAGCACGAATCGCTTACCCAAGGATTCGAGAGGTTCGAGAAGGTGACCGCGCAGATCGCGGAGCGTCTGGACCTCGGCCGCGAGGAACTGATGCGAGCCAACGAGCAGCTACCCGCTCTTGTGCAGGAGATCAGCCAAGGCATCGATGGCTTTGTCAATTCGATCCAAGGAGTCGGCACCGGCTTCGAAGAAGCGGCTGGCATGACGGTCAGCGCGGCAGCAGAGGCCAGCGGACTTCTGAGTCAGAACGTGACAGAGCTCCGAAACACGAACAACCAGTTTCCTGAATTTGCGCACCGAGTGGGGGAGAGTTCCGACCGGTTTGCAGAATCTGTTCGGCAAGCTGAATCCAGCGTGAGCGACCTGGCGAAACGTGCCGAGGAGGCGGATCGGCGATCCGTTCGGGGGATTGAGCAGCTTTCAACGGCGGCGACCGCAGTGGCCACCGACATCAAGTCGGTCAAGTCGGTGGTAGCACCGATGGAGGCAACCATCGCGGCTGTTCGTCAATCGCTGGAGACGCTGGATCGGACCATGAGCGAGCTTCCTCAGAAACTCTCGGACCACCTTCAGCGGCAGCAGGCAGTGGGTAACGCCCCACCGACACGAGTTGACCGCGGGTCTCGGCAGGGTGCTGGGGATCGTGGGCATGCGCGACCGCGTGGGAATGCCGAGTTTCCGACACCAATAGTCCCCCGCGAGACCCGTGGAACGCGTGGCCATAGCGAACCCCCGGGAGCAGGAGGGCAACGTGAAACTCTGCGGCTCCCCGGCGGACGTGAATCCGCCCCGAGGCACACTGACGGTGACCCCAGGCGGGGGCAAACGGGCGGTGAGTTCGCCAGCAGGCGTGTCGATGATGGCGCCTCGCCAACGCCCACGGACGGCCCGGATCGCGATCAGAGCCAGACCAGAAAGCCGACTCGGCGTTGGCATAGAATCCGGTCATTACTTGGTGGGCGGAAATAGCGATGGCACGATCGCTGTTCGGCCGGCGTGCACCCGAGTCGTCCCCGGACAGGGAGCCGGAATACTGGTTGAGCTACAGCGACCTCATGGCCGGGTTGCTCATGGTGTTTGCTCTCATGCTCATGGCCGCGCTGTATCAGCAGGGGACTCGCGAGTGCCAGCTCATAGCCTCGGAGGCGGCCGCGGACACGATCGAGGAGTTGCTGGGTACGCGAACGCGTGTGATCGATGGCCTTCGAGTCCGTTTTGGCCAGAGCACGCGCGTGGCGGTCGACTCCGCCGGGACGGTCCGATTTGCTGGAAGCTTGCTTTTTGAGCAGGCCAGTGCGGAGGTGTCGCCCGAGGGACGAACAGAGCTGGCGACCTTTGCGCGGGACTACTTCCATGTGTTGCTGAACAACGAGGACATCCGGGACCAATTGAAGAGGATAGTCGTCGAAGGGCATACCAACGACGACGGAGCGTACGAGTTGAACCTGGGGCTGTCGCACGACCGTTCATTGGCAGTCATGCACGTACTCCTGGAAGAAGCCGAGGTATATGAAGACCACCTCAAGAGGTTGGTGACGGCAAACGGTCGTTCGTTTGCCGACTTGAAATTTCTTCCCGATGGCACGGTCGATAAGGCGGGTTCACGAAGGATCGAGATCCGGTTCCAAATGGACGACGAGACCCTCGCACGCCGCGTGCTTCAGCTCCGCGCCATCCTGATCGACCCGAAGTGCGAGGAGTGACGGTGAAATCGCTCGAACATGTCCTCGCTTTCAGTCCCGTGAAGCTCCCGGTGGCGCGGCGGCGAGTTCAAAAGCGCCATCCGGAAACCAGTTCGCGAACCCGAGAGTTGACTCCTTCGGAGGTGTCAACGCTTAGGGAACGAGTCAAGGCGGCGGCACAAAGCCCCGACGCCGACCGGGAACTCCGCAGGCTGGCGGGGATGCTGATTCCCCGCGAGCTGCAGACCGTCGTCCGCTCCATTGGAAGGTGGGAGGATCTCCGGCGGGAGGTTGGGGTTATCGCCAGAGCACGTCCCAGGGCAGCATACGTGAGAGCCCTGTGGAACGCCTGGCAAGGATACCCTGGCCCTCACGAGATTGTGCACCTCCTTGCGGCCATGGGCGAGTGCTTCGGCATGGCGGACGCGCTGGGCGAGCCATACGCGGCGAAGGGCGTCGAATGGTTTCAAGACCATAAGCCCCTCGATGCCCTTGTTCGCTGGACGGCCAGTCGGGATATCGGCTGGGAAGAACTGACCGAGCTTCCTGCTTCGCCGTTTGTCGCTGACACTCCGCTGATTAAGAGAATCTTCCACCGAACCCTTCAGATCGGCTCAAGTCGGCAATTGCTTCGGATCTCTTGCGAAGATGTCCTGGAGGGGTGGAGCGAGATGTCCGGAGAAGGCCTGAAGGAGGCCTGTGCCAACTACCTGGAGTGCGTCGATCCATCGTCTTGGGACGCAAATCGGGAAGCATTGGAGGCCATTCGAGATCTATATGGACTTCCTGGCGCTCGCGATTCCCGACCGGACTATTGGAACCGGGTCTCTGAGAAGCGAAAAGGCGACTTTCGCGAGTATTTTGTCACACGGGCGCTCGCCCACGCATTCAGGGGCGACTCGGCACGGCATCGCTTCTGGATGGAAATGCGGCGAGAAATGCTTGACGTTGTCCACGGATCCGCAGGCGATACCGAGTGGTCGTTGATCGACTTTCCCGGTTTCTCGGTGCTGGAGTTCTTCAGGATAGGCAATGCTGCTTACATCTACCCAGAAGGCGAGCCTACACTGAGACGCATCAGGCGAAGGGACGCATTCACCTTTCCGTCGGACATCAAGAAGATCTTGTCCCAGCCGGTCCCGGGCCGTTCCGACAATCGGATCATACACCAGCGCTGGTGGCAATCCAGGGCTCGACGCACCCTGCAGGCCTGGCGGGAACGCTATTCATGAAGGTGCCGCCTCTGCGCTGGCGGCCCGCTCGTGCCGGAATCGAGTTCTTTGAGTTGAACGGCAATCCCATTCCGGCATTTCCCGTTGCGCCCGGCTCCTCAGTGGCGGGACTACCTTCGGTCAGGTTGCTCGAAGAGCTCTGGGGCAGGAACCTGATTGAGCGGGCCGCATCCGTTGCTGTCCTTCCCTGGCTGGCTGCCTACGAGCTCGACCGACAAGAACGCGTTATTCTCGGAATCCCCGGGCCGGATGAACGCTTTTGCGGCATGCTGAAGTCCGAGCTTTGGCTTAACGCCCCGGCGTTCCGGATCTGGATCGAAGTCGAGATTTCGGATCAAGCCGGTTCCCATCGATTGAATGCAAGAGATCGACGCGGCCTGCTGTTTGACACACCGCACGGGGCGGCACTGCCGCCAAAGGCGATCGGAGAGTTGGTGCTCCTCCTGGAACAACCACTTCCCGACGCTCTCGCTGAAAGAACCCTGCTGGTGGCTGAGGCCAAGCGGCTCGCAGCACGATCAGGACGCGTCACGCTCGACGACTTCCTGGAAAGAGAAGACTACGTTGTCCCCGAGGGAATCGGAGTCGAGGTCGAAGGCAAATCTCCAGACGAGATCCTGCTTCGCCCCACCACACAAGGGGTGGACGAAAGCGATTTCCGGGGATTCTCGGACGGACCCGCCAAGTCCGTGTACACGCAATTCCTGGATGCGGGGCTTCGCCGGCGCCTCGTGCTTCGGCAAGATCAGCGCGAAGCGGTCCGTCATCTTCGAACCAGCGGTATCCTGCGCGGAGCCGACGTGCCCAGGTTCTTCGACAACCCCGAAGCCTTCCTGCCGGATGCGGTTGACATCGACCTTGCGGAGTTCAGCGAAAGAGTCCGCGGCCTGGTACCTGTCCGCTATCGGTCGCAACCATACATCTCGGTGGACCGCACCAAGCGTCGGGGGTGGTTCGAAGCGTCTCCCTACGTTGAGGTCACCGAGGGAGGTACCGACGACGGCGACTTTGGCCTGTCTGACCCATCGGACCCCCAACCGCGGCAGCCCGAACAGATGCCGCCGGACGAGTTCCGCGAACTTGCCGAGCAAGCGATCGAGAACGGCGAACGGTACGTGCGATACCTGGACGGATGGATGGAGATCGATCCGGAACGAGCCCGTCGTTTCCTCGAATTCTGTGATGACCACCCCGGCATCGGGGACGACGGAAAATGCCTGGTCGACCGGGGCGGGGTCCAGCTCGTCCTCGATGTGATTCCGAACACGGACGTGCTGGAATACGTGGAGTCCTACTCCGACTCCGCGCCGTTGCCCGACCTTCCGCACTACGACGCCCCTCGGTCGCTACACGCGAAACTGTACCCGCATCAAGAAGTCGGCTACAGGTGGATGAGGTATCTGCACGAGAACGGTTGGGGTGGGCTCCTGGCCGACGACATGGGGCTTGGGAAGACGGTCCAGATCATCTCGTTCATGTCGTTCCTCCACGACTCCGGCGCCCTGAAACCTGCCCTGCTGGTCGTACCGGTGTCCGTCATTGTGAACTGGAAGAAGGAGTTGAGACGGTTCGCGCCCGGAATCCAGCCTGCTCACGAGCATCGCGGAACCGGCAGGGAGCGGAATCCCGAGCGACTTGCCGAACACGAGCTCGTAATCACTACCTATGCCACGCTGCGGCGCGACCAGTTCATGCTCGGGAAGATTGACTGGACAGTGGTCGCCTGTGATGAGGCACAAAACGTCAAGAACCCGACCGCCAACGTCACGAGCGCGATAAAGGGCATGAAGGCTTCGTTTCGAGTCGCATGCACTGGAACACCAGTCGAGAACGGGCTTTCCGAGTTGTGGTGCATTGTGGACTTCGCGCAGCCAGGACGGTTGGGTAGTCGGTTGGAATTCCGTGATGATTTCGAGCGTCCCTTGGTCGACGCCCTGAATGACACCAAGGATCAGGAGGGCCATGTCGCCCGGTTGAGGGCCCGGCTGAATCCCCACTACATACGGCGGATCAAGGAAGAAACACTATCGCTCCCTGCCAAGACCGCCCGGACGTATTACGTGCCCATGAGCGAGCGCCAGGGGGCCGTCTATGCCCGGATCCTGAGAGACGTCAAACGCAAGGACAGCCATCCGCTTGCGGCGCTCCAGCACCTGATCGCTGCGTGCTCGCACCCCTCGATTGTGGACCGAGCCCACCTCGACGATCCTGAACAGCTTCTGAGCGATGCGCCCAAACTCAGGCAAACCATGGAGATCCTCGATGAGATACGGGGGCTCAAGGAGAAGGTCGTCATCTACACCCGCCTCAAGGTCATGCAGCGGATCCTCCAGCGCGTTGTCAGGAGCCGCTTCGGATTCAGCCCCAGTGTCCTCAATGGAGAAGTCGCGGGGTCCAATCGCCACCACATCGTGGAAGCGTTCAACCGTGGCCCAGGATTCGACGCAATGATCCTGTCTCCTGAAGCTGCGGGTGTCGGACTGAACATCACGGGTGCCACGCATGTCATCCACTACACCCGCCTGTGGAATCCGGCCAAGGAAAACCAGGCCACCGACAGAGTGCACCGGATCGGTCAGGAGCGTCCGGTGACCGTACACTACCCTGTCGTTGTCGGAGACGGCTTCAAATCCGTGGAGGAACACCTCCATGATCTTCTGCAGGAGAAGCTCCGGCTCGCCCGTAACGTCCTGGTTCCGACAAAGAGCCTTGATTTCGTGAACGAGCTGGAGCGACGGGTGAAAGCCGGCTGATGAATCTGAGGAGTTGAATGTGGTCGGCTAGCTGCCGTGCGTCCATCGCTTCAGCGTTGAGTGCGTGGCACAGTCGTCGGGGTCTCCTGCCGTGTTTGTCCGCCACATCGGGTCCAATGTGGCGGACAAACTGCCCGGGATCCCAAGAGTCGGGCCATTGTGACTACCGATGGTCTCGGTGGTTCGGAGCAAGCCGGGGCACTTTCTCCTAAGATATCCTCCCTACATCTAGCCCGTGCTCGACCGCTCCAGCCGCTACGTCTGGGCCCGGCCCTTACACCAGCAAGATGCGGACGGTCAACTTGACAGATGGCCCTTCCATATCAGCCATTTGTTGACACCGTCAATACCAGATCCCGCCTCACCCCGGAAGTGAGGAGCCCAGGACCCCCGAACCCCATGCCCACCTCCACCCCTCTCTTCACCTCCAACCGCGAGCGCCGCCTTTGGCTCTGCTCACTGGCCGTCGTCGTCGCCATATACTCCACCCTTGGGCTGGCGGGAACCCTGGCCGAGGTACTGCGCGAGCGCAACCTGCTGCCAGCCTCGTTGCTCTTCCTCCTGTTCCTCCTGGTGGCGGCCATCGTCGGAAGTGGGCTGAAGAGGCGCCCCGCGCGGCGCGAGATCTGGGTAGTGCTTGGCATCACGGCCGTCTACGGATTGGTGGTGCTCAGGATGAGCGGCAGTCCCGAGGAGCGCACCCACCTGTTCGAGTACGGCATCGTCGCCGTCCTGATCTACCACGCTCTCAGCGAGCGTTTGCAGAACGGCCGTCGGGTGCCGGCGCCGGCCGCAGTCGCCCTGGTTGTGACCGCGCTGCTGGGCTGGCTCGACGAGGGCATCCAGGCGCTCCTGCCCAACCGCGTCTACGACACCTTCGACGTCTTCGTCAACGCGCTGTCCGCCCTGATGGCGATCGCGGCGAGCTTGGCCATCGCGTGGGCGCGCCGGCGGATCGGCGCTCTTGGCTCGCCCCGGTAGCAGGTGCCGTCCGACCTCTCTGCGGACCGCGCCTCAACCATCCCCCGGCGTCGTGAGCCGCTTCACCACCACCGTATTCACCCCGAGTTCGTCGGTCTCCACGAACGCCACCAGCCCGTCGGGACCAAAGGCGTCCGGCATGGCGGTCTCGCTCGGATAGCTCCCCAGATAGCGGCCATCCATGGCGAGCACATCGATCGGGCCGTCACTGAGGAGATCGTCGCCCCGTCGCCGCACCCAGATCCGGCCCTCCCAGGTCGTGCGCACGTCGAGGACGACCGGAACTTCGTCCGCGAACGGCAGGGCTTCGAGATAGATGCGCTGCGATCTCACCAAGCCCTCCAGCATCATGTCGCGCGGGACCCCATCGACGACGTTTCCGGTCCTCCCATCCACCGCGATCCGGGGTTGGGCGCTCATCGCTGCCTGTTGCTCGGCGAATTCCTCGATCTGGCGCTCGATTTCGGCTTCCAGAATCCGGTCCGTTACCGGTTGGGGGTGGAACGGTCGAGACAGAATCCGGGATATCGCGCCGTCCGCTTCGACGACCTTGATCGCGTATGCCGAGGAGTCCGAAAAAGCCACTCCGCCGCCGGGGAGCGGGCCCACGAACAGTCCCGGATCGAAGGTGCGAGGAGGTGGGGTCTGGTCTCCGGTCGTGATCTCCTGCCCACCCACGCGAAAGGTGATGGTGCCGGCGGACGGAGGTGCCCAAGCGTAGGTGATCGTCTCCCTGACGACCTTGTCGCCGTCGAGCGCAAGACGAAGAATCGGGCGCTTCCCGGGCGGAACCACCTCGCCCGCCGGCCGCATCGTCTCGATGGTTATCAGGTCTCCCGACAGGACAACTGCATCCCGCCCGCCGCCATCTGGGTAGATCCGGCCCCGGACGCCGAGCAGGTCATCCCCTACCCGGGCATTCCGGTCGAAGTCGCCGTCACTCCCATAGACCTGGAACGCGCGGTCCCGCGCGATGTCGCCCACGACCACGCGCCCGTCCGCCATGGCCGCAAGGTGCCCGGGAAAGCTGAACTCGCCCGGACCCTCCCCGGGCCCTCCGATCAACCTCACGAGTTTGCCGACCTGATCGACGACGACAACCCTGGGCGCCTGAAAGTCCAACAGATAGAGGTTACCCGCACCATCGAAGGCCACGTCAAATATCATCCCGAACTGCTGCCACTCGGGCGCGTCGAGCGACCCGACCCGGAACACCTCCTCGAAGCTAGCCTCGAGCCGGATATCCTCGGCGGGGAGTTCGATGATCTCCTGGGCGGCCGCGGGGACTGCGGCCATCAGCCAGATCGACAGGCAGGGGATCGTTCTGGTCGCCGCCATGCGCGCTGTCACCGGGAACCGGTGCTCCGGACATAGACGAATTCCACCGGACGAGTGGCCTGCACGTCTCTGCCCCCGACGTTCCTCACACCGGCCCTACGCGTGATGACGAGCCCGCCGTCCGCCGTCAATTCATAGCGGTCGGATGCCCAGCCGGTGCCCGTGAGCGTTCGCCTGACGACGGGTGTGGTCTCGCTCCACGACAGCCTCATGGATTGTGCGACTTCACCATCCTCCTCCTGGACCTCAATCGGGGTACCGTCCACGGGCAACGAAAGGGAGAATCCGGGTTCATCGCTGGATACCCGGAAGATCGAGTCGTTCACTTCCAGGACGAATCGCTCTGCCCGGATCCCCATTATCGCGATAATCCTCTGCACTGTTTCACGAGTGAACCCGTAGCCGTCCCGAGACATGAATTGGAGCGGGACGGGTTCACGATCGGTAGCTTCGAGCACCCATTCTCCGTTGTACGGCTCCAGGGCGTCGATGGCCGGGGTTGGCTGCGGTCGGCCGGCGCACGCGACCGTGGCCAGAACGCTCGCTCCAGCGATTCCGACCAGCAGTTCGTGGAGAAACCGCGCCATTGACTTACCTCCAGCGGCAAGCATGATGCCGCTTCCAGGGGGATGCCCATTGCACCATATGCTGTACTATGATCCATGGAATCAAGTTCCGACGACAGCGGGCAGCCCGCTCCATTCGGCCCATCCACAACCTCGGCGACGATGTAAGGTCGCCTTTACCTCAACTCTCCCCCGGCGTCGTCAGCCGGTACACCACGACCGTCTCCACCCCCAGGTCGTCGGTCTGCACGCCCAGCCAGTAGTCGGCCCCGAACTCGTAGGCGGTGAATCCGGAGTGGGAGTTCTCCAGGTGGCAGAGGAAGCCACCGTCCCTGTCGAAGCCCATCCAGCGCGTCGCTTCCGCCCGGGGCCTCCGGTAGGGCAGCACCCACACCCGCCCATCGCGACCGATCTCCACGTAGGAAAATGCCGGGAAGACATCGGCGGCGGGAACGTCGTCACTCACAACCAGATCGTCGATCAGACTCCAGTTGGGCGAGTTGCGGCCCCCGCGGCTCTCGATGTAGTCGTCGCGCCACGCCCGGACATCGGCGCCGCGGACGTCCCGGTCGGAATCGGGCCACCGCAGTATGCGACGCTGCCGTAACTCGTCGTCCAGCAGGCGTACCTCCGTTTCGCTCGTGCGCCGTGCCGGGTGAACACGTTGTAGCGCCAGGGGCGGTAGTCCCCGGCCCACAGCGTGTCGCCCGGAAGCACCCAGAGCTTCCCCGCGTTGCGGAACTCGCCCGGACCCTCTCCGTGGCGTCCCATGGAGCGCACATGCCGCCCGGCCGCATCGAAGATCCGGATCTCGGCGCTTGCGTCGTCGATCACGGCCACCGAGCCGTCCGAAAGCCGGCCCACACCCCTGATCGTGCTGAACCACTGCACTTCGTCGCTCTCGTCGTTGCCGACGCGGAAGATGGGTTCGTCACCGAGGGTGCAGGTGGCGTCCGAGCGCGAGGGGTCGCTGGTCACGATCTCGACCCTGGCGCTGTCGCTCCTGATGGTGATCTCCTGGGACTCGGCCGGATCGGCAGCACCGGCGAGGGCAGGGCGAGACCGGCTGCCATGGCTGCTGGCGGACTCCCCCGCACCGACGCCCGGGTGTACCCCGCAACCGCCTCACCTCCTCCAATCCCTGCAGCGCGCCGTTTTCCCTGGCGTAGTCCATCGGGGTCTTGCCTTCGTCGTCGAGGGCGGCGGGGTCGGCGCCGAGCCTGAGCAGCACTGGGAAGACCGCCGCATTTTGCATCGCCGCCATGTGCAGAGCGGTTTGGCCGAACCGGCCGCGCAACTCCAGGTCCGCCCCACCGCGCACCAGGGCCTCGATGACGGCCGGGTAGCGGTTGCCGACAGCCGCCATGTGAAGTGGCGTCGCGCCCTCTCGCTGCGCCACAAGTGTGGCACCGGAACCGACCATCCGGAAGGGGATGGCCGCGTCGGTCACCCTCCCGTCCACATCCGCGCCGGCCTCGATCAGCGCGGTCACGATCGCCGGGTTGGCATTGGTCCGCGCCGCTTCGTGCAAGGGCGTCAGGCTCCCGTACCGCTGATGCGATTCCGGATGGACTCCCCGTGCCTCCAGCTCTGCTCCGGCGTCCAGCAGGACGGCGAGCACCGCAGGATTGGGGTTCCTTTCGGCCGCCTCGTGCAGCGGCGTCCTACCGGTCGATCCCCTCGCATTCACGTCGGCTCGGGCCTCCAGGAGGAGGGCGGCGATAGCCGGGTTCTCGTTGAGCGCCGCTTGGTGGAGCGGAGTCTGTCCGGCATCGCCCCGGGCGTGCAGATCCGCGCCCGCCGCCAGCAAAGCCCCGGCAACCTCCGGGTCCGCGTTCTGCCCCGCCGCCAGGTGCAGCGGGGTCCAATCCCATCCGTAGTCGACCGAGAATCCCTTTGCCCGCGCGTCCACCTCGGCGCCAGCCTGGAGCAGCGCTCGGACCACGCTCGGTGTACCGCCCTCGGCGGCCTTGTGGAGGGGCGAGTAGTTGCGTGAATCGCGTGCTTGCACCCCCGCGCCCGCACCCAGCAGCAGGGAGATCACAGCGGTGTCGCGGCCCGCTTCGGAAGCCAGGTGCAGGGGGGTGGAGCCAGGAGTACGCACGTTCCGGCCTTGTTCCGCGCTGGCGTTCACGTCCGCCCCGTCCGCGATACAGCCGGCAACTACATCGGCGGAAGCTATCTTGAAGAAGGTCGGGGTGTTCCAGTTCTCGCAGTTGACCGGATCGGCGATGCTGCCTGAATCATCCCGCAGGGTTGGGTCCGCCCCCAGCTCCAACAGCCGAGCCGCCACGGCGGGATTGCCATTTGCGACGGCCCGATGCAGCGGGGTCTCGCCCCTGTCGGTTTGGGCGTCCACCTCCGCTCCCGCCCGCACGAGCAGGGAGATGTTTGTGTCTCGGTCGTTCCGCCCCGCGGCAGCGCGATGCAGAGGTGTGTCGCCGAACGAGCTGCGCGCGTTCACGTCCGCGCCCGCCTCCAGCAGGGCGGCTACGAAGTCCGAAGTCCCGCCCGCGGCATAGTGGAGAGGCGTCGAGCCACGGTCGTCCCGCTCGTTCACGTCCGCTCCGGCCTCCAGAAGCAGCGAGGCGATCGCGATGGTGACGTCACCGCGGGAGAACAATGAGCCGCCCAACCTGTGCAAGAGTGGCCTGCCGACTCGGTCCCGCGAGTCAATGGGCGTGCCGACTTCCACGCAGCCCCTCACACTCTCCACCGGTGCGTCGCGAAAGAAGTCATAGTCGCCCCAATCGCAGGTCGGGCCGGCGATCCTTCCCCGGTCGTCCTCCGCTTCCGGGTCGGCGCCCAGTTCCAGGAGCTTTCCGATGACCAGCGGGCTGTCGTGCCGCCAGGCGGCGTGCAACGGCGTTTCGCCACTCAGGTTGCGCGCGTTCACGTCCGCCCCCGCGTTCACGAGCGCGGACACGATGGTCGTGTCGGGTGGGGCCGCCGCCAGATGGAGCGGGGTGTCGCCCCTGGCGGTCCGCGCGTTCGCGTCCGCGCCCCCCTCCAGCAGCGCGTCCACGTTGGCGGCATTGCCTTCCGACACCGCCTGATGCAGCGGAGCCTCCCCGTCCTCGTTCGCCGTATTCGGGTCCGTCCCGGCGTTCACCAGAGCCGTGATGGTGCCGGGTTTCCCGTATCTGGCCGCCGGGTGAAGCGGGGACTCGCCATCGTCGTCCAGCACATTCGGATCCGCACCGGCCTCCACCAGCACTCGGATCACGGCCGGCCCATGTTCATAGGCCGCCGTATGCAGAGGAGTCCCGCCGAATCTGCTCCTGGTGTTGGGATCCGCGCCATGCGCCAACAGCTTCAAGGTGATGCCGTTGACGGAATCGACCGGAGTCCCACTGATCGACTCATGCAGAGGAGTCCGTCCGAAAAACGTCTCGGGGATGTTCACATCGGCCCCCGCCTCCAGCAGGGCGTCGACGATCGCCGGCTTGGCACCCCGGCCCATTCCGCCCATCGCGGTCACCAAGGGCGTAGCACCCTCCGAGGTACGGGCGTTGAGATCCGCGCCCGCCTCGAGCAGCGCCAGCACGACCGCGGGAGATTCGTTCCGCGCCGCCCCGTGCAACGGGGTGGTGCCCCGGTCATTCGTTGCGTTCACCTCCACGCCGGCCTCCAACAGGGTGGTCACGACGGCCAGATTCTCGTGCTGCGCAGCGATGTGGAGTGGCGCGGTGCCGGCGCCATTCAGCGTCCGGGCGCCGGCGCCGACTCCCAGCAGCAACGTGGTGATGGCCGGGTCCGGGTTGGAGGCCGAGTGGTGGAGGACAGTGTTGCCGTTGTCGTCCGTGGCACCGATATCGGCGCCCGCCTCCAGGCAGGAGGCGTAGATCGCGAAGTCGGCCACCCGGGGGAAGACCGGCGTGTGCCAGAGCTCGCAGTTGGTCGGATCGGCGACCAGGCCGTTGTCGTTGCGCGAGAGAGGATCGGCGCCCGACCGCAGCAGTACCTGGACCGCAGCCGGGTTGATCCAAGGCGGCTGCCAGGACAACCCGGCGCGGGGGTTGCTCCAGGCGCTGTGCAAAGGCGTGTTGCCGCGGGAATCGGGCGCGTCGAGGTCGGCTCCAGCCTCCAACAGAGCGGCAATGATGGCGGGGTTCGAGTTTGAGCGCGCGGCCTCGTGCAAGGGGGTGCCCCCGTTCAAATCCGGCGCGTTCGGGTCTGCCCCCGCCTGCACGAGAACGGCAATGACGGCCGGGTCCGGCGTGGCGCGCGCCGCATGGTGCAAGGCAGTCCCTCCGCTCTCGTCCAGTGGGGCGACGGGGTCCGCACCCGCCCGCAGGCAGGACGCGACCGTATCCGCCGAAGCCCACGCGAAAAAGTCGTACGAGCCCCAATCCTCGCAGGTGACCGGGTCGGGCGCGGGCAGGTCCTGCGCGGCCGCGGATGTGGTGAGCGCGGCCGGGGATGCGATGCCCAGGAGCAGGAGCGTAGTGCCCAGGAAGGGGGTTCTCATCTCTCCTCCAATCCGTGCGGGTTGCCGAGAGGTGGCAGCCTGATCCCAACCTGGGGCTGAGTGGGCTGCGCGGCCAGCCCGTCGGAGTGAGATCCATTGCCCGCACTGGTTGCACATTCACATCTTATACTTGCTATTCGACGAAAAATCGTTATAATCGTGTTATGATTCACATATTTTCAGTATCCAACTACGGATCGATACGTGAAGAAGTGACCCTCGATCTGCGGATCCCGGGCACGGCACCGGATCTGGCTTGCTTCAGGCGGAGTGCGGCCAAGCCCGGTGTCCGACTACCTGCGGTCGCTGTTCTCATGGGGCCCAACGGGTCGGGCAAGACGACACTGCTGCGGGCGTTGGTGGATCTGGGGCGGATTGTGTCGTCCCCTACCGATAGCGTCCACCTGCTGCCGTTTCTGTCGAATGACACCAGATGGGAGCCGACACGATTCACCTTCGAAGGCGAAGGGGACTTTCTGGCGCCGGGCGAGTCTCCGCGAAGGTTCCGGTACGAGCTAACAATCGGTCGCCAACGGACGGATGACGGGACCGAAGGCCCTCTCTTCGTAAGTCATGAGGCATTGGTGCACTTTCCCAGAGGACGGCGCCGCAGGCTACTTGAGCGGCAAGCTCCCGGAACACCGATCTACGTGTCCCGCGATTTGGGTCTCAAGGCTCGGGACGATCGACTGAAGGCGATTGAGCCCAACCGATCTGCAATCCCTACGCTCGCGTTGCTCAACGTGCCTGTCGCGGCGCGTTTCGCGGTCTCGATGAGAGATTCGCTGGTTGGCGCGAGCAACATCTCAGGCAATGAGACGTTCACGCCGGATACCTCGACCGTCATTGGCTGGTTGGAAGCCAGTGCGGACGCCAGACAATGGGCCGAGGCACAACTCCAGCGGAGCGACCTGGGGATCGAGGGCATGGAGATCGCCGACGGATTCGGCGACAAGTACATCCGGTTCAATCACAGTGGGCTGGACACACCGATTGTCCTGGGTTTCGAGTCCAAGGGAACTCGACGCCTGCTTCATCTGTTACCGATGATCAAGTTCGCGCTGGATGTGACCGGATTGGCAGTCCTCGACGAGATCGACGGTGACCTGCATGTCGACATGCTGGCGGAAATCCTCAACTGGTTCCGGTCGCGTGAGAGCAATCCTCGCAATGCCCAGTTGCTGGTATCCTCGCATCACGTGGGCCTGCTCGATGATCTGGAGAAGGAAGAAGTCTACATCGTCGAGAAGGACGATAGCGGGGCCACCAGGGTCTACGGTGCTCAGGATGTGCAGGGCCTGCGGCGTGACGTCCGCCTCTATCCGAAGTACCGGGCGGGCGTGCTCGGTGGGCTCCCGAGATTCGGCTGAGGCGCGATGCGGATCGCTCGTGGCCTCCTCACGATGACAGGCGAGCCTTCGACGAGGAAGGCCGAGCGGGGCGACTTCAGGTACGGCGCGAAGGCTTCACCGTAAAGGGTGTGCAGCGTGGCGACGGTACAGTCGAACTCTGCCTTCACCGCGTTCCAATAGCGCCACGCAGGGTGTTCGACGACGTATTCGATGGTCCGGCCGCGGCGGGTGCCGTATCCGTAGGCGTGGTCGGTAAGGAACTCCTCTTCGCTGCCCGGTTCGGGGAGCCGGGGCTCTTGAGTGGTGTCCACCGTTGCTTTCACGCGGTTCCAGGTCTTGTCATGATGCCAGGAATAGCGAACGGTGGTTGCCCCCTCACGTGCCGCTGTGCCCGAAGATCCGGGCGTCGTGGGATGATGCTGGAAAAGCCGGTCCATGGGCAGGGCCTTATAGGGCTCGCCGTAGAGTAGGCGGGCCAGGAGAGCGACGGTGGGCAGTGGAACCAGCTCCTTGACGAAGACGACGCCTCTGCGCCAGCCGTCGGCGGTCTTGCGGCGGACGTAGAAGCGCAGGTTCATCTCTTCAAAGTCCCGATGAAAGGGAACGGACATGTCCAGGACCCGGACATCGGCGAATTCGAAGGCCACGATGCTGGCCAGCGTCTTGCCCTGCCAGGCGTCAAGCTCGATCCCCGGCGGGACGAAGGGCGTGAGGATCCTCGCATCGACCTCGTAGTTGAGCATGACGAGGTTTCTCCACCAGGCGGTCAGGAAGACCGGCGGCAGTTTCTTGTCCAAGGCGCCCCCTCTACGAAATCGGCCTGTCCCTAAACCTCACCACAAACAACCCCTCGCTCCAGCTCGACACCACGACGATTCCGCTCTCGAAGTTCGCGGCGGGGATTGGGGTCACGTGCCTTCCTCCATCGGTGGTCGCCGAGCGGTCGACTGACAATCCTTGAAAATCCAAACTTGCATTGCGGATTTTCAATGATTATTGTCGGTTCATGCTCCTCGACCGCCCTACACCTGCCGGACGCATCCGCGAAGCCCTCGCGGTGCATCCCTGCGCCGCCCTGACCGGTCCCCGCCAGTGTGGCAAGACCACGCTGGCCCGACAAATCGCTGCTGGAGCCTCGGGCAGCACCTACTTCGATCTGGAAGCCGCAATTGACCGGCAACGCCTCGCCGCGCCCGAGCAGACCCTCGGCCGACTGGATGGCCTCGTGGTCATTGACGAAGTCCAGCGCATGCCCGCGCTCTTTGAAACCCTGCGCGTACTCGTGGACCGTCCTGACAACGATGTGCGCTTCCTGTTGTTGGGCAGCGCTTCTCCCCAGCTGGTGAAGGGCGTTTCGGAGTCCCTCGCGGGACGGATTGGCCTCGTTGACCTGGGGGGCTTCGACCTGAGCGAAACGGGAAGCGATGAATGGCGAACGCTATGGTTGCGTGGGGGGTTTCCACGTGCCTTTCTCGCCCGCAGCACGAAGGCATCATCGCTCTGGCGGCGCAACTTCGTCCGCACGTTTCTGGAGCGGGACATCCCTCAGCTCGGCATCACGATCCCGGCCGAGAGCCTCCGGCGGTTCTGGACCATGATCGCTCACTACCACGGCCAGACCTGGAACGCCGCCGAGTTCGCCCGGTCGCTTGGATCGAGCGAAGGTACCGCCCGGCGCTATCTCGACACCCTGGCGGGGGCTTTCATGGTGCGCGTGCTGCCACCGTGGTTCGAGAATTTGAAGAAGCGCCAGGTGAAAGCGCCGAAGGTGTACGTGCGCGACACCGGCCTCCTGCACACGCTGCTCGGGATCCCCGCAGAGGACCAGCTGCTGGGCCATCCCAAGTTCGGCGCATCATTCGAAGGATTCGTTGTCGAGCAGCTGCTCGGCGCGCTGGAGTCGCACGACGCGTACTACTGGGCGACCCATGCCGGAGCCGAGCTCGACCTCCTCGTTCTCCACGGAGGCAAGCGATACGGGTTCGAGTGCAAGTTCGCAGATGCGCCCGGTACCACCCGGTCTATGCGAGTGGCGCTTGAGGATCTGGGGCTGGAGCATCTGTGGGTCGTGTATCCGGGGGACGAAGGATACGTTCTCGACGACAGGATATCGGTGCTGCCGGTAGCGCAGATCGGGCCGCTAACCGACAAGGTGATGCCGCGGGATTGGTAGTCTCAGCATCCCAGCCTCTTCTCGTCCAGCTTGCCAACCCTCAACTCACCGGCCTCCCCCTCACCCTCACCACGAACAGCCCCTCACTCCAGCTCGACACCACCACCACCCCGCTCTCGAAGAACGGGTAGTTGCTCCACGCCCCCCCGAACGCCGGCAGCCCCGGATCATCCGGCACCGTGTCGAAGAACCCGATCTCCACCGGATTCTCCACATCGCTGATGTCCAGCACCCTGAGCCCGCTCATCAGGTTCGCCTGGTACAGCCGATTTCCCCGCACATACTGGTTGTGGTCGATCGTCCCCGTCTCGGCGAAGTGCTCCTTTGCCAGCAGCGGGTCGTCGAGGTCGGCCACGTCCCAGATCAGCGTCCGCGTCCGGTCGACGTTCCCCTGCGCCTCGTCCCCCTCGTCGCCCATGAAGAAGTAGCGCTGGTCCTCGGTCAGCCAGCCCTGGTGGGTGTAGCCCACGTTGGGGTAGTCGCCGCGGGCGATGGCGACGGGGTTCTCGCGGTCGGTCACGTCGGCGATGCTCAGCGCGGTCTCGTTGGCGCCGAAGCAGATCTCGCGGCCCTGGTAGTCCTCGTCCGGCCCCCGGTAGATGACGCACTGGGCGTCGTGGGAGTAGCCGGTGCGCTGGCGTCCGGTGGTGCCGTCGGCGAAGCAGCCCAGGAAGACGGGCTCGGCGGGGGTCCGCACGTCGATCATGTGCAGGCCGCCGCCGCAGGTCTGGCCGCCCATGCTGCTCCCCACCACGTACGCCATCCCCGTCTCCTCGTTGATGACGATGTTGTGGGCGCTGGCGATGCCGTCGTAGTGGGCGGTCTCGGCGAAGGTCACCGGCGGGCCCGTGGCGTCCCTGAGCTGCGTGAGGTCGAAGATCTGCACCCCGTGCGATCCGGCGCCGTCGGCGACGATGAAGGCATGGTCCTGGTACACCTTGATGTCGCGCCAGAGGTTCTCGATGGCTCCCTCGGTCAGGGGCAGCTCGCCGGCGTAGCGGGGACCGGCGGGGTCGCTGATGTCGACGAAGGCCGTCGCGTCCGAACGCCCCACCAGCGCCCAGTCCCTGCCGGTCACCGGGTCGGTCCAGCCCCAGATGTCGTTGAGGATGGTGCCCGGATCGGCACCCAGCTCGGTCAGCGGCACGAAGGCGACCAGGTCGATCTGCGAGCAGTCGAAGGGGCCGGTCGCGCCGTCGGTGCAGGGGGCCTGCTCGCCGGTGAGCCCGTCGAGGGTGCGGGACGCGTGGGTGGACTCGCGCAGGGTCGTGCCCTCGACCCAGGCCCCGTTCTCGCGCTCGTAGACGACGGCGGCGCCGAGCCGCATGTCCGCGTTCGAGGCCGCGACCACCGCCACATCCCCGCGCAGCGCGACGAAGGAGCCGAAGAGCGCGCCGCGGGTGAATCCGGGCGCCGGGATCGTGTTCTCGCTTTCCAGCGCCATGGTCGCCTCCGCGACGCGGAAGACCTGCGCGCCGCCCGCACCCTGGCTGAGCGCGCTCGCGCCGACCCACGCGCTGCTCCCGTCGAAGGCCACCGCCGTGCCGTACCCGGCCGGGCCTTCCTCGGGGAAGGAGAGACGGGATGACTCCTGCCACGCGCCGTCGTCGCCGGTGCGGGTGAAGAGGATGGCCGCGCCTGCCCCGGCGTCCGCGCCGGGCGCTCCGACGAGCACGGACGCGCCCGAGGCGGTGAGGCTCGTGCCGAAGGTGTCGCCGCCGCGGCCATCCGCGAGCGCCAGGGTGGCCGTGGGGGAAGCGCCGGTCGCGGGGAAGTTGGCGGGGAAGGCGTAGGCCGCGCCGCGATCGCCGGCTGTTCCGGGCGCACCGACGAAGAGAAGGTCGCCGTCGAGCGCGAGGGACGCGCCGAAACGGTCGGGGGCGGAGGGGTCGGGGGAGGGGAGCAGCGTGGGGGGGCCGCCGGTCGCGGGGAAGCGCAGGACTGCGCCGGGGTCTGCGTCCGAGGGCGCGCCGAGGTAGACGGCGTCGCCGGATAGCGCGACGGAGGTAGCCGTGAGGCGGACGTCGCCGTCCGCCGGCGGCAGGAACTCGGCTGTTTGTGCCCATGCGCCGTCAGCGCCGCGCTCGAAGAGGTAGGCGCCGCCCCTGCCGTCGTCCCGCCCGGGTGACCCGACCAGCAGGCGGTCGCCGTCGACGGCCAACGCGGCTCCGAAGCCGTCGCCGATCTCGACATCGTCGCCGGTGATGATGTAGGCGAACTCCCAGCCGTCGTCAGTACGCTCGAAGACGTAGATGCTGCCGGGCGAGGGGTAGATCGCGCCCGCCACCCCGCCGCCGGTGCGGCCGACGAAGATCTCGCCGTCGCCGATCGCGATGGCGGCTCCGAATCCGGCGGCTCGCCAGATCGATTCCTGGGCGGGCGAGGAGGATTGGGCGGTGAGGGGGGTGGACATGGCCAGGGGGCCCAAGCTGCTTATGGATCCGAAGGTGCCCAGTGGTAGGGCGCCCAGAACGCCGGCGATGAATGCTTTGGACATGAACCTCATTCTTGGCCTCACCTTCATTTGGTGTCGTCCCCGATGACCCAGATGGAGTCTCGCGATGCCGAAACAATACGACGAAGACTGGTGCCGCGCATACTGCGGCAGCGCACGGGCGAGCACCTTGATCGCATCCGCGAAGGCCGGGTCGAGACAATCACCCAGAACGGCCAGGCCGCGATGGTCGTAATGAGCCCGGAGCGGTATGACTTCCTTGTCCACTCCGCCGAGCGCGGGCATCTGTGGCGCGAAGCGATCCGTGCTCATCGGGCGGGAGAGCCCGGTGTCCCTGCCGGAGACGCGATCCTCAGCTTGGCCGATGAGCTCGGCGTGGAGTTGTGAGCAGCCACTGAGTCGAGCGCTGATGGCGCAGGCACAGTGCTCTTCGCCGGTGGTGGTGGCTCCGAATGGCTACGTGCAATTCGGGGTCGCCGGCCTGTTTGTCCGCCACTTCGGGCCCAAAATGGCGGACAAACAGGGCCCAGCCCCCCCGCCAGGACCGCTACCGCCGAATCACCGGCAACACGATGTGCGACGCCCGCTCCCCGCCGTGGTACACGCGCTGGGTGGCCACGACCGCCTCATCCGCAGTGACCATGGCCACATTGTCGGCGCCGCTGTTCAGATTCGGCAGGTAGTACGGGTACCAGCTCGACGAGATCTCGATCCCGATGCGGTGGCCTTCCTGGAAGAGGTTTCCGGTGCCGCGCCAGAAGCGGATCGTGTACTCGTAGACCTCGTCCGGCTCGATGGTGCTCAGCTGCGCCCCGTTGAAGCGGCCCTCGTCGGACGGGTCGCGGTTGCGGGCCCGCATGACTCCCTCTGTGAGGAGCGCGGAGTAGCCGTCCGGGTCGATGTCGACGAGCCGCACGAACCAGTCGGTGTCGCGCGCCGAGGTCGAGGCGTAGAGCCTGGCCACGATCGGGCCGGTGACTTCGACTGCTTCCTCGAGCGGTGGCGTGCGGTAGATCAGCACCTCGTCTCCGGCCGCCGATTCGCGCGTGTCCAGTGCGCCGTCGATGTGCCCGTTCTTGTTGGGCCAGCTGTCGAAGGGGTCGCGGGTGGGGTTCATGGGGTCGTAGACGTAGGCGTCGTGGCCCTCTTCGGGGGGCGGCTCGGTGGTGAGGAGGCCGTCTCCGTCCGACGAGTTCGCGCCCGACCCTGACGTTACGTAGTAGTTGGTCCACTCGGTCTGCGGGAGCGGCCAGTCCTCCTCGGCGTGCCACTTGTTCTCGCCCATGACGAAGACGTGCACGGGTGGGTCGTTCTCCACCCCGTTGTCCTCGCCCTTGAGGAAGTGGTCGAACCAGCGGGCGACGTATCCGTCCACGTCGATCACCGCGTCGGGGCCGTAGTCGATCCCGCCCGAGGACTGGGTGTTGATGCCGTGCACCCAGGGTCCGATGACCATGCCGGGGCGCCGGGCCTCGGGCGTTGCGCCGTGTTCCTTCATGCCCTGGTAGTTCGCGGGAGACCCGGGGTGGTTGGCGTCGAACCAACCCGTGAACGACAGGGACGGGACGGTGATGCGGGCGTAGGATTCGGGCGACTGGTAGGAGATCCCCTGCCAGTAGTCGGCGGTCGAGAGGTTGTTGCGATACCACTCCTCAAACCACGGGCCCGAGCGCAGGCCCCGCGACGCGTTGATCTCGATGTAGGGCGTGTGCGGCGGATCCTGCCGGTTCTCCGACCACCCCAGATAGCCGCCCTCGCCGGCGATCTGCTGGGTACGTCCCGAGAGCATGGCCGCCCAATCGAGCATCCAGCCGCCCACCAGCACCCCGTTCTGGTACGGCAGATTCTCGAAGTGGTCGGGGGGCGCCACCTTGGGTGCGATGGCGGTGAGGTGGGGTGGCGCGGTGCTGGCTGTCCACCACTGCGTCCACCCCAGGTAGGAGCCGCCGATCATGCCGATCTTGCCGGTGCACCACGGCTGTGCCGCCATCCACTCCACGAGGTCGTAGCCATCGGTCTTGTGAAGAGGGTTGAAGGGGTCCCACTCGCCGCCTGAGTCGTAGCGTCCGCGCACATCGGCCGCGACGACCGTGTAGCCGCGCTGGGCGAACCAGATGGCGCCCTCCCTCGCCCCGTTGTTGTCGTAGGGGGTCGAGGTCAGAATGGCGGGAGAGGGGCCGGAACCCTGCGGGTGGTAGATGTCGACCGACAGGTTTACCCCGTCCCGCATGGGTACGAGAACGCCGCGCTCGACATCCACCGCGTGGTCCGCATCGGAGTAGTCGCCCGCGTCGGGCGCCTGTGCGCTCGCGCCGCAGGACGCAGCGCCGAAAATCAGCAGAATCAGGCCCGCGAGTTTCCTGGCCATGGGTCTCTCCCGTTGGTTGTGCTACGTGATGTTCGGGTTGGAGTCTCTCTCCCTGCGCGGAATCTGCATGCAGGAGGTGGTGCCGTAGGTGTTGCCGTCGTACGGGTGCGTGCCTGAGGCGAAGGGCAGGTCGTGGCGCAGGAAATCGGTCAGGCGCCGGCCCTCGAGGAACAGTTCGCGGCTGCGCTCCTGCAGCACGTGCTTCATGACTTCCGCACCGTCGTCCACGCTGGCGGGCTCGTAGGGCGGCAGTCCTGCGGCCGCATGGAAGCCGTTGATGATGTCGACCGCGGTCTGTCCCAGCTCGACCTCGGCGATGATCAGCTTCGCCTCGGCCGAGTTCGCGATCGCGATGGGGCTGGTCCAGGCCGGGTACTTGTGGATCAGCCGGAGCGGTGAGCCGTCCTGCCCGATCCCCGAAAGCGTGCTTTCCACCCTGGGATCGACCACGCCGCCGAAGCCGAGGTTTTCGCCGTCCACCGTGGGCTGGCCGTTCTCGTCGTTGAACTCGGGCGAGATGAACCCGTCCACATGGTTGTGATGGTAGATGCGGTTGTACCGGTAGCGGTCGGCCGCGGAGTAGTTGGCGTCGAAGCGGAAGCCGTCGGACACGGCCGTCGCGTCCGACATGGCGCCGGAGTTGTCCCCCATCACCAGGCGCACGCCCGCGCGCCGAATTCGCGCTGCCTCGGCCAGGTCGCCCCGCCCTGCTCCCTGGGCGAGCGACATCGCTTCACCCAGCGCCGCTTCGGCGCTTTGCAGCATCTCGGATTTGGACATGATCGGCCCGACGTCGATGGTCATCTCACAGAACGCCTCGGCGAGGATGGCGCGCGACAACGCGCCGTAGGCCGCGACCGTCGCGATCTTCTCGTTCCGGCCGGATACGTCGGCGTCGTCCCACCCCTCGATGCGCATGCGCGAGGACTCGGCGGAGACCCTGGCCTTCTGCATCGGCGTGAACACGCCGTAGCCGAAGTTGCCGTTGCAGAGCGCAACATCCCGGTCCTGTCCGATCTTGCGATGATCCCATTCCGTCATCACCAGCCAGCCGGAACTGTGCCTGAGTTCGTCCGTCAACTGCCCGGAGGCTGCGACGAACTGACTGAACGCACACTCGAATTCTCCGATCGCGCTGTTCACCAGCACCTCGGCCACCGAAGGGTTGTCGAGGTTCTCGGCGGCGACCTTGGTCGGCAGATCAACCTGTAGCAGGTCTTCACAGGCCGTGTTTGCGGTGGCGAGCAAGAGCACGATTCCGACCGCGGAAAGGCGCGACCGGTTCGGCTTGCGGGCCCCGTTCGTTTCTTGGGTATGCATGGTTCCCATGTCTCCTTTCATTGCGGTGGGTGGTCAGTAGTTGAGGCGAAGCGTCATGGCCACGGTGGTGGCCGGGGGCATCGAGGTCTGGTGGTACGCTCCACTCTCACGCGAGGCGTTCCACTGCCGGGTCAGCTCGACATCGATCTCTCGCCGGCCGAACGTTCCGGACTGAGCTTCCCACAGGTTGCCCAGATTGCGGGCGGAGATGGTAACCGATCCGCCGGATCCTCCGACGAGAGACGCGATCTCCTCCGACAGGGAGTAGGAGAGCGACAGCTCGCGCAGCTTCGCGAGTCCGCCCTTGAGCACGCCGGCCTGAAGCCAGTTCCCCACGATCTCGCTCATCGCCGCCAGCTGTGCGTCCTCCCGCTCCAGAATCTGCTGGGAGTTCTGGAAAAGCAGATGGGACGCGGCCAGATCGCCGCTGATCTTGGTGAAGCCGCCGGAGAAGTCGACCAGCGCGAAGAGCCGGAAGTTCTGCAGGAAACGGACGGACGTGTTGATGCCGCCGTACCAGGTGGGGACCGAGGGTCCGCGGTAGACGGGTTGCGCCATGGAGCAGGGGACCGTGCCGCCGCCCTGTTCGGGAGCGGCCTCGCACTGGTCGTTGACGAGGTTTCCGTTGGCGTCGAACTCTGCTGAAACCACGTTCTCGACGAAGATCGCGCCGACCGGAAGTCCTTCCTGGTGCCGCTGCCCGAAGAGGAAGATGGTTGGCAGGCCGCCGAGATCGACCACTTCGCTGTTGTTGGTCGCGTAGTTGAAGCCGATGTCCCAATCGAGATTGTCTGCGCGAATCAGGGTCGCGTTTGCCTCGATCTCGATACCCCGGTTGTTGAGCAGTCCGACGTTCACGAACTGCGTGCCCGCGAATCCGCTCGACGGGGATACCGGCCGTGCGATGATCGCGTCCCTCGTGTCCTTGTTGTAGAAGGTGAACCCGAGGCCGATCCGGTCATCGAGCAGGCTGGCGTCGAACCCCACCTCGAGCTCTTCGCCCACCTCCGGCTTCAGGTCCGGGTTCCCGACCGCGTCGGTTGTGAGGCCCGGCTGGTCGCCGCCCGCCGTGATGGGTGCGTAGAGGCGGCGGGCAGCGAAGACATCGGGCTGTCTTCCCGCGCGTCCCCATGCGGCCCGCAGCTTCAGGTTGTTCAAGAAGGGAGCGTTGAAGAACGACTCTTCACTGACCACCCACGAGCCGCTGACCTTCGGATAGAGGACGAAGTCGAAGTTCTCGCCAAAGGCGCTGTTGTCGTCACCACGGAGGGCCGCGGTCAGGAACAGCCGGTTGTTCCAGCTGAGCTGCTCCTGCACGTAGACGCCCAGGGTCTTGTTCTCGATGAAGTCCTCCCACCCCGTCTTGACCGCAGCCGACGAAACCGTTCCTGGCCCCGGGGCGGGGAACTGGTCGCCCACGGCACCGAACTCGTGGGTCTTCTTCACGTAGTACTGGGCGCCGAACGAGGTCTCCGATGTGGTCCCGAAGAAGGGCAGGTCGGCGGTGGCCGTCGCGCCGTAGTCCACGTTCGCCTGCGTGACCGCGCGCTCGGTAGTCTCCACATGCCCCAGACTCAACGAGCCGAAGAAGTCGGCGGAGCCAATCGGAGATCTCGGCACCATGCGTCCGGAGACGGCGCTGCCGAAGTCCGCGCCCCCCGACACGCGGTGAACGAGCCAGGGGAACGGGTTGTGGCGGATAGTGGCGCTCCCGATGAGTCGATCGATGCCCTCGGTCACGTCCACCGTCTCCATCGCCCATGGCGGGGTCCAGTTCCAGCCTCGCCGCCTTTCGTCCTCGGAGGCGGCCGGGGTCCCCCAGTAGATCGACGAAACGAACTCGATGGGGAAGGGGCCACCTCCGTTGAAGCGCGAACTGGAGCGCACGAAGCCCATGTTCGTCGAGATGCTGAGCTGTTCGTTCGGCGTTATATCGAGATTCGCGCGCGCCGAGTACTTGTTCTGGTGGTTCCAATCCACGAAACCCTCGTCTCGGTCGACCTGCGCCGAGACGTAGTACCGGATCAGGTCCGTGCCGCCCCGCGACGAGATCCCGAAGGTCTGGTCGTGGCCATAGTTGAAGGGGATGCCGTGGCCGAGGGCCTGCTCGGACTTGAGGACTTCGAACTTGCGCACGCCCGTCGACAGGAGTTCGCAGTTCGGACACGGGTTGGTCCCCTTGTCGTACACCGCGGGCCAGCGATCCACCGCGTTCGACAGGTAGGAAACGCCCTGCCTGACGGTGACCTCCCATTGCGGAGCGCCTGCGGTGCCACGCTTCGTCGTGATCTGGATCACGCCCGCCGAGGCCTCCGTTCCGTAGAGGGTCGCGGCGGCGGGGCCCTTGATGACTTCGACGCTCTGAATCTCCTCGGGGTTGATGTCGTTGAGGCGGCTCACCGAGCCTCCGCGCATCGTGCGATTCCCCTGGTCACTCCCGATCTTGGCGTTCGAGTTGTTGTCGATCCTGACACCGTCGACGTAGACGAGCGGACCGCTGCCCAGCGACACGCTTCCGAGGCCGCGGATCTTGATCGCCGCTCCCGTGCCGACGTTGCCCGGCCCGCTGGCGACGTTCAGCCCGGCGACGTTCGAGCTGAGCAGCTCCTGAATCGTTCCCGACTGCCCCACCTGCATCGCCTCGGTCATATCGACTTGTGCGAGAGTGGTGCCGAGCGCCCGCGTCTGGGATCCTCCGGCCGTGCCGGTCACGACGATGGCATCGAGATTGATCGCGGTCTCCTCGAGTTCGATCTGGATGGTTCCGTCCCCGGCCTGCACGGTCTCGGTGTGCTCGCGGTAGCCGATCAGGACCACGCGCAGGGTCACGGTCCCGGTCACATTGGGGATGAGGAACCGGCCCGACGAGTTGCTGGTCACGCCCCTGCCTGTGCCGTCGATGACGACTTGGGCCCCGCTGAGGGGCTGGCCCGTGCGTGCCGAGACGACAATTCCGGTGACCACCTCCTGGAGGGGCGGCGCTTCCGCGACCGCGGGCGACGCGGCGACCAGCGCCAGGCAGCCTGCTGATAGGAGTCTCCTTAGAGTTGGCATGGTTACATACTCCTCCCGGTAATGGGTCCGTTGGCCGGTGTCTTCGTCATCGGCACCATGTCGTACAAATTACGTATACGGTCACGTATACACCACGGCAAGTACGAGGGTCCTCACACACAGGACCGATACCGCGTGTTGTGGGAGCCGCCGTAGGGCTGTGGGAGCCGTTAACCGCCCCACGCTCACCGCTCCCATTCGATGTGCCCGTCCACCGCGATGACCTGCCCCGTGACCCGCCGCGCACCCTCCGACGACAGGAACACGGCCATGTCGGCGATGTCCTCGGGCTCCACCTTGCAGCGCATGGAGATGAACTGGAGGAAATCCGCTTCGACCTCGGCGGCGGTGCGCCCTTCCTGGTCGGCGATCCCCTGCACGATCCCGCGCATGCGCTCGTTGTTGACCATCCCGGGCTGGATCGCGTTCACGCGCACATTCCACGGCCCGAGCTCGCGCGCCACCGTCTTCGTGAGTCCCTCGACCCCCCACTTCGACACGTTGTAGACCGAGCGGTTGAGGGGCAGGGTGCGCACGCTTCCCGTCGAGATGTTCACGATCGACCCCTCACGCCTGGCCTTCATCCCGGGCACGACTTGCTTGATCCAGAGGAAGGGCCCGTAGAGGTTGACCCGCATGGTGCGGTCCCACTCGTCGTCGGGCATCTCCTCCACCGGCAGGCGGGGCCCCGCGATGCCCGCGTCGTTCACCAGCACGTCGACCCTCCCCATGCGATCGACCGCGTCGCGCATCCCGCGGGCAACGTCGTCGGCCCGCGCGACATCGCCGACCGTGCCCGAGAAGGCGGGGTCTTCGGCGAGCGCCAGGTCCACGGCCGCCTCGTCGATGTCGAAGATGTGCACGCGGTAGCCGTGCTCGGCGAACCGCCGGGCGATGACGCGGCCGATGCCGCTGGCGCCTCCGGTGACGACAACGCCCCGGGGCGCCGGGTCGGCGGCCCGCTCTCCCTTGGAAACCGTCATGGGGCCTACAGTAGCGCGGCGCGCGTGCGCTTGCCAGCGGGACCGCGCCCGCCGAATCGCCCCCGGTTCCGGGTTCCCGATTGGCCCAACACCCCGGTAGGGTGCTAATCTTGACGGTTACCACCTCCGGTCCGGTGAACGGGCCGGGCAAGAACCAGCCTGAACCCGGGAAGCATCCTGATGAGCAAGAAGATCATAGACGCCGCATCGCCAGCCGCCGCCACACCGGACCGCGACGAATCCCTGGACCGCCGCGGATTCCTCGGCAAGGCCGCCGGCGGCGTGGCCGGTGCCGGGCTGATCACGGCGTGCGGGGGGGGCGATGGCGGGGCAACGCTGGAAGGCGCCCCGGCCGTGCAGACCCGTCCCAGCGTGACGTGGAGGCTGGCCTCCAGCTTCCCGCGTGGCCTGGACGCGATCTACGGGTCGGCCGAGATGCTCGGGGAGCTCACCGCCTCGCTGACCGGGGGCCGTTTCCAGATCCGCGCGTACCCCGCGGGCGAGCTCGTGCCGGGGTTGCAGGTCATGGACGCCGTGCAGCAGGGCACCGTGGAGGTCGGTCAGAGCACCAGCTACTACTACACGGGCAAGAACCAGGCCCTGGCCTTCGACGCCGGGGTGCCCTTCGGCATGACCGCGCGCCAACAGGACGCGTGGCTGAACGAGGGGGGCGGGCTCGAGGTGGTCCGCAGTGTCTTCGCGGACTTCGGCATCATCTCCTTCCCCGGTGGGAACACCGGCGGACAGATGGGCGGCTGGTTCCGCCGCGAGGTGAACTCCGCGGACGACCTGCGCGGCCTCAAGATGCGGATTCCCGGTCTGGGCGGCGACGTCATGGACCGGATGGGCGTGACCGTTCAGGTCCTGGCCGGAGGCGACATCTACCCCGCGCTGGAACGGGGCGCCATCGACGCCACCGAATGGGTCGGACCCTACGACGACGAGAAGCTCGGCCTCCACAAGGCCGCGCCCTACTACTACTACCCGGGCTGGTGGGAGCCGTCGGCGTCCGTGTCGTACGAGGTCAATCAGCGGGCGTGGGACACCCTTTCCACGGAGTACAAGGCCGTCTTCGAGGTCGCCGCGCAGGCGTCGGCGCGCAGGATGCTCTACTACTACGACGCCAAGAATCCGGCTGCGCTGGAGCGTCTCATCGCGGGGGGGACCCAGATGCGGTCCTTCTCGGACGACATCATGACGCTCGCGCGGACGACGATCGGCGAAATCCTTGTAGACTACTCCGCCGCCGACCAGCAGTACCGGGAGGTCTACGACCACTGGCGCAGCTTCAAGGAGGCGTCCTACCGCTGGTTCGGCACCAACGAGCTGAGGTTCGCGAACTTCGCGTTCGGGGATAACCAGCTAACCAGCTCGGCTGAGACGACCCTCAGTTCACCAGCCCCGTCACCAGCCACGGCCACTGAATGATCAGCAGCAGCCCGATGAGCTGGATGATGATGAACGGGATCACCGCACGGTAGAGGTCGGTGGTCTTCACCTCCGGTGGAGCCACACCGCGCAGGTAGAAGAGCGCGAAGCCGAAGGGCGGCGTCAGGAACGAGGTCTGCAGGTTCATCCCGATCATCACACCGAACCACACCAGGTCGATGCCCAGCAGGGTCGCGGCGGGGGCCAGCAGCGGGATGATGATGAAGGCGATCTCGAAGAAGTCCAGGAAGAACCCGAGGACGAAGATCGCCAGGTTGGCGACCAGAAGCAGACCGACACGGCCGCCCGGCAGGTTCGTCAGCAGGTCCTCGATCCATATGTCGCCGTAGAGCCCCCGGAAGACCAGCGCGAAGGCCGTCGACCCGATCAGCAGGAACATGACCATCGTGGTGAGCTTGGTCGCACCGAGGCACGAGTCGCGCAGCACCTTCATGGACATGCGGCCGCGCGCGAAGGCGAGCAGGATCGCGCCCACGGAGCCGATCGCGCCCGCTTCCGTGGGGGTCGCGACGCCCAGGAAGATCGATCCGAGCACGATCAGGATCAGGGCCAGCGGCGGCATCATCACCGTCACCACCCGGCGCATCAGCACGCTGAAGGCGATGTCCGTCATCTCCCTGGGGAGCGCGGGCGCCGCTTCCGGCTTCACCACCGCCACGCCGCTCACGTACAGGGCGTACATCGCAGCGAGCATCAGCCCCGGGATCAGTCCCCCGATGAACAGGTCACCCACGGAGATCCCGAGCTGGTCCGCGAGCACGACCAGGACAATGCTCGGCGGAATGATCTGCCCCAGCGTTCCCGACGCCAGGATCACGCCCGCCGACAGCCGCTTCGAGTAGTTGTAGCGGAGCATGACCGGCAGCGAGATGCTGCCCATCGCCACGACGGAAGCTCCGACGACCCCGGTCGCCGCGGCAAGCATCGCCCCGACCACGACCACCCCCAGCGCCAGACCCCCGCGGAGCCGCCCGAAGAGGGTGCCGATGGTCGTCAGCAGGTCCTCCGCCAGCTTGGCCTTCTCGAGCACCAGTCCCATGAAGATGAAGAACGGAACGGCCAGGAGGACGTAGTTCGACATCACCCCGAAAATGCGCTCGGGCATGGCGTAGAGGAGGTTCCAGTCGAAGATGCCGAGCTGGACGCCGATGAAGGCGAAGAGGAGGGATGCGCCGCCGAGGGCGAACGCGACCGGATACCCGCAGAAGATGATCAGGAAGACCACCACGAACATCAGTGGTGCGAGGATGCTCGCTTCCATTAAAGCAGAGCCCCGAGGTCGGGTTCGAGCGGCCCGCCGTCCGCCTCGGGATCATCCTTCCCCCGGAGGATCCCGATGTCCTTGATCAACTCGGAGATCCCCTGGGCGACAAGGAGGACGAAGGCGACGATGATCACCGCCTTCAGCGGATAGCGCGGCAGGCCTCCCGGATCCGGCGACGACTCGAGCACGGCCCACGAGTTGCGGATCGATGGCCAGGAGACCCAGAGCACGAAGCAGCAGAACGGGATCAGCATGAACACCGAGCCGATCACGTTGATGCGGGCACGCGCCTTGGCCCCCAACCGGCCGTAGATCACGTCGACGCGAACGTGGGAGTTCTCCTTGAGGGCGAACCCCGCTCCGAGAAGGAAGATCAGGGAGAACAGGTACCACTGGAGTTCCAGGTACATGTTGGAACTCAGGTTGACGCCGATGAAGCGTCCCAGGTAGCGGGCGATGGCGTTGTACGCGCCGATCAGCACCATGGCAAATGCCAGCCAGGAGATCAAGCGGCCGAGCCCGCCGGTGATTCGGTCGACGATGCGAACGTAGAGGTTGTCGGTCATGGCCCGCCCACACTACCCCGGGAAGGCCCGCGCAGCAAGGAGCGCCCCGTCATCTCTGCCGGTTGCGGGAGTCCCATGAGGACCAGGATCGTCGGGGCCACGTCGGCGAGGATGCCGTCCCGGAGGGTGTCGGCGGGCGCGGGCGTGTCGGTGGGCGCCGGCGTGTCGTCGAGTGCGGGAGTGTCGGCGGGCGCGGGCGCGACCAGGATCAGCCGGACCGGAAAGGTGGTGTGGGCCGTGAAGGGGTTGCCGTGTTCGTCCAGCATCTTCTCGGCGTTGCCGTGGTCGGCTGTCACCAGCGCGGTTCCCCCGAGCTCCCCGATGTGATCGAGCAGCTGGCCGACGGCGGCGTCCACCGTCTCCACGGCCGCGATCGCCGCCGGGATGCTGCCCGTGTGGCCGACCATGTCCGCGTTGGCGTAGTTGACGAGGACGAAGTCGTGGTGCGCTTCGCCGAGGTGGCCCAGCAGCGCGCCGGTGAGTTCCTGCGCGCTCATATCGGGCTTGAGGTCGTAGGTCGCAACGTGTGGTGACGGAACAAGATGGCGGTCCTCGCCCGGGAAGGGCTCCTCCACGCCGCCGTTGAAGAAGTAGGTGACGTGCGGGTACTTCTCCGTTTCGGCCATGCGGAGCTGTGTGAGGCCGGCCCGGGCCAGAACGTCGCCGAGGACGTTGGTGATCGTGCGCGGGGGGAAAAGGACGGCGTGGGGGAAGTCGTCCTTGTATCGGGTCATCGCCGCGAAGTTGGCGAATGTGCCCCGAGGGCGGTCGAAGTGGGGGAAGTGGTCTTCCGTCAGGGCTGCGGTGAGTTGGCGGGCCCGGTCGGCGCGGAAGTTGAAGAAGAGGATGGCGTCGTGGGCGGCGATTCCGCCCACCCCGATCACCGCCGGCGGCAGGAACTCGTCCGTCGTGCCTTCCGCGTAGCAGCGGGCGACGTATTCGGACGCGCCCTCCGCCCGTGGGCCGACTCCCTCGACGATCGTGCGGTAGGCAAGCTCGGTTCGCGGCCAGCGCCTGTCCCGGTCCATGGTGAAGTAGCGGCCCGAAACGGTCGCGATACGCGCGTCATGGGCCGCCGCGGTGCGCGCCTCCAGCCCCCGGATCCAGCAGATGCCCGAGGTGGGGGACGTGTCGCGGCCGTCCGTGACGCAGTGGAGCCGGACGGGGATGCGGACACGGTCGGCCCAGTCCAGAAGCGCATGAACGTGGCCGATTTCGCTATGGACACCGCCGCCCGAACAGAGCCCCACCAGGTGAAGTGCGCCGCCCGAGTGACGGACGGTGCCGGCCAGGGAAGCGAGCTCCGGCAGCTCGAAGAAGGAACCGTCCCGGATCGACGCGGAGATGCGGGTCACGTCCTGGTGGACGATCCTGCCCGCTCCCAGGTTCAGGTGGCCGACCTCGGAGTTTCCCATCTGGCCGGCGGGCAGGCCGACGGCTTCCCCGGAGGTGGTGAGAAGGGACCACGGGTGGTTCGCGAGGAGCTGGTCACGAACCGGTGTGCGGGCCATCGCGACCGCGTTCCCCCAGCGCTCGATTTCGTCCGGTTCGGAGGGCCCGACGCCCCAGCCGTCGCAGATGATCAGGACGGTTGGGCGCTGTGGACGGTCCTGCGAGGTCGTGGACTCCACGCTTTGTCTCCTCCCCCATTTGGCCGGAAGCTGGTGGACCAGAAGGACGGTGCATCGTCGCACGACCCGGGTACTGCCCGCAATCACCCCCCCTGCTTGAGATCCCCGTATGGCGGGCATACGATATTGTACGTCCAACCAGCTGGAGTTGCCTTGTCCGGATACACCTTGTCCGCACGCGCCGGCGCAGGAAGTGCCGGCCCGTTGACCGCGAGAACCCTTGCCCTTGCCTGGGCCGCCTGCACGGCCGCTTGCTCATCTCCGGATGTGCCTGCCGAAACCGTGTGGGTGGCGCTGAATGCGAATTCCGTTCGCGGGCTTCCTTCTCGTTCACTGCTCCCCATGGGCAGGCTCCACCCGGACGGTCGATGGGATCTTCCCTGGCCTCGCTCCTTTCGCATATCCCAAGGTCTCGCGGAACAGGCTTTGCTGGTTCCGGTGGACGCCGACGGTTTTCTCCTCCCGCCGGACGACGAACCGGGCGGCCCGGTCCGACCGGGCATCCATTGGTTGCTCCCCTTCGAGGTTGCGGATTCGTCCGGGATGCGATCGGTGGCGCCGCTTCGCTGGTACAGGTATGCGGTGGGCGAAGCAGTTCAGGGTCGGCCGACCGGCGTGAACAGGCTCGGTCAAACTGACCATGCGTGCGGTTTCTGGGTGCTTCACAGCCGGGAGGAGTTGGATGGAGCGGCTCCCGTCGGGCTGGCCCTGAGCCGCCCGGCGCTTCGGAGTCTCCGGGAGAACGACATACCCGGTTTGGATGGCATGCTCACCGCGGCAGGGTTTCCTCACCAACCCTCCGATGCGGAAGGCGGCTACCACTACGCGGGGGACTACGCGAACCCCGCGGGGAGATATCCCCGGCGCACGGTGGCAGGCCTCGCGAGAATCCGTGAGGACCTGGACATCGCGATCGTCCGCTACGAGGAAGCCGGCCCGCAGTTCGAAGGGCACGTTACCACCTGGACCCTGGTCGAGTTCCTGGAAGGGCACCCGCGCACCGTCTCCACTTTTTCCGGAGATCGGAGCCTGTGCACCCGGCGGCCGGCGGAGAATCGCACAGAAGCGGTATGGGTCGCCCTGACATCGGCCAATGGGTCTCGGTTGGATCCCATCGGAAGGCGGCATCCCGACGGCGTGGACGGCGACCGCGTTCGTATTGGGCGTGGTGTCGGCGTGGCCTTCAGCCGTCCGCCGCCGGCCAGGCTGGCGGCGGAAGACGTACCCGGCCTGGACGCCATTCGGGCCAGAATCGGCTTGCTCGACCAGCCCTCCCGCGACCAGGGCGGCTACCGGGAGGGGGGCTCGTGGTACCCGAAACGTGACGTGCTGGGCCTGTTCCGTCTCGACGATGACATCATCATTGGGATCGTGGGCGAGTACTACTACGAAGGTGAGAGCACCACGGTGTTCGAGATCGCGCGCGACTCGGCCCGCATCGTCTCCACCGCGTCCATGGGCGGCTGCTGAAAAGCAGGGCGAACTCTGTGATCGAGACATGGCGAACGACGCTGGACCTTGAGGGACGCCCCGGTCCCCCGGTACCCGGCACTTGCACTGCGCCAGCCGCGGACCGTCGCACGCTGCGTCGTTGGAGCGCCGCCGTCGGTCCCGTTCGGGCGGGGAACGCGGCCCCCGCCTTCAAGCCTGACTGGCCGCTGACCGTAGCGGCCTGGAACGTGAACGTCGGGGGCGGTGCGGTCCATGCGTTTTGGGACCGCCTCGCCGGGCACGAGGGTGCTGCGGCGAGGCCCGTGGTGGTCTTGCTCCAGGAGGTTTTCCAGACGGGGCCCGCCCTTCCACCACTTGCGCCGGATGCCGCGTGGGCTTCCCGGATCGATGGCACTCCCCCGGGGAACGGACCCCGCACCGACATCGTGTCGTTCGCCCGGGAGGCGGGCCTTTCCCTGCTCTATGTCCCCTCGATGAGGAACGGAGGCGCGGACGGGGGTCCTCCCGAGGACCGGGGAAACGCGATCCTCGCCAACGTGCCGCTCTCGTCGCCGCGCGCGATCGAACTCCCCTTCGAACGGCAGCGGCGCGTGGCCGTGGCGGCTACCGTGACGACTGCAGAGGGAGCCATCGCCTTCTGCTCTTGTCACCTTGACAATCGGTCACCATGGCGATATATGTGGCATACGTTGGGAAGTGCACGGGAGCGACAGATGGCCGGACTGCTGGGCGCCTTTCCAGAAGCTGTCGCGGCGGACGCTTTCGTGCTCGGTGGCGACTTCAACACCTGGGTCCGGGGGCGTCGGGAGGGGGCCTGCAAACTCGCCCGGAAGCAGTTTCCCCACCCGGAAAAGCTCGATCTCCGGCCCACCCACCACTTCGAAATCGGCGGTTGGTTGCGGCACTCCGATCACCTCATGTTCCGTCTTCCGCCCGGTTGGCACGGTGAATACCGACGCCTCGACGACACGTTCGGGTCGGATCACTACCCGCTGGTGGGAACGGTGGGACCGACGCCCGGCTCACAACCCTGACGTAACGTTAGGGTTGCCCTAACCCTCTGTAGCCCAGTACCCCCCGAGGGCGTGATCGAAGACGATCTCCCGTCCGAGGGGCTCGCTGGTCACCCGCCCCTCCGCGAACACCGTCCGCCCTCCCACCCACGTGCGCACCGGCCACCCCTTGAGCACGGTTCCGTGCCAGGGACTCCACCCGGACTTCGTCAGCTGCTCCTCGTTCCTGACCGCCCGCTCCATCTCCATGTCCACCAGCACGAGATCGGCGTCGTAGCCCTCCTCGATGCGCCCCTTGCCCACGATATCCCAGATCCGGGCCGGACCGTCGCTCATCCAGGCGGCGAGATCCTGCAGAGTGCACCCTCCCCGGTTGACCTCGTTGAGCATCAGCGGCAGCACCACCTCGACCGCCGGCACTCCCGAGGGGGACGCGGGGTAGGGAACGTCCTTCTCTTCGAGGGTGTGCGGCGCGTGGTCGGTGGCGATGATCTGGATCGCGCCCTCCTTGAGCCCCCGCCACAGGGCGGCGCGGTCCTCGGTCGTCTTCAGCGACGGGTTCATCTGGGCCAGGGTGCCGAGGCGCCCGTAGTCCGACACGTCGAGGAAGAGGTGGTGCGGGCAGACCTCCGCCGTGATCAGGTCGTGCCGCTCGGCCAGGATGCCGGCCTCCTCGGCGGTGGAGACGTGCAGCACGTGGAAGCGGTGACCGTGCCGTTTGGCCAGGTCGATGCCCCGCAGCGTGGCGGTGATCGCCGCCCGGTGGTCCCGGATGCGCGAGTGGTCGCGGACGGTGAACGGCGGCTCCAGCGCGGCCGCGTTGGCGTGCACGGTGGCCTCGTCCTCGCAGTGGGCCGTGATCGGGAGGGTGGTCTCGGCAAAGATGGCCTCGAGGCACTCCTGATCGTCGACCAGCATGTTCCCCGTGCTCGACCCCATGAAGATCTTGATCCCGGGGGTGCGCCAAGCTCGCCGCAACTCGGTCAGGTTGTCGGTCGTGGCGCCGATGTAGAAGCCGTAGTTGACCACGCAGCGCCGGTCCGCGAGTGCCAGCTTCTCGGCGAGCGCGTCCACCGTGATCGTCTGCGGCACCGTGTTGGGCATCTCCAGGAACGAGGTGACGCCCCCGGCCGCGCACGCCCGGCTCCCCGTGCGCAGGTCCTCCTTGTGCGTGAGCCCGGGGTCGCGGAAGTGGACCTGGTCGTCGATCACCCCGGGCAGCAGGTGAAGGCCCGTCGCGTCCACCACCTCGTCCGCGCGGCTGTGTGCGGCGGCGCCGACCACAGCGATTCGCCCGTCCTCGATGAGTACCGACGTGCGCGCGGTCTCCCCCGGCAGGACGACGGTCGCGCCCCGGATCAGCGTGCACCGCGGCACTCCCCGCGCTTCCGCCAACTCAGGTGAAGTACGGATTGTCTCCGCTGTCGTGATCCGTCACGTCGTGGATCGCGGTCACTTCCGGGACCGCCTGCGACACCATGCGCTCGACACCCTGGCGTAACGTCATGCGGGACATCGCGCACCCCTGGCAGCCCCCCGCCATCTCGATGAAGATCTCCGTGCCCTGAACGTCCACCAGGTTGATCACGCCCCCGTGAGACGCGATCGCCGGGTTGATCTCGGTTTCGAGGATCTGGCTGACCCGTTCCGCCAGGGCACCCTGGGGACCCGCGTTCTCAACGGAGGCCTTGGCGGTCTCGGGGTCGGGCGTGATCTGGAATCCGCTCTCCTGGATGGTCTCGATGAAGTCCACCTTCGCTCCGTCCAGGCGGTCGATGCTCGCTTGGTCGACCAGCACGCTGAACTGGCCGGCATCCACTTCGATATCGGACTCCGAGCGGTTTTCGGCCTCCACGAGGGTAAGCTCGTAGTTGGGTGCGAAAGGACTTCCTTCAACCGCGATCCGCAGCGCCTGAAGCCCGTCTTCTTCCAGGTCCATGAACGACAGCACCATGTCCCGGGCTCTATCGGTAAACGTCAGTTTCATTTCATTCCTCTGGGTCGGATGAAGCAGACGACTGTTTAATATGCCTAGATGACAGGGGCGGTGTCCACATGGGGGCCGAAGTCCTAGTCCAGCAATCCCTCGAGCGCGCCCGCGGCTTCCCAGCCCGCGTCGGAATGAGAGAGCCGGCGCCGCTGTGCGTTCGAGAGCCAGGCCACCCGGCTTCCGGCAGCGCCTCGGGTAACCACCAGCACATCATCGATCTGCTCGGCGACGGCCCGCACGTGCGAGATCACGCCGACCATGCGGCCGCGTGCGGCGACGGTGGCCAGAGCCTCGAGCGCTGCGTCCAGGTTGTGCCGGTCGAGTGATCCGAACCCCTCATCGAGGAACAGCGACTCCAGGCGTCCGCCGCTTCGGGCCATCATCTCCACCATGCCGAGCGCCAGCGCCAGGGAGCCGATGAACTGCTCGCCTCCCGACAAACTTGCGGGCGAGCGCGGCTGCCCGGAGTCCTGGTCGAGGACACGCCACTGATCCTCGGCTTCTCCCGGGTCGACGAAGGCGTACTTGCCGCCGCTCATCTCGCCCAGCATGCGGGAAGCGTGAACGAGAAGCTCCCTGGAGCGCCGAAGGGTGAGCCACTTCAGGAACGCGCCGGGTTTGAGCGCGGCATCGAGGTCGCCCAGAACGCGCTCCATGACGACCACTTCGTCCGTCAGGGTGCGGAGACGAATGACGTCATCGACGATCTCGGCGAAGCTGTCGCGCTCTTCGGCGGCTTTTCGTGCCCGATACCCCGCGTCGTTGGCCGCCCGTTCGGCCGTGCGGACGAGGGAGTCGGGGTCATCGGGATCGATGTCGAAGCGGTGCGCGAGCTCGAGCAGGGCCGTGCGGGCCGCATCCGCGTTCGTGGACGCTTCGGTGCACTGCTCGTCGGCAGCTCGCAGCACGTCGGTCATGGCCGTACGCAAACCGTCGATCCAGCGCCGGAGGGGACCCGGCTCGAACGCGGGGACAGGGGCAGGAACCTCGACGCTGCATTCGAGTTCGCGGATCGCGCCGCCGAGTTGGAAGCGCTGCTCCGACAACGCGCGCGCGACGGACCCGAGCGGGCCATCGACTTCGTCGGTCCGGCGTCGCGCCAGGCCGGCGCGGGACGTGACCACATGGTCGATCTGCCCGCGCAGCATGGCGCGCAGACTGTCCCGTTCGGTGAGCAGGCGGTGGCGTGCGTCGGCGGCGCCACGTGCGGCGTCCAGGGGTGAGGTGTCCACCGAATGCAGATCGAGGGGGTCGGCGGGGAGGGGGAGCCGGGGCCGAAACGGGGCCGGAATCGAGCCGATCTTCCGAGTGAGGTCCCCCAGCGCGGACGTGGCCGCTTGCCTGGTATCGTGCACGCGTTTGGAGTCGCCCCGCACCGCCTCTCGGGCCGTAGCCGCCGCCCTGCCCGCGTGCCTGGCTCGATCCGCGAGGCCATCACGAACGCGGTCGTGGGCTTCCAACCGTGCGGTTGCGTCCCGGAGGGCGGCCTCCAGAGGACTCAACAGCGAGGCCGGCTCGGGCAGGGGAGCGTCGAGGTCATCGGTCCCCGGGGCGCCGCCCTGGCCCAACCCTGCCAGACCCTCCCGAAGGGCGTCCCGCGCGGCCGAGAGCGCGTCCCCGGATTCCCTCAGCCGTTGCTCGCCGCCCTGCTGCCCGGCCCTCAGCCCGGCCACGCGCACGCTCGCTTCCCGGGCCTGCGCGCCCGCCTCCCGGGCCGCTTGCCGGGCATCGTCGAGGCCAACGTCGCCGGGAGCTGTCCACGCTGCGGGGAGATCGCGCCGACACACGGGGCAATCGTCGCCCGGGTGGAGGCCGTGAGCAGCCGCGGCCGCCGAGTTGGCCCGTCTCGCCTCGGCGTGCACGGCATCCGTCGCGTCCGCCGCCGCCCTGGCCCGTACTTCCTTCTCCAGGGCGACTTCGAGCCGCGCGGCAAGCTCGGCCTGCTCCCGGCGCGCCGCCTCGAGCTTCTCCCGCGCAGCTGCCACACCGCCCTTGTGATCCTCACATGCGTGATACCGCCGCTCCATCTGCTCCAGGTTCCGGCGGGCCGTGTCGGCGGCCTCCGTGAGCAGTGGCCTGCCCGCGTCGTGCTGCGCCAGCTCCTTCTCGGCGCGCGCCTCTGCCGCCTCCGCCGCCACCGCGCCCGTCCGGCTCTCCGACGCGGACTTGGTCACGTCCCGCAACGTGCCGGCCGCAGCCACGGCGCGCTCCGCCAGCCCGGCCACGTCGTTCAATCCGGCCCGCGCCGCGGCAACGTCTTCGTGGGCCGGCCCGTCGTCGGTCGGAATGCTCGCCAACGCTGCCCTGAAGCCGTCCTCGCTCTGCGCGAGCCGTCCGTCCTCCTCTGCGATCCGCAGCATGACGTCCTCGACCGGCGCCAGCTGGCCGGCCAGACGATCGATGTCGCCCGGGCGAATCCTCTCCGCGACCGCCTTGGCCGATCTCAGCGCCCTCTCGGAGGCGAGGAGCGTATCGCGCGCAGTCTTTGCCGCATCCGACGTCGCCGCCGCGGCGTCGGACTCCCTGCTCGCGGCGGCGGCCGCGCCCTCGAGCACTTCAAGGTGTCCTGCCGGGTCCGCCGGGTGCTCCTCGCCAGCCTGCTCCAGCCGTGCCCTCAGCTGTCGGATCTCACCCACCTTTTCACCCGCCAGCCGTCCCATTTCTTCCAGATCGTCGGTTCGCCACACCTGCCTGAGGATGCGGCTGCGTTCCGCGGGCTTGTCCTCGACGAGCAACCGGGCGAAGCGCCCCTGGGGAAGCACGACCGTGCGAAGGAACGCATCGCTGTCGAGTCCGATGAGGTCGGTGACCCGATCATTGACGACCCTGACCTGCTCGACCTTCTCCTGCGGCTCGCCGTCGGCACCCAGGTGCACGAGCTGCACCCGTGCGGCACCGACATCGCCCCGGCTGCTCCGCCGCACCACGCGGGCGACCTCCCACTCTTCCCCCGATACGCGGAATCGCAGCACCACCCGAAGCTGCGTCGAGGTGTCGTTCATGAGCTCCTGGTTCGACCCGCCGAAGGTCGCCTTCCCGTACAGCGCGTACATCATCGCCTCCAGGATCGACGACTTCCCGGCCCCGGTGTCTCCGACCACCGCGATGTGGCTGCGACCCTCGAAGTCGATGGAGACGGGGGCCCGGAAGGACCGCAGACCCTCGACCAGAAGATGTACGGGACGCATCGGTCAGCCCTGCGCCCCCTGCCGCTTGCGCGCCTGTGCCAGCGCGTCGAGCGTCTCGATGGCACGCACACTCAGCGCGGTTACGCCGAAGTCGGGGCCGGCGTCGTGTCCCACGCTCCCCAGCGTCTTGCCGAAAAGCTCCAGCACGGCTGCGTGCGGAGCCTTGACCCCGCGCGCGGCGGTGTCTCTCCACTCGGCGAAGAGGTCAGTGGTATCCGGATCCGGTGTCGAATCGCCCCCCGACGGGGAGATCGCCCTCGCCCGGCGGTTCGCGACGTCGTTGGCGAGGTTGAAGACCGCGCACTGGGGCGACCACTCCGCCAGCCGGTCGGCGAGGTCGGGAATCGGGTCTTCGGAGGTGACGCATGCCTTCAGGATGCAGTTGTCCAGGCCCCCGTCAGCGGCCCGCCCTTCCAGCTCGGCCAGTGTACCCGCGAAAGTGACCAAAGGCCGCCCCGGGGGCACCTCCACAGTGTCTACCTGGACATCGTCCTCGATTGTGACCAGCACCGCCTGCTTGGCCTGGCCTCCCTCGCCGAAGTCCAGCGGGATGAGCGACCCTGCATAACGCCCCGTGGCCGTCCCGCCCGGCAGGAGCTGCGGGTCGTGGATGTGCCCGAAAGCGCTGTACAGGGCCCGGTGCAGGCCGTCGGTGTGCGTGGCGTGATCCTCGCCCACCGTGAATCGTCGCTCGGACGTGCCCGGCCTGGCTCCGTGCACGTGCAGGTGCGCGCCGTACAGGACGATGCCCGCCGGACCGGCCACCCGTTCGGCCTCCGTGAGCAGCCTTCCGTTCAGAGTCCGGATCCCGTCCGCATAGGTGCCCTCGAAGCGTGCCGGGTCATCGGTGGCGTAGTCTGCGACCGCGCCGGGGGGAATGAAGGGCACGCACGCGACCGCCACGGGTTTGTCGGCGATCTCATGCAATTCGAGCACCCGGGGTTCGGTCACGAACCGGAGCCGGCGGGGCGAAGCCGTGCCGGCCATCTCGTCGAGCACTCCGAACAGGGCCGACGAGTCGTGATTGCCGCAAATCACCACGGTCGGCGCGACGCCGGCGAGCCGCTGCAGGGCACGCACACCGATACGCAACGCCGGGTACGGAGGGCGCGTCGCATCGAAGAGGTCCCCGCTGTGCAGGATCAGGTCGGGCCGGGACTCCTCGGCGACCTCGATGAGTGCACGGATTGCCGCCAGATGGTCCGGTGTGCGGTCGTGCCTGCCGAGCTTGGCTCCGAGATGCCAGTCCGAGGTGTGGAGGAGCTTCAAAGATCCAACTTCGGGCCGGACATGGCCCTCAGGGTGCCCGCGATCCGGTCTGCGCGTTCACCCTCGGCTGCTTCGTCCACCTGGGCTTCATCCGGGTTGGTGGCGAAGGGCGGGAAGGGGAAGCGCAGCGGGATGGGCTCGGGCACGATCGGCTGCGACAGCACCATCGTCCCCGGCATGAACCGCGAGGCCCGTTCCCTCAAGGCCGATGTCAGGAACCGGTAGGCGTCGGCCTCGCTGGCGTCGAGCCGCCCGGCCACCTTGAGCGACGCGTTGCGGGGCAGAGCCGGCGCGACCGCCGAGGCCGCCTGCTGCGCTCCGACCAGCAGCACGCCCAGCGAGCGGCCGCGCTCGGCGATGTCGACGAGCAACTCCTTCAGGGGCGAAAATCCCCGCGCCGGAGCGTACTTGTTGAGTTCGTCCAGGACGACGAAGCGAAGCGGCGTGCGCCCCGTGCCCTGCTTCTCCCGCCACACCCGGTCCAGAAGTGCGCCGACGACGAAGCGCTGGGCGTCGTCGTGCAAGGTGGAGATGTCGACGACGTGCATCCGCGCGTTCTCGGCGGACACCGGCTCCAGCCCGCAACCCACGAGGGGGCCGATGTGGCGCCGCAGTCGGAGGAGCCTCCGCAGGTAGGCCTGGCGGGTGCCGGATTGTGTGCGGCCGAACCATCGATGGGCCCTCTCGTCGTCACTGTCCGCCAGCTTGTCCGTGAAGTCGACGAAGTCGGCGAAGTCCCGGACCACGTGACCCTGGCCGCCTGATGCCGATTCCGGTTCCCGCTCGGCGAGGCGGTCCGGGTTGAAGCCGGTGCTCGCGGGCACCTCGTCCAGAATCACGATGGCGCCGGTAGTGTCGCCCGCCAGCCGCCGCAGGTGCCTCAGAAGCTGAATGCGGAACTGCTGTTCGACGAAGCCGACCTGGGTGGAGCGGTCGTCCTCGGCGGTGAAGCAGAACTGGAGAAGCTGTTCGCGAACGAATTGCTCCGGCGTCCAGCCGTAGGCGTGCACGTCCCGAGTGTTGCGCGATCTGACCCCGGGCACCGCACCCGTCGTGCCGGGCTGGCGGGGGGCGTAGAGGCGGACCGAGCGGAATGGGCCGGGGTCCTCGACACCGAGAGCCCGCCACTGCTTGGCGGCCAGCGGCCTTTCGTCAAACTCGGAGTTGGGCCGGTCGATGTGCAGAAGGTCCTCGCCCTTGGTGTTGAACACGAGCGCACGGACGCTTTCCCGTCCGGCGCGTCCGCCGAGCAGCTCCATGCCGTAGTCGGTCTCGAGGAGCTGGTAGAGGAGGAAGAGCGCGTACGACGTCTTCGTCGCGACTCCGGAGATCCCGGAAATGGACACATGGCCGCCGGAGCGACCGTCCACGAAGCGCATGTCGGCGTACACCGGCTCGCCGCCCATGTCGAGTCCGACCGGGAGCTTGCCGCGCTTCATTTCGTCCTCGAAAAGGGCTACCTGGCGGTGCTCCCCGGTCGCGCGCCCGACGACCGCACCAGCGTGCGGGGCCACGAAGAGTTCCGGCACGACACGCAGTACCCGCACCTCCGCCAGGCGCACATGCTCGGCCGGCATGGTGCGGTCTACCACGCGGGCCGTGTCGGAGGGCAGGTCCGCGCCCTCGAAGCGGCTGCGAAGCTCGGTGATGATCCCGTAGTGGGTGACCTTGCCGCCGCCCGGCAGATCTCGGGTGACGGCCACAAGCTCGTCGAGCTGGACGAAAACGTCGCCGTCGAGCACGGCCTGAAACGTGCGGGAACTGCTCCCGGCCGACCCGTCGACGAGCCCGATGCGGTTGCCGTGATCGCTCATGCGGCTTCGTCCCGGTTGAGTTGCATCACGGCTTCGCGGACCGCGCGGAGAGCGAGGCGCGCGTCGCCGAGCAGGTGGTGCAGCCTGCGTTCCAGGCCCGCGACGGGGGTGAGGTTGACCGGCGCACGGGGGTCCCGGTGCGGCGCCGACGCGAACTCCGGGAGCCACCGCGCCGCCCGATCCACCGTGGCGATCGCGGCCTCCCTGCCGGCGCCGGCGGGAACCTCGATGCGCGCGATCCCCGACCACGGCCCCGCCCAGGGACCCGGATCGCCCACGCGGATATAGCACGCGTAGAGGTCGTCTCCAAGCGCGAAAAGGCTCGATCGATCACCGACCCCGAGGCCCGGCAGGGCATTCCAGTGTTCGGGCGCGAGGGTGCGGCGGTGGTGGGTCTTCACGTACCCCACGACGGGGACCGAGGTGCTGCGCCGGATGTTGTGGAGCGGGCCGTCGAATACCGTCAGCCACCCCTCGGAACAGAGCCTGTCGGCGATCCCGGCCTCCGTGTCGCGCATGAGGCGCTGGAGGTGCTGCATGGCCGCGTCGGGCTCGTCGCCTTCGACCGAGTACGCGTCCCACCGCCACCCCTCGCGGTGGGGGTGCAGCCGCACCTGGTGTCCATCCGTGAAAATGACCGCCCGCCCGGTTTCGATGTGGTCGATCGTGGCGAGCCGGCCATCGCCGATCAGCACGGCTCCTGCTCCCCACGCTCCCGCGAGCCCGGTCGTGGTCTCGCCCTCCGGACTCGTCCGCGTCAGGTGGGCCTCCGTCCTCCTCACCCCATCCACAAAACAGAGACGGGATGGGCGGTCGGCACTGGCGGGGCTGTGAATGCGCAAGTCGCCTCCGTCCTCGACGATGCTACATTCGATTGCCTGCGCCACATCGTCCTGTGCCTGAAAACCCGTGCCGTAGGAAACATCGAACGGTTCGACACCGATGAAGGTCTTTGAGTCCATGGCGGCCACGAAAATTGGACGGGCACACTGCGAGGGCCGAGTGCACTCGGCGCCCGCTGGAAGGAAAACGTAACATGGAACACATCGTAGTCACGGGCGCCAACCGCGGTGTCGGTCACGCCGCCGCCCGCCACCTCGCCGGCCAGGGGCACCCCATCATCCTGGTGTGCCGGGACGAAGAGCGGGGGAGGGAGGCGCTCGACGCCGTGACCGAGCTTCCCGGCGATGCCCGTCACCAACTTGTCACCGCCGACCTCGCGTCGCTCGACTCGGTGCGTGCCTGCGCCCACACGATCCTGGAGCTGGACACGCCTGTTGCGGCCCTGGTGAACAACGCGGCCACCGTGCCGCGCGAGCGCGCGCTCAGCCAGGACGGCTTCGAGATGCAGCTGGCGGTCACGCACCTCGCACATTTCCTGCTGTCCAACCTGCTTCTGCCCGCGCTGCGGCGCGCGCCGGCGTACAGCCGCGTCGTCACGGTGTCGTCGGGGGCGCACGGGGGACCCGCCTTCGACTTTGACGACCCGAACTTCGAGCGGCGTCGCTACCGGGCGGCCGTGGCATACCAGCAGAGCAAGCTGGCCAACATCCTCTTCACACGCGCTTTCGCCCGCAGGACCACGGGAACCGGTGTGCAGCCTCTCGCGCTGCATCCCGGCGTGTACGATACCGGGCTGCTCCGCGACTACCTGGGGATGTTGCCGGCCGGCAGGTTCCTGGCGCGGGTCGTCGGCGGCCGGACGGACAAGGCCGGGCCCATTCTGGCCGATCTGGCGGTGGGCAGGCGGGACGAGGACCTGAGCGGCGCCTACTTCAACAAGAGGTCGCGGCGTTCGCCCTCGGCCGCGGCGAGGGACGAGGAGGCGCAGGAGCGGCTTTGGGCCTGGAGTGCGGCGGCGACGGGGCTGGAGGTCTAGCCGCGTTTTGCACACCTTTCGTGGCCTGCCCCAGGGGCCGGGCCCATTACACACACTCACGGAACCGGGGACGCGTCGTGGCGGACCGCATGGAAAAGATCGTCTCGCTGTGCAAGCGGCGGGGATTCGTATTTCAGTCGTCGGAGATCTACGGCGGAGCCGCGTCGGTGTGGGACTACGGACCGCTGGGCGTCGAATTGCGGAAGAACGTCGCCGACACGTGGTGGTCGACCATGGTGCACGCCCGCGACGACATCGAGGGCCTCGATGCCGGAATCCTCATGCATCCGCGCGTCTGGGAAGCGTCGGGGCACGTCTCGGGCTTCACGGATCCGCTGCTGGAGTGCAAGACCTGCAAGCGGCGGTGGCGCGCGGACCACCTGGACCGGCACAGCTGTCCCAGGAAGCCATCGGTCGGTGCCGGCGCCCACGGAGACTGCGAGATCGGCGAGCCGCGTCTCTTCAACCTCATGTTCAAGACCTTCATGGGGCCGGTGGAGGAGGACGCGTCGGTCGTCTACCTGAGGCCGGAGACGGCTCAGGGGTCGTACGTGAACTTCCTGAACGTGCAGCAGACGTCGCGGCAGCGCGTGCCCTTCGGTATCGCCCAGGTCGGCAAGGCGTTCCGTAATGAGATCACCCCGGGCAACTTCATCTTCCGCACCCGCGAGTTCGAGCAGGCCGAGATGCAGTTCTTCGTCAAGCCCGGATCCGACGACGAGTGGTTCGACTACTGGCGCGAGCAGCGGCTGGCGTGGCACCACGAGATAGGCATCCGCCCCGACAAGCTGAGGTTCCACGAACACGGCCCCGGCGAGTTGGCCCACTACGCCAAGGCCGCGGTCGACATCGAGTACGAATTCCCCTTCGGCTGGCAAGAGCTGGAAGGTGTCCACAATCGCACCGATTTCGACCTGTCCCGCCACCAGGAGTATTCGGGGAAGCGGCTTCTCTACATCGACCCTGGTTCGGGCGAGCGGTACATCCCGTATGTGGTGGAGACGGCGATGGGGGTCGGCCGCGCGGCGCTGGTCGCGCTGGTGGACGCCTACCGCGAAGAGGAGGTCGGGGGCCAGGCCCGGGTGGTCCTGGGCATCGATCCCCGTCTCGCGCCGATCAAGGCGGCGGTGTTCCCGCTCATGAAGAAGTTCGGGCAGCCCGAGATCGCCACCGGGCTGCTCAAGGAACTGCGCCGGGCCAGGATTCCGGCATCGTACGACCAGGCCGGGTCGATCGGGCGCCGCTACCGCAGGCAGGACGAGGCGGGGACGCCGTGGTGTGTCACGATCGACCGGCAGACCGGTGAAGATCAAAGCGTGACCATCCGGGACCGGGATACCCTCGCGCAGGAGCGGGTGGGGCTGGACCACGTGGAGGGGTGGATTCAGGAGCGGTTGCGGTAGGCTCCACCCGGAGTTCGTGGCGGTCGGACTTCATGCCGCGATGGGCTGCTGGTTTGCCGTGCTCGGCCGCCTGTCCCAACCGAGCATGCCGGTGTCCCTGGATTTGCCGCGGAAACGTGGGGGTGGACGTGGCGTTCTCCGTTGCTTGCGCGGCGCCTCCTGTGCTCGTTCAGTACCCTCACGGTTTCGCCCCGCGCTGGCCCCGTTGCCCATTTGAGGGTTCCAGTCGAGCGTTGCGGTTTGGGCGAGGGTGTAGTGGGCCGGATGAGGCGGTGTCCCGACGAAGCATCGGCGCCATCGCGGCACGGCACAGGCCCATCGCGGCTCGACACCGACCAATCGGGACATCTCGCTGGCCTTGTCGGGTATGGCGAGGGCCAGTCCCGGCATGTTGTGCTGCGTACTTCACACCGGTGACCCAAATCGCCGAACGATAGTCCCATCCAGCCATTTACGGGTTTGAGATTGCGGCTTTGGCGAGGTCCGGGATGTGGTGCTGGAGGGCTGCTGGAAGCCGCACACTGGCCTGTGTGGGACGAACGCGGTCCGACGGGCTTGCGAAGCCTTCTCGACTCGGGTTTTCGCGTCCCGGGCCGCTACAGAAGCCCGAAAACACCGCCGTTATCTTTAAGGGTAACTCTTTGCTGTATTTGACTTTAGGAGGACCCCATGAACGACGACCTCTTTCAGCTCGGCGAACGCATCGTCGAGCTCGCCGCCCGGATCAACATCGCAACCTACGAGATGCTCACCCTCATCGCCGAGTTCGACCGCCGCGAAGGGTGGGCCGAGGAGAGTTTCACTTCGTGTGCGGATTGGCTCGCCTGGAGGACCGGACGGACGCTCGGCACGGCCCGCGAAAATGTGCGCGTGGCCCACGCGCTCGAGGACTTGCCGCTCACGTCCAAGGAGATGAGTTCAGGCCAGCTCTCCTACGCCAAGGTTCGGGCCATGACCCGGGTCGCGACCCCGAAGACGGGATGTACGTGATGCGGGGGCGGCTCGAGCCCGAGGTCGGCGCCGTGCTGATGCGCGCGATCGAAGCCGCGGGTGATGCGCTGTACCGCGCCGAGAGCCCCGATGCGCGGCCACAGAGCCGCCAGCGCAGGGCGGATGCGGCGGGACTGGTCGCCGAGCAAGCGCTGGCGGCGGGTTTCGGTGGAGAATCCGGGACGCGTGCCGAGCGGTTCCAGGTGGCGGTCCACACCGAGATGGCCACGCTGGAGAAGGACGGGGAACCGGGCCGCTCCGAGGTCGACGGGGTGAGAGTCAGCGCCGAGACCTCACGGCGCATGGCGTGTGATGCTGCGGTCGTGCCGATGACGCACCGCGAGGGGGCGGTGCTGAGCGTGGGGAGGAAGACGCGCACCATCCCGCCGCACATCCGCCGTGCGCTGGAGGAGCGTGACCGAGGCTGCCGGTACCCGGGGTGCGGGAGCCGGTTCACGGAGGCGCATCATGTCACGCACTGGGCCGATGGGGGCGAGACAAGCTTGGCGAACACGGTGCTGCTGTGCCGCCGGCATCACCGTGTGGTGCACGAGGGGCGCACACGGATGGCACTGAACCGCATGGGTCAGGCGGTGTTCTTCACGAAGAAGGGGAAGATGATCGCGAGCGCACCGCCGATGGTGCGGCCGGGGCAGCGGCTGCAGCCGCTGCCGCCCGCGCCACCGCTACCACCCGGGGAGCTGTACAACGGAGCGGCGCGGCTGGTGGACTCGGCGATCCCGTGGGAGCTGGAGGCGGCAGCACGAGAGGCGGTCGAGGAGGAGCTGGAGGCGGCTGGCGAGGTGGCCCGGGATGCTGCCGAGGAACTCGCTCGGGAAGCGGCCGGCGAGCCCGCTCGGGAGGCGGGCGACGAGCCCGCCCAGGACCACGGGCAAACGGGCTCGGCCCGGGATGCGGAGGCGTAGCGGGGGCGCCCCGACATCGGCCCCGTTCACCCCGACGTTTCCGCGGCAAAACCCGGGACACCCGCATGTCTGGATGGGACACCGCAGCGGGCCCACACCGAGTCGTTGGAAACTCCAAGGCTTCCCGGCCCGCGCTATGGCCCCGGCGCCCCGAAGGCGATAGGCTATCAGCCGTCGGCCGCCGCCCACCCATCAACCGAGGAGCTGCATCCCGTGTCGACCAGATCCGAGGTATTCACGTCCCGCTGGGGAATGCTCCTGGCCATGCTCGGCATGGCTATAGGCACCGGAAACATCTGGCGCTTCCCGCGCATCGCGGCCTCGAACGGGGGCGGCACCTTCCTCGTGGCGTGGGCCGTCTTCCTTCTCCTCTGGTCAATCCCGCTCCTCATCCTCGAATTCGGGATGGGGAAGGGGACCCGCCGCGGCACCATCGGGTCGTTCATCAAGACGATCGGGCCGAAGTTCGCGTGGATGGGCGCGTGGATCGCATGGGTCGCGGTCGCCATCATGTTCTACTACTCGGTGGTGATGGGGTGGACGATCCGGTTCTTCTTCGCGACGCTGACGGGCGACATCCCGACTGCGGTCCCCACGCAGTTCTGGGACGCCTTCAACTCGACCCCGCAGGCGATCCTTTTCCACGCCATCGCCGTGGGCCTGGGCGTCTTCGTCGTCTCGAAGGGGGTCCGCGGCATCGAGACAGCGGCCCGCTTCCTGATCCCGTCGCTGGTCATTCTGGTGCTGGTCCTGGCGGTCAAGGCTCTCACCCTGCCGGGGGCTTCCGAGGGTCTCGCCTTCCTCTTCACCCCCGACTTCAGCGCGCTGGGCGACGTCACGATCTGGCTCGAAGCGCTGACCCAGAACGCGTGGGACACCGGCGCCGGATGGGGACTGGTCCTCTCCTACGCGGTCTACATGCGGGCACGTGAGGACACCGCGCTCAACGCCTTCGTGATCGGCTTCGGGAACAACTCCATGTCGCTGCTGGCGGGCATCATGGTGCTGTGCACGATCTTCTCGGTCATGCCCGAGGCGGCCAGCCAGATCGTCGGCGCCGGCAACGAAGGCCTCACCTTCATCTGGGTGCCTCAGCTCTTCGCCCAGATCCCGGCGGGGCAGTTCTTCATGGGCCTCTTCTTCCTCGCGCTGGTCTTCGCCGCGTGGTCCAGCCTGGTGGCCATGATCGAACTCGCGTCGCGCATCCTGATCGACCTCGGCCTGACCCGGCGCAAGGCCATCATGATCGTCGGCTCCGCGGGCTTCCTGCTGGGAATCCCGTCGGCGCTGCGGATCGGCATCTTCCAGAACCAGGACTGGGTGTGGGGCGTGGGCCTCATGCTGTCGGGCTTCTTCTTCGCCTTCGCGGTACTCAAGTACGGCGTCAGGAAGTGGCGCGAGACCTTCATCAACACGCCGGACTCCGACGTGCGGATCGGATCGTGGTGGGACTGGGCCATGCGCCTGGTGCTGGTCGAGGCCGTCGTGCTGATGGTGTGGTGGCTTTGGCAGGCGGGCGCTGGCGATTTCCGCTCCGCCGAGACCTGGACCCTCTTCTCGCCGTACAACGTGGGGTCGGTGCTGATCCAGTTCGCGGTGGTGATCCTGGTCCTGATCGCCATCAACCGGTGGCTGGTGGCGCGAATCCAGGCCGCGCGGGGCGACGGGGAAGGAGCGGAACCGGCCACCGACACCGGAAGCGGGTAGGCCCGGCAAGCCCGCAGCGTGGCCATCCACGACGCCTACGCCCGGCTCACGCCGTACGAGTTGCTGCTCCCGGATCCGGACTTCCCGGACCGCCACTTCCCCGGGATCGGGGAGGAGGCGGGGGAGCGGGGTACCGATCCCGGTAACCCCGCCGCCTTCGTGATGCTGGGCACGGCGCAGGGGGCGCTGGCCGAACTCAGGACCGAGGAGACGGCGCCGGAGGCGGCGCACGATCACGGCACCGTTCTCTACTTCGCGTACCACATGTGGCGGACCGGAGCCGAGATCGCCCTGGTGCGGGTGGACACCATACGCGGTCTGCTGGCTGGGTCATCCCGCGAGCCTTCCCCCACGCAGGACGAAAGCTGGTCGGCGGCGCTTCATGAGCGGACGGGCTACATCCAGTTGCCGCAGCATCTGGTGTGGATTGAGGAGGGCGATAATGGTGGGCCCAGCCGAGATCCAGCTCAGGGACCTTCGGGACAGCGGCGCCTCCCGCCCGAGCCAGCCCCACCCCCCGAGGATTCCGGCCCGGCAGGCGCCGCTCCCGAGTCGGTCGACGGGTTCTTCTGGGCCGCGGATGCTTCCGGCGCCCTTCACCTCGCAATGGTGTGCGGCATGCGCCCCGACCGTCCCGGCTTCGGCATCGTGCCCGTCCCGCCACTGCCACTGGCCTCGCTGCCCGGGTGGGCGACCGGCCCGGCCCGGGAAGGAGGCGGCGACTTCACCACGTCGCTGCCCGGCGCCGAACTGGACGGCCTGCTGGGCATTCGCACGCCTGCGGAGGTGTTCAAGTTGGCGGCACTGGTGCTGACTCGCCTGTCCTCGGCGCCCCCTCCGGGCTCCGATATCACCACCGGCGAGGCGCACGACCCGGCGGCGACTCCCGGTACGTCACCGGCCCCGGGCCAGCCGGCCATCCACGGCCCAACCCCGTCCGCTCTGCCATACGTCACCCTCTGACCGCCCCGGCCACGCCCACCCATGCCACGCGAATCGAACAAGGCCCGCAACGCCCGCGCCGCCGAGATCTACGAGCTCCTCCTCGGCGAGTACCCCGACGCGGAGTGTGCGCTTCGTCACGCGTCACCCTTCGAACTGGCGGTCGCGACCGTCCTCTCCGCCCAGTGCACCGACGTGCGCGTCAACATGGTCACCCCCGAGCTGTTTCGCCGCTACCCGGACCCCGAGTCCCTGGCCGCGGCGCTCCCGGCGGAGCTCGAAGACGTGATCCGCTCGACGGGCTTCTTCCGCAACAAGACCCGCAACCTGATCGGCATGGCCAACGCGCTGATCGACGAGCACGGAGGCGAGCTCCCCCGAAACATGAAGGAGCTGTCCGCCCTGCCGGGGATCGGTCGCAAGACGGCGAACGTGATCCTCGGCAACGCCTTCGGCATCGACGAGGGGGTGGTCGTCGACACGCACGTCAAACGGCTGTCCGGGCGGATGGGCTTCACGAAGGAGGTCTCGCCCGTCAAGATCGAAAGGGACCTCATCGCCCTCTTCCCGCGCGGGGTGTGGACCATGCTCGCGCACCTGCTCATCCATCACGGACGGCAGGTCTGCAACGCCCGCCGGCCGCGCTGCAACCAGTGCGTGCTGTCGCACCTGTGCCCGTCGAGTGCGGTGTGATTCGCCGTCTCGACATGTCAATCACACTTTACATAATGTCAACTGTACTTGACATCAATCACCCGAAAAGGACCTGAAATGCCCACCCGAACCGATGCTGTCGCCCTCCTCGAGGAATGGGTCGCGAGCGCAGCGCTCCGCAAGCACATGTACGCCGTGGAGGCCACCGTACGGCATTACGCCCGCCTCATGGGCGAGGACGAGGATCTGTGGGGCCTGGCCGGGCTGCTGCACGATCTCGACTGGGAGAAGCATCCCGACGAGCACCCGCACATCGGCGTCGCCCGGCTGCGCGAACTCGGCTATCCCGAGGAAGTCGTGCACGCGATCGAGGCCCACGCGTACCCGGACCGCACCGACGTCGTCCCGGAATCGCAGCTCGACAGGGTGCTCTACGGCTGCGACGAGCTGAGCGGCCTCGTGTATGCGTGCTGCCTGGTGCGGCCGAACGGGATCGACGACCTCAAGCCGAAGTCGGTGGCGAAGAAGATGAAGGACAAAGGCTTCGCGCGGGGCGTGCACCGCAACGCGGTCCAGCGCGGCATCGATCTGATCGGGCTGCCTCGCGCCGAGCACATCCAGAACGTGATCGACGGGCTGCGCACCGTGGGGGACGTGCTGGAGGTTCGCGGGGTGGATCAGGCGCGGCGACGCACCGGCTGATCAGCTCCCCAGCCGCATCTTCATCCCGATCTGGGCCCGCCACTGCGAAGTCGGCACTTCCAGCGCGAACGGGCGGGCCGCCGAGACCCTGCCGGTCGTCCGGTCCCGGCGAATGGCACCGGTGTAGTTGGCCACCAATGCGGTGCCGCCGGAACCCGGAACGAACGCCTGCGAAGCTTGTCTCCGGACCCGGAAGACCTGAACGACCGGGTTCGCGATCTGGACGTGGCCCCACGACGAGTCCAGCAGGTTCAGGACGTTCAGAACATCGAGGGTGATTTCGCCGGAGAGGCCCAGGCCCGCGACGTTCTGCGAGACGCGGGCATCGATCCGGTGCGACCACGGCGTTTCGCACGTGTTGCGCGCCAGGATTCGCATCAGCTGCTCGCGGAGGCACTCTTCGACCTCGAGGAGGGTTGTCCACATGATCTGGCTGACGATGCTCCCCGGAAAGTCGCTGAGCCGCTCGGGGATGTAGATCAGATCGTTGGACAGGGTCGAGGCCCGGGGGCCCGGAAAGCCGTCTCCGTTGACATCGCCCTCGTACACGTATGAGTACGGGACTCCCGACTGGCTCACGTACAGCACGCTTACGCCGGTTCCGCCGAACCGGGGCCACAGCCGCGCATGGGCGCTCGCCACCACCTTGTGGGGCCGGTCGAACCTCGAACGCTGCCGCACCGGGTCGTTGGGATTCAGGTTGACGGGCGTCGTCGCGTAGTTCGACGTGACGTCGAGCGAGATGAGATCCTGGAGGTCGGCGGACCGCGTCAGAGAATACCCCGCCCTCAGTCCCAGGACCTGCCCGAAGTCCTTCTTGAGCTCGATCGTGGCGGCGTAGGAGTAGTTTCCCCGGCGGTTTCCGATCCGTAGCACCGGACCGAACCGATCGTTGATCCGGCCTCCTTCCCAGAGCTGTTCGCTCCCGAAGAGCAATGCCTCGCCCCACACTCGGCGCACGCCGAACCCGAACCCATGGGTGAATCCCTCTTCCGGCCCGCCACCGCTCACCGCGGGGTGGAGATTGTCGTTGCTGATGAAGATCTGTCTGCGCGCGAGGTTGGTGATCCAGCTCGCCGACAGCAGCAAGCCTCCCGGAAGCCGTTGATCGACCGCGAACATCGTGCGCATGTCCTGCGGAAAGGCGAAGTCCGGATCGAAGTAGTTGATGATCGGCGCTGATCCGCCGGCCGTGAAGCCGCCCGCGCACGCCGTCGGTGCGGGTTGGGAGGGCGTGAACGCCGGTGCCAACATGCCTCTGCACACGAGCGTCGTCGCCGCGAGCCCGTTGTTCTGGAACGCGTTTGCCAGCCATGAGAAAGCCGGCCGGCCGGTGAACAACCCGATGCCTGCTCTCACCTGAGTGCCTTCGAACGGGCGCCAGTTGAGCCCGGCGCGCAGCGAGATCGTGCGGCCGACCCCGGGGAGCCGTGACGTGTCGATTCCGAGTTCCGACTGGAGCTCCCGGTTGTGTTCGGGGCTGTCGCTGAACGTCGGGACATCCAGGCGCGCCCCGGCCCGCAGAGTGAGCCGGTCGTGCGCCACCCATTCGTCCTGTGCGTAGAGCGCCAGTTCCTGCACCCCGAACGTCGGGTTCGAGCCCTCTCGTGTCAGTGGTATCGTGATCTCATAGCGGTCGGGGCGGTTCAGCTCGAGGTCCTCCAGGGTGTCGAACCGGTAACTCCCGAGGGCGCCGGGGACGAAGCTGCGGTCGAAGTTGAACCACGTGCCGGATGCACCGAACAGGAACTGATGACGCCCCACGTGGTAGCCGAGGTTGTTGGCGAGCTGGATCACGCGCTGATCCAGGCCGTTCTCCTGCCCGAAGAAGTCTGCGCCCCCGCGAACATCGCGCGTGACGAACAGGCCATCGACCACGCCATCGACCCCGACGGTCACCTGGGGGAAGCCGGCCCGGCCCTTCTCGTTGTCTTCCAGAAACTGCACATTGGCCGCGAACTCGTTTGAGAGACGGTTGCCGAGCGAGGAGAAGATCTGGAAGACGGACGAGTGGCTTCGCGACCGTATCTCGCTGCCGTTGGAAGAGAATTCGTACGCGTCGCCGGGCAGGCGATTGGGGTCCGAATCGTCGTCCGCCGCGGAAAAGCTATAGCGGAGCATGGCGTCGTGGCGGCCACCGATCTGCCAGTCCAGGCGCGCAAAGAGGTTCGCGACCGTGTTCTCCAGCTGGAACGACGATGCGGTTCCCGGGTCCGCCCCGAAGCTCTGGAGCAGCGACCGCATCCGGGCCACCGAATCGGGAACCAGCGACAGCCGGAAGGGGTCGGACTCGCCGACATGGAAGCCGCTCGGGGGCTCGCGCACCCGTTCCCACTCGCCGGCAACGAAGAAGTGTGCGCGGTCGCGCTCGATGGGGCCACTGACCGTGAAGCCCCCGTGCGCGGCCGACAACTCCGGCATGGTCGCGACATCGTCGATCACCAGGTCCCCGACGAGGGCGTCCCCGCGGTAGAAGCCGAACGCCGAACTCCGGAACTCGTTGGTTCCCGATTTGGTCACGGCGTTCAGCGCTCCACCGGTGAAGCCCGACTGACGCACGTCGAAGGGCGCGACCAACACCTGGAACTGCTCCACAGCCTCGAGGGGAATGACACGGCTGCCCGCGCGTCCACCCGCCTGGTTGTTCGTCGAGAGTCCGAACACGTCCTGGTTCAGCGCGCCGTCCACGCTGAGGCTGTTGAAGCGGTAGTTGGTGCCGAGCACCGAGGTGCCCTCTTTGGAGACACGGACCAGGGGAGACAGCACAGCGAAGTCGACAAAGTTCCTGGTCAGCGTCGGGAGCTGCTCGAGCTCGTCGGATGTGACCAGCGTGGAGATCCCGATCCGGCCGCGATTGAATTCAAGGTCCTGTTCCACCTCGACCACCAGCCCCTCGACCTCGATGGCGCGCGGAAGCAGCTCGACGTCCAGGTCGGCGTACTGTCCCAACAGCAGCTGGAGGCCGTCGCGGGTGAAGTCCGCGAATCCGATGCGCGCGATGGTGATCCGGTACGGTCCCCCGGGTCGCTGATTCGGAAGATGGTAGCGGCCGTCACCGGTAGTGAGCGCCGTGCTGGTGGCGCCGGTAGCCGGATGCTCGAGGGTAACCAGGGCTCCTTCGACCGGGGCGCCGGCCTGATCGAATACCCGGCCGCGAAGTCCGGCGGTGGAGACACCCTGTCCCGCCAGGGGGGTGGCGCTGGCCGCGAAAGCGGCGAGGAGGAACGTGAGGAGCAGTCCGCGGCGTGGCCCCGCGCTCCCAATGGCGCCGGTCAGGCGCCGGTTTGGCAACATGTCATCGTTACCCTGCATGCGGTTCGCAGTCAACCGAGTCTTCGGCCGTACTGTCCCCCCGCAATGACAATGGTCCCGCCGGGCACAAGTGGTGAACGGACAGATCTGTCAAGGACGACGCACGGCGCCTCGCCTCCGGGCCAGGCAAGCTGAGTTGGAGCCGCCGTCTCGTCCTGGCTTGCCCTCCAGCGGGAGAGATCGTCTAAACTAACGGACTGTCGCTGGAGATTGGGCTATCCGCCCGAACGGATCAACGACCAGACCTGCACGTATTCCACACCGAGGTCGTCGGTGGCGCGGCCGAGGATGTAGTCGGCACCGATTTCGAAGACGTTCATTCCGGCGGGCGTTTCCACGAAGCCGAGGGCGCGCCCTTCGGGGTCGAACACGGTCCACAGTGGATTCGCCCGTTGCTCGCCGGGCAGGTCGTATTCCTGGACCCAGAGGTTTCCCAGGGCGTCAGCCAGGAGCTGGTCGAACGCCGGAAACGTCTCCGCTATCGGCACGTCGTCAAAGGTCTCACGCAGCTCCCGGCGCCGTTCTGCCTGTTGCCCGGGAGGCCTGAGTGCCACTCGCCGTTCAATCTCCGCGTCCGTGTGGATCGAGGTCGGCGCAATCAGGGCATGAGCGCGCCGGACGATTCGGCTGAGCGTCCCGGCGGGCTCATAGGCTCTGATTTCGTAGGTGTTGTTGGAAGCCACGACAAACAGGTCGCCCCACGCGGTGGTGAGTGTCGAGCGCGTGAACGGGATCGACATTATCCCGATCACATTTCCGGACCCGGAGGTATACCATTCCGTGCCGAGATGGAGCCCCAGCGACGCGACGAACTCTCCCTCCGCGCCCACCACTGCGTGGCGTCTTTGCCGGCGGGATGGCCCGTCACCCGGGACGGATCCGCCGGCGCTCGCGCCGGAGACGAGGATCACGCCGCCCGGCAAGGCCACCTCGGCGCTGTTTCGCAGATCCCCTGGAATCAGCGTCCGGCCGAAGTTCCCGCGGGAGTCGAAGACCGAAAGACGGTCACTCTGCGAATACCATGCGATCAGTGAATCGCCAGGCCAGTGTGCGACCTCCAGAAGGCTGTTGAACTCGCCGGGTCCTTCTCCCCGTCCGCCCCATGACTCCATGTGGACTCCTGACGCGTCGAAGACCCGTAACTCGCTCGAGCCCCGGTCTGCGACGACAATCCGGCCATCCGGCAGCGTCAGAGCGTCGCGGACCTGATCCAGGAGGTAGGGTTCATCGCCTTCGAGCGCCCCGATCGATAGCGAGGGCACCGAATCGACTCGCCAGCCGAGCATCGAGCCATCGGACGGGCGCGCGTTCTCGACGATCCGGACCCCAGCGCTGTCCCGCGCCTCCGACCGGAGTTCAAGCGTGACGTCCAGATTGCCGCACGCAACTGTGGCCAGGGCGATGACTGCCGTTCCGGTCACGATTCTCATCCCTCGCTCCCGAAAACCGTGATGCGCTCCAGCAAAAAGCTGCCGGTGCTGTTTCCATGCAGGAGGTGTCGTTTCCCGGGCTCCCCGGCCTCGCAGATTCCGCGCCAACCGCTGGCCTTGCTTCCCCACATCACGCACACGTTCCGATCAACGGAATCGCCAGTCCCGGGGAGATCGTCTGCTATCGCCCTCGCGCAGGAGGCCATAGCTTCGTCGCGGGCTTCCTGGTCCGGCTCCAACCGGCATTCCTCAGGATGTACCGGCGCGCTGGCGAGGGGCTGCGGGCTGTCCATGTCGCTCGAGCCGAATAACCAGTACGCGTACTCCGGATCGCCGCTCCAAAGCTCCTTCGGCTCCGTACGCGAACCCTGGCCGTCGGGTCCCAGTACGACGACCATCTCGGTCGCGGCCACCGGCGGCGGCTCGGGCGACTCCTCCGGCGCTGTCGGCGTCGTCTGGACGTCGGTGCCACAGTACACGAGTCCGAGAGGTAGCAGACACGCCGCCGCTGCAGCGGCCGTTGCGCGAGTCCAGCGGGGGGTCTGGTCAGTTGATCTTCCCTTGACAAGCGTTCGGAGCCTTCTGTCGAGCGAATTGGAGCTCCCGCTGCTCGCGACGCCGCTCGCGAAGGCGGGCGTGGGGGGCGTCGGCGGTTTGGACATCACGTCCACCACGCGGAGGAGTGATTCCGCGTAGGCGCGGGGGGTGGACATCGTGGCCGCCACGCCAAGCGCGTCGCACGACGCCTCTTCGGCGGCCCTGAGTTCGCGCCGGGCCCACCAGGCCACCGGGTTCCACCAGAAGGCCGAGCACGCCAGCCACTCGATCCAGCGCACCAGGTGGTCGCGCCTGCGGACGTGTGCGAGTTCGTGCGCCAGCACGGCGCGGAGTTCCCGCCGATCAAGGCTGGCCAGGAGGAACGAGGGAATCACCAGGCGGACCCGGCCACCGATCCAGCACACCAATGGGGATAGGCGGGCGGTTGTGATGCGCACTTCCGGCATCCGGGCCAGGTTGAGCCTGCGCCCGATTTCGGCAACCTCGACGCGCAACTCCTGCGGTGCCGGCCGCGAGGTCCGTGCAAGCCAGCGCCTGAAGCGCAGCGTTCGAACCAGGGTCCACCCGAGCAGCAGAGCAGTGACGGCGAGCCATGCGATCGCGAGGCCGGCCCTGGCATTCTCGGCAATCCAGGTGCTGAAGGGAGTGCCGGGCGCGGCGAGATTGTGACCGGGATTGTGTACCGGAGACAGCGCCTTCGGCTCCCCGGCGGGTGCCGCGCCGTTGGCGATCACCCGTGTCGCTCCGCTCTCTCCCGGAAGCACCGGGATCGAAACCACAGCCGGGAGGAGCAGCGCGACGAACACCAGCAGCCAGAGCGGATAGGCGACGGCGGGGTGGTCCACGCGCCGCTGCACCGCCCACGCCAGGCCCGCCAGAACTACCGAGACCACCAGCTTCGCGGCGCCGATCTGAAGCAGAATGTCGGTCATGCTACTCCTCCAGGATGCGCCGCAGCTTGTCGATCTCGGCGCGTGAGAGCTTGTTCTCTTCGACCAGCCGGGTGATCATCGGCACCAGCGACCCCCGGGTGAGCCGGTTTGCGAGGGACTTCAGTTGGTCGCTCGCGTAGGTTTCCCGGCTGACGGCGGGCGAGAAGATGCTCACGCCCAGGTTGCGATCGCGGACCACGAAGCCTTTGCCCCGGAGCCGCTGCAGGAGCCGCTGGACGGTGCCGTGCTGCGGCCTGGCGACATCGGGGTAGAGTTGCTCGAGGATCTGACGGGCGGTCAGGCGGCCCTTGCTCCACAGCAGCTCCATGACCGCGAGTTCGGAGTTGGGTAGCGATTGCATCGTCACGGTCGCTCTATCCCTCCATCTGACATTGACACGACAACATGTCGTAATGTTAAGACACGGTGTCGTATATGTCAAGTCGGGGACCGCACGAAGTCACCCACCCGGCCAAGATTCCGTCGGCCCCGCCGCCGCTCCCCGGCCCCGGATCACCGTGAAGGCGGGTGCGAACGTCGTTCCGATGGCGGTATCTTTCCGCATGCTCATCAACTGCGACATGGGGGAAGGCTACGGGCCCTGGGAGAAGGGGGCCGACGAAGCGGTGATGCCGCTCATCGACTGGGCCAACATCGCGTGCGGAGGCCACGCGGGAGACCCGGACACGATGGCGCGTACGCTGTTGCTGGCGGCCGAGCACGGTGTACGGTCGGGCGCGCATCCCGGCTATCCCGACCGTCGCAACTTCGGGCGCTTGAGGCTGGACTGGCCACTCGATTCACTCGTGCTCGAGATCCAAGCGCAGATCGGAGCGCTTCAGGCAGTCGCGGCTGCGCTGGGGACGCGCCTCCACCACGTGAAGCCGCATGGAGCTCTGTACCTCGCCATGATGAATGACGACCGGCTGCTCACGCGGCTGGCCGAAGGCGTGGCTGCCGTGGATCCGTCGCTCACCTTCGTCTTGCAGGCAACGCCGGATCGCGAGCGGCACGCGGCGATGCTCGAACACACGGGGCTGGTGCTGGCGTTCGAGGCCTTCGCCGACCGCGCCTACGCCGCCGACGGACGCCTCCGGTCGCGCTCGATTCGGGGGGCGGTCCTCACCGACCACGACGCGGTCGCAGAGCACGTGGCACATCTCCTCGACGGATTCGTGGAGACGCCCGGGGGAACGCTGCCGGTGCACGCCGAGACGTTGTGCGTACACGGCGACAACCCCTCGGCACCGGAGGTTCTGCGCCGCATCCGTGAGTTGGTGCCACGCCGCACGTGATCACGTTCCCGGGCCCAGTCAGCGCCCTGGTCACCCTGCCGGTGTCCGCCGACCGGGACGGGATCGCGCGTGTGCTCAGCCTCGAGCGCTCCGCGCGCGACGCGCTGCCGGATGTGCGGGTGACGATTCCGGCGTTCAACCGGCTGCTGATCGAGGGCTCGCCACGTAGTTGGGACCCGGCAGACGTTGAGGCCCGTCTGTCAGCCGCCGCCAGGGAATGCGTCCTGAAGGTGCCCGAGATCGAGAGGGGCGATCCCGTTTCGCTGCCCGTTTGCTACGACCCGGAACTGGCACCGGACCTCGAGGATGTGTCAGCGAGCACGGGGCTCAGCGTGGCGGAGGTCGCACGGCTCCACAGCCGCACTACGTACGTCGTGCTGGCGACCGGTTTTGCGCCGGGTTTCGCGTATCTGGGCGACCTGGATGCGCGGATCGCCATGCAGCGCCTGCCCACGCCCCGCCGCCGGGTCGAGGTCGGCTCGGTGGGGATCGCGGACCGCCGCACCGGCATCTATCCGACGGCGGGCCCCGGTGGCTGGCGTCTCATCGGTCGCGTCCCTTCGTCGTTGTTCGCGGACCCCACGGAGCGGATCTCCCGCTTCCGCCCGGGGGGCACGGTCGAGTTTCGCATGATCGGTCGTGACGCCTACGAGGCGGAATGCGGATGAACCCGCACGGCGTCGTGGATCGCCCCGGGCCGTTCTGCACGATCCAGGATCTGGGGAGGCGGACCGGCCGCCGCGCCGGCCTCGCTCCCGGGGGCGCCATGGATCAACGGGCATATCTGTGGGCCAACCGGCTCCTCGGAAACGACCCGGCGGCGGCCGCGCTCGAGATCACCTTGGGCGGCTTTGCCCTGCGCTTCACTGTTGCAACCGTTGTAGCGATGACCGGGGCGGGTTGCGCCGCCACGCTTGACGGCGTCGAGACGGGCGCGTGGCGCACCTTGCGTGTGCGGGCGGGTCAGCTCCTCCGCCTTGGATACGGCGCGACCGGCATGCGTGCCTACCTCGCCTTCCCCGGCGGGCTGGACGTCACCCCAGCGTTCGGCTCGGCGTCGGCCGTAGTGCGGGACGGACTCCCCGGGTTGCTGGGCCGATGCATCCGACCGGGGGAGCCACTGCGCTGGCACGCACCCGACCATTGGTGTCCGGTCCGGCGCGTGCCCGACGATTTGATTCCGCCGGTCACGGGTTCGCTGACGGTACCGCTGGTCGTCGGCTACGAGTGGCCGGAGTTTTCGCGTGCCGACCGGAGGCGGGTGTTCGACGCGACATGGACTTTGGATTCTGCGAGCGACCGCACGGCGTGCCGCCTGGCTGGTCCCACCCTGACCACAGGTCCGCGCGTCCTCGACTCGACACCCCTCGTGGACGGCACCGTTCAGGTCACCGGCGATGGCCTCCCGCTGGTGTTCATGCGGGACCGCCCGACGATAGGCGGTTACGCGAAGCTCGGTTCCGTCGATCCGATTGCTCTCGACGCGCTCGCGCAGGCCCGGCCCGGCACACCTGTCCGCTTCGTTCGCGGCGAGCCCGATGTGCTCCGCGGCGCGCTCGCCCGCCGGGAGTGGTTCTTCGGGATCTGTCACGAGTGCTAGCGGTGCCCGTCCGGGGTAGGCCGGACCTGCGAATCGCAACCGGGCTTGTGCGACCCGCTCCCGCCTTGCCCTGCCGCCCCCCTTTCCGCACCTTATTCCGGCCCTGGAAGAGGCGCTCCCGCCCGGTGCTCGCAGTCCGTCCCCTCTTCCTCGGCGCCAACCAGCAAGCCCACCCGCGTAGTCGAAGGGAGCCGGTCCGAAATGACCACCGCAACCTGGATCACCATGATCGTGATCATGGCGTTCGTCTGGGGAGGACTCGCCATGGCCCTCCGCACCGCAATCCGGAAGGAATCCGCGAAGAGCGCCGACTAGCAGCCCGTGGACGAAATCCCCCCCGGCGCTCGAGCGGCTTCATCCACGGACTGCTGATCGACATTGCCTAAACGCACCGACATCGACTCGATCCTGATTCTGGGGTCGGGTCCCATCGTTATCGGCCAGGCCTGCGAATTCGACTATTCCGGTACACAGGCCGTGCGTGCGCTCAAGGAGGAGGGCTACCGGGTCGTCCTGGTCAACTCCAATCCGGCCACGATCATGACCGACCCGGACCTGGCCGACCGGACCTACATCGAGCCGCTGACTCCCGAGTGGGTCGCGCGGGTCATCGAACGCGAAAAGCCGGACGCGCTCCTCCCCACCATGGGAGGGCAGACCGCGCTGAACATCGCCATGGATCTGCACCGGCAGGGAGTGCTGGCCGAGCACGGCGTCGAGCTGATCGGGGCCGACGAGCGCTCGATCAAGATGGCCGAGGACCGCGAGGAATTCACCGCCGCGATGAATCGGATCGGGCTCGCCGTGCCCCACGGGGGCTTCGCGCGGTCCGTGGACGACGCACTCACCATCATCGATGACACCGGCTACCCGGCCATCATCCGGCCTTCCTTCACCTTGGGCGGCACGGGCGGCGGCACCGCGTACAACCTCGCCGAATTCGAGGCGCAGGTGCGCAGGGGACTCGACGCCAGCCCCATCGGCGAGATCCTGATCGACCGCTCCGTGATCGGCTGGAAGGAGTACGAGCTCGAGGTCGTTCGCGACGGGCTCGACAACGTGATCATCGTCTGCTCCATCGAGAACTTCGACCCGATGGGGGTGCACACCGGCGACTCGATCACGGTTGCGCCGGCGCAGACACTCTCCGACGTCGAGTACCAGCGCATGCGCGACGCGGCCATCGCGATCATCCGCGAGATCGGCGTCGAGGCGGGCGGCTGCAACATCCAGTTCGCCGTCAACCCCGAAAACGGCGATATGCTGGTGGTCGAGATGAATCCCCGGGTCTCGCGCTCGTCGGCGCTGGCGTCCAAGGCGACAGGTTTCCCGATCGCGCGCGTGGGGGCGAAGCTGGCCGTGGGGTACCACCTGTACGAGCTGCCGAACGACATCACGAAGACCACGCCGGCGTCCTTCGAGCCCGCGCTCGACTACGTGGTGGTGAAGTTCCCCCGCTTCGCCTTCGAGAAGTTCCCGGACGTGGACGACACCCTGGGCGTGCAGATGAAGGCCGTCGGCGAGACCATGGCGATCGGGCGCACATTCCGCTCCGCGTGGCAGAAGGGGCTCAGGGGGATGGAGGTGGGGCGTTCGGGCTGGATCAGGGGAAAGACACCGTCGGACGACGGACTCGACTCGACCACGACCGAGGCGTTGCTGAGCGCCGTGCGGAGGCCGACGACCTTCCGGAAGTACCAGCTCAAGTGGGCTCTCGAGGCGGGCATTTCGGTCGAGCGGCTCTACCGGGCAACCAGGATCGACCCCTGGTTCCTCGACCAGCTGACCCAGATCCTCGAGCTGGAGCGCTGGTTCGAATCCCTGCCGGCCCTCGATGCGGCCTCGATGCGGCGCATGAAGCGCGAGGGGTTCTCCGACGCGCAGCTCGCGGCCCTGCGCGGGGTCGGCGAGGCCGCCATACGCTCGCAGCGCTGGGAGTGGGGGATCCGGCCCACGTACAACGTCGTCGACACCTGCGCGGGGGAGTTCCCCGCGGCGACGCCCTACTACTACTCCTCCTACGAATCGGAAGACGAGTCGAACCCCTCGAATCGGCGCAAGATCGTCATCCTGGGCAGCGGGCCGAACCGGATCGGGCAGGGGATCGAGTTCGACTACTGTTGCGTGCAGGCGGTGCTGGCGCTCAAGGAAGCCGGTTTCGAGACGATCATGGTGAACTCGAACCCGGAGACCGTCTCCACCGACTTCGACGTGAGCGACAAGCTGTACTTCGAGCCGCTGACGCTGGAGGACGTGGTCGAGATCGTCGAGCGGGAGCGGCCGGAAGGGGTGATCGTGCAGCTCGGCGGGCAGACGCCGCTGAATCTGGCGCGGCCGCTGGAGGAGCTGGGGGTGCCGATCATGGGTACGACGGTGGACGCGATCGACCGGGCCGAGGACCGGCGCCGCTTCGAAGAGGTCTGCCGGCGGATCGGCGCGCGGGTTCCGGCGAACGGGACCGCGCTGAGCGAGGACGAGGCGCTGCGGATTGCGCGGGAGATCGGCTTCCCGGTGCTGGTGCGGCCGTCGTACGTGCTGGGCGGGCGGGCGATGGAGATCGTGTACGACGGGGAGTCGCTGAAGGGGTATTTCGCACGGGCCGTGAAGGCCTCGCCCGACCATCCGGTCCTCATCGACCGCTTCCTCGAGGACGCCTTCGAGGCGGACGTGGACGCGCTGTCCGACGGGACCGACGTGGTGATCGGTGGCATCATGCAGCACATCGAGGACGCGGGCGTGCACTCGGGCGACTCCGCGTGCGTGCTGCCGCCGTACCTGCTGGGCCGTGCCGAACTCGACCAGATGCGCCAGCTCACGCGGAGCTTTGCGCTGGAGTTGGGGGTGGTGGGGCTGCTGAACGTGCAGTACGCCGTCAAGGACGGGCAGGTGTACGTGCTGGAGGTGAACCCGCGGGCGTCTCGGACCGTGCCGTTCGTGGGCAAGGCCACCGGCGTGCCGCTGGCGCGCCTGGCCGCGCGGCTGATGGCGGGGGAGAAGCTGGCCGACCTGAATGTGCCGTCCGAGCCGGAGGTGAACGGGGTCGCGGTCAAGGAGGCGGTCTTCCCCTTCAACCGCTTCGACGTGGACACCCTGCTGGGGCCGGAGATGCGCTCGACGGGCGAGGCCATGGGGGTGGACGACTCCTTCGGCATGGCCTTCGCCAAGGCGCAGGTATCGGCCGGCAACCGGCTGCCGGGAGAGCACGACACCCGGACGGTGATCGTCACCGTCAACGACGCGGACAAGCCCACCGTCACGCCCCTGGTGCGGCGACTGGCCGACCTCGGCTTCACGATCCTTGCGACCAACGGAACCCGCCACCACCTCAACCAGCTCGGGATCGCGTGCGAACGCATCTACAAGGTCGGCGAGGGACGGCCCCACATCGTCGACCGGATCGTGAGCGGGCGCGTGGGGCTCCTCATCAACACGCCGCTGGGGAAGAAGTCCCAGTACGACGACTACGCCATGCGCCGGGCCGCGATCACCTACGGCGTCCCGTACCTCACCACCATGTCGGCGACGAGCGCGGCCGTGGACGCCGTCACCGCGATGCGGACCCGCCGCCCCGAGATCCTGAGCATCCAGGAGCGCATCGCACGCACGTGACCGGCTTCCTCATGCACGCCGCGGCGGTGCTCCACGACACGGGCTGGGGCCACCCCGAGCATCAGGGTCGGCTGCGCGCCATCGCGTCGGCGTTGAAGAACGACCTGGTGGCCCTGCACGGCCGCGTGGAGCAGATCGCTCCCCCGCCTGCGCACGAAGACGACCTGCGCCTCGTCCACACGGAGGAGCACATCCAGTCGGTGCGGAGCGCGGTCCGCGACGCCGCGACACGGGGGCGGCCGGTCGGGATCGACGCGGACACCCAGGTGTCGGGCGCGTCCTGGGACGCCGCGCTGGGGACGGCCGGGGCGGGGCTGGAAGCCGTGCGGTGCGTCGCGGAGGGACGGCTGCGGAATGCGTTCGTGGCGGCGCGTCCTCCCGGGCACCACGCCACCCCGGACCGCGCGATGGGGTTCTGCCTCTTCAACAACATCGCCGTCGCGGCGAGGAGTCTCCGGGAACGGCACGGCGCCGGGCGCGTCCTGATCGTGGACTGGGACGTCCACCACGGGAACGGCACGCAGGACGCCTTCTACGGCGATCCCACCGTGTTCTTCCTCTCGCTCCACCAGTACCCGCACTATCCCGGCACGGGAGCCGCGAACGAAACGGGGCGGGGGAGGGGGGAGGGGTTCACCCTGAACGTGCCCCTCCCGGCGCGCACGCCCCGCGCGGACTATCTCGGGGTCTTCGAGATGGCGCTGGAGTCGGCGGTGTCGCGGTGCGCTCCCGACTTCATCCTCGTTTCTTCCGGCTTCGACGTCCTCGCGGGCGACCCTCTGGGGGGGCAGCTCCTCGAGCCGGGGGACCTGCATCGGATGACGCTCGGCGTGATGGACGCGGCGGAGCGCTGTTGCGACGGCAGGGTTGTGGTATTCTTGGAGGGTGGGTACGACCCGGTGCGTACCGGCACGGGTTGCGTGTCCGTCGTCCGCGCGCTGGCCGGAATACCGAACACTGCTGGCAAGGATGGTGTCACCGATGACTGGACGTGACCGCGGCCGCGGCCGCCGTGCGCGCCGCGCCACCCTGACTGTGACACTCCTGGTGTCCGGTGCTCTGGCGGCGTCCGCGGGTCGGGCGGCTGCGCAGGAGCCGGCACCCGCGGCACAGGACTCCGCATCTCAGCCGCGCGACGTGCACCCCGCGGCCCGGGAGGCCATCTCCAAGATCCGCTCTCCCTACTGCCCTGGACTGATGCTCGAGGTGTGTCCTTCCCGGGAAGCTCAGTGGTTGCGGGACAGCATCCAGGCCGGGGCCATGGCGGGCTTGAGCGCCGACAGCCTGCTGGAGATGGTGATCTTCGCCCACGGCGAGGAATACCGCGCCTTTCCGAAGAGCAGCGGTGCGGGGCTGCTGGCGTGGGTCGTTCCGCCGGCGGCGCTGCTCGTGGGACTGGGACTGGTCCTGGTGGCGCTCAAGAAGCTCAGGGGCCCGCGTGGGGAAGGGGTCGTGGACGGAGACATCACCGAACGGGAGCGGGGCCTGTTGGACGCCGCCATGGCTGAACTCGAAGAGATGGAGGACACCGGATCATGAAGGGGAGAACAGGCGCATCGACCGCGTTGCTGGCCACGGACGCGGGTGTGGCAAGCGTGCAGGCGGAGCTGAGGGAGCGGGGCCTGGGCGGGTGGCTGCTGTACGATTTCAAGGACCGCAACCCGATCGGGCGCTCCCTCCTCGGGCTGGAGTGGACGACCCGGCGGGGATTTGCGCTCATCCCGGCTTCCGGTCCGCCCCGCCTGCTGATCCACGCGATCGAGCACTCGTCCTGGCGCCATCTGGACTGGGAGAAGGAGAGCTATTCGAGCCGCCAGGGCATGGAGGAGGGGCTGCGCACCATGTTGGCGGGGTACCCCCGGGTCGCTGCCGAGACGTCGGCGCGGGGGGACGTGCCGTACCTGGACCTCATCCCCGCGGGCATGAGGGACGTCATCCTCGACACGGGTACCGAACTGCACAGTTCGGGGGACCTCGTGTCCACCTTCTACGCGGTGTGGACCCCGGCACAGCGCGAGGAGCATGGCCGCGCCTCGGAGCTGGTGAAGAGCGTGGCCCGGGACGCCTTCGACCGCGTGGCGCGCCATGTAGCCGAAGATCAGCACATCACCGAGGGTGCGCTCGCTACGTGGATCCGCCACGAACTGGCCCGGCGGGGTGCGCCCGTGCAGGCCGACTGCATCGTCGCGATCGGTCCCAAGGCGGCCGACCCCCACTACGACCCTGGCGAGGTCGGGCGGCCGATCAAGGCCGGTGATCTTCTGCTCATCGACCTTTGGGGCGCCTTCCACGAAGACTCCGTGCCCGCGGACCAGACATGGATGGGCTTCCTCGGCCACGAGCTGCCCGCCCGGATCGCGGAGCTGTGGGAGACCGTCAAGGCCGCGCGAGACGGGGTCGTGGCATCGTTGCAGGAGCGGTACGCGCGTGGCGAAGTCATTCTCGGCTTCGAGGCCGACGACGTCGCGCGCGGGATCATCACCGACGCGGGGTACGGCGAGTACTTCATCCACCGCACCGGTCATTCGATCGACCGCGACATCCACGGACGCGGCCCCAACCTGGACAACCTGGAGACCCGGGATGACCGCGCGCTCGTGCCCGGCGTGGGGTTTTCGGTCGAACCGGGCATCTACATCCCGGACGACATCGGGATGCGCACCGAGTTGAACGTTTTCATGGGCCCGAACGGCCCCGAGGTGACCGTGAATCAGCCGCAGCAGGAGGTTTTCCTTCTCCTGCAGGGCTGACCCGGACAGTTGCCCCGGGACACGCCGCGAACTGCCATCATGCCGGCCGGCCGGACTTCCTTCGTAGAGGTGGCGCTTCCGGTGCCGGTGCGCCAGGCGTTCACCTACCGGATCGAGGGCGACGCGCCGGCTGCCGGCACGCGCGTCATGGTTCCGTTCAGGAACAACAGGCTCGTCGGCTGGGTGTTGGGGCCCGGATCGGAGGTGCCGGGGGTGAGGGACGTTCTGTCCGTCCTCGACACCGAGCCGTCGGTGGGGGCCGAACTGCTGGCGCTTGCCCGCTGGATCGCGGAGTACTACGTGGCGCCCGAGGGCGTCGTACTCAAGACCATGTTGCCGGCGCGGATGGGGAATCCCTCCGCGAGACAACCCGCTCCGAAGACGCGGCTCGTCGTTCGGCTGACCCGGTCCATCGGCACCCTGGACGAACTGGACCGGATCTTCGGACGCGCGAGACGGCAACGGGAAGCGTACGACCGGCTCCAGGGGGCGGGGGGGCGGCAGCCTCTTGCCGCCCTGCTCGAGAGCGGCTTCAGCCGCGGCGTGGTGCGCGGGCTCGAGGACAGGGAAGTTGCCCGCGTGACCAGGGAGGTCGTCGAGCGGGATCCCTTCCGGGACGAGTCCGCTGCCGACGGGCCCGTGCTCACGCCGACCCCGGCCCAGCGCGCAGTGCTGCGGCGCATGGGAGGCGCGCTGGAGCAGGGCGGCGGGACCTTCCTCCTGCACGGGGTAACCAGTTCCGGCAAGACTCTCGTCTACATCGAACTCATAAGGCAGGTGTTGGCCCGGGGGAGAGACGCGATCGTGCTGGTGCCCGAGATCGCGTTGACGCCGCAGACAGTCTCCCGCTTTCGCCGGGCGTTCGGGGACCTGGTCGCCGTCCTCCATTCCGGACTCTCGCCGGGCGAACGTTTCGACGCGTGGAGGCAGCTCAAGTCCGGTGCCAAACGGATCGCCGTCGGGGCCCGGTCGGCGGTGTTCGCGCCCGTCTCTTCACCCGGGGCGATCATCGTCGACGAGGAGCACGACGGCAGCTACAAGCAGTCGGAAGCCCCCCGGTACAGCGCGCGTGACGTGGCGGTGGTGCGGGCGGACAGCGCCGGAGCCGTCTGTGTCCTTGGGTCCGCGACTCCTTCGCTCGAAAGCTGGGTCAACGCCCGGTCGGGCAAGTACACGCTCCTGGAAATGCCCGACCGGGTCGGGGGAGGGGTTCTTCCCAAGGTCCGTGTGGTCGACCTCAGGTTGCGGCCCGAGACGGGGGTCCCGGCCGCTCCCGGGCCGTCTTCAGCGCCCGCTTCGGCACCGCCCTTGCCGTCCGCCCCCCCCGATCCCCCGCCGGGAGTCCTGTCCCCGCCCCTCGTGGACGCGCTGCGCCGCCGCCTCTCGCGCGGAGAGCAGACCATCCTGCTGCTGAACCGCCGGGGCTACGCCACCTTCTCGCTCTGCCACAGCTGCGGCGATGTAGGCGAGTGCGTACAGTGCTCGGTCGCCATGACACTGCACCGCGGCCGCGGCCGCATGATCTGTCACCACTGCGGCCACACCGAAGTCCCGCCCGAGCGCTGCTCCCGGTGCGGCTCGGTCGAGCTGTCGTACAGGGGACTGGGCACGGAGCAGGTCGAGCGGATCCTGCTCGAGACGGTCCCCGGTGCCCGCGTGGCTCGGATGGACATGGACACGACCCGGGGGAAGTGGTCGCACAGGGACATTCTGGCGCGCGTCCGGGCGGGAGAGGTGGACATCCTTCTCGGCACGCAGATGATCGCGAAGGGGCTCGACTTCCCCCGTGTCACGCTGGTCGGTGTCATCAACGCGGACATCGGGCTGCATCTGCCCGACTTCCGCAGCTGTGAGCGCACCTTCCAGCTTCTGGCTCAGGTTGCGGGGCGGGCGGGGCGGGGACATCTGCCGGGAGAGGTGGTGATTCAAACCTACGTTCCGGACCACTATGTCGTGCGTGCGGCCGTCGTCCACGACTACAAGGGGTTCGTGGAGCGCGAACTCAAGGCCAGACGCGACCCTCTGTACCCGCCCTACCTTCGCATGGCGAGGGTTCTGGTGAGCAGCCCCGTTCAGGAGGAGGCGCTGGCCGCGGCGGAGATGCTGGGTGCATGGCTGAGGAAGGGAGGCTGCCCGCCACCCGAGGTGATGGGGCCGGCGCCCGCGCCCATCGAAAGGCTGCACGGGCGTTTCCGCTGGCACGTGCTGCTCAGGGGAAGTGTTGCGGACGTGGGTCGGACACTGCGTTCGGTCGCGGCCCGGTTTCGCGCCAAGGGAGCCGATGTACGCATTTCGCTGGACAGGGATCCGCTGCAGCTCATGTAGCGTTTGGCCCCACCGATACATTATCGTGTTGGATTGCCGCAGTATATCGGGCCTTCACTCCAGGATCGCCAAGGAGATGCCAGGTGAGTTGCCTCGCCTTGAACGCATCGTTCGAGCCATTGATGATCGTCCCGTCCCGGAGGGCGATCCGGCTTGTGCTGGACCGGAAGGCGGAGATACTCGAGCAAGACGCCCACCGCGCCTTCCGCTCGGTGCGGTCAGACTACCCCTTCCCGCTGGTCATCCGCCTCACGCGGTATGTACAGGTGCCCAGGCGCTTCAGGAGGCAGGTGACGAACACCTTTCTCTTCGCCCGCGACGGCTACGCCTGCCAGTACTGCCGGCGCCACAGGAGGGAGCTGCGGATCCGCGAATTCCTGACCCGCGACCACGTGCTCCCCATCTCGCGCGGCGGCGGCAACTCCTGGAGCAATGTGGTGACCGCCTGCTCGACCTGTAACCATCGCAAGGGCAACAGGCTCCCGGGCGAGGCCGGGCTGCGGCTGTTGTCCCGGCCGATGGAGCCGAATTACGTTCAACTCGTCTGGGCCGTCCGCCGGGTCACGCCCGTCCAGGCCAAGTACATCCGCATGTTCTTCGGCGACGACGCCGTACCGTTCGTGCGGGCGGACGTGGAGTAGGGCCGCGTGACCGAAGAGAAATCCGGCCCGCCGCAACCGCTTTCCGCCCGCGCCGACGAGGACGAGGGAGCGTCCGCGCCGGAGACGCCTGGCTCGCGCGGTGGCGATGGTTCCCCTCCGCGTCCGGAACGCCCCGCGTCGGTGCGGGAGACGATGCGTCCCACCCGGCGGTATCAGCCGGCGCCTCGCTGGTCGAAGCGACCCGCCCAACCGGCGCCGCAGCGTCGCGGTTCCGCCCCGCCGCCGGCACGCGGAATGTCGCCGTCCCCGCAACCGGAGGCGGAGGTGCGCCGGGTGGAGGTCGCAGGGGAGCTCTGGACCGTTCGCGTTCGGGGATCCACCGATGTGGGTTCGGGAACCGATCGTGGTCCCCGGCTGCTCAGTGTCTGCCTCGAAGCGCCCGAACAGCATTCAAGCCCCAGGCGCACGGCCTACCTGTTGGCGAAAACGCTCGGGGACGTAGCCGAGGAGGCCCTCGTCGCGCTGGTGGAGGGAGCGACCCGGGAGCCTGACGTTACGTCAGGGTCGACGAACCGGCGCCGTCGAACGGGGCGCCACGGGCGCTACGGCCGCCGGGGCACTGGACGAGTATCTTGACGCGGACCGTATCGGTCCAGGAATGCCTCATGCCGGTCCGGGACGCTAACGATGGCCCATGGTCGCCTGTCCGACAACTGATGAACAGCCGCAACCGTTCAACGGGGAGGACGCGGCAGGTGTCTAGTCACAAGGAATGAAGGAACGCTCCGATTCCGACCTTGTGGTCCTGGCGCGCTCCGGCGACGGCGACTCCTTCGGGGAGTTGGTTCGCAGGTACCAGAGGGCTGCGTACTCCGTGGCCATCTCGGTCACCGGGAGGCACCAGGACGCGGAGGACGCGGTTCAGGAGTCGTTTCTGGTAGCGTTGCAGCGGATTGAGGACTGCCGGAATCCGGCCAAGTTCGCCGGATGGCTTCTGGCGATTGTTCGAAACCGCTCGCGGAACCTCATTCGGCGCGAGAGCCTGCGCCGCGGGGATGAGATTCCACCGAGCGCGAGCGCGCCGGGACCGGCGCCCGACCGAGCGGCGGACCTGTCGGCTCTGAGGAGTCGATTGAGGGAGGCATTGGGCACATTGAGCGAAATGCAGCGGGAAATCGTGCTTCTGCACGACTTGGAGGGATGGAAGCACGCCGAGATTTCGGAGCGCCTCGGCATACCGTCGGGGACCGTCCGGTCTCACCTCCATTTTGCGCGAAAGGCACTGCGGGTCGAGTTGTCCGGGTGGCAGGAACACCTAAGAGCCAAATGAGATGAACATGGAACATGAAGACCGACTGACAGTCGTGAGCGTCATGGACCCGGCGCATGACAGCCCCGGGTACTGGGACCGATTCCGCGCCACGGTCATGGAGCGGGCCGTCTTCGAGTTGGCGAGGCGCCGCGAGATGGCCCGGGAGTCGGTGGCGGCCGTCCTCTCGGGCTGGTCCCGGAGCCTGATTCCCGTGGCGCTGGCCGCCGCGGTGATCGCCGCCGTCCTGGTTGGGGGCGAGGCGCGCAGCAGGGCCGCCGCCGGTCCGCCGCTGGCGCTGGAGGAAGTGCTCGCGAGCGAGGTGCAAGGCAGCCCGTATCAGGCTGTCACCCGCAGTGAAGAGCCCGGCAACCTGGTAGCGTTCCTGGCCCTCGTCGAAGGGAACAGTCCCTGATGGCCGGTTTGGGAAAGGCCCGCGTTCTTTCGATCGCACTGCTCCTGCTGACCTTCGCCGCCGGGATTCTCGCCGGTGTGGCGTGGCGGGGAAACCGAACGGCCTCGTCTCCCGTCGGGGAGGAAGCCGGAGAAGAACAGCGGGGCCGCGAAGGGCGCCGCCTGGTCATCGACGAAGTTGGTCTGGAACCCGCGAAACGCGCCGAGGTCGACGAGATCGTGCGACACTACCGGACGACCATGCGGGCGCTCAACGACGAGTTCGAGGAGGCGTTCGAGCCGAGGCGCCGAGGGCTCATCCGCGCGACCCTGGACTCCATCAGGTCCGTTCTGGCGCCCGAGGAGCTCGCCGCCTACGACTCCCTGCGGGCACTCAGGTTCCGAGGCCGCAACGAAGGCTCCGATTCCGCGGAAGGAACCCGCGATCGGGGTCGGCCGGACCGACGACAAGATCGATAGATATCGAGAGATGAGTGGTGATGGAGAGTGGTGATGGCGAGTGGTGATGGCGAGTGGTGATGGAGAGTGGTGATATTGTGAGACAATCCGCAATCGAAGCGAGGGCTGTTTGCCTTGCGCTTCTGGCCCTGGTCGCAGTTCAGGGTACCGTGGGCGCCCAGGACGCGGCTGACGCCATGTCCATGCCCGTCATGACCCTGCCGGAGGCTCGGGAGCTTTCCCTCGTCTACAGCCCGCAGCTGGCGCAGAGCCAGGCGAGTCTGGCGAACGCCGGCGGTACGCGGCTCCGTGCCTGGGGTTCGTTTCTGCCCAACGTGAGCGTGGGCTCCGGTGCATCCGTGCAGAGCCAGGACCGGTTCGACCCCAATACCCAACGGGTGGTGACCGGCAGCAATGACTCGTACAACGCGTCGCTCAACGCCAGCTACCAGTTGTTTCAGGGTGGCCGGAAATTCTCGGAGCTCGACCGCACCGAGTCGGGGATCCTGGAAGCTCAGGCGCGCCTTCAGAACCAGCGCTACGCGGTCCTGCTGCAGACCAGCACGCTGTTCATGAATGCACTTCGCCAGTTCGAACTGGTAGCGGTGGCCGAAGCAAGTGTGCAGCGGGCCGAAGAGAGTCTGGCGATTAGCCGCGTCCGGGTTCAGGTCGGAACGGGGACCCGCTCCGATAGCTTGCGGACCCGCTTGGAGTTGGCAAATGCACGGCAATCCCTGCTGCAGACGGAGAACCAGCTGCGCGCCACGCGATACGCTCTGGGCAGGCAGGTGGGCGCCGACGGGCCCGTGATACCTGTGTTGCCGGACAATCTGGATCCGGCGCCTCTGGCCCTGAGCGAAAGGGAACTCATTTCCCTCGCCGAGTCGGTGTCGCCGGCGGTGCGCGCGGCGGAAGCGGCTTCGGCCGTTGCCCGGTCGCAGGTGGGCAGCGCACGCAGCTCGTATCTGCCGTCCCTGTCCTTGTCGTCGGGATACACGTGGGCCAACCAACAGCCCGCCTTCAATGGCGGAAACACGAGCTGGAGCCTCCGGGTTTCGGGGAGCTATCAGCTCTTCGACGGTTTCCAGCGTGAGCAAGGCGTCAGCCAGGCGTCCGAGAGCCGGCGAGTGACGCGCCTGACGGAGGAAGACGCGCGACGCGGGGTTCGGCAGAACGTCGACGCGGCGCTGCGGACCATCGAGACGCAGGAGCAGGCGATCGCCATTGCCGAAGAGGCCGTGTTGGTCGCGGAGGAGGATCTTCGGCTGAACCGCGCGCGCTACGGTGCCCAGGCGGCCACCGTTCTGGATGTGATCACGAGTCAGGTGGCGCTGGACCAGGCCGAAGCAAATCTGGTGTCGGCACGGTACGACTATGCACTGGCCAAAGCGGAACTCGAATCGATTGTCGGGAGGGAGTTGTAGATATGGATAACAGGTATCCGGGTGGAATGGGCAACGGAAACGGCGTGGTTGCCAACGATGTCGTCATACACACCGCAGGACTGAGCAAGTACTACGTCCTCGGCGCGGAGACCGTGCGCGCCGTGCGCCGTGTGGATATGGTGGTTCGCCGCGGCGAGTTCCTGGCGATCATGGGTCCGTCGGGGAGTGGCAAGTCCACGTTCATGAACCTCATTGGTTGCCTGGACACGCCCACGGACGGGAGCTACTGGCTCAACGGTCGAGAGGTGTCGGAGCTCTCCGACGATCAGCTGGCGCGGGTTCGCAACCGGGACATCGGGTTTGTCTTCCAGACCTTCAACCTGCTGCCGCGCGCCAGCGCGCTTCACAACGTCGAGCTGCCACTGATCTACGCGGGGGTTCCCGCCAGGGAGCGGCGGAAGCGGGCGGAGGAGAAGCTGGAGCGGGTGGGGTTGGGAGATCGGATGAACCACAAGCCGCCGGAACTCTCGGGGGGACAGCGGCAGCGCGTTGCGATTGCCCGTGCGCTCGTCAACGATCCGGCCCTCCTGCTCGCCGACGAGCCGACCGGAAACCTGGATTCGCAGACGTCGCGGGAGATCGTCGAGATTCTCGTGCAGCTGAACCAGGCGGGCCAGACCATTGTCCTGGTCACCCACGAGCCCGACATCGCCAGTGCGGCGTCCCGCCAAGTCCATCTGATCGATGGTCTGGTCGAGCGGGACTTCATGAACGAAGGGATTGGAGTCTGATGCGATCTTCAAACAACCGACACGGCTTCTTCGCGGCGGCATTGACCGTTGCGTTCGGTACGCTCGGAGCACTCTCCGGGTGCGCCCAGCCCGAGGAGGCCGAGGGCGTCGCCTTGCAAACGGCCCCCGCCGAGCTGCGCGACCTCCGAATCACGGCTGAAGCGACCGGCGAGCTGGAGCCCGTGCTGCGCGTCGAAGTGAAGTCCAAGGCGTCCGGCGAGATTCTCGAGCTCTATGTCGACTCGGGCGACGAGGTCGAGCCGGGCACCCTCCTTGCGAGGATCGATCCTCGTGACGTGGAGAACGCATACGAGCAGGCCGAAGCCGAACTGGACGTGGCGGTATCCCGGATGGGGATCGCCGATGCCCAGCTGCAGCGCAACCAGGACCTCCTGGATTCGGAGGTCATCACCGCGCAGGAGTACGAAAGCAAGCAGCTGGAGTTCGCCAACGCCAAGGCCGCGCTGGTTCGGGCCACGACCAACCTGGAACTGGCCACGTTGCGTCGCACCGACGTCACGATCCGCGCGCCCATGTCGGGCACGATCCTGGAGAAGCAGGTGGAGTTCGGCCAGGTGATCCAGTCGGCGACCCAGAACGTATCCGGCGGCACCACGCTCTTCATCATGGCGGACCTGGACGACATGCGCGTCAGGACGCTGGTGGACGAGACCGACGTCGGCCAGTTGAACGCGGGGATGGTGGCTACGGTGCGCGTCGAGGCGTTCCCGGACCGGACCTTCACCGGCGAGATCGAAAAGATCGAGCCCCAGGCGGTCGTGGTGCAGAACGTCACGATGTTCCCGGTGATCGTGCTTCTGGACAATCGGGCCGGTCTCCTGAAGCCCGGGATGAACGCCGAAGTCGAAGTGCTGGTGAACGAGCGGATCCAGGCTCTGACGGTCCCGAACAACGCGGTGGTCCAGCCTATGCAGGTTGCTCCCGCCGCCGAGGTCCTGGGTCTCGATCCCCAGTTGGTGACCATCGACAGGGGAGTGTGGGGCGACCTCATGGCCCAGGCTGCTGCCCGCACCGGCGTGACCCTTGCCGCGGGCGGGCGCGGTGGGCAAATGGGTGGCGGTGGCCTTGCGATGCGCGAAGGTCAGCGTTCGGGGGATTCCGACGCGGACGCGGAAGAGCGGGCCGAAGATGGCGGCGAGGCGGTGGCGGCGGAGAACGGGCAGCCGGAGGAGAACGGCCAGGAGGTTGCAGGTGGGGCTGCCGGCCGGCGTCCGGGGGGTGACCGGGCGGCCGGCGTGAGCGCGGGCGGCGGGGACGGGATGCGCGGGCCGGGAGGGGCTGGTGGCTTCGGTGGCGGCATGATGGCCGGCATGGGTCGCGGCACCGGCGATCCCGCGTTTCAGGCCGCGGTGGTTTTCGTGGTGGACGAAGCCGGCAACATCGAGGCGCGCCCCGTGGTGATGGGCCTGAGCGACTGGGACTACGCCGAGATTCTGGCCGGACTGGAGCCGGGGGAGCAGCTGGCCCTGATCGGCGCCGCCCAGCTTCAGGCGCGGCAGGATGAACGCATGGAACGGATGCGCGGGCGCATGCGTCCCTTTGGAGGCTGAGCCGCCCACGTCCACCGACATTTCGCAGAGGAAACCGCGAGGACCCATCGATGTTCATCGTCAAGGAAACCATCAGGGTGGCGCTGGGGTCGATCCGCGCCAACGCGCTCCGCTCCGGGCTCACGACCCTGGGCATCGTCATCGGCACCGGGGCCGTCATCACCATGGTCGCGCTGGGCGAAGGCGCGCAGCGCCAGGTGCAGCAGCAGATCGAGAACATGGGGACGAACATCCTCACCGTCCGGCCCGGACAGGGCATGTTCCGGGGCGTGGCGAGCGGAACCCTGCGCCTGGAGGAAGATGACGCACTCGCGCTTCGCGACCAGATCGGAGACAGATTCGAGATCGCGCCCGAAGTCGAGAGTCGCCTGCAGGTGTCGTACCTGCGCTGGAACTCATCCAACTCCGTGGTGGGAACGTGGCCGTCCTTCTTCCCGCTCCAGAGCCACGAGTTGGCCTACGGTCGCTTCTTCGATGAGGGAGAGGTCCAGGGCCGGCGGCGTGTTGCGGTGCTGGGCTCGAACGTACCGGACGACCTGGGCACCCCCGCGGGGCTTCTCGTGGGCCGGAACATCCAGATTCGCGGCATCGGCTTCGAGGTGATCGGGGTGCTCAAGGAAAAGGGCGGTGCCATGTGGATGCAGCCCGACGACCAGATCTTCATCCCGCTGTCCACCGCCATGTACCGGGTGATGGGCGGGAGGGACCGGTTGCGCTCCATCTATGTGGCCGCGCCTTCACCGGACGAGCTGGATCCGGCGTGGGCCGAAATCGACCAGGTGATCCGGCGGGAGCACCGTATCCTCCCCACTCAGGAGGCAGACTTCAGCATTCAGCAGTCGTCGCAAATGCTCGAGACCTTCAACGAGACCACGCAGACATTCGCGCTGCTCCTGGCGGGGATCGCCGGTGTGAGCCTGTTGGTGGGCGGGATCGGCATCATGAACATCATGCTCGTCAGCGTGACCGAGCGGACTCGCGAGATCGGAATCCGGAAGGCGCTGGGGGCAACCCGGAAGACCATCCTCTTCCAGTTCCTCATCGAAGCGCTTGTTCTGTGCGTGCTGGGGGGTATCCTGGGTGTGTCCGGGGGATACGGGAGCGCACGGCTGATCGAGCAGGTCTACGGATCGCAAACCGCGGTGGCTCCGGAGGCGGTCGCGGTGGCATTGGGATTCTCGGCCGCGATCGGGTTGTTCTTCGGGATCTGGCCGGCGCGCCGCGCATCAATCCTGGATCCGATCGACGCCTTGCGGTACGAGTAGCGACGTCGTTCGGCCGGAAGGCATGCCGGGGTGCTTATCGACCCGGGTAGGACAACTTCATCCGATTTCTCTGCCGAATGACCGTAAGTTCAACAGGCATAGTAACATCCGCTAGATAAACGCGAAGTTCCATCACCGTAGTGACCTCCTCGTCACCCACCGAGACAATCACGTCCCCGGGACTGAGCCCGGATCTCTCGGCGGGGCTCCCGGGCACGACATCGGTGATCAGGACGCCCGCCCCCACTCCAAAATAGCTTTCGAGATCTGCGCTGAGATCGCGCACCAGGGCACCTCCGAGGACAACCGCGCTCCCCACGATGTTGGGCGTCAGCAACAGTTGTGGCTGGCGGGTGTAGGCGACGTCGACCCGTGTCGTGTCGGGCCCCCCTCCACCGGCGGCTGGAGGTACGAATGTTTCCTCCAGGAGGCGCATTTCCTCTTCGGCAGCGCGAAGCTGCTGCATGGCCTCCTGGTACTTCTGCGCGTTGTCCTGTACCATACGCTCGAACGCGAGCAAGCGCTCCGAGGCGTCGGCCCATTCGATGGCGATGGTTGCGCCGAATGTCACCTGCCATGCGACAGAATCCATCCCGCCGGCACCGCGAAGGACCACTTCCGTTGCCCACGGAATGCTCGGCGGTTCGTCCAATCCGCCCCATGCGGTCTCGCCGACGGCCTGAATGAGCGAGTCGGTGTTGCGTGCGAGCCTGGCCCCCGTACTGAAGTAGAGATCCAACGACAATGCGGGCTGGACGGACTGGGGGCGTTGGCCCGCGACGACCGTTACGTCCTGTTCCGTCCCGTCCCGCAGGAGCTTCATGCGCAGCGTCTCGCCGGGAGCCACGCTCGTCAGCGCGCGCATCCAGCCATCATAGGTTTCCAGCCGGTCCCCGTTGAGCTCGATCAGGCGGTCCCCGGGGTGGAGCCCGCCCACATCCGCGGGGCCGCCACGGTAGATGTCCGTGACCAGTATCGCAAAGCGTTCTTCGGTGGCTCCGGGCGCGCCGGGCCAGCTGATGTCGGAGCGGATGCCGATCCAGCCCGTCTCGGGCGGGGTCGGCACGGTCTCCTGACTGGTGAGGGTGGCCGGAAGGGCCAGGCCCAGGGTGCCCAGGAAAGCGATCGAAGCGAGTTTCATGGCCTTAGTGCCAGTTGTCCCGGCCGATTTGACGGAGCGTCTGCTGCCTCTCCCACATCGTATTCAGCAGAAATCCGTTGAGGAACTGATCTTCCGGGAACTCCGCCACGGACGCCTGGGTGGTGGCGACAAGTGCCTCCAGCGCGGCCAGTCGCCTGGCAGGATTCGTGGGCGTCCGGGGCAGGTTCTGGGCGTCGAAGAGGCGCCGGTATTCGTTGAATGCCCAGGTCCACTCCTCCTCGGCCGCCAGCACCCCCGCGCGTGCGTCGTCCAGGCTCGCGAACGATGCGGTTTGTTCGGCGGCGGCAGCGTCGCCGGCTTCACGACCTGACGGGGATTGCGATTCACGCCCGGCGGCGGCGGTCCAACCAAACGCGGTACCCCCGGTAAACAACACCAGGGCGGCAGCGACCTGCGTCCACTTCCGCCACAACCCGGGCATCGCCGGCTCGCCGCGGATCAGACCCGCCGCCCGCAGCTTGTCCTCCAGGTCGTTCCAACCGTCCGGCGGAGGGAGGACCGCGGGGAGATCCTTCAGCGCACTGGTCTGGGCCCGCAGGGCCTCCAGCTCGCGTCGCAGATCGGGATCCGAGTTCAGGATCGCCTGTTCTTCCGGCGTCGGCGGCTCATCGACCAGCCGAGCCAGTTTTTCGAGATTCAATTTCTCGAGATTCAAATGCTCCATGCTTCCACTTCCTTGGGACGTGTTTCATATCCGCGCAGCATATGCCGCATCTTCGCTCGCGCCTTGAAGAGCTGCGACTTCGAGGTGCCCGAAGTCACTCCCAGGGCGGTTCCGATCTCCTCGTGCGTGTACCCTTCCACATCGTGTAGAATCATCACTTTTCTCATCCCCTCCGGAAGCTGGGCGAGTGCCTCTTCCAGCTTCCTTTCCATCAGCACGTCACCCACCTGGGGAGCCACGGCGATGGCATCCGGGAGCGGCGACTCGCGCATCTGTCGCGTCTTCGCCTTCCTCACCGCCTGAAGCGCCGAGTTGACGGCGATCCGGTGCAGCCACGTCGAGAAGCGGGCGTCGCCGCGGAAGGTGGGGAGGGCCCGGATGGCCCGTATCCACGCTTCCTGGGCGTAGTCCTCCGCCAGATCGTCGTCGCCGGCAATGCGCCGCACCACCGCGTACACCCGGGGGGAGTACCGGTCATACAGTGCACGCACGGCCCGGCCGTCACCTTCGCATGCTCGGCGAATCAGATGCTCTTCGATGTCCCTGGATCCAGTTGCCATGCCGGACGTAACCGTGGGGGCGCCGTCCGGGCGTGTCAGAACACCACGGCTGTCGTTCAGTCGTGTCATCAGACGCGTGCACTCAGCATAGGGTTGCCCGCCCGCCGGCGCCCGGGCGCGAAGTCGGCGCGGGCATGTGCCGAGTGGTGACAGGGTTCCACCCGTGGTACCGACGTGACAGCTTTACGGTGCCTGGCGGCCTGCGTGCCACCGCGGGCGCACTTCCCACACTTCGATCCCGGACATCCATGCACTCCTCCGACAACACTCTTCCTGGTGCCGCGTTCCTGGAATGTACAGCAACCGGAGCCACCTTCGAATCCGAGCAGCTGGTCGGTCTCTCACCGGCTGGAAAGCCGCTCTTCGCCCGGTACGACCTCGACGCGGTTCGTGAGCGCTTCACGCCCGCCGCGGTGGCGTGCCGTGCACCGACACTCTGGCGCTACGAAGAGGTGCTTCCGGTGCGTGACCGGGCGTACCAGGTCAGCCTGGGCGAAGGGTTCACGCCGCTGCTGGAGTCGTCCCGGCTTGCCCGCGCCGTGGGAGTGAAGCGGCTGTGGATCAAGGACGAGGGACAGAATCCGACGGGTTCCTTCAAGGACCGGGGGTTGTGCATGGCCGTGTCCCGCGCCTTCGAGCTGGGTGCGCGGGAGCTGGCGATCCCGTCCGCCGGCAATGCCGCCGGGTCGACCGCGGCCTACGGGGCTGCGGCGGGGCTTCCGGTCCATGTCGTGGTCCCCGAGGACACTCCTGTCGCCATTCTTGCGGAAATACGTGCGCTGGGCGCGGATCTGCAGCTTCTGGACGGGCTGATCAGCGACTGCGGCAAGGTGGTGCGCCAACGTTGCGACGACGACGGGTGGTGGGATCTGTCCACCCTGAAGGAGCCGTACCGGGTGGAGGGGAAGAAGACGATGGGGTACGAACTCTTCGAGCAGCTGGGGGGGCGGTTGCCTGACGGGATCGTCTACCCCACGGGGGGCGGCACCGGCCTGATCGGCATGTGGAAGGCGTTCGCCGAGATGGAGGAGCTGGGGTGGATCGGCGCCGAGCGGCCCAGGATGTTCTCCGTCCAGGCCACCGGGTGTGCTCCGATGGTGCGTGCGTGGCAGGAGGGTTGGGAGGAGGCGGGGATGTGGGAGGACGCCGTAACCTACGCGGCCGGACTGAGGGTGCCGGGCGCAGTGGGTGACTTCCTCATTCTGCGCGCGCTGCGTGAGTCGGGGGGCGGGGCGGTGGCGGTCACCGATCAGGCGATGGAGGAGTGGGTCGTGACCATGGGAGCCGCGACCGGGATCTTCGGGGCGCCGGAAGGAGGGGCTACGGCGGCGGCCGTACCCAGGCTGCGTGATATGGGACTCATCGATGCCGGAGACGAGGTCGTGCTCTTCAACACGGGCAGCGGCCTCAAGTACGTGGGAATGGAGCCCGTCGGGTAGCCGGGATGCGGTGCCGGTCGAATGCAGCGGGGCTTCCTGCCACGGGCTGCTAGCCCGGCTGCCAGCGGTAGCTGAGTTCCGGTAGCGGGATCAGGGTCGTACGGGGCGGCCGCAGGTTTTCCGGGTCCGGACGCTTCACGGCCAGCGCCCGGTTCAGGAAGATCGTGAAGGCCGCGTTGTGGCGTGACGCGAAGTCCCAGCTCACGCCCACCGGGAACCGCGCGATGAGGCCGAGACCCGTGCCCGCTTCCGCGCGGGCCACCACTCCCCAAAGGCCCGCTCCCACGAAGGGCTCGACCGAATAGGAACCCGCATACTGTTTCGCCGTCACCGATACGCTGAGGTCCCGGAAGCCCCACGTTCCGAGCTGTACTTCGAGCCCCTGGTGCGCCCATCTGTGTTCCACGACCAGGGCCATCGTGCTCGCTCCGCCGGCGGAGATGCCGAAACGGTACTGCGCCGAGGCGGAGCTCGCCGCGGCGGCCACGATTGCCAAGGCGAGGGACAGCCTGCGCAGGCCGCGCAGCGCGGTCGCCGGTGCGGGGCGTGGAGGGGTGGGGGTGCGCGACGGGGAAAGTGAGGTCATGATGCGGGAGTATACCCTGTCGGGATGGTGGTTTCCAGCCGTGACCATTCCGGCCGTCTCTGTCGATGGGTGCCCGTGTACACGCTGATTCGTACGACCGACCGCCTTTCTCCTGCGGTCCCGGTACGGCCTCCGACCTCGGTGCGCCACGCCATGTTCGTGCTGGCCGCGGTGGCTCCATTGGCGGCGTGCGGGGCACCGGACCGCCCCGTCGGGCTGACTCCCGCGCTCCCGGCCGCAACCCTGTCCCTCCTTGCGCCCGATTCGCTCCGTTCCCTGAGGTTGGGCGACGGCGTCCACTACCATTTCGCGTGGTCCGGAGAGGGGCCGTGGGCCATCCATCTGGTGTCGGCGGACCTCGGGCGCTGCGAGGTGGGTTTGCGCGTCGTGCCCGCCGTCGAGGGGGACGGTGTCACCCGCGCACGCAGGTCGGTGACCGAGATGACGCCGTCGGGTACTGCCCGGGTACTGGCGGGCGTCAACGGGGACTTCTTCGCGCCGGACGGAACCCCCGTGGGACCGGAGGTAACGCCGACCACGAGAAGGTCCTCCCCTCGGCCGGCGTTCGCGTGGGGTCCGGGCCGGGACCCGCGAATCGATCCGGGCACCGCGGTCGACGACATGTCTCCGACGGGTCTGCACGTCGTGGGGGGATTCCCCGAGCTGCTCGACGGCGGGCGGATGGCAGGTGATCTGGGTGTCGCCGAGCGGCCGGGGTTCGCCGCGGTCCGCCATCCCCGTACCGCCGTCGGCTTCGACTCCGACCGGGGGCGGCTCTGGCTGCTGGTGGTGGACGGTCGTCAGGTGCCCCGTTCGGCCGGCATGTCGCTGCCGGAACTCGCGGGTCTGTTCCTGTCGCTGGGCGTGGAGGAGGCCCTGAATCTGGACGGCGGAGGCTCGTCTGCAATGACGCTGAGGGGGCGGCTCGTCAGCCGGCCCTCAGACGCGGACGGGGAGCGGCGGGTGGGGAACAGCCTGTGGCTCGTTCGCGACGAGACCGCCTGTCGACAGGGTCACTGACGCCGGGCCAGGAGTACCGACAACCCCACGTATCCCCCCCGGTCGGGCCCGGGTTCGAAGTATCGTCCGCCGAACGCGTTGACCACCACGGACGATGCATACCGCGTGTTCGTGAGGTTGGTGACGGCGACGAAGGGCGACAGCCGCAGTCTCCCCGCGCGGATCCCGGACGCCCCTGCGCGCAGCTCCACGAGCGTGTACCCGTCGGCGCTGGCGTCGTTGGCGTCGTTGACCGGGACTTCGCCCCGTTTCTCGAGGCGTACCTCACCGAACCAGGGGCCGCGTCCGGCGCGGAGACCGGCTTCGACCCGGTGGGGTGAAATGCCCGGGATGCGGTTGTCGTCGTAGGAGTCGCCGCCGACGGAGAACTCGGTGAAACGGGCGTCGACGTAGCCGTAGGCCAGACGCGCGGTCAACAGTGGCGACAGCACCGTCCGCGCCGAGGCCTCGAAGCCCCGCACACGGGACCGTCCGCTGTTACGGTAGAACCGTCGTCCCGGAGCGGACGGCACCTCGAAGGGGACGAGCTGGTCGGACAGGTTCGAGGTGAAGGCCGCGAGGTCGTAGGTGGAAACCTCGCCCAGAGTGCCCCGGATGCCGCCCTCGACCGTCCAGCCGCGTTGGGGGTCCAGTTCGGGGTTGAAGCCCCCCGCGCGGTCCGGCTGGTTGGCGAGCTCGGTCGTGGTCGGGGTCTCGAAGGAACGCGCGACGGAGGCGAACAGGCCGTGGCCGCCCAGGTCGATGTGGACCCCGAGGGACGGATTCAGGCCGCTCATCGTCCGGCTCCCGGAGTCGTCGGGGTTGCCGGCGGCGACGAAGCGGTCGTCGGTGCTGAAGTCGAAGTGGTCGAAGCGGAGAGCGCCCATGACGTCCACGCGTCCGGACAACGGAAGGCGCAGTTGGCCGAAGAGCGCCGCCGCCCGCACCCGCTCCTGCTGGTCCAGCGTTCGGTCCCCGGCTTCACCGCCCTGGTTGGCGAAGTTCTCGCGGTCGTCGCTCTGCACCTCGCCTTCCACGCCGAAGTCCAGGCGGCCCGTGCTGCCCGCCGTGTTCCACACCCTGGCCAGGGCCGCGCGGAAACCCCCGCCGCTGCGGTCGAGGTCGATCACGCTGGTGGGGATCGGGTTGTCCAGCTCGCGCCTCACGCCGTAGGCCGCGAAGTCGCCCTCGATACCTCCCACACCGCCCCTCCAACTGACCCCGGCCTGGCCTTGCCTGACCTTCTTGTGGGTCCGCCGGGCGACGTTGAAGCCCCACGCCTGGTTGCTTCCTTCGTCGAAGAGGCTTGCAGGGAGGGATCCCGCGTTGAGCGCGTCGAGGTCGAGGCCGCTGAGCTGTATCGCCAGGGTTCCCCCGCCCACGGCAGAGGTGATTCCAGCGTTGATGGTCGTACGGTCCGCCTGGCTGTACGGGTCCTCTCCCGACTCCGAGACGTTGTTCCTGAAGCCGTCGAAGTGGCTGCGGGCGACGCTGGCTCGAAAGCCGACACTGCCGGCTGTGCCGGACCCCGTGGTCTGGATGCGAAGGAGCCCGTCCGAGCCGGACACCACCGTGGCTTCCTGGCGGTACGTACCGGCGTACGGAGCCGCACTGCGAAACAGCAGCACGCCGCCGGCTCCGTTGCCGTAGATGGCCGCCGCCGGGCCGCGCAGCGCCTCCACCCGTCCCAGCGAACCGATGTCGAGGTGATCGAGCGTGGTCTGGCCATCGGGGAGGGTGGCCGGGATGCCGTCGACCAGGATCTTGATCCCCCGGACACCGAACTGGGAACGGGCACCGAAGCCGCGGATGGAGATCCTTTCACCGACGGCGGGGTTGTATCGGTTCTGGACCCTGACACCGGGCAGCGCGTGCAGTGCCTCTTTGATGGAAAACCCGGCGTTGCCTTCCACGAGGTCCCGGCCCGCAGTGACCGAAGCCGAGAAGGGAAGCCGGTCGAGCAGCACCGGCGAGCGCAGCACGGATACCACGATGGGGTCCAATTCGACCGTGTCCGGGGGCTCCGTCTGGGCGTGTGCCGGAGCGGAGAAGGGGAGGAGTGCCGTCAGGGCCAGCACGGAGAGCGTGGTGGTTGCCAGGGGTCCATGGACGCGGGAAGGGATCGATGATTTGCTCACGCTGGTGGCCTGCTCGTCGGGGGAGGTGCAGGGGAAGCTATCGGGTTCGTCTACTTCGGTTCAACCCGGAGGTTGAGCGTGGCATAGCCCGAATCGGAGTCGATGAGAACTCTCTCCTCACGCGAGGCGATCAGGTCGGACAGGTGGTAGCCGACCTGCAGGGTGCTGGGATCGAGCTCCTGGTCGGGTTCGAGCACCGCCACCTCGAGTTGCGTGTCCACGGGAACCCAGCACGCACGGTAATACCCCGCGGCATTGGTCATCACCGCGACGCCGGAACGCCCTGCCCGCATCTGGGTGGTCACGACCCTGGTCTCGATCGAGGAAATGTCGAAGTCACGTGCCAGAACGCGCACCCTGGCCCCCGCCAGCGGGTTGCCCTCGCTGTCCGTTACCCGTCCGATCAGGATTCCGTGGTTGCGAAGCACGCCGCCGCCCGGAAGGGTCGCCTCCTCGCCGGGCTGCTCCTCATCCTCGCACAGCGTGTCCAGGATCCGCCCCACGCGCGGGGCGGCGAAGTTGATCTGGGCCGTGGTCTCGCCCCCCTCCTCGACCTCAACCTCGAAGGGCTCCGGGCGGTAGGAGAACGGTTCCATGTAGGGATGGCTGAAGGTCACGGCGTACAGCCCGGGGTCGAGGTGCAACAGTTCGAACCGACCCTCCCGGTCGGTCGTCACCCCGATGCCGGTGCCCTCCACGAATACGCGCGCCCCCGGAAGAGCAGCCCGCAGGCTGTCGAAAACGAACCCCGCGATCCGCCCGCCGACGTTTGTCTCGAGGATGGTTCCCTCGTTCCCGACAACCCTGAGGACATCGCCGCCCTGGACGGTCAGTCCCTCCAATGTCGCCATGATGCGCCCGTCCAGCGGGTTCAACCTCGTCGCGCTCCGGGGCATCCGGATCCGCCAGGAATCCACGATCCAGGTCCCGTTGGGAAGGCCCTGGAACTGCACCGTGCCGCCGATGTCGGCACCCAGCAGAACATCGGGCAGATTCAGGTTGCGATACCTGAAGTCCAGCCGCTCCAGCTGGGAGCTTTCGGCGTGGAGCCACAATGTGCCGCCGATTTCGGCGATTCTCCGCCCGGGCACCGGCTCGAACTCCAGACCCACCATCCCCGGCGCGTCATCTTCGTCGCCCCTGAGCCGGAAACAGTGGGTGTCCAGGAAGGAGTCCGACAGCAGGACGCCGGCGTCGGGAGCCCAGTACACCGACTCCTTCGGGGACAACTGGGCGAACCCTTCCTCGATCAGCTCCTCGGCCGGCCTGGAGATATATGGCGCCTGCCGGTATGACCGGTCGTAGCTCCGGTCCTCCGAGATGACCTTGCGGCCTTCACGACCCAGCTGGCGCGTGATTCTCATCATCTCGTAGCGGTAGTAGCCCCGTTCCTGCGTCCACGCCGCCGCGGCGAGGGCCTTGCGGGCTTCGTCCCAGACCCGGGTCACGGCCAGGCCCTCTTCGGGCCGCACCCTGCAGCGGCGGTCTCCCTCCGCCGAAATTCCCTTCAGAGAGACCGCCTGCACTGCGGCGACCATCCGGAAGGACAGGGTGTCTCCGGCCGCGAGGTCGAAGTAGTCGGAGAAGGTGGTCGCGTAGCCGATCCGGTCCGCCTTGAGCCGGTAGGCGCCGGGGATCGGCGTGCTCAACTGGAAAAGCCCGCTGTCCCGGGACAGCACGCGGGACAGCTCGTTGCCGCTCCGGTCCACGAGGCTCACCATTGCTCCGCCGATACCGGCGTCGTCGGTGGCGTCGACCAGCCGGCCCTGGACGACCTGCGAACTCGCGGGCCGGTGGATGCCCCCGCACAGGACGAATGCCGTGGCGAGACAGACGACGATCGGGCGGAGCGAGTGCGGCATTGGACACCTCCGGGCTTTGATGCTGGATGCAAGGTAATACCCCGGAAGGCAGGTGGCATGTCCGGGTGTGCCGGCGCCCCGGTGTGCCGCCCCGGGCCGCTGCTACGGCAGCCGGGGACCGGACCGCGGCGCTCCTCCGACTTGAGACGAATCCCGGTACCGCCTTACCTTGCCGTGCTTGCCTTCTCCGCCCTGCAGGAATTTCGGGCGGGTAGGTGCGGATGGACGGACAACGTCCTGCAACGCCGGTCGTCCTCATCGTCTCCCGGCCGCAGGTGGATCGGAGTCAGGAATGGCGCCTCAACGGACACAACTTTTCGTCATCACATCCACTGTGGCGCTGGCTGCCACGCTGTGGACATCCGGGGCCGCGAGCGCCCAGGGCACCGGGTATTCCCCGGCGCACTACTACCAGCTGGTCGGCGTGGGCGAGGTCGCCGTCGCTCCGGACGGCGCTCACGTGGCCTTCACCGTCACGACGATTGTCGAGGACGAGAACCGGCGCCACCGGGAGATCTGGCTTCAACCGCTGGAGGACGGCCGTGCGGATGGCGATGCCTTCCCCGTCACCAGCCCGACTGAAGAGTCGAGTGGCCCGCGTTGGTCCCCGGACGGGTCCCTCCTCGCGTTCACCTCGTCGCGGGGCGATGACCCCAACTCCGTGTGGTTCGTGCGGGTCAGGGGTCCGGGTGGCGAAGCATTCCACATCGAGGGTGTGGAAGGGTCGCCGGTATGGTCTCCGGACGGGTCGCAGATCGCGTACGTGAAGGCCCCTGAGCGCGATGAGGCCGACGCCGGGGACGAAGGCGACGAGGTGGCCGGCCGCGAGGGCTGGATAGCACCCGACGCGGTGTCGCGCACGCTCGACCCACGCCGCTTCGACGGGCGCGTCGTGACATCGATGCGCTACAAGCAGGATGGCAGGCTCTCCTTCCAGCCCCACTACCTGTCGCGCGAGAAGCGGCAGCTGATGATCGTTGACGCCGGCGGGGGCATTCCCCGGCAACTCACGGAGCTGGCCTTCGACGCGGGCACGCCCGTGTGGTCCGAAGACGGGCAAGTGATCTTCTTCACCGGGGACGAACGCCAGGACGACGAGCTCGACACCGAGAACTCGGGTGACATCTGGGCCGTAGACGTGGGGGTGGGAACGATCCGCCGTCTCACGTCGAACCCCGGAACCGAGACCGCGCCCGCCCTGTCGCCTGACGGACGCAATATGGCGTTCCTTTCGACCCCCGAGCGGGGCAGCCAGACGGACCTGCTGGTGACCGAAATCGGATCGGATGGTCACCTGCGGGGGGTCCCCGTCAACCTCACCGCCGAATGGGACATGCGTCCGGGATCGCCCACCTGGTCCGCGGACGGCACCGGGGTGCTTTTTTCCGCCGGCGTCCGCGGTGACAGCCACCTTTTCCGGACCGCGCCGGACGCGCCCGTGACGCAGGTCACGCGGGGTGCCCGCCGGCTGTCGTCCTTCTCCTTCTCGGCCGCAGGCGACGTCCTGGCCTTCACCGCCACCGACCCGGTGACGCCGCCGGAGCTCTACGTGGGGCCGGCGGACGGCTCGTCGGAGCAGAAGGCCACCCGCTTCAACGACGGCTGGCTTTCGGATGTGACCCTGATGCCGGCCGAGGAACTGACCTGGACGGCCGAGGACGGGACCGAGGTGCAGGGATGGGTCGTGAAGCCCGTCGGATTCCGAACGGGCGGTTCGTACCCCATGGTGCTCAAGATCCACGGGGGGCCGCATTCGGCGTACGGGAACACCTTCTTCCCCACCTTCCACGTCCTCTCCGCGGCCGGGTTCTTCGTCCTCTACACCAACCCGCGCGGTTCCTCCGGCTACGGGCACGACTTTCAGTATGCCACCAGAGGGGCGTGGGGGATCGTGGACCGGGAGGACTACCTGGCCGGGGTCGACGCGGCCCTGGCGGCGTACCCGGAGATCGACGCGAACCGATTGGGTGCTTCGGGGGGGAGCTATGGCGGCTTCATGACGAACTGGCTCACGGCGACCACGGACCGCTTCCACGCTGCGGTCACCTCACGGTCGATCACCAATTGGGAGAGCTGGTGGGGCACATCCGACGCCCAGGGGCTCACCGAGTACGAGTTCTACGGGCCCCCTTGGGAACAGCGGGACCTGTATCGGCGACTCTCGCCCATCTCGTACGTCGAGAACGTGACCGCGCCGACGCTGATCATCCACAGCGAGAACGACTACCGTACCCCGATCGGCGATGGTGAACAGTGGTTCATGTCGCTCAGGAAGCTGGGTGTGCCGGTGGAGCTCGTGCGCTATCCGCGGTCGTCGCATGGCCTGTCGCGCAGCGGTGAACCGTGGCTGCTCGTGGATCGCCTGGAGCGGATTCGCAGTTGGTTCAGCCACTTCCTGATCGAGGATCCGCCTCGCAGGGCGACCGGGTCGGGGGTCGGCCGGAGGTGAGCGAGGCAGGCCGGACGGGGGACGCGCTCGTGGTCACCGGGGCCCGTCGCCGGTGACGCAGTCGCAGCTCCCGCCGATTCCCCATGGTGAACGGCGCGACAGCGTGCTTTCGCGACTCGGTGACGGGTCGCTGATTCTCCCGGCGGCCCCGGTGCGCCGCAAGAACGCCGATTCCGAGTACCGCTACCGCCCCGATTCGGAGTTGCTGTACCTGACGGGATGGAGCGATTCGGGCTGCGTCGCGGTCCTGCGGGGCTTCGCCGACGAGGGGCGCTTCGTGCTCTTCGTGCCTGAACGGGACGCCGGGGCCGAGCTCTGGACGGGACCGCGCCGCGACCCGGAAGAGGTGAAAGCGGCATTCGGAGCCGACGAGGTGTTCCCCATCGGGCAGTTCGCGGAGCGGGCCCCTGGCCTGGTCGCGGGCGGGGATCGTATCTGGTACCGGTTGGGGACGTCCCGGGCCTGTGATCGCGTGGTCCGCGAGGCTGTGCGAGTCGGCCGCCGGACAAGGCCCCGCTGCGGCACGGGCCCTTACCTGGTGGGGGATCCGGGGGCGGTGCTGGACGACCTGCGCCTCCGCAAGGACCCGGCGGAGATCGCGCGAATGCGTAAGGCCGCCCGCATCTCGGTCGCGGCCTTTCGGCACGCCCTGACGCGCGTTCGCGCGGGTGCCCGCGAATGGGAGGTCGAGGCGGCCCTGGATGGCGGTTTCCGCCGCCGTGGCGCGAACGGCCCCGCGTTTGCCACGATCGTCGCCGCGGGGGCGAACGCCTGCACGCTGCACTACGCGGCCAACGACTCGCGCATCCGCGCCGGAGACCTGGTGCTCGTGGACGCCGGAGCCGAGTTCGACTTCTACGCCGCCGACATCACGCGGACCGTGCCCGCTCCGGGGCCGCTGCCGGGTCGCCGCCGCGAAGCCCATGAGGTGGTCCGGCGCGCGCACCAGGCAGCGTTGGCGGCGTGCGTGCCGGGCCGGCCGCTCGCCGAGGTGCATGAGGCGGCGGTTCGTGCGATCGCCGGGGGGCTGGTCGAGCTGGGCGCGGTGCGCGGGCCCGTCGACGAGGTGGTGGAAGAGAAGGCGTACCGCCCCTTCTTCCCCCACAGCACCTCTCACTGGCTGGGTCTGGACACCCACGACGTGGGCGACTACCGGGACGCGGACGGCTCGGTCGTGCTGGAGCCCGGGATGGTCTTTACCGTGGAGCCCGGACTCTATTTTCCGCCCGGCGGCGGTTCCGGAGCCTCCGCGCTGGTAGGGACCGGCATCCGCATCGAAGACGACGTGCTGATCACGGAGGGCGGCGCCGAGGTGCTGACGTGCGGGTTGCCGACCGGGCTGGACGAGCTGGCGGACATGGTCGGGGGCGGATGACTCCGGCAGCTGCCCCCGGGGGCATCGCAGAGCGCCTGCGGGAGCCCGGTCCGCTTGTCGCGGTCGAGTTGAGGCCACCCCGCCTGGGGCTGGACGCCGCCCGAGGCATGAGCGTGTGGATCGACATGCACCACGCAGTCCAGCGTCTGGCCCGGAGCGGGACCTTCGTCCTCCTCACCGACGATGCCGCGGGGGACGAAGAGGAAGAGAGCCTGGCCCACCTCGCCGCGAACCTGGGCGGCAGTGCCGACCTTGGTGCGGTGATCCCCTTCCTGACGTGCAAGCACACCGTGGAGTACTGCCGGATGTTCGCGCGCCGGGCTTCAGCGCTGGGGGTGGCGGCGGTGGCGGTGGTGGGCGGTGACCGGGCGGTGGGGCCCGAGCGGTGCGTGCCGCACGGAAAGGACCTGCGGCGGATGCTGCGCGATGACATGCCGGGATTGGCGCTGGGGGGATGGGCAAACCCGCACCGCGACTCTGTGGAGCAGGCGCGGTTCATCGCCGACGAAGGGTTCAGCGCGGATTTCGTGCTTACCCAGATCGTGTCGCGTCACTCGCTGGACCGTGTGGAGCGCTTCCAGGCCGAGTTGGTGCGGCTGGGCGTGATGCTCCCCGTCGTGTACGGGGTATTCCAGTACCGGAGCGCGAATCCGCGGACGCTCGCCTACCTGGGCCGGTACTTCCCGGTCCCCGCCCGGGAGATTACCGCGGAATTCGGAGCCGGGGCCGGGGCGGAGGACATATGCGCGCGCACGATCCGCAGGCTGAGGGAAATCGGCGCCGACAAGGTGTATGTGAGCAATTTGCCCACCCGGAACGTTGCCGGGAGTCTGGGGCGGGTGTCGGGCGGGTGGGGGTGTGCCCCACGCGCTGCGGAACGCGCTCGACGCGGAGGTGTCTTATGACTGGCTCGCCGGGAGTCTTATCCGTCAGATCGCCAAAGGGGGGCAGAATGCCACGCCGAGTACCACGCTCCTGGGGCATGGCCCTGTGCGCAGTTCTTCTGGCCGGGTGTTCTGAAGACACCCCGACCACACCACCACCGCCCACTCCGGTCGATGCGGACAACCCCGACAGGGGCGTGCTTGTAGCGCTATACGACGCGACCGGCGGACCGGGCTGGGAAGAAAGCGGGAACTGGAACGGCGTCTCGAGCATTGGGACCTGGCACGGCGTCGAGACCAACTCGGACGGGTTCGTCACGGAGTTGTCGTTGCCGGAAAACAACCTCACCGGAACGCTGCCCGCCCAGCTCGGAAATCTCGCGCACCTGAGACGGCTGGTCCTGGACAACAACGAACTCACGGGCCCGATACCACCGCAGTTGGGCAATCTGGGCGAGCTGACCATCCTCGATCTCTCGTGGAATGCCCTGCAGGGGTCGATTCCGTCCGAGTTGGGTATGCTCACGAGCCTGGACACCTTGGACCTTTTCTCCAACGATCTGACCGGGACGATCCCGCCGTCGCTCGGCGACCTGGGTTTGGTGCGGAGGTTTTCCATGGGATGGAACGAGCTGTCAGGTCCGATACCGGCCGGGTTGGGGAACCTGGCCAACGTGACGTACATGAACGTCAGCCTCAACGAACTGACGGGCACGATACCGCCGGAGCTCGGCAACCTGGGTGCTGTCGAGGTGCTGTCGGTTTCCCGGAACAACCTGACCGGCACGATACCCGTCGAACTCGGCAATCTCTCCTCGGTGGAGGGTCTGTACCTCTACGACAACCAGCTGACCGGCGGGATTCCACCGGAGCTGGGCCAGCTGTCGACGCTCGAGACCCTGTGGATCCACCAGAACGATCTTACAGGCCCCATTCCGGAAGAGTTCGCCAACCTGACGGCGCTGGGGCAATTCAGCGCGTACGAGAACGGGCTGAGCGGGGGGATTCCGTCTTTTCTGGGCGGATTCCCGCTGACAGGTGTTTGGCTCTACGACAACGCCTTCAACGGTCGACTTCCGGTCGAGATCGGTCACATCAGCACTCTGGAAGTCCTTAGACTGGATGGAAACCAGGAGCTGGCCGGACTGCTCCCCCGGAGCCTGCTGGATATCGAGTACCTGGAGACGTTGACGTTCGTGGACACCGGCCTGTGCGAACAGGTCGACGAGGAATTCCAGGAGTGGCTGCAGGGGGTCCGAAACAGAGCGACGACGCAGTGCGATATCGGTCAGGTCGAAAGCCTGGCCCTGGCCGAGTTCCATGAAATGACCGATGGCACCTCGTGGGCAAACCGGGGCGCCTGGGTGACGGACGCGGCCGTCGGCGACTGGTACGGGGTCACCACCGAGAGTGGGCGGGTCGTGGAGCTGTCGTTGGCGGACAACGGCCTCGCGGGCCCGCTGCCATCGGAGATCGCCAACCTTGCCGAGTTGCGTGTGGTCAATCTGTCCGGAAACGATCTGTCCGGTGCGTTTCCAGCGGCTGCTACCGGTTTGTCGGAGTTGACCGAGTTGCGCGTGGGCGGGAACACGGGGCTCGAGGGTGCGCTGCCGTTCGCCTTGCGGCGGTTGGAACGGCTCCGCGTGCTGGACTACGATGGGACCGGTTTGTGCGCTTCGCCTTCTGCAAACTTTCAGGCATGGTTAGCCGGGATCGCGGAAACCGCAGGTGCAATCTGCGACAACCCGGACCAGGTCACCGTGTCGCTGCCGATCGTCTACCTCACCCAGTCGGTCCAGACTCCGTCACGGCGAGTGCGTCTGGTGGCGAACCGGGACGCGCTGTTGAGGGCATTCGTCACCGGGGAGGAGCCGAGAGGATTCTTCGAGCCCGAAGTCGTCGCGGTCTTCACTGGGCCGGGAGGCGACGAGGCTCACCGGGTAGTGATGACGCGCGATGACAACCAGATCCCGGCCGAGGCAGACGAGGGTGATCTGAAGCTGTCGTACAACGCGGTGATTCCCGCGGAAGTCATCGTGCCGGGTGTCGAGATGGTCGTTGAAGTCGATCCCGAGAGCAAAGTGCCCCTGACCGCCGAGAGCCAAACGCGTTTTCCGGACGAGGGCGCCGATTCGCTGAACATCGTGAACGTGCCACCGATGGAGCTGACCCTGGTTCCGGTCATGGAGGCGCAAGAGCCCGACACCTCGGTTCTGGAATGGGTGCGCGGGATTTCGGCTGACAGTCCCCAATTGGGTCTATTGAAGCACGCCTTTCCGTTTGCCGAGTTCAGCGCCAGTGCGCACGAAGCCTATTTCACCTCCCAGGATCTCACCACCGAAGACGGCCAACACGGGCTGCTGAACGAACTCGAAGCGCTGCGGACATCGGAAAACGGCACCGGCCACTACTATGGAGTCGCTGCCAGCGTCAACGGGTCCGTGCGCGGATGGGGGAGGCGGCCCGGGTGGGTAGGCATGGGCCAGACGAGCCCGTTCACATTGGCGCACGAAGTCGGGCACAATCTCTCACTCAGACACGCGCCCTGCGGCGGTCCGGAGAACGTCGACCCGGCCTTCCCCTACCGGGACGGAGGCATCGGCGTGTGGGGATACGACTTCCGCGATGGATCGGGGATTTCTCCCGAGCGCAGCAAAGACATCATGACCTACTGCCGGACACAGCCATGGCTCAGCGACTTCTACTTCGGAAGGGTGATCGACCATCGGGCCGATATGGCGAGGGACGTCGCGAGAGCGCGGGTGGCGGCGGCCGGCCCGCCTTCTGACATGCTGGTCGTGTGGGGCGGTGTGGTGAGTGGCGAGATGCGACTCGATCCGGTGTTTTCGATGCGCGCCGCCCCGCGACTTCCCGACGAGCCGGGATCCTATCACATCCGGGGAAGCGGCTCCGATGGCCGCGCTCTGTTCTCCCTGGATTTCACACCAGGCGAGGACGGGAACGGCGGCAGGCACTTCTTCTTCACGATTCCCATCGAGGCCGATTGGGCGGATGCGCTGCAACGGATTACGCTTACGGGACCGGAAGGCATCGTGACTTTGGACGGGGACGACCAGCGCCGGATATCGGTCGTGACGGAACGCTCGACGGGCCGGATCCGGGCGATTCTGCGGGATTGGGAAGGTGCCATCCCGGCGGCGTTGGGCGGCGATCCCGACCTTGAAGTGGTCACGACGCGGGGCCTGGCGGAGGCGGTGCGCCTGCGCAGGTGACGGCAGGTCAGGCGGTCCTCGGTCGTCGCCCTGCACCTCTCCAGGAGCCCGCGCGGGGCGAAGCGCCGGCTCGAAGCGTCACGTTGAGGACGTCCGTGGGCCAACGGAGCGGGACTGAGCCGCCAGCTCCGCCACCAGCCCCAGAGCCGCCGCACCACCCCGCTCCCCGAACGCCACGATGTCGAACCCGGCGACCTCCCCGGTCAACGCCGCGGCCGTCTCCCGCGCGATCGCGACCCCCTCCGCGGCGGCGTGATCGGTGCCCCGGGCCGCCGCCCGCCGCATCCGGTCCACCACGCGTTCAGGCATGTGCACGCCCGGAACCTCGTTCTTCAGGAATTCGGCCTGGCGCAGCCCCGTCAGGGGCCGAATCGCCGCCACTACGGGGATGTCCGGATCGCTGCCGGCCTCGCGACGGGCCTCGCGACGGGGCGACTGCGGCGCGCCACGCCCCCCCAGCTCCGCCCTGGCCATGAACTCCTGCAGGTGGTCGGCGTCGAAGACCGGTCGCGTCACGGCGAAATGGGCGCCCGCGTCCACCTTCCAGTGGAGGCGGCCAAGCTCTCTGTCGGGGTCGAGGGCTCCCTGGTTGAGGCCAACACCCACAATGAAACCGGTAGGATCACCGATATCGTTGCCCGAGGGATCCACCCCCTCGTTCAGCCCGGCGAGCACGTTCGTGAGGCCGATCGAGTCGACATCGATGACCGACCGATAGTCGGCGTAGGGTCCGGCGCCGGGCGGGTCGCCGGTCAGGACCAGGACGTTGTGGAGCCCCATCGCCGCCGCCCCCAGCATGTCGCTGATCATGCCGAAGAGCGTCCGGTCCCGGCAGGTATAGTGGACCAGGGGCTCCACCGGGCACGATTTCGCGATCATCGCGGCCGTGGCGAGCGCGCTCAGCCGGGCGGCGCCGCGGTCTTCGTGGACACCGATCACGCCGGCGCCCGCCTCGGCGAGGGCGCGACAGTCCTCTACAAGCTGCGCGGTCTCCCACCCCCTGGGCGGCAGAATCCTGACCGAGGTGACGAAATCGCCGGCGGCCAGACGGCGGCCCAGGCCGGAGCGCGACTCGATGGCTCGTGCGGGCTTGCGCGCGGACGCCCCCCCGACCTCGCGAATCACGCGGACGGACGCGGTTCGGGGCTGGATCGAGGCCACCACCTCCCTGATGCGGCGGATGTGCTCCGGGGTTGTGCCGCAGCAGCCACCCACGATCCGGGCACCGGCGTCGATCGCGCGCCGTGCGTACTCCGCCATGTAGTCCGGGCCCGTGACGTAGATCTTGCGGTCCCCGATGGCACGGGGCAGTCCGGCGTTGGGCAGGGCCGCGAGCGGCAGCCGGGTGATGTCGGCCATCCGCTCCAGACCGTCCAGGATGACCGCCGGCCCCACCGAGCAGTTGAGGCCGACGGCATCGGCGCCCCACTCGTCCGCGGCGCGGGCCGCCTGTTCCACGGTCGCCCCGTATTCGGTGACGCCGTCCTCGCCGATCGTCACCTGCACGATCACCGGGAGGTCGCACCGGCTCCGCACCGCGCGAAACGCCTGCTCCAGTTCGGCGAGGTCCGAAAACGTCTCGAGCACGAAGCCGTCGACCCCGCCGTCGAGCAGCCCGTCGACCTGGCGGCCGTAGAAGTCGCGCGCCTCCTGGCGCGACGTCGGGCCGAGGGGTTCGACGCGGATCCCCAGAGGACCGATGGCACCCGCCACCCCGGCCCGCCCGGACGCCGCCCGGACCGCGATCTCGGCCGCCAGCCGGTTGAGTTCCTCGGTGCGCCCCTCCAGGCCGTGGGACTGGAGCTTCACCGGGTTGGCCCCGAAGGTGTTGGTCTCGATAATCTCCGCGCCCGCCCGGACGTACTGCTCGTGCACCTCCTGAACCAGCGTGGGATGAGTCGCGTTGAGTTCATCGTAGCAGACGTTGAAGAACACCCCCCGGGCGTACAGCATCGTGCCCATCGCGCCGTCCATCACGTGAACGCGGCCGCCGGTCAGCATCCCGCGCAGGTCAGCCACGGCCGTCCTCCTCAGGGCCCGCTCCGGCGTCTCGGCTCCCGGCCTGATCCTCCGCCAGGTTCGGGCCCAGCCAGCGCGCCGCCTCGGCCATCGTCATTCCGCTGCGTCCCGCGTAGTCCGCGAGCTGGTCCCGCCCGATTCGCCCGACGCCGAAGTAGAAGGCGTCCGGGTGCCCGATGTAGAGGCCGGAGACGGAGGCTGCCGGGAACATGGCGCAGCTTTCGGTCAGCGACACGCCGATCGATTCAGCGCCCAGCAGCTCGAACAAAGTCCATTTTCGGGAATGATCGGGACACGCGGGATACCCCGGAGCCGGCCGAATTCCCCCGTACTCCTCGCCGATCAACTGCCTGTTCGTCAGAGCCTCGCGGGGAGCGTACCCCCAGAACTCCTTGCGCACGCGTTCGTGCATCCGCTCCGCGAAGGCTTCGGCGAGCCGGTCCGTGAGGGCTTTCAGGAGGATGCTGTGGTAGTCGTCCCCCCGGGCCTCGAAGTCGGCACAGAGCTCGGCCACGCCCTCTCCGGCGGTGACCACGAACGCGCCGGCGTAGTCGGGGACGCCCGAACATGCCGGTGCCACGAAATCGGCCAGACACAGGTTGGGCCGGCCGCCGCCCTTGGCGAACTGCTGGCGCAGGCACGGGAAGACCGCGACGCGCGCGTCGCGGGACTCGTCGCTGTACAGAACGATGTCATCGCCATCGGCATTGGCCGGGTAGAGGCCCACCACCCCACGCGCCGCGACGAGCCCCTCCCGCCGGATTCGCCGCAGAAGCGTGAGCGCGTCGTCGTAGAGGCTCTTCGCCTCGGATCCCGCTCGCTCGTCGGAGAGGATGTCGGGGAAGGTACCCTTCAGCTCCCAGGCGCGGAAAAAGGGCGTCCAGTCGATTCGGTCGGCCAGCTCGGCCAGGTCGTAGGAGAGGGGGACCGGGGTGGCCGGGGACGCCGAAGGGCCGTGGCCGCGTGCGATCGGACTTGGCGCGACCCCTGCCACGCCCGCACTCGCCGGCCCCCGGCCGGATGCAGGCGCCCGCACACCCGGGCCGGCTCTGCCCCCGCCGGACAGGGTGGCAGGGAAGACCCGTCTGCCGTTGAAGGTGGGCCGCACCGGCGTATGCCTGGCCCAATCCAGCTGCAGCCTGTTTGCGCGGGCCGCCTCCAGCTCAAGCAACGGGGCTCGCCGGCGGGCGCCGCCTCGATGCCTGCGGATTCCCGCGTATTCCTCTCGCACGCTCGCCGCGTACGCCACCCGGCTTCCCGGGTCCAGCAGCCTGGCCGCCACGGCGGCGCAGCGGGAGGCGTCCAGGACGTGGATGGTGGCGCCCGAATACCGCTCCTCGATCTTGACCGCCGTGTGGATCCGCGACGTGGTGGCCCCGCCGATCAGGAGAGGAATATCCATCCCGGTGCGCTCCATCTCCGAGGCGACGTGGACCATCTGGTCGAGGCTCGGCGTGATCAGCCCGGAAAGGCCGATGATGTGGGCGTCCACCTCCCGCGCTCGCCCCAGAATTTGTTCGGCCGGCACCATTACGCCCATATCGAACACTTCGTAGTTGTTACACTGGAGCACCACACCCACGATGTTCTTGCCGATGTCGTGGACATCGCCCTTTACGGTGGCGAGGACGATTCTTCCGGCCGAACGGTCCTCGTCGCCTTCGGGCTTCTCGGCCTCCAGGTAGGGCACCAGACGGGCGACTGCCCGCTTCATCACACGGGCACTCTTCACGACCTGCGGCAGGAACATCTTCCCGGAGCCGAAGAGGTCGCCCACCGTGTTCATCCCCGCCATCAGGGGCCCCTCGATGACGTGGAGCGCCCGCTCGGCCGCCGCGCGTGCCTCCTCCGTGTCCTCCTCGATGTAGTCGGTGATGCCATGGACCAGGGCATGCCCGAGACGGGCTTCCACCGACGCCTCGCGCCAGGTCAGGTCCTCGGTATCTTCCGCGGTGCTGCCCCGGTATCTCCCGGCCAGCTCGGTCAGCCGCTCGGTGGCCCCGTCGTCCCGGTTGAAGAGCACATCCTCCACCACCTGCAGCAGTTCGTCGGGGATCTCGTCGTAGACGGCGATCGCGCCCGCGTTCACGATCCCCATGTCCATGCCCGCACGCCCCGCGTGGTACAGAAACGTGGAGTGCATCGCCTCGCGCACCCCGTCGCTGCCCCGGAACGAGAACGACACGTTGCTGACTCCCCCGCTCACCAGGGCGCGGGGGAGTGTCTCCTTGACCCGGCGCGTGGCATCGATGTAGGCGAGCGCGTATTCGTTGTGTTCCTCGATCCCGGTCGCGACGGCGAAGATGTTGGGGTCGAAGACGATGTCCTCGGGCGGGACACCCTCTTCCCGGGTCAGGATGTCGTAGGCGCGCGTGCAGATCTCCACCTTGTGGTCCGCGGTGGCCGCCTGGCCGTTCTCGTCGAAGGCCATCACGACTACGGCCGCTCCGTAACGGCGCGCCAGCCGCGCCTTCTCGCGGAACGCGTCCTCCCCGTCCTTCAGGCTGATCGAATTGACCACCGCCTTGCCCTGCACGCACCTGAGCCCGGCTTCGATCACCTCCCACTTCGAGGAGTCGATCATGAAGGGCACCCGGGAGATTTCGGGTTCGGCGGCCATCAGGTTGAGGAACCTGACCATGGCCGCCTCCGCGTCGAGCAGCCCTTCGTCCATGTTGACGTCGATGATCTGGGCGCCGCCTCGCACCTGCTGGCGGGCCACCTCCAGCGCGGCCTCGTAGTCGCCGTCCAGAATCAGCCGCGCGAAGCGGCGGGATCCGGTCACGTTCGTGCGTTCGCCCACGTTCACGAAGAGGGACTCGGGGCCGATCGTCACGGGCTCCAGTCCCGCCAGGCGGGTTCGCACGGGGGGAGTGGGTCGCTGTCGCGGCGCGACGCCCGCCACCGCTTCCGCGATAGCCCCGATGTGTTCCGGGGTGGTGCCGCAGCACCCGCCCGCGAGGTTGAGGAAGCCGGAGCGCGCAAAGTCGCCCATGCTGATCGCCATGGCTTCCGGGGTCAGGTCGTAGCCGCCGAAGGCGTTGGGAAGGCCCGCGTTCGGGTGGCAGCTCACCCAGGACTCGCAGACGCTGGACAGCTCGTGCAGATAGGGCCGTAGCGCGTCCGGCCCCAGGGCGCAGTTGAGCCCGAAGGACAGGGGGGCCGCGTGGCGGAGCGAGTTGTAGAAGGCTTCGGGCGTCTGCCCGGTCAGGGTGCGGCCGCTCTGGTCGGTGATCGTGCCGGAGATCATGACCGGGAGGCGCGCCCCCGCCGCGTCGAACTCCTCGGCGATCGCGAAGAGGGCCGCCTTGGCGTTCAGGGTGTCGAAGATGGTTTCGACCATGAGGAGGTCGACCCCGCCTTCGATCAGGGCACGGGCCTGTTCGGCGTACGCGGCGCGAAGCTCCTCGAAGGTGACCTGTCGCGCTCCCGGATCGTTCACGTCGGACGAGATCGACGCGGTGCGGTTCATCGGCCCCAGGATACCGGCAACGTAGCGGGGCCGGTCGGTGCGTGCCGTGCATTCGTCGGCGGCCCGGCGCGCGATTCGCGCGGCCGCGAGGTTGATCTCGCCGACGGCGTCCTCGACGCCGTAGTCCGACATCGGGAGCCGCGTGGAGCTGAACGTGTTCGTCTCGATGACGTCCGCGCCGGCATCGAGGTAGGCGCGGTGGATCTCGCCGATCACGTCGGGGCGCGTGAGGCTCAGCAGGTCGTTGTTGCCGAGGAGGGGGACGGGGTGGGCGGGGAAGTCGTCGCCGCGGAAGTCGGCCTCGGTGAGCGGGTAGCTCTGGATCATGGTGCCCATCGCGCCGTCGAGGACCAGGATACGCTCCTCGAGGAGGCGCTCGAGCGGGGGACGGGGAGGCTGGGGGACGGCGGTCGGCGGGCGGTCCGGCTGCGGGCCATCCGGAGGCGAGCGCCCCATGGCCGGACGTTCCAGATCGAACCGCGTCGAACTCACCGGTGTCCCGTGCTCCCCGCCAATGCGCCCGGCCGAAACCTCCGGGCGGGCGTGGCTTTTTAGCTGTTTCCTGGCCGCAATACGCCACAAATCGCCGTCACGGCCCGGTCGTCCCCCCGATTCAAGGAGGGGGCGTGAGCCGCATGACCGAACCATAGCGGAAACGGTTGGCGAGTTCCAGATGATGAGCGGGCGTTCCCGCACAGGACACCAGTCAACCGTCCGCTCGCCCGCCACCTCGCCGAGTCATGGCGTCAACCGTCGTCGCAGCCGCCATGTGGCCGATCACGTTGGTCGCGGACCGGAACACGTCCGGCACGCGGTCGATCCCCAGCAGAATGCCGAGCCCTGCGACCGGCACCCCCACGACGTCGAGCACCGGGACCATCGACACGATGCTGGCGCTGGGCACCGGCGCGACCGTCATCGAGGCAAGGAAGATCGCCAGCACCGCCGCCGCGATCAGCCCCGCGTCAAGCGGGACTCCGTACATGGCGGCGAGAAAGACCAGCGACGCGCTCTGAAAAAGCGCACTGCCCGGACGGTTGATCGACGCCGCCAGCGGCAGGACCAGCGTGAACCTGCTCTTCGACAGGCCCAGCTTCTCCGCCTCCTGCAGCATCATCGGCAGCGTCGCCACCGAAGTCGTCGTGGTGAAGCCTACCGTGTACGAGCCCACCGTCCCCCGGATGAACCGCCCCGGCCCCATCCCGCCCAGGATCCGGACCAGGGGCAGGAGCACGAGAGCCTTCAGGATGAAGAGGCCCACGACGACGGCGACGATGAAGACGGCAAGGTTCTGCAGCATCGCAAGCCCCGTGCGCGCGATCACCGGTGCCGCGAGACCGAAGACGCCCACGGGCGCCGTCCACAGGATCCAGGTCATCAGCTTGATGAGGGCGTCCCCGAGCGTCTCGGCGAGGGACGTGAGCGCCTGCTGTTTCTCCGTCGGCAGCGTCGTCGTTGCCGCGGCAAGGAGCACGACGAAGATCAGGAGGGGGAGAAGGGATCCGTCCGCGGCGACCTGGATCGGATTCCGCGGGACGAGGTTGACGAGAAAATCGACCACGCCCGGTGCCGCGGTGTCCAGATCCGCCACGGGCGTGGGCGGCGGCACCGGAGCTGTGAAGGTGAGGGCCAAGCGCATCACCCCCATCCCGATCAGGATCGCCGGCAGCGTCGTAACCCAGAAGAAGGCCACCGCCAGGCCCCCCAGCCGACCGAGCTTGCGCAGGTTCCCGATCCGCGCCACGCCTACGAAGACGACGGCCGCCACCAGCGGGATGACGACCATCTGGATCGCGCGCAGGAACACCTGGCCGAGTGGTTCGACAGCCTCGGCCGCCCACAGCAGCCCCGGAGATCCGGTCGCCGAGGCGGCGACCCCGAGCCCGAGCCCGAGTGCCAGCCCGATGAGAATGGCACGTGTATTCACGTCGCGCTCGTCAGCATTCCCGGGTGGGGGCAGGTCGCTTCACCTGACGAAGAGATCAATAGTACCTTGCAGGCGCAACCCTTACCGTTGGGATGGAATCATGGTGCACCACCCGCGCTTTCCTCGTCCGCCCGGTCTCCTGGCCCTTCTGTGGCTCCTTGCCGCCGTCCCCCACTGCGCCACTGGCCAGGTGGTCCGTGGAAGGCTTGTCGACGCTGCCGGAGGAAGCGGGATCGGCGGCGCGATGGTGAGCCTGGTCGACCGAAGTGGTCGGGGGATCGAGCAGGTACTCACGCGCGGCAGCGGCCTTTTCCAACTGCAGGCACCCAATTCCGGTGAGTACCGTCTCAGGGCCGACCGGATAGGCTACGCCACGACCTTCTCGGACTTCTTCGGCGTGGCCACCACGGACACGTTGACGATCGAGCTGGTGGCACGGATCGAGCCGGTCTCCCTGGAGGGAATCGAAGCGGAGTCGGATCGCCGGTGCCGCGTGCGCCCGGGTGAGGGTTTGGCCGTCGCCCGCGTGTGGGAAGAGGCGCGGAAAGCCCTCGCGGCTGCCGCATGGACCCAGGAGCGGGGACTGTACCGTTACGAGATGCTCCGGATCAAGCGCCGGTTGGATGACAGGGGCCGCAGGGTGGAGGGGGAAGACCGCGACTACCTCCAGTTGTCGGCCCCGACACCCTACGCTTCCCGTCCCGCCGACTCGCTGCTGGCCGAGGGATTTGTGCGGTTCTCGGCCGAGGGGTCCGCGTTCTGGGGGCCGGACGCCGACGTGCTTCTCTCCGACGCTTTCCTGGACACACACTGTTTTCGAATCAGGCCGGGTGAGCGCCGGCAAGGAGAGCTGGTCGGCCTGGAGTTTGAGCCGGTGCCCAATCGCGAAGTAGCGGAAATCACCGGCACGATGTGGCTGGACCCGGTCTCGGCGCGGTTGGAGCGGCTGGACTTCCAATACGTCAACCTCAACGTTCACCCACGGCTCATGAAAGCCTCTCCCGGAGGCAGGGTGGAATTCAGGACGCTGCCCAATGGCACGTGGATTGTGCCCTCGTGGCACCTGCGCATGTTTCGCCCCGGTGAAACCCTCGCGCCTCTCACTGGTCGTCCCACACCTTCCCTCGCGGCCATCATCATGGAACATGGCGAGGTGCTGCGGGTTCGTGATATGCAGGACATTGTTTTTGAGGGTGACAGTGGAGGCCGCATCGCGGGCACGGTCTTCGACACTTTGCAGGCTGGGCTGCCCGGCGCTCGCGTGTTCATCGACGGTGAGGGGACGCAGGTGGTCACAGACGCCAACGGCCGATTTGAACTGACCCACCTGGGCCCCTGGACGTACACGGTCCATTTCACGCATCCCTACATGGAGCAGCTGTGGTATCAGCCCGAGCCGGTCGAGGTCGAAATGGGGCCGGGACTGACGAATCCAGTCCGGGTAGACTTCGAGGCGCCTTCGCTCAAGGAGGTGCTTGACGACGCCTGCGGCGGTGTCGGGCAACCCGAGCCAACCCTCGCGGGAGGCCGGCGTGTCTCGTATCCGGGCGTCCTCACGGTAGCCGTGACCGATGCGGAGGGAAACCCCGTCGCGGATGCGACCGTTCTGACAATGACAGCCGCTCTCCGGGCGAACGACCTCAAGGAAGACCGCGCCAGGATTCGGGGAGAGACCAGCGCTTCGGGACACTATCGAATATGTTGGCTGCCGGTGGATATTCCGCTGGAGGTGGTGGTGCTGAACAGCAGCGAGAAGTTCGACCGCGGCGCATTCGAAGATGCGCTCGCGCTGGCCGATCTCTTCCCCGGGAGAGTTCAGGAGATCACCATCGCTCGCGAGGCTCCGTACAGAACCCTCCTGATGCGAATCGAGACCAGGTAGTGCGAGTCGTGCCGACTCCATGGACGGGGTGACCGCAATGATTCGGGTACGGGCAGCGACATCGATCCTGGTTGCCACGAGCGCCCTCTTCGTCCAGCCAGGCGGTGCGCAAGTCATCGACGGGGTCGTCGTCGACTCGTCGTCGCGAGTTCCGGTCGCCGGGACGCTCGTCTCGCTGGTCGACAACGACGGCCGCGATCTTCAGCGATTCATGGTGGATGCGGACGGATCGTTCCGATTCCTCGTTACCGGGCCGCCGGGCACCTACAGCTTGCGGGCGGAGCGTCTCGGGATGGCCACCACAACGGTGGGCGGTCTCGATCCGGGACCGGCCGACACCGTCACGGTGCGGATCACGCTCCGGCAGCGTCCAATCGCCCTGACGGGAATCGAGGCTTCGGGAGAAAGGCGGTGCGAGCTGCAGGCCGCCGTCGGCGAGGCAACGCAACGCGTCTGGGAGGGGGCCCGCATGGCGTTGCTGGCCGTCGACGCCTCGGATTCCGGCCGGTACGTCTACGATCTCGAGAGACATGTCCGGGAGCTTGTCCCGGGTACCCTGAAGATCCGCAGTGAAGCGCGCACGCGTGTGCGATCAATGGACGAGCGGCCGATCAGGAGCCATCCGGTGGAAGTCCTTGTCTCCGACGGCTGGGTTGTCGGCGACGAGGGAGGGTACCGCTATTTTGCACCGGACGCGCACACGCTGCTTTCCGATCTGTTCCTTGCCACCCATTGCCTGCAGCTGCGCGCTCGCGACGAGTCGCGTCCCGGCCTGGTCGGTCTGGAGTTTCGGCCCATTCGCCCCCAACCGGAGCGCACCGGCATCGAGGGCGTCCTTTGGCTGTCGCGCGAGACCGGCGAACTCGAATGGCTCGACTTCGGCTACCGCGGCCTGCCCGGGATTGCGGCAGAACATCGAAGCGATCAGATCGGTGGCCGCGTGGACTTCCTCGGCGTGCCTGACGGCGGATGGGTCGTCTCGAAGTGGCATATCCGGATGCCGCTGATGATCGAAGAGCGTGACGGACTCTTCGGTGACCGGCGCGCGAGGCTGGCCGGAATCGCGGAGGAAGGGGGGCGGGTCGTGCGGGCGTTGCGACGGAGTACCGGACAGGTGGTCTATGCCGAGCTGGGAGGGACGGTGGTCGGGGAGGTCGTAGGAGGCGCCGCCGGGGACCGGGTCGCCGTCGTGGGCGCCGGCGTCGAAGCGGTGGTGGACGCGGGCGGGGGTTTCGCCATTGCCGGGCTCCCGGAGGGAAGTCATCGACTTGCGCACGTTCGTCCTTCCCTGCTGGGGTTGGATCGCGAGTACGTCGTGGCCGAGGCCAGGGTTGTGACCGGCGACACTGTGACGGTGCGCATCGAGGCGCCTTCCCGACACCAGGTGCTGGCCGCGGCGTGCCAGGTGGAGGAGTGGAACCCGGAGAGGGGAGTGCTGCTGGGCGATGTCTCCGATGGGGGGGGCCGCACGCTGGCGGGCATCGAGGTGGTGGCCGAGTGGGTTGTGGTGCGCGACATCGCCGTAAGACTGAGCGCCGAGACCCGCAGGGAGGAGGCCATGACCAATCGGCTGGGCGAGTTCCGCATCTGCGGTGTCCCGGTCGATCGTCAGACGATTGCCGTCACGGCCGGGTCCGGCGAGGAGCGCGCGACGAGAGAGGTGGCGCTGTCGCCGGAGGAGCCGGTCGGAAGGGTGTCGCTCACGCTGCGGAGGTAGCAGGCCCGGCACGGTTTCTGCAAAGCACGTCGCGGCCCACCAACATAGGCCCGGCACGGTTTCTGCAAAGCACGTCGCGGCCCACCGACATAGGCTCGGCGGGGTTGCCATCCCGCTCCCCGCGTCCCAACGTCAACCTGTCAGCCTCAACCCCTACCCGGAGGGATGGCACCATGGCGCGCGACCCGCGCACTCCCCGTTGGCCCGGTCTTGCGGCCATTCTCGTCCCCGGCGCCCCTCGCGCCCCGCTCGCCTTCGCGACCCTGGGCCGGGCGTTGCTGCTTGCGTTGACGCTCCTGCCCGCGGCCGGGAAAGCGGCCGCACAGGAGTTGATCTGGCAGGAGGTCACGATTTCGGGCGTCGTCGTCGATGCGGTCACGGGGGCGCCGATACAAGGGGTCACCGTCGTGCTGAGCGGCGCGGGGTTTCGGATGCAGACCGACATGTACGGCCGGTTCACGCTGTCGCGGATCCGCGTCGGCAGCTACCAGCTGGCCCTGTCCCATCCGGGGTATCAGCCTTCTGTCGGCGACTTCGCCGTGATGCGCGGGGGGGAATTCGTCACGGCGATGGAGCCGGTGAACACATCGGACGACGAACTCCTGACGGGCATCATCGGGGTGGTGAGCGACGGTGCGGACGGGAGGCCGGTCGGGGGCGCCACCGTCAGGTCCGCCACCGCCGGGCGGGGGATGATTACCGATCCGCGCGGCGGGTTTGCCCTGAACGAGCTGTCCCCGGGGCTGCATGTTGTCGAGTTCACGCAGCTGGGCTACGTCACCCGGACGGACTCGATCCAGGTCATCCCCGACCGGGTGACCAACGTGCGGGTCTCGCTCTCGGCGGACCCGGTCCAGCTCGATCCGATCGAGGTCACCGTGGAGAGACGGGAAATCGCGCTGCAGGCGGTAGGGTTCTACAGGCGTCAGGAGGAAGGGTTCGGAGATTTCATCGACCGCCAGGAGATTGAACAGCGGGGACCGGCCCAGATGACCGACCTGTTCTCCCGGCTGGCCGGTGTCGAATTGTTCGCGGATCCCGGGAACGCTCTCGAAAGGTACGTCGTGCTTCGCGCCGGCCGGCAGTCGACCTTTACGTCCGGATCCTATCAACGCTGCTTCCCGCGCGTACTTCTGGATGGGGTGGTGGTGAACCGGGGTGGTGATCAACCCGCCATGCTCGACCATCTGATCGATCCGGCGGCGGTGGTCGGCGTGGAGGTGTTTCAGAGCTCGTCCGGGGTGCCTGCGCAATACGGGGGGACGGGATCGTCCTGTGGCGTGATCGTGATCTGGACGCGGCGTTGATTCCCCGCGAGTCCGCCCGGGGGGTTCCCGGATCGGACTGCATGTGGTTCAGGAGAGGAGTTCAGCGACGATGAAGTGCCAGCGACGATGGTACCCTCGCGGAGTGGAGCGGGCGCATTTGGCAGCCGGCGGACAACCCCCCCGCGGTATTCGAGCGGCCACCCTTCCGCGCTGGGGCGCGGTGCTGCTTGTTGCGGCGGCGATCACGGCGGTCCCCGGGACCGGAGTCGCCCAGACGGCCGAACAGAACGACAGCTCCGCCCAGGCGGCGGGCCGTGCCGACGGGCTCCCCCTCATCCCGACCCGGACCCTCGATTTCACGACGAACGAGGGCACCTGGATCTCGCTTGACCTGTCTCCCGATGGGGAGACGATCCTCTTCGAACTGCTCGGGGATCTGTACACGTTGCCGGTATCCGGGGGCAGCGCGACTCGCATCACCAGTGGACAGGGGTACGACATGCAGCCGCGCTTCTCGCCTGACGGCGGCGAGATCGTGTTCGTGAGCGACCGTGACGGTTCCGAGAACGTCTGGGTCGCGAGGGCCGACGGTACGGATCCGCGCCAGCTCACCGACACGGAGCGGGAGAACTACATGTCGCCGGTGTGGACGCCGGACGGCGAGTACGTCATGACGGGCAAGGGGACCCAACTCTGGCTCTACCACGAGGACGGGGGCTCTGGCGTACAGGTTACCGGGCACCGGGGGGAGGGTGCTCCCGCGCCGCCCACTCACCTGGGGGCCGCGTTCGGGGCCGATCCGCGCTATCTGTGGGTCAACGTGCGGGGCAACCTCGGGGGTGGCTTCCCGGTCGGGGATGCGGGCGCGGGCCCGGACGACGTTGCCGCGGACTTCGGTCCCGGCCACTTCGGCCCGAACCGTGGTCCCCGCAGTTCCGCGCGAGAGGTCGGCCAGTTCCAGATCGCGATGATCGATCGCGAGACGGGGCGCACCTTCGTCCGCACCCACGAGCACGAGGGGGCATTCCGTCCCATGCCGAGCCCCGACGGGCGCTGGCTGGCGTACGCGACGCGCTACGACGCGCGTGAGGCGCTCAAGCTGCGTGACCTCGCGAGCGGCGAAGAGAGCTGGCTCGTCATGGACGTGCAGCGAGACGAATCCCAGGGCGGGGGCATGCGCGACCGGGACGTCTATCCGGGCTCCGCCTGGACGCCCGACTCGCAAGCGTTGATCACCAGCTACGGCGGCAGGATCATGCGCGTCGAAGTGCCCTCCGGCGACGCCACCGAGATCCCCTTCACGGCTCACATCCAACAAGAAGTGGGTCCGCGTGTCAAGTTCGACTATCCCGTCAACGATTCCACGCTCACGGTCTCGCAGATCCGGGGTGCGCGTCCGTCCCCCGACGGCAGCCACCTCGCCTTCACCGCGCTGGATCGTCTCTGGATCGCTCCGCTGCCCGATCCCTCCGGCACGCAGAGCGAGGGCTACCCGGTGATCCGCGACGCCCGCCGCCTGACCTCCTCCACCGACGTCGAGCACGGCCCGGCCTGGTCCCCGGACGGCCGCTACATCGCCTACGTCACCTGGAACGATTCGGCGGGCGGCGACATCTGGCGGGTCCCCGCCGACGGCAACGGCGACCCGGAGCGCCTGACACCGGCGTCGGCGTTCTTCGACCGGCTCGCCTACAACGGCGACGGCTCGCGCGTCCTGGCCGTGCGCGGCTCGATGATGCACCGGATGCGCTCGCTGGAGGATTTCGGGCAGCACAGCCCCGCCGCCGAGCTGGAGTACGTGTGGCTGCCGGCCGAGGGCGGGGATCCGGCCCGGATCACCTGGGTCGGGCGGGGTACCACGCAACAGGGCCGCAACGCCCCCCACCCCGGACCGGATCCGGACCGCGTGTACATCTGGGCGGGATCCGATGGTCTGCTGTCGATGCGCTATGACGGCACCGACGTGCGCACGGTCGTCAAGGTCACCGCGCCCGCGCGCCCCGGACCGGGAACGCCCGGGTCGCCGGACGAGGTGGTCCTCTCCCCCGACGGCAAGCGCGCGGTGGTGCGGGCGAACCGCAACGTCTTCACGATCACGGTGCCGCCTGCGGGCGGCGAGGCCGCCACGGTGTCCGTCGCGGCGTCCTCGTCGATGCCCACGCGGCGGCTCACGCGCATCGGGGGCAACTTCGTGGGCTGGACGCCGGACGGTACCGGCGCCTTCTACTCGATCGGGCGCAGCTTCTTCCTGTACGACGTCGCGCTGGGCGACTCCCTGGTCGCCGATTCGGTGGCGGCCGCTCGCGCCGAAGACAGGGCCGAGGCGGAGGAGGACGAAGCGGCGGCGGACTCCGCCGACGTGATCGAGGAGGAGGGCGAAGGCGATGAGGACGAGGGCGGTCCCGTCTACGAGGCCGCGCGCTTCGACATCGAGATCACGGTGCCGAAGGACAAGCCGCGCGGCACGGTGGTTCTGAGCGGCGCCCGGCTGATCACCATGCGCGGCGACGAGGTGATACCCCGGGGCGACATCGTCGTGCGCGACAACCGCATCGCCGCGGTGGGGGCTACGGGAAGCGTGGCGATACCCGACGGTGCCGACGTGCGCGACATGTCCGGCAAGACGATCATGCCGGGCCTGGTGGATATCCACGCGCACACCTGGGTCGCGTGGGGCGTCCACCGGAGCCAGGTCTCGCAGTTCCTGGCCCAGCTCGCGTACGGCGTGACCACGCAGCGCGACCCGCAGACGTCGGCCGAGGATATCGTGACCTACAGCGACCTCATGGAGACCGGCGACCTGATCGGGCCGCGCCTCTACTCGACCGGCCCGGGCGTGTTCGGCGCCGACCGGATCTCCAGCCTCGACGACGCGCGCGACGTGCTGCGCCGCTACTCCGACCACTTCAATACGCTCACGATCAAGCAGTATCTGGCGGGCGACCGCAAGATACGGCAGTGGGTGATCATGGCCGCCCGCGAACTGGGGCTCACGCCGACCACCGAGGGCGGCTCCAACTTCACCATGAACCTCACCCTGGCGCAGGACGGCTACGCAGGGCTGGAGCACTCGCTCCCGATCAGCCCGTTCTACCGTGACGTCGTCCAGCTGGGTGCCTTCAGCGGGATGGTCTACACCCCCACTCTGATCGTCGCGTACGGCGGCCCCTCCGGTCGCCAGTACTACCTCACCCGCACGAACATGGACGAGGTCGAGCGGCTCCGCTTCTTCACCCCGCACGACGAGCTCGACAAGTGGAAGACCACGACCTGGTTCCGGGACGACCAGTACCCGCACTTCGTGCACGCTGAGCAGATCGTGAAGTGGATGGATGCGGGGGGGCAGGCGGGACTGGGCTCGCACGGGGAGGTGCAGGGACTGGGCACGCACTGGGAGCTGTGGATGATGGCGTCGGGAGGCATGGACAACCACGACGCCCTGCACATGGCCACGCTCATGAGCGCCGACGCGATCGGCCTCGCCGGCGACATCGGATCGCTGGAGGCGGGGAAGCTGGCCGACCTGCAGGTCCTCGGCTCCAATCCGCTGGACGACCTGGAAAACACCGTCGATATCGATTTCGTCATGAAGAACGGCCGGCTATACGACGCGGCGAATCTGACCGAGGTGTGGCCCCGTCAGCGACCGCTTCCCACACAGTGGTGGTGGCGGGTGGAGCCGCCGGAGGTGCGCGAGGGGCGGGGCCGCTGATGGCGGGCCGGGTTCCCCGAATGCGAGCCCCCTGAGGGAGCCCTCTGAAGGCGAGCCCCGCGCACGATCATGCGAATCCCCTGATGCCCAGCTTCGGCGCCGTTCCCTTCACCCTGAAGCGGAGTTCCGACCTGTGGGACGCGAAGGGGGGCTACGAATCCCGGACTGAGACCGCGAACGGCCTGGTGCGACTGGAGGCCGACCGCATGGTCATTCAGTGGCGCCTGGCGGTGCGCACGGAAGTGTACGGCACGACGTATGAGACCAGGGAAGAGATCGAACCGGTCAAGGAGATCGTGATCCCGCTCGAGGACGTTGCGGGTGCCGTGGTTCCGGAGCGGCCCTGGTGGAGCCTGGTCGGTCCGAAGCTCGTGATCACCGCGTCGGACCTGTTGGCCTTCGAAAAGATCGCGGGGCAGCAGGGGCTCAAGCTCAAGCACCCGGCCAAGCTGGTCCTGCGCATCAACCGCGGCGACCGCCTGATCGCGCAGGAGTTCGCCGCGGATCTGGCGCTGGTGGTGGCACGGCTGCCGGAGGGGGCGGAGCGCAGTGCGGCGCTGGCCGAGAGGCCCGGCGACGCGACGCGGCAAGTAGGCCGGGGGCCGACGCCGACGTAGAGGGGGCTCTCCCGCCAACCTCGGCGGAGGCCCCCCCCTTGAAACGCAGCCTGTCCTGTCCCCCTACCTCCTCCTGATCCCCGCAGCCGTGCTGCCCGGATCCGTCTCCGCCGGACGCCGGCGTTCCAGCGTACGCGGCTCGGGGTAGATCTCGTCCAGGGTCATCCCGTCGTAGAGGCGACCGTCTTTCATAACATAATGAATATCGACCGCATTACGCAAGTTGTCGAGCGGGTTCGAATTGAGGACCACGATGTCGGCGAACTTGCCCTCTTCGATGCTGCCGAGCTGCTTCCCGAATCCGATCGCTTCGGCGCCCAGGATCGTCGCGGCTCTCAGGATGTCGTGATTTGACGCCCCGCCGGACCCCATCGCCCACATCTCCCAGTGATACCCCACGCCCTGCAGCTGCCCGTGGCTCCCCACGCCCATGCGCGCGTCGCCCTCGAGCATCTTCTTCACGAATTCACCGTGGCGCGGGAAGACGTACTCCTCCTTGAGGAACCAGCCGGCCTGACCCGGGCTGCCGCCGCCGCCGGGGCCGCGCCGCCGGGCCTTCCCGTCGAGTTCGCCGCCCGGCACGAAGACGTTGAGCTTCGGGTCGTCGTGCACCTCCTCCGTGGCGTAGAAGTAGTTCTCGCCGAAGGGGCCGCCGTACGAGACGACCAGGGTGGGGCTGTTCGTGGTCCCCGATTCCTTGAAGAGCTCCACCACATCGGAGTAGATCGGCGCGATCGGCAGGTTGTGCTCGATGCCCGGGTATCCGTCGATGGCGTGGGTCATGTCGAGCTTGAAGTCGAGTCCGCCCTCGGTGGTCGGCATCAGCTCGAGCTCGCGGGCCGCCTGAATGATCCACTGGCGCTGCTGGCGGTTCCCCGTCATGTACATCTTGATCGTCTTGGTGTCGAAATACCGGGAGTAGCGCCTGAGGATCGTCTTGGCGTGGTCGGCGTCGCGGATGTTCTCGCCGCTGAAGACGCCGGGTCCGGTCGAATAGATGCGCGGCCCGGTCATTCCGCCGGTGCGCAGCCGGTCCGTATAGGAGAGGATGTCCGTTGACGCGGTCTGCGGATCACGCGTGGTGGTGACCCCGTACGACAGTGTCGCCAGGTACTGCCACACCTCCTCCGGGTGGATCTCGGGGACGAGCCACTGCGCATGGTAGTGCGTGTCCACGAAGCCGGGCACCAGCGTCTTGCCCGTGACGTCGATGACCTGGGCGCTGTTCGGGACCTCGACCGAATCGGCGGGCCCGACCGCGACGATCATGTTGTCCGTGATCACGATCGCACCGTTTTCGATGACGTGGGGCGCCCCGGTGGTGTCGTCGGGCATGTCGGCCATGGTGACGATCCGCCCGCCTGTGAGCACCACCGTGCCGCGCGGCATGTCCCGCGGCAGCATCGCCTCGATCTTGCGTTCGTGCGCTTCGTACGACTCGGTCGAATCGGCCAGGATTTCCTTGTCGCCGCCGCGCACGGCCTCCGCCTTGGCCGCCACCTCGTCCGCGGCGCTCCGGATGGAATCGGCGCGCGCAATGAGGGAGTCGGCCACGACCTGTACCGAATCGGCGGTCAACCGCGTGATCTCGGCGTCGAGATCCTCGGGCACCTCCTCGTCCGCCTTCTTCAGGCTGTCGGCCTCGGCCCGCTTGTCCTTCAGCGTGTCCGATATGGCCATGGCGTGCGCACGGATCAGGGCTCGCCCGTGTGCGGTCGCCTCCTCCTCGGCTTCCTCCGCTTCGACGTGATCGAGGTCGTAGGTGAAGAAGACGTTCCCCATTGCCCAGTGCAGCGCGGAGCCGTCCGGCGCCCACGACGGGAACTCGCCGCCGACGTCGGTCAACTTCCTGACCGGCACGGGGGACGCTCCGAGGTTGGTCAGCACGATGCTCGGCGGCTGGGCCCCCACCTCTGCGAGATCGACGACGTAGATGTCCCTGCCGAACTGGACGAAGGCACGGTCGCCCTCCGGAGAGAGCATGATCAACCCTGCCGGAGTGGGGAGGCCGGGCTCTGCGGGCGGATCCGGATCGGCCGGATTCGGGGCCTTACGCCAGGGGAAGACGCGCCGCGGCAGGTACTCCCACTCATCCGGGTGCGGGTCCCCGAAGCCGCCCACGCCCTGGCGGCCGCGCACCACCATGTGGCGCTTCACGTCGGTGCCGTCCCACCGGAACGAGACCAGGCCCTCCACGGGGCTGTACGCGTAGATGCGGTCGGGGTCGTCGGCGGCGAAGTGGGCCACGTCACGGAATCCCGTGGGCGAGATCACCTCCGCCTCCACGGGCTCCGCCGCCCCCGACGATACCCAGACGAACTCACCGCCGATCGGGCCGAAGAAGGCCCCGGTGGCCTCCTTCAGGTCACGGGCCGCGCCACGAGAGGCGACGATCCGCTCGCCGTCCGGCGACCACGCCACGTTGTAGTACATCGCCGCCGTGGCCGTGAGCCGGGTCGGCGTGCCACCCCCGGCCGGCGCCTTCATGATGTGGCCGCCGTCAGAGTCGTCCCACGTCGCGTAGCTGATCCACTGGCCGTCGCGAGACCACTGGGGATGAAATTCGCCGACATCGGCGTCGGTCAGGCGCTGTGCCTTGCCCTCGGGGAGGTCCCTGATCCAGAGACGGTCGAACGCCGTGAAGACGACCTTGTCACCGTCCGGCGAGACTGCCGGGCTCCGGATCTGGCTTGCCGTCACCATGGCGGTGGTGTCGACCTGGTAGTCGAACTTGACCTCGGGGCCGACGCTCAGCTCAACCTCGGCCTCGAAGGGGATCTCGATGGCTTCGCCGCCGTCCATGGGCACGTTCCAGATCTTGCCGCCGTACGAGACGATGATCGCCGAACCGTCCGGCAGGAAGCTGTAGCCGGGCAGAACGTCGAGCGACGCCCGTGACTCCTGCTCGTCGCGCTGCACGGGATAGGCGAGCCACTCCTCCTCGCCGGTTCGGAGGTTGCGCTTGCGCAGCCCGGTGTCGGCGTTGTAGCGCGTCCCGTAGACAAGCCACTCGCCGTCGGGCGAAATGGCGGGACGGAGCGCGGACCCGTACCGGCTGGTCATCAGCGTGTTGGCGCCGGTCTCGCGGTCGTACCGGTAGACCTGGTACTGGGGAAGGGTGGCGTTGTACTGCCAGTCTCCCCTGGTGGCCGCATACCAGATGTGACGGCCAGCAGGGCTGAACGCCGCCCCGATCCGCTTCATCGCGGGGAGTCCGGGGAAGGAGGGTGCCCCGCCGGCAATCGGCATGGGCGACGCGCGCTCGGCGTGGTACATGACCAGCTGGGCGGCGCCCCCAAGGCCGCCCGAGCGGCTGGCCACGATGTACTCGCCGTCGGGTGCCCACTCGGGGGACAGGTAGAGGCTCGAATTCCCGCGCGAAACCTGCGTGGTGTCCGTTCTGTCGAGCCGCATCGTCCAGACGTTGTCGCCGCCGCTGCGGTCGGACACGAACACGACCGCCTCGCCGTCCGGGCTGAAGCGGGGCTGGACCTCGTAGGCCATCCCGGTGAGGAGGGGTGACGCCTTGCCGCCCGTCACGGGCATCGTGTAGAGGTCACCCAGCAGGTCGAAGACGATGGTCTGCCCGTCGGGACTGATGTCCAGCGAAATCCACGTCCCCTCCGTCGCCGTGAACTCGGCGGTGCGGGCTCCCCTGAGCGGAAGCGGGTTCCGCCCCGGCCCGCCGGGAGGAGGGCCCTGTGCCGCGAGGGGCACGGCGAGCGTCGCGAGTGCAGCCAGTGCCAGGGTCGGCGCGGCTGCTCCGCGGAGCGCAGAGAGTCTCCCGGCGCCAGTCCGTGGGCGGCGGTGTGTCCGCCTCGTCCGGGGGCTCATCGTGCACCTCCCCGGATCCCTGCCCGTACGTTGGGAGCGGTAGTCCTCCAGGGTTCGGCGGGAGCGGGCCGCTGCCTCGGCCACAGCTCGTCCAGGGTGCCACCGTCGTAGAGCCTTCCGTTCATCATCACCCTGTCTACCGTGTTGGTGTTGCGGATGTTGGCGAGCGGATCGGCGTCGAGGATCACCAGATCCGCCAGTTTGCCCGCCTCGATGGATCCCAGGTCACCGCCCAGACCGATTGCCTCGGCGCCCATGAGAGTCGCGGCACGCAGAGCGTCGTGCTCGTCCATGCCGCCGCTCTGGAGCGTCCAGAGCTCCCAGTGGTAGCCGAGTCCCTGCAGCTGACCGTGGCTGCCGACGCCGGTGTTGCCGCCGCCCTCCACCAGCTGCGCAAGCCACGCCGAGTGCTTCTTGAAGGCGTACTCCTCTTCCATGAACCACCCTCCGCGACCCGGACCGACGGTCTGCAGACGCCGCGCCTTCGTGTCGAGCTCCCGTTTAGGGGTGAAGTGGGTCAACTTCTCGTCGCCGAAGACATCTTCGTGGGTGTAGTAGTAGTTCTCGGCCCACGGCCCGCCGTACGAGACGAGCAGGGTGGGCGTATTGACGGTCCCGGAGGTGGCGAACAGTTCCACCACGTCCTGGTAGGCCGGGATGATCGGCATCGTGTGCTCGACCCCGGGGTAGCCGTCGATCGCATGGGTCATGTTCCGGCGGTAGTCCAGCCCGCCCTCGGTGGTGGGCATCAGTTCCAGTTCGCGCGCGGCCATGATGAGCCACTGCCGCTGCCGGCGGTTTCCGGCCATGTACATCTTGAACGTCTTGGTGTCGTAGTAGCGGCTGTATTTGGTCAGCAACTCCAGCGCATGCTCGTAGCTGCGGACAAAGTCCGCGGCGAAGACGCCGGGCCCGGTGTGATAGACGCGCGGGCCCACCATTCTGCCGGCCCGCACCATGTCCTCGTAGGAAAGCACATCGGTGCTGTTCGTCTGAGGATCGCGCGTGGTGGTCACGCCGTAGGCGAGGTTCGCCTGGTAGATCCAGGGACGCGCCCAGTGGAAGCCCCACAGGTTCCACATGTGCGCATGGGTGTCCACGAAGCCGGGGACGATCGTCTTGCCGCTCACGTCGATCACCGTCGCACCTTCGGGCACCTCGCCGGCACCTCGCGACACCGACGTGATGCGGTTGTTGGTGACCACGATGTCCGCGTTCTCGATGATCTCGTCGCCGTTCATCGTGATGGCCCGGCCGCCCCGCAGCACAATCACCCCCTGGGGGATGTCGCGCTCGGCGCTGACGGCGATCTGCTGCTCGGTCGCCGCGTAGGCGGTGTCGCCCGCGGCGGCGTCGAGGTCATAGGTGAACAGCGCGTTGCCCAGCGACCAGTGCACGGTGCGCCCGTCGGCACCCCACGTCGGGAACTCGGCTCCCAGTTCGTTGATCTTCCACGCGGGAACCCCAGCGGAGTCCGGCTTGGTGACATCGATCACCGGCAAGGTGGCGCCGAGGTCCGGGACGGTCACGACGTAGAGGTCGTTATAACCAATCTGGGCCAGGGCCAGGTCCCCGCGAGGCGCCATCGTGACCCGGTCGGCGTCCCGCCCCAGGGTCAGCTCGCGCGGCTGGTTGTCGTCGAATTCCTGCGGCATCACGAGGTCCGAGGTCTCGGACATCGCGTAGCCGTCGGGCACGCTTCCGGCCGAGAGATTGGCACGGAGGGTGACCTGGAGGTGCCGCCGCTGGTCCGTGTCGTCCCACCTTGCGGAGGAAAGGGCGACGGCCGGAGGAGGCGCGGTCGGGGAGCCCGGTACGGGGTCCGCGCGGGCGGTGCCGTAGTAGTAGATGCGGTCGGGGTCCGCGGTGAAGTGCGGGGTGCGGCGGCCACGGGTCGGACCGATCACGGTCGCTTCGCCCCCGCCCGCCGGGATCCATACGAATTCGGTGTCTATGCTTGCGCTTAACGGCGCAATCGCCTCCTGGATTTCCCGGGTCGCGGAACGCACCGCCACGATCCGCTCTCCGTCCGGTGACCAGGCGATGTCGCGGTAGTATGCCGGGGAGGTGGTCAGGCTGGTGCTCGAACCCCCGTCCGCGGACACGCGCCGGACATGGCCCTCGCCGGTGTCGTCGTCCCAGGTCACATAGGCGACATAGCCGCCGTCCGGGGACCAGGTCGGGTGGAACTCGCCGTTCTCGTCATCCGTGAGGCGGCGGGGGGCGCCGCCTGCCAGATCGGCGACGTACAACCGGTCAAGCGCGGTGAAGGCGATGTGGCTTCCGTCCGGCGACGGGCGGGCGTCGCGGATCTGCCTTACCGTGAAGGTCGGCGTGTCCTCGATCGGGTACTCGAAGCTTACCTCCGGGCCGATGGCGACCTCGGCCTCGACGGTGAACGGGATCTCTGCGGGGTCGCTGCCGTCGACCGGTACGCGCCAGATGCGCCCACCGTACGAGATGACCAACGCGTCCGAATCGGGGGTGAAGGAGTAGCCCGGCAGCGCGTCCATGCTTGCCGTCGACTCCTGGTCGTCGCGCTGGACCGGATACGCGAGCCAGCGCTCCTCCCCGGACGGGAGATGACGCAGCCGGATCCCCGTCTCCGCGTCGTCGCGGCTCGCGTAGGCGAGCGTCTGCCCGTCGGGCGAAAGCGCGGGCCGGAACGCAGAGCCGTAGCGGTTGGACATCGGGGTGCGGGTTCCGGTCGTGCGGTCGTAGACCCAGAGCTGGTACTGCGGGAAGATTGCGTTGTACTCCCAGGCGCCGCTGCGCTGCGCGTACCACACATACCGCCCCAGTGCGTCCACGGCGGCGCCCAGCATGCGCTGGGCTCTCGAACCGTCCACCATTTCCAGTCCGGTGCCCCCGTCCACGTGGTACAGCCACAGCTTCTCGAGGCCCCGGAAGGCCAGCGCCCGCGAAACCACCACGTACTTCCCGTCGGGCATCCACTCGGGCGACAGGAAACGGTTGCCCACACCCTTGCTCAGCTGGGTGGGGGCACCTCCGGCGGCCGGCATGAGCCACACGTTGTTGTCGCCGCTTCTGTCGGAGACGAAGGCGATCCGCTCCCCGTCGGGGCTGAAGCGCGGCTGCATGTCGTGGCCCATGCCGCTCGTGAGGCGGGTTGCCGCCCCGCCGGTCACGGGCATTGAGTACAGGTCGCCCAGCAGATCGAAGACGATCGTCTGGCCGTCGGGGCTCACGTCGAGGGAGATCCAGGTCCCCTCGTTCGTGGTGAAGCGCGCCCAACGGGCCGGTTCCAGGGGAAGACCCCGGTCGGGATCCAGGTCCGCCTCCTGGGCCTGTGCCAGGGGGGCGAGCAGTAGCAGCGTGGCCATCAAAAGGCCGTGATCGCACAAGCGCATGCGCCGACTCCGTGTGTGTGACGGACCGAAATCCGTGTGGAACTCGCCGGAATGTCCCCGCGTCGCGGCGGGTCCTGGTGACCGGGCGGACGTACGCGTCCGGATCGCCATCGTGGTGCAGGATACCGCCGCACCATACGGTAGACTACCATTGTAGTGTCACCGGTTGCACGGGACCACCGCGAGCTTGACCGGCCGGAACTTCGCGGGAGAAACGGCGTATGTGTCGGTCAGAGGCGCGTCGACTCGATTGCACCGCACCCGGGTGACCACGTGTTCGCGCTCCAGTACCGTCCCGCCATTGGAGGTTCCATTGACCCGTCAGACAGCCCGAAACGTCGTCGCCGTACTCGGCTTCAGCGCTCTGTTGGTCGCGAACCCGGCACCCGGCCAGGCCCAGGTGTCCGTGGGTCCGCTGTTCACCGTAGGCGATGATTCCGGCTTCGGCCTCGGGGCGCGTACCGACTTCGACCTCGCGGGCCCCCTGGCCCTGGACGACGCCTACTTCCGCGACCTGTTCGGAAGCGTGACGGCGACCTACTCGTTCATGGGCTGCGGCGGGGACTCGGATTGCGGAATGATCGAACTGGGCGGGAACGCGAACATCCCCCTGACCGCCCGCAGCGCCAGTCTGACCGCCTACGCGGGGGCGGGGTTCCATATCGTCGCATCGTTCGAGCGCGGCGAAGACGAGGAGCGGGACGGGCTCGGCGAGAACGGCGACCGAGACGACACCGTCCACACGGAGAGCGACCGGTCCCGGGACGAAGGGGGATCCGACGTGAGCGTCGGGCCGAACCTCATCGGCGGCCTGCGGTTCGACACGCTCGGCCTGGACTGGTTTCTGGAGGGGAAGCTGGGGTTCTCCCACGCGGGACAGTTTCTGCTGTCTGCCGGCTTCCTTTTCTGGTGACGGCCCGGTGTTCCACGCGACCCCGTGCCCAAACAACGCTTCACGATGACGGGGGCTGAACGCCGCGACATCGCACTGGTTTCGGTGTCCATCGACCTTGGCGCCGGTCGCAGGGGCGTGGACATGGGACCTTCCGCCCTGCGCATCGCGGGGATCACCGAGGAGATCGAGTCCATCGGGTACCGGGTAAGCGAGCTCGGCACCATCACCGCGGGCGGAATCGAGACGACCGACGCCGGCGAGAGCGGGCTGCCCTTTCTCGCGGAGGTCGCGAGCGTTGCGGATCGTACGCATGCGGTGGTGGCACGAGGTCTCGCCCGGGGGTGCATGCCTCTCGTGCTCGGCGGGGACCACTCCCTGTCGATAGGCTCCGTGGCGGCCGTGGCGGCGCATTACCGCGAGAAGGGTTCCCGTATCGGCGTCATCTGGGTGGATGCCCACGCGGACATGAACCGGCCCCACACCACCCCGAGCGGCAATATCCACGGGATGTCGCTGGCGGTCCTCCTGGGCCACGGCGACGAACGGCTGGTCGGCGAGCGGGCCAGCGTCCGCCCCGAAAACGTGAGCGTGCTCGGCGCACGGCAGCTCGATCCCGGCGAAAGGAGGCTGGTCGGCCGTCTGGGCGTACGGGTCTTCACCATGTCCGAGATCGACGAGCGGGGCGCGGCCGCCTGCATGGACGAGGCTCTGGAGCGTGTCAACGCCGACACCGCGGGTTTCCACCTGTCCCTCGACCTCGACGCGCTCGATCCGCGTCTGGCGCCCGGCGTGGGAACCCCGGTAAAGGGCGGCCTGACGTATCGTGAGGGCCACCTGGTCTGCGAGAAGGCGTCGCGGTCGGGACGGCTGCTCAGCCTCGAGGTGGTGGAGCTCAACCCCGTTCTGGATGACCGCAACCACACGGCCGACCTCGCAGTCGGCCTCGTGGCGTCAGCTCTGGGCAAGACCATCCTGTAGGAGGCGGCGCTGGCGCCATCGGGCGGGCGAACGACCGAGGCACCCTCGGAGGGGGTTGCCGGCACCCGTCGGCGTGGTTGTGGTACTTTTGAGTTACGGCCGGGGTGGTGAAATCGGTATACACAGGGGACTTAAAATCCCCCGGGAGGCACTCCCTTGCGGGTTCGAGTCCCGCCCCCGGCACTGCGGTCGCGTGGGCCCGCCCGGCACTGCGTCCGCCCGGCCCCGCGCGCCAACCACCCGGGTCCGCCCGGCCATGGACTCAGTTCCCGCGGGATGACCCCACCGGCGGCAGCCGCGCCCCCGTTCCGCCCGGCGGCTCGTCCTCGCCGACCACCGGAATCGTGAGCGTGCCGATGCCGTCGATCGTCGCCTCGATCACGTCACCCGGCTGCAGGAAGCGCTGCTCCCCGCGCACCGCCGTCCCCATGCCCACACCCCCCGATGTCCCGTTGTTGACCACGTCCCCGGGGAAGAGCGTGACGATCGACGACCCGTACTCGATCAGCTCGTAGAGGGTGTGGATCATGTCCCCGGCACGGGCCTCCTGCATCTGCTCGCCGCCGACGCTCAGGGTTTGGCGCAGATTCTCCATCGGGTCTCCGTAGAACTCCTTCGGCACGATCCACGGTCCCATGGGCGCGAAGGTGTCGTGGCCCTTCCCCACGAACCAGTCGGAGCGGAGCGGGTTCCCGCCGGGAGGCCGCCCGCCGCGATCCGAGATGTCGATGGTGACGGTGTAGCCGAAGATGTAGTCCTTTGCGTCGGTTGCCGAGACGTACTTGGCCGTGCGGCCGACGACCGTGCCGAGTTCCACCTCCCAGTCGGTGCGGTCCCTCCCGAAGGGGATGACGACCTGGTCGTCGTTGCCGATGACCGCGCCGCGGCTGGGCTTCAGGAAGAGGTAGGGGACGCCCCGGTTCTCGCTCCGCTGACGACGTGCCTCCGTGCGCTCCTCGGGGGTGCCCGTCTCGTTGACGTGGCTGTAGAAGTTGACCGCCGCGTTCAGGATCTTGCCGGGATACATGATCGGCGGCAGGGTCCTCACGGCGTCCAGGTCGTGCACGAAATCGGGCCGTGCACTTCCGTCGATCATGTCGTGCGCGGCGAGGTCGTTGACGATCTCGTAAAGGCGCGGCTTCACGCCGTACTCGTACCGGCCGATCAGGTCGATCATGTTGTCGGGCATCGGGATGCTCGGATACGCGGGGTTGCGCTCGAGTGCGTGGTTCGCGGCGCCGATGTCGACGATGAGCGCGTCGCGGAGCACGAGCCCCACGCGCGGCTCGCCCTCGATCTCGAAGGTGCCGACCTTGAAGGGTTCGGCGATGTCCATCCCGGACACGGTCTGGGCCGTGAGGGCAAGGGTGCCCGCCAGGGCCGTGAGGGTGGCGGTACCCGCGAGCACCGTTAGCGCGCGGAAGGCTGCGTTGAATCGCATGGTCCTGTCCCGGTCAGTGGTGGCATGAGGGAGGGTCGTACTGGCAAACCGTCCATCATTCTCTAGCGAGGCAGTCGGGTCCGCGTCAAGCGACGGGCGCCGGAATAGTAAACATAAAGATTTAGTATTGTGACGAAAAAACGAGTTTGGCAGGCAGCGAAATGCGGGATGCTACAGAATCGCGTCCAGGTACAGTTCGATCCGGAAACCCTTGTCGGGACCCTTCAGCCCCTGCGAGAGGTCCACGCGGATGAGCCCGTCCAGGATGCTCCCGCCAATCCCGATGCCGTACAGGATGTCGTCCGTACGGAATTGGTCGCGGTCACCCGCCCAGCCGGCGTCGCCGAAGAGGATACCGGATCCCGCTTCGAAGGTGCGCGACACCTCCATGCGACCTCTCGAAAAGGACAGGCCCGACAGGGTCGATGCCGGGTAGCCGCGCAGGGTGCCGGCTGCGCCGAGGAACCATGAGCGCTGCACGGGGGCGTTGCCCCGGGTGGTCCCGGCCGCCGCCTCGATGCCGACGTTCCACCTTCGCCAACCATCGCCCCGGACCGGGAGGATGGCCCGCAGCGTGGCGCTGGCCTGTTGGTAGTCGGTTCGCGCATCCTCGCCGGTGTGCCGCCAGGTTGCCCAGCGACCGTGCAACTCAAGCCCGAACTGGGCGCCGGCGGGGTCGTGCCCCCACCATGGCGAGAGCCGCAACTCCGCGCCTGCCTCCTCGACGTGATCGGCATTGAGGTTGGGGCGGAAGGTCCCGTCCCCGTCAAAGGCGCGGAAGAGGGCGAAATCCGTCTCGGAGGCGACGGAAGCCTGCCGCTCGGCGTAGACGCGAAGCAGGCGTGACTCCCGGGCGCCGTCCGGGGGGCGCCAGGTCAGGTCGGCGCCGGTGGCTCGGTAGTACTCGCCGTCATCCCGGCCGAAGAGGAAGGCATTCAACGAGTTGCCGAAACCGAGATAGTCGGTCGTCGAGTCGGTGGGCCGCAGCTCATGGAAGGCGCCGAGGGTCATCCGCCGGCGCACCGTCGAGCGTTGCAGGTCGAGGCGCACCTTCGGCGTGAGATCGGCGAACCCGAAAAACCCCGACACGCCCAGCGAATGCCGTCCGCTCAGGGCCGACTCGAAGCGCCCTCCGAGGGCGGGGCCTTCGACACGGTTGTAGCGGACCAGGTCCGGCCGTGCCCAGCCCCAGTTGAAGACCAGTGGGATGGCCTGGACGGGCACGTCCGGCAGGTCCGCGAGGCTCCGCATGTAGTCTTCCAGTTCGTCGTCCGACGGGAAGCCGAGTGCGTCCTTCCAGATGGGGGGTGGCAGGTGACGGCTCTCGGCCACAAGATGTCGCTCCTCGGGCACGATCAGGAAGGATTCGCGTTCGGTCGCGGCGGTCTCCGAGTCGGCCATGAGCTCGTACGCAACGTCATCGTCGCCGGACAGAAGGCCCGCGATAAACGCCATCGCTTCGGCGCGCGTCTCGAAGTGCACCTCCTTCAGGCCGGTGTCAGCCGTGGTCGTGCGTACCGTCCGGGGCTGCCCGGTCCGGTTGTCCGCAACGTCCATCGAATCCGTTTCGATCGCCACCTCGTCCTTGGCCATCGTCACGGACTCGATCCGGTAGGACAGGTCCATGGAGACCGGAACCTTGACGATGCCCGCTCCGGCCTCCCCTTCCATCCTCATGCTGCGCGGCAGCCAGACCTCGAAGTCCCACAGCCCGTAGTCCACCGCCATCATGGTGAGGTCGAAGGTCCAGGGTTTGAAGAGTCCGGGCACGTACCTGAAGGTCCCGCGCTCCTCCTCTTCCTGAAGCTCGGGGATGTCCCTCACGGCGTCGAATCGCCGGCTGAAGCGGTATACGGCCCGCACGAGCGCCCCGGAACCGGGCTCGATCCACAGCGCTCCGCTGATACGGTGGGAATCGGCTTTCCGCGGGAGGACATCCAGCTCGATGGCCTCCAGCCGGCGCCCATCCGGGAAGGACAGCGTCAGCGTGTCGCCGCTCTGAAAGCGGTAGAGGGAGTCGGCGCCCTTGCCGAGGGGGTGTGCCAGCCAGAAGTCGGCGGAGTCCGGCTGGAAGACCTCTTCGTCCTCGTCGGTCATCCCCCAGAACAGTCGGTCGCCGCCGGGCTCGAAGGGCTTGTCGAAGGGGAGGTCCTCGAGCCAGTCCAGGTCGCCTTCCCGCATCGCGATTTCGCGCCCCGGGTATTGGGACCGGGTACCCAGGACCTGGATTACCGCGTCGTAGTCCTGGTCCCAGAAGGCGCGCACGGCGGTCTCGTTGTGGTAGATGACCCGGTCCTTGAGGGGGGTGCGGATGGCGGCCGCGATCCGCTGCTCGATCAGCGCCGTGTAACGCACGACGGACTCGTCCAGGGTGGTCCAGTTGGCGAGCGCCGAGGTGTAGAGCTGCCGGGCAACCGGGTCCAGGAAGGCGTCGGGGGCGAAATCGGTCCGCTGCGCCGAGGCCGGCGCCGCCGAGGCCGCGATCGTGGCGGCCAGCGTGGCGATGAAGACGGGCGTCCTCACGACGCGGCCCCCGGGGGCACGGGGTGCCGAAAGCGCACCTCACGGAAGTCTTCCCAGGATATGTAACGCCACGCGGGACGCTCGGAATCCCGCTCCGCCTCCGGGATCTCGTCAGAGGGCGGGAACACGAAGATCCCCTTGTTGTCCGCGCTGACATCGTTGGAGCCGTCGAGCTCGAAGGAGCGGCCGTCGAGCAGCGTCACCCGGGCGCCGCCATCCTCGTTGGCCTCGATATGCTCGATGTTGCCGAACTCGATCTGGAAGTCCACGTCGTCGGAGCTTCCGTTCAGGAGCTCCCACGACCACTCCTCGTCGGCGTCCCAGCGGATCCGTCCCGTGATCTCGTCGCCCTGCCGCGTGACCACCGTGCCGAACAGGGGATGTCCGCCGTCGAAGGAATCGTAGCCGAGACCATCGGGGGGGTCTTCGAGTTGAAGCGAGCTGAATGCGTCCCATTCCAGGTGGACGGTGCCGAGGGCGGGGTCGGCGATCCGGATCCCGCTGCCGTGAGTCCACACCCCAAGTACATGGTCTACCTGGTCTTCCACGATGTCACCCGATGTCAGGGTTACCCGTACCCCGCCCTGGTGCTCTTCGACCGCATGTATTGCGCTGAACGGGATGTCCTGGTCCCCCCGGCGTGTGTGCAGGGAGTCCCCATCAAGCATGCTGTGCAGCCAGGAAATGGCCCCGCTGAACGTACGCCCCGACCGGTCCTGAACCACGCCGTACAGGCGGCGGTACGTGGCCCTGGCATCCGTTGGGGGCGCCGCAAACTCGATGCGCCGTACATTTCCCCCCCGGATCCGTATGTGGCCCCCACCGTCGGGGTCCTCGACATACACTCCGAAACGCCTCCAACTTGCGCCCGCGTCCCAGGTGGACGACGACGAGGTCTGCACGCCCCTGAGAGATATGGTGACTGAACGCGTCCGGATGGTATCCGGGAGGTCACCGGTGGGCTGTGCGGGCTCCGCCATGGTAAAGCCACCGCCACCCGACCGGGGTACGATCTGGACGTCGCCCTCCTCCGTCGTGACCAGCGTCGCCACCTGCCCCAACCTTATGCCGGTCGAGACCGTGGCCGTGAAGTCCGGATACTTTTCCTCCCAGGAGACCCGGTACCCACGGAGCTCGATGGTGCGCGTCGCCGGAAGCCCGTCCCGGGTGGCATCGAGCCAGTCGAGGTAGTGTTCCTCCGGGATCGTCCGACGGGCTTCGAAGATGTCGGCCCAGCTCCCGGCTGTTTCGGTCCCCCGCAGTAAGAGGAAACCCTCGTAGCTGCTACCGTCCTCCGTGAACACCCGTCCCCAGATCCGGTCGGTGTTCTGAGCCCGGGCGGAGGAGGCGAACAGCGTCAGGAAGAACGCGCCAAGGAGTGGCGTGGACGCACGCCGGGGAACCGGCATCGCGGCGCACACGCGCAAGGGGGACGGGGGCATATGACGACTCGCGGCGAGAGGGGCGGCTGCCTGTGCCTTGGTACGCTCGCAACCTCCGTCGGGTTTCGCGGTCGCACCTTCGCAACGTACCTTGTCACGGCGTGTTACCCCAAGCAACAGGAGTCCCATGATGACCGCTCGCAAAGCTCTACTCGGCATCCTCGTTTTCTCGGCCTCGGGCCTGGCTTTCGCCTGCGCCCCTGCGGACCAGGGCGGCGAGCCGGCGGACGCGGCCGAAGCAGTTGCCGAAGCCCCCGCCAATCCCCGCTTCGGCGTTTGGCAGATCGAGACCGACCGGCCGCCTCCGTATCGCAACATCATGACCTACGAGCCCTACGGCGATGGCGGGATGAAGATCACGGTCGCGTCGACCAACGCCGAAGGGGAGACGTCCGAGTGGGGCTACGCCACCATGTTCGACGGCGAGTTCCATCCCGTGGAGGGCCAGGAGAACGCCACGACTGCGGTCGAGGTGGTCGACGAGCGCACCAACCGGATCCTCAACGCCCGTAACGGCGAGGTCTACCAGGTCATCATCAACGTGCTCTCCGAGGACGGGAACACGATCGACAACGAATACCGTCGCACCAGCGAAGACGGAACCGAGAGCGTGTCGCACGCCGTCTACAAGCGGATTGAATAGGCGGGGAACTCCGGCCGGGCAACGGCCGGCTTTGTGGACGGGGGCCGCCGACCGCCTGACGGCCCGATCCTCCGGCACAGTCAGGCGTGGTGGGTCTCGCCGTAGTCCGGCGGTGCCTGCAGCGTGAACCGGGGGATCCGGGCGCGGAAGACAGATCCGTCTTCCCGCCTGAAGTGGTAGTAGCCCTCCATGAACCCGCTCCGGCCCTCGAGCACGCAGAAGCTGTTGTATTCGTGCGCGTCCCCGGGAGCGAGCGTGGGGCACTCTCCAACCACACCTTCGCCTGCGACCTCCTGGTCCCCGGCGGACGCGTCGTGGATCCGCCAATGCCGCCAGAATAGCTGTGCCGCCTCGGTCCCGATGTTTTCGATGCGGATGAAATAGACGAACACGTAGCGGCGCGGGGGTTGCGAATGGCCCCGGGAATAGACCGGTTCGGCCGTGATGCGCATCTGACCGGGCTGAACCGGCGGCTGGGAGTTCGGGTCGCGGGCGAGTCTGATCACGGCCTGGGGGGTACGCGGGTCGTCTCTTTGGCTTAACATAGTAGCCGCCCGGCTGGCCCGGCGCGACAAGACCCCAGCAACGGAGCTGTTCCCATGCCGTGCCGCCTCACCCTGGCCGTTCTGACTTCCCTCACCGTCGTTCCCGTACCGGTGAGCGGGCAGGATTCATCCCGCCGGAGCACCGCCGCCAACCCTCCGACCTACGATGTGGTCATCCGTGATGGCCGCGTACTCGACGGGGCGGGCAATCCCTGGATCGCCGCCGACATCGCCATCCGCGATGGCCGGATCGCGCGCATCGGGACGGTCGAGGGTGAGGGCCGGAGGGAAATCGACGCTACCGGCTTCTACGTGTCACCCGGCTTCATCGACATGATGGACCAGTCCGGGGGTGTTCTGCCGCGCAACGGCCTCGCCGAGAACAAGCTCCGCATGGGGGTCACCACGGCGATCGGGGGCGAAGGGGGCACGCCGGTCGGGGTCGACAGCATTGCTGCCTACTTCCGGACCCTGGAAGAGCAGGGCATCTCGATCAACTTCGGATCGTACTTCTCGGAGACACAGGCGCGCGTCGCGGTCCTCGGCAACGCCGACCGCGCTCCGACCGGGGCCGAGCTGGACGAGATGCGCGACATCATGGCGCGGGCGATGCGCCAGGGCGTGATGGGCATGACGACCGCGCTCATCTACCCGCCTTCGTCCTTCGCCTCGACGGACGAGCTGGTGGAGGTGGCCAGGGTAGCGGGCGCGTACGGGGGCATCTACGCCAGCCACATCAGGGACGAAGGCGAGGGCCTGGTCGGGGCGGTTCGCGAAGCCATCGAGATCGGGGAGCGGGCGGGGCTTCCGGTGGAGATCTTCCACTACAAGGGAGCGTTCGAGCCCGGGTGGGGCGTGCTCATCAAGGAGGCCGCGGAGGAAATCGACGCCGCGCGCGCCCGCGGTGTGGATGTGGCGGCGGACATGTACCCCTACACGGCGGGCGGGACCGGTCTGGAAGCGACGATTCCATCGTGGGTCTTCGACGGGGGCCGCGACTCGGTGCGGGCGCGGATCGGGCGCGACGAGGTGCGAGCACAGCTGAAGGAGCAGCTCGTCACCGGATACGATGGATGGTGGAACATCGTCGAGGCGGCGGGCGGCTGGGACCGGATCGTCCTCGTCAACGCGCGCAGCGACGACCACGCGCACTTCGAGGGCATGAGCCTCACCGACATCGCCGCCGCCTGGGGCAAGGATCCGGCCGACGCCGCGTGGGACCTGGTGGCGGCCGGAGAGGGGCGCGTGATGGCGATCTACCACATGATGAGCGAGGACGACGTGCGCTGGGCGCTCCAGCTCCCGTGGACGAGCATCGGCAGCGACGCGGGGGCCGCGCTCACGGCGGGCGCGCAGGACGCGATCGGGCTCCCCCATCCGCGCAGCTACGGCACCTTCCCGCGCATCCTCGGGAAATACGTTCGCGACGAGGGCGTGCTGACGCTCCCGGAAGCGGTCCGCAAGATGACGTCGTGGCCCGCGACCCGGATGCGACTGCAGGACAGGGGAGTGCTGCGCGAGGGCGCGTGGGCGGACATCACGGTCTTCGACTTGGCGCGCGTCCACGATGCCGCCACCTACGACGAGCCCGTACTCTTCCCCGAGGGGATCGAATACGTCCTCGTCAACGGCGAGGTCGTGATCGAGGAGGGGGGCAACCACACGGGGGCCCGGTCCGGCCACGTCCTCTACGGACCGGGGCTGGAGACCACCGGACCCGGAGCGGATGGTGACGGCGAGGCGGCATCCGCCCAGGACATCGCGCGGGTCGCGGCGCGCCTCGAGCCGGAGATCCGCCGCGCCATGCTGGAAGGGAACATTCCTTCGCTGACGATCGCCCTGACCGACCGCGAGGGAGAACTCTGGAGCGGTGCGTACGGCGAATCGAACCTGTGGGCGCGCACCCCCGCGTCAACGAATACGGTCTACCTCATCGGCTCCACCTTCAAGGCCCAGTCCACGGTCGCGCTGCTGCAGCAGATGGAGCAGGGCAGCTTCGCCCTCGACGACCCGGTGAGCGACTACCTCGACGACCTGGTGATCCGCCGCGAAGACATGGAGCGGCCGGTGACGTTCCGCAACCTCCTCACGCACACGTCGGGGATGCCCGTGGACTTCGGTCCTCACGCCGTCTGGGGGGAGACCGCACCGCTGCCGCTGGACGAGTACCTGCGGGATTCCCTGCGTGTGGACACGCCGCCGCTCGAAGCGGTCGTCTACTCGAACATGGCGTATTCCCTGGTCGGCCACCTTGTGGAGAAGTTCTCGGGCGTGCCCTACAAGCAGTACATCCGGGAACGGATCTGGGGAGCTCTGGGGATGACCTCCACCGCCTTCGACCCTCCGCCGGAGATGGCCGAGCGGCTGGCGGTACCGTATGCGCCCGACGAGGACACGGGGCGCAACACGCCTGCGGTTCGCGTGAAGGCCAACGTGTGGCCCGCCGGGATCGTCTACGGAACGGTCCACGACCAGGCCAGCTGGGTTCGCTTCAACCTGGGCGACGGCACCTGGAACGGGCAGCGCCTGCTGGAAGCCGCGACCCTGGACGAGATGCACACCCTCCAGTTCGAGCAGTTCGCGGGTACGCCCCTGGGAGGTGGCTGGGGGTATGAGGATCCGGGATACGGCCTGACGTGGTGGGTGTCACCGCAGGGTGGCGAGCGCTTCTTCGCCCATTCCGGGAGCGTGTCCGGGTACACCGCCTTCGCCTCGGGGAACCGCACGCGCGGCTTCGGGGTCGCATTCCTGACCAACGGCAACCGCGCTCATCCCCATCTGGTGCGGCTGACACGGCTGGCGCTGGATCTGCTGGCCGACGAAATCGGACAATCGAGGTAGCATGCAAATGATCCCCGCACTTCCCGAAAACTGGACAGCGCTGGCCCTGGCGCCGGCGATCCTCGCGGTCGGCGCGTGCATCGCCGGCTGGGTGGCGACCCGTCTCCTGCACCGGGCGATCGGCGGCGTGACGTCCCGGACGCGTTCCACCTGGGACGACAGGCTCGTCGAGCGCAAGGTGTTCGGCCGGCTCGCCCATGTCGTGCCCGCGTTGATTGTCTACCTCGGGATCGGGTGGGCGCTGGGTGGAGTGAGCCAGGCCGTGGCCGATGCGTCACCGGGCGACACCCTCGTGGTGATCTGGGTCTTCGTCAGGCGAGTCGCCGCCGCGTTCATCGCGCTGGCGGTGGTACGGGCCTTCAAGGCGTTCCTGGACGCGGTGAACGAGATCTACACCGAGGCCTACGCCGAGTCGAAATCCCGGCCGATCAAGGGTTACCTGCAGGTCGTCAGTCTGATCGCGTACCTCGCTGCCGGGGTCGTGATCCTGGCCATCCTGGCCGGCCGGTCCCCGGTGGTGTTCCTGTCGGGGCTGGGTGCGCTGGCCGCGGTGCTCATGCTCGTCTTCCGCGACACGATCCTGTCCCTGGTCGCCAGCGTTCAGATCGCTTCCAACGACATGATCCGGATCGGGGACTGGGTCTCGGTGCCCCAGGCCAACTCCGACGGCGATGTGATCGACATCGCGCTGCACACGGTCAAGGTGCAGAACTGGGACAAGACGATCTCGACGATCCCGACGCACAGGTTCATCAGCGAGTCCTTCAAGAACTGGCGCGGCATGTCGGAGTCGGGGGGCAGGCGGATCAAGCGGGGACTGCGGATCGACATGGGCTCGGTACGGTTCCTGTCGGACGGCGAGTTGGACACGCTCTCCCGGCGCGAGGTGCTGCGCGACTACATGCTGGAGCGGCGAGCCGACATCGACCGCTACAACGCCGCCAACGCCGGCGGCGATCCCGCGGTGATCCCCGAAGTCCGCCGCCTGACCAACCTGGGCACCTTCCGCGCCTATGTGCATAAGTACCTGGAAGCGCACCCGCAGACCCACAAGGGCATGACGCTTCTGGTGCGACAGCTCGAGCCGGGGCCCCAGGGAGTCGGGATCGAGATCTACTGCTTCTCCAACGATACGGCGTGGGCGAACTACGAGAACTTCCAGGCGGACGTCTTCGACCACCTCATCGCGATTCTGCCGGACTTCGGCCTGAAGGCGTTCCAGGCACCCTCCGGGAGCGATGTTTCCCGGTGGCTTGACGGTGGCCGCGCGCCGCGCACCGCTAGCGCGTAGCCTCTCCCTCCCAGAGCCTCGCGGGTGGAAGGCCGCCCACGCGCCCCAGAACGCCACGTAGGCCTCCGCGACCGGCGTCAGCCGGAAACCCCAGCCGCGCACCGCTAGCGCGTAGCCTCTCCCTCCCGGAGCCTGGTTCGCGGGTGGAAGGCCGCCCGCGCGCCCCGGAACGCCACGGTTCAGGCTACCTCCCGAAGAGGCACGACGAGCCCCACCCGTTGCGGCTGACGCCACACGATCTCGCGTGTGAGCAGCAGGTGCCCGCTCTCCAGGATCGAGAAGCCGTCCCGGATCGTTCCGCCGCCCCGGATCCTGCGCTCGACGGCGAAGGCGTCACCGTCCCGGCGGAGCCGGACCTCGATGGATCCCTGCGGGGTGGTCGCATCCGCCCAATCCCCCCCTGCGGGCATCACCAGCGGAGCCTCTCCGTCGTAGCTCACCGAAAGGGTGTTGGCCATGACGTTCATGGTCAGGGTGCGCGGAGTCACGCCGACCATCAGCATCGTCTGCCGCAACCCCGCATCCGTGCCCGAGACGGCGTCTCCCCCCGTGCCCCGCTCGCGCATCTGGTTCATGGTGACGTCGGAAGCGCGCTGCGTGAGGTGGTCCTCGGGGCGGACCCCACGGAGGTTGGCTGCCTGGGCAGTCGAGGCTTGGTCGTAGTTCCACGCGCCGGCGACGCGTGCCAGCGCCAACGTCTGGTCCGGTGTGGGGCCGCCGGGTCCCGACGAAGCGCATGCGAGCGAGCCCGCGGCGAGGATGGTGCTTACCAGGGCGGTGCGGCAGTAGCGGTTCGTCAGCATGGTCTCGGCGCATCCGCGAACAAGTCGATGGGCAGGGGACGGAACCCCTGGTCGGCGGCCCGTTCCAGGAACTGCCTGGAATATACCCGCACCATGGCCAGGCCACTGTAGACCTCAATCATCTCAACGTCACGCGGGCCGAGATTCCGAAGGTAGGCGCTGGCCACCGGCACCTCGTCCAGATACGTACGTATGCGGACATTCCTCCCTCGTGAGCGCATGCAGTACTGGTCGTTGGGGCTCACGAAGGTATCGAGTCCCAGGCGCCTTTCCACGAATGTGGCCAGATCCGGCGACATGCTCGCCGCCATCACCGTGCTGTCGTAGGCCGCGACGGCGGCTGGCGTGCTCACCCGGCGGACCTCCAGCTGGTGCAGCAGGCGCTCGACTCTCACTTCGATTCCCTTGAGCTCGATTGCCAAGGGGTTGAGGCGGACCAGCATGATCGCGCCGTACCCGATGTCGGAGGCCTCCCGGTTGGTCTCGTAGCCGAAGCTGACGGTGATGAAGGTGTATTTGTCGGGGGTCAGGCCGGGGAATTCGAAGTAGCCGTTGCTGTCGGTCACGACCGACCGCCTCAATTCGGCGATCTGGACGATCGCGTCCTCGATGGGCGACTCGGTCAGGTAGTCCCGGACTTCGCCGCGGAAGATGAACGGGTTCGCCGGGTCGGGAGGCGGCTCCTGTGCGCCGAGCGAAGACACTCCCGCCGGGGCGGCCGGAGCCAGGACACTCACGGCCAGGAGCACGGCGACAAGTGGCAGAATGCCGGAAGGAACTCTTCCCCGGCCTGCCAGGCACCCGGGCGCGCTCACTGCGTCAGTCCTCCTTCAGAAACCGGTTGAAGAAGTCTTCCGCGGCCTCGAAGGCGGCCATCCAGTTCCGGTGCAGCAGGAACCCGTGCACCTCGTCCGGGAAGATCAGCTGCTCCACATGCACCCCCCTCTGCCGGAGCACCTCGGCGATTTCGACGGACTCGCTGAAGGGCACGTTGCGGTCGTCGTCGCCGTGGATGAGAAGGACCGGCGAAGTCCACCGCTCCACGAACGCCATCGGAGAAGACTCGAAGGCGCGCCGGGCGATGTCGGGCCGAGCGGCCGGGTCGTACGAGGGCACGAAGTTCCGGATGACCGGGTTCCAGTCGTGAACCCCGTGGATGTCCACGCCGGCCTTGAACAGATCGGAGGCCCGTGCGAGGCCGTGGGCGGTCAGGTAGCCGCCGTAGGAGCCGCCCCACAGCCCGATCCGGTCCCCGTCCACGTCGTCCCGCCCCGCCATGTACACGCCCGCGCCCATGACGTCGTTGAACTCCGACGCGCCGTCGGCGCCGTAGTGGAGCGCTTCGCGAAACTCCATGCCGTAGCCGATCCCGCTGCGGTAGTTCACCGAAAGGACCGCGTAGCCGCTGGCGGCGAGGTACTGGTTGAAGGAGTAGGTGTTGTGGTAGTAGCCGCGGTGGTGGAAGCCAAGGAGCATCTGACGCCGCGAGCCGCCGTGAAGGAACAGGAGGCCGGGCCAGCCGCCGGGTGGGGGCGGTCCGTCCGGAAGGAACAGCTGGCCGTGAATGGGCATTCCATCGGCCGAGGGAAAGACGACCTGGCGGGGCTCGGTCAGTCCCTCGGGCAGGGCGCCGCGTGCCGGCGGGACGAGCCACCGCCGTCCGCCATCGGCCAGCAGCTCAGCGTGGGCGGGCACCACACCGGACGACGCCAGAAAGGCCACCGTTCCGTCGCCTGCCACGGCGGGCTGCCACTCGATTCCCGTGCCCGGGGTCAGCGACTCGGAGCCGCTGCCGTCGAGCGGGGCCCGCCACAGGTGCTGCCGGTCCGTGTCTCCCTCGTTGGACGAGAACACGAGGGCTTCGCCGTCCGGTGCGAGGGTGACGTACTGGACCTCGAAGTGGCCCGTCGAGATGGCGCGGGGGGACTCGCTGCCGTCGGCCCGCACCGAATACAGGTTGGTGTAGCCGTTGCTCTCCCACGGAAACGCGATGCGGTCGTCCGCACCCCAGAAGATGCTGCTGGATGCCGAGACGCCCTGAAACACGCTGCCGGGTCCGGGCTCGGCCGTGAACACCTTCCGGGCGGATCCGTCTTCCGGACGCACGACGCGAATGCTCCAGGGCAGTGACTCCCGCACCGCGAAGAAGGGGAGCCGGCCACGACGATTCGGGATGCGTACGAAGGCCAGCTCGGCGCCGTCGGGCGACCAGACCGGGCTTCCGTCCTGGTCCACGGATGGGTCCATATAGCGGACCTCGCCGGTGGTAAGCTCCATGACGCCGATGAACGCGTGGTCGCCGCGCCGGCTTGTCCACGCGAGCGAGGTTCCGTCGGGCGACAGACGGAGCTCTCCGGGGCTCCCCCGGCCCTTCACGAGCGACAGCGCCGCCGCATCCGGGTCATCCGCGGGCCGGCGCAGGATCTCGCCGCCGTTCAGATGGATTACCCACGACCCGTCGTGCGTGAGGAGAGGTGAGTGGCCGGGTCCCAGCCTGCGGGCGCCGCTTCCATCGGCGGCCGCCGTCCAGATCTCGCGCTGAGCACCTGCCGGGTCGCTCTCCGGGTTGGGGATCTCGCCGGCGCGGTTCGGGGCGCCCCCCCGGACGAAGGCCACGGTGGTTCCGTCCGCCGAGATCGCCAGGCCGGCAACCTCCTGGCCGTCGTCCCGCGTGAACGATGTGAGACGGCGGCCCGAGAACTCGGGTCCCGTGGCGAGCCAGACGTTGCGTGCCCCGCGCTCATTCCTGACCCAGGCGAAGGCCGGGGCGGAACTCGCCGCCGTGAGCTCGGTCGGAAAGGGCCACCCGACCAGAGCATCGAGGTCCGGCTGCCGGGCGTGAACCGGGACGGCCGTCCCGGCGAGCAGGACACACGCCAGGAGGAGGCCGGACGCGAGCACCTGGCCGGATCGTTCACGCGAAGGGCGGGGGTTCGCTGCCATAGGGACTCTCCCGAAGTCAGGTCAAGGGTTGGGCCACCAGAAAAGACGTCACGGCAACCGCGGCTGCGCCGAGAATCAGTTCGATCACGGCCGGCTTCATGAGGATTCCCGCCCGGGGAGTCGCGGCGAGGGCCGGCCGAACCACGCGCCAGTTGTACAGCCCAAGCGCCAGCACGCCCGCGACGACCAGGTCCTTGACCAGGAGTGACCTTCCCCACGCGGTGGTCCACAGATCGGACACGGCTCCGATATGGATCCAGACCTTGATCGCCCCGGTGACCAGCAGCAGCGCCACGGCGAACCGGGCCACGCGCGAGAACCCGCCGACCATGCCGGCGAGTCCGGGGGTGTCCGCCCCGTCCCCGCCCGCATGCTGCCGCAAGGCAGGGAGGCCGGCGAAGAGGAGGCACAGGAGCCCCCCCACCCATCCCCCGGCGGCCACTACATGCAGGTAGGTTGCCGCGGCCGAGAGCACCCGTGGGCTGTCCGCCCACCCGTGCCCCGAGAGCACCGGCACGACGGGGAGAAGCAGGACGCCCAGGGTGGTGACCGCCCACCCCACGGAACGCGCCGCATCGGCGCGGGCCAGACCGATTCCCCCGGCGAGCAGGACCACGAGGCCGAGTTGCAGCCACCACCCCGCGCCCCAGGCCGTCCCGGTGGCGACGGTGAACAGATTGCCGGCGACGTCACCCGGAAAGAACGCTGCTGCCTGGTGCCAGAGACGGATGGGCAGGCTGGCCAGGAGGGCGACGAGTCCGAAGACGGCGATGTTCCGGACCCGCCTCGCCGCGGCATCGTTCACCGCTTGGGATACACCGGTTCGGGCGCCCTGTCCGAGCACCAGAAGCCGGAACGCCACAGCTCCCAGCAGCACCACGATCCCGCCATAGAAGAGGAAGCGCGTCGCTGTCGGGGCGAGGTCGAATCCACTCCCGGAGCCGGCCTCCGCCTGCGCGCCTCCGCTCTCCGCCACGTCGCCCGGTGCCGCCGCCGCGTCCTCGCTTGCCACATCGGCGGCCGGCTCCTCCTCCGCCGGCTCCGGGGCAGGGAGCTCCACCTGGAACGCGAGCTCGCCGGAAAGCGCGTGCCCGTCGGGACCCGCGGTGGTCCACCGCACCACGTAGCTGCCGGAGGAGAGGGACCCGGTCAGTGGCAGCACCAGGACGTCGTGCCGGTCTTCGGCCAGGTAGGTCAGCTCACCTGCCGCTGCCTCCGTGCCGTCGACCCCCGCGCGCCGGACCGTGACGGTGCTGAGCGCCAGCTGCACCTCGGTGGTGTAGATCAGGGTGACAGCCGATGGCGACGCGTCCAGGACGGCGTCGCCCACCGGGTCGGATTCCTTCAGCTCGGTGTGGGGCCACCCCCAGCCGACCAGGGTGAGCAGCGCGACCGCGGCGGGGACCACCCGCGTCCCGGACGCCCGTCGGCTGCTAGGTCTCCGGCAGCCCATGCTTGATCGCCCACTCCATGGCTTCGCTGAACCGGTCGATTTCCTCCAGGGTCGAGTACACGCTGGGGGAGATCCGCAGCCCCGTGCATTCCTCGTGTCCGATGGGCACGTTGATGATCCGGTGGGCGTTCCACAGCCAGTTGCTGAGCGCGCCCGTGTCGAGCCCCTCGACGTGGACATTCGCGATCCCGCACGCGAAGCCGGGCTTCTGGCTGGTGTTCAGGGACACCCGGTCGTTCTCCAGCAGACGGTTCGCCCAGTAGTCCCGGAGGTAGATGAGGCGCTCCGCCTTCCGCTCGCTCCCGATCCCCTGGTGGAAGGTCAGCGCCTCGCCGATCGCCAGATAGTTGGCCGCCGGGTGGGTTCCGATCTCCTCGTACTTGCGGATGTCGCCGTCCATCCGGTCCGGCGCCGCCATCAGTGGCCATATCCCGGGGATGTTCTCCCGGCGCACATGGAGGAGCCCCGTGCCGTGCGGCGCGAAGAGCCACTTGTGAAGGCTCGTCGAGTAGTTGTCGCACTCCAGGTCGCTCAGCTTGAAGGGGAAATGCGCCATCGCGTGTGCACCGTCGATGATGACCGGGATGTCGTGCCTCCGGGCCATGCGCACGATGTCCCGGACGGGCAGGATCTGGCCCGTCAGGTTGATCATGTGGCACATGAGGATGAGACGGGTCTTCGGCGTGATGGCCTCTTCGAAGAGGCGCACCACCTCTGCGGGGTCCTCGGCCGGAACCGGGATCCTGATCTGCCGCATCACGATCCCTTCCCGGCGCTCGCGCTGCCGGAAGGTGGTGAGCATGCGGCCGTAGTCCTGGGTGGTTGTGAGGACTTCATCGCCGGGTGCGAGGTCGTAGCCGAACTGGCAGATCTGGAGCCCTTCCGACGCGTTGCGCGTGAACGCCACCTCTTCCGCGTCCACACCCCATTCCCGGGCCATGCGTGCCCGGACGCCTTCGCGCTGCGGCTCCAGGATCTTCCACATCGTGTAGGTCGGCGCCTCGTTGGAATAGTCGAGGTGGCGCTTCATGGCGTCCTGCACGAAGGTGGGCGACGGGCTGACGCCGCCGTTGTTCAGGTTCACCAGCGTGCGGTCGACGGTGAAGGCACGTGCGACTTCCCCCCAAAAGGCTTCGTCGGCCGCCGTATCCGCCGGGGAGCCCGGGTGCCGGGCGAGGTCCCGCGCGATCTCGGTGGCGCTGGCCTTGAATGCCGGGAACTGGGAAGCCCCCAGGGCCGCAGCCGCCGATCCGAGGAAATGACGCCGGCTCGGACTGCGCCGGCTCTTCGTGCCGCTCGCTCTCTTGGTACGCATCGCATGCTCCGGTTGGGCCGCGCGGAAAACGGGAAGAGGGAATTCGGCGGTCACCGCGGACCGTACCGGCAATCCCGTCCCGCTGGCTTGTGTCTGCCTCACGGTAACCATCGCGCCGCGAGAGAGGCAAGCCGGGGCCCGGTTGACGCGGAACGCCCCTGTCGACCGCTTCAACGAGTATATTTTGCCGAGCCTCCGTCCACGGCCATGTAGCTGATCCCGAATCTCCCTCACCGGTCCCTTCTTCCAATGATACGAGTCCGCTTCCTGGGCACCGCGGCCGCGCGGCCGACCGTCGGCCGCAATGTGTCGGGGATCGCCGTCCAGCGCGAAGGCGAGTCGATCCTGTGGGACTGCGGCGAGGGCACCCAGCGTCAGATCATGCGGTTCGGCACCGGCTTCTCCTTCTCCCACATCTTCATCACGCACTGCCACGCCGACCACTTCCTCGGCCTGCCGGGATTGCTTCGGACGATGGGACTTCAGGGCCGGGAGGAGCGCATGCACATCTACGGCCCGCCGGGGACCGGAGCGACGCTGGGCGCGGCCGTGGGCCTGGGTGTGGAGCGGCTTGCCTTTCCCGTTCACGTCAAGAGCCTCGAGCCCGGCCAAAGGGTGAAGTTCGATGGCTGGGCGGTGCACGCGTTTCGCGCGGATCACGGTGTCGCGGCGCTCGGGTACGCCCTGGTCGAGGATGCGCGGCTGGGTCGCTTCGACGTGGATGCGGTGCGGCGTCTCGGCATCCCGGAGGGACCGCTCTACGGCAAGCTTCATCGCGGCGAGCCGGTCGAGGTCGACGGGCGCGTGATTACACCGGGCGACGTGGTCGGCCCGCCCCGGTCCGGGCGCAAGGTCGTCTACTCCGGCGACACCAGGCCCAGCCGCAACACCTCCCGGGCGGCGATGGGCGCGGACCTCCTCATTCACGAGGCCACCTTCGGCACCGAGGAAGGTAAGCGTGCCCGGGAGACGAGGCACTCCACCGCCGCCGAAGCTGCGCGGATTGCGGCCGAGGCCGGGGCGAAGCGACTCGTCCTGACCCACGTCTCGGCACGGTATGCGGACGCGCCGAAGGTGCTGCAGCGGCAGGCCCGGGACATCTTCCCAGCGTCCCGGGTTGCGCACGACGGGCTCGAAATCGAGCTGGGGTACCATGACTGAGCCCGGCGCGGCGACGTTTCCGCCGGAGGGCGGAGGTGCGGTCACGATCGTGGGACTGGGTGTCATGGGGGGATCGATCGCGAAGGCCCTGATGCGGCGGGCGCCCCGGGTACGGATCTTCGGGATCGAACCGGACGGCGACACTGCGGCGCGGGCGGCAAGCGATGGTGTCCGGCTGAGGGGGGCGCTGGAGGAGTGCGAGATCGACGGCGGTGTCGTCGTCTTCGCGGCTCCGCTGGACGCGGTCGCGACCCTCGTACGGAGCACCAGAGCCACCTGGACCCGTGCGGCTCTCGCCACCGACGTCACCAGCCTGAAGGTCCCGGTGCTCGAGGCGGCGGGGCGTGCTTCGGCAGGAGGGCACGTCTTCGTGGGCGCCCACCCCATGTGCGGATCCGAACGGTCCGGGTATGAGGCCGCGGAGGCCGGCCTCTTTGACGGCGCCGACGTATGGCTGTGTCCGCACTCCGGGGCTGCCGCCGCCGGAGCACCGCCCGACCCCCGGAGCGCGGCACCGCCCGACCCCCGCAGCACGGCCTCGCTCGACCGCGCCCGCACATTCTGGCGGTTCCTCGGCGGCCGCCCCCGACTGGTCGCCGCCGCGAAGCACGATCGGGTCATGGCGTGGGCCAGTCACCTCCCGCAACTCCTTGCCAGCGCACTGGCGGCGTCGCTGGAGGAAGCCGCGATCGGACACGACGACCTCGGCCCCGGAGGCCGGGACATGACGCGTCTCGCCGGGTCCAGTCCCGACATGTGGGCGCCGCTCCTCGAGGCCGCCGCCGCGGAGGACGCCGGGGCGCTCAGGGCCGTCGAAGGCCGGCTGGCGGCGGCCCGCCGCATGTTGGAACGTGGGGACTTCGCGGGTGTGCGGGACATGCTCGAACGGGGGAGACGGTGGACGGCGGCGACGCGCTGACTCTGCGGGTGCCGGGTGACAAGTCGATCACCCAGCGCGCCCTGATCCTCGGGGGCCTCGCCGACGGTGAAAGCCGGATCGGGGGGGTGCTCCGTGGGGCGGACCCGGTGGCGACCGGACGCGCGCTGGCGGCGCTCGGGGTGGAGATCACGGGCCTGGACGGTGCCGATCGTGATTCGCTGCGGATCCGGGGTTGCGGGTTGGGGGCGTGGACGCGGCCTGCCGGCGTGCTTGATCTCGGCAACAGCGGCACCGGCGCCCGTCTCCTGGCGGGGGCGCTGGCTGCCCAGCCGCTGTCGGCGGTGCTGGCCGGCGACGCCTCGCTTTCCAGCCGGCCGATGCAGCGCATTGCCCGGCCGCTCAGGCGCATGGGCGCTTCGGTCGAGTACCTGGAACGAAGCGGGGTGCTCCCCATGAGGATCACCGGCGGTGCGCTCACTGCAATCCGCCACGACGGCAAGGTTGCCAGCGCGCAGGTGAAGAGCGCCATCCTGCTGGCCGGGGTGGGCGCGGGCTTGGCCGTGGACGTTCGCGAGCCCCGGCAGTCCCGCGACCACAGCGAGCGGATGCTGGAGGCCATGGGCGTGGACGTGGTGGAGCGAGCGGTCGAAGCCGGGTGGATGGTCCGGATCGCCGCGCCGCCCCCCCGGCTGGCGCCGCTCGACATGGACGTGCCGGGTGATTTCTCCTCGGCGGCGTTCTTTCTGGCCTGGGCCGCGCTGGCCGGCGGCGCGGCACCGCTCACGGCATGTTCCGTCGGGCTCAACGCGACGAGAACGGGGCTCCTTCCGGTGCTCGCCCGCATGGGCGTGGAGGTCGATGTCCACCCGCGCGCGACCGCAGGAGGCGAGCCTGTCGGCGACCTTCGGGTCGCGGCGCGGGCGAACCCGCTGCGGTCGGTACGGGTGGGGCAGGGGGAGGTGCCCGGCATGATCGACGAGATCCCCGTGTTGGCCGTTCTGGCCGCGCGCGCCGAGGGCGTCACGCGGATTACCGGGGCTCGGGAGCTCCGTGTCAAGGAGTCGGACCGGCTGACGGCGCTGGCCGTGAACCTGCGGCGGATCGGTGTGGAGGTGGAGGAGCTGCCCGACGGCCTGGAAATCGAGGGCACGCACCGCCCGTTGTCGGGGGTGGTCGAGTGCTTCGGCGATCACCGCATCGCCATGGCATTCGGGGTGCTTGGCCAGACTCCGGGGTGCGACGTCCGCGTGGACGATCCCCTGGTGTCCGAGGTGAGCTTCCCCGGCTTCTGGGAGTTGCTGGCAAAGGTTGGGAAGGCGGCGCCGCCGTACCGCGCGCCGGGATCCGGCGGTGGGGCCACGGGGGCGGGCGGGGGCGGGCGCGCGGTCGCCGGTTGCATGGTGGTCGCCATCGACGGCTCCGCGGGTTCGGGGAAGTCGACCACCGCAGCCTCCGTGGCCGCGCGGCTTGGCTTCCGTCACCTGGATTCGGGGGCCATCTACCGGGCGGTCACGCTGGGGTTGCTCGATGCCGGACTCGGCGGGGCTGCAGCCGGGGAGGTCACGCCCGACCAGCCGGCGGCTCTGGATATCGATGTACGGTGGAGCGGCGGCGAAATGGAGGTGTGGATGGGGGGAGCGGCGGTGCCGGAGGAGGCTCTGCGGGCCGAGCGGGTTACCGCGATGGTGTCTCAGGTGTCGGCTGTTCGATCGGTGCGGGCGCATTTGCTGGCTCTGCAGCGCTCGGCGGCCACGGGTCCGGGAGTTGTGGCCGAAGGGAGGGACATGGGGACCATCGTCTTCCCCGAAGCCGGCGTGAAGGTCCATCTGGATGCCGACCCCGGTGAACGTGCCCGCAGACGCATACTGCAGAGGGACGGCCGCGTGCCGGACGACGACGAGATCGAGGCGGAGGCCAACCGGCTGACGCAGCGCGACGCGCGCGATTCGTCACGGGCCATCGCCCCGCTTCTGATCGCGGACGATGCGGTGCAACTGGATACGACCGACCTGAGCCCCGCTGCCCAGACCGAGGCCATCGTGCGTTTGGTGAGGGCGGCCCTGGCGGACATCCGCGACCTTCCATAGCACACCCCGCGGCACTCCCGTTTCGGTGTCGAATGCGCTACTATGAAAGACTGTACCCCTGAAACCGCGCTCGAGTGCAACAACGCTCGATGCATCCATCGGTGTCTCGTCGCGCGTCCATATGGGGTAGGGTGGCGGAATCGGTTCCGGATCACGGGCGGGTGGTCCTGGCGACCCTCACTTCATTCAACCCGGCCTTCCCGCGCCACTCCCGCCGGCCGGATCGAGTATTGGAGCGCCGGACGTGTGCTGGCGAAGCGACAACCATGAACGACACACAAGAAACTCCTGCGGCCCCGGACACCCCGGACCTCGCAGCCCGGTCCCCGGACGACAACGGCGTCTACCCTGACGAGATCTCCCCGGAGCTGTTCAACGATCCGTACGGCGAAGAGATCCTCGATGTCTCCCGCGACGACTTCGAGGCGATGCTCTCCGAGCACCAGACGGCCGGCGGAGACATCCGCGAAGGCCAGATCGTCCAGGCGAGAGTTTTGCGGACCACCGATTCGACGGTCATCCTCGAGTTCGGCTTCAAGAGCGAAGGCGCCGTTCCACTCGAAGAGTTCAAGGACCCCGAGTCGATCGAGCCGGGACAGGAAGTCGAAGTGCTCCTCGAGAGCCTCGAAGACGACGATGGCGTGGTGGTGCTCTCGAAGAAGAAGGCCGACTTCCTCAGGGTCTGGGAGCTGATCCGGGACGCGTTCGAGAACGACCGTCCGGTGAAGGGCCTGCTGACCCGGAAGATCAAGGGTGGGGTAACCGTGGACATCATGGGCGTGGACGCCTTCCTGCCGGGATCCCAGATCGCGCTGCGGCGAGTCCCGAACATCGAGGATCTGATCGGGGACACCTACGACTTCAAGATCATCAAGCTGAACAAGCGCCGGCGGAACATCGTCGTCTCGCGCAGGATCATCCTCGAGCGCGAGAGGAAGAAAAAGCGTTCCACCCTCGTCAAGGAACTCCTCAACGGCCAGGTCCGGGAAGGAATCGTCAAGAACATCACCGACTTCGGCGCCTTCATCGATCTGGGCGGGCTCGACGGACTCCTTCACATCACCGACATGTCGTGGGGCCGCGTCGGGCATCCTTCCGAGGTCGTGGACATCGGCCAGAAGCTGGACGTCAAGGTGCTGGACATCGATTGGGACCGGGAGCGTATCTCGCTCGGGCTCAAGCAGCTTCTGCCATACCCCTGGACGGACATCGAGGATCGCTACCCCGTGGGCGCGCGAGTGCGAGGCAAGGTGGTTTCCATCACGAACTACGGAGCCTTCGTGGAGTTGCAGAAGGGCGTCGAGGGGTTGGTCCACATCTCCGAAATGTCGTGGACGCGCAATGTGCGGCACCCCTCCAAGCTCGTCTCCATCGCTGACGAGATCGAGGCGGTCGTTCTGAAGGTCGATCCGAATGACGAAAAGATCTCCCTCGGCATGAAGCAGATCGAAGAGGATCCGTGGCTGGCCTTCCCGGTGAAGTACCCGACGGGAACCCAACTTTCCGGAACGGTGCGCAACCTGACGTCGTTCGGGGCGTTCGTGGAGATCGAATCCGGGATCGATGGCCTCGTCCACGTTTCCGACATGAGCTGGACACGCCGGGTGGAGCACCCCTCCGAGGTCGTGCAGAAGGGCGAGCGGGTCGATGTCATGGTCCTGGATGTGGACGCGGACAACAAGCGCATCTCGCTGGGCATCAAGCAATTGTTCGACGATCCCTGGCCCAGCCTGGTGACGGAGTACGCCAGGGGGCAGGAAGTGGAGGGTAGTGTCGTCCGGCTGCAGGACAGGGGCGTTGTCGTGGATCTCGGTCACAGCGTGGAGGGCTTCGTGCCCGGGTCCCATTCCGCTGTCGGCGGGGGAGACCTGGAGGACTACTTCCATGTCGGTGACACCGTGCCGCTGCGGGTGATTTCCTCCGATGCCTCGGATCGCCGAATCGTGCTCGAAGTCCTGGAGGCGCCCGAACGGCGGAAGAGGGCCGATCCCTCCGACGAGGAAGCCCCGTCTCCGAGTGACGAGGAGACGCCTTAACTCGATTCGTAGGGGGACAGTGGCGACAGTGGCGAGGACAACGAACCGAAGGCCGCCGCTGTTGCTCGTCATGTGCTCCCTGCTGGTTGGCGCAGTCTTCGCGTGTGCCGCCGGCGCGAGGGGCGGGAGCGGCAAACTCGAGGAGTGGGCTCGCGAACGAAAGATTGCGGATCCGGTCCTGCCCGGTCCGGTGATCGGTGTCGTGCTACCGGTTTCGGGGTCACCGTCCAACCGCGAGTATACCCGCCTGTTCATGGAAGGCATGGAGATCGCGGTGGAGCTTGCGCGGCAGGCGGGGCTGGATGTCGAGTTGCTGGTCGAGGACAACCGCGGAACCGCATCGGGAACCGTGCGAGGCGTCTCCGCGCTCGTATCCCGGGGTGCCGTGGCCATTCTCGGTCCCCTCGGTGCCGACAATGTCGGTGTGGCGGTCCGCAATGCGCCCAGGAACGTCCCGTTTTTTTCACCGACCGCGCGCTACCTTCCCATCGGGCGCAGGGGCGTGTACAGCCTCGGCGCGGGAGACCCCGGAGCGGGACTCGCGCTTGCCGGGGCGGTGGCCGATCTCGGCTACGGCGACGCGGTGGTCATCCACCCGCGCAGCGCCGGCGAGAGACTGGAGGCGGTGGCTTTTCAGGAAGCCTTTGCGGCTGTGGGCGGGGTTGTGCGTCGGCGGATACCGTATCAGCCGGGGACCACGACGTTCGAGGAACCCCTGACGGAGGCAATGCTGCTGGCGCCCAGCTTGCTGGTGATCGTGGCGCCGCCAGGCGACGTGGAACTCCTCGCCCCCCAGATCGCCTTCTTCGGCCTCGACGAACTCGGCGTCCAGGTCGCGGGTACGGCCGCCTGGACCGCGCCGTCCGTGATCGGCGCGGTCGCGAGACGCCATACCGACGGCGTCATCGCGGTGAGTACGGTGCCGCCCGGGGCGGTGCAGGAGCCGCCTGCCGGGTTCGTCGACGCGTACGAGAGGCGCTTTCGGCGGTCACTTCACAGCATGGTTCCCGCCGCCGGCTTCGACCTTGTGCGCATGGCACTGGGCGCGTACCGCGAAGCGGCCCGGACATCGAGTGACATGATCACTGCCCTCGAACGACTGCACCGGTTCGAAGGTGTCACAGGTACCTATTCCTTCTCCGGGGGCCGCCTGACGCGGGAATTCCACGCGGTCAGGATCTTCGACGGCAACCTGTACCCCGTGGATGCCGAGTTGACGGCGATTCCGTCGCCCGGACAGCCGGCGGCCCGTTGATCCGCGGCGGCCGGCTCCCCGCGACTCCGCGCCTGCGCGTGCCCATGTCGATGAGCCCATGCCCATGTCGATGAGCCCATGCCCATGTCGATGAAGCGTGCCCTTGAACGCCTCGAAGCGCTCGGACGCGAAGCTGCGCTCGGCGGGGGGGAGGAACGGCTTCGGGCCCGGCACGATCAGGGCAAGCTGTCGGCCAGAGAGCGAATCGACCTCCTCCTGGACGAAGAGTCGTTCGTCGAGCTTGACCGCTTCGTGACTCACCGCTCCACCGAATTCGGGCTCGAATCCAGGAAGATCCTCGGCGATGGAGTGATCACCGGGTACGGGACGATCGAGGGGCGGCTCGTCCACGTCTACTCGCAGGACTTCACGGTCTTCGGAGGTTCGCTGAGCGAAGCCCACGCGGAAAAGATCGTCAAGCTCCAGGACATGGCCCTCAGGAACGGTGCGCCGGTGATCGGTCTCAACGACTCGGGCGGGGCGCGCATCCAGGAAGGCGTCGTGTCGCTGGGCGGGTACGCCGACATCTTCCTGCGCAACACTCTCTCGTCGGGCGTGGTCCCCCAGATCAGCGTGATCATGGGCCCGTGCGCGGGCGGGGCCGTCTATTCTCCCGCAATCACCGACTTCGTGTACATGGTGCGCGGGACGAGCTTCATGTTCGTTACGGGCCCCGGCGTGGTGAAGGCGGTGACCCACGAAGACATCGACATGGAGGGGCTGGGCGGGGCCGATGTTCACGCCGAGGTATCGGGCGTCGCGCACTTCGCGCACGACAGCGAGGCCGAGAGTCTCGCCGCCGTCCGGGAGCTCTTCCGGTACATCCCGCAAAACAATTCGGAGCGTGCGCCTACGGGCTCCGATAGCGATCCGCACGATCGACGCAGCCAGAAACTACTTGAACTAATACCAGATAACCCCAATCGTCCTTATGACATACTCGATGTGGTCCGCGAGGTTATAGACGACACTGACTTCTACGAGGTCCACGCCGGGTTTGCCCGCAACCTCGTCACCGGGTTCGCCCATCTGGGGGGACACGCGGTGGGGATCGTGGCCAATCAGCCGGCGGTGCTGGCCGGGGTGCTGGACATCGATTCCGCGGACAAGGGGGCCCGATTCGTACGGTTCTGCGACGCCTTCAATATCCCCCTGGTCGTCTTCGAGGACGTTCCCGGCTTCCTGCCCGGAGTGGGCCAGGAACACGGCGGGGTCATCAGGCACGGCGCGAAGCTGCTCTACGCGTTTTCCGAGGCGACCGTGCCCAAGGTCACGGTCATCACCAGGAAAGCCTACGGTGGCGCCTACGACGTGATGAACTCCAAGCACATCCGCGGGGACATGAACCTGGCCTGGCCGGCGGCGGAGATCGCGGTGATGGGCCCGAAGGGCGCGGTGGAGGTCCTCTTCCACAAGGAGATCGCGGCGTCCGACGACCCCCGTGCAGCGACCGAGGCGAAGATGGAGGAATATCGCGAAAGGTTCGCGCACCCCTACGTGGCGGCGGCTCGTGGCTACGTCGACGATGTGATCGACCCCCGGGACACCCGTCCCCGACTCATCAGCGCGCTGGACATGCTTGCCGGGAAGCGGGACGCGAACCCACCGAAGAAGCACGGCAACATTCCGCTGTAGCGCGACATGGCGTGCGGCCTGCAACCCCCCGGCGGGGTAGCCGCGTCCCAACTGCATGGAGTGTGGTTGCCCGGGCTGGATCCCGGCGACACGCGGTCGATTGCCAGTGAGGAGGGTAGCGCAAATGGGAGACACGATGGCGACAGGTTGGCGGAGGGGGTGGTGGCTCGCTGTGATGATGGTTGTCGGGGTCACGGGGGCGGCAATGCCGCCATCGGGGCTTGCCGGACAGGACACGGAGCGGCGGAGAGAGCTGCAGCGGCAGCTGGAGGAAACCCGGCGGCATCTGGAAGAGCTGGCTGCGGAACTGCAGCGGGAGTTTCGGGAAGCGGAGCCCAGGTGGGAGGAAGCCGGTCGCGAGTGGGAGAAGATGGCCGAAGAGTGGCAGCGGGAGTGGAAGGAGGTGGAGCCCCAGTGGGAGGAAGTCAGCCGGGACTGGGCGAAGGCGGCCGAAGAGTGGCAGCGGGAGTGGGCGGAAGCGGAGCCCCGGTGGGAGGAAGCCAGCCGGGATTGGGCGAAGGCGGCCGAAGAGTGGCAGCGGGAGTGGGCGGAAGCGGAGCCCCGGTGGGAGGAAGCCAGCCGGGATTGGGCGAAGGCGGCCGAAGAGTGGCAGCGGGAGTGGGCGGAAGCGTACCCCGGGTCGGAGCTGGCGGTCCACCTCGGCAGTGGCGGCTTCTTCGCGGCTTCGGCCGCCGTGATCGGCGTGTGGCTCGAGCTGGAACTCGACGGCGAACTGGAGGATCGGGGAGCCAGGGTCACGCGGATCGTCGATGGTGGTCCGGCTGACAGGGCGGGTGTCCGCGCCGGCGATGTGATCATCTCCTTCAACGGACGGGACCTGACCCAGCCGCTGGACGAAGACACGGAGGCGCGCCTCGACGACGACCAATCCATCCCGGCCCAGCGGCTGGTCGCCCTGCTGGAGGATCACCCCCCCGGCGAGCCCGTCGCGATGGAGGTGGAGCGCCGCGGGGAGCGGATGTCACTTACGGTGACGCCGCGCGAGCGCGAGGACGTGCCTCGCTGGCGCGTGCAGCTCGGCACACCCGGCTTCGGGGCCTTCCTGGTGTCGGCACGGGGGCACGGCCTCGACCTGGTCGAACTCAACCCGGGTCTCGGCGCCTACTTCGGGACCGAGGAGGGGGTCCTCGTTGCGGACGTGGACGACGAATCCAGGCTCGGCCTCCGTCCCGGGGACGTGGTGGTAGCGGTCGACGGGCGTGACGTGGACGACGGCGCGGAGCTTCGGCGCATCCTGGGCTCCTATGAAGGAGACGAAGAGATCGAGTTCCGGATCTGGCGGGACGGCTCGGAGACCTCGGTAACGGGCACGCTCGGGCGGTAGGGAGCCCGTGGAAGGAATCCCCGGGCTCCCAAGTGGCGGAGGTTAACGCCGCAGGGTGCTAGATTGGGGGAGGATCGCGCCGGCCGGGCGCGGTCCTGCTCCGTTCCGCCAAACAGCCCCGGGAGAGCCCCGGCCGTGACCGAGATCCGGCGTTGATCGAATCCGTTCTTGTCGCCAACCGAGGCGAAATCGCTCTTCGGGTGATCCGGGGTGCCCGGGAACTCGGGATCCGCACCGTGGCGGTCTTCTCCGATGCGGACCGCGAATCCCCGCATGTGCAGCACGCCGACGAAGCGTATCCCATCGGTCCGGCGAGAGCGTCCGCGAGCTACCTGGACATCGCCGGGCTTCTTGAGGTCGCCGGCCGGGCGCGGGTGTGCGCGGTTCACCCGGGGTACGGCTTCCTGGCCGAGCGCGCGGACTTTGCCGAGGCCGTCGCCGGGGCGGGGTTGACCTTCGTCGGTCCGTCCGCTTCGACGATCCGGGCCATGGGGGACAAGACGGAGGCCCGCCGCCGCATGGCCGCGGCGGGAGTGCCTGTCGTACCCGGAACCACGGAGCCCGTCGCATCCGGACCGAAGGCGCGAGAGGCCGCCGAATCGGTGGGGTTCCCGGTCGTGTTGAAGGCCGCCGCCGGCGGGGGCGGCAAGGGGATGCGGGTGGTGCGGACGGTCGAGGAGGTCCCCGGGGCGTTCGCGGCGGCCGCGCGCGAAGCCGAAGCCGCGTTCGGGGACGGACGTGTCTATGTGGAGCGGTTTCTCGAGCGGCCTCGCCATATCGAGGTTCAGCTTTTCGGAGATACGCGCGGCAGCGTCGTGCATCTCTTCGAACGGGAATGCTCGATTCAGAGGAGGCACCAGAAGCTGGTGGAAGAGGCGCCCTCGCCTCTCCTGAATCCGGACGAACGGCAGCGGATGGGTGAAGCGGCGGTGCGGGCCGCGCGTGCCGTGAACTACGTTGGCGCGGGTACCGTCGAATTCCTCTACCAGGACGACGAGTTCTTCTTCCTGGAGATGAACACCCGCCTCCAGGTCGAACACCCGGTCACGGAACTGGTCACCGGCGTCGATCTGGTGGAGTGGCAGTTCCGGGTCGCGTCGGGCGAGGCGCTGCCTCTGCGACAGGCGGAGATCCCGCTCCGCGGCCATGCAATCGAGTGCCGGATCACCAGCGAGTCCCCGTTCGACGGCTTCCTCCCCGCGACCGGCTCCATAAGCGAACTCGTGGTTCCCGGCGGTCCCGGGGTACGCTGGGACGGCGGCATTGCGCGCGGATCGGAGATCGGCCTCCACTACGACCCTCTCCTCGGCAAGTTGATCACCCTCGGCTCCGACCGGCCTTCGGCCATCCGCCGGATGCGGCGGGCGTTCGCGGAGCTCAGGATCGGCGGCGTCGCCACCAGTGCGCCCGTGCTCGCCCGGATCATGGAGGAGCCCGACTTCCTGGCGGGCCGCCTTTCAACCGCGTACCTCGCCGAGCACCCCGGGCTCTTCACCGCGGATGTTCCCGCGGCGACGCGGGACGCGGTGGTGGCCGCCGCCGCCCTGCTCGAACATGGGAGGCGGCGCAGTCGGGCCGCTCCCCGCATCGGTCCCGGCGGCGCGCGCTTGTCCCCGTGGCGGCGCGGTCTCGGCGCGCACGGGTCCCAGGGGCTCGACGGCTCCCGATGACCTCGCAGCGACGGGAAGCGCGCCTGGGAACCCGGTACGTGGTCTCCCTGCTCGGAAGGGAGCACGAGGTCGTCGTCGGCGAAGAGGGGGAGGTTGTCATCGACGGCCACCGCCGCCAAGCCTCCCTGGCCGCGACGAGCCCGCCGGACGGGCATTCCCTGATACTGGACGGCGCCTCGTTCCACGTGCTGGCCCGCCCGGGGTCCCGGGGGCAGTGGGACATCGACATCGATGGCCGCACGGTGCGAGCCGAAGTCCTGGACGAGCGTCAGGCCCGGGTTCGGCAACTCTCCGCAGCGGCCACGGGGGCGGCCGGGACCCCGGCCCTCAAGGCTCCCATGCCGGGCCTGGTGGTTCAGGTGGCCGTGCAGGAGGGTGGGGTGGTGGAGCGGGGGGCCACGGTCCTGATCGTGGAGGCCATGAAGATGGAGAACGAATTGCGTGCCGCGGGGACCGCCACGGTCAGGCGGATCCTGGTGGAGCCCGGGGAGGCGGTCGAGAAAGGGCAGGTCCTGGTCGAGTACGCCGAGGTGGAGACATCGTGACACGGAGGGACGAGGGCCCGGTCCACGACAGGCTGCCCGAGGGGTTCCGGGCGGGGGACGATCTCGGCGAGCCGGGCGGCTACCCCTTCACACGCGGCGTCTACGAGACGATGTACCGGGGGCGCCCGTGGACGATGCGCCAGTACGCCGGTTTCGGCACGGCCGAGGACACCAACCAGCGCTACCATTTTCTGCTCGGCCGCGGCACCACCGGCCTCTCCGTCGCCTTCGACCTCCCGACCCAGATGGGCTACGATTCCGACGCGGCGATGGCTGCGGGGGAGGTGGGGCGCGCCGGGGTCGCGATCGATTCCATCGCGGATGTGCGGACCCTCTTTCGCGGCATCGACCTGGGCGCGGTGTCGTGCTCGATGACCATCAACGCGACCGCGCCCATCCTGCTGGCGCTCTACACGGCGGTGGCGGACGAGAACGGCGTGTCCCGCTCGCGGCTACGGGGAACCGTCCAGAACGATGTGCTCAAGGAGTACATCGCCCGGGGCACCTACATCTACCCGGTCGAACCCTCGCTTCGCCTGGTGAGCGACCTGATGTCCTTCTGCTCCGCCGAGCTGCCCCGCTGGAACACCATCTCGGTCTCGGGCTACCACATCCGCGAGGCGGGTTCGACCGCCGTGCAGGAGATCGCCTTCACCCTCTCGAACGGGGTGGAATACGTACGCCGCGCCCTCTCCCGGGGGGTGGCGCTGGAGGATTTCGCCCCGCGCGTCTCCTTCTTTTTTGCCGCGCACAACAACCTCTTCGAGGAAGTCGCGAAATTCCGCGCCGCCCGGCGGGTATGGGCACGCATCATGAAGGAGCGCTTCGGCGCCACGGACCGCTCGTGCCGCCTTCGCTTCCACACCCAGACCGGCGGTTCCACGCTGACCGCCCAGCAGCCGATGAACAACGTCGTCCGGGTCACGATCCAGGCGCTGGCGGCTGTGCTGGGAGGCACCCAGTCGCTGCACACCAACGGCTACGACGAGGCACTCGCCCTGCCCAGCGCCGAGGCCGCCGCGCTGGCGCTCGGCACCCAGCAGATCCTGGCCGGGGAATCGGGCGTGACGGAGTGGGTCGACCCTCTCGGGGGAAGCTTCCTCGTCGAACACCTCACCGACCGTCTCGAAGCCGAAGCACTCGCGCACATGGCGCGAATCGACGAGATGGGCGGCGCCTCGGCGGCCATCGAGTTCATGCGGGAGGAGATCCATCAGGCGGCGTACCGGCATCAACTCGAGATCGAGTCGGGAGAGCGCGTGGTCGTGGGCGTGAACCGCTACCAGACCGACGACACCGGCGAGCCGCCACCGGGACCGGATTTCCGGCGCCTGGAAGCCCGCCAGATCACGGACCTCGGCGATTTCAAGGCCGCGAGGGACGAGGCCGCGGTGCGGGGCCATCTGAGCCGCGTGCGGCAGCTTGCCGCGGGCGACACGAACCTGCTTCCGGCGATGGTCGAAGCGGTCAGGAACGGAGTGACACTGGGCGAGATCAGCGATGTGCTGCGCGGCGTCTGGGGGACCTACGACAATCCGGCGTGAGCCGGTGCCTGGGCCGGACACGTCCGGTTGCGAGCCGCTCGCGCCCCCTTGAAGCTTCTCCCTGTATCCGAAAAGGTACACGATTCCGCGGGCAGCCCTTGCCTCTCCCGTCCCGCCATCGCTAGTGTGAACGTGTACGGATCCGTTCTCCGGAGGACGCGACAGGCCTTCTCCGGAGCATGCGAGTGTCCTCTCCGGAGCCGGATATGAAATCGCTCGGTGTGCCATTTCTGGTGCTGGGGGCCGTTCTGGTCGTCGCCGGCCGGGATACCGGCGCCGAGTACTCATGGCGGCAGGCTGCGATCGCCTCCCCTCTGGCCGGGTGGCCGGCCGCCTCCCATGGCGCATCGGAATTGCGGGCGACCACCTCGCCCGAAACCGAAGTCGTCCAGCGCGTCTGCGTCCGTTGCCACAATGATCGCCGCCTGTTGGGCAACCTGTCGCTCGAGGGCTTCACGGTGGAGGAGGCCGGGGGCAACGCGGACATCGCCGAACGCATGGTTCGCAAGCTCCGCGCCGGAATGATGCCGCCTCCGGGCACCCCCAGGCCCGCCGGCGACACCCTGGTTGTGCTGGTCGAGCGACTCGAGACTGTCCTCGACGGCACGGCAGCCGGGCGCCCCAACCCCGGGCCCCGCACCTTCCAGCGCCTCAACCGGGCCGAGTACGAGCGGGCGGTGCACGACCTGCTGGAGCTGACCGTCGACGCCGGAGACTGGCTTCCCCTCGACCAGATGAGCGCCAACTTCGACAACATCGCGGATGTCCAGGCCATGTCGCCCACCCTGGTGGAGTCCTACCTGAACGCGGCGGCCGAGATCAGCCGCTGGGCGGTGGGCGACCGAACCGCGCCTCCGGTGGATCGCGCCTACAAGCAGACGGACTATACCTCGCAGCACCCCTGGGACCGGGCCGATGGGGCGCCCTACGGGACGCGTGGCGGCATCGTTGTCGACCACGTCTTCCCCGCGGACGGAGAATACGTCTTCGAACTCGGCTTTTCGTCGGGCGCGAACTCCCGCTTCGAGGACGTGGACATCTCCGTCGACGGCGAGCGTGTCGCCCTTCTTCACCACGCGCGCACGGGTGCGGGCGCCGACGGGCGGGGCGCGAACCCGGTGCGCACGGCCCCCGTCTTCGTGCGCGCCGGCCAGAAGCCGGTGTCCGCCGCCTTCATCCGAGGCTTCGACGGGCCCTACGAGGATCTGATCCGGCCTCATGACTGGTCGATGGCGGGCGGGGGCTCGGGCGGGAGCGGCATTACGACCCTGCCCCACCTCCGGGAGGTGGTGATCCGGGGACCGATCAACGTGACGGGCGTGTCCGAGACCCCCACGCGGCAGAGGATCTTCGTCTGCCGGCCGACCGCGCCGGAAGAAGAGGGTCCCTGCGCCCGGCGGATCATCGAGGGTCTGGCCAGCCGTGCCTACCGCCGTCCCGCGACCACGTCGGACGTGCAGGGGTTGATGACCTTCCATGAGAGCGGCGCCGGGTCGGGCGGCTTCGAGGAAGGAATCCGCCGTGCTCTCGAGGCCCTCCTGGCAAGCCCGCACTTCGTCTTCCGCACCGAGCGCGAGCCCGACGACGTTGAACCCGGCGAAGTCTACCCGGTATCGAGCGTGGATCTGGCGTCCCGCCTCTCTTTCTTCCTCTGGGGTGCGCCGCCCGACCACGCGCTGATGTCGGTGGCGGCCGATGGACGCCTGCAAGACGGGGACGAGCTCGAGCGGCAGGCCCTGCGGATGCTCGAGGACCCGCGCTCAAGCGCGCTGGGGAGCCGCTTTGCGAGGCAGTGGCTTCGCCTGCAGGATCTGTACAAGGTCCACCCGGATCCTAATTTCTTCCCGAACTTCGACGACAACGTGGCCGACGCCATGCGCCGGGAGACGGAGCTGTTCTTCAACAGCCTCGTCCGCGAGGACCGAAGCGTCCTGGACCTGTACCGGGCGGACTACACCTTCGTGAACGAACGGCTGGCCGCCCACTACGGCTTTCCCAGTGCGTCGGGGTCGCACTTCCGCAGGGTCGACTATCCCGACGACCGGCGTGTCGGCCTTCTGGGGCACGGGAGCGTCCTCGTCCTCACCTCGCTGGCCAACCGCACGTCGCCCGTGCTGCGCGGAAAGTGGGTCATGGAGGTCATGCTGGGGACGCCGCCCCCGCCTCCGCCGCCCGGGATCCCCGACCTCGAAGAGACCGAGGCTTCGCGCGACGGCAGGATACTCACGACCCGGGAGCGGATGGAGATCCACCGCGAAAACCCGGCGTGCCGGTCCTGTCACCGTTTCATGGACCCGATCGGCCTGGCGCTCGACAACTTCGACGTGACCGGGAAGTGGCGATTGCTCGAGAACGGCATCCCCCTGGACACGCGCGGCGACTTCTACGACGGGACGCCGGTGACGACGCCGGCGGAGCTGTCGAGGGCGCTGCTCAAGCGTCCGCTCCCCCTTGTGCGCACCTTCACCGAGAACCTCATGGCGTACGCGTTGGGCCGCCGTGTGGAATACTACGACCAGCCTGCCGTCCGGGAGATCGTGCGGCGGGCCGAAGCGGACGGATTCCCCGTCTCTTCACTCATTCTTGGCGTGGTCATGAGTGACGCCTTCAGATTGAAGCAGGCCGCGGCGGCCACCACCGCCGGGGAAGCCGATGCCGGGACGTCCCGCTCCCGGAACAACCAGTAAAACCGAGGGAACCATGCACTTCATCACCGGCACACACATCCCCCGCAGAACCTTCCTTCGCGGTCTGGGCGCCACCGCGGCCCTGCCGCTCCTCGACGCCATGATCCCGGCCGGGCGCCTGCGCGCGGACACCGCGGCGGTGTCGGGACCGACGCGTCTCGTGTGCATCGAGGAGGTGCACGGACTTCCCGGGTGCAACGAATGGGGGGCCACGAAGCACCTCTTCGCCCCATCCACGACGGGGAAGGACTTCGAAATCCTGCCCGAGAGTGCGCTCTCCTCGCTGAAGCCCTTCCAGGAACAGCTGACCATCGTCAGCAACACCGACGTGCGCATGGCGGAGGCGTTCACGACGCCCGAGATCGGCGGCGACCACTTCCGCTCCAGCGCGGTCTTCCTTACCCAGTCCCATCCGAAGCAGACGCAGGGCTCCGACATCTACGTGGGCACGTCGCTCGACCAGCTGTACGCCCAGCGCTTCGGCCAGGACACGCCGCTCCCCTCCATGCAGTTCTGCATCGAGAACCTCGACCAGGCGGGCGGCTGCACCTACAACTACTCCTGCGCCTACACCGACACCATCAGCTGGGCGTCGCCCAACGAGCCGCTGCCCATGATCCGCGACCCGCGCGTCGCCTTCGACATGCTCTTCGGGGCCGGCGGCACGCCGGAGGAGCGGGCCGCGCGCCGTGCTTCGCGCAGAAGCATTCTGGACTGGATGGCGGGGGAGATCGCGTCGCTGAAGCGGGAGCTGGGGGCGGTGGACCGCGTCCGCATGGACCGCTACCTGGAGAACGTGCGCGAGATCGAGCGCCGTATCGCCGCCGTCGAGTCCCGCAACACCAGCGGCGAGGAGCGGGAGCTGCCGGAGGCGCCCGCGGGCGTGCCCGATTCCTTCTCCGAACACATGAGGCTCATGTTCGACCTGCAGGTGCTCGCCCTCGAGACGAACATGACCCGGGTCATCTCCTTCAAGACGGGCCGTGACGCGGACAACCGCGTCTTCCCCGAGAGCGGCTCGGACCGGCCGTTCCACCCCGCGTCCCACCACGGCAGCAGGGAAGACGGGGTCCTCGAGTTCAACCGGATCTGCCAGTACCGGGTGGGTCAGCTCCCGTACTTCCTGGAGAAGCTCCAGCAAAGCATGGAGGGCGACGAGAGCCTGCTCGACAAGACGATGATCATGTGGGGCTCGCCGATGGCCGACTCGAACCTGCACAACCACCGCCGCTGTCCCCTGATCCTGCTGGGCGGGGCCGACGGCCACCTGGAGGGCAACCTCCACCTGAAGGCGCCGGACGGGACGCCGATGGCGAACGCCATGCTGGCGGCGCTAAACGGGCTGGGAATGGACATGCCGGGATTTGGCGACAGCACGGGCGAGTTCCCGCTGATGCCGGGGTCTTCGGCGGCGACGCAGGGGTGACCATGACGCGCGCAACACTTCTGGCCGGGGCCTTCGTGCTGGCGCTCACGGGGGCGGCGCCGGGTAGCGATTCGGCCTTGCCGGGCCCCGACTCGGCGGTACCGGGCCCCGATTCCCCCGTGGCCGACGCGGCGATGCGGGGAGACCGCGCTGCCGTGCGGGAGCTTCTCACGGGCGGCGCCGATGTCAACGCGGCCCAGGGCGACGGGATGACCGCGCTGCACTGGGCCGCCGAGCACGGGGACGCGGAGTTGGCGCGGATGCTCCTGCACGCCGGGGCCGCGGTGGCGCCGGCGACGCGGATCGGGTCGTATGCGCCGCTCCACATCGCCGCGCGGAACGGCCACACAGCGCTGGCGGTGCTCCTCCTGGAGGCCGGCGGCGACGCCACGGCGGCCGCGCCGGGGACGGGGACCACGCCGCTCCACTTCGCTGCCGCTGCAGGGGCGGCGGAGCTGGCCGTGGCGTTGATCGAACGGGGAGCCGACATCGACGCGCGCGAAGCCGGGTGGGGTCAGACCCCGCTGATGTTCGCGGCCTCCATGAACCGCGTGGACGCGATCCGCGCGCTCCTCGATTCGGGCGCGGATCCCGACATTACCAGCACGGTGGAAGACCTGGTCGCCCTTTCGGCTCTTGACCAGCTCGCGAACAGGCGTCGCAGCGACGCAATCAAGGCGCTGACGGCGGACGGTGCCCGAAGCCCGAGCGCCGGGGAGTTCCAGGCCGCCGTGCGGGCGGCGCGCGCAGTCTACGCCGAAGGGCTTCCCGACGACGAAGAGGAGGAGGAGGAGGAGGACGACTTCCGTCCCCGGCGGATCACCGCCAAGGGTGGCCTGACGGCGCTTCTGCACGCGGTTCGCCAGGGGCACCGGGAGGCAGCGGCAGCACTGCTGGACGGTGGTGCCGACATCGACCTGCCCAGCGCCAGCGACGGGACCAGCCCCCTTCTCATGGCGACGATCAACGGCCAGTTCGACCTGGCCCTCGTGCTGGTCGAGCGGGGCGCCGATCCCTCCGTCGCCTCATTGCTGAACGGCGCGACCCCGCTCTGGGCCGCGGTGAACGCACGCTGGCAGCCCCGCACCCGCTACCCCCAGCCCCAGGAGATGGGGCTGCAGACGGCCACCTACATGGACGTGATGGAGGCGCTTCTGGAAGCGGGCGCGGACCCGGATGTGCGGCTCACGCTCCACCCCTGGTACATGGAGTACAGCGGGTGCGGCAACCGCAACTGCGGCCTCGTCGACACCGAAGGCGCGACCGCGTTCTGGCGGGCCGCCTACGCGACCGACGTGGCGGCGATGCGGCTCCTGGCCGCATACGGGGCCGAACCCGATGTCGCCACCAAGGCGCCTCCGCAGAGGCGCCGCCTTTCGCCGGACGAATCCCTCCGGCAGCAGAACCGGAGGCAGCTCGCGTCGGACTCCACCTATTCGGAACTGGCGGACTCCGGGCGCGCGGCGCTCATGCGGTCGGTACGCGACGACCTCCCGACCGACATGCAGGACGACTTCCCGGACGACCTTCTGGACGATCTCGACGAGACCGTTCGTGAAGACCTTGTCCGCGCCTCCGCGGTGGGTGACTCGCTGCGGGCGCTCGAGCCGGACGCGTCGGGGCTTCCGCCCGTCGACGCGGGCGGCCCCGGCGTGTGGCCGATCCATGCCGCGTCGGGTGTCGGCTACGGCGAGGGGTTCGCCGGCAACGCCCACCGCCACGCACCCGACGGCTGGCTCCCGGCCATCCGCTACCTCGTGGAAGAACTCGGCGCGGACGTCAACGCCCGAGACCACAACGGCTACAACGCGCTTCACCACGCGGCCGCCCGCGGCGACCACGAACTCATCATCTACCTGGTGGCACGGGGCGGCGACATCAGGGCCGTCAGCCGGCGCGGACAGACGGTTGCGGACCTGGCCAACGGACCGGTCCAACGGGTTTCGCCGCTCCCCGCGACGGTCGCGCTGCTGGAGAAACTGGGTTCGGCAAATAGCCACCGTTGCCTTACGTGCTGAGGGGGCGCAAAGGTTTCTGCTTGCGCTTTTGCGGCCCAGCCCGCATGGTGCAACCATAGCGACGCGGATGAGGTGCAGTCCCGGTTGAATGACCGGCTGCCCACAAGCACCCGCGAAGTCGGCTTCTGCCCCACCTCTGGAGGGGGACCCGCCAGTCACGGGAGCCGGATGGCGCAGGTCGATCCGCCACATCCAAGGAGGTTGGCATGAGCCGATCGCTTCGGTTTGATGTTCGGGAAGTCGCCGGGAGGCGGGGTCGTAGCAAGCAAGCACCACTGATCGCGTGCATGACCTTGATGGGCCTGCTCATCGCGGTCGCGCCCGCGGAGGCGCAGACGGGCAACATCACCGGCATGGTGTCCGACGTTGTGACGCGCCAGACGCTGGAGTCGGCCATCGTCCGGCTCGATGACGCAGAGGGGGGCGTCCTCACCAACGGGGTGGGACGTTATGTGATCGTGGGTGTCCCGGCCGGTACCCACCAACTCACCTTCGAGATCCTCGGATACCGCTCGCAGACCTTTCAGGTCGAAGTCCCCGCAGGTGGAACGGTCGAGTTGAACGCCGAACTCACCGGCCAGGCTCTCAAGATGCAGGAGCTGGTGGTGACCGGGGTGGCACGTGCGACTCCCAGGGTGAAGCTGCCGTTCACGGTTGAAAAACTCGACATCGCGAACGCCCCCGTGCCGGCGATCTCGGCCGAGTCGTTCCTGAAGGGGAAGCTGCCCGGGGTCAAGGTGGTGGGTGGTTCCGGCCAGCCGGGGAGCACGGGTGACATTCTCCTCCGGGGCGCGACTTCGATCAACGGTAGCCAGGATCCCCTGATCATCATCGACGGTGTGATCACCACCAATTCCTTCGACGACCTGGTGTCTCTGGACATCGAGTCCATGGAGATCGTGAAGGGGGCAGCCGGGGCTTCGCTGTACGGATCCCGCGCGGCCAACGGCGTGGTCCAGATCCGCACCAAGCGCGGGACCGGTTTCGGCGGGCGGGACTACAACCAGCTCGTGTTGCGCAGCGAAGCGGGGCAGGACCGGCTGGCAGGCAGCATCCAGCTCTCGAACAACCACCCCTGGCTGACCGACGCCAGCGGCAATCTGGTCGACGTGAACGGAAACGCGATCAGCGACATCACGGATCCCGACAACGACAACCCCGCGCTGTCGGGATCGAATGTCTTCACTACGTTCCAGGACGGTGTGTGGCCCAGCGGGCTTGAGCTCTACGATCACGTTAAACGGGTCTATTCGCCCGGTAACTCGCTGTCGAACTACGGGGCGGTTGAAGGCCGCAACGGGGACACCAACTATCGAAGTTCGTTCGAGCGGCAGCATCAAGGGGGCGTGCTTCCGCAGTACAACGATGGTTTCGACCGCAACGGCTTCCGGATCAACCTGGATCACAGCGTGCGCGGCAACCTCAACATCTCCTTGAGCACTTCCTACACCGAGAATGCGGAGGAGAACCTGGGGAGCGCCCCGTTCTACGATCTCACCTTCATGGGGCCGTACGTGGACCTGCTCAGGCGGGACCCGAGCTCAATCGGGAAGCGCCACTGCCCGGCGGACGGCTGTTTGTACGTGAACCCGGATCCCCTCTCGAACCAGGACAACCCGCTCTACCACTTCGAGTTGGCCGACAACCGAGGCAACGCGGAAGACGTCAAGGCGTCCGTCAATACCCGGTGGAACCCCTTCGCCTGGCTGGACGTGGAGGGAGTGTTCGGGATGGACCGCAACAGTTCCCACAGGACCAACTACTCTCTGCCGGGGCGGGAAACGGCGGAAGGAGGCGTGACTACGGGATCGCTGTCCAAGTATCAGAGCCACCGGCAGAACATCAACGCCGAGCTGACCGTGTCGGCCAACAGGGCGTTCGGCGACCTTGCCACGCGAACACGGCTCCGGTATCTGCAGGAGAGCAGCCATTACGAGTGGTTCGATGCCAGCGGATCGGATTTCGTCGCGGCCGACGTCCCGCGCCTCAACAACCTCAATACCGAGTCCTACGACGCCAGGTCCTTCCTTCGGGACATCCGCTCCGAGGGCTATTTCCTGATCTCGGCGCTCGACTACAAGGGCAAGTACATCGTCGACGCCCTGGCGCGGCGGGACGGATCGAGCCTGTTCGGCGCGAACCAGCGCTGGCACACGTACTACCGCGCGGCGGCCGCCTGGAGGCTGGCACAGGAAGATTGGTGGCCCCTGAACGGCGTCAACGAGTTCAAGTTGCGCTGGTCGGTCGGGACCGCAGGGACGCGCCCCCGATTCGAGGCCCAGTACGAGACCTACAGCGTCGGCGGTGGTGCGATCACACCCGTCACACTGGGCAACAAGGACCTCAAGCCCCAGCGGTCCATAGAGAACGAGTACGGGCTGGATATGGTCGTGTTCAACAGGGCGAGCATGGGTGTCACCTATGCCAACACCCATTCGATAGACCAGCTGCTTTCGGTGCCGCTGCCCAAGGCCGGGGGGTTTTCCTCCCAGTGGCAGAACGCCGGTACGCTCGATTCGAATACATGGGAGTACTATGTGGAAGCGCCCATTGTCGACAACGCGGACATGGGGTGGAGCATGCGGCTGAACCTGGACCGGACCAGGACGGAAATCACGGAGCTGGACCGGCCCGCGTACCGCAGCGGGTTCTTCTACTACCGGGACGGCGAGGTCTTCGGCGCCTTCTACGGCGCCAAGTGGGCGTCGACGTGCGATGACCTTCCCATGGGCGCGCCTTGCAACCAGTTCCAGCTGAACGACGACGGCCTGCTGGTCTGGACGGGTGGCGCCAACCACACCGACGGGATTTCCGGCGGTCTTTGGGGGACGAACAGCGAAGGGCAGACGGGTGACGACACCTTCCAGTGGGGAATGCCGGTCCGCATGTTCGGCGAGTGCGATACCCGGCGGCAGGGTGGCGCCGGATGCAAGGACTTCCTCTACCTCGGGAACAGCACGCCCGACTTCAACGTGAGCCTGAGCAACACTTTCCGGTGGCACGGGCTGTCGGTCTATGCGCTCTTCGACGGCGAGTACGGAGTGGACATCTACAACCGGACCCGCCAGTGGGCCTACCGCGAGAACCGGTCCGGCGACCAGGACCAGGCCGGGAAGCCCGACGGGATGAAGAGACCCGTGGCCTACTACCAGGCACTGTACAACACGAACGCCGTAAACGGCTGGTTCGTGGAGGAAGGCACCTTCCTGAAGCTGCGCGAGTTCTCGCTCCGGTATTCGCTGAATCCCGACTGGCTGGACTCGATCGTTGGCGGCCGGGTAACCGGGCTCGACGTGAACCTGATCGGCCGCAACCTGTATACCTGGACCGGCTACAGCGGATATGATCCGGAAGTCTCCAACAACAACGGAGGCTCCGAGGTCATCGGGCGCGTGGATAGCTACCAGTATCCGAACTTCAGGACGGTGAGCGCCAGCTTGCAGTTCACCTTCTAAAGGAGATATCAAGTCAATGAAGACGAATAGACTGACACGGAGGGTCGGGCTCTGCGCCGCCGTGGTCGCGGCGGGCGCGTGCGTGGACCTGGAGGTCACCAATCTCAACGATCCCGACCGGGACCGGGCCATTTCGAGCGCATCGGATGTCGAGGCTCTGATTGCCGGCGGCTTCCAGTCGTGGTGGGCGACCGCGCACTACAGCTACCCGGGGCCCGCGATGAGCGTCGCCGCCGACGCACATTCGTCGTCCTGGGGCAACTTTGGAATGCGGGATGCGGGCTGGGAGCCCCGCAAGGCGTTCAACAACGACGCTGCCTATAGCTATCGTGGCCTGGCAGAGGCTCCGTGGCGGGAGTCGTACCAGGCTCTGGCCGCCGTCCGGGACGGTCTGCTCGCCATTGAGGGAGGGACCCGGGTCCAGGAAGGCGACGGCCCGGACAACACCGAGAGAGCGGTGGTGTTCGGCAAGTTCATCCAGGCCATGTCGCTGGCCAATCTGGCCGTGATCTACGACAAGGCCTTCGTCGTCGACGAAACGGTCGATGATGTCAACGCGCTGGAGTTGTTGTCCTACGACCAGGTCTGGGCCGCGGCCGACGCCAAGTTCGGAGAGGTCATCCAGATGGCCGGCGGCGCGGGGTTCACGATTCCGTCGACCTGGGTGGCCTTCAACGGCGACTGGTCCGGCTCGTACACGGCGGAAGTGGCGCGGGCGTACCACGCGCGCTACCGCACGCAGGTTCCGCGCACACCGAGCGAGCGCGAAGCCGTGGACTGGTCGGCGGTCCTGCAGGCCGCCTCGGCGGGGCTATCGAAGGACTTCTCGGGATACTACGAGGAGGGCGGCAACTGGGCCTGGCAGAGATCGAAGATTCATGCGGCCACCTACACGGGGTGGGCGCGGATCGACTACCGGACGATCGGGCCATCGGATGCGTCGGGCGCGTGGGAGACATGGATCAACGCCGGTCCCGACGACAAGAGGCCCTTCAACATCGACACCGACGACCGCCGGATCACCGGAGGGACGCCCGACAGCGACGGGATGTACATCAAATACATGGGCAACAGCCCCTTCCCGGCGGACCGCGGCATCTACCACTACTCGAACTACATCGACTGGCGGTGGCGGTACATCTATGATGCCAACTTCGTGGCCGAATGGCCCGACATGACCGCCAAGGAGCTGGACTTCCTGGCCACCGAGGCCAATTTCCGGCTCGGCAACAAGGATGCCGCGATGGCGATCGTCAACAAGTATCGGACCACCAACGGGCAGCTGCCCGCATTCACCAGCGTCGACGGCGTGGCTCCCGGCGGTGACCGTTGTGTGCCTCAGAATTCCGACGGGTCCTGCGGGAACCTTTGGGAGGCGCTGAAGTATGAGAAACGTATCGAGCTGTTCCACTACGGAATGGGTACCGAGTACTTCGACGACCGCGGGTGGGGTGATTTGGTTACGAATACCTGGCTGCAGCTGCCCATCCCCGCGAGCGAACTCGAGATCCTGTTGCAGGAGGTGTACACCTTCGGCGGTCCAGGCGGAGGCAGCGCGGCCCCGGATTTCATCAACGACATCAGTCCGGACGCGCTGAGGGCCAAGGTCAGGGCAATCGACCTGTGGAGGGAAACACGCCGTGAACGCATCGACGATGTCGGAGTCAGGCGAAGGTAGATGAGACGAATTTGGGCGGGGCGCCTCCGGGTGCTGGTCACTGGACTGCCTGTGTTGCTGGTCTTGTGCGTCGTGGCCTCGGGCTGCGCGTCGGGGGGGGTTGCGTCCCAGGCCGAGCAGCATTGGCGCGAGGACATGGGACGGGTCACCCGGGCACGCTGGAACAGGGTCTCGAAAAGATCGTCCTCAAGCACGCCCTTCTGATGAATCGTACCGAAGCGGGCGGTCGCGAACTCTACTACGAGACCGCATGGATGACGCGGGAGGTTCTGCCCACGGAGGAAGCCGTGGGTGTCACCAACGCCCGCAACCGGATCGTGCTCACGGGACGTCAGTCCATGCAGGTGTATCGCGTTACCTGGGAGCTCCAGAACGAGGTCACGAGCGAGTCGGTCGCTGGCTGGTATCCGAGCGTACTGCCGCGCGAGGTCATTGAGCACTTCCGCCCCATCTACTCGGACCTGATGCTGGAGGTGCGAACGGGGATCCGCTGAGGGAACCCTGGTCCTAGTTCTCAAGCAGGCGTATGGGGGTTGCCCGGACACGGGTGGCCCCCGTTGCCTGATCGGTAACTTCCAGCACGATCTGCAGCACGCCGGAGGGTTCGTTTCGCAAGTCGAGGTCGAAGAAGTGCGTTCCCTTGGGCGCGCTGGATTCCAGGCTCAGGGTGATGGAAGCCCTTCCCTCCGTGGGTGGCCCGGGGATGGCGCCGACGAGGGGGACGATACGCACCCGGACATCGAAGTCGCGGGTGTCGCCGGGCGAGACGGCTGACGGGTGGTAGATCTCGAAGTACACGCGAAGCGGGTCGTCCTTCCAGAACCGGGTTGCGGGAAGGAGCGGCACCGGCAGATCGCCGAGATCGATCCCGGGTTGCGGCGAGATTCCCACCACGAGGTCGCTCACTTCCACCTCGGTGTTGCCGGCAAGCAAGGGCCCTCCCACGGAGAAATGGGCATGGCCGGGCAGGACGCCGATCTCGTCGTCACTTCGCTCTGCCTCGATCTCGTGTTTCGCGGTGACCGTCAGGTGCCTGATCCCGGCGGCATGGCGCAAGACCAGGGTGGAGATGTGGCCCTGCCCGTCGACTGACAGCATGCCGGCACGGGCCACCTCGTTGAGTCGCCGGTCCCGCGCAATAACGGTGTGACGGGCTTCATAGCCGGCGAGGACCACGCTGTCTCCGACGGAGCCCTGCTCGGTGCGCGGCATCCACAAGGGAGAAGACACCCCGAGAACGAGGATTCTCGGATCCCCGTCCTGGAGGATTCGGGCCGCCTGGGCCGAGAGCGCGCTCTTGGGCGAGTCGTCGAACTCCGATACCGCCGCGGGGCGGGGCTGGCGCGCTGCCCATATGTCGTCGTCGATGTTGCGGCGGGAGGTGGCTTCCAGTGTTCCTTCCCCGGGTAGCCGGGGCTGGCCCCATCGCCTGTTGAGTTCGGCGAACCGGATCCCGAAGGGGCCACCCATGCGGGCCAGGTCTTCGTAGTAGAACAGCTCGAGGTAGTACTGGAAGCGGATGCCGTTGTGCCGGGCCCGCGAGCTGGAGGGGATGACCCGGTGGAGGCCTTCCACATGCTGAAATGGCCCCGTCCCATCGGTGTTGCCGAAGAGAAAGTAGGTGAAATCTCCCGGGTGCAACGTGGCGTAGCGCCAGATCTCGTACTGGGGTTGGCGGTCGAAGCGCATCATCACGTCCATGGGAATGCCGCGAAGGCGCCGCTCGGATTCGTTGGCACCCAGGTGCCCCGCGGTGATTCGGTCGGGCTCGCCGTACTTCACGTAGAAGCTGCCGCGGTCGTCGGTCCGGTAGGGCGAACTGTTGTTGTACACGAAGTTGCGCCGTGCGTGGGCGATACGCTGCCAGTGCTCGACCAGGCGCTCGTTCAAGGGGGTGGTGGGCGTCGGATCGCGCTCGATCCAGAACCTCTTGACCGCCAGGGACAGGGCGGCCGGATCCTCTTGTCCGGTCCTTGCCCAGAACTCCACCACGGTGGAATCCACGAGGGTGAAGGTCCGCCGCCCCTCGGCCAGGATCTCATCGCGTGCCTCCTCGTCGGCCGGCACGCTGCCTGAAAACCCCCAGTAGAACATGGCCGTCGAGATTTCCGCAAAGCGTTCCAAACCATGTTCCGCGACGGCCTCGATGAACGCCGTACCGATGCGCGGGTCCTCCGCTCCCGCCGCCGAGAGGCTGTCGTGCACCCCGATCCAGAACATGAGCGCGCCTTCCACGTCGCCCGCCTCGATGAGGGCACGCCCACGCTCGAACGTGCTGATGGCCTGGCGGTTCATCCCGGGCTGCATTTCCGGGACCCGCGGGGCCGGGGAGGCTCCGAGAACGAGAAGCGAGAGGGCGCTGAGTGCGATCACTGGTCCATGGGGTCAGAGGATCAGGGCACTCATGGACACTTCGGCACGAAGTTCCTGGTACCAGTTGCTGTCGACGCGAGCTTCGCCCCCCTTGTAGCTCCCTGCTCCGGCACTACCGGTCATCTCGAAGGCGAGACGGCCCGCCGTGGCCTGCAAGCCGATTCCGCCACGCAGGAAGGGGTGCGCCCCGGGATCAGCGTACAGGTCGGTGATCGCCCGGCACACCAATGTGGCGTCGTCATCGACCATGGACGGACATTCGGACACCGCGAAGTCGAATTGCCGCAGTTCGACTCCCAGGAAGATGACGGGGCGGATCGAGGATTCGGCACTTCCCCCGGCGATTCGAAGCCGGGAGGTCACGGCCTGGACGGACACGGGTGCCACCTCCGGTTTGCACAGACGCCCCTCAAGCAGGTCACAGATTGCGATTCGCCCCGTAGCTTCCGCGCCGCGCGTGGATTCCCACCCGAGCCGCACCGAAAAATCGTGCAGCGGCAGGCTCACTTCGATGCCGCCGCCGGCCAATCCCGAGTGGCCCAGCTCGGAAACCGTTTCGAGGAGTCGAAGGTCCGGGTTGTCACTCGCCGAGTTGTTGGCCAACCGGCCGGCAGGCAGTTGGTACCCGGCCTTGACCCACAGAGCCACGTTCCAGGCACGGCCCGAGGGCGCCTCCTGGCCAGCGGTGGTTTCCACCTGGGCCACGGCGGGGGTGCCCATGGCCAGCGAAAGGGCGGTTGCGGTCAGGAGAAGGGCGGATGTGGCTTGGCTCGACAAGTCAGGTCCTCTGTTGGAGTGGGGATCTCCGCAGTCCCTTGGGCAAGGGGCGCAGATTTCCCATTTCGATCTCCTCAAGCCCCGTCGGGAGCCAAAAGGTGCCACAACGGGGGCGCGGACTGCAAGGTCCCCCCTCAGCTCACCGGTCTGCTCTCCGCGCCGATCGTGTATTCGGGCGGCTCGACGCCCAGCAGATGCCGCACGAAGTAGTCCCACCTGCGCCTCATCATGTACGGCTCGTTGCCGAATCCGTGACCCCGGTTGGGCATCATGATCAGGTCGAAGTCCTTGTCCGCGGCGATCAGCGCGTCCGCGACGAGCAGTGTGTTGTACAGGGGCACGTTGGTGTCCATGGTCCCGTGGGCCAGGAGCAGCTTGCCCTGCAGGTTGCCGGCGATGAGCTGGTTGGCCTGGTTGTCGTAGTTGGTGGTGCCGTCCGGATAGGTCTCGAGCAGCCCCTGCCACTTCTCGCCCCAGTCGTCCTCGTAGTTGCGGTTGTCGTGGTTGCCCGCCTGCGACACGGCCACCTTGTAGAAGTCCGGGTAGCGCAGGATCCCGGCCGTGCTGGCGAAGCCGCCGCCCGAGTGGCCCCAGATCCCCACGCGGTCGAGGTCCATCCACGAGTGGCGGGCCCCAAGCTGCCGCACCATGCCCACCTGATCGGGCAGCCCGTTGTCGCCCATGTTGCCGTAGTAGCTGTCGTGATACTCCTTGGAGCGCCCGGGGGTGCCCATGGCGTCGACCTCCACCACGATGAACCCCAGCTCGGCGATCGACTGCTTGTCACCGCGTGACGCGCGGAATGAACGCGAGCCCACGCTGCCCGACTGCGGCCCCGGATACAGGTAGTTGACGACCGGATACGAACGTGACGGGTCGAAGCCGGTGGGTTTGTACATGAGGCCGTACAGGTCGGTCTCGCCGTCCCGCGCCTTGACGGTGAAGGGTTCGGGCGCCTGCCAGCCGTTCTCGGCCAGACGCGAGATGTCCGCCCGCTCCAGCTCCATGACGACATCGCCGTCCATGTCGCGCAGCACCGTGACCGGGGGGATGACGGGGGTCGAGTAGCTGTCGACGAAGTAGTCCCCCGACGGGGACAGGGTGACGGCGTGGTTGGCGCTGCCGGGTGTGAGGAGCTCGAGCCCCGTACCGTCCATCCCGATCCGGTAGAGGTACTGGAAGTAGGGGTCGCCGGGCTCGCGTCCGGTGCCGGTGAAGTAGAGTTGCCGGCCTTCTTCATCCAACCGCAGGAGCTGGCGCACGTTCCAGTCTCCGGTGGTGATGCGGCCCAGGAGCTCGCCGGTGGTCAGGTCGTAGCGGTAGAGGTGCCCCCAGTTGTGACGCTTGGAGAACCAGACGACCTCGTTGGATTCCTTCAGGACCCGCCAGTTGACCGTGCCCGACCCCGACTCGAAAAAGTTCTCTTCGGTCTCGTCCAGTACGTCCCGCACGGCGCCGGTCACGGGATCCGCCACCCGCAGTTGAGCGTGCTTGTGGTCGCGTGAATTCGACACGAAGGCGAGTTGGGCGCCGTCGGCGCTCCATTCGGCGTCCAGCAGCACGCCGCCCCGCCCGGCTACGTGATCCGTAATCGAGGAACGGTGCGGGTCCGGCGGCATCTGCAGACGTGCCACCCGGGGCCCGTCCAGGTGGATCACCACGCGGCTGATGCGGAAGATCAGGCTGTCACCCGGCAGAGGATACTTCCACGACGCCTGCTCGGGGTGCCCCACGTTGGTGGTGGCCATGTGCATCTCGCCCACGCCGCGACCGTCGTGCTGGAAGGTCGCGATCATGTCCGACGCCGGCGACCACAGCAGCACCGGCGAGTCGCGCTTCACCCAGCCCGCGTTGTTGGTCGCGTAGCCGTAGTCCCGGACGCCGTCGGTGGTGAGCGCGGTCTCGGCGCCGCCCTCCAGGTCGCGCACCCAGAGGTTGTGGTCCCGGATGAAGGCGGCCTTCGTCCCGTCGGGCGAGACGATCGCGTTCGGGTCGCTCATCCGCGGGGACGGTGCCGGGGCGCAGCTGTACGCCCCGAGGTCGCAGCGCAGGGGCGCGTCGTCGACGCGTACGGTGACGGCGTCCCCGGAGGGGCTCAGCTCGAAGGTGCGGAAGGGGAGCTGCAGGGGCTGGTAGGTGGCGCCGGTGGCCGCGCCCAGGGCGGTGGCCAGGCGCTCATGATCGAAGGCGCGCGTGCGCGTGGTGGTGGCGGGGTCCACCAGGACGAACTCGCTGCCGCCGGGTATGGCGCTCAGGTACCAGAAACGGTCACCGGGCAGCCAGGCGGGCTGAACGGACGCACCGAAGACGAGCCGTGCGGTCTCGCCGGCCAGGAGCGACTCCGCGCGCGCATAGTCCTCCGCCGTGACGGTGACGGCGGGCTGTTGGGCGGGGAGGGGGCGGGGGGAGGGGAGGAGGGCGGTGGCGGTGGCCACGGTGAGGATCAGGACGCGAAGAGCGGGAAGTCTGGTGCGCATGGTCTGCCGGGTGGAGGGGGGGTGGGGGCGGCGGGACTACCATTCAGGGTATCCGAAGCCGTGGCCGGGTGGCAATCCCGATAGGGGTGAGCGCGGACCTTCCTGTAGAAGCACGTGTCGGCTTGCGCGGACCTTCCGTTGGCTGCCGCCCGAAGCTTGAGACCGTTGACGATCTGGCAGGTTACCTTGCGAACCGTACGCTGGGCCATTCGACCTCGCCTTCCATGAGGAACGCATTCAATGACAGCAAAGCGACACGGTGAAGGCGATGACATCAACCGCCTTCGCACCGCCGCCGTCCACGCGGGTGAGTCGCCCGATCCCGCCACCGGCGCTTCGGCCCCGAACCTGGTCATGTCCTCCACCTTCGTCACGCGGGACGCGGGCGGCTTCTCCGCCCACGACCTGGACGACGCGTCCGGCTTCCTCTACACGCGCTGGTCGAATCCCACCGTGGCCCAGCTCGAAGCGAAGCTGTGCGCGCTGGAGGGGGCCGAATCCTGTCTCTGCTTCGGTTCCGGGATGGCGGCCGCGGCGGGGGTCCTTCTCTCCCTCCTGAGCGCCGGCGACCACATCGTCATGAGCGACACCAACTACGCGGGGGTCGCCGAGCTGGGCCGCGACACCCTTCCCAGGCTCGGGATCGATGTCTCGTTTGCCGACACCTCCGATCCGGCCAACGTCGAGGCGGCGCTGCGCCCCAACACGAAGCTGATCTGGCTGGAGACCCCCGCCAACCCGATCATGCGGCTCACCGACCTGGCGGCCATCCACCGCATCGCCGCCGCGCACCCCGGCGTTCGCGTCGCCGTCGACTCCACCTTCGCCACACCCGTCGCCACCCGCCCCCTGGAACTCGGTGCGCACTACGTCATGCATTCGCTCACCAAGTACATCGGCGGCCACGGCGATGCGATGGGTGGGGCGGTCCTCGGCAGCAGGGAGGATATCGCGGCGCTGCGCCTGGAGGCGGGCATCCACTACGGCGGCGTGCTGTCGCCCTTCAACGCCTGGCTGATCATGCGGGGCGCCGCCACCCTCCCGATCCGCATGAAGGCCCACGAGGAGAACGCGCTTGCGGTCGCGCGCTTCCTGGAGGACCACCCGCGGGTCACTCGCGTGATCTACCCGGGCCTCGCGTCGCACCCGCAGCACGAACTCGCCCGCCGCCAGATGGCCAACTCTTCGGGCATGCTCACCTTCCAGGCCGCGGGCGGGGCCGAGCTTGCCGAACGGATGGCCAGGGAGCTGCGGGTGATTCACTACGCGGTGTCGCTGGGGCATCACCGCAGCCTCGTCTTCTGGATGGACACGCCGTCGCTGATGGAGACCTCGTTCCGTCTCGGGGGGGCACAGCTGGAGAGCTACCGCGCCTACGCGGGCGACGGGATCTTCCGGATGTCGGTCGGGCTGGAGGACGCCCGCGACCTGTGCGCCGATCTGGCGCGGGTGCTCGCGGCGCCCGGTTGAACCCTCGCGTCGCTCCGGGACCGGCGAGCGGCCGGGCCGATCCGGGCTCTGTTGCCTCCGCCCCCGGTCTCCCATACTTGAAAACCTTGCCGCACTACCTCTTCCAGGAAACGAGGCACATGATGAGCCATTCCGGCTTCCGACTCCCGTTCGTCCTTCCCGCCGCCACGGCGCTCGCATCCGCCGCCGTGGCACTGACCCTCGCCCCGCTCGTCTCGTCACGCCCCGACCTGAGTGCCCAGGGCTTCGGGGGCAGCGTCGCGGTGGTCAACGATCACGTGCTGATCGGCGAGGCGTCGAACGCCACGCTGCCCGGCATCGTCTACGTGTATGGCCGCATCGGCGGCGGCTGGAGCGAGACCGGGAGACTCGGCGTGTCGGAGATCCACGAGGCGCCCGACGGCTTCGGGCGTTCCCTTGACGGCGACGGCGATCTGGCCATCATCGGGGCGCCCGCCCTGGAAGACGGACGGGGGGCCGCTCTGGTCTACCGGAACCAGGGGCAGGGCGATTGGAGCCAGCCGGTCCGGTTGACCCCCGGGACCCGGGTCGAAGACGCGCGGTTCGGTGCCGCCGTGGCCATCAGCGGTCAGGTGGCCCTCATCTCCGCCCCCGGGGAGGACGACGGCGCCGGAGCCGTCTACGTCTTCACCTGGGACGGCACCACATGGCAACAGCGCACCCGATACGCGCCGGGCGAAGGCGGCCAGGGTTTCGGCACGACCCTCGCCCTGGACGGAACCGCGGCGCTGGCGGGTTCGGCCCAGACCCGTGAAGCTCCGGCCGAGGTGTTCGCGTTCCGTGTGGATCCGGAGTCGGGCCGGCTCGGCGCGCGAAGCGCCCTGTCTCCCGAGACCGACCTGGGTGAGCGGAGTCTCTTCGGACGCGCCGTCGCGGTGCGTGGGTCCCTTGCGCTGGTGGGCGCGCCCGGGGCCGACGGAACTGCCGGCAAGGTTCTCCTCTTCGAGCGCGACGACGCCATGGGCACATGGACGCCGGCAGGCGCACTCTCGGCCTTTGACCCAGCGGCCCGGTCGCAGTTCGGTTCCACGATCGGCTTCGACGACGACGATCTCTGGATCGGCGCACCCGGCGCCAACGGCGGGACGGGCGGCCTGTATCACTTCGCGCAGGGCGGGGGCACGGGCTGGACACGCGTGGTGCGGTCCGGACGGGACGACCTGGGCGAGCGCGCCTCCTTCGGCAGTTCGCTGGCATTTGCCGGCGACGTGTCGGTGATCGGGGCCGGCGGCATCGACAGCCGGGCCGGCGGCGCGGTCATCGCCGAGCGGGGCGCCGACGGCGAGTGGGCGTCCGGGGACCTGGTCATCGGCGACCACCGGGGCCTTCCGGCCATCGTGGGACTCGAAGACGAGATCCCGTGCATGGAGAACGACGCCGCCGGCTACGAGTGCGACAACGTCAACATCATCTCCTTCCTCCCCATCAAGGAGATGGCGGGCGGTCGCGGCGCGCGTCTGAACGACATCTGGGGCTGGACCGACCCCGATTCGGGGCGCGAGATCGCCATCGTCGGACGATCCGACGGCACCGCGTTCGTGGACCTCACCGACCCGTACAACCCGGTCATGCTCGGCGACCTGCCCAAGACCCCCGGTTCCCGCAGCAGCGTCTGGCGAGACATGAAGGTCTACCAGGACCACGTCTACGTCGTGGCCGACGGAGCGGGGGAGCACGGGGTGCAGGTGCTCGACCTTCGGCGCCTGCTCGAGGTGCGCGGCGAACCCGTCACCTTCGAGCCGGACTACACCTACGACGGCATCCACAGCGCCCACAACATCGTGGTCAACGAGGAGACCGGCTTCGGCTACGCGGTCGGCAGCAGCGGGGGCGGCGAGACCTGCGGCGGCGGGCTGCACATGCTCGACCTGAGCGAGCCGGGAATGCCCGCGTTCGCGGGGTGCTTCTTCGACGGCCAGACAGGGCGGCGCGGCACCGGGTACTCGCACGACGCCCAGTGCGTCATCTACCGCGGCCCCGACGAGGAGCACCAGGGCAAGGAGATCTGTCTCGGCTCCAACGAGACCGCGCTCAGCATCTCCGACGTCACGGACAAGGAGAACCCGGTCGCGATCGCGATCATGGACTATCCCAACGTCGAGTATGCGCACCAGGGGTGGCTGACCGAGGACCACCGCTACTTCTACATGAACGACGAAGGGGACGAACCCGCAGGGGTCGTCGAGGGGACGCGGACTCTGGTCTGGGACGTGATCGACCTCGACGAACCGATCCTGGTCAAGGAGTACATCGCCAGCACGCCCGACACCGACCACAACCTGTACATCCGCGGCAACCTGATGTACCAGTCGAACTATGGCGCGGGACTCAGGATCCTCGACATCACCAACCCCACCGACCCCGTCGAGGTCGCCTTCTTCGACAACTCCCCGTACGGCGGTGCATCGTGGAGCAACTACCCGTACTTCGAGAGCGGCGTGGTGGTGATGACCAGCACGGGCGACGGCCTGTTCATCGTGAGAAACACCGCGAGGAGGAACCTGATTCCGTGATCGGGGCCGTGGCGCAACTCCGTCGAACTCCGCTCGTAGCGGCGTCTCTCGTGGTGCTCGCCGTCGCCTGCGGGGCCGGTGACCCAACCGGACCGGCAGCGCCCCGGACGGTGGAGTGGGTACGACTCTCGCTGGAGTCGGGTGAGGGGCTGAACATCGCCGTCCTGCGCCCCGATGGCGCGGCCAGGGGCGTGGTGCTGGCGTTCCCGTGGGGCGGGGGCGATGCGAACCTGCTCCTGGGCCTGATGGACTCGTACTGGGACCAGGCGGCACCGGCGGCGGGGTATGCGGTCGTGGGCGTGGAGGTGTACGGTCCCGGAATGGAAACGAACGCCGGGGCGGTGATGGCGGCCGTGCTGGGGTGGATCGACGAGAATCTGGCCGGGGCGTCGGGCGACGTCGTCATGACGGGTGCGTCGGCGGGCGGGGTGGGGGTCTTCCACGCCGCGCTCGCGGTGCCGGACCGCGTCGGCGGCATCGTCGCCATGCCGGGGCGCTACACCGGCGCCGCCACGTTGTCCGAGCTGGCCGGAGTCCCCGTGTGGATGATGGTGGGGGAGGACGATGCGAACTGGGTGACGAGATCGCAGGCCACGGCCGAGCGGCTGGAGGAGGCCGGTGCCGAGGTCACCCACGAGATTCTGCCGGGCCAGGGCCATGTGCTGATCGTGTCGCAGGACGCGCTGGTGGGGTGGATCGAGGGGCGGTAGGTCTGGCATGGAGTGGCCGAACGAGTCCTGCCTCAGTCCGGTGAGCGTCCAGCCTCCAACCCGGCTACCAGGTCGAGCAGCCCGGCGGCCTCCCAGGCGCGGTTGCGCTTCGAGCTTGATACGGGCACCAGCACACCCGCGGCCACCAGTTGCCGTACGGCGGCGTGTACCGCGGACTTGGCCCGGCCGGTAGCGGCCACCGCACCCGTCGTCGAGATGACCGGGTGAGCGGGCAATGCGTCGATCACCGCCCATGCGGCCGCGCCCGCCCGGGGGCCGGGGCCCGAGGCAAGGCGGCGGCGCCATTTCGCTTTGAGCTCGCGGACGGCGTCGACGTAGCGGGCGGCGAGGGTGGCGGCACGGGCGGCGGTCGTCGCGAAGCTCTCCACCCAGCGGACCGGGTCACCCTCGCGGAAGGCGCCAAGCCCCTCGATGTAGGCGTCCCGGTCGGCGGCCAGGATCACGCTGATCGGCGGCACGTAGTCGGGGGCGATTCTCCGCCGGCGGAGCACGACCTGCACCAGCGCGCGCCCGGTCCGGCCGTTCCCGTCGTCGAACGGGTGGATGGTCTCGAACTGGGCGTGGACCAGGGCGGCCTGGACGATCGGCGGGAGGTCGTCGCGGTTCACGGCGTCGGTGAGGTCCGCCATCAAGGGGCCCACGTACTCGGGTGGAGGAGGGACGAAATCGGCACCGCAGGGGTTGTAGTCGTTCCCCCCGATCCAGTTCTGGCCGGTGCGTACGATACCGGCGATGCGGTGGTTGGGCGCGTTCGCCATCAGCCGCCTGTGGATTGCCAGGATGTCCTCGATCGTGAAGGGCCGCGTGGCCGAGGCCGCGTCGATCGCTGCTTGCATGGCGTCCATGTTGGCCAGCACCTCGCGGGCCGTCGGGCTTACCCGTATCCCGGATTCGGCGCGCGACTCCGCCCGCGCCAGCCCCCTTGCATCCATCGCCAGGCCCTCGACTTTGGAGGAAGAGATCGACTCCGTGCGGAGCAACAGGCGCGCCAGCGGGGCGAGAGCGGGCGGGGAACGGAAGTTCAGTTCACGGATCGCGCCCTCGGCGTCCGAGATGATGCCTGCGACTCCGGCGTCCAGCGCAAGCTCGATATCGGTCAGCCGGTCGGGGACGAACGCCTGGTAGGCACAGGCCCTCCGGTACTTGGCCGGCGCGTAGAGCACGGGGTTGTAGCGCCAGGTCTGACGAATGTAGTGTCCGGCCATCCTGAACCACCGTTTGACTGTTAGTACAGTTTACAGCATAAACTAAACTAACACAGATTGGAAGGAAGAGGCTGCCCCCCAGACCGGCACCGCGCACGACGCCGGCGCCGTAGTTAGAATGACTTCCCGTCCAATCCGCTTCCCCGGGAGTCCCGTTGATGCGGCTGGGTGCGGTGACGCCGGGCGCGCTCGCCGACCTCATCGTCATTGGTGGCGACCCCACGCGTGACATCCGGGCCTTGCGCGACGTGCGCACCGTGATCCGGGGGGGCAGGGTGTTCGACGCGCCGGCGCTCCTCGGGCGTCCGGGCTAGGGGATCAGGCGACGTTCCCGTTCCTTCACGTGCCGGCGCATCCATTCGAACATCTCCCACACGGTGTGGTGGATCGACTCCCGGGCGCGGTATCCGTGGCTCTCGTGGGGCAGCATCACCAGGCGGACGGTGCCGCCCAGTCCCTTGACGGCGTGGTACATCCGCTCCGACTGCACGGGGAAGGTCCCGGAGTTGTTGTCGACGACGCCGTGGGTCAGCAACAGCGGTTCGTTGATCTTCTCCGCGTGCATGAAGGCCGACATCCGGAAGTACACCTCCGGGGCCTCCCAGAAGCTTCGGCGCTCGTACTGGAAGCCGAAGGGCGTGAGGCTGCGATTGAACGCGCCGCTGCGGGCGATGCCGGCGGCGAAGTCGTCGGAGTGGGCGAGCATGTTGGCGGTCATGAAGGCGCCGTAGCTGTGCCCGGCGATGCCGATTCTGTCCCGGTCGGCAACCCCCGTCTCCACGAGCTTGTCCACGGCGGCCTTGCCGTTCGCCACCAGCTGCTCCACATAGCTGTCATTGGCGGTGAACCCCCCGACGATCGGCATCGCCGCGTCGTTGAGCACGGCATACCCCTCCGTCAGCAACAGGAGATGCGACGCGCCGGAGATGGTCGTGAAGCGGTGGGCGGACCCCCTGACCTGTCCCGCGCCCTCCTCGTCGGCGAATTCGCGGGGATAGGCCCACACGAGCACGGGAAGGCGCTCGCCGGGTTCATGGCCGGCGGGGAGATACAGTTCACCCGACAGGGGGATGCCGTCGTCGCGCTGGTAGTAGATCTTCCGCTTGGTGACGCCGGCGAGCTGGGGCTGGGGGTCGGGGAAGGAGGTGAGCGCGGTGCGGTTGCCGTTGATGGTGTTCGCGACATGGTAGTTGGGGGGCTCTTCGCGCGTCTCGCGCCGGATGACGATCCGGCGGGCGCCCTCGTCCAGAACGGCGACCACGGTCTCATAGCTCGCCGGGCCGGAATGGAAGAGGCGCTCGGTCTCCCGGCTGTCCAGGTCGAGGCGGTCCAGGAAGGGGCGGTCTCCTTCGGGCGATCCTCCGGGGCCCGCCAGGAAGACGGCCGTGCCGTCCATACGGACGACGGGTTTGCCCGCCGCGTCCTGCGTCATCACCGGGTCGCCCGGGTTGCCGTACCAGTCGTCCGCGCTCCGGTCCCAGAGCAGGGCAGGGCTGGCGCCGGGAGCGGATGCGTCCACGACCCAGGCCCGGGTCCGCCTGGTGGGCCAGTCGAATTCGAATACCAGGGCGGTGGCGCCGTCCTCGCCCCACAGCACCGGGTAGCCGAAGCCGAAGGCGCCCGAGCCAAGACGGTGCTCGGTACGGACGAGCTCCGTGCCCGTCCCGTCGAAGGGCGCCTCCAGGGTCATGACCCGGTCACGGTGGGAGACGTCCTGCCCGGGGTCGCCGCCATCGAGGGCTTCCACATGGGACAGGGTGGCGAGCACACCGGGGCGCCACGAATACTGGCGGCTTCCGGCCCGGCGAAAGCCCAGGTGCTCGGGCCCCCCCTCGTCCACCGGCAGCGATGCAAGCGCGCGGAGCGGTCGGCCCGCGCCGTCGAGGACCTCCACCTCCTTCGCGAAGCGTGCGTCCGGCACCAGGTACGAGTACGGGCGGACCGTGCGGACCGCGAGGAAGTACTCGCCGCCGGGAGAGGGCTGGAGGGACTCGTAGACCGCCGGGGCGCCGACAGCCCGGGTCTCTCCCGTGACGGCGTCGACAAGGGCCGGCTGCGAGGTGAGGTAGTAGTCGAAGAGCGCCTCGTCGTGGCCGTCCTCGAGGAGATCCTGGAAGGTCCAGGACGGAGCCGCCTCACCTTCCGATTCCTGGATGACCGGCCCGGCGGGGATCGTGGGCTGGGCCGGGGGATCGCCGCGGTTCCCGACGATGAAGTGGCAGAGAAGCGACTGGCCGCCGGGCATCCACGAGCAGGGCTCGCCCCGCGCGCCGTTCAGTTCGGGGTCGGTCAGAGCGCGGGCGGAGCCGCTGACGGGATCGGCCAGCCAGAGGGAGACCCCGCCCCGCCCGGTCCGCGTGAAGGCGAAGCGCTCGCTGTCCGGTGACCAGACGGGCGGGCCCAGGCCGCCGTCGGCGCCGGATACGTCCCGTGTCTCGCCGCCGTCCAGGCCGACGACGGAGAAGCGCACGAAGGGAGGAGCAGCGTGCGCACCGTTGGTGACCGGGCTGATCCGCCTTCCCGCCAGCCGAAGCATGGGCGCGGCAAGATCTTCGATCCCCGGCATGCTTTGGCTGTGCGCGAGGATCATCCACTCGCCGGAAGGGCTTGCCACGCCCGCGGGGATGGGAGGGGCGTCAAGGATGTCCACCACCTCGGGCGGGGGCGTCCGGTAGATGTCCTGTGCGGTGGCGGCGCCCGGGAGAGCCGCCAGGCTGGCGGCAAGCAGTCCGTGGACTGCAAGGGCGACCGGCGCGTGGCGAAGGATCTGCATGGTTCATGTTCCTGGCCGAAGGGTCGAGTTCGCCTGATAGTAGGCGCTGGAGGCGCTCTGGGCACCCCGGCGGGATGCGGCGCCGGTCGAATGCAGTGGATTTCTGCCGTGGACTGCCATGACTTTCCGCGCCCCGGCCACACCGGGAACATTGCCACGGTGTAGCTCGTACGCTTTCGTGTAGCAGGGGTGTCAACTATCAGGAGGCGGCAATGCTTGGATTCATCGTCCACGTTCTCGTAAGCGCCACTCTTCTCTTTCTGGTGGGCCGCATGGTCGACGGGATCGAGGTCCGGGACGCGAAGGCGGCGCTGATCGGTTCGCTGGTGCTCGGTTCGGTAAACTCGCTCATGTGGATGGTTGTGGGCCGCCTGGCGTTCCCGTGGCTGATGCTGACCTTCGGGCTCTTCGGTCTCGTGCTGATGAACGCGGTGGCGCTTCGGGTCACCGCGGCGCTGGTCCGGGGCCTGAACGTCAGGAGCTTCCCCGCTGCGGTGATGGGCGCCGTGGCGCTAGGCGTCATGAATCTGCTGCTCGCGATCCTGCTGAGGTAGCGGCTCCGGCGCACGCGTCGCTATACTGCCGGCAGAGGCAGCGAGGCCGGGGACACCTGCGGTGTGCCGGCCCGCATGATTAACGATGCACTGGCACGGGGAATCGCTTGATGAAAGTCGGAACCCGGGGGTATCTCGCGTTCCTGGGGCTGGCCGCCGTGGCGACGATGGCCTGCGCTTCGGGGGGCGGGGGCCCCACGGTCACTGGAGAGGAAGCCGCGGCGCTCTTCGCCGCATACTCGGGGCGATGGGAGCTGGACGAGGCGAGTAGTTCCGCCCAGATCCCCAATCAGCTGGAGGGCGTGAAGGACGACATACCGGTCGCGGACGTCTCTCGAAACGAGAGCCGCGAGATGCGGCGCTACCGGAGGATGGTCGAAGGGCGTCGCATGTCCGTGTCCCACATGCGCGCGACCATCGAAGTGCTCCGCAGGCGCCCGGAGACGCTTTTGATCCGCGCGGAGGAGGGCGAGCTGTCCTATACGCCGATCCCCGGGACGACGATCATCCTTCCCATGGACGGCACGCAGGTGGAGGTGCGGGAGGGGGAACACCGCATCCGCAGCGAGGTGAGGTGGGAGGGGTCGGTTCTGCAGATCGAGTATGCCGTCGTATCGGGAGGACGCGTCAGAGAGAGGATCGAAGTCGTCGGGGATCGCATGATCATGACGCGCTTGATCGTGGCTTCGGGCCCGGGTGAGCCTCTCGTTCTGGCCTACGATCGTTCGTAGGACGTTCGTGGCGACATGAGCGGAGACGCGTGGCTGACCCTGGGGGTGGTCGCGGTCGCGGTGCTGGTTCTGACCCGCGACTACATGGCCCCTGCGGTCACCTTCGCGTCCGCGGTCGTCGTCCTGATGGTCACGGGGGTGGTGACGCCCGAGCAGGCGTTCCAGGGCTTCTCGAACCCCGCTCCCATCACCGTTGCCGCGCTGTACGTGCTCGCACGCGCGGTCGAGAAGAGCGGGGCGCTGCAGCCCCTCGTGCAGGCCACGCTCGGGAAGGGGCGAACGCTGCGTGGTGCGCTGGCGCGGCTGACCATCCCGGTCGCCGCGTCGTCGGCGTTCCTGAACAACACGCCGATCATCGCCATGCTGTCGCCGCAGGTGGGCGAATGGGCGGACAGCCGCGGGGACTCCCCGTCGCGCTACCTCATGCCACTCTCCTTCGCCGCGATCCTCGGGGGAATGACGACGCTCATCGGGACCTCCACCAACATTGTGGTGTCGGGTCTCCTGCAGGCCGAGGGGTACGAGCCCTTCACGATGTTCGAGCTGACGCGAATTGCGCTCCCGGTGGCGCTCGTCGGGCTCGCGATCACCATCGTGTTCTCGCCGAACCTGTTGCCGGACCGTCTGCCGCCGCGCCAGGAGGTGCGCTACGGCGGGCGCAGCTTCTCCGTGAGGATGATCGTCGAGCCGGGCGGGCCCCTGGACGGCATTCAGGTGGGGGAGGCCCGGACGCTGTTTCCCGCGGATGCGGTGATCGTGTACTTCGAGCGGGACGGAGAGGGCGCCGCGCAGGTCTCGGGGGTGACGGTCCTGAAAGGGGGTGACTACCTCACCCTCGTCGGCGGAATGGACACGGTGTTGAACCTCCATGAGGTTTCCGGCCTGGCATCGGCGCAGCAGCCGCACCTGCCGCACGAGGTGGGAAGCCCGCGCCACGCGTACTTCGAGGCCGTGATCGCACCGGAATCGCCCCTGGTGGGACGTTCCCTGGTGGACGTGATGTTCCTCGCGCGCTACCAGGCCACCGTCGTGGCGATTCACCGGGCCGGGGAGCCGATCCTGGGACGGCTGGCGCGGGAGCCGCTGAAGCCGGGTGACACATTGCTGCTGATCTCGGACCGTGGCTTCGGAGAGCGCTGGAGGAACCGGCGCGACTTCCTGCTGGTGCCTCGTCTCGGGGATCCATCGCCGGAGCTGACGCGCAAGGCCGGGATCGTCGGAGCCGTCGGGGCGGCGATCGTGCTGGGTGCCGGCTTCGGGATTCTTCCGATCCTGCACCTGTCCCTGATCGGCGCACTCATCCTGATCGGCTTCGGCATCCTCACGACCGTCGAGGCGAAGGACGCGATCGATTTCGACGTGATCGTCGTGATCGGCGCGGCCTTCGGGTTGGCGGCCGCGATGGAAACCTCGGGTCTGGGACACGCCGCGGCGGACCTGGTCGCGGGCGCATTCGGGCGCTTCGGCCCACAGGGCGCGCTGGCGGGCATCGTGATCAGCACGATCGCGCTCAGCTCCTTCATCACCAACAATGCGGCCGCGGCTCTGGTGCTTCCCATCGCCATGTCGACGGCGGCCGACTTCGGCATCGACGCCCGCTCGGCGGCGATAGCGGTGGCGCTGGCCGCCTCGGCGGCGTTCATGACTCCGGTGAGCTACCAGACCAACCTGATGGTGTACGGCCCGGGTGGGTACCACTTCGGGGACTATGCCCGGCTGGGCACGCCGCTCACGGTGGTGGTGCTGGTGGTGCTGCTCACGACGAGTTTCACGTAGCGGGGTTCGTCAAGGCGCGCAGCACCGGCTCGACGGCGTCGTCGGCGAGCCGTTCAAGCTCGTCGGGGAGACGGTTCTGGACGGGATGGGGCACCCACACGATGGCCGGCTCGAAGCCGAGCGCGTGCGCCTGGTGGGCGGCCGCGTCCCGGAACGCGGTGGTTGCGACCAGGAGGCCGGGAACACCTCGGTCGTCCAGCGATTTGATGTCATGCAGACCGCATGATACGCACGATCCTCAGTCGGCGAGGGCCTCCACCACCGCGTCGGCACCGGTGGCGATGTCTCCCAGCAACCTTGTGGTCGCCGGCTTGGCGTTCGTCGGCTTGGCGAAGCGCGCGGTGGAGACGCCCCGTGCACGGAGCCGCGTCTCCAGGTGATCTAGGAATTCGCCGGCCCGAGACTTGCCGATGTCGAAGAGCGCGACCGTCTTCCCGTCGAGTGAGGCGGGCGGTGAACGGCGGGGACGGGTGGTGGGGGTGGTTTCGGAGGTGGGGTCGTGCAGAATGACCGGCTGCGTGTTCATTCCTCGATCTCCAGGGTGACGGGGTGGGACTCTTCCATGAGGCGTCCTCCGGGCCAGCCTGCCAGGATGGCCGAAAACAGTCCGGCCGGACCCCCGGCCCGAACCACGAGCAACGCCTCCGGGTGGAACTTGGGGATCTCTTCGTCCTTCCGGGAAGGGGGCATGCCTTCGGCCACGCCGCCCGCTCCGGACACCAGCTCCCTGCCGTGGCGTAGAAGAGCCCCGTGCAGGGCTCCGGTGATCCGCGGCCGGTCCCACACCGCTTCGCGATAGACGGCGTGGTGTTCAGGCGACAGGACGAGCACGGCCGGGGCCCATTCGCAGAGCTTGGGGTGACCTACTGCATTCAGGGCCATGGCCAGGGAACGGGTCAGTTCGCCGGGGGTGCGCGCCTTCTGGTCGGTCACGCCCTGGACTCCGTCGCCCGCGAAGACGGTGACCGCGCTCCGGCCCGGGGCAATCCCCCTCGAGACGGAGAGGGGTTCCCAGTCCTCGTCCGCCTCGTCTTCGGCGAAACAGAAGCCGACCTTGCCCGGCGAGCCCAGGGTGGCGCGGTCGATCTCGCCGGGCCGTCCGCCGCCGACGTTGCGCACCACCAGGTTCAGGGCGCGACCGATGGTGGCGTTGGCCCGGTTCCCCTGTCCGAGCGCGTTCAGCCCCGCGTTCATGCCGATTCGCCTGGCGATCGGGCCGTTCACGATGACGACCGGGCTCGAAAAGCAGGTGCTGCACGTGACCCCGTGCAGGGTGAAGCCGGGGTCGAGCGCGGCTTCCAGGGCGGTGAGGATCACGGGCATGTACTCGGGTCTGCACCCGGCCATGACGGCATTGATGGCGACTTTCTCGACCGTGCACGGGGCAAGGTTGGGCGGAACATCGCCGACGACCTCGCGGGGATTGCGGCGGGTTCCCGCGAGCATGCGCAGGATCCGTTCGGGGGTCGGCGGGACGACCGGGAGCCCGTCCGTCCAGCCGCGGTCGAAGCACGCCTCGACCAGGTCGGCGCCGGGGTCCAGCCGGAGGCTCCGCGCCCGGATCCCGGTCTGCCCGTAACGGACCTGAAGCGCCTCACGGGTCCCGGGTTCGACGGAGAGGGAGCCGCAGCCGGGCCGGTAGCGAGGGAGCCCGGCGCCCAGCCCGGCCAAACCGGTCAGGGATCGCCACTCGGACCGGATCCACCCGGCGGCTCGGGGTGGATCGGCGCCGCGGGGGGGTCGGGGTTCGGGGGCGCTCCCGCTGTCGTAGCGGATGAGTGTGGGGACGGTCTCGATGCCCAGCCGAAAGGAGTGTTCCAGCTCCCGGTCGTCCACCACGACGAGGGACGGGTCGAGGAAGGCGCCGTCGTCCTGCCAGTACACGGTGAGCCGGTGTCCCGCCGCCGCGATCTCACCGAGGACGGGGGCGATCAGGCGGCAGGTCTCGCAGTCGTCCTTGACGACCGCGACGAAGCGGGGTGCGGGTGTTGCGGTCGGCGTGACGGAGCTCACGTGGCCTGCGCAGCTTGGTTGTGACGGGCCGGGACGCCGTGGGGCCTCGCCCCGGGGGAACAGGTGGGAATGTGCCACGCTCCTGCGGGAGCGACAACCGCCGGGGGGCGGACGCCGGGATGGGCGGAGACGGACGCGCGGCGAGGGCCCCGTGAGGAACCCCCGCCGCTCCGGCAGCCCGTGGGATTCGTCCACGGACTGCCCGGTGCGAGTCGGGCCGGCTAGCCGATCCAGTAGTTCAGCTTGACCATGAAGACGTCTTCGCCGGGCTGATCCAGCAGCGTCCCGAGGTTGCCCCCGAAGGAGAAGTCGCCGTTTTGTGCGTAGTGGTCCCGCCCCTGGGACCAGACGACGAAGAGGGCGGATCCCGGGTGGTACTCCCAGCGGAGCACCACGTTGGAGCGGAACTGCTTGACGTTGAAGTCCGGGTCGTAGAAGGAATCGGTCGCGCCGTCGCCGTCGATGTCGGCCAGCAGCCGGCCGTCGTCGCCGTCACTGCTTCCCACCACGGTGAAGCGGTCGGCGTAGGCGTCCCCCCGGGGGTCGGTGATGCGTTTGAAGCTGCCGTAGTCCCCCGCCGAAACGAACGGCTGGGCGTAGAGCTGCAGGGACAGAGTGGGTGAGAAGGTCCAGTCGGCACGGGCGGTGATGCCCGCGGTGGTCTGGTCGAGGCCCCCGAAGAGGTAGTTGGTGTCGCCGAGGTCGAAGCGTCCGATCCACTGCAGGTCTTCCCGCCGCCAGTTCACGAATGGACCCGCCGACAGCGTGGCCCGTGACGACGGGCGCCAGCGCAGGCTCGCGTCGGCTCCATAGCTCCGGGAATCGCTCTGGGGGCGCACCTGCCACTCGTTGCCGACCGCGAACTGGAGTTGCTTGCGCGAATCCGACCGGATCCCGAACCACCCGCCCCAGGAGGGGTCCCGCTTGAGCATCGGGCCGCCGCGCAACGTCGTGTTGGACAGGCCCTCCGACTGCCTCATGACGCCCGCGTAGCCGCCCCAGAAATTACGCAGGGTGAAGCTGCCGCTGATGTTCGCGCCCTTCTGGAAGCCCTCTCCGCCGAAGCTGTACGGCGTCCAGACGTTCGCGTTCAGGTTCCAGCGCTGGAAGTGTTCCCCGGGCTGGTAGTGCTGGTGTCCCACCCAGACGAAGGGGACAACGAAGTCGGCCTCGCGCATGAACCCGATGTCGTTGGAGTCGAAGCCGGGAGAGCGTGCCATCGCGCCGGTCGCGAAGCGCCAGTAGCCTCCCGAAATCTTGGCGATCGTGGCCGAACCGGCCCAGCCGCCCAGTGAGGTGCGGGTGGGGTCGAAGTCGGTGTGATCCGCGTCCGGGCGCTGGAAGTACCGGGCGGGAGAACGCTGGGTACGTGCGATTGCGTCGGAGGAACCGCGGACGGTGGAGCCGAGGAGGTAGCCCGAGACGATGAACCTGTCGTCGGCGAAGCGGTGGCGTGCGTCGACTCCGCCTGTGTAGGCCCCGGAATGTAGCGCGAGCCCGCCGGCGACCGCCGGATCGCGCCGGGTCCAGGTCGAGATCATGCCGACTGCGCTCTTTCCGTCACGGAAGTCCCTGCTGACCCGGCCCATGCCGTACTGGGCGGCGGGCTCGACCACCTGATTGTCGAGGGGGCCGGTGCCGTCGGCGAGCATGGCCTCCTCGCGCCCCGTGAGCGCATGAAGAAGTCCCACCGACCAGCCGGAGCGAGTCTTGCCCGAGAGCTTCATCGCACCCAGGATGCGCGTCCGCTCGGGCGAATCCGAATACGCCGACCCCGTTGCGCGTCTCTGAGGGGCCCGGCCGATGCGGCGCGAGTAGAAGAGTCCCTCGCTGGCCATGTCTCCGTCGCCCTCGGAGAAGCGGAAGGAGAAGATGCCCGCGCCTTCGACGAAGAAGGGACGCCGCTCCGGGAAGAAGGATTCGAAGGCGGTCAGGTTCACCTGCGCCGGATCGGCCTCCACCTGGCCGAAGTCGGGGTTGATGGTCACGTCGAGGGTGAGATCGGTGGTGATCCCGTACTTAAGGTCCGCGCCGACCGTCGACGAGAAGTCGCTGGGGTCGTGGAACGGATCAGCGGCGCTTCCGGGCACGCTCTCCATGCGGACCAGGGAGTAGGGCATGACCTCGAGCCGTTTGGGCGGTGACAGGTCGCGCAGCCCCTCCAGACTGCCGAATCGCGAGACGAGTGCTCCGTCCCCCTGGGAGATCGGCGCCCAGAGGCTGCGCTCCAGATGCCGCCCGATGAAGCGGGCGAAGTTGATTCCCCACGTCTGCGTCGCCGCCCCGTCGAATCGCAGCTGCGAGTAGGGGATGCGGAATTCGGCGGTCCAGCCCTCGTCGTCGGTCCGGGTCGCCACGTCCCACACGGCATCCCAGGAGTCGTCCTCGTTCGTGTCGTCGAACATGTAGCCGTCGGATTTGACGCCCGCCGGATTGACACCGAAGCGGAACGCGGTGCGCCGGTCGTGGTAGCTGTCGATCACGACGTCCAGCCAGTCCGAATGAGGGCGTTCGTCGCGCCTCGCCAACCTCGACACGATGGAGTCGGGCGCGGCATCGTACGCCCGGATGCCGACGTAGATGGCCGCGGCGCCGTAGAGCACCCGTGCTTCGGTATTCTGGGAGGGAGGCATTCCCTCGTTGGGTTCGAAAACGATGAAATCCGCCGCGACCATGGCCCTGGCCCAGTCCGGCTCGTCGAGAATCCCGTCGATTACCGGCGCCGGGCCGGATACCCGGAGAGCCTCCAGCGTCGGCGGGACCGCTCGTCCTCCCCCCGCCTCGCCGTCACCGTTCTTTTCGATGTCTTGGCCCAGGAGGGCCCGGGGTGCCGCCACCCCTGCCAGACTCGCCACTGCCACCGCCAACATGCACACCCGCTTCGTCGTCACTTCCGCCCCGAACATCCGAATCTGCGTCCGCCACGTCACCATCGGCCACCACTCCTCTCTCACGAACCCTCCTGGGCCCTGGGAAACAATGTCTTTCAGCGCCGCGGTTCCGGTACATTGACCTGGAGATCCGCGATCAATCGGCTGGACGAGACGGAGGCCGGAAAAGTTGCGAACACCCCTGAGCGTACATCCGCGCTTCTTCAAGGCGCACGGCCACGGCAACGATTACCTGGTCTTCGAGGAAGGCGCCGGTCCCTTGCTGACCGCGGAGCTGATCCGGCGTATCTGCGACCGTTGGCGCGGGCCCGGTGCCGACGGCCTGGTGGTGGTCCAATCCACCGCGGGGGGAGATGAGGCGAGACTGCGCATGTTCAACCCCGACGGAGGCGAGTTCGAGCGCAGCGGCAACGGGCTCCGGATCGCGGGCGTGTACCTGAGACATCTGGGGCGGGCAGGTGACGGTCCGTTTCCGGTCACGGTGGGCGGCGACCGGATCCGGCTGGAGGTGGCCGGCCCCGATGCGGAGGGGGTGTACGACGCGCGTGCGGACATGGGAAGGATCACCTTCCCGGCAGGGCCGCCGTTCGTGGCGCCGGATCGCGTGGACGGGCGGGGCCGGGTGGCGCTGCCGCTGAGGCGGCCGACGGGCGAGCGGGGCCGGGGCGGGAGCGGGGGTGGCGGGGCGGACGTCGATGTGGTGGAGGTGGTTCCCGTCGCGGTGGGCAATCCGCATGCGGTGGCGTTCCGCGGATCGTGGACCCGGAGCGAGGTGGAGCACTACGGACCGCTGATCGGTACCAGCGAGGCCTTCCCGCAGGGCATGAACGTCCAGTTCGCGGACGTTCCCGCCGGGAGGGAGATCGCCATCCGGATCTGGGAGCGGGGGGTGGGGCGGACATCGGCGTCGGGGACGTCGGCGTGCGCCGCCGCGGCCGCCGCCGTGAGGTCGGGGCTGGTGCCGGCTGGTCCCGTCACGGTTCAAATGGAGGGCGGCGCGATGGAGGTCGACGTAGACCCGGATTGGACCGTGCGGCTGCGTGGACCGGTGGAGGAGGTGTGCTTCGGCGAGCTCGCGCCGGGGTTCGTGGCGGGGGCTTCTAAGTCCGCACCCGGATGAGGAGGACGATCCCGACGGTGAAGAACAGGACGTTGGGCGTCCAGGCAGCCCAGAAGGGTGACATCCCCCCCGCCGCGCCGATGGCTCCGAACAGCCTGAGAAGGAGGATGTAGAGCAGGGTCGAGCCCAACGACACGCCGACACCGAAGGCCGCACCCCCTTTCTTGACGGTGGTGGCGAGGGGCGTGCCGAAGAGGACGATCACCAGGATGGCGGCGGGGATCGCCAGCTTCTGCTCACGTGCCACGAGGAGTTCCTTGGGGTCGCCGCCCGAACGGAATACGGCCGCGGCCTGGCGCCCCAGTTCGCCGTAGCTCATCTCTTCCTCTTCCGGGGGGTCGTCGAGCAACTCCTCCGGGGCGACCGTGAGATCGAGAGGGCGGTAGCGCTCGAAGGCGTACGTGGTCTCGGTTCCTCCGGGCCGGATCACCCGCAGGTACCCCTGCCGGAAGGTCCAGCCCTGACCCTCGGCGAAGACGGCCTCGTCGGCCCACACGTGGCGGAGCGACCCGTCTTCCTCCCAGCTCTCCATGAGCACGCCGTCCATCGACTTCGACGCGATGAACAGCTGTTGCACGCTCAGGGTCTCCTCGTTCTCCGTCTGGTAGACGAAGTCATGCCGCCACTCCCTGCGCATCTCCCGCTCCCCGAAGATCTCGGCCGCCCTCCGGTTCGCGCCGGGGACAATGGAGGCCAGAAGGAAAGCACCCCCGGTCAGCGCCGCGCCCACCGGCCACAGGGGCGCGACGAGACGGTGGAAGGAGATGCCGCCCGCCTTCGCCGCCTGGATTTCCCGGTGGGCGGTCATGGAGTGGACGGTGAAGACCGCGGCGATGAGAGCGGCGACCGGTGCGGACCAGAGGATGAAGTGGGGATACATGAAGAGGTATCCGTGTGCGATGTCCAGAACGGAGAGGCCCCGGTCGAGGAAACGGCCCTGCTGCTCGGACAGGTCGCCGAGGATGAACAGGATCGGCACGCTCATCACGAACACCAGGAACAGCCAGGTGAACGTGAGACCCACCATGCGGTCCAGGGTACGGATCACGCGGGGGATCTCCGGCGCCGGCGGAGCCTGCCGGCAAGAGCCCTGGCCGCGATCCAGATCTCGCGCCAGGCGCTTTCGCGCGCGGTGGCTGTCCATCGGCCCATGCGCGAGACCAGGAAGATCCCGACCGCGATGAAGATCAGGCTCGGGGCCCACATGGTCCAGAACGGCGCGGCCAGGTCGCGGTCGGCCCAGTCCTCGCCCGTTGTGAGGCCGTACTGATAGACTCCGATCACCACGGCGGATACGACGATGACCATGCTTACGCCCCCGCGCGGGAAGCGAATGCCCACGGGCACGCCGATCAGGACGAACACCATGCACGCGGTGGCGATCACGAGCTTCTTGTGGATCTCGACGCCGTACTGACTGGCCCGTTTTCGCAGGGCCTCGAAACGGGCATTGTCGGTGCGCGCGGTCACGGAGACGGTGCGGGTGATTTCGTCCGGGGCCAGCTGGGAGCCCTGGGAGATCGCCATCGTCTTGGCGAAGCTGGTGCCCGTGGAGCGCACGGAATCCGAGGCCGGACCCCGCCCCAATGCGCGCAGAACGGCCCGAACCGCGTTCGCGCGCGATTCCTCCCGGATCGAATCGATTGCGAGCCTTTTGGCGGCCGCCGAATCGCGCAGCAGGGCCACCGACATCTCGCGGTCGCTGCGCTGGTTGTCCCCGAGATCCTCGAAGACGTCGCCCACTCCGCGCAGCATGTACAGCTGCTGCTCGAAGCGAGTCTGCTGAAAGCCGCCGACATCGCCGTTGCCGACTTCGTACATGTGCCCGTCGTGAAGTCGCAGCTGAAGATCGGTGAAGGCGGCGTCCAGCCGCATGTTGCCCCGCTTGGCGTAGGTCGTGCGCCGGACGCCCTGTTGGCTCATATCATAGATGACGACATCGGTCAGTTCGTTGGACATGGGGTCGATATTGTCGACCCTCATGTAGTAGGGACCGAGACCGTTCCCCGCCTCGATGAGGTTGACCACGCGTTCTCGAAGTTGGAAGGTGGGACTCTTCTGGCGAATGGAGTTGCGAAGGTTCTTCAGCTGGTGATTCGCCTCGGGGAGTATTCGGTCATTGAAGGTGTATGTGATTCCACTCAGAAGTGCTCCGAGGAGCAGAACCGGCAGGAAGAGTCTGCGGGGCTGTACGCCGCTCCCGGACATGGCCACGACTTCGCTTGCCGTCGCCAGTTCGCTGAAGGTGTACAGAACCGCCGGGAGGACGGCCATGGGAAGGGTCAGCGCCACGGTGTGCGGAAAGGAGAGGACGAGGGCCTCGAGGATCACTTCCCTGGGGAGCCCCTTTCCGACCAGATCCTGCAGCAGCCTGGTGACCGTGTTGAGAAACAGCAGCCCGGTCAGCAGGCTGAAGGTGAACAGAAAGGGACCCACATGTGAGCGGATCAGGTAGCGGGTGAGGATCGTCATGTTCGGTCGGGTTGGGCTCTCGAGCCGGCTTCGTCGGGGGATACTCCTATGACGCCCGGGAACTCCCGGTGGGTTGTCGGCCTGAACCATGAAACATAACCGGTCCCGCCACGTCCTCACGCAGTTGAGGCGGACTGCGGGCCGTCTCGGCGATGCGGCGGCGCTGTCGATCCTGACTGCGGTCACGGCGGTGCTCCTGGCGCCGGCGGACGGAGCCGCGCAGGAGCGGCGGCCACCCGTCGCCGACACGCTTCTCTGGATCATCCCGCAGTTGCGGCAACCGCTTCCCCCCCTGCTGTCACCACCTGCGCCCGACGTGCCCTTCGTGCGGCTCGGCAGGGCCCGCATACCCGTCACCCGGTTCGGGTACGCACTCGCCACACCTCCCCCCGCCGACTCCGCCGCCGCCCGTCTCCCCCCCCTTGCGCGGCCGGATTGGGACCGGGACCCCCTTTTTCGCTTCGGCACCCTGGGGCGCGTCATCGGCTACGGGGACGTGCCGGATCCGGCGGAAGGCGCCCTGCCCGGCCGCCTTGCCACGGCGCCTTCCAGGTTCGTCAACGAATTCGCCGATCTCGGGTTCTCGCTGAGGAGCAACGGACAGTTCGGGGGAGACTGGACGCAGTACCGGCCGTGCGACGAAACCGTCCAGGTGACGTGCGAAGTCTCGCTCCTTCCCCAGATCACCCCCGATATCCGGTTCGCGGCCAACGCCGACGGGACGATCACCAACCGCATTCTGGTGGATGTCGATTACGACCAGACGCGTGAATTCCAGGGAGCCAACCGGGTCAACATCAACTACCGGGGGCTCTCCGGAGAGTTCCTGCAGCGTTTCGAGGTCGGAGACGTGCGCTTCGACCTCCCGCCTTCGCGTTTCCTGCGTCAAGCGGTGCCCGGCGGGAACTTCGGCTTCCAGGCCGCGCTCGAGGCCGGCCCGGTCGACATCCAGTCCGTATGGGCGCAGCAGAACGGAGAGGTGACGTCGCGAAGCTTCCGCCTCGAAGGGTCGGGCCGGAACTTCTCGCGGGCCGATACGCTTGCGCTCGACGATGCGGACTACGTCGATGGCCAGTTCTTCTTCCTCTTCGATCCGACGGCCTTCCGCGACTACCCGCATGTGGACGCGCTCGGTCTCACCCCGTCCGGCGCCCCGCCATCGGTCGCACCCGGGGCGGACCCGATCCAGCTGTACCGTTCCGAGATCGACCTGTACTCGCGGCAGCAGGTCGAGGGGTACATCCAGGCTGATGCGTCCGCCGGCGCGGGAGCGGACACCGTGACGGAGTCGGCCTGGTTCCGGTACATGCGGCCGGGCCAGGACTACGTGGTGCATCCCAGCGGCCTTTGGATCGCACTCAGGTCGCCCCTCAGTCCCGGAGAAATCCTGGCTGTCACCTACATCACCGCGGCAGGGGACACCATCGGCACCTACAACCCCGAGCGCATATACCGCAGCGGGGGGAGGCCCCGGCTCAAGCTGCTCAAGGCCTCGTCCGCCCAGCACCAGCCCGGCAGGCCGACGTGGCGGACGGAGATGCACCAGGTCTACCGCGTGTCGTCGTCCGGTGAGGTGGATCCGGGCTCGGCCGGACTCACGGTGTCCCTCGGGGAGGAGAGCGCGGGACGGACGTTCGCACGCCGCCCGAATGGAGACGACCTGACCTATCTGCGTCTCTTCGGTCTGGACGAGGAGTCCCCGGTCGACCGGCTTGATCTGTCACAACTGTATCGCCCGGCACTGGACTCGTTCGAGGATCAGCCCCCCGTCTCGGGGACGTTCATCATCTTTCCAACCCTCGAGCCCTTCGCAGATCCTCCTCCGCTCCAGAGTCTCGCCATCGACTCCGTGGAGGTCCGCAGGATTCTGGGAGCCAACCGGAACGAGCGCATCTACCGGGACCCCGACCCTTTCGAACGCGAGAACGGTGGTGTGTTCCGCCTGAACCTGACGTACGAGGTACGGGGCGAAGGACTGCTCTCTTCGTTTGCCCTGGGCGCGGTGGGGATCCGCGAGGGAACGGAGCACGTCACGCTGGGTGACCGCGCGCTGCTCCGCGATGTCGACTACGTGATCGACTATGACGTGGGCCAGTTGACCCTCCTCAGCCCGGACGCCCTGCTGGCAGCGAATCCGGGGCGGGTTCTGGACGTATCCTGGGAGCAGCGCAGTTTCTTCCAGGTGGCTTCCTCTTCGGTCTTCGGGTTGAACGCCCGCTACGACCTCGGAGACTACGGCGCTCTCAACCTGACCGGTCTCTATCAGACGGAGGACGAACTGGTGAGGCGCCCGCAGCTCGGCGTCGAAGCCGGGGCGGTGGGCCTCGGCGCGGTCAACGGCAGCGTCAATCTGGACGCGCCCGTTCTCACTCGCCTGCTGAACGCGCTTCCCGGGCTGGACGCGGGCGGGCCGTCGTCCGTCCACCTGTCGGGTGAGACCGCGGTCTCCCTGCCGGATCCGAACACCCAGGGGGACGTCTACCTGGACGACTACGACGGTGTCAACGCCCGTTCCCTCTCGGTCCAGGGCCAGGATTGGCGTCGCGGGAGCATGCCCGCCTTCACGGACGGGGCGGAAGATGTGCTGCCGCCGGAGCTGTCGGCTGCTACCGCGGCCACGCTCACCTGGCAGCACACATGGATAACCGAAGACGTGGGCGGCGACAGTCTGGACGTCTTCCAGGGGTTCAACCCCAGTGCCGATATCGACCAGCAGATCCGGATCACGGGGAGCGCGGTCCGGGAGCCGGGGCTCTTCGTTCGCTTCCAGCCGGAGAGCGGCGACGAGGTGGGGCGAGGCGCATGGTCGTCGATCACCACCGTACTGAGTCCCACCGGCACCGACCTCACGAAGAGTGACTTCGTCGAGTTCTACGTGCGCGACGGGGACTTCCTCAGCCTGGTGCTCGATCTGGGGATCGTGAGCGAAGACGCGCTCTTCGTCGATACGATCGGTGCCGTGAACGGAGTGAAGCCGGGGTCGGGCGTACCCTGGGGGCTTGGAATCCTGGACCAGGAAGCCGATCCCCGCCGGGGTGAAGTCTGGGGGAGGATCGCGGATGGACGGGGGGTGTGGGACGAGGACTGTTTCGGCGAGCGGGCCCGCGTGTACCGCCTGGGCGATCCCAACGCCAACTGCACGCGCGGCAACGGCCGCCCCGATTCGGAGGACCTGGACGAGGACGGAAACCTGGACACGCTGGAGCGGTACCGCCGCTTCGTGATCCGCCTGGACGGATCCTCTCCCTTCCTGGTCCGGGACAGGGACGAGACGGGGACCGGTTTCCGCCTCTACCGGATTCCCCTGCGAGACCCGTCGGGCCTTGACGTGGGCGGCCCCATCACCGACGCGGAGTTGCGCGCCGTTCGGCACCTGCGGCTGACCGTGGCCGGCAAGCGCCGTGACTCGTTCGTGCTCGCACGCATGGGGATCGTGGGGTCGATCTGGATCAAGCGGTCGCTGACGGGGGTGCTCACCGGCATGGGCGGGGACACCGTGTCGGTGACGGGCCGGGTCGAGGTGAGCCCGGTCTCCAGGCTGACGGTCGGCGATGCCTATGCCTCGCCCCCGGGCGTGATCGAACAGCTCGACGACCCGACGGCTGCGTTCGGAGGGCAGGGGATCGAGTTCAACGAGCGATCCCTGTCCATCGGCTTCGAGGGAGTGCAACCCGGCGACAGGGTCGAGGTCTACAACCGGTTTCCCCAGCGGCCCCGCGATTTCCTCTCCTACCAGGAGGCCCGGCTGTGGGCCGTCGCCGCGAACGGCGACTTCGGGCTGGGAACCCCCGCGTACTTCTTCGTCAAGATCGGAACCGACGACAGGAATTTCTACCTGTACCGGACCCGTCTCGACCGGGCGGACTTGCCGGGGGCGGTGCGGGAGGAGGACTGGCTGCCCGAGGTCGTGATCCGGTTCGACGAGTGGCTCACGCTGCGGCGGCGCGCAGAGGAGCATCTGATCCTGGACCCGAGGATGCCGGGTGATCCGCCTCTCGTCCTCTGGTCGGCCGATTCGGTGTACGCGGTCGTCCTGCAGGACCGTGGCCGGGCCCCCAACCTGGCCTCGGTTCGCGAAATCAGCCTCGGCGTGGCGAATGAGTCGGGAGCCCCGATCTCCGGCGAAGTATGGGTGGACGAACTCCGTCTCGGGCGCGGCATCCGGGACGCGGGGCTGGTTTCGGCATTCGACGCCGAAGTCCGGGGCGGAGAGTTCCTGCAGTCCCGCGCCACATTCCGCAGCCGTGGCGGGTATTTCCGCCAGCTGCTCACGACACCCTCCTTCCAGGACGACCGAACCCTGGATGTCCGCGCCACGATGCAGCTGGCGCGGTTCGCCCCGAGTTCGTGGGGTCTGGAGGCGCCCCTCTCGGTCAGTTACGAGCGCGATACGCAGTCGCCGATCTTCCTTGGCCGCAGCGATGTGCGCGCCGACCGGCTGGAGGGCCTGCGAACCCCGGGATTCAGCCGCTCGCGAATCGACTTCTCGCTGCGAAGACCCGCGCCGGAGGAGGGTGGCTTCTGGGGCGCCGTGCTCGGTGGCCTCGATGTGCGGGCGGGCATGGTACGGTCCAGCTTGCGCACGATCACGACCGAGAGCGACGGGGCCGGCGTCGACGGCTTCGTCGGGTATGCCGCCAACCCCGTTCGCCATGATTTTCCGATCTTTCCGGGGCGGGTGGGTTCCGTGCTGCGTGCGATCCTACCCTCCTTCCTCGAGGAGCGCATCGCCGGTGCCCGGCTTCGCTGGACTCCGGAGAGCTTCGGTTTCGAGAGCGAATTGTTGAACCGTGACCTCAGCACGTTACGCTTCGACAGGATCATCCGGACCGGGGAGGACTCGCTGACGACCGCGACCGAGGCCCCCCGGCGGCTCGTGACCGCATCTGCCCGGGTGGCCTTCCGACCCGTCGAATCCCTGATCGCGTCGGCCGACCTGCTGAGCGGGCGGGACCTCCTGGCGGTGCAGGAGCTGGCCGGCGACCCCGACAGCCGGGAGTTGCTCGCTGTCGAACGGAGGCAGGTGTCGGGGGTCGACTTCGGGTGGGAGGTGGATCGGCACGTGAGGACGCGGCTGGCCTTCCAGCCCCGCCTCCCGGAGTGGGCCCGGAGCAGCGTCCAGGTGACCACGATCTATCTGTCGGAACGCAACGCCGACCTGATCGGCACCCGCCACACCCCTGTCGACACCGTTCTGGCGCTGCTCCGCAACGTCGACGGACAGCGCAACCTTACGGCCAACTTTTCGGTGGACCCCGGTCGCATGGCCGAGGAGGCCGGCGGGGGTGCCGCATCGCCGTGGTGGGCCCGGTCCTTCGATCCACTCGCGGTCACCTACTCGAACGGCCTCACGTCGCGCTTCAACCGGGAGGCCGTCGACCCGGGCGCCATCTACCAGCTGGGGTGGGGCGGTCGGGATGATTTCCTGATGGTCGGGGCCGATTCGGCGTCTACGCTCAGTGAACGCGACCGGATCAATGTGCGTGGCGGGCTCAGGTTGCCGGGCTCCACCTCTCTCGGGGTGAGCTACGACCGGACCCGCAACGGGACCCTGGACACCCGTTCGGACCGGGAAGACCTGCAGCGTGCATGGCCGGATCTGCGGGCGTCGGTCGGTGATGTGGCGTTGCCCGGGTTCGTGTCCGTGGCGGTGGACCGGCTGTCTCTGAGCTCGGGATACCGAAGGGTTACGCGCAGCCTGGAATTCGGTGCGGGTACACAGCAGGACCGCTTCCGCGAGGACCGCGAGGTCCCCATGGCCGTCACGCTGGCGTTCGTCCGAGGGTTGACGCTGAGCTACGACGGAACACTGAACCGGGGAGAGAGCCACGACCCCACCGGCGACACCAGACGGGAGCGTGACCGGCACTCGCTTCGGGTTTCCGCCTCCTTCCGCTCGCCCTTGCAGGCCTTCAGGGAACGAGGCGTGCCACTCCGGATCACCATGGACGTGAGCTACAGCGACGAGGTGCAGTGCAGAATCCCGAATCCGGATAGCCCGTGCGTGTCGTTCATCGACCAGCTGGAGCGTACCGGCTCCCTTTCGGTCGACTCGTCGGTTCGCGACTTCCAGCTGGGGATGCGGCTCCGCTATGTGGACCGGCGCTCCTTTGTGGGTCAGCGGGCGGGCTTGACCCAGCTGCAGCTCAACGTCTTCGGCCGCTTCCTCCTGACGTCGGATCTCCTCCGCCTCCCGTCCTGAGCCCGCTTGGCGGCGTCTTGCGCGGTCGAGGGGGCCGGATGGGTGCTCGGCCCCCTCCCCGAACCCCTCCCGGCCGGCCTTCGCGGGGGTGAGCACAAAGAAGTCCCGTTCCGTCATGGAGGTGCCCGCCCGAAAGGGCAACCTTGTCGACGGGGTGGACGCCTCCCGGCTTCAGTGGCCGCGGCTGTTCCCGTCCCGGAAAGGAAAACACATGACGGACAGAGAACGCAAAAGCATGTTGCGAGCGGCCATGCTGCTCGCAGGGGCGGCGGTGATTCGCTTTGTGGTGGTCGCGCCCGGCGCCGCCGAGCCGCCCCTCGAAGACCGCCCTTCGATCGCGGACAGCCTCCTGGCGGCCGGCGACTCGGTGGTGGACTCAAAGGAGCGCCGTTCCCGGCCCTTCGCAGCGGGCGAGACCATCGACCTGAATGTGGCGGGGGAGGAGGAACTGGATCGGCTGCCGGGCGTAGGGGCGTCGAAGGCGCTGCGCATCGTTCAGGACCGCGAGGAGAACGGTCCCTTCGCGAGCGCCGAGGAGCTGGCCCGGGTGGCCGGTCTGGGCCCCCGGTCCGTGGAGAAGTTGAAACCCTATCTGCGAGTCCGGTCGGCAGCCGGGTGGACACCGTCCCCCGGAGCGGTGCCCGCGCGTACCTCGCCGCGGGCAAAGGAGGCCAGGGCGAGCTCCCCGGTGAGAACCGGCGCGGCCGGGGCTCGCATCAACCTCAACAGGGCGACGGCGGAAGAGCTGCTGGCCCTGCCGGGGATCGGTGTGGTAATGGCCGAACGCATCGTGGCCTTCAGAGACAGGCACGGCGGCTTCGGCAAGCCCGAGGAGCTGATGGAGGTGTCGGGCGTGGGAGCCAGAACCTTTGCCCGGATCGCGCCGCTGGTGACGACCCGGTGACGCCCTCGACATCGCACAAGCAGTCGGCCGCGCTCGAGCCGCTGCTCCGGGAGATGGTGCGTGCAGGCGCTTCGGATCTGCACCTCACGGCCGGGCAACCGCCGAGGTTGCGGATTGACGGCGCGCTCCGTGCAATGGGAGAGGAACAGGTCCTGGAGGCTTCGGATACCCGCCGTCTTGCCCACTCGATCCTGACTCTCGATCAGAAACGGCGGTTCGAGGAGAACGACGACCTGGACTTCTCGTTCACAGTCTCCGAGTTGGCGCGCTTTCGCGGCAACTGCTTCCGGCAACAGGGCCGTGTTGCGATGTCCATCCGCCACATCCCGTACAACATCGCCTCGCTGACCACGCTGGGGTTGCCGCCCATCCTGAACCGGCTTATCGAACGCCCCCGGGGACTGGTGCTCGTCACCGGACCGACCGGATCGGGCAAATCCACGACCCTTGCGGCCATGGTGGACTCGATCAACCGGCAGCGACAGGGCCACATCATCACCATCGAGGATCCCATCGAGTTCATCCACCGGCACCGCCGCTGCATCGTGAACCAGAGGGAGGTGGGTGCGGATACCCATACCTTCGCTACGGCACTGAAGCACGCGCTCCGCCAGGATCCGGATGTCATCCTGATCGGGGAGATGAGAGACGCGGAAACGATGAAGGCCGCGCTGACAATCGCGGAGACGGGCCACCTGGTGCTTGCCACTCTCCACACCAACTCGGCTGCCGACTCGATCAACCGGGTCGTCGACGCGTTTACGTCTCACCGGCAAGCTCAGGTCCGGACCCAGCTCGCGTCGGTGCTCGAAGGTGTGGTCACCCAGATCCTCATCCCGCGTGCCTTCGGCCGCGGGAGGGTGGCCGCGGTTGAGATCATGATCTGCACCGCGGCCATCCGGGCCGTAATCCGCGACGAGAAGGTCCACCAGGTGCGTTCGATGATGCAGGCCGGGCGGAAGTACGGGATGCAGACCATGAACGATGCGCTCTCCCGCCTCTACCTCAACGGCGATGTCACCCTGGAAGGGGCATTGAGGAGGAGCTCGGACCCGTCGGAGCTCCTTCGGTCCGTCGGTGAACCGGCACCGGAAGGTTTCGATCAGATCACGAGCGAAGGGTGGCGGTCGTGACCCGCGTAGCCACCCGCGAGGTGGTGGTGTTCACGCGGCTGTTCGCGACGATGATCGGTGCGGGACTGCCCCTTGTCCAAGCACTAAATATACTTGCCAAACAGACAGAAAACAAGGGTTTCCGAGAGGTCATCCGCGACTTGGTAAGCGATGTCGAGTCCGGCGCTACGCTGGCAGGTGCGATGGGGCGCAAGCGTCAGGCGTTCTCGTCCCTCAGTGTCAACATGGTAGCTGCCGGCGAGGCGGCGGGTGCCCTCGACACCATCCTGGGGCGGCTGTCGGACTTTCTGGAAAAGAACCACGCGCTGGGCCGAAAGATCCGTGCGGCCATGATCTATCCGGCCATGATCTTCGCCGTGACCATCCCGGCCGTGGCGATTCTGCTCATGTTCGTGATTCCCACATTCCAGAGCTTGTTCGAGTCGGCGGGCATCGCCCTGCCGCTGCCGACCCGGGTCGTGATCGCGGCTTCCGACCTGATGAAGAGCTACTGGTGGGCTCTGTTGGCCGCGGGAGTGGCCGCGATCGCTCTTCTGCAGCGATTTCGCTCGACCCCCGGGGGACGGCGCGTGACGGATGGACTTCTTCTGAAGGTGCCGATCATGGGCGACCTGCTCAGGAAGGCGGCTGTGGCCCGCTTCACCCGAACGCTGGGGACACTGGTGGCGTCGGGGGTCCCGATTCTGGAAGGGTTGGAAGTCACCGCCCGAACGGCCGGGAACCGGGTGATCCACGACGCGGTCATGGAGTCGCGTGCCTCGATTGCCGGCGGTGACACGATCGCCGGCCCACTCGGGAACTCCGGGGTCTTCCCGCCAATGGTCGTGCGCATGATCGAGGTCGGAGAACAGACAGGCGGTCTGGACGAGATGCTGGAGAGGATCGCGGACTTCTACGACCGGGAGGTGGACACCTCCCTGGAGGCGATGATCGCCGCCGTCGAGCCCCTGATGGTGGTCGTCCTGGGTGTGGTTGTCGGCGGCATGATCGTGGCGATGTATTTGCCCATCTTCGACATGATCAATGCGGTGGGGTAACGCCTGGGGTGTGGCTGGCCCCGGACACGGGCGCCCCCCAGATTGCATTCATGTCGAGAGCTTTCGTGAAAGAGGACCGGGAGGACCAGCCACCGGACTACCGGCTACCGGACTGCGGGTCGGCCTACTTCGACGAGGCGTGCGCATGGGCATTGGTCACCGGTGCCGACGAGGGAGACACGAGGAGCGCGGAACTGGCCACCGGTTACAGGTGGGGCGAAGCCCGTCTGGTTCCGCACATCCGCGCCATGCTGGAAGAGGCCGAGGAGGCGGATCAGACCCGGGTCGCCCAGCTGTGCAGGCGCTTCCTGCGGTCGGCCGAGCGAGGGTAGCGGTCGTCGGCGGATTCGCTCCTCACCAGCAGCCCGTGGACTGTTAGGATACGACGACCGGAAGCCTCCGTTCCCGCAACATCCGGTTCAGCTCTTCCGCGTCCTCGGTGAAGAGCTTGCCGAACAGGAGCCTTGTGGCTTCGAGTCGCTGCCGCAGCACGTCGTGCACCTCAAGCTGGGGGACGGTTGGCGGGAAGTCCGCGCTGCTCGACCCGATGTCCTGGGACAGCGCACTGAGCCGCCCGTAGAGCTTCATCGGGTTGCGGAAGGCGTCCTCCCGGGCGCCGGTCAGGTAGATGTCGAAGAGGTTGGACTCGACCTGGATGGCCGTCTCCTCCAGCGACGCCGCCTCTGCCAGGAGACCCGCAGCGGTGGAGTCGCCCTCGAGCATGTCGGCGAGATTCTCGAGCTGGCTGCGGGTCCACTCGATCCGGTCGATCATGTCCACCACCTCGTTGATCTCGTCCCGGATGACCATTGACAGGGCGACTTGCTCGCGGATATCGGCGAGGGTCCCCTCCGAATGGGGGTCCTTCAGCACGGTCAGGGGGGTGGAAAGGGCCGTGTCGCCGATCTCCAGGACCACCTGGTAGTTGCCCGGCACCACCCTGGGACCGAACTGCCCCTGATTCAGGTCCAGGTCCCATGTCCGCAGCGGCCGCCAACCGTCCGGTCCCAGCGGCACCCACGGCAGGCCGGGCGGCGCGGTGCGGATCTTCGCCCGGCGCGCGGGCTCGTAGCGAAGGTCCCACCACACCCGGGCGACGCCCGGGGCGGTGCCTGTGCGCAGGGTACGGATCGTGTCTCCCGCAGGGCCGAGAATGCGCACGACGGCCGCGCTGGCAGCCCCGCTGCCCTCCTCGCCGGCGGTTCCCGCTCCCGCCCCCGGCACGAAGAAGTTGATGTCCGCACCGTAGGGAGGATTCTGCCCGGTGACGTGGCTCCGCTCGGCCTTGATGGTCTGGACCCGGTTGAAGCGATACGCCGGACGCGTCTCCAGCAACGAATAGTCCCCGGCGGTGGCCGCGCGGTCCAGGGCACGCAGCGGGGAGATGTCGTCCATGATGTAGAAGCCCCGCCCGTAGGTGCCCACCACCAGATCGTCAAACGTCTCCTGGGTGGTGAGCCAGTACACCGGCGCCGGGGGCATGTTGTTGCGCAGGGGCAACCAGGAGGTGCCGTCGTCCAGTGAGAAATACACGGAGTTGTCGGTCCCGGCGTACAGCATTCCGGGGCGGCGATGATCTTCCCGCACCACATGCACGAAGCTGTGCGGGGAGAGCGGGATGCCATCCGAGATGCGTTCCCAGCTTGCGCCGAAATCACGGGTACGGTAGATGTACGGATCGAAATCGGCGAGTTGGTGCAGATCCACGGCGAGGTAGGCGGTTGCGGCGTCGTATCGCGACGGCTCGATGTTGGCGATCGTGCCCCAGGGCGGGAGGTCCGGGATGTTCGCGGTGAGGTTCTCCCAATCTCCGCCGGCGTCCCGGGTCAGGTGCACCTGTCCGTCGTTGCTCCCCACCCAGATCAACCCGCGCTCGAGCGGGGACTCGGCGATCGCGAACAGGGTGGACCCGTCGTAGGTCATCAGGTTGTCGATGGCCACGCCGCCGGAACTCTGCTGGTGCGTCTTGTCGTTGGTGGTGAGATCCGGCGAGATCACCTCCCAGGAGTGGCCCCCGTCGCTCGTGCGGTGGACGTGCTGGCTGCCGACGTACACGGTGTTGTGGTCGTGCGGCGAGATGTGGATCGGGAAGGTCCAGTGCCAGCGGAACCTGAGGTCTTCCGGGGCCCACCCGTAGGCGGCCTCGGGCCACACCCGCACCGAGCGCACCTGCCCGGTGCGGTGGTTGTACCGCTCCAGGCCCCCGTCGTAGCAACCCGACCACACGATGTTGCTGTCGGTCGGATCGGGGATGCCGAAGCCGCTCTCGCAGCCCCCCACGCCGTGCCAGAGCCCCAGCGGGATCGCCCCCGCGCGGCTGTTGGACGGCCCTCGGTATGACCACCCGTCCTGGCGGTTCCCGTAGACGTTGTACGGGACTTCGTTGTCGGTCCAGACGTGGTACATCTGGGCGATCGGCAGCACCACCCGCTGGAATGTGCGGCCCCGGTTCATGGAAATCGTGAGGCCGCCGTCGTCGGCGACCATGATCCGCTGGTTGTTGGTCGGATCGATCCACACATCGTGCGTATCGCCCCCGCCCCGCGGGGGGTTCTCCACGAGGCTGCGCCCTCCGTCCACCGACATCGAGAAGCGCACGGAGGTGAAGTAGATCCGGTCCTCGTCCTCGGGGTCCACCCCGAAGCGGGTGTAGTAGGGTGCCCGCTCGTTGATCGTGTGGTTGCGGAGCATCAGGCGCCAGCTGTCCCCGCCGTCGCTCGAGGCGTAGAAGCCCGGACTCGACTCCTCGGTGAGCACATAGACCTTGTCGGAGTTCGACGGGGCCACCTCGACCGCGACCTTGCCGATGGTCGAGCTGCCGGGGTTGGGGAGCCCGCGTCCGACGCCCGAGAGCCGCTCCCAGCTGCTTCCGCCGTCCTTCGAACGCCAGACGCCGCTGTCCGGCCCTCCGCTGTCCAGCCCCCAGGTGTCGATCTGTACGTCCCAGAAGGCGGCAAAGAGGATGCGGGGGTTGCCCGGATCCATCGCGAGGTCGATGCAGCCGGCGTCCTCCGAGACGTGGAGGACCAGCTCCCAACTGTCCCCGCCATCGGTGGTGCGGTAGACGCCCCGCTCCGGCTGCGGACCGTAGGTGTGGCCGAGAGCGCAGGCGAAGACGATGCCGGGGTCCCGCGGGTCGATCTCGATGCGCCCGATGCGCCCGGTCGCTTCAAGTCCCCTCCTTTCCCACGTGTCGCCGCCATCGGTCGAGCGGTAGATCCCGTCGCCCATGGCGTGGGCCGGGCGGATGACGAACGTCTCCCCCGTACCGGCCCATATCACGTTGGGATCCGACGGCGCCATGGCCAAAGCGGACACCGACGAGGCGGACTGGTCATCGAAGACCGGCGTCCAGTTCACGCCGCCGTCGCGGGTCCGCCAGAGGCCGCCGGAGGCCGCCCCCACGTAGATGGACAGGGGGTTGCCGGGCTCGCCGACGACCGCGATTGCGCGGTTCCCCTCGGGGCCTATGAAGCGGTACCGCAGGCCGGCGTACCGGCTCGGGTCGAGTCCCTGGGCCTGCGCGGGACGGGGTGCGGTGGCGGCCGTCGCGGCGGCGGTCAGAACCAGCAACACGGAAGGGAGGTGCTTCACTGGAATGCGCCTCTGTCTGGAGGGAGGGCTGTAGTATCGATCCGGGCGCGCCGACCGCGTTGCCGTGCGGGGATTTCGCCACGGCCTGCTTGTCGACGCGCGCCGGATGGTAACCGAGGTATGGCCGGCATTTCAAACCGGACGGGTGGGCGCCACCGGAAGGGCGCGATGGATCTCCGGTCACCCCGTGGTTGTTTCCGGCGCGGGGGTGGCCATAGTTTGCCCCGCGCATCCGCTGTTCCCCGAGCGGGACCGGCTACTCGTCACCTGAAGGAGTCCGCCCCCCATGGAGTTCATCCAACGAGTCATCGACTTCCTCACCACGAATGTTGTCGAGCGCGGCTTATCGATCGGTGGCGAGCAGATTCCCTTCATGGTGATCATCCTGCTGGGGATCGGGACGTACCTGACCCTTCGTCTGGGCCTGGTCCAGATCCGCCGGCTGGGGCACGGCATCGCCGTCGCGACGGGCAAGTACGACAATCCGGAGGACGAGGGAGACGTCACCCATTTCCAGGCGCTCACCACCGCCCTGTCGGCGACCGTCGGCATCGGAAACATTGCGGGCGTGGCGCTCGCGATCCACTGGGGAGGGCCTGGCGCGCTCTTCTGGATGTGGGTGACAGCGGCGCTCGGGATGGCGACCAAGTTCTCGGAGGTCACCCTCGCGCAGAAATACCGGGTGCGTGAGCACGAAGGCGAGTGGGCAGGGACGGTTTCCGGCGGACCCATGTACTACATAGAGCGGGGACTGGGGCCGAAGTGGAAGTGGATGGCGGTCTTCTTCGCATTCATTTTGGGTATCACCGCTTTCCTGACCGGCAACGGGATTCAGGCCAACACGGTGGCCGACAACCTGTTGACCGAATTCAGCATCCCGAAGGCGGTCAGCGGACTGGTCACGTCGGGCATCGTCGCGTTGGTGATCCTCGGCGGCATCTCGCGGATCGGCCGGGTGACGGGGGTTCTGGCGCCGGTGATGGCGGCGGTGTACGTGGCGGGTGCGATGATCGTCCTCATCCTCAACGCGGGCGACATCTTCCCGACCTTCGGGCTCATCTTCCGGGAGGCGTTCAATCCGACCGCGGGGGTAGCGGGCACGGGCGTCGGAGCGTTCCTGGTCACCCTCATGTGGGGGGTGCGAAGGGGGCTCTTCTCGAACGAGGCGGGGCAGGGGTCGGCGCCGATCGCCCACTCGGCGGCCAAGACCGACGAGCCCGTCTCGGAGGGGGTCGTGGCGCTGCTGGAACCCTTCATCGACACGATCATAATCTGTACGATGACGGGGCTGCTGGTCATCATGACGGGTGTCTGGAACGACCGGTTCGAAACCGAGATCACGCTGGATGGTGGTGACATCTCCTACCGTGCCGAACAGGTGGACGGCGGCTACGCGGATGTGAGCCCCTCGAACACGATCCGGATCGAGGACGGTGCGCACGTCGCCACCGGGCCATCCGATCCCCAGGTGTCGTGGCACGAGGTCCCCGTGGAGCAGCTCTTCGTGGACGAGGACCGGACGCAGCTCTTCACGGGGACGATCGACCCCGCGGCCGGAAGCGCCATGGGCGACGACGGGCAGTCCTACACCTCGCTTCACGGGATGGCGGTGGAGAGCGGGGCGCCGCTCACCATGGCGGCCTTCCGGCGCGGACTTTCGCCGCTGGGCGACTGGGGCCACTACATCGTGGTGATCTCGGTGCTCCTGTTCGCGATCTCCACGGCGATCTCGTGGAGCTACTACGGAGACCGTTGCGCCAACTACCTGTTCGGCGCCAGGGCGGTGAAGCCCTACAAGATCGCCTTCGTGATCACGCACTTCATCGGGGCCGTGCTGCCCCTGGGCGTGATCTGGGCGATGGGCGACGTCCTGCTGGCGATCGTGATCTGGCCGAACCTCATTGCACTGGGGCTCCTTGCGCCGAAGGTCGTGGAGATGAGCCGCGACTACTTCGAGCGCAGGCCGTGGGAGGGCAAATAGCAGCCTCCGGACTCGCGGCACTGTAGACGGGGGAGGGGAGCGTCCCGGGGGCCCGGGGTCGCTCTCCTCACTCCTCCGGCCGGTCCAGAACCCGTGCCGGCCGGAGGGCTTCCCGTCCGTACCGGTTCCGGATGCGGTCCACGGCCCTGGCGATGGTGCGGTCCCGGGCGGTTTCCAGCGCCGCCTGCTCGCCGAACAGGTCGCCCTGCGTCACGGGTGCCTGCTGCACCAGATTGGACACGCCCACCCCAAGGAGGCGCACGCCCGCCTTCCTGCGATGTCGCAGGGTGTGCAGCAGCGACAGGGCGACCGCGAAGATCGCGCGGTCGGTTTCGACGCCGTCGGGCTGTGTGCTTCCGGCCTGCCGCGTCCTGAAGTCGTAGTCCCTGATCTTCACGGTGATGGTACGGGCCCTCAACTCCTTGCCGCGGAGCTGGCCGCCCACGGAGCAGCTCAGTTCCAGAAGCCGCCGCTCCAGCTCGTCATCGTCGTCGATGTCCGCGAAGAAGGTCCGCTCCGAGCTGATGGATTTGCGGCGCTCGCGTGCGTCCACCTCGCTGGCGTCGATTCCGCGTACGCGTTCCCACAACCATGCGCCCCGGCCGGGTCCGAACCATCGTGCCAGCCACTCCCGTTCGACGGCGGCGGCATCGGCTGCGGTCCGCAGCCCCTTCGCGGCGAGCCGCTCCAGGAAGGCCGGGCCGACGCCCGGCAACTCCGCCAGCCGGAAGCGGGACATGAAGGCCGCCTCCTCGCCCGGGGGCACCACATGGACCCCGTCCGGCTTGGCCACACGCGTCGCCACCTTGGCTACGACCCGTTGCGTCCCGCCACCCAGCGACACCGCCACACCGGTGTGATCGTGCACCGCCAGGCGGATACGGTCCGCCGTCGCGGCGAGGTCCTCGCCCTTGAACAGCCGTTCCGTCCCGGTGAGGTCAAGGTAGAACTCGTCGATGGAGGCGGCCTGCACGACCGGGGACAGGTCCCCCAGCACGTCCCGGATCGCGCGGCTGCGCTCGACGCACGCCCCCCGCGGCACCGGCACCACCACGGCTTCGGGGCACAGTTGCCGTGCTCTCGACGTGGGCATCCCGGAGCGCACCCCGTACTCCCGTGCCGCGTACGACGCGGAGGTGATCACCCCCCGGTTGCTCCTGCCGCCGACCAGGAGCAGGGGCTCCCTGCCCACGCCTTCCGGGTCCTCCAGGCGGGCCACCTGCACGAAGAACATGTCGCAGTCGGCCAGCAGGATCCTCCGTGGGCCTTGCGAGGAGATCCCGTCTTTGGACACGTTCTACCTCCACATGCAGTCGCGCAGCCTTCCTGCGCGGCCGGCAACCGTGGAATTCGCCGCTCGCGCGGGACCCTATTCCCCCCGCGCACCTGCGAGAATTCTAACCCCTGCAAGGAGACGCCGACGATGGCCTACCCGTTTCAGCTCCCCGGTCTCGATTATCCCCACGACGCCCTCGAGCCGCACATCGACGCCCGCACGATGGAGATCCATCACGGCAGGCACCACGCGGCGTACACCGCCAACCTGAACGCGGCCCTCGCGGGGCACCCCGAGCTGCATGCCAAGTCGGCCGGAGAGCTCGTCGCGGATCTGTCGGCGCTCCCTGCCGGGATCCGGACGGCCGTGCGCAACAACGGCGGGGGCTACGTGAACCACGCCCTGTTCTGGGAGCTCATGGCGCCCGGCGGCGAGCGTGCTCCCGGCGGGGAGCTCGCGGCCGCCATCGACGCCGCCTTCGGGAGCCTCGACGAGTTCAAGAGCCGGGTCGCGGCTGCCGCAGTCGGGCGTTTCGGCTCGGGTTGGGCGTGGCTCGCCGCGGGGGCGGATGGATCGTTGGAAGTATTGTCGACGGCGAACCAGGACACTCCGGTCATGGACGGCAAGAGCCCGCTCCTGGGCATCGACGTCTGGGAGCACGCGTACTACCTGAACTACCAGAACCGCCGTCCGGACTACGTCTCCGCTTTTTGGAACGTAGTCAACTGGACGGTCGTCGCGGAGCACTTCCGGGGCCTCTGATCCATGCAGGACAACGTCACCTTCGGCATTCTGGCGTTCACGCAGCTATTGGTGGTGTACAACCCCCTGAGCGCGATGCCGATGTTTGCCACGCTCACGGCCGAAGACACCCGCCGGGAGCGTTTCAGGACGGCGGGGGTGGGGGTACTGACTTCGATCGTCGTCATGGTGTCGTTCACCTTCGCCGGGCACGCCATCCTGGACTTCTTCGCCATCACCACGGAAGCGTTCCAGATCGCGGCGGGGGTGATCTTCTTCGGGATCGGCTCCGACATGCTGCAGGCGAAACGGTCTCGGGTGAAGACGACCCGCAGGGAGCAGGACGAGGCGGCCGAACAGCGCAGTCTGGCCATCATCCCGCTGGGTCTGCCCACCCTGGCCGGACCCGGCACGATCGTCACCGTGATCGCTCTGGCGGGGCTGGCGTCGGGCCCCGCGCAGCTCTCCTCCGTGTACCTGGCGTCCGTCCTCGTCGGCGCGGTGACGCTGCCGTGCCTGATGTTGGCCCCGGCACTCCTCGGGGCTCTGGGGAGAACGGGCCTCAACGTCGTGACTCGCATCATGGGCCTGCTGGTGATGGTGGTCGGCGTTCAGTTCCTGATCAACGGCGTGGGCATCGTCGTGGGTTCCTGGGGGCTGTCTTCGTAGCACTTTGCTGGACAGCAGCATCTTGTTATCATATGTTTACACGATCAGGCGAACCTCGCACGGGTAGAGAACCTAGCACGGGTAGAGGAGAAGCGAACTTGAAGGCTCGGCCATGGGGTGGGCGCAAGGAGCCGCCCAACACGGGGATGCGCGGACCGCGGTCGAGCACTCGATTCTGGATCATTCCTCTTTTGGCGTTCGTCTGCCTGCCGGGGACCGTATCCGCGCAGAGCCTGCGGGGAAGCATGGACGCCATGCAGGCGCAGAACCGTCAGGCCAGGGACCACGACTTCACCTTCATGGAGACCCCGTCCCATGTCTATCGATTCAGGGACCAGGGGCTTCTGGTGCACCTTCCCGGGAACGGGAGCTACCAGCTCGACGACGAGGTTTCGTTTCCGTATGCTCGTCCGGAGGTCAAGACCTTCGTGGAGCGCCTGGCGAGCCAGTATCGGCGTGCCTGTGGCGAGACGCTGGTCGTCACCAGCCTGACCCGCCCCCTGAACCGCCAGCCCCGGAATTCGTCTCCTCTTTCGGTGCATCCCACCGGAATGGCGGTCGACCTGCGGCGAAGCACCTCGCGTGCCTGTCGAGGCTGGCTGGAGGACGTGCTTCTGCACCTGGAAGGGCAAGGGGCGCTCAATGCCACCTACGAGCGCCGCCCTCCGCACTATCATATTGCCGTCTACCCCCGCCAATACGCGCGCTATGTGTCCCGGCTGGCCGCGGAACCGATCCTCGTCGAGGAGCCGGACGAGGTGGCGATGCCGAGCCAGGCAGAGACCGTGTCCGAGCAGGTGATGTTGCCTGGTGTCGTGAGGTACGAGGTTCGTTCGGGAGACTCTCTCTGGGGGATTGCGCGCGCACATGGTACGACGGTGGACCGGTTGAAGTCGGCCAACAACCTCAGCGGCAGCCGCATCTACGCCGGTCAGTTGCTCGAAGTCCCGGTCATCTCACGGTAGGCGGCCGCGGCAAGGGCGCTCTCGCCGCTTTGTTGCGCATCCCATGAGCCGCTACCGTCGTGACCCCGGACCCGGAGCCCTGCAGGGGCTCGAGCGGGTCACCGTCTCGGTGGTGATTCCGGCGTACAACGAGGTCGCCACCGTCGAGCGGCTTCTCCGGCGTGTCGCAGCCGTGCCGCTCGCCAGGGAAGTCATCGTGGTCGACGATGGCTCCACCGACGGAACCCGTTCGCTGTTGGCGGAGCTGAAGGAGCGGGGGCTGATCGACCGGTTGCTCCTCCACGAGGGCAATCGCGGAAAGGGGGCCGCGCTGCGCACCGGATTCGCCGACGCCACCGGAGACGTCGTCGTGGTTCAGGATGCGGACCTGGAGTACGACCCGGGCGAGATCCCGCGCCTGCTCGGCCCCATCGTCGAGGGCAAGGCGGACGCGGTGTACGGATCGCGGTTTCTGGGTGGCCCTCACCGGGTGCTTCTCTTCTGGCACATGCTGGGGAACCGCTTTCTGACGATGCTCAGCAACGTGTTCACCGACCTGAATCTCACGGACATGGAGACCTGTCAGAAGGTCATTCGCACCGAGCTTCTCCGGACTCTGCCGCTGACCGCCAACCGATTCGGAATCGAGCCGGAGATCACGGCGCGGCTTGCCCAGGCGAGGGCAAGGATCTACGAGATGCCGATCAGCTACGATGGCCGCTCCTACGAGCAGGGGAAGAAGATCGGCTGGAAGGACGGCTTCGCGGCGATCTGGTTCATCCTGCGTTGCAACCTGGCGGGACCGAAGGCGCGGCCCTGGAGCGGGGGCGAGCTCCCCTGGCTCGAGGAGGACCAGGAGTAGTAGTCCCTCCCGGGGGGGCCGCGGTGTTCGTCCCCGCCCTGTGCACCATCGATTTCGCGCTCGGCGGGGAGCTCGGGGGACAATAGGCCGTTCGGGCTATCCCGGCGCCCGTGAATCGGCTGCATCATTTGCCCGTTCAGGTCGCGCCGGCGCCCCGCACGCGGGTGCGGTTGCGGCGCTGCCTCTCCCCAACGACGGGATCGTGATCGATGAAGCCAGGGCTGCCGGGTGGCATGAGCCTGCCTGCATGTGCCGCCGTGGCGGCGCTGGCCGGCGCGGCGGCCTTCGCCAACAGCATCGGCAACGACTTCGCGTACGATGATCTCCTGATCGTCCTGGGGAACGAGTCGATCCAGCAGCTCGAGACACTTCCGGGCACGTTTCTGGAGCCGTACTGGCCAAACCGCTACGGTAGGGAAATGGGGTTGTGGAGACCGGTTGCCACATGGGTGTACGGACTCCAGTGGGCGCTCTGGGACGGGGACCCCACGGGCTTCCACCTCGTCAACGTCGTGTTGAACAGCCTCTGCGCCGCGTTGGTGGTCCTCCTGCTGGGGCAGCTCCTGCCTGCTCCGGCCGCGGTCGTTGGAGGCATCCTGTTTGCCGTGCATCCCGTTCACGCCGAGGTGGTCGCCAATGTGGTGGGCATGGCGGAACTGCTGTCCGCCAGCCTCTACCTGGGCGCGTGCCTCGTTGTGGTCCGCTCCGGGGAGCGGATGCGAGCAGGCTCCCTGATGGTCGTGGGCGCATTCTTCCTTCTGGCCTGTCTTGTCAAGGAAAGCGCCGTCACCTTGCCCGGGACGGTGTTGCTCCTCGACGCCGCGCGAAGTTCCCTCCGCCTGGGCGACGTGAAGGCGTACCTCCGGTGGCGGTGGCCCCTGTACACGCTGCTGGCACTGGTCATGGCGGGGGTTTTCCTGGGACGGCTCGCCGTGTTGGGGAGTGTCGCGAACGCGTTTCCCCCCATGGGAGCCGAGGTCCTGGCGGACGGAGAGGTGCCCCGGATCTGGACGGTCCTGGCGACCTGGCCGGAGGTACTCCGGCTCCTCCTGTTCCCGCTCGACCTGTCGGTCGACTACACCCCGGAGGTAATTCCGGTGGCCTACGGCTGGACTGCCCGGAGTGCCCTGGGGCTGGTCCTCGGTCTCGCAGTCCTCGTGGTGGCATGGGGCACCTGGACGACGGGACGTTTGTCGAAAGTCAGGCTGGCGCCGCGGGCGCTGGGCTTCGGCATCCTCTGGTTCGTGGTGACCGTGTTGCCGGTGTCCAACCTGTTTTTCCTGACAGGGGTGCTACTGGCGGAGAGAACGTTGTTCCTGCCGTCGGTCGGCCTCGCGGCCGGAGCAGGGTGGATGTTGGTCCAGCTCTGGCGGGAACATCCGCGGATCGGGGCCACTGTGACGGTCGCGGCGATCCTGCTGCTCTCAGGCCGGGCGATCGTCAGAAACCAGGTGTGGAAGGACAGTTCGACCGTTTTCGCGGCACTCATCCGCGATCACCCCGAATCGGGCCGGGCACAGTGGCTGATCGGTGACCTCCACTTCAATCGCGGAGAGCACGCGGACGGTCTCCTGGCGTACCGCCGGGCGATCGGAATGCTTGGGGAAAGCTACACCCTCCTGTCCGAGGTTGGCCGCCGCCTGGTCTTCGCGGGCTTCGACGAGGCCGCAGAACGCGTGTTGAGACGTGCGTGGAGCAAACACCCCGAGTTCGGTCTCGCTCCGTCCATTCTGGCCGTGCTGTACTACCGCCAGGGACGTTGGGGGCCGGCGGAGGACGCTTCGCGGGCTGCCCTGGCGGTGGAGCCGGACAACCTGATCCAGGCCCGCCTGCTGGCTCGTGCCCGATCCGCTCGGCATTCCTATTAATGCAATACTTGAAAGGACATCTTACAAATGACTACAAGAAATGGATTTACACTCATTGAACTCCTGATCGTTCTCGTGATTATCGGCATCCTCTCCGCCATCGCCATCCCCCAGTTCTCGGCCACCCGGGAGCGGGCGTACTTCGCAGCGATGAAGTCCGATGTGCGGAATCTGGCGTCGCAGCAGGAGCTCTACTACGCGACCAACTACAAGTACACGAATTCGCTCGCGGACCTGGGCTTCGTAGCATCGGAGGCCGTGACGGTGACCACGGCGGCCTCGAGTTCGGGATGGTCGGCGACAGCCACTCATGAGGCACTGGGTACGGCGCAAGGCTGTGCCATGTACTATGGGACGGCGACGGCACCCACCATCGGTACCGCGACGCCGGAGGCCGAGGGGCAGGTCGTATGTACGAGCTGACCGGTGTCCGGGTGATACCGGATCGGCGGGCCGAACATCTGTCCCATCCGGCCATTCCGGTGCCCGCCGGGATCGCCCTTCTTACGGCCATGACAAAAGAGGCCCCCCTTCCTGGACCGTCGGCGCGCGCGGGATACTCAATCATCGAGATCGCCATGCTCCTGGTGATGCTGGCCGCTCTGGCGCCGCCCCTTCTCGCTTCGGCGGGGAGGCTCCGCACATCCTTCTATCTGCGCCGCTCACAGGAAGAGGCCGCCCGACTCTTCGCCGAGGCGCGATGGACCGCGGTGGGCGTGGGAGGAGCGACGGTCGAGCTTACCGCCGAGCCTCCGGCCGGGGTGTTGATTTCGGCGGCCGGGGACACCGTGATGGCGACCTCCCTGGGGGAAGGCGGAGTATCGCTCCGGTTGTCCAGGGATCGAGCGTCGAGCCGCGTACGCTTCGGGCCCATGGGTCTTGGTCTGGTCTCCAGTCAGACCCTCAGGTTTGCGCTGGCCGGCGAGGAACGCTCTCTGGTGATCTCGTCCCTCGGCAGGGTGTCACGGCGATGAACAGGGCCGGGGTGTCTCTGGTCGAGCTGGTGGTCGCGGTTGCGATCGTGAGCGTGGGAGTCGCGGGGGTGGCGTCCCTGACCGCGACGGCTGCCCGAAGCCTGGTGCACGCCCGTGCGCTGGACGAGTCCCGCGTACTGCTGCAGAGCTTCGTGGACTCGGTTGCGACGAAACAGTCTCCGGTCTCCGGCCAGCGCACATACCCGGGAGGCGTGCTGACGTGGCATGTCGCCGCGAACGCGGATTCCGCCGCGTGGGCCAGCTTCGAGCATGTGGCCCTGCCGGCACCGATCCGAATCGAGTTCGTTGCCGCGCGAGCCGGGGTGTCAGGGGGGGCGAATGCGATTCCGTAGCGGAACGAGAGGCGGGTTCGTGCTGACCGAGGCAGTCGTTGCCGGCACTCTCCTGTTGTTGCTCGTGCAGGTCAGCTGGTGGGTTACGGCGGTGCAGAGCGTCGTGGCGACCCGGGTGGTGACGGGTGCCCGGATTCTGGACGAGACCCGCCTGATCCATCACGTCCTGGCGTCAGAGGTCGGACAGGGTCAAGCCGGCCGCGACTGGAGGATCGAGGATGGAGAGTTGCACCTGCGCGCATTCCGGGGAATGGGCTTCGCTTGCGGCAGCCAACCCGCCAATGGCTGGGCAGTCGCCGTCGCGGGGTTCCGGGGCTCCAACGCGAACAAGGATTCCGTGCTGGTCCTCTCCGGGGACGGGAGCTGGCGCGGCACCGCGCTGACCCGGGTATCCCGGGGCAGCAGTATCGATTGTCAGGAGGTTCCCGGTTTCTCCCCGGAGATCTGGTACCTCGATCCGCCGGTGGTCCAGCCTCTCGCGGGTTTGTACTTCGAGAGGGGCGCCTACCGCTTCTCGGACGGAGCGTTCCGGTACCGGAGCGGGCAAGGAGGGTGGCAGCCGCTGACGGGGACCGGAATCGTCGTGGACTCGGCTACCCTTGAAACGGTCGGCTCACGTGGCGTGCAAGCCCGTGTGACATGGGAAGGACCCGTCCCCATTCTTCCGGCGTTCGAGTGGACGACGTGGACAATCCGATGATGGCGGCCGCACCACCGGCCCGAGGGCAGGAGGGATTTGCCATCGTGCTGGCTCTTCTGGCCCTCATGGTCCTCGCAGGCATCGCTTCCGCTGCCGTCGCGGCGGCTGTTGGACAACTCCGCGCAGCTGCGATGGCCAACGGAGTCCTGGTGAGCAGGACCGGCGCAAGGGCGGGAGTGGAAATCGCGCTGCAAACGACTCGAGGCGCGCCGGCCTCGGTTGTTGGCGGCTCCGCGGTTGAACTGGCATCGGGGAGCCACTCGACCAGGGGCTCCTGGCGCGTGTTGGATGTACGCCTCTCGGAGGAATTCCATCTGTTCATTGGGGAGGGGGAGATGGGTGGTGCCGTCCCGATGCGAGAAGCACGACTGGTCTGGTGGATCGACGCGGAAGCGCGTGTGGCGGGCCATCGCGCCGTGGTGGAGGCTACCAGCATTTCGCTCGCGACGAGTGCGCAGTTGCTCTCCGACTCGACGCTGGCCACTCGTCAGGGAGTCCCTCCGTGCGATCACCTTCCCCTCCTGGCTCAGGCTTTCGCCGGGTCCGTGGTGCCCCATAGCGCATTGCCTCCGGGACCGCCCGAATGGGGTGCGGGAATGGACGGTGCCGAATTCGGGGACATCAGACTCGGGTGGTACGGTGGCCCGGCGCTCGGTGAGTTGGCCGACCTCGACCTGTCCGGAGGGAGGTCCGCGCCCCCTGGATGCCCGACCTGTTGGGCCGGGCTGGTCTTCGGGAACGGGCCTGTGCGGTTGACGGGGGACGGAGCGGGCGTGCTGGCCGTGATCGGTGATGTGACCCTTGGCCCCGGCTCGTCCTGGACCGGGTTGCTTCTCGTTTCCGGCGACGTTGTGCTGGAGCGTACCGCCCGGGTAGTTGGGCTGGTCCGCGGGGGCGGTCAAGTCTTGGTGGGTGACGGTGCTGCTGTCGATGGTTCAGCATGCGCAGCGCTTCAGGCCCTCCAGGCGGCTACCCGATTGGCCCGGCCCGTCCCGCTGCCCGAGCGCTCATGGGTGGGACCGGTTCCACCCGCCGGGGCTGGCAGGTAGCCGATGGCACGGTTCCGAAGGAAGAGGAAGTCGGTGGGTCTCGACATCGGGAGCGGGTTCGTGAAAATCGCGGAGGTCGATCACGGTGGAGACCGTCCCGAACTCAGCCGCGCGGCCATGCGACCGATCCCCCGTGGTGCGGTGGTGGATGGTGAGGTGGTGGAGCCACTCCGGGTCGTGGACGCGGTGCGCGAGGTCCTCGACGACGCGGGGGTGGAGTCCGCCGAGGTGGTCGCGGCTCTGGGCGGGCACGATGTGTTCATCAAGAAGGTCGAGATGGCCCGGATGAAGAGATCGGACGCTCGCAGGGCGATCCGCGAGGAGGCCGCACGGCATGTACCCTTCGACATCGAGAGCGTGCAGCTCGATTTCCAGATCCTCGGCAACCACGACGCGGATTCCCGTATGGATGTGCTGCTGGTCGCGGCCAAGCGCGAGCGCGTGGAGGAGCGGGTGGCGCTACTCGCGGACGCGGGCGTCAAGGTTGCATTGATGGATGTGGAAGCGTTCGCTCTGCACAACGCTTTCGCACACAACTACCCGGGTGCCTCGACCGGCGTCGTCGCCCTCGTCAATGTCGGCCATGAACTCACCAACATCAGCATCCAGCGAGACGGCGCGCCTGCGCTGACCCGGGACTTTCCGGTGGGAACGCGCCGCCTCGGGGAGCTTGACGCTGCTGCCGACGGCATTGCAATGGGAATCGAGCGCGTGTTCGCCCTCCTGAGAACGCGCCGGCCAGGTACCGGGATGGGAAGGATCTTTCTGAGTGGTGGTGGCGCATGCACACCGGGGATGGCCGAGGCACTCGCACGCCGCGTCAAGGTCGAGACACACCTGATCAACCCGTTTCAGCGGGTTCGAGTGCGCGACGGTGCCAGGAGCGATGGTGCGCTCGGGGAGGCCGCACCCATGCTGTTTCTGGCCCTCGGTCTCGCGTTGCGTGCTCCATGACGAGGCCGGTAGGGGGCTACGATGATTGAAGTCGATCTCCTGAGAGGGAGCCCCGGGATCCGGGGTGGGCGGCCGGGCAAGGATCCGGCGGGGCTGCGTCTCTGGAACATTCCCATGGACGGTTGGGTCGTCGGTTCCTGCCTGACGATGCTCATGTCGGTTGGTCTTGCCAGCTATCTCGTTCTGTCCGTCCGCGGGCAGACGACCGACCTCGACCTGGCACTGGCAGCGGCTTTGGGCGACTCGGCGAGTGCTGCGGCACGACGCCACGGGGCCGTGGCCCTGCAGGCGCGCCGCGATTCCATAGCCTCCCGGGTTGCATTGATCCAGGATATGGACGCCCTTCGCTACCTGTGGCCCCGCATCATGGACGAGGTGGCGAACGCACTACCGGAAGAAGCATGGCTAACCCGGTTGGCACAGGTTCCGTCGGACGACCAACAGGCCCGCTTCCGGCTGGAGGGCATGGCACGCACAAGCCGCGCGCTCACCCGCTTCTGGAACGGGCTGGAGTCGTCCCTCTTCATCGGCGACGTGCGGCTGATCACCTCGGACCATGGGTTGGTGGCGTCCGGCGGCGGCGATACCGACAACTCCCTCCATCACTTCGTTCTTGAGGCCGGCCATGAGGATCCACCTCCGGAAGTGCTGGAGTTGGTGCCCCTTCGGCCTGCACGGTTGCCATGAGCCTCTTGCCGACGGATCCGCTGAAACGAAGCGCGGTTCTCCTCGCGCTGCTGTCCCTCTCCGGTCCGTACTTCGTGTACACCTATCTGTTTGCACCAGCGGTCGGGAGGGCGGAAGAGCAGCGGGTTCGCATCGCCCGCCTGGAGGAATGGAACCGGCAGGCATCGGCGGATGCAGTGGTGGACGAGGGCGATCTGGAAGCCGCCGTGGGACGTTACGCAGAGCACATCGCAGCGTTGGAAGGACTGATTCCCGCTGGTGGGGAGGTGGCCGTTCTGCTGGAAGCCATTTCCGACTACGAGACCCGAACGGGAGTGGAGGTGACCAGGATGCGCCCGCAACCCATCGGGCCTGGCGAGTTCTACGACCGGTGGAGCTACGAATTGGATATCCGGGGCAGCTATCACGCTATCGGCTCCTTCCTGGCCGGCATCGCCTCGCTGGAACGGATTGTGGTCCCGACCGCCGTGGCGATCACGCCCGAAGGCGAGTCCGGGCTGTCGGCAGAGGACGACGGGGGAGCCGTACTGGCCAGTCTTCGAATCCAGTCGTATGTCTCGATCCCGCGTTTGCCAGCCACAACAGGAGATCAGTCCGAAAAGAACGGAGGCACCGAGCCATGACGCGCAATCGGTCCAGCATGATGGGGATTTCAGTGTCTCTGCTGTTGGCGGGCGGGTTCGATGGCGCGAGCGCACAAAAAGCCATCGTGACACTTCCCCCGGACGAGGGCGAGCTCCCCGCCGCCCAATCGTCACGCGGCGGCGGCCTCGTATTCGAACGCGAGGTGTTCACATATCCGTCGCGTGCACGCCGCAACCCGTTTCAACCGCTCCCCGTGTCTGTTGCGGAGGGTCCGCGCGTCGAGGAACTGGGTCTGCTGGGCATCATCCACCACCGCGATCCCCGGGTCAGTGTGCTTCTCATGGGAACCGGAATGCCATCGGGCCGCGATGGTGCGGCAACGACGGGGGCCTTCCCGTTGGAGACCTATCGATTGCGGCTGGGCGACGTCATCGGGAGCGTACGCGTCGTGGAGATCCATGAGCGCCACGTCGTCGTGGAGACGGAGGGTCCGGAGGGGCCGGAACGGAGGGTGCTGCACGTGCCGCTGGCCAGTGAAAGAAAGGGATCATGAAACCTATCGATTTCCGCAAGTACCTGGTCTGGTTGCTTGTCGCCGTCTCGAGTTTCCCCGCCCCGGGGGCACATGCACGGGTTCAGGAGGCGCCCCCACCGGAGATCAGCGTGGAGGCAGTCAGCACGCCGATCACGGTTTCGTTCTCGGAAGCTCCGATCCGGGAAGTTCTCTTCGCCTTCGCCGAATTCGCGAACCGCTCTATCGTGCCGGGGTCGAACGTGGGCGGCCTCGTCTCCGCCGAGATCCGCGATCAACCGTGGGACGTGGCGTTACGCTCGATCCTCGACGCCTACGGCCTCGTGGCGCATGAGGAGGAGGGAGGCATCATTCGCGTGGATGACGCACGGACTCTCTTCGAGCAGGAAGCCGTGTTGCCGCTGGCCACCATGCCCTTCCGCGTGAACTACGCCGATCCGGCAGAGCTGCAGGATCTGGTCGCAGCTCTCTTGACCGAGCGCGGCCGCGTTTCGGTGGGGCTGGGGACCAACACGATCGTGGTCACCGATATTCCCCGCGTCCTGGAGTCGGTGGGCGATCTCGTCGGGGCGCTGGACCTCAGGGTCCGCCAGGTGGACATCTCCGCGAAGATCATCTTCGTGAACCGGTCGGCTCTGGAGGGTTTCGGGGTAACGTACGACCTCAAGGATACCAGGGGGAACCAGCTCAACCTCCTGACCCCGGGTGTCATCGACAGCGACGGGGACGGTGTGATCTCCGATGCCGACCGCCAAGTCGAGCGGGGAACCGACGTCGTGTCGCTGGGCGGGCACTCGCTCGCGGCGCTCGGCAACGCCACGAACCGCATGGCGAACCCCACGCTTTCGCTCCTGACCTCACTTGTGGTCGGACGGGCTACGCTCATCGGGTTCATCGATGCTCTCGAGACATTTCAGCTCACCGAGATAGAAGCTCAGCCATCGGTCCGTGTCATGGACAATCGAACCGCGAGGATCGTCGTCGGCGAGGAGACACCGGTTCGCGTGATCGACGCCGGGGCCCAGGTTCAGGCCGGCCAGGGGGACGGGATCCGAAGTACGGTGCCGGTGGCTACGGTGGATTACAAGGAGACGGGGGTGATCCTCGAAGTGACGCCGAGGGTCACCGACGCCGGCGAGATTCTACTGACACTGTCGGCCGAACGCTCCTCGGCGGACTTGGCCCCATCGGACGTGGGACTCATCTTCCGAAGACAGAGAGCCGAGTCGAAAGTGATGGTCGAAGACGGCGAGACGGTGGTGATCGGCGGGTTGACCATAAGGGACATCGGCGAGGTACGGTCGGGCATCCCGTTGCTGATGGACATACCGTGGATCGGGCGCCTCTTCCGTTCCCGCCGGGAATCCACCGTCCAGCGGGATCTACTGATCATGGTGACGCCCACGATTGTACGCACCGCTTCCCCGTGACCGGAGGCTTCGCTATCTATGGACAGCCCACGCATGGTACCCATCGCCGCGCGATCACGCCCATTTCCCCGTCGCCCACATGCCACTAGACCACCTGTCCTTTCACACCGCCGGAGAGTCGCACGGGCGCGGTCTCGTCGCCGTGGTGGACGGAGTTCCCGCCGGCCTTCGTCTCGACTCGGCGTCCGACATCGATCCGGACCTCAGGCGTCGCCAGGGAGGGTACGGAAGAGGACGCAGAATGCAGATCGAGTCCGACCGGGCCGAAATCATCTCCGGCCTGCGGCTGGGCGTCACCCTGGGCTCCCCGGTGTCGATGGTGATCTGGAATCGTGACTGGAAGAACTGGACCACGGCCATGGCCCACGAGGTGCCGGATCCCCGGGAAAACCCCAAGGCGCTCCGTCCGGTCTATCTTCCGCGGCCTGGTCATGCCGATCTGGCCGGAGTTCTGAAGTACGACCGCCGGGACGCCAGAGATGTTCTGGAACGTGCATCGGCGAGGGAGACCGCGGCCCGGGTCGCGTGCGGGGCGGTGGCCCGGACGCTGCTTCGGGAGGTCGGCGCGTCGATCGGGAGCCATGTGACCCGTATTGGGGACGTGGAGGCGCGGATCCCGGACGATCTGCCGGCCGATCTCAACGATGCGGTGGATGACTCCCCCGTACGGACTCTCGACAAGGAGGCGGAGGGCGCCATGATCGCGGCCATCGACGCCGCGAAGGGAGCGGGTGACACCTTGGGAGGGTGCTTCGAAGTCGTCGTCCTAGGGTTGCCTGTGGGGCTGGGCAGCTACGTTTCGTGGGACCGCAAGCTGGACGGCCGACTCGCGCAGGCGGTGATGTCGGTGCACGCGATCAAGGGCGTCGAGGTCGGGCCCGCGTTCATCAACGCAGCCCGTCCCGGCTCCCGGGTGCACGATGCGATCCTGCGCGACGAATCACGAACGCGCGCGGGTGGTTTCGGCCGGGTGGGGAATCGGGCGGGCGGGCTGGAGGGGGGCGTCACCACGGGGTCTCCCCTTGTGGTGCGAGGGGCCATGAAGCCGATCTCCACCCTGCTCCGGAACCGGCTCCCAAGCGTCGACCTGCGAGATGGCACGACGAAGCACGCGACCGTCGAACGGAGCGACGTCTGTGCAGTGCCCGCTGCCGCGGTCGTGGCGGAGGCGATGGTCGCACTGGTAGCCGCCGACGCTCTTCTGGAGAAATTCGGCGGCGACTCGCTCGTCGAACTTCGACGGAACATGGATTCATACCTGGACCACCTTGGCTCCCGCGGGTTCCGGGAGAGGGAGCCGGGCGGCCGATGAAGCTGGCGGAGACAATGGTGTTGGAGGTGATGCCCTTGACTGAAGCACCCGTCCGCCGCGTGGTTATCGTAGGGTTCATGGGGGCGGGAAAGTCCACTGTCGGTCCCCTGATCGCGAATGCCCTCGGGTGGGATTTCCTCGACCTCGACACCGAGGTGGCACGGGAAGAGGGGTCCCCGGTGGACGAGATCATCAGCCGCCGCGGCATCGCGCACTTCCGGGCCCTGGAATCCGATGCGGGAAGGCGGGCGCTGGAACGAGACAGGCTGGTCCTGGCGGTTGGCGGCGGGTGGGCCGTCGGGCCGGGTCATATGGGCATGCTCGATCGCCACACTCTTTCGGTATGGCTGCGTGTCACGCCCGAGACGGCCCTGTACAGGATCGCGGGGTCTGACACCCCGAGACCGTTGTTGAATGTTCCCTACCCCCTTGCGGAAGTGGTGGCACTCCTGGCAGAACGTATTGTCCACTACGAAGGCAGCAGTATTACAATCGACACTGAAGGCCGAACCCCGGAAGAGGTTGCCCGGGAAATCCTGGAAACACCGGCTCTGCGAGGGCTGGACAAGGAGGCATCTGCGTGAAGTTGGTGATTGTGGAGTCGCCGGCGAAGGCAAAGACGATCGGGCGGTTCCTCGGCCCCGAATACCGGGTCGAGGCGTCGTACGGGCATATCCGTGACCTTCCCCGATCGGCCAAGGAGACTCCCAGTGCCATCCGGGAGAAGTCCTGGGGACGGTTGGGTGTCGACACACAGAACGGCTTCCGGCCCGTGTACGTCGTGCCCGACGAGAGCAGGAGGCATGTGCGCGAGTTGACGAAGCTTCTCCGCCAAGCCGACGAGATCCTGCTCGCGACCGACGAAGACCGGGAGGGCGAATCGATCAGCTGGCACCTTCTCGAGGTCCTCAAGCCTTCGGTGCCCGTCCGGCGCATCGCATTTCACGAGATCACCAAGCCTGCGATCCAGGAGGCTCTGGCCAATCCGAGGGAGGTCGACCGGCGTCTGGTCCAGGCGCAGGAAGCGCGCCGAGTGCTGGACCGCCTCTATGGATACGAGTTGTCCCCGGTGCTGTGGAAGAAGGTGAGGACGAAGCTGAGCGCGGGCCGGGTGCAAAGCGTGGCGCTTCGTCTCGTGGTGGATCGAGAGGAGGCGCGGAGACGCTTCATGGTCTCCGAATACTGGCGCGCCAAGGCTGTGCTGGCGTCCGGCGGAGAGGAGTTTGCCGCTCTTCTTGTGACGGCTGGAGGGAAGCGGGTAGCCGTGGGGAGGGACTTCGACTCCGCAACGGGCGAGCTTCTCGAATCGTCCCGCGCGCTTCACCTCGACCGGGAGGCCGCCAGCAGAATCGCTGCCGCCGCGGTCGAGGCAGCGCCATGGCGCGTGGGAAGCGTGGAGCGGAAATCAACGCGCCAGAGACCGGCGCCCCCCTTCACTACGTCGACGCTCCAGCAGGCGGCCAGCAGCCGGCTCCGTCTGTCACCGCGGCAGACAATGAGGAGCGCGCAGCGCCTCTACGAGGGGATCGATCTGGGCGGCGGCGACCGCGAGGGACTGATCACCTACATGAGAACCGACTCGGTGACTCTTTCGAACAAGGCGCTGGGAGACGCCGGCCGGTACATCAGGCGCGTCTTCGGCGACGAGTACTACGGGGGACCGAGACGCTATCGCACGAAGTCCAAGATCGCACAGGAGGCGCATGAGGGAATTCGGCCGACGGAGATCGGCCGCACCCCGGATGAACTTGCCCGATTCCTCGACAGGGACGAGCTGGCGCTCTACCGCCTCATCTGGAGCCGCACTGTTGCCTCTCAAATGGCCGATGCCCAGGTGGACAGAAGCAACGTCGACCTCATCGCCCGGATCGAGGACGTCGATCACGTCTTTCGGGCGACCGGGTCGGTCCTCCGCTTCCCCGGCTACCTGAAGGTGTACGGCGACAACAGAAAGGATCAACTCCTGCCCGCGCTGTATGAGGGGGACTCGGTCCACGCCGAGGGGCAGCCAGGCTCCGGAGAGGCCGGCGCCCGGACACGTGGCGATGCCGAGCGCCGGCCCACCGTGATCCGCTCGGTAAAGCCTGACCCCCGCGAGACCAAGCCACCGCCACGATACTCGGAGGCGTCGCTGGTCAAGAAGCTGGAAGAGGAGGGGATCGGGCGGCCGTCGACCTACACCCCGACCATATCGACCATCCAGGACCGGGACTATGTGCGGAAGCGTAGCGGAACGCTTGTCCCCACGTATATCGGCATGGCCGTCATCCAGCTTCTGCGCCAACACTTCGGCACGTATATCGACCTCGACTTCACGGCAAGGATGGAAGACTCGCTGGACGACATCGCCGCAGGTGAGGCCGACTCCCGGCGCTTCCTCGATTCCTTCTACAACGGGGAAGGGGACCGCCCCGGCCTCGTGCGGCAGATCGAGGATGCGCTGCCCGGCATCGATTTTCCGAAGGTGCCGGTCGGGACCGACCCCGAGACGGGGAAGCCGATACGGGTCCGGATCGGCAAAACCTCGGTGTTCGCCGAACGGGGAGAAGGCGATGGCGCGGAGCGGGCGACGATCCCCATGGAGTTGCTCATCGACGAACTGACCGTCGAGCGCGCCAGCGAGCTCCTGAAGACCGGATCCGGGGGCGGTGAACACCTCGGCGAGGACCCGGAGACGGGGCTGCCGATCTTCGTCCGGGTCGGTCCGTTCGGCCCCTACGTCCAGTTGGGAGAAACGCGAAAGGGGCCCGAAAAGCCGCGTTGGGTCGGCCTCCCCAAGGGGATGGGAATGACCGATGTCACCCTTGACCATGCCCTTCGCTTCCTCTCGCTTCCGCGCACCCTGGGCACCGACCCGGAGAACGGCGAGGAGGTCAAGGCCGGGCTGGGCAAGTACGGGCCGTTTGTGGTCCGAGCCCGGGAGTACCGCAGCCTGGAGTCGGCCGACCAGGTCTTTTCCGTCACGCTTGACGAGGCGCTTTCGCTTCTGGCGCAACCGAAAGCACGCAGGCGGGGGAGAAAGGTGCTGAAGGTGGTGGGGATCCACCCGGAAACCGGTGCCGAAATCCAGCTTCTGGAGGGGCGCTACGGGCCGTATGTGACTGACGGGACCGCCAACGCCAGTGTCCCGAAGGGCCGAGATCCCGCCGCGACAACCGTGGATGAGGCGGTCGAACTGCTGGCGAACGCTGCCCGGCGCAAGAAGGGCCGCGCGCCCCGGGGACGCCGTAAGGCTTCCACCAGGACCGCCGGGAAGCGGTGACTGACGCCGATGAGCACCGTAACGGTGGTCGGAGGGGGCCTGGCCGGTTGCGAAGCCGCCCTGGCGCTGGCTGCGAGGGGCCACGCGGTCGAAGTTGTGGAGATGCGACCGGGAAAGGGCACGCCCGCGCACCAGACCGGGGGCCTCGGTGAGCTTGTCTGCACGAATTCCTTCAAGAGCGAACGGCCGGCGACTGCCCACGGCCAGCTGAAACGAGAGATGGAGTGCCTGGGATCGGTACTCCTCGTGGCGGCACAGGAGAGCCGGGTGCCGGCAGGGTCGGCGCTCGCAGTGGACCGGCACCTCTTCTCGCGGGCAATGACGAGGCGGGTCGAAGCCGACCCCCGCATCACGGTTGTCCGGGAAGAGGCTCAGTCGATTCCGCGCGGCCCGGTGATTGTGGCGACCGGTCCCCTGACTTCCGCGGACATGGCCGCCAGCATCGCTGCCGAGTTGGGGGACGGAGGGCTCGCCTTCCATGACGCCATCGCGCCCATCGTCCACGTCGATTCGGTGGATCGCTCGGTTGCCTTCGCGGCCGGTCGCTACCAGCAGGAGGCGGACTACCTGAACTGCCCGATGGACCGGCATGAGTACGACGCGTTCATCAAGGCGCTGCGCCACGCCGACGTACACGAGGGGCACGACTGGGACAGCGTTCCCTACTTCGAGGGGTGTCTGCCCATCGAAGTCATGGCCGCGCGGGGACCCGAGACGTTGCGCTTCGGTCCCATGAAGCCCGTGGGGTTGCGCGACCCCCGCACCGGAGCCCGCCCGCACGCCGTCGTGCAACTCAGGCGGGAAGACCTCGCCGGGCAGATGTGGAACCTCGTCGGATTCCAGACTCGGCTGCGCGTGGGTGAACAGCGCCGCGTATTCACCATGATTCCAGGGCTGCAGGGGGCCGAGTTCCTGCGTTGGGGGTCCATCCACCGCAACACCTATCTGAACTTCCCCGGATGCCTGACCGCCTACGGATCGTCGCGCCGCCGCCCCGACCTTCTCTTTGCAGGGCAGCTCACCGGGGTGGAGGGGTACACCGAGTCCGCGGCCTCCGGAATTCTGGCAGGCGTCAACCTGCACCGCGTGCTCGGCGGCGAAGATCAGGTGGTCCCGCCGACGGAGACCATGCTCGGCGGGCTCTGCCGGTATCTGCGCGAGGCGAAGCCGGACTCCTTTCAGCCCATGAACTCGAACTGGGGGCTGGTGGATCCCCTTCACGACGCCCCACGCAAGAAGGCGCTGCGGAGGGAGGCGCTCGCGGAGCGTGCCGACCGGCGCTTCCGCGAATGGATCGCCGATGCGCACATCATGCCGGCCGACGCGGCGGTCCAATGACGCCCGGCGTCGCCCGCTTCCTCGGCCACCTGAAGACGGTGCGCAACCTCTCCCCCCACACGATCGCCGCCTACCGTCGGGATCTTCGCGACCTGGAAGCCTTCGCGGGCGGCTACCTTGGCCGGGACGACTTCCAGTGGAGCGACGTCGACCGGGGAGTGATCCGCGCCTTCCTCGGAGACGCGGGCCGGCGCGGCCTCGCTCCACGCACGGTGGCGCGCAAGCTGTCGTCGGCCCGGTCCCTCTTCCGCCACCTTCACCGCGAGGGTGAGATTCCCTCCAATCCGGCACGGCTGGTGCGCGGCCCGAAGCTCGACCGCACCCTGCCCGGCCACCTGCACGCGGACGAGGTCGAGGCCCTCTTCGAATGGGCCGAGTCCCGCGCGGCCAAGCTGAACGGCCTCCCCGAGACCCGCCTGCTTGCCACGTTGGAGCTCCTTTACGGCAGCGGCATCCGCCTGGCCGAGCTCGGTGGGCTCGACGTGAAATCGCTGGACCTCGACCGGGGTCAGATCCGGGTGCTGGGGAAAGGAAGGAAGGAGCGCATCGTTCCCGTGACGGAGGCGGCCGCGAGAGCAGTCCGCAACTACCTGCCGCGGCGCGAGGAGGTGGCGGACGGTGGCTGCTGCGCCCTGCTGGTGGGCCGCCACGGTCGCCGCCTCTCCAACCGGCACATTCAGCGCACCGTGCGGGCCGTCCTGGCGGACTTCGCCGCGACGGCCGACCTGTCCGTCCACTCGCTTCGCCACTCCTTCGCCACCCACCTGCTCGACGCCGGGGCCGACCTCATGGCGGTCAAGGAGCTCCTGGGCCATGTATCGCTGGGCACGACGCAGATCTACGCCCACACCTCCAGGGAGCGGTTGAGGCGTGTCTACAAGGGCGCCCATCCCCGCGCCTGAGATGGCAGGCTCACATGCCGTTGGACAAGACTCCCCCTTCCGATGGCCAACCCACACGTCTACGTTTAAGGACTAGTCCACTCTCACGCCGTCCGGCCCGTCCGGCCCCCGGTTCCCACTTCCGACTGCCTCGCCTCCTTCACTACATGTACCCCGATTCCGCTATTCAACCGGGCGCTCGCGTCCGCGCCACCACCGTCATCGCCGTGGCCCGTGACGGCCGCGTGGCCATGGCGGGGGACGGCCAGGTCACAATGGGCGAAACCGTGGTCAAGGGAGCGGCGCGCAAGGTCAGGCTCCTCAGGGACGGCAAGGTCCTCGCCGGCTTTGCCGGGGCCGTGGCCGACGCCTTCACCCTCTTCTCCAAGCTGGAGGGGAAGCTCGAGCGGTGGCCGTCGAACCTCCCCCGTGCGTGCGTCGAGCTGGCCAAGGAGTGGCGTACGGACCGATACCTTCGCCGTCTCGAGGCCCTCCTCGCGGTGGCCGACCGGGATCACCTCTTCCTGGTTGGCGGCGATGGCAACGTGATCGAGCCCGACCAGCCCGTCCTCGCCATCGGCTCGGGCGGCGCGTACGCCCTCGCGGCCGCGAGGGCCCTCATCGACTGCTCGGACATGGATGCTCCCGCCGTCGCGCGGCGCGCTCTCGAGATCGCCGCCGACATCTGCATCTACACGAACCGCGAGATCACCGTACTGGAGCTGGACCCCGCATGACCTCCGTTACCGCATCCGCCGACACCGCCGCGCCCTCCCGGCCATCCACGCCGGGCGACGCCCCTCCCTGGCTCGACGAGCTCACCCCGCGCGAGATCGTCGCCGAGCTGGACAAGTACATCATCGGTCAGTCCGAGGCGAAGAAGGCGGTCGCGATCGCACTCAGGAACCGCTGGCGGCGCCAACAGGTGGACGAGGAACTGCGCGAGGAGATCCTGCCCAACAACCTGATCATGATCGGTCCGACCGGGGTGGGGAAGACCGAAATCGCGCGGCGCCTCGCCCGCCTGGCCGGTTCGCCCTTCATCAAGGTCGAGGCCTCCAAGTTCACCGAGGTGGGCTATGTGGGACGCGACGTCGAGTCGATGATCCGCGACCTGGTCGACACGGCGGTGTCCATGGTGCGGTCCGCGCGCGAGGACGAAGTGGAGGGTGAGGCCGAGCGGCTCGTCGAAGAGAAGCTCCTGGATCTGCTCCTCCCCGAATCGGCCGTGTCCGCCACTGCCGCCAAGCCGCGCGAAACATCCGGCGCGCGAGGTGCGTCCAGGGCATCGACGGTCACGGGTTCCCCCGGCACCGTCTTCGTGGCCGGGCCGACGGGAGGCGCGAGCACCGGGACACCCGACCTCAACGGCGACGCTTCCATCGCCGAGCGGCGGGCCCGCACCCGCGAGAAGCTCCGCAAGCTCCTGCTCGACGGACACCTGGAGGACCGCACGGTCGAGCTGGACATCCAGCAGGGTTCGTCCGTCGGTGGAATGATGTTCCCGGTCGGCGGCATGGAGGGGATGGACATCAACTTCGCGGAGATGCTCCAGGACATGCTGCCGAAGCGCACCAAGCGCCGTACGGTGACCGTCGCCGAGGCGCGGCGCGTCCTCCTGCAGGAGGAGCTGGACCGCCTGGTGGACATGGACGAAGTCGTCAACGAGGCTCTGGACCGCGCCGAGGAGACGGGCATCGTCTTCCTCGACGAGATCGACAAGGTGGCCGGTCAGCGAAGCGGTTCGGGCCCGGATGTGAGCCGCGAGGGGGTCCAGAGGGACCTCCTGCCCATCGTGGAGGGCTCGAACGTCCAGACCAAGTACGGCTTTGTGCGCACGGACCACATCCTCTTCATCGCGGCCGGCGCCTTTCACGTTGCCAAGCCGTCCGATCTGATCCCGGAACTCCAGGGCCGCTTCCCGATCCGCGTGGAGCTGAAAAGCCTCGGCGCGGCGGAGTTCGTGCGGATCCTGCGGGAACCCCGTAACGCACTGGTGCTCCAGTACCGCGCCCTGATCGAGACCGAAGGGGCGTCGGTGGACTTCACCGACGAGGGGATCGACGAGATCGCCCGGATCGCGGCCGACCTGAACGACCGGATGGAGAACATCGGCGCGCGCAGGCTGCGGACCGTCCTCACCACGCTGCTGGAAGATCTCCTCTTCGACCTTCCCGACCATCAGCGCGACGAGACACTCGTGGTCACGGCCGACTTTGTCAGGGAGCGGCTGGACAGCATCGCCTCCGACGACGACCTGAGCCGCTACATCCTCTGACCCAAAGTGGAACTTGGAACCACGGAAGCGTGACTTCATCGACCTCGCGGGGCATGAGACCGGCTACCTGCGGCACCTCCTGGAGCTGACCGGGCGCCTGAAGTCCGGGGAGCTGTCCGGCCGCCCGCTCGAAGGCCGCACCCTGGCGATGATCTTCCGCAAGAGTTCGACCCGCACCCGGGTGAGCACGGAGGCGGGGATGACCCAACTCGGGGGCCACGCCATCATGATCGCGGACCGTGACTCCCAGATCGGTCGGGGCGAGAGCGTGGCCGACACGGCGAGGGTGCTGAGCCGCTACGTTCACGCGATCCTCATCCGCACGTTCGGCCACGATGAAGTTGCCGAACTTGCCCGGGAGGCATCGGTCCCCGTGATCAACGGCCTTACGGACCTGCTGCACCCGTGCCAGGTCATGGCCGACCTCTACACTGCGGTGGAGGAGTTCGGCGACGACCTCTCCGGGCTGCGGATCGCCTGGATCGGCGACGGGAACAACATGGCGAACTCCTGGCTCAACGCGGCGTACAAGTTCGGATTCTCCCTGCGCATTGCGTGCCCGGAGGAGTACGGTCCCGACCCGCGGATCCTGGCCCGGGCGCGCTCGGGTGCCGATGTGGAGGTGCTCCGCTCGCCGGCCGAAGCGGCCACGGGGGCCCACGTCGTGACGACCGACGTGTGGGCCTCGATGGGTCAGAAGGAGGAACAGGCAGCCCGGGGGGTTGCCTTCGCCGGCTTCCAGGTCGACGAGGCCGTGATGGCGCGAGCCCATCCGTCCGGTATCTTCCTCCACTGCCTCCCCGCCCACCGGGGCGAGGAGGTCACGGCCGATGTCATCGATGGGCCCCGCTCGCGCGTATTTCGGGAAGCCGAAAACCGGCTGCACGTCATCAAGGCCATCCTGCTCGACCTGATCGGCTGAACAGGGCTGCGCCAGGGGCCAGGGCGGCCCCGACATCACAATGGACCCGACGACACAATGGACCCGACACTGATCAGGACCCCGCTTCACGACATCCACACCGCGCTGGGCGGGAAGATGGTGCCCTTCGCGGGGTACTCGATGCCGGTGCAATACCCTGCCGGGATTCGTGCCGAACACGCGGCGGTACGGACCGCGGCCGGCCTCTTCGACGTATCGCACATGGGCGAATTCACCGTGCGCGGGCCCCACGCCGACGACCTCGTCCAGTACCTGACCGTCAATGACGTGTCGAAGGTCGCCGTTGGCCAGGCCCAGTACTCGGCGCTCTGCAACGAAGACGGATGCATCCTCGACGACCTCCTGGTCTACCGCTTCCCCGACCGCATCATGCTGGTGGTCAATGCGAGCAACCGCGACAAGGACTGGAGCTGGGTGACAGAGCACGCTCGGGGCTACGACGTGGAGCTGTCCGACGACTCCGACGAGATCGCCCTGATCGCTCTGCAGGGCCCGGCCAGCCAGGACATCCTGACTCCCCTGACGGGCGTCGACCTCGGCGCGGTCGGGTACTACCGCTTCGCCGAGGGCGCGGTGGCGGGCGCGGACGCCCTGGTGAGCCGGACCGGCTACACGGGCGAGGACGGCTTCGAACTCTACCTCCCCGCCGACGCGGCCGCGGCCGTGTGGGATGCGGTCACCGAAGCGGGCGAGCCGCACGGCCTCATGCCGGCCGGACTCGGCGCCCGGGACTCGCTGCGCCTCGAAATGGGGTACGCGCTGTACGGGAACGACCTCGACGAGGCGCACACCGCGCTCGAGGCCGGGCTGGGCTGGGTCGTGAAGCTGGACGCGGGTGATTTCATCGGACGCGACGCCCTGGCCGCGGAGAAGGATCGGGGCGTTACCCGCCGCCTCACCGGCATCCGCCTCACCGAGCGCGGCTTCCCGCGTCCCGGCTATCCCCTCGTGTACGGGGGCGACGACGTGGGTACCGTCACCTCCGGGGTGGCGAGCCCGACCCTGGGAGGCGGCGTGGCACTGGGGTACCTTCCCGTCGAGGCCGCCAGACCCGGCTCGCACGTCGGAGTCCGCATCCGCGGCCGTGTCATCGCGGGCCGTACCCAGCGGCTTCCCTTCCACACCGAGGGCTCGATCAAGAGGTAGCTGCTCATGGCGAGAGCCCCGAGGACGGCCGAGACCGTTCTGGTCACCACGCACGACCTTCCCCTGGCCGGGAAGTTGCGTGACGGTTTCAGGCACCGGGGCTACCAGGTCGACCTGTTCACCGCCTCGGAGGACGTCGCCGGCATCGACGAGCCCGTCCTGCTGGTCTTCACCGGCGGGGCGGACACGGCGGACGAACGTCGTCAGACGGGGCAGGCGGTTCGTCTGGGGCTGCCCGTCTTCGCGGTCGTCGGCCCGGGAGGCCGGCAGAAGGCTCCACCCCGGGTCAGCGCCGCCTTTGTCGCTCCGGCCGACCCCGACGAGATCGTCCTCATGGGCACACGGGCAATCGAGCGCAAGCGGCTCCGTGAAGCGACGGGGATCGTCGGCGAGGCCGATGCCATGCTCGAGGTCCTGGAGAGGATCGTCCAGATTGCACCGGTCGACGCCACCGTTCTCATCACCGGCGAATCGGGCACCGGGAAGGAGCTGGTGGCGCGCGGCATCCACGCGCTGTCCCGGCGGCGCCACAAGACCTTCATCCCGGTGAACGTGGCGGCCCTCGCCGAGACCCTCCTCGAAAGCGAGCTCTTCGGCCACGAGAAGGGTGCCTTCACCGGTGCGATCGACACCCGCAAGGGCCTCTTCGAGCTGGCGCACGGCGGTACGATCTTCCTCGACGAAATCGGGGAGATGCCGCCTCAGACCCAGACCCGGCTCCTGCGTGTCCTGGAGCAACAGGAATTCCACCGGGTGGGGGGACAGAAGCTGATCCGCGTGAATGTCAGGATCCTGGCCGCGACCAATCAGCAGCTGCAACATCTAGTGGCAACCGGCGGTTTCCGCAAGGATCTCTACTACCGACTGAACGTCCTCCACATCGCGCTGCCGCCGCTGCGCCGCCGTCCCGAGGATATCCCTCTCCTGGTGGACGCGTTCATCCGCGAAGCGAGCCAGCGCCACGACCGCGGCCCCTTCCGCGGCATCTCCCCCGATGCGATGGAGATCCTCGTACGCCATCGCTGGCCCGGCAACGTGCGCGAACTCCGCAACCTCATCGAAAGCATGGTGGTGCTTGCCCCGGGCCAGCGGATCCGCGCAGAAGACATCCCCCGGGATGTCAGGTCGGGCGACGGCCTGCTGGCCATCGTGCCGGTCGCGCGCGGCCCGGGCCGGGACGACGGCGGTGCCCGGTCGATCCGGCCCCAGATCGAGTTCATCTTTCGCACCATGATGGAGATGAAGGTCGACATCGAGGACCTGAGACGCGAGTTCGAGGACTTCCAGGCCGGGGAGCGTGGTACCGCGATGCTGATCGCGCACTCGACGGATCCCGCCGAAGTGCTTCCCCCCGGGATGTCGCGGCGGTTCGTCCCCTCGGACGAGCCGCCGTCCTCCGCCGAGATCGTGTACGACCGCCGGCCCGAAGCGGCCGACGCCCGACCTGAGGACACCGGCCCCGGGCGCGACGAAGCCGACCCCCGGGAAGCGGACGCCGTCTCGCCGGACGCATCCCCCGACACCGTCGCCTATCGCCCCGGAATGACCCTGGAGGAGCTGGAGCGCGACGTCATTCACTCCGTCCTGGACAGCGTCGAATGGAACCGCCGCCAGGCGGCGGAGATCCTCGGGATCGGCGAACGGACCCTCTACCGCAAGGTCAGGAAGTTCGGCCTGGAAGAGGAGGGGGACGGAGAGTCCTGACGCGGGATCCTCCCCCGCTCGGCCTCGATCACCGTCACCTTGCTCGCCCAGGACGAATCCTCGATCCCCCGGTACTCCACCGTGAGCTCCCGGGTCAGGTCCAGGCCGCCGCCGTACACATAGACCGCCATCGCGGTGGCCTGCTGCGAAAGCCGCTGGCTTCCCCACCCGGGGGTGATCGCGCGGATCGAGAGCGGCCTCTCCCGCAGCCCCCTGGACACCATGTGCAGGTCGTCCGGCTGGAACTCCGCGCCCGGTTGCGTGCTCGAGAACGACACCAGGAACAGCGTGGCCTCCGCCCCGCTCTCCCGCCGGGCCAGTGCCGGCCCGTGTGCCTCGACGATTCGGGCGAGCCGGCTCCGTGTGTCGGGCGCCGCCGCCTCGAGCACCCACGCGGCCAGCGGCGTAACCTCGATCCGCAGGGCCCCTGCGGTCATCCTCACCGAGATCTGGTCCTGCCGGAGCGAACCGGCAAGGGACGGCGCTGCTTCGGCAGGCGGGCGAGAGTCCGGGGCCGGCCCGGCACCGCCCCCGGTTACGGTCGCGGGAGCACACCCGGCCACTCCCGCCACCATCCCGGCCACCATCATGCTGCTCGCCGCAGTCAACCTGCGCCCGGGCGGCGCCTCGATCCGCAATCGCTTCCAGTTCACGGTTCCTGCTCCTGCTCCAGCAGCGCCTCGATGGCGCCCAGCAATTCTTCCGCTCCCTCTCCGGTGCGGGCGGAACTCGCCACGACCTGCTCCTCCGCAACGCCCAGCTCCCTCGTCACCCTGCGCGCAAACCCTCGCTCACGCTCCATCGCCTTCAGTTTGTCGACCTTTGTCAGCGCGATCAACGTGGGTACGCCGGTTTCCGCCAGCTGAGCAACGAATTCCCGGTCTCCCGCGGTGGGCGGGTGGCGTGAATCCACCAGATACACCACCCCGCGCAGCATCTCGCTCCCGGCAAGGTAGCCCCGCACCAGGGGTTTCCACGAGTCGCGCACCGCCTTCGGCGCCCTCGCGTACCCCAACCCGGGCAGGTCCACCAGGAAGAACGTGCGGTTGACCTCGTAGAAGTTGAGGGCCTGGGTCTTGCCCGGTGTCGCCGACACCCGCGCGACCTTGTGCCGCGGCCGTCCCAGTACGCGGTTGATCAGCGACGACTTCCCCACGTTGGAGCGTCCCGCGAAGGCGATCTGGGGCAGGGCGCCGGGGAAGGGCTGACCGGGCGAGACGACCGACCCGGCGAATTCCACGCTACGGATGACCACGGCCGCGGCCTCAGGAAACCTGCGCGCCGAGGCCGTGCGTGCCCGGCGACGTACCCTCGTCCGGCTTCGTCCGCGCCCGTTCGCGTCCCGGCGCGAGCGCCTCCCGCAGCACCTGGTCCATCGTCTCGACCGGAACCATCTCCACGCCCGCGCGCACCTCGTCGGGGAGCCGTTCGATGTCCATGACGTTCATCGCCGGGAGGAGCACGCGTCTGATGCCTCCCCGCAGTGCCGCCACCGCCTTCTCCCTGATGCCGCCGACCGGCAGCACCCGGCCCCGCAACGTGATCTCGCCCGTCATCGCCAGGTCGGTCCGGGTGGGGGTGTCCGTCAGCGCGGAAATCAGCGCCACGGCGATCGTGATCCCCGCCGAGGGGCCGTCCTTCGGCGTCGCACCCTCGGGGATGTGGATGTGGATGTCCACCTCCCGGTGAAACTGTTCCGACAGCCCGAGCCACCGCGCCCGCGACCGCGCATAGGTGACCGCGGCAAAGGCCGACTCCTTCATCACGTCGCCGAGCGTCCCGGTCAACTGGATCTTCCCCGATCCCGGCACCACGGCCACCTCCACCTCCATCACCTCCCCGCCCGCCGCCGTCCACGCCAGACCGCACGCGATTCCGGAACGGTCGAGCCCTTCCTCGCGGCGCTGCGGCAGATGCACCGGCGGGCCAAGCATCTCGCGCAGGTCGCCCGCCTCTACGCGGCCTGCCGCGCACACCTCGCCGCCCGTGATCCTGCGGGCCAGCTTGCGGGCAACCCGCGACAGGCGGCGCTCCAGTTCGCGCACCCCCGCCTCGCGGGTGTACTCGGCCACGATCAGCTCGATCGCGTCGTCGGAAATCTCCGGACGGAACGGCTCGATCCCGTGGCGAGCCACCTGTTTCGGCCACAGGAATTGCCGCGCGATGGCCTTCTTTTCGGTGTCGAGGTATCCGGGGAGGCGAATGACCTCCATTCTGTCGCGCATGGGTCCGGGAATCTCTCCCAGGGTGTTCGCCGTCGCGATGAAGAGGACGTTGGAGAGGTCGAACTCGATCTCGAGGTAGTGGTCGGTGAAGCTACGGTTCTGCTCCGGATCGAGGACCTCGAGCAGCGCGGCGCCCGGATCCCCGTGAAAGTCCCGGGCCAGCTTGTCGACTTCGTCGAGCAGGAAGACGGGATTGCGCGAACCGCTCTTGCGGATCCCCTGGATCACCCGGCCGGGAAGCGCGCCGACGTAGGTCCGGCGATGCCCGCGGATCTCGGCTTCATCACGCACACCGCCGAGGCTGACCCGCACGAACTCGCGCTGAAGGCAGCGCGCGATGCTCCGGCCCAGCGATGTCTTTCCCACCCCCGGCGGGCCCGCCAGGCACAGGATCGGCCCCCGCAGCCGCCCCACCAGCGAAAGCACCGCAATGTGGTCCAGGATCCGCTCCTTGACCTCCTCCAGCCCGTAGTGCTCGGCCTCCAGCACCGTGGCGGCACGGCCGATGTCCAGGCTGTCCGGCGTCTCCCGCTCCCAGGGGAGGGCCAGGATCCAGTCCAGGTAGGTCCGGATCACGGACGCCTCCGGGGTGACGGGGTTGAGCTTGCGGAGCCGCTCGAACTCGCGCTCGACCCGGTCCTTGGCCTCGCCGGAGAGGGGAGTGCGGGTGATGGCGCTCTCCAGTTCGGCCCATTCCGGATCGGCAACGCCGGACTCCGGGCCGCGCCTGCCGAACTGCTCTTCCAGGGGGACCTGGCGCCCGCCGGCGTCCATCTGGAAGCGGATCTGCTCGTCGAGCTTCTCCTGGATGCGCAGGATCTCGATTTCGCGCACGAGCAGCTCCCGCAGGATCTCGAAGCGGGCCGCGGTGTCCGTGACCTCGAGCAGCTCCTGCTTCTCCGCGGTTCCGACCAGCAGATGACCCGCGATCAGGTGGCCGAGGCGCACGCGGTCGGCGATCTCCGCGGCGCTTGCGATCACTTCATTCGGGATCTTGTCCGAGAGTTGCACGTACTCGCGGAACCTGGTGTCGACGGTCCCGACCAGCGATTCCAGACCTGGATCGGGGCGCGGATCAGGCTCGAACTCCCACTCGGTCAGGAGTTCCACCGACGCCCTGAACCCCATGCCGGAGGGCAGGAACCGCGCGATCCGGGCGCGGCCGAGCCCCTCCATCACCGCCCGCACGGTTCCGTCCGCAAGGCGGGACACCTGCAGCACGCGGACCACGGTGCCCGCCCGATGGAGATCGCCCTGTCCCGGCTCGTCCAATGCGGCGTCCTTCTGCGCAACGAGCAGCATGAAGCTGCTGTCCGCCTGGCGTTCGCCCAGGGCCGCGACCGACGGCGCCCGCCCGATCAGGAGCGGCAAGGCCATGTACGGGAAGTAGACCAGGTCGCGCAGGGCGATGACCGGGAGCGTATCGGGGACTTCGAACGACCCGTCGACCCGGTTCAGCGTGGCCATGGCCCGGTGACCGCTACGCTTCCTTCCTCTGCGCCTCCGGCCTCAGCACAAGGAGCGGAGGAACCCTGCCCATTGCGCATTCGGGGGTCACGACGACCTCTCTCACATCGTTGCGCGACGGGATCTCGAACATCACGTCCCGCATGGTCCTCTCCAGAACGGCGCGCAGGCCCCGCGCACCCGTGCCGCGCCCGAACGTCTGCCGCGCGATCTCGCGGAGTGCTCCGGGATCGAAGGTCAGCCCGACGCCTTCCAGTTCGAACATCTTCTGGTACTGCTTGATCAGAGCGTTCTTCGGCTCCTGCAGGATGCGCAACAGCGCCTCCTCGTCCAGGTCCTCGAGGGCGACCGTGACGGGCAGTCGCCCCACCAGCTCGGGGATCAGGCCGAAGCGTTGCAGGTCTTCCGGCTCGAGGTAGGCCATGGGATCCTCATCCGAACGGCTGCTGTCGTCCGCGTCGCCCTTCTCCTCGTCACCGAAGCCGATCTGCCGCCTGCCCATCCGCTGCTCGACGATCTTTTCAAGGCCCTCGAACGCCCCGCCGCAAATGAAGAGGATGCTGCGGGTGTCGATCTGGATGTACTCCTGCTGCGGATGCTTGCGGCCCCCTTGGGGCGGCACGCTGGCGACCGTGCCTTCGAGGATCTTCAGAAGTGCCTGCTGAACCCCCTCGCCCGACACGTCACGGGTGATCGACGGGTTCTCGGACTTCCGCGCGATCTTGTCCAGCTCGTCGATGTAGACGATGCCCCGCTCGCAATCGCCGAGGTTGAAGTCGCTGGCCTGGAGCAGCCGGACAAGGATGTTCTCCACATCCTCGCCCACGTACCCGGCTTCGGTGAGCGTCGTCGCGTCGGCGATGGTGAAGGGGACCTGCAGGACGCGCGCCAGCGTCTGAGCGAGCAGCGTCTTGCCGACACCCGTGGACCCCACCAGCAACACGTTGGCCTTGTCGATCTCGACATCGTCCAGCATGCCCTGCTTGTGGACCCGCTTGTAGTGGTTGTACACCGCTACCGACAGAGAGCGCTTGGCCTGTTCCTGTCCGATGACGTACTCGTCGAGAAAGCTCTTGATCTCTTCGGGCGTCAGGGTGGTGACGGCAACGTCCTGGCTGTCCCGCTCCTCCTCTTCGGCGAGGATCTCGTTGCACAGGGAGATGCACTCGTTGCAGATGTAGACGGAAGGGCCGGAAATGAACTTCTTCACCGACTCCTTCGATTTTCCGCAGAAGCTGCAGCGGAGGTGCTTGTCACTGGACATGGCTGGCTCCTCTCACGATTCCGAGACGGCGTTGCGGCCGTTCCTCTTCCACAGGACCTGATCGACCAGACCGTACTTGACCGCCTCGTCGGCGCTCATCCAGCGGTCCCGGTCCACGTCGGCGTTGATTTTCTTCAGCGGCTGCCCTGATTCCTTCGCCAGGATGCGGTTGAGCCGCTCGCGAGTTCCGAGGATTTCCTTCGCGGCGATTTCGATGTCTGCCGCCGTCCCCTGATACCCCGAAGACGGCTGGTGGAGCATGATCCGGGAATTCGGCAGCGCGCTCCTCTTGCCGTTCTCGCCAGCCGCCAGCAGCAGCGCGCCCATGGACGCCGCCATCCCCACGCAGTACGTGGACACAGGGGCCCGCAGGTGGTTCATGGTGTCGTAGATCGCGAGCCCGGCGTAGACGCTGCCCCCGGGCGAGTTGATGTAGAGGAAGATGTCCCGCTCGGGGTCATCGGCGTCCAGGAAGAGCATCTGCGCGACGATGATGTTGGCGATCTGGTCGTTGATGGAGCTTCCGAGAAACACGATCCGGTCCATGAGGAGCCGGCTGAAGATGTCGTAACTGCGTTCCCCCCGGCTTGTCCGCTCGATTACATAGGGTGGGTATGTCGACATGCTCATGTGCTCCTGGTTGACTTGGTACTTCCTGACCTGGTACTTCCTGACCTGGTGTCTCGGTTCCTCATCCTTCGGGTCGTCAGGGGGCGCCGGTGATGTCCGACCGATCCCGGAGGAAGTCGAAAAGCCTCGCTTCCGTCAACTGCCGTTCGATGGTCCGCAGGCCGCCCGACTTGCGAAGGCGGGCGAACACCTTGCCGCTCGGCTCGCCCATTTCCCGGGCCAGCGCCTCCACGCGCGCGCCCACCTCGTCCTCGGAGGGCCGCAAGTCATGGTCGGCGACGATCCTGTCCGCGACGAGCTCCCGCTTCACGGCGAACTCCGACGCGGGCCGGATCTCGTCCCGGATTCCCTGAAGCTGCTCGGGATCCACGCCATCCGCGTCCTTGACCAGCGCGTCCGTGTACGCTTCCACGATGGAGTCCGGGACCTCGAAGGGGTTCGCCTCCACGATCAGCCGCATGAGCCGCTCGTTCACCTCCGCTTCGGCCCTGGACCGTGCGTCCCTCTCGAGGTCCTCGCCGATGCGGGCCTTCAACGCCGTCAGGTCCTCGAAGTCCCCCAGGGACCTGGCGAAGCCGTCATCCAGCCCGGGCAATTCGGGCACGCGGCGCGCGAGCAGTTCAATCCGCAGCCTGTCGCGGTGTCCCTGCCGGTCCGGGTCCGGAAAGTCGTCCGGGAAGGTGACGTCGAAGTCGCCCTCCTCGCCCGCCGTCAGGCCCAGGATCGCCGCCTCGATGTCCGGCAGGGCCTGTCCCTGTCCCAGCACGAGATCGTACTTTCGGCGACCGGCTTCCGCGTCCTCGGGCTCCCCTTCATCGCCGTCCAGCCGGGTCACCAGTACGGTGACCGAATCCCCCGGCTCGGGCCTGCCGTTCTCCACGGTCCTCCACGCCGCGTTCTCGCCGCGGAGCCGCTCGAGGATCCGGTCGACGGCCTCGTCGGGCACCTCCGCCCGGGGCCTTTCAACACGGAACCCGCCGAGACGGCCCAGGGCAATCGTGGGCCGCACGTCGAAGGACGCCTTGAAGGAAAGGGACGTGCCGGAGTCCACGCGCACGTCCGTCACGTCGACATCGCTGACCGGGTGCAGCCCCTGTGCACTGATGGCACCGTCGCACGCCTGGCGGATCGACCGCTCCACGGCCTCTTCCTCGATGACGGGGCCGTACCGCTGCACGACGACGCGCACCGGAACCTTGCCCTTCCGGAACCCCTTCAGCTTGAGCCGGGATGCGTACTTGCGGGTCACCGTGCGCTTCTCTTCCTCGATGACGTCCCCGGGGACGACCACGTCGAGGGTGCGGCGGCAGCGTTCTTCCTCGGTGACCGACACATCGAGGCGGGAGGCGTCGAGCGGACTCATGGTTTCAGCCCGCGACAGCGTGCGAAAGGGGGGACTCGAACCCCCACGGCCAGGGGCCACAAGATCCTAAATCTTGCGCGTCTACCAGTTCCGCCACTTTCGCTCCTCGCGGTGCACCGGACCGGTGCACTTCGGCGTGCCACGGGCAGCGCGGCTACGATCGCGCCGCCACCACCCAGGTAGAAAGGTAATCAGGGACGGGCCGCCACCAAGGGGCCGGGATCGGGCAAGAGGGCCGGCCCCCCCGCGGGGACCGGCCCTCTTGCGGCTACCGACTGCCGGGATATGCCTTCGGCGTCCGCGCTCTACCGCGGGACGCGGATGTTGTACATGGCCTCTTCCATGTTCCGGCCCGGGCAGGCGGCGATTACGGAGACAACGTCACCGGCGCCCACGCCGCTGAACGCCTCCTCGACGTCCTCCGCGTCGCGGATCAATCGTCTGTCGATCTCCCGGATCACGCAATTCGGCACGAGACCGCGCCGTGCGGCGGGACCTTGCGCCTGGATGTCTACGACCACCACGCCCTCGGTGCTCTCGAGCTGGAAAGCCTCCGCGATGTCGGGGGTGACCTCCGTAACCTGGATCCCGATCTTGTCGGCGGTGCGTGGCTCCCGCGCCGGGGCTACGGCCACCTCACCCGAGAACGGCGCCTCGTCCAGCCTTACCGTGATGGCCCGGGGGCTGCCGTCGCGGTACAGCGTGATGCGCACCCGGTCGCCGGGCGACTTCAGGGCGATCTTGTGCTGGAGATCGTTGGCGGACACGACCTTCTCGCCATCGACCTCGGTGATCACATCGTACTTCTCCAGCCCCGCGCTCTCGGCGGGCGCGCCGCCGGTCACCCTCTGGATGAACGCACCGGAGATCTCCGGCAACCCGAGCGACTCCGCGTCTTCCGCCGACACGGCCTGGATCTCCACGCCCAGGTAGGCCCGCCTGACCCGGCCATGTGCCACCAGGTCCTCCATGACGCGGTGGGCCAGGTCGATCGGTATGGCGAAACCGTACCCCTCGTAGACTCCGGTACGGCTCACGATGGCGGAGTTGATCCCGATCACCTGGCCGCGGAGGTTCACCATGGGTCCGCCCGAATTGCCCGAGTTGATGACGGCGTCGGTCTGGATGAAGTCCTCGATTGCGAAACCGGCTCTCCCGGGAAACTCGGGATCCCTGCGGAGAGACTCGTCGATCAGTTGCAGCGACCGGCCCACCGCCGAGACGATCCCCGCCGTGACGGTGTAGTCGAGGTCCGGTGATCTGCCCCTTGCGAAGCCCGGATTGCCGATGGCCAGCACCCACTCCCCGACCCGCACTTCCTCCGAGGATCCCAGTGAAGCGGTCGGCAGACCGGTACCGTCGATCTTGATCAGCGCGATGTCGGTGGTCGGGTCGGTCCCCACGACCTCGGCGCCGAAGGTGCGTCCGTCCTTGAGCGACACGGTGATGCGTTCGGCGTCTTCGATGACGTGGTTGTTCGTCATCACATAGCCGTCATCCGAGATGATGAAGCCGCTTCCGCTGACCGGCACGATTTCCGGCATGACGGGCTGCTCGCGGAAGAAACGCTCGAAACCGCCGGTCGGACGGGTCGGACGCGTTTGCACGCGGGTGGCCTCGATCGACACCACCGCGGGGGTCACCGCGTCGGCGATGTTGACGAATGCCTCGCTCAGGTCGAGGGCGGGCTGTACCGCGGCGGTGGTGACCCGGGGCTCGGTCTGTACCACCGGCGGCGTAAAAGCGGTGTCGGTGAAGCCGAACTGGGACGCCAGCCCCAGTCCGAAGAGAAAGGAAGCCGCCACGGAGAGGGCGACCCTGGTCTTTGCCTTGAGTGGATCATACATCATTGTCTTACTCCTCCTGCCTATCGGTTCATGTGCGGGAGTTGAAGGTCATGTGCGGGAGTTGGACGCTCGGCCGAGCGGCATCCGTTGCCCCGCCGGGGGAGCGGCGAGCACCGCCCCCCCGCGCCGGGGCTACTTCCCCTCGTCAACGATTTCGTAGTCGGCCTCGACAACGTCTTCCTCCTCCGTCGCGCCATCCGCTTCCGGCGCGCTCTCGCCGGTGTCGTCGCCCTCTGCCGGGGCCTCGGCCGCCTGCGCCTGGTACATCTCCTGGCCCGCCGCGCTGAACGACTGCATGAGCTCGTCGCGGGCCTCGTTGATCTCGGCCGTGTCGTCGCCCTTCAGCGCCGTCTTGCCGCGCTCGAGGGCCGCGTCGAGCCGTTCCTTCGTCCCGGCCGAGACCTTGTCGCCCCACTCGCCGGCGTCCTTCTCCACCTGATACACCAGCGAGTCGAGGGTATTGCGGGCGTCGGCCGCCTCGCGGCGGCCCTCGTCCTCGGCCGCGTGGGCTTCGGCGTCACGCACCATCTTGTCGATCTCGGCGTCGCTCAGCCCGCTCGATGCCTCGATGCGGACCTTCTGCTCCTTGCTCGTCGCCCGGTCCTTCGCGGTCACGTGCAGGATGCCGTTGGCGTCGATGTCGAAGGTGACCTCGATCTGGGGAACGCCCCGGGGCGCCGGCGGGATGCCGGTGAGCTGGAACTTCCCGATGGTGCGGTTGTCGAGGGCCATCTTGCGCTCGCCCTGCAGGACGTGGATCTCGACCGTCGTCTGCGTGTCCTCGGCGGTGGAGAAGACCTCGGTCTTCTTGGTCGGAATGGTCGTGTTGCGCTCGATCAGGCTGGTCATGACACCACCCAGCGTCTCGATCCCCAGCGACAGCGGGGTCACGTCGAGCAGCAGCACGTCCTTGACGTCGCCGGCCAGCACGCCCCCCTGGATCGCGGCACCCACCGCGACGACCTCATCGGGATTCACGCCCCGGTGGGGCTCCTGCTCGAAGAACTCCTCGACCGCCTGCTGGATCTTCGGGATCCGCGTGGAGCCGCCGACGAGCACCACCTCGTCGATGTCGCCGGGCTTCAGCCCCGCGTCGGCCAGGGCCTTCCGCATCGGCGGGATCGTGCGCTGGATGAGATCGTCCACCAGGTGTTCGAACTTCGCCCGGGACAGCGGGTAGTTGAGGTGCTTGGGCCCCTCCTGGGTGGCCGTGATGAAGGGAAGGTTGATGTCCGTCGAGGTGGTGGACGACAACTCCATCTTGGCCTTCTCGGCGGCTTCCTTCAGCCGCTGCAGCGCCATCGAGTCCCTGGACAGATCGATCCCCTGGTCCTTCTTGAACTCCGCGACCAGCCAGTCGATGAGCTCCTGGTCGAAGTCGTCCCCGCCGAGGTGCGTGTCACCGTTCGTCGCCTTCACCTCGAAGACGCCGTCGCCGATCTCCAGGATCGAGATGTCGTAGGTTCCGCCGCCGAGGTCGAAGACGGCGATGACCTCGTCCTTTTTCTTGTCCAGCCCGTAGGCGAGGGCCGCGGCGGTCGGCTCGTTGATGATCCGCTTGACCTCCAGCCCCGCGATCCTGCCGGCGTCCTTGGTGGCCTGACGCTGCGCGTCGTTGAAGTACGCCGGGACCGTGATGACGGCCTCCGTCACGGACGTGCCGAGATAGTCTTCGGCGGTCTGGCGCATCTTCTGCAGAATCACCGCCGAGAGTTCGGGGGGCGTGAAGGTCTTGCCGCCGTTGGGCAGGTCCACCACCACACGGTCGCTGCCGTCGCGGGTGACGGTGTACGGGACCCGCCTGCGTTCGGTCTTGACCTCGGAGTGCCTCATGCCCATGAAGCGCTTGATGGAGAAGACGGTGTTCTCGGGATTGGTGATCGCCTGACGCCGCGCCACCTGTCCCACGAGCCGCTCGCCGTCCTTCGCGAAGGCGACGACGGAGGGTGTGGTACGACCGCCCTCGGAGTTGGGGATGACCGTGGGCTCCCCGCCTTCCATGACCGCGACGACGGAGTTGGTCGTGCCCAGATCGATCCCGATGATCTTGCCCATTGTACTTCCTTTCGTTGCCGGCTCGGTGCCGGCGGTTGTGTTTCGACCGTAGTCAAACCAAAGGTAACCGACTGACATGTAGCAAGGTGTGTGCCGCGATTCCTGCCAGAATGGCCGACTTCACCCCGGAATTCCTGCCATTTTGGCAGGTTTCGTCGTATGGACCGGGGCAGTCCCCGCCATTTTGACCGGTTCGGGCCTTCCTGGCGGGCGGGGGACCGGGGTGGCGGGCGGTTGGCGGTGCGGCGCGCGCGCCGGTAAGATTCCAGCATGACCGATCTCACGTTCCCCTTTCCGAAGCTCCGCCGCCCCGCGGCCGCACCGGCCGCCCCCTCGCCGACGTGGACATGGGTCCTCGCGCTGCTCGCGATCCTGGCGATCCTGGCGACCGGCGCCGGGGGGGTGCACGCCCAGACCGGCTCCGCCGCCGGTGCGGGCGCCGGATTCAACGGGCCGGCCGGGGCGGTCGTCCAGAGCGCCGAGGGCGTCACCGGCCTCGCCTCCCGTTTGAGGGGACTGCTCGGCCTCGGCCTCCTTGCGCTCGCCGCCTGGGCCATGAGTGCGAACCGGAGGCGCGTCCCGTGGCGGGTGGTGCTCTGGGGGCTGGGCCTTCAGTTCATCTTCGCCGTGCTGATCCTGCGGACGCCGGTCGGGGCCGGAGTCTTCGACGCCGCCAACGACATCATCCTCGCGGCGGTGGGCTTCACACTGGAAGGCGCCAGTTTCCTGTTCGGCGACCTGGTCTGGAACAACGTGCCCGTCGGGACCGGCGATCCCGGCAACGCGGGCTTTGCGGAAGAGGGCCAGTACGTGGCGCGCACCGGCGCCTTCGTCGCGTTCAACGTGCTGCCGACCATCATCTTTTTTGCGTCGCTGATGACCGTGCTGTACCACCTGGGGGTCATGCAGCGGATCGTGGGCGGGCTCGCCTGGGTCATGCAGCGCACCATGAGGACGAGCGGCGCCGAGACCCTGTCGGCGGCCGGCAACATCTTCGTGGGGCAGACCGAGGCGCCGTTGCTGATCAAGCCCTTCGTCGACGGCATGACGCGCTCCGAGCTGATGGCCGTGATGACCGGGGGCTTCGCCACCGTGGCGGGCGGGGTCATGGCCGCGTACGCGGGGATGCTTGTGGGGTTCTTTCCGGACATTGCGGGACACCTGATGGCGGCTTCGGTGATGTCCGCGCCGGCCGCGCTGGTCGTCGCCAAGCTGATGGTGCCCGAAACGGAGGAATCGGAGACCGCCGGGAAGCTGAAGACGAAGCTGGAACGCCCGGACGTGAACGTGATCGAGGCGGCGGCGCGCGGGGCCGGGGAGGGGCTGCAGCTGGCACTCAACGTGGGAGCGATGCTGCTGGCCTTTCTGGCCCTGATCGCGCTTCTGAACGGGATCCTGGGGTGGGCCGGCGGTCTCGTGGGATTCGAGCAACTCTCCCTTGAGGGGATCCTCGGGTGGGTGCTCGCGCCGGTGGCGTGGGTGATGGGCGTCGGATGGGAGGACGCGGCCTCCGTCGGATCGCTGATGGGGCTCAAGACGGTCGCAACCGAGTTCGTGGCCTACCTGGGCCTCGCCGATTCCATGGCCGCGGGGGAGTTGTCCGCGCGCTCGGCGACGATCGCGACGTATGCGCTCTCGGGCTTTGCCAACTTCTCGTCGATCGCCATTCAGATCGGGGGCATCGGGGGGATTGCACCCCGGCGGCGGCAGGATCTGGCCCGGCTGGGACTGCGGGCCATGATCGGCGGTTCGATCGCGGCATTCATGACGGCGGCGATCGCGGGTGTCCTGATTTGACGGGGGGGTTCGAGGACGGGCGGCCGGCGGCCCGTGGCTGAAAGGGACGTTGCGACGGCGCCTCGCGTGCGGGAGTGCGCCCGGATCCTTCTGGAGCGCGGCGGCCTCCGTCCCCGCGTCCACCTGGTGCTCGGCTCGGGGCTCGGGGGGCTGTCCGCGCGGGTCCGGGACCCCGCCGAGGTGCCCTTCGGTGACCTGCCGGGCTTCCCCGCGACCTCGGTGGAAGGACACTCGGGCCGCTTTCTCATCGGGCGCATCGCGGACACGGCGGTGCTGGTCCAGTCCGGACGCTTCCACTTCTACGAAGGCGTCGGGGCCGACATCGTCGCCGCGCCCGTCAGGGTCGGCCGCGCCCTCGGAGCCCGCACGCTCGTCCTGACGAACGCCGCCGGAGGGATCCGCGCCGACCTGGTCCCCGGGTCGGTGATGCTCGTCGGCGACCACCTCAACCTGATGTTCCGCTCGGTGCTGGCAGGTCCGGTGACCGGAGACGAGGCGCGCTCCCCCGACATGAGCCGCCCCTGCGACCCGGCGCTGATGGCTCTCGCCGAGGCGGCGGCCCGGGAAGCCGGGATGCTCCTGCCCCGAGGTGTCTACGCCGCGGTGGGGGGCCCCCACTTCGAGTCACCGGCGGAGATCCGGGCCCTGCGCGCGGCCGGCGCCGATGCGGTGGGGATGTCCACCGTGCCCGAGGTGACCGTCGCCCGGGCCGCAGCGCAGCGCGTATTGGCGTTTTCGCTCATCACGAACCGGGCCTCGGGCCTCGGCCCCGGATCCCTCGATCACGAGGAGGTGATGCGCTACGGCGATGAGGCCGGAACCACCCTGGGGGCCCTGCTGGAGGCCCTGGTCCCGGCGCTGCACCGGGGAGCGGTGAGGCCACGGACTGTCAGGGTCCGTGGGCTGCCTGGCCCACCCTGGTGAAATGATTCACGGGCCCGTGCCCCGCCCCCAACCCCGGCGCGCGGGCGATCGCCTCCCTCACCCACCCGACCGCCTTCTCGACGGCCACCTCCAGGGGCACGCCGCGAGCGAGCGCGGCGGCGATGGCCGCGCTGAGCGTGCACCCGGTCCCGTGGGTATGGCGGGTCTCGACCCTGGTGCCGCGGAAGACGTACCCGGAGGTGGCGTCCCGAAACACGTCGACCACGTCGCCGCCGCCCACGTGGCCGCCCTTCACCAGGGCCGCGCCGGCCCCCATGTCGATGATGGCTCGTGCAGCCATGTCCATGCCCCGGACGTTCGCTTCACATACCCCCGTCAGGAGCACCGCCTCGGGCCAGTTCGGGGTCACGACGGTCGCCAGCGGAATGAGTTCGTCCCGCAGCGCCGAGACCGCGTCCGGTTCGAGGAGGGAGTCGCCGCTCGAAGCCACCATGACCGGGTCGAGCACGTAGCCGCCGAGGCGGAAGTCCCGGATCGCGGCGGCCACGGCGTGCACGATCGCGGCGTTGGCCAACATGCCGGACTTGACCGCGCGGGGGGGAATGTCCACCGCGACGCTCCGGATCTGGGCCGCGACCACGTCGGCGGGAACCGGGTGGACATCCTGCACGCCCAGGGTGTTCTGCGCGGTCACCGCGGTCACCGCCGAGGTACCATGGACGCGCCACTGGTGGAATGTCTTGAGGTCGGCCTGGATGCCTGCGCCGCCGCCGCTGTCGCTGCCGGCGATGGTGAGCGCAACGGGAATGGGGTCGTGGCTGTCCATGAGGGCATCCCTGTCCATGAGGGCATCCCTGTCCATGAGGGCTGCCCGGCGACAAAGGAGGGGCTGGTTGAACCGGATCAGCAAATCTAAGCAGCGACTGGCCCGCCGGCTTGGGTCCCGCCGCGCGCGCGAACGCGAAGGGCTGGCCCTGGTGGAGGGTCCCAGGGTGATCCTGGAGGCCCTGCGGTCCGCCGCGGAGGTGCGCTGGGTGCTCGTGGGGGAGGACTACTGCGCCGGACAACCGGGCCGGGGAATCGTCGCCGCGTGCGCCGGGCGCGGGGTCGAAGCCGAGGTCGTGCGCGACGACGACGTGAAGGATCTGTGCGCGACCGGCGCGCCCGTGCCGGTGCTGGCGTGCGTGAGGCCGCCGCCGCTCGAGGAGCGTCCGCTGCAGCGTGGCCGCTACCTGATGGCCAGCGGCGTGCAGATCCCCGGCAACTTGGGCACGCTCATCCGGTCGGCGTGGGGGTTCGGCCTCGATGGGGTGGTGATCGGGCGGGGAACGGTCGATCCCTGGAACGCAAAGGTGGTGCGTGCGTCGGCGGGAGCGGTGTTCAATGTGCCCCTCATCGCGCCGGGAGAGCCTGGGAGCGTGAACTTCCTCCATGCGGATCCGGAGGGAACCCCCGTGGACACGGTCGAGGAAGCGTGGACCCGGAACTGGGTGCTCGTCGTCGGCAACGAGGTGAGGGGCATCTCGCCGCCGGCCGGCAACCCCGGCAGGGCGGTCTCGGTCCCCCAGGCCGAGGGGGTGGATTCCCTGAACGTGGCGGTGGCCGGATCGATCCTGATGTACGTCCTGACGCGGCCGGGGCGGGAGGCCTGACGGGTGGACAACCTCCTCCTGACCGGGATCGCCGCCGTGCTGGGGCTCTGTGCGGGCTCGTTTCTGAACGTCTGCGTGGCCAGGTGGCCGGACGGGGAGTCGGTCGTGAAGCCACGGTCCCGTTGCCCGGGGTGCGATGCGCGGCTGCGCTGGTTCGAGATCGTTCCCGTGCTGAGTTACCTGCTGCTGAAGGGCCGGTGCGCGCACTGCGGCGACCGGCTGAGCGCAGAGTACCCTCTGGTGGAAGTCGCGGTCGCTCTGATCTGGGCGGGAATGGCCAGTCGGTGGGGCGTGCACCCGGAGGCCGTGCGGGGGAGCCTCTTCTTCACCATCCTGCTCGGCATCGCGCTGACCGACGCCCGCAAGTACATCATCCCCGACGAGCTCTCGCTGGGCGGTGCCATGCTCGGACTGGCCATGGCGCCGCTCGCCGGCGGACCGTCGCTGGCGGACGCAATGCTGGGGGCGGCCGTGGGGTTCGGCACGCTCTGGGTGATCGCCGCGCTGGGCAAGGTCGCCTTCGGCAAGGACGCCATGGGAGGAGGAGACGTGAAGATGATGGGCATGATCGGGGCGTTCCTGGGCCCCGCCGGCGTCCTGCTGACCCTCTTCGCCGGAGCGCTCCTCGGTTCGATTATCTTTGGGCCGATCGCGTTCAGAACCCGCAGGCTGGTGCCCTTCGGCATCTTCCTGGCGCTCGCGGCGGGGATCGCGTACGGGTGGGGAGATGCGGTGATCGGATGGTATACCGGCATCATTGTCGGGATCAATTGAATTCGACAGGCAAGGATCAGCTCCAATGACGGTAGTCACACAGGAAGTTCGCCCCCGCGGAGTGAGCTCCGCCGCCCGCGAGATTCTTCGCTCTCTGGGTATCGAAGATGTCAATCCGGGTGGATTCGGGGGCGAATGGGTGGGTTCGGGGCCTCCCCTCGATGTCTTCTCGCCCATCGACGGGTCCCGCATCGCGAGCGTCGACCAGGTGACCGAGGGCGAGTACGACGCGATCGTCGACAGCGCCCGCCGGGCCTTCCTCGATTGGCGAAAGGTGCCGGCGCCCCGCCGTGGCGAGGTGGTCCGCCAGCTCGGCAACCGGCTCCGTGCGCACAAGGAGGCCCTCGGCGCGCTCGTCACCCTCGAGATGGGCAAGATCAGGGCCGAGGGGGAGGGCGAGGTCCAGGAGATGATCGACATCTGCGACTTCGCGGTGGGGCTGTCCAGGCAGCTCTACGGCCTGACCATGGCCAGCGAACGTCCCGACCACCACATGCGCGAGCAGTGGCACCCGCTGGGCGTCGTCGGCGTCATCAGCGCCTTCAACTTCCCGGTGGCGGTGTGGTCGTGGAATGCGGCGATCGCGGCGGTATGCGGCGACGCGACCGTATGGAAGCCGGCCTCGGGCACGCCGCTCACGGCCATCGCCGTCACGCGGATCGCGTCGCAGGTCTGCCGCGAGCACGGCGTCGATCCCGCGGTGTTCAGCCTGGTCGTGGGCAAGGGTTCCACCGTGGGTGACAGGCTCCTCCACGACCGGCGCATCCCCCTCGTCTCGGCGACGGGCTCGTGCTCGGTCGGCAGGCGTGTCGCCGAAGTGGTGGGCAAGCGGCTGGGCCGTACCATTCTGGAGCTGGGCGGCAACAACGCCATCATCGTCACCGCCCAGGCCAACCTGGACCTGGCGGTTCCGGCCATCCTCTTCGGCTCGGTGGGCACCGCGGGCCAGCGCTGCACGAGTACCCGCCGCGTCATCGTGCACCGCTCGGTACGCGACGATCTGGTCTCCCGTCTGGTTCGGGCCTACCGGGACGTGCGCATCGGCAACCCCCTGGAGGCCGGCACCCTCATGGGTCCCGTCGTCAACGGACAGGCGGTGGACGACCTCCTCGACGCGCGGCGGCGGGTCGAGGAGGAGGGAGGCGAGATCCTGTGCGGCGGCGAGCGCCTCACGGGGGACCGCTATCCGGGAGGTCTCTACGTCAGCCCGTGCATTGCCGCCGCGGGGAATCACTTCGACATCGTGCAGCACGAGACCTTCGCACCGATTCTGTACGTCATCGACTACGGGACCGCAGGGGCGGATCCGTCCGACGCGGTAGCCGAGCTGGACGAAGCCCTCGCGCTGCACAACTCCGTCCCGCAGGGGCTCTCTTCCGCGATCTTCACCGACAACGTTCGCGAAGCGGAGCACTTCCTGTCGCACAGGGGAAGCGACTGCGGCATCGCCAACGTGAACATCGGGACCTCCGGCGCCGAGATCGGCGGCGCCTTCGGTGGCGAAAAGGAGACAGGCGGCGGTCGCGAATCGGGGTCGGATGCCTGGAAATCCTACATGCGCCGGCAGACCAACACGGTGAACTGGAGCACCGATCTGCCACTCGCGCAGGGCATCGAATTCGGCTAGCTGCTGCCCTTGGCAGCCCGTGTCAGGGGTCGCTGCAGTCCCGCTGAAACCCGCAGTTCAGACAGACGATCTTGCAGTGCCGCTCGAGCGTCGGGCCGCCGCACAGCTCACAGGCGGAGTTCGCCATGTACTGCCGGCTCAGCTCGACGTAGTGGCCGGCGCTGCGCTCGGTCCACCCGGCCGCCGACGCGCTCAGCGGCCGCACCCGGCCCGGCACCCCCGCCACCAGGCTTCCCGGCGCGATCGTCGCGCCCTCCTTCACGACGGCCCCGGCGGCGATCACGCACCCCTCGCCCACATCGGCGCGCTGCAGCACCACCGCCCCCATCCCCACGACCGCGCGCTTCCCGATCCGGCAGCTCTCCATGATGGCGCCGTGCCCCACCGTGACGTCGTCCTCGAGCACGGTCGGGCCCTGCTCGCTGGTGTGGATGACCGCATTGTCCTGCACGTTGGCGCGGGCCCCGATGCGGATGCCGTGCTCGGGGTGGTCTCCGCGCAGGACCGCCCCGAACCAGATGCTGGCCCGCTCTCCCACCACGACGTCGCCGATGACAACCGCGGTAGGCGCCAGGAAGGCGGACTCCGCGATGCGGGGCCGGTGGCCGCCGAAGGGGATGATGCGCGCCATCAGCTGCGCGGTCCCCCGGACACGCGGCGGAGGCGGGCCCGCAGCACCTGGGTGTCCGACGACTTCAGCACCTCGATCCGGGCGCCACCTGCCTCCAGGGACGTCCCGGGTGCCGGAACCCGGCCGAGTTCCTCCAGAATGAAGCCGTTCAGCGAGCGGTTTTCGCTCGCCGGCAGGGCAAAGTCGAAGCGTTCGTTGATTTCGCGGAGATCCGCCCCGCCGGAGGCGATGATCTCGTCGGCGGAGAGCCGGGTCAGCGGATCCTCGTCCACATCGGTCTCGTCGACGATTTCGCCGACCAGTTCCTCGAGCACGTCCTCGAGGGTGATCAGGCCATCGGTGCCCCCGAACTCGTCGGCCACGATCCCCATGTGGGTGCGCCTCGCCCGGAAGTCGGCGAGGAGCTTCGACAGCGAGAGGGACCCCGGTACGAACATGGGCTCCCGGGCAAGGTCCGAGAGCGGCACGTTCAGGCGTCCCGCGACATAGGCGCGGTAGGCGTCCCGCACGTGCAGGATCCCCGTTACGTCGTCGATCGTCTCGCGGTACACCGGCACGCGCGAGTGCGGCATGTTCTCCAGTTCGGGAAGGATCTCGCCGAGGGGGCGCGAATCCCTCAGTGCGACGATATCCACCCGGGGCGTCATGGCGTCCCAGGCGTTCAGTTCGTCCAGCTTGAACGCCCTCTCCACCAGACGATGCTCGTCCGCCCCCACGACTCCCTCGCCGGCCCCGATCTCCAGTGCTTCCCGGACCTGCAGCTCATCCGGCGAAACGTCGCCGCGGCCGGACACCCGCGAGAGCAGGCGTCCCACCGCGAGCAGCGGAAACAGCAGCCGGCCCAGGATGCGGGAAGCCCGGTGGAGGAAGGGCGCGGCGACCAGCGCCATGCGAACCGGGCCGCGGCTCGCGATCGCACGGGGAGCCAGATCTCCCGCGAGGAGCACCAGAAGGACCACGGCCGGGCCTCCGATCCACATCCCCCGCGGTCCCCACGCGGTGGCCGCCGCGGCCACCGCGGAGGCCGTCGCCCCCAGGAAACAGATGGCGCGAAGCATCCCGACGGGCGACGTCGCGACCTCGTCCGACAGAAGTGCCGCGAGGGCGTCCGCTCCGGCGAAGCCCTCTCCAGCCAGGATGCGGGCCTCCGGGTCGCTGATCCTGAGCACGGCGGTCAGAGCCGCGGTCAGCGCGGCCGTAACCAGCAGGAGGAGCAGGGAGGCGGCCGCGAGGACGGCGGTCAGCGGCATGACGCCGTCCCGCGCGAGGCATGGCGGCTCGGGCTTTCGCCACGGGCCGCCGGCAGCTTGTTACAACTCGGAGGTTGGTCGTCGGGTGACGCGGCCTCTATACCCATTTCTTGCTCTCGGTGAGCAGTTCGCGGACCACATCGCGGGTGCTCAGGCCCTCGGCCTCTGCGTCGAAGTTGACCACGATTCTGTGTGCGAGGATCGACGGCGCGATGTCGAGCACGTCGTCCATGGTCGGCATCGGGACGCCCCGAAACGCGGCTCGGGCCTTGGCCCCCAACACCAGGAACTGCGAGGCGCGCGGCCCTGCGCCCCAACTGATGTAACGTTTCGCCACGTTGGCCTGTTCGTCGCCGCCGGGACGGGTGGAGCGCGCCAGGCGCACGGCAAAGCCGACGATCGACGGGGGCACCGGGATGCGCCGGACAAGGTGCTGCAGCTCGATGATCTCGTTGCCGTGGACGACGGGTGTGATCGGCACATCCTGCACTTCCTGCGTCAGGGTGGCGATCTTCTCCTCCTCTTCCCGGGACGGGTAGCCGATCCGCAGGTCGAACATGAAACGGTCCAGCTGCGCCTCGGGGAGGGGGTAGGTGCCCTCCTGCTCGATCGGGTTCTGTGTGGCCAGGACGAAGAAGGGAGGGTCGAGGTGGTAGGTGTGTCCCGCCGCCGTGACGTCCCGCTCCTGCATGGCTTCCAGGAGCGCCGCCTGGGTCTTCGGCGGAGTGCGGTTGATCTCGTCCGCCAACACGATGTTGGCGAAGATCGGGCCCCGGACGAAGCGGAAGATCCTCTCGCCCGTGACCTTGTCCTCCTGGATGACCTCCGTGCCCGTGATGTCGGTGGGCATGAGGTCGGGGGTGAACTGAATGCGGTTGAACTTCAGGTGCAGCGCCTCGGCCAGCGTCGAGATGATCAGGGTTTTTGCGAGCCCCGGAACACCCACGAGAAGGACGTGTCCGTTGGCCATCATCGCCGTCACGAGGCTGTCGACGATGTGCTTCTGGCCGACGATCCGACGTTCGACCTGACTGCGCAATTCGTCGGCGATTTCGCCCGCGCGCTGAAGAAGTCGCACATCCCTGTCGCGGGCCAGGCCGGTCGCGGCAGGGGCGGGAGGAGAAGAGGTGGGGTTCATGAACGCTCCGCGGGGACGCGTGGCAGGAGGGTGGTCGGGATCGGACGCCGCAGCCTCAGGGGGCGCGGCAGCTAGTCCGCGGGCTGGTCGACAAAGCGGATATAGGGTTTGGGGGAATCCCAGCCCTCCGGAAAGGCCTCCCTGGCGGCTTCGTCCGAGACGGCGGGCAGGATGATGACCCGGTCTCCCTGTTTCCAGTTGACGGGGGTGGCCACCTTGTGCCTGGCGGTGAGTTGCACCGAATCGAGCACGCGCAGGACCTCGTCGAAGTTGCGTCCCGTGCTCATGGGGTAGGTGATGGTCAGCTTGATATGCTTGTCGGGTCCGATGATGAAGACCGAGCGAACCGTGGCGTTGTCCATCGGTGTGCGGCCTTTCCAGCTCTCGCCGGCGTCCGAGGGCAGCATCCCGAAGAGCTTGGCCACCTTCAGCTCGGTGTCGGCGATGATGGGGTAGTTGGGGGCGTGACCGGTGGCGTCACGAATATCCTCCGCCCAGGCGCGGTGGCTGTCGGGGGGGTCCACGCTCAGCCCGATGATCTTGCAGTTCCGCCTGTCGAACTCCGGCTTCAGCCCTGCCATGTACCCCAACTCGGTCGTGCAGACCGGAGTGAAGTTCTTGGGGTGCGAGAAGAGGACGGCCCAGCCGTCCCCCATCCACTCGTGGAAATCGATTCGGCCTTCGCTTGTGTCGGCGCTGAAGTCGGGCGCGGCGTCTCCAACCGTGAGCGACATGGGGGTCCTCCTCCATGGATTGTAGTGCACTCGCAATTTCCTTCTTTCGATAATGGTTGAATTGGCCCCCGACTTCAATCACCGGAGCGCGTCAGGAAGGTTCTGCGGACCCGCCGGGCACTGCTCCGAGGCGCTTGCGAAAATTTTCACAAGCGTTACGTTTCGCCGGGCGCCGCACCTGCGGGGTCCACGGTATCCAAGGGGTCGATCCCAGAGTTTCAGAGTGGCCAGCCGGGAGAATGTTCGTGAAGGACCACCGGGAATCGCCGCAATCTTCGTCGGGTTCCGGCGACCTTGCTCGCTACTCCGGATACGGGATTACCTGGGTACTGACGACGCTGCTGCTGGGATGGGGAGGGTTGGTACTGGACGAGAGGTTCGGCACGAGCCCCCTGCTGGTGATCTCGGGAGCCGTCCTGGGGTTGGTGGGTGGCTTCGTATCGCTTTACACCAGAACGGTCGCGCAACCGGCCGACAGGGAAAGGGTGGAACCCCGCCACGGGGGAAAGCATCAGTGAAACCGTCGACGACGTTCGTCACCACTGTCACCGGCGTCGTACTTGCCGGATCGATCGCGTCCTGGCCTTTCCTCGCCGGCGACGCCCGCGGAGCCGTCCTGGCGTCGGCCTTGCTGGCGCTCGGCACTCAGATCCCCATGTACTTCCTCCTGAAGGGCTGGCGAAGCCGGAACGACAGGTTCCTCGCGGCGATCGGACTGGCCTTCGCGGGCCGGGTCGCGGTGTTGGCCGCTGCGATCTTCATCTTCGTCGTGCCGGGCCGCGTTCCCGCCGCGCCCTTCCTGGTGGCCCTGGGAGGATTTCTGGTCGCGATCCTCTTCGCCGAGTCCATTCTGGAGAGCCGCCGCGTCCGAAGCGGCGTCGTTGAGGTCCGGCCATGAGCGCATCCCTGGCGATGCTTCAGCAGCACGTAACACCCCAGGAACCGGTCGGCGACGGCCATTCGGGAGTCTTCGACCTGGGCGAAATGCTGGCCCACCACATCCTCGACGCATCCGAGTACGAGCTGCCGTTCGTCGGAGCGGTGCACCTCCCGCAATGGGATTCGGTCCACGTCGCGGGACTGTCGGTCGACATGTCCCCCTCCAAGCATGTGGTCCTGCTGCTGCTCGCCGCGGTGATCACGGCGGCCATGACCCTGTTCGCCGCCAGGACGGTGGCGCGCCAGGGGTCCGGCACGGCGCCGAGGGGTCTGGCCAACGCGGTCGAGGCCGTCGTGGTCTTCCTCCGGGACGACCTTTGCAAGGAGTTCATCGGCAAGGGATACGAGCGCTTCGTCCCCCTCATTCTCACGCAGTTCTTCTTCATCCTCACGATGAACCTGCTGGGGCTGGTTCCGTGGGGCGGCGCCGCCAGCGGCAACCTGGCGGTCACGGCGATGCTGGCCCTGATCACCTTCGTGGTGGTCGAGGTCTCGGGCTTCCGCACCCTCGGTCCGGCCGGCTACATGAGGACGATCTTCTTCGCCCCGCCGGGAACCACGGGCGCCGTGAAGTACCTCATGCTGGCCATCATGACCCCGGTCGAGCTGCTGGGGAAACTGACCAAGCCGTTCGCGCTGGCAATCCGTCTCTTCGCGAACATGACGGCGGGCCACATGATGATCTTCACGCTGATCGGCTTCATCTTCATCTTCGGCCAACTCGCCTTCGGCCGGTGGGTGGTCGCTGCCGGATCCTACGCCTTCGTGTCGGCGATCCTGCTTCTGGAACTGCTGATCGCCTTCATCCAGGCCTACATCTTCGCCATGCTGTCGGCCGTCTTCATCGGCCTCATGCGGCATGAACACTGACCCTGAACGGGACACACACGAATAGGAGAAACCATGCTTGACCTGGCGATCACCGCGCTGCAGGAGTCTTCGGCCGCGGCGGACATCGACACAGCCAAGAACACCGGCGCCCTCATCGGCGCCGGAATCGGAGCCGGCCTGGCCGCGATCGGCGCCGGAATCGGCATCGGCGGAATCGGCAACGGCGCCACGCAGGGCATCGCCCGGCAGCCGGAAGCCGCCGGCGAGATCCGGGGGCTGGCCATTCTGTTGGCCGGACTGGTCGAGGGAGCCGCGCTGTTCGCGATCCTGCTCGCGGCGCTCTTCAAGTTCATCTGATGATATCCGCGGGGCTCTACCCCGGAATGGCACAGGAGGAGGGCCCCCTCTGGAACACCCTCTTCGCCGTCGACTCGGGACTGGCCGTATGGACCGTCCTGACGTTCCTGACGTTGCTGGCCGTTCTGGCCCGGTACGCCTGGAAGCCGTTGATGACGGCGCTGGACGCCCGCGAGAAGGGCATCCAGGACGCCATCGACGAGGCCAGGGGCCAGCGCAAAGAAGCCGAAAAGCTCCTGGCCCGGCACCGCGAGCAGTTGGCGGAGGGCCGGCGCCAGGCCCAGGCGATGCTCGCCGAGAGCCGCGCGGCCGCCGATCAGCTCCGCAAGGAACTGGAGGCGAAGGCGCGGGAGGAGAGCCTGGTGATCCTCGCCAACGCGCGCCGCGAAATCGAGCGTGAACGGAACGCGGCGGTCGAAGCCGTGCGCCGGGCCTCGGTGGAGGTGGCCATGGCGGCGGCGTCCAGGTTGCTGTCGGAGCGCCTGGACAAGGAGAGCGACCGGCAGCGGGTGATGGACTACATCGACGGACTTGCCGAATCCGGGGAAATCCGGGCGTGAGGGAAGACACCATCGCGCGGAGCTACGCCGAGACGCTCTTCGAGCTCGCGGAGCGCCACGAGGGCGCCGAGAGCTTCGGCGGCGGGATCGAGATGGTGGCGGATCTCATGGAGGACCCCAAGGTGCGCGAGTTCTTCGGAACGCCTCGCATCTCGGCGGCCAGGAAGAAGTCTGCGCTGGAGCGGGCGGTAGGTCCTTCCGTCCCGCTGATGCTGCTCCGCTTCCTGAAGGTCGTCATCGACAGGGGGCGCCAACGGCTGATTCCCGACTTCGCGCGCCAGTACCGGGCGCTCCTCGAACGGCACCTGGGCCTTCGCCACATGGAGGTGACCGTGGCAAGGCCCCTCGATTCGGTGGAGTTGGAGGATCTGGGGGCCCAGCTGTCCTCGGCGACCGGCGCGACGGTGATCCCGCACCTGAGGGTCAGGCCGGACATCATAGGCGGCATCGTGATCCGCGAAGGCGACACGGTCTACGACGGGTCCCTGAAACGGCAGCTTGACGCCATGCGGCGCAGGCTCATGAGCGTTGAGCTTCAACGACGGGAAAGATAGAAAGATATGTCGGAATCCCATCTCCGGGCGGGCGAGATCAAGAGCGTCCTCCTGGCCGAGATCGAGAGCTTCGAAGAGTCGCTGCACGCCGAAGATGTCGGCGAAGTCCTCGAAGTGAAGGACGGAGTGGCGCGCATCTACGGCCTCACCAATGCCATGGCCAGCGAGATGCTGGAGGTGACCGCCGGCCATAGCGGCGAGACGGTGACCGCGCTGGCGCTCAACCTGGAAGAGGACAACATCGGCGCGGTCATCATGGGCGAATGGGCGGGGCTTCACCAGGGCGACGAAGTGCGCCGCACCGGCCGCGTCCTGGACGTGCCGGTGGGTGATGCCTACCTGGGCCGCGTCGTCGACCCACTCGGTACGCCCGTGGACGGGGGCCCCGCGATCGAGACCGCGGAGAGGCGGCAGATCGACGTCGTCGCGCCCGGGATCGTGAAGCGCCAGCCGGTGAGGGAGCCCCTGCAGACGGGCATCAAGGCCATCGACGCGATGATCCCCATCGGCCGGGGCCAGCGGGAGCTGATCATCGGCGACAGGCAGACCGGCAAGACCGCCATTGCCGTCGACGCGATCATCAACCAGAAGGACACCGGCGTCATCTGCATCTACTGCGCGATCGGCCAGCGTGCGGGCAAGGTCGCCGCAGTGGTCGAGACGCTCAAGCATCACGGCGCCATGGAGTACAGCATCGTGGTCGCGGCCAACGCTTCGGACCCGGCGCCCATGCAGTACATCGCTCCGTACTCGGCGACCGCCCTGGCCGAGTACTTCATGTGGCAGGGCAAGCACACCCTCGTCATCTACGACGACCTGTCCAAGCAGGCCCAGGCGTACCGGCAGCTGTCGCTGGTGCTCCGCCGTCCGCCGGGCCGTGAGGCGTACCCCGGCGACGTCTTCTACCTGCACTCCAGGCTGCTGGAGCGGGCGGCCAAGTTGTCCGACGAGCTCGGCGGCGGCTCTCTCACCGCGCTCCCGATCATCGAGACCCAGGCCGGGGACGTGTCGGCGTACATCCCCACGAACGTCATCTCCATCACCGACGGACAGATCTATCTGGAGCCGGACCTCTTCAACTCGGGCGTACGGCCGGCCGTGAACGTGGGCATCTCGGTCTCCCGGGTCGGGGGATCTGCCCAGGTCAAGGCCATGAAGTCGGTGGCCGGCCGCCTCCGTCTCGACCTCGCCCAGTACCGCGCCATGGAGACCTTCGCGCAGTTCGCCTCCGACCTCGACGCGGCAACCCAGCAGCAGCTGGCCCGGGGGCAGCGGACGGTCGAGATCCTGAAGCAGCCCCAGTACCAGCCGGTTCCGGTCGAAAGGCAGATCGTCTCCATCTACGCGGTGACCAACGGCTACCTGGACGACCTCGACATCTCGGAGGTCAGGAGTTGGGAGCGGGGCTTCCCCGGCTTCGTCGAGAGCCGCTTCGACGATGTCCTGATCGGTCTCCGCCAGGAGGGGAAGCTGACCGAAGACATCGAGGGGCGCCTGCGCCACTCCATCGAGGAGTACAACGAGGTCTTCGAGGCCGAGGCGGGCCGGGCGAGGGCGGGGGCGGCGTAGGGTGGCCGGAGCCAGCGAGGTCAAACGGCGGATCAAGTCCGTCCGGAACACGCGCAAGATCACGCGTACCATGGAGCTCGTGGCCACGTCCAAGCTCAAGCGGGCCATGGACCGGATGCTGGCGGCGCGCCCGTACAGCGACGCGCTGAACGAGTTGCTGCGGGGTCTGCACGCTCCCGGTCTGGCCCGGGACCACCCCCTCCTCCGCCGTCCGACCGAGACGAAGCGGGCGGCGGTGCTGCTCCTGACGGCGAACCGGGGATTCTGCGGCGCCTTCAACGCCAATCTCATCAGGGAAGCGCGCCTGCGGCTCGAGGATCTGGAGGCGGCGGGGGTCGAGACGGAGCTTCACATCTCGGGGAAGAAGGCGCTGGCCTTCTTCCGCTTCAGGGGTACGCCGGTGGCTTCTTCCACGACCGGGATCGGTGACAACCCGACTCCCGCGGACGCCGAGGCGCTGGTCGAGCCCCTCAGAGCGGGCTTCGAAGCGGGTGACCTGGACGCTGTCTACCTGGTCAACTCCGAGTTCCGGTCCGCCATGTCCACGCCGCCCGTGACCACCCGGATCCTTCCCGTGGAACCGTCCCCGGGCGCCCGTTCGGTGGACGCGTTCATCGTGTCGCCGCCGCCGCCGGAGCTCGTCGGCCGGATCCTTCCCCGCTACCTGCGAAACGCGGTGTACCGGGGCCTCGTCGAGAACGCGGCGGGCGAGCAAGGCGCTCGCCGGGCCGCGATGAAGAGCGCGACCGACAACGCGGGGGACATCCTCGAGAACCTCACCCGCAGCTACAACCGAGCACGCCAGGCCCAGATCACCCAGGAGATCGCCGAGATCGTGGGCGGGGCCGCGGCGTTGGAATGAACCTTCCTGCTTTTGATACGAAGAGCCGCCCGCGGGCGGCCGGAGAAGACGGATACAATGGCTGATCACAACACCGGTCAAGTCGTCCAGGTCATCGGGCCCGTCCTGGACGTGCAGTTCGACCCGCGGAAACTGCCCGATATCCACAACGCGCTGAGGCTGACCGCCCAGTCCGAATCGGGCCGCGAGATCGACCTGGTGGCCGAAGTGCAGCAGCACATCGGCCGCTCCCAGGTGCGGGCGGTCTCCATGAGTTCGACGGACGGCGTCCAGCGGGGCATGGAGGTGGTGGACACCGGAGGCGCGATCACCATTCCGGTCGGGACGCCGGCGCTCGGGCGCATCCTCAACGTCCTCGGCGAACCGGTCGACGAACAGGGACCCGTGGCCGGCGGCGACGAGGTCGAGCGTTGGCCGATCCACCGCCTCGCGCCCAAATTCGAGGACCTGGAGCCCAAGACCGAGATCTTCGAGACGGGGATCAAGGTCGTGGACCTCCTCGCTCCCTACGTGAAGGGCGGGAAGACCGGCCTCTTCGGCGGGGCCGGGGTCGGCAAGACGGTCATCATCATGGAGCTGATCAACAACATCGCCATGGAGCACGGCGGCCGTTCCGTCTTCGCCGGGGTGGGCGAGCGCACCCGCGAGGGCAACGACCTCTGGCTCGAGATGAAGGAGTCGGGTGTCCTCGAGTCGACCGCACTGGTCTACGGGCAGATGAACGAGCCGCCCGGCGCCCGCCTCAGGGTGGGGCTTTCCGCACTGACCGTCGCCGAGTACTTCCGCGACGTGGAGAAGCAGGACGTCCTCCTCTTCATCGACAACATCTTCCGCTTCACCCAGGCGGGCTCCGAGGTCTCGGCCCTTCTGGGACGCATGCCCTCGGCGGTTGGCTACCAGCCGACGCTGGAAACGGAGATGGGCGAGCTCCAGGAGCGCATCACCTCCACCCGCGAGGGTTCGATCACTTCCGTCCAGGCCATCTACGTGCCCGCGGACGACCTGACCGACCCGGCTCCCGCGGCCGCCTTCGCCCACCTGGACGCCACGACGGTCCTTTCCCGGTCCATCTCGGAGAAGGGCATCTACCCGGCCGTGGACCCGCTCGACTCCTCCTCCCGCATCCTCGACCCGCAGTTCATCGGCGAGCGGCACTACGAGGCGGCGGGCCGCGTCAAGGAGATTCTGCAGCGCTACAAGGACCTGCAGGACATCATCGCCATCCTGGGCATGGACGAGCTGAGCGAAGAGGACAAGATCGTCGTCGGGCGCGCCCGACGTATCGAGCGTTTCCTCTCACAGCCCTTCTTCGTGGCGACGGCGTTCACCAACATCCCCGGCTGCTACGTGAGGCTGGAGGACACGATCGAGTCTTTCGAGCGGGTGGCGGCCGGCGAATTCGACCATCTCCCCGAGCAGGCGTTCTACATGAAGGGCGGAATCGACCAGGTCATCGAAGCCGCCGCCGAGATGGGCGTGGAGACCAATTGACCGTGGCGAGGGCGATGCAGCTGCGGGTTGTAACGCCCGCGAGTGTAGTCTTCGAGGGGACCGCACGATCACTGGTCGCTCCAGCCTGGGACGGCTGGGTTGGCGTGTTGCCGGGCCACGCGCCCTTCCTGACCCTCATGGGGGACGGGCCGATGACGGTGGAAACGGAGTCCGGAAGCAGGCGGAGTTTCGAAATCGGGGGAGGTGTGATGAAGGTGGAGTCCAACAGGGTGATAGTGCTGGCGGACGAGGTGCCAGTCATGTTGTCAGCGAAAGGCGAACTACCAAGTCCACAGGGACACGCGAAGGTTTCAGTGGTTGGTCCTTGAACGGCAGCCCGCGGCCGATGAAGCTCGACCTCCACGTCCATTCGAATGCTTCCGACGGCACCGTGCCACCGGAAGAGGTCGTTGACCGGGCCATAGCCGGTGGCCTCGACGTCCTCGCGCTCGCCGACCACGACACGATCGCCGGCGTCAAGCGGGCCATCCGGCACGCCGAGGGACGGCGGCTGCACATCATTCCGGCCGTAGAGATGAGCAGCACCTTCGAGCACATGGACATCCACATCCTCGGCTACTTCGTCGACATCGCGTCGGAAGCCTTCCCGCGGCACACGCAGCACAACCTGAAACGGCGCGACGCCCGCATGAGCGAGATGGTCGAGCGCCTGGCCCGGCAGGGGATCACCATTACCCGCGGGCAGCTCGACGAGCAGCGCGGTTCGGCCGAGGTGGCGTACTCGCGCCCCCACCTGGCCCGCGCCCTGGTGAAAGCCGGCTACGCGCGCGGGACTGCGGACGCGTTTGCAAGGCTGATCGGAAACAACTCCCCGGCCTACGTACCGACGCAGGTCGCGACTCCCGAAGAAGTGACCGAGATTGTGCGGAGCGCCGGCGGGATCCCGGTGTGGGCCCATCCCCCCGCCCGGTACCTGCGGGAGCTGCTGCCCCGTCTGGTCGAAGCCGGGCTGGGAGGGCTGGAGGTCTACCGCGCCTCCCGCGCGTCGGTGCCGGTGAGCAGGCTGGAAAGCGCCGCGCGCGCCCACGACCTCGTTGTCACCGGAGGATCGGACTGGCATGGCCCGGAATCGGGATCCGCCCTCGGTGATTTCTTCGTGACCGGAGATGAAGTCTCGAACTTCCTCGCAGCCGGAGGGATGTAGCAGCACGCGGCGAAAGCCCCGCTGCATGCGACCGGCGCTGCATCCCGGGCCTGACCGGCCTTGGTCGCGCGCTTACCTTATCTGCGTAGCCGTCCGACCATTCCTCCAGGAGGCAGAATGTCGTTTCCGGACAGGAAAATCCGGGTGTTGGTGGCGAAGCCCGGCCTTGACGGGCACGACCGCGGGGCCAAGGTGATCGCGGCATCGTTTCGCGACGCAGGCTTCGAGGTCATCTACACCGGCTTGCACCAGACCCCCGAGATGGTGGTGGCGGCGGCGGTGCAGGAAGATGTCGACGTCGTCGCGATGTCGGTTCTCTCGGGCGCCCACATGACCCTCTTTCCCCGGGTGCGGGAACTCCTGAACAAGGACGGTCTGGACCACGTGCTGCTGACCGGTGGCGGGATCATCCCGAGGGGCGATGCGGCCGCACTCGGCGCGCTTGGCGTGGGACGGGTCTTCGGTCCCGGCACGGCGACCACCGATGCCATCGAGTACATACGGGAGTGGTTCGCCCAGCGGGAGGATCCGTATTAGCCGCCCGGGCCGCATGGGCCAGCTCGCCCACGAGCTTCAGGAGTTGCGCCGCCGACTGAGATTGGGCGGCGGCACCGAGAAGATCCGGCGGCAGCGGGAACGTGGCAAACTCACGGCGCGCGACCGCCTGCACCTCCTGCTGGACCGGGGCTCGACGTGGGCCGAAGTGGGGCTTCTCGTCGCCCACGACCTCTACGAGGGAAGCGCGCCGGGCGCCGGTGTGGTGACGGGCGTCGGCGTGGTGGAGGGGCGGAAGGTCGTCGTGGTCGCCAACGACGCGACGGTCAAGGCGGGGTCGTGGTGGCCGGAGACCATCAGGAAGATGCTGCGTGCCCAGGAAATCGCGATGCGCTGCCGTATCCCGATCATCTATCTGGTGGACTCGGCGGGGGTGAATCTCCCGTATCAGGATGGCGTGTTCCCGGGACAGTACGGCGCAGCCAGGATCTTCTACTACAACTCCATCATGCGCCGGTACCTGAAGATCCCGCAGCTCGCGGCGGTCATGGGGCCGTGTATCGCCGGAGGCGCGTATCTGCCCGCCCTTTCGGACGTGATCCTCATGGTGGAAGGGACCAGCTTCATGGGCCTGGGCGGCCCCAACCTGGTCAAGGGAGCCACGGGCCGGACGGTCGACCGCGAGGCGCTGGGGGGCGCCGCAGTCCACACCGGGGTCAGCGGAGTCGCCCACTACCAGGTCGCGGACGACGAGGCGTGCATCGCGAAGCTGAGGGAGATCGTCGCGGGGCTGCCCGGGGAGGGGCCGCGGGGACGGCCCCGGGTACCGGCGCATGCCGAAATTTCGGCCCCAGTGCGACCTGCCACCGACCTCTACGACCTGCTGCCGGACGATCATCGCCAGCCATACGACATGAGCGCGGTTCTCGACGTGGTTCTGGACGGCGGGGGTCTCAGCGAGTTCCAGCCGGAGCACGCGGCCGAACTGATTTGCGGCACCGCCTCGCTCTCCGGGATTACCGTCGGGGTGATCGCGAACCACCGCGGCATGGTCAAGGACAGCCGGGAGGGCCCGGCGCGGTTCGGGGGCATCGTGTACACCGAATCGGCGGAAAAGGCCGCATACTTCATCGACACCATGAACCGGCAGGGGCACCCCATCCTGTTCGTTCAGGACGTGTCCGGGTTCATGGTGGGTCCCCGGGCCGAGCACGGGGGGATCATCCGCGCCGGCGCCCGCTTCGTCGAGGCGATGGCAACGGCGGCCGTGCCGAAGATCGTCCTGACGCTGAACCACGCCTCGGGCGCCGGCTACTATGCCATGGCGGGGCAGGGCTTCGACCCCGACTTCATCCTCACGCTGCCGACCGGGCGGATGGGGGTCATGGAGGGCGAGAGCGCGGTCGTCGCCCTCTTCGGCGGCCGGTTGGAGCGGTTGAAGGCCGAAGGCAAGTCCCCGGATCCGGAGCTTCTCGGGCAGATGGACGAAGTGCGCGCGGACTACGACCGTCAGCTCGGTGCCACCCACGCGGCGGCTCGGGGCTTCGTGGACGCGGTGGTCCTGCCCGAGGAGTTGCGTGACTGGCTCACACTCCTCCTGCGCGCGGCCCGTACCAATCCCGGGCCGCACCTCGGACCCTTCGTGCTGCCACCGGGGCTGGACGGAAGGTGGACGTGACGGGAACGAGCGGGCGCGCCTCCCCGGGGCCCGCGGCCTCGCGGGGTCGCGGGGTTCCCGGAGTGGTGCGCATCGCGAGTGGCCAGGGGTTCTGGGGCGATGACCTGGAGGCGCCCGTGCGGCAGGTCCAGGGAGGCCGAATCGACTACCTGATGCTGGACTACCTCGCCGAGGTGACGATGTCCATCATGCAGAAGCAGCGCTCGCGCAACCCGGCCGCCGGGTATGCCCGCGACTTCGTGCCGTTGATGGAGCGGATCTTCGCGGCGTGTGTCGAACGCGACATCAAGGTGGTCACCAACGCCGGGGGCGTGAACCCGGCCGAATGCGCGAGGGCGGTCGCCGAAGCCGGACGGCGGGCGGGGGCGGGGGGACGGGCCCGGATCGGGGTGGTGGTGGGTGACGACCTCATGGACTCCCTCGACGAGCTGATTGCCTCCGGGCATGCCATGGAGCACATGGAGACGGGTGATCCTCTTGCCACCGTTCGGGATCGGGTCCGAAGCGCCAACGTCTACCTGGGGGCGCGGCCCATCGTGACGGCTCTCGCGGGTGGCGCACAGGTCGTCGTAACCGGTCGGTCCACCGATACCGCGCTCACCTACGCGGCCATGGTCAGGGAGTTCGGATGGCCCTGGGATGCGTACGACCTCCTGGCGAGCGGGGTCGTTGCCGGGCACATCAACGAATGCGGCGCCCAGGCCACGGGGGGCAACTGCTCGGCGGAGTGGTGGGCGATTCCGGGGCTCGCCCGGGTCGGCTTCCCGATCATCGAAGCCAGCCCCGACGGGACCTTCGTCGTGACCAAGCACGACCATACCGGCGGTACCGTTACGTTGCGCACCGTGAAGGAGCAGCTCCTGTATGAGATGGGCGATCCCTCGACCTACATCACCCCGGATGTGACCGCCGACTTCACGACGATCCGACTGTCCGGCAGCGGCCGTGACCGCGTGCGGGTCCACGGCATCCGGGGTCGTGCGCCCACCCCCTTCCTCAAGGTGTCGGTCGCCTATTCGGCGGGATACAAGGCTGTCGGCACGCTGGTTTATGCGTGGCCCGATGCGGCGGCGAAGGCACGCGCGGCATCCAGGATCCTCCGGGAACGGCTGGACCGGCTGGGGCTCGCCTTCGACCGGATCCTGGTGGAGCTCGTGGGCTGGGATTCGACGCACGGACATCTGGCGGGAGATCCGCCGAGGGACCTGCCGGAAGTCCAGCTTCGTGTGGGGGTCAGAAGCGGGGACCGAGGCGCCGTGGAGCGCTTCACGCGCGAAATCGCACCCCTCGTGCTTACCGGGCCGCCGGGTGTGACGGGCTTCGCCGGGGGCCGGCCCCGCGTGCAGGAGATCATGGCCTACTGGCCCGCCCTGATCGACCGCACGGTTGTCGAACCCCGTCTCTCGGTCGACTTTGTGCAGGTGTGAGAGGAGCGAATACGATGCCCAAGGTGCCACTGCTTGAATTGGCCCACGCCCGTTCCGGAGACAAGGGGAACACGGCCAACGTGGGCTTGATTCCTTATGATGAGGAACACTATCCGATTATTTTGAGGGAAGTTACGGCTGATCGTGTAAAGAAGCACTTTAACAACATGGTGAAGGGACCCGTGGAGCGATTCCAGCTCGACAACCTCCACGCGTTGAATTTCCTGCTTCACGGGGCTCTGGACGGAGGAGGCACCGTATCCCTGATGACCGACGCCCAGGGCAAGGTCTTCAGCACGGCCCTGTTGCGGATGGAGATCGAGGTGCCGGAAGAGGTGGCGGCACGGGTTCGCGGCCGGGGACGCGTTCCTCGGCCCGGCGGGAGCAGCGACCGGTGAGCGCCCCGGGGGCGGACCGGCGAGTCACGCTGTCCATTGACGCCGGAGTCGCCCATGTAACCCTGAACCGGCCCCGGAAGCGCAATGCGCTCAGCGTCGGGTTGGTGACGGAGCTTTCAGGGATCCTGGCCCGGATCGCGGGTGACCACGACGTGCGCGTGGTCGCGCTCGGGGGCGCGGGCCCGGACTTTTGCGCGGGGGCGGACCTCGCCGAGGTTGCGGCCTCCCAGCGCCACGGTCCGGAGGTGGGACTTTCCGAGGCAAGGGAGCTCGGCAACGTATTGGCGAAGATCCGCCGGCTTCCCCAGCCGGTGGCGGCCGTGGTGCGGGGAAGGGCCCTGGGTGGTGGCTGCGGCCTGGCCGCGGCCTGTGACATCGTGCTCGCGCACGAGGCGGCCACCTTTGGATTCCCGGAGGTCCGCCTCGGCTTCGTGCCCGCCCTCGTGATGGCCGTCCTGAAGCGGAAGGTGGGCGAAGCCGCCGCCTTCGATCTCGTGGTCAGGGGACATCGAGTCGGCGCCGCCGAGGCAGCCGGTCTCGGCCTGATCACCCGGGTCGTTTCCGCAGAGTCGTTCGGGGCCGAGGTGCGGGCGTACCTCGCGGAACTTGCGACCCGGCCGCCGCTGGCGGTCAGGATGACGAAGGAGCTGTTCCATGGTCTCGACGGCGCCGCTTTCGAGGAGGCGCTCGCCCGGGGTGCCGAGGTCAACGCGGTCGCCCGGCTCACCGACGAGTGCAGGGACGGCGTGCGCCGGTTTCTGGGACGAGAAACAGGGGGAGGGTGAGCCAACGTGTTCCGTCCTTCACGCGAACGATCGGGCCGGGATGACCCGTACCTGCTGTGGAGGGTCCGCCTCTTCGTGATCGGGGCCGTATTGGCGCTGGCGGGTATGGCGTTTGTCATGCGATGGCTCGTCTGGGTGGGGATCGGCGTCCTGGTGGTGGCTCTGCTGCTGCGATTCCTTCCTGCGCGCGACTGATCCCGGAAGGACGCGCGGCCGCCCGTCCCGACCCGCCATTCTCGCGCCCCCGTCCTCACCCCTTCTTGTCGGGTGTGAAAGAGAAACGGGAAGACCCCCCCAATCCGGCGGCCCGGGCCGTCCTCAAGGAGAAGTTCGGCTTCGACGGCTTCAGGCCCGGACAGGAACGACTCGTCGGCAGCGTCCTGGCGGGCCGTGACACCCTGGGCGTGCTGCCGACGGGCGGCGGCAAAACGCTTTGCTACCAGCTTCCCGCCTTCATGATGAGTGGCCTGGTCGTGGTCGTCAGCCCCTTGATCTCGCTGATGCAGGACCAGGTCGACCGCGCCCGTCGCCTGGGCCTCAGGGCCGCCTCCCTCACCTCACAGGATCCGAAGGACGCCCAGAAGCGGAACGAGCGAGCGATCGCCGACGGGGCGCTGGATCTGCTCTTCTGCTCACCGGAGCGTCTCGAGGCACGGAGGCTGAGGGGGCTTCTCACATCGTCGCCCGTCTCTCTCATCACCATCGACGAAGCGCACTGCATCTCCGAATGGGGTCATGAATTCCGGCCCGCATTCCGGCGCATCATGCGCCTGCGCGAGATCGTCCCGGCCCCGGTCTTGGCGGTCACCGCCACGGCGACTCCCGCGGTCAGGGACGACATCACCCGGGTGCTCGGCATGACCGACCCGCTCCGCGTTGTCACCTCGTTCGACCGCCCGAACATCCGCTGGCTGGTGGCGCGGCAGCGCACCGGTCAAGAGCGCATTCGCGCAATGGTGAGGCTGATCCGGCGCGCTCCCCCGGAGTGCGAGGACCGGGCGCTCATCGTGTATGCGCCTACCCGCAGGCAGGTGGTCAGCGTGCGCCGGGCGCTGGCGAGCCAGGGCGTGATCGGTGACGCCTACCATGCAGCTCTGCCGAGCGAGGAGCGGCAGACCGTGCAGCAGCGCTTCATGTCCGGGGAGTCCAACGTCGTGGTCGCGACGTGCGCCTTCGGCATGGGCATCGATCGGGGGGACGTGTGGGCTGTGTTCCACTACGCCTTCCCCGGGTCGCTGGAGAGCTACTACCAGGAAGCCGGGCGGGCGGGCCGCGACGGTGCGGAATCGATCGCGCTCGGATTCGTTCATCGGGACGACTGGAAGGTCCCCGAGGCGTTCCTCGAGCGGTCATACCCGCCACCGCGGGACATTCTCCTGTTGCTCCGGAAGATCGGATCACGTGGTGGCGCTGCTCGCTTCTCGTCTTCCGGGGCGTTGATCGGCCCCGGGTCCGCCAACGTACCGCACCTGAAATGGCTCATGCGTTCGGGTGCGCTGCGCCTCGATCCCGCTCTGGCGGAGTGGATCGACAGCTGGCCGGACGGTGAGGCTGACGGTCCGCCGGTCATCAATGGACCCGCGTTCACCCTGACCGGACGACCCCCGAACCTTGGCCCGCTCGTTGCCGTGCGACGGCAGGCCGCCGACCGTCTCCGTGGCATGCAGAGGTACTGCGGACGGAGGGGATGCCGGAGAATGGCCTTGTTGCGTTACCTTGGAGAGGACCCTGGCCGAAGGTCATGCGGCTCGTGCGACAGGTGCGAACGCGGTCGGGGGTTTCTGGCATGACCGCACTCGACCGGAATCGACTAGCCCTTCCTTCTACTTGATGTACCCCTACCTGGACCGGAATCACCTCGATCTGCAAGCCGATGTCCGTCGGTTTGCGCTCGAAGCCATCGCCCCCGTTGCCCGCGAGCTGGACGAGACGGCACGCTTTCCGTGGGAAAACGTCAGGGCAATGGCCGAACGGGGCTGGTTCGGTGTGCCCGTCCCCCGGGAGCTTTCCGGAATGGGGCGCGACTACCTGAGCTACATCCTTGTCCTCGAAGAGCTTGCGAAGCACGACGCCAGTCACTCGATCACCGTCTCTGCGCATACCACCCTGGCCATGTCGCCGATTCTGGCCTTCGGCACCGAGGAGCAGAAAGCCCGGTTTGTACCGTTGCTGGCGTCGGGGCAGGTGCTGGGCGGATTCGGCCTCACCGAACCGGGAGCCGGGTCGGACGCGTCGGGCACCATGACGAGAGCGGTCCCGGTGAAGGGCGGCTACAAGATCACCGGGAGCAAGATTTTCATTACGCACGGGGGAGTCGGGGAGATCTACGTCGTCACGGCCGTTACGGATCCGGATGCGGGGCACCACGGGATCACCAGCTTCGTGGTATGCAAGCCGACCGTCGACCTGGCCGAGGCCGAGCGGATCGGAGTTGGACATCGTCCCGAACTCCCCTATTCGGCGGGCATGTCGGCCGGTGCGAAGGAGGACAAGCTTGGTTGGCGCGCTTCCGACACCCGGGAACTCCATTTCCAGGACGTGTGGGTGAGCGAAGACCAGCGCCTCGGCGAGGAGGGGCACGGCTTCGTCAACTTCATGAAGACTCTGGACGCGGGGCGGATCGGGATCGCGGCCCTCTCACTGGGCATCGCGCAGGGTGCCCTCGACGAGGCGGTTCGCTATACAACGCGCAGACGCCAGTTCAACCGACCCGTGTGGGACTTCCAGGACATCCACTTCGGGTTGGCCGAGCTGGCTACCGAAGTCCAGGCCGCCCGCCACCTCACCTATCACGCCGCCTGGCTCAAGGACCACGGCCGGCCATTCGTGAAGGAAGCGGCCATGGCAAAGCTCACCGCGTCCACTCTGGCCGCAAAGGCGGCTCGGACCGCGGTTCAGTTCCTCGGAGGCGCGGGATACACCTCCGACCACCCGGTCGAGCGCATGATGCGTGACGCAAAAGCGTGCGAGATCGGCGAGGGAACGAGCGAAATCCAGAAAACTGTTATCGCCCGCCATCTGCGCAGGGAGTTGAACCCGTGATCCGGCCCGAAAAAGCGGGCCGGCGGGGACTCCCGGCAGACGCGGGACTTTTTCATGATCCGACGTTCGGAGGCATTGCCCCCGAGCCCGATGGCTGGTTGACGTACCGCGCCCGTTTGGGGCGGGGACGCAGCCGGGACGGGCCGGGCGGCGGACTCGCCGACGGGGATCGACAATCGGAGAAACACATTGAAGAGAGAAATTCTAATCAGCGTCTCGGGCGAAGAGTCCTGGGTCGCACTCAAGGAAGACGGCAGGCTCACTGAGCTCATGTTCGACCGGCCCGACCAGGGCCGTCTGGTAGGTGACATCTTCCTCGGCCGCGTGGAGGCTGTCCTCCCCGGCATTCAGGCCGCGTTCGTAGACATCGGAGAAGAGAAGGCGGCATTCCTGCATGCTTCCGACGTCGGTCGTGGCGCGCAGAACGGCAACGGTGACGGGAAGGAAAGCGAGGGGGTGCCGGGCCGTCGCCGGGATCGGCAGTCGGCCCCCATCCAGGACGCGATCACCAGGGGTCAGCAAATTCTGGTGAAGGTGACCAAGGATGCCATTTCAACGAAGGGGCCCAGAGCCACCACCGAGATGTCCCTGCCGGGCCGCTTTCTGGTCTACATGCCCGACTCGGACCACGTCGGCGTGAGCCGCAAGATCGACCACCGAGGAGAGCGCGGGCGCCTGCGCGCCATGGCGAAGGCGGTGGTCGAGGGCGGTTCCGGCGGAGTGATTGTACGGACGGCCGGAGAAGAGCTGACCGAGGAGAAGCTGAAGAAGGAGTACCGGCAACTCCGGCGACAGTGGACGTCGATCGGCAAGAAGGCGGCGAAATCGGAAGCACCGGCCCTGATCCACGCCGAAGCGAAGCTGATCTCCGGAGTGATCCGCGACCTGTTCACCAACAGATTCGACGCTGTGACCATCGACAACCGCGACGTCCACAAGCAGATCGTCGACTACATGCGCGCGTTCGATCCGGATCTTCTCGACCGGATCCACTACTATGACGAAGGCAAGCACCTCTTCGATCGTGCCGGCATCGAGCAGGAGATCCAGCGTTCGTTCCGTCGCAAGGTCGACCTTCCGTCGGGCGGTCATGTGATCATCGAGCCGACCGAGGCGCTGGTATCGGTGGATGTGAACACCGGGCGGTTCACGGGGAAGAAGAAGAAGGATCCGGAAGAAACGATCCTCAAGACCAACCTGGACGCCGCCCGGGAGATTGCGACGCAGCTCCGGCTCCGCGACATCGGCGGTATCATCGTCATCGACTTCATCGACATGGAGTCCCAGGAAAACCGTAACCGGGTGCTGCACGAGCTGAGGAGTCACCTTGGACGCGACCGCGCACGGACCCGCACGTGGGAGGTCTCGGACCTCGGGCTGATCGAGATGACGCGGCAACGCGTGAGGCCCTCCCTCCTCCAGTCACTGACCGGGCCCTGTGGCGAATGCGGGGGCAGCGGTCATATCTGGACGCCGGCGACGGTTGTGAGGGAGATCGAACGGTGCGTGTCGCGAGCGGCCGCTGACGGAAGCGAGCAGAAGATCCTGGTTCGGCTACACCCCCAGGTGGCGCTGCAGATCATGGAATTCGAGCCCCGCTTCGTCCGGGATCTGGCGCATCGCACCCGGTTGCAGGTGGATCTCCGCGACGATCCGCTGATGCGACTGGACGAGTTTCGGCTTCTCTCGGGTCGTGCGGGATCGGACGTGACCGCCAAGTACAAGGTCGCGTAGCCGCCCCACGGGGAACGCGCCCGGACCAGGCCGGGGATGACGACACGTCCGGGCTGAAGCGTGCGACGGGACCCGCGCTCGTCGTGCGCCGATCTCTGCTGCCCCCTATCTTGTGGACCGTTGCTTACGCGTTTTCGACCGGAAAGAGCGGGATGCACAGACCCTCGCCACAGTTACGGGCGGCCTCGATCGTGGCCGGCCTTTGTCTCGCGGCAGTTGAGGTAGCCGCTCAGCTTCCCTCGCCCGGCATGGGGGCCGACCTCGCCGATGCTCCCGGCGAGGCGATCTACGCCGCCTCGTGCGCCAATTGCCACGGGCCGGGTGGCCGTGGTCTGGACCGCTCGCTGCTCGCTTTCGAGGAGGAAGTCCCGGATTTCACCGACTGCGACTTCGCCGCTCGCGAGCCCGACGGGGACTGGATCGCGGTAGCCCACGAAGGGGGGCCGGTACGGGGCTTCAGCGAGATGATGCCCGCCTTTCGCGGGGCTCTGACCGAAGAGCAGCTCGCACGGGTCATGGGGTACATCCGTACGCTTTGCACGGACCCCCGCTGGCCTCGCGGAGAGCTGAATCTGCCCCGGGCCCTGCTGACCGAGAAGGCGTATCCGGAAGACGAGTGGGTAGTGGAGGTCGCGGCACACGCCGGCGACGACGACGCCCTGTCGGGGGCTTTCGTCTATGAGCAGCGATTCGGGCCGCAGAGCCAACTTGAACTCGTCATTCCCTATGGATGGCGACGGGAGCCTGCGGGGGACGGCGAGACCGGGCACGCGAACGCCGACGTGATCAGCCACGGGTTGGGCGATGTGGTACTGGGGATCAAGCACACGGTGTTCCACGACGCCGGCGCCGGGACCATCGTGTCGTTGGCGGGGGAGCTCTTCCTGCCTACCGGGGACGAGGCCGCAGGACTCGGGAGTGGCGGAAGCGCCGCGGAGGTGTTCGCGTCGATTGGCCAGATCCTCCCGGCGGACGCGTTCCTGCAGGGCCAGGCGGGGGTCGAAATCCCCTTCTACGACGGCGCGGCCAGCGAAGCGTTCGGGCGTTTCGTTCTGGGAGCCGGCTTCGCCCGGGGGATGTCGGGTCGCACCTGGACACCCATGCTGGAAGTCCAGGCGAAGCGCGACCTCGAGTCGGGGGCGGACATCAACCTTGACATCGTGCCCCAGATCCAGGTCTCTCTCAACACGCGGCAGCACGTTCTCGCCAACTTCGGGATGTTGATCCCGGTCCGGGACGACACCGGGGACAAGCGCCCGGTGCGCCTCCTCGCCTACGTTCTGCTGGACTGGTTCGACGGCGGCTTCTTCGAGGGGTGGTGACCATGAGACATGGTGGATTCGTGTTCGCCGCGGGCGTCGCTCTGTGCGGCCTTGCGGTGGCGGGGCACACGTTGCCGGGGCGCGGCGTATCCCCGAGCGACAACGGCGACGCCTTCAGGACTTCGGACCGCTGCATCGCCTGCCACAAGGGCGTTTCCACGCCTGACGGCACCGATGTCTCGATCGGCTTCGACTGGCGTGCCTCCATGATGGCCAACAGCGCCCGCGATCCCTACTTCCACGCGGCCGTGCGGCGCGAGATCATCGACCACCCCGCCGCCGCCGCCGAGATCGAGGCCGAGTGCGCCCGTTGCCACATGCCGATGGCGACGATCGCGGCCACGACCGAAGGGCTTCCTCCCTCCGTCTTCGCGAACCTCCCCATCGGCACCGCCGGCGGTCCGTTCGCCGACCTCGCCGCCGACGGCGTCTCCTGTTCGTTGTGCCACCAGATTCAACCCGACGGGCTGGGGTCCGAACAGACATTCACCGGGCACTTCGCCGTCGACCCCGCCACCCCGCCCGACGGACGCCGCGTTTTCGGCCCCTTCGAGCCCGACGAGGGCGGCGCTGGAATCATGCACTCGGCGACGGGCTTCCGCCCCACGCAGGGGGAACACGTCACCTCTTCCGCCCTGTGTGCCTCCTGCCACACGGTCTTCACGCACGCAGTCCGGCCCGGAGGTGAGCGCGGTCCCGAGTTCTCCGAACAGGCTCCCTTCCTGGAGTGGCAGGCGAGCGCGTACTCGGCCGGCGGCCCGGAGGGTTCGAGCTGCCAGGACTGTCACATGCCGGAGGTCGGCTACGAGGTCCCGGTGACCCGTGTGCTGGGGCGCGACCGCCCCGACGTCTCCCGCCACGTTTTTCGCGGCGGCAACTTCTTCATGCTGCGGATGCTCAACCGCTACAGGGAAGAGCTGGGCGTGGCGGCGCTGCCCCAGGAACTGGAACTGGCCGCCGCCCGAACCGCCGACCACCTTCGCACCGCCACCGCATCGATCGAGCTCGCCGGCGCCGTCGTCCGTTCGGGCCGGTTGGAGGCCGACGTCACGGTGCTGAACCGCACGGGACACAAATTCCCCACCGCCTACCCCTCGCGGCGGGCGTGGCTGAGGTTCGCGGTGACCGACGGCGCCGGCCGTGTGGTCTTCCAGTCGGGGGCCTTCGCTCCCGACGGACGGGTCACGGGGGACGACCACGACACCGGCGGCACCGGCTACGAGGCCCATCACTCCACGATCGACTCGCCGGAGCAGGTTCAGGTCTACCAGGCGGTCATGGTCGACGGCGACGGGGCAGTCACAACCGGACTCATGTCGGCCGAGACGTGGGTGAAGGACAACCGCCTGCTACCCGACGGCTTCGATGCGGGTCGCGCCGACGACCGCGTGCTCCCCCTGGGTGCGGCTGCCTCGGACCCGGACTTCGCCGCGGGAGGCGACCGGGTGCGGTACTCCGTGGCGGTGGATGCCTCGGCCGGCCCCTTCACGGTGGAGGCGGAACTCTGGTTCCAGCCGATCGGCTACCGCTGGGCGGAGAACCTCGCCGCATACGACGCGCCCGAAACCCGCCGCTTCGTCAGGTACTACCGGGAAATGGCCCGGGCGTCCGCGATCCTTCTGGCCCGCGACTCCGCCGAGGTTGACCTGCGGTGAGCTTTTTCTAACTTTAATGGCTGCTCAGCGACGCTGAGCCGACTCACCCAGAATCAACCATTGGCGACGGGGATCTCATGTTCGCTGTGTTCAGGACCGGCGGCAAGCAGTTTCGAGCCGAACCGGGGACGACGTTGCTCATTCCCACGCTGGATGCCGAGCCGGGAACGACGGTGACCTTCGACGACGTGTTGTTGGCGTCCGGGGGGGACGATATCGCGGTGGGGGTGCCGTTGGTGGAGGGGGCGAAGGTCACGGCGGAGGTGGTGGCCCACGACCGCACGGCCAAGATCACGGTCTTCAAGCGCAAGCGCCGCAAGGGGTACCGGCGGAAGCAGGGGCATCGCCAGGGCTTCACCGTCGTACGCGTCGCCGACATCATCATCTAGGAGGATCCGATGGCTCACAAGAAAGGCGTAGGGTCGTCCAGGAACGGACGGGACAGCAACGCAAAGCGTTTGGGTGTAAAGCGTTACGGCGGTGAAAGAGTTCTCGCCGGAAACATCCTCGTCCGTCAGCGGGGCACCAAATTCCACCCCGGGAACAACGTTGGCAGGGGCCGGGACGACACCCTGTTCGCCACGAGCGATGGTGTTGTGAAGTTCGAAAACCTCCGCCGGCGCAGGGTCGTTTCGGTCTACGGAGACCAGGGCCGCCTGGCCTGATTCAGGGGAGCCGAAACACTTTCGGCCCGACCTCCTGAAAAAAAAGCTTGCGGTTTCCCGCGCAGTGTGTTAAGGTGGTTACCCCGAGGCGGAGGAGACGCTACCGAAAGGGAACGGAACCGAAGCAGCGGGGCGGGTCTCGGAGAGGCTCTCAAAGGGGGTAACCCCCGAGGGAAAACCGGTCGAGGTTCGACACGCCGAGGGCGCCGGAGACGGAGTTCGAAGCGGGCGCGGTGTTCGAGTTCGGAGAAGACCGCGACGGCTGCGGGGTCGCTGGATGCAGCCGAAGTCCCTGGGAACGGGGGACGGCCTGGAAGGCGGAGACGCTGATAAGGGCGAAGAGACGGAAAACCGGCCGCAGCACATGGCGGCATCGAAACGGAGCTTTCCGACTCGCCAGCGAGACGAAGCCCCCGAGCGGGTGGTGTGCTGCCCGCCGGGGGCTTCTTTATTGTAGCAAGGTTCGGGGGTCCGGCCCCGGCCTCTCCCTCCTCAGTCAGGCCCGACCTCTCTACTCCTCCTCGGGGTTCCCGTCCAGCTTCCTCGGCGGTGTGTACTGCTGATCCCGCGAAGAAGCCATGATCTTCCAGATCAGGTCGCGCACCAGTTCCTCGTCCAGCCCCGACGCCCGCGCCAGTTCGGCTGCTCTCCGGACCACCGCCGCCTCACGCTGCGGGTCGGTCACCGGGAAGCCCAGCGCCTCCTTCAGGCGCCCGATCTCGTGCACCAGATCCCTGCGCCGGCCGAGGATCCGGACGAGCTCCCGGTCACAATCCAGAATCTCGTCGCGGAGCCGCTCCAGCCGGAGCGCGTCCGGACTCCCGCTCGCGTCAGACATCGACGTATCCGGCAACGTGCTCTTCGGCCTGTGGCTTTCCGGCGAGACTCACGCCGATCAGCACCGGGACGTGCACGATCAGCCCCAGAATCCCCTCGTGCAGGCCGAACGGCTTGAGTTCCGGGTACAGGAAGAGGAAGACCGAGACCGCGGAACCCGCCAGCAGACCGGAGACGACCCCCGCGGTCGTTGCCCGCCTCCAGTACATGGCGGAGAGCATCGCGGGCATGAACTGACAGATGATTCCGTAGGACGCCAGCAGCAGGTCGACCAGCGAGAACTCTTCGTTGAGGGCGAAGAGGTAGGCGAACGCCCCCACCGCCACGACCAGGACGCGCATCAGCATCCTCTGGCCGCGGTCCGACAGCGGCCTGAACGGCTGCACTCCGTCCTGCACCGCGACCGAGGCGGCGCCATGGAGCAGCGCATCCCCGGTGGACATCGACGCGGAGAGCGCTCCCGCGCAGAAAAGGCCCACGACCAGGGCGGGCAAATCCGAGCGGAGGATCAGGAAGGGGAGAATGAAGTCCGGCTGGTCCGGCGAATCGGGGAAGAGCACCCCGGCGAAACCGATCAGGAAGACCGGGATCAGGAAGAGCTGAAAGGTGGGGAAGAGGATCACGGTACGCCGAATGGTGGTGTCGTTGCGGGCCGTGTACGCCTTCATGAAGAGGTGCGGCCACATCGTCAGTCCAATGGCGCTTGCCAGAATCGCGGTTGAATACGGGCCCCAACCCCAGGGGGCGCCGCTTCCGTCGAGGCCGGGCAGCGAGAGGAGTTCCGGGCGGTTCGCCAGAATCTCCTCGAACATCGGCCCTACGCCCCCGTAGAGGTGCATGGGCAGGTAGAGTCCGAGCGCCCACGCGATCGAGACCATGAAGACGCCCTGGAAGGTGTTGGTCCACCCCACTGCGGACACACCGCTGGTCAGCACGTACACGAGGACGATCCCGTAGGCCACCGCCGCCCCCACGGCCAGCGGGATTCGCCCGTCGGTAACGGCTTCGATCACGATCCCGGCCCCGCGCATCTGGATGGTCACGTAGGGGATGAAGGCGGCCAATGTCAGCACGGCCATGAGCGCGGACAGCCCCCGGGACGGGAAACGCCCGACCAGAAGCTGTGCCTGGGTCACGAATCCGAAGCGCCGTCCCAGGGCGGCCGCCTTCGGGCCCATTGCGTACCAGGGGGCCATGCCCAGCACCCCGTAGGTGAGGATGTAGAAGGCCGCGGCCCCCCGTGAATAGGCCCACCCGGGACCGCCGAGGAAGGCGAAGGCGGAAAAGACGGTAGCGCCGGTGATGAAGTACATGACCAGCAGCCCGAAGTCCCGGTCGCCGGCGACGTAGCCCTGGACGCTTCGGGACGCGCGCCGGCCGGCGGCCAGTCCGACACCGAGAGTAACCGCCAGGTAGGTGAAGATGATGGTGGTGATCAGCGTGTGTTTTTCCATCATGCGTCACCCTGGGTGTCGCCGGACCCTGCGTGACGCAAGTGAGCCGCTTCCAGACGCCATAGGACGACCAGGCTGCCCAGGATCCATGCCGCGCACCACGCCATCTGGCGGGGGAGGCCGAGTATGAACGGATCGGGGGTGTTGACCAGGGTCTGGCCGGGCCAGGTCACGGCGGCGGCGAAGAGGAGGTGGTAGATCCACGCGGTACGGCACCAGCTTCGAAAGGGCATGGTGGGTGTTTGTCCTGGGTTGGGGTAGCAGCGCGGCCGACGGCTACGATTGTACGGCGGGAGGTGCGTGGGTGCGAGAGCCCCCCTCCTTCACCGCCCGCGAAAACGCGGCCGCCTCTTCTCCACGAACGCCTTGACCCCCTCGCGCCCGTCCTCCGAGGCGAACGCTTCCAGAAACAGTTCCTTCTCCACGGCGAGACCGTCGGCCAGGTGGTTCTCGCTCGCCGCCCGCACCGCCTTCTTGACGAGCTGGAGGGTGAGCCCGCTCCAGCGCGTCATGCGCCCGGCCAACTCCCTGGCCCTGACCAGGTGCTGCCCCTCGGCAGCAAGGACCTCCACCAGCCCGATCCGGTGCGCTTCGGCGGCGTCGATCAGGTCACCGCCCAGCCCGATCCTGAGCGCCTGCCCCGGGCCGGCGAGGCGAGTCAGCCGCTGGGTTCCGCCGGCGCCCGGAATCAGTCCCAGGCGGATCTCGAACTGGCCGAAGCGGGCGGTCGAGTCGGCGACCCGGATGTCGCACGCGAGGGCCAGTTCGTTGCCGCCACCTATGCAGAAACCGTGGATCGCGCAGATCACCGGCTTCGGGAAGGCCGCCAGGGCGTCGTAAACCCGGCGCTCCCGGTACACGGCGCGCTGCTCCGCGGGCGTTCGGGCGTCGAATTCGCTCACGTCGGCACCGGCCACGAACGCCTTGTCTCCCGTCCCGTGGAGGATCACGACCTTCACCTCTTCGAGGTCCACGAGGTGGTCGAACGCATCGGTGAGTTCGCTCCGCACGGTCGCGTTGAGCGCATTCAGCTTTTCCGGCCGGTCGATCGCGACCTCGGCGATCCCGTCCCGGATGGAGAGCAATACCGTCTTGCGGTTCACGGTTCGTTGCTCCCGACGCAAGACGGAATGTCGATCGAACGTGATATCGTCTTGTTCTTCACGATCCGTCCCCCCAGTCGTAGAACCCCCGGCCCGATTTTCTGCCCAGCCGCCCCTCGGCCACCATCCGCTCCAGGATGGCGGGCGGGCGGAACGCTTCCGACCCGAGCGTCTCGTGCAGGTAGCGCGCGATCCCCAGCCGCACGTCCAGCCCCACCAGGTCGGTCAGGCGAAGGGGCCCCATGGGGTGCCGGTAGCCGAGCACCATCGCCTTGTCGATGTCGCCGGGCGAAGCCACCCCGGCCTCCACCATGCGCATGGCTTCGAGGCCGAGGACGATGCCCAGCCGGGACGACGCGAATCCGGGGGAGTCCGTCACCACGATGGGCTCCTTGCCCAGGCCGCGCACGAAGGCGAGGCAGCGGTCGAGGACCGCGGGGGCGGTGCGCGCGCCCGTCACCACCTCCACCAGGGCCATGATGTGCACCGGATTGAAGAAGTGGAGGCCCAGGAAGCGTTCGGGCGCGCGCAGCCCGGCTCCCATTTCGTTCACGGACAGCGACGAGGTGTTCGTGGCGAGGACCACGTTCCCGGGCACGGCCCCCGCCACCTCGCGGAAGATCCTCCTCTTGAGCGCCATCACCTCGGGCACGGCCTCGATCACCAGCTCCGCGCCGGCGACCGCCTCATCCAGCCTGGCGGTCCCCGAGAGGCGCCGGGCCGCTTCGTCGCGGCGGCCGGCCTCCACCTTGCCCAGTCGCACACCCTTGTCCAGATTGGCTTCGATCTGCGCAAGGCCCCGTTCGAGCTGTCCGGCGTCCACATCGCACAGCACGGCTTCGTGGCCCGCCATAGCCGCCACCTGCGCGATCCCGTGGCCCATGGTCCCGGCGCCGATGACCGCCACCTTGCGAAACCCGTGATCCGCCATCTCCAGGCTCCCGCCCACGACCTCAGCCCCTCTCCACCATGGCCGCGATCCCCTGGCCGACCCCTATGCACATCGTGGCGAGTCCCAGTGCGGCGTCCCGGCGGACCATCTCGTGCACCAGCGTCGTCAGGATGCGCGCGCCCGAACACCCGACCGGGTGGCCCAGGGCGATGGCGCCGCCATTCACGTTGACCGCGCCCGGGTCCAGCTCCAGTTTGCGGATGCAGGGGATCGCCTGGGCCGCGAAGGCTTCGTTCAGCTCGATCAGGTCCAGATCCGCCGCCGTCGATCCCGCCCGCCTCAGGCAGCGCTCGGTGGCCGGCACGGGCCCGATCCCCATGCGGTGGGGCTCCACTCCCGCCACTGCCGCGCTGCGAATCACCGCCATCGGCTCGAGACCGTGGCCGCGCGCGGTCCCGGCCTCCACCACGAGCAGGGCGGCGGCTCCGTCGTTGATCCCCGACGAGTTCCCCGCGGTCACCGTGCCATCCCGGTCGAACACGGGACGGAGCCGGGCCAGGGCCTCCGCCGTCGTGCCCGGCCGGGGGTGCTCGTCACGCGCGACCACCACCGGCTCGCCGCGACGTCGCGGCACGCTCACGGGCGCGATCTCCGCGTCGAACCGCCCGGCCTCCACGGCGGCTGCGGCCTTGTTCTGGCTCACTGCCGCGAAGGCGTCCTGCTCTTCGCGCGTCACCCCGAATTCCCTCGCGACCACCTCGGCGGTCTGTCCCAGGCCGATCGTCCACTCGTCCGGAAGCGACGGGTTCGCGAATCGCCAGCCCAGCACCGTGTCCGCGACATCGGGAGCCCCGCGGGCATAGCCGTGCTCGGGCTTCAGCATGACGAAGGGGGCGCGGCTCATCGACTCGACGCCGCCGGCGATGAACGCGTCCCCCTCGCCTGCGCGGATGGCGTGGAAGGCGCCGGCCACCGCCTGCAGACCCGAGCCGCACAGGCGATTCACCGTCTGGCCGGGCACCTCGACGGGCACCCCGGCGCGGAGCAGGGCCATGCGGGCCACGTTGCGGTTGTCCTCGCCCGCCTGGTTGGTGCACCCGAAGATCACGTCGTCCAGACGCTCGGCGGGGAAGGGGGTGCGCTCCAGCAGGGACTGAATCGTCACCGCCGCCAAGTCGTCGGGTCGGACCGGCGCCAGCGCGCCTCCGTGCCGTCCGATCGGGGTGCGAACCGCGTCGATGATCCACGCTTCACGCATGGCGCTGGTTCCTCATCCGTCCAGGGCCACCCAGACGCTCTTCAGGTGGGTGTACTTCTCGAGTGCGGACTGAAAGCCCAGATCCCTGCCGAAGCCGCTCTCCTTGTAGCCCCCGAAGGGAGACGCGGGCGAATACTGGTTGTAGGTGTTGACCCAGACCGTCCCCGCGTCGATCTCGGCGGCCATGCGGTGGGCCCTGCCGATGTCGCGCGTCCACACTCCGGCCGCGAGCCCGTACAGCGAATCGTTGGCCTTGGCGATCGCGTCGTCCACGTCCTCGAAGGGGATCACGGCAGCCACCGGGCCGAAGATCTCTTCCCGGGCAATGGCCATGGCCGGATCCACATCGCGGAAGACGGTGGCGTTCACGAAGTTGCCGCGACCGTTCACCGACACCCGGTCGCCGCCGGCCACCAGGGTGGCGCCATCGCGCTTTCCGGCCTCGATGTACCCCATCACGCGGTCCAGCTGGGCCTCGCTCACGATCGCGCCCAGACGCGTGGCGGGGGCCATGGGGTCGCCCACGGTGGCCTTGTCCGCACGTGCCGCCAGCGCTTCCACGAAACGGTCGTGCACCGCGGCCTCCACCAGGATGCGGCTCCCTGCCGCGCACACCTCGCCCTTGCCGTAGAAGATGCCCGTAGACGCGCCCTTCACGGCCTGGCCCAGATCCGCGTCGGCGAAGACGATGTTCGGGGACTTGCCGCCCAGTTCCAGCGAGACCTTCTTGAGGGTCTCCGCCGACTCCCGCATGATGGTCTTGCCGACCTCGGTCGAACCGGTGAAGGAGATCGCGTTCACTCCCGGGTGCCGCACGAGAGCCGCCCCGGCGGTCTCCCCGAACCCGGGGACCACGTTGAGGACGCCCGGCGGGAAGCCGGCTTCGGCGGCCAGCTCCCCGAAGCGCAGGGCCGTCAGGGGCGTCTCCTCGGCGGGCTTGAGGACGACCGTGTTCCCGCAGGCGAGTGCCGGCGCGACCTTCCACGCCGCCATCGAAAGCGGGAAGTTCCACGGGATGATCGCGCCCACCACGCCCACCGGTTCGCGCAGGGTGTAGTTGAGGAAGGGGCCGGGCACGGGCACCGTATCGCCCTGCACCTTGTCGGCCAGCCCCGCGTAGTAGCGGAGCGTTTGCGCCACGCTCGGGACGTCGATCCTGCGGGCCTCGAAGTACGGCTTGCCGTTGTCGCGCGTCTCCAGGAGGCCCAGTTCGTCGGCGTTCCGGTCGACGAGGTCGGCCAGCCGCCACAGCAGACGCGAGCGTTTGTGGGGATTCATGCGCCGCCAGCGGGTGTCGGCGAAGGCGCTGCGCGCTGCGGAAACCGCGGCATCGATGTCCTCCGCGTGTGCCTCGGCCACGTCGGCGATGACCTCTCCGGTCGCCGGGTTGAGCGTCTCGAAAGTGTTGCCGGCGCAGGCGTCGGTCCACTCGTTCCCGATCCAGAGCCGGGTGCGCGGCGTGTCGGCCCCCTGACCTGATGCCATGGGCCTTCAGCTGCCCTTGAAGGCGGGTTTCCGCTTCTCGACGTAGGCGGCCAGCCCCTCGCGCGCGTCGTCGCTGGCGAAGAGCTGCTGCTGCAGTTCGCGCTCCAGCGCCAGCGCGGCCTCGAAGGGGATCTCGCCGCCGGTCTGGACGGAACGCTTGATCAACCCCACCGCCTTCGAGGCCCGGTTCGGAGGACAGAAACCGCGGGCGTACTCGACGATCCGGTCGAAGAACGCGGCCACGGTGTCGGCTTCCCACACCTGGTTGACGATGCCGAACTCGAGGGCGCGGTCAAAGCCGAAGGTCTGGCCGGTCGTCATGAGTTCGATCGCGGAGGCCTTGCCGACGAGGCGGGTCAGGCGCTGGGTTCCGCCGGTGCCGGGCAGCACGCCCAGGTTGACCTCGGGGAGACCGACCATGCTGCGCCCCGCGCGGGCGATCCGCATGTCGGCGGCCATGGCGATCTCCAGGCCCCCGCCCACGGTGTGCCCGTTCAAGGCCGCGATGGTGAGCTTGGGCGTGTGTTCCAGACGGTTCAGCGTCTCGTTGGCGTGGAGGCAGAAGCTGTACTTGAAGCCGGTGGTGACCGTGGCGAGCATGCCGATGTTGGCCCCGGCGGAGAAGAACTTCTCACCGTTCCCGGTGACGACGATGACGTGAACGTCGTCCGCAAAGCGGGCCTTCAGGATTGCGTCGTCCAGCTGACGCATCATCTCGTGGGTGTATGTATTTGCGGGCGGGTCGTCCAGCGTGATCACGGCGACCCCGCCGCCCGCGTCGGCGTAGCGAACCAGAACCTTCTCGGACATGGGATTCATCCTGTAGGGAATGTGGGTGACGGAGCAAAGATAACACGGCGTTCACCCCGTCGCCCGGCCCGTGCAGAGGATGCCGGGGCCGGGTGGCGGCGCCCGCACGGGTTATATTTCATCCATGGACGATCCCCGTCATCACCGCTTCGTTCCCGTGCTCGCCGGGGCCGCAATCACCCTCCTGTCCCTGCCGGGCTGTCAGGAGACCCTCACCCAGGTCGATTCCCGGGTGATTGCGCCCGCCACGCGCCCCGCCCTGGACCTGTCGGGCTCCTTGCCCCGGCTTGCAGATGTTCTCGCTCCCCGTGATCACGGGAGCGAGGGGACCGGGGTCCCGCGCCTCGCCGATGTGGGAGCGCCCGCTTCCGAGGAAGCCCGCGACGCGGTCCTGGCGCGATGGGAGGCCTCCTGGAGTCACGGAACTGCCCGGGGCAGACGCATCCGGGAGGAGATCTATCGGTCGGGCGACTTCCGGGCGCTCGAATTCGACCCGGCGGCGGTTCGGTCCGCCGTGGAGTCGATGCGCGCCGCACTCGCCGAGATCCAGCTGATCTCGGGGCCTCTCCCTCCTCGCCTGACGCATGCGCTGAGTGAGGCCCGGCACCTTGTGGACACAGCCGAGCGGCCCAACGACGTGCCGCTCTCGACCGGATCGGCACTGGAGGCCTTGCGTGCGGCCGACGCCCTTCGCGAGATCTCGCCGAGAGCTGTGGCCCTCACGGTTGTCGAATCGGCCGAGGGGGCTCTTGCAGCTGCGCACTCATCCGCCGGACCCGCCGCGGATCCCCGTACCCGCGCGCGTGCGCTCCGGCTCACCGCCTGGGCCAGAACCGCGATCGAGACCGGTGACTATGTGCGCGCCATTCAACGGGGCTACTACGCGTGCCACCTGCTGGGCGTGAGCATTCCGTGAAGCCGGCGAGCGACGTACGGGGATCCGTTACGGGGCGGCACGCGTCTCACCCGAGTAGATTGTTCCGCATCCGCGTCACGTATTGGAACCGAGAGTTGCCGGGAAGACCGGTCAAACCGGCTGCGGAGGAATGAGCGCAATGGTCAGGAACAGTTCACGGTCTCGGAAGTACATGCGCGCCTGCGCCGTCGTGTCCTTGCCCCTGTCCGTCCTGGCGGTGCCGGGCGCGGCGCAGGACCGCGTTGTTCGCGTCCCGGTGACGGGCGTCGTCGAGATGGGACTCGCGCCCTTCATCGAACGGGTGATCGAAGAGGCCGAAGCGTCCGGGGCCGGCGCCGTGGTTCTCGAGATCGAGACGCCCGGAGGCAGGGTGGATGCCGCGGCACGGATCACGAACGCCATCAGCCGCTCCCAAGTCCCCGTCTACGCGTACGTGAACATGCACGCATACTCCGCGGGAGCGATGATCGCGTTGGCGACCGAACGTGTCTTCATGAGAAACGGCGCCGTCATGGGTGCCGCCACGCCGGTTGACGGCAGCGGTACCAAGGGGTCCGAGAAGATCGTGTCGGCGATGCGGGCCCAGATGCGGTCGCTGGCCGAACTGAGGGGTCGTGATCCGGCGGTCGCCGAGGCGATGGTGGACGAACAGCTGGCGATCGAAGGCGTCGTGGAGGAGGGGAAGCTCCTCACCCTGACGACGCAGGAGGCGGTCGCGCTGGGGTATGCCGAAGCCGTGGACGACTGGGACGGCGTCGCGGTCGCGCTGGGGCTGGCGGGGACGGAGGTCACCGAGGCGACCGTCAACTGGGCGGAACGGATCGTGCGCTTCTTCACGAACCCCGTGATCGTGCCCTTCCTTCTCTCCCTCGGCTTCCTCGGACTGATGATCGAAATCAAGACGGCGGGCTTCGGGTGGGCCGGCATCGCCGGACTCCTCTCGCTGGCCCTCTTCTTCGGGGCCCACCTGCTGGTGGGGCTTGCGGGTGCCGAGGACATAATTCTGGTCGCGATCGGCGCCGTGCTGGTGGGGGTCGAAGTGCTCGTGATCCCGGGATTCGGCGTTTTCGGGATCACCGGAATCGTGGCGCTGATCGGTGGTCTTTTCATGGCCCAGGTCGGGCAGCTGCCCACCAGCGCGGACTTCGCCCAGGCGGCAACCGTGCTGACGACCACCATGCTTCTGGTGGCCATCACCGCGTGGGGGCTCCTGCGCTATCTGCCCAGGAGCCGGCGGCTCAGGCGCAGCGGGGTGCTCCTCCCCGAATCCACCGACCGCGACGAGGGCTACACCTCGGCCGATGTCCGCTTGGATCTCGAGGGGTCCGAAGGCGTGGCGATCACCGATTTGCGCCCGGCCGGGGTGGGTCTTTTTGCCGACGAGCGAATGGATGTGGTGTCCGAGAGCGAATGGATCGAGCAGGGAACGAAGATCCGCATCACAAGTGCCGAGGGATATCGGCACATCGTGCGTGCGGTCAATTCATACTAGAGGAAGAAGACTCAAATGGACCCGTTGATCACACCCTTGATCCTGCTGTTCGTGGGACTCATCGCCCTCATGATCCTGCTCTGGGCGGTGCCGGTCCGTCTCTGGATCGAGGCAATTTTTTCCGGCGTCAGGCTCGGTTTGGGCAGCCTGGTCGGGATGCGTCTCCGCAAGGTGAGTCCTCCGGCGGTCGTGCGCCCGCTGATCGCGGCCACCAAGGCCGGATTGCCGCTCAACGTTGAGTATCTGGAAGCCCACTACCTCGCGGGGGGCAACGTGGACCGCGTCGTGCGCGCTCTGATCAGCGCCGACAAGGCCAGCATCGAGCTCCCGTTCCAGCAGGCGGCGGCCATCGATCTCGCCGGCCGTGACGTCTTCGAGGCGGTGCAGGTCTCGGTGAATCCGAAGGTGATCCAGACCCCGCGGGTCGCGGCGATGGCCAGGAACGGGATCCAGTTGATCGCCATTGCGCGGGTCACGGTCCGGGCGAATATCAATCGCCTCGTCGGTGGTGCCGGGGAGGAAACGATCCTGGCGCGGGTGGGCGAGGGGATCGTCTCGACGATCGGCTCGGCCGACACGCACAAGGCCGTGCTGGAGAACCCGGACGCGATCTCGAAGACGGTCCTGCAGAAGGGACTCGATTCGGGGACCGCCTTCGAGATCCTCTCGATCGACATCGCCGATGTGGATGTCGGCAAGAACATCGGGGCCGAGCTGCAGACCGACCAGGCCGAGGCCGACAAGCGCGTCGCGCAGGCCCGGGCCGAAGAGCGCCGCGCCATGGCGATGGCTCGCGAGCAGGAGATGAAGGCACGGGTCGAGGAGATGCGCGCCGAAGTGATCTCGGCGGAAGCCAAGATCCCACTGGCAATGGCCGACGCTTTCCGGAGCGGCAACATGGGCATCATGGACTACGCGAGGTACCGCAACATCGAGTCGGACACCCACATGCGGAGAGCGATCGCGGAGGGTGACGCGGACGAGCCGCAACCGTCCTAGCAGCCGAGGACCGAATCGTGGACATCAGGCTCCTGGCCATCATCGCGCTCATCGTCGCGCTGATGGAGATTCTGGGGAAGCTGGCGAGGAAACGGGCCGCCAGCGAGGCGGAGGACGGTTCTCGGCCGGCGCGCGTGGATCCCTTCGCCAGCGTGATGGAGGAGCTCGAATGGCTGCCGATGGACGACGACCAGGCGGTGAAGCCAACCCCGGCGCGCGCCGCTCCGGTCCCGGAGCGGCCCGTGCCGGTCGCGGAACTCGAGCCGCCGGTGTGGCCGCCGCCTCGTGAGGCCGAGCCGCCGGTGTGGCCCTCCCCGACTCGTGAGGCCGAGCCGCCGGTGTGGCCCCCGCCGACTCGTGGGATCGAGCCGCCGGTGCGGCCGTCGCCGCGGGCGGTGGAGTCGGCCCCGGCGCCGCGCCGGACGGTTGAGCCTGCGTTGCCTCCGGGCAGGGCGGCGCGGGTGCAGGAGTACCGCGACCGGGCGCCGCGCGAGATCAAGGTGCATTCCCGTGAAGCCAGGCCGTCCGCGCCGCGCCGATCGGTGCCGGATCGCCGGATCGATGAGGTCCGGGTGCCGGTCGTCGCAAGGCGCGCGGCGGAGGGTGCCGCGGCGCGTGGAGCCGGGCCGGAGCAGCCGGTCATTCCAGGCGTGGGCCGGGGCGAAGGGCTGGGGCTCAGGTCGGTGTCCGGCCTACGGAGGCTGGTGGTGGCGCGAGAGGTGCTCGGCCCGCCGTTGGCGCTCCGCGACGAGGAGCGGCGCTAGCAGGCACGCCGCGTTGCGGGCCGCCCGAGCCCGCCTACATGGCGCCGGTCGCCAGCTTCCTGAGCACGGTGTGCAGGATGCCGCCGTTCCGGTAGTACTCGACCTCGACCTCCGAATCCAGCCGCACGGTGGCCGTGAAGGCGACTGTCGACCCGTCCTTGCGGATCGCGCTCACGGCGACCTCACTGCCCGGCTCCGGTCCGGTCGCGATCCCGGTCACGTCGTAGACCTCGAACCCCGTCAGGCCGAGCTGTTCGGCGCCTTCGCCCTCCCGGAACTGGAGCGGCAGCACGCCCATCCCCACCAGGTTCGATCGGTGGATCCGTTCGTAGCTCTCGGCGATTACCGCCTTCACGCCGAGCAGCATGGTCCCCTTGGCGGCCCAGTCGCGGGAACTCCCCGTGCCGTACTCCCGCCCCGCGATCACGACCAGGGGCGTCCCGGCGGCGCGGTACCTCTCGGAGGCCTCGAAGATCGTCGTCATCTCGCCGCTCGGCACGTGAACCGTGTAGCCGCCCTCCTTCTCGTCGAGCATCAGGTTCCTGAGCCGCACGTTGCCGAAGGTCCCCCGCATCATGACTTCGTGGTTGCCACGCCGCGATCCGAAGGTGTTGAAACGGATCGGAACCACGCCGCGCTCCTGCAGGTAGCGCCCTGCGGGCTCGTCCCGCGGGATCGCCCCGGCAGGGGAGATGTGGTCCGTGGTGACGGTCTGTCCCACCAGCGCCAACGCGTGCGCTCCATGCACATCCTCGAGCGGAGGCGGCTCGGCGCTCATGCCCTGGAAGAAAGGTGGATTGCGTATGTAGGTGGAATCCGCGTCCCAGTCGTAGAGGTTTCCCTCTTCCGGGAGCGGGAGGGCCTGCCAGTGCTCGTCACCGTCGAAGACACCGGCGTAGCGTTTCCGGTACATCTCGGGCTTGAGCGACGCGGCGACCGTGTCGCGGATCTCCCGGGGGGTGGGCCAGAGGTCGGCCAGGAAGACCGAGCGGCCATCGGCGGCCTTGCCCAGCGGTTCGTTGTACAGGTCGATGTCGATGCGCCCGGCCAGCGCGAAAGCCACGACCAGCATCGGCGACGCCAGGTAGTTGGCGCGCACGAGCGTATGGATGCGGGCCTCGTAGTTGCGGTTGCCGGAGAGGATCGATGCCACCACCAGGCCGTGCTCCAAGACCGCTTCGGCCACCGCTCCGGGAAGGGGGCCGCTGTTGCCGATGCACGTCGTGCAGCCATACCCCACCAGGTTGAAGCGCAGCTCGTCCAGGTACTTCATCAGGTCCGCGGCCTCGAGATAGTCGGTGACCACCTGCGAGCCGGGCGCCATGCTCGTCTTGACCCAGGGCATGACCTCCATGCCGAGGGCGCGCGCCTTCTTCGCCATGAGACCGGCGCCGACCATCACCGAAGGGTTGGACGTGTTCGTGCAGCTCGTGATCGCGGCCACCACGATGGTGCCGTCGCCGACCTCCATCGTGCGGCCGTCCATCTCGATTTCGACTGTGCGGCGTCGACCCGTTGCCACCGCCGTGCCGCCCCCGTCGTCGTCGTGACCGGTCCCCGTCAGGGAGAAGCCCGCCGGGACAAGCCCCGGGAGGTCTCGTCCGAAGGCCGGGCGGATACTCGTGAGGTTGATCCGGTCCTGCGGGCGCCGGGGCCCCGCAACGCAGGGCTCGATGGAGGCGAGGTCCAGTTCCAGCGTGGAGGTGTACTCGGGGTCGGGGGTCTCATCCGTGCGAAACAGTCCCTGTTCGCGCGCGACCCGTTCAACCCGTTCGACCATCTCGGGACTACGCCCCGTGCCGCGCAGGTAGGTGAGCGTCTCGGCGTCAACCGGGAAGAATCCCACGGTCGCCCCGTATTCGGGTGACATGTTGGCCAATGTCGCCTTGTCGGGAAGGGTGAGCACGGACAGCCCGGCGCCGTAGTACTCCACGAACCTGCCGACGACCCCGTGCGCGCGCAGCAGCTCCGTCACGCGCAGCACCAGGTCGGTCGCCGTCGCCCCCTCGGGGAGCGCACCGGTGAGCTTCACGCCCACCACCTCGGGCAGCAGCATGTAGTAGGGCTGCCCCAGAAGCACGGCCTCCGCCTCGATCCCCCCGACCCCCCAGCCCACCACGCCCAGTCCGTTGACCATCGTGGTGTGGGAGTCGGTCCCGACGACCGTATCCGGGTAGGCGAGGAACGTGCCGTCGTGCTCGCGACGGTGGATCACCGACGCCAGGTACTCCAGGTTGACCTGGTGCACGATGCCCGTGCCCGGCGGCACCACGCTGTAATTCTCGAAGGCCTCCTGGGCCCAGCGCAGCAGGGCGTAGCGTTCCCGGTTGCGTTCATATTCGCGCGCCACGTTCTTCTCGAACGCGAACCCGGTGCCGAAGAAGTCGACCTGCACGGAGTGGTCGATGACGAGGTCGGCGGGCACGAGCGGGTTGATCCGGGCGGGGTCGCCGCCCATCTCACGGATGCCGTCGCGCATGGAGGCCAGGTCCACGATGGCTGGCACGCCCGTGAAGTCCTGGAGGACCACCCGGGTGGGCATGAACGGGAAATCCGCGCCCGCGTTGGACGGGCTCCAGGCGGCCACGGCCTCCACGTGTTCGGGCGAGACGTAGCCGTCACCGGCGTTGCGGAGCACGTTCTCGAGGAGCACGCGAATGGAGAAGGGGAGGCGGTCCATGGACGCGACGCCGGTTTCCTCCAGGCGGCCGAGGCGGTAGAACGAGGTGGGGCCCTCGGCGAGATCGACGGTCGCGAGAGCTCCAAAGGGATCGGTCGGACGGGTTGGCACGCGGGGTCGCCTCCTCACAGCGGGATCTGGTCTCAACCCTCAAGGATGGCGAGCGGGGGCCCCTAACTCAATCCCCCGGCGGATCGCACTGCGCCTTTCGTGCTTCAATACCGGGAGCGATGAGACTACAATAGTGCGCATTGCGATCGGACACATCCGGTTGCAGCAGCCGAGGTGGCGGAACCGGTAGACGCGAAGGTCTCAAAAACCTTTGCCCTTGCGGGCGTGAGGGTTCGAGTCCCTCCCTCGGCACTCTGCAACCCAGTCGGTGCACCCCTGGGAACTCGCCGCGCCACCGGGGCGCTCGGCCGGGATGTCACCACGGGCCGCCGGCCGGGTCAGTCCCTGTCGGCGACCGGGCGCACCGCCTTCAGCACCTCCCGGGTCAGGTCCCAGCGGTCGAATCCCTGGCGGCCGTAGTCCAGCCCGCGGCGGACGATCACCAGGTCGTGCGTCGGGACGACCACCACGAACTGTCCCCGGTTTCCGGCCGTGGAGTAGGCGTCTCCGGGCACGTCCGTGCGGTTGTCGGGCACCAGCCACCACTGACCCCCGTAGAAGTTCCCGCTCTCGGCGGTTGCGGGGGCGGGGGTACGCACGAAGTCGATCCACTCCTCGGAGATGATCCGTTCCCCGTTCCAGACGCCGCCGTTGAGGTAGAGGAGGCCGAAGCGGGCCAGGTCGCGCGCGTTGGTGTAGACCTGGCTGCTCAGAATGAAGTCGCCGAAGCGGTCCACGCTGAGCAGTGTGTTCCTCATCCCGATGCGGTCGAGAAGCGCCTTGCGCGGGAATGTCGGGTAGTCGTCGCCCAGAGCGAGCTTCAGGGCGTAGATGCCGAGCAGAGTGTCGTAGTTCTCGTAGTCCCAGCTGGTTCCCGGCTCCCGGATCAGGGCCCGGTGGCGCGCCCCCGTAACGGAGCTGGCGCCGGCCCAGTAGGAAAGCCCCGAACCCGTTGCGTACTCGAGCCCGCGATTGTCGATGGGGTAGAGCCCGCTCGACATGTTGAGGACATTGCGGAGCGTGATTTGCGCGCGCGGATCCGCGTGCGGGGATGCCGCCCGAGGCAGCCAGTCGAAGCCGAGGGGGGCGTCCAGCTCCATGCGGCCCTGGTCGGCCAGGATCCCGATCAGGGTTACGGCGATGCTCTTGGCGGTGGACCAGGTGCGGGTGCGCGTGGAGGCGTCGACGCCGGGGGCGTAGCGCTCGTGGACGATGTCGCCGCCGTGGACGACCATGAGGCTCAGGGTGACCTGCTCCGGGGACTCGCGGTCGAAGGCCCAGTCGGAGGCGGCCTGAAGGGCAGCCGCGTCGACCTCCGCGGACAGGTTGGAATCCTCGACCAGGTCGCCGTCGGGCCAGGCGATCGTGGCCGGGTCGCCGGGGGGCGGGGGCATGTCCAGGACGGGGAGGCTCTCGATGTCGTCGAAGTCCTGGTCGGGCGCCATGATCACGCAGCCGATGCCTTCGCGGAAGGCGGCCCTCATGGTGGGAACCGCGCCCGGGGCGCCGATCGCCACCGCCTTGCGTTCCCGGTCGACCTCGTAATCGCCGCCCGCCGCCGATCCTGCCGGCTCACGGATGTAGGCGATCTCCTGCGCGAAGACCTGTTCCAGCGATCGGTTGGAGGTGAAGAGGCCGTTGCAGAGGAAAACAGCCTGCATTCCGCGGCTGATGACTTCGCGGTTGAACTGCCAGTAGTCGTAGGCGTTCTCCTGCTGGGCGGTCGCGCCGGCAGGGAAGAGCAGGGAGAGGGCGATGACCGGGGCGTAGCGGAGTTTCGTGTGCAACGTCGAGCCTCATTTCGTGGGGCCAAGTGGATGTGGAAGCACTGTGTGCCGGGGTCTGATTGTCGATCCCGGGGTAGCCGGATGGCAAGGGGGGTGGCGGCGGGGTGTGCCGGCTGAACCCGGACGGGGGTGTCCGGGCTGCTGCTGCGTCTCCGCCGAGTGGCGGTGGGACCGGCACATGCCGGGATGGGACCGGTTGTGACGGAGCGCAGGCCTCCCGCTTTCAGCCGGACGCGGGAGCAGGCTATCTTGTACATGGCGTAACAGCCGGGGTGCAGGGCGTGGGCCTTCCACCCCCGGGTCCGAACTGGAGGGGATTGCGATGAACATGAAGAAACTGGCCGCTGGGATCCTGCTGCTTGGAGGCGTCGCGCTGGTCATGTCGTTTCGCCCCGGGGAGTCGCCGGAGGAAGCCGACATCCACGTCTACAAGTCGCCTACCTGCGGCTGCTGCGCCAAGTGGGTGGACCACATGCAGGCCGCGGGCTTCAAGGTGAGTGTCGAGAATGTGGTGGACATGGCTGCGGTGAAGGAGCGGACGGGAGTGCCGTTCGACCTGTCGTCGTGTCACACGGCCATTGTCGGCGACTACGTCATCGAGGGTCATGTGCCCGCCCGCGTCGTCCTGGCCTTCCTGGACGAGGCGCCCGATCTGGCAGGCATCGCCGTGCCCGGAATGCCGATCGGCTCGCCCGGGATGGAGGGACCGTACCCGCAGGCCTACGACGTGATCGCCTTCGACAAGGACGGAAACCGCGGGGTCTTCGAGCGCATCGAGCCCTAGGAAGCCGTAGGTTCATGGCCGCCCCTGGTGGGTCTCCGACGGTGGAAACCGAAGCGAAGTGCCGGCGGGGGGACGTGGGTTTCCCCGGTTCGATTCGTGTGCCCGGTGCGACCTTCGTCCTGTGTCTGGGTCTGATCTGCGGGGGTGTCATCACCACCCCGGCGACTGCCCAGGAACGCGTTGCTCCGCCTTCCGCCGACTCCCTGGGTCCGCCGTTCACGCTGACCGGTCGAGTTCTGGATGCGCTGACCGGACAGCCCGTCGTCGCTGCCGTGATCAAGGTGCCCGAGCTTGAGCGCTATACCCAATCCGACCTGGATGGGCGGTTCGACTTCGCGGCCTTCCCCCCGGGAACCTGGCAGATCGTGATCGAACAGCTGGGATACAGCACCAGCCAGGGAGACGTCACCGTCTCGCGGGGGAACGGCCTCGAGATCCGGCTCCAGCCGGACCCCGTGGCGCTAGAAGGGTTGACGGTGCGGCCCCGCTCCGAACAGGTGCTTGCCCGCCGGCGGCTGAGGACATACTACGTCGTCGAGCACATCTCCCCAAAGGACATCGCCGAGGCGGTCATTCCGGATCCGACGGCGGTCTTCCGCCGTCACTCCCACTTTCCGGTCTCGACGTGTCTGATAGGCGTGGACTGGATTTCCTTCAAGTGCCCGGTGACAGTCTATGTGGACGAGGGCCGCCTGCTGGGAGGAATGCTGGAATTCCAGATGTATCCCCTCGAGTCGATCCACTCGATGGACTGGATCCCGGGGCTGGGGCAGCTTCGAGCCTACACCAAGCATTTTGTTGGCGTGCTGGACAGAACCCGGATCTCGGTACTGCCCATAGGTTCGTAGAAGCAACCCGGGCCTCATGAGGCTCCGTGGAACTCCCCCTGTTGGGGAGCTTGTTTCCGGTGCTAAACTACTAGCGGCCCGTGCCTAAACCCCGCGCAGGTACCGGGGGTTTCCGCCCACGGGTTGCCTGGATGGACAGTCGCCACCAACCCCCCCTGACCCGGCCCCGGCCGGCCCGGAGAAGAGATGTCTGACAGCGAAGCGAGAAACACCCTTACCATCACGGACAACCGCACGGGGCGGGAATACGAAGTCGATGTCCTGGATGGCAACGTGATCCGCGCCATGGATTTGCGCAGGATCAAGGTGCACGACACCGACTTCGGGATGATGGCCTACGACCCCGCCTTCACCAACACAGCGTTTACCACCAGCCGGATTACGGATGTAAAGGGCGGCAAGGGCATCCTGGAGTACCGCGGGTACCCCATCGAGCAGCTTGCCGGACAGGCCTCGTTCCTCGAGGTGGCCCACCTGATCCTGAACGGAGAACTTCCGACTCGGGAGGAACTCGACGACTTCGTTGACGCCGTGACCTTCCACACCTACGTGCACGAGAACGTGCTGACCATCCTTCAGGGCTTCAGGTACGACGCCCACGCCATGGGGATGATGATCTCCACGGTGGCGGCGCTGTCAACCTTCTACCCCGAGGCCAAGCAGGTCGACGACCCGGAGAATCGGAGGATTCAGATCATCCGTCTGCTGGCCAAGATGCCTACGCTGGCGGCGTTCGCCTTCCGGCATCATAAGGGCCTCCCCTATGTCTATCCGGAGAACGGACTTTCCTACACCGCGAACTTCTTGAACATGCTCTTCCGCATCGGGGGACGGGAGTACCAGCCGCACCCCGCCCTGGTCCGTGCCCTGGACGTCCTTTTCGTCCTCCACGCCGACCACGAGCAGAATTGCTCGACGACGGCCATGCGGGTGATCGGGAGCTCGCGGGTGGATCCCTACTCGGCGATGGCCGGCGCGATGGGTGCGCTCTACGGTCCGCTGCACGGGGGGGCCAATGAGGCGGTTCTGCGGATGCTCACCGAAATCGGCACGACCGACAACATCCCCGCATTCATGGACAGCGTGCGGCGCGGCGAACGGCGGTTGATGGGGTTCGGCCACAGGGTCTACAAGGCATATGATCCCCGGGCCACGATCATCAAGCGGGCGGCCGACGAGGTCTTCGAGGTCACCGGACGCAATCCACTGCTGGAGATCGCCCTGGAGCTGGAGAAGATCGCGCTACAGGAAGAGTACTTCGTGAAGCGGAACCTCTACCCCAACGTGGACTTCTACTCGGGGCTGATCTACCAGGCGATGGGCTTCCCGGTCGAACTCTTCCCCGTGCTCTTCGCCATTCCGCGAACGGTGGGGTGGCTGGCCCAGTGGGAAGAGATGGTCGTCGACCCCGAACAGAAGATCGCACGGCCGCGCCAGGTGTTCCGGGGCCACCCCCGCCGGGACTTCGTGCCGATGGAGCTACGCTGACGCGTACGGCGGCACCCTGACGTTGCGTCAGGGTCCGGTCACGACACCGGTCGCCTCCCGGTTGAGTACTTGTCGAACCACCCCTTCACGGTGGTGACCTTGGCCATGCCGTGGGAGGGCCGTCCCCAGATGCCGTGCGCCTCTCCCGGCACCCTCACCAGCACCGCGTCGACGCCCAGGAGCTTGAGCGCCTTGTAGTATTGCTCGGACTCGGACATGGGGGTCCGCCAGTCCTCTTCACCGGTCATGATCAGGGTGGGGGTCTTCACGTTCTTCACGACCGAGAGCAGCGACCGCTCCTCGTAGTGTTCGACGTTGTCCCAGGGCAACCCCGGGAACCAGTACTTGACGGCCACGGGAGACATGTCGGCGGTCAGCGAGAAGCTGTACCAGTTGATGACGGGGTAGAAGGACACGGCCGCCTTGAAGCGGTCGGTGTTCCCGATCATCCAGGCGGTAAGGACGCCGCCGCCGCTGCCGCCGGTCACGAAGAGGTTGTCTTCGTCGATGTATCCCTGGTCGATGACGGCGTCCACACCCGAGTCGAGGTCATGGAAATCGTCTCCCGGGTAGGCGTGGTGGATGAGGTTGCCGAACTCCTCGCCGTAACTGGTGCTGCCCCGCGGATTCGCGTAGAGGACCACGAAGCCGTTGGAGGCCAGGAGCTGCTTCTCGACGTCGAAGCGGTCCCCGTAGTTGGCGAACGGGCCTCCGTGGATCTCCAGGACGAGGGGATATTTGCGGTCGGGGTCGAAGTCCGGGGGCTTCATGATCCATCCCTGCACCGGCCGACCGTCCTTCGAGGATTCCCACCAGATCTCCTCCACGGTCCCCAGGGTCTTCCCGGCAAAGAGGTCGTCGTTGACCCCGGTGACGAGCGTCGGAGCGCTCCCGGCAGCGCCCACCGCGACGTCCCCGGGACGGTCCGGCAGGCTGATGGTGTAGGCGAAGGTGCCGTCGGCGGACACCGTGTACGAGACGCCGAAGCCCCCGTAGGCCATGAACCCGCTGCCCCCGTCTTCGGCGAGGACCCTGTGGGTTCCGTCCAGCTGGAAGAGCGCGAGCTTCGTGTTCCCCTCGTCGTCGTAGAGGCCGTAGATGCCTTCGCCACCGGGGGCCCACGTGATCTGATAGACGGACCTGTCCAGTGAGCTGCTGACCACCCGCGAACCCGACCCGTCGCGGTCCATGACGTACAGGCGAGTCAACTGGTAGCCCTGATAGCGGTCGTCGTAGCCCAGGTAGGCGATCCGGCTGCCGTCGGGTGAAGGCGTAGGAGAGGCGTCCGGCCCGCGCCGGTCCGTAAGCGTGCGCACCGACCCGTCGTCCACCGAGACCTCGTAGACCTCCGAATCCTGCCAATCCAGCTCCCAGTCGTCCCTCAGGTTGGCCGAAAGCAGGATCGCATCCGAGGACGGGGTCCACGCCGGTCCACCGCCGGGCGCGGCGAAGAACCCGGCCGTGTAGCTCTTCTCCCCGCTCGTCAGCTGACGCGGAGTGCCGCCTTCCGCGGGGACGGTGAAGAGGTGCCAGTATCCGGACGGCATGTCCCCGATCCCGTCGAAGCGAAACACCAGCTTGTCGGTGTACTTGGCCGGGGCGGCCCACTCGGCGCCGGCAGGGGGTGCGGGCAACTCGCCGATGGTCAGCGGAGCTTCCGGAACGAGCTTGTAGAACGCCAGCCGCGACCCGTCGGGCGACCAGGACAGGCTCGTGGCCGGGTCGGTGAGGTTCGTGATGGCGGCGGTCTGCCCCGATTCCACCCAGTGCATGTAGATCTGGGGCATGCCGTCACGGTTGGACATGTAGGCGATCCGGGATCCGTCCGGGGACCAGCGCGGGCTGTTGTCGGTGAACTTCCCCGTCGTGAGGGGCCGGTGCCCGCTCCCGTCGGCGCGCACCAGCCACAGGTTCGAGTAGTTCATGTCGGTCATGACGTCCGCGAACTGGCGGACGTACACCACCCGGTCACCATCGGGGGAGACCCTGGGGTCGCTGACGTACTCCAGTTCGAAGACGTCCATCTCGGTCAGGCGGCCGCTCTGCGCCGCGAGAGGAGGGGCGGCGAGCAGGAGAAGCGTGCAGAGCAGGGCGGGGCGTCTCACGGTGAGCCTCCTGGACATGGGCGCGGGCAACGACGAGAGTGTATGGAATACGATACCCGGGGTCGGGGGTCAAGCGATCTCCATGACGGGCGGCCATCTCCGCGGCTGAGCGGCCATCTCCGCGGCTGTCGGGGAGCTTTGCGCGTCGCGCCGGGTACAACGGGGGTCGATACTCGTTTCATGATGGGAGCGGAATATGTTCAGCTGGAAGTCGCACACCCTGTTTCGTCCCGGGCGGCGGGCGACGGTCGTCGCCGCGTTCCTTGTTCCCGTGCTTGCCGCCTGCGTGGCCACGGGCGGATCGAGGGACAACCCGCTGGACGGGGATGCACGGCGCCAGCAGGAACAGATCGAGATCCTCGTCCGAAACCTCCACTTCAGCCAGGCCACCGTCTACACCGCCCGCGGCGGCGCATCGCGGCGGCTGGGTATCGTTCCCGGCAAGGGTGAGGCCACCTTCAAGACGTCGTGGTATCTCCCGGACATTCAACTGAGGGTCAAGTTCCTGGCCGGGGCCGACTTCCTCACCGAGACCCTTCCGGTCGGGCCCGGGGAGTTGCTGGAACTCATTATCCCGTCGAGGTAGCGCGACCGCGACCGGCGGTCCCCACACCGACCCCGGCCCCCATCTTGGGCCGTGTGGCGCCGCCTGCGTTCACGCTGCCGATTGCCGCCCAGGATGCCGCCAACGTGCTTCACGTCTATTATTGAGAATCCGTCACACTCGCTTTCTCGATGGAGCACGAACAATGCGCATGTACGTCCCGCTCGTTTCGATTACAGCCCTTCTCGCCGGGCTCGGTGCCGATCGGCTGGCCGCCCAGGACAGCGGCGGGCAGACTTTCTCCTTCGACGACGCGATCGACATGGCGCGGGTCTCGGGCCCCCGGCTCGCGCCGGATGGGTCCCGCGTCCTCTTCGTCAGGAACGAGTTGGACTGGGACGAGAACAAGCGAGTGAGCCGGATATGGGTCGTTGGGGCCGATGGGCAGAATGCACGGCCCTTCACGGGCTCTGCCGACGACAACAACCCTGAATGGTCTCCCGACGGGAGGTGGGTGTCGTTCACGCGTCCGGCCGGCGACTCCGACAAGGTGCGACAGCTGTTCGTCCTCCCGGTTGACGGCGGCGAGGCCGTGCAGCTCACCCGGCATGCGACGGCGGTGGGCTCCTACCGCTGGTCGGGGGACGGCGGGTCGATCTTCTTTCTGGCCAGCGACTCGCTGCCGGATGGCGTGGAGAAGGAACGGAAGAACGGAGACGACGCCGTCTTCATCGACGAGGGGCCCAACGGCCAGACCCGGGGATCCTGGAACGGGGTCTGGCAGGTGATGGTGGAGTTGGGCGACGCTCCCCGCGACGCGACCCGGCTGACCCCGGAACCCCGCCGCATCGGGGACTTCGCGCCATCGCCCGACGGCAACTTCCTGGCCTATGCGCACCGGGGGGAGAATCGTCGGAACGCCGGGCACCTGTCCGAAATCGCGCTGTTGACGATCGCGAGTGGCGAAGAGGTGCAGATCACCGACAACGACGCGCCGGAGTCGCAGCTGGCCTGGTCTCCGGATGGCCGCGCGATCACCTTCGTGGCGCCGGATATCGAGACCTGGGAGCTCGACCAGGGCAACCTCTATCACCACGATATCCCCACCGGAGAGACGCGGCAGCTGATTCCGGACACGGACCTGGACATGCGGAGCTACCGGTGGAACCCCGGGGGGCGCTCCATCGACATGGTCGCCCTTGACCGTACGGATGCGAATCTCTTCCGCATCGACATCCGCTCCGACGAAATGGAACAGCTGACCCACGAGCCGGGCGTGCTGGGCGGTGCCTCCTTCGACGCCCTCCACAATCTGGCTGCGGTCCAGTACGCAAGCCCCGTCGATCCCGGCGATCTCTGGCTGTACGATCTGCGGGACGGCTCCAGGGTGCGGCTGACGGAGGCGAATCCGGAACTCGCGGGCAGGGAGCTGGCCGAGCCGGAAGTCGTGCGCTGGACGAGTTCCGACGGACTCGAGATCGAGGGACTCCTGTACCAGCCCTCGGGCAGGAACGCGCCCGGCGCCGCGGTTCTCGAGATTCACGGCGGGCCCGCGGGCGTTTTCACCCGCGGGTTCGACGCCGACGCGCAACTCCTGGTCGCGCAGGGCTACGCCATACTGCAGCCCAATGTCCGGGGCTCGTCCGGGTACGGCGACGCGCTGCTGCGCGGCAACATGAACGACATCGGCGGAGGCGACTACCAGGATCTCATGACCGGCGTCGACGCGATCATCGACCGGGGTGTGGCCCACCCCGATTCCCTGGCCGTCAAGGGATGGAGCTACGGAGGTATCCTGGGCGGCTGGACGATCACTCGAACGGACCGGTTCAAGGCAGCGAGCCTCGGGGCCATGGTCGCGGACTGGCGGAGCGAGTTCGGCGCGGGCTTCAACTTCGATGTCGTGCGCTGGTATCTGGGCGGCGACCCGTGGTCGAACCGGGAGTACTGGGCGGAGCGTTCGGCCTTCAGTCACCTCGACAGAGTGACGACCCCGACCATCCTCTTCCACGGCTCGGAGGATCGAACCGACACCATGGAGCAGTCGATGAACTTCTTCGCGGGCCTGCGCCACCTGGGCGTTGACGCCCGCTTCATCCTGTTCCCGCGCGAGGGCCACGGAATCCGGGAGCCCCGGCACCGGCGGACGCTCCTGATCGAGGAGGTTCGCTGGCTGAACCAGTACCTGAAGGGAATGGCCGACTGGGAACCTCCCGTGCGTCCGGAGCCGGACACCAAGACGGGGGTGGCCGCCATCTCGTGAACCCGGAGAGAGCCCGTTGAAGTTGCCGTCACTCGACCGCGTGCGTCACGCGGCACTGGCCGCGCACTGGCCGACGGGCGCGTCCAGCCCGCCCTGGCGCGCCGTGCAGCCCGGCTGATCCCGTCGGACTTCACATTCGATGCCGTGCTGGTGCGTTGGGAGGAGCCGCGGCCGTGACACAGTGCTCCGAGGACCGATCCCGCCGATGCCGGGGAGGTGGGGTGTGAGGGGGCACGGTGTGATCCCCCAGCAGGTGATCGCACACAAGAGGGACGGAAATGCCCTCACGCCGGGCGAGATGCGGGGACTGCTCAACGCGTATCTGGAGGGAGCCGTCGGCGACGATCAGATGGCCGCTTTCCTCATGGCGGTGTACTTCAACGGACTCGGCGTCGAGGAGCTGAATGTCATGGTGGAGGTCATGCTCCACTCGGGTGGTGTGCTGGACAGGGGTGTGACGGAGGGTCCACGGGTGGACAAGCACTCCACGGGTGGGGTGGGGGACAAGGTTTCGATCGTCCTCGCACCCCTCGCGGCCGAGGTTGGCATGATCGTGCCGATGATGTCGGGGCGGAGCCTGGGGCACACGGGAGGCACCCTCGACAAGCTCGAGTCGATCCCGGGACTGCGGACCCGGATCCCCGTCGACCGGTTCAACAAGGTGCTGGCATCCGTCGGGTGTGCGATGATCGGCCAGACGGATGAGATCGCGCCGCTGGACCGGAGGCTCTACGCGCTGCGGGACGTGACCGCCACGGTGCCGTCGTTGCCCTTGATTACGGCGTCGATCATGTCGAAGAAGCTGGCCGAGGGGCTCGACGGGCTGGTGCTGGACGTGAAGGTGGGCCAGGGTGCGTTTCTTACCCGCATCGAGGAGTCGCGGGAGCTGGCCCGGGCCATGGTCGATGTCGGCACCGCGCGCGGATTGGCGGTGACCGCGGTTCTCTCGGCGATGGACCGTCCGCTTGGGAGGACCGTGGGAAACGCGCTGGAAGTGCGCGAAGCCGTGGAGTGTCTCTCGGGCGGAGGACCGGGCGATCTGCGCGAACTCAGCGTCGAACTGGTGGCCGAGATGGGGCTTTCCGGCAGGGTGTTCGACAGCCTGGACGAGGGTCGGCGCCGGGCGGCCCAGGCGCTGGACGGAGGAGGTGCTCTTGACCGCTTCCTGAGGATGGTGGCGGCACAGGGTGGCTCCGTGGACCTCTCACGCACCGATTTCGGCCTGCCGCGCGCTCCCCTCACCCGGGCTGTCGCGGCGAGCCGTGAAGGGATCGTGTCATGGATCAATCCCCGCGCCCTCGGCTATGGTGTCATCCCGATGGGTGGTGGGAGGACCCGTCAGGATCAGGATGTCGATCCGCGAGTCGGCTTCGAGTTGGAAGTGCGCACGGGCGACGCCGTATCCCCGGGCGATGTGTTGGCCGTGATTCACGGTGCCGACGTCGACGACCTCGCAATCGGGACACGCGTGGTGGCCGATGCGGTCATCGTGGCGGACGCGGTCGAATCCGATCCGTTGCCGCTGATCCTCGAGCGGGTGACCGCGGACTGACAACCGCGGACTGACAAGCCCCCGCTGCATGCGACCGGCGCCGCATCCCGCCCGGTCGCTGTGCTCTGCGTCGCTCCTCAGCCCTGCAGGACCCGGTAGAGGATTCTCTCCGAGTCGAGGGCCTCGGTCAGCTCGCCCGCACGGTGCGTCGGTGTTTGCAGAGCGACTCCGCACTTCGCACCGCCGTCGGGGGGCGCGGGAACCAATTCGACCGGGATGGCCCGGTCACGCGCCACGTCTTCGGCCCACATGGCGTGGTGAGTGGTTTCGAAGATGAAGATTCGGCTCGGAGATTCGTCGGTCATGGACTCGGGGCGGTAGGGGGATCAGGGGTCGCGACGCGGAATGCCGGACCGCGCCTGGCGGTCGCAGACTTCCGTGGGTTCGGTCCCGGGAAGGTAGAGTTCGTCGTAGGCTTCGTCCGCCGGACACCATCTCGACGCAAGCTTCCCGGTCTTGCTGTCGACCCGGCGGGAGATCAGTCCTGCCGGCACCGGCCAGGGATCCGGCACGGGCAGCAGGGGCCTTGCCCCGGCCCCGTCGTCGGTTCCGTACTCTCCAGTCGGCAGATCGGCGAAATAGACGCGCCGCACGAACTCACCCCAGACCGGCGACGCGAAACCCCCGCCGGTTGCCCGCTCAACGATCGGCACGGGTTCGTCCATCCCGAACCAGACGCCGGCGGCCAGATTGGGGGTGAAGCCCATGAACCACACGTTCCGGCCTTCGTTGGTCGTGCCCGTCTTCCCGGCCGCGGGGACGTTCAGCGGCAGTCCCGCGGTGATGTGGATTCCGGTGTGGCCAGTGCCCTGAAAGGCAACGTCCTCCAGCATGGAAACGGCCAGCCGCGCGACCAGCGGATCCAGCACCTGGGTACGTTCGGGGTTGGGCTCCCAGAGGACTTCGCCGTCGGCGCTCTCCACCTTGAGGATGGGGAAGGGGCGTACCCTGGTTCCCAGCGTCGAAAAGGCCGAGTACGCTTCCAGAAGCTGCATCGGGATGACTTCCGCTGCTCCGATGGTGCTGGACGGATAGCGTTCGATCTCGGTGCGAATCCCCAGCCGGCGTGCCATCTGCGCCACCGACTCCAGCCCGACAAGCATCCCCGTCTTGATGGCGACCATGTTGATCGACTTGCGGAGGCCTTCCCGCATGGTGATCGGGCCCAGGAACTCCGGCTCGTAGTTGGAGGGCTTCCAGGTGGTGCCGTCGACCTGGTCGAGGACGACCGGAGCGTCCACAACCACCTCTGATGCCGGGATTCCGCTTTCGAGCGCCGCGGCGTACACGAACGGCTTGAAGGCGGATCCGGCTTGACGCCGGGCCTGGGTGGCCCGGTTGAATTCGGAGTGGTCGAAGTCCCGGCCGCCGATCAAGGCCCTCACGTTGCCCGTTTGCGGGTCGACGGCGATGAACATCCCCTGTACGTACGGGATGTCGTCGATGTCGACCCCATCCGTCTCCGCAGCGAATTCGCGATAGGTGGGGTGAGAGAACCCGGGCCAGTTCTCGATTCGTTGCCACCCGTTCTCCATGGCGGCCTGGGCAGCGGCCTGCATGTCCAGATCAAGGGTTGTGTAGACCCTGAGACCTGCCGTGTAGAGCTTGCCGCCGAAGCGGTCGTAGAGGATCCCCCGCACCCACTCGACGAAGTACGGCGCCTGCACCTGCACGCTCCGTGCGCGCTCCAGCGGGACGGGTTCCGCCTTCCACCGTTCGGCTTCGGCCTCCGTGAGGTACTCCTCCCGGACCATCAGATCGAGGACGAGGTTGCGCCGGCCTCGAGCGGCTTCCGGGTTGTTCAGCGGACTGTACCGCTCGGGCCGGTTCGCGATCGCGGCGAGGAGCGCTGCTTCGGCCGGATTCATGTCTATCGCATTCTTGCCGAAATAGTTTCTGGAAGCTGTTTGAAGTCCATACCAACCATGGGCATACCCGATTTGGTTCATGTATGCCTCGAGGATCTGATCCTTCGAATACGCCTCCTCGAGCGCGAGGGCGACCTGCCACTCCTTCATCTTCCGCAGGACCCGCTTCTCGAAGCCGATCCTGTCCGTGAACATGTTGCGGGCCAGCTGCTGCGTGATCGTGCTTCCGCCCGCGCCCGACAGGGACTGTGTGCGGACGACCTCCAGACCGGCCCTGGCAATGCCCTTCCAGTCCAGACCCCCGTGCGAGTAGAAACGTCTGTCCTCGATCGCGATGAAGGCCTGGTGAACGTGGGGAGGGAGGCTGGCCAGCGAAACCGGTGTACGCCGTTCCAGGCCCAGCTCGCGAACCAGGGTCGAGTCCCGCGCGTAGATCTTGCTGGTCTGTTGCGGCTCGTAGGTGTAGATCTGCGCGATGGAAGGGCAGTCGACGCAAAGGTTCTGCCAGGCGCCGGCGGCTAGTCCCACACCCGCGGTGCAGAGGAAAAGCAGTACGACCCAGAGCGGGCGCGGGATACGCAGTCCCCGGACCTTGTTCAAGGCTGTCCGCAACAAGATCTCCTCTTCCTCACTTCTCGGCGGGTTCGTCACGGGCGCGTTGGCCCAGCATTCAATTTATCACCATTCGTGTCCGCGGGGTTCCCTGGGACCGCTCCCTCATCGGCGCCGCACGGCTTGACCCGGCAGGCAACCGCGATGATGCTAATCAGTCCGCGGATACATCGGCGGTCGAATGCAGCGGGGTTTCTGCTTGGACTGCTGCAACCCGCGAACTGTGCGGTTTCACTGACAGGGGTGGCCCCTGAAGCACTACAGCGAAGTACCCGTCCGCTCCGCCGGTGGAGGCTATTCGGTTCAGGTGGGGGCGGGGGTGCGAGAATTCATCGCCCCGGCGGTCATTGGGGCCGCGCCGTCACGGCGATGCGCGGTGATCTCCGACCACAATGTGGAGGCGCGGTGGGGTTCCGAAGTGATCGCGTCCCTCCGCAACGGCGGAATCGATGTGGTGGGGATCTCCTTCCCGCCGGGAGAGGCCAGCAAGACACGCGAGACGTGGGCAGCCCTCACGGATTCCCTGCTGGGCGCGGGGTTGGGCCGTGACTCCTGCGTGGTGTCTCTCGGTGGCGGCGTGGTCGGCGACGTGGCGGGCTTCGTGGCGGCGACCTATCTGCGCGGAGTCCCTTTCATTCAGGTTCCGACGACGACGCTGGCCATGATCGACGCATCTGTCGGGGGAAAGACGGGCGTCGATCACCCGTCCGGAAAGAATCTGGTCGGTGCCTTCCATGCCCCGGAGGTGGTTCTGGCCGATCCGGAATTCCTGAGCACGCTCCCAGCGGGCACCGGGGCGGAGGGATACGCGGAAGCGGTCAAGCACGGCGTCATCCTCGACGCGCCGTACGCCGGTTGGCTGGCCGGCGAGGCGCAGCCGCTGTTGCGGGGTGCCGCCGAGGCCGTGAAGCGTGCGGTGGTGCGCTCCGTGGAGATCAAGGCTGAAGTCGTCTCGGGGGACGAGTTCGAGGCTGGAAGGCGCCAGATCCTTAACCTCGGTCACACCGTGGGTCACGCCCTCGAGCTGGACTCGGCGTACGCGCTTCCTCACGGTCATGCGGTGGCGATCGGGATGATCGCGGAGGCCCGAATCGGCGAAGCCCTCGGGATGACCGCGACGGGTACGGCGGACGAGATCCGTGCCCTGGTTCGGGCGTTCGGCCTTCCCGACGACGATCCCGGGCTGCGCCGGCCCCGGCGCATTGCGGAGCTGATGGAGCGGGACAAGAAGACCCGGAGCGGTGTAGTCCACATGGTGCGCCTGGAGGAGTTGGGGCGGACGGGGACGGGGGACGAGGTGACGATTCCGGTCGCGACGACCGAACTGGTCCGGATCATGAAGGGGTGGGCGCGGTGAAACAGACAGCCACGGGGCCGCGTCCCGGTTTGACGGGTGGAACCCGGGCCGTGAACATTTGCAACCTGCCGCGTATGGATGCTGGCTGGAGGACGCATGGCGCCCCCTGAGCGCTCGCCGGACCCTGTAATTTCTGCGATCCTGCCCCACGGCGCCGACCGTGCGGCCCCGTTCCTGCTGATGGACGATGCCGTCCTCTCCTATGGGGAGGTGGACGACCAGGCCAACGCGCTGGCCGCCTCCCTGGCCAACCTCGGGGTGGGGACGGGCGACAGGATCGCCGTCGTCCTGCCAGCCTGGCCCGAGTTCGCCGTCACGGTCTTCGCCGCCGCCAGGCTGGGCGCCGTGGTGGTTCCGTTGAATCCCCGCGCCACTCGTCTCGAACTGCGCTACATGCTCAGGCACTCCGGCGCGGTCTGTGCGGTTTCGGCCGAGGACGCCTACGGCATCGACTATCTGCAATGCTTCGAGGACTTTCTCGTCGAGCTTCCCGAACTGCAACACCTCGTTACCGTCGGCGAAGAGGACCTGTGGTACGATGACCGGATCTTCCAGTGGGAAGACCTCGTGTCCGCCGGCCGGGGCCGCGAATTCACGGCGACCCCGGTGAGTCCGGACGACCCCTTCGTCATCCTCTATACGTCCGGAACCATGGGGAAGCCCAAAGGCGTGGAGCTCAGCCACCGCAACCTTCTTCACGCCGCAAGCGCGACAACGGACGCAGCGGGGATCGCGCCCGGCGATGTGGTGGTGGGTATCAGCGCGCTTCACCACGTCTTCGGCCTGGGCCCGGGGTTGCTGGGCACGGCGGTGGGCGGTGCGAGCCTTGTCCTTCAGGGCGACTCCGAGGGTGCCGGCACCCTTGAACTTGCCGAGCGCCACGGAGCCACGGTCCTCTACGGCGTTCCCACGCTCTTTGCGACCATCTTGAGGGCGATCGACCAGGGCGCGACCGCTCCCCGCGCCATCCGGCTCTGCCTCGCGTCGGGCGCTCCGGCCGGGGACGTGCTGGCCCGTCGCATCGAGGCCTCCGTCCGCGCGCCCCTCATCATCGCCTACTCCCTGACCGAAGCGGCGTCCACGCTGGCCGTGGGCCGCCCGGAAGATCCTCCCGGCAAGCGACTCTTCACGGTCGGCCGGCCCATCGGTGACACGGTCGTCCGCGTAACGGATGACGACGGTGCGGCGCTGCCGCCGGAAAGCGTGGGCGAAATCAGGGTGCGGGGCCCCGGAGTGATGCGCGGATACCACCGGCAGCCGCGTGAGACCGCCGCTTCGCTGGATGCCGACGGATTCCTCTGCACCGGGGATCTCGGCATGGTCGACGAAGAAGGCTACCTGCACCTGCTGGGCCGACGGGAGGACGTGGTGATGCGAGGTGGCGTCAACGTGCATCCTCGCGAGGTGGAACACCGGCTGATGGCCCATCCGGCCATTGACAGAGCCGTGGTTGTCGGAGTGTCGGACGAGATTCTGGGCGAGGCGATCTGTGCATGTGTCGTCCGGGTCGAGGGAGGTGTGGTCACCGAAAAGGAGGTCCGGGAGTGGAGCGCGGCGACCCTGGCCGAATACAAGGTGCCCGATCTTGTTAGCTTCATTGAGGAACTTCCCCTTACCGAATCCGGCAAGGTCTGGCGCCAGGAGCTGGCCCGCCGTGTCTCGTCGAGGCGCCTGGATCTCTCTGGTGGGGAAACACGCACACCTGCTTGACGACTGACACGGATGGCAAATCCCTACATGATGGCTCCGCACGCCGATCCCGGCCGGCCAGTTCCCCGGGAGGCCCCCAACGCGGCCCTGCTCATCGACTTCGACAATGTGACGATGGGCATGCGCAGCGACCTCGCCAAGGAACTGAAGAACCTTCTCAACTCCGACATCATCAAGGGGAAGGTGACGGTTCAGAGGGCATATGCCGACTGGCGCCGGTATCCCCAGTACATCGTCCCGTTGTCCGAAGCGTCCATCGACCTCATCTTCGCCCCCGCCTACGGGAGTTCGAAGAAGAATGCCACCGACATCCGCATGGCCATCGACGGCATGGAGCTGGTCTTCATCCGTCCCGAGATCGGCACGTTCATCCTCCTCACCGGCGATTCCGACTTCTCGAGCCTGGTCCTGAAGCTCAAGGAGTACGGGAAGTACGTGGTAGGGATCGGGATTCAGGAATCCAGCTCGGATATCCTCGTCCAGAACTGCGACGAGTACTACTCCTACACGGCGCTGACGGGGCTCAGCAAGACATCCGAAGACGGCACGGCGACCCCCGACGAGTGGCAGTGCGTGGAGGCGGCGGTCGCACGCATGATCTCGCGGGGGGACGTCATGCGTTCGGACCGGCTAAAACAGGTGATCATGGAGTTGTCGCCCACATTCGATGAACGCAACCTCGGCTACAAGAAGTTCTCGAGATTCCTGGTGGATGCCGCCAGCAGGGGGCTCCTGGGGATCGAGCGGGCCGAGAACGGACAGTACCTGATCGCGCCCGCTGGGGAATCCGACGGAGTCCGGGCGTCCCCGAGCCGGGGGGCGGACGCGGGGCAGAACGGCGACGAACAGCGTAAGAGGGGCCGCCGGGCTCCTCAGCCTCGACGGTCTCAGGCGACCAAGGCGGGGAAGGGCGGTCGCGCCGACAGCGCCGCCGACGGCGACCGAGCCCAGGTTGTGCGAGAACCGCGTCCCGGGCAGCAGACGCGGCAGGTGCGGGACCCCGGGCCCGCCATCGATCTGTTGACCCGCGCCGTACGGGAGTTGGGCGGGAAGGACCTTAATCCCGTGCGGGACTCGGACACGAAGCGGAAGATGCTCAGCATCGACAAGGACTTCAACGAGAGCGCCCACGGCTTCGGCAAGTTCAGCAAGTTCCTCCAGTACGCCGAAGTGGAGGGCGTGTTGGAGCTGAAGCGCTCCAGGGACGGAAGCTATTCGATCCGCCTCGTCGAGAAACGTCGTACGGAGGCTGTTGCCTCCTACGATGCGAAGGCACTGGGGTTGCCGACGACCGTTGCGTCGATCAAGAGCTACCTGGCCAACCGCTACAAGGGTGTGGGGGTCAAGACGGCCGAGCGCCTCGTGGACCACTTTGGAGCCGAGGTCTTCAAGGTCCTGCACGATGACCCGAACCGTGCCCGCCAAGTGCTTTCCCGGGCGCGCGCGGCCAGCGTCCTGGATCAATGGGCCAACGACTATGAGCGAAGAAGCAAAGCCCAGGCCAAGCCGCCGGCGCGGAGTTCGAAGCCGGATGGGGGTGCCTCCGCGCCGTCCGCTCAGGCGTCGAAGCCCACGCCGCCGGTGCAACGGGACACACCCGCCCAGCCCTCCGCTCCCGGTTACGAAGCCCCCGCGACCGTCTCCGCCGCGCCTGCGGACGCCGCTCCCGATTCCGCACCCGATTCCGCACCCGACTCCGGCAAGCCCGCGCGATCCGGTCTCATGAGCTTTCTGCTGCCGGGTCGCCGCACACGTGGGGGTGGTGACAAGTCCTGAAGCCGTGGTGGCGCCACCGGGCCTCTCACGCTGGCCGTTTCTGAACGGCGGCGCGGCGGTGGCGGCCCATCGCCTGTTGGGGTGTACGCTGGTCTCGACGGTTGGCGGCCAGGAGACCCGGGGGGTGATCGTGGAAACGGAGGCCTACCTGGGACGGGACGATCCGGCGTCGCACGCTCACGCGTTGAAGCGGCGCACACCGCGCAACGACGCGATGTTCGCGCGGGGAGGAACCCTGTACGTCTACATCTCCTACGGCATCCATCATTGCATCAACGTGGTTACCGGCGAGGAAGGGGATCCGGCTGCCGTCCTGATCCGGGCGCTCGAGCCCGGGGCGGGCATGGATGTCATGCGGGAGCGGCGTGGACGCGACAGCGACCTGTGCAACGGTCCCGGCCGGCTGTCACAGGCCCTCGGCATCACCATGCGTCACAACTATCACGACCTGGCCCGGCCACCCATCCGTCTTGTCTCAGGGCCACCTGTCGACGAAGCGGAGGTGGGTACGTCCGGCCGCATCGGGGTTTCCGAGGCCGCCGACTGGCCGTTGCGGTGCTTCGTCAAGGGGCACCCGGCGGTGAAGGCGCCGAGGTTGTAGCTTACTGGCATGAACGATCCGACGTGGGTTTCCGTGCTGCCGCCGCTCCTGGCGATCGGGCTGGCCATCGCCACCCGCCAGGTCTACCTGTCGCTTGCCGGAGGACTGTGGCTGGGGTGGTCCATTCTTGGTGGCTGGAACTTCGGTACCGGGCTCATGGAGACCGTCGCCTCCACGGTGAGGGTGCTCGGGGACGCGGGCAACGCACAGGTGATCATGTTCACCCTGGTGATGGGCGCCCTTATCTCTACGGTGGGTTCGTCAGGGGGGGTTGCGGGCTTCGTTGCATGGCTGGAGCGCCGGAGGTGGGTCACGGGCGGACGCGGCGCACAGCTGCTTGCCTGGGTGATCGGGGTGATCATCTTCATCGAGAGCAACATCACGGTCCTGGTCGCCGGTTCGGTCGCACGCCCTCTCTTCGACAGATACCGCCACTCGCGTGAGAAGCTGGCCTACCTGATCGATTCCACCAGCGCCCCCATCTGCATCCTGATTCCCCTGAACGCCTGGGGTGCGACCAACCTGCGGCTCCTGAGCGAGGCAGGCGTGCCGGAGGGAGACGCGCTGGGCATATTCCTTCGCTCGATCCTCTTCAACTTCTACTCGTTCGCCGCCGTGGCGCTGGCACTGGCCGTCATCTTCTTCAGGCTGGACTGGGGTCCGATGAAGAAGGCCGAGCAGAGAGCCGCAAAGGGTGAGGTTCTCTGGCCGGGAGCGACCCCAATGATGGACGAGGGCGTGCTCGGGGGGGATTCGGAACCCCCGATCCCGGCGCGCCCGATCAACATGATCCTCCCGATCGTGGTGCTGGTGGCGATGATGCCCTTCGGTCTCTGGGTGACGGGAGACGGGAACCTGGTCAGCGGCGACGGCTCGACCTCCGTCCTCTGGGCCTCGCTCGCCGGACTGGCGACGGCCTGGATCCTTCTGCTGCTGCAGAGAGCATTCACGATCGACGAACTCGTCCGCATCGCCCTGCGCGGCGCCGGGGGACTGGTGCCGTTGGCCCTCATCCTGCTCCTTGCACTGGCTCTGGGCGCGGTGACGACGGAATTGGGAACCGGTGACTACGTGGCCGGCGTGGCTCAGGGAGTGCTGTCACCAGGGGTCTTTCTCCCCCTCGTCTTCGTGGTTTCGTCCGTGATCGCATTCTCGATCGGATCGAGCTGGGGGACGTTCGCGATCATGATCCCCATCGTCGTTCCTGCCGCGGCCACCCTCGGGCTCGACCTGGCGCCCTTCCTGGCCGCCGCCCTCTCCGGCGGGATCTTCGGCGACCACTGCTCTCCGATCAGCGACACAACCATCATTTCATCCATGGCGGCCGCCACCGACCATGTGGACCACGTACGAACCCAGCTGCCCTACGCGCTCACTGGGGGAGCCGTGGCCACCGTCTGCTTCGCGCTCGCGGGCGCCTTTCTCTAGCCCCGGTCGAATGCAGGGGGAAGGAATCGCGTGAATATCACCGTGTGCGTGAAGCGGGTACCCGACACCGAGACCCGCATCCGGATTGCGGATGACGGGAAAGAGGTGATGCGGGACGGCGTGAAATACGTGCTCAGCCCGTACGACGAATTCGCGGTAGAAGCCGCCCTGCAGCTCGTGGAGGCGGTCGGCGACGGCGAGGTGACGCTGCTGACTTTTGGCCCGGAAGCCGCCAGGGAGTCGCTGCGCTCGGGCCTGGCGCTGGGGGCTCACAAGGCCGTGCTGCTCAAGGGCGAGCCCACCATGGACGGATTGGCCACGGCGCGGGTACTCGTGTCAGAGCTGGAGGACGGCGACGCGGGTCTCATCCTCTTCGGAGTGAAGGCGGTCGACGACGATCAGCAGCAGGTCGGTCCCATGGTGGCCGAGCTGCTCGGGCGCCCCTGCGCGACGTCGGTGACTGCGATGGACGTGAGTGACGGGATGGTGACCTGCCGCAGGGCGGTGGAGGGTGGCCAGGAGGTCGTCGAGATGGACCTGCCCGCGGTCGCGACGGTGACCAAGGGGCGGTACGAGCCCCGGTACGCGTCCCTGCGAGGGATCATGATGGCGAAGCGCAAGCCCATGGTGGAAAAGCCGGCTCCCGAGGTGGAGTCGGGGCTCGTCGTCGAGGGGCTGGAATACCCGCCCGGGCGGCCGGAGGGACGCATCGTGGGCGAAGGCGTGGGTGCCGTCGAGGAACTGGTGCGACTGTTGCGCGAGGAGGCCAGGGTCATCTGATGGCTGACGTGCTTGCGGTAGCGGAATCAAAGGGCGGGGGTCTCGCGGGGGTCTCGCGGGAGGTGGTCACGGTCGCGCGTACGCTTGCGGACCGCCTCGGGGGTTCGGTGGCGGTTGCGGCGGCCGGTGCCTCCGCGGGGGAACTCGGGGCGTACGGTGCCGACCGCGTGATCGACTTCGAATCCTCACGGCCCGGCTCCGGCCAGGTGGACGTGCGGGCGGCCGTGCTGGCGGATCACATTGGTTCGGAGGGCTATCGGGCGGTGGTCTTCGCGGCCACCGCGACGGGCAGGGACCTGGCACCGCGGGTCGCGGCGAAGCTCGGCACCGCGTTGCTCACGGACGTGACCGGTGTCGAGGTCGACGGCGGCGACATCGTGGCCACGCGTCCGGTCTTTGCGGGGAAGGCGCTGGCGCGTGTGCGCGCGAAGGGCGCACCCGCACTGCTCTCGGTACGCCCGAACATCTTCTCGCCGCACGAGTCGCCCCGGGATGCCGCGGTCGAGACCTTGGCGACCGATTCGGACGGCGTTGCCGGGGGCTATCGGGTGAAGGGGTTTGCGGCGTCCGAGGGCGTCGCAATCGATGTGTCGGAAGCCGCGATCATCGTCTCGGGAGGGAGGGGGATGAAGGGCCCCGAGAACTGGCACCTCCTGGAGGATCTCAGGGACTCGCTGGGAGAGACGGCCGCCCTGGGTGCGTCCCGCGCGGTGGTCGACGCGGGGTGGCGCCCGCACGCCGAGCAGGTTGGACAGACGGGCAAGACGGTTACGCCGAAGCTGTACCTCGCCATCGCCATTTCCGGCGCGATCCAGCACCTCGCCGGAATGCGCACCTCCGGAGTGATCGTGGCGGTCAACCGGGACGCCGACGCCCCGATCTTCGGCGTGGCCGACTACGGGGTGGTCGGAGACGCTTTCGAGGTCGTCCCAAGGCTCGCGGAAGCCATCCGGGACCTGCGCGACGGGTAGACGTCCGTGGTGACACCCGGCGCCGGCAACGCAGCGGGGTTTCTGCCACGGGCTCCCGGTTCCCGGCGCCCGTCAGACCCCCGGCGGACCCCCCAGCATCTGGACGGGGTCCACCTCGCGTCCCCAGCGCCAGACCTCCAGATGAAGGTGAGGGCCGGACGTGTTTCCTGACTGGCCGGTTCGTCCGATGACGGTCCCGCGGGAGACCTCCTGGCCCGCCTCCACCGCGATCTCCGAGAGGTGGGCGTAGACGGTCAGCACGTCCTCGCCGTGGTCGACCCAGATCACCTGCCCATACCCGCTCATCGTGCCGGCGAAGCGTACACGGCCGTTCAGCATTGGCCGCACGGGCGTCCCGACGGCCACCCCGATGTCCACGCCGCGGTGCAACTCGCCCCCGATCCCGGCGATGCGGATGCCGTACGGGGACCGGACCGGGCCGTTCACCGGCCATTGGGGAGTCTGGCACGCGGTTGCGGCAAGAAGAAGAAGCGGGATGGCCACCCTTTTCATGAGTTGGTCGGCAGCAGGACGACCGACACGGACTCGCCCCGTTCGATACGGCCGACGCCTTCAGGAACGACCGCCAGGCCATCCGCGTCACGGAGGGACCGCACCAGCCCGCTGCCCTGCGGCCCGGTGAGGGAGCAGCGCCCCGCGCCCGCCGCGCCCACCGGGTACGAGCCGAGCCCCCCGCCCGCTCCCGCCCCGCGTGCACGCTCCTGTGCGGTCCCGTCCCGGGAGAGCCGAACACGGTAGAACTGGGTCATGCCGGGTGGAGAGACGAGCGCGGTGTCGGTCCTGGCGACCACCGTGAGTCCGGTGGGGCAGGGCGATCCCAGCCGCGCCCGCAGGTACGGTGCCACGAAGACATGGAAGGTCACGAACGCCGACGCCGGGTTGCCCGGGAGGCCGAAGACCGGGAGGTCGGTGTCCTCGAGCGGCATGTGTCCGAACGACAGGGGACTCCCCGGTCGCACCCTGGCCCGCCAGAAGTCGAGCCGGAAGGAGAGGCGCAGCAGGATTCGCTTGAGGAGGTCCTTCTCGCCCATGGAGGCGCCGCCTGTCGTGACGAGAACATCCACGCCCTCCACCGATTGCAGCATCTCCCTGAGCGCCAGCGGGTCGTCGGGGGCGGTCCCCAGGTCCACCGGCACAGCCCCCGCCTCGAGGACCGCAGCGGCGATCATGGCGCGATTCGTGTCGGGGACGCCCTTGCCCGCGGCAACCAGGTCGAACCGCTCCGTGCCGACCAACTCGTCTCCGCTCGACAGGACCCCCACCCGCGGCCGCCGAAAAACCGGGACGGGGTCGCATCCGCTTGCGAGGATGACCGGGAGGGAGCCCGAATGGACGACCGCGCCCGCGGGAACCGTCTCGTCCCCGCGCACCATGTCCTGGCCCGCCGCGCGAACGTGCTTGCCCAGATCGTCGGTTCGGTGAACGACAACTTGGCCGGGACACGCTTCTCCGTCGGTGTGCTCGACCCTGATCACCGAATCGAAGCCTTCGGGGATCGGCCCTCCCGTCATGACCCGGACGGCCACCCCGGGGGGAATGCCGTCGAGCGGGATCGAGCCCGGATAGGACTGCCCCGCGACGGGCAGCCGTATGGCGCTGCTTCCGCTCCCCGCCACCTCCGTGCTCCGGACCGCAAAGCCGTCCATGGCGCTGTTTCGCCACGCGGGAAGGGTGGCACCGGCGCGAACCGGTTCCGACAGCGACCGCCCCCGGGCATTCCAGGCCGGGATGCGGGTCGCCGGCATCAATGAGGCGGTGGCGAGGATGCGAGCCAGGGCCTCCTCGCAGGAGAGCCAATCGGCTTCGAGGTCCTCGAATTCGGCCACGGTGCCCGTCGTCAGAAGCGCCAGGCCGCGCTCACGGAGAATCCGTAGCCGCTGACCCACTCACTCTGCTCCACCGAATCCAGCTGCTTGGTGGCATCGTCGAAGCCGGTCGGCGTGCCCAGTTGCCACAGCTTCAGGCTCCCGTCGGCGCGGAGCATGATCCGGGACGAGACCGCGAGCCGGAAGCCGGTGCCGGCGCTGCCGGTGAAGGCAGTGCCGAAGTCGAACACATCTTCCGGGAGGAGGACCTCGTCGAAAGCGCCCACGCCCGCGGCGTCATAGGCGAGGCCGCCGCCGATGAAAAGGTGCGGGGCCAGCCGGTGCCAGGTTCGGCGCCCCGGGATGCTGAAGGACAGGCGCGCGTCCAACATGAAGAGGTGCACATCCGACTCGCCGATTGACCGGTCTCCCTCTGCCCGGCGCGGGTCGACGACATCCCGCTGGGTGGGGAGATACGAGAGGAGTCCCTCGATGAAGAGGGGACCGGCCGCCTCGACGGCGTACCGTCCTCCCACGAACCTGCCCGGCTTCGGGCCCAGATCCAGTGATCCCGGCCTGAGCGACAGGAATCCCAGGAAGGCCGAGGCTTCCTGGCCGTATTCGATGTAGCGGTACGAGGACGGAATGGACTGGGCGCTGGCCGTGTCCACGGCAAGAAAAACGGCGGCCGGAAGCAGCGCCGCACTGCGGGCTAACCTGATTATCGTCATCAATTCGAGTTGGTGGCGTTGTTTACGCGAAACTCCAGTGAATGTAATCTGATTCGTCAGTGTGTACCGATCACCCTCGACCGAGTCTGAATCCCGGGCAAAGGGGTCTCGTAATGAAAAGGTGTCTTGAGGACGTCGAATGGTTGCCGGAGTCCATACCGGCGAAGGGAACAGGATGCTGATGCGGTGTTCCACTTGTGGCGAATCTCTGCGGACCGGCGACGACCGGTGCCCCACCTGCGGCGCCGCCGTGGCAAGGAGCCGGGTCCCGGTGGCGCACCGGGCCCTCATGCAGTGTCCCCGGTGCGCCTATCGCGGAGATGGAATCCCGTATTTTCGAAAAGCGGGGCATGTGGGACTCCTGGTGGGGCTGAGCATCTTCACCTACGGTATCGGCGGACTGGTCTACTACGGGTTGCGCCGCCGCCGGCAGGTTTGCCCGAATTGCGGACTCGGCTGGGAGCACGCCCGCGACCCTGGCGATCCCTTCGCGGTGGCGGCGCCGCCGATGGAGCCGGCTCGGCCGTCCAGACGAGCCGCTCCCGTGACCGATGCGCCTCTTCCGCCCAGCGGTGTCGGCCGGCGGGTGTTCGGGGGCGGGCTCGCCGTGCTTGCGGTGATCATGATCACGGCCGGGATATCCGCGGGTGTCTTCGAACCCATCGTCATCGGCTCGGCGATTGGAATGGGGGGGTCGGGGCTCTTTCTGTGGGGTTGGAAGGCTCTGCAGGAGCGGCGCCAATCGGTGCTCCAGGCGCTCCACCGGAAGGTGCTCAGGCTGGCCACCGCTCGCGACGGTCTCCTCACCGTCACCGAAGTCGCCTCGGAGTTGGACCTCACGCTGCCGGCGGCGGAAAAGATCATGATCGGGATGGACGACGGGTTCAGGGTGCGATCGGAGATCAGCAAGGAAGGCGTCCTCTACTACGAATTTCCCGAGGTTCGTCACCAGAAGAAGCTGCGGGCTCCATAGCAGCCCGCCACATCCCGGCCCCGGGCCCACTATATTGGGTTCGACCTTCGATATTGGGTTCGACCTTCGATATTGGGTTCGACCTTCGATATTGGGTTCGACCTTCGATATTGGGTTCCGCAGTGGGGGAGTGCGTGCGACAATTCACTGACGAGAGAGGTGATTCCTGGGTGGCTTCCGTGGCCAGGGAAGAGGGCGGCGACTATAAGGGTCGGTTCTACCTGATCCTCGAAGATGGCACGGAGGGGCACAGAGAGCCGGTGGCCCTCACCGACGTTCGCTGGAACTCGATGCGGACCGCGGAGCGGACCCTGGCGACGATGTCCGGCGTGGAACTGCGCCGGCGGCTGCGTTCGGCGCTGGGTCGGGCGGGCCGTGCGTCGCTTGTCTGACATCGGACGCAGGTATATCGCCGGTCGACGCCGGCCGGGAGCTGCCTACGCGCAGGTGGCGCAGACCCCGGTGAATTCGAGCCGGTATCCCGTGACCTGAAAACCGGGACAGGCCATGGGGTCCGCCACCAACTCCTGCGGGAGGCTCCCCGGGACATCTCGCACCTCCCCGCATTGGTTGCATCGGGTGTGGTGGTGGGGATCGGTCCGGCCATCGTACCGGGACGAACCGTCCGAGTACGTCAACTTCAGCGCCATCCCGCATCCGACCAAGGTCTCGAGGTTCTTGTACACCGTGGCGAGAGAAATCGCCGGCAGCTCTCCGCGCACGCCGAGAAAAACCTCTTCGGCGGTGGGATGGCAGTCGGTCCCGGAAAGGAACCGGTGGACGGCGCCTCGCTGCTCCGTGAAGCGGTGCCCGTGGGCTTCCAGCGCTTCTCGCAGCCGGGGTGGGTCCACGGTTGAACTGTATGGGGACAACGTGCGAACTCCTCGTGAGAACCCCTTGTCGGACAACTCTAGGATGCACGACCGGCGGGCCTGTGTCAACCATTGCCCGGACCTCGGCAACCGGGCCATACTCGGACGCCGGCCGTCACAAGGATTGCCGGCCCGAATCTCGGGGCAGGGCGGGTTTCGTGCCTGTCCCAACCGGATCGCAGAACCTTCAGGAGGTCCCTGAATGACCAAGGATCGCGCTGCCCTCGATGTGTTGCTGACCGAAAAACGGCAGTTTCCGCCGCCCCCGGACTTTGCGGCCGCCGCGGACGTATCGGACCCGTCGGTGTACGAAGAAGCGGAGGACTTCGAGGCTTTCTGGGCCGGTTGGGCCGAAGAGCTGGACTGGTTCCGGAAGTGGGACCGGGTGATGGAGTGGAATCCGCCCCACGCTAAATGGTTCACCGGCGGCAGACTGAATGTCTGCTACAACTGCGTCGATCGTCATCTGACGGGGGCCAGGCGGGACAAGCCCGCGCTGGTCTGGGAAGGTGAGCCCGGCGACCGGCGGAGCTTCACGTATGCGGAGCTGGCGGTCGAGGTGGGCCGCTTCGCCAACGTACTCAAGGCGCTCGGGGTAGAGAGGGGCGACAGGGTCGCGATCTACCTGCCCATGATCCCCGAGGCCGCGTTCGCGATGCTGGCGTGCGCGCGCCTGGGAGCCCCCCATTCGGTGGTCTTCGGGGGATTCAGCCCCGACTCGCTTTCGGACCGGATCAACGACGCCGAGGCCAGGGTGCTGGTGACCGCCGATGGCGGGCACAGGCGCGGCACGATCGTTCCGCTCAAGCACAACGCGGACCGCGCGGTCGAGCGCTGTCCGGGCATCGAGCATGTCGTGGTGGTTGCCCGGGGCGGCCTGGAGGACGAACCCGTCCGGATGACCGACGGCCGGGACCACTGGTACCATGACCTGGCGGCCGGGGTGAGTGCCGAGTGCGAATCCGAGTCGATGGACTCGGAGGACATCCTGTACATCCTCTACACCTCCGGGACGACGGGGAAGCCCAAGGGGGTGGTCCACACCACGGGCGGGTACCTCACCCAGGTCCACGCCACCACCAGAACCGTGTTCGATCTGAAGGAGGACGACGTCTACTGGTGCACGGCCGATGTGGGTTGGGTCACGGGGCACAGCTACATCGTCTACGGACCGCTGTCGGCAGGTGCTACCGCGCTCATGTACGAGGGTGCTCCGGACTGGCCCGACAAGGGCCGTTTCTGGAAGATGTGCGAAGACTACGGGGTCACCATCTTCTACACCGCGCCGACGGCGATCAGGGCGTTCATGCAATGGGGAGAGAGGTGGCCCGGAGGGTACGACCTCGCCCGGCTGAGGCTGCTGGGGACGGTCGGCGAGCCCATCAATCCCGAGGCATGGATGTGGTACCATCGCGTGATCGGAGGCGAGCGGTGTCCGATCGTCGATACGTGGTGGCAGACCGAGACGGGGGCGATGATGATCACGCCGTTGCCGGGGGTCACCCGCACGCGGCCCGGGAGCGCCTGCAGGGCTTTCCCCGGCATCGAGACGGCCCTGCTGAACGACGCGGGGGATCCGGTGGACGCGGGCTACCTCGCCATCACAAGGCCCTGGCCGGCGATGCTGCGGACGATCTGGGGGGACGACGCGCGCTATCGCGAGACCTACTGGTCCAAGTGGGACGGGGTGTACTTCCCCGGGGACGGCGCCAAGATCGACGAAGACGGCTACCTGTGGATTCTCGGGCGGGTCGACGATGTGTTGAATGTGGCCGGGCACCGCATCGGCACCATGGAGGTGGAGAGCGCGCTGGTGGAGCACCCCGCCGTGGCCGAGGCCGCGGTGGTCGGGAAGCACCACGAGGTGAAGGGCCAGGCGATCGCCGCCTTTGTCACCCTGATGGAGGGAATGGAGGGGGACGACGCGTTGGCAGCGGCGCTCAAGGCCCACGTCGCAACCGCGATCGGGCCCATCGCCCGGCCCGAGGTCATCCTGTTCGCCGCGGAGCTGCCGAAGACCCGGTCGGGGAAGATCATGCGGCGCCTGCTGGGGGACATCGCCGCGGGCCGCGCCATCGGCGACACCACCACGCTGGCCGATCCGGCGGTGGTGCAGAGCCTGAAGACGGGCTACGAGGAGCGGGAGGGAGCCTGACGGCTCACACCTCAGCCAGCGGGTCCCGGGTCGTGGGGCGCGGCCCGTGCGCCGGCTTCCGTTTGGCCGCCTTGGCCGGGATCCCCACATGTACGGTGTCCGGCTCGGTGTCCCGGGTGACCAGGGCGCCCGTGCCGACCATCGAGTTGGCCGCCAGGGTGGTGCCCGCAAGGACGGTGGCGTGGTAGGCCACCCGCACGCGGTCGCCGATCACGGTGCGGGGCGTGGTCACGTCCCGCGCCTCGCTGATGTGGTGGCTGTGCGAGTACACGTTGGCGTAGTCCGAGATGGACACGCGGTTCCCGATGCGGATGCCGCCGCGGTCGTCCAGCAGGACGTGGCGGTGCACGACGACGTCGTCTCCGACCTCGATCCCGTACCCGAAGGTGAACTTCACGAAGTGGAAGGCCTTGAAGTTCTTCCCGCACCGGGCGAAGATGCGCTTGGCCAGCATGCGCCGGAACTTCACCCCCAGGTGCACGTTTTCGCCCAGCAGGCTCTTGTCGAACATCTCCCAGAGCCAGATCAGGGGCTTCACCCGGTAGTAGCGCTCCAGGTCGGTCTCGATGTAGTACTCGGGCTCCAGGGTGACGTTGCGGGGATCCAGCTGGTCCAGGATGATCCGGCTGCCCGGGGCAAGATCGGACGTGCCGCCGGCCCGTTCGATACCCGGCACGCCCGAGCCGCGCACCCAGGGCTCCCGTGGCAGGCCCCCGGGGAAGTAGATCGCTTCGAGGACCCGCCGGCAGAAGTCATCGCGATCCGTGCGCGGGTCGGCCAGCTCCTCCTCGAGTCCGGCGAGCCAGCGGTCGTATCGGTGCTCGACTGCGGCCGGGAGCGGCACCCCCCGCAGGGGCAGGAAACGGTACTCACTGTTGGACGACATGGAAGAATGCCCCCTCATCCGCCGGGAACGACTCCGGAACGTGCCTGCTCCGGGACTGTGAAAGTTTCGCCGGGTAAGATAACCCCGCCTTGCTTAAAGGACCCGAAAACGGCTTCTTGGTTGCATGCACGATGTCCTGAGAGCCCGCGTCATGCGGAAGATCGAGAGCCTCCCGGAGGAGCAGGTCTACCAGGTGCTGGACTACATCGAGTTCCTGGAGTCCAGGTACGCTTCGCCCGATCTGGAAAAGGAAGCCAGTGGCCTTCAGCGGCTGGCGGAAGGGATCGAAGACCGCCTCAGGAACCGGTCGTTCAACCCGTCCAATCTGCGTGAGGCCTGGCAGGTGGTGGCCGCTGCGGACCGCGCCCTGAGCGGCGTGGCCAAGGCGGGCCGCCAGCTGCTGGAAGAGATTGCGGGAGCGCCCGGTGCAAGTGAAGCCGCCGAGGAGGGTGATGCCGGTTCGCCGGCCGGCCCTGCCGGCGAGCCGGACCCGCCCGGCTCCGACCCGAAGGGCGATTAGCCGGGGTCGGGGCGCTCTTGTACCCGCCGCCCGACCTGCCGGGGCCTTCCGTCCGGCCCACCGGGGCACTCAGTCCGCGGCCCTTGACTGACCCTTCCCGCAGCCCCTAGTATTGCTGATGAACAGCGGCAACGAGAAGGACCGCCCGTTGAGAGGGGCGGTCATCAAGGAAGCTCTAACCTTCGACGATGTGCTCCTCGTGCCGGGCCACTCCCGTGTGCACCCGAAGAGCACGGACATCTCGACCCGGCTGACCAACCGCATTTCCCTCCAGGTTCCCCTGGTCTCAGCGGCGATGGACACGGTCACGGAGGCTCGTCTGGCCATTGCGGTGGCCCGTGAGGGCGGCGTCGGCGTCATCCACAAGAACATGCCGATCGACCGGCAGGCGCGGGAAGTCGACCGGGTGAAGCGGTCGGAGAGCGGCATGATCCTCAATCCCATCACCCTCGGTGCCGGGGCGTCGTTGCGGGATGCACACCTTCTCATGTCCCGCTTCTCGATCAGCGGTGTCCCCATCGTCGAGCCCGACGGGACCCTGGTGGGCATCATCACGAACCGGGACCTTCAATTCGAAGCCGATCTGGAGCGACCCGTCGCCGCCTTGATGACGTCGAGCGGACTGGTGACCGCGCCGGTCGGCACGACGCTTGAAGAGGCGCAGGAGATTCTTCACAGGCATCGCATCGAGAAGCTCCCCGTCGTCAACGACGAGGGCAGGCTCAAGGGGCTGATCACGGTCAAGGACATCTTCAAGCGCCGCCAGTTTCCGAACGCCTGCAAGGACGAGCACGGACGCCTGCGGGTGGGTGCCGCGATCGGAGCGGCGGCGGCGGACCGTGACCGGGCGCGGGCGCTGGTGGAGTCGGGCGTGGACTTCCTGGTGATCGACACGGCCCACGGCCACTCCGAGGGCGTGCTCCGGGCGGTGGCGCGAATGCGCGAGGCATTCCCGGACACGGACCTGGTTGCGGGCAACGTCGGGACCGCGGAAGGGGCGGCTGCCCTCATCGAGCGGGGCGCCGACGCGGTCAAGGTCGGGGTGGGACCGGGCTCGATCTGCACGACCCGCGTCGTGACCGGCGTCGGGCTGCCACAGTTGACCGCGGTGATGGATGCCGTGGACGGTGTGGCGGGGCGGGTGCCGGTGATCGCGGACGGTGGCATCCGTTATTCCGGGGATGTCGTCAAGGCGCTCGCCGCCGGGGCGCACTGCGTCATGATGGGTTCGGTCCTGGCCGGCACGGAAGAGTCGCCCGGCGAGGCGTTTCTGCTCGAAGGGCGCCGTTTCAAGACCGTCCGGGGCATGGGATCCCTCTCGGCCATGGAAGAGGGTTCCGCGGATCGCTATTTTCAGGATGCGGGAGACAGGCGGAAGCTCGTGCCCGAGGGCATCGAAGCCAGGGTCGCGTACAAGGGGCCCGTGTCCGACACCGTCTTTCAACTCTCCGGAGGTCTGCGCAGTGGCATGGGCTACTGCGGCGCCGCCTCGCTGGAAGACCTGCGGGCCACTGCCCGCTTTGTACGGGTGACCTCCGGGGGGCTGCGCGAGTCCCATCCCCACGACGTCACGATCACTCGTGAGGCGCCGAACTACAGTCATTGAACCGGATCGGGGGCCGGCGCGTAACGCGGCTCCCCGACGTGTTTGCCGCATGTCCTTCACTTCGATCGCACTCCTCCTCGGCGCCTGCGCGCGTCAGCCGCCCCCGCCGCCACCCGCTCCCGCGGACGCGGCGGCGATGGCCGCCCTGAAGACCGACCCCGGCGCCGGGCGGGACCCTGCCGTGGCCCGGCCCGCACGGTCGTTGCCGGATGACGTGAATCCACGCCGCGCGGCGATGGTCGACGAGATCGTGACGTCACCCGGGGCAAGCGAAGACCGGATCGAGGAACGGATCGAGTGGTGGCTGAACTACTGGCAGTCCAGGGAGCGGGGGGGATTCCAGCGAGCGCTGACCCGGATGGGCCGGTACGAGGACTTCATCGATTCCGTGTTGGTCGCCCGGGACATGCCGGCGTCTCTTCGCTATCTGCCCATCATCGAGGCGGCGTACTATCCGAAGGCCGATTCGCCGGCCGGGGCGGGTGGACTGTGGCAGTTCATGCCGGCGACGGCCCGCTGGCTCGGGCTGGAGGTCAACGCCCTCGTCGACCAGCGCCTCGATCCGTATGCGGCAACCCCTTTGGCGATCGAGTACCTCGCCGATCTGAAGAAGCAATTCACGTCATGGTTCCTGACCCTGGCCGCATACAACGCGGGCCCGGGGCGCGTCGAGCGGGCGATACGGGACCATGGAGACGGCCAAGCGCGCGAAGACGCCCTCTTCCTCAGGATCCGCGACCGCCTCCCCCCCGAGACCCGTGATTTCATCCCGAAGTACCTGGCCGCGGCCCGTATCGCGAGTGACCCCGCGGCGTTCGGCATGACCGGCTACCTGAAGGACCCGCCTCAGGTCTTCGACGCTGTCGCGGTCGAAGGGGCCGCATCGATGGACGTCATCGCGCTGGCGGCGGGGGTCGCGGAAGAAGAGTTGAGGCTGCTGAACCCGCACCTCGTGCTCGGTCTCACCCCGGGGGGCCGGTCGACGACGGTTCGGCTTCCGGCGGGTACGGGAGCGGCGTTCGCCCAGCGCTTTGCAGGCGTTCCCGAGCCCGACAGGGTCACGTTCACCGAGCACCGTGTCGCATCCGGGGAGACGCTTTCCGGCATTGCCCGCAACTACCGCGTCATCGTCGAGGAGTTGCAGGCGGCCAACCCCGGGGTGCAGCCACGGCGGATGCAGGTCGGGACCGTGCTGGTGATTCCGAAGACGCTTCGGGGCCAGGGTGCGCAAACGGCCGATGAACCCCGCGCGGTTGGCGGGCCGCCTCCGGCCGCGACCCCGGAGGCCCGGTTCGTGGCCGCGAATCCCGCGCCGGCCCTGGAGACCGTCCACGTGGTGAGACGCGGAGACAGTCTGTGGCTGATCGCTCAGTTCCATGAGGTGGACCTGACGAGGCTCCGGCTCCACAACAACCTGGCCGAGGACGCCCTGATCCACCCTGGCGACGAGATCAGGATACCACCGCCGCGCCGATGACCGGGTCCGGGCCGCGGGCTGCTTACTCCCGCCGCCAGCTTCCCGAACGCCCGCCCGACTTCTCATCCAGCCGAACCGACTCGATCGTCATCCCCCGGTCCACCGCCTTGAGCATGTCGTATGCGGTGAGGAGCGCCACCGACACCGCTGTAAGGGCCTCCATCTCGACGCCGGTCCGCTCGGTGATCGTCGCCGTGGCAATGACTCTGAGCCCCGGGAGGGATGCGTCCGGCTCGATGTCGACGCCTACACTGGCGCCCGGGAGCAGATGGCACAGCGGGATGAGTTCCCCCGCACGCTTCCCGCCCATGATTCCCGCCACTCTCGCGACCTGTTCCACGTCCCCCTTGGGGTTGCCCCCGCCCACGAGCAGGCGGTAGGCGCGAGGGGAGCACCGCAGAATCCCCTGGGCGACCGCCTTCCGGGAGGTACGTGCCTTGGCCGTGACGTCCACCATCGCCGCCGAACCGTCCTCGTCGAGGTGGGTGAGCCCACCCTCGTCGCGCCGGCTCGGCGGATGACTCCTGTCGTGTTTCCGCGGATCCGTCATTACTAAACCACTTTGTTTAGTGTTTCCTCCAGCTCCAGAAGCAGGGAGGAGATGAAGAGCTGCGGGTTCACATTCCCCAGCGCAAGCATGCGGGCTTCCTCCACCTGGTCAACCGCCCGCGCAACGCGATCGGGCGTCAGCGCCAGCCGCCCCGCGGTCTCACGAAGGAACGGCAGTTCGTGGGAGTTCACCACCTGTTCGTTGCGGCCGAGGCTCGCCGCACCCAGGTCGCGAATCCATAGCTGCAGCCCGGCCATCAGGTCCAGCAATCCTCTGGCACCGGCCGGCCCGAAGGCCAGCGCCGCGGTGTAGCACTCGGCACGCCGCCCCCCCGCAGCCGCCCGCAGCAGCTTGAGCGAACCCGCCCGCTGACTGGTGTGGGCGCCGTCCGAGTCCAGGCATCCCAGCGCGGCTCCTATGGACCCCTGGGAAAGACCAGCCGCCCGCATTGCCGTTGCCGGGTCGACCCCGCACTCCTCTTCCAGAAACGCGGCCACATCTCCGGTGGGGAGCGGAGGGAGGTGGATCGGCAGCGCCCGCGAACGGATCGTGTCCAGCAGGCTCCCCGGCTTGCCCGACGTAAGGATGAACCTGCTCCCGTCCGGTGGTTCCTCCAGCAGCTTGAGGAGAGCGTTGGCGGCTTCGGGGCTCGCCTCCTGGGGAACCAGATACTCGGCGTCCCCGATGATGAAGACCTGCTCCTCTCCGATGGCGGGGCGCCGGTGGGCGCTCTTGCGTATCGTAAACACGGCGGCCAGGTAGATTCCCCGCACGTCCGTCCCGCCCTCCGGCCGCAGGGGCCGACTCCGGTACTCTGCCAGCTTCTCGTGTCGCGCCTGCTCGAGCGCCTCGGCCAGCCGCTGCGGGCTGTGCGCGCGCTTCGGGCGGGGCAGGGGGAAGTACCAATGGATGTCCGGATGTTCCAGGCGGAGAGCCAGCCGGCAATTGGAGCACTCGCCACAGGGCTTGTCGGCTCCGGTACACAGGCGGGTTCGGGCAAGCCAATGAGCCAGGGACTGTTTCCCGCACCCCGGCATGCCGTGGATGAGAATGGTGGCCGGGAGCGCTCCGCGTGCGAGTGCCCGCTTGAGCGACGCACGAAGTGCATCGTGTCCCCGAAAGGACGGGGAGGTCGCCGGTCGCTTGCTTGCACGAGCCATGTCAAGGGGAAGGTAACCGCGTCGCGGTCGAGCTGTCAGCGCTCCGGCCGGAACCGGTTGAGCGCGGACAGCTCGTCGGCGGGGTCCGCGATTCGCTTGCGCAGCCGCTCGAATGCGTGGCGGAGGTGCGAACGTACCGTTGCCGGGGAAACGAGCATGATCCGTGCCACTTCGCGCGGACTCTTCTCGTCGATCAGCCTCAGGGTCAATGCCTGGCCCTCCCGCTGCGGCAAGTCGTCGATGGCGTCCAGGATCGTCCGTTGCAGGGCGGCCCGTTCCCGCTCCTCAAACGGGTCTCGCTGCCGGCCGGCGGGGTCGTCGGTGACATGCTCTCCCGCGTACAGTTCGAGGCCCTTTGCCGCCGACGTGCGGGAACGGTAGTCACTCACGCAGACGTTCCGGGCCAGCCGGCCCAGCCAGGCCCGGAAGGATCCGGTGGCCCTGTAGGTGCGCGCCTTCTCGTATGCCTTCAACCACGCCTCCTGGTAGAGATCCTCCGCGTGGTCGTGGTCCCTCGCGTACAACCTGCACACACCCAGGACGAAAAAGGCGTTCTCCTCCACGATTCTGCGGCAATAGTCGTGATCCCGGGAGAGGAACCTTGCGGCGTCGAACGGCTGCGCCGGCGGACGGTCCGGCGGGCGGCCTGTCATGGGTTGCGCGAGTCGGATACGGGGGCCGGGACGGTCAGATCAGATCAGCTCGAGAGCCAGGGCGACGTCCCGTTTCGCGGCTCTGGACTGCAGCCAGGCCGCGGCTGTGGCTCCGGCGGCGGCAAGGAGGGCGAGTTCGGTGGACGTGACCCCGGGGGCGTTGACCGTTCCGGTCACGAAGACCGCCGCCAGCACGGCCGCCACGCCGAGTACCGCCGCAACCAGACTGTCCGTGGGACGGACATCGGCCCTGCGGACGCGCCTGCGCGCGATCCTGGCGAGGATGCGCCTGTTGAGACCGGGTGGCACCTGCGTTTCGGGGATGGACTGCAGCTCGGGATGGTAGACGTACCTGAGCCCGGCCATGATGAGCAGATCGATCCTGCAGGTCTCACAAGTCCGGAGGTGCTCGCGCACGCCCGGTCCCGCAAGTCGGCGATCCCGGCTGAAAACGGTGAGCTCGTCGAAGTCGAGGCAGGACATGACTCAGATTCCTCCGTGTGCTGGTGGGGGACGTGCCGCGGACAGGACCGGATCGTCGTGAAGCCCTTCCCGGTGACGGATCACCCCCGTGAACACGACCGCCTGGACCAGGGGTACGGCCAGGGGGAGCCACGCCGCCAGGACTCCCGAGACATTCAGCCAGTCGCGATCGTGGTGGGCCGCAAGGTAGACCGCGGTGAAGTACGCAAGACCGCTGCCGAGACCGATCGCAAAGCGGGCGTTTCGCCGCGCCGGAGGCGGAAGTGCCCGGGTGAGGTCGGCCGTCAGCAGACCGAGCAGCATGTTGAGGAGGGCGAACACGCTCAGGGCCAGCGGCCGGTGCAGCAGGAGCCGGACGCGGTTGGGGGGCATGCTGGCGTCGTCACGGCGCAGCGAGCTCCCCGAGGGGGGGTTCGCCTCCACGAAGCGGAGTTGTCGCAGCGTTCCAAGAGGGGTCCTCGGGCCGAACGGGCGAGTCTCGGCGGCTTCCTCGGCGGAGGCGAACTCGGCGTAGTCCGCGAGCGGTGAAACGACGTCGGACAAGGTGTACGAGGTGATTGCCGCGAGGAGCCCCGCCGCCCACGCCAGCCGGGTCCGATGCCTCCATTTGTGCACCAGTACAATCCCGCTTGCGAAGGCCGCGAAGGGAATGATCAGACCCGCCCGGGCGGACACGTGCGAGAGCCAGTCCCACCCCGACCAGGGTCGCGGCTGCGCCACAGCCAGGGTATGGAACACCACGATCATGCACACCAGCACCCCGGTCCACTGAAGGGTGGGCTTCAGCACGGCCCCCAGGCCTTTCACGGTCGTCCACCTCCTTCCGGACACGTCGTCACCTGCTCGGCCGGCAGTCCCGGTCGTAGTCGCAGTTTTCTACGAGGAAGCAGCATTGTCGGCAGCAGTATGCTCTTGATCCTTCGCCCTGGCAGCAGTCCGAAAGTGTGAACGACGCCACCCAGCTGCGCGCCGGGGTGGCAAAGAGGGCGATCGCCAGCAGCACATTCAGCAGGATCAGGCCCATCATGATTCGCTTGCGCATTTCATCTCCTCAGCTGGTAACGATTTCGTACAGGTGTCATTCCATCCATTCAGCGAGCCACCGCAGCCCGTCCGGCGACTCGTACGACCCGAGCAGTCCCCGCACCGCGACGGCAACCGGTTCGAAGAAGGCGGGGAATTCGATGGGTTCGACCGCTCCGGACCGGCTGACTCGCAGCCAGCGGCGACCGCGGCCCAGCGGGTCGGTTCGGTTGTCGAAGAGCCGCAGCCATACGGCGCCACCCTCCGTGCAGATGACCTCGGTGGCGAACGGCAGTTGGTCCGCGAACAACGGCCGGGCCTCCCTGGCCATGGCCATGAAGTCGATTCCCGCGTCGGCATAGTCCGGGCCGAGCTCCACACGGGCCATTGCTTCCAGGTACGCGGCGATGTCGGCGTGGCTGATCGGCGACGGGCGCCCCGGAAGACGCACACTCGTCTTCACGCCCCCGTTGTCGTCCAACCAGGCCAGGTCGTGGGAATCCGGCCGCCAGACGACCAGATCGGACCCGCACGCATCCCACCGTGGAAGTGCGACGAACTCCTTCGGATCCTCCCCGTCCTGCGCGAGATGCTCCGCGAACCGGACCACCTCGCGTCCGGGGGCCAGCGTGGAGGTCGCCCGGACCACCGAGCCATGTACAAGGTCGGTCGCACGGTCCAGCCTGACGGAGAAGTCACCCGCCACAACGCCGTCTCCGGTCTTGCGTATCCGGTACGGGTCGGCGTAGGAGATGTCCAGCATCCATCGCCCCCCGCGAATGGCTCCCTGATCGATGGGTTGTGACACCACCACGGAGAGCTCGGGGTCCAGCACCGTGTGACGCCGAATCCCCAGGTCCCACACATGAGCCGTCCCGTCTTCCGGGTCAACTTGCAGTGCCACGGGGAAGGAGAAGTCGGCGGGCCCCTCGCCGCGCCTCCCTCCTCGCTGGACGGATCCCGTCGAGCGTTCGATACGGGTGAGGAAGGGTGGCGACACATCCAGAATCCAGATTGCCTCCGCGGTCTCGACGACTTCCCGGATCTCCGTGAAATCCAGCTCCGGATAGCGGGTGAAGATGGCTTCGGCGGGGATCTGGCGGAACTCGATTTCGGGCTGCTCGGGAGCCGAGCAGGCAGCGGCCGCGATCAGCATGGTCACCGTTGCGGCCAGCCGGGACGGCAACGTTCGCGGCGTCATCGGTGCGACAACCCCCGTGGCTCGGACCAGGCTGCGAACCGCGCCTCCGGGGGTCGCTTCAGGGTCGCGGCGATTACCGACAAGTCGCCCCCGTGGCCTTGCGCGGTCACCCGGCCGCTCCCGTCCAGCACGAAGACCCACGGCGTACGGCTGATCAGCGCGTGTTCCCGGCTTCCGGGGAGGCCATCGGCGATCGTCACGACCGGCAGGGTCCACCCGTTGCTCTCCGCATATTCCCGGGCTCTGGAAAACGGTCCGGGAGCGAGCGCGAGCACGTGCGGAGGCGCCGCGGCCGACTGGAGCCAGGAACGCCACTCGGGAGCGACACGCTGCGAGTGCTCGCACTCCGGGTCGAAGACCAGGACGAGGACGGGGTCTTGCCCGGCGAGCGGGCGCGGGACTCCGCCGGCGCCACGAACGCGCATGCCGGACAGGTCGTCGCCCACCGCCATGTAGCCCTCCCGATCCGTGTCCGGCGGTCGGCCCAGAAACGTGAACTGGATGACCGCCAGGGCTGCGAGAGTGATCGCCGGCCCCGCCCTGGTCCTGAATGCCGGATCCCTCACCATTCCTCCTGGAGTTCCGTCACTGACATGATTCGACTTGTTACCTGAATAGACGCCGCGGAGGCCAAAACCGTGCAAACTCCGCCTGCGTCGTTATCGCCGTCAGCGGCCTGGGCTCAGGGCCGCCGGCTCTGCCGCCCCGCCAGTTTGACCGCCAGCCGGATCGCTTCGATCATCGAGGACGGGTCGGCCACCCCGCGGCCGGCGATGTCGAAGGCGGTCCCGTGGTCGGGCGAGGTACGGATGAAGGGGAGCCCGATCGTCACATTCACGCCCTGGCCGAACGCCGCCGTCTTGAACGCTGCCATCCCCACATCATGATAGGGGGCGACGACGGCGTCGAACTCCCCGGAGAACGCCCGCTTGAAGACCGTGTCCGCAGGCACGGGGCCCGCGACGGACCAGGCCTCCCCGGCCAGCGCGGCCAGAGCCGGCTCGTAGACGTCCCGTTCCTCCGACCCGAACAGCCCTTCGTCCGAGGCGTGCGGGTTGAGAGCACAGAGCGCGATTCTCGGAGTCCTCACGCCCCAGTCCGAGGCGAGCGCCGCCCCCAACAGCCGGGTCTGCGACACCAGCAACTCCACCGTCACCAGGTCGGGGACCTGTGCCAGGGGGACGTGGATCGTCGCGAGCAGCACGCGTCTGGGCGGCCGCCCCTCCCCTCCGCCGTCCCCCTCGTCGCACATCAGCATCCCCACGCGCCGGGCTCCGGACAGCGCCATCAGCATCTCGGTGTGGCCCGGGTGGTATCCCGCCGCGATCAGGGCGGGCTTGTGCACGGGGGCGGTCACGATGGCGTCCACCTCGCCCCCAACCGCCAACTCCACGGCGCGCTCGATGGCCAGCCCCGCCGCCCGCCCCGGCCCCAGCCCCGCCGCCCCGCCGTCCACCGCCTCGAACCGGCACGATCCCCACGCGTGTCCGCCACACTCCGCGGGGCCGATCACGCGGGTCAGGTCGCCTCGCAGCCCCGCGAGCGCCCCCGGCATCGGGGCCGTGGCCTTCGTGCCCGCGCCCGTTGCCGCCGCGGCGGCCGTGCCCGCGCCGGTCGTCGCCGGCTCCGACAGCAGAGCGGCCAGAGCCTTTCCGGTCACCTCCGGCCCGATCCCGCGCGGGTCACCCAGCGTGATTGCCAAGCGCACACTTCCGTGCTCCGTCACGTCAGCTGCCGCCTCGACCATGAAACGTCGGCTCAGTTGATCTGCTTTACGTAGGTCTTGGCGCGCAGGCGGTCCAGCAGCGCATCGAGCCGCTTCTGCTGCATCAGCGTGGACCGGATCTGCGGCTCGAGGTCTCCGTAGGTGTACTCGCCGGCTTCCCGGGTCTCGATGATCTTCAGCACGGCGAAGTACTCCTGTCCCCGTTCGTTGAACTGGATGGGGCCGACCGTCTCTCCCGCCTCGCGGCCGTTCAGGGCGGCCACGTATGCAGGCGCCAGGCGCTGCGCCACCTGTCTCAGGGGGATCGTCGCCGAGTCGGGCAGGGTGGGGTCGTGGAATTCGTCGATCAGCGCCTGAAAGTCCTCGTTTTGGGCCTGGTTGGCGGTCTCCTCCGCCTGTTGCCGGGCGCGGAGGATGTCCCCTGGGCCCACGTCGGGACGGATGAGGATGTGACGGGCCTTGCGTTCCGCGAAGCGCACTCGCTCGACGACGATGACATGGTACCCGAAGATGGTCTTCACCACATCGCTGATCCCTCCCTCCAGCAGCCTGAAAGCGGCCTCGTCGAACGCGTCGGCGAAGTTGCCCCTCCGGAACCAGCCCAGATCACCTCCCGCCTGAGCGGAGCCCGGATCCTGCGAGTATTCCGTCGCGAGCTCCGCGAAGTCTTCGCCCGCGCGGGCCCGCTCCAGCAGGCCTTCGATGAGTGCGACGGCATCCGCTCGCGACGAGTCGGAAGGGGCGACCGTCTGAAGCACCTGTTTGAAGGTGACGGTGGCGGGGCGCTGCTGGATGGTGCCGCGTCCGGCTTCGAAGAAGTCGCGCATCTCTTCTTCGGTGACCTCGACAGCGGTCTGGTCCTCGTTGCGCGATACGTACAGGGATGCGAGTTGTTGCTGTGCGAGCTGGTCCCGGAGCATTTCCCGGTAGCTCTGGATCGATAGCCCTTCGAGCCCGAGCACCCGTTCCATCTCCTCCCGGCTGCCGAAATTGCCCTCGACCTCGGCCAACTGTTGTTGGAGCTGGTCCTCCACGCGCGCGTCGTCGACCTGAAGCAGGGTGTCCTGAGTAGCGGCCTGAAGGATGATCTGCTGCGTGATCAGCTCGTCCAGAAGGGATTGGCGGAAATCCTCCCACTCGTCCGATTCTTCCCCGGGCACGGGTCTGCCAAGCGTGCGCCACTGGTTCACCTGCTGCTCCACCTGGGAAAGCAGTATGACGGAATCGCCGACGATGGCCACCACCCGGTCCACCAGTTCGTCGCGACCCACCTGGGCCGCGGCTCTGGCGGGTGGGGCAACGAGCAGGAGCAGCGCGGTCAGTCCGTGCGCCAGCGACAACGCGCTCGTTGCCAGCCGGGCGCTTCGCCGGTTCCGGTGCCGACGCGGGGTTTCGGGCTTTCGCTTCATGACGGTCCTCCGATCAGGAGTCCTCGCTATCGTCCTGGCGATGATTGGAGCTCCTCGATGCGCGCCACGGTTGCACCGATGCGGGTGCCGTCGATCCGCCACGCACTCTGGTTCCTCAGGAGAAGTATAACCCCGCCCAGGGGAATGATCTCCTGTTCGCCGGAGAAGCTTTCGCAGTTTTCCGGGCGATAGCGCGCCCGTCGTGCTTGCTGGTGCCCCACACCCACGCCTAGATTTGATGATCCGGCCCGCCACATGCGGGATCCGGGGCACCACTCGTCGTGCGTGGTACCCACCCCCCCACAAGGAGGGCAACATATGTCCCGTCTTTGTCAGATCAGCGCCATCGTCCTGCTTTCCGCCATCGCCGTGCCCGCGGCCGCCCAGGAGCGGGCGTCCGTCACGGGCCTGGTTCGCGCGGCGAACACGATGGCACCCCTCTCCGGTGCCCAGGTCGCCATCGATGGCACCAACTTCGGAGCGATCGCCAATTCCGAGGGCCGCTTCGCCATCCTCAACATTCCGCCGGGTACCCACTCGGTCCGAGCCGTCTTCATCGGCTACGCTACGGTGGTTCAGGAGATCACGGTCGCGGAAGGCGCCACTGCCGAAGTGAACTTCGAGTTGTCCCCGTCGGCGCTGGCGCTCGACGAGATCATCGTCACGGCAACGGGGCGGCAGCGCAAGCGCGAGATCGGGAACGCGGTCGGGGCCATCAACGCCGTGGAGGTGGTTGAACTCGCCCCGGTCAACAACATGGCCGATCTCATCCAGGGCCGTTCCGCCGGGGTCCAGGTCCTCAACTCCGCGGGCACCTCCGGGGTCGGGTCGCGCATCCGGATCCGCGGATCGAGCTCCATCTCGCTGTCGAACGATCCGCTGGTCTACGTTGACGGGATCCGCGTCGACAGCCGGAACAGCGGTCTCGGCGCGGGAGGACAGGAGGCGTCCCGGTTGGACGACTTCAACCCCGAGGACATCGAGTCGATCGAGATCGTCAAGGGACCGGCGGCCGCCACGCTCTACGGCACCGAGGCCGCCAACGGCGTGATCCGGATCACGACGCGGAGTGGCGTTCCCGGAGAGACGCGTTGGAACATCTGGGCCGAGTCAGGGATCATCCAGGAACCCAACACCTACCCGCTGAACTATGCGGGGCTCGACGCGGCCGGCGGCACGTACGCAAGGGCCTGTCGCCTGAACGAGGTGGCTCGGGGTCTCTGCAACCAGACATCGGTCGAGTCGTACCAGGTCCTGCACGATCCCGCCCTCTCGCCGATCGACACCGGGAGCCGCGGACAGATCGGGCTGTCGGTCACCGGCGGCACCGAGCGCATCAACTACTACATCGCGGGCGAGATCGAAGGCGAGACCGGTCCGTACTCGCTTCCCCAGGCCGACCGCGAGGACCTCGAGGCGCGGGGAGTCCCGATCATCAGCGAGGTGGAGCGCCCGAACCAGTTGCGGCGCAAAAACCTGCGGGTGAACCTGAACAGTCAGATCTCCGACGATGTGACGCTGGCGCTCCGGCTCTCCTACCTGGACAGTCACTTCGCGTACATGGGGAACGACAACAATTCGTTCGGCTTCCTGCCCAGCGCCTTCTTCGGCGGGTCCAACCCGGACCGGGCCTGGGGCTTCCAGCGCCCGGCCCAGCTCTTCGGCCGCACCTTCTACCAGGACACGCAACGATTCACCGCGGGCGGTACGTTGAACTACGAACCGTTCCAGTGGCTCGTCTTTCGCGGAACCGGGGGAATGGACTACTACAACCGCGGGGACATTTCGTTCTTCGCGCGTGACATCGGAGTGCCGGGCGACCGCGACCTCGGCCGCAAGGACACCGACTACCTGAACCAGTGGCAGTATACGTTGGACGCCAGCAGCACCGCGTTCTTCGATCTGACCGAGGCGATCGCGTCGAGGTCCACCGTCGGGGTGCAGTACTTCGAGAATCAGTATACGGGCACCGGTGCCTGGGGGATCGACATCGTCAACGGGGCTTCGTCCATCGGGGCTGCCGCCGAGACCTTCTCCAACGAATTCCACACTTTCGAGAAGACCGCCGGGCTGTTCATCGATCAGCAGATCGGCCTCAACGACCGACTGTTCGTGACCGGCGCCATCCGCGCGGACGACAACAGCGCCTTCGGCCAGGACTTCGACCTGATCTACTACCCGAAGGCGAGCCTCTCGTGGATCGCTTCCGAGGAGAGCTTCTTCCCCCAGCTCGGCTTCCTGGACCAGCTCCGCTTCCGCGGCGCCTGGGGGCGGTCGGGCCTGCAGCCGGGGTCGGACGACGCGATCCGGACTCTGTCTGCAAATGCGATTACGACCCCTGGCGACGAAACGGGATCGGGCGTGTCGATCGGAAACATCGGCAACAGCCTGCTCGAGCCGGAGAGGTCCAGCGAGATCGAGTTGGGTCTCGACGCCGAGGTCCTGGGAGGACTAGCGGCGCTGGAGTTGACCTACTACGACAAGCGCACCGACGGGGCGCTCATCACGGTGCCGCTTGCGCCGTCGCTGGGAGCGAGCAATTCGCGCTGGGTGAACATCGGCGAGGTACAGAACGCGGGCTGGGAAGCATCACTCAGCGGAACCATCCTCCAGACCAATGCGCTGACCTGGGATCTGACGCTGTCGGGTTCGACGAACCACAATGAACTCCTATCGCTCGGCGAGGGCACCGAGCCGATCGGGTCCCAAACCCGGTTCGTGCCGGGCTTCCCCCTGGGCGGCCAGTGGGACCGGCCGCTCCAGAGCTGGAGCGACGCCGACGGCAACGGCATCCTCACGCCGGACGAGCTGACGATCGGCGACACCATCGAGTACATCGGGCCGGGGCAGCCCAAGAACCAGCTGACGATCACCTCGAACTTCCAGATCTTTGACAACGTCCGGGTGTACGGGCTCCTCGACTACCGCGGCGACTACATCGCCTACAACAACACCGAGCGTTTCCGCTGCCGCTTCCGGCTCTGCGGGGCGCTCATCGATCCGGGGACTCCCATCGACGAGCAGGCCCGTGCGGTTGCCTCGCTGCTGCACTCCAGCCAGACCGTGTGGGGCTACATGGAGCGTGGAGACTTCTGGAAGCTTCGCGAGGTCTCGGTCCGCTTCAATCTGCCGGATGCCCTCACGAGCCGCGTCCGGGCCTCGCGCGGATCCCTCACCCTGTCGGGCCGCAACCTGGTCACATGGACGGACTACACGGGAATGGACCCCGAGATCAACTGGAACGGATCGGGCGACAACTTCGGAGTCTCCGAATTCCTGACCCAGCCGCCGGTGCGCTACTACACCCTTCGTCTCAACTTCGCCTTCTAGGAAAGGAGACAGACCATGAAGAACCTTAATGACAAAGTCTGGCCGGCCCTGGTGATGCTGATGACGTTGGGCGTGGCCTCGTGCGATACCGACCGCCTCCTCGAGGTTGTCGACCCCGACATCGTGACTCCCTCCGACGTGGTGGGCCCGAAGGGCGCGGAGCTGTACTGGGCCGGCGCTGTCGGCCTCTTCGCGGGCGCCTTCTCCAGCGGCAGCGGTGGACAGGCTGTCTACGGCGGCATGATTGCCGACGAGTTTCACCTGTCGGGGACCTTCCCGACGCGGAACGAGGTGGACCGGCGGGAGATGGACGACCGCAACGGGACGCTCCTGGGTCAATACCGGAGCCTGCACCGGTCGCGGGTCGGCACCAAGAATGCCGCCGAGCGCATGGCGGAGTTGTTGCCCGGCGACCCCCGCGTCGCCGAGATGTGGAGCATGAACGCCTACTCCAACCTGTTCTTCGCCGAGCACTACTGTTCGGGTGTTCCGTTCAGCGACACGCCCAACGAGGGCGACATCGTGTACGGTGACCAGCAGACCACACAACAGATCTACGACGCCGCGGCCGCAAGCTTTGGAGCGGCTACCGCCGCTGCCGGGAGTGATGCGGACCAGCGGAATCTGGCGGCGATCGGTATGGCGCGGGTGCGCCTCGATCTGGGCGACTACGCCGGTGCCGTGAGCGCGGCCTCGGTTGTGCCCGCCGACTGGAGCTACAGCGTGCGGAGCAAGGCCGGCGGGAGCCAGGGGCAACGGAACGCCATCTTCGAGTTGAACCAGCGCCAGCGGCGCTGGTCGCTCTCCGACATGGAGGGTGAAAACGGCGTGGCATTCCGCTCCGCCGAGGATTCCCGCGTGCCGTGGGAGGACTCCGGGGGCCCCGGCTTCGACCAGGAGACGCCGCTGTTCCACCAGCTGAAGTACGACACGGAGGAATCCGATGTCGTGCTCGCCAGCGGGTTGGAAGCGCAGTTGATCCAGGCCGAGCAGGAGCTCAACTCGGGCGGGCCGTGGCTGGCGACCCTCAACGCGTTGCGGGCGGGCGCGGGCTTGCCGGCGTTGGAAGACCCGGGAAGCGACATGCAGGCGAATGTCCGGGTGCTCTTCGAGGAGCGCGCGCGGTGGCTCTTCGGGACCGGTCACAGGTTGGGCGACTTGCGGCGGATGGTCCGCCAGTACGGATTCCAGCAGGCGCAGGTCTTCCCGACCGGGTCCTTCTTCAAGGGCGGGGCCTACGGTACCGACGTGAACTTCCCGATCCCGTTCGAGGAGCACGAGAACGAGGCGCTCGCTGGTCTGGAGGGACAATCCCTCTGCCTCGACCGGGGAGCGTAAGGGTTGGAAAGGTAGGGGAACGCTTGTAGCCAGCTAGCCTGGAGCGGCGCCCGGGGGCGTCCCGTCGTCACGGCGGGGCGCCCCTTTTCTCGTTGCGTTACCCCTTGGCGCCGCCGCCTCGCGTGCGGATCAGGATCACCCCGTCTCCGGCATTCGTGCCGTAGTAGGTCGTGGCGTGTACACCGTTCAGCACCTGGATGCGCTCGATGTTGCTGGCCGGCAGAGTATCCAGCAATCTCATGTCGCGGACACGGACGCGGTCGATGTAGATCGGCATGTCTTCGGTCAGCGAGAGGCTGGAGAACCCCCGCCTGTGGACGCGCTGTGGCGAGCCCGTTCCGGATTCCTGGAAGCGTGCGTACCGGACCGTCCGCTGCAGCGCCTCCCACATGGTGCTCGCTTCGGACTCGGCGATCTGCTGTTCGGTGATGACGGTGCCTTCGTGCAGATCCGGCAGGGCCGAACTGGGGCGTATCCCGCATCCGGCCGCGAACAGAAGGAAAATCGGCAGTGCGTATCTCATGGTGATCGAGCCTCTTCCAGCCGCGCCGCCGTTTCCCGGATCCGGGCATCGTCGATCCGCCACGCACTCTGGTTCCTCAGGAGAAGTATAACCCCGCCCAGGGGAATGATCTCCTGTTCGCCGGAGACGATCCGGATCAGGGCCCTTTCCACAAGCTCCTCCACGGTTGCGGGAACGGTGGCCGCGCCGGAGTCGGCGGTGCTGTCCGCCGCCGCGTCCCGTGGCATCAGGCCAACGACCTCCGCCCGGTCCCGGATCGCCGATCGCACCTCCGCCGAGACCGAGTCGGCCTCGGCCTGAGATGGCGTGAACCCCAGCGAACGGGCTTCCTGCAGCAGCAGCGCCTGCTGGCCGAGCCGCCGCAGCGCCGTCTCCAGTTCGTCGTCGGATGCGCCCAGGACGCCCTCTGCGAAGCCTTCCGGCGAGTTGCGCGCCAGGTCGACGAAGTCTCCGGCGGTGTAGCTGCCGTCGGCCCAGATCAGGAGCGGACGGCGAGCCGCTCCGGTGGACAGCAGCGAGGGGGTCGTCGTGGCAAGGGCCCGGGTGATCTCCAGGGCGCTTTCCGCGAGGCTCAGCCCCGAAATGGAGTCGAGCCGCGCAATGTACGCGGTCTCGGCGGCATTTGAGCGTTCCTGCTGGATGCGGCGGCGGAACTCGTCGCCGACTTCCGCAAGCTCCGGGACATCGAGGGCGTCCAGCCGCAGCAGATGGTAGCCGAGCCCAGTCTCGACCGGATCGCTGATCTCGCCGGGGCGCAGGCCGAAGACGGCGCTGTCGATGGGGGCCAGCATCTCGCCGCGCCCGAAGGTGCCCATGCTGCCGCCTCTGCGGCCGCTCCCCGTGTCTCCGCTGTACCGCGCGGCCATGGTGGCGAAGTCGGCGCCGCCGGCGATCTGTGTGCGCAGTGCACCCGCAACGGCGAGCACGCTGTCGCGCTGCCGCGTCGTCGCGCTCCGCGGAAAGAGGAGAAGGATCTGGGCGGCCGTGGCCCGGGCGCCGGGCATCTCCATGGCGAAGCGCTCGGTGAGCTCCTCGTCGGTGACCACGGTGTCGGCGTCGATCACCTCCTCACGCAACCGCGACAGCACCAATTCGTCCAGGGGCTGCTCGGTGGCGAGTCCCACGTCCAGCGACCCCAGGGTCGTGTCGGCGTGCAGGTGACCGGCCAGCAGGGTGTAGTCCACCCAGAGCTCGGCGACGGCCCTGACCACCTGGGTGTCGCCCGGCACGGTGCTGTTGTCGGCGATCAGCCGGGCCGCGTGTTCGACGGTCAGGCGGTTGCCGCCGGCCTCCGCGAGGGGACCGGGCCCGCAGGCCGCGAAAAGGAGCGCCGCCGCCAGACAGGAGGCGAGCAGGGGGGTGCGCGACATGTCGTCCACCTTGTTTGTTCGAGAATCCGTCACACGTAACCTACTTCCGTCATGATGTCACGATGGCGCGGAGCCTCGCGGCGGTGCCCGTGGTTGGTGGCTCGCCCCCGGTGCGGCTCCCTTCGTCCCCGTCGCTCCCTCCCATCGCGTCCATCGCGCGTGCCACCACGTCGGCCAGCCCCTCCGCGTCCGCGCATTCCAGGATCATCGACAGCGGCATGACCCGGCGCACCTCGATGGTCACCCGGTCACCCCGGAGCGCACCTTCCAGCTCGGACATGCGCGGCAGCACATCGGGCCGGAAGTTGACCCGGGCACGGTTCGCCCGCACCAGGATCCGGTCGACGCCGGCGCGCTTCCCGACAATTCCGAGGAGAGATTTCTCCAGCAGCCGTCTCACCTCGGCGGGCGGGCGTCCGAAACGGTCGGTGATCTCCGCCGCCAGTGCATCGAGTTCGCGGCGCCGCGACACCCGGGAGAGGCGGCGGTACAGGTGAAGTTTCTGGTGCTGGTCGGCCACGTACGCGTCCGGCAGGTAGGCGCCGGCCTCCATCGTCACCTCGGGGCGGGGATACTCCTCCTTGCCCGGCCGGTCGCGCACGCGTTTGACCGCCTCTTCCATGAGGCGCATGTAGGTGTCGAGTCCCACCGCATGGGCGAAGCCGGACTGGTCCTCGCCCAGCAGGTTGCCGGCGCCGCGAACCTCGAGGTCCCTGAGCGCGATCTGGTACCCGCTTCCCAGTTCGGTATGGTGCTCCAGCACCTGCAGCCGCCTCTCGGCCTCGACGGTAACCGTCTCCGGCACGATCAGGTAGCAGTACGCGCGCCGGTCCCACCGGCCGACACGCCCGCGGATCTGGTACAGCTGGGAGAGGCCGAAGCGATCGGCCCGAGTCACGATGAGCGTGTTGGCATTTGCCACGTCCAGGCCGTTCTCGATGATCGACGAGCAGACCAGGATGTCGGTGTCCCCGTCCACGAAGCGGGTCATTGCCCGCTCGAGGGGCGCGGCTCCCATCTGGCCGTGAGCCACGTCGATGGCCGCGCCGGGGAGGAGCCTGCGCACCCGCTCGGCGGCCGTATCGATGGTTTCCACCCGGTTGTGCAGGAAGAAGACCTGGCCACCCCGGTCGAGTTCGCTCTGGCAGGCCTCGGCGATCAGGTGGTCGCTCCACGCGATCACGTGGGTCATGATCGCCATGCGGTCCCGGGGCGGTGTGCGGATCAGCGACAGATCCCGGATGCCGGCGAGCGAGAGGTAGAGCGTGCGGGGAATGGGCGTGGCGGTCAGTGTGAGCACGTCCACCGTCGTGCGCAGACGCTTCAGCCGTTCCTTCTGGCGGACGCCGAGGCGCTGCTCCTCGTCGATGACCACGAGGCCCAGGTCGTGGAAGGAGACGTCGCCGGACAGGAGTCGGTGGGTGCCGACGACGATGTCCGTCGTCCCCTGCCTCAGCCCGGCCAGGACGTCACGCTGGCGCGCCGGGGGGTCGAAGCGCGAAAGTGATCCGACAACGACCGGGTAGTCCGCGAGCCGGTCACTGAAGGTCTTGACGTGCTGGGCCACCAGTACCGTCGTCGGAGCGAGCACGGCGACCTGCTTTCCGTCCTGGACCGCCTTGAAGGCCGCCCGGATCGCAACCTCCGTCTTCCCGTAGCCGGCGTCTCCGCAGACGAGCCGGTCCATGATTCCCGACGACTCCATGTCGCGCTTGATGTCCTCGACGGCGGCTTGCTGGTCGGGCGTGTCTTCGTAGAGGAAGGCCGACTCCATCTCGCGTTGCCAGCGGGTGTCGGGTGGAAACGCGTGACCGCGCCGGGACCGGCGGGCGGCGTAGAGCTCCAGCAACTCGGCCGTCATCTGATGAATCGCGGCTTCGGTCTTCCGCCTCAGGGTCTTCCACCGCTTCCCCCCGATGCGGTGGAGGCTCGCGGGCTTGTCTCCCGGGTGCGCGCCGACCCACCGCTCGACCTGGTCGAGCCGGTAGACGGGGACGCGGAGTACCTCGCCCGCGTCATAGGCGACCACGAGAACCTCGATCGACTCCCCGCCTACCTGCATGCGCTCCAACCCGCGGAAGCGGCCGATGCCATGCTCCATGTGGACGATGTGATCGCCCGGCGACAGTTGGGCCAGGCTTTCCAGAGACGCGGATCCCCTGAAGCGCCGCCCCCGCCGGAGCTTTCGGCCGCGGTGGAAGATCTCGTGATCGGTGAGGACGTTGGTGGCGGGAGTGGAATCGGTGATGCGAAAGCCGCGGGTCAGCGAGCCCACGACCAGATGGCACCCCGGGGGTGGCGTGCCCCGCCGCTGCGACAGGAGATCCTCCAGCCGTTCCGCCTGGCCGTCGTTGTCGCAAAGGATGAAGGTCTCGGCGCCCTCGCTGGACGCGTCGCGCAGGAAGGAGCGGAGCCGGCGCATGTTCCGCTGGACCGGCGGCGGCCGGTGCGCCTGGAACACCGGATCGCCCACATGCTCCTCCACGAAGGAGAGCCGGGGGTGTCGCGCGACCCTCTCGGCGACCCCCTCGGCGGTCAGGAAGAGGGTGGCGGGATCGGTGGCGGGATTGCCGTGGCGCATCTCTTGCCGGTAGTGCGTATCGGCGCGCCGCCACGTCTCCCGCGCGCCTTCGTCCCACGGGTCGGTTCCGATCCGCACGAGGACGGTGTCACGGGCCAGCCGGTCCAGAATGGAGCAGGGCGTCCGCCGGGTTGTGTTCACCCGGCCCCCGAAGCGGACGGGCAGGATGTCGACACGGTCCACCGCCCCGGTCGAGAGCTGGTCGAGGATCCGGAAATGGCGGATGGACTCGACCTCGTCCCCTCGGAACTCGACGCGCGCGGGGCCCGCCGCGCCAAAGGAAAACAGGTCGATCAGGCCTCCCCTGACCGCGTAGTGTCCCGCCTGCTCCACCATTGGCGCGCGTTCGAAACCCCTCGCATCGAGCGCTTCGATCAGGGCGTCCCGGCGAAGCACCCGTCCCGTGGCGACGGTGAAGCGGAGGTCCGCAAGGTCGTCGGGGATGGGCGCGACCTCCTGAAGCGTCCGCCGGGTGGCGACCAGGACGCGCGCGCGGCCCGCGAGGAGGGATTCGACCGCCTCGACGCGCTGGCCCTCGATCTCCGGCGCGGGATTCCCCGGGGGGCCGGATTCGTCGAGGAGCTGCCCGCCGTCCGCGGCCACGCCTTCCCGCTGAGGGTACAGGACAGCCGAGCCGGGGCCGAGCAGCGTCTCCAGGTCACCGAGGTGCTCGCCCGCCTCGACGGGCGAGGAGGCGGCGATCACCCACAGCCGGGTGGGCAGGTGGCCGGCGAGGGCCGCGACGGCGGTCAGGGACAGCGACCCGGCCGCGCCACCCACCGTGCGCGATTCGCCGGGTGCGGGCAGATCACGCAGCAGGGCATGGTAGGCGGCGGTCGTCGCGACGGCCGCCGCCGCGGGGTGGGGCGCGGGTCGCGCCGATGGCTCCACCATGAGACTAGGGGGCCTGGCCGCCACTTGCCCGGCGGCTGCGCAGGGTGCGAGAGGCGGCCACGACGGTCTCGGCGATCAGGAGTGCCAGGAGAATCGCGGCGAGGGTGCGCCATGGCTCGGGGCCGCGACCCGCGCGGAAGATGTACCGGGGCCACGACGAGGCGTCGTCGACGATCGAGGCGACCCCGGGGATGGCCTGGCGAACGTCGGTATGAGAAGCCGGGCGGAGGTCCGTTTCGGCGGCCGGCGGGTTGACCGGTACCGCTTCGAGAAGGCTGTCGGCGGCCAGCGCCCGGTACAGCCCGGCTGTGGCGGTCCCCAGGAATGGCTGATCGCCGTCCACGGGATGCTCGGTACCGTCGGGAGCCAGTACGACCGTGGTTGTGGGCGGGGGCCGGAAGCCCATTCCGGCGGTGACCGGCCTCGCACCGGTTCCTCCGGCGGACCAGCGCTCGATCGCCCACTCCAGCAGCGGAATCATCGCGGCCGAGATCGGGAGATTCGTGGAATGCTCGTCCATGGGTGACGCCAGGAGCACGTACGGCCCCGTGGCGGCCGTCCCCGCAAGGAGCCAGGGGTCGCCGCTGGAGAGGGTCACGAGCGACCCTGTCCCGGCCTCCGAATCCTCGCGCCTGCCCGTGCCCGGGGGGCGGCCGTCGACACCATCGTCCGTGGACACGAGGGGGAAGAAGCGGTAGATGTCGATCCCCCCCAGGTCGACCGCGAGGTCGCTGGAGACGATCCGGGCTCCTTCGCCCGTGCCCGTTTCGTAGCGGAACGGGATTCCCGCCTCGGCGAGCCGGCGGTTGAGCGCCGGGAGCCTGGCCGGGTCGGAGGGAGGAAGCACGAAGACGCTCTGCGACAAATCGCGCCGGTCGAGTCCTTCGCCGCCGACGCTGATCAGGGTGGCCGCCCGTCCCGCGCCCCCCAGCGAGATGCGGTCGTTCTCCATCAGGACCGCAAGCGCCTCGCTCAGGAAGAAGGGGGCCGGGCCGAACACGTCAACGGGGGTCGGGTCGCGGACCGTAAAGGAGAAGTAGCGGCGATCGTCGGCCGTGAGGGGGTCGGGGTCGATCTCCACATAGCCGTCGACGCGGCCGGGGGGAAACGGCCCGGCGGGGAGGCGGACGGTGGTGCCCGCGGGCGCGTTGGCCGCGGCCCTGACCTGCCCGCCGATGTACAGGCGAACACCCACCGTGTCCTCCGGTGCGCCGCCCGCGATCGACACCGCGGCCTCGGTGCGGCGGCCGGCCAGGGGAGGAAGACCTCCTCCGAACGACACACGTTCCACGCCGCGGTTTTCCTGATCGCTCGCTGGAGCCCCGTACACCAGGACGGGGATGTCCTCCTCGCCGTCGCCGAGGGGTTCGGCGAAAGCGGTGGCCTGGAGGTCGGTGAAGACGTGGACTTCCCTGTACGGCAGGTTGCTCTGCCCGACCAGAGTGCGGGCTCTGACGATGGCCCTGCTCAGGTCGCCATGTCCGTGTCCGGCCGCGGTCCTATCAATGGCCTCGAGCGCCTGGGCCGTCCCGCCGGGGACCGCCGGCTCCCAGGGGGTGCCAGCCCGCACCACCCAGATGACGTCATCGTGGCTGGCGCCCTCCACGCTCCGTCGCGCCACCGCCTTGAGCGTGTCCAGCCGCCGCTGCCCGTCCTCGATGATGGTGGTGCTCAGGGAGTTGTCGAGGACGAGGGCGAGGGCGGTGGGGTCGTGGCTGCCCCCCGGGCCGGGGAAGTGGATGCGAGCACCGAGCAGCACCACCACGACCACGATGGCGGCGCGAAGCAGGAGGAGGAGCAGCTGTTGAGTGCGGATCTGGCGGGCGTGCTCCCTCTCGGTTCGCAGCAGGTACCGGATCGCGGGGAAGCTGAAGGTCTTGCTCTCCTGGCGGTAGAAGAGGTGCAGGATGATCGGGACGAGCACCGACAGGCCTGCCAGGAGGAAGAGAGGGTTGAGGAAGCCCATTCAGGGAAGTCGCTGGCGTTTCCAGAGGTAGAAGCGAAGCGCCCGCGACAGGGGCTCGTCGGTGCCGATTGTGGAATAGGCGATGCCGCGGCTCGTCAGGGAAGAGGTCCACTCGGCGATGGCGTCTTCCACGGCGTCCCTGTACTGGCGCCGCATGTCCGCGACCGAAACCTGGAGCGAGTCCCCCGTCTCCGGGTCGATGAACCGGGTCTCTCCTGTCGTGGGCAGGTCGCGTTCACCGGGGTCGATCAGGTGGAAGACCAGCACTTCGTGCCCGGTGTGTTGCAGGTAGATCAGCGCCTTGGCGGTCGCCGCAGGGTCGACGAGAAGGTCGGAGATGAGAATCACGAGCCCTTTGCGCTTCAGACGCATGGCCACGTTCTTGATCGCCGATTCCGAGTCCGTCCTGCCCCCTCCCTTCAGGGCGTTCAGATGCTGGAGGAGGAGACGCCAGTGCACCTTGCCGCCCCGGGCCTGCGTCTGCCTCACGATCCGCTCGTGGAAAGCCATCAGGCCGACGATGTCACCCTGCCGGACGAGGATCAGCGAGATGGCCGCGGCGAGGTGCTTCGCGTACCACAACTTGGACGGGAGACGAGGTCGGGACGACCAGGCCATCGACTCGCTGATGTCGATGAGCATGTACGCCCGCAGATTCGTCTCCTCCTCGTACTGCTTGACGTAGAAGCGATCCGACCTGGCGAACATGCGCCAGTCCAGAGTGCGCAGATCGTCCCCCGGCTGGTAGGCGCGCAGCTCCGCGAACTCTGCCGAGAATCCCCGGTTTGGCGACCGGTGAAGCCCCAGAAGGAAGCCGTGCACCACTTGGCGCGCGATAATGTCGATGCCCCCGAGCTCTGCCAAAGTCGCCGGGTCCAGAAGATCCGTGCGCCGGTCCCGGTGCGGAGTCGTCGTCTCGTTGGTGGCCATGGTCCATTGAATGTGGACGCACCCCACGGCATGCGGAAGGGGGAACGCCCGCAGCCCGTGGCAGGGTCACCGCTTCCCGGATGCCACGGAGATCCCTGCCACGGGCTGCTTACGGTTGCCTTCTCAGTTCTCCATCCGATAGGTGAGAGACAGCTTCACCCGCAGGCCCTTGGGGCTGTGCGTAAAGCCGTCGTAGGACTGCTCCCAATTCACCAGTGGCGGGTCCGCGCCGAGCAGGTTCAGGGCCGACATCGCCACATCGAAGTTGCTGGACGTGCGCCGAAGCAGGCTCACGTCCCACGTGACGAAGCGGTCGATGTCCGCGTATTCCGAGTCGGGAAAGACTTCGTTGGCGTATCCGGACACGGCGTTGACGTAGTTCACCAGACTGTAGTCACCGAAGTGGTAGCCGGCAGAGAAGCGGGACTTCCACTTGGGGAGCGGAGGCGCGATCGGGTTGTTCCAGTTCAGCTTCCCGGCAGCGTCCTGCGCCGAGAAGACCTCGGCCCCGTTCAGGTCGAGGGCCTTCACGAAGAACTCCCGCACGTAGGTGCCGTCCAGCCCGAGGGAGATGATGGCCTCACCGGTCGGCAGCCGTGTGCTCACGTGGAAGTCCAGCCCCGACATCTCGATACCAGGCCAGTTGACGTTGCGCGCCTCGATCCGCTCGATGGCCGTGACGTCGCAGGTTCCGGTACCCTTGCCGTCGGGGCAGGTGATCAAATCCTGCACGGCAGCCCGTGCACCGCCTCCCATGTTGTACAACCGCGTGATCCCCGTGTGCGGCACAATATCGATGACGTCCCGGAAGTCGTAGTTCCAGTAATCCACCGACGCGCGCAACCGCGGCAACTGCAGGGCGAGTCCCAGGTTGTAGGTGACAGCCCGCTCGGGGGCCAGTTCGCTGTTGCCGTATGCGTCCAGTGCCTTGTAGATGCCTGCTTCGGAGACGTATTCGAGCGACGTGCTGCGGTCCTCGTTCAGATCGTCCACCGAGGGGGTGCGAAACGTCGTCTGGAGCGAAGCGCGCAGCGCCAGCTGCTCCGCGAGCTCCACGCGGACGGCCACCTTGGGATCGAAGCTGCTGACCGAGCCGTGGAATTCGTAGTTGGCGGCGACCTGGGCGTGAATCCGGTGCCCCAGCTCCAGATGGGACTCGGCGAAGAAACGGTTCACGGTCTGGGCGTCGTTGTACTCGTAGTGGCCGGTGGTGAAGGTGAATGCCCCGGCCTTTTCGAGGCAGCTCCTGTCCCCGGGAACCGCACAGGGGTTGAGCGCCAGGTTCCCCGCCTCGTTCGGCGTCGCCGAAACGTCGAGCCTGCGGAACTGGTACCCCACGGCATATTCGAACACTTCTTCCTTCACGGCACCCCGCATGAGCGCGTCCACCACCACGAGGTTGGACGCGTTGTCCAGGTCGACCTCTTCATTGATCCAGTCGAGCAGCTCGCCGCTGTTCTCCAGTCCGGCCACGTAGTCGGGATTCGTCTGATCGCGGTACGATGCCCCCGGCTGCGCCGAGTACTGGTGCGAGTTGCTGAACGGATTGTAGTACATGCAGTTGCCCTGCCCGGCTGCGGCGCCATTCAGCCCTCCAAGGGCCATCCCGGACGGACTCGAGGGGTCGACGACCACACCCACTCCGCAGTTCGGACCACCGAAGCCCCGGAACGCCAGGAACTTCCTGTAGGCGTACTCGGCCGGGAGGTTCGCATTGCCCGCGGCGCGCGACAAGCCGGCCGCCACTTCGAGTGTCGTTTCACGCCCGCCGAAGGCCTCGAAGTCGTGCTCGAGAGAGGCCGCGATCCGTTGCGTGCGGGAGTCTCGGCGCAACACCCGCCCGGGGCCGCTGTTGCCGACCAGGCGGCCGTAGAAATACCAGTTGTCGTCGAGGCATTCACTCGCGGAAGCGAAGCCGGCACTCTGCGAATGGCTCCCGCAGAACGCCTGTCTCCCCGGGTTCCCCGGCTCGATCACCTGGGCGCCGTTGTACGGCGAGATGGGGGGGAAGGAAGGCGTGGTCACCCAGTTGGGGGTGCTGGCCTCGGCCCAGAGCGCCTCCACATGGTAGCTCGACCGGTCACCCAGGCTGCCGTTCAGCTCGCCGAAGGCCCGGACATGCCGGTTCGCCTGGATGAGATTGTCCCATGGCTGGTAGCGGAAGCGGCAGGTGACCCCCTCCACATGGCCCCCGAACGCCTGGCACCGGGGGTCGACGAAAACGCCGCCCCAGCCGCCGAACTGCGCATCGGTGAGGGCGGCGACGAACGCATCCTTGGACTCGTTGCCGGTCAGCCTGGGCATGAGGAAGGCGCCCGGGTTGCCGGTATACGACCACGCGCCGCCGCCCGAGGTAAAGGCACGCAAGGCCCAGTCCCGCTCTTCAGCTCCCAGTTCCCGGGTTGTCACCACCTCGGCCGAGACGACGGCGTGAGCGTTCTCCCCCATCCGTGAGCCCCAGATCGCCCCGACGTTCGTGTCACCCGCGCCGGCGAAGTACTCGTGTGCCCCCGAGACTTCAAAGCCCTCGAAGTCGCCCCGGGTCAGGAAGTTCGCTACGCCCGCCACAGCGTCGGAGCCGTAGATGGCCGAGGCGCCCTCCTTGACGACCTCGATCCGTTCCAGGGCCATCGAAGGGAAGGCGTTGACGTCCACGAAACGACCTCCCGACAGGCGCGCCGGCACATACACCTGCCGGCGGCCGTTGAGGAGGACGAGGGTACGGGAGGCACCGATGCCCCGCAGGTTGACGCTGGCCACCGTTTCCGGCACCGAGGCGGCCGGCCTGGTGCTGTACCAGCCCTGGCGGTCACCGAGGACGCCGGCACTGGCACCCAGGTTCCTGAAGAAGTCGACCACCTGGGGCGACCCCTGCTCCGCGAGGGTCCTGCGTCCGGACACCGCGACGGCGTAGGGCAGGCTGACCGGGGACTCCTCGAAGGCCGTGCCGGTGACGACGACTTCATGGAGGTGCAGGACGGTGGGTTCCATCCGCAGGTTGACGGAGGCGGTCGCGCCCGCCGTCACCGTGACGCTCTGGGACACAGTCAGGTGGCCGATCATCACGGCCTGAATCTCGTGTGTCCCGGCGGGCACTCCGAGGAGGACGAACCGGCCCTCCGCGCGTGAGAGTATTCCTGTACCCAGGGCCGGAAGCTGGATCTGCACCCCCCGAAGAGGATTGCCGGTGGCGGCGTCGGTCACCCTGCCCGTGATGGTACCGGTCGACTGGCCGCAGAGGGGAGTCGCGAGGACCGTCCCGATCGAGACGAGCACGAAGATCGCGAATACACTTCGGATCATACGTCGCATGGCACCACGCTTTTTTCAAAGGGGGGAAACGCAAACGCTGACCATCAAGGATAAATGTTCACTGGGGGCCATGGCAAAGATTTTTCCTGATTGACCTCCCAAAAACCGAGTGGTTACCTTCCTACGCGCTCCCTCGCACCCCCACCGTCCGACCGGGAGAGAGCGTGCCGGCGCTCCCCGAACACAGAAATCGGGCCCTCTGCATGCAGATCGACCTCATTCGCAACTTCTGCATCATCGCGCACATCGATCACGGCAAGTCCACCCTGGCCGACCGGCTTCTCGAGGCGACCGCCACGTTGAGCAGCCGGCAGATGAGGGACCAGGTGCTCGATTCCAACGAGCTTGAACGCGAACGGGGAATCACGATAAAACTGCACGCCGTGCGCATGTCCTATCGCCCCGGCGATGGCCGCGACTTCACCTTCAACCTGATCGACACACCCGGCCACGTGGACTTCACCTACGAGGTCTCCCGGTCGCTTGCCGCCTGCGAAGGGGCGATTCTGGTGGTTGACGCCACGCAGGGGATTCAGGCCCAGACGCTGTCCAACCTGTTTCTGGCGCTCGACGCCGACCTGGAAATCGTCCCCGTCCTCAACAAGATCGATCTCCCCGGAGCGGAGCCGGAACAGCGGCGCCGGGAGGTGGCCGAGCTCATGGGCATCGACCCCGGGGAGATTCTGGAAGCTTCCGCAAAGGAGGGGTCGGGCATTGGCGCCATACTGGACGCGGTCGTCGACAGGATCCCGCCCCCCGAAGGGAACGCGGCCGCCCCGCTGAGAGCGCTCATCTTCGATTCGTACTACGACCAGTATCTCGGGGCCGTCCCCAGCATCCGTGTCGTCGACGGGACGCTTCGCCCCGGCATGTCAATCACCTTCGGGGCGGTGGAGGCCCGCTACGAGGTCACGGAGGTTGGGCATCTGCGCCTTGGCCGGGTGCCGGCGAAGTCGCTGGGTTCCGGTGAGGTGGGGTACCTTGTGGCGGCGATCAAGGCCGTTGCGGACACCAGGGTCGGGGACACCGTGCTCGACGCCGCCAATCCGGCCAGGGATTTGCTTCCGGGGTACAAGGAGGCGAAGCCCATGGTCTTCGCCGGACTCTACCCGTCGGATGCGGATGACTACGAGGAGCTGAGGGACGCCCTCCACCGGCTGCGGCTCAACGACGCCTCGCTGCACTTCGAGCCCGAGACGTCCAGGGCTCTGGGCTTCGGCTTCCGGTGCGGGTTCCTCGGGCTGCTCCACATGGAGATCGTGCAGGAGCGGCTCGACCGCGAGTTCGGGGTCAAGCTGATCACCACCGTGCCCAATGTGAAATACAGGGTCACCCTGGCGGACGGTACCGTGCTCTCGATCGAGAACCCGACCGATCTTCCCGACCGGGCACTGGTGGATTCGGTGGCCGAGCCCGTCGTGCTGGCCCGCATCGTCACGCCGGCGGCCTATATCGGGAACGTGCAGAAGCTCTGCCACGAGCGGCGCGGCGTCTTCAAGGGGATGAGCTATCTCGATCCTCGCAGGGTCGAAATGGACTTCGAACTCCCCCTCGCCGAGATCGTCCTGGACTTCTACGGTCGGCTCAAGGGGGGAACGAAGGGCCATGCGGCGCTCGAATACGAACTCCAGGAGTACCGCGCCGGGGATCTGGTGAAGCTCGACGTGATGGTCAACCGCGAGCCGGTCGACGCCTTCTCGGTGATCCTGCACCGCGACAACGCACACCACCACGGCCTCGCGCTGGTCAGAAAGCTCAAGCAGCTGATCCCCCGGCAACAGTTCGAGGTCGCGCTGCAGGCTGCGATCGGCGGACAGGTCATCGCACGCCAGACGATCAAGCCTGTGCGCAAGAATGTGACGGCCAAGTGCTACGGCGGTGACATCACCCGCAAGCGCAAGCTTCTCGAGCGCCAGCGCGCGGGAAAGCGGCGAATGAAGCAGGTCGGATCGGTGGAGATCCCGCAGGAGGCGTTCATGGCGGTGTTGCAGCTGGACGACGACAGGTCATGACGGCCGGCCGGCCGCGCCGGCTCGCCGATGCCGACATCGGGACCGGACCGGGTCCGAAGCGCCTGGGCGTACTGGGAACCCTTGTATGGGATACGATCCGCCACCCCGGCACCTGTGGAAAGGTGGAGGCGTGGGGCGGGATTGCGTACGCACTCGCGGCTTTCGAGGAAGTCCTTCCGGCGGGTTGGGTCGTGGCCCCAGTGATCAAGGTCGGGCGGGATCTGGCCGACGAAGCGATGGCCTGCCTCGGGTCCTTCCCGGGGACCTGGGACATGCGATTCGTGCAAGTGGTCCCGGAAGCCAACAACCGGGTGGAGCTGATCTACGCCGATGCTGCTGCGCGCCTGGAAATCCTCCGCGGAGGCGTCCCGGGCTGGTCCGTGGCGGAGGTGGCGGCGATCATGCCGGAGTTCGACGCCCTCTATGCCAACTTCATCTCGGGCCGGGAACTGACGCTGGCGGGTGCCCGGGTCATCCGGGACCGGCTGGGGGGGCCATCGTACGCCGATCTGCACTCGCTCTTCCTGGACACCGAAAGCGACGGGCGGCGAACCCCGCGTTATCTTCCCTTCTGTGAGGATTGGGCCGGGTGTTTCGACGCCGTTCAGATGAACCAGGATGAGTTTGCGCTGTTCGCACGAGGTGACGGCGATCCATGGTCGGTCGCCGAGAGGGTCCTGGACGGACGTGTCGGGACGATCATCGTGACCCGGGGCGCCGAAGGGGTGGACCTCATGACCACGGGTGAGGTGCGAGGCGTGGTGCAGCGTGAGCGCGTACCCGTCCGGGGCGGGCCGGCGCCCGGTGATCCCACCGGGTGCGGTGACCTATGGGGTGCCACCTGCTTCGCGGGTATCCTGGCCGGGCTCGATGGACGCACGTGCGCCGAACGCGCCCACACGATGGCGCGGAGCAAGCTCGGGTGCAGCGGTGTGGACGAGTTTCGCAGATACCTGTCGGCCCGCGTGCGGCCATGAGGCGGCCGCCCACCCGGGTTCCGGCTGCGCGCGGGAGCGTCGGCTGACATGCGGATCATCGAGATCCCGGCGTCCCTCGACTATGGCACCATCGAGGTGTTCTTTGCCAGGATGGACGTCGACGTTTCCGGGCCGGTTCTCTTTGATGCCCGAAGGCTGCGGTGGATCGACCCCAACGGCATGCTGGCCCTCCTCGCGGCCGGCAAGGTCGTACGGGACAACGGGGGGATGCCAAGGATATCGCTTCCGACGGGGTCGGACGTCACCGGATACCTCGATCGAATGGGCTTCGCGCGGGCGGGTGCCGAGATATTTCGGCCACCCCCTGCCGGTGCCGGCCGACATCGGGCGCACGGCTCGGATGTACTGCTGGAGATTACGTCGGTCACCACGAATTCGGATGTGCACGAGGTGGTCGACAGGGTCCAGTCGCGAGCGGGTGCCATCCTGTCGAGGACGCTGCGCTACCCTTCGGCGGCCGTCGTCCAGTTCTCGGTGATCCTCTCCGAAGTCTGCCAGAACATCATCGAGCACGCGGAGGCGCCCGGCTGGGTCGCCGCGCAATCGTACAACTGGACCAAGCGGTTGGGGCGCCATGTGGCGGTGATCGCCGTCTCCGATCTGGGGCGGGGCTTCCGGGCCTCCCTCACCGAGGAGCACTCCGCGCGCTTCGGGGATCGCTGGGGGGACGTCACGGCGCTGGAGGCGGCGTTCCTCCTTGGCTTGACACGCTTCCCGGACACCGGAAGGGGGCAGGGGATTCGGCAGATCCGGAAGCAGGTTGCGCGCTGGCAGGGGCTGTTGTCGGTCCGTAGCGGAACCGCGCGGATCGCCGACGCCCCGTCCTGGAGCCGCAGCCCCCCGGTGGAAGAGGGACTTCACCGCTTTCCCGGGGCGCAGATCAACATCATCCTCCCGCAGCGGCTCGATGACTGAACCGCCTCGCGGCCGCGCGTGGTCTGCACGGACCCGGCCACTGAGTATCGATGTCGCCGCGATCGCACGCGGCACGGTGTCCTCTCCGCGTCCAAACCTCGTGACGCGGCCGACCGGCAGGGCCGTGCGCGAGGCGATCGAGGCCCGGCTCGTGCACATCACCCGGTCGCTCTCCGTCGCCCTCATCGACCTCACGCGGGTCCGTATCCTCGACTTCAGCTGCGCCGACGAGGTGGTGGCAAAGCTCCTCCTCAGGTACCTGGAGCCCGACCGTCCCGGCGACACCTTTTTCCTTTTTCGCACCGTCGGGGACCTGCACCGCCACGCCGTCGGGGAGGTCCTGGGGCGGCACGGGCTGGCCGCCGTGTGCGACTTCGGCGATGGCGGCTTCCAGCTTCTCGGCCCGGCGTCCTCCGAGGAGCGCGCCGCGTGGTCCACGCTGGAGCGCCGGGAGCGGATTCTCCCGGGAGACTTCGAATCGGCATTGGGAGATCGGGGCCAGTCCCTGCTGCAGGGACTGGCCGCACGACGGCTGGCACATCAGGCCGGCGACGGAAGCGCCGCGGCGCTGAGCGCATTGGCGCGCACGATGAGAATCGACAACCATGCGGAAGGAAGATGACGATGACCCAGCAGGGGAAGATGAACGGACCACGCGGGGCGGCCACTGAGGCGGTCCATGCGGGACATCCCGAAGCCCGTCCGGGGCAGCCGGTGGTGGCACCGATCGTGCGGAGCTCCACCTTCCACTGGGCCGGTCCCGGCGACGGCGTCGACCTGCTCTACAGCCGCTACGGGAACAACCCGAACCAGCTCTCGGTCGCGGCGAAGATCGCCGCGCTCGAGGGCACGGAGGCCGCTCTTGCCCTCGCGAGCGGCATGGCGGCGATCTCCATGACGCTCCTCTCGGCCACCGGGACAGGGGACCACATCGTCGCGAGTCGCCACCTCTACGGGGCCACCCACGCGCTTCTCTCCGGCGAGCTGCCCCGCCGGGGTATCGCCACCACATTTGTCGATCCCGGCGATCCCGACGCGTGGAGCGCGGCCCTGACGTCCCGCACCCGGGTTGTCCTCATCGAACTGCCTACGAACCCCACCCTGCGCGTCTTCGACATCGGCCCTGCCAGGGATGCCGCCACATCCGCGGGTGCGCTGCTCGCGGCGGACATGACCTTCGCCACACCGATCAACATCCGCGCTGCCGACCACGGAGTGGACGCGGTGATTCACTCGGCCACCAAGTATCTCGGCGGCCATTCCGACCTGATTGCAGGCGCGGTCGCGGGAAGCGCCGCACTCATCCACCGCGTGACGAAGATGATGAAGCTGTACGGGGGGTCCATCGACCCCCAGGCGGCGTGGCTTCTCGAGCGCGGCATCCGCACGCTCCCGGCCAGGATGGACCGACACAATCGTTCGGCACAGGCCCTCGCCGAATGGTTCACCGGCGTCGACGGGGTGAGCCAGGTCATCCACCCGGGCCTGCCGGGCCACCCGGATCACGAATGCGCGGCCCGGATGCTCCGCGGTTTCGGCGGGATGGTCTCCATCGTCCTCGAGGGCGGCGCCGGGGCTGCGGACCGCTTCTGCTCCAATCTGACCCTCGCCGCCGCCGCGCCTTCACTGGGCGGAGTCGAGACGCTGGTTTCGCAGCCACGCCATACGTCGCACGCCGACCTGAGTCTTGCGGCCCGGAAGGACCTGGGGATCCCCGACGGGTTCGTGCGCATCTCGGTCGGCCTCGAAGATATCGAGGACCTCAAGGCCGATTTCGCGGCGGCTGTCGCCAGCGCCATGCAACCACGGACGCTCCCCGCTACTCGGCCGCCATGAACGGGTACACGACGCTCGTCGGCGGCGAGAAGGTCTCCTTGATCGTCCGGGGAGACAGCCATCTCATGACGTTGAACGGGGATCCGGCCTTGTCGTTGGTTCCCGAAGCCCTCGCGCCACCGAAGGGCTGCTGTCCCACCACCGCCGCGGTCGGCTTGTCGTTGATGTAGAAGTTCCCGGCCGCGTTCCGCAGTCGTTCGAACGCTTCGCGCACCGCAGCGCGATCCTGCGAAAAGACGGCCCCGGTCAGAGCATACGGCGACGTGGCGTCGACCATGTCCAGCGTTTCGGACCAGGCGTTGTCGGGGTACACGTGGATCGACATGACCGGGCCGAAGATCTCGTCGCACATGGTCTCGTGGTTGGGGCTCTTCGCATGGACGATGGTGGGGCGGATGAAGAAGCCGTCCCGGTCCGAGTACCCGCCCCCCGCGATCACCTCCGCGTCCGGGCTCGCGGCGGCGCGGTCGATGTATCCCGTGATGCTGTCGAATGCACCACGGTCGATCACAGCGTTGACGAAGTTGCGGAAGTCCGCGGGATCTCCCATGGACAACCCGTTGGTCTCCTCGACGAGGTCATCCCTGATGTCGCGCCAGACCGACTGCGGGATGTACGCCCTCGACGCCGCCGAACACTTCTGCCCCTGATACTCGAAGGCGCCACGCACGATCGCGGTGCGCAGCGCCGCACGATCGGCCGAGGGATGTGCGACGATGAAGTCCTTGCCTCCCGTCTCTCCCACCAGCCGCGGGTAGGAGCGGTAGCGGGCGATGTTCTTCCCCACGGTCGTCCAGAGCGACTGGAACACATCCGTCGACCCGGTAAAGTGCAGCCCGGCGAAGTCGCGGTGTGACAGCGCGACGTTCGTTATCTCGACCGGGTTTCCCGGCACGAAGTTGATGACTCCCGGGGGCAGCCCCGCTTCTTCAAGGAGCTTGTACGTGTAGTAGCCCGAAAGGACGGCGTGCTTGGACGGCTTCCACAGCACGCCGCATCCCACCATGGCCGGAATGCCTGCCAGATTCGCCCCGATGGCCGTGAAGTTGAAGGGGCTCACCGCGTAGACGAAGCCTTCCAGCGGCCTGTACTCGATGCGGTTCCACACTCCCTTGTCACACACCGGTTGCTGAGAGAAGATCTGCTCGGCGAAGTGGGCACCGAAGCGGTAGAAGTCGATGGTCTCGCAAGCCGCGTCGATCTCCGACTGGTAGGCGGTCTTGCTCTGCCCGAGCATGGTCGCGGCGTTGAGTGTGGAGCGCCACGTCGTCGAGAGGAGCTCGGCCGCCTTCAGGAAGACGGCGGCGCGGTCCTCCCATGGCCAGGAAGCCCACTCCCGGCGCGCTTCCAGGGTGTTGGCGATCGCCCGGCGTGCCTGTTCGGCTCCGGCCGCGTGCCAGACCCCGAGGCGCAGCTCATGGTCGTGCGGTGCATGGATCGCGTGGGTCGTTCCCGTGCGGATCTCTTCTCCCCCGATGATGACCGGGATGTCCGCGTCCTGGCCGGAAAGCCTGCTCAGGGCGGCTTTCAGCTCGTCCCGTTCCGGCGTCCCGGGAGCGTAGGAGAGCACAGGCTCGTTGACGGGCGCGGGCACACGAATTCTTGCTGACATCGGTTCTTCCCAGTCTGTCGGTTGGCGGGAGCACTCGAACCCTCCGGAGGGGGCGCCGCTGGCGGGTCGCCTCCGTCTCGCGCATCCGTACACCGGACGCATGCGCGGAACCGGGTAAGGTCCGGTTCGAGTGCGCTCCTTCCGGCTGTCGGTCAAACCGGAAGCGCAGGCAATTTCACGCGGCCCGGCGAAGTGCGCAACCGGTGGGCTCCCGGTTGACGCTATGAAAGCCCCCGCGGTAGCTTCCGGTGGAAGTACAGACCCGGCCAACGGGACCGGTTCGAATCGCGTCAATCTTTTGGACGGAGAATGGGCACCAGAGATCGGATCGAAACGGTTCTCGCATCGATTCGTCCAGCGATTCGTTCCGACGGGGGCGATGTGGAGTTGGCGGGGTGGGACGAGGATCAGGGCAGGGTGATCGTTCGGTTGATGGGCGCGTGCGAAGCGTGCCCCATTTCCATGTTGACTCTGAAGGAGGGGATCGAACAGCGGCTCAGGGCTTCCGTGCCCGAGGTGCTGACCGTCGAAGCCAGTTGAGCCGCCCATGAGCAAGAATGGACTCGTTGATGCCGTCACCCGTGCGCTGACCCGGGTGGTCAACCCGGTGACCGGCCAGGATGTCGTTGCCAGCGGTCAGGTTGCCGGTCTGACCGTCGACTCCGCCGGTCAGGCGCGTTTCGTGTTCTCGCTACGCCGCGGCGACCCCGGGGTACTGGTGCGACGGGCGCGCGCCGCCGCCGAGACGGTGAAGGGCGTTACCGGTGTCAAGGTGAACGTGCAGCTCCCCCAGACGCCTCCCGCGGCCACACCCCCCGACGGGAGCCAACCCGCGCCGGGCTCCGCCCCTCGGAAGCGCGGTTTGCAGCCCGGCTCCGTTCCCGCGCCGACCCCGAAGCCGGGGATCCTCGCGGGAGTGAAGCGGATCGTGGCCGTCAGCTCGGGCAAGGGGGGCGTCGGCAAGTCGATGGTCGCGACCAACCTGGCGGCTTACGCGGCGTCGCGGGGACTGGTGACCGGCCTGATGGACGCCGACATCTACGGGCCGAACATCCCCGTCATGTTCGGCGAGGAGCGGCGCCCGACGGTGACCGGCGAAAAGGGATCGGAAATGATCGTGCCGCTGGAGTCGCACGGCGTTCGCCTCATGAGTCTCGGGTTTCTGCTCGAGCGCGAACAGCCCGCGATCATGCGTGGCCCCCTGATCGCCGGCGTCCTCAAGCAGTTCATGGAGCAGGTGGCGTGGGGAAGCCTCGACCTGATGATCGTGGACATGCCCCCCGGTACCGGGGACGCCCAGCTGTCACTGGTTCAGACGGTCGACCTGGATGGAGCCCTGATGGTGACCACGCCCCAGAAGGTCGCGACAGGTGATGTGCGACGCGGGGTGAAGATGTTCGAGCGCGTCAACACGCGCGTGGTCGGGATCGTCGAGAACATGTGCGGCTTCCGGATCCCGGGTACCGAGGACGTGGTGGACCTCTTCGGACGCGGCGGCGGGGAGGATCTGGCCCGGGAGCTCGCCGTGCCGTTCCTGGGCAGGATTCCCCTGGATCTGGCCGTACGGAAGGCTGGGGACGAAGGAAGACCCACCGTACTGTCGGATCCCGGTTCAGCGGCCGGAATGTCGTTGGCCGACATCGGGGAGAAGTTGCTCGCTACGTTGAGTGGTCTGCCACCGAGACCCAGGCAACCGCTAGGCCAGGGCAACCGGTAGCCTGGCAACCGGGCCGATCAGCCCTGGGCTATTCGCCCTCCAGCCACTGGCGGTCGGCGGTCGACAATATGCCGGGCCTGCTCCGCACCTTCGCGAGCAGCTTGAGGACGACCCATCCGACGAACATCACCGGTGCAACCTTGAAGAGGAGGAAGCCGGCGATTCCCAGCGTCAGTCCCAGGATCGAGCCTACCACGGAGAGGACGATCCAGATCACCACGATGCTGACGATGCCCATGGCCAGGAATGTCAACAGTGCTCCGATCATAGCTCCTCCTGTACCCTCGGCCCGGGCCCGAGGTCCGAGACCCGCGCTGAATCGCGTGAGAACATCGCTCCCCAATAATAATAAGTGTAACGACTCGCGATGGTTGTCACCCCTGCGGCCATGAACCGGATCAGTTGATCCAGACCAGGTCGATGCTTCCGAGAGCGGTGGAGATATCGATCTCCACATGGCGCTCGGCGCTGTCCCAATTGATCGAACGGTACACGTTCCCGTCCTTTACCATTCGCTCGGCATCGATCGACGACAGGATCGATTTTCGATGCCGGATCCTCACGCCCAGCGACTCCGGAACGCGAATCTCCAGGGCCCCCAGTCCCATTTCGACGGAGAGAAACCCGTCTCGCGGCCACTCGCCGTCGAGTTCCAGCACTACCGAACCCAGGCCGGCCCTGACCTCGACCTCCTCGGCGTTGAGGTTCCCGAGCCCTCGCACCTTGAGATCGGCGGCCCCCACGGAGATCGAAGCCGACACCATTTGTTCCGGGTTGACCTCGTCGATGTAGAGGACCGACTCGGATGCCCCGGTGTTCACTTCCAGCTCGCGCAACGGCAGCCCGGTGAGATCCAGTTCCGCGCGTCCGGCTCCAAAATCCAGTTGGATGTCCAGAGGGACTTCCGCGGAGAGTTCCAGATCGAGGGACGCCTCGGACGACCGGTTTCCGAAGTTGAGGCCCCGGTGTTCCCGCCTGGTGAGGTCGATGTTCAGGGTTCCGTCATGGTATTCCGTGGCCGGTACCGCCGTCTCCTCGTCAAAACGGAAAAGGGTTCGATAGAGCGAGCCCGCCTCGGCGCGACGGAGCCTGAGGACTCCGGCTCCGTAGCTGACGCGCACACGGAGGTGGTCCTCGTCCGTGACCTGCCGGGAAGAGGTGACGGTCTTCCAGCTCTGCGCGTGAAGCTGCATGGGGGTGCCAACCGCGACGGCGAGCAACGCGGCGGAAGCGGCATGCCGGATCATGGGGCGTCGCTCCCGTCGTGGCCGGGACCGGAATCACTCGCGCCGTCATTCGGGTCCGCGCCGCCCGGTCCGTCGTCTTCGCCGCCGGCCGCGGGACCGGCGCCGTATCCGGCAGAGGACCAGTCAGCGGATTCGAAGTCGTCGTCGTTGAGCGCGTAGCTCCAGCCTGCCGGACGAATGCCGCCCCGCGTGATGATGACCGCGCCAAGGCCTGTGATCGTGGCCGCGACGCCCGCGATCGTACCGAGGGCCGCAACGAGTCCGCCGAACCACCCCAACAGGGGGAGGACCCGGACGGTGCTTGCGATCACGAAGGGCGCGAACATGGCCGCCACGCCCACCAGTCTCACATGGGTGTCGTGGTTCCGGTCGACCCGGGCGAGCCACGGGAAATCCCTGTCGAGCACCCAGCTTCCCACGTGATGGCTCACGCCCAGGTATCCCATGAACCCTGCGATGGCCACCACCACCGGGAAGAATGGCACCCAGGCCAACAGCACGGGGATACCCACAAGCGAGATCGCGAGTACCAGCGTGCCGCAGACATAGACGGGCAAGGCCACGAAACCGCCAGCGAGTCCGACGACTGCACTCCGGCCCGGCTGATGCCCGACCGCCCTGGTGACCACACTCAGGCGTTCTCCCCAGAAGCGGGTCAGAAGCAGGGTGAGGACACCCACAACCAGGAAGGCCAGCGCGGATTCCAGAATATTACCTGCGGCCCGGCCGACTCTCGAGAAGAAGCCCCGGCCCTGGCCCCGTGAACCGTTTCCCCGACGAAGTTCGCGCTGCAGTTCCTCCCGGATCCGGTCGCGGATCTGCGCCTCCTCCATGCGAAGTTCCCGCACCACATCGACGACTCTGCCCTCGATCGTCCCGTCGCGGTGATCCAGCTCGGCCTCGATGAGCCTGACATCGCCTTCGATCGAACCTGCCGCCGACAGGGTGAGGTCCCCGTCGAGAACGATCACGTCTCCGCGCACCCGTCCGCGCACATCGAGATGGCCCCCGGCCAGGAGAACATCTCCCGTCACGGTCGTCTCCGCGGGTATCGTGTGGTCCTGCTGCAGCCAGATGTTCAGGGACTCGAGATCCACATTGTCGAGGGCTTCCCCCAACCCCTGAATGTTGTCGCTCCGGGCGATCACCTCGAGCAGGTTCTCCAGCCGCTCCGGGGCCCTGGCCCGGGGCCTCTCCACGTCCGCCCCGGTGACCGCGCCTTCGAGCGCGAGGTCGAGCTCGTGGAGAAGGTCCATCTCGACTCCGCCGAGATCCGAATCCGGCCCCCATTCACCGAGCTCGCGGGCGAGCGGACCATTGGTCAGTGTCAGGACTTCGGCGAGGAGGACGCGCCACGACCGGTCCACAGGGCCACCCGGCTCGTATGCGCCCAGCACCTCTCCGTTCACGGTAGCCACACCGTCGGCGAGGGTGATTGCAAGAGTCTCGCCGTCGGACAACTCGAGGTGGAGCGACGCGGCGTTGTTGGCGACCTCCACCTGGTTGGAGACGATGGTGCGGTCCTGCGCGCGGGTTGCCGGGGCGGCGAGCAGCAGCGCGGCCCCCGCGGAGACGACGATCCCCGTTTTGAGATGACTAGGCTGGGACATATCGGCTCTTCAACTCCGAGACCTTGACAACGTTCTTGTATAGGACCCAGCCGGAAACAAGGGTGAGTCCTCCGAATAGGATCAGGCCCGCCACCAGCACGGGTGCCGGCGCGGCCAGAACATCGAGGAAGCCGAACGCGCTGCCTGATGGGCTGCTGAATGCGGCCTCGACCAGCCCGGACATCGCCGCGGAGAGCTTCGTCCACACGAAGCTGGCCACGTTGGAGGCGGTGACGAGGGGATTGTCGCTGACCAGCATGTAGGCGGTGACACCGACCAGCGCGGTAGGCCCGAAGGCGATGCCCGACGCGGCGGCCAGCCGGTTGCCGCGGCGGGGCCACAGGGCGCGGAGCAAGCCGGCGGAAGTGCCGCGGCGCCGGGTGGATGCGGGAGCCATCTCCACATGTGCCATTACACGGTGGGCAAAGCCGGGGGACGGTGCGAAGCCGGCAAGGCGGTCGAGCCGGTGGCAAAGCCTTTTCCAGGCGGCCAGGGCGGCGGCGGCTTCCGGATCTCGCGCCAGGAAAGCGGCGAGAGTCCGGGCCTGGCCCCGGGCAAGCCCTTCGTCCAGGAGATCGGTCAGCACATTCGGGGCCGCCGGGACCGTGCTGCCTCCGAGCCACGCGAGTATACGGGTTCGCAATGACCGCCGCGTATACAGGGACGCCATCACGCGAACAGCGAAGTCACGGGACGGCGCGAACGCGGCCAGCTCGTCGAGGGTCGACAGCAGCGAGCGGAAGGCTTCGGTCCGGGCGGAGAGGACGGGGTCGGCGGCTGTTTCCCGCTCGAACAGGGTCCGATCAGCGGGGCCCAATTCGCCGTCGAGGTACGAGAACATGCGTCTCGTCCACGAGTCCGGCGCCCTGGATTTCCGGTCCGTCCGCTTCACTTTATTGCTCCTCCATGGTTGCCGCTACTACGCACCCGGGTTTTCCGCGGTTTCACGGGAAAGGCTATCGTGACGCTGCAAGGTGGGCCAACGCCTCTTTCAGTTCCAGACGGGCCCTGTGGATGTAGGTCTTCACGGTCCCCAGCGGCAACTCCATGATCTCCGCGATCTCCCTGTACGAGTACCCTTCCACATGGCGCAACAGGGTGACCGTCCGGTATTGGGGCCGCAGCTTGCCGATGGCGGACTCGATCTGGCTTCCCAGCTCCAGGTTCTCGACGTAGGCGTCGGGGCGTTCATCGAGCGACTCCACGATCGGTCGGGTCCTGGCCTGCGCTTCTTCCGTAAGGGCGTGGGGAGACCCGTGCAGGGAAATCGTGTCGATTCGCTTCTTGCGCAGATGGTCGATGGTGAGGTTGTGGGCGATCTTGAATATCCAGCTGGAAAACTTGTAGCCCGGGTTGTAGCTGGCGATCGCGTTGAAGGCCCGGATGAACGCCTCCTGCGAGAGATCTTCGGCGAGACTGCGGTCACGGACCATGCGGTAGATCAGGGAGAAGACAGGCCTCTCGTACCGGCGAAGCAGTTCCCGGAACGCCCGTTGGCGGCCCTCGGCGGCCTGGGCGGCCAGTATCCTGTCGTCGGTAGCCTGGGTTTCCAATAGTCGGCGGGTCTTTCGGGCTCTTCCGTCACGGCGGCGAGGGCTGTGTTCCAGCGGCGGGTACGGCCTGGCAGGGCCGGACTACCGGATACGGTTCAACGCGCGCCATCCATCATTGAACCTTGGGACCCATTGGAGCGGTCCGCCGGCCAGTCTACCTTTCGGCCCCACGGGAAATTCACTCCTGCACGAAGGAAGGTGACGCCTTGACGGCTTGCCGGGAAGCGGAGCCGGCCAGTGGCGGTGCGCGCGCGGCACAGGTGCGGACGCTGTTCAGCGAGATCGCGCCCCGCTACGATCTGCTCAACCATGTGCTCAGCCTGAACATCGACAGGCGGTGGCGCCAGCGGGCCATCGGCGAACTCGGATGGGATCGCGTTCCGGCAGGGACGTATCTGGACGCCTGCGCGGGCACCTTCGATCTGGCCGTGGAGCTCACGGAGCGGCCGGGCTTTCGCGGCAGGGTGGTCGGGGCCGACTTCGCCTTCCCGATGCTCGCTCACGGCCTCACCAAGATCCGCCGGGCGCCGGTGAGCCCGGTGTGCGGTGACACCCAGCGCCTTCCCTTCGCGAGCGGGTCGTTTGCAGGTGCCACGGTAGGCTTCGGCGTCCGCAACCTTGCGGAGCCGCTGGCGGGTTTTCGCGAGCTCCACCGGGTGTTGCAGCCGGGCGGGCGTCTGGTGATCCTGGAATTCACGGTGCCTCCGCGGAGATTCGTCCGGGCGGCCTACCTGCTGTACTTCAATCAGATCCTGCCACGCGTGGGCAGGCTGGTTTCGGGCCACCCGTGGGCGTACACCTATCTTCCCCGGTCGGTGAAGGGCTTCCCCGGGCCGGATGTCCTCGCGCGGCTCCTGCGGCAGGCAGGATTCGGCGCCGTCAGCTGGTTCCTGGTCAGTGCGGGGATCGCGGCGATCCACGTGGCGGTGAAAGCTCCCTGACGCCGGGCGGCGGGTCGTCGTCCAACACGGTTACCCGACCCAGCTCCGACGGCGAGCCGTCGAAGCGCGTGGTGTCGCCCACGAGCAGGATCGTCATGCGGGCCGGGTCCACTTCGGACCGGAAGACGTCCAGGACGCTCTGGGGAGTTACTGCCTGGATCCCTTCCAAATACCGTTCCAGCCAGTCCGCGGGCAGATCCAGGCTCTGGTACGCCATCCCGCGGGCGATGACCTGGAAGGGGGTGCGGAAGTTGAAGACGAACCCGTTCACGACTTCATCGATGGCATGATTGACTTCCTGCTGCGAGGGCGGAGCCGTTCGCATGGAATCGAGCGCTCCGAGGAGGAGCCGCGCGGCCGCCAACGTGGTCTCGGGCCTGGTCCGCGTGAGTGCGCCCACCAAACCGTCGTTGCGGCGGGACGTGGTCCACAGGGAGGAAGCCCCGTAGGCGAGCCCTTCACGGGTCCGCACCTCGATTGCGAGGCGGCTGGAGAGCCCCGATGCGCCCAGGATCGAGTTCCCGATCCGGGAGGCGAAGTAGCCCGGGGTGTCGCCCTGTCTCAGCCGGGAGGAGTGGGCGAGAACCACCACGCTCTGTTCGATCTCCTTGTGGATGACGAACACACCGGCCTCGGGACGGATCGCCGGGACAGGGTCGTCCTGGAGGTTGCCGGAGCAGGAAGGCCATGTGGCCAGCATCTCGTCAAGCAGCGCGGACACGCGGTCCCACTCGGCGTCTCCGGCGACGCCCAGCACCATGTTCTCGGGACAGATGACCGCCCGGTGCACGAACCGCAACCGCTCTTCGGCCAGGTCGCCGGGCTCGAGATCGCCCGGGGACATCTCCCAGCCGACGGGGTGTTCGCCGTACATGATCCGGTTGAAGCGGCTGAATGCGAGGGAGGCGGGGTCGTCGCGCCGCCGCCGGACGCGCTCCAGCTCCGCTCCGCGCCAGAGCTCGACCTGGGCCGAGTCGAAACGGGGCTCGCGGAGCATCTCGCTCCAGAGCCGGACGGCTTCGTCCAGCTGCCCGGAGAGCGAGTTGACCCACGACGAAGCGCCTCCTCCACCCTGGCCGAAGCTCATGGCCAGAGCGAGCGTCTCGATCCGGGCGTCGACGGAGTCGGAGGGCAACGTGAGGGTGCCCGCCGTGCGAAGGAGGCTGGGGACCGCCGAGGCGGCCGCGAAGTAGTCGCGCCCGAAGCGCCGCACACCTCCCCGGAATGTGGCATAGACGGTCGCAAGGGGGAGCTGGTCGTCGTGCACGAAGTAGACCGTGACGCCCCGAACCTCCTCCGTGCGGGGTTCGACGGGAGTGAAGCGCATTTCCGGGAAGGTCATCCGCGCAATTCGTTCCCGCACCGAGTCCTGGCTTGCCGCCGGGCGGGGCGGGACGACCAGCGCCAGCGCCAGGGCGACGAAGGCCCGGCGTACCCGGGGGCGACCACGGGGCGGCGTCATGACGGGTCCTTTCGCACCATGGTCGCGACCGTTCTGGAGCGGGTGTCCAGGTACTGAATGGCGACCCGCCGAACGTCTTCGGGGGTCACGTCGATGATCCGGCGCGACAGCCGGAAGGTCTCGCTCCAATCACCGAAGGAGGCCTGCGACTCGGCGATCTGCATTGCCAGTTCGAGGTTGGATGACAGCCGGCGGAAGTCGCCCGCGCGGAGCTGATTGCTGATCCGCTCCAGGGCCCTCGGATCCGGGGCTGCCTCCTTGATCTTCTCGATCTCCTCGTACACGGCCTGCTCGATCTCGGCCGCGCCGTGGGGTGATCTGGGGACGGCGCCGACGGTGAACAACCGCGGGTACGAGAAGCCGGGGCCCAGGTATGCCGCCACATGGACTGCGGACTGGTCCTCGGCGACCAGCCGCCGGTAGAGCCGCGTCGTCCTGCCGGCCGTCAGGACCGATGCGAGCATGGAAAGAGCCGGGCCGTCCGGATGAAGACCGGAGACCGCCCGCCATCCGATCAGCAGGCGGGGCTCCGCGTCGAATTCGACGGTGACCCGGCGTTCCCCGGCCTGTTCGGGTTCGCGAGCAAGCACGGGAGGAGGTTGCCGTCCCGGCCGGACCGGGCCGAAGTACTCGTCCGCCCAGCGCTTGACCTCGTCCGCGTCGACATCCCCCACGATGGCGGCCACTGCATTGCGGGCGCCGTAGTAGTCGAGGAAGTAGTCGAGTGCCTGCCGCCGTGTGAGGAACTCCAGGTCCGCCGCGTGCCCGATCACCGGCACGCCGTAGGGGTGAACCTGGAATGCCGTGGCCAGGAGGGTGGTCTCCAGGATCCCGCCCGGACTCGTTTCCAGGCGCATGCGCCTTTCCTCGCGGACGACGTCGAGCTCGGTGAAGAATTCCCGGAAGACCGGGTTTTGCATCCGGTCGGACTCCAGGGCGAACCAGAGTTCGAGGCGGTTGGACGGGAGTTCGACGAAGTACCGGGTCGCTTCGTGCGATGTGGTGGCGTTCAGGCCGCGGGCACCCTCGGCGGAGAGGATGCGGTCGAATTCGTTTGCAACGGTGTGGACTCGCGCCTGGTCTTCCAGCGATGAGATCACGCCTTCGAGCCGGCGGATCCTGGAGGTATCGGGGCGGGGAAGTCCCACTTCGGCCAGCATGGAGTCGCGGGCCGCGTCCACCGCGTCCAGAAGAGGAGACTCCCGGGCCCGGTCGCGCGTGCCGATCTCTTCCGAGCCCTTGAAGAGCATGTGCTCGAGGACATGGGCGATGCCCGTGTTGCCGAGGTGTTCGTTGACCGACCCGACCGGGTAGTGGATCACCAGCGACACCGTGGGGGACTGGTGGCGCTCCAGGATCAGAAAGGTCATGCCGTTGTCGAGTGTGTGCCGGACGACCGGGAGCCGCTCGCCGGGGGCGGGGGCCGGTGGCGTGGCCTGGGCGCCGAGTGGCGCCGCCGGCGAGGAGGGCAGCGAGCAGAGGATCGCCGCCGCGGCCGCGACCGGCAGGCGGCCCCGGGAGGTCTTCGCCATGCACCGGGCCGCGCGGGGGCGGGGGAGTGGGGCGGGATTGGTCACAAGGGGCCGCTCCCGTCCTGGCAGCCGGGACAGCAGAAGGCGGAGCGGCCTCCGAAGACGATCCGCTCGATCGGCGTGCCGCACCGGGTACACGGTTGTCCCTCTCTGCCGTACGCGTGGAGTGCTCGCCCGAAACGGCCTTCGTCGCCGTTGGCATCGCGGTAGTCGCGCAGCGTGGTGCCGCCGGCCCGGATGGCCCGCCGCAGGACCTTCCGCAAGCTGCGGTGCAGCCCGGCCGCCGGAGCGAGGCCGATGGTGTTGGCCGGGGCCCGTGGGTGAATGCGTGCGAACCACAGCGCCTCGACGGCGTAGATGTTGCCCACTCCCGCGATCCGCTTCTGGTCGAGGAGGAGAGAGCGTACCGGGGATCTCGACCGGGCCAGGATGTCGTGCAGGCGCCTCCCCGTGAAGGAACGGGCCAGCGGCTCCGGGCCGAGGCGGCGGGACCAGCCCGCCCACTCACCGTGCGGGATCCTCGTCAGGCGGCCGAAGCGGCGAACATCGTCGTAGGTGACGCAACCTCCGTCCGCGAGGCGGAAGAGCACGGCAGGGTGGGTGGAGCGGGGGTGCGGGCCGGGCCGGGGCGAGGACATGACGCGCCCGGTCATGCCCAGGTTGACCACCACGCGGGTCGCATCGTCCAGGGTGAAGACGACGTTCTTGCCGCGCCGCCCCACCTCCGCGAAGCGGCTTCCGGCCAGCGCCGCGGCGAAGCGGCGGGCCGGACCGGCAACCACGTCGTCGCGGAGGACGGTCACGCTCCTGATGACCCTGCCGGGCAGGACCGCGTTCAGCCCCCTTGCGATGGTCTCGGCTTCGGGGAGCTCGGGCAACGTCCTACTCCGGCGCGACGGCGGTGCCGCTCGTGGTGACCCGGCGCGACGCCTCACGCCATCCGATGTCTTCGCGGAACTGCCTTCCTTCGAAGGTGATCGCCCGTGCTACCGCGCGGCTCGCGCGCCGGGCTCGGTGAAAGTCCGGATCGACCGCCGTCACGGCCAGAACGCGGCCTCCCGAGGTTACCAGCCGCCCCTCGTCCAGCGACGTGCCTGCGTGGAAGACGTGCACGCCGCCCGGGAGCGGAGGAATCGAGATCGGCGCCCCCTTCGGATAGGATCCCGGATACCCGGGTGCCGCCAGCACCGTCGTCACGGCCGCGGCGTCCTCGAAGACCGGCGTGTGTCCCCCGAGCCCCGTGCCCTCCGCGACCGCCATCATGGGTTCGAGGAGTGACGAGGAGAGGAGTGGAAGCACCGCCTGGGTCTCCGGGTCGCCGAACCGGCAGTTGAACTCGACCACGCGGGGGCCTTCCGGCGTGATCATGAGTCCGGCGTAAAGGAGCCCGCGGAACGGGCTTCCCGCGTCCGCGAGCGCCTTCAGCACCGGCGCGATCACAACGTCGCCCACATCCGCCATCAGCGCGTCGGTGACGAGGCCCACCGGCGCGTAGGCGCCCATCCCCCCGGTATTCGGCCCCGTGTCTCCCTCCCCGATGCGCTTGTGGTCCTGAGAGGGGAGCAGGGGCACGAAGTCCTCGCCGTCGGTGATGCAGAAGACGGAGAGCTCCTCCCCCTCCATGTATTCCTCGACCACGACCCGGCTGCCCGCGTCCCCGAACGTGCCGGAGAGCATGCTCCGCGCGGTGCGCACCGCCTCCGAGACGGTGTCGCACACCACCGCGCCCTTTCCTGCCGCCAGACCGGAGGCCTTGACGACCACCGGGGCCCCGTGCGCCTCAATGAAGGCGGCTGCCGGATCCGGGTCCGTATGCACCTCGTAGGCCGCGGTGGGCACATCCGCAGCCGCCATCAGGTCCTTGGCGAAAGCCTTGCTTGATTCGATCCGCGCGGCGCCCGCCGATGGGCCGAACACCGGCACGCCGGACTGCCGCAGACGGTCGGCGAGTCCGGCGGCCAGCGGATTCTCGGGGCCGATGACGGCCAGGTCGATCCGTCGTGAGGCCGCCCACCCTGCGAGCGCCACCACGTCCGTCGGGGAAATGTCGACCCCCTGGCAGAGCCCCGTCATGCCCCCGTTCGGACGCGTGGCGTAGAACGAGGCGTTCGGGGCGTCCCTCCGGAGCTTCCACAACAGGGTGTGTTCGCGCCCCCCGTTGCCGACGATCAGAATCCGCATCGGCCGCTCGTCACTTCCGGAAGGCATCCATGAAGCTCCCGCCCACCCGTTTGGCGGCGTCGGCCATGCTATCGACGAACTCCCTGGCCCCGGCCTTGTAGGCGTCGGCAGCTTCGGACAGATCCTCCTTGTACGCCGGGTCGGGTTCCCCGCGGCGCTGGTATTCACCCCGGAGGATACGGTCGTACGAACCATCCTCGATCCAGCCCCGCAGCTCGGAGAGTCGGAGCACCCAGAACGGGTGGGTCTGGCCGAGCAGGTTCAGCACCTTGAAGACCTGGTCGGCGACATCGCCGGACTCCCGGTATTCCTCGGCCTGGCGGATGAATTCGGGAAGAGAGGTCTCTTCATCCTTGCCGCCCCCGGCCATCTTCAGCATCGACGACATCACCTCTTCCGGCTCCTGGATCGCCAGAAGACCGGCCCGGTCCGAGGACAATTCGCTCTTGCGGGACCATTCCAGGAGTGCCACGAGGATCGCCCTGGCCGCCAGCCCCACGATCGGGAAGCCGAGCTGCGCGAGTTGCATGAGCAACACGGTCATCGTGCGGTAGAGGACGTGATCGCTCATCACGTGGCCGACTTCGTGGCCGAGTACGTACGAGAGCTGCCGGTCCGAGAGGAGTGCCACGGTGCCCGAATTGACGATGATGAACGGCTCTTTCATCCCGTAGGCGCCAGCGTTGACGACGGGGTCCTGCGAGACGAACAGGGGGTAGGTCTCGGGGGCGTCGAGAGTATCGCAGACGTTGCAGTACAGCTCCCAGATACGGGGGAACTGGTTCGGTCCCACCCGGACGGCGTTGGCCTGGAAAGCGAGCCGGATCGGCTTTTCGCCGAAGAAGCCGAAGAGGGCGCGCAACACCTGGTCGAACATCGGGAGCTTGCGGAGCGCGGCCAGTGCAGCCCGGTCGGCGCTGTGCTCCCACGTCCTGGACGAGATGCCGGTGAGCACACGCTTCGCCCGCCCATCCGCGTTCGCGGCATTGCCGTATGTGTAGTCGTTGTCAGTCATTGTTCATCCTTGCTTGAACAGGCGCATGAACGCTCCTGCCCGGAAGTTCCCTGGCGGATTCATCTACGAAGGGCCCGGTCCAGGTCTTCGACAAGGTCCCGCCGGTCCTCGATGCCCGCGGAGAGGCGCACCAGGCCGTTGGTGATGCCCATGCGCAGGCGCGATTCTTCCGGAACCGACGCGTGCGTCATGAGCGAGGGGACGCAGATCATCGACTCGACCCCGCCGAGACTTTCGGCCAGACGGAAGATCCGGGTGCCTTCGGCCAGCCGCTTCGCGTCGGACTCCTCCAGCTCCGCCGACAGCATCCCCGAGAAGCCGGCCATCTGACGGCCGGCCAGGTCGTGCTGCGGATGGGAAGCGAGCCCCGGGTAGTGGACCGTGCGGACCATGGGGTGCGCATCGAGGAATTCCGCGATCCGCATCCCGTTCTCGTTGTGGCGTTCCATGCGGACGTGCAGGGTCTTGGTGCCCCTCAGGGTCAGCCAGGAATCCATGGGGCCGGGAACGGGTCCGGTGGACTTCCTGACGAAGCGGATCTCCTCGGCCATGGCGTCGTCGTCGAGCACCAGGATGCCCCCGAGCACGTCGGAGTGTCCGTTCAGGTACTTTGTGGTGGAATGCACCGCAACATCGGCACCCAGTGCCAGAGGTTGCTGGTTGTACGGAGAAGCGAAGGTGTTGTCGACTGAGAGAACGGCGTCGTGTTCGCGGGCGATCTTCGCGACCGCTCCGATATCGGTGATCCGCATGAGGGGGTTCGACGGGGTCTCCAGATGGATCAGCCCGGTCTCGGGGCGCATGGCGTCACGCACCGCCGCCGCGTTGCGGCAGTCCACCAGTGTGACGTCGATCCCCAGACGGTCGAGCACTTGCGTGAACATCCGCGTGGTGCCGCCGTAGGTGTTTTCTTCGCTGACGATATGGCCTCCGGCCGCAACCGTCTTCGCGAGGCACTCGATCGCGGCCATGCCGCTGGAGAAGGCGATGCCGTGCCCGCCGGCTTCGAGGTCGGCGATGTTGGCTTCGGTCGCCTCCCGGGTGGGGTTCTGGAGGCGGGCGTATTCGTAGCCGGTGTGTTTCCCCAGGCCCTGCTGGACGTACGTCGAGGTCTGGAAGAGGGGGGTGGTGATCGCCCCCGTGACGGGTTCGGGGGACTGGCCCGCATGAACGCAACGGGTGGCGAAGCGACCGCGGGAAGAGTCGGCGGGGGAGGTCCCGCGCCCTTCGGGTGGCGTCGCATCGCGGGCGGCGGGTTGCTGTGACAAGCGGTCGGCCTCGGGGTGGCTGGATCGGGGGTGTGTTGCGCGATGCACATGACCATTCGCGCCGCGTAGCGGACAGGGTTCAATCTAGTCCATCCGCGACGGGAGTGCCCGACCGTCGCGGTGGGGGTGGCGGGGGCGTTCCTCCTGCTGCCGCGCCCCGCTAGCTTTGCAGTAACGGGCCGGGCTGGACGTTGTCCGGCCACCCCGCATCTCGGAGGAAGATCCGCTCCCATGCCGATCCGTTTCCCTTCCGGCCTGATGGTCGGCGTTTCGGGCTTTCGGGGCCGTGTCGGTGCGCCGCTCACCCCGGAGCTGATCGCGGGCCTGGCGGCCGCCTACGGGACGTTTCTGCGCGAAGAGGGGGACGGCGACCGGATCCTGGTCGGGCGGGACTCGCGAACATCGGGGCCGATGCTGATGCGGGCGGCCGTCGCGGGATTGCTCTCGGCGGGCTGCCGGGTGGTCGAGCTCGGGGTCGTCCCCACGCCGACGCTCATGCTTGCCGTACGGGACGCCGGCGCCGCCGGGGGGATCGCGGTTACGGCGAGCCACAACCCCGCCGAATGGAACGCGCTCAAGTTCGCCGTGAAGGGGGGGACGTTCCTGCCTCCGGCGCGGATGGCGCGTTTCCAGGCCATGGTCCAGGAGCGGAACCCGGCACGGGCGCCGTGGCACCGGCTCGGCCGCGTGACCCACGACGACGGGGCGGTGGAGCGGCACCTCGATCGCATCCTCGACCTCCCGTTCCTGGATGTCGGGGGGATTCGGCGGGCGCGGATCAGGGTCGCGCTGGACTGCGTCAACGGTGCTGGCGGCGCGATCATGTTCGAGCTTCTGACCCGCCTCGGCTGCGAGGTGCACGGCATCGGAATGGAGCCGGACGGCCGGTTTCCCCGGGACCCGGAGCCCACGGCCGCGAACCTCGGCGCGCTGGGCGACCTGGTGGCGTCCTGCCGGGCCCGGATCGGCTTCGCGGTGGACCCGGACGTGGATCGCCTCTCGCTTGTGGACGAGGAGGGACGTGCGCCGGGCGAGGATCTCACCCTGGCCCTGGCCGCGGACGTGGTGTTGCGGCGGCGGCCGGGGCGGGTGGTGACCAACCTGTCGACCAGCCGCGTCGTGGACGATGTGGCCGCGGCGCATGGGTGCCGGGTGATCCGCGCCCCCGTGGGCGAGATCAACGTGGTCGTGCGGATGGTGGAGGTGGACGCGGTGGTGGGGGGGGAGGGGAACGGGGGGGTGATCCTGCCCGCGCTGCACCATACCCGCGACGCCCCCTTGGGGGCCGCGCTCGTCCTCCAGTACCTGGCGGACGAACCGGGTGCGCCGCTCTCGACACGGATCGCTCGCCTGCCTTCGTACCGGATCGTGAAGGAGAAGGCCGCGTTCCCGCGCTCCGCCCTTCCGGCCGCATACGAGGCTCTTGGGCGCGGGATGCCGGGGGGTGACCGGGATGAGAGCGACGGACTGCGGATCGAGTGGCCGGAGCGGGGGAGCTGGCTCCATGTGCGGCCCTCGGGGACCGAACCGGTGGTGCGCCTGATTGCGGAGGCTCGCGACGTTTCGTCCGCACAGGCGCTGGTGGACGTGGCCCGCGACATCCTCGAACGCACGGCGCGAGGCTGACATGTGCGGCATCATCGGGTACGTGGGACCGCGGCGCGCCAGCCCCATCCTCCTGGAGGGTCTGAAGCGCCTCGAGTACCGGGGATACGATTCGGCGGGGCTCGCAGTGGTGGCGCCGAGTGGCGATCTCCACGTCGAGAAGCGGCCCGGCAAGATCAGCCGGCTCGAGGACGCTCTGCAGGGAAGGATGCCGGAGGGAGGGTGCGGGATCGCTCACACGCGATGGGCGACGCACGGTGCTCCGAGCCGGGTCAACGCCCATCCGCAACTGTCACCGCATGGCGACATCGCCCTGGTGCACAACGGAATCATCGAGAGTGCGGCCCGCCAGCGCCCGAGACTCAGGGATCTGGGCTATGACTTCCGGAGTCGGACGGACACGGAGGTCCTCGTCCACCTCATCGACCTCGCCTTTCGCGAAACCGATCGGCTCGAGGACGCGGTGGCGAGTGCGCTGTCGCGGATCGAGGGGACGTACGGGATCGCCGTCGTGAGTTCCCGCGATCCGGGCAAGATCGTGGTGGCGCGCAACGGCAGCCCGGTCCTTCTGGGGGTGGGCGGGAAGGACGAGTACTTCGTCACCTCGGATGCGGCTGCGGTCGTGGCCCACACGCAGAAGGTGGTTCGCCTGCGGGACGGAGACTCGGCCGTTCTGAGCCGGGACGGCTACCGCACATTCGACCCCGCCCGGCGGGCGGTCAGCAGGGGTGCGCACATCGTCACCTGGAGCGCCGACGCCATCGGCAAGGGCGGCTACGACCACTACATGTACAAGGAGATCCAGGAACAGCCGTCCTCCTTGCGCGACGTCATGCGGGGACGGCTGCTGGAGGAGGAGGGCGGCGCCAGGCTGGGCGGGATCACCATGTCCGACCGCGAGCTGCAGGAGGTCGACCGGATCGTCATCACCGCGTGCGGGACGAGTTGGCACGCGGGGTTGATCGGCGCCTACATGCTGGAGGAGATGGCGCGGATCCCCGTTACGGTCGAGTACGCGTCCGAGTTCAGGTACCGAAACGCCGTGCTGAGCGCGAAAACGCTGGTGCTCGGGATCAGCCAGTCCGGCGAGACCGCGGACACCCTGGCCGCGCTCAGGGAAGCCAGACGGCGGGGGTGCCGGACCATGGGCATCGTGAACGTGGTCGGATCCAGCATCGCCGCCGAGACCGATTTCGGGATCTACCTTCATGCCGGGCCGGAGATCGGAGTCGCGTCCACCAAGTCCTTTTCCAGCCAGATCGTTGCCCTGGCTCTCTTCACCCTCTACGTCGCCCGGCGAAGGAGCATGTCGATCCTGGAGGGGCGCGAGATGGTGCGGGCGCTTCAGCGGCTGCCTGGCCAGGTCGAGCAGGTTCTCAAGGTGGACCACCAGATTCGGGAGCTGGCGCGCGCCTACGCGGGCGCGCCCAATTTCCTCTATCTGGGGCGCGGCTACCAGTTCCCGGTAGCCCTCGAGGGTGCCTTGAAGTTGAAGGAGGTAAGTTACATCCATGCAGAGGGTTACCCGGCTGCAGAGATGAAGCATGGACCCATCGCGCTGATCGACGAGAACATGCCGGTGGTCGTGCTCGCGCCCAGGGACGCGGTGTACGCGAAGACGCTGTCCAACATCGAGGAGGTGAGAGCACGTGACGGTCGCGTGATCGCGGTCGTGAACGACGAGAACGAAGAAATGATGACCTGCGTCGACGAGAGGATCGTCATCCCGGCGGCGATGCCGGCGCTTATGCCCGTCCTGGCCACGGTGCCGCTTCAGCTCCTCGCCTACCATGTGGCGGTCATGCGGGGCTGCGACGTGGACCAGCCGCGCAACCTTGCCAAGTCGGTGACGGTGGAGTGAGGATCGTCCTGCAGCGGGTTTCGGAAGCGTCGGTCCACGTCGAGGGCGAGGTCGTGGGCGCCATCGGGCCCGGGTTCGCGGTGCTGGCGGGCTTCACCGGCGGTGATGACCGGGACGCCGTTTCGTGGATGGCGGACAAGGTCGTGAATCTGCGCGTCTTCCCCGACGAGCAGGGGAGGATGAACCGTTCGCTCCTCGACACGGGCGGCGAGGTGCTCGTCGTGAGCCAGTTCACCCTCTACGGGGATACCCGCAAGGGGCGGCGGCCGTCGTTCGTGAAGGCCGCGCGGCCGGAGGTCGCGGTGCCGCTCTACGAGGCTTTCGTGGAAGAGCTCGGGCGGCGCCTTCCGCGCCGGGTCCGGACCGGCGAGTTCGGCGCGGCGATGCAGGTGGCGCTCGTCAACGATGGCCCGGTGACGTTGATGATCGAACGATGATGAAACGATGATGAGATGATGATGAAACAATGATGACGGCACCATGACGCAATCGATGATGTCTCGATGAGGCGGCCGGACGTGTCCGATCCGGCGGTGCACGTGGTCCTGGCCTCCGCTTCGCCGCGCCGGGCCGATGTGCTGAGAATGCTCGGCATCGGCTTCGTGGTTGCGCCCGCCGAGGTCGAAGAGCGGAGGCGGATGGAGGAGTCGCCGCGCGAATACGTCGAGCGCCTGTCCCGCGAAAAGGTCCGCGAGGTCGAGCCGGCCCACCCCCGCGCGCTGGTCGTCGGCGGCGACACGATCGTGGTGCTCGACCGGCGGGTTCTGGAGAAACCGCGTGACCGGGCCGGTGCCCTGGAGATGCTGTCGGCGTTGTCGGGGAGGGCTCACCGCGTGTATTCGGGTCTGGCGGTCGCCGCCAACGGTGAAATCGCGTCGAGCGTGGCCGTGGCCCGGGTGATCTTCCGGACCTGTACCCGTGAAGTGATCCAGCGTTACGTGGACACCGGGGAGCCGCTCGACAAAGCGGGGGCGTACGGCATCCAGGGATACGGGGCGGCGCTGGTCGAGCGTGTGGAAGGCGACTACTACACCGTCGTCGGCATGTCGGTGGCCGCGTTCGTGGGACTGCTGCCTTCAGTCGGCTTCGAGTACATGCCTGGACGGTTGATCGCCCGGCGTGCGCCGGGGGCGGGGGTCTCATGAGCGGGGGGGCCGTGCTTGCGATCGACCAGGGCACCACCGGGTCGGCAGCCCTCGTGGTCACGGCGGACGGAGAGGTCGCCGGGAAGGCCTACTCGGAATTCACCCAGTACTTCCCCAGTCCGGGGTGGGTCGAACACGATGCGGAGGAGATCTGGAGGGTTACGTCCCGCGTGGCGAGGGAGGCGCTGGCCGCCGCGGGTACCGATGTGGCCGCCGTCGGGTTGACGAACCAGCGCGAGACGGTCGTCGTGTGGGACCGCGAGACCCTCGAGCCGTTGCACAGGGCCATCGTATGGCAGGACCGGAGGACTGCGGGGCTGTGCCGCCGGCTCAGGGATGGTGGCCACGAGGACATGGTCCGCCGCCGCACCGGACTGCTCCTCGACCCGTACTTTTCCGGGACCAAGCTTCGCTGGATCCTGGAGGCGGATCCGGATCTGGCCGCCCGTTTCCGCTCGGGTGAGGTGGCCGCCGGGACCATCGACGCCTGGCTGGTCGCGCGGCTCACGGCGGGCGCCGTCCACGCGACCGACCCTACCAACGCATCGCGCACGCTGCTGTACGATCTCGACGAGGGCGACTGGAACGACGAACTCCTCGGGCTCATGGGCGTGCCGCGGCAGGTCCTGCCGGAGGTCCGTCCCAGCTCCGGCGACTTCGGGGTCACGGACGGGGATGCACTCGGGATCGAGGTCCCCATCGGGGGGGTTGCGGGGGACCAGCAGGCGGCGCTGTACGGGCAGGGTTGCTGGGAAGCCGGCACGGGAAAGTGCACTTATGGCACCGGGGCGTTCCTCCTGTTCAACACCGGCCGCGAACGGGTGGCTTCGCGTCACGGGTTGCTGACCACCGCCGCCTGCGACGCGTTCGGGAAGCCCGCGTACGCGCTGGAAGGCTCGATCTTCGTGGCCGGCGCGGCCATCCAGTGGTTGCGCGACGGGCTCGCCGTCCTGGACGACGCCGCGGGCAGCGAAGAGATGGCCCGTTCGCTCGACGGCAACGACGGGGTGTATCTGGTCCCCTCGTTCGTCGGGTTGGGTGCCCCCCACTGGCGGCCGGACGCTCGCGGCTCGATTACCGGGCTGACCCGCGGCACCACCCGCGCGCACCTCGTGCGGGCGGCGCTGGAGGCGATGGCCTACGGGACCCGCGACATCCTGGAGGCGATGGAGCTCGACGCCGGGCTGCACGCGACCGCGCTCAAGGTGGACGGCGGCGCGGCGAAGAACGACTGGCTCATGGAGTTCATCGCCGGAATCCTGGGGCTCGCCGTGAGTCGTCCCGCGATGGTGGAGACGACGGCTCTGGGCGCGGCCGGGCTGGCCGGCCTGCGTGCGGGAGTCTGGAAGACCCCGGATGATTTCGCCGCCGCGTGCGGCCCGGGGCAGACCTTCCCCCCGGCGCTGGACCCGGGAGAGAGAGAAGCCCTGATCGCCGGCTGGGATCGAGCCGTGCGGGGGACCCTGGCGGTGCTGGATGGGGAGTGGGGCTAGCCACCCGCCCCCGCTTGCGTACATTACTCATACCGGCAGCATTCGGGCCGCGGATTTCCGAATGGCGGGTCCCGGGTAACGGGGCCGGAGCGAAGTTGCTATGAAAAACGGACGTTTCTTTGTCGGCCTGGTTGGCGTTGCGGCCGTCGTGGCCTACCTGATGTGGACCGGGATCAGCGACAGCATGGTGTACTACCTCACCCCCGTCGAGCTGATGGAGCGGGTCGAGAGCGACCCGGCCTTCCACGACATCGGGGTGAAGGTCAGCGGCCGGGTCGTGGAGGGATCGTGGACCCGGGAGCATGGTTCCACCGGGGCTCACGCGTTCGTGGTCACGGACCTGGAGAACCCCGAGGTCACCTTTGCGGTGCGCTATGACGACGTCGTGCCGGACACCTTCAACGACCGCGCCGAGGTGGTCGTGGAGGGCAACTACGGCACCGACGGGGTCTTTCGCGCACACACCGTGCTGACCAAGTGCGGAAGCCGGTACGAAGCCACCAAGGAGGAGCTGGCGGCGTGACGATCCTGGGCGAAATCGCCCTCTGGATCGCGCTCCCCGTTGCCGTCTGGGGAGCATTCGTTTCCTTCATCGGCGGTCGAGGCGGCAGGAGCGATCTTGTACTGAGCGGCGAGCGCACCGTCTACGTCGTCACCCTGCTGCTCGTGCTCACCTCGCTGGGAATCATCGCGGCCTTCGTCGGCAATCAGTACGAGTACTACTACGTCGCGAACTACTCCAACCGGGAGCTGGACACCTACTTCAAGGTGGCCGGGCTGTGGGCCGGGCAGCGGGGGTCGCTGGTCTTCTGGACACTTCTGCTGTCGTTTTTCTCGTCGATCGCCGTCTACACCAACCGGCGCCGCAACCGGGAGTTCATGCCGTATGTGAGCGGTACCCTGCTCAGCCTGCTCACCTTCCTTCTCGTGGTGTTGCTCTTCGCGGACGTCAACCCCTTCGAGCGCCTGGGGTTCACGCCCGCCAACGGCCGGGGCCTCAATCCCCAGCTGCAGAACTACTGGATGACGATTCATCCGCCCACGCTCTACCTGGGCTTCACCGCGTTCGCCGTCCCTTTCGCCTTCGCGGTCTCGGCCCTCCTGACCAATCGGCTGGACTCCCGCTGGATCGCCGTCACGCGCCGCTGGATCCTGCTCAGCTGGTTCTTCCTCACCAACGGGATCATCTTCGGGATGAGGTGGGCGTACGTGGAGCTCGGGTGGGGGGGATACTGGTTCTGGGATCCGGTGGAAAACGCGTCGCTGCTCCCCTGGCTGACCGCCACCGCCTTCCTGCACTCGATCCAGATCCAGGAGACCCGGGGGATGCTGAAGGTGTGGAACATGGGCCTGGTGGTGATCACCTTCCTCCTCACCATCTTCGCCACCTTCCTCACCCGGTCGGGCCTGATCGACTCGGTGCACACATTCGCCGAGAACCTGAGAATCGCGTACATCTTCCTCGGCTTCATGGGAGGGCTGATCGCGTTCTCGATCGTACTGATCGTCCACCGGCTGCCGTCGCTCCGGTCGGAGAACCACTTCCGGTCCTTCCTGTCCCGCGAATCCGCGTTCCTGTTCAACAACCTGCTCCTGGTCGGGGTCACCTTCGCGGTCATCTGGGGAACCCTCTTCCCGCTCATCACCGAGGGGTTCTTCGGGCAGAAGATCAACGTGGGTCCGCCCTTCTACAATCGTGTGAACATACCGATCGGGTTGATGCTGCTGGCACTCATGGGCGTTGGTCCGGTGATCGCCTGGCGGCGCGCATCGCCGCGCAACCTGCGCAGGAACTTCACGGTCCCCGTGGCGGCCGGGGCCGGCACGCTCGGCGGGCTCCTGATGCTGGGGATACGGCACGGAATGGCCCTGGCGACCTTCTCCATCGCGGTCTTCGTCATGACGATCGTCGTCATCGAGTTCTGGAAGGGGACGACGGCGAGGGCGCGGATCGCCAGCGAAGGGATGTTCCATGCGCTGCGCAGCCTGGTGAAGCGAAACCGGCGCAGGTGGGGCGGCTACATCGTGCACGCGGGAGTCGTGGTCGTTTTTACCGGCCTCGGGGGAGCCGCGTTCGATACGCGGCTCGAGCAGGATCTGGTGCCGGGCGAGTCGATGTCGCTGCGGTCGGCGCTCGGCACCGAGTACCGCCTGGAGTACGAAAGCCTTTCCCACTCCCGGCCGCGGGTCGCCGACGACGTGCGCGAGAACGACTGGCGCTGGACCGCATTGCTGACCCTCTACCGGAACGGTGAGCGGGTCGGCATCATGCGGCCCGAACGGCGGATCTACCCCGTCATGGGCGAGGCGTCCACGGAGGTCGGGATCGCAAGCACCGCCTTCGAGGATCTGTACGTGATTCCGAAGGATGTGGATCTGGACAGCGAGACGGACATGGTCACCTTCGAGGTGAAGGCGCTGCCCCTGGTCCCCTGGATCTGGTACGGCGGGCTGATCGTCTCGATCGGCGCGCTCGTGGGGATGTGGCCGGCCGGCCGGGTTCCGGTGCGGGCGAGCGCGCGCCGACCCGTCGCCCGGGACCCCGTCCCCGGCGGGCGCCGCGCCGTGGCGAGCACACCGTGACCGCTCTGATCGGCGGGGTGCTCCTCGCCGCCGGGGTGGTGCTCTTCATCCTCGAGCCCGTGTTCTCGGGGCGAAGCGCGCCGTTGTACAGCGGTGACGACGACTACGACGATGCCGCCGCCCGCCGCCGCGTTGCGCTGACCGCGCTGCGCGATCTGGAGTACGACAGAGCCACCGGCAAGCTGGACAGCCGCGACTACCAGCAGCTCAAGGCGGAGTTGTCGCGGGAAGCGCTCGGCCACCTCGAACGGGAGGACGGAGCCGGCGCGAGGGGTGATCCGGCCGTGGAACGCGCGTCGCGGGATCTGGAGGAGGAAATCGCCCAGCTTCGCAGTGCTCTCCGGGAGGGGATGCTGTGTGCTTCCTGCGAGCATCTGAACAGCGTCGGCGCACAGTTCTGCGGACGGTGCGGGGGCGCGTTGAGTGCGAAGGAAGGACGCGCGGCCGGAGTGGGCTCTTGACCCTGGAGGGCAAGGGTCTCGTCTGCAGCTACGGCGCGACCCGGGCACTGGACGGGGTGGATGTCGCTCTGGCCAGCCGGGAGATTCTCGCCGTTGTGGGGCCCAACGGGGCGGGGAAGACGACGCTGCTGAAGGCCTTGAGCGGCGAACGCAGACCGGACCGGGGACGCGTTCTGCTGGACGGCTCGGTGGTCTCCGGTGCGGATCACCGGTGGCGGGCGCGGGTGGGGTTGGTCTCCCACCGCACCGGACTGTACCGGAAGCTCTCGGTCCTGGAGAACCTGAACTTCTTCGCCTCCCTGCGCGGAGTGCCACGGACACGTCCGGTGCTCATCGGCGCCCTGGAGACGGTGGGCGCGGCCGACCTGGCCCCTGCTCGGGTGGAGGCTCTCTCTCGCGGGCAGCGCCAGCGCGTCGCCCTGGCACGGTCGTTGCTGCACGATCCCGAGGTGCTCTTCCTGGACGAGCCCTTCACCGGGCTGGATCCGAGCGGGGCCGCCGCGCTGGAGGACGCACTGCGGGCGCGGAGGTCCGCCGGCCGCATCGTCGTGCTGGTCACCCACGACCTGCGACGGGGTCTGACCCTCGCGGACCGCGTGGTCGTCGTCCGGGGAGGCCGGAAAGTCTTCGACGGCGAGGCCGACCGGGAGGGAGCGGCCGAGCTGCTGCGGTTCTTCACGGCGGGACCGGAGGAGGCATGAACGAGCTTCGCTGGATCTGGCTGATCGCTCGGAAGGATCTGCTTCTCGAACTTCGCTCCGGCGGCAGGCTCCTCTCCATGATCGCGTTCGTGGTGCTCGCCGGCTTCCTGTTCGCGTTCGCTCTGGACCAGAGCCGGGTGGCGGGCCGGGATGTGGTGGCAAGTCTCACGTGGCTGACGATCCTCTTCGCCTCCACCGCCGGCGCCGGCCGGATCTTCGACTCGGAAGAGGAAGACGGAGCCTTTCGGCACGTCCTTCTCACGCCGGTCTCGCGCGGGGCGGTGTTCCTGGGCAAGGCGTCCGCGAACCTCGTCCTGATCTGGCTGGTGGCGGTGCTCTCGTTCGCTTCGCTCAACACCTTCATGGGGATCCGCGCCCCGGGCTCCCTGGCGGCGCACGCCGCCGTCTTCCTGCCCGGGACGATCGGCCTGGCGGCGACCGGGACCTTCTTCGGGCGCATGTCACGGCACAGCGCGCTTGGCGATACGGTGCTGCCCGTCCTGACCTTTCCGCTGCTGGTACCGCTCATCTATTTCGGCGCTACGGCATCGTCGCGGGTTTTCCTGGAGCTTCCCTGGACCGAGATTTCAGGCCTGGTGCGATTGCTGTGGGCCTTCGCTCTCGGCTCGGTTGCGATCGGCGCCTTCCTCTTCCGCCACGTCACCGACGAATAGGACTGCCAAGGAATGGAGCGAAAATCACGCGTTGCGGGGCTCGCCCTCGTGACGGCCGGAGTGGCCACGATTCTGCTCGTGCACTGGATGGTGGCGTTCTGGGTACCCACGGAAGCGTCTCAGGGCGTGGTCCAGAGGATCTTCTACATCCACGTCCCCGCGGCCTGGACCACCTTCCTCGCCTTCGGCATCGTCGCGCTTGCGAGCGCGGCCTATCTGTGGCTGGAGGACGAGCGCGCGGACGCGGCGGCGGTGGCGGCGGCGGAGGGGGGGCTGATCTTCGGCGCGATCATGCTGATAACGGGTCCGTTGTGGGGGCGGATCGCGTGGGGCACCTACTGGACGTGGGAGCCCCGCCTCACCCTGACGCTGCTCCTCTGGTTCACCTACCTGGGGTATTTTCTCATCCGCGGCTCGGTGGCGGATCCGAGACGGGGGAAGCGGTTCGCGGCGGTCGTGGCGGTGATCGGATCGCTCAACATTCCGCTGATCCATGTGAGCGTGTCCTGGTTCAGGTCGCTGCACCCCGGACCGGTCGTGATCAAGCCGGAAGGCCCCACACTTCATCCCGACATGCTGGTCACGCTGCTGACTTCGGTGGCCGGCTTCACCCTTTTGTTTCTCGGCCTCTTCAACTTCCGCTACGCAGTCGAGCGGTTGGGCAGGCGTCCGCTCCCGGGTGGGGCGGCGGGGCCGATGGAGGACTGACATGGCTTCCCGGAGCGTCGTCTTTCGCAGTTGTGCGGCTTTTCTCTTTTCGCTGGCGGTACCCGCGGCCGCGCTGGCCCAGACCACCGGGGGCGGACGGGGAGCGCTGCGCCCCTACGTCCACATCTTCCTGGCGTACGGAGCCGCCTGGATCCTGATCCTCGTCTGGGTCTGGCTCATTGCCCGGGGATTGAAGCGCGTGACGGCCGGCTTGGAGAACACCGGACGCCACGAGACCTGACGGGCCGCTCAACCCTCCAAACCGAGCAGTCGCCGGACTTCGGGGGTGAGGTCGCTGATCGTGTCGACGTCGCTCTCCACCTCCAGGCAAGTGAGGCGCAGTCCGAGTTCGCGGGATCGAGCCACGGTGGCCGCCAGGACGGATTCGGTGCTCCACGGCATGCCGGTGAAGAGGCAGGGGTGGCGTTCAGCCAGGGCCAAGAGGTAGTAGCCGCCATCGCGCGCGGGGCCGAGCACGATATCGGCCGAGTCCAGCGCCTCGATCGCGCGGACGATCGTTCGCGCCGTGACGGCGGGGGTGTCCGTCCCGATGACGACAACGCGGCGCGAGCGCTCGAAGGCCCGGCCGAACATGCGGGACATCCGGGCGCCGAGGTCGCCGCCGCCCTGGTGCCAGTACCGCCGCGGGGCCGGACCGAGCCACACCCGGATCTCGGCTTCGGCGCCACCGGGATCGTAACACACGGTCAGGGTGGCCGGCGCCGGCGCCACCCGGTCGACGACCAGGCGCCCCATGCGCCGGTACACGGCGGCCGCGGCCTCGTGGCCCAGTTCCCGCGCGAGCCGGGTCTTGACGGTTCCGGGACGGGGTGCCTTGGCGAAGACGAGAAGGGTCGCGGCCGGGCCGCCGGGTCGTCCGGGACCCGGCTCGGGGTCGTGGCTCCTTCGCGGTGGATACTGCACGGCCAGATCCGAGGGGGCGGCGCCTGCGAGAAACCGGGTGATGAGGCACACGTTTCGGACCCACCCCCTGATGCGGCCCTCCTCTTCGTAGCGGCGGGGGCTGGTGGACACGGCAGCCGGGAGGCGAAGGAGCCGTCCCGCGCGCAACAGCCGGCGGCTCAGCGTGACGTCCTCCATCAGCGGCTCGTCGGGGTAGGGACCGACCGTGACGAAGAGGTCACGCCGGATGAGGAGGCCCTGGTCACCGTAGACGAGCCCGAGGCACCGCTCGCGGATCCGTTGTCCCACCTCGATTAGGCGGTAGAAGAAATCCTCATGCGAGATGGAGAGCCCGAGGTGGGCGGCCATCGGCCCGTCTTCGCGGACGTGGGTTTCGATGGCCTGAAGGGCCTGCTCGCCGAGGCGCGAGTCGGCGTGCAGGAACAGCAGCCAGCGTCCCGCGACCCATTCGGCGCCGGCGTTCATTTGACGTGCCCTTCCACTCCGCCCCCTCATGATGTGGGCGCCGCCGGCTCTGGCGACCGACACCGTTCCGTCGCGCGAGCCACCATCGACGACCATGACGACGTGCTCCAGCGTGAGCCGCGACAGGTCGCTCAGCAGGCCGGGAAGGGTCTCGGCCTCGTCCAGTGCGGGGATGACGATGCCGAGTGCGGGCGTCCCGCCGCGACCGCCGTCCGCGTGGGGGCTGATCACAAGACCGCTAACGGATTGCGTCGTTCAGGGTCCAGTCGTAGTCGAAGAACACCAACTCGGTTTCGGAGCCGAGCAGCGCATCTCTGGCCTCGCCCTCGGCGTACCCGGCCAGGAAGGACCGAATGCCCCGGACGCCTCCGAAGTCTTCCTGGAACCAGTCGAGCACACGGTTGACGTGGACGGCCTCCCGGCCCTGGTCAGTCACCACCCTGAAGTGGAAGGGATCCTGCACGAAGGTTCGCACTCGCGCATCCAGCTGGTCTTCGAGCGAATGTCCCTCGTACGCCTGGTCGATCAGGGGCGGACAGCTCCGCGCCGCGCAGTTGATCGCGAAGTGAATCCGCGGGTCACCCATGGGCCGGATGATCTCGTGCTCGATTTCGTCCAGCGACCGCACCTTGCCCGCCACCGGGCAGTGGTCACCGGTAAAGACGTCGGAGATCTGCCACACCGAATTGGCCGGCCTTCCCGCGGCGGCGTTCCTCAGCCGCTGAAAGCCGCCGGCGCGCTGGATCGGATAGTGATCGATGACCCGCTTCAGCATGCAGGCGTTGTAGGCGTTGATCCAGAAAGCGAGTCTGTCCGCGGCGGACGCCTGCGCGAGGGCGGCCGGGCTCGCGGCGTCCAGCAAGTCGATGTAGCGGTGAAGGCCCGACGGGTCTCCAGCCAGCCGCTCGTAGTCAACGCCGGGGGGCTCGACCACCTCCGCGAGCACTTCGGTGAAAACCGTGTGGTCGGGCAGCTGGAGGGCGGAAGCCGGGGTGGGCGAGGCGATTCCCGGCCCGGCAAGCGCGGATCCGGAGAGTAGCGCGACGAACGCGGTCATCCCCGGCAGGCGTATGTTCATGCGTTTCAGGATCGCAGGCAGGAAGCTCAGCAACAAGAGGAGGACACCCGCGATGAGCACGCGGACCAGCGCGTCCCGCGATGCTTCCCGGGAACCCTGGAGGAGCGCGTCCGCGAAGAAGGTGTAGACCGCGGTTCCGGGCAGGATGCCCACAAGGGTGGCGACCGCGTAGGTGCGCCAGCGGAGCGCCATGAGCCCGGACCCGAAGTTGAGGGCGTTGAAGGGCACGAGCGGAATGAGCCGCAGCGTGAGCAACCCGCGAAATCCGTGACGGTGGACGACGTTGTCCAGCTTTTCCAATGCGGTGGAGTCCTTTCCGATCAGGCCCCGGATGCCGTCCCTCCCCAGAGTGCGAGCGATGAGGAAGGCCGCGTTGGCACCGATGTTGGCAGCGACGAAGTTGAACAGGGTGCCCCAGTAGAAGCCGAAGAGGGCGCCGCCCGCCAGGGTCAGGATCGTGCCCGGCACCGCCAGCGCGGTCGCGGCGGCATAGATGGCGACGAAGATGCCGGGAGCCCATGGATGTCCGCTCAGCCAGGCCATCGCGTCCCCGATGCCGTCCCGGGTCAGGTAGCTGCTCAAGGGTGTCCGCGTGGCCATCAGGTAGCCGCCGGCCAGAACGGCAACGAGCAGGGCGAGCTTCAGCAGGGAGCCTGTCCGGTTTGGGCCGCGCGTGTCGAAGGCGGCGTCACCGGGACTCGATTCCGGCTGCTGGGCGCCGGCGTGTCCGGGACGCGCAGTTTCGTCTATTTCAGCCATTGGATGATTCGCTTCAGGGTTCTGCCCGACGCCGTGTCGAGGCGCGAGCGCATGAATTCGCCGGAGGCTCTCTTCACCCCCTCGACCATGGTGGGGTAGGGGAAGATCGTGTTGGCCACCTGGCTCAGGCCGAGGCCGTGCTGCTTCGCAAGGACGAGGGGCAGGATCAGGTCCCCAGCCCCGTGCGCGATGATGGTGGCTCCGAGGATCTTCCCCTTGCGATCCGCGGAGACCTTGACGAACCCTACCGCCGAGCCGTCCACGATGGCCCGGTCGAGGTCATCCATGCCGTAGCGATAGGTGACGCCGCCCACCGCCTCGGCCTCCGCTTCCGACAGCCCGACGTGGGCGATCTCGGGGTCGGTGAAGGTGACCCATGGGACATTGTCGTAACGGATCTTCGTCTTGGCGGGCAGGACGGAGTTGCGCAGGGCCGCCTTGGCCATATGCTCCGCGACGTGGGTGAACTGCAGCGCGCCGGTGACGTCACCGACCGCCCACGCCGTCCTGGACGACGTGCGCAGGTGATGGTCGACGACGATCGCTCCACGCTCGGTCCGGACGCCGGCCGCGTCGAGATTCATCCCGTCCGTGCAGGGTCTCCGGCCGGTCGCCACGAACAGCCGGGCGGCCTCGACCCTGGACCCGTCGTTCGTTTCCACCACGGTCCGGCCGCCCTCCACATGCACCGCGGCGGCAGCCGTGCCCACACGCACGTCGATGCCCTCCTCCACCAGAAGGGCATGCATGAAGGCCGCGACATCGGGATCCTCCTTGATGAGGATCGAAGGCGCCATCTCGAGCACCGTCACGCGCGAGCCCAATCGCGCAAAGACCTGTGCGAACTCGACCCCGATCGGGCCACCTCCGAGGATGACCATGGACTCCGGCAGCTCGTCCTGGTCGAAGACCGTTTCGTAGGTCCAGTAGCCGGAGGACTCCAGGCCACGGATCGGGGGCACCGAGGGCACCGCGCCGGTGGCGATGACAAAGCGCTTCGACTGCACCCTGCCCACTCCTTCGATCTCCACGGTGGACTCGTTCAGGAATCTGGCGCTCCCGAAATGAACGGCAACGCCCATCTTGCGGAAGCGCTCGGGGTCGTCATGGTGTGCGACCGTGCCGCGCGCGGCCCTCATGCGCTCCATGACCGCACGGAAGTCGTGCCTCTCGCGGGTGGGACGCAGCCCCAGGCCGGCGGCGCGGTCCATGCCGCGCGCCAGCCGCGCGGACGCGATGAGCGCCTTCGAGGGCACGCAGCCCGTCCAGAGGCAGTCGCCCCCCAGCGCGGCTTTCTCGACGATCGCCGGGTTGAGGCCCAGGTAGGCTGCCCCTGCTGCCGAGACCAGTCCCCCCGTGCCTCCGCCGAGAGCCACGAGATCGTAGGTCCCTGAAAAGTTGTCCCGTTCAGACATGTACTTGCCCATGGATAGGAATAGCTTGGTAGAGCGCAATGGGTTCCGCGGGTTCCGCGCGAGGAACAGTACCTGTCCCTGGTGTCAAAAGGCTTGACCGGGACCCATTTCGCATTATCTTCGGTTTTAGCTTTGCCAGTGGCTGTTTCCGGTGCTTCCGGCAGAGCGCACAGCGATCCCCGCCACAAGGGAAGGCCCCTCGATGTCCACCAGGAAGTCAACGTCCCGTACGAACGGTAAGGAACAACAACGGCGAGAGAAAGCGCTCAACACGGCTCTGACCCAGATCGAGCGGTCGTACGGAAAGGGTGCCATCATGCGCATGGGTGCCGATGGCGCCAATCTGCACATCGAAAGCATATCGACGGGGGCGATCAATCTGGATGCCGTGATCGGCATCGGCGGGGTTCCCAAGGGACGGATCAGCGAGATCTACGGCCCGGAATCTTCCGGGAAGACCACGCTCTGTCTCCACGTGATCGCGAATGCCCAGCGCGAGGGAGGCATTGCGGCCTTCATCGATGCCGAGCACGCGCTGGACATCCAGTACGCGCGAAAGTTGGGCATTGACGTCGACAACCTCCTGGTCTCCCAGCCGGACACGGGCGAACAGGCGCTGGAGATCGCCGAGGTGCTGATCCGCAGCAACGCGGTGGATGTGATCGTGATTGATTCGGTGGCGGCGCTCGTGCCACGCGCGGAGATCGAGGGCGAGATGGGGGACTCCCACGTGGGACTTCAGGCCCGCCTCATGAGCCAGGCGCTCAGGAAGCTCACGGGTGCGGTGAGCCGTTCCAATGCGGCCATCATCTTCACCAACCAGATTCGTGAGAAGATCGGCGTCATGTTCGGCAGCCCCGAAACCACCTCCGGGGGCCGTGCCCTCAAGTTCTACGCCTCTCTCCGCCTGGACATTCGGCGGATCGGCGCCCTCAAGGACGGTCCCGATATCGTTGGCAACCGAACCCGCGTGAAGGTGGTGAAGAACAAGTGCGCCCCCCCGTTCAAGCAGGCTGAATTCGATATCCTCTACGGCAAGGGGATCAGCCACACCGGGCTGCTCATCGACGTCGGCGTGGATCATGGCGTGGTGGACAAGTCCGGGTCGTGGTTTTCCTACGGGGACCTCCGGCTGGGGCAGGGCAAGGAGAACGTGCGGACCTTCCTCGAAGAGAACGTGGACGTGGCCCGGGAGATTGAAGCGCGCCTGCTGGCGGCACTGGGCATCGGGCAGGAGGAGGACGAGTCCCGATCCGGCAAGGAGGGCAGGGAAGCTCCCGCGGTCAAGGTGGTTTGACGGCGACACGGGCACGGCGGGGACACGCGGGCCGTGCGGCCGTTCGTGTGGACGGATCTGGCCGCGCTTCCCCGGGCCCTTCCGCCGCTTTGGGCGCGCCCCTTCCCGTTGGGTTAAGTTGTAGGGGTTCGTCACGCCGCGTTTCCGTCGGCCTTCGTTCCCGCCAGTGACCCGAGTAACCGGCGATGACCTGCCACTGTTTCGTCCGATGAAATCCGCCGAAATCCGCCGGAGCTTCCTGGAATTTTTCCGGGCCCGAGGCCACGACATCCGTCCGAGTGCGTCCCTGGTACCGGCCAACGATCCGACGTTGCTCTTCACCAACGCCGGGATGGTCCAGTTCAAGGGGGCCTTTCTGGGGGACGAGACGCTGCCGTTCGTGCGTGCCGTCACCTCGCAGAAGTGCGTGCGTGCGGGGGGGAAACACAATGACCTTGAAGAGGTGGGCCGGACGGCGCGGCACCACACCTTCTTCGAGATGCTGGGGAACTTCTCCTTCGGCGACTACTTCAAGCGCGAGGCCATCGGGTACGGGTGGGAGTTCCTGACGGTTGAAATGGGCCTTGATCCGAACCGGCTGTTCGTCACGGTGCACCACACCGACGAGGAGGCTGCCGGGCTCTGGACGGAGGTCGCGGGGGTGCCACCGGACCGTATCTACGCGCTCGGTGACAAGGACAACTTCTGGCAGATGGCGGACACCGGTCCCTGCGGCCCCTGTTCGGAGATCCACTACGACATGCGGCCGCCGGAAGAGTGGGGTACGGTGCCGGGCAAGCACGAATTCGAGAGACGGGGGGAGGCGGGGGAGTTCCTGGAGCTCTGGAACCTGGTATTCATGCAGTTCGATCGGGACGAGTCGGGGGTGCGGCACCCCCTCCCGGCACCCAGCATCGATACAGGGCTCGGGCTGGAGCGGCTGGCAGCGGTGATGCAGGGGGTGGACAGCAACTACCATACGGATCTGTTCCTGCCGCTGCTGGAGCGGGTGGCCGAGGTCGTCGGGCGGCCGTATGACGCGGCCACCGAAGAGGGCGTGTCCTATCGGGTGCTGGCCGACCATGCGCGTGCGGTGGTGTTCCTGCTTGGGGACGGGGTATACCCGTCCAGCGAAGGGCGCGGCTACGTCCTGCGCCGGATTCTGCGGCGGGGCGTGCGTCATGCCTGGCTGCTGGGCAGGCGCGAACCGACGCTGACCGACGTGGCCGAACGGGTGATCGACGAGATGGCCGGGGCCTATCCCGCGCTGGAGGCCCGGCGGGAGAGCGTCCTGACGACGGCCCGCAGCGAAGAGGAGCGGTTTCTCGCCACTATCGATGGCGGCGTGGCGAGGCTCGGCGAAGTGGCGCCGGATCTCGCCCCGGGAACACGGTCTCGCCCGGTGATCCCCGGGTCCGAGGTGTTCCGGTTGTACGACACCTTCGGCTTCCCGGTAGATCTCACCCGGATCATGGCCGACGAGCGCGGCTACGATTTGGACATGGAGGGGTTCGAGGAGGCGCTGGGCGCGCAGAGGGACCGGTCCAGAGCGGCACGGGGCAAGGCTGGGATCCAGGGCATTTCAGATCGGATTGGGGTCGGGATCACTGTCACAAGGAGCCTCGGCCCGATCATGCTCCCCGACTCCCCGCCCCAAACCTTCGTCGGCTACGACACCCTCGACATCGAAACCAAAGTGATCGGATTTCGCGAGACCGATGGCCAGATGGACCTCGTCCTCGAGCACCACCCCTTCTACGCGGAGGGCGGAGGCCAGATCTCCGACCGGGGCCGAGTCTTCGCGCTCGCGTGGACCATGGACGTGGAGGCAGTCCTCCGCGACGGTGACCACATGGTGGTGCGGGGCCGTCCCGGCGGAGACTTCCCGGGGAAGGAGGTTCTCGGTGCAGAGGTGACCGTCGGGGTTGACCCCCGCTGGCGCCGCGACACCGAGCGCAATCACACGGGCACCCACCTCCTCCATGCGGCGCTGCGGTCGGTGCTGGGCGAACATGTGCACCAGCGCGGGTCCCTGGTAGCCCCTGACCGGCTCCGCTTCGACTTCGCCCACACGGCGCCCATGACCCGCACCCAGCTGGAGTCGGTCGAAGCCATGGTCAACGAAGGGATCTGGGTCAATCACCCGGTGCGGATCGACATCCGCCCCTTGCACGCGGCGGTTCAGGCAGGGGCCATGGCCCTCTTCGGGGAGAAGTACGCCGACGAAGTGCGGGTTGTGGACATTCCCGGCGTGAGCCTGGAACTCTGTGGAGGCACGCATGTGAGGCGCACCGGGGAGATCGGGCTGTTCAAGGTCACCTCGGAGACCGGGGTCGCGGGGGGAGTGCGCCGGATGGAAGCCGTGACCGGCAGGAAGGCGTTCGACTACCTGGCGGCCTTCAAGACACGCGTGGAGGAACTTGCGGTGTCCGTGAAGGCCTCGCCGGACAATGTCGAGCGGCGCGTCAGGGAGCTGATTGTCGAGAAGGCCGACCTGGAGGCGCTGATCGACGACCTGCGGCGCGACGGCGGGGGCGGGGCCGAGATCCTCGCCGAGTCCGAATTCGAGGCGTCCGGTCACCGCATGACCTACCGTGGCGTGCGCATCAAGGCCCGGGGCGCGCAGGACGCGAGGGCGTGGGGAGACAGCTTCCGCGACTCGGCCGAAGCCGCAATTGCGGTGGTGGCGGCCGAGCTGCCGGGCGACAAACACGCCCTCTTCGCCTTCGCCACCGACCGCGCCATCGCTGCCGGGATCAGGGCCGACGCGGTCGTGCGGGAGGTCGCCGCGGCGGTGGGGGGGCGGGGCGGGGGGAGGCCCCACATGGCACAGGCCGGGGTGTCGGACCCGGGCGGGCTCGACGCGGCGGTTCGGGCCGGCGCCGGCGTTGTCCAGGACCTGAGCCGCAGGCAGTCCCCATGACGATCGGGGAATGGATCGACCAGCGTGATCGCCAGGTCCCGGCGGCGCTCCGCTCACGACTGCGGGCGGATGGAACGGCGACGATCGAGGCGCTGCTGAGGGCCGCCGAAGCCGAGTTGAAGGTGTGCGCCGGACTGACCCGCAAAGACCGGGCGGCCGCCTTCGCTCTCCTGGCCGCGGATGCCTATCTCACGTACGCGTGCCTGCGAGCGGCTGTGAGGAGTGGCACCGGGGACGCGCTCCGGGAAATCACGAGACGGACCGCACGGGGCTGGTCGGCCAAAGGTAAGGCATGACGGTGGGCAAGGCATGACAGGAGGGTACAGCGACTTCCACAGTCACCTGGTTCCCGGGGTAGACGACGGCTCCCGTACCCTGGAAGAGGCGCTGCACTCCGTGGACCGCATGGTCGGCGCCGGGGTCAGCAGGATCATCACCACCCCGCACTTTCGTGCTTCGTCCATGGCGACAACGCGATACGGCGACCCCCTGGCATTCCTCGACCGGAGGTGGTGCGTTCTTCGCGACGCCGCCCGGGAAGCGTACCCCCAGCTGGATTTGCGGCGCGGCCTCGAGGTCAGGCTCGACGTCCCCGACCCGGACCTGTCGGATCCCCGCCTTCACCTCGGCGGCACCTCCTTCGTCCTCGTGGAGTGGCCCATGTTCACGGCGCCCCCAGGCGCCCCGGAAGTGCTGGGGCGATTGGTGCGGGACGGGTGCATCCCCGTGATCGCCCACCCCGAGCGATACCACGGCATCGATCAGGAAATGGACGCGGTCCGCGACTGGAAAGAGGCTGGCGCGTTCCTTCAGGGGAGCTACGGTTCCTTTGCCGGGCAGTACGGTCCCGGGCCGAAGGCACAGGGCCTCCGACTCCTGGAGAAGGGTCTGCTGGACTATCTCTCGTCGGACTTCCACGGAAGACCCGAGTACACCTTCTACCTGGACAAGGGTGCGAGCGAGCTTCAGCGGCGCGGGGGCAGCGGTCAGCTTGATCTGCTTGCCAAGGTGAATCCGGCCCGGCTCTTTCGGGGTGAACTCCCCCTTCCGGTGCCGCCGCTGGTGGTGGAGGAGCCCATGCGGCACCTGCTTCGAAGCTGGCTCGATGACTGACGGGATCGAGCTGGAGCGAGGCCTCCGCGAGCTCGCCGAGCTGGCGCGAGCCGTGTCGGTCGCCTGCCACGAATCGATCGCGGACTATGCCATGAGGGCGCTGGCGACGATCGAGGCGGGGCGAAAGATCCTCTTCTGCGGTAATGGAGGATCCGCCGCGGACGCCCAACACCTGGCCGCCGAGTACGTCGTCCGTCTCTCGCGTGACCGGCGAGCCATGCCGGCACTGGCGTTGACGACCGACACGTCGACCCTGACCGCGTGTGCCAACGACCGGGGCTACCGTGAAGTCTTCGCCCGTCAGGTGGAGGCGCTGGGGGCACCGGGGGACCTGCTCGTTCTCCATTCGACCTCCGGGCAGTCCGACAACCTCCTCGTCGCCGCGGAGCGGGCGCGCGACGCGGGACTGTCGACCGTGGGCGTCCTGGCCTGCGGTGGCGGACGCCTTCGTTCCCTGGTGGACGTTGCAGTCGTCGTGCCGACCGAGCGTGTTTCACGGGCTCAGGAGATCCACCTCGCGATCGGCCATCTTGTGTGCGAGCATGTGGAGGAATCGATTTTCGGCGGGTCACCGGCGGGGTCGCCCCAGGAACAGTCATGGACCCGCAGCAACGTCCGGAGCGGCGGTATCCGCCGCACACGGGCCAGGGAACGACGAAAGGGGAGATCGGATTGAGTGGACTGGATCTGCAGTTGAGCGGAAAGCGTGCCCTCGTCACGGGCGGTTCACGTGGTGTCGGGGCAGCCACCGTACACCTTCTCGCGAAAGCGGGCGCCGATGTCGCAGTCTCCTATCACAGCAGGGCGGCCGAAGCGGAGGAAGTGGTCAACGCGGCGAGGGCGATGGGGGTGCGGTGTTGGGCCGAGGGGGGTGATCTGACTGACCGGAAGGTGGTCGACCGGCTTTTCGAGCGGGTCGACTCGGAGTTCGGCGGGCTCGACATCTTCGTCGGGAATGCCGGAATCTGGCCCGTGGCCGACATACCGGTGTCGGAGATGGATGACGCGCGCTGGCACCGGACCGTCGCCGTGAACCTCGACTCGATCTTCTTCACGACACGGGCGGCGTTGCAGTGCATGAGCGACGACGGGCGCGTTGTGCTGGTGAGCTCGACTGCGGGGCAGCGGGGCGAAGCCTATCATTCGGACTACGCCGCTACCAAGGGCGCGATCATCTCCCTTGTAAAAGGGCTCTGCACCGAGGTGGGTGGCCGAGGTATCACCGTGAACGCCGTGGCTCCCGGATGGATCGACACCGAGATGTCGCAGGACGCGCTGCAGGGAGAGGACAGGGAAGAGATCGAAGCAGCCATCCCCATCGGCAGAGTCGCCACCGCCGAAGACGTTGCCGGGCCTATCGTGCTGCTCTGCTCGGATATGGCCCGTCACATCACAGGCGAGATCGTCAATGTCAATGGGGGATCGGTACTGGCAGGGTGAACTTTAAGGGTTGTGCCCCCAGGGACGTCAAGAGAATCGTATCCCGGCTGGAGGACGCCGGTTTCGAGACCTGGGCCGTGGGTGGTGCGGTGCGGGATGCGATGCGGGGGAGCCCCGGAGCCCGCGAGGACTGGGATCTGGCCACCCGCGCCACGCCGGCCGAAGTCAGACGTCTCTTTCCGCGTACCGTCCCTCTGGGGATCGAGTACGGGACCGTGGGGGTATTCGGAGCGGATGGCGCCCTCTACGAGGTGACGACATTCCGCCACGATGTCTTGACGTACGGACGCAGGGCCATCGTGGCGTTTGCCGAGACGCTCGACGAGGACCTCGCGCGGCGTGACTTTACCGTCAACGCCATCGCATGGCATCCGATTCGTCGAGAAGTCAGGGATCCCCACGGCGGGAGGAAGGATCTCGAAGACGGAATCCTCCGCGCGGTCGGGAGCACGTCGGAGCGGTTTCGAGAGGACTACCTCCGTGTGCTGCGCGGTCTGCGCTTCGCGGGGATCCTCGGGCTGGAGATCCATGACGACACCTGGAATGGCCTTGTGGAAGCGGTCCCGGGACTCGCGGATCTGTCGATGGAGCGGGTCCGTGAGGAGCTGATGAAAGTCCTGGGCAGCGCCGCACCCTCGCGAGCCCTCCGTCTGTATGAGAGGTCCGGGTCACTGGCGCAGATCCTGCCGGAGCTGAGCGAAGCCTTGACGCAGGGCGCCCTGGACACCGTGGACGCGCTGGGCAGGCACCGGCCGGTGCTTCGAGTGGCGGCGCTTCTCCTGTTCGGGCTGCGCAGGGTCTCGCGGGCTACGGTCTCGCGTCTGCTCGTCCGCCTGCGCTTCTCGAACGCCGAAGTCGGCCGCATCGAGGCGGCCATGAGGGGGGGCCTCGGGCCGTCGTCACACCTCCTGAGCGATCCGCGTGCGCGGAGGCAGTGGGTGGCGACAGATCGACCGGAAGGCGTGCGCGATGTCTTCCGCATCTGGCTTGCCGCGATTCGGGCGGGAGTGGACGGGGTGGATGCATCGGCGGCGTTGCGGGTGATCGCCGAGGTCAGACGTGATCTCGGCGCCGGCGTGCCCGTCTCGTTGGGTGGGCTGGCCATCGCGGGACGTGACCTGGTCGCGCTGGGGTGGTCGCCGGGTCCGGGAATCGGCTTGGCACTGCGCGCGCTCCTGGAGGCCGTCTGGGAGGATCCATCGCTGAACAATCGCGCCGCCCTGGAGCGAATGGTGGCCGAGATGGCGCCGGGGGCCGGAACGTGAGCGACAGCCTGGACCTGTTTCCCGGAGAGGTTCGGGAGCTGGGAGGGGGTGTGAGGGGCAGCGGCCCTGTTTCTCCGGGTGCCAGCCGCACGGCTCCCCTGGCCGCGCGCATGCGTCCCCGTCGCCTGGACGAGTTTCGCGGCCAGGATGAGGTTGTGGGTCCGGGAGGAGCCATCGGCGCGATGATCGCGAGCGGCAGGATCTCCAGCTTCATCATGTGGGGGCCTCCCGGGTCCGGAAAAACGACCCTCGCGCGGCTTGTGGCCGACTCCGCCGACGCCGCGTTCGTCGCGTTCAGCGCGGTGACGGAAGGGGTCGCCCGGGTGCGGGAGATCATCGCCGAGGCGAAGACCCGGCAGCGGGCCACGGGCCGTGGGACCATACTCTTCTGCGACGAGATCCACCGCTTCAACAAGGCCCAGCAGGACGCGTTCCTCCCCTTCGTGGAGGACGGAGCCGTAGTGCTGATCGGGGCTACCACGGAGAACCCGAGTTTCGAGGTCGTCCGTCCACTGCTCTCGCGCGCGCCCGTGGTGGTCTTGGGTCCTCTGTCACGCGAGGATCTGGTCCGGGTGCTCGGCGACGCGCTGGAGGACCCTGAACGCGGTCTTGGGGCGGCATCGATCGCCGTATCGCACGAGGTGCTCGACCGCATCGCCGACGCCGCCGACGGCGATGCGCGGCGTGCACTCGGGATCCTGGAGCGGGCCGCCGGGGCCCTTGCCGACGGAGAGGCCCTGACGCTCGGGACCGTGGAAGTCGCCATCCAGCATCGTTTCGCCGTCTACGACAAGTCGGGGGATCAGCATTACGGCCACATATCGGCCCTCCACAAATCGGTGCGTGGAGGTGACCCCGATGCGGCTCTGTACTGGCTCGGCCGAATGCTGGATGCGGGGGAGGATCCGATGTATATCGCTCGCCGACTTGTCCGGATGGCGATCGAGGACATTGGGCTCGCGGAACCCGGTGCCCTCCAGGTCGCGGTGGCCGCCCGGGACGCGTACGGTTTTCTGGGTTCTCCGGAAGGTGAGCTGGCCCTCGCCCAGGCCGCGGTGTATCTGGCGGGGAGTCCCAAGTCGAATCGGCTGTACAAGGGGTGGGGCCGTGCGCTGAGCCGGGCCCGTGAAACTCCCTCGGCGGCTGTTCCGTTGCACCTTCGCAATGCCCCGACGCATTTGATGAAGGAATTGGGGTACGGTGAGGGGTATCTTTACGATCCGGACCAGCCGGGAGGTGTCTCCCGCCAGCACTACCTTCCGGATGACATGAAGGGCGAACGCTTCTATAGCCCGGGAGACACCGGCTGGGAGGCCGGCCTGCAGCGTCGCCTGTCCGAGTGGCAGCGCAAGAGGAGGTAGGAACTCATTCCAACCCAGTTGCTGGACATGCGCACTCCCGTCGAGCGCGCAATCCTGGTCGGCACGCCGAGCCGGGCGGAGCGCGGGGAACACGCGAGGGAGCACCTTGCGGAGCTCGCGCGCCTGACCGACACGGCGGGCGGTCAGGTCGTGGGGGAGCTCGTGCAACGCCTTCAATCTCCGCGGGCCCGCTACTACCTGGGGAAGGGCAAGGCCGCCCGGTTGGCCGAGCTGGTGCAGGAAAGGGAAGCCGACCTCGTGGTCTTCGACGATGAACTGACGCCCGCGCAGGGGAAGAACCTGGAGACCCTGTGCAACGTGCGCGTCATGGACCGGGCCGAGCTCATCCTGGACATCTTCGCGACCCGGGCGCGGACCTACGAAGCGCGCACGCAGGTGGAGCTGGCCCAGTTGCAGTACCTGTTGCCGCGGTTGCGGCGCATGTGGGTTCACCTCTCCCGGATACGCGGCGGGATCGGGCTGCGGGGCCCGGGGGAAACGCAGCTCGAGACCGACCGACGGCTCATCGGCACTCGCATCGCGGAGCTGCGCCGCAAGTTAAAGGTCGTCGCGCGCTCCCAGGCCACACAGCGCAAGGGGAGGGAAGGCCGGTTCCGGGCGGCGCTCGTGGGGTATACCAACGCCGGCAAGTCGTCGCTGCTCCAGATGCTCTCGGGCTCGGAACAGTTCGTTGAAGACCGCCTCTTCGCGACGCTGGACGCCTCGACCCGCGTGGTGGGTCTGGGTGGGGGGCACGAGGCTCTCGTCACCGATACGGTGGGCTTCATCCGCAAGTTGCCCCATCATCTCATCGCTTCGTTCCGGTCCACCCTCGAAGAAGCGCGCGAGGCCGATGTCCTTCTCCATGTCATTGATTCGTCGCACCCCGATCGGGACAGCCAGCGCCGGGTCGTGCGCAGAGTGCTCGATGACCTGGGGCTGAAACAGCGACCACGAGTCCTGGTGTTCAACAAGATCGACCTTCTGGGAAGCGATGATCTGCTGGTCCTCAGGAAACGTGCCACCGCCCCCGGCTCCCCTCGAGCCCTCTTCACCTCGGCCGTGACCCCAACCACGCTGAAGCCCCTCGAAGACGAACTGCGGGCTCGCATTCGGGCACGGATGCAGCAGGTCAGCATCGAAATTCCCGCCTGGGAGGGGAAAATCCTGGCGACGCTGTACGAGCAGGGCGAGGTACTCTCGCGGAGACAGGAAGGTACAACCGTGAGAATTGTCGCCAGGGCGCCACCCGCCCTGATCGGCCGGCTCCGTGCTCGCCACGGCGTCCGTGTCACGCAGGATGGCCAGCGCTGATATACTCACCACATGCTCCCGGGCACGGCGCGCCGGGTGAGCAAAGCCAAACACGGTTCGAGGACCCTCCGATGAGGCTCTACATCAACATCGATCACGTCGCCACGGTGCGTCAGGCGCGCCGGACCGACGAACCCGATCCAGTCCGCGCGGCGGTGCTCGCCGAATTGGGGGGCGCCGACGGGATCACCATCCACCTGCGCGAGGACCGGCGCCACATCAACGACCGCGATGTGCGCCTCCTGGCGGAGACCGTCCGCACCGGGATCAACTTCGAGTTGGCGGCGTCCGCACCCGTCGTCGACATCGCGGTGGAACTGGCGCCCATGCAGGCGACGCTGGTACCCGAGAAGCGTGAGGAGGTGACCACCGAGGGGGGACTGAACCTGGCTTCCGATGCCGTGAGGGCGGGAGTCGCCGCCTCCCTGCGGCGGCTCGAGGCGGCGGGTGTCCGCACCTCCCTCTTCATCGATCCCGACCTGGACGCCCTCGACCATTCGGCGGCGCTGGGAGCGAACGCGGTGGAGTTGCACACGGGTGAGTACGCCAACGCCAGCGGCGACGCGGACAAGGCGGCGGAGCTGGCTCGTCTCGCTCGGGCGTCGGACCACGGTCACGCGCTGGGCCTGGCGGTGCACGCCGGACACGGTCTTACCTACGAGAATGTCGTTCCCGTCGCGGCGCTGCCTCACATCGAGGAGTTGAACATCGGCCACAGCGTGATCGCGCGCGCGGTTCTGGTGGGTCTGGAGCGGGCGGTGCAAGAGATGAAGGACATCGTCGAAGGGGCGCCCGGACGCGTTCAACAGCCGGGTGGCTGGGTTCCCCCGATAGGCTTCTAGATGCGCCGGAACTGGCAGCTGCTGCTCGGCCTGGGGATCGTCGCCGTCCTGCTCTGGTGGTTGTTCCGGGACCTCGATCCCGCCCGGGTGTGGGACGAGATACGGAACGCGAACGTCCTGCTCCTGCTCCTGACCACCGTGGTCACGATGGGAGCCTTCTTCGCCCGTGCGGTCCGCTGGCGGTACTTCCTCGCACCTGCACAACCGGAAAGCCCCCTCGGATCACGTCTTGCCGGGGTTTGCGTCGGCTTCATGCTGAACAACCTCTTGCCGTCAGGGCGCGTGGGAGAGCTGGGGCGTGCCTATGCGTACAGCCGCCTCGAACCGGTTTCGATCTCGACGGCGGTCGCAACCCTCGTTGTCGAGCGGCTTCTCGACGGTGTGGCCATCCTGGCCCTCCTCGTCCTGGCGATCACAGGCCCCGGCTTCCCGGCGGAGGCTCTCCCGGCGGACCTGGTCGCCGGAATCCGCCTGGTTGCCGCTTTCCTGGGCGTTGTTCTGGTCGCAGCGGTTCTCCTGGTCGCGTTTCCGGGCGCCGCAGTGCGGATCTGCGGCCGGGTGGCGGACCGGCTTCTGCCCGACCGACTCGGCGCGGGAGTGGTGGGAGTCATCGACGGAGTGGTTGACGGTCTGGCGTCCATGCGCGGCTGGCGCCACATGCTCCCGGCGCTCCTGTGGAGCTTCGTGGTGTGGACGATTCAATCCCTCTCCTTCTGGATCGGGTTTCGGGCGTTCGGTATCGACCTGCCCTTCGCCGCGGCGGTGGTCACGAACGCGGCCATCGCCATCGCGGTCACCCTGCCCGCGGCCCCCGGGTATCTCGGGACCTTCCAGATCGGCGCCACCCTCGCCCTCGTCGAGATCTACGGTATAGGGGACGAGCAGGCGCTCGGCTTCGCTCTCGGGTGGCACCTGGTCAACTTCTTCCCCATTACCCTTGCGGGCCTCTGGTACACCCGGCGCCTGGGGATCTCGCTCAGGGAGTTCAGGAGCCGGGGCGGGGAAGGCGAGGACTCCGCCGGGCCCGGGAGTCCCCGGTGAAGCGGCGCACGGCTGGCGGGGTCTCCGTGCAGTGTCCCGCCAAGGTCAACCTTTTCCTCCGGATCGTGGCGCGGGAGGATTCGGGCTACCACCAGATCGAGACACTGTTCCAGGCCATCGACCTCTTCGACCGTCTGGAGGTGTACCCGGCGCGCCGGGGGATCGAACTCGAAGTCAGGGGAAGCGGTGCGCCCTCGGCGCTAGGCGACCTCACCGCCGAGCTGGGCGATCCGGACAACAACACGGTCGTCCGCGCGGCCCGGGCCTTTTTCAGCGCCACCGGCATCGCTCCGGCTGCCTCCCTGGTCCTGACAAAGGCCATTCCTGCCGGGACGGGGCTGGGTGGCGGATCGTCGGACGCCGCGGGCGCTCTTGCCGCGCTGAATGTGCTGCACGGGATGCCGCTGCGGAACGGCGACCTGATGAGAATCGGCGGCACGATTGGCGCCGATGTGCCCTTCTTCTCGGCGGGAATGCCCACGGCGCTGGCCTGGAGCCGCGGGGACCGGCTGTGGGGAGGCCCGCCACCTCCGCCCGCACCCGTGGTACTGGTGATCCCCCACACGCGCATCTCCACCGCAGCGGCCTACCGCGAGCTCTCCGACAGGCTGGAACTGCCGGCTCCTCCGGCGCGGCTCACAGGGTTGGCGTCGGGGGATTGGCGAAGGTTCGCGGAGCTTCAGTGGAACGATTTCGAGAGTGTGGCCTTCGAGTGGGCACCCGAGCTGGCGGAAGTGCGCGGCGCCCTGGACGATGCAGGCGCTGTTCTGGCCCGCATGACGGGGAGCGGCTCGGCGGTCTTCGGGGTGTTCCAAGCCGGGGCAGAGGACCGGGCCCGAATGGCGGCCGAGGTAGCGGACTCGATGGCCGGGGTGCGTGCGGCTTTGGTGGTCTCGACGTTGACGAAGATGCCGGGGGCAGAGCGGTACCACCCTTGAAGGCCCCCCGGCGCCTCCGCTACGATACCGAAGTGGAGATCCGCGAATGGCCCGTCGTCTAAGGGCAGGACACCGGTCTTTGGAACCGGCGGTGGTGGTTCGAATCCACCCGGGCCAATTGACGGCTGATTCCCACACCGTCGCCGGGCGCACGGGCCTCGGGGACGGGCCGCTACCGGGCGTCCCTTCCGAAGGTGCCTGATTCGCGAACGCGCTTCTCCAGCCGGTCGATGAGGTCGTCCGCATCCGCGCCCAGGAGGGCGTCCGGGTCGAGGTCACCTCGTGTCTCGCCGCCGCTGCCCCGGTCGAGTTCCCGAAGGCCCAGCCCCTTTACCCGGTGCAGTCCGAGCCATCGCTCGAAACGCTCGCTGAGGCCCACCACGCCGTAGAACATGCGGGTACGCCCTGCGCCCACGGTCAGATCGATGATGATCGCCAGCACCGAGAGGCTGATCGCGACCATATCCTTGACGCCGTCCAGGGCGAGCTTGACCTGGAAGACCAGGAAATCGCGGGTCGTCACGCCGCGCGAAGCCACTACCGGGAGGTTATTGCCAGGGTGGGACATCAGCGAGATCCCCTTCCGCGTCCGAGACTCTCCGCGCCTGTGGGCACGCGCGCTCGATGTTGCCGGACCCACGGCATATCGTAAAGGTATAAGGTCCCCGCATACCTGGCAGACGCATGCTCATGACCGCTACCCTCGCTGTCGCACTTCTGACCACGGCCGGCAGCCCGGCACCCACGCCTGCGGCCGAAGCCGCGCCCCCGGCGCGTACCATGCCCGTCGCCCGGGTTTCGGCACCCTCGCTGCGCCTGCAGGCCGCCGACGACTCCGCCGCGATCCTGAGTCACGCGCGGGAACTCCAGGCGCGCTTCGAGCGTCAGCGTCTCCGGGAGCTTCCCCGAACGCTGGGTGACGGCAGCCACGGATGCGACGACATGATCGGCCGCCTGTGCATCTGGGACGACGGCGACGAAGACTGGACCATGCAGGAGGAACCGGACGCCATCGGGATGGCGCGGGCGCGGCTGCTGGCCTCGCTGGACTCCCTCGCGCGGAAGATCCCCGGCGATCACTGGGTGTTCGGGCAGCGCATCCGCTATCTCGTCGAGGCCGGCCGTCCGGACGACGCCCAGTCGCTGGCACGGGCGTGCGGCCTCCCGGAGACGTGGCGGTGCGACGCGTACCTGGGATTCGTGCACCACCGCCAGGAGCGCACGCGCTCCGCGGAAACGGCCTTCCGGCGCACAATGGAGGCGATGCCTGCCGACACCCGCGCCGATTGGACCGATCCCGACCCGGTGCTCGATGGCGACCTCCGCGACTGGCTGCGGAACCAGGCCGACTCGACCCGGGCGCTGGCCAGGTTGTGGATGCTGTCGGACCCGCTCTTTCTGGCGGAAGGCAATGACCGGTGGACGGCGCATCTCAGCCGCTGGGTATACGCCATGAGCTCCGAAGGTGCGCAAAGTCCGCATCAACTCCGCTGGGGCGACGATCTGACCGAGGCCGTCGTGCGGTACGGATGGCCGGTGGCGTGGGAACGCGCGTGGCCCCGGGGGGGGCAGACATCGTTCTCGGTGACCGGGCGTGACCCGCCTGCCGCCGTGCGGACCTTCCCGCCCCGCGAGGTGCTCGACCGGGACCCTGCGGAGAAAGGACCGGTCATGTGGGAAATCGAAGACGGTCATGCGCAGAGCGTTCACCTCCCGGCGTACCTGGACTCTCTTGGCGTTCTCGATGGGCAGGTGGGGCGTTTCTGGCGGCGTGGGGGCGTTACCGTCGTGGGTGCAGCGACGGCCGATAGCACGTCGCCGGTGCTGGCGGGCCTCTTCGTGGAACAGGACGGCACGTTGGAGGTCGACGTGCGAGCGTCCACGAACCCGGGAGGTATCGTGCGTCTTTCCGGTCGTGTGCCGTGGGCTGATTGGGGTGTCGTGAGCCTGGAGGCCTGGGATCGGGACGCCCGCCGTGCCTACCGCTTGCGTTCGGCCATGGGACTGCGGGAGCTCGCGCCCGACCTCTTCGCATTGTCCGACGTCATGCTTCTGGAAGACGGAGCCGAGCCGGGCAGCTTCGCCGAGATGTTCGATGCCCTGCGAGGCTCCACCGAGGTGGGGGCGGACGAAGCGCTGAGCGTCGCCTTCGAGGTCTACGGGCTCGGGTTTCGGGCGGAGGCCGTGAACTTCCGCGCCTGGGTGGAGGAGCGGGGAGAGGGCTTCTTCTCCCGCGCCGCTCGCTGGCTGAGGATCGGCGGTCCGAAGGAGAAGGTCTCGCTGCGCTGGGAGGAGGCCGGGCCGGACGAACCGCGGCCCCATTTCCGCGCTCTGGAGATCACCCTGCCGGGCCTTGAGCCGGGAGAGTATGTGGTGGTCATCGAAGCTGCGGTGCCCGGGCGCTCGCCCCTCTCCGGGCGCCGTTCGTTCACCGTCCGGCAGTGAGGGTTCCCCGGTCGTCAAAGGGCCTCACACCGGACTCACGAATTCGCTATGATTAACGGCTGTCACGGAGGCATAATCAAACCCCCTCACATCCCGGCCATGGACGACAAGACTGCGCGCGGACCCCTCCTCCTTCTGGCGGGGCGGGCAAACCGGCCGCTGGCCAGCGAGATCGCCGACAAGTTGGACACGACGGCGGACGGGGTCAGCATATTCAACTTCGCGGACGGTGAGATCTTCGTGCGGATCGACCGCAATGCGCGCGGACGCGATGTCTTCATCATTCAGCCGACCGTGGCCAACGCCGACAACATCATGGAGCTTTTGCTCCTGCTCGACGCCGCGAAGCGAGCCTCGGCCGAACGGGTCACCGCGGTCGTACCCTACTTCGGCTACGGCCGCCAGGACCGGAAGGACCAACCCCGCGTCTCCATCGGGGCCAAGCTGGTCGCCAACCTCATGGTGGCCGCGGGTGCCGACCGCGTCGTCAGCATCGACTTCCATCAGCACCAGATCCAGGGATTCTTCGACATCCCGGTCGACCATCTCTACGCCGCACCGGTGTTCACGGACTACTTCCGCGAGAAGCGGTTCACCAACCTGGTGGTGGTGGCGCCCGACATTGGGTCGGCCAAGATGGCGCGGGGATTCGCCAAGCGGCTCGGGGCCCCCTTCGCCATCATCGACAAGCGCCGACCTGCTGCCAACGTCAGCCAAGTGCTCAGTGTGGTCGGCGATGTCGCGGGCCGGACATGCCTCGTGACCGACGATATGATCGATACCGGCGGCACCATCGCGCAGGGTGTGCACGCCCTCAAGGAACGTGGGGCCGGGCAGGTCTATGTGGCGGCCACCCACGCCCTCCTGTCGAACGAGGCGGTAGAGCAACTCGAAGCGTCGCCACTTGAAGAACTCGTCGTCACCAATACGATCCTCATACCGGACGCCAAGCGGTTCAGCCGCATGAAGGTGCTTTCGGTCGCGGATCTCCTGGCGAGGGCGATCACCTACATTCACTCGAACGCGTCGGTAAGCCAGCTGTTCGAACTCAAGGAAAGAAAGGGTTCGCCCAAGGTCGCTCTCGCTTGAGCGGTGCCGGGGCGCCCGACGGAATACAATCATGGCCAGACTCAACCTCGAAACACGCGACGCGTCCGGGAAGGGCGTAGCACGCAAGCTTCGCCGCGCGGGGCGCGTACCCGGTGTGATCTACGGCGGCGGGGGCGACCCCATGCTGGTGTCGATGGATGCACGCGAGACGTTCAATCTCTTCCAGTCGATTCCGGTGGACAACACGATTCTGCAGTTGCATGTAGGCGACCGTGAATCGGAGCGGGCGCTGGTGCGTGAAGTGCAGGTGCATCCATACCGCCCCGCACTTCTCCACGTCGACTTCATACGGATCCGTCGGGGCGTGGCGATCGAGGTTCAGATCCCGCTCCACTTCGAGGGTCTCCCCGAAGGCGTCCGCAGCGAAGGCGGCACGCTCGAACAGGTCATCCACGACATCACCGTCAAGTGCGTGCCCTCCCGCATTCCCGAGGCCATCGAGATTGACGTCACCCACCTCGGAATCGGCGATGTGGTTCGGGCCGGCGAGATCGACATGCCGGAAGGCGTGGAGAACCTGATGGATCCCGACCGGACGATATGCGGTGTCGCGGCGCCCAGGGCGATTGTGGAGGAAGACGAGGATGAGGTCGTCGAAGGTATCCTGCCTGTTGGCGAGTTCCCGACCGAAGAGCTTGACGGGGCTGACGGTTGACGGCGGAAGGCGAGGCGGATCTCTGTGGATCCGGCCTTCACGCCAAGGTGATCGTAGGCATCGGCAACCCGGGACCCAGGTACGACGCAACCCGCCACAATGTCGGCTGGTGGGTGGTCGACCGCCTCGCGTACGACCACGACTTCGGTGTCTTCGAGCGCCGGGGGAAGAGGCTGGAAGTCACCGGCGACATCGGTGGACGCACCGTACTGCTGATCAAGCCCCGCACCTTCGTGAACCTCAGCGGACTGGCCCTGACCACCTTGTGGCAGCTGGACGACTTCGACGCCGGGAGAGATCTTCTGGTCGTGACCGACGACACCAACCTGGAGGCGGGCCGGGTAAGGTTCCGGCCCGAAGGAGGCACGGGGGGCCACAAGGGGCTGAAGTCCATTGCCGAGGTGCTGGGGACGAAGAGCTATGCCCGACTCCGGATCGGGGTCGGCGTCCCCCCTGCTGGCGCGGACCTGTCAGACTGGGTCCTCTCGGAGATGCCCGAGGAAGACGAGGACCGGGTGGTGGGGTTGTTGCCGGAGTTGAGTGAGGCGGTCGCGGTGTGGGCGGAGCGGGGGGTCGAAGCCGCCATGAATCAGTTCAATCGATGAACCATCCAGAAAGAGGAAATTGAAGAGCCGTGATCAATCTACTGGACCTTTCGAACTGGGCGTGGACGGCGGGAGTCTTCGGACTGGGCGCCGCGCTTTTCGTGTACCGTTACGTCGTGCGCCAGCCGGGCGGCACGGATGTGATGACCGAACTGGCGGACCAGATCCACGACGGGGCGATGGCGTTTCTCCGGCGCGAGTACACCGTGCTGGCCATATTCGTGGCCGTGGTCGCCGTGCTCCTGTTCCTTGCGATCGGCCAGGCCTCCGCGCTCGCCTACGTGGCCGGGGCCTCGAGCAGCGTGCTGGCCGGCTTCTTCGGCATGAAGGCGGCCACCCGGGCCAACGTGCGTACCGCCGCCGCCGCCAACCAGGAGGGCCAGGGGAAGGCGTTGCGCATCGCCTTTTTCGGGGGCGCGGTGATGGGTCTCTCGGTGGCGGCTCTCGGGCTCCTCGGCATCGGGGGGTTGTACACGGTTCTGGCGTCCGACGCCATCCCGGGCACAAATGACCTTCCCCGCTTCGCCGAGATCATCGCCGGCTTCGCCATGGGTGCCTCGTCGATCGCGCTCTTCGCCCGCGTGGGCGGGGGCATCTTCACGAAGGCGGCCGATGTGGGCGCGGACCTCGTGGGCAAGGTCGAGGCCGGCATCCCGGAGGACGACCCCCGCAACCCGGCCACCATCGCCGACAACGTTGGCGACAACGTGGGAGACGTGGCGGGGATGGGGGCCGACATCTTCGAGTCGTACGTGGGCTCGATCGTCGCAACCATCGCGATCGGAGCCACGACCGCGGCCCTTGCGGTCAGCACCGCCGAGGCGGTGGCGCTCCCCTTGATCACCGTGCTGGTGGGCCTGCTGTGCTCCGTGGCCGGCATCGCCGCGATGAAGTTCCTCGAGCGCACCGATCCGGGAGCGGCCCTGCGCAATGTGACCTTCATCGCCGCGGGACTCTTCCTCATCGCCATGTTCTTCGTGGTGCGTGCGCTGGACATGACCATCATCGACCCGCTGACCGGAACCGAGCGGTCGCCGATGGGACCCTTCTGGGCCATCGTCGCCGGGACGCTCGTCGGGATCCTGATCGGTGTGGTGACGGAGTACTACACCGGAGCGGGCCCGGTCCGGAAGATCGCCGACGCGTCCGAAACCGGCTCGGCGACGAACATCATCACCGGACTCGCGGTGGGGATGGAGTCGACCGCGATCCCCCTCCTCCTCATCTGCGCGGCCATCTTCGTGTCCTTCACGGCGAGCGGTCTCTACGGGATCGGCATCGCCGCGGTGGGCATGCTTGCCACGGTGGGGGCCACAATGTCGGTGGACGCGTATGGTCCCGTGGCGGACAACGCCGGAGGGATCAGCGAGATGGCCGGCCTCGGACCGGAGACGCGCAAGGTCACGGACTCGCTGGACGCGATCGGCAACACTACGGCGGCCATCGGCAAGGGGTTCGCCATTGGCTCGGCGGCGCTGACCGCGCTTGCACTCTTCTCCGCCTACTCGTCGTCGGTGGGGCTGAAGGAGATCAACATCGTGAATCCCATGGTGGTGATCGGCCTCTTCATCGGCGGCATGCTCCCCTTCCTGGTCGCCTCGTTCACGATGAGGGCGGTCGGCCGTGCCGCGGCCGGCATGGTCGAGGAAGTCCGCCGCCAGTTCAGGGAGATCCCCGGGCTGATGGAAGGGACGGGCAAGCCGGATTCGGCCCGCTGCGTGGACATTTCCACTCGGGCCGCGCTGCGCGAAATGATACTGCCGGGCGTCACCGCCATCCTCGCGCCGGTGATCGTCGGGCGTTTCCTGGGGGTCGAGGCGCTGGGCGGGATGCTGGCCGGCGCCACCGTCACGGGGGTGCTGATGGCGCTCTTCATGGCCAACGCCGGGGGCGCGTGGGACAACGCCAAGAAGTACATTGAAGGCGGCGCGCACGGGGGCAAGGGGTCCGATGCGCACAAGGCCGCGGTCGTGGGAGACACGGTGGGTGACCCCTTCAAGGACACCTCCGGGCCGTCGCTCAACATTCTGATCAAGCTCATGGCCGTGGTGTCGCTGGTCCTCGCCCCCTGGTTCATCGGCGCCGGATGAAACCGGCCGCCGGCAAGGAGTGCCCAAGGTGAATACTTCCCCGTCCCCGTCCTTCAACGGCGCGATCGCCTTCGCACAGGACCTGATCCGCATCCCCTCGATGCCGGGCGAAGAGGGCGACCTCACCCGGCGTGTCCAGGCCGAAATGGAGGCGCTGGGCTACGACGAGGTGTACACCGACGAGCTGGGCAGCGTGGTGGGAGTGGTCCGGGGCGGCAAGGGGCCCAGCGTCATGCTGAGCGCCCACCTGGACATGGTCGCGGCCGGAGACGCCGGCGAGTGGGAGTACCCGCCCTTCGACGGTGTGATCGCCGGCGGGTATCTGCACGGTCGCGGCGCCATGGACATCAAGGGACCGCTCGCGCTGCAGGTTCACGTGGCCGCCGCGCTGAGGGGCAGGGTGGCGGGGGATATCATCGTGGCGCACCCCGTCTACGAGGAACGCGGCGGCTGGGGCATGGATCACCTCGTCCGTGCCGAGGGCGGACTGCGCCCCGATGTCGTGATCATCGGCGAGTCGACCCAGGGAGACATCGCGATCGGGCACCGGGGCAGGAGCGAGGTCGAGATCGTCGGACAGGGGCTGGCGGGCCACGCGTCGGCACCGGACCGGGCCCGCAACGCCCTGGACCTTGTCCCCGCCATCCTCGCGGGTGTGCAGGACCTGGCCGCGCGGCAGGAATCCGACGACGTGCTCGGACCGTCGTCCGTGGTCGCGACCGGCATCGACGCCGTACCGGCGAGCCTCAATGTGATCCCCGACCGGGTCACCATCACCCTCGACTGGCGGATCCTCCCGCGCGACACGGAGAAGGAGCTGCTGGCCCGCGTGCGGGACGCCCTGAAGCCCCATCTGGACCGCCTTGAGACGGGCCGCTGGCCTGGCGCGAGCGGGGCGGTGGAGGTGCGGATGGCGACCGAGGTACAGCGCACCTACACCGGAGTGACCGAGGAACGGCTGCTCCTGAGTCCCGGCTTCCTGATGGACCCGGGCCATCCTGTGGTCGCCGCCGCCGCCCGGGCGGTCGGTACACGGGGCGCAGGCGGCCCCCCGGCCCGGGTCCGACCGTGGACCTTCGCCACCGACGGCGGCTGGACGTGCGGCGCGCGCGGCATCCCGACGATCGGCTTCGCGCCGGGCGAGGAGCGCTACGCGCACACCAACACCGAGCGCCTGGAGCTGGATGAGGCGCGCTGGGGTTACGGCAGGTACCTGGATCTGGTGCCCGCCGTGCAGGCGGCGGTTCAGACCGGTTCTTCCGACTGACGGCGCGTTCCTCCGCGGGGTGCCGTGCAGCTGCCGGCACCCGGGGCGAGCCTCACCCCATCGGCACCGTCCGCAGCACCTGCCCGTCGATCCGTTTGAAAATCTCGTCGAGGCTCGTGCCCGTGATCGTGAGCCCGTGGTTCTTCAGCCCCACCACGCACCGGCTGGGGTCGTCGGCCTCGCGCACAATGTCCGCGACGGCCTGGCCCAGTTCGCGCGTGCCGCACGGGTAGTTGAACTCGGTCGAGCGGATGCCGTTCATCCAGCCGTGGAAGTGCAGGATCGCACCGACCTCCGGGTGCTCGCGGTAGATCATCCAGTGCTCGATGGCGTCCACCGACACCCGCCGCGGCTCGACCCCCGGGGGGTGACTGACGACCATCCCGTTCCTTTCCGCGTCGTAGTCCTTCACCATGAGGATGTGCTGCCCGATCTCCTTCAGGTTGGACTTGTCCACGCCGCTGGCGCTCATCCAGAACCACTCGTCGTCGTAGCGGGCCGAGACATTGCCGTACGACAGGCCCCCGATCCCGAACAGCCGCTTCAAATGGCGAAAGTCACGCTCGGGCAGAACTTCGTCTACCGGGAACGGAGCGGGCAGGAGGTTCAGCTTGTTCAGCTCCCGGCCGGCCCGGTAGATGGACGCGGTGATCGCATCACCGTTCCACAGGGCCTCCGGGAGGTTCGGCTCGAAGAAGTTCTTGATGACCAGAGTCGACGACGCCATGGGCTGGACCCGGGCGTACACCTGCCGGAAGTAGCGCTCGGGGTCGATATCGCCCTGCACCGTATAGTGGCCCTGCTCGAGGGTGACGAAATGAACGTCCGGCCGTCCGTTCGGTGAGGGGATCAGCCCGGCGGCGAGGTTGGCGAGGGCGCGCAGGAGAGTCGGGTAGCCCTGTGCGATGTGATCCGTGAACGGGTTCGGGAACTCGGTCACGGCGCATACGAAGACGGCCTGGGCGTGGCGCCGAACCGGCCGCGGTTCCCCCTGCGGGAAGAAGTTCACGACGAGTTTGGCGTCACCGGCGTGACGGGTATAGCGATGGCCTTCGGACTCCATCACCTTGCGCAACCCCTCGGAAAACCAACTGAAGGTCTGGTTGTCCGGCGAGCCGACAAAAGTAAAGTCCATGGACGGGCACCTCTCGGGTTCGGTAGTTGTGTTCCGTACATAAGGTCTGTTTCCGGCGCCGGAACGCAAGGCGAGTGCCCCGTGCACGGTTGAGGTGTGGCAGCTCTCGCAGACTCTCCGTCTCCTCGTGGATGGCGGCGGCTCGCACAGCGCCTTCCACCCGCGGTGCCGCTCCTGCTATACTTGTTCCAACGATCCCGCTCCACTTGGGAAGTGGAGCCCGTCACGACCCGCGGTCCGAGGGAGTTCCCGCGAACATGACACCCTACGAAATCGTCTACATTCTGGATTCCGACCTGGAGCGGGAGGCCGTCGACGAGAAGCTGGCGACCTTTCACGCCGCTCTCGGTGGCCAAGTCACCGTTGTCGACCACTGGGGGGTCCGGCAACTCGCCTACCCGATCGACAAATCCAGTACCGGCTACTACGTGGTCGTACACGCAACGACCGATTCAACCGCGCTTCCCGAGTTCGAGCGGCTGCTGAAGCTCGACGAGGAGACCATGCGGTACCTGATCGTCCACGACGAGGGGCAGCCCACCTCGGGCGCCTCGGTTCTCGGGGATGCGCGGCCGACCCAGGCCGTCGACGCGGCTCCGGCCGATGACGACGAAGAAGACAAGGACGGGAACGACGAGGATGGGGACGAGGGTGACGGGGAGAAGCAGGGCCTGGTCACCATGGCCCCCGGCTCGTCCAGTCCTCCCGAGTTCTCGGGTGCACGGGGCCGCCGCCGCCGCCATGAAGGGCCGCCGATCATGCACCTGAACTACAAGGACGTTACGACTCTGGCGCGATTCCTGACCGAGCAGGGCAAGATCCTGCCCAGGCGGACCACCAAGGTGCCGGCGCCCTTCCAGCGGCAGCTCGGGACGGCGGTGAAGCGCGCGCGCTTCGTCGCGCTCCTCCCCTACATCAGGGACCACGAGGGCTGAGATCATGAAACTCATACTGCGTGAAGCGGTAGCGACCCTGGGCAGCGCCGGAGACGTCGTCAACGTGAAGCCCGGCTACGCGCGCAACTACCTGCTTCCCCGGGGCCTTGCGTACATGGCGTCCGCCGCGAACGTCGAGCGGATCGAGGCAGAGGCCCGCCGCCGTGAAGAAAGGGCGCGGAGGGACTACCTGGAAGGCAACCGCCAGGCTGCCCAGCTTGAAGGGCTGGCCATCAACCTGGTCGCCAAGGCGGGATCCGAGGGTCAGCTGTTCGGGTCGGTGAACGTCAAGGACATACACGAGCGGGTGCAGCAGTCGGGCATCGACTTCGAGCTGGACAGGCGGGCCGTGCTCCTCTCCGAGCCGATCAGGGCCGTGGGCGAGCACCTTGTGCCGATCAGGCTTCAGCCCGACGTCGAAGTGGAGGTCCGTGTGGTCGTGGAGGCCGAGGAGGATTGACGTCGTCCCGGCCGGGATCCGCTCGAGGATGATGGGCAGGAGCGGGCCGCCTCCGGGAGGAGCCGCACCCCGGAGGGGCATGCGCGAATGAGCGAGCGGGACGATTTCGAGATGTGGCCAAGGGTCCGCCGAGCCGTCCGCTACGCCCTCGAGAGAAAGGCCGGCGAGGTTACGGTCCTGGACCTGCGGCATCTGTCGAGCGCGACAGACTTCTTCGTCATCGCGACAGGGCGTTCCGACGTGCAGGTGCGCGCGATCGCGGACCACATCATCGACTCGGCGAAGCGCGACGGGAACCGCCCCGAGCACGTCGAGGGACTGGACCAGGGACGGTGGGTGCTTCTCGACTACATCGACTACGTGGTCCATGTCTTCCACCCGGCCGTGCGGGACTTCTACCGCCTCGAGTCACTGTGGGGGGACGCAAAGTCGAAGGTGATCGAGGAAACCTGAGCGGATGAGACTCAAGTCGCTCAAGCTTCACGGGTTCAAGTCGTTTCCGGACGCTACCCAACTGGACTTCCACGACGGGATCACGGCGATCGTCGGTCCCAACGGTTGTGGAAAGTCGAACATCGGCGATGCCCTTCGCTGGGTCCTGGGGGAGCAGCGGCCGACGGCGATTCGCGGCGTCAGGATGGAGGAGGCGATCTTCCAGGGGACCGTGGTCCGCAAGCCGGTGAACCGGGGGTCCGTCGCGCTGGTCGTATCGAACGAGGACGGAGCGCTCGCGACCCCTTACCAGGAAGTCGAGATCGGCAGGACCGTCTTCCGGGACGGAGGCAGTGACTACCGTCTGAACCGGTCTCCGTGCCGGCTGCGGGACATCGTCGACCTCTGTCGTGACACCGGACTGGGGGCGAACGCCTATTCGCTGATCGAGATCCGGATGATCGACGCCATCCTCTCGGAGCGAACCGACGAGCGCAGGGCTCTCTTCGAGGAAGCCGCGGGGATCGGCAAGTACAAGGACCGTCGCCGGTCCGCGCTGCGGCGCCTCGAATCCTCGGAAGCCGACCTTCAGCGGGTCGAGGACGTGGTCGGCGAGGTACGGAGCAAGGTCCGCTCTCTGGCACGCCAGAAGGGGAAGGCGCAGCGCTACCGGGAATTGCGGAAGCGCCGGCTGGCGGTGGAAGTCGCGGTGGTGAAGACGGACCTGGAGGCGCTCGACGCGCGCCTCGCCCAGGTCGACGGCGAGCTGGAACGGGACCGGGAACAGGCGGCGGGCATGGCCGCGCACCTGGCTGCCGCCGAAGCCAGGCTGGAACGGGCACGGCTGGAGCACGTCGAAGCCGAAAGGACGCGGACCGAATCCGCGGCTCGCCTCGACGCGGTCGGGGCCGAGCTCTCCCGGGTCGAAAGGGAGGTGGCGGTCGCCGACGAGCGAATTGCCAACGGAAAACGCCGTCTGGCGCAGATTTCCGGTGAAGAGGCGGCGCTGGCGGCACTTCGCGCGCGTTCGGAGGACGAGATCGTCACGTTACGGAAAGAACGGGACGAATGTAAAGCGGCGTTGACATTATGTAATGCGGACTTGACATTCCGGAAGGGCGCGGCCGCCGAAGTGAGAGCCCGGCTGGACGCGGCCCGGCATGACGTCCGCGAGTTGGAAGCACGCGGCCGGGGGATTGCCAGGGACATCGCCCGGGCGGAGGGGGACACCGACAGCGCCCGGCTGCAGGCGCGGGAGCTGGGACACAGATTCGAGCGCCTCTCCGCGGATTCCCGGGAAGGGGCCGGCGCGCTGCGGGATCTGAGGTCCCAGGGCGACCTGTTCGCCGACCGCAGGACGGAGATGGTGAAGAGGGCCGAGGACGCCGCCCGGGACGTGGAAGGGGCCCGCCGGCGTGTGGCCGTACTACGGGAGCGGCTCCGGGACGCGCGGACTGCGGAGCGGAACGCGAAGACACGTGTTGCGTCGCTGGAGGCCGAGATCGCGGCCCTTCGACGCATGACCGCGTCGGGGGAGGGCGCGGCCGCAGTGGCGGAAGCGGCGAGAGGGGCGTTCCCCGGGGCGGTGCGCGGTACGCTCTCCGACTACGTGCGGGTCACCGGTGCGGCCCCCCGCGTCGTGGACGACATGCTGGGCCGTTTCGGGCTGGCCCTGGTGGTGGGCGGCCACGGCGACATAGACCGGATCGCGCGCTGGTACCAGGCGGACCCGGAGCGGGTGGCCGGCATCGTCCTGCTCCCCATGGACGGGCAGCCAGGGCCGCGCGGGCAGCTGCCTTCGGGCGTCACGGCCATGGGTGAGGGCGCACCCTGGGCCGAGGCCCTGCTGGGAGGCGTCGCGGTCGCCTCGGAAGCGTCCGGGGAAGCGTGGACCGACCCGCTGGGGGCGGTGCACCTCGTCCCGCGACAGGGCTTCGAAGGCCGGTTGGAACGCAGGGACCGGATCGACTTGCTGGGCACCGAAGCCGGCGTGGCGGCCGCCGAGCTCGAGAAGGCCCGTGAGATTTGCGTACGGCTGGGCGGCGAGTGCCGGGAGCGCGAAGAGGAGGCCGACGCGGCTTCTGAGCGGTTGCTCGCGGCCCGGGACGAAGCGCGGGCCGCCCGCGCCGAGGCGTCCGCCCAGACCGACAGGCGGCAACAGCTGGCTCATCACCAGGAAGAGATCGCGCGCCAGTTGGAGGGCACCCGGGCGGCGCGTGACAAGGCCATCGAGCGGAGCCGGACGGCGGCCGCGGAGAGAACCCGGCTACGGGCAGAGGAGGCCGTGCTCACGTCGAATCTGGAAAGGCTGTACGCCGTGCGCGAAGCCGTCGAGGCGGAGTGGGAGCGGGCGCGTGACGCCGAGGCCGAGGTGACCATCCGGGCGGCCCGGCTCGACAGCGAATCAGCACGCCTCGACGGGCGCGTCTCGGACAGGGAAGCCACGGTACGCCGCGCCGCCGTCCGGATCGACGAACTCGGCCGCGAGGCGAGGTCGCTGGCCGCGGAGATCGAGGAGGTCCTCGCAACGAGGCAGGCCGGGCGGGAGGGGCTGGAAGCGCTGTTTGGAAAGCGCGACGAGCTGCGCCGTGTGCTGTCCGAAGAGAGCCGCGCCCTTCAGGAAGCAGCCGACGCCGTGACCGAGGCCGGGCGGGAGGCACGTGAAATCCGCGAGCGTGAGCGCGCGGCCGTCGGGCGCGGCCACCAGCTGGAGCTGGAGCGCCAGGACATCGCGAATCGCACCGAGAGGATCGGCGAGCGGCTGGAGGCCGAATGGGGCCGGCCGCTGGTAGCGCTCCTCGAGGAGACCGAACCGGCTGTGGGTGGCGAAGAGGAGCTGCGCGACGAACTGGAGGACATCGTTCGGCGGCTGGGCAGTATCGGTCCGGTCAACATGCTGGCGGTGGAGGAGCACGCCGAAGAGAGTGCGCGCCTCGACTTCCTGGTGCGCCAGCAGGAGGATCTGAACGCGGCCCGCAACGACCTGCGTGCGGCGATCCGCCGTATCAACGCAACCGCCACCGAGCTCTTCATGACGACCTTCGAGGCGATCCGGGAGAACTTCCGGAAGACCTTCGAGCATCTCTTCAGCGGGGGCGAGGCGAACCTGTGGCTGGCTGACCCCGAGAGCCCGCTCGAGTCGCGCGTCGAGATCCATGCCGCGCCCGGCGGGAAGCGGACCCAGCGAATCGATCTGCTTTCCGGGGGCGAACGGGCCCTGACCGCGCTGTCGCTGCTCTTCGGAATCTACCTGGTCAAGCCGAGCCCCTTCTGCCTTCTCGACGAGGTGGACGCACCTCTGGACGAGTCCAACATCGAGCGCTTCATCCACCTGCTCCAGGGCTTCAAGGCCCAGACCCAGTTCGTGGTGATCACCCACAACCCCCGCACCATCGAGGCGGCCGACTGGATTTACGGCGTCACGATGGAGGAACCCGGCGTGTCGTCCATCGTCGGAGTACGGCTGGAAGAAAGGGGAGCGGGGGCACGGGGGACCGCTGGGTGAAGCCCGTTCTGACCGTCATCGGCTCCGGGACGCTGGTCCCTTCCGGTGATCGGTCCTCTCCCTGCCACCTGGTGGAGTGGGGCGAAATGCGGCTGCTGCTGGACGTGGGTCCCGGAGCCGTGCATGGACTGGCGCGCCTCCGCAAGCCCTGGTGGGAAGTCAGTCATGTGGTGCTCAGCCACTACCACGCGGATCACATCGGCGATCTCGCCCACCTTCTTTTTGCCCTCAGGTGGGCGACTCCCGCACCGCGGGGCCGGCCTCTGCACATCTTCGGGCCACCGGGGCTGAACGACCGGGTGGAGGCACTCAGGCACGTGTACGGCGACTTCATGGTGGATCCCGGATTCGAGGTCGCCTACCACGAGGTGGCGCGGGAGGGACGCTGGGACAGTGAAGAGAGCGAGCTGTCGCTCCGCTTCGCACCCACCCGGCATACGGACAGCTCGATCGCGGTGCGGGTGGAGATGGACGGCCATTCGCTCGGCTACACGGGGGACACGGGCCCGGACCCGCAGCTGGGCGACTTCTTTCGCGGCACGGATACCCTGGTCAGCGAATGCGGACACACCGATCCGCCACCGTCGGGCTCGCACCTGTCCCCCGTCTCGGTTGCCGGCATGGCTCGAATTGCCCAACCGGCAAACCTGGTTCTTACGCACATCTACCCGCCGCTCGATCCCGAATCGGTACCGGCTCTGGTACGTGAGGCGGGCTACGCGGGGACCATCGTGTGCGCCCGGGACGGGCAGTGGTTCGTCGTATCGTGAGGCGACCGCGAGCGCGCGGGACAGGCGCCCCTCCGACCGGTTGATTTCGTTGCCGGGCAACGGGGGTGCCGTGCGGGGGCGTGGACCATTCGGGGCACCTTGTTGTAGGATCATGCTCCTTATCAATCACCACAGAGGCAAGCAAGTGTTGATCGTCATGCACCACCGGGCGACGCCCGCGCAGGTACAGAAGGTCGTCGATACCATCGGCGAGATGGGCTACCGTGCCAAACCCATGCCGGGACACCAGCGCACGGCCGTCGGCCTCGTCGGTAACGATGGTCGCGTGGACTCGGCCAGGCTGGCCGGTCTCGACGGCGTGCAGGACATCATCAAGGTCAGCAAGCCCTACAAACAGGTGTCGCGGGAGTGGAGGGACGAGGACACGGTTGTCGATCTCGGCAACGGAACCGTGCTCGGCGGCCCGGAGGTCGTCGTGATGGCCGGACCCTGCGCGGTCGAAGGGCGTGAACAGATCCTCGATATCTCTGCCCGGGTGCGGGACCTGGGTGCGAGCGTGCTGCGCGGCGGAGCGTTCAAGCCGCGGACATCGCCCTATTCCTTCCAGGGCCTCGGGCTCCGGGGGTTGGAGCTTCTGGCGGAGGCCCGTGAGGCGACGGGACTTGCCATCGTCACCGAAGCCGTCGACCCGGAGGGCGTGGCACTCGTGGCGGAGTACGCCGACCTGATCCAGATCGGCGCGCGCAACATGCAGAACTACCCGCTGCTCAAGAAGGCGGGCAGGGCGGGGAGGCCCGTGCTCCTGAAGCGCGGGATGTCGGCGACCATCACCGAGTTGCTCCTGGCCGCCGAGTACCTTCTCAGCGAGGGCAACCCCGACGTCATTCTCTGCGAGCGCGGGGTACGGAGCTTCGACCCCCAGACGCGCAACGTCTTTGACCTGACCGCCATTCCTCTGGTGAAGTCATTGACGCACCTCCCGGTCATCGCCGATCCCAGTCACGCGACGGGGGTGAGGACCAAGGTTACGCCGATGGCGCGAGCCGCAGTAGCGGCCGGGGCCGACGGGCTCATCGTCGAAGTCCACCCGAATCCGCCGGACGCCCTCTCGGACGGCGCACAGAGCCTCTATCCGGACCAGTTTGCCGAACTGGTCTCGCAGTGTGGCTCCATCGCCCGTGCCATCGGACGCTCGTTGGCGGCCCCGCCCGAGCTTTCGGCGGCGGGCCGGTCGCCGGGCCGAGTGGAGCCGGACACACGGTAGGAGTCCGAGGGCGGGGCGGGCACGGTCGGGTTGCATCCCGCCCGGGTGCCTCGCCCGTCCGGGTGCGGATGCCGGGTTGCACCACGGACCGGGAGCAGTCCGCATGGTGCCGATCAGTCCCGCCCAGCCATGGAATCGCCCCGCGGCCATCGCCAGACTGTGCCCATGGACTACGACAGATTGGGGCTCGGACGGCGGGGGGAGGCGCTGGCGGCGGCGTACCTCGAAGGGCGGGGATGGGTGGTCCTCGTGCGAAACTACCGTGCGGGGCCCAAGGAGATCGACCTGGTGGCCACCAGGGACGGCGTCGTGGCCTTCGTGGAGGTCAAGACGCGTTCCACGTCGTCGGGTGGCACGCCGCTGGAACCGATCCGGTCCGCCAAGATGCGGGCCGTGGAGATGGCCGCCAGGCGTTGGATCCTCGAGAACGGGAGACCCGGCACCACCTACCGCTTCGACGCCATCGCCGTGAGGATCAGGGGTGACGCCTCCGAGATCGATCACGTCCCCGATGCCTGGAGACCCGGCAGGAGGTGAAAGGTGCCGTCGCTTCGGTGCCGGCCGTTCCGTTGACGCCCGCTCGGGGGTCCCGGTAGCTTTGCGGGTGCCCCAGGTCCGTGGGGCGGGAGCCCATGAATCCCGTCAGGACCCCGCAGGTAGCAGCGGTAAGTGCGGTGACCGTCGCCGCGGAGTGCCTGGGGCACCTCGCGCCCCTCGCCAGGCCCACTTCGAGTCATCGACCAAGGCACCTTGTCCTATCTCGCGTTAGCCCGAAAATACAGACCCCGCCGTTTCGGGGAAGTATCGACGCAGGAGCACGTTTCCGAGACGCTCAAGCGTGCCGTGGCAGGGAATCGCGTCGGACATGCCTATCTCTTCTGCGGGCCGCGCGGCGTGGGCAAGACCACGCTCGCGAGAATCCTCGCGATGTCGCTCAACTGCCCCCGGCGCCGGGAAGACGGCGAGCCCTGCGGGGCATGCGACGACTGTGGCCGCATCTGGGCCGGACACACCTCGCTGGACGTGGTGGAGATCGACGCTGCCTCGAACAGAGGCGTGGACGACGCGCGCGATCTGCGGGAACGCGCCATGTATGCCCCCTCGGACGAGGATCGCTTCAAGGTCTACATCCTGGATGAGGCCCACATGCTGACCCGGGAGGCGTGGAACGCACTCCTGAAGATCCTGGAGGAACCGCCCCCCAGGGTGATCTTCGTATTCGCCACCACCGAGCCTCGCAAGATCCAGCAGAGCGCGTCCCCGATCCTGTCCCGCTGTCAGCGCTTCGACTTCCGGCGGATTGGCGCCAACGACATCGCGAAACGCCTGCAGGAAGTCCTCGATGCAGAGGGTATCGGCTTCGACCCGGAGGGCCTTCGAGCCATCGCCCGCAAGGCAAATGGGGGTATGCGCGACGGTCTCTCCATGCTGGATCAGGTCCTCGCGCTTTCCGACCGGGAAGTCTCCATGGACTCGGTCGTGCGCGTTCTGGGGGTCGTGGCCGAGCAGCGCTACCTGGAGCTCTTCGACCTGATCATCGAGCGTCGCCATGGCGCAGTCTTCGATTTCGTCGAGGAGCTGATCGACGAGGGGTACGACCTTGTCGAGTTCTACCACGGTCTGGCGGAGAAGCTGCGGCTCCTGCTGCGCATGGCACTGGACGCGGACTCCTCGCCCGAGGGCCTCACCCGGGAACTCAGGGAGGACTTCGCCCGGCGCGCCGCCGCCTTCTCGCCCGGCGACCTGGTGCGGATGCTCGCCATGTCCTCGAGCCTGGAGGCCGACGGCAGCCTGCGCCGCACGGGTCGCCCCCGTGTGCTGGTGGAGATGCTCCTGCTCAGGATGAGCTACCTGGACCGAACCGTCGAGCTGGAGGAGGTCATCCGTGCCCTGGGTGGGCCCCCGACCCGGGAGCCGGCACCTCCGGCGGCCGCCCCCACCCCGCGGCCCGCCGCCACCGCCCCCACCCCTCGCACTGCCAACCCGCCCGCCACCGCTCCTCGCCCCGGCACCCCTTCCGGGCCCCCGGAAGACCGCGGCGCCCGGGGGGCAGGGGGGGTGCAGGCCGTCTGGGAGGCCGTGCTGGCCGACCGCAGTCTGGTGAAGAAGGCACTCGCCTCCGTGCTTCGGGGTGCGGCTACCCTGCGCGACGGGCCTTCCGGCCCCGAAGTGGAGATCTCCGACGGGCCGGCGGCCGAATGGCTGGCCGATCCAACCATGCGCCGGGACCTCGAAAAGGCGCTGGCCCTTCATTCGGGACGTGATTCTGTCAAGATTTCAATCGGCGGCGATGGCGGTGCCGCGGCAGGGGCTGATGAATCCGCTCCCGGCGGCGGGACGAGTGGTGCGGGGACGGGGAACCACCGCGCCGCGCGGGGCCCGGTGGAGAGAGTTACCGCGGAGACCGTTCGCGAAACCCGGCTGAAGGCCCTCGTCGAGCGAGCACCGCAACTGGAACAGGCGATCGCGGAGCTGGACCTTGAACTCATGGATTGAACAGGCGCGCGGGAGCGCAACGAGGGCCGAAAAATGGCGGACATCCGGCAACTGATGAAGATGGGGCAGCAGCTCCAGAACAAGATCAAGGAGATGCAGGACAGCCTTCAGTCGGAGGAGCTTGTGGCCTCTTCCGGCGGAGGCATGGTGACCGCGAGTGTAACGGGCAAGGGGGATCTGAAGAGCATCACCATCGACCCGGAGGTCATCGACCCGGAGGATGCGGAGATGCTGGAAGACCTGGTCGTCGCAGCCGTGGCCGAGGCCCAGAACAGGGCGCGCGACTTCTCGGAAGAGCAGATGCGGGGGGCGACGGGCGGACTGCCCGTACAGCTCCCCGGGCTCTTCTAGATCGGTCCGCACTCGGGATCCGGGGGCACCGTGTCACCGATGGAAGATCTCACGCGGGAGCTGCAAAGGCTCCCGGGGATCGGAAAAAGGACGGCGCTGAGACTCACCTACCACCTGATCAAGGGGGAGAAGGGGTACATTCACCGCCTTGCCCGGGCACTGGTGAACGTCGCGGACCACATTCATCCGTGTCCGGTCTGTGGCAACTACTGCGATGGGAAGCTCTGTTCGGTGTGCAGCGACCCGTCCCGGGACAGGGGAGTAATCTGCGTCGTGGAAGAAGCATACGAGGTTGGGGCCATCGAGCGGGCCGGCCGCTACAGGGGGCTGTTCCACGTCCTCGGCGGCCGGCTCTCCCCGCTCGACGGAGTTGGACCGGATACGCTGAATATCGAGGGGTTGCTGAACCGGATCGAAGGAGCGGCGGCCAGGCCGAAGGAGGTCATCCTGGCGACCAACGCCAGCCTTGAGGGCGAAGCCACCGCCGTGTACCTGGAGAGCCTTCTGCGCCCGCACCAGCTGCGCGTTACACGTCTGGCACGGGGCATTCCGGTGGGAAGCGACCTGGAGTACGTTGATGGGACGACCATTGCCGAAGCCCTGGCAGGGCGCCGGGAGATGTAGGAGACGCATGTGAGCGGTCGGATGCGCAGAATCGGGCTGTTCCTGCTTGGGGCGGGTGCGGCCGCCGCCCTCGCGGCGCTGGTGCTGAGGGACCAGGTGGTCCGTCACCGGCGGGAGCTTTTCAGCTCCAACCCCTTCCGCAGGCTTGCGGCGCTCCGGCACATGACCGGAGAACCCGCGACCGTGGATGCGGTCACCGTGCTCCGTGACTTCACCTCCTGGGAGCCCCGGCGGCTGCTGAAGAGCCAGGCGATCGCGGTCCTGGCACGAATGGAAGACGAATTGCAGCAGAGGGCCGGCACCTCGTGACCCTCCCCAACGTGATTACCGTCGCACGGATCGTCGTCTGCCCCGCGATCTTCTACCTTGCCCTCTCGCCGGGGATCCTGAGCCGGTACGCCGCCTTTGTCCTCTACCTGGCGGCGGCGTTGTCGGACATCTGGGACGGATACCTTGCACGCAAGCACGGGTGGATCACCGACACGGGGAAGCTCCTCGACCCGATCGCGGACAAGCTGCTGCTGGCGAGCACCTTCGTTCCGATTTTCCTCATCAGTCGCCGGATGGACGGATTCAGCGAGTTGCCGTGGTGGGGAACGCTGCCCGTCTGGGTGGTTGTGGTGGTGTTCGGACGAGAGCTGTTCGTGACGCTGTTCCGAAGCTACGCGGCTCGTCGCGGGGTGGTGATTGCGGCGGGCAGATCCGGCAAGCAGAAGGCCCTGATCCAGAATTTCTTTGTCGGCGCGCTGCTTCTCTGGTATCCGCTGCTGCTCACCGCGGACGTCGCGGAGTGGTCCGGATGGCTGTGGAGCACCGGGCGTTTCTTCCTCTCGACCTGGATCGCCGTGACCCTGGCGCTGGCCGTCGTGCTGACGGTTCTGTCCATGTGCGACTATCTGTGGCGCTACCGAACACTGATCACGAGGAGTCAATGACGCGCGACAGGAGTGTGTCGGGTAACCGCTCGATGCAGGACCTCGCGCGCCGGGTTGCGGGTCTGGCCACCGCGCGGGGGTTGAGGGTGGCCACGGCGGAGAGCTGCACAGGGGGCCTCGTGGCCAAGACGATTACCGATCTGCCCGGAGCTTCGGCACACTTCAGGGGCGGTGTGGTGGCGTACGCAAACGACGTCAAGGTCCGGCACCTCGATGTCGATGCCGGAGATATCGAGACGCACGGCGCCGTCTCCAGGATCGTCGCTTGGCAGATGGCCCTCGGTGCCTGTCGCCGGTTCTCGGCCGATGTGGGCATGGCCGTCACCGGGATCGCGGGGCCGGCGGGCGGCACTGGGGAAAAGCCCGTCGGGACGGTGTGGATCGCAGTGGCACACGCGGACGGGACGGGGGTTACGCGTCTCGAGAACCTGGCCGGCGGCCGCAATTCCATCCGGGAAGAAAGCGCCGCGGCCGTACTGCGGCTGGCGGCCGAAGTGATTGCGGACAGGGACCGTTGAGCCCGTGCGCATCCGGTCTGGTTGGCCGGTGCCGGCGGCGGGATATGGACCCGAGGGCGCGATTCGGAGTAGCTTGGAGGTCTTCGGCAAGGTCCTCGCCACGGCGACCGTACATCCCGGGGCGGGCACTGACCGAAGCCGGTCCGCTCACGTTTCCCGAGAATGAAGGTTCGGCGACATGGCCGATGGCCCAGAGGACGAATACATGAACGCGCCCGAACGCGATGGCACGGATCTGCCCGACCAGCCCAAGATGAAGTCCGGGATCGATCCCGGTGCTGAGTCCGAGGAGGACACCGACATCCCTTCCGGTACCGAACGCGCAGGCGACGAGGCCGCTGTAAACGGTGGGGGCGCCGAAATGTCCGGCGACGATGCCGCCACCGGGGCCGCGGGCGACTCCGCCGACGCGGCAGAAGCCGCGGACGTGATCGACAGGCTCCGGGCGGAGCGCGATCGGTTCAGGGATCAGCACCTCCGTCTCGCGGCCGACTTCGACAACTACCGGAAGAGGACCGAGGGTCGGCTGAGACAGCGATGGGAACGTGCGCAGGCGGACCTGGTCGCGCGCCTCCTGGATCCTTTCGACGACCTGCTGCGGGTCACGGCCCTCGAGCCCGAAACCGCCTCGGTCGAAGCCATCGTAGAGGGAGTCGACCTTGTTGAGCGCAAGTTCTTCCGGGTGCTGGAGGATGCCGGAGTCGAGGTGGTCGATCCGGAGGGAGAAGGCTTCGACCCGAACACCATGGAAGCCATGATGCGTGTGCCCGCAGAGTCGGAGGCCGACGACGACGTGGTCGAGCGCGTCTTTCAGCGGGGGTACACCTTCAAGGGTCTGCTCGTGCGCGCCGCCCGCGTCAGCGTCTTCAAGGCCTAGGCGGTCCGTGGCATGTCCAACACCAACAAGGACTACTACGCGACCCTCGGGGTCGACGCGAAAGCGGACGAGGCGGCGATCAAGAAGGCCTACCGGAAGCTGGCAAAGCAGTTTCATCCCGACGCGAACCAGGGGAATCCGCAGGCCGCCGAACGGTTCAAGGAGGTCGGCGAAGCGAATGGCGTGCTTTCGGATCCGGTGAAGCGCAGGAAGTACGATCAGATGCGCAAGCTGGGGGCGTTCGGCTTCGGTGGCGCTCGCCCCGGGGCCCGGGCCCAGCCACAGGGTTCGCCGAGCTTCTCCATTGACGACCTGGGCGGACTGGGAGGATTCTCCGACATTTTCTCGTCCATCTTCGACCGAGGCAAAAAGGGACAGACGCCGAAGTCCGGGGGTCCGCGCAAGGGAGAGGATGTCGAGTACATCGCGGAAGTTTCGTTCATGACCGCGGCGAAGGGGGGCAAGGTCCCCGTTTCCGTGTCGATTACCGAGGAATGCGCGACCTGTCGGGGTTCGGGCGGGGCTCCCGGAACCGGTTGGAAGAAGTGCGCGGAGTGCAAGGGATCCGGCAGCGTGTCGTTCGGTCAGGGAGGCTTCGCCGTGCACCGGCCCTGTCCCGCATGCGTCGGCCGGGGGGAGAAGGCTGATCGGGTGTGCGGTGCCTGCGGCGGAACCGGCAAAATCCACCAGGAGCGCAAGATCCAGGTCTCGGTTCCGGCCGGCGTCCGGACCGGGTCCAAGGTGCGCCTCACCGGTCAGGGAGAGCGGGGTCAGAAGGGGGGTGCCCCCGGTGACCTGGTGATCACCTTCAAGGTCACGCCGCACCGATTCTTCCGCCGCGAGGGCAGCGACATACACGTCACCGTGCCGATCAACCTGGCACAGGCTACACTGGGTTCCAGGATCAGGGTCGGGACCATCTCGGGGAGCAAGGTCGTGTTGCGCATCCCGGCCGGTACCCAGCCCGGCACCCGCTTCAGAATTCGCGGCCAGGGGATTCGCCGGGAGGGACGGATCGGGGATCAGTACGTGGAGATCAAGGTCGCGATTCCTGAAACCCTGACCGAACAACAGGCGAGCAGGATCCGGGAGTTCGCGACGGATACCGGCCTGAAGTGGTGAACTCGGCTGTCTCGGCGACGCTGTCTCGGCGACGCTGTCTCGGCGACGCGGGTCTGCGCCACGGCTTGCTAACGTGGTGCTTCCGCCACGCGCCGGATCCTGCCTCCACCCACCACCCGCTCCCCATCGAAGAATACGCTCGACTGGCCGGGCGTGACCGCTCTGGCCGACTCCAGAAGCGACAGCGTCACCGTGTCGCCGTCACAAGCGTCCACCGTGCACGGCACCACCGGCGAGCGGTAGCGGATCTGGACGGACAGTGCGCTGCCGGGGGCCGGAGGGGACGCAAGCCAGTTGAGGTCGCCAACCGTGACGGCCCGGACGGCCAGCAGGTGCCTGGGGCCGACCACCACCTGCCGGGTTGCGGGCCTGATCTCGAGCACGTAGTACGGCTCGGAGCGGCCTCCGCCGATCCCCTTGCGCTGGCCGACGGTGAAGCCCGAATAGCCGGCGTGCCGGCCCAGAACCCGGCCGTGGTGATCGACGATGGCACCGGGCGCGAGAGCGGGGTGGGTCGGCAACAGCTTCCTGGCCAGGAAGTCCCGGTAGTTCCCGGAGGGGACGAAGCATATCTCCTGGGACTCGGGCTTGTCCGCGGTCACGAGGCCCAGTGCGCGAGCGCGGTCCCGAACCTCGGGCTTGGTCAGCTCTCCCAGGGGGAAGTGGAGACGGTCGAGAAGGCCGGCAGGGAGGCCCCACAGGAAGTAGGACTGATCCTTCGAGCTGTCCCTGCCGCGGAGCATGCGGGGATGTCCCCCGGAGCGGTCAAGCCTCACGTAGTGCCCGGACGCCACGCCGTCGCAGTCCAGTATCCGGCCCCGCCTGAACAGGTCGCGGAACTTCGTGTTCGAGTTGCAGCGCACGCAGGGGTTGGGGGTGCGTCCCCGGCTGTACTCGCCGACGAAATCGTCGATCACGTCCCGGGTGAACTCTTCCTCGACGTCAAAGACGTAGTGGGGAATCCCGAGCCGGTCCGCGACGCTCCTGGCGTCCTGGATGCCGTCGAGGCCGCAACACGTCTTCGTGCTCTCCGCCACCTCCGTGTCGCTGTAGCAGAAAGTCTTCATCGTGGCCCCGACGACGTCGTGCCCGGCCTCGACGAGCATGGCCGCCGCGACCGACGAATCGACGCCTCCGGACATGGCCACCAGAATCCGCAGGGGGCCGTTCACGCCGGTCATGCCGTCACGAGTGTTCGGGTGCGCTCGACGGCCCGCACCACCTGGTCCACGATTCGCTCGACGTGCCGCGCGCGCGTGAGCCGCCCGAAACTCAGCCTGAGGGACGCCGCCGTGTCGCCGGGGTACAGCGCCGCCAGGCTCCGGCTGGGAGCGCTCGATCCGCTGGCGCAGGCGGACCCGCCCGAGGCCGCGATTCCGGACGCATCCAGAGCGGCGAGCAGGGTGTCGGAGTCGGCCCCGGGGACCCCGAGGGACAGGATGTGCGGTGCTCTGGGGAGCCCGGTCCCGTTGACGCGCAGCCCCGGGATCCGCCGGGACAGCCGGGACTCCACGTCGTCCCTCATCGAACCGAGCCGGACCGATTCCGCGGGAACTTCCTCGACCGCCAGCCGCAACGCCTCGGCGAGCCCCGCCGCTCCGGCGACGTCCTCGGTTCCCGGTCGCAGCCCCCCCTCCTGTCCGCCGCCGAAGTGAAGGGGCTCGAGCGCCCGGAAGTCTCTCGCGATCAGGGCGCCCGTTCCCTTGGGGCCATAGATCTTGTGGCCCGTCACGGTCACCAGGTCGATCGGCACGTCCTCCAGGGAAACCGGGATCTTGCCGACCGCCTGCACGGCGTCGCTGTGGAGCGGAACGTCCCGGCTTCGGCACTCGGCCCCGATCTCCGCCAGCGGCAGCACAAGGCCCGTCTCGTTGTTCACCCACATGCACGACACCACCGATGGCTTCGCCCGGACGACCCTTCTCAGGGCATCGAGGTCGAAGTCCCCGTCCTCGAAGCCGACCACCGTGTGCCGCGCTCCCTCACTCGCCGCTCGCTCCGCGGCCTCGAACACCGCCGGATGCTCGACCGAGGAGGTCACGACGTGCGGGGAACGCCCGTCGGCGAGCTCCCGCCTCACCCGCCCGAGGATGGCCAGATTGTCGGACTCGGTCCCCCCCCGGGTAAAGCGCACGTGCGTGGACGATACCCCCAGGGATGCCGCCACCGAGGCCCTGGCCGCTTCCAGCCGGCGCCGGGCGCCCCGCCCCCAGCGGTGGCCGCTGGACGGATTCCCGAAGTCGTCCGCCAGACACGCCGACATGGCCTCGACCACCTCGGGCCGCACGGGCGTGGTCGCGGCATGGTCCAGGTAGATGGGTTCGTCCGTGTGCATCGTCCGCACCTCGCTCGGGTTAAGGCTTCATCCGTAATATGGCGACTTGGGGGGTTGTTGCGTGAGGTGCTTGATGCAATCTCGTTTCCCGGTAACTTCATGACGGTGCAACGCCGGGCTCCGGCCCGGTCCGTACCACCGTCACCAGGGATCGCGTGCGGTCCCCTTGTCCGTCACCGAACTGTCGAACACTCCATGAACCTTCACGAATACCAGGCCAAGGAACTCTTCCGTGCCGCCGGCATGGCGGTCAACCCCGGTGAAGTCGCCACCGACCCCCAGGGTGCGCGTGCCCTGGCGGAAAAGTACGGCGGCAGTGCTGTGGTCAAGGCGCAGGTCCACTCGGGTGGCAGGGGGAAGGCGGGAGGGGTCAGGCTGGCACGCAGTCCCGGGGAAGCCGCCGAACACGCGACCGCCATCCTCGGGATGGAGATCAGCGGCCTCACGGTCGAACAGGTGCTGGTGTCGCCCATCGAGAACATCGAGTCGGAGGCCTACGTCGGGGTGCTCGTTGACCGGGAGGGACAATGCCCGGTCTTCATGGTCTCGGCCGAGGGCGGCGTGGACATCGAGGAAGTCGCGGCAACCCATCCGGAAGCCATCCACCGCCTTCGGGTCGACCCGCGCTACGGGCTCATGCCCCACCAGGCCTACGGACTGGCCACAAAGCTGTACGACGATCCGAAGCTCGCCCGGCAGGGAGCGCGGGTGATCTCCCAGCTGTACGACGTCTTCGTGGGCAACGGGGCGTCGATGGCGGAGATCAATCCGCTGATCTCGACGTCCGAGGGCGTGGTGAAGGCGATCGACGCCAAGGTGAGCATCGACGACAACGAGCTCTTCCGCCGCTCCGCGGTCGCCGCGTTGCGTGATCCCGGCTCCGAGTCGACGGTCGACGCGCGGGCCCGGGAGGCCGGCTTGAGCTTCGTCAAGCTGGACGGCAATGTGGGCTGCTGCGTCAACGGAGCGGGGCTGGCGATGGCCACCATGGACCTCGTCAAGTACTACGGGGGGGAGGCCGCCAACTTCCTCGACATCGGGGGCTCGTCCAATCCGGACAAGGTGGTGGAGGCCCTGCAGATCGTCACCTCCGATCCGGGCGTAAAGGTGATCCTCTTCAACATCTTCGGCGGGATCACCCGCTGCGACGACGTCGCCAACGGCATCGTCGAGGCGGTACGGAGGATCGGAATCGACGTTCCGCTCGTGATCCGGCTCACGGGGACGAACGAGGAGCTGGCACGCGGCATTCTGGCCGCAGCCGGGCTCGCGGCGGTTGCGTCCATGGATGAAGTGGTCGAGCGCGCGGTGCAGCTGGCCCGATAACTCGAATGCAGACTACGGCGCCAATGCGGTCGTAGAGAAGCCAGGGAGATTCATGTCGATCTTCGTTGATGAACACAGCCGGGTGGTCGTGCAGGGGATCACGGGGCGCGACGGTTCGTTCCACACCCGGCAGATGATGGCCTACGGGACCCGGGTGGTGGCCGGCGTCACGCCGGGGAAGGGCGGCGGCGACTTCGAGGGACCCGGAGGCGGGGCGATACCGGTCTTCGATACGGTCGCCGAGGCGGTCGCCGAAACCGGTGCCGACGCGTCCGTGGTCTACGTGCCGCCTGCCTTCGCGGCGAGTGCGATCATGGAGGCCGCCGACGCCGGCGTCGGCTTCATCGTCTGCGTGACCGAGGGCATTCCGGTGCTGGACATGACCCGGGCCCACGCTCTGGCCAGAGACAGGGGCAGCCGGGTGCTCGGCCCGAACTGCCCGGGGATCATCTGCCCGGGCAAGACAACGATGGGAATCATCCCCGGGCGGATGGTGACCCCCGGGCCGGTGGGCCTGATATCGAGGTCCGGCACGCTGACCTACGAAGCGGTGCACCACCTCACCGGCGGTGGTCTGGGACAGACGACGTGCGTGGGTATCGGGGGTGATCCGCTGATCGGGACCAGCTTCGTGGACTGCCTGAGTGCCTTCGCCGAAGACCCGGAAACCGAGGCCATCGTCATGATCGGCGAGATTGGAGGCACCGCCGAACAGGAGGCCGCCGCGTGGGTCAGTGAGAATCTGGACATCCCGGTCGTCGGCTTCATCGCGGGCCGTACCGCCCCGCCGGGGACGCGCATGGGCCACGCCGGTGCTATTATCAGCGGGTCGTCCGGCACTGCCGCAGAAAAGACCAAGGCCTTCGAGGACAATGGAATCAAAGTCGCGAAGCGCCCGGTGGAGATCTCCAGACTCGTCGCCGCCGCGCTGGGTTAGCAGGTCGCCCGTCCGAGTGCTATGAGACTCGGGCAGCTCCTGACGGAGCCCCGCATCCTGATCGGGGGTCGGGACGAAACGGACGCATGGAGCCTTCTGCGCGAGGCCGCTTCGAAGCTCGAGTCGAACCACCCGCTCGAAGTCGCCTGCCGCCGCCTCTCGGAAATTGGTGGTGTTCCGCGCCGCGCAAAGCTGGCCACCGGAGTCGACCTGCTGGATCTGGGGAGCGAGTGGGAATCCCCGGGACTTGTGCTGCGGGTGGCCGAAAGTGAAACGGGCAGAGCCTTCAGCCGGGCCACCTGGATCGCGTGGGGACTGTCGCGGCCTTCGGTGAACATCTTCCTGTATCCGGCGCTCAGGCGACACTCGTCGAGGATTCCCGGGACCGAAACAACTAAAGAGTTACATGAGATATTGTCGTCCAAGGCGTTTGGTGATACTCATATAGAGACTCATGTGACAGTGGCTGACGTTGTGGTCCCTCTCACGTACCGGATTTACCCGGACGCCCCGGTTGGGGAGATCGAACAACTCATGCTTCGGCGTCGGTTGGCGGCGGTTCCCGTAGTGGGCTCGAACCACGAGGTGCTGGGCGTGATCACCGTCAGTGACCTGCTGCCCCATGTCCTGCCGAGCGGCCGCGGCAGGAGGACTTCCGGGCGTGACCCGGTGACGGCAGCCGACGTGATGACCCGGTCGGTGCTGTGCGTCTCCGAGGACGAAGCGCTTCTTGTCGCCAGTCGGTCGATGATCACCCGGGGCGTGTCCCGGCTGCCCGTCGTGAGGGTCGGAGAGCTGGTCGGCTTTCTGGAGCGGGACACCGTCTTGCAGGCTTTCGCCGAGGCGATTGCGGCGCCGGGCCGTCCCCGCGCAGGTTGACGCGCGGCGGATCCGCTGATTCCGTTCACCGTCGCATGATGTCATTCCGCCATGAGATGTCATTCCGCCATGAGATGTCATTCCGCCATGAGAAGAGCATTCCATGAACCAGACGCTGGCCATCATCAAACCGGACGCGACCGGTAACTCCAGAGCCGGGAAGATCCTGTCACACCTCGAATCCGCGGGCTTCACATTGAGAGCCGCCCGCATGATGACCCTGACCCGGGCACAGGCTCGTTCGTTCTACGAAGTTCACCGCGAACGCCCTTTCTACGGCTCGCTGGTCGGCTTCATGACCTCGGGACCCTGCATTCCCATGGTCCTGGAGTCCGCCGATGCGGTGGCAAAGCTACGCCGCGTGATCGGGGCAACGGACCCCGCGGAAGCGGAGGAGGGCACCGTGCGCAGGCTCTACGCCGAGTCGAAGGAACGCAATGCGATCCACGCCTCCGATTCGGACGGAAACGCCCGCCGAGAGATCGCGTTCTTCTTCTCGGAGGCCGAGCGCCTGGGGTAGCAGCCCAGCCCGAGGCCGTTGCATTGACACCGGCCTCGACTCGTTTCTATCTTTAACGTCTATGTTGCGAATCGATCTGCTACGCTTGCGGCGGAGCCGAGCGAGCGCCGTGCGTGCTTCCATCGCTCCGGATGAGGAGTTGTGGACCGACTCCGGTTTGAGGTTTTCGGGGCCGGTCGAGGTCGATGGTTCGGCCGCACTCACGGCGGAAGGAGGAGTCGTGGTACGGGGCTCGTGGAAGGCCCCGGTGTTGTATGAGTGTGGTCGGTGTCTCGAGGCGTTTGACGTCGCCGTGGAGAGGCCGCTCACACTGCTGTATGTGCCCAGTGGGGGTTGGGAAACCGAAAATCCGGATGTACGCACCATCGGCTACCAGCAAACGACGCTGGATTTGAGGGAAGCAATCCGCGAGGAAGTTCTGCTTGAAGTCCCCAGATACTTTCTGCCGGTTGAGAAGAAGGGGCGCTGCACGGAGTGTGGCGACCCGGTGGAACGATTCAGGATGGGTCCGGAGGAGCCGGAATCCGGGACCGACCCCAGGTGGGCAGCTCTGAAAGCCCTGCAAACAGACTAGAAGGAAGATCTCATGGCCGTCCCGAAAAAGCGGGTGTCGAAACAGCGGCGGCGCAAGCGCCGCACCCATTACAAGGCTGAGAAGCCGACTCTGGGGACGTGCTCGCGCACCGGTGACCCCACGCTTCGTCACCGCGTCTGTCCCACATCAGGCATGTACCGCGGGAAGCAGGTCTACGAGGTGGAGGAACAGTAGTCCCGTCCGCTTCCACCATTTTCCGAGCCACGTCCGATGAAAATTGCCCTCGACGCGATGGGGACGGACGACGCCCCAACCATTGAGATCGCTGGAGCCATCGCCGCCGTGCAGACGGATCCCTCGGTAACGGTCATCCTGGTGGGGGACGAGGCGGTGCTGACCGGCCCGCTGGGCGAGTTTCCGGCCGAGGAGCGGATCGAGGTGGTCCATGCGCCCGACCGCATCGACAGCTCCCAGGCACCCGTGGCAGCTCTTCGCCGAAGCCCGAATTCATCCATCAGCGTCGGGCTGGGCCTGCAGAAGGCAGGAAAGGCCGACGCGTTCGTGTCTGCCGGCTCGACCGGTGCGGTCATGGCGGCCTCGCTCCTCCTTCTGCGCCCCGTGCGCGGTGTCGACCGGCCCACCGTGGGGACGATGTTCCCGACGCACCACGGTCCGACGCTGGTGACCGACGCCGGAGCCAACATCGACTGCAGGCCGCACCACCTGGCGCAGTTTGCGCGCGTGGGGTCGATCTACATGCAGGACCTCTACGGAGTAGACGACCCCCGGGTCGGTCTCTTGAACGTCGGCGCCGAAGCGATCAAGGGCACCGAGGTCCTGCAGGACACCTACAGGCTGCTCGCCGACAGCGATCTCAACTTTGTCGGCAACGTCGAGGGGCGGGACATCGTTCACCACGCCTGCGATGTCCTGGTGTGCGACGGATTCACGGGCAACATTCTGCTCAAGTTCTACGAGTCGCTCGCCGCTTTTCTCGTAGCCCATCTGCGCGATCGTCTCAAGCCCGGCGGCCTCGACGACGACTTTGAAAGGGCGTTTCGTGTCTTCGACTACGCCGAATATGGCGGCGCTCCCTTGCTGGGAGTGAACGGGGTGAGCATCATCTGCCATGGAGGATCATCCTCCAAAGCGATCAGCGCTGCCATCAGCGTGGCCGCCCGCACGGCGCGGAGTGGCATCGTCGCCCATATCGCCCGGGACCTGGCGTCCTGAAAGGACCACATGCCATGAACGGCCGGCCTCCCATCGCGCGCATTTCGGCGACAGCCCGCTTCCTGCCCGATCAGGTGATGACCAACGCCGACCTCGAGAAGATGGTCGACACCAGCGATTCCTGGATCCGGGAACGCACCGGTATCCGGGAACGCCGGATCGCGCCCGATGACATCACCGCGGTGGACATGGGCGAGCGAGCCGCCCTCGGCGCCCTCGCCAAGGCCGGGCTGGAACCGTCCGACATCGACATGATTGTCGTCTCGACGGCGACCCCCGATCGGCTGCTTCCATCCACAGCCTGCGAAATCCAGTCGCGCATCGGAGCCTCGCGAAGCTGCCTGGCGTTCGACATAACGGCCGCGTGCACCGGCTTCCTGTACGCGCTTTCGATCGCCGAGGGATGCGTGGCAGCGGGTCGCGGCGAAACCGTCCTGGTGGTGTCGACCGAGAAGATGTCGACGATCATCGACTGGGACGACCGTGCGACCTGCATCCTCTTCGGCGACGGTGCGGGAGCGGCGGTCGTGCAGCCGTCGCAGAACGGCGAGGGGATTCTGGCGAGCTTCCACCGGTCGGACGGCGACCTCGGCCCGCTGCTTCAACGCCCGGTGGGAGGCTCGGCGACGCCCCTGACCGAGGAATCCCTGCGAAACCGGGAGCACATGCTGCAGATGATGTCCGGTCGCGAGGTCTTCAAATCGGCCGTCAGATCGATGGCTCACGCGGGCAGCATGGTCATGGAGGAAGCCGGACTCGATGTCGACCAGATCGATCTCATGGTCCCGCACCAGGCCAATTCCAGGATCATCGAGTCCACCGCACGGTACGCCGGGATTCCGATGGACAGGGTCTTCGTGAACCTCGACCGCTATGGCAACATATCGTCGGCGACAATTCCGGTGGGCCTTGACGAAGCGGTCGAGCAAGGCCGTCTCGTGCCCGGCTCGGTCGTCCTGATGACGGCGTTCGGCGCGGGCCTGACGTGGGGTGCGATGGCCTTGCGCTGGTAGCCGTTGATCTGTCGGCGACCTGGGCGAGACGCGCGGAGATGAGGCGATGAGCATGGGGCTTCTGTTCCCCGGACAGGGGTCTCAGCACCCGGGGATGGGGCGTGAGCTCGCGATGCGCTGCCCGGTGGCCCGGGAGACCTTCGAGGAGGCGGACGACACACTTGGATTCGGACTCTCCCGACTCGCATGGGAAGGGTCGAGCACGGTTCTCACCGCGACCGAGAACGCGCAACCCGCGCTCTACGTCCACTCCATTGCCGTCTACAGGGTCGTCCGCGAGAGGCTCGGGGCCGTCACGGCCGCCGCGGGACACTCGCTGGGGGAATTGTCGGCCCACGGCGCGGCCGGCACCTATTCCTTCGCCGATGGTCTGCGCGCGGTTCGGCGGCGCGGAGAGCTCATGGCGCGGGCGGACGACACGACTCCGGGCGGCATGGCCGCGGTCCTGGGACTGCGGGCGGATGCGGTCTCCGAGCTGTGCCGGGAGGCCGGGGAAGCGGGGATGACCATCGTGCCCGCCAACCTGAACGCGAAGAGTCAGATCGTCGTCAGCGGCGAGAGCGCCGGGATCGACTGGATCGCCCGGGTCGGCGCGAACCGGGGTGCGAAACGAGTGCTGGAGCTGAGGGTTTCGGCAGCCTTTCACTCGCCGCTCATGGAGCCTGTTGCGGCGGAGTTTCGCGAGATGCTGAACGGGATCACCTTCGAGCGACCCGCGTTCCCGGTCCTCTCCAACGTTACAGCCGAAGCGGTGAGGGACCCGGACCGGATCCGCCGTCTCCTGGTGCGGCAGCTCACCTCACCCGTGAGGTGGATGGACTGCATTGCCTGCATGAGGGCCATGGGCGTCGGCAGGTTTGCGGAGCTGGGCCCCGGAAATGTTCTGGCGGGTCTCAACCGAAGAAACGCGAAGGGCGTACCGACAGTGGCACTCGGGGCACCGGAGGCCATCGAGGCATTGGAGGATCGGCAATGACAGGCAGCATGCAACTGACGGGGTCGGTAGCGATCGTAACGGGAGGATCGAGGGGCATAGGGCTGGGCATCTCCCGCGCCCTCGCTGAAGCGGGCGCGCGCGTCGCCGTGGTCGCCCGCGACGGGGAGAGGGCGGGGGCGGCGGTCGCCGAACTGCACGGGTCCGGACACGCCGCGTATTCCTGCGACGTCGCCGACCCGAAGGCGTGCAAGCGGACCGTGGCCGGGGTGGAATCCGCCCAGGGGCCGGTCACGATCCTGGTGAACAACGCCGGGATCACCCGGGACAACATCCTGCTCCGTCTTCGGGACGACGACTGGTCGCAGGTTATCGCCACCAATCTGGGGGGCGCCTTCAACATGATCCGCGCGGTCGTGAGGGGGATGATGAAGCGCCGCGGCGGCTCCATCGTCAACATCACCTCGGTCATCGGGCTCACGGGCAACGCGGGGCAGGCCAACTACGCGGCTTCCAAGGCGGGGCTGCACGGGTTGACCAAGTCGGTGGCGAAGGAACTGGCGTCGCGAAACATCCGTTGCAACGCTGTCGCACCGGGTTTCATCCGGACCGACATGACCGCCGCGCTTGCAGAAGCTCAGGTCGACGAACTGAAGAAACGGATTCCCGCCGGTCGCCTCGGAGAGCCCGCGGACGTGTGCGGCCTGGTCCGGTTCCTCGCGGGACCGGAGGCGGGTTACATTACGGGTCAGATCATCGCGGTCGATGGCGGCATGGCGATGTAGTGATCCTTGCCCGTCCACCGCAGTGCCAACCACTTGCCCATATGGAGAAAACAAGCATGTCCGACACCGTGGAAGCCAGGGTCAAGGAGATCATCGTCGAAGAGCTCGGAGTCGAGGCCGACAAGGTCACGTCGGATGCGTCGTTTGTCGATGACCTTGGCGCCGACTCCCTTGACACCGTAGAGCTGGTCATGGCGTTCGAAGAAGAGTTCGAGATCGAGATTCCCGATGAGGACGCCGAGCAGATGCGCACGGTTGGCGACGCGGTCTCCTACATCAAGAGCAACGCGGAATAGCAGGCCGGTCCGATTGAAGGAAGTGAATGATCGGCGAGCGGGGGCACCGGGCTCCTGCATCGGGCGGGCGGGGGCGGGTCGTGGGTAGAGGAAACAACCGGGTCGCGGTGACAGGGCTGGGGATGGTGACCCCGGTCGGCCTGGATGTGCAGTCCAGTTGGGAAGCTCTGCTGGCGGGAACGCCCGGGGGCGGACCGATCACCCAGTTCGATCCGGAGGGCTTCGCCACCCGGATCGCCTGCGAGGTCAAGGGCTTCGATCCGGCGGACTACATGGCGCCCAAGGAGATTCGCCGCTTCGACCGGTTCTCGCACCTGGCTGTCGCGGCGGCGGAGCAGGCCATGCAGTCCGGCGGACTTTCCGGTCCGCCCTCCGGGTGTGCTCCCGTCGACTTCGGGGTGATCATGGCGAGTGGGGTAGGGGGTATCGCCACACTGGAAGCCAACGTCCGCACGCTGATCGCGAAGGGCCCGCGCCGTGTAAGTCCCTTCTTCATCCCCATGTTCATCCCGGACATCGCGGCAGGACTCCTGTCGATCCGGTACGGCCTCCAGGGCCCCAACTACGCGACCGTCTCCGCGTGCGCCTCCGGGTCCCATGCCATCGGCGACGCGGTCCGGTACATCGAGCGCGGTGAAGCGAAGTTGATGCTCGCGGGCGGGGCGGAAGCGGCGGTGACACCCATCACGATCGCGGGCTTCGCGGCGATGAAGGCCATGTCACGGCGCAACGACGATCCCGAGGGGGCGAGCCGTCCCTTCGACGCGAGCCGGGACGGCTTCGTGATCGGAGAGGGCGCGGGCTGCATCCTGCTCGAGGAGACGGGGCACGCGCGGGATCGCGGTGCCGAGATCCTTGGCGAGGTCGTCGGCTACGGTGCCACGGGCGACGCCTTCCACATCACGGCGCAGCCACCGGATGCCATGGGTGCCCAGCACGCCATGCGCCGGGCCCTCGCCGACGCCGGACTGGATGCGACCGAAGTGGACTACATCAACGCGCACGGCACCTCGACGCCGCAGAACGACACCACGGAAACGGCGGCGATCAAGGCGGTGCTGGGTCGGCACGCCTACAACGTGGTGGTCGGCTCGAGCAAATCCATTACGGGCCACCTTCTGGGCGCCGCCGGCGCGATCGAGGCGGTCATGTGCGTCATGGCCTGTCGCACCGGCAGGATCCCGCCGACCATCAATTTCCGGGAGCGGGACGAGACCTGCGACCTGGAGTACGCCCACGGCGGCATGATCGAACGGCCGGTGTCGGTCGCTCTCAGCAATTCGTTCGGCTTCGGCGGGCACAACGCCTGCCTGGCGATCAGGAGATACGAGGAGTAGGAACCCGTGGCCGCACTGCGAATCGGGATCGGTTACGACTCCCACCGCTTTGATCCCGGCCGGCCCATGATCCTCGGCGGCGTCCACTTCCCCGACCACCCGGGGCTCAGGGGCTTCTCCGATGGAGACGCCGTTGCCCACGCCGTGATCGATGCCGTGCTGGGAGCGGCGTGTCTGGGAGATGTCGGTACCCACTTTCCTCCCGGCGAGGACGCCTGGCGCGGGGCCGATTCAATGGACCTCCTGTCACGGGTAGCGGCCATCCTGTGCGACGGCGGCTGGGAGGTGGGGAATGTGGACGTGACGGTCATCTCGGAGAGTCCCAGGATCGGGCCTCGTGCAGCGGAGATGCGCGGCCTCCTCGCGGAGCGCCTGGCTGTGTCATCCGACGCGGTCTCGGTCAAGGGGAAGACCAACGAGGGGATGGGATGGATCGGGCGGGGGGAAGGGATCGCGGTCCACGCCGTGGCCACCGTGCTACGCCGCTGACAGCCGGGTGGAGCAAGCCCTTGCCCTCCTGACCGACCTTCCCGAGCCGCTTGTGTACGTCGTGCTGGCGGTAGGGGCAGTGGTGGAGAACATCCTGCCGGTTGTGCCGGCCGACACCTTTGTCGTCGCCGGCGGCTTCATCGCCGGTCTGGGCACTGTGGGTCCCGCCGGGGTCTTCCTGGTGGTGTGGGGCTTCAACGTGGCCGGAGCGGTTGCCGTCTACGCCGCCGGCCTCAGGTACGGGCCCGGGTTCTTCCGCACAGGACGCGGACGGGCCCTCATGGCGGAGCGGCAGATGAGGAAGCTCGAGGCCTTCTACCGGCGCTGGGGGGTCCTGGCGGTCTTTGTTGCGCGGTTTCTGCCCGGGTTCCGCGCCCTGGTCCCTGTGTTTGCGGGCGTGGCCGAGTTGGGCCCGGTGCGGGTGATTCCGCCCCTGGTCGTGGCGTCCGCGATCTGGTACGGGACGCTCATCCGTCTCGGGTACCTGGCGGGCGACAACCTGGACGCGGTCATGGAGACGCTCGATCGGACCAACCGCGGGCTGGTGGCCGCCTCCGCGGCGTTGGGGGTGGTGATCCTCGGAGTCTGGTGGCGTGCCCGCCGGAGGGAAGCGGCCAGGGGGAGCGAAGGCGGCGATGGCACGTGAGACCAGGGCCGCCGCCCGGGAACGGCGGTATTTCGTGGAGCCGTTCCTGGACTTCCTGGCACTGGAGCGAGGCCTCAGGCCGCGTACCTGCGACGCCTACCGGAGCGACATCTCGCGTTTCGTGGCGTACCTGGACGACAGCGCAGCCGATGGGCCGTCCGGCATCGGGCACCGGCTCCTCCACGACTACCTGGGGCATCTGCTCGAGGAGGGGATGGCCGCGACCTCGATCCGCAGAGCGCAGTCGGCGCTCCGTGCCTACTTCGGCTTCCTGGTTGGGGAGGGGATCATCACCGAAGACCCTACCGACCGGATGGATCGCCCGGTCACGGCGAAGAAGCTGCCCGAATTCCTGACCCAGGATGAAGCCGCGCGCGTCGTCGAGGCCGTCGATCCGGATTCGCAGGCGTACTGGAGGGACCGTGCCGTGCTCGAGCTCCTCTACGCCACCGGGATGCGTGTGAGCGAACTCACCCGGCTGTCGATGGGGGACCTCGACATCGACCACGGTACATGCCTGGTCTTCGGGAAAGGTGGCAAGGAACGCCTCGTTCCGGTGGGGAAGGTCGCGCTGAGGGTGGTGGAGCGATATCTGCGAGGGGTTCGGCCCGGGTTGGAGCGCGGGGCGGGGAAGGCCGCCCTCTTCCTGAACCAGCGCGGCACGCGGCTCGGCCGCATGTCGGTGTGGACGATCGTTTCGCGTGCGGCCGAGCGGGCGGGGATCAGCCGTCGCATCTCGCCCCACACCCTTCGCCACTCCTGCGCCACCCATCTCCTCGAAGGGGGTGCTGACCTGGCCGCGGTCCAGGAACTTCTCGGTCACGCGGACATCTCCACCACCCAGATCTACACCCACCTCGACCGCGAGTACCTTCGCGAGACCCACCGCCGCTTTCACCCACGGAGCGGGTGATCCGCGACCAGGGTAGCCGGCGGGGGGGGTAGCCCGCGCGACGCCGGCGACGGAGCTGGACGGCCCAGCCCCGCCGGGCTAGCGCCCTTCCGTCCGATCGACGAGGGTGAACAGCTCCTCCGGGGTGCGCGCGGCCCTGGCGAGCCGAAGCCCCTCTGCGAGGACCCTGTCGCGCTCGGCCAGCACCGTGAGCATGAGCGAGGTCGCATTCGCCCGGTACAGGTACCGGGCCTGAGTCCTCCAATCCAGATAGGCCCTCGCCACTGGATCATTGACGATTTCGGCGTCCATCCCCGCGTCCACCAGGCTCTGTGCGAGGCCGTCGAAGGCGGATGAGGGGAGCGTTTCAAACCGGTCCGCCTCGATCGCGTCCTTGGCGAGCTCGAGCGCGTATTCCCGAATCAGCACGGCCAACGGCACCGGCACCTGGTTCGCGTGGTTCAACAGCGCGACCTCCTCGGGCTTGTACTCCTCGTCCGCCACTTCCAGATCCGGGAAAATACCGCCCCCGCTCCTGAGCTCCCTGCCCGAGAGCGTCGCGACCGTCTGCCCCGCGCCGTCGTCGGGCTTGAGCGTGCCGTCACGGTGGCGGAGGCGGTGCAGGGAACGGCCGAGCGGGGTGTGCCAGGACCCGGTCGTAATGCTGATCCTGCGGCCGGCCGGGAGGGGATAGACGGTCTGGATCACGCCTTTGCCGAAGGTGCGCTGCCCGATGACTACGGCCCTGTCGTGGTCCTGAAGCGCCCCCGAAATGATCTCGGCCGCCGAAGCGGTGTACTCGTCGACGAGGATGACGATGGGCGTGTTCGGCAGTCTGGCGGGAGACTGGGCGGGCCATTCCTGCTTCTGGACCTCGCCTTCGAAGTCGCGCGCTTCCGCGCCCGCCAATCCCTGGCCCGGCGCCAGGAAGAGGTCGGCGACCCGCAGCGACTCATCGAGGTAACCCCCCGGGTTGCGCCTCAGGTCCATGATGAGCGCGCTGGCTCCCTCGAAGTCCCGTAGCGCTTCCTCAAGCTCATCGGCGACGCCGCGGGCAATCCGTTCGATGGCGATGTGAGCCACGCCTCCTTCGAGGAGCGTCGCCTGCACCGCGGCCACATGCACGTTGTCGCGTACCATTGACAGGGGGATGGCATCCCGGTAGCCGTCCCGGGCAACGCGGATCTGAACGACCGACCCCGGCTTGCCCCTGATGGAGTCACGTGCCTGGTCCAGCGTCCAGTCGCGCGCGTCGTGTCCCTCCACCCACACGATCCTGTCTCCCACCATCATGCCGGCCCCCTCGGCGGGGGTGTCCCTGAACACGGCCGTGACGGTCACCCTGCCCCCGAGGGCGGAGATCTGTACACCGATGCCGGCGTAGTCACCGGTATTGGTTTCCCTGAAGCTGTCGTATTCCGCTGGCGTGAAGACGGTCGCGTACGGGTCGTCCAGCTGCTCGAGCAAGCCTTCGATCGCACGCTCCCAGAGCACCGAGTCCCCCAGTGCCGACGAATGGAACCGGGAGACCGTCCGGAAGACCTCGAGGAAGAGCGCCGCTTCGTCGCTTTCGAAGGTCAGCGTATCGGGCCCCCCGGGTGGGGGGGTGCTCTGGCCGGCGAGGGGCGTCGCCAGGACGACAGCGACCGACGCTGAAAGGATGGATCGCAGCATTAGGGGCATCGCACTTTCCTTCGGTATGACGGAACCATTCCGGCAGCCCGCGACGGAAATCCCGCTCCTTCACTCCAGGTGCCAAGACGCGGGGTTTCACCACGGACTGCTAGATTATGGAGCAATGCCCGCCGCGGGGGCTACCCCCCAGGCGGTTTTCCGTCCAGACGCAAGGGTGGGATCTCTCAATGGGTAACGTGCGTTCGCTCCGTGTCGTGCTTTGCCAGCTGAAGCCCAGGAAGGGCGATCTGGAGGCAAACATCGCCTCCGTGAGAGCGACGCTGACATGCCCCGCGGATATCGCCGTCTTCCCGGAGACGGTGCTGTCGGGCTACTTCGTCGAGGGCGCCGCCAGCGAAGTCGCCCTTGGACGCGATGCGTTGGTGGCGGCCCTGGGACCCCCGCCGGGGGAGTGTCCTCCGGACGTGGTCCTCGGGTTCTACGAGAAGGACAGGCAGGGGGTCTACAACAGCATCGCCTACCTGACTCCCGGCGAGGATCGCTACGAGCTCGTGCACGTCCATCGCAAGGTCTTTCTGCCAACCTACGGGCTCTTCGAGGAGGCCCGATTCGTCGAACCGGGGCGGGATGTCGCCGCCTTCGATACCCGTTTCGGCAGGATGGGCATGCTGATCTGCGAAGACCTCACCCACTCGATGACCGCCTCGATTCTGGCCCTGGACGGTGCCGGCCTGATCCTCTGCGGGTGTGCCTCTCCCGCCCGCGGTTTCGGCTCATCCGCGCGGCGTCCGGGCAACCTGGAGCAATGGGACGCAGTCGCGGCGCGCACCGCCACCGAGCACGGTGTCTTCGTCTTGTTGTCGCAGCTTACGGGATCCGAGGGCGGCAAGCTCTTCGCCGGCGGCTCGTCGGCGTGGGGCCCTGACGGGACGCTGCTGGCGCGGGGACCCCTCTTCAAGGACAGCCTCGTTTCCGTCGATGTCGACCTGGACGAACTCGCCCGTGTCAGGGCCGAATCGCCCTTCCTCTCCGACCTGAGGACGGCGCTGCCCCACCTCCGGCGGTCTCTGCGGCACGCCTGGACGGGGGAGCGGCTCGTGGAGGTGGCGGACAAGGCATCCCCGGCCACACCTGCAACCGCGGGACGCGGTACAACCGGAAACGGGTCCGGGGGGGGCGAATCGGGTGTATCGCGGCCGGGTTCCGCGGCCGGGGCGCGTCCGGGGAAGGAAGATCTGGACGCGCTTTCCATCCAGCCGGATCTGGTCGAAGCTGCCCTGGTGGAGTTCATCCGCGAAGAGGTGGTGCGGCGTCGCGGCTTCTCGCGGGTCGTGATCGGTGTATCGGGAGGCGTGGACTCCGCCGTGTCACTCTTCCTCGCGTGCAAGGCGCTGGGGCCCGAAAACGTATTCGGTTTCCGCCTCCCCTATGCGACGTCCAGCCCCGAGAGTCTTGCCCACGCGGCTCTGGCCATTTCGGCGACCGGAGCACATGAAAGGACGATCTCGATCACCGAGGCCGTCGACGGCTACGTGGCCTGCCATGAGCCCGGGGTAACGGCGATGCGCCGGGGAAACCTGGCCGCCCGCCTGCGTTCGGTGATTCTCTTCGACCAGTCGGCCAAGCTGCGTGCCCTGCCGCTGGGTACGGGAAACAAGAGCGAACGCCTACTGGGATACTACACCTGGCACGCCGACGACTCCCCGCCGATCAATCCGCTGGGCGACCTCTTCAAGACTCAGGTATGGGCCTTGGCGCGCCACCTTGGCGTCCCCGAGGAGATCGTGGAGAAGCCCGCGAGCGCCGACCTGATCCGGGGCGTCCACGACGAGGACGAGCTGGGCATATCCTATCACCGGGCCGACCCCATTCTGCACTGGCTGCTGAAGGGCCGCGACGCCCGGTCGCTGGTCAGACGCGGATTCCCGGAAGGCGAGGTGGAAACGGTGTGGAAGCGGCTCTCGTCGACTCACTGGAAGCGCCGGTCACCGACGGTTGCGCTGCTGTCGGACAGCGCGATCGGGGAGTGGTATCTGCGCCCGGTCGACTACTGATGATCCCAGCGGAGGAGACGGGGTCAACTCCCCGTCCATGATCTGTGCCAGCTCCTCTTCCTTCCGCCAATGTGCTTCCAGCTCCGCCAGCTTCATCGACAGCAGCCGTCTCTCCCGCTCTTCGTGAACCGCGATCTCGAGCGCGACCTGTCCGATCCGCCCTAGGTTGCCCAGGGCTCGGCCACCCCTGAGGATCTTCGCGGGAAGTTCGCCGGGGCCGCCGACGACTTCGATCAGTCTGGCCGCCCCCTCCACCCTCCCCGCCGAGGCTCCCGCGAAGTGGTGGTACGCGAGAACCCGGCTGAGCATGCGGTTTGCCTCCTGCCCCGTGAGGAGCAGCCCGGTGTCCCGGCGACCCCCGCAGCGGGGACACCACACAACGACCGCGGGAGAGCCGTCGTGTGCCGCCAGCACAAGGCGGCTCCTCCGCGAGTAGCGGACTTCGCGGATCTCCCGGCCGCATCGCTCGCATTCGCCCCGGCCCCGCCACGCCTTGCTACCGAAGCGGAGCCAGCGCGCGCCGCCGGTCACAACGCCGGGGGCCTTGTCCCAAAGGATCCAGGCGGCGACGAAGCTCATCCCTCCCGTGGCCCAGGAGCCCGCGATGGCGGCCGCCGCTCCCAGCGTGCCCGCCGCCGAGAGCTTCCTGTAACGCGCTCGCCGCCTCTGCAGCTCTCGTCCGTACCGCCACCACGCCTCCTCTCGCAACTGCGCATCCCCCACCCGCACGATCTCCAGCGGCCCGGCTCGGAGCAGAGACACATTGTCGGTGCGCGAAAGGAGGCGCGCTTTGTCCGTGACAAGCCTCTCCAGCTCTTCAAGCGCCTCCCAGCGAGCCTCGATGGGTGCGAGCGACCACCGGGTGCATGAGGGGCAGATCAGCCAGAGGCGACCCTTGCCGGGGTCGTAGGCAACCCGGCGGCCGCGGTCGAGGTGCTCCAGGGCGTTGTTGGACGCGAAGGCGTGTCCGCAGACGAGGCACTTCTGGTACATGCTCATGGTATCTGCATATTATACGCGAAACCCGTGCCGGGGCTTCGCCGGGGCGGTCTCCCGTTTCCGGAGTGGCCATGCTGGCGGTCATCGACAACTACGACTCCTTCACCTGGAATCTGGTTCAGATCCTCGGAGAGCTGGGAGAGGATCCCCAGGTCTTCCGCAACGACGCCGTTACCCCCGCGGAGCTCCGGCGGGCGGGGGCCTCTCGCCTGGTGGTGTCCCCCGGTCCCTGTACGCCGGCCAAAGCCGGGATCAGCGTGGCCGCGATCCGCGAACTCGGGACCTCCGTGCCGACTCTGGGCGTCTGCCTGGGTCACCAGGCTATCGGGGAGGCCTACGGGGGCCACACCATCCGGGCCGCGAAGACGGTGCACGGCAAGACCTCGATGGTCGGGCACAACGGGGATCCACTCTTCGCCGGGATTCCTTCGCCGATGCTCGTGACTCGCTATCACTCTCTCGTGACATCGCCGGAGTTGCCGGATGTGCTGGTTCCCATCGCCTGGAGCGCGGACCCGGCGGACGAGGGCGAGATCCAGGCCATGAGGCACCGCGAACACCCTGTGTGGGGCGTTCAGTTCCATCCCGAGTCGTGGTTCACAGAGGGCGGGCGGACGATCCTGCGGAATTTCCTGGAGCTGCGGGGCTGATTCGGCAGCCCGCGGCAGTTGCCGGAGCCGCAGTTCACGGGTAGTTTCAAGTCCGTGAGTCTCACGGCCAATCCGGTTCTCCGCACCCCGTCCCGGGTGCCGTCTTGAGCCGCGTCCTGGGTGTCATTCCGGCGCGGATAGGGTCCTCCCGCCTCCCTCGCAAACCCCTTCAGCTCCTTTTGGGCAAGCCCCTCATCGTATGGGTCTGGGAGCGGGCGCGAGATATGGACGTTCTCGACAGGCTGGTCGTCGCGACCGACTCCGGGGAGGTGGCGGAGGTGTGCCGCCGGGAGGGCGCGGAGGTGATGCTGACCTCGCCGGACCATGCCTCGGGAAGCGATCGCGCATGGGAGGTGGCGAGGCGCCTGGGCGCGGCGTTCGACGTGGTCGTCAATATTCAGGGGGACGAGCCCCTGGTCGGGCCGGAGGTCGTGAATGCGGCCGTCTCGATGGTCGAGACCGGCTTCGAGGCCGGCACCTGCGCGACACCGATCCGCACGGCGGAGGAGCTACGGGATCCGTCCGTCGTGAAGGTCGTACGGACCACCGCCGGAAGTGCGTTATACTTCTCAAGAGCGGGGATTCCGTACTGCCGGAACGCATCCACGCACGACCGGCTCCAGGGTGGTCACCTCAGGCATGTCGGGGTATACGCCTATCGGTTGGAGGCGCTGGGGCGATGGGTTGGATTCGGCCGGTCGCCCCTGGAGCGGGCAGAGGGACTGGAGCAGTTGCGTGCCCTGGAAAACGGCATGCGCATCGGAGTGGCCATCGTGGCAGCAGCGGCCGACGGGGTGGACACGCCGGAGGATCTGGTACGAATGGAGCGCCGGCTACGGGCGGGAATCCCGGTTTGAGAAAGCGACGAGGAGCTGCGGCAAGCGAATGATCCGGACCCAATCCGACCAGACCAGGTACATCTTCGTCACTGGAGGCGTGGTCTCCTCGCTCGGGAAGGGCATCGCCGCCGCTTCCATCGGCGTCCTTCTCAAGGAACGCGGGCTACGGGTCACCCTTCAGAAGCTCGACCCCTACATCAACGTCGATCCCGGAACGCTCTCTCCGCTCCAGCACGGGGAGGTGTACGTCACCGAGGACGGTGCGGAGACGGACCTCGACCTTGGGCACTACGAGCGCTTCATCGACGCCAACCTGTCGCAGGAGAACAACACCACCACGGGGCGCATCTACCGAACGGTGATCGACAGCGAGCGCCGGGGCGACTATCTGGGACGTACGGTTCAGGTCATCCCCCACATCACCGACGAAATCAAGCGGTCGGTCCGGGTGCTCGGGAAGGATCACGACGTGGTGATCTCGGAAGTGGGCGGCACGGTGGGCGACATCGAGAGCCTCCCCTTCCTTGAGGGAATCCGCCAGTTCCGCCAGGAAGTCGGCCCCCGGGCTCTGCATGTCCACCTCACCCTGGTTCCCTACATCAGCGCCGCCGGCGAACTCAAGACCAAGCCCACCCAGCACTCCGTGCGCGAGCTGATGCAGACCGGCATCCAGCCCGCCGTCCTCATCTGCCGTACCGAACACCGTCTCGACGAACAGACCAAGGCCAAGATCGCCGGTTTCACCAACGTCGATCCCGCCGGCGTCATCGAGGCGCGGGACTTGGAGACCATCTACGAAGTCCCCCTCGAGTTTCGCCGCCAGCGTCTCGACGACTTCGTGCTGTCCTGTTTCGGCATGACTGCGCCCGCTCCGGACCTTACGGACTGGACGCGCATCGTGGAACGGGTGAAGACGCCTTCGCACGGAACGGTGAAGATCGCGGTGGTGGGCAAGTACACCGAGTTGGTGGACGCCTACAAGTCCGTGGAACAGGCGTTGATCCACGGTGGAATCACCCACGACGTACTGGTGGAGATCGACTGGATCGGCAGCGAGAGGATCGAAAAGGGCCTCGACCCGGCTTTCCTCGCGGACTATCACGGCCTCCTGGTGCCCGGCGGCTTTGGTGAGCGCGGCATCGAGGGGATGATCTCGGTCATCCGGTGGGCACGGGAGAACGATCTCCCGTTCCTGGGAATCTGCCTCGGCCTGCAGTGCGCAGTCATCGAGTTCGCGCGCAATGTGGCGGGGCTGGAGGGGGCGCACTCCTTCGAATTCGACAAGGGGTCTCCCCATCCGGTCATCTGCCTCATGGACGAGCAGCGCAACATCACCACCAAGGGAGGCACGATGAGGCTCGGCTCCTACCAAGCGAGGCTCGCGGCCGGGTCGCTTTCCCGCGAGGTCTACGGGTCCTCCGAGATCACCGAGCGTCACCGGCACCGTTACGAGGTCAACAACGACTACCGGACGGCCCTGAAGGGAAAGAGCATGGTATTCGCCGCAACCTCACTCGACGGCAAGCTGGTCGAGATGATCGAGTTGCCGAACCACCCATGGTTCATCGGCAGCCAGGCTCACCCCGAACTGAAGAGCCGGCCAACCCGGGCCCATCCGCTCTTTGCCTCCTTCGTGGGGGCCGGCGCAGTCCGCGCCGCCGCGCTCGATTCCCCGAAGACCGCGGCGATGGGAGCGTGATCGGGTGCTGGACGGCTTCACCCTCTTCGCGGGGCCCTGTGTTCTCGAGGACGATGACCTGAATCTGACCGTCGCCCGGGGGGTTCTTTCCGCGGGGCGCGATGTCGGCATTCCGGTCGTCTTCAAGGCATCATTCGAAAAAGCCAACCGCTCGCGGCTGTCCTCACACCGCGGTCCCGGTCTTTCCCGCGGCCTCGACCGCCTCGCCACCGTGCGCCGGGAGACGGGTTTGCCCATCCTGACCGACATTCATGAGCCGGACCAGGCCGGGCCCGCCGCCCAGGTGGCGGACGTGCTCCAGATCCCGGCCTTCCTTTGCCGGCAGACGGCACTGCTGCTCGCGGCGGGAGCGACCGGCAGGGCCGTGAATGTGAAGAAGGGTCAGTGGATGTCTCCCGGCGCGATGGCCGGCGCGGTCGAGAAGGTGCGTGCCGGAGGATCGGGGCAGGTGTTCGTGACCGAACGGGGAACGTCGTTCGGGTACGGCGACCTCGTTGTGGACATGCGCAACTTCGCGCGAATCAGGGAGGCGACCGGCGCTCCGGTGATCTTCGACGGAACCCATTCGGTGCAGCAGCCCGGGGGCAGGGAGGACGGGTCGACCGGGGGCGCGCCGGAACACATCGGTGCGCTTGTCAGGGGAGCGGTTGCCGCGGGATGCGACGGCCTCTTCGTGGAGGTGCATCCGTGCCCGGCTTCGGCACCCTCCGACGGCTCCAACATGTTGCAGCTCGATGCGTTGCCGCGTCTGCTGCGCGATGTGGCCGGGATCCGGGCCGCGGTCGCTTCGCCGTGACCACCGCCCCGATGCAGATACCCGAGGCAACGGCCCGCCGCATTCGCCTGGTCGTACTGGACGTGGATGGCGTGATGACCGACGGCGGGCTGTATGTCGGAGCGACGCCGGACGGCGTTGCGGTCGAGCTCAAGCGGTTCGACGTGCAGGACGGCCTGGGTGTCAGGATGCTGCAAAACGCGGGGCTCGATGTCGTGATCGTATCGGGCAGAGTGTCGGAAGCGACGAAGCTGAGGGCAGCCGAACTCGGAGTGCGGGAGGTCTTCCAGGACGCCGGAGCGAGAAAACTGCCTATCTTGAACAGACTCCTTGCCGAGAAGCAGGTGGAATGGACCGAGGTCGCGTTGATGGGTGACGATCTGGCGGACCTCACCCCTCTCCGCAAGGTGGGTTTGGCGGCGACGGTTGCCAACTGCGTGCCGGAGGTGTACCGCGTAGCAACGTGGCGGAGTTCCAGGTCCGGTGGCAGAGGCGCCGTCAGGGAGTTCGCCGAGGCGCTTCTGCGGGCCCGGGGAGAATGGGCTAATCTGGTAGATGAATACTGTCGCGAGCGAGGTACCTGACGTGGCCCGGTTCACCCTCGGGCGAGGGAGGAGGCGACAGTGAGCGTCGCACTCACGAGGAAGGCCGGCCCGCGCCAGCCCGCCGAGACCCTCCGCCGGGATCTGCTCGAAGAAGGTCGGCGGGTGCTTCGGCTGGAGGCTGGCGCCGTGGAGGCGCTGGCCGGCCGTCTCGGGGACGGTTTCCTCCGTGCAGTGGACCTCATTTTCGCTTCGGGCGGCCGGGTCGTGGTGTCCGGAATCGGCAAGTCGGGACTGATCGCCCGCAAGCTGGCGGCAACGCTCACATCGACGGGTACGCCTGCGGTGTTCCTCCATCCGGTCGAGGGACTCCACGGCGACCTGGGCATCGTCAGCCCGGACGACGTGATGATTCTGCTCTCCAAGAGCGGATCTTCGACGGGCGAGCTCGATGGGCTGCTCGCATTCGCAGAGGCCCATGAGATTCCCGTGGTGGCCCTGGTGGGGGATCCGGGCTCGCCCCTTGGGAGGCGAGCCGCGGCGGTTCTCGACTGCGGCGTCCACGCGGAGGCATGTCCCATGGACCTGGCTCCGACCTCCTCCACCACCGCCACCCTCGCCATGGGCGATGCGCTGGCGCTGGCACTGCTCAAGCGAAAGGGGTTTCGCGACGGGGACTTCGCCCGAATTCACCCGGGAGGTTCGCTGGGGCGCCGGCTCACCCTGCGGGTCCGTGACGTGATGGAGTCGGAAAACTATCCCTCGGTCGGGCCGGACGTGAGTATCCGGGAGGTCATCGTGCCCCTGGCACGCATGAGGGGTACCGTCCCGGTGATCGCCGAGGACCGCTCGGTGGTCGGTGTGGTCACGGCCGGCGATCTCACCCGGCTCATGGAACGGACCGGGGACTTCCTCGACATTCCCGTGGCGCGGCTCATGACCCGGTCACCCAGGATCACGTCCCCGGACGAGTTGGGCGCGGTCGCTGTTCGCCGCATGGAGAAGCACGGCATCATGGCGCTGCCCGTGGCAGGCGACGCCGGACTGGTGGGGATCGTTCACCTTCACGACCTCTTGCGCGCGGGAGTGGCGTGATGAGCGCACTGCGAAGGACATGGGCTCCGGCCGTCCTGCTCCTTGCCCTCGCGGCGTGCTTCGACACCTCGGAAGAGGGGGCGACCTCGGAGCTGGAGACGATCAACGCGGACAAGATCCTGTACGGCGTTTCCCTCAACATGTCGCGGGAGGGGATCCGGGAAGCGATGCTGACGGCGGACAGCATGTTCATCTGGAAGGACTCCGCTCATTCCCGTGTGCTCGGGCTTACGCTGCTTGTCTACGACGAGAATGGGCGTCGCCGGGCCCGGATCACGTCCGACGAAGGACGGCTGAACCAGTTGGGGAACGAGTTGACCGCGTCGGGCAACGCCATTCTCAGGATACCGGAACAGGACAGGGAGATCCGCACCGACGAGCTGCACTTCGCACCGGAAGCCGACCGGGTGTGGACCGATGTCGCCGTGGTAATGCGCGAGGGCGAGTGCGAGGTCGAAGGTGACCGCCTGCAGGCCGACATGGCCTTTGACGACGTGAGGATCTGGGGAACCAGGGAAAGGGAATGTGCCTCGCGATGAGGAGGCGGGGTAGAATCCTCGCCGAGTGGGGGTGCGCGGCGCGTTCCGGGGGGATCTTTCAGGCAACGGTGGCGGCACTGGCCGTTCTTGTCCTGCCCGCCCTGGCAGCCGTGCCGCAGGCCGACTGCAAGCTGGAACGAGTGGGCGGGTACACGCACAGCAGACGCTTCGACTCCCTGAACTACATCCACCGCGCCTCGGGGGGCATCGACTACCGGTGTACGGACGGCACCCGCATACTCGCCGACTCCGCGGTCGTGTACGAGCATAGCGACCAGGTGCAGCTTTTTGGCAGGGTGCGCTTTCAGGATCCGGAGACCGAGCTCGACGCGGACTCGGCTCGCTACCACGGAAACGTCGGACAGCTGGTGGCCTGGTCGAACGTGACGGTCACCGACCGACAGAACGGTGCGGTGATCCGCGGGGACAGCCTGTATTTCTATCGCGCCACCGAGTTCCGGCCAATGGATCGTATCCTCGTCAAGGGGGGCAATCCCCACGCGACGGTCTTCCCCGCGCCACGTCCGGCGGCGCCCGCCCCGGTAGCTGCCGCGGTAGCTGCCGCGGCCGACAGTGCGACAACGCCGGAGGATTCGCCGGGGGTCCCGTCGGTGGACTCGGCTGTGGCCGGCACGGATTCCGTTCCCCCTGTGACGGATTCGGTTCCAGCCGCGGCGGACACCGTCCCCCCGGCCCAGGACCCTGGTGCGGCCATCGTGGACTCGGTTCCGGCGGTCACGGACTCCGTATCGCTACCCCCCTACGAGATCGACGCCGACCGCTTCATGATCGACGGGAGGCGCTTTTTCCGGGCGGCCGGAGACGTGGTGCTGGTGCGGGATTCATTGCGGGCGCTCGGGGATTCGCTCGACTACGACCAGGATGTGGGCGCGATGTCGGTTTGGGGCTCGGCCAGCGTGGAGAATCGGGGCTTCGCGCTGACCGGAGCATCGGTGTGGGTCACGCCCACCGTCGGTCTCAGCGAAGAGATCCTGGCGCGGGATGATGCCGAGCTGGTGGGTAGCCAGGTCACACTCACGGCGCCCGCCATCCGCGTATTCCTGGACAACGGTGAGGTGAATCGCCTGATCGCGATAGCCTCGGTACCTCCTCTTGAGGAGCCCCAGCTCGACACCACCGGTTTGACGCCGGGCGATGTCGAGCGGGCTCGCGCAATCGCCGAGCGCGCCGCCCACGCCGATTCCCTCGACACCGCGGAGGACTCCGTTGCTCGACCGTTGGCCATTGCGGACGATTTCCGGCTCACCGGGGACTCGATCGACGTATCGTCTCCGGATCAGGTTCTGGACTTCGTCACCGCCATCGGCTCCGCGAGAGCGGAGGCCGCCTCTCCGGACTCGCTCGTTTCGGAGGACCTGCCCGAATTCGCGAACCGTGACTGGATGGAGGGGGAAACGATCATCGCGCAGTTCGGATCGGGGGCTGCGGGTGACAGCACCCTGGCGGCCGATTCTGCCGCAGCCGGCGACGGCGCCGCCGTGGCCGACCTCCTGCCAGCCGACGACAGCACCGCCGTGGCCGCGCCCTCGGCAGCCGGCACCACCACCACGGACGCCGCGCCGGCGCCGCAAGGGGGAAGGCCCCGCCTGGAGACACTGACCGCAATCGGGGAAGCCCGGAGCCTGTACCGGCTGACCGCGCCGGATACGACAGGAACCGCGCAGAATACGACAGAAGCCGCGCAGGACACGACCGGAGCCGACGCGGACACGACCGGAGCCGAGCCGAAAGCCCGGCTGGCGCTGCACTGGGTGGAAGGCGAACAGATCACGATCCATCTCGAAGAGCGGAGCGTGGTGAAGATGGAGGTGGAAGGCCAGACGGTGGGGTATCATCTGGAGCCGCTGCCTCCCGAATCGCTCTCCGACTCAACGGCCGTCGCTACGGATTCGACGGTCGTCGTCCCGGACTCGGCCCGGGTTCGCGCCGACACCACAATCGCGCTACGGATCATTGTCCAGCCGCGCAGGGGAGGAAACAAGTGACGGAAGGTGTTGCGGTCGCGACCGGTTCGATGCTCAAGGGTGAGAATCTCACGAAGATCTACAAGAAACGCCGGGTCGTGTCGGATGTGGACATCGAGGTGCAACAGCGCGAGATCGTGGCGCTTCTGGGGCCGAACGGGGCGGGGAAGACCACCACCTTCTACATGCTGGTGGGACTGATTTCACCCGATGGCGGGAAGGTGTACCTCGACCAGGCGGAGCTTACCCGGGTTCCGATGTACAAGCGGGCGAGGATGGGGGTCGGGTACCTCGCTCAGGAGCCGTCGGTGTTCCGCAGACTGACGGTCGCCCAGAACGTCATGGCCATCCTGGAGACCCTGGACCTGAACCGGAAGGAGCGCATCGAGAGGCTGGAGGAGCTGCTGGCGGAGCTTTCGATCGGCCACTTGCGCAACGCGAAGGCGTTCTCGCTTTCGGGTGGTGAGCGGCGCAGGCTGGAAATCACGCGCGCACTCGTGCAGAAGCCCAAGTTCATGCTGCTGGACGAGCCCTTCGCCGGCATCGATCCGATTGCCCTGCACGACATTCAGGAGATCGTCTCCGAGCTCAAGAACCGGAACATCGGAGTGATCATCTCCGACCACAACGTGGAGCAGACCCTCGAAATCGTCGACCGCGCGTACATCATGCACGAGGGACGAATCCGTGTGGGCGGGACCGTGTCCGAGCTTGTGTGGAACGACGAAGTTGCCGATCTATACCTGGGGCCGACCCTGACGGTACGCATGAGATCGAGGTTCCCGAGCCCCGGAGCGTGAGCTTTCCGTGAGCCGAATCAAGGCGGGCCTGAGCCAGAGCGCCCGAATCCGGCAGGAACTGAAGGTCAATCCGCGCCTGTACCAGGCGATGGATCTGCTCTACATGCCTCTTCTCGATCTGCAAACCCGTCTGGAGCAGGAGCTTTCCGAGAATCCCTTCCTGGAGATGTCGGAGCCCGACAGCGATGAAGACCTGCCGGGCGAAGAGGAGTCCCGGGGTGAGGAGGAGGCGGAGACGGACTGGGAAGCAGTCCTGCTGGACGACTTCGACCCCGGAGGACACCGGGCGCGCTACGAGCCTCGCGAATACTACGAGCCCGCCGTCGTCGAGAAACGGGACCTCCACGACTACCTGAGGGAGCAACTCGGCCTTCTTCATCTCGGCGAACGACAGGTCTGGATCAGCGAAGAGATCATCGGCAACATCGACGACGACGGAATGCTGACGTGCTCCCTGGAGGATGTGACGGAAGGTCTCGGGGCTTCGTTGGAAGAAGTGCGGGACAGAGTGATGGCCCAAACCCGCGGGATCGACGACGACAGGCTGCGCGAAGAGGAGCTCGCCGAGCTGGCCAGGCTGTTCGCACCTTTCGAGTTGACGGAGGTCGAAGGGGTGCTCCGCGTGGTTCACTCCCTCGATCCGCCCGGCGTCGGCGCCCGCGATCTCCAGGAGTGCCTCGCGATTCAGTTGCGCCGGGACGGCAGAGAGGACACGCTGGAGTCCCGGATCGTCGAAGGCCACTTCGATGGCCTGATCAATCACAAATGGACCGAGATCTCGCGAGCTCTGGAGATTTCGCCCGGCGAAGCCCAGGCTGCGGCGGACAGGATCGCCAAGCTGGACCCAAAGCCCGGGCGGCGCTACGCGGCGGACCCCGACCAATATGTCATTCCCGACCTCATCGTCGATTTGATCGGCGGCGACTACATGGTGTTCGTCAACGACACCGGACTCCCGCGGCTGCGGCTGTCGCAGTCGTACCGGGACGTTGCGGCGGACAAGACCAAGTACGTCGGACGGAACAAGGAGTTCATCTCGACCAAGCTCAATGCGGCCCACTGGCTGATCCAGGTCATCGAACAGCGCCGCCAGACGATGCTCAAGGTCATGAGGTTCATCGTGGCCACCCAGCGGGGTTTTTTGGAGCGCGGAGTCCAGCACCTGAAGCCACTGACCCTGCGGGAAGTTGCCGAGCATATCGAAATGGCCGAATCCACCGTCTCTCGGGTTACCAACGACAAGTACGTCCAGACACCGACAGGGGTGTTTCCCCTCAAGTTCTTCTTTTCGGGCGGTCTTCCTACTGCCACCGGACAGGACATCTCCACCCGAGGTGTCCAGGCCAGGATCCGGAGTCTGGTCGACGAGGAGGACTCCCGCCGCCCGTTGACGGACCAGGCCATCGTCAACCTCCTCAAGAGCGAGGGGATCAAGATCGCCCGCCGCACCGTGGCCAAGTACCGGGATCAGCTGGGGGTCCTTCCGGCGCGAATGAGAAAGCGCGTGTAGCCGCGTGATGTCCTCGCCGAACCGGACCACGGCTCCCCGTGCCCGCAGCGACTTTGCGCTCGTCGTCCCGGCCTACGACGAAGCACCCAACATCCCGCACCTGATCCCCGCGCTTCGTGCCGCCTTCGAGGAGCATGGGCTGACCGGAGACGTCCTCCTCGTGGACGACGGCTCCACCGACGGGACGGCCGAGCTGGCGCAGTCCGTGGGCGACGGATGGGCGAAGCTCGCGGTGCTCCGCCACCGGACCAACCTGGGCAAGACGGAAGCCCTGCTGACCGCGGCCGCGGCCAGTGACAGGACGTACCTGGTCCTCTTCGATGCGGACCTGCAGCACCTGCCCGAGGAAATCCCGCGCTTCCTGGACAAGCTCGACGAGGGTTGGGACATCGTCGCCGGGCGGAAGGTGGGCGCCTACGACAAGCGCGCGGTCTCTTCCATCTACAACGCGCTGAGCCGGCGCATCTTCAAGGTGCCGGTCAGTGACATGAACTCCATGAAGGCGTTCCGGGCCGACATTCTCGACACCGTGCGTCTCCGGCACGACTGGCATCGGTTCTTCGTCGTGCTGGCTTGCAGGCAGGGGTTCACCGCTACGGAAATCGACATCGAACTGCACCCGCGAAGGGCGGGCGTTTCCAAGTACTCCGGCAAGGGGCGCGTGGTCGTGGGGGTGCTCGACCTGGTTGCCGTCTGGTTCCAGCTGCGGTTCTCACGCAAGCCGATGCTGGCCTTCGGCATTCCCGGGCTCTTCCTCATCGCTGCGGGCGTGTTGACGGGCCTGGGCGCGATGTTCGCACGCTATGTGATGGGCCTGGGCTTTCGGCCGTTGCTGTACCTGGTCATGCTGCTGGTTACGGTCGGCACGCTCTGTGTTGTCGCCGGCTTCCTGGCGGAGATGATCGCATCCCTTCATGACGAACTGGACGCAGTGCGCCGGGGAAGCAAACGTTCCGACCGCTCCGGCCCCGCCGAGTAGCCGCGGCGTAGCCACGCATGCCACCTCCCCGTATTCTGTCCGTGATCGGCACCCGGCCGGAAGCAATCAAGATGGCGCCGGTCATCCGCGCCCTCGCCGACCGGGGCGGCAGCGATCACCGGCTCGCGCTCACCGGGCAACACACGGACATGGTGGACCAGGTGCTGGCCGCCTTCACCATCGAGCCGGACTACGACCTGGACCTCATGACCCCCGGGCAGACCCTCTACGACATCGGCCACGCGTGCCTGGACGGCCTGCGCAAAGTGGCGGAAGACTTCTCGCCCGACGTGACGATCGTGCAGGGCGACACCGCGACCGTCTTCTTCGCCGGGGTGGTGACGTTCTTCCAGCGAGGGAGGCTGGCGCACGTCGAGGCGGGGCTCCGGAGCCGGCAGAAGTGGTCGCCCTTTCCCGAGGAGATGCTCCGCCGCATGACGGATACCGTGTCCGATTTCTGCTTTGCTCCCACGCCCGCGGCGGCGGCGAACCTGGCGGGGGAGGGGATCCCCGCTGCGCGGATCTTCGTCACGGGGAACACGGTGGTGGATGCGTTGCTGCAGATGCGCGCGCGCCCCCTTGCCGTGCGGAATCCCCGCGTCGCCCGACTCCTCTCCTCCCGCCGTCGTCTCGTGCTGCTGACCGCGCACCGCCGCGAGTCCTTCGGGTCGCCGCTGGAAGACGTATTCGGCGCGGTAGCCCGGCTGGCGGCCCGGTTCAGCGACACGGACATCCTCTACCCCGTGCACCCGAATCCGCGGGTGCTCGAGCCTGCGCGGCGGATCCTGGGCGAGGTGCCGGGCGTCCACCTCATCGATCCGCTCGACTACGGCGATCTCGTTGCCGTGCTCGGCCGCGCCAGCCTGGTGCTCACCGACTCGGGAGGGATCCAGGAAGAGGCGCCCGCCTTTGGCGTGCACACGCTTGTCCTGAGGGAGGTCACCGAGCGTCCGGAAGCCGTGCAGGCCGGCGCGGCCACCCTGGTCGGCACCGATCCGGGCCGCATTCTGGCCGAAGCCACCGACCACCTTTCGGGGAGCCGCAGAGGACACCCGCCACGAAACCCGTATGGCGACGGTCGTGCCGGGGAGCGGATCGCCGATATCCTGCTGGCTGAGCTGGCCGGCGTCCCGCGCGAAACCGAAGACTGGGAGGCGGCGTGAACATCGTCGTTCACTGCGTGTACTTCCCGCCGGAGGTTGGCGGCCTGGAAAGCCACGTCCACTATCTGTGCCGGGGTCTGGTCGCCCGGGGACACCGCGTCACGGTGGTGACGTCGCTGTCCCGGCCGGGTCTCGCAAAGGACGAGGTCATGGACGGTATCCGTATTCATCGCACGGTGTTGCCCGCTCGCAAGCCATGGGGATGGTTCGTTCACGCGGCCGGATCGACGGGCCGGACGCGGGAGGTCGTACAGGGCGCGGACGTGGTGCACGCCCAGGCGTTCCCTTCGCTCCTCCCCTGTGCCCTTGCCCTGGCCGGCACCGCCACGCCCCTGGTGTGCACACTGCACACGTCCCATTTCCTGCGGTTGGCGGCCAACCCGGTCCTGCGCGGGCCACTTGGCAAGCTGATCGAGCTCAGCGACCACAACTTCGCTGCCAGCAAGGAGATCGCGGATGTGGGAGAGAGCCTCAACGATTCGGTGTCCGTCGAGGTTGTGGTCAACGGAGTGGACACGGGTGTGTTCGCCCCCGTGCCGGGCTCCGTGCCGCGCGATGGGAACCGGCGCCGCCTCGTGGTGCCGCGCCGGCTGTTCCCGAAGAACGGCGTCGAGTTCTTCGTGCGTGCGCTCCCGGCGATCCTGGCGGCCGCTGACGTGGATGTCATCGTGATCGGGGACGGGCCGGAGCGGGAGCGGCTCGAGGGGCTCGCCGCGTCACTCGGGGTCGCGGCCCGCGTCGATTTTCTCGGCGCCCGGCTGCATGCGGAGATGCCGGCACTCCTGTCCTCGGCGGACCTCGCCGTCTTTCCGTCGCTCGTGGAAGCAACGTCGGTAGCCGCGCTGGAGTCGATGGCGTGCGGCCTTCCGGTCGCAGCTTCGGCCGTGGGCGGCCTCCCCGAGATCATCGACGACGACGTGGGGGGCCTCTTCGCGCCCGGAGACCCGGAGGCACTCGCGGCCAGGGTGCTCGATCTTCTCTCTTCCCCCGACGGGCTCCGCGAACGGGGAACCGCGGCCAGGGAGCGCGTTGTGGCACGCTGGAGCAACGAGCGACTGGTGGACCGGCATCTGGACGTCTACCGTCAATTGGCGGGGCGGAGACACCGGCATCGAGAGGAGTCATGAGCCAGAGAATCTCGCGGGACCGGAGGCGGCGGGGCAGGGGCGGCGGGAGCCGCGGTGACACGACGCTGCCCTGGTGGCTTCCCGGAGGCCTTTTTCTTCTGGCCACCGTGGTGCTCTTCGGCGAGTTCATCTTCTCCGACCGGATGCTCTACGGCGGTGACTCGCTCTCCCTCGGCTACATGGCGCGCGCCTACTTCGCCGAGCGGCTCGCCGCCGGCGACTTCCCTCTCTGGAGCCCGCGCCTGCTCGGAGGGATCCCCTTCGTCGAGGCCCTCTCGGCCGGGGACTCGATCTATCCCACGAGTCTCCTCTACTTCATCGTCGAACCGTACCGAGCTCTGGGGTGGAAGCTCGTCCTTCACATCCTGGCGGGCGGCTTCTTCATGTACGGGTGGGCGAGGAGCCTTGGGCTGGGGAGGCCGGCGGCGACGATCGGTGGACTGGCCTGGCTGATGGCTCCGGTGATCGTGACGCTGGTCCTGCCCGGCAACGACGGCAAGCTCATGGTGGCGACGCTGGCGCCCTTGGTGTTCTGGGCCGCGGATTCGGTCTTCCGCGCACCCTCGGCCAGGACCGTGGCGGGCATGGCGGGAGCCGTCGCGCTGACCAGCCTGACGACCCAGTTCCAGACGGCGTACTTTCTGTTCGGCTCGGTCGGGGCGTACGCGGTTTTCCGCTCGGCATGTCTGTACCGTGCCGGGACCGAGCACCGGCGCGCTCGCAGTCCGAGACGCGCCCTCGTGCCCCTGGGACTCTTTCTGGGGGGCGCGCTGCTGGGTGCGGGGATGGCGGCGGTTCAAATCCTCCCGGCAATGAAGTACGTCACCGAGTCGTCCCGGCGGACCCTCACCACGGTCGATGCCAGCGCGGAAGATGCCATCGCCTACTCGAGCTCGTGGTCACTCCATCCCGAAGAGGTGATGGGCCTCGCCATCCCCGAGTTTGCCGGCAACTCCAATGCCGATGCGGAGTGGGCCACGGGAACCTACTGGGGACGCAACGCCTTCAAACTGAACCACGAGTACGTGGGCGTCACCGTTCTGGTCCTCGCGCTATTCGGCTTGTTCGGCCATCGCAGGCGAGGGCTCCGGTGGTTCATGGCGGGACTCAGCGTCCTTTGGCTGCTTTTCGCTCTCGGCACCCACACGCCGGTGTGGCGGATCCTCTACGAGGTCGTCCCCGGTATCTCGCTCTTCAGGGTTCCGTCGCTCAGCGCCTTTCTGGTGAGCTTCGCCATGACCACCCTCCTCGCCCTGGGAGTCGACGACCTGGTCAGCGAGTCCCCGTCCCGGGACGCCTTCCTGCGAACGACGCGCGGGCGCGCGCTGCTCGGCTTCCTCGGTCTCCTCCTGGTGGGGCTCCTGCTCCAGTCGTCGGGGGCGCTCGGGAGCATCTGGACCACCATGATCCACCCCGGCGCGGACGAGCGCAGCATCGCGGTCCTCGCGGGGGCGCGCCCCTACATCACCCTCGGATTCGGGATCGCCTTCGTGCTGGCCGCCCTGACCGTCGCGGCGGCGTGGGCACTCCTGGAGCGCAGGGTCCCCGTAACGGCGGCGCTCGCCGCGCTCGCCGTCCTCGTCGCGGTCGACCTTGGCCGCATCGACCGCGCCTTCATCACCACCCTGGATTTCCACGCCTGGGCCGCCCCGGACGGCAACGTCCGCTTCCTGCAGGACCGGCGCGCGGAAGAGGCGCCGTTTCGGGTAGCGGACCTGCGCGACGACGACCAGAACGTCGACCTCGCCATGTTCGGCATGGACATCGTGACGGGGCATCACCCCAACGACCTGGCCCGGTACCGGCAACTGCTGGGTCTCGCGGGAAGCAGGCGGGAAGGGACCAACACCCGGAACGCCACCGTGCTGCGGATGCTGAATGTGAAGTACCTGGTCTGGCCCGAGGAGCGCGCGGGCCAGCCCCCCATGCAAGGTGCCCGGCCGCTGAGCACGGCACGCACCGCCGCGGGCACGGAGGCGGTCTACGCCTTTCCCGGCCTCGACCGCGCCTGGCTGGCGGGCACGGCCACCGTCATGGACGACTCCGCCGCGCTGGACCGGATCCTCGCGCCGGGATTCGATCCGCGTGGCGAGGTCGTCGTGGCGGAGCCCGTCCGGCTGGCGCCGGCGCCGGGTGTGACGGGCACGGTCGCCTGGGAGGTGGACGAGCCCGACCACAGGCGGCTCGGGGTGCGCACCACCGGCCCCGCTCTGCTGGTCGTCTCGGAGAACTGGTTCCCGGGGTGGGTGGCCGAGGTCAACGGGGAGCCGGCAGCCGTTCACCGGGCCAACCTGACGCTTCAGGCCGTCGAGATCCCCGCCGCGGGGGATCACACGGTGATGCTCCGCTTCACGGCACCCACGGTGAGGAGCGCGCTGAGGCTCAGCCTCGCCGCCGCGGGGATCACCGTGCTCCTCCTCGCGGCCTCCCTCCTGCCGAACCGCTTTCGACCGTGGCGGACCAGGAATGGCGCCTCCCAGGGGGGGTAGCGCCGCGCGCCCCGAGACCGGGCTGAAGCGGTGGGGGGTGAGGCTCGGGAAAGCGCTCCTCACCGTCGTTGTCACATGGCTGATCCTGCGAGGTGCGGGCTTCAGCCTGGCGGAAGCGGGCGATCTCGACATGAGCATCGTCGATCCCGACCTGGCGTTCCTGGCCACGTCGGTTGCCGTGCTTCTTGCGGCATTTGTCCTTCAGGCCTGGTTGTGGTCGAGGATACTGGCTGCCTTCGGCGAGCCCGGCGTCCCGCTGCATGTCGCCGCGTCCCTGGTGATGGTCGCGAACCTGGGGCGGTACATCCCGGGCAAGATCTTCCAGCTCGCGGGCCTCGCGGTGCTGGCGCGCCGAGCCGGGCTGTCCGCGGTGCGAGCCGGGGCGGCGGCCGTGGCGGCCCAGATCGTCAACCTCCTCGCGGCGGCGGTGCTGGGGGCCTGGGTGGCGTATGAATCGCCGGCATTGCCCAGCGGGGCGGCGCTCGCCGCCGGGTTGACCGTCCTGCTGGGCCTGTCGGGCTTTCTCTGCTTCGGCGGGGCGGGAGCCCTGCTGGGGTGGGCACTGCGGCGCAGCGGACAGGAGGGAGACCTTCCCGCCCCCGGGGCTCCGGCGTTCCTCGCCTGGCTCGCGGGGTACCTGCTGAGTTGGCTGGTCTACGGCCTCGCCTTCTACTGCCTGTCTCTGGGCCTGGGGCTTGGGGTGCCGTTGCCGGCCGCGGCCACGGCCTTCGCGGGTGCCTACCTCGTGGGCTATATTCTGCTGTTCGCTCCCGCCGGGATCGGGGTGCGGGAAAGCGTACTGGCCGCTCTCCTGGCGCCCTGGGCGGGACCCGGTGGAAGCCTGGTCCTTGCCGCACTGCAACGCGTCTGGATCACGGCGGTCGAGTTGGCGGGCGCCGCTCTCGGCGCCGTTGTCCTGCGGAAGCCGGCCTCGGCGGCCGGGGAAGACCGATGAACGAAACGCTACGGGTACTCGTGGTCGTGCCGACCTACAATGAACGCGACAACCTGCCGCGCATCGTGCCCCGGGTTCTGGAACAGGGCGACGTTTTCCACATCCTCGTGGTGGATGACAACTCCCCCGACGGCACCGGGGAGGTGGCGGACGCGCTGGCGGCCGAGCACGACCGGGTCGCGGTGCTTCACCGGCCGGGCAAGGAAGGTCTCGGGGCGGCCTACGTGGCGGGATTCACATGGGGCTTGCAGCGCGGGTTCGATGTCTTCGTCGAGATGGACGCCGACCTGTCCCACCCACCCGACATGCTCCCCGTCCTCCTCGAGGCGACCGGAACCGCAGAGGTGGTGGTGGGGTCGCGCTACGTCGGGGGCCGCATCGCGGTCGTGAACTGGCCGATGCGGCGCCTCTTGATCAGCTTGTTCGGGTCCTGGTATGCGAGGGTCATTACCCGGTTGCCGGTCAGGGACGCCACCGGAGGTTTCAACGCCTTCCGGCGCCCCGTCCTCGAATCCGTCGGACTCGACAGGATCCAGTCCAACGGATACTCCTTCCAGATCGAACTCAAGCTGAGGGCGTGGCGCAAGGGATTCAACCTGCGGGAAGTCCCCATTGTGTTCACCGAACGCGAGTCCGGTGAATCGAAAATGTCCAGGAGCATCATATGGGAGGCGGTCTGGCGGGTTTGGAAGCTGCGCCTCCTCGACCTGACCGGCAGGCTGTAGCGCGGCCCGTCCCCGTGGCCCTCCTCGATCTCCTTTACCGTTGCCCCGAGTGCGGTCACGACCCCATGGACGGGGAAGGGGACCGTGTCCGGTGTCCGTCGTGCGGTGTCCGAATTCGGCGGACGAGCAGCGGACTAGAGGTTGAATCCGCCGATTCGATATTGCGCGAAACGACTAATGCTGCTATACTAAGCAAGCGGCTTGACACGCACGGGGGGGCGATGACACGGGCATTGCAGCCCGGCGGCGTCCTGATGTACTCGGCGACCGTCATGGTCGCCTGGCGAATCTCGGAGACGGCGGTCCGTTATCGCGGTGTCCTTCGCGGATTCACGGAATCCATGGGGCCGCCGGTACGCGGCACCGTGACGGTGGACCGGGAGGAGGTTGCGGTGGAGGACGGGAGGCGCGACTCGGGGCGCTGGCGCCACCTCGACATTTGTGCCGTACAGGTCTCGTCGGCGGCGCTCCAGCTCTCCCTTCCGGACGACCGTCTGGTGCAGCTCCGTTTTCTGGATGATTCCCCGAGGCGGTGGGAAGAGCTGATGCGCCGCCTCGTCACGGAGGCGTACCAGCGTGCGGGGCGGGGCGGGGTCGTCGAGTTCCAACCCAGGATCGTGACGTGTAGGTGAGCTGGTACACCTTGTTTCGGCTGACGGGCAAATGGTCCGCCCGGGCGCTCACGCGGATGGAGGTTTCCGGCACCTCGAACATCCCCCGCCACGGCCCTTTCTTCCTGGTTGCCAATCATCTGAGCACCCTGGACCCGCTCATGGTGCAGGGTCATTGCCCCCGCCGCGTCCACTTCTTCACGAAGAGCACGCAGTTTACGGCGAGTCGGGCGTTTCACTGGTTCCTGACCAACGTCAGCGCGATTCCGGCCCGGCGTTACCGCGTCGACGCGCAGGCGGTGCGCACGGCGCTCCGGGTGCTCGAACAGGGTGACGGTGTGGGTATCTACCTCGAGGGAGAACGCAGCTGGGACGGTACGCTGCAGCCCTTCCGCCGCGGTGCGGTCCGGTTGCTCCTCAAGCCCGGCGTTCCCGTGATTCCCTGTGGCGTGGCCGGCTCGTACGAAGCCTGGCCGCGCTGGACCCGGCGTCCCAGACGGGTCCGTGTATCGCTTCGCTACGGAGCGCCCATCCACTTCCGCGTCCACGACACCCGTCCCGAGCGGGACAGAGCCCTGGACGCGGCGACCGAGCGGCTCAGGGCGGCGATTTCCGAGCTGACCCGTCCCTCTGGCGCTTGAACGAACAGGGAGTCAATATTCGGGCCATGCGCTCGATACTGCTGTGGGTCTCCGAAAACAAATGGTGCAGCGCCACCTTCCCGAGATACGGGTTCGTCAAGCGGGCGGTCCGGAGCTTCATGCCCGGAGAAACCCTGGACGAAGCGCTTCGTGCCGGAAAGCACCTCGAGGAGGATATGGGGATCCCCACCCTCATCACCTTCCTCGGCGAGAACGTCGCCGACGAAGCCGAGGCGAAAGCCATCGCCGATCACTATGTGGGCGCGGCCGGGGAAGTCGCCTCGAGGGGCCTCGACGCCGAGCTCTCGGTCAAGCCGACCCATCTGGGACTGGACCTGGGCTTCAGCGTCGCGGAGAAGAACCTGCGGCGGATCACCGAGGCGGCCGAAGAACACGGCAGCTGGGTCTGGATGGACATGGAGTACAGCCGGTATGTGGATCCTACGCTGCGGTTGTACAGAGCCATCCGCGCCGACCACGCCCATTTCGGGATCTGTCTTCAGTCCTACCTGTACCGCACTGCGGCCGATCTCGAGTCGCTCCTGCCCCTCGGGCCCGCGATCCGGCTGGTCAAGGGGGCCTACGCCGAGCCTGCCGAAATCGCGTTTCCCGACAAGGCGGACGTGGATCAGGCGTTCTTCGACCTGGCGACGCGCATGCTGGGGACCGACGCGCGCGCGGCCGGGCTCCGGGCGGGCCTGGCGACCCACGACGCGGCTCTCATTCGGCGGCTCGAGGAATGGGCCGCTCTGAACGGGGTGGGACCGGATGCGTACGAAGTCCAGATGCTGTACGGGATTTCCGGCGCGGAACAGAGGCGACTGGCCCGCGCGGGGCGGGGGATCAGAGTCCTCATCAGCTATGGAACGCACTGGTTCCCCTGGTACGTTCGCCGCCTGGCCGAACGGCCCGCCAACCTCGGATTCGTCCTTCGGAGCATTCTGCCATGGTGACTGACATGAACGCACACGCCGCAACCCGGACCCAAACGACCCGTTCCCGCGCCCCCGGCCGCCCTGGCCGGCACCCCGTGCCCGCCCTCCTCCTCGCCCTCCTGCTCGGGGTGGGCGCCGCGTGCACGGAGCAGTCGGCCCCCACCGGTGACCCGGGACCCGCCGCCGCCATCGTGGCAGCGCGCGCGCTGCTGGATTCGGTCATGGAAGCTGAGGCGATTCCGGGACTCTCAGTCGCCGTGGGAATGGGATCGCAAGTCATGTGGTCAGAAGGTTTTGGGTTTGCAGATCTCACCCATGGTGTTACCGTCATGCCACTCACGAAATTTCGTGTTGGAAGTGTTTCCAAGCCGATCACCGCGGCGGCCATTGGCGTTCTCCTGGAGGAGGGCGCTCTGGACCTGGATGCGCCCGTGCAGACCTACGTCCCGTCCTTTCCGGAAAAGCGATATCCGGTAACCACCAGGAAGCTGGCGGGACACATCGGCGGGATGCGTCACTACCAGGGCGCCGAGAACCTGTCATCGGTCAGGTACCCGACGGTGGCGGCCGGGCTCGCGATCTTCCAGGACGATCCGCTCATCAACGAGCCCGGGACCGAATACTCCTATTCCTCCTACGGGTGGAACCTGATCAGCGCGGTGATCGAGGGGGCGAGCGGAGAGCCCTTCCTGGAGTACATGGACCGCGTGGTCTTCGAACCCCTGGGGATGCGCCACACGATCGCCGGGCACACGGATCTCATCATCCCGCACAGGACCCGGTTCTATTCCACCACCGTGCAAGGGGAGGTCGTCAACGCCTCGTTTGTCGACAACAGCTACAAGTGGGCAGGCGGCGGCTTTCTTTCGACGCCCGAAGATCTGCTGATCTTTGCCAACGCCCACCTGTCGGCCGGGTTCCTGGAGGCGGAGACCCTTGAACTGCTGTTTGCCTCACAGCGGCTCCAGAGCGGCGAGGAGACCGGGTACGGGATCGGCTGGGGGACATCCACCAACGACCGGGGCGAGCGGATCATCTCGCACACAGGAGGCTCGGTTGGGGGGAGGACCGTGCTGACGGCAAACCGTGACACCGGTGTGATCGTCGCCATCGTCGCGAATCTGTCGAGCGCACCGATGAGCACCTCGCTGGCTGCTCGGGTTGAGGAGATCTTCCGGTAGTGGAGAGCCTCGGAGCACCCGAGGGGGACGACGGACGGTCGGGTCTTCAGGGCAGGATCGACCAACGCCGGTTTGCCTGGCCGGGGGACCAACACACGCGGGAAGGGTTTTACCGCTTGCACGACTTTACATAATACATATTATGCGACATAACGGGTCACGTGGGGTGCCCCCTCGGCCTCAGTTCAGCGCCGCGACGACCTCGGCTCTGCGCATTTCGACCACGCCACGACCGGGATCGGACTCGTCCATGTCCTCGAGAAGGCGGTCATAGATCTCCATGGCACCCGCGTCGTCGCCCCGATCCCGGCGCAAACGCGCGGCGTCGGCCAACGCGTCGCGGACCTGGAAGCCCAGCCGGGCCCGGTCGGCGAGCCGTTCGTAGAGGCCCTCCGCAAGCTGGATGTTCCCCGCGTCTTCGCTGATCGCGGCCAGGAGCGCCGCGGCTTGCGTGCCCAGCGGGCTTCCCACATCGCCGGCAACCGGCTGGAGCACGTCCATGGCCGCTTCGCGATCTCCCAGCTCAGCGGTTACCAGCGCGAGGGTCATGCGCGCTTCGCCCGCGGAGGGAGTGCTTGAAAAACGCTCCAGGTAGAGCTGCAAGTCGGCCTGCACCCCTGCCTGATCGCCCATGTCCAGCCGCTGCTGGAGCTGTTCCAGCTGGGCGGCGGCAGTGTCCTTCAGCGTGTCCCTGTAGCGCGCGTAGTAGACGAGCGCGGCCGCACCGAGTCCCAAAATGACAATGCCCGCCGTCAGAATCGGTCGATTGCGCTGCGCCCAGTTGGTGACTTCCAGGGTGGTTGCGACAAACGCGTCTTCCTGGTCGACGGGGTTCACCGGCTTCGCTGGACGGGACCCGGGTTTGCGATACTTCGTCATCGGGAAACGACTCGTTTCGGTAGCAGGGGTGTTCGTTGGGATTTGTGACCCCGAACAGTAATCGTTCGGCCGAATCCCGGTCAACGGCTCGGTGCCCGCCGGGCCAGCATGGCGGAACCATTGCAAATCTGCCATTTTGGCAGTCACCGAAGGCGGAAGCCTGCCAAAATGGCAGGAAGCCCCGAAAAACCTGCCATTTCGGCAGGAAATGCCCTGGGACTCGTCATGACTCGCGCTTCCACCGTATTCTGCCTCTTCGCTCTGACGGTGCTCTGCAGCTGCGCCGACCCACCCGTCCCGTCCAGGGTGGAAGTCTCGCCCTCGATCGCGAGCTCCAACGTCGTCGGTCTGACCATCCAGTTCACGGCACGCGTCATCGACGATGAGGGGAACGAGATTGTCGGCGCCAGGGTCACCTGGTCGTCCTCCTCTACAGAGGTCGCGACGGTGTCCGCCTCAGGGCTCGTAACGGTCACCGGACAAGGGTCGACCACCATTCGCGCCGTCCACCAGGGGGTCTCGGGTGCCGCGTCCGTGGTCGTGGAACTCGAGCCCGAACGACTGGCCCGGGTCGCGGGCGATGGCCAGACGGCACCGGCGTTGTCGATCCTGCCCGAGGACCCGACCGTCCGTGTGGAGGACGCGAGCGGAGCGCCGATCCCCGATGTGAGGGTGGAGTTCGAGGTGCTTTCCGGCGGCGGGCAGGTGGTGCCCCTCGGCGGGCGCACGGACGCCTCCGGAGAAGTGGCCACGCGGTGGACGCTCGGGGAACCTGCGGGGACCCAGGTCCTCAGGGCCGCGGCGGGACGTTTGGAGACGCTGTTCACGGTGACGGCGACGGAACCGCTGCTGGCGATCCGAACGATGCAGCTCGGCCGGGCCAGGGTCGATGTGGCCTATCGGGGAGCCGTGGAGGTCATCGGAGGGGAGCACAAGCCGCTGACATGGTCCGTCATGGACGGCGCGCTGCCCTCCGGACTGATGCTGGACACGGCGGGGGTGATTGCGGGCACCGCCACGGCAGAGGGCGCGAGCACGTTCACTGTGCACGTACGGGACACCATGGGCAACGAGGCCTCCCGCCAGTTGAGCCTGCGGGTGTGCGATCCTCCCCTGCGCATCGAGTCCGGAGAGACCGTCGTGGTGAATGCGGCGGGGCTCGGGACGTGTCCTCCCTTCCTTCCCGCCGGCGTGAGCGGGGATCGTTACAGGATCGGTGTCCTGCGCCCGGGCACGTCCACCAGTGGGGGCCTGCTGCCCGTGACGGTGACCGTCACCGAGAGCGGCGCTGAAGCCGGCCCCGCCCTCGCCCGGATGTCACCGGCTCGCCCCGCATGGGAACTCCCCCCCGCCCTGGCCGACGGCATCCGCGTGGCCGAAGCGTCTGCCCGCCTGCATGCCGACCTGCTGGCACGGGCCGAGCGGCTGATCCAGCGGCTGGGGCCGGGAGCCGTACTGCCGGACACCCGGACCGCCCGGGGGCGCGGCGCCTTTCTCGCGGCACGCCCGGATCCGCCACCGGAGCGGATGACCTTCCGCCCGTATGACGCTGACGGCGAGGTATGCTCTCCGCCGGGACCGAACCCCGCGCCCGCCCGCCTGGTCGGCTACAACGACCACCTGGCCGTATATCAGGACTCCGTACAGTGGACCACCGACTCCGTGCGCACGGCCGATGTCCGGCAGGTGCTGGATTACTATGACGCATACGGCGCCGAGACGATCGCGGAGTACTTCGGAGGCGTGTCGGATATCAACGGCGACGAACGGGTGAACGTGTTCATTTCCCCGGCTGTGGAAGACGGATTCGCGGCGTTCGTCTGGCCGGGGGACTTCCTGGACGCAGCGCAGTGCCCCGGATCAAACCAGATGGAACTCGTCTACTTCAACGAGAGCATGTTTCACGCAGTCGGGGGCGCACCGGAAGACGGTCACTACCAGGCGCTTCCCACGATGGTGCATGAGGTGAAGCACGTCAGTTCCCTCTACCGCAGGTCCAGGACGAACAGGTACCACCCCAGCTGGATCGAGGAAGGCACCGCCGAGATCGCCTCGGAGATTTCGTCGCGGAGGGCCATGGAGGCCATCGGCGGGGTGGCTCGGGGGGCACTCCTGACACGGAAGCACTACCCGCCCCGGGACGGATCCATCATCACCCCCGAGAACTACGGCATGCTTCTGCGCCTGGCGCGGATGATCCTCGCCTACTCCGGGGAAACCAATTCGCTCGTCGGGAATCCCACGGAGAGCCACACGTACTACGGCACCTCATGGCACTTCCACCGGTTCCTGGGCGACGCCTACGGCGATGCTGCGAACAAGGCCGATGGGCCCTTCTTCCTGGCGTTGAACGATACCTCGAGTTCTGCCGGAGTGGCGGGCATCCGGGAGACGACAGGGAAGCCGATCGAAGTCCTTCTCGAAGAATACGCGACCGCGATGATGCTGAACGGCACCGGTGCTCCCGAGCCCGAGCGGACCTTCACGACGTACGACTTCCCTTCGGCGACATTCCAGCTCTTCCGGCCGGATTTCCACCCCGAAGGTCTGTACCCGTGGCCTCACACCGGTCCGGAACCGGCTGCTTTCGGCAACGCCACCTACGCCGGGGACCTCGCGTCCGCGGGGATACGCATTCACGACTTCGAGTCGGCTGGCGCGGGCGACGGTATCGAGGTGGAGGTCTCGGCGACAGGGGGCGGCAGCATCCGGGTCGTGATCGCCCGGATCCGGTAGGGTCAGGCGGGTCGTGCAGCCGTTGCCGCTGGCGGACGACCGACGCGGTGATCCTCGTTGCAATTGTCGGCGGAGTCTTCGATCTGAATCGTCACGTGCTGGATCTTGAACTCGTTGTACGCGATCTCCCGCAGACGGTTGAGCAGATCGTCATTGTGCCCCGCCCTTTCCCGGAAGCCGGGTTCCACCATCACATGAGCGCTGAGTGCGTCGTATCCGGGGGCCAGCGTCCAGCAGTGGACATCGTGGATGCCCGCGACCCCTTCGACCTTTTCGATCCTGTCGCCCAGGGCGTGGAGGTCGATATGCTCCGGAGCTCCTTCGAGGAGCACATGAACCACCTTCGCGAGCAGACGCCAGGTGTTGAACAGGATCACGACGCCGATCAGAACGCTCAGGACCGGGTCGGCGAGGTGCCATCCGAAGGCCCAGATGAGGAGTCCCGATATCACAACGGCCACCGAGCCGAGAAGGTCGGCCATCACATGCTGGTAGGCGCCTTCGACATTGATGCTGTGCTTCACCGAACTGTGGAGTATCCAGGCGGCGGCCACGTTGACGACGAGCCCGAGCGACCCGACGACCAGCATGAGTCCTCCATCCACTTCGGGCACGCTCGCGAATCGACGAGACGCCTCGATGATCACCCAGACCGAGATGCCCCCGAGAGCCAGCGCATTGACCAGCGCCGCCAGAATCTCGAGCCGATGATATCCGTACGTCCGCCGCGCCGACGCCGCGCGGGTGGCGAAGTGCATGGCAGCCAGCGCGAGACCGATCGAGGCCGCGTCGGTGAGCATATGGCCCGCGTCCGCGATGAGGGCCAGGCTGCCCGAGAGAACGCCGCCGATGATCTCGACGACCATGTATCCGCAGATGAGGATCAGCGCGAGGGTCAGGCTGCGCTTGCTGGCACCGCGCAAGTCATGGGAGTGGTCGTGGGCGCCGGGGATGCCATGAGAATGGTCATGGTGATGATCGGTCATGCGATCAGCCCGGCAAGTCGTCGCAGGTCCAGATTGCCTCCGGAGACGACCACGGCCGCCGGCCCCCGCGGCCGGTAGCGCCCGGACCAGAGGGCTGCCAGTCCCACGGCTCCCCCGCCCTCCACGACCAGGCGGTATTCGTGGAACGCGCGCCGCACCGCTGCTCTCACATCCTGCTCCTCGACGATCACATGTTCGGAGACGACCTCTCTACAAATGTCGAAAGTGAAGCGGTTGTCCAGCCCGATGCCGCCTGAAAGCGCCGATGCCAGCGTCTCCTCGTCGGGCAGCTGAACGGGCCGCCCCTCCTCGAGGCTTCGAACCATGACGGACGCGCGCCGAGCGGACACCGCGACCACACGCACGCCGTGACTTCGAACGGCCAGACCAATCCCGGCGACCAGTCCACCACCCGAGAGCGGCACGATCACCTCTTCGACGCCCGCGAACTGCTCGACGATCTCGACTCCGACCGTTCCCTGCCCTTCGATGACGTCGAGATCGTCGAAGGGGTGCACGAGTGTCATTCCGTGCGTGCGCGCCAGTTCCGCGGCCCTCTCTTCGGCCTCGTCGTAGCTGGGACCGGCGAGGACCACCGCGGCGCCGCTGGCGCGGATTCCCTGCAGCTTGGAAGGATCCACCCAGTCCGGCACGCAGATCGTGGCGGTGGCTCCCAGGCGCCGGGCCACCTCCGCGACCGCCCGGCCGTGGTTTCCCGACGAGGCGGCGACCACCCCTGCCCCGCGCTCTCCCGGGGTCAGCTTCAACATTCGGTTGGTAGCGCCGCGAACCTTGAACGACCCCGTGTGCTGAAGGGACTCCAGCTTTGCAGCCACGCGGGCCGCGCCCGGGACTTCGAGGGGGAGGATCGGGGTTCTCCAGGCCAGCGGGCGCACACGGCGGGCGGCGGCGGCGAAGTCCAATGCTCCGTCGCTTCCGTCGTCCCGGCGTGCGCGGTTCGTCCGACCCGCGTGCTTCGCAGGCCTCGGGGCCAGGGCCGGCATGGCGTGGGGGCCCTCTACGAGATGATCCTCTGTCCTTCGATGAGCTTGACGATCCACAGCCCGGAGTTGAGGTCCGAGGTGAAGATGTTGCCCTTGTGGATCTGGGCGCCCCAGGTCATTCCCCAGTTGGGTACCGTGGTCTCGGCGTCCGTGGTCTTGAGCACCGCGATCTCCCGGCCCTGGCGGTACAGGTCGCCGCGAAGCTCGCCGGAGATGTCCACGACCCGCAGTCCGGCCTGATAGTAGCCGATGTACAGCCGGTCGCCCTCGACCCAGATGTTGTGCGCACCCGCTTCCGGCACTTCGTAGCGCGCGACCTCCACCGGGTTCTCCGGGTCTTCCATGTCGAGCACGTGGACGTAGCCCCGCGCTTCGATGGAGGCGTCCGCGTCCCAGCTGTCGGGGAAGATCTCGTCGCCGACGAAGAGGTAGCGTCCGGCACGCCAGGCCGTGTGGGTGTTGCCGATCGGGTACTTGTAGCGCGACACGAAGGCCGGCTCGGTCGGGGTTCCTCCGTGGGTTCCCGCGCCGACGTCCAGCATGACCGCGCCGTCGTCCCAGTACGAGAGGTAGGCGTACCCGTCCTGGACGATGACGTCGTGCAGCGACTTGCTGTCCGACGGGGGCAGCCCCCACCGCCCCACCTCGTCGGGTGCGGCGGGGTCGGAGATGTCGATGATGTGGATGTCACGCGTGCCGTTGTGGACCGCGTACACCAGGTCGCCCTCGATCCACACGTTGTGGACGCCCCCCGGCACCGTGCGCTTGTACTCGGAGATGATGGTCGGGTGCGCGGGCTCGGAGAGGTCGAGGATCACGATTCCGTTCAGGCGATCCGAGGCACCTTCCCGGGTCAGGATGCCGATGCGGTTGTTCCCGTGGATCTTGACGTCGTTGATGCGTCTGGCGTCGAGCTGCACCGAGTCGGTGAGGACGGGATTGGACGGATCGGTCACGTCCCACGCCTTCATCCAGTCGTACATGAAGGTTCCCACGTAGGCGTAGTCCCGCCCGTTCACGCCCTCGAAGACCCAGGTGTCGCCTGAGTGGTGGTCGGCGGCCGCGCCACGGCCCATCGTGACCAGCTCGGCCTCCTCGATGCGGCTCGTCACCTCCGCCGACGCCACGGCCACGCGTCCTTCGCCGTACATCGCCGTGACCCGGTAGGTCCCGGGCCTTTCGGCGACGAAGACCCCCTCCGCTCCCTCGGTCTCGATCTGCGCGCCCCCGCCGCTGACGCTCCACTCCGGATAGAGGACGGTCGACCCCTCGGCCCGGAAGCGGACGACGTCGCCGGTGCGAGCCTGGACCTCGGCCGGGATGACGACGACCTCGCCCACGTCGCCCCCCTGCACGGTGACGGACACGGTAGCCCGGGCGGCGCCCGACGAGACCGTGATGGCGGCCTCCCCCGCGCCGCGAGCGTACACGCGTCCCGTGCGGTCCACGCCCGCCACCGACTCGTCACTGGACGAGAAGGCGAGCGCGGGGGCGGCGACGGTCTCGCCGCCGGGCCCCGTGGCCGTGACCCTGATCGGGACGGTGGTGCCCGTCACCATCCGGGTCACGGGCAGCGAGGCATGCACCGCCTCGACCGGGAGGGCACGCACGACCACGGTGGCGAAGCTCATCACGTTCCCGGCCCTGGCCGCGATCCGGGCCTCGCCCGGGGACACCGCCGTGACCTGCCCCGCCTGGTTCACCGCGGCGATCTCGGGCGACATCGTGAACCAGTTCACGGTAGCATTGGCGAGCACGGTCCCGTCGTCGGCTCGAACGGTGGCCGTGACGGTGGCGGTCTCGCCCGCGTCCAGGGTCAGGCGGGACGGGTCCAGGTCGATCCGGTCCGGTCCCGCCTGAACCGTGGCCAGCAGCAACAGCAATGTACTCGTCGTCATGGGAAGCCCTTCCTCGTTGGCTCATTCGGGGATACCGGCCGAAAGATAGGGCGGCGGGGGGCGTTCGTCACCCGGCGGCCGCCTAATGGGGATCGCCCTGGAGACTGGACTATGGACCAGCGCTACCGCCGTCGTTCGTCAGCGACTTAACCCCCCAACTCCGCCAGCTTCGCCCGCGCCTCCCGCGCCGGCTCGAAGTCCTCGTCGGCGTTCTCCCACACGGCGAGCGCGCTCTTCATGTGCTCCACCGCCGCCTCGATGTCTCCCCGCGCCTCCATCAGCAACCCCATCTCCAGGTGCGCGTGCGGATCGGCCGGAACCAGAAGCAACGCTTCCTGCAGCTCGGCCTCCGCTTCGTCCAGCAGGCCCGCCCTGCGCAGCGCGCGTCCCGCTCCACGGTAGAACCTCCCCTCCGGCGAAAGCGCGATCGCCGCCCTGAAGCTCTCCGCCGCGCCTGCGTGGTCCCCCGCGCGGTCCCGAATCAACCCCAGGTCCCCCAACAGGGCGGGCCGGTATCCCTCCAAGCCCCCGGCCTCAACCACCTCCGACGCCTGCCGGTGCGCCTCCAGAGCGGCGTCCACACCCTCCGCTGCCAGAGCGACGTGCACAGCCAAGCGCGCAACGTAGATAGACGGCGATGCCTGGAACGCCGCCCGCAATTCCTCCAGGAGGGCGACCGCCTCGTCGACGCGGCCCGCGTCAAGGTAGACGAAGATGTCCCCGAAGCGCCCCCAAGCGATAGAGAGCGGCGTCTGGAAGCCTGCATCCTCCTGCAGCCTTGCCTCGATCATGTGGATCGCGTCGGCTATCTCCCCGCGGCGGTGGTGATAGTGTGTGAGCCCCGAGAGCGCCCGGGCCCTCTGTTCCGGAGTTCGGGCCTGCGCCAATGAACGCTCGTACCCGGCGCGGGCTTCGTCCAATCGCCCATTGTCAAGATCGAGTTCCGCGAGTTCCCTCGCTAATTCCGGTGCCAAGGGTTCCAGGACGATGGCCCGCTCCAGCGCTGCGCGCGCGTCGTCATGCCGGCCACGCTGCTGATGGAAGTTGGCCAGCCGCGAGTACCCGAACGCGTCTCCCGGGAACCGCTCCACATATTCGGTCAGCAGGGAAAAAGTCTGGTCATGGTTACCCAGCTGCTCCTGCGCCTCCGCCATCAGCAGGATAAGTCTGCCGTCCAGGGGATCAAGGCGGCGAATCGCGGCGACGGTCGGGAGGACACCTTCCCAGTCACCCGTCGATAACTGCATGTCCGCCCGCATGCGCAGCGCGTCCAGGTCGCTGGGGTACAGTTCGACCCACATCTCCACCACGGCCTCCGCCCTGTCCATCTCTCCGGTGAGCCTGTAGTAGTCCGCCTTCACCTGGAAGCCGTAGCGCTCGGGCATCCGGAACAGGCCATCCAGAGCCGCTGTTAGCGGGATTACGGCGATGGCCTCACTCTGCCCGGACGCTCGCAGCACCCGAGATAAGGTGTACTGGGCGACGGCGAAACTCGGATCGAGTGTTGTGGCGGTGGTCAGGGATCCGATGGCCGCTTCGGTATCGCGGTCGGCGTAGTTGTGGAAGATACCCTTGAAGAACGCTTCCACTGCAGCGTCGTTCTCGGAGAGCCGTCCGCGCACGGGCAGATCCTCGATGCCTTCACGGGCCGGAATCCCAAGCGCGGCCTTCACCTGTCCGGACATTTCGTCGACGAGCGCGAGCAGGTCCGTGCCTTCGTGGGTGGTCTCGGCCGCCAGCGATCCGTCGCCCACTCCATACAGCCCGAGCGTGACGCGGAAGAGGTTGTCCACCCGGTCGATCTCGCTGACCGCCATGAACTCAGCGTACAGCTCCTGTGCCAGTTGGCGCTTGAGGGCCAGCGGAGCTGCCGTGAAACTCTCGAATCCCCGCTCTCTCGCGTAAAACTCGTACCCGAACGTGGGGATCGGCACGAAGAAGTCATCCGCCATGAGATCGAGCGCCAGCGCCTCGGGAACCGCGTAGGTGATCCACGACTCGCCCTCTCCGATCCCAGGTCCGAGATCGACGGGGAAGAGCGCCGTGGTCTTCCTGAATTCGGTCTTGGGGACGTCCCGCTCGACGGTCCCCCCTTCCTCGGTCTCCACCGTGACCGAGGTCGTGGCCGAGCCCAGTTCCTCGCCCCCGAAGAGCGCCCACAACACGCCCCCGCACAACACGAGATTGGCGGGAATACCGATCTTCTCCGTCCGTGCCAGCGAGTCCCTGTCCTTCCCGGGTTTGCCGTGAAACAAGGCAAGCATGAAAACACTCGGCAGCATCATGAACAGCGTGATCAGCACCAAGCGCGTCCAGTGCGGCGAGAGCAGGAACTCGTCCGAGGCCAAGGCTGTGAACTCGACCAAACCCCAGGACGCCCCGGCGTAGATTGCCAGGATGTGGGGAACGCGCCGATGGATCAGTTCGCGCGCCAGACTCACCGATGACGGCTGTGAGGCGGGAGGACTTGGCGGCGTTTCCATCCCAACAGGCTATGTCCGCTGCAGGACCATGGCAAGCCGCAGTCTTGCCCAATCAGCGGAGCGTTTTCGCGTTCCATGCCCCGCACTCGCTGCCCCGTTTCGGGGTCGGGAATCGCCGCACCGCACATTCTTCAACCGCCCAAGGATTGATGATATGCCCGAGGGCACTATCTTAGCCTACGAGATTCGTCCCGGACCGTGCGTTGGGAGGAGAGTTGGGTAAGCACCGAGACATCAGGAAGACAGCGGGCCTCCCGGGAGAGCCAGTACGTTACCTGGTACAAACACTTTGTGATATTTGGTCCCCGTAGCTCAGGTGGATAGAGCGACTGCCTCCTAAGCAGTAGGCCCCAGGTTCGAGTCCTGGCGGGGACATTTCGGTCGGGCTACCCGGATCAGCGTCGGTCATCGCGTACTCTCAGGTCGATTGCGGCGGCCCGCGGTGTGCAGGAGCACCACCAATCCCACTCCCGCCGCAAACATGAGCGCCACACCGACCGTGTCCGGATCTCCCCCCGAGGGCAGCGTCAGGACTTCCCTGCCATCCCCCGGGTGGTCCACGAAGGGCCAGAGCTTTCGCAGCGAGCCGGCCATCAACCCGACCAGCACCGCGAGGGTGCCGTCACGCCACCTGGAAAAGAGGTACTTGAGAACGCGCGCGAAGGTGAGCAGGCCCGTGCCCATGGCCGCCACCATCGTCGCCACGACAGCCGCGGCCCCCGGGTCGCCGTGGGAGACGGCCAGCGCAAGCGAGTGCAGTACGAAGTGGTAGAGCCCGAGCAGGAGGAGCACAAAGGCCCCTGACAGGCCCGGCAGGGTCATGGCCGAGATGGCCAGCACACCGCCCAGAAAGACGTACCCGAGGCTCGGATCGCGGCCGCCGGCGAGCGCGGCGGGTTGGGACACGGCAGAGATCGTCAGCGGCCCCTCCACCTCGCGGATCGAGCCGGGGTGCACGTTGGCGGCGTCGCCGGCCATCCGTGCGACAACCTCGATCTCGGCCGAGGCCGCGCCCGCGGGGACGGTGACCGAAGTGGCCAACCCATACGAGATATCGGGACGGTCGTCGCCTCCGGGTGCGACCAGCGTCAGGTTCGCCGGAGTGAGACGCACCTCGGCCGCCGGAGGTGCGGCGAATTCCAGCGACACGACCCCGCGGGCGTGCCGCGTCGTCGGCTCCGGCAGCCCCGACACCCACGCCGCGACGACGGCGGCGCCGAGGGCCAGCAACCACCGGGAAGGGGTCCGGCGGCTGATCTCGCGAAACGGGATCACGACCGAGGCCGCGACGAGGCCCAGGAAGAGCCCCCGCAGCTGCGCCGGGTGACTGTCGAGGAGAGGGGGGATGGTGTGGGCCCCGGCAGCAATCGCAGGGACGATGCCGGCCACCACCGACACCAGCAGCAGCACATGCCCCGCGTCGCGCCCGTTCCTGTCGTCGGCCAGCCGGGCGGGGTCCCGCAGCCCCTGGTTGAGCAGGGTCCGAAAGGCGGGGGCCCGGAAGCGTCGAGCCATCCCCGCGCCCACGCTTCCCACCGCGTTGACCAGGCGCGGGTAGATCCCCAGGATTAGCGCGACGGTGCCGCCGGACACCCCCGGGACCACGTCCGCCAGGCCCATGCAGATGCCGCGCAGTGCGTTCCCGCACCAGTGCTTCATCCGGTGCCAGCCCGGCGCCTCACCGCTCTCGGTGCAGCGCGGGATTCATCCACGGACTGCCAGGTTCCATCCGCGGACTTCGTCGAGCCGGGTGTAGTTGGTGAGGTCGAGGTGAAGGGGCGTCACCGAAACGTACCCTTCCTTGACCGCGCGGAAGTCGGAGTCGGGCCCGCCGTTCCAGTGCGGGTACCCACCGCCGATCCAGTAGTATTCCCTTCCTGAAGGGTCCGGTGCCCGTGTGATGGAGTCGGTGTACCGGCGCCGCCCGAGGTTCGTCACGCGTACGCCGCGCAGCTCGGAGGGGGCGAGAGCGGGAAGATTCACATTCAGCAGTTCGTGCGGAGGAATGCCCTTCGCCACAATCTGCTTCAGAAGGCTGCTCACCACCGGCTGCCACCCCTCCACCTCTTCGATCCCGCGCCCCGCATAGGAGAACGCCACCGCGGGAATCCCGAGGATGGTGGCCTCGATTGCGGCGGCTACCGTCCCCGAATACAGGACGTCCTCCCCCATGTTGGGTCCGTGGTTGATCCCCGAGACGCAGAGGTCGGGACGCTCGCCGAGAAGCTCGCTCACCGCGAGGATGACGCAGTCGGTGGGCGTGCCGTCGAGGATCGTGGTCCCGTCCGGGGCCTTCCGCGTGCGCAGGGGACTGTGCAGGGTCAGGGCGTTGCTGGACGCACTCTGCTCACGGTCGGGGGCCACGATATCGACAGAGCCGAGCTCATGGGCGGCCTCTGCGAGCACCCGGATGCCCGGGGACAGGTAACCGTCGTCGTTTGTGCAGAGGATTCGCACGCCGGGCCCGGAGTCCTCAGCTGCCCGGAAGGGTCAGGACATCGCGAAGAGCCACGAGGTTCTCCTTGATCGAACCGAGGACCGCGGGTTCCGCATGGAGCTTCCGGACCTCGTCGATCCTGCTTCCCTTCCGCATCTTCTTCAACTCCCGTTTGGCGCCTTCGATGGTAAAGCGCTTCTCGTAAAGAAGATGCTTCACCAGCAGTATGGTCTCGATCTCCCTCATCCTGTACACCCGGCTGCCGCCCCGGTTCTTTGTTGGCGACAACACGTCGAACTGGGTCTCCCAGTACCGGAGCACATGGGCCTTGAGTCCAGTCAGGCTACTGACTTCCCCGATCGAATAGTAGGTCTTGCGGGCGATCGGCTCCACGATCTTCAGCTCCCTTCCCCGACGAGGAGGATATCCGGGTTTTCGGACTTCGGTTCCCTGGTCATCAGCCGGTGCAGTGCTTCCATGGGATCCGCACCCTCGACGACGATCCGGAACACCTCGGCCGATACGGGCATCTCGATCCCCAGCCTGCGCGCGAGTTTGTGGACCGCCCGAACGGTCGCCACGCCTTCCGCCACCGTTCGCGCCTTGCCCATGATCTCTTCCATGGAGTGCCCCAGACCGAGGCGGTATCCCACGGTCCGGTTCCGGCTCAGCCCGCCGGTGCAAGTCAGAACCAGGTCACCCATTCCGGCGAGTCCGGCAAAGGTAGCGGGTTGAGCCCCGAGAGCCACTCCCAGCCGGCTGATTTCCGCCACCCCCCGGGTCATGAGCGCGGCCACCGCATTGTGACCCAGCTCCAGACCCGCGGCGACGCCGGCAGCCACGGCGATCACATTCTTGAGGGCGCCTCCCAGCTCGACACCCACCACATCCGAATTGGTGTAGACCCGAAAGCGATCCGTCTGGAACAGCGCCTGGGCACCGAGACGCGCCCCCTCGTCGCGGCTGGCCACCACCACCGCCGTCGGGGCGCCGGCGACCACCTCCCGCGCGAAGCTCGGACCGGAAAGCACGCACAGCCGGTGTGATTGCTCCCGCGGCAACACCTCGGCGAAGATCTCGTCCATTCGTCGCAGGGTCGTAATCTCGATCCCCTTGGAGGCGGTGACGATCATCGCCGGCGGGGGTATGAAGGGCGCCGCCTCCGACAGCACGGCAGCCGAGTGCTGGACAGGGCAGACCCACACAACGGCTTCCGCTTCGCGCAGCGCAGTCGCCAGGGAGGTGGTCACCGACAGGGCCGGGTTCAGGGATGCCCCCTCCAGGTACAGGGAGTTCTGACCTGTTTCCCTGACGGACGCCACCACCTCCGCCTCCCGCGCCCAGAGTCGAACATCCGCGCCGGTATCGGCCAGCAGGTTGGCCAGGGTGGTGCCCCACGCACCCGCGCCGATCACCGATATCCTGTGCGGGATGGGAGCGCTCATGGGTCCTCCCGGTCGATGGTGCCGGGTCTTCCGAGGCGCGGCTCCGTTCCAGCCACCAGCCGGCGAATGTTGGAACGGTGGGCCCAGACCACGAAGGCGGCGATGAAGCCGAGGAAGACCCGCACCGAGAGCCCGGCGTCGGCGATGAGCAGTCCCGCGATCCCTGCCGCGAGGGCGGCGGCAATCGACGCCAGCGACACGATTCGGGTGGCGAGCATGGCGATCAGCCAGGTTCCGACGCCGGCCAGCATCGCAGCCGGTGCGACCGCGGCCAACACACCCGCGCTGGTCGCGACCCCCTTCCCTCCCTTGAAGCCGACCCAGCAGGAGAAGACGTGGCCTGCAATCGCAGCCGCGCCGTAGACGACGGTCCACCACACGGCGGTCTGGCCGTCGAGGGCCGGGAACCACCATACGGGCGCGAACCCCTTGAACACGTCGACGACGATCACCGGGAGAGCGGCCCGCCAGCCCAGAACCCGGAACGCGTTGGTGGCTCCCAGGTTGCAGCTGCCGAGCGTTCGGAGGTCCTTGCGGTAGACGAACCGGCCGATCCAGAAAGCCGAAGGAACCGACCCGGCCAGATACGCTGCCAGAACCAGTATGAGTGCGCTCGTCACGGTCTCCTCCGCCGTACCCCGGTCACGCGCCGCTCCTGCGAAACCTGATCCGTATCGGCACGCCCGTGAAGTTCCACCTGGCCCGCAGCTGGTTGGAGACATAGCGGCGATAGTGGGCCGGGATATCGTCGGGGAGGTTCGAGAAGACGATGAAGGTGGGGGGTGATGTACGGGCCTGGGTGGCGTACTTGAGCTTGACCGCCCGGCCGCGGGCGTGCGGCGGTGGCTGCCGTTCCACGAGCGCCTCGATCGCCTCGTTCACCTGCGCGGTACCGATGTGCTGCTGCCTGAGCTCTGCGACTTGCCGGACCAGATCCAGGGTCTTGCGGACGCGCAACCCCGTAAGCGCCGACGCGAAAAGGAAGGGCACGTGCTGCAGAAAGGGTGCCCTCTTCCCTGCTTCCCGTTCGAATTTGGCCGCCGTTTGCGTTTCCTTGGCCACCAGGTCCCACTTGTTGCACACCATGATGACCCCGCAGCCGGCCTCCCAGGCAGTCTCCGCAACCTTTACGTCCTGCACGTGGAGACCCTCGGCACAGTCCACGACCACCAGGCACACGTCAGCCTCGCGAACGACCCGTGCGGTGCGCAGACTGCAGTAGTACTCCACCGAGTCCTTCATGCGGGCGTGACGGCGAAGCCCCGCCGTGTCGACGAAGGTGAGGTTCAGTCCGTGGTACTTCATGGCCAGATCGACCGGATCCCGGGTTGTCCCGGGCACGTCGCTCACAACGACGCGTTCCTCACCGAAGAGCCGGTTCACCAACGATGACTTCCCGGCGTTGGGCTTGCCGATCACCGCCACCCTGAGGTCGTCGGGCTCAGGTTCACCCGTCTCCTCCGGAAGCAGGGGGACCAGGACGTCGAGAAGGTCGCCGAACCCCCTGCCGGAAACCGCGCTGACCGGGTGGGGCTCTCCCATCCCCAGCTCCCAGAAGTCCAGATGAGTGCGCTCGGTCGGGAGGTTGTCAACCTTGTTGACTGTCAGGAGGACGGGTTTGGCCGATTTGCGCAGGACCTCCGACAACTTCTGGTCCAGCGGGTGTATCCCCGTCCTGGAGTCGACCAGGAAGAGGACCACGTCCGCCTCTTCAACCGCGATCATCGCCTGCTTGCGGATCAGGCGGTCAATCGTCCTGTGCGAGCCCTCGACGATGCCCCCGGTGTCCACGAGGAAGAAGTTGTGGCCGGTCCAGTCCGCCTGGCCGAAATTCCTGTCGCGGGTCACGCCGGGGGTGTCGTCCACGATCGCCACCCGGCGCCCGATGGTCCGGTTGAAGAAGGTGGACTTCCCCACGTTGGGCCGGCCCACCACTGCGACGACGGGAAGGCTCATCGCAGTGCCGGTGCGCGAGCGGCAGTCAACGTCTCGACGAGTTCATGACCAGGGCGCACCACCGCCGGCGACAGCTGCCGCGCCATGTCGGAGAGACCCAGGCCGTCGATGAAGACGTCGTCGCCATTGAGAGCCTCGCCCGGAAGCAGCACGAGGTCGCCGCTTCGGGAGTCCGCGACGGCATCGAGCATGTCCGCGCCCGAGAGCAGCCCCGCGATCGTCACCGACGGCCCGAAGTACCGGTTCCGGACGGCGACGACCTCCACGGCACAGCTCATCCTGCGGGAGACCCGGGGGGCCAGCTCCTCGAACCAGGGCCGCATCGACGTCCCGGTGACGATCCGCACCCGGTCCACGCCGTCCAGGGGCACAAGACGATCCTTCCCGTGGTGGAACGAGTCCAGGAGGGTCCTGAGTGCACCCACACCGTTCTCGAGGAGTGCCCAGTCGTCGTAGTAGCCGGCCGCCGGGACATCGCTCCCGGCAATCAGGAAGAGCTCGTCGGCAGCGTAGCACCAGCTGTGCCCCCGCTCCCGCATGGCCTGGTCGCGAATGGCCCCGGTCTGGCGCAGCGCGCTTGCCGCTTCGGCGGGCCGCAGCAAACGTACCGGGCGGCCGAGGTTGTAGCGGGTGAGGCCCACCGGCACAACCGAGAGCGTCAGAACGCCCTTCCCGAGTGCGTAGAGTTCGCGGATGGTGCGGTCGAGTTCCTCGCCATCGTTCCAGTCCGGGCACAGTACGACCTGCGTGTGCACCTCCAGTCCGCCGTCCAGCAAACCCTGCAACTGTTCCAGGATCAGGCCCGCGCGGTCGTTCTTGAGGAGGCGGATCCGGACGTCCGGGCTGGTGGCGTGGACGCTCACATAGAGCGGAGAGATCCTCTGGTCGACGAGCCGTTGCAGACCCCTCGGGCCGAGGTTCGTCAGGGTGACGTAGCTGCCGTAGGTGAATGAAAGGCGGAAGTCGTCGTCACGCAGCCAGAGCGGTGCACGAGCACCGGGGGGATTCCCGTCGATGAAACAGAAGACGCACTCGTTGGCGCATTCCCGGATCGTATCCCTGTCGGGCACGATGCCGAGGCGTTCCGACGGGTCACGCGATATCTCGTAGACGGCGGGGACGCCGTCGGGGTCCACGGCCTCGAGTTCGAGTTCGTTTTCAGCCGTGAGGAAGTGGAAATCGATGCTGTCCCTCACTCGGGCACCGTTAACGGTAACGATCCTGGTCCCGATGCGGAGCTCGAGGGCCTCCGCTATCGAGCCCGCTCCGATTTCGCCGATTCGCACCACGAACTTACGCCTCCCCAATCGGCGGGAAAGCGAGTTTCTCCAGCCGGGTAAGCCTCGCCCACCGCTCCTTCAGCGGTGCCGGGCGAGCATCTCCTGGAACTCGATGGTGTTGCGCACGGGCTCCCATGTGTAGCGTGTGGAAAGGCTGTTGATGGTCACCAGCGTAGAGCTGGCGATCAGGGGCTCCAGCAGGGACACCGCCCCCTCCACATCGCCGAGTTCGGCGTGGGTCTGCGCCCATCGGCGCTGGACCGCCGGCCGCTCGTCGTCGCTGACCGGCATGGACATCGCCTTCTCCAGAGCCGCGCGGGCGTCGGAGATCCTCCCGGCACGCGCAAGGTTGCGAGCGTATTGGCCCTGCCAGTTGGCCTGCGCATCGGGATCGGCAAACTCCAGAGGATTGCGGTCCCACGCAGCGACCAGTTCTCCCCACAGGATCCGCGACTCGTGTTGCCGGCCGGCAACCCGGTGTACCCACGCTTTCTCCGCCTGGCATTCGCACCTGTAGTCGGGATCGGGATGATCGGCCGAGAAACTCAGGATCATCTCGTCGAACTCGCCTCCCAGAAGCAGAGACGGGAAGTTGTTCGTCACATCCGCGATCTGCTGCGGCGACATGCGGATCCGCTTGCGAGCCTCACGGAACGCCCTCTGCATCCCGTTGGAGCCCTTGCCCGACGCCAGGGCATGGAAGATCATCTCGGTGACCCACATGTTGTCGGTTTGTTCGAGGGCGGTGGTGGCTCTTTCCAGAATTGCGCCGGCGCCGTCAAAATCGCCCAGAAGCCGTGCCGCCGCCGCACCGCGGAGGAGGACATCGACGGTTACAGCATTCTCCGCCGCTTCGACACGACGCATGAGTTCTTCGGTGGGTGTCTGTCCGACCAGCGGCGAGACCGCCACCAGCGCAAGCGAGACTACCAGGAGTGTTCGGATGCGCTGCATATCTACCTCCTGACCTGAGGTGAGAGACCGGCCGGGGCCTTCAGGCCCGGCCCATGAACATGAAAGGTAACCGGCCTGAACACCCAGGCGCCACCGTTGCCCGCGCACACGCTCCTCGATGATCCGTAACGAGATCCAGGAGCCCATTGACAGCGGACGAGCGGGAGACGGGACTCGAACCCGCGACCCTCAGCTTGGGAAGCTGATGCTCTACCAACTGAGCTACTCCCGCGGCTCGCTCCGCATACAATGACCTACGGACTCAACACCTCGAAGTAGTAGCCCATTACGCTCTCGTCGCTGTCCAGATCCGCCCGGAATGGCTCCGCACCACCCTCTGCGGGTGCCGTCACGCGAATGTCGGTGGCACCGACTTCGGCCCCGTCTTCGCCATTGAAGTGGACCCGGAGCGTGACCGTTGTTCCGGCATCCAGCGTCTTGTTGACGAGTGTCCCGACGAGTGACGCTCCCCCGCGAGCCTGGGGCTGCAGGGTGGATCCCTCGAGTAGGAAGGGCAACGCTTCCCGAGCCTCGAGGACCTGCACCGCCTCCTGGGTCTGGTCGATTCCGACCAAACCCTGGGCGAGGATCGTATAGCTGTCCGGGTTGTGGTCGTCCAAATCCAGCAGATCACGCGCCACGGGGATCAGTTCGTCCCAATTCTCCGCGTCGACGAGCGACTGGGCCAGGTTGAACAATGCGTCACGGTTCTCGGGAGCAACCTCCGCCACCTGGCGGAACGCCTCGGCCGCTCGGACGTAGATCGCTTTCTTCTCCTCCGACTCCTCCATCTCGGTTGCGGCCCCGTAGAGGCCCACCCCGATATTGAAGTATTCCCGCATGCCCAGCCCGGTCCCGGCGAGCAGGTTGTCGTAGATGGCCTGGGCGGAATCGGCCATCCCCGACTGGGAAAGGGTCGTGGCCAGGCTCGAGAGTGCCGCGACGTCACCGGGGTTCGACTCGAGAAACCTCTCGTACTCGGCGGCGGCTTCATCGTAACGCTCTTCGTCGCTCAGGAGTTGGGCCCGGTTGAAGGTCACACTGAGTTCCCTGGAAGCCCAGTCGGTCGCCGTCGTGCTGTCGACCTCCGCCATGCGGGGGCCCCGAATGATATCGAGAGCACTTCCGTAGGCGTTGATGGCGTCCTGGGTACGGCCCAGATTGGTGTACGTAACGCCGAGGTTGATCAGCGCTTCCGGACGCTGCGCCCCGAACATCATCTCGGCTGCCTCCAGGAGGCGGGCACCCTCTGCAGGGTCTCCTGCGTCCAGGGGGACGATCGCCTGGTTGAACAGCTCGATCCACGTCGACTCGCGCTGGATCCGAACATCCTGGTCGTACCCGGGATACAGTTCCAGCGCCACATTGAAGAGCGAATCGGCGGCGACGTAGTCGGCCAGACCAAGATGGGCCCGCCCGGCCTGGTAATATCCGAGGGCGTTGGTCGAGTCCTCCATTATGGAGCTCATGGCTGAGTTGAGCGCGTCCTGGTACCGTTCCACGGCGCCGAGTGTCTGCGCCTGGGTGAGGAACAGCTCGGCAGTCCGAGTGAAATCGTTCTCTCTGGGGGGATTCCCTTCTTCACCCCCGCCACCGCCTCCCCCGGATGCGCAGCCCGACAGAGCGAAGACGGTCGCGGCCACCAACGGGAATCCGAACCGGGATTTGTTCACGACAAACCTCCTGAGGTCGTTCAGTGTGCCCCGCTCTCCTCGGCAAGTGAAAAACGGGCATTGGTCCATCAGTTAGTATATTGACGGCTTCCAGACAGGTCAAAGGGTCTTGCCGGTGCGGCCGGTGGGAATGCCGTGATCCCGGTCAGGGTTTTCGCAGATAGGTCAGAATTCTGGCCCCCATCGCGTCGCTGAAGCCGGGGACGCGGCCGATCTCGGCGGGGGTGGCCTCTTTCACGCTTCGGAGCGAGCCGAAACGTGACAGCAACGCCTGCTGGCGGCGGGGTCCGATTCCCGGAATGTCGCCCAGCTCCGAACGGACCGTTCGGCGGGTCCTGAGCTTGCGGTTGTAGCGAACGGCAAAGCGGTGCGCCTCGTCCCGAACCCGTTGCAGAAGGTGAAGCGAGCGCGCCGTCCTGGGAAGACGAAGCCCCTCCGTCTCCCCCGGCACAAAGATCAGCTCCTGTCTCTTTGCCAGTGCCGCCAGAGCCACCTGCGAGAGTTCGAGACCGGCGAGCGCATCGCGCGCGGCCGCGAGCTGTCCCTTGCCACCGTCGATCACGGCCAGATCCGGGAGGGGGCCCTGTTCCCTGACCTTGCGGGCGAAGAACCTCCGCACCGCCTCGCCCATGGACCGGTAGTCGTCGTTCCCCCAATCGCCCTGGATTCGCATGTGCCGGTAGCCTGATTTCCGAGGCTCTCCGTTCTCGAAGACCACCGTGCTGGCGACGGTCTCGGCTCCCTGCATGTGCGATATGTCGAAACACACGATGAGTCGCGGGACGACCTTGAGCCCCAGAACGTCCTGCAGCTCGTACAGGACGTCATCGGTTCGCGGGGGCGGCGCTCCCCCTTTCATGACCCGGTCGTCCAGGAACTGGCGCGCGTTGGCGAGTGCCAGTTCGAGCAGTCGCGCCTTGGCGCCCCGCTGGGGAACCCGCAGCGACACCTTGCGTGCAGCGTGCGAGCTCAGGATCCCCTCCAGGAGCTTCCGGTCCGGAAAGGTCGCTGGAAGCAGCACTTCACCGGGCAGATGCTCGACCCCGCGCGCGCCGCTCGACAGGTACGCGTGTGAGAGCGACCGCGACACCAGGTCGGCGTCCGCCTCCCCTTCCACCCCGGCCATGACATGTGTATCCCGGCCGATCAGGACACCATCGCGAATGTGCAGGGTTACGGCCACGCCCAGGGAGCCGTCCCGGGCGATGCCCACGACGTCCTGATCCCCTCCTCCGACCTTCTGAACTCGCTGTTGCCGCGCGATGCCGTCCAGCCCGGCCAGGACGTCGCGCAGATGTGCGGCTCTCTCGAAGTCCATTTCAGTAGCGGCTTTACGCATATCTGCTTCAACCTCTGCCTGCAGGGTCGCCACGTCCCCCGAGAGCACGCGCAGGACCTGGTCGATCATGGCCCGGTAGTCCGCCTGCGACTGAAGCCCGACGCAGGGGGCGGCGCATCGCCCGATGTGGTGGTCGAGGCAGGGACGTGCCGGCGTTTCCGCGGGAAGGTCGTATCTGCACGACCGGATGCCGTGGATTCGCTTGACGACCTCCAGCGCGCGTCGCACACGGGCTACCGAGACGAATGGCCCGAAGTAACGGGCGCCGTCCTTGTGCACCCGCCGCGTGACGTAGGCCCGCGGAAAGGGCTCGTTCACCGTGACCTTGATGTATGGATACTTCTTGTCGTCCCGAAGCTGAATGTTGAACCGGGGTTGGTGCTCCTTGATGAGGTTGGCCTCGAGGATCAACGCTTCCGCTTCCGAGCCCACGACGAGGACCTCTACATCGACTGCCTGGCGGGCGAGCTCCCTCGTCTTGATGTCCGTGTTGCTGCTCTGTCCCAGGTACGTGCGCACCCGGGCACGGAGGGACTTGGCCTTGCCGACGTACAGGATCTCGCCGCGCGCGCTTCGGAACATGTAGACGCCCGGGTCGGCAGGAAGGCGGGCAGCATGCCGGGCGTCGAAGGGAACCCCACCGCCGGTCACGTCCGTCACCCGCGACGGAAGGGAGAACGCAGCCTCACTGGCGAGACTCCGAGAGCACGCGTGATGCCGAGGTAGAGGAGCGCAACCGGCAGGATCGTCACGGCGGCACGCAGGAGCGGGGCCAACGGTGGCAGAAGCAGGCCGGGGAGCATGCCGGCAGCGGTTGCGACGACGGCGGCGAACAGACAGCGCGCCACACGGCCGTCCGCGAGTGCAAGCCCCGGGAGGCGACGGCCGAGCTTGCGTCTGAGCAGGAGAAGCTCCAGCCATGAGCCTGCGGCGGAACCTCCCGCCAAACCGGCCGCTCCCATTCCCAGGCCACCGACGACATGGCGGTCCAGGGGGAACATCAGCGCCACGCCCACGCCGGCCGAGACGGCAATCCGTGCGAAGGCGATTCTCGCCGGCGTGCGCGTGTCGCCGAGGGCGAAGAAGGTCGAGGAGAGGACGCGTGCCGTACCCGCCGCGGGGAGACCGAGAGCGTAGGCCGCCAGGATCAACCCGACCGCGGTCACCTGCCCCTGGTCGAAAGCCCCGCGCTGGAAGATCGCCGTCACGGCCTCGCGGTGGAAGATGTACCCCGCGGTCACCGGGATCATCCAGAAGAGCACCTTGCCCACCGCTTGCTCCGCCCGTTTGCGCACCGCGGTCATGCCGGACGCCCGGTCTCTCGACATTTCCGGAAGTTCGGCCGCGGCGATCGAAAGGCCGAACAGGGAAACGGGGAGCAGGTACAGGGTCTGCGCGTAGCCCAGGGCACCGACGGCTCCGACGACAAGCAGCGATGCGAGGTTGGTATCGAGGAGTGCCCCCAGATTGACCGCCCCACGGGCCGCCATCGCCGGGACGAAGTTGGTCATGATCTCGCGCACTCCCGCGATCCGCGTGTTGAGCGACGGCCTCGCGTGTCTCAGGTAGCGCGCCAGGAAGGGAAGCTGAAACAGCAGCTGCAGAACGCCCCCCGCCAGAGCTCCCCACGCCAGGGCGACAAGCAGTTCGACCCCGGCGACGCCCCGTCCTCCGAGAGTTACCATCGTGACGATCATCGAGAGGTTCCACAGTGCCGGCGCGACGTAGGAAATGAAGAACCGCCGACGACTGTTGAGGACTCCCAGAGCCCACGCCGAGATGACCAATACCCCCGTCATGGGGAAGAGCACCCGCAGAAGCGTCACCAGGATCTCCGCCCTGCCGTCCCCGGTGAAACCGATGGTGAAGACCGCCACCAGGAGCGGCGCCGCCCAGCTCCCGATCAGGGCCAACGCTCCGGCCGCAGTTGCCAGGAGCCCCAACACGGCTCCGGCTGCGCGTCCCGCCTCCTCTTCCCTCCCCTCTTCCAGAAGACGGACGTACACGGGGATGAAGGAGGCGCTGAGACTTCCCTCCCCGAGGAGGTTCTGGATGACGTTGGGGATCTTCAGCGCCGCTCGCCACGCGTCCGCCAGAGGCCCGTTCCCGAAGTGGTGGGCAAAGGTGATCTCGCGCACGAGCCCGAAGACCCGGCTGACGAGGATACCCGATGCTACCCTGGAGGCTGCCAACGTCGGCAGGAGCTACGGAAGCGCGTCAGGATCGGAGCGCTCTGCCAGCAACTTCTGGAAGAACTGGCTCTCCTCGTCGAGACGGCCCACCTCTTGCCCCAGACGCTCCAACTCACTCTCGAGGTACACGAGTCTCTCGTGTGCGCCCCCGTCCCCTTCAGTCAGGCTCCGGCGCTCAAGCCGCCTGGCGATCGCCTTCCCCACATCGGAGTCGAGCACGATGGCGAGGACGGGGATCATCAGGATGAGAACCACGATCAGCTGCAGCATGAGGTAAAGCTACCGTGTTACCGTGGCCCGTGGCAAAGCTTCCGGCACCGGCGTCGCCCGGCCGCACGCCACCGGAAGGCACACCGAAACCGTCGGCGGGATCAGGCCCGCCGCAACTCCACCTGAATCTCGCGACGGGCCATGGACACGAAGCCGTCGCCGTATCGCAACAGGTATTGCATGGGACTCAGCACGCGATCCTGGGGTTTGCCGTCGGGCCAGAGGTTGATCCGGGCCTTCTCGATCTGGCTCCAGGTCGTCTGGTTACGCCGCCTGACGGCCCTGACCATTTTCTTCTCCAGGGTGCCGAGCGCATCCAGTCCTGCATTCCTGGTCTTCACCACCGTCCCCCTGAGCCCGGGGTCGAGGTCGGCGCACGCGTCGCCGAGCTCCTGCGCGAGCGACTCGACCGTGGCACGCCAACGGGCGATCGGCCCGCTCACCTCTCCCGGCAGGCGTTCCCTGGCGAACCGGCTCACCAGTGCATCCCCTTCCCGCACGTCGTCCACGGTGATGCCGAACTTGTCCAGGACCTTGGCCACCTTGCCTTCGACCACCAGCAGCGACGCTCGCGGGGTCACGATCGGCATGCCCACCCCGTGGAAGCGGAAGAGGCCGGCGAGTTGCCCGAAGTATGCCAGTTCGCCCGGTCCACCGACGTAGGCAAGCGTCGGGAAGATGGAGCTTTCCACCACCGGACGAAGAAGCACGTTGGGCGAAATGGCATGCGGGGACTCTTCCACCAGGCGCATGATCCGCTGTCTCGACAGATGTCGATCCGACCGCTTCAGCCTGAAGCCACCGGTCGCCCGCTGGAGCCTCTCCCGACCTGCCTGCGAGTCCACGAAGAGGTTGGCCGCCCCCCGAAGCAGCGACACCTGCAGGTCGTAGCCCCCGGCCGTCAACGCCTCCCCCGTCTCGCGGAGCACGGCCTCGGCGCCGGCGGGGTCTTCGAGCTCGGCGCGGAAGATCGGCCTTGACGCTTCCTTCAGGCGGGGGTCCCCGGCGTCGACCAGACCCACTCGCGTGTCGCGCAGGAGCTCCGCCATGAAGGTTGAGAACGCCGAACCCATGGTGGCCGTCGGGGTAAAGGTGTCGCGCAGCAGATCCATGTAGCGGGCGTGGAAGTCGTTCGGCGGAAACCTCCCCGCCAGCTCCTCGACCACCTCCGCGACATCGCTGCCCAGGCATGTGCGCCCGAGTGGCCGGCGAGCTTCCGGTGTACCGTCGCCCAACGTGAGACGGAGCAGCTGATTGGAACCATCCAGGATGTGGGTGTGGTTCGCCTCCTCCCAGTCGTGGTCGTCCGAGGCGACCCAGAACAGAGGCATGACCGGCCTGCCAAGCGCTTCCGTCAGCTCCTCGGCCAGCCTGGCAGCCGTCAGTGCCTTGTAGAGACTGTACAGGGGTCCGCCGAAGAGCCCGGGCTGTTGTCCCGTGGTGACAAAACAGCCCCCGTCCCGGATCACCTCGTCGAGGGCACTCCTGGCGTCTGGTCCGGCCGGCCGGATGATCGCCGCCGCGGTCGCCAGGATGTCCGAACCGTTGGCCCGGTTCAGCTCCTCAGCCCTCATGCGGTAACTGTCGAGGTCGAACGCCCCCCCCCGGTAGAAGCCGGCTGCGGCACCCACACCGGCCAGATAGTCCCGGACCAGGCGCGAACCACCGAGCGGCCTCGCGAGCAGACGCACTACCTGCGCACCTTCCGCTCCGGATGCGGTCCCGCCCGAGATTCCCCCGCCGCCGCGCATATCACGGAGACGCCTCGGCCACGACGATGTACCGGGGCGATGCCAGCGTGAAAGGAGAGCTGTCGTAGCCGCCGAAGCGCGGGCCCGGGGCGAGCCTCGCATGGATCATCATCGATTCGAGCTCCTCGGGACGGTACAGGCGCACCCGTTCGACGAATTCCCGTCCCGGTTCTCCCTCGCGAGGCCCGATGGTGATCCTCTTTTCGACAACCCGGCCACCTTCAACAAGGCGCCGCTCCTGGATCACGTCCACCCCCGAGACCGTCCGCCGGTCCTCGGTGCGGAGATTGGTCACCACTGCTTCCGCATTCATGAAGTCGAAGAGAAACACTCCTCCGGGCCGAAGGACGCGACGCACCTCGTGCAACACCCCGAGGTCGTCGCTTTCGTCGTCGAAGTAGCCGAACGAGGTGAAGTACGACGTCACCACATCGAACGAAGCCGGCCGAAACGGGAGATGCCTCATATCGGCGCGCACCAGGCCGGCATCGGGCAAGGCGTCGCGGGCGGCGGCAAGCATCCGTGGCGACAGATCAAGGCCCATGGCGCGGGATCCGATGCGGTCGAGTTCGACCAGGTGCCGTCCCGCACCGCAGGCAAGATCCAGGACTCGAGTGCCGGAGCCCAGCCCCGCGGTGTCCTGCAGGAGTTCGACGGCTCGCCGAGCCTCGGCCCGGTCCCGGTGGGGGTACAGGGCCAGGTATTCGCCGCCGAACCAGTCGCGGAACCAGGGAGTTCGCTTCACTTCGGTCCCTTGTGGTAGGGTTCGTTCCTCAGGATCGTTCCGGCCCGGTACAGCTGCTCGGCGAGCACCAGACGAGCAAAGTCGTGTGGAAGAGTGAGCGCGGAAAGGGAGAGACCGAGACGGCACTCCCGCCTGAGCCCCTCTTCGAGGCCGAACGCCCCGCCGATCACGAAGTGGACACCCCTCTCAGGCCCGTGCGTCAGTCCCTCCAGCCACCGGGCCAGCTCGACCGACGACCAGCGGTCGCCGCACCGGGTCAGGGCCACCCTGACGTAACCGGGGCGCAGCCGCGCCCGAATCCGGTCCGCTTCCCTGCGCAGGACACCGGCGGCAACCTTCCCGCGCGCCTGGGGCACCTCGTCCACCTCGAGCGGCCAGTAGCGCGCCGCCCGCGCCTCGTACTCCCGAATCACCGGCGCCAGCGCCCTTGCCTTGCCGACCACCACTACGGAGACGCGCATCGGCTCCTCACCACCCGCTCGAGCGCACCGCGAAGCGGCTCTTCCGGCTCACCCGTCACCCGAAAACCCACCACGACGCAGTGGCGAGCCATTTCAGGGAAGGCTGTCAGCTTCACGGCGTCCTTGGCCGTACACACCATCGTCCGGCCACCGCGCCGGGCCAGAAGGGCGGCCACATCGTCCCCCGTGTAGTCGTGGTGGTCCGGGTAGGCCGCGAGGTCGATCCCGGCACCGGGAAGCAGTTCCCCCAGGCCATCGGCGAAGGGAGCCGGACGTGCGATCGAGCAGACGGCCAGCACGTCCCCGCGCGGCGGGGCCACGGGCTCGCCGTCCAGGTCACTCCACTCGCTCATCTTCATCTCGATCTCCACTACGGACACCTCGGGGGCCACCCGGCTCAACCGTTCGCGCCACGCCGCCGCAGCCCCGCGGCAGGGTGTTCGCCGGGTCACGAGGACGTGGGTGGCACGCCTTGCTGCGGAGAGGGGCTCCCTGTACGGTCCCCGGGGCAGCATGCGCACCCGCCACGGATCTTCGGCGGCGAGGAGCAGGATGTCCAGCGCGCGGGCAACGCGCCTGTGCTGGAAGCCGTCGTCCAGGAGCGCCAGATCGTGCCCCCGTCCGCCAGCCGCGCTCACTCCCTCCCGGCGATCGCTTCCCCTGAAGACCGCCCCGGCGCCGAACCAATGCCGGTACAGAGCGGTCTCGTCCTCACCATATCCCCGTGTGACCACGGCCACCCCTACACCACGCACCTGGAACCAGTCGCGCAGCCAGCGCAGGACAGGCGTCTTCCCGGTACCGCCCACCGTGAGGTTCCCCACGGAGACGACCGGGATCGGCACCCTCGGCAGCGGCCTGCGGTCGTACCAGGCGTTGCGCGCGCGGACGGCCACCCGGAACGGCGCCTCCGCCGGAGCCAACAGCGCGCCCACTACGCGGGCCGCCGGGCCCGGCTCTTCGCGAGTCCAGAGGTCACGAACCAGGGTACGAGCCCCCCGCCTGGTCATGGACCTGCCACGCGCCGGGTCTCGCGCAGAATCTGTTCCGCCAGGTCGACCACCCGGGTTGCGGCTCCCGGTGATCCGAGCGCCGCCCGGATGCCAGCCAGCCCCGCCAGCATCTCGCGACGTTCCCGGGAATCCTCGTCCAGGAGGGGTACGATAGCGTCGACGAGCGCGGAAGTCGTCACTGCACGCTGGATGAACTCCGGAACGACCCGCTCACCCGCCACCAGATTGGCCAGCGCCACATGCGGCACCCGGACCAGCCGCCGAGCCAGGAACCAGGTGAGCGGGTGGGTGACGTACGCGACCGCGAAGGGCATGCCCGCGAGCGCGGCTTCCAGCGTGCTGGTCCCCGATTTGACTAGGCCCGCAGTAGCCAGAGCTCGCAGCGACGCCCCGTCTTCGGTCGTCGGAAAGGGCAGTGAGCGATAGGCCGACGCGGGCAGGCCGGACACCTTGCTGACGATTACCTCGAGTCCGTGAACGCGCCGCTGCAGCTCCCGGGCGACTGCCGTGAAGGGTCGGGCATGGCGGACCAGCTCCTGTCTCCGTGATCCCGGAAAGAGGGCGAGCACCGGCTGTCCGGGCGCTACACCCAGCGTCCGTGCCAGAGCCTCCGGGTCGCCCGGCGACTCCTCGTCCAGCAGCGGATGACCGACGAACTCGGCCCGGCCCCCGTGTGCCCGATACAGTTCGGCCTCGAAGGGCAGGATGACCGCGATCCGATCCGCGGCCCGGGACAGCCGTTCGGCACGCCCCGCCCTCCATGCCCACACCTGCGGGCCGATGTAGTAGAGAACCGGAATCCCCAGCTTCGCGGCGTGCCGGCTGATCCTCAGATTCAGCCCGGGGTAGTCGACAGGCAGTACGAGGTCGAAGCACTCCTCCTCCAACAGGTGCTTCAGTTGCGACTCGAGACGCCGGAAGAAAGGGAGTCGCTTCAGGACTTCCGCGAATCCCATGACCGCGAGGTCGTCCAGCCCCCTGATGAGCCGGACTCCGGCCGCGGCCATACGTTCGCCCCCCAGGCCGGTCATCTCGACTCCCGGCCACCGCCAGCGGAGCTCACGAGCCACGCGCGCTCCGTGGATATCCCCCGAGGCCTCCCCCGCCAGGATCATCACCCTGGCCGGCCCGCGCCGCCCGGACGTGCCGTGCTCCCTCGTCGCCCCTCTCTCGCCGGGCGGATCTCCGCTCAACAACTCAGAAGATTCGTCCGAGGTACCAGATGACCGCGATCACGACGACCAACAGTGCCACAAGGATGCCCGGAGACCTCCCCTTCTTCGCGTCGAGCCACTCGCGCTTACGACGCCGACGCACGCGTATGAGCGACATGATCCTCTATCTGCTGTTGGATTGCCAATGCGAGCTCCAAGGCCCGGCGTCCATCCTCGCCTGTCACGGGAGGCGGCGCCAGTCCCGCCATCGCGTCGCGGAAGGACGCCAATTCGGAAGCCAGGGGCTCCGCGCCGTCGCCAACGATGGGAATCCGCTCCACGATGGACGCCAATCCCGCCAGCGAAGGAACCCCGTCGGGCAGCGACGGCCCGTCCAGCACCGAGACACCGTCCTTGACACGGTAGAATTCGCCGCGGCCGGCTGCCAGGTCCAACGACAGGTACCCCGAGCGCTGCCAGACCCGCAACTTCCGGACCCGGCCCACCGAGACCCGGCTCGCGGTCAGATTCGCGACAGCTCCTCCTTCGAATTCGAGCCGGGCGTTGGCAATGTCCACATTGCGCGACAGTACGGCCACCCCCGCCGCGGCCATGTCGACCACCGGCCGTCCGATCAGACTGCAGAGCAGGTCCACGTCGTGAATCATGAGGTCCAGCACCACGGCGACGTCAAGAGACCGGGGAGTAAACGGCGCCAGGCGGTGCGATTCCACGAAGAGGGGACGATCCAGGTGAGGTCTGGCGGCCACCAACGCCGGGTTGAATCGCTCCACATGCCCTACCTGCATGAGCACGCCGCGCGCTGTAGCGGCCTGGATCATCCTGTCGGCCGCCGCGGTGTCGGGGGCCATGGGCTTCTCGACGAAGACGTGTAGTCCCGCCGCGATCGCTTGCAGCGCGACCTCTTCGTGAGCGGTGGTGGGGACAGCGATCACCACGCCACCGCTGGTGTCCAGCAGTTCCGCGAGGGAGGGGCTCACGCGGACGCCGTACTCCTCTCCGACGGTGGCGCTTCTGTTCCGGTCGATGTCGAAGATGCCCGTGCAGCACACCCCTTCCAGATCCCGGACGATACGCGCGTGGTGCCGTCCCAGCGACCCTACGCCAACGATGCCGATGCCAGGACGCCCCACGGCGTCACGGAAATCAGAAGATGACGCCACGCGTGCTGTTGCGAATGAAGTCAAGGAAGTAACCCACCTCCGGACAGAGGAGATCCTCCTCCGCCTCGACCCGGGAAACCGCGCGGGACAGGTTCAGATCGGACTGGAAGAGGATGCGGTAGGCCTTCCTCAGGCGGCGGCGGACCTCCCGCGACAATCCCCTGCGCTCAAGGCCCACCGTGTTGAGCCCGTACAGCTTGGGAGACGGGTTCCCGACCACGCGGCAGTACGGCGGCACGTCCTGGGGGACCCGGGAGCCTCCGCCGACGAATGCGTGTGCACCAATGCGAACGAATTGATGAATCGCGACCAGTCCGCTGACGATCGCCCAGTCCTCGATCGTGACATGGCCGGCCATGTTGGTCGCGTTGGATATGATCACGTGGTTCCCGAGTTCACAGTCGTGGGCGATGTGGCAGTAGGCCATGAGCAGGCAGTCCGAGCCCACAACGGTTCGTCCGGAAGCGGCGGTCCCCCTGTTCAACGTCGCGAATTCCCGGATCACGGTCCGGTCTCCGACTTCGAGCAAGGTGCGCTCTCCTTCGTACTTGAGATCCTGAGGGTCCGTCCCCAGAACTGCACCGTTCGCGATCCGGCAGTCGGTCCCGATCATCGTGTCTTTCTCGATCAGAACCCGGGGACCGATTCGCGTATTGGCACCCACCACGACCGCGGGGCCAACGATGGCGAAGGGGCCGACCACGACCCCGGGCCCCAGCTCTGCCCGCGGATCGACGATTGCGGTCTCATGAACCGTGGCCGTTGCGTGATCCGTGGCGGCACCCTTCATCGGTCCACGATCCTGGCCATCATATCGGCCTCTGCCACGACCTTGCCGTCCACGGTACCCTTCCCCCTCATCTTGCAGACATTTCGCCGGAAATTGGTCATCTCCACTTCAAAGAGGATCTGGTCACCGGGAATCACCGGCCGCCGCCACTTCACATTGTCGAGCGACATGAAGTACACCACCTTGTCGTCCGGTTCCTCTACGGCCTCCATCAGGAGAAGGCCCCCCACCTGACCCATCGCTTCCACAATTAGAACCCCGGGCATGATGGGATGATCCGGGAAGTGTCCGGGGAAGAACGGTTCGTTGATGGTCACGTTCTTGAGCCCGACGATGCGCTTGCCCGGCTCGAACTCGACGATGCGGTCCACCAGGAGCATCGGGTAGCGGTGCGGCAGGCTGTCAAGGATGCGCTTCACATCGATGTTGGCGGCCCTCCGCACCGAGTCGTGCGCGTCGCGGATCGCGCGTGCCAGCGCGACATTCCCCCCGTGGCTCGGTCGCTCCGCGACGATGTGTCCCCGCAGTCTCCCGCCCAGGAGGGCAAGGTCGCCAACCAGGTCGCCGGCCTTGTGGCGCACGAACTCGTCCGGGTATCGCAGCGACCCGTTCAGCACGCGCTCCCCGTCCAGCAACACCGTGTTTTCCAGGGAGGCCCCAAGGGCCAGTCCGCGCGCGTGCAGAGCTTCTGCATCGGCCGAGAACCCGAAGGTGCGCGCCGCCGCCAGGTCGCGCCCGAATCCCTCCCTGTCGATCCCGTACGCGCCGTGCTGCCGGCCGATCGCCCCGTCCGAGAAATCGATCGTCGCCGACACGCGAAACCCGTCGTGGGGCACCGCCACGTAGGACGCGCCACAGCCGTCCTCGACGGTGATCGCCTCCGAGACCACGATGATGGTCGCTTCCGCCGACTGGGAGCGTCGCCCTGCCCCTCCCACGGCGTCAAAGTAGGGCGCGAAGCTGCCGTCCAGAATCGGGACTTCCGGGCCATTCAACTCCAGGAGCGCGTTGTCGACCTCCAGGGCCGAAAGCGCCGCCAGCAGATGCTCGACCGTCCGGATTTCCACGTTCCCGGTGCCGAGGCACGTGCCCAGTTCCGTTTTGGTGACGTACTCCAGGCGTGCCGGGATCCGGACCGGGTCGGCCAGGTCGGTGCGCACGAAAACAATGCCCGAATCCTCGGGTGCGGGCCTGATGGTCACCGCGGCTTCCCTGCCGGAGTGCACCCCGATCCCATGGAGTTCGACACTGCCGGCGATCGTGTGCTGACTGTTGCGAGCCATCAGCGGGCATCCCCTTTTGCAAGCCGACGTTCAAGCCGGTCCACGCGCTTGACCACCTCCGGGAATCGCATGACCCAAGCCATGGCCTTAAGGTAGGTCCTGTGGTCCCTGGCCGGGTATCCCGACACGACCTCTCCCGGACCCACATCGCCGATGACGCCCGCCTGTGCTCCGATCCGGGCTCCGGCACCGATCTTCAGATGCCCCGCCAGCCCCGCCTGTCCCCCCATGGCCACACCTTCACCCGTCCGGGTCGACCCGGCGACGCCGACCTGGGCGACCAGCATCGACCGGGGGCCGATGTGCACGTTGTGGGCGATGTGGACCAGATTGTCGAGCTTCGACCCGGCACCGATCACGGTACGCCCGATCGAGCCCCGGTCGATGGTGCAGTTCGCGCCGATCTCGACGTCATCCTCGATCACGCACCCCCCCACCTGGGGGATCCGGGTGTGGATGCCGCCCCCGGAGACGTACCCGAAGCCGTCGACTCCGACCCGGGTCCCGGAGTGAACGATCACCCGCTCCCCGAGGACGGAGCCGGGGTAAACGGTGACATTCGGGAGCAACTCTGTTGCATTCCCTACCGAAACACCATCCCCGAGGACGCAGTTCGCCCCGATCCGCACGCCTGAACCCAGGGTCACCCCCGCTCCGATCACGGTGTTGGCACCGATTGTGGCGCACTCCGGCACCGACACCGAGTCATGGACCACCGCCGCCGGATGTACGCCCGGCTCGGGCGCGTGCTGCCCGTGCAGGAGGGGCAGGAGACGGATAAGCGCCGCATGGGGATCGTCCACCACCAGACGATCGGAGGGGCCACCCGTCAGATGGCTCAGTGTTTCGGAAACGAGCAGCGCGCATCCGGTGCAACCAGGCAGATCGGCCGCGTAGCGGCGGTCGGCAAGGAGCGCCAGATCGTCCGGGCCGGCGTCGTGGACCGGCGAGATCCGCCGAAATGCCACGTTCCCGTTTCCGACAACCTTGCCGCCCGTCTTCCGCGCAGCTCGCGCCAGCGTCAGCGGGCCTCGCTCACCCACTCACGCTCCCCCACACAGCCCGATCGTCACAGGGGCACACGAGGAGCCTCACGGCGCTCCCTGTCCCCGGGACCCCTGGCGATCGCTGTTCGTGGCCTGTAGCCGGGTAAGGACCTCCTGCGTCAAATCCAGCGCCGGGTCCGCCGCAAGTATCGCCTGGGAGGCCGTATCCAGGATCAGTGCGTAGTTGCCCTCCACCCGGATCTCCTCGAGAACGGCTGTGATCGCCTCCATGATCGGCTGAAACACCTCGGCCTGGCGCTGCCCCGCCTGGGTGTTGAGCTCCTGGGTCCGTCGCTGGACCGCGATCTGGCTGGCCCCCAGTTCCTGCTCACGGGCCTGTCTGGCCTCGGTGGTCATGGTCAACTGCTGCTGCTGGTACTCCTCGACCGCTTGCTCAAAGCCGGCCTGGAGTTGCTGCAGCTCCGCGTCATAGCCTGCCAGGGTTGCCTGCAGCGCCTGCCGGGCCTCCTGCGCCGGTGGGTACTCCGCCAGAACCGTCTCGGAGTTGATATATCCAATCCTGGCCACCTGGGCGCCGAGGGGGCTCACTGCCAGCGACAGCAAAGCTGTGGCCATTCCCAACCGGGAAACACTCATTACTCTTGACTCCTCCGATGAGATTTCGGATGCCGGCCGCCCCTGCCTCGCGCAGGTTCCGGCCGCTCGTGATACCGCCATGGAATTGCGTTGGTACGATAATCTAGAATTGCGGGCCCATCTTGAAGTGTAGCTGCCACCCCGGTTCGGGCTTGTCGAAGCCGTATGCGTAGTCCAGACCGATGGGACCGAATGGAGTCACCAGCTGAACCCCGAAGCCCGCGCCACGGTAGAGCCTGGATGTATTGATGTCGCCCGGGCGGTTCCACAGATTCCCCGCGTCGTAGAAGGCCGAGATTCCGATATTGGAGCTGATGACCGCCTTGTACTCCGCCGTGGCGGAGAAATAGGCATTCCCAAGGCGGTCGATCTGCGCGATATCCCCGCCCCGCTCGGGGTGGTAGCCCAGGGGTGTGATGGTCGTCTCGTCGTAGCCCCTGAGCGGCTGTCCGAACTGCACTCCCCCCATCCAGAACGATTCGAAGGGGAAGCGTGACGCGTCTCCGAAGAGGGCGCCCCCCCGCAGGCTGAGGCCGAGGGCGAACTGTACGCCACCACCGCCCGGACCGCTCCCGCCCAGACCACCGATGGGGATCATCCACTGGGCCTGGCCCGTGTGCTTGATGAAGTCCCCCGCACCACCCAGGGGCCCGCCGTTCAGCTCCACATTCCACGTCTGCATCGACCCGGAGGTGGGGAACAGCGGATGGTTCAGCGTCTGCCGGGTGACCCCCAGCGAAAACGAGCTCAGGGTGCCGGGGGGGAGTCCGAACAGCGACCGGTCGTCGGAGCTCCGGAAGGATTCATAGCTGGTACGAGACAGGGAGTATCCGAAAAAGACCCGGGTTCTCAGAGAGCCGGGGAACGGGACCCCGAAGCGAGTCGTAAAGCCCATCCTCCGCCTGCGGCCGGTCGCGAACTGGTAGAACCGGTCGGTTGAATTGAAGAGTGACAGCGAGCCGCTGATCGTCGACTGGAACAGGGCCGGGTCGGTGATGCTGAGGGTCGCGCTGTTGATGTAGCGCCCGAAGTCCCAGCGGATGCTCCCGGCTTTCGCCTGGCCCAGGAGGTTGGGCTGATCGTATCCCAGGAACCCGGAAAGCCCCACGCCGCCCCCGACTGCTGTGCCGAACTGCACCGAGCCGGTGTTCTTCTCGGTCACGTTGAACACGATGTCCACGTCACCCGTCTGCTCGTCCGGCTGAATGCTCGGCGCGGGCATCGGGGCCTCGAAGAACCCCAGGGACTGAATGTTCTGGAATGACTGGATCAGTCGTGCCTCGCTGTAGACGTCTCCGGGCAGCAGAAAGATCTTCTCCCGGATAATGCGGTCGTAGGTGCGGTCGTTGCCGGAGATGATGATCCGGTTGACATAGGCCTGCGACTGTTCCTGGATCCGCCACCCGGCACGCACCGTGGGGTATCCGTCGACTTCCTCGCCGGTCCGCTCCCAGTACGGATCGACCTGCGCGTAGAGGTAGCCCTCGTTGGTGTAGAGTTGCCGGACGCTTCCGGCCGCCTCCTCGAACCCGACGATGTCGAAGATCCGTCCTGCGTCCTCGTCGTCGTCTCCGCCGAAGCCGAGCATCGAGAAGATTCCTCCGGAGTCGTCCGCGTAGTAGGCCTCCAGGTCATCCGTCTCGAAGGCGCTGTTTCCGTCGATGGTGAACCCGGCCACACGATATTGGGGCCCCTCGTCCACCCGCAGTTCGATCCGCGCCTTCCCGGTGAAGGGATCCACGATCAAAGTGTCCCCGACAACTCTGAAGTCCAGGAAACCGGCCTGCATATAGTGACCGGGGAGTGACTCGATCAGGTCGCGCTCGAACTCGACATCGTCGTAGTCCCCGCCGCGGAACCAGAAAAAGCTCTCGGGCTTGGTGCTCATTGCCCCGCGGAGGTCCTCGCCGGAAAAGTGTTCGTTCCCGACGAACCGGACCTGGGCGATGGTCACCCGCTGTCCCTCGTCCACCTCCAGGACGATGTCCACCCGGCCCTCGTCGCCCGGCACGGGCTCCACTCGCTGCTCGATGCGCGCGAATGGCACACCACGGCGCCTCAGCTCCTCGCGGATGAAGTCCTGTGCCCTGGTCACTCCGTTCCACGACAGCGGGATGTTCTCTTCCAGCCCGGACTCGTCGATGACATCCTTCTCGGAAACCGACTGAAGGCCCGTGATGCGCACCAGTCTGGTGATGGGTCGCTCCTCGACCTCCACAATAAGGATGTTTCTGCCTGTGGACTCGTCCAGATGGACCGTCACGTTGTCGTACTGCCCCGTGGCCCACAGGTTCTTGATCGCCCGTTGTATGTCGATCCAGCTGTTGAGCGTTCCGGGTCGGATCCCCGAAACACCGATGACATCAGCGGCCGCAAGACGCACGACCCCGCGCGCGACCAGCGAGTCGACGCGCACACGCTGGCCCTGGCCCCCGGGGGCTTGCGCCCGGGCCGCGGACGGTGCTGCCGCCACCAGGACGGCGGCGGCGAGTGCCGCCAGGCCGCCGCTTCGGAATCCGCAGAGTGGTTTCGGCATCATGTCTTGGTGGGGGAGGCCGCCGCCATGGACAGCGCCTCTCCGTCTTCGTTCAGGTCCGCTTCGATCTCGTCCCCCGGTCTGAACTCCGCCATCAGGATCTTCTCCGACAGGGGGTCTTCGAGAAAGCGTCTGATCGCTCTCTTCAGTGGTCGCGCCCCGTACCTCGCGTCGTAGCCGCGCGCCACCAGGAAGTCGATCGCCTGGTCGGTGAGGCGGAGCGACATCTCTCCCTGGGCAAGGCGGACCTCGAGGTCACCCAGAAGTATGTGGACGATCTGACCGAGCTCCTCCCTGCTCAACGGGTGGAAGACGATCGTGTCGTCGACCCGGTTGAGGAACTCCGGATTGAAGGCGCGGTTGATTTCGCCCTTGACCGTGTCGTGCATCACCTTGTAGCTGGATCTGGAATCCGCGGCCTGAAAACCCAGGCCGCTCTTGGCGATGTTCCGCGCACCGAGGTTCGACGTCATGATCAGGACCGTGTTCTTGAAGTCGATCACCCGGCCGTAGTTGTCGGTGAGGTGGCCCTCGTCCAGAACCTGGAGAAGAATGTTGAACACGTCCGGGTGAGCCTTCTCGATCTCGTCGAGAAGCACGACGGAGTAGGGGCGGCGGCGAACGGCCTTGGTGAGCGCTCCCGAGTCGTCGTACCCCACGTACCCGGGGGGGGCGCCGATCAGGCGGGACACGGAAAAGCGTTCCATGTACTCGCTCATATCCACGCGGATCAGCGCTTCCCGGTCGGCGAAGAGGAATTCGGCCAGCGTGCGCGCAAGTTCGGTCTTCCCCACCCCGGTGGGTCCGGAGAAGATGAAGGATCCGATCGGCCGGTTCGGGTCTTTCAGTCCGGCACGGCTCCGGCGGATGGCCCGCGAGATCGACGTGATGGCGTCGTGCTGCCCCACGACCCGCTTGTGAAGCTCCTCCTCCATGTTGACCAGCCGCGCGGTCTCCTCGTCACGGATCCGGGTGACCGGGACTCCCGTCCAGCGGCTCACGATGAAGGAAACGTCCTCGACGGTGATCTCGGGCCGGAAGCGCCTCCGCTCCTCCGCCCAAGCCTCCTTCTCTTCGCGAATCCGCTGCTGCAGTTCGCGCTCCTCGTCCCGCAGCTGAGCCGCACGCTCGAAGTCCTGGTCGCGGATCGCGCCTTCCTTGCGCTCCGCGACTTCCGACAACTTCGTCTTGAGCGTTTCCACCTCGGGCGGGGGCACCTGACTGGCGATCCGCGCCCGTGCCCCGGCTTCGTCGATCACGTCGATGGCCTTGTCGGGGAGGAAGCGGTCCGTGATGTACCTGTCGGCCAATCGGGACGCGTGGGCCAGCGCTTCATCGGTGATGGTGATCTTGTGATGGTCTTCGTAGTGGCCACGCAACCCCGCCAGGATCGCAATCGTCTCGTCCACGGTGGGCGGATCCACGATCACGGGCTGGAAGCGGCGTTCAAGCGCGCCGTCCTTCTCCACGTACTTGCGGTATTCATTGAGGGTCGACGCCCCGATACACTGGAGCTCTCCCCGCGCCAGCGCCGGCTTGAGCATGTTCGAAGCGTCGATCGCACCCTCGGCGGCCCCCGCACCCACCAGCGTGTGCAGCTCGTCGATGAACAGAACCACATTGCGATTCGTGGAAATCTCGTTCATCACCGCCTTGAGGCGCTCTTCGAATTGCCCCCGGTACTTCGTCCCGGCGATCACGGCAGCCATGTCCAGGGCGAGTACCCGGTGGTCCTTGAGGCTTTCGGTGACGTCGCCGCGGGCGATGAGCTGGGCAAGCCCTTCCACGATGGCGGTCTTCCCCACCCCCGGTTCCCCGATCAGGACCGGGTTGTTCTTCTTTCTCCGGCACAGGATCTCGATCAGGCGTTCGATCTCGGACACGCGGCCGATCGTCGGGTCCAGTTCACCCTTGCAGGCGAGCCCGGTCAGGTCCCGGCAGAAGTGATCGAGCGCGGGTGTTTTCGATTTCTTTTCTCCACGGGCGGGTCCCGGTCCGGGTACTGGAGCGGCAGGACTCCCTCCGGCCGGCGCGGACGGGCTCGCCGAACTCACATCCGAGCCCAGAACCTTGAGGGTCTCGGCGCGTGCCTCCTCGATGCTTACGCCCAACGAGTTCAGCACCTGAGCGGCGATGCCCTTGCTCTCCCGGAGGAGCCCCAGAAGAAGGTGCTCGGTGCCCACATAGGAGTGGTTGAGTTCACGGGCCTCCGCCATGGCGAACTCCAGCACCTTCTTCGCCGGAGAGGTGTACGGCAACTCGCCGAGCGCGATCGTCGCCTTGCCCTTGCGCACCGACTCCTCTACACGCTCGTGGATCCGGTCGAGATCCACGCTCAGATTGCCGAGCACATGGGCCGCCACACCCTCCCCCTCGCGAATGAGGCCCAGAAGGATGTGTTCCGTGCCCACATAGTCGTGCTGGAGGCGAATCGCCTCCTGCCGGGCCATCGACAGAACCTTCCGGACTCTTTCCGTAAAGTTGTAGTTCATCGTCTGTAGTTCATCGTCGCAAATCCTCCGTAGGCTCGTTGGCGGCGACCCCGCATGCGATTCCCTCTAGTAAAATCACCGTCAACCCCCGGGATCGGAAGTGGGGGGCTCGTTCCCGTCACTCAGGACCTGTCGGATGTACGCGGCTCGGTGAGCCTGTCGTTCCGGCCTCGAAAGCTCGCGACCTGCCGCCTGGTCCAGGTGGGCAGCCTGCGAGAAGATCATCATCCTGTTGAGAGTGTATACCGGCGGGCCGGGGAGAAGTTTCAGGGAAACCCCCAGGCGCACCCCCGAAAGCAGCTCCATCAGGTCCTTGTAGGTCAGGAGCCGGGCGTACCGCAGCAGCCCGTATGCCCGCCAGATCAGATTCTCGGTGCTCGGTCCGGCATCTCGCATCAGTGTGTGGCGCGCCCGGGCCTCCGTCTGGATCACTGTGTCGACCATGCGCACCAGGTGTTCCACCAGGTCTTCCTCGCTCTTGCCGAGGGTGGTCTGGTTGGAGATCTGGAAGAAGTTGCCTACCACATCCGACCCCTCGCCGTAAAGGCCCCGGTAGGTCAGGCCCATCTGGGCGAGGCCCTGAAGGACCCTGTCGATCTCCTTGGTCAGAACCAGGCCCGGCAGGTGGACAAGCACGGACGCCCTCAACCCCGTGCCCGTGTTGGTGGGGCACGATGTCAGGTAGCCGAATTCGGGGTGAAACGCCAGGAGGAGGTCCCTTCCGATCGCTTCGTCCAGCCTGTCCACGAGGCTCCACGCTTCGGCGATGCAAAGCCCCGAAGCCAGGCTCTGAAGCCGCAGGTGGTCCTCTTCGTTGACCATGATGCTGATCGGTTCATGAAACACCGTGATCACGGCCGCCGCCTCATGAGGACCAGGCCTGCCCTCGCCGACCAGATCGCCTGAAACCAGACGCCGTTCCAGGAAGATGCGCCGTGCGTGCGGGTCGAGTTTCGCCATGCGAATGCACGCACAGTCACGCGTCAACTCGCTCGCGCGGGCCACGCGTCGCACGGCATCGAAGATTGCTTCCCGCTCGTCGGGCCCGGCTCTGGACACGAATGGATAGCCCTGCAGGTTCCGTGCGAGGCGGACCCGGGTGGAAAGGACGACATCCGCGCAGGGGCCGCCCTCGTCCAGCCAGAACATGCCCAGGTCGGGGACGTCGAAGCTGCTCATCGTTTGCCGGCCGGCTCGATTGAGACAATCTCGTCGCGCAGCACTGCCGCCCTTTCAAAGTTCTCCGTCTCCACGGCCCGGCGTAGCCGCCTTCGCAGGCCGTCGAGCCGCCGGCCCAGATCGGCTGCCGCGGGATCGGGAGGCAGGTACACCTTGCCGACATGCCTGGTGGCCCCGTGGATTCGGTTCAGCAGGCGGCGAAGGCCGGTTTCGAACGAAGTATAGCAGTGGGGGCAGCCCAAACGGCCGCTCTCCTTGAAGGTGTCGAAGGTCAGCCCGCAGAAGGTACAGGGGTCGCTGACGCTCTCGCGCGGGACAGGGGTCGAATGGCCGAGGTGCGACAGGAAGTCGGAGACATCGACGTTCGCGGGGGCCATGGGACTGATTCCCTTGGCTTCCGCGCACGGGACGCACAGATAGTGGACCGAACTCTTGTTGTCCACGATCTGTGTCAGGTGCACGGTGGCCGGGCGTTCGCAGCCCGGGGCCTCGCAAGTCCTGCTCGGCTCAGACATTTTCCAGCACCCCCTTCCTCAGCCTGAGGACCTTTTCCGCCTTCCCCGCCAGTTCACGGTTGTGGGTTACGACCACGAGCGCAACTCCGTGCCGCTCCTTCATCTCGAATAGAATGTCCTGAACATCTTCGCTGGTGGCCGTGTCCAGGTCACCCGTCGGCTCGTCCGCGAGGACCATGACAGGGTCGTTGACGAGAGCACGCGCGACCGCAACCCTCTGCTGCTCTCCCCCGGACAGCTTCCGCGGCTTGTGGCTCAACCGCCCTCCGAGTCCGACCTGGTCGAGCAGTTTCGTCGCCCTCGTCCGGGCCACCGCGGTCCCGTCTCCGCGGATCAGAGCCGGCATCATGACGTTCTCGAGAGCGGTGAAGTCACGCAGCAGGTGGTGGAACTGGAAGACGAAGCCGATGCGGCGGTTTCTCAGCTCCGCGGCCTCCTCTTCGGACAACGTCGCGATGTCTGCCCCTCCGACATGCACGGACCCCCCGGAAGCCCTGTCGAGCGCACCGAGCAGGTGGAGAAGGGTCGACTTCCCCGACCCGCTCGCTCCCACGATGGCCACGGCCTCGCCCCACTCGACAGAGAGATCCACCCCCCTGAGGATGTGGAGTTCCGGCCCCGAGACGCCGGGATAGCTCCGGCGCAACTTCCTGGCCACGAGAGGCGGCGCACCCCCGCTGTGGTCAATCATGACGGATCGCCTCGACCGGCTCGAGACTCGAAGCCTGTCTGGCGGGGTAGATGGTCGCCAGCGCCGAGATGAGCAGCGCCACCCCCGCGATCCACACGACATCCCAGGGAGACAGCGACACCGGCAGCCGGTCCACGAAGTAGACGTCGGGAGGAATGGGAATCAGGCCGTACCGTTCGATCAGGACGGCCAGCACGAGCCCCAGCACGAGTCCCACCGCCGTGCCGAGGACCCCGATCCAGAGGCCCTGAAGCATGAACGCCCGCAGCGTGTCCTTCCGGGTGAGGCCCATGGCCTTGAGGATCCCGATTTCCTTCGTGCGGTTGACCACGACCATCACCAGGGTGCTCACGATGTTGAATGCCGCAACGAAAACAATCAGGGACACGATGATCCCCATCGCCAGCTTCTCGAGCTTCAGCGCCGAAAACAGCTGCCGGTTGGTCCGGGTCCACGGGTCGACCACATACGGCCAGCCCCCGAGCGCTTCCTGCACCGATGCGGCCACGGCGTCGGCGGTCCACGGGTCCTCGGTCCGCGCTCCCACGAACGCGGCGGTGCCCTTGTCCAGATCCAGAAGGTCCTGAACATCGTCCAGGGAGGCGTAGCCGTTTCGGTGATCGAAGTCGTAGTGACCTGTGGAGAAGATCCCCGACACTACCCATTCTTCGTAGCGTGGCACCAGGTCCCCGTTCGGGCTCAGGCCCAGGTTCTCGAAGGGGATCACCGTGACCGTGTCGCCCACGAGCAGGCTCATGCGCGTGGCGATTCCGATGCCCAGCACCACAGGTGTCAGTCCCCCCGGGGCCCGTTCGAGGGAATAGTGGCCACCTCTCAGGCTGTCCTCCATCGCCGTAACCGGGATGCCGTCCCCGTCGAGATCCACGCCGAAGAGCTCCAGGACCTCCATGTAGTCGGGCCGGAGGATTCCCACCCGCGTGAACCCCGCGGGCGACGCCGAGATCACGCCGTCGACAGCCTCCACCTTTTCCACCACCCGCTCCCAGTTCTCGATCTGCAGCGAAGCGCCGGCCTGGCGAACCATCACGTGCGGGTAGGAGCCCATGATCTTCTCGCGGAGTTCGTTCTGCATGCCCGTCATCACCCCGATTACGACGATCAGGGCGGTCACGCCGACCGTGACGCCGCCGAGCGAAACCCAGGTGATGAACGAGAGGAACCGGCCCCCCTTTCGGGATGCCAGATACCGGCGCGCAAGAAACCATGCCAGCCAGGTCCGCGACTTCACCTTCCCCGCCCCATCATTTCTCCTCCCGTAGCGTGGGAAAGAGGATCACGTCCCGGATCGATGCCTGGTCGGTCAACATCATCACCACACGGTCGATCCCGATCCCGACGCCGCCGGTCGGGGGCAGTCCGTACTCCAGCGCCCGGATGTAGTCTTCGTCCACCACCTGCGCCTCCGTGTCTCCGGCTGCCCGCAGGGCCGCCTGGTCTTCAAGACGAGCCCGTTGGGCGATCGGGTCGTTCATCTCGCTGAATGCGTTGGCCAGCTCCTCGCCGGCGACGATGAGTTCGAACCTCTCCGACAGGTGCGCGGCCCCGCGCTTCGGCTTGGCCAGCGGACTCAACTCCCTTGGATGGTCGGTAACGAAGGTGGGTTGCACGAGGCGGGGTTGGACCAGCTCTCCGAACAGCTTGTCCAGCAGCTTGCCCCGTCCGGCGCCCTCGATGTCGTCGGCACCCAGGGCCTCGGCGCGTGACCGGAGCTCCTCCAGCGGTGCCTGCATGGGGTCGGCGCCCAGGGCGTCCCGAAGGCTATCGACAAAGGGCAGCCGGGCGAAGGGGGGCTCGAAGGCGATTTCGGTGCCCTGGTAGGAAACCCTCGAGCCGCCGCTCGCCGTCTCCGCCAACGCAACCATGAGACGCTCCACCAACTCCATCATGTCTTCGTAGTCGGCAAAGGCCTGGTAGAACTCCAGCATCGTGAACTCGGGGTTGTGGAAGCGGTCGATCCCCTCGTTGCGGAAGTCCTTGGAGATTTCGTAGACGCGGTCCATGCCTCCCACGATGAGCCGCTTCAGGTACAACTCGTCGGCGATGCGGAGGTAGAGGACCCGGTCCAGCGCCAGGTGGCGGGTCGTGAACGGGCGTGCCGACGCGCCCCCGTAGAGTGGCTGAAGGACCGGGGTCTCGACCTCCACGAAGCCGAGGCCGTCCAGAAACCTCCTGGCGGTGGAGATGATCCGCGTTCGCATGCGAAAGACGTCCCGCACCCGCGGATTGACGGCGAGGTCGGCGTAGCGTTGGCGGTAGCGCGACTCACGGTCGGCAAAGCCCGAATAGGTCGTGGTCCCGCCGGTCTCGCCGTCGACTTCGACCTTGCCCAGAGGGAGAGGACGAAGCGACTTGCTCAGGAGACGGTAGCCCGTTGCGTGCACCGTGACCTGGCCCATGCGGGTGCGGAAGAGGCTGCCCTCGACCCCGATCCAGTCGCCCAGGTCCAGAAGGTCCAGAACCGAAAAGGCGTCCGCTCCGATCACATTCCGTTTGAGATAGACCTGAACCCGGCCGGTGTGGTCCTCCATGTCGGCGAAGGCGCTGCGGCCGTGCGACCTGAAACCCACCAGCCGGCCTGCCCAGCGGCCGGCCGGACCGTGGCCGTCACCGAGCTCGTCCGCGGCCTCCATCTCTTCGAACGCGGTCACGGACGGAGCCGCGTGCCGGGTTACGTCGAAAGAGTAGGCAAAGGGCGCGATCCCCTGCTCCTCCAGCGCCGCCAGCTTGGTCTGCCGCGCCTTCATGACCCGCGAGAGGTCGTCGCTCCTCTGTCCCATCAGGCGACCAGTGCCGCGCCGAATTTCTTCAGGTAGGCTTCGATGAAGGGGTCCAGAGCTCCGTCCATCACCGCGCTCACGTCCCCCTTCTTCAATTCGGTCCGGTGGTCGTTGACCATCGTGTACGGCGCGAACACGTAGGAACGGATCTGGTTCCCCCACGCGTTTTCGGGCTTGGAGGACTCGAGCGCCTGCTTCTCCCGTTCCTTCTCTTCGCGGGCCCTCTGGTACAACGCCGCCTTGAGCATCTTCATCGCGGTCGAGCGGTTCTTGTGCTGGGAACGCTCCTGCTGGCAGGAAACCACGATCCCCGTCGGCTGGTGCGTGATCCGGACCGCCGAGTCCGTCTTGTTGACGTGCTGCCCGCCGGCGCCCGAGGCCCGAAAGGTGTCGACCCGGAGATCGGACTCATCGATCTCGATCGCGATCTCGTCGTCGAGAACCGGGTAGACGAAGACCGACGCGAAAGAGGTGTGCCGCCGCGACTGGGAGTCGAAGGGCGAAATGCGCACCAGCCGGTGCACTCCCTTTTCCGCTCTGAGGTACCCGTACGCATGGTCTCCGGCAACCTCCAGGGTGACGCTCTTGATACCGGCTTCCTCGGCCGGCTGGAGGTCCAGCACCTTGATCACGTATCCGCGCCTCTCGGCCCAGCGCATGTACATTCGCGAGAGCATTTCGGCCCAGTCCTGGGATTCGAGTCCCCCGGCCCCGGGGTGGATGGTCAGCATGGCCTCGCGATGATCGTCGTCACCCTGAAGCATCGTTCTGACTTCCAGGCGGGCGAGATCGTGCTCCACTGCGCTGATTTCCTGTCGCCACTCCTCTTCCAGGTCGGCGTCATTCTCCTCGTCGAGAAGCTCGCCCAGTTCACGGAGGTCGTCGCCCCTGGCACGAAGCGATCTCCACGGCTCCACCCAACCCTTGAGCCGGTTTGCTTCACCGATGACCCGCCGCGCTCCCTCCTGGTCGTCCCAGAAGCCCTGGCTGGACATCTCCTCATCGAGTGCCGCGATCCGCTCGCCGCGCGCCGCGATGTCAAAGATACCCCCGAAGTTCCTCGATGCCCGTAAGGACGGCGCGAAGCCGCTGGGATTTGTCTTGCGTTGTAGCCATTGGAATTCACCGGCGCCGTGCCTGGGAGGAACTGGGACGAGAAGGGGGGAGATTTTTCGGCCCCCTCCAAAACATAAGAAAGGGTCAGCGCCTCGTGGAGTCCCCCGGAGTCGATACCGACAGGTTGAGGCCAACGGCCCCGGTGCCGGGCAGGACCTCCAGACGCGCGGTGACCAGTCCGTCGAGTGCGCTCAGAATGTGGTTTGCAACGAGGATCCCGAGCGCTCGGCGAGCGTCCTTGAAACGCTCGTCGCTGCTGGTGATCAATCCCCCGAAACGGGTCCGGTCGCCGGAATCCTCGCGCCACGCCCACAGGAAAGCAGGGCCGTACCCGTTCTCCAGGTAGTAGTCCAGCGCGCGACCGAAGCCCGGAGATTCGTCGGGCGCGGCGGGATCGATGGCGAAGATCTCCACCGCCCGTGCCCAAACCGAACCGTTGTACGTGGACGGGTCCCCTGCGGGCTGTACGCCGGCACGGTTGGGATCCGCGTCCCAGGCTCCCGATGCCCGCCACTTCGAGAGGGCCTCGTAGTAGATGAAATCGCCGTCCCGGCGTGGCTCACCGCTCAAACCGGCGCGCGCCTCCGCCCACGCGAAATCACGGTACCCGGCTCTGAGATCTCTCGCTTCCGCCCGGTTGTCCAGATAGAGGAAGGCCGAGAGCGCTTCCAGCCCGGCATAGGCCACCCATCGGCGGGTACCGAGCCGGTACTGGCCGAACCCGGGGAGCACCAGCGAGGAAAGGAACGCCTCGCCCTGGCCGGGTCGCCCCGACCGTTGCGGCTCGGCGGCGAGGGTCACCGTGGTCGCCGCCTGGTCCGGCCCCTCCGCCACGCGGAAGAGCAGCGCCGATCGGGGCGACTGGCCGAAGAGCAGCGCCGAGGTGGAATGCAGCCTCTGCTGCTGCCGCGCCATGAGCTCCCCCGGAGACGTGCCCGCCACCACCGCGGCGACCAGCATGACGCCCGGGCATAGAGCCATGCCGCTCCACCTTTGGAGCGCCCCCGGGGCCCGGTGCCTCGCCGCTCCCGGTGCGATGCGGGGCTTCACCACGAGCCTCTAGAACTGCACGCCGAGCGTCACGTGAATCGGCTGGCTCTCGCCCGTCACCATCGAGGGGGTCAGGGACTTCGCCAGGTTGAGATCGAAACGGTCGAGGCGAAACCCGACGCCGACCGCGGCGCCGTCGGTCTGATCGAGCTGCCCGCCGACGTAACCCGTACGCACGAAGAAGAGGTCCGCGGCCGAGAAGTTCAGACCTATGTACAGAGACGGCGAGCCCAGGTCCCTGGCGCGGTCCTCGGTCTCCACCGTGACCCACAGGTCCATGAGTCCGTCTTCCACAAACCGGTGAAGCACCTCGTATGCCACCGCGAAGCGGACCCGGGTCGGGAGGGGATCGGACTGTTCCTCGTTGAGGATCTGAAACTCCGTGCCCGCGTGCGCGATCATCCATCCGAAACGGAGCGGGATCCGGCTGAACGGCTCGGCCTGCACACCGAAATCGACGGCGTAAGCGGAGCTCGTGGTCTCCAGATCCGGACATTGGCCCCGGCACGCCACCCGGAACTGAACCAGCTTCATGTTGATCCCTGCGTGGATCCTTCCCGGGAACGAGGTCGCGAAGCTGGCGATGCCGACGTGATTGCGCACCGAAATCGAGCCCAGGACGTCTCCGAACGCGTCCCGCAAGTCCTGATCGCCGATGTCGAGCAGAAGGTACGAGGCGCCAAAGGTGCCAACCCGGTTCCACGGGAAGAGGACGGTAGCAGCCGTGGCTTCGCCCGCCAGCTGATCCCCCCGGTACACGAGGGCCCGGCGTTCGGTAATCTCGGCAAGGGCCGCGGGGTTCCAGAATGCGCCCTCTTCAGAGCTGAGCGCGGTCATGGCCCGCCCCAGCCCCACTCCCTGCGCACCGACCGGCAGCAGCAGGAAGAGAGCTCCCTCCTGCGCGCCAGCACCCTCGCCTATCTCCTGGCCGCCGGCGCCGCCCGGCGCCAGACATGCCGCGAGGGTCGCGATCAGCAGCGCCCGGGCACGCCGCAACCCGTCAGGCGACATCATCGGGCACGCTGTAGCCGAATGTCATGAGCCCCTCCTTCTTGCGTCGCCACCCGTCCCAGACCTTCACCCACAGATCAAGGTACACGCG